>NZ_JBBOOP010000001.1:0-3780949 GCF_038003145.1 Psychrobacillus sp. FSL K6-1464
TTGGAACACTTAGAAGAACTTTGGGCTAAAGTTCTCTCTGAAGTAGAAAAGAAAACATCTAAACCAAGTTTTGAAACTTGGCTGAAGTCGACCAAACTACTTTCATATAAAGGAGAAACTGTTACGATAGCTGCACCTAACTCATTTGCTAGAGATTGGTTAGAAAATCATTATGTTCACCTAATAGCTGGCATATTAACCGAGTTAACTGGAAACGAACTATTAATATCTTTCGTTGTCCCGAAAAATCTAGACATGGATGATTTCGACATGCCTAAACCAAAAATCTCTGCAAATAATGGAGATCAACCAGATTTTTCACCTGGAATGTTAAATTCCAAGAATACATTTGACACGTTTGTCATTGGATCTGGGAATCGCTTCGCCCATGCAGCCTCTTTAGCTGTTGCCGAGGCCCCTGCTAAAGCTTACAATCCACTTTTCATATATGGAGGAGTTGGACTAGGAAAAACCCACTTAATGCATGCGATTGGTCATTATGTACAAGAACACAATCCAAATGCTAAAGTGGTTTATTTATCTTCTGAAAAGTTTACAAATGAGTTTATCAACTCTATAAGAGATAATAAAGCAGTCAATTTCCGCAATAAGTATAGAAATGTAGATGTGTTATTAATAGATGATATTCAGTTCCTTGCAGGAAAAGAATCAACTCAAGAAGAATTTTTTCATACATTTAATGCTCTGCATGAAGAATCTAAGCAAATTGTCATTTCAAGTGACCGTCCGCCAAAAGAAATTCCTACTTTAGAGGATCGTTTGCGTTCTCGCTTTGAATGGGGATTAATCACGGATATTGCACCACCAGATTTAGAAACTCGTATTGCTATTTTACGCAAAAAAGCTCGTGCTGATGGATTAGATATCTCAGATGACGTGATGGCATATATAGCAAACCAAATAGACTCTAATATTCGTGAGTTAGAAGGTGCTCTCATCCGAGTAGTAGCCTATTCTTCTCTTATAAATAAGGATATTAATATCGACTTGGCAGCAGAAGCTCTTAAAGATATCTTGCCCAATGCTCGTCCAAGAATTATCACGATTTTAGATATTCAAAAGGTTGTTGGGGAGCATTTTCATATTAGATTAGAAGATTTTGTTGCAAAAAAACGTACAAAGTCCATAGCATTCCCACGCCAAGTAGCTATGTATCTTTCACGAGAGCTGACTGATTTTTCGTTGCCTAAAATTGGAGAAGAATTTGGTGGACGTGATCATACGACCGTTATTCATGCACACGAAAAAATATCCAGAATGCTAAAAGATGATGCAAATCTTCAAGACGATGTAAAACAAATCAAATCTATTTTAGGTAGGTAAAAAAGATTTTGTGGATAAATGCATAGTTTACTAGATTACTTAGACACAACTTATGCACATGTGGACAAGTAGGTATACGTTAAGAAAAAGATACTTATCAACATATCCACAAGCCCTAGTACTATATCTATTATTCTTTTAAATAAATATAATTATATAAGTGAGGTATAAAAATGAAATTCGAAGTAATGAGAGATAGTTTATTAGAGGGATTAAGCGATGTTATAAAAGCAGTAAGTTCCAAAACAACAATTCCAATTCTGACTGGATTGAAATTAGAAATTACTAATAAAGGACTTTATATTACTGGTAGTGATTCAGATATTACTATTCAAACTTTTATACCTGTTGAAAAAAATGGAGAACAAGTTATTAGTATTACAGAACCTGGCTCTATCGTCCTACAAGCAAGAGTATTCAATGAAATTGTACGGAAGTTGCCTACCAATAATGTAGAAATTGAAGTTACCAATCAATTTCAAACACATATTAGATCAGGAAAATCAGAATTTAATCTTATTGGATTAGATGCATCGGAATATCCAATGCTTCCTGAAATAGAAGAAGAAAGACAATTCTTCATTCCATCTGATTTACTTAAGTCAATTATTAAAGAAACAGTATTTGCAGTATCGACTTCAGAAAGTCGTCCAGTCCTTACTGGTGTCAATTGGCAAGTTAAGGATGGGGAACTTCACTGTATAGCTACTGATAGTCATAGATTAGCTAAGAGAAAAACAGCTATTAAAGATTTACCAGAGGAAGAATATAGTATCGTTATTCCTGGGAAAAGCTTAAATGAATTAAATAAAATTTTAGAGGAAACATCATCAGAAGTTGCGATTGTGATGACTCAACAACAAGTTTTATTTAAAACAGGAAACGTGCTATTTTACTCTCGATTATTAGAAGGTAATTATCCGGATACTTCAAGATTAATCCCAAATGAAAGTAAAACAACTATCTTGGTTAACAGTAAATCTTTACTGCAAGCAATTGATAGAGCTTCTTTACTTGCACGTGAAGAAAGAAACAATGTTGTTCGTTTTTCCACTTTAGGAAATGGATTTATAGAAGTTTCTTCTAACTCACCAGAAATAGGTAATGTCGAAGAACAAATTCAAGCTGAAGAAATAGATGGCGAAGAATTGAAGATTTCATTTAGCGCCAAATATATGATGGATGCTTTAAAAGCTATTGATGGTCAAGATGTTAAGATCTTATTCACAGGGGCTATGAGACCATTTATATTGAAATCTGTGCATGATGATTCCATACTACAACTAATTTTGCCAGTTAGAACTTACTAATATTCATGAGGTAGTCACATTTGTGGCTACCTTTTTTTTTAGGGATTTTTTCCTTACATATTGTCCGCGTTGGTTGGGTAGATGCTTGAGTTACTTCAAGATATCGATAAAAGCTAAGGCGACCTTTTCCTAGAATTCTTCCAGCAATTGATACTCTGATAAGCTCAACGAGGAAGACCATTGTCGGAGCATATATAGGGGCTCACGCTTTTCTTTGCTTATTTCGGTATTTGAGGTAAAATGAAGGGATAATGAAAATGAGAAGAGGTTGAGTTATTGATGGAAGAAATTCGATTTGACTCAGAATATATAACACTTGGGCAATTATTAAAAATGACAGATACAATTAGCTCTGGCGGAATGGCCAAATGGTTTTTAAGTGAGCATGAAGTATTTGTTAACGGAGAAGTAGATCAACGAAGAGGTCGTAAATTACGTCATAATGACGTCGTAAATATTCCGGAAGTAGGAAGATATAAATTGGTTGGACCTGAGAACGGGGCTTGACATGTATATTGAACGTTTAGAGTTAAAAGATTTCCGTAATTATGATTCAATTGAAATGAATTTTTCCTCTAAGATCAATGTATTAATAGGTGAAAATGCGCAAGGTAAAACAAATTTGATGGAGTCTCTCTATGTATTATCCATGGCCAAGTCTCATAGGACCTCAAACGATAAAGAATTGATACGTTGGGACGCAGACTATGGTAAAATAAAAGGGGATATTCAAAAAAAATATGGACACTTACCTTTGGAATTAATTCTTTCCAAAAAAGGGAAAAAGGCCAAGGTGAACCATTTAGAACAAACACGGTTAAGCGATTATATAGGTCAGCTTAATGTCGTAATGTTTGCTCCAGAAGATTTATATTTAGTAAAAGGTAGTCCACAAGTGAGAAGACGATTTCTTGATATGGAAATCGGTCAAATTTCCCCTATTTATTTACATGATTTACTTCAATTCCAAAAAATAATGAAACAGCGAAATCATATTTTAAAACAACATCAAGGGAAGTCGATGTTAAATGATGTGATGTTCGATGTTTATACAGAACAATATATAGAATCCGCTGTAAAAGTGATTCAAAAGAGATTTCACTTTATGCAATTGCTACAACAATGGGCAGAACCCATTCACTTTGGGATTTCTAGAGGTTTAGAAAAATTGCGAATTACCTATAACTCTTCAACTGGGATTCAACCAGAATGGTCAACAAATGAAATGAAAAATCATCTCGAAAAAAAAATAGCAGAAAGTCAGAGTAGAGAACTCTACCGTGGTGTATCCTTAATCGGACCACATCGTGATGATTTACAATTTTTTGTAAATGACTATGACGTTCAAACTTATGGATCTCAAGGACAGCAGCGAACAACAGCATTATCTTTAAAACTTGCTGAAATTGAATTAATAAAACAGGAGGTTGGTGAATCTCCTGTTTTATTACTGGATGATGTTCTATCTGAACTAGATGATTACCGACAATCTCACTTGTTGAATACAATTCAAGGAGATGTACAAACATTTGTAACGACTACAAGTGTAGAAGGAATTGCACATGAAACGATTCAGCAGGCCGAGTTGTTTCATGTGGAACAAGGGACAATAGTAGACCCGTAAAAATTAGTGACGAATATAAATGGTAAACAAAATAATTATTAAATGATTCACCATTATTGAAGGAATGAAAGAGTGGGTGAGCAAGTTGGCTATGGAAGAAAAAGACCTAGAGCAATCTTATGATGCTGATCAGATACAAGTATTAGAAGGATTAGAAGCTGTTCGAAAGCGTCCAGGAATGTATATTGGTACAACAAGTTCAAGAGGGCTTCATCATCTTGTTTGGGAAATTGTTGATAATAGTATTGATGAAGCATTAGCAGGACACTGTGATCATATTATTGTCACTATCGAAAAAGATGATTGGATACGAGTAGAAGACAATGGTCGTGGTATACCAGTCGATAATCAAGAAAAAATGGGTAAACCAGCAGTAGAAGTAATTATGACAATTCTACATGCAGGTGGTAAATTTGGCGGTGGCGGATATAAAGTATCCGGAGGACTACATGGTGTAGGTGCCTCAGTAGTAAACGCCCTATCCGAATATACAGAAGTATATGTTAAACGTGATGAAAAAATTCATCTTATCAAATTTGAACGTGGAGCAGTTTCCGCTCCTTTAGAAGTTATTGGAGAAACAGATGTTACTGGAACAACTACAAGATTCAAAGCTGATAGCGAGATATTCACAGAAACTACAGTATATGAATACGAGATACTTGAACATCGTGTTCGTGAACTTGCGTATTTAAACCGTGGGTTGTCTATAACACTTGCTGATGAAAGAGAAGGAAAAGAAAAAACGATTAAGTATTACTACGAGGGTGGTATTAAATCATACGTAGAAGATTTGAACGAGTCCAAAGAACCTATAACAGAAGAGGCTATCTTCGTTGAAGGCGAAAAGGATGGAATCTCTGTAGAAATTGCAATGCAATACAATTCAGGATACTCTTCTAACATTTTATCTTTTGCTAATAACATAAGTACCTACGAAGGTGGTACGCATGAATCAG
Source organism: Psychrobacillus sp. FSL K6-1464 (assembly GCF_038003145.1). Classification (NCBI taxonomy): domain Bacteria; kingdom Bacillati; phylum Bacillota; class Bacilli; order Caryophanales; family Bacillaceae; genus Psychrobacillus; species Psychrobacillus sp. FSL K6-1464. The sequence goes on from NZ_JBBOOP010000001.1 coordinate 5,238, forward strand.
GCTTCAAGACAGCATTAACTCGTGTCATAAATGACTATGCAAGAAAAAATGGTTTGTTAAAAGAGGCAGACACCAACTTATCAGGGGATGATGTGCGAGAAGGCTTAACTGCAATTGTGTCCATCAAACATCCAAACCCTCAATTTGAAGGACAAACAAAAACAAAGTTAGGTAACTCCGAAGTAAGTACTATTACTAATAGTCTTTTCTCCGAAGGATTTGATCGATTTTTATTAGAAAATCCTCAAATTTCAAGAAAAGTAGTGGAAAAAGGATTGATGGCTGCTAGAGCTCGGGTTGCTGCTAAGAAAGCTCGTGAATTTACACGACGAAAATCTGCATTAGAGGTTTCTAGCTTACCAGGTAAGTTAGCAGACTGTTCTTCACGTGTTCCCGCAGAAAGTGAACTATATATCGTAGAGGGTGACTCTGCCGGTGGTTCTGCTAAATCTGGCCGAGATCGTCATTTCCAAGCAATATTACCTTTACGTGGGAAAATCCTGAATGTGGAAAAAGCACGTTTAGATAGAATTTTAGGAAATGCTGAGATTCGTGCAATGATCACTGCACTTGGAACTGGTATTGGAGAAGAGTTTACATTAGAAAAAGCTCGTTACCATAAAATTATCATTATGACAGATGCTGACGTAGATGGAGCGCATATTCGGACATTGTTACTTACTTTCTTCTTCCGTTTCATGAGACCATTAATAGAAGCTGGCTATGTATATGCAGCCCAACCACCATTGTATCAAGTGAAACAAGGAAAGCATGTAGAGTATTGTTACAACGATGAACAATTAAAAGAAATATTAGATCGTTTACCTAAAACCTCAAAACCAAATATTCAACGTTATAAAGGGTTAGGAGAAATGGATGCAGATCAACTTTGGGATACTACTATGGATCCTGAAGAACGTACATTACTACAAGTAAATTTAGATAATGCAATGGAAGCAGATAAAGTCTTTGAGCAATTAATGGGCGAAGAAGTAGAACCAAGACGTCTTTTTATTGAAGAGAATGCTGTATACGTGAAAAACTTAGATATATAAGAAAGTGTGTGACTGGAGGTCTTTAGGATGTCAGAAATACCGAATAAAGGCGTTAAAGGGATTAATATTAGTACAGAAATGAGAACCTCATTTCTAGACTATGCAATGAGTGTTATTGTATCCCGTGCCTTACCAGACGTTCGTGACGGGCTAAAACCTGTACATCGTCGAATTTTATATGGTATGCAAGAGTTGGGGAATACGCCTGATAAACCTCATAAGAAATCGGCTCGTATTGTAGGAGACGTAATGGGGAAATATCATCCACATGGTGACTCATCTATTTATGATGCAATGGTCCGTATGGCGCAAGATTTTAGTTATCGTTATATGCTAGTAGATGGTCATGGAAACTTTGGTTCTGTAGATGGTGACGGAGCAGCGGCAATGCGTTATACAGAATCACGTATGTCTAAAATTGCTTTAGAATTATTGCGAGATATCAATAAAAACACCATCGATTATAAAGATAACTATGACGGACAAGAAAAAGAACCAGTTGTATTACCTAGTAGATATCCTAACTTACTTGTAAATGGTGCTTCTGGAATTGCTGTTGGGATGGCTACGAACATTCCATCACATAATCTAGGAGAAGTAATTGACGGAGTGTTAGCTCTAGCTGAAAATCCTGCTATTACGATTGAAGAGTTAATGTCGATTATACCTGGACCAGATTTTCCAACGGGTGGTATTATTTTAGGCCGAAGTGGAATTCGTCGAGCTTATGAAACAGGTAGAGGCTCTATATTAATACGTGCAAAAGTGGAAATTGAAGTAAAATCAAGTGGTAAAGAAGTTATTCTTGTTAAAGAATTACCATATCAAGTAAACAAAGCTCGTTTAATAGAAAAAATCGCAGAATTAGTACGCGATAAAAAAATCGATGGAATTACGCATTTAGCAGATGAATCTGATCGTAATGGAATGCGAATTGTCATTGAAGTACGGAAGGATGCAAATTCTCACGTATTATTAAATAATTTATATAAACAAACTGCATTACAGTCAAGCTTTGGGGTTAATATGCTTGCATTAGTAGATAACCAACCAAAAGTTTTGAATATAAAAGAAATGCTTTATCATTACTTAGAACATCAAAAAGTAGTAATACGTCGTCGCACACAGTTTGAACTGAACAAGGCTCAAGACCGAGCACATATTTTAGAGGGACTTCGAATTGCTTTAGACCATATCGACGAAATTATTAAGTTAATCCGTGCTTCACAAACAGGCGAAGAAGCCAAAAATGGATTGATAGAGACTTTCAATTTATCAGAAAGACAAGCACAAGCTATATTAGATATGCGTTTACAACGTCTAACTGGTTTAGAACGTGATAAAATTGAAGAAGAATATAAAAACTTAATGACACTAATTGAAGAACTAAAATTCATTTTGGCAAATGAGTATCGTGTAGTGGAAATAATTAAAGAAGAAATCTCTGAGATTAGAGATCGCTACGCAGACAAACGCCGAACTGAAATTGTTGCTGGAGGAGCAGAAGTTTTAGAGGATGAAGATTTAATCCCTGTAGAAAATTCTGTGCTTACTTTAACAAACAAAGGATATATTAAACGACTACCTGCTAATACGTATAAGAGCCAAAAAAGAGGTGGACGTGGTGTACAAGGAATGGGTACAAATGAAGATGACTTTGTAGAACATTTATTGTACACATCAACACATGACACAATTCTCTTCTTTACAAACAAAGGGAAAGTTTATCGAGCTCGAGGATTTGAAATTCCAGAATACGGTCGTACAGCTAAAGGCTTGCCAATTATAAACCTATTAGGTGTAGAAAAAGACGAACAGGTTACTGCTATGATTCCAATGGCATCATTTGAAGAGGAAAATTACTTTATCTTCACAACGAAGTATGGGATAACAAAACGTTCTCCTGTTACTGGATTTGCACATATTCGTGCAAATGGGTTGATTGCTATTTCATTGCGTGAGGAAGATGAACTTATTGCTGTACGCTTAACTAATGGTGAGAAACAAATCATTATTGGGACAAGACAAGGTAAATTAGTTCGATTCGAAGAAACCGATATACGTTCGATGGGTAGAACTGCCGGAGGAGTAAGAGGGATTCGTCTGAAAGACGATGACTATGTAGTTGGTATGGAAATTATCGAACCTGAGCAAGAGATTTTAGTTGTTACAGAAAATGGATACGGCAAACGAACTCCAGAGTCGGAATATCGCCTGCAAAGTCGCGGTGGTATGGGTGTTAAAACTTGCCAAATCACCGACAAAAATGGTCCTTTATCAGCTGTTAAGGCGGTTAACGGAACAGAAGACTTAATGCTAATTACGATTAATGGAATGCTTATCCGTATGGATGTAAAAGACATTTCTAAAACAGGCCGTAGTACACAGGGCGTTCGCTTAATGAGGTTATCAGGAGATGAATTAATTTCTACTGTAGCTAAAGTTGAAAAAGAAGATGATGACGAAGATATTTTAGAAAATTTAGAAGAAGATTCTACATTGGAAGAAATTGAAACACCATCAACGGAAGAACAATCTGAATAAAAAGTAAAAACACACCCTTAAATAATTTTATTTAAGGGTGTGTTTTTGTATCTAGTTTAAATTCCATATACTTTCATGATGAATATTTAGTATAATAAATGAAATATTAGGAAAGAAGGAATACTTTATGAACCAAAGCCTCATTAACTTAGAGGAATTAAAATTAGGTACGATAATTGCAGAAGATATATTAGTAAACACTAATTCACCTATCATTCATAAAGAGGCAAAGGTAACTAGAGAACTTATTCAAGTGTTGCGAGCTTTTAATATAACTAAAGTACCCGTTGTTCTAGAAAATGTTTTTAATAGATCAGATGAAGAGATTAAAAAGTTAAATGAGGATAGAGTAGAATCTCTTCCAATAGATGAAAAACCGATAGTGACTACGAGTTTTGTTCAATTATATAAAGATGCTGTAGATAGCTTCTATAAAGAATTCATGGGCTGGGAATCAGGCATGAAAGTAGATGTAGCAAAACTAAGGAACATTATTATGCCTTTAGTTGAAAAAGCAATGGTAGAAAAACAAGTATTTTCTCTCTTAAATATGTATTCTAAAATGGATAAATATATAGCACATCATTCTATAGCAGTTGGAATTATTTCAGGAGCAATAGCGAAAAAGTTGAATTACTCTTCTGGTCAAATAACGCAAATGGCTACGGCCGGTCTAATGGCTGATATAGGTATGGCAAAAGTAGATTCCAAAATAAGAGATAAAAAGTCTGCCCTAACTGAATTCGACTTTTCGGAGATAAAAAAACATACCATTTATAGTTTTCAAATGATAAAAGATAGTCCTTTATTAAAACCTGAAATGAAGTTAGCAATTTTCCAACATCATGAACGTTTAGACGGAAGTGGATATCCGAAAAGTGATAAATTGGATAATGTTTCTGTTTACTCACAAATAATAGCAGTAGCTGATGTCTATCATGCGATGACTTCAGAACGAGTTTACCGTGCCAAGAGTTCCTCTTTTAAAGTATTAGAAATGATTCGAGAAGAAGGATTTGGAAAGTATAATATAGAAGTCGTAAACAAATTAATAGAATTAGTAGGGTCTTTACCAATTTCAACGCGGGTTCTTCTATCAAATGGAGAAAAAGGAGAAGTAATTTTCTTACATAGAGATTCTCCTATGCGCCCAATGATTCGATTATCTGATAGTGGACAAATAATAGATTTAGCTGCTAAAAGAACTCTTCATATAGAAAGTGTTATTAGTTAAAGTAACCTAAACTCTTTCTTCTATTGTTAGGAGAGGAAAGAGTTTAATATTATTTTACAATAAAGTGTTGACATACTTCCGAAAGCTTGATATTATATAGAAGTCGCCAAAACGACATTACAACAACATGAACATTGAAAACTGAACATGCAAAACGTTAAGAAACATAGCTTTCAACTAACTTGTTAGGATGATAGCAAAACAATTTTGGACATCATTTAATGATGATGCCAGCAAAACAAAATGAGCTTTTAAACTAGTTCTAATTTGTTCGCTTTCAATGTGCTCTGCATACTGGAAGTGAACTATTATGGAGAGTTTGATCCTGGCTCAGGACGAACGCTGGCGGCATGCCTAATACATGCAAGTCGAGCGAATGACGAAGAAGCTTGCTTCTTCTGATTTAGCGGCGGACGGGTGAGTAACACGTGGGCAACCTGCCCTGTAGATTGGGATAACTCCGGGAAACCGGGGCTAATACCGAATAATCCATTTCCTCTCATGGGGAGATGTTAAAAGACGGTTTCGGCTGTCACTACAGGATGGGCCCGCGGCGCATTAGCTAGTTGGTGAGGTAACGGCTCACCAAGGCGACGATGCGTAGCCGACCTGAGAGGGTGATCGGCCACACTGGGACTGAGACACGGCCCAGACTCCTACGGGAGGCAGCAGTAGGGAATCTTCCACAATGGACGAAAGTCTGATGGAGCAATGCCGCGTGAGTGAAGAAGGTTTTCGGATCGTAAAACTCTGTTGTGAGGGAAGAACAAGTATGAGAGTAACTGCTCGTACCTTGACGGTACCTCATTAGAAAGCCACGGCTAACTACGTGCCAGCAGCCGCGGTAATACGTAGGTGGCAAGCGTTGTCCGGAATTATTGGGCGTAAAGCGCGCGCAGGCGGTCCTTTAAGTCTGATGTGAAATCCCACGGCTCAACCGTGGAAGGTCATTGGAAACTGGGGGACTTGAGTACAGAAGAGGAAAGCGGAATTCCAAGTGTAGCGGTGAAATGCGTAGAGATTTGGAGGAACACCAGTGGCGAAGGCGGCTTTCTGGTCTGTAACTGACGCTGAGGCGCGAAAGCGTGGGGAGCAAACAGGATTAGATACCCTGGTAGTCCACGCCGTAAACGATGAGTGCTAAGTGTTAGGGGGTTTCCGCCCCTTAGTGCTGCAGCTAACGCATTAAGCACTCCGCCTGGGGAGTACGGTCGCAAGACTGAAACTCAAAGGAATTGACGGGGGCCCGCACAAGCGGTGGAGCATGTGGTTTAATTCGAAGCAACGCGAAGAACCTTACCAGGTCTTGACATCCCGCTGACCGGCCTAGAGATAGGCTTTTCCCTTCGGGGACAGCGGTGACAGGTGGTGCATGGTTGTCGTCAGCTCGTGTCGTGAGATGTTGGGTTAAGTCCCGCAACGAGCGCAACCCTTGATCTTAGTTGCCAGCATTCAGTTGGGCACTCTAAGGTGACTGCCGGTGATAAACCGGAGGAAGGTGGGGATGACGTCAAATCATCATGCCCCTTATGACCTGGGCTACACACGTGCTACAATGGACGGTACAGAGGGTCGCAACCCCGCGAGGGTGAGCAAATCCCATAAAACCGTTCTCAGTTCGGATTGTAGGCTGCAACTCGCCTACATGAAGCCGGAATCGCTAGTAATCGTGGATCAGCATGCCACGGTGAATACGTTCCCGGGCCTTGTACACACCGCCCGTCACACCACGAGAGTTTGTAACACCCGAAGTCGGTGGGGTAACCCTTACGGGAGCCAGCCGCCGAAGGTGGGACAGATGATTGGGGTGAAGTCGTAACAAGGTAGCCGTATCGGAAGGTGCGGCTGGATCACCTCCTTTCTAAGGATAATATCGGAATACGAATTTTTATTCGTATCTTAACGTTTTGCAGTTCAGTTTTGAATGTTCATTTTATATGAAGATTCAACGCTTGTTCTTTGAAAACTGGATAAAACGACATTGAAACAATAAACAACAAGAAATTCTGTTGTGATTATTTACGTAATCACGACGTGTAAGACTTTTTAACTTTTAGGTTAAGTTAATAAGGGCGCACGGTGAATGCCTTGGCACTAGGAGTCGACGAAGGACGGCACTAACACCGATATGCTTCGGGGAGCTGTAAGTGAGCTTTGATCCGGAGATTTCCGAATGGGGAAACCCACTGTTCGTAATGGAGCAGTACATTTGCGTGAATACATAGCGCATCTGAGACACACCCAGGGAACTGAAACATCTAAGTACCTGGAGGAAGAGAAAGAAAATTCGATTCCCTGAGTAGCGGCGAGCGAAACGGGAATAGCCCAAACCAAAAGGCTTGCCTTTTGGGGTTGTAGGACACTCTACATAGAGTTACAAAGGAATGAGTTAGACGAAGCGATCTGGAAAGGTCCGCAGGATAGGGTAAAAGCCCCGTAGTCTAAAATTCATTCTCTCTTGAGTGTATCCTGAGTACGGCGGAACACGTGAAATTCCGTCGGAATCTGGGAGGACCATCTCCCAAGGCTAAATACTACCTAGTGACCGATAGTGAACCAGTACCGTGAGGGAAAGGTGAAAAGCACCCCGGAAGGGGAGTGAAATAGATCCTGAAACCGTGTGCCTACAAGTAGTTAGAGCCCGTTAATGGGTGATAGCGTGCCTTTTGTAGAATGAACCGGCGAGTTACGATCCCATGCAAGGTTAAGTCGAGAAGACGGAGCCGCAGCGAAAGCGAGTCTGAATAGGGCGAATGAGTATGTGGTCGTAGACCCGAAACCAGGTGATCTACCCATGTCCAGGATGAAGGTAAGGTAACACTTACTGGAGGTCCGAACCCACGCACGTTGAAAAGTGCGGGGATGAGGTGTGGGTAGCGGAGAAATTCCAATCGAACCTGGAGATAGCTGGTTCTCTCCGAAATAGCTTTAGGGCTAGCCTCAAACGTTAGAATCTTGGAGGTAGAGCACTGTTTGGACTAGGGGCCCATCCCGGGTTACCGAATTCAGACAAACTCCGAATGCCAATGATTTATGTTTGGGAGTCAGACTGCGAGTGATAAGATCCGTAGTCAAGAGGGAAACAGCCCAGACCACCAGCTAAGGTCCCAAAGTATTTGTTAAGTGGAAAAGGATGTGGCGTTGCTTAGACAACCAGGATGTTGGCTTAGAAGCAGCCATCATTTAAAGAGTGCGTAATAGCTCACTGGTCGAGTGACGCTGCGCCGAAAATGTATCGGGGCTAAACAAATCACCGAAGCTGTGGATTGATACCTTTGGTATCAGTGGTAGGAGAGCGTTCTAAGGGCGTTGAAGTCAGACCGGAAGGACTGGTGGAGCGCTTAGAAGTGAGAATGCCGGTATGAGTAGCGAAAGACGGGTGAGAATCCCGTCCACCGTATGACTAAGGTTTCCTGAGGAAGGCTCGTCCGCTCAGGGTTAGTCGGGACCTAAGCCGAGGCCGATAGGCGTAGGCGATGGATAACAGGTTGATATTCCTGTACCACCAAACCACCGTTTGAGTAATGGGGGGACGCAGAAGGATAGGGTAAGCATGCTGTTGGTTATGCATGTCCAAGCAGTAAGGTGTGAATGTAGGCAAATCCGCATTCTTTAACATTGAGCTGTGATGGCGAGGACGTATGTCTAGAGTTCCTGATTTCACACTGCCAAGAAAAGCCTCTAGCGAGGTGAAAGGTGCCCGTACCGCAAACCGACACAGGTAGTCGAGGAGAGAATCCTAAGGTGAGCGAGAGAACTCTCGTTAAGGAACTCGGCAAAATGACCCCGTAACTTCGGGAGAAGGGGTGCTCTTTTGGGTTCATAGCCTAGAAGAGCCGCAGTGAATAGGCCCAGGCGACTGTTTAGCAAAAACACAGGTCTATGCAAAACCGTAAGGTGAAGTATATGGGCTGACGCCTGCCCGGTGCTGGAAGGTTAAGAGGAGTGCTTAGCGCAAGCGAAGGTGCGAATTGAAGCCCCAGTAAACGGCGGCCGTAACTATAACGGTCCTAAGGTAGCGAAATTCCTTGTCGGGTAAGTTCCGACCCGCACGAAAGGCGTAACGATCTGGGCACTGTCTCAACGAGAGACTCGGTGAAATTATAGTACCTGTGAAGATGCAGGTTACCCGCGACAGGACGGAAAGACCCCGTGGAGCTTTACTATAGCTTGATATTGAATTTTGGTGCAACTTGTACAGGATAGGCAGGAGCCTTAGAGCCCGGAGCGCCAGCTTCGGAGGAGGCGTCGGTGGGATACTGCCCTGGTTGTATTGAAATTCTAACCCATACCCGTAACCCGGGTAGGAGACAGTGTCAGGCGGGTAGTTTGACTGGGGCGGTCGCCTCCTAAAGTGTAACGGAGGCGCCCAAAGGTTCCCTCAGAATGGTTGGAAATCATTCGAAGAGTGTAAAGGCAGAAGGGAGCTTGACTGCGAGACCTACAAGTCGAGCAGGGTCGAAAGACGGGCTTAGTGATCCGGTGGTTCCGCATGGAAGGGCCATCGCTCAACGGATAAAAGCTACCCCGGGGATAACAGGCTTATCTCCCCCAAGAGTCCACATCGACGGGGAGGTTTGGCACCTCGATGTCGGCTCATCGCATCCTGGGGCTGTAGTCGGTCCCAAGGGTTGGGCTGTTCGCCCATTAAAGCGGTACGCGAGCTGGGTTCAGAACGTCGTGAGACAGTTCGGTCCCTATCCGTCGTGGGCGTAGGAAATTTGAGAGGAGCTGTCCTTAGTACGAGAGGACCGGGATGGACACACCGCTGGTGTACCAGTTGTTCTGCCAAGAGCATCGCTGGGTAGCTATGTGTGGACGGGATAAGTGCTGAAAGCATCTAAGCACGAAGCCCCCCTCAAGATGAGATTTCCCATTACGCAAGTAAGTAAGATCCCTCAAAGACGATGAGGTAGATAGGTTCGGGGTGGAAGCGTGGCGACACGTGCAGCTGACGAATACTAATCGATCGAGGACTTAACCAAATTTTGTTTAACGTAACAATGTCGTTTATCCAGTTTTGAGTGAACAAGCACTCTATTTATGAGGGTTTCAAGACACAAGCAGTGCTAGGAAACAAGTGAGAGAAGGAAGGAACGTACTAACGTACGTGACTGACAGATCGAATGAAGTTGACAACGCAATGCGCCGTATATTGGAAGCCGAAAGAGTCTAGTGATGATGGCGAAGAGGTCACACCCGTTCCCATACCGAACACGGAAGTTAAGCTCTTCAGCGCCGATGGTAGTTGGGGGTCTCCCCCTGTGAGAGTAGGACGTCGCTGGGCACCAAAAAGAAGTCGTTACCGAGTTATATCGGTAACGACTTTTTTTATTCTATTCAATACTAAAAAATCTTAATCCTCAGCAGATAGAATAATCTCTTAAAGTATATACCTATCGATAAAATGAAAACTCCACTAAGTCTAACATCTATAAAGCACCGCATTTGAACTGGTTAAAATAAGTAATCTTATATAATTGCTCGAACATTAATCATATTTCTACTTTATATATACATATTAAGAAAATTAAGCATTAGTAGTTGATTTAAATAATATAGAAAGAAAAATCCGAATAAACATATTATTTGCGGATTCTTGACACTTACAAGAAGCGCTGATAACCTTGTAATAATATTCATTTAACGAGGAGGAATTTTGAAAAATGTGGGAGTCTAAATTTCAAAAAGAAGGATTAACATTTGATGATGTTTTATTAGTTCCAGCTCAATCGGAAGTTTTACCAAAAGATATCAATTTATCTGTGCAATTAACGGATAAAATTAAATTAAATATACCAATGATTAGTGCAGGAATGGACACAGTAACAGAAGCTAAAATGGCAATAGCAATGGCACGTCAGGGCGGACTTGGAATTATTCATAAAAATATGAGTATTGAAGAACAATCTGAACAAGTACTAACAGTTAAACGTTCAGAAAATGGAGTTATTACAGATCCTTTCTTTTTAACTCCAACTCATCAAGTATATGATGCAGAGCATTTGATGGGGAAATATAGAATTTCCGGTGTCCCTATTGTAAATAATGAAGAAGATTTACAATTAGTCGGCATTATCACAAACCGTGATTTACGTTTTATTCAAGATTACTCTTTAAAAATTGATGATGTAATGACAAAGGAACAACTAGTTACAGCTTCTGTTGGAACCACTCTTGAGGATGCAGAGAAAATTCTTCAACAATATAAAATTGAAAAGTTACCTATCGTTGATGAAAATGGAAAACTAAAAGGATTAATCACTATTAAAGATATTGAAAAAGTGATTGAATTTCCTAATGCTGCAAAGGATCATCATGGACGCTTGTTAGTTGGCGCTGCAGTAGGTGTTACAAAAGATACGATGCTTAGAGTGCAAAAACTTGTAGAAGCACAAGTAGATGTGATTGTTATTGATACAGCACATGGTCATTCTCAAGGGGTTATGGATACGGTAAAAGAAATTCGCAACACTTATCCAGATTTAGATATCGTAGCTGGTAACGTTGCTACTGGTGAAGCAACTAAGGCTTTATTTGAAGCAGGAGCTGATGTTGTCAAAGTTGGTATCGGCCCTGGTTCTATTTGTACTACTCGTGTTGTAGCGGGTGTTGGGGTTCCTCAAATTACAGCTATATACGATTGTGCTACAGAGGCTCGCAAAGCAGGTAAAACAATAATTGCTGATGGTGGTATTAAGTATTCAGGTGATATTGTAAAAGCTTTAGCTGCTGGTGGACATGTTGTTATGTTAGGAAGTTTACTTGCTGGTACGACAGAGAGTCCTGGAGAAACAGAAATTTTCCAAGGCAGACGTTTTAAAACTTATCGCGGAATGGGATCAATTGCAGCTATGGAAAAAGGCTCAAAAGACCGTTACTTCCAAGAAGATGCAAAAAAATTAGTTCCAGAAGGCATTGAAGGCCGTCTTCCTTATAAAGGACCACTTTCTGATACTGTGCACCAATTACTAGGTGGTGTTCGTGCAGGAATGGGGTATTGTGGAACAGGTACACTTGAAGCGCTAAGAGAGAATGCACAATTTATCCGCATGACTGGTGCTGGATTACGTGAAAGTCATCCTCATGATGTTCAAATTACGAAAGAAGCTCCAAACTACTCTATATCGTAAGTAATTGCACTAGATAGAAACTTTTGCACCCATTTGTCGTCTTAAACTAGGACGAATGGGTGCTTTTTTGTATACAAGTGTCCTACCTTGCTAAAGTATGATAAAATGAGCAATGATAAAACCAAAAGGTGGAGGTACGATAGTGAAGAAGGTATGGATGACATCAATGATAAAGTGGCTTGTACTTCCGATGTTTCTTGTGTCAGTAGTATGTAGTATGCCTGCTGCTACAAAAGCAGAGGAAAGCTTGAATTTAAATGTAGATGCAGCAATTTTAATCGATGCAGAGACAGGAAAAATTTTATATGAAAAGAATTCTGAGACAGCGCTTGGAATAGCAAGTATGACGAAAATGATGACGGAGTATTTGTTATTTGAAGCAATAGCAGAAGGTAAAGTAACATGGGATCAACAATATAATGTTACTGAATATACATACAAAATCTCTCAGGATCGTCGTTTAAGTAATGTACCACTACGTGAAGATGGTAGCTATTCTATTCAAGAGCTTTATGAAGCAATGGCCATATATTCTGCAAATGCTGCTACTATAGCAATTGCTGAAACAATTGCAGGTACTGAAGATAATTTTATAAAGCTAATGAATGAAAAAGCAGCAGAGATGGGACTAGAAGGATATAAATTCGTCAATTCTTCAGGTCTAAATAATGAAGATTTACAAGGTATGCACCCAGCGAGTACTAATGCTTCTGATGAAAACGTAATGCCTGCCAAATCAGTGGCAATTCTTGCATATTATTTGATGAAAGATTTCCCTGAAGTTTTAGAAACTACAAAGATTCCTAAGAAAATATTCCGTGAAGGAACTTCTGATGCAATAGAGATGAGTAACTGGAACTGGATGTTACCAGGTTTAGTATATGAATATGAAGGCGTAGATGGATTGAAAACCGGAACAACAGAATTTGCAGGTCATTCCTTTACTGCAACTGCTCAAAAGAACGGAATGCGTGTTATTTCTGTCGTAATGAAAGCAGTGGGTGCAGATGGAAAAGGTTCGTACAAAGCACGTTTTGATGCAACAAGAGCTCTATTAGATTATGGGTTCTCCCAGTTTTCTAAAGAAGAGATTGTTCCAGCAGGATTTAAAATTCCAAAACAAGCCACATTAAAAGTAGAAAAAGGGAAAGAGGACACAGTTGCAATTGCTGTGAAGGAACCCATTTCTATGATTATTAAGACAAATGAAAAAGAATTGTACAAGCCTGTATTTACACCAACTAAAGAGACGCTTGAAGCAGCTATTAAAAAAGACACAGTTGTAGGTAAAGTTCACTTAGAGAAATCTGAAGGAACTGACTATGGCTATATAACTGATCAAGCGGCAGAAACAGATGTAGTAACTACTGAAGCGGTAGAACGTTCTAGTTGGATAAGCTTAATGTTCCAAGGGATCGGTAAATTTTTCGGTAATTTATGGAACAGCACAACAGACTTTATAGGTGGATTATTTTAAATAGCAGAAGCACCGTAGCTCATCAAGAGTTACGGTGCTTTTTAATTTCTAGTGCTTTCATCAGTTGATGAATAGAAGAAGCAACTTGTTCCATTTTTAGGCCACCAAAACCTAGTACAAGCTTTGGAAAAGTTTGCTCATCTAAATTCGATGAAATGTAATCCTGAAGACCATAAATCCGAATGTCCGCTTGCTCAGCAAGTTTCACTAGTTCTGTCTCTGTTTTAGTTGTACGAATGGTCAGTAAAATATGCATTCCCGCCTGTTCTCCAGAAATACTAACCGTGGGATGGTATTGTAAAATAGTTTTTGTAATAATTTCTAACTTACGTTTATAAATTTTTCTCATTCTATTTAAATGTTTTGCGAAGTAACCATCTTCCATAAAGTTTGCTAGTATATGCTGATCCATTCGAGGAACTGTAGCTGCATAATAAGAAAATCTTTGTTTATATTGTAAGATTAGAGACTTTGGTAGAACTGCATAGGCTATTCGCAAAGAAGGCATTAGTGACTTAGAAAATGTACTCAAATAGATGACCCGTTCATTTTGATCTATACCTTGTAGGGATGGAATAGGCTTACCCGTGTATCTAAACTCGCTATCGTAATCATCTTCAATAATGTATCTATTATCCTGCTGATATGCCCACGCTAGTAACTGGCTGCGGCGGGTTGCAGACAATACTGCTCCTGTCGGAAACTGGTGAGAGGGAGTCACATACATCACATTTGCAAAAGATTGCTCTAGTTTAGAAACTATGACCCCATCATTATCTACTGCTATAGGTACAGACATCCTACTATCATTAAAAAATAAGTGATGTGTAAGTGGATACCCAGGGTTTTCAAATCCATACACTGCCTTTTCACCAAGCAAATGAATAATGAGCGGCATAATTTGTTCAGTACCTGAGCCTAGAATAATTTGTTCAGGTGTACTCTTTACTCCCCTAGATTGGAATAAGTAAGAAGAAATTTGCTGTCTTAATAAATAATCTCCTTGGGGATGACCTAACTGTAGTAACTCCCCATTTTCTTCATTTACAATGTCCTTCGCATATCTTCTCCAAGTCTTAAAAGGAAAAGAGTCTGTATCAATTTTACCTGTAGAAAGATCGACCGAAAAGGAAGGTGTATCAGTCGATTCCGGCACGATAGAAGCAATACCTTGTTCAATGATCGCTAATTCTTCTAAATTTTGAACAAAGTATCCACGTCGAGGTTCAGATACTATAAACCCTTCAGCAACTAACTGGCTATAGGCAAACTCAATCGTTGTCTGACTGACTGCTAAATATTCGGCAAGCTTTCTTTTAGAGGGAAGCTTAATACCTTCTTCAATTGTTCCGTTTATTATGGCTTTCTTTATGGATTGATATAATTGTTCATATAGTGGGGTTTTTGAATTATGTATTAACTGAAACATTAGGAAATCCATTATTTCTCCCATCTGACCACTTCTTTTGATTTATTTTAGAAACTTATAGTATGGTCATATTTTATTATACTAAATTTAATAAAAATAATGGAGCACTTGCATAAACAATTGGAAATCCTTTCACAAACTCTCGTCATGTAGGAAGGCAATGTTATATTGTAGAGAAGATATAGGAAAGTCTTGCAAAAGAAGTTCACGTATAGTAAAGTATGAGTAATTTCATGAATCAAAAACGATGATAGGAAGCAGTAACAAGCTCGTTTTTTATAGAGAGTCAGCGGTTGGTGAAAGCTGATATAAACACTTGTGAATCCGTCCTTTGAGTTGTGCGGCTGAATGATTAGTAGGTCGTGCCGGTTGAAAAGCCGTTAGAGTACAAGTAAGTGGATTCTGTCTATGACAGGATCAATCAGGGTGGCAACGCGGGTATGCTCTCGTCCCTTTTTCATGGGATGGGGGCTTTTTTGTGTTTTCAAAATTTTAAGGAGGAATATTATATGTTGGATGTAAAATTTGTACGTGATAATTATGAAACAGTTAAAGCAAAACTTGCTAAGCGTGGGGAAGATATTTCAGAATTTGATCAATTCCAACCTTTAGATCAAAAGCGTCGTGAATTGATTGCGAAAACAGAAGTGTTAAAGGCTGAAAGAAACGAGTTTTCTCAAAAAATATCTCTGATGAAACGAAACAAAGAAAATGCGGATGAACTTATCGCACGTATGCGTGAAGTAGGCGATGCAATAAAATCATTAGACGATGAGCTTCGGGATGTAGAAGAAAAATTTGAACATATGATGATGCGAATCCCCAATATTCCGCATGATAGTGTACCGATTGGTGATTCTGAAGATGATAACGTAGAAATACTTAAATGGGGAGAAGTTCCGTCATTTGATTTTGAAACGAAAGCACATTGGGATATTGCGACAGATTTAAAATTAGTAGATTTTGAACGAGCGGCAAAAGTAACAGGAAGTCGTTTTGCATTTTATCGTGGACTAGGAGCAAGACTGGAACGTGGATTATTAAACTTCATGATGGACCTACATGCTGAAGAGCATGGCTATGAAGAAATGCTTCCTCCTTATTTAGCAAATCGTGCAAGTCTTACAGGCACTGGGCAACTTCCAAAGTTTGAAGAGGATGCTTTCCTAATTGGAGAAGAGGATTATTTCTTAATACCAACGGCAGAAGTACCTGTAACAAATTTTTATAGAGACGAAATATTAGATGGAGCGGAACTTCCACAAGCGTTCACTGCTTATAGTGCTTGTTTCCGTTCTGAAGCTGGATCAGCAGGTCGCGATACTCGTGGGTTAATACGTCAACATCAATTTAACAAAGTCGAGTTAGTTCGTTTTGTAAAGCCAGAGGATTCTTATGAGCAGTTAGAACTTTTAACTGGACATGCAGAAAAAGTATTACAATTGTTAGGTCTGCCATATCGTAAACTTCATATGTGTACAGCAGATCTAGGCTTTACAGCTGCAAAGAAATACGATTTAGAGGTTTGGCTACCAAGCTATGGTGAATACAAAGAAATTTCTTCATGTAGTAACTTTGAAGATTTCCAAGCTAGACGTGCAGGAATTCGTTTTCGTCGTGAAGCTGGAGGAAAACCTGAGTATGTGCATACTTTAAATGGCAGTGGATTAGCACTGGGACGAACAGTAGCGGCTATATTAGAAAATTACCAACAAGCAGATGGAACAGTTATAGTTCCAGAAGTTCTTGTTCCATATATGGGTGGAAAAACTGTTATTAAATAAAAAAAGGACCAGATTCGCTATAAACCGCGTTTCTGGTTCTTTTTTTGTTCACGAAGGTTACGGAAAAATTGAGTGAGTATACTGCCGCATTCTTCTGCTAAAATGCCTTCTGTGACGTCACAGCAATGGTTAAATCTATCGTCATTTAATAGTCTGTACAGGGAATCTACACAGCCGGCTTTGGTATCTCTTGCTCCGTAAACTACTCGAGGAATTCGTGACTGTAAAATTGCTCCTGCACACATAGGGCAAGGCTCCAAGGTAACATATAAAGTTGTTTCTTCTAATCTCCAATTATTAAGTGCTGCACAGGCCTCTTGAATAGCGAGCAGTTCTGCATGGGTTGTGGCATTTAGGCTTGTTTCTCTTAAGTTGTAAGCCGATGCAATAACTTGATCATTATGTACTATTACAGCACCTATAGGAACTTCTCCAATGGCTGCTGCCTTCTTTGCTTCTTCTATGGCTAAATTCATATAATATTCATCCATTTTTCATCGACTCCTTCTTCTTAGTTTAGCATGTTTTTTTGAGAACTTGCATACTCTAAGATGAAGGAGTGATGCATTGATCCATATAGTTAAACAAGGAGATAGTTTATATGCAATCGCCAAACGGTTCGGAACAACAGTGGAAAGTATTGTCTCTATAAATGAAATTCCTGACCCTGATGTATTAGTAATAGGCCAGGCGCTGGTACTACCATCAAATCCAAGTCCAAACAGACCTACCATTGAAACAAATTTGTATGTTGAATGGTATACAGAAGTACCTGCGGAACGTGTGCTAGAGCAAGTAGAGAAGGTAGCCTCCAATTTAACGTATATGATGCCTTTTTCGTATGAAGTACTACGAGACGGCTCATTGACGGAGATGAATTGGGGGACGTTAAGTGAAATTGCTAAAGAGCAACAGGTAGAAACAGTGATTGTCATAGCGAATATTGAAGATTATGGGTTTAATGCTTCTCTAGCTCATACCATTTTCACCGATGAAGCAGTGAAGACCAATTTGTTTAAACAAGCAGTGGCAGAGGCTGAAAAAAGAGGAACGAAGCATATTCATATAGATTTTGAATATATGGAAGCGACGGATAGAGAAAACTACGTGAACTTTATAAAGGAATTTAAAGAATTTGCTAAAGGATATGTTATATCCGTAACACTTCCGCCTAAGACTAGTGCCGATCAACCAGGAAGATGGTATGAAGCTTTTGACTATAAGGCAATAGGAGAAGTAGCAGATTTTGTTGTTATTATGACCTATGAATGGGGATATAGTGGTGGGCCACCGATGGCTGTCTCTCCAATTGGACCAGTTCGTAGAGTATTGGAATATGCAAAGACAGAAATACTGCCAAGTAAAATTATGATGGGGCAGAATTTGTATGGATATGATTGGACATTACCTTATAAGGTAGGAAACCCAAATGCTAGGGCATTAAGTCCACAACAGGCTATTCAACTAGCAAAGGATCGAAATGCCGCAATCGAGTACGATCAAAATGCACAGGCTCCTTTCTTTCACTATTGGCAGAATGGTATCGAACACGAGGTTTGGTTTGAAGATGCACGTTCTATTCAAGCTAAATTCAAACTTTTAATAGAACTGCAGCTGCTAGGAATAGCATATTGGCATAGTGGATTTGACTTTCCACAAAATTGGTACTTACTTCATGAAATGTTCCAAGTGAAGAAAAAATAGAGCAAATTAGCCTTTCCTTGGAAAGGTGGATTTGCTCTATTTTTCGTTTTCAGCGTGTGCTAAAATAGATGATACGACTTGAAATCTTAGAGTGAGGTTAAAACTTATGTCCATTCCATTTATAACAGTAGAAGGTCCAATAGGGGTTGGGAAGACTTCCCTGGCGAAAGCTATTTCGGCCAAATATCAATTTGCATTACTGAAAGAAATTGTGGATGAGAATCCTTTTTTAAACAAGTTTTACGAGGATATAGCAGAGTGGAGTTTCCAAACAGAGATGTTTTTTCTGTGTAATCGTTATAAACAATTAAGTGATATAGAGAAAAAATATTTATCAAAAGAAAATCCAGTTGTGGCTGATTATCATATTTTCAAAAATCTAATTTTCGCGAAACGTACATTGAGTGAAGTAGAATATGAAAAGTATGAATCAATATATCAAATCCTAACAAAGGATATGCCTGTTCCTAATATGGTCATATATATAGATGCAAGTATAGATGTACTTCTTAGTCGAATTGATATGCGAGGAAGGGATTTCGAGAAAAAAATTAGCCCTGACTACTTGGAGCAGCTCTCAGCAGATTATCGAATGTTTATCGATGACTTCGAACAAAAGCATCCTGAAGTACCAGTTCTTCGAATAAGTGGAAACGAGATAGATTTTGTTCAAAATGGTAAGGACCTACAAATAATACTAGAAAAAGTAGATGCAACATTGCATAAAAGGAGTTATTAATAATGAGTTTAAGAGAGAAATATGGCATCCCTTCAAATGCAGTCATTACAATTGCAGGAACTGTTGGAGTGGGTAAATCAACAATGACTAAAGCATTAGCAGAAGCATTACATTTTAAAACGTCTTTTGAAAAAGTAGATACAAACCCTTATTTAGATCGTTTTTACGAAGACTTTTCTAAGTGGAGCTTTCATTTACAAATCTACTTCCTAGCTGAACGTTTTAAAGAGCAAAAAAGAATGTTTGAGTATGGCGGTGGCTTTATACAAGACCGTTCTATTTATGAAGATACTGGTATATTTGCACAAATGCATAAAGAAAAAGGTACGATGGATCCTGTAGATCATGAAACCTATACGAGCTTGTTTGAAGCTATGGTAATGACTCCATATTTCCCACATCCAAACTTACTAATATATTTAGAAGGATCAATGGATGACATTATCGATCGAATTCACGATAGAGGTCGCCCAATGGAGCAGCAAACCCCTATCTCTTACTGGGAAGAAATGCATGGACGCTATGAGCGATGGATTGATGCATTCAATGGTTGTCCAGTACTTCGTTTGAATATTAATGATTATGATATTATGACAAACCCGAATGACGTAGAAACAATTTTAGAACGCGTTGGTCAATTCATGGAACAAACTGCTATTATTCGTAAATAAATAAAATCCTCCTGTGATTATTTACAGGAGGATTTTTATATAAGTAAGTTATTTTGGCGTAAAAAAAGAAGCTAACGGATATCGCTACCTTCTTAATATTCTGAACACAATGTTTTAAGAAAAATTCGTTACCTATGTAACGAATTCAATCTCAAATTTATGCGTGTGTATATAAAATGGAGGAGGAAGAGGGATTCGAACCCCCGCGCGGTATGACCCGCCTGTCGGTTTTCAAGACCGATCCCTTCAGCCAGACTTGGGTATTCCTCCGAAGTACATCAACTAATTTATCATAGAAGAAAATGAATGTCAACATATTTTTAGTCAAATGAGTGTGAGAAACTATATATGACCATTGTGAAAAGAAACGAGCCAATATTATCTCTATTTTTTAAAAAATCTTTATGTTATTACTATAAAATAGTAAATGTATATAAATTTACTTGTGCTTTATCATTGATTTTTGTCTATAAAAAAAGTATACTTGTAAATGCCGTGCTAGGTGGGAAGGTAGCGGTGTCTTGTAACTCGCAATCCGCTCTAGCGAGACTGAACTCCTTCTCTGAGGTTGAATACATGTAGGGTCTGGTATTTGCACGTGACGTTGACGTTTGGGTCCTGCGCAATGGGTACCCATGAACCATGTCAGGTCCGGAAGGAAGCAGCATTAAGTGGTGTTTTCTCATGTGCCGCGGGGTAGCCTAAACTGAGTTAACGACAAAGGTGCCGCTTATGTGTTTCAATCGAAGGAAGGTGCACGGCATTTAATATTAAACTTCAACTCATTTGTCTAATAGACAGATGAGTTTTTTATTTGGAAAAAAGATTTACTATACATAAATAAGCGAAGTCTAGTTAGCTTTATGGTATAATAGAAACCATTAACAATTAGAAATGAGAAGGAGGGAAATGATTGTCGTATCAAGCTTTTTACCGTGCTTATAGGCCACAATCGTTTGCGGAAATGTCCGGTCAAACTCATATTAAGCAAACTCTTCAAAATGCCCTCCTTTACAACAAAACAACACATGCTTATTTATTTTCTGGTCCTCGAGGTACAGGTAAAACTAGTGCAGCGAAAATATTTGCAAAGGCTTTGAATTGTGAAAATGGTCCAGCAAAAGAGCCTTGTAATACATGTGAAACTTGTAAAAGTATAACAGAAGGCTCAAATACAGATGTGATTGAATTTGACGCAGCTTCTAACTCTCGAGTAGAAGAAATGCGTGATATTATCGAAAAAGTACGATTTGCACCTTCTAATGCTAAATATAAAGTGTATATTATCGATGAAGTGCATATGCTTTCCACGAGTGCATTCAATGCATTACTGAAGACACTAGAAGAACCACCAGCCCATGCTGTGTTCATCTTAGCAACAACAGAACCACATAAAATACCATTAACTATTATCTCTAGGTGTCAGCGTTTTGATTTTAAACGAATTACATCCAGTGATATTGTCTCTCGCATGGAAGAGGTATTAACGGATGCAAAAATTGAATACGATGAAGATGTACTGAAAATCATTGCGCAATCAGCCGCCGGCGGTATGCGTGATGCACTTAGTATGCTCGATCAAGTTGTATCCTTTAGTGCTGATAAAATGACCATTGAAGATGCATTACTGGTAACTGGTTCAATCGGGCAGGAAGTCTTTTTTCAATTAGCAGATGCATTGATAGACAAAGATATAGCCAAGGCCTTAGCTTGTATAGAAAAGTTAATCGAAGATGGCAAAGATCCAGTTCGATTAACAGAGGATTTTATAACTTTCTATAGAGACTTACTTGTCCTGCTTGTTGCTCCTGAGCAAACTGAATTACTAGAAATAGCGACAGGAGACTCTATGTTTTTAGAGCTTGCTTCCAAGTTTCAAGTAGATACCTTATACAAAGGCATTTCTATCTTGACAAATACACAACAAGAAATGCGTTTTTCTAATCATGCGAAAGTATATCTAGAAACAGCAATAATTCGATTGGCACACGTACCAAAAGAAGGAACCGTATCAAGTGAGAGTAACTCGGAGTTAGAAACAAAGGTACGAGTACTTGAAACACAATTACAACAACTACAACAGCAATTAAGCCAAGGGATGACATTGCAAGCTACTACTGGAACGCAAGATCAACCAAAGCGTCAAAGACAAAAGTCCTCTGGAGGCGTCAAAGTATCGAGTGGTCGGATATCAGAAATTTTGAAGACCGCCACAAAAACCGATATCCAGGTGATTAAATCTCAGTGGGCAAGTATTTTACAACAATTGCAAAAATCTCATGCTGCTTTATTAAATGATGCAGAGCCTGTAGCAGCATCTTCTAATGCATTTGTGTTAAAATTCAAGTATGATATTCATTGTCAAATGGCTATGGAGAACAAAACATTTTCTACTTCGTTTCCCCAGTTAATTGCTAACTTAACAGGGACTATGTATGAAGTGTTATATGTGCCTGAAGAAAATTGGTTAAAGATTCGAGAAGACTTTATTAAGCAAAACGGTTTAAAACAAAGCGCTCCAGAAACTGATGGAAATTCCTCTGAGCCAAATGACTCAATGGAACTATTACAGGCGATGGAACAAGTATCAGAGGATCCGTTGATAGTAGAGGCGGAGAAATTATTCGGAAAAGAATTTGTAGAAGTACAAGATAACTAAGGAGGAAAATTATTATGCGTGGAATGGGAAATATGCAAGGTATGATGAAACAAATGCAAAAAATGCAAAAGAAGATGGAAGAGGCACAAGAAGAACTAGCTACTCAACGTTTTGAAGCAGTAGCCGGTGGTGGCATGGTGAAAGTTATAGTTTCAGGACAAAAGGAAGTACTAGAAGTAGAACTAGATCCAGCAGTAGTAGATCCAGATGATATTGAAATGCTTCAAGATTTAATCGTTATTGCTACAAATGATGCTATTAAAAAAGCAGAAGAAACAGCGAACTCCACAATGGGTCAATTCACGAAAGGGTTGAACCTTCCTGGCATGTTCTAGGAGGAATAATAGATGCATTATCCTGAACCGATATCAAAACTAATTGATAGTTTTATGAAATTGCCGGGAATAGGGCCGAAAACAGCGGCCCGTCTGGCTTTTTTTGTCTTAACCATGAAAGAAGATACTGTTTTAGATTTTGCAAAAGCTTTAGTTGATGCAAAACGAAATTTAAGTTTTTGTTCTGTATGTGGGCATATAACCGATATTGATCCTTGTCATATTTGTCAGGATCAACAAAGAGATGCATCTTTAATCTGTGTGGTTCAAGATACAAAAGATGTAATTGCCTTGGAAAAGATGAGAGATTATAACGGACGATACCACGTACTTCATGGAGCAATTTCACCAATGGATGGAATTGGCCCAGAAGATATCAATGTACCTTCGCTTTTGAAAAGATTGCAAAATACAGAAATCGAAGAACTAATACTAGCTACCAATCCTACTATAGAAGGAGAAGCAACGGCGATGTATATTTCACGTCTTGTTAAACCGTCTGGTATTAAAACAACTAGAATTGCTCATGGATTACCTGTAGGTGGAGATTTAGAGTATGCAGATGAAGTAACTCTCTCTAAAGCTCTAGAAGGTCGCCGAGAGTTGTAGGAGGATGTGTTGGTGTGATGTTTTCTAAAAAAGGGAAAATGAAAAAGGAATTCGATAAGCAATTCATTACACTCATGAAAGAAACAAAGTCAGAGTGGCATCAGGCCCAGTTAATAGAGGATTACTTAAATGACTACGATTTAGATGCAGTTGCTAAAAGGAAAATGGCAGAAAGTATCCACTTCTATCTATATAAAGAAGCAAGGATCAGAAATGTCATCCTCAAATAGAATAACAAGAGCAATAGTTACATATAATGATAGATATGATTTTATGGAGGGTGTAACTCATGAAGTTTGTTATCATTATATGTTCACTATTACTTTTATCTTTTTTGTTATTTCGTAATTCATTCCCAAAGTTTTTTGAAGGACTATCTATCTTGTTGTTTCGTTTAGGTTTTTCCATACTCTTATTATATGGTGTACATTTATTGGTGGGGTCAATGGGTTATGCAATACCGGTGAATTTGTTTACAGGTACTGTAGCGGCAGTGTTAGGTATACCCGGAATCATCTCTGTTGTAGCGATTTCTATATTAATTTAAAAAAGTTTGCAAAAAGTGTTGACTTTATCATGAGAAGCGAGTAATATTGTAGAAGTCGCCAAGAGGTAATACATTATGGCAGACAACATGAACATTGAAAACTGAACATGCAAAACGTTAAGAAACATAGCTTTCAACTAACTTGTTAGGATGATAGCAAAACAATTTTGGACATCATTTAATGATGATGCCAGCAAAACAAAATGAGCTTTTAAACTAGTTCTAATTTGTTCGCTTTCAATGTGCTCTGCATACTGGAAGTGAACTATTATGGAGAGTTTGATCCTGGCTCAGGACGAACGCTGGCGGCATGCCTAATACATGCAAGTCGAGCGAATGACGAAGAAGCTTGCTTCTTCTGATTTAGCGGCGGACGGGTGAGTAACACGTGGGCAACCTGCCCTGTAGATTGGGATAACTCCGGGAAACCGGGGCTAATACCGAATAATCCATTTCCTCACATGGGGAGATGTTAAAAGACGGCATCTCGCTGTCACTACAGGATGGGCCCGCGGCGCATTAGCTAGTTGGTGAGGTAACGGCTCACCAAGGCGACGATGCGTAGCCGACCTGAGAGGGTGATCGGCCACACTGGGACTGAGACACGGCCCAGACTCCTACGGGAGGCAGCAGTAGGGAATCTTCCACAATGGACGAAAGTCTGATGGAGCAATGCCGCGTGAGTGAAGAAGGTTTTCGGATCGTAAAACTCTGTTGTGAGGGAAGAACAAGTATGAGAGTAACTGCTCGTACCTTGACGGTACCTCATTAGAAAGCCACGGCTAACTACGTGCCAGCAGCCGCGGTAATACGTAGGTGGCAAGCGTTGTCCGGAATTATTGGGCGTAAAGCGCGCGCAGGCGGTCCTTTAAGTCTGATGTGAAATCCCACGGCTCAACCGTGGAAGGTCATTGGAAACTGGGGGACTTGAGTACAGAAGAGGAAAGCGGAATTCCAAGTGTAGCGGTGAAATGCGTAGAGATTTGGAGGAACACCAGTGGCGAAGGCGGCTTTCTGGTCTGTAACTGACGCTGAGGCGCGAAAGCGTGGGGAGCAAACAGGATTAGATACCCTGGTAGTCCACGCCGTAAACGATGAGTGCTAAGTGTTAGGGGGTTTCCGCCCCTTAGTGCTGCAGCTAACGCATTAAGCACTCCGCCTGGGGAGTACGGTCGCAAGACTGAAACTCAAAGGAATTGACGGGGGCCCGCACAAGCGGTGGAGCATGTGGTTTAATTCGAAGCAACGCGAAGAACCTTACCAGGTCTTGACATCCCGCTGACCGGCCTAGAGATAGGCTTTTCCCTTCGGGGACAGCGGTGACAGGTGGTGCATGGTTGTCGTCAGCTCGTGTCGTGAGATGTTGGGTTAAGTCCCGCAACGAGCGCAACCCTTGATCTTAGTTGCCAGCATTCAGTTGGGCACTCTAAGGTGACTGCCGGTGATAAACCGGAGGAAGGTGGGGATGACGTCAAATCATCATGCCCCTTATGACCTGGGCTACACACGTGCTACAATGGACGGTACAGAGGGTCGCAACCCCGCGAGGGTGAGCAAATCCCATAAAACCGTTCTCAGTTCGGATTGTAGGCTGCAACTCGCCTACATGAAGCCGGAATCGCTAGTAATCGTGGATCAGCATGCCACGGTGAATACGTTCCCGGGCCTTGTACACACCGCCCGTCACACCACGAGAGTTTGTAACACCCGAAGTCGGTGGGGTAACCCTTACGGGAGCCAGCCGCCGAAGGTGGGACAGATGATTGGGGTGAAGTCGTAACAAGGTAGCCGTATCGGAAGGTGCGGCTGGATCACCTCCTTTCTAAGGATAATATCGGAATACGAATTTTTATTCGTATCTTAACGTTTTGCAGTTCAGTTTTGAATGTTCATTTTATATGAAGATTCAACGCTTGTTCTTTGAAAACTGGATAAAACGACATTGAAACAATAAACAACAAGAAATTCTGTTGTGATTATTTACGTAATCACGACGTGTAAGACTTTTTAACTTTTAGGTTAAGTTAATAAGGGCGCACGGTGAATGCCTTGGCACTAGGAGTCGACGAAGGACGGCACTAACACCGATATGCTTCGGGGAGCTGTAAGTGAGCTTTGATCCGGAGATTTCCGAATGGGGAAACCCACTGTTCGTAATGGAGCAGTACATTTGCGTGAATACATAGCGCATCTGAGACACACCCAGGGAACTGAAACATCTAAGTACCTGGAGGAAGAGAAAGAAAATTCGATTCCCTGAGTAGCGGCGAGCGAAACGGGAATAGCCCAAACCAAAAGGCTTGCCTTTTGGGGTTGTAGGACACTCTACATAGAGTTACAAAGGAATGAGTTAGACGAAGCGATCTGGAAAGGTCCGCAGGATAGGGTAAAAGCCCCGTAGTCTAAAATTCATTCTCTCTTGAGTGTATCCTGAGTACGGCGGAACACGTGAAATTCCGTCGGAATCTGGGAGGACCATCTCCCAAGGCTAAATACTACCTAGTGACCGATAGTGAACCAGTACCGTGAGGGAAAGGTGAAAAGCACCCCGGAAGGGGAGTGAAATAGATCCTGAAACCGTGTGCCTACAAGTAGTTAGAGCCCGTTAATGGGTGATAGCGTGCCTTTTGTAGAATGAACCGGCGAGTTACGATCCCATGCAAGGTTAAGTCGAGAAGACGGAGCCGCAGCGAAAGCGAGTCTGAATAGGGCGAATGAGTATGTGGTCGTAGACCCGAAACCAGGTGATCTACCCATGTCCAGGATGAAGGTAAGGTAACACTTACTGGAGGTCCGAACCCACGCACGTTGAAAAGTGCGGGGATGAGGTGTGGGTAGCGGAGAAATTCCAATCGAACCTGGAGATAGCTGGTTCTCTCCGAAATAGCTTTAGGGCTAGCCTCAAACGTTAGAATCTTGGAGGTAGAGCACTGTTTGGACTAGGGGCCCATCCCGGGTTACCGAATTCAGACAAACTCCGAATGCCAATGATTTATGTTTGGGAGTCAGACTGCGAGTGATAAGATCCGTAGTCAAGAGGGAAACAGCCCAGACCACCAGCTAAGGTCCCAAAGTATTTGTTAAGTGGAAAAGGATGTGGCGTTGCTTAGACAACCAGGATGTTGGCTTAGAAGCAGCCATCATTTAAAGAGTGCGTAATAGCTCACTGGTCGAGTGACGCTGCGCCGAAAATGTATCGGGGCTAAACAAATCACCGAAGCTGTGGATTGATACCTTTGGTATCAGTGGTAGGAGAGCGTTCTAAGGGCGTTGAAGTCAGACCGGAAGGACTGGTGGAGCGCTTAGAAGTGAGAATGCCGGTATGAGTAGCGAAAGACGGGTGAGAATCCCGTCCACCGTATGACTAAGGTTTCCTGAGGAAGGCTCGTCCGCTCAGGGTTAGTCGGGACCTAAGCCGAGGCCGATAGGCGTAGGCGATGGATAACAGGTTGATATTCCTGTACCACCAAACCACCGTTTGAGTAATGGGGGGACGCAGAAGGATAGGGTAAGCATGCTGTTGGTTATGCATGTCCAAGCAGTAAGGTGTGAATGTAGGCAAATCCGCATTCTTTAACATTGAGCTGTGATGGCGAGGACGTATGTCTAGAGTTCCTGATTTCACACTGCCAAGAAAAGCCTCTAGCGAGGTGAAAGGTGCCCGTACCGCAAACCGACACAGGTAGTCGAGGAGAGAATCCTAAGGTGAGCGAGAGAACTCTCGTTAAGGAACTCGGCAAAATGACCCCGTAACTTCGGGAGAAGGGGTGCTCTTTTGGGTTCATAGCCTAGAAGAGCCGCAGTGAATAGGCCCAGGCGACTGTTTAGCAAAAACACAGGTCTATGCAAAACCGTAAGGTGAAGTATATGGGCTGACGCCTGCCCGGTGCTGGAAGGTTAAGAGGAGTGCTTAGCGCAAGCGAAGGTGCGAATTGAAGCCCCAGTAAACGGCGGCCGTAACTATAACGGTCCTAAGGTAGCGAAATTCCTTGTCGGGTAAGTTCCGACCCGCACGAAAGGCGTAACGATCTGGGCACTGTCTCAACGAGAGACTCGGTGAAATTATAGTACCTGTGAAGATGCAGGTTACCCGCGACAGGACGGAAAGACCCCGTGGAGCTTTACTATAGCTTGATATTGAATTTTGGTGCAACTTGTACAGGATAGGCAGGAGCCTTAGAGCCCGGAGCGCCAGCTTCGGAGGAGGCGTCGGTGGGATACTGCCCTGGTTGTATTGAAATTCTAACCCATACCCGTAACCCGGGTAGGAGACAGTGTCAGGCGGGTAGTTTGACTGGGGCGGTCGCCTCCTAAAGTGTAACGGAGGCGCCCAAAGGTTCCCTCAGAATGGTTGGAAATCATTCGAAGAGTGTAAAGGCAGAAGGGAGCTTGACTGCGAGACCTACAAGTCGAGCAGGGTCGAAAGACGGGCTTAGTGATCCGGTGGTTCCGCATGGAAGGGCCATCGCTCAACGGATAAAAGCTACCCCGGGGATAACAGGCTTATCTCCCCCAAGAGTCCACATCGACGGGGAGGTTTGGCACCTCGATGTCGGCTCATCGCATCCTGGGGCTGTAGTCGGTCCCAAGGGTTGGGCTGTTCGCCCATTAAAGCGGTACGCGAGCTGGGTTCAGAACGTCGTGAGACAGTTCGGTCCCTATCCGTCGTGGGCGTAGGAAATTTGAGAGGAGCTGTCCTTAGTACGAGAGGACCGGGATGGACACACCGCTGGTGTACCAGTTGTTCTGCCAAGAGCATCGCTGGGTAGCTATGTGTGGACGGGATAAGTGCTGAAAGCATCTAAGCACGAAGCCCCCCTCAAGATGAGATTTCCCATTACGCAAGTAAGTAAGATCCCTCAAAGACGATGAGGTAGATAGGTTCGGGGTGGAAGCGTGGCGACACGTGCAGCTGACGAATACTAATCGATCGAGGACTTAACCAAATTTTGTTTAACGTAACAATGTCGTTTATCCAGTTTTGAGTGAACAAGCACTCTATTATGAGGGTTTCAAGATACAAGCAGTGCTAGGAAACAAGTGAGAGAAGGAAGGAACGTACTAACGTACGTGACTGACAGATCGAATGAAGTTGACAACGCAATGCGCCGTATATTGGAAGCCAAAAGAGTCTAGTGATGATGGCGAAGAGGTCACACCCGTTCCCATACCGAACACGGAAGTTAAGCTCTTCAGCGCCGATGGTAGTTGGGGGTTTCCCCCTGTGAGAGTAGGACGTCGCTGGGCACCAAAAAGAAGTCGTTACCGAGTTATATCGGTAACGACTTCTTTTTTCTATACTGAGTCAAAAAAATAGACGACCATGCTCCAACCTTCACTAACGGAGTACTATACCCTGTATTCATTGGAGTGCCCGTGGAAGCGTCCACCTACTTGTATATCGCTCTACACTACCTTCAAAGAATGAAAGTGTGTTGAAAGGGAAACAAGGAGTATTTTTCATTCTTTCCTCTCTTATGAATCCAGTGTTTGCAGGACACTTTTTAAACTTAAGGACAATTCATGTATAATAGAGAAAGAAATTAGAACGTATTGTGAGGTAAATATGATGCAAGAAAAAAGACCATTAGTTGAGGCATTGGAGCAATTTCATAAGAAAAAGTCGATTTCTTTTCATGTGCCTGGACATAAACATGGACTTTTATCCAATCTACCACAACTTATTAGCAATTCGATGCAATATGATTTAACTGAGTTAGATGGATTAGATGATTATCACCATCCAAAAGAAGCAATTAAAGAAGCAGA
This sequence comes from Psychrobacillus sp. FSL K6-1464, assembly GCF_038003145.1. Lineage (NCBI taxonomy): Bacteria > Bacillati > Bacillota > Bacilli > Caryophanales > Bacillaceae > Psychrobacillus > Psychrobacillus sp. FSL K6-1464. The sequence continues at coordinate 34,927 of NZ_JBBOOP010000001.1, forward strand.
AGAGTTACTTACTAGACTATATAACACCGATGACAGTTTCTTTTTAGTGAATGGAACGACTATTGGAAATATAGCTATGATATATGCGACTTGCCAGTACGGTGAACAAATTATTGTGCAACGGAATGCGCACAAATCTATTTTTCATGCAATTGAACTGGTGGGCGCAGAGCCAATTTATGTATCACCTATATGGGATGAACATAGTAAGACGGCATCTTATGTACCGTTAGAGGTGATTGAAGAAGCAATTCAACAGTATCCTTTTGCTAAAGCAGTTGTCCTAACCTATCCAAACTATTATGGAGTTTGTTCTCGGGACTTAGAGGAGATCATTAACCTTTGTCATAGTCTGGAAATGCCTGTGCTAGTAGATGAGGCACATGGCGCACACTTCCAGTCACATAAAGAGTTTCCAAAGTCAGCTTTGTTATATGGAGCTGATGTGGTTGTCCAATCAGCTCATAAAACACTACCTTCGCTAACAATGGGTTCATATATACATATTCGCTCTCACTTGATTGAAAGTAAGAGAGTTAATAAATACTTAAGAATGTTACAATCCAGTAGTCCTTCTTATCTAATCTTAGCCTCTCTTGATGATGCAAGAAGTTATGTGGAAAGATATAGCCCGATGGATTATAAACAGTTGTTGGATAGAAGAGAAGTGTTTATAGATGCATTAGAAACTATTCCATTAATAGAGGTAGTCCAAGTAGACGATCCTTTAAAACTGTTAATACGAGTCGGAAAATATTCTGGGTTTCAAGTGCAGCAAGCTTTTGAAAAACAAAATATATATGTTGAGCTTGCTGATATATATCAAGTCTTACTCATTCTCCCTTTACTAAAAGTAGAACATGAATTTCCGTTTGCAGAGATTAGAAAACGAATGAAATATGCTATAGAGGACTTAAAAAAAGAGACTCCAGAGTATACGAGTAGCACACTTTACATGGAACAAAAAAATATTTCTACCTTACAGATGCATTTAGAACTAGTCAATGAGAAACAAGGAGAATGGATTCCTTATGCAAGGTCAATCGGTAGGATAGCCAAGGGGATGATTGTTCCCTATCCCCCTGGGATTCCACTACTTCTACCAGGGGAAAAAATTACTGTTCCCATTCTAACCGAATTAGAGGCATGGATTGAAAAAGGTGCTTCATTTCAAGGGGAACATCAATTAGAGGAAAAGTTAATATATGTTGTGGAGGAGTAACTGTGCAAAAAAAAGGGTATTTTATAACAAGTGAAGGTCCAGAAGGTGCAGGAAAAACAACTGTTATGAATTTATTGGGTGAACGACTAATAGATGAAGGCTACGAGGTAGTAATGACTCGGGAGCCTGGTGGTATTATGATTTCTGAAAAGATTCGGGACATAATCTTGAATAATGAGCATACAATGATGGAAAGCCGTACAGAAGCACTATTATATGCTGCGGCTAGGAGACAACATTTAGTAGAGAAGGTTCTTCCAGCGTTAGCAGCTGGGAAAATTGTGATTTGTGATCGATTTATTGATAGTTCCTTGGCATATCAAGGGTTTGCTCGTGGTATTGGCGTAGAAGAGATATGGGCAATTAATAAGTTTGCTATCGGAGACACAATGCCAGAAAAAACATTGCTATTTGATATTGATCCAGCAGTAGGACTAGCTAGAATAAATGCTCATAAGGAACGAGAAAAAAATCGATTAGATGTAGAAAATTTAGCATTCCATCAAAAAGTACGAGCAGGTTATTTGTCATTAGTTGAAAAATACCCGGAACGTATACAAGTAATCGATGCCTCTCAAACAATTGAGAACGTTTTAGACGAAACATATGTAATCATCAAACGCGAGTTAGAAATAATTAGATAATTCGTGGTATAATAAAGAAAAAATATTAATAGGGGTGAGTATCGATGAAATTGATAGTAGCGGTAGTTCAAGATCAGGATAGTAATAGGTTGTCTAATGCATTAACAAAGGCAAAGTTTAGAGCAACAAAACTGGCAAGTACAGGTGGTTTCTTAAGATCTGGGAATACTACATTTCTAATCGGTACCGATGATTCTCTAGTTGCTTCAGCTTTAGAGCTTATAAGAGATAATTGTAGAGCTAGAGAGCAGATGGTAGCGCCTGTATCTCCAATGGGAGGAAATGCAGATTCGTATATTCCATATCCGGTTGAGGTTGAGGTTGGAGGGGCTACAGTATTCGTACTCCCAATTGAACAATTCCATCATTTTTAATAATGAAGGAAGGAGTAGTAAACAGTGAAGATTAACCAAGATATGCGTGTCGGCATAGATAATATACGAAAAGACGCTATGCAGAATGGAAATCAGTCAGTAAAATTTGGCCAAATGGTTATAAAACAAGAACAACGCATGCAGACAGATACGATGACAAGGCTACTAGGAGACATTTCCACAGCTGGAGATCGTCTCGCACGTTCCCGCAACCTACGTGATATGGCCAAATTTAAAATGCTTATCCGAAAATTTTTACACGAAGCCGTAGATTTTGGAATGGGGTTAAAGCAGTCCCATACATGGAATCGTTTCGGTGAAGGTAGAAAATTGAAACTTGTAGAAACAATCGACGAAAAATTAGTGGAATTGGCAGAAGAAATCTTAAACCAAGAAAAAAGTTCAATAGATTTGTTGGATAAAATTGGGGAGATAAAAGGATTACTGATCAATTTATACACGTAAGTTTCCCGTGTTTTCGCTTACTGCGAAACGCGGGATTTTTCACAAGAAAGTATATGCTTACACGAAGATTGCTGCAGAAGAACAGGTTGTTTCTTACATAAGTAATTTTTCTTTTCTATAGAAAGAGGTGAAAGTTATGGAAAACTGGTCGATAGAGGATGTAGACAGATTACAACCTACCGTAGTTAAACAAATTCAAACAATTGTCTCTAAAAACCGAATTGGACATGCCTATATTCTAGAAGGGGCTAAAGGAACTGGGAAAGTGAAAGTAATGCAATTTTTCGTTCAGCTTCTTTTTTGTGAAAGTCCCGTAAATAATGTTCCATGTGAAACATGTCGATCATGTAAAAGATTAAAATCCTTCAATCACCTTAACTATATGCAACTAGAACCGGATGGTCAGTTTATAAAAAAGGGACAAGTAGATGAACTGGTTCATGCTCTAAGTAAAACAACTATTGAAAAGCAAAGAAAAATATATGTAATACATCATGCAGATCAACTAAATGTAAGTGCTGCAAACACATTATTAAAGTTTTTAGAGGAACCTCAAAGCGAGATAACGGCGATTCTATTAACAGATAAAATGCATGCATTACTTCCAACTATTCGATCAAGATGTCAGCATTTAAGTTTATCTCCAATGCCAACTGCTATCTTAAAACAGAAGTTAATACAAGAGGGAATCACTGACTCCATGGCATCTACAGTTTCTAAAATGACGAATCAAGTAGAAGAAGCAATTAACTTGGCGAAAGATGAGCAGTTTGGACTTGTAAGGAAATCAGTGTTAAAATTGGTTGAAGCGAATGGAAGAAGTGTTCAGGATGCATTGATGTGTATTCATGAAGATTTTGGACCTTTGCTCAAAGAGAAAGAGCAGGCTGAACAAGCGTTAGATTTACTACTATTTGCATATCGTGATATAGTAGCTATAAAAGCAAGTCCCATCGCAGATTGTACTTTTCCAGATATGATTTCTTATTGGAAACAAATTGCTCTGCAAACAACGTATGAGCAATTATCAAAGCAATTAGAAATGATTTTACATGCAAAACAAAACTTGCATAAAAATATGAACCGGACACTGATGATGGAGCAGTTAATGCTTAACCTGCAGGAGGGATTTACTTTTGTATAATGTTGTAGGAGTCCGTTTTAAAAAAGCGGGTAAAATATATTATTTTGATCCAGTAGAATTTGCTTTAGTGAAAGATGATTATGTAATCGTCGAAACAGCTAGAGGCGTAGAGTATGGTAAAGTTGTAGTTCCGATTAAGCAAGTTGAGGAACATGACGTTGTGCTTCCTCTAAAACAAGTAGTTAGGCCTTCTACTGATAAAGATCGCATCCAAGTAGAAGAAAATAGATTAGAGTCAGCCCAAGCCCTTGCACTAGGGACGGAAAAGATTATCGAAAGAAACCTAGAAATGAAGCTGGTAGATGTTGAGTATACATTCGACCGAAATAAGATTATTTTTTATTTTACCGCAGAAGGTCGCGTAGACTTCCGAGATTTGGTTAAGGATTTAGCATCCGTATTTAGAACTCGTATTGAGCTTAGACAAATTGGAGTTCGTGATGAAGCGAAAATGTTAGGTGGCATAGGTCCTTGTGGCCGAATGCTTTGCTGTTCAACATTTTTAGGTGATTTCGAGCCGGTTTCTATAAAAATGGCAAAAGATCAAAACTTATCACTTAATCCATCTAAGATTTCTGGATTATGTGGACGTCTGATGTGCTGCTTAAAGTATGAGAACGATGAATATGAAACTGCTAGAGAACAGATGCCGGATATTGGAGATAAAGTTGAAACTCCTGATGGCTTAGGTCGAGTAGTAAGTATGAATATTTTAGAGCGAGTTTTACGTATAGAGTTACCTGATCCACAACGTGTTCTAGATTATACGTTAGAAGAAATTACAAACCATGCGACAAATCAAGTGCAATGGTCGGGGCAATGAGGTGAATGTGTGATGGACCGCAATTTTTTTGATACAATTATAGATTTTGAAAAACAATTAGAGTCCACGCAGCTGCAATTTCGCGCTTTAAAAGAATTTGTGGCGATAATGGTTGAAGAACGTGAAGCGCTACAACAAGAGAATAATCATTTAAGACAACGACTCGATGAAATACATGAAAAAGAAGCAATGATTGAGAAATTACGAGATGAGAAATTGCATAAACTTGATGTAGGAGAGGGCCATGATAATCTAGCTCGACTATACCAAGAAGGCTACCATGTGTGTCACGTTCATTTTGGGAGTTCTCGTAAAGAAGAAGATTGTCTATTTTGTCTTTCATTTTTAAACAAACAAAACATTTAAACAATTGACTGATGCCACTCCATAAGTGGGTGTCAGTCTTTTGTTTTGCTTGGGGGTAATAAATATGGAACAATGGTTAAAGGATGACGAACGACTAGATTATTTGTTGGCAGAAGATTTACGTATTATTCAAAGTCCTTCTGTCTTCTCTTTTTCTTTAGATGCAGTGTTGCTAGCAAGGTTTGCATATGTACCGATGAAAAGAGGTAAAATCATCGATATTTGTTCAGGAAATGGAGCAATTCCATTATTTTTAAGCGGGCGAACAAATGTAGAAATTATTGGAGTGGAATTACAAGAAAGATTAGCAGATATGGCTACGAGAAGTGTTCAATTTAATAATCTGACCAACCAGATTACTATTGTGGAAGCTGACGTTAAAGGGATTGCGAGAGAGCTTGGTTCAGAAAAGTTTGATGTTGTTACTTGTAATCCACCTTATTTTCCAGCTCATGAGGCAAGTGAGAAAAACTTAAAAGAGCATTTAGCAATTGCCCGACATGAAATTCACCTTACTCTAGATGAAGCGGTTCAATCTGCTAGTGAATTATTAAAACAAGGTGGAAAAGCTGCTTTTGTTCATCGTCCCGGGAGACTTTTAGATATCGTCACTGCAATGAGAGCGAATCGTTTAGAACCAAAGCGAATCCGCTTCGTCTATCCAAAAGAAGGAAAAGAAGCTAATACGTTGTTAATAGAAGGTATAAAGGATGGAAAACCTGATTTGAAAGTACTAGCGCCTCTATACGTGTATGGAGACGATGGTAAATACACGCAAGAAGTTAAAGAGATGTTGTATGGAAAAGAGTGAAAAACAGCATACTTTTTACGTCTTGGAATGCAAAGATGGATCTTATTATGCCGGTTATACAAATGACCTAGCGAAAAGAGTGAAGGTACATAATGAAGGCAAGGGAGCAAAATATACTCGAGCCAAACGGCCAGTCACTTGTATATACAGTGAATTGTATGAAACTAAGCAAGAGGCTATGCAAGCTGAATATGCATTTAAGCAGCTGACGAGAAAACAAAAAATAACATATATGGGGGCAAGTAAATGATTAAATCTCAGAAATCGACCGAACATGAACAGGGCAGCTGCTTGTATTTAGTTGCAACACCCATTGGTAACTTAGAAGATATGACGATGAGGGCTATTCGCATATTAAAAGAGGTAGATATTATTGCAGCAGAGGATACAAGAAATACCAAGAAACTGTGTAACTACTTTGAAATTTCTACACCACTGCTAAGTTATCATGATCATAACTTACAAGTTGGTGGAGAAAAATTATTAGAATTATTAAGAGAAGGTAAAAGCATAGCATTGGTTAGTGATGCGGGTCTTCCTTGTATTTCTGATCCTGGAGCAGATATTGTTGCTAAAGCAGTTCAAGAAGGTTTTGCGGTTGTACCAATCCCGGGTGCAAACGCTGCATTAAGTGCACTTATAGCATCCGGACTTTCGACACAGCCCTTTTTCTTTTATGGCTTTTTAAGTCGCAATAAAAAAGAAAGAAAAGCAGAAATTGAAAAGTTGCAAAAAAGACAGGAATCCGTGATTTTATATGAGTCACCACACCGTTTAAAAGAATCATTACGGGATATGCAATCTATAATGGAAGGAACTCGCAAAATCGTATTAGCACGCGAGCTAACAAAGAAGTTTGAAGAGTTTTTAAGAGGTACAATTGACGAGGCTGTTGAGTGGGTGGAGCAGGCAGAGATACGTGGAGAATTCTGTATTGTTTTAGAAGGGAACGAAGAGGTTTCAGAAACAAGTGATGAAGCACAATGGTGGTCAGAACTAACCTTAGAAGAGCATGTGGATCGATTAATAGCAGAGAAACAATGTACTTCAAAAGAAGCTATTAAAGAAGTTGCGATTCAAAGAGGACTGTCTAAACGAGAAGTATATCAAAACTACCATGTAGAATAGAAAATTGTACGCCTAGGTGAGCCCCCGATGTTCTTCTGAGGAGAGTTTTGTGGAGGAATAAGATCATAGGATCTACTCTTTATTCTATTTAATTATAAAAAAACCGCAAACTTAGTTAAGTTTGCGGTTTTTACAAAAATTATATGTAACTATTGAAATTTCAAAATTACTTAATGTTATTTTGAATCTCTTTAATTAGTAATTCTGCACCTTCTGGGCTTAAAATCAGTTTTCCACCAACTAGACGTAGGTTGTCATCTGATACTTCACCAGTTACAGCACAAGTCATATTTGGCATATATTTTTTTAGAATGATTTTATCATCATCTACGTAAATCTCTAATGCGTCTTTTTCAGCAATACCAAGCGTGCGACGTAATTCAATTGGAATAACTACACGACCTAATTCATCAACCTTACGTACAATACCTGTAGATTTCATATGAAAATTATTCTCCTCTCAAGAGTGCATATTTTTCGCCAAGATTCGACATAAACCTCTTTTATGTAATATATCATACCAAGTACTCCCATTTCCGTCAATAATTAATGCTTTAGCGAAAGAGAGAGCAATGATATAAATTTGATAATAAGTCGATTTTTTGTTAAAAAAATGATTATTTATTGTGTAAATAGGAATTATTTTGATATATTATCTATTTTTTTGAAATTAATTATTTTATAATTTTCGTTCGACAAGACTGTATAAATGAATTGATTGAAACAAACTCTTCATTTAGATAGAATAAAGAATAAAGAGAATCAACATTGGAGGCATCTTTACATTGAAAGATCAACAGAAAACATTCTATTTAACAACGCCGATTTATTATCCGAGTGGAAAATTTCATATTGGCACCGCATATACAACCGTTGCTTCCGATGCGATGGCAAGATATAAAAGACTTAGAGGGTATGAAGTTCGTTTCTTAACCGGAATGGATGAGCACGGTCAAAAAATCCAAGAAAAAGCTCAAGAAGCGGGAAAAGAACCTCAAATTTATGTAAATGAAATTGCAGAGGCTGCAAAAAAGGTTTGGGCTTTAATGGATATTTCCTATGATGATTTTATCCAAACAACGGAAGAACGCCATACAAAAGTAGTAGAGAAAATATTCCAGAAGTTCTTGGATAATGGAGATATTTACAAGGGAGAATATGAAGGATGGTATTGTACACCTTGTGAGTCCTTTTTCACTGAGACTCAGTTAGTAGAAGGAAACTGTCCAGATTGCGGTCGTCCAGTTCAAAAAGTAAAGGAAGAATCATACTTCTTTAATATGAAAAAGTATGCTGACCGTTTGTTGAAGTATTATGAGGAAAATGTAGATTTTATAGAGCCAGAATCTAGAAAAAATGAAATGATCAATAACTTCATTAAACCAGGTTTAGAAGATTTATCGGTATCAAGAACATCCTTCGATTGGGGTATAAAAGTACCTAGCGATCCAAGACATGTAATCTATGTGTGGGTAGATGCTTTAACTAATTATATTACTTCATTAGGTTATCTATCAGATGATGATTCCTTATTCCAAAAGTTCTGGCCTGCGGATGTTCATGTAGTAGGTAAAGACATTGTCCGTTTCCACACAATCTATTGGCCAATATTCCTAATGGCTTTAGATTTACCGCTACCTAAAAAGATTTTTGCGCATGGATTTATCATGATGAAGGACGGTAAAATGTCTAAATCCAAAGGAAATGTCGTTTATCCAGAAGTGTTAGTGGAACGTTATGGATTAGATGCAACACGCTATTTCCTATTGCGCGAACTTCCTTTTGGTCAAGATGGGGTATTTTCTCCAGAGTCTTTCGTAGAGAGAACAAACTTTGACCTTGCAAATGACTTAGGAAATTTGTTGAATAGAACCGTTTCGATGATCAATAAATACTTTGATGGTAAAATTCCAGTAAATCTAAGTGAAACAACCGAGTTTGATGCAACTCTCCAGAACTTTGCCAAAAGCACAATAGATAAATATCAGGAAAATATGGAGAATATGCAGTTTAGCTTAGTACTTGGAGATTTATGGGCTTTAGTTTCACGCACTAATAAGTATATTGATGAAACTCAACCTTGGGTACTTGCAAAAGATGAAACTACTCGAGGACAATTAGCATCTGTTATGACTCATTTGGCAGAAAGTCTTCGTCAAATTGCAACACTAGCTCAACCATTTATGACCAATAGTCCAAAACAAATTGCAGAGCAACTTGGTTTTACTGAGGATTATTTAAAATGGGACAATTTAGGATCATTTAATGTTATTAATGACGGTATAACAGTTATAAAAACAGGGGTTCCTATTTTCCCGAGACTAGATGTTGAAGTTGAAGTAGCTTATATTCGTGAACAAATGCTAGGTTCGGTTCAAACTCCTCAGGAAGAAGAAAAAGAAGAGGAACCTCAGGTAGAAGAAATAACAATTGATGACTTTTTTAAAGTAGACTTACGCGTTGCAACCGTATTATCTTGTGAAGCAGTGCCTAAAGCTGATAAATTATTAAAGTTGCAATTAGATATGGGGTATGAAAAGCGTCAAGTAATTTCAGGTATTGCACAGCATTTTAAACCGGATGAGGTTATTGGTAAAAAAGTAATCGTAGTAGCAAATCTCAAACCAGTGAAGTTAAGAGGAGAGTTATCTCAAGGAATGATTCTTGCTGGTGAAAAAAATGGTTATCTGACTTTAGCTACAGTAGATGAAAATCTTGAAAATGGCGCTCAAGTGAAATAAATTTCTAAATAGACCTGTCATTTTTAGACAGGTCTATTTTTATTCATATAATATTTTGAAATACTATTTAAAATATTGCATATTACTGCAACCCTTATTAGAGTAAAGGAAGATTTGAAGAAAGTATTACTAAAATAGTATTAAAAAGAGTGTAATTTAACCTATAAAAGGCAGGGAGTAGTTCATATGTTTATCGATACACATGTACATTTAAATGCAGATCAGTATGAAGAAGATTTACAGGAAGTGATTGATCGTGCTTTGGAAGCTAATGTAAAAAAAATGGTCGTTATTGGGTTCGATCGTATCACAATTGAAAGAGCTATGAAGTTAGTGGAAGAATATTCTTTTATCTATGCTGTAGTTGGATGGCATCCTGTCGATGCTATTGATTGTACAGAAGAAGATTTAAGATGGATTGAAGAACTTGCGGCACATGAAAAGGTTGTAGGCATAGGGGAAATGGGACTGGATTATCATTGGGATAAATCTCCTAAAGATATTCAACAAGAGGTATTTCGGAAACAAATAAGGTTGGCTCAAAAAGTAAAATTACCAATTATTATTCATAATCGCGACGCAACAGAAGATGTGATTCGTATTTTACAAGAAGAAGAAGCGTATCTTACAGGAGGTATCATGCATTGTTTTGGGGGAAGTGTTGAAACAGCAAAGCAATGTATAGATATGAATTTTATGATATCACTTGGAGGGCCTGTAACGTTTAAAAATGCAAAGAAACCTAAAGAGGTTGCAGCAGAAATTCCACTGGAGTATTTGTTGATCGAAACAGATGCACCATATTTAGCTCCGCATCCACATCGAGGAAAAAGAAATGAACCCGCACTTGTACCACTTGTTGCCGAGGAAATAGCGCGGTTAAAAGGAATTTCAATTGAAGAGGTCGCTGAAGCAACCACCAAAAATGCAGAAAGGTTCTTTAATTTAGCAAAGTAAAAAAGCGTTAATTAAGAGGTGTATAATTTATACCTTTTAATTAACAAGTTAACCTAATCGGTTGACAAGCTCTTTGGGACTCTATATAATCACTTCAGTGAACAAGGAGGCGTTTTTCATGTTACATAATCCCATGAAAAATCTGTTCTTTAATTCATTGAGGAGCAAGCAAACCTTAGTAAGTATAGTATCTTTACTATTGTTTCTTGCAGTGATTTCTTTCGTTTTATTCGAAGGAACAAAGAAAACTGTTGCTTTAACAGTTGATGGCAAACAACAAGAAATATTAACGCATGCAAATACAGTTGGTGAATTATTAAAGGATCACAAAATAGTAGTAGCCAATGAAGACTTTTTACATCCCTCAGTGAACACTTCAATCGAAAATAATTTATCGATTGAGTGGGAGCAGGCAAGACAGATAAAAATATCAGTAGACGGAGAAATTCAAACTCTTACAACTACTGAAGATTTAGTTTCAGAAATACTCGCGAAGGCTAATGTTGCAGTTACTGAACATGATGCAATAACACCTGCTGCAGATGCAGAGGTTGGACCTGATAACAATATTGCTATTGAAAAAGCATTTGAAATAACGCTTTTAGATGGTGGTGAAGAGAAGAAGGTACGGTCCACTTCGACTACGGTCGCTGACTTTTTAAAACAACAAAACATTCAATTGAGTGAATTCGACCGAGTAGAACAGAAAATGGATGAATCAATAGTTCCTAATTCTATAATACAAGTAGTGCGAGTAGAAAAGGTCACCGATGTAGTTGAGGAAGCAACAAACTTTGCTGTAGAAACGAAAAAAGAAGACTCGCTACTAAAAGGGAAAGAAAAAGTAGTACAACAAGGTGTAAATGGAACGGTTTCACGGACTTATGAAGTAGTGAAAGAAAATGGTAAAGAGATTTCTCGTAATATGATGAGTGAGAAGATAATTAAAGAACCCACTAAAAAAGTAGTGGCAGTTGGAACGAAAGTAATGACTGCTAGTGTTTCGCGTGGAACAAACTCAGCGGCAGCTCCATCTGGAGGGAAAGAGTTTTATGTAACTGCGACGGCATATACTGCTTATTGTAATGGATGTTCTGGCGTAACTGCGACAGGGATGAATTTGAAGACTAATCCTAATTTGAAGGTTATTGCCGTAGACCCTAGTGTTATTCCACTGGGTTCAAAAGTATGGGTAGAGGGCTATGGTCATGCGGTAGCTGGGGATACTGGGGGAGCTATCAAAGGGAATAAGATTGACCTTTTCATGGCTTCTAAATCACAGGCATATGACTTCGGTCGTAAAAAAGTACGTGTAAAAGTTTTAAACTAATCGTTATAGCTTTCCCTTTCATTGATTGGGAGAGCTTTTTTGCGTTATGATAGCTATAGCAAAAAGAAAGAAAAGAGGAAAACCGGTTGCAAATAAAAGAAATAATAGTTGTAGAAGGAAAAGATGATACAACTGCCATAAAACGTGCTGTAGAAGCAGATACTATTGAAACGAATGGTTCAGCCATTTCTAAAGAAACGCTTATGAAAATAAGTCATGCTCAAGATAAACGTGGCGTCATTGTCTTTACTGATCCTGATTATCCAGGAAGACGTATTCGTGCTATTATCGAAGAACAGGTTCCGGGTGTAAAACATGCATTTTTATCCAAGGAAAAAACGATTGCGAAAAACGGCAAGGGTTTAGGGATTGAACACGCGAAAGATGAAGATATTCGTACTGCTCTTTCTAATGTTTATACCCCAAAATCAGACACAGAAACGTTTTTAGAAATCCCGTTGTCTATTTTAATAGACGGACAACTAATAGGTCATCCCCATTCGAAGGAAAGAAGAACAAGATTGGGTGAACTATTGAAAATAGGCTACACTAATGGAAAACAGCTACAGAAACGACTATCTATTTTTCAGATTAGCCAACAGCAAGTGGAAGAAGCGATAGCACAACTTAATATGGAGGAAAAATAAAATATGCAAAAAGATATAGCTACACCAATACGGACACAAGAGATATTAAAGAAATATGGTTTCTCATTCAAAAAAAGCTTAGGGCAAAACTTTTTAATAGATCCAAATATATTACGTAATATTGTCAGTCATGCAGATCTTACGAAGGATTCCGCAGCAATTGAAATTGGGCCTGGAATTGGAGCATTAACCGAGCATCTAGCAAGAGCAGCAGGAAAAGTGGTTGCATTTGAAATCGACCAAAGGCTGCTACCAGTTTTAGCAGATACTTTATCTCCATATGACAACGTAGATGTTATTCATGCAGATATTTTAGAAGTAGATGTGAAACAAATTTTTGAAGAACAGCTTAAAGATTACAAAGACGTTATGGTGGTTGCCAATTTACCTTACTACGTTACAACTCCAATATTATTGAAACTGTTAATGGATCGTCTCCCTATCCGTGGGTTGGTGGTCATGATGCAAAAGGAAGTAGCTGATCGAATCACGGCATCTCCGGGAACGAAAGCATACGGATCACTATCTATTGCTATTCAGTACTATATGCAAACAGAAATCGCAATGATTGTTCCAAAAGCAGTGTTTATGCCACAACCAAATGTTGACTCAGCGGTTATAAAACTTACTCGACGTGAAGCGCCACCGGTTCAAGTCATTGATGAAGAGTTTTTATTTAAAGTTTCTCGTGGTTCTTTTGTTCAACGAAGAAAAACGATTATTAACAATCTACAATCATCCCTTCCTAATGGGAAAGCTAAGAAGGATTTAATCATCCAAGCGCTAGAAAAAGTAGGGGTGGATCCAACGAGACGTGGAGAAACTTTAAGTATTGAAGAGTTCGGGAAATTATCCAATGAACTATATGCAGAATTTCATTAATGCTACTTGTTACAAAATAAGTAATATTTATAAAAAAAATGAGTACCCCAAACAAATAAAAACGTTGACAAGTATGCATAATGATTGTTAAAATATTTTGTTTGACAAAAATATAAATAGGTGGTAAGATAGGTATTAGTGAGGTGTATGCGAAATGACAAAAACTTTAGCTGATATTAAGAAGTCATTAGATCATCATTTAGGCAAACGTTTGCAATTAAAAGCAAACGGAGGACGTAAGAAAACAATTGAGCGTGCAGGTGTACTTAGAGAGACATATCATGCAGTATTTGTTATCGATTTAGATCAAGATGAAAACTCTTTTGAACGTGTATCTTATAGTTATGCAGATGTTTTGACTGAAGCAGTAGAAATCACTATTTTTGACGAAGCAAATAATTTAATAGTTGTAAAATGATATTTAGAACTTTTATTTTTTTATAATTTTAAAAACCCCTTTTCTATTTTATTAAATAGAAAAGGGGTTTTCTTTTGATTTGTGGACATACTAAAAAAGCTAGTTGTTCCAAAGGAGGATTCACCTATGTCTAGAAAAGGGATAATGTCTAAAGAATTAAAAGAAGAGATAGCCAAAGATCTTGGATTTTATGATGTAGTCAAAACCGAGGGCTGGGGAGGAATTAAATCACGTGATGCAGGTAATATGGTAAAACGAGCAATTGAAATGGCCGAACAGCAAGCAAGATCACCAAAGTAAATAATCATTTACCGAAATTAACGTAAAAATGCGCACGAGAAGAAACTAAAGAGCAACTAGCAAAAAGAAAAGGCGGAGCAATCCGTCTTTTCTTTTAATGTATAAGCACATTTAAGAGGGTTAGATCTAATGTGCTTACCCTTTTAAATGTCTATTGTGGAATCCACATTGATAGAAGAAGTAAGTAATCTCATAGATTATAAATAAGCTTCACTTCCCTTCTGCTCCTTCCCTATGTTCTATCAAAGAAGAGAAGCTTAATCTCACTTCCGTATTCCTTATACACTGTGTTAAAATAGGGGACAACATATTTGGGGGAAGGAGCAGATGGAATGTATTACGTAAAAGCACCTGCTAAAATAAACTTAACATTAGATGTATTACATAAGCGTCCAGATGGTTACCATGAAGTTGAAATGATAATGACTACTGTGGATTTAGCAGACCGTATAGGACTAGAGGTAAGAGAAGATGGAGCAATACATATATTATCAGTAGATCGCTTTGTTCCAAACGATCATCGGAATCTAGCATATCAAGCTGCAAAGATTCTAAAAGAAACCTATCGAGTGAAAAAGGGAGTTTCTATAACAATCGAAAAGAATATACCTGTAGCCGCTGGTCTAGCGGGTGGTAGTAGTGATGCAGCTGCCACTTTAAAAGGGCTCAATATTATTTGGGAATTAGGTCTTTCCCTGGACGAGCTTGCTCAAATTGGCACCAAAATAGGTTCAGATGTGCCGTTTTGTGTGTATGGAGGTACTGCTTTAGCTACCGGAAGAGGAGAGCGAATACAAGAACTTCCTTCGCCTGCTAATTGCTGGATCATTCTTGCTAAGCCGACGCTAGGGGTATCTACTGCAGATATTTACGGTAATTTAAAAGTAAATGAAATAAAACATCCGAATACTACTAAAATGATAGAATCTATTCATCAAAAAGACTTTGATCTAATGTGCTCTTCCGTCGGAAATGTATTGGAGGATGTAACACTCAAGCTATATCCAGAGGTTGCTGTTTTAAAAGAGCAAATGAAAAGATTTGGAGCGGACGCTGTATTAATGAGTGGAAGTGGTCCAACTGTATTTGGAATAGTTGATCATGAGACTAGAGTCCAGAGAATATATAATGGTCTTCGCGGATTTTGCGATGAAGTATATGCAGTTCGATTAATGGGAGATCGGGAACCGCTTGCTTAAAACCGGATGTTTGTGTTAAGTTTTCTATAAAACATTCGTCTTTGGAGGTGATAGTATGAAATGGAAAAGAAGTGAACGGCTTGTAGATATGACTCAATATCTTATGGAGCATCCACATAAATTAATCCCTTTGACATTCTTTGCTAATTTATATCAATCTGCTAAGTCTTCTATAAGTGAAGATTTAACCATTGTAAAAGAAACATTTGAAGCGAGAGGTAGAGGCTTGCTTGTCACTGTTCCTGGAGCGGCAGGTGGAGTCAAGTTTATCCCAACAGTAGCAGAAGAAGATGTGCTAGAAATAGCAGAAGATTTGATGACACAACTTTCTAAAGTGGATCGGTTGTTACCGGGTGGTTATTTATATATGACGGACCTGTTAGGAAACCCGTCACTCATGAATAAGATCGGTAAAGTATTCGCATCTGCATTTGCGAATTCGAAAATTGATGCCATCATGACGGTAGCTACTAAAGGTATTCCAATTGCACATGCTATAGCAAGACATTTAAATGTACCTGTAGTCATTGTACGAAGAGATAGTAAAGTAACAGAGGGTCCAACGGTAAGTATTAATTATGTATCTGGCTCAGCACGACGTATTCAAACAATGGTTCTTTCTAAAAGAAGTATGGAAAAAGGGCGACGTGTATTAATCACGGATGACTTCATGAAAGTCGGAGGAACGATTAATGGCATGAAGAGCTTGCTAGAGGAATTCAATTGTGAGTTAGCTGGTATAGCTGTACTAGTAGAGGCAGAGCATCAAGGGGAACAATTAGTTGATGATTATTTATCTCTAGTAAAGCTTCACGAGGTAAATGAAAAAGATGGAACAATTGCTTTAACACAAGGAAATTACTTTGAGAAAGGTGGCAAATTAAATGAAAGCAGTATCAACAACTAATGCACCTGCAGCGATCGGTCCATATGTACAAGGGATGGTTGTGAATGGAATGTTTTACAGTTCAGGTCAAATTCCGTTAACATCTGCAGGAGAAGTGGTAGAGGGCTCTATTACAGAGCAAACAGCTCAAGTATTTGCTAATTTAGAGGCAGTTTTAACAGAAGCAGGCTCTTCCTTGTCTCAAGTAGTAAAGACGCTTGTCTTTTTAAAAGATATGAATGATTTTGCGGAATTTAACGAAGCTTATGAGAAGCATTTTAACGGTCACAAGCCTGCACGTTCTGCGGTAGAAGTTGCGAGACTACCAAAAGACGTAAAGGTAGAAATAGAAGTAATTGCAGTAGTATAAAAGTAGATGAAAGGTGTTTCCTCGGAAACGCCTTTTTTGATATAGGAAAACACCATAATATTACTGAAAAAGGGATGCTAGTTGGTTGTGACGATAGTCGCATCCAACTAGCATCCCTAAGTTCTATTTCGAAATGGTTGTCTAAAGTACCTCGAAAAAGGGGATAAACTGGTTTCGCTCTAATAAGAATGAACAATTAGATGACTGTTATTCCGTTCAGGTAGATTCTTTCCTTGAGAGGTGCCTAAGTCTCTTCGATTTGCTGCGGATTCTTTGCTTAACGCTTTTTTCACTTCTGAATTTTTCTTACTGGTTTGATTATAATCCCCATTTGTATCGTTTTAGAATTAATAATTTAAAATATTTAAAATATTTCTTGTAAAAAGAAGGAATTCAGAAGTTTTTGTGGAATAACAAATGAAAGAGATATTTGCAACTTTGAAAAAGGGTGGTGAGAGAATGGAAGTAACAGACGTAAGATTACGAAAAGTGACTACTGATGGTCGTATGAGGGCTATCGCTTCCATTACACTGGACAATGAGTTCGTTGTCCATGATATTCGTGTAATAGATGGAAATAATGGTTTGTTTGTAGCAATGCCAAGCAAAAGGACAACAGAAGGTGAGTTTAGAGATATTGCTCACCCTATTAACGTAGGAACACGTACAAAAATTCAAGATGCTATTCTTTATGCCTATCATTTAAGTAATGAAGTAGAAGAAAAAGTTGGAGAGCCAACTGTATAAGGGCAAATAAAACCATTTCTCTGAGAGATGGTTTTTTTATGTCGATTTCTCAAACATTAGCAAAACTAGTATAGATTAGTCGATTCTTTAAGAAATTCAAATATATTACTTGTTTTGTCATGTATTTGTCAAGAGATATTTCCTTGAAATCTTGCTTCATTTCGGCTATAGTCAAAAGAGTAAATTAGCCCACTGGAGGGAACTTGAAAAATGACAAATACTTATGCGGTTGTATTAGCAGCTGGTAAAGGTACACGTATGAAGTCTAGTTTATATAAAGTATTACATCCTGTATGTGGGAAGCCAATGGTAGAACATGTAGTAACAAACATGGAACTACTAGGTGTAAAAAAAATCGTCACAATCGTAGGGCACGGAGCAGAAGAAGTACAACGTCGACTAGGCGAAAGAAGTGAATATGCTTTACAAGAAGAACAGTTAGGAACTGCTCATGCAGTCTTACAGGCAGAAGAAGTGTTAAAGAACTTATCTGGAACAACTATTGTTATCTGTGGTGATACGCCACTAATTACAGCAAAAACAATGAGTGATTTGTTGGAGCATCATAAATCTACAGGAGCAAAAGCAACAATTTTAACAGCTATTGCAGAAAATCCAACAGGTTACGGTAGAGTTATTCGTTCTGTAGATGGGAATGTTCAAAGTATTGTAGAGCAAAAAGATGCTTCAGCAGAGGAACAACTTGTACGTGAGATTAACTCGGGAACATATTGTTTTGACAATGAAGCACTATTTAAATCATTAAAGCTAGTTAATAATAATAATTCTCAAGGCGAATACTATTTGCCGGATGTCATAGAAATCTTACAAAAAGAAAACGAAATCATCTCAGCGTATGCGGCAGATGAATTTGAAGAAATATTAGGCGTGAATGATCGCATCGCATTATCTCAAGCAGAAGAGACTATGCGTTTACGTATTGCCCAACACCATATGCGTGAAGGGGTTACAATCATCGATCCTAGAAATACATATATCAGCAGTGAAGCTATAATTGGACCAGACACTGTCATTCAACCTGGAGTTATCATTGAAGGTAAAACAACCATTGGCATGAACTGTACGGTTGGTCCGAATAGCCATATAGTATCAAGTACAATAGGTGATGAAACGACAATACATTCGTCAGTGGTATTATCCAGCGAAGTTGGGGACCATACCTCTATCGGTCCGTTTGCTCATATTCGACCGCAATCAGATGTCGGCAATGACGTGAAGATTGGTAACTTTGTTGAAGTGAAAAAGTCAACAGTAGGAAACGGAAGTAAAATCTCTCATTTAAGTTATATGGGTGACGCTTCAATTGGAACTAATGTTAATGTGGGTTGTGGAACAATTACAGTGAATTATGATGGAAAAAATAAATTTACCACAACAATTGAAGATGATGCATTTGTTGGATGTAATTCAAACTTAATAGCACCAGTGACTATTGGAAAAAAAGCTTATGTTGCAGCGGGTTCCACTATTACAAAGGATGTACCTGGTGAAGCACTTGCAATTGGAAGAGCACGA
This sequence comes from Psychrobacillus sp. FSL K6-1464, assembly GCF_038003145.1. Taxonomy (NCBI): domain Bacteria; kingdom Bacillati; phylum Bacillota; class Bacilli; order Caryophanales; family Bacillaceae; genus Psychrobacillus; species Psychrobacillus sp. FSL K6-1464. The sequence continues at coordinate 53,917 of NZ_JBBOOP010000001.1, forward strand.
CAAGAGAACAAAGATGGCTATGTGAACAAACTAAACATAAAATAACCCATTATCCAGGAGGACAATCATGCCAGAACAATATGCAAATTCGAAGTTGAAAATTTTCACACTAAATTCCAATAGGGAATTAGCGGAAGAAATCGCAAAAGAAGTAGGAGTACCTCTAGGTAAAAGTACAGTTACTAGATTTAGTGATGGTGAAGTACAAATCAATATCGAAGAAAGTATTCGTGGATGCGATGTATTCATTGTTCAGTCAACTTCAGGTCCTGTAAACGAACATATTATGGAACTATTAATAATGCTTGATGCTCTAAAACGTGCTTCAGCTCGTACAATTAGTGTAGTGATTCCATATTACGGATATGCACGTCAAGACAGAAAAGCACGTGCTCGTGAACCAATCACTGCTAAACTTGTAGCGGATCTATTAACAACTGCAGGTGCAACTCGTGCAATTGTACTTGATTTACATGCTCCACAAATCCAAGGATTCTTTAATATTCCAATTGATCATCTAGTTGCAGCACCAATTTTATCTGACTACTTCCTAGGTAAAAACTTTGACCCGGCAGAATTGGTAATCGTGTCTCCTGATCACGGTGGTGTTACTCGTGCTCGTAAGATGGCAGATCGCCTTAAAGCACCAATTGCTATTATTGATAAACGTCGTCCTCGTCCGAATGTGGCAGAGGTTATGAATATCGTAGGTAATGTTGAAGGGAAAACGGCTATTCTAATAGACGATATTATTGATACAGCTGGAACTATCTCTATTGCAGCAGCAGCATTGATGGAAAGTGGAGCGAAAGAAGTTTATGCTTGCTGTACGCATCCAGTATTATCAGGTCCTGCTATTGAACGTATAGATAACTCAGTTATTAAAGAACTAGTTATTACAAACTCAATCCAATTAGCGGATGATAAAATGTCACCGAAGATTAAAGAATTGTCAGTTGCTAAATTACTGGGCGATGCAATTGTACGTGTTTTCGAACAAAAGTCAGTTAGTACATTGTTTGATTAATTTCTAAAATGTTTGAACTTTCCTGAAGATGGGTATTTATATTTATAGAACGCAATTCAGGAGGATGAAGAATATTATGAGTACAGTAGTGAAAACACAAAAACGAGATAAAAAAGAAAATGCAAAACTTCGAAATAGTGGGTTTATACCTGCAATAGTATACGGTTATGAAGTGGAATCTCAGTCTATCGCTGTTAGTGAAAAGGACTTTACAAAAACACTTCGTGAAGTTGGTCGTAATGGTGTCATGAAATTAGACATTGATGGTAAATCAGTAAACGTTGTATTGAGTGACTATCAGACGAATATTCTAAAAGGGCAAATGATACATGCCGACTTTTTAGCGATCAACATGAAAGAAGAGTTAGAAGTAAATGTTGCAGTTAATGTTACTGGAACTTCCGTTGGTGTTTCTGAAGGTGGTATGCTTCAACAGCCAAATCGCGAACTTACAGTTACAGTGAAACCTTCAGATATTCCAGATAGTATTGATATAGATGTATCTGGAATGGCTATCGGGGATACATTGACCGTAGCAGATATTAGAGAAAAAGTGGATTATCCAATTACAAACGAAGATGACTATACATTGGTTACAGTATCGGCACCTCGAGTAGAAGAGGAAACAGAGGATACTGAGGAAGAGCCAGAAACACCAACAACAACAACAGAAGAATAATAAAACAAAAGAGGTTGTCTTTAGGCAACCTCTTTTGTTTTATATATGGTAAAATTAATTAAAACTTGTAATAAGGGAATGGAACGAATGAAAATTATCGTTGGTCTTGGAAATCCAGGGAAACAATATGAGGCTACGCGTCACAATATTGGTTTCCATGTAATCGATGAACTTTCTAAGAGATTAGATATACCACTTACACAGTCTAAATTTAATGGGATGTACGGTATTGGGCATGTTGGTACTGAAAAAATTATGCTTTTAAAACCATTAACGTATATGAATCTATCTGGGGAATGTATTGTACCAATGATGGATTACTATGAAGTAAATGATGATGAAATAGTTGTTATTTATGATGATTTAGACTTACAGGTAGGGAAATTACGACTTCGACAAAAAGGTAGTGCTGGTGGACACAATGGTATTAAGTCAATTATCCAACACTTAGGCTCACAGGAATTCAACCGCATTCGAATTGGTGTAGACCGCCCTAAAAATGGTATGAAAGTTCCGGACTATGTGTTATCAAATTTTAGTGAAGATGAAAAAATAGAAATGATACATGCTGTAAAGAATAGTGCAAATGCATGTGAAGATTGGGTAACGAAAAAATTTCTAGATGTAATGAATACATACAATGGTGCATAAAAAGTAAAGAAAAAGCCTATACTTCCTAAAAAGGAGGTTTTATGGCTATGCCAATTCGTTATAAATGTCGCCATTGTGAAACAGAAATTGGGCAGTTGCCATTCGATCACATAGATGACCAGTTTCTACAAAAACACGAGCTTACACAAGAAGATCAACATATATACATTAAAAATGGAGCAGAGGGCGAATACACTGTGCAGTGTATTTGTGAAGAGTGCCAGGAGTCCCTTCAAAAGTTCCCAAATTACTATGCGTTAAAAAAATGGATACAGTAGATGCTTTGGCACGAATTTCGTGCACAAAGCCTTTTTCTATTTAGATTGGAGGTATACAGATGGAACCTTTAAGTAACTTATTGATGGAAGACACACAAATACAAAAGCTAGTAAAAGAATTAGAGAGTGGTAGAGACCAACAGTTATTAACCGGTCTTACTCCTAGTGCTAGAGCTGTCTTTACTAATATGCTTTATAACACAAGGCAGGGAGCTATACTAATCGTAACGCCTAACCTTTTGCATGCTCAAAAACTAACAGAGGATCTAGTAAAACTAATTGGGGAGGACCATGTACGTTTATATCCTGCGGATGAGTTAATTGCAGCTGATATATCTGTTGCCAGTCCAGAACTTCGTGCACAAAGACTAGAAGCAATAGATCATATGTTAACACATGATAAAGGTGTTTATATCGTTCCTATTGCGGGGTTAAAAAAACATATGCCCTCCAAAAAAGATTGGCAAGCTAGTAGCATATCGATTGCAGAAGGGGAAGAGATCAGTTTAGATTCCTTTTTACAAAGGCTTGTAAATATGGGATATGTACGCCAGTCTATGGTGACAGCACCTGGAGAGTTCGCATTACGCGGCGGAATAATCGATATTTATCCACTATATCTAGAAAATCCTATTCGTATAGAACTATTTGATACAGAAGTGGATTCTATTCGCACCTTTTCTGCAGAAGACCAACGCTCGTTGGAAAAACGAAAAGATATACGAATTTTACCCGCTACAGAATTTGTGTTAACTGAAGAGAAAAAAATGCTGTTAGCAGAGAAATTAGAAGAGGCATTAGCCGAAAGTCTAGAAAAAGTTAAAATACCAGAAGTAAGGGATCTCTTCTACCAAAATATTCAGCAAGATATTGAGTTGTTAAAGCAAGGCGAACAACCGCAAGAGTATATGAAATATGTTTCCTTGCTGGAAGAGACTAGTAGTTTTTTAGGGAACTACTTTAACAAAAATGGAACCGTTTTATTTGATGAGCTTGGAAGAATTCAAGAAGTAACAGAGACTTTAGAAAGAGAGGAAAATGATTGGATTCTTTCATTATTAGAAGAAGGTAAAACTGTACACCGTGTAAAACCCTCTTTTAATCTAAAAGAAATCATCCAGATGTTTTCTAACGAAAAGCTATACTTTTCATTATTCTCTCGTACTTTTTCAGGAATTTCGATTAAAAAGAATATTAGTTTCTCTTGTAAGCCAATGCAAAACTTCCATGGACAAATGCATTTATTGAAGAATGAAATCGAGCGATTTACGCAAGGAAAGTTTCGCTTGTTTATACTAGCGGATGGGAAAGATCGCATCCAAAAAATACATGAAGTGTTAGAAGATTATGAGATTCCCTCACAACTGGGTGCTTCAGCCAATGATATGATGTCACCTGGTATTTTTATCATAGAGGGAGATTTAGAAGCTGGTTTTGAACTTCCATTACAAAGAATAGCTGTTATTACCGACTCTGAGTTGTTTAAACAAAAGCATAAGAAAAAAACGAGAGCTCAAAAGGTAACGAATGCGGAGCGTATAAAAAGTTACTCCGAGATAAAACCAGGAGATAACGTTGTACATATACATCATGGTATTGGGAAATATATTGGAATCGAAACATTGCATGTTAATGGAGTTCACAAAGATTATCTTCATATTCGTTATCGTGGAGAGGATAAATTATTTGTTCCTGTTGATCAAATAGATCTTATTCAAAAGTATGTGGCATCTGGTGAAAAAGATCCAAAACTTCATAAGCTAGGCGGAGCAGATTGGAAGAAGACCAAAACAAAGGTATCAGCAGCAGTTCAAGATATTGCGGATGAGTTAATAAAGCTTTATGCAAAACGGGAAGCAGAAGTAGGTTATGCATTTGAACCAGATAGCGATATGCAGCAGTCCTTTGAAGCAGCGTTTCCTTATGAGGAAACGGAGGATCAGCTTCGTACTATAATAGAAGTGAAAAAGGATATGGAAAAACCTAGACCAATGGATCGTCTAGTCTGTGGAGATGTAGGTTATGGAAAAACGGAAGTTGCCATCAGAGCAGCATTTAAAGCCGTCATGGAAGGTAAACAAGTAGCCTTTCTCTGCCCAACAACTATATTGGCCCAACAGCATTATGAGACTATGTTAGAACGTTTTCAAGATTTTCCGATTGAAGTTGGTCTACTAAGCCGCTTCCGCAACAAAAAACAACAAACTGAAACAATTAGTGGGTTGAAAAAAGGACTAGTAGATGTAGTGGTAGGTACACATAGAATTCTATCCAAAGACGTGGAGTATCACGACCTAGGTCTTTTAGTAGTGGATGAGGAACAACGATTTGGAGTTAAACATAAAGAACGGATTAAACAAATGAAGACCAATGTAGATGTCATGACGTTAACAGCTACACCTATACCTCGTACATTACATATGTCGATGATTGGAGTACGTGATCTGTCTGTCATTGAAACTCCCCCTAAAAACCGTTTCCCGGTTCAAACCTATGTGATGGAGCAAAATAGTGGGCTAGTCCGTGAATCAATTGAAAGAGAACTTGCTCGCGGGGGACAGGCATTTTATCTATACAATCGAGTGGAAGATATTACGAGAAAAGTCGATGAAATACAAATGTTAGTTCCAACTGCAAGGGTAGGATTTGCACATGGACAAATGAGTGAAACGGAATTAGAGTCCGTTATCATTAGCTTTATAGAGGGAGAATACGATGTTTTAGTTACTACGACCATTATCGAAACAGGTATCGATATCCCAAATGTAAATACACTTATTATTCAAGACGCTGATAAAATGGGACTTTCCCAATTATATCAACTACGTGGTCGGGTAGGACGATCTAATCGTGTTGCTTATGCTTATTTAATGCATCAAAGAGATAAAGTTTTGACGGATGTCGCAGAAAAACGATTGCAGGCTGTAAAAGAATTTACAGAGCTTGGTTCTGGCTTTAAAATTGCAATGCGTGATCTATCTATCCGGGGTGCCGGAAACCTATTGGGCTCTCAACAGCATGGATTTATTGACTCAGTTGGGTTTGACCTTTATACACAAATGTTAGAAGAAGCTATTGCGGAAAAACGTACTGGTATTAAAAAAGAAGATATACCAGATATGGAAATTGTCCTATCTACGGATGCTTATATATCCGATGAATATATTCCTGATGGATACCAAAAGATCCAAATGTATAAACGTGTTAAAGCAATGGAAAAAGAAGAGGAATATTTTGATCTCCTAGATGAATTCCAAGACCGGTTCGGGGATATACCTCTCGAAGCAGAAAAATTACTTCGTATAGCCCGTATGAAAATTTGGGGCATAGAAGTAGGAGTAGAATCTATTAAGGAAGTAAACAAAGTTATATCAATTTCTATAAGTGCAGAAGGAACAAGGGATATTAATGGAGCGAAACTGGTAGAAGAATCTATGAAGTATGGACGTGCGGTTGGTTTTAATATGGATAACGGTAGTTTAGTACTGACAATTGATGAACGTAAAACAGGTAAATTTAATCCATTTGATGTATTGGAAGAAATGATGAGACTTTTGCCTGAATCTAAAAAAGAAATAGCAGACGTTAAATAGGTCTTTGCATATTTTTGGCTAACATGATGCATACTATGGCAGAAATGAACTTTAGTTTCCAATCTGTCGAAAGTGAGGCATATTACATGAAAGCAACAGGCATCGTACGTCGTATTGATGATTTAGGTAGAGTAGTAATTCCCAAAGAGATACGTCGAACCCTTCGAATCCGAGAAGGAGATCCATTGGAAATTTTCACGGATAGAGAAGGAGAAATAATCTTAAAAAAATATTCACCTATTAGTGAGCTTGGAGATTTTGCGAAAGAATACGCGGAAACCTTATATGAAACTTTAGGTACTCCGGTATTAATATGTGACCGTGACGAAATGATTGCAGCAGCGGGACTCTCAAAGAAGGATTATTTGAATCGTAGGTTAAGTCCTGGGATTGAAGACATTATAGGTCTGCGCTCCATCGTAATGGAGAAACATGAAAACTCAGTTGAGTGGATTCCTGGAGTAGTTGAAACTGTAAAATCATATTGTATTGCCCCTATTATTGCTTCGGGAGATCCAATTGGAGCTGTACTCATTATTTCAAAAGTACATTTTATAGGCGAAGCTGAACTAAAAGCAATTGAAACTGCAGCAAACTTTTTGGCAAAACAAATGGAAAGTTAATAAAATCTTCCTCTTCTACAAAAGAGGAAGATTTTTTTTGTTATACTATTCCTATCGTATTATGGGAGTAGGATTGGTTATGAGTAATGACTGGAATATGAAAACTTATATGAAGGGTGCAGCTATGCTGACGATTGCTGCTATTATCGTCAAGTTACTAAGTGCGGTTTATCGGGTGCCTTTTCAAAATTTAGTAGGTGATGAAGGATTTTATATATACCAACAAGTGTATCCATTCATTGGCATTATCACTACTTGGACATCGTTTGGTTTCGCAGTTGCGCTGTCTAAAATACTATCGGATTATAAAGCGCTTGGAAAAGAGTATGCTATTCCAAGGATAAAAAAAATTACTTTTTATTATATCGGATTTATTTCTATTTTATTTTTTATTTTATTGTTTATGGGAGCTGGATTCTTAGCTGAAGCTATGGGTGATGCAAATCTTGCGCAGTTATTAAAAGCTGGTTCTTTCGTCATTTTACTAATGCCCATGCTTGCTGTATTAAAAGGGGATTTTCAATCGGATGGGCGCATGCAGCCAGTGGCTTATGCACAGGTGTTGGAACAGGCAGTGCGCGTTTTTGTCATATTATTTGGTACTTGGATTATCGTGTCTACAAGTTTTGATCTATATAAGGCGGGAAGTATGGCTATGTATGGTGCAGTGGCAGGTGAATTAGCTGGCGTCGTACTACTATCCTTTATTTATTGGAAATCGATGAAACATACAAAGACTGAAAAGGCTCAACAAAATGTACCTGTGTGGCCAATTATAAAGAACTTAACGCTACTGAGCTTAAGTGCTAGTATAAGTGCACTATTATTCTTACTGTTTCAGCTAGTCGATTCATTTACAGTCTTTCAAGTCCTGATGGAAAGTGGTATGGAAAGACAACAGGCAATGGAGAAAAAAGGCGTCTATGACCGAGGACAACCACTTGTCCAATTAGGTATTGTCATAGCATCTACGCTTTCTTTAGCAATCGTTCCTCTGGTAGCGCACCGGATGGGTAAAAACTCGGGAAGAACAGCAGTGCCTTTCATGCAACTAACATACCGAGTAGCATTTACTTTTGGAATTGCGGCAGCTCTAGGGCTAATTGTTGTTCTTCCATATGTAAATGAGATGCTATTTCAAACAAAAGAGGAATCTATGACGTTAATGGTTTTTTCTTTTCAAATTGTATGGATGTCTTTAATACTTACATTAATGGCAATGTTACAGGGCAGTGGAATGGTGAAGATACCTACGTTTTTCTTGCTGCTTGGAGTTTTGTGTAAGTGGTTGTTAAATAGTTTGCTGGTCCCCACTTATGGAGTATTAGGAGCAGCTATCTCAGGTAATGTAAGTTTAGCGATTATCTATGTGTTGATGTGTTATTATTTTAAAAAGACTTGGAATGTCCAATTTGCTCCTGCAGTTTTCTATAAAGGGATTACAAAAGCCTCCCTATTAATGATCGTGTGTGTTGTTGTTTATGTAGTATTGGCTGATGCCGTGTTATTTGATAATCTTTCTAGTAGAATACAATCGGTTGTCATTTCGTTAACTGCAGTTATGTTGGGTGCGGCAATTTTTTTAGTAAGTATAGCAAAAGATCGTGTGATAGCAGAGAAAGAGTGGTTTTTATTGCCATTTGGTAGACGAATGGCGACTTTTCAGCTTTGGTTAAATAAAGAAAAGTAAGGTTGTGAGTAATATGAATGAAATTACGATTATTGGTCTTGGAGCGGGTGACCTAGATCAGCTGCCATTAGGTATATATAAAAAGTTAAAAACGGCCGAGTACTTGTATGTTCGGACGGAGCAGCACCCAGTTTTAGAAGAGCTAAAAGCAGAAGGACTTTCCTTCACTAGTTTCGATACAGTGTACGAAAATAATGATCAATTCGAAGGTGTCTATGAAGAAATTGTAAAACGGCTTCTAGAATTGGCACAAGAGCAATCAGTTATATATGCAGTACCTGGACATCCATTAGTTGCCGAACAAACAGTTCAGCTCTTAATTGAAGCGGAAAAACAAGGGAAAATTAAAATCCGTATAGAAGGTGGACAAAGTTTTCTAGACCCCATTTTTGGCGCTTTACGGATTGATCCCATTGAAGGGTTTCAATTACTAGACGGAACAAGCTTTAAGCGTGATGAAGTTCAAATGAATGCACATGTGCTAATTGGACAAGTATATGATGCATTTAGTGCTTCCGAAGTAAAGCTAACTCTAATGGAAAAGTATCCTGACGACTATGAGGTAACGATTGTAACTGCTGCAGGGACTGCTACAGAAAGTTTAACGAAGGTCCCCTTATTTGAACTGGACCGAGTGATGAAGTTAGATAATCTTACTACATTATACGTTCCGCCAATCTATAAAAAAGAAGATCGCTTAAAAGAGTGGCAAACACTTCGTCAAATTGTTTCTGAACTAAGGGGTCCTAACGGGTGTCCGTGGGATAAGGAACAAACACATACAACCTTAAAGAAATACGCTGTAGAAGAGGTGTATGAGCTTCTACAGGCGATTGACGAGGAAGACGATGATCATATTGTAGAAGAATTAGGCGACGTTCTGTTACAAGTGTTTTTACATGCACAAATAGGAGAAGATAACGGATATTTTAGTATGGAAGACGTATTAAACGCTATTTCTGACAAAATGATTCGTAGACACCCTCATGTATTTGGTGAAGTAACAGTAGATAGCACTGAAGACGTTCTCCGTAATTGGCAACAAATAAAGGCAGAAGAAAAAAGAGATTCTGGTGATTCTTTATTAGAAGGAGAAATGCGAGCGGACTCTTCCTTGCTTACTTCTTTTAATTATCAAAAGAAAGTTGCGAAGGTTGGTTTTGACTGGCCAGACGTTTCAGGGGCTTGGGAAAAGTTTGAGGAAGAGCTCGGCGAATGGAAGAAAGAATTAGCGGAGGGTACAAAAGATTCACAAGTAGATGAATTAGGTGATTTGCTATTTACTATTGTAAATTTAGCGCGTTTTTATAGTTTATCTCCCGAGCAGGCAATGATTCAGGCTAATAAAAAGTTTAAAAGCAGATTCCAATTTATAGAGAGAAGTGTGAAGAGTGGAAAAGGAGACTTTTCTCACTATACTTTAGAAGAGCTAGATCTCTTTTGGAAAGAAGCTAAAAAATTAGAGGGGCAGTGACGAAATGAGATTAGATAAATACTTAAAGGTTTCCAGACTTATCAAGCGTAGAACATTAGCAAAAGAAGTAGCGGACCAAGGTAGAATAACGATTAATGGCAAAGTAGCAAAAGCAAGCGCAGATGTAAAAGCTGGGGATGAATTGTCCATTAGATTTGGTCAAAAAGTAGTAACTGCAACGGTAGATGCGGTTAGAGATTCTGCGAAAAAAGAAGAGGCATCATTGATGTTTACAATTATAAAAGAAGAGAGATTAGAAAAAGTAGATCCAGAATTTATTGATGATGAAGATTAGTTAGATATTTTACGTCTAAAACTGTTTCTGTAGTATTCGAATGGCTTTGGACTGGCGGGTCGCTTCATTATTACCGAGTGAATTTTTAAAGAGGTGGTTGTGACAGAAGTCACAACCACCTCTTTTTCTATCGAAAATTTTATGGCTTTTGTCTGTCCGCCATCCTTCTATAACTCTTAGAAACAGGTTAGTGCATTTTGAGATAACTAGAGATAAAATACTTTCCTACTTAAAGAGGAAGCTCATGAAGATACAATTTCGCGAGTTACTTCGCTTCTCTATTGGCTATATACTTACCATTTCTCTAGATTTCCACTAGATAATAGAAAATCTACTTTCTTCATCCTTCATGATGAAATAGTATCTCTAATTTTATAGTAACGTACTACTCACATAATTGATTGTAGTGAAAGGTGGCGACTCCGGCGGGATGAGTGAGTCAGATGAGATATCAAAACGACGCGTTAGCGACGGTGATAGCTCATCGCTCACCCCTCGGAGGCCAACAGGATGTTGGTCACGAAGGCGTTGCCACACGAGTGGCGCTCTTAGCCTTTGAACTCCACCTGTAACGGAAATCAGTAGTATTATTATTCCGTAGATCTAATTTTTTAGTATTCAGGTACTCTAGAATCTAGAGAAGTACCAAATAGAAATTAAATAGTTTCTTGTGAAAAAAAGCATGGTAGTTTGTCATGCTTTTTTTTTTGGAGCATACAATAAAATAGGACAAGAGAGGAGAGAGTATATATGCAATATCAAGCAGAAAATCAAACAATTACTATTCCATCGGGGGACCATTTGATTTCGCTTAGAAATCGTAAGCGCATGGACTTAACGTCTGTAAAATCTATTGAAAAATTTGATCAACAAGAATTTTATGTGAGAACTTCTCAAGGTATACTTCACATCAAAGGAGAAGACTTAAAAATTGTCCATCTTGATGTTGATAAAGGATTATTAACTTTGGAAGGAATCGTTCGAGCAATGCAATATGATGATGAGCAAAGTTTAGACGGAGCTAGAGGATTACTTCATAAATTATTCGGATGACACTCTCATTACAATTCTTTAGTCTATTACTAATGGTCTGTAGTGGGGTATTGGTAGGGGCAATAATCGAAGGAACGCGCTTTATAACGGAAAGTTTCCCGAGGCGTTCCTACGTTTATAAATATCGTGTAGTGCTGGAGGTATTTGTTTGGATCGCACTGGGTTTAGGCTCATTTTATATACTTTTTGATGTGCGGGATGGCGTATGGAGAATTTACGACCCATTAGCACAAATAGTAGGTATTCTCTTATACGATCAATTATTTCAGCCAGTGTTTCGTTTAACAGGTAGAATTATCTTGCGTTTGATCTTCCAACCAATTTGGTGGATAATTCATTTCATTTGGATAGTTATTAATAAAGTTATTCATCTTATTTGGATGCTCATCTCCTTCATCTTAAAACCATTTCAATATATATTTCGAAAAACGTGGCATTTGGCCCTTCAGAAAAAGCCAAACTTCCGTTATAATAGAAAGTACACAAAAAAATTGAAATAGTTTGATAGGAGAGAGCAAAATGGGAGAGAAGCAAAGAAACATACCTACACGGAAACAAATTGCATCGATTAATACTGATTATGTTCGCTCTATCGAACGCCAAGAAAATCGGATCAAAGCAAAAAAGGTTCGTTTAGCTAGACGATTAGTATTATTTACAATTTTATCTTTTGCTTTAGTTGGATTATTAGTATCTACCCTATTGAATAGCAAAAGTGCATATGAAGAAAAACAATTACAAAAAGAGCAAGTGGCTCAGGAGTTGGAACAAGTTAAGGAAGAGCAAGAAATTCTTAAAGTGCAAATTTCAAAACTTAACGATGATGAGTACATTGGCAAACTATTAAGAAAGCAATATTTCCTTTCTGAGGAGGGTGAAATAATATTCACTTTGCCTGGAAAAGAAGAAAAATAACTTTAAAAAAACAAAAGCAAAAGAGTAGTCTTATTGACACTCTTTTTTTGTTAGCTATAATAAAGGTAGGGATTTGTACGGAAAAGCGTATAAGTTCGAAAAAAGAGTCGCTTAAATTTTAAGGAGGAGCATTTTTTTTATGTCAATTGAAGTAGGCAGCAAGGTAGAAGGTAAAGTAACAGGAATCACAAATTTCGGAGCATTCGTCGAACTACCAGGAGGCTCAACAGGTCTTGTTCACATTAGTGAAGTGGCGGACAATTATGTAAAAGATATTAATGAGCATCTGAAGGTTGGAGATGTGGTTGAAGTTAAAGTGATGAATGTTGAAGCGGATGGCAAAATCGGATTATCTATTCGAAAAGCAAAGCCTCAAGCGGAAAGACCAGAGAGACCCGAACGTCCTCAACGTCCACGTGGTGGTAATAATCGTCCAAATGATCGCGATCGTCCAATGAAAGAGAATTTTGAGCAAAAAATGACTAGATTCTTGAAGGATAGCGAAGATCGTTTGTCTACGTTGAAGCGCGCGACAGAATCTAAGCGCGGTGGCAGAGGCGCTAAAAGAGGATAATTTGCTGTCTGTTTTATAGGTAGAAAAAATGTCATATAGATGAAAAGGTGTTGGGCTATGCTAACACCTTTTTTTTGTACACAAAATAGAAGATTAAGCATATCCTTAAAGTAAGGTAACATTAAAAACATAGATATGTTTGAACTTTCAAGGAGGTTATTAGATGGATGCAATGGATGTACTAACGAATATAGAACATGTTAAAGCATATTATCAACCAATTTTTAGTGCGGACGAACATATTGTAATTGCGTATGAAGTATTAGGGAAGTTAGTCAACAAAGAGCAGCTTATAAATTTAAATACCTTTGCATATGATGAGGATATTCCGGTAGAGTATCGATTAGAAGTTGAACGTAAAATATTGCGCTTAGCTCTATCAGAGTTAATGGAAAAGACTAATGACTATGATATATACTTGCCGTGCAACGCGAATTTACTAATACTAGACTATGGAGAGAGTTACTTAGATATTATTAATGAGTTTGTCTCAGAAGACTCTCTTTCAAGAATTGTACTAGTCCTTTCAGAGCATGATTATAAAGGTGATTTTGGTAAACTTAGTAATATACTGAAATATTACCGTACTTACGGTATAAAGATAGCTATAAATCAGGTAGGTTCGGAAAGTCATATAGATTATATAAAAATGTTGTCACCAAATATATTAAAAGTAAATATAGAAAAATTGAGTTATGAGTCTTGGAGTGCGCAAAATGACTTATTTACATCCTTAGGATCGCTTGCTCGGAAGATAGGGGCTAATATGCTGTTTGAAGGGATCGATAGTGTACATCAACTTCAATTTGCTTGGAAAAATGGCGGACGATATTATCAGGGGAAATATCTAGCAACAGCTCAAGCAGATACAGTTTCAAGAGAATTGTTAAAAGATCATTTTAAAGAAAAGTTTCAGCAATTTATAACAACAGAAAAGCGATTACTTGAAGAGAAATATAATGAATTAAAAAATTTGCAGAATATGTTAGAAACAGCAATTGGACATATAAATCCAACTAGTGACAATATAGAGCAGCTTTTATTACTTGCAGAAGAGTTAAATGATTGCTCATTCCGAATATATATTTGTAATGAAGATGGATTTCAACTATCCCCTAATATTATGCAAGTCGACAAAAAGTGGACAGTGCAAGAGGATGCTGTCAACAAAAATTGGAGTTGGCGTCCATACTTCTTAAAAACAATTATAAAAATGCGTAATGACCAAAGTGGTGTATTTTCGGACATGTATAGCGACATTGAAACAGGAGAAATGATGCGTACATTCTCCATTCCACTTAACGATAGGGAATATTTGTTTATTGATATCTCATACGACTATTTATTTAAATATAATATTTTTAGGTAAACTCATAAATAATGGGGGCTAAGCTTGTGACGAAAGAGGAACTATTAAAATCTTATAATGAATATATCAATTGGCTGGATTCTTTATATATATTAGACGAAATAAGAGCAACTGCACCATATGCGAACGGAAAATGGTCCCCAAATGAAATAGTGATGCATCTTGCAGAATGGGACCGATTTACTGTGGAACAGCGCCTACCAAATATGAAAGAAGGGGAAAGGTTTGAAGGGTATCCTGATTTTGAAGCATTTAACGCAAAAGCCGCAGCCCTTGCTCATGAACAAACATTTAAAGAAACCCTTTCTTATGCCAAAAAACAACGTCAAAAAATTATCCAAAAACTTCAGCAAATTGATGAAATAGATTGGAACAAAGTTTTTTATATTGGTAATAGTGAGTGTACTGTTAGTAGTTATTTCACAGACTTTTTGGAGCATGATGCACACCATAGAAAACAAATCTCGGCTCTATGAAGGGTCTTGCATTTGTAAGGTTAAAAGGAATCTTTTTAAAGAACTTCGACAAATTGCATACTTTTCAACATAAAAAAGCAGTTCCTAAAATTCTTAGGAACTGCTTTTTGAGATGACCCCTACGGGATTCGAACCCGTGTTACCGCCGTGAAAGGGCGGTGTCTTAACCGCTTGACCAAGGGGCCGTAAAATATGGCGGCCGAGGGGATCGAACCCCCGACCTCACGGGTATGAACCGTACGCTCTAGCCAGCTGAGCTAGGCCGCCGTTTTAACGAACAAATTATATATTACAAGCGTTTTGCCAAAGTGTCAATGCTTCTTTAAGAGAATTTTAAAAAGATTAAAAGAAAGTTTGTTGCAAATATTCAAATCATTTAATTTATTAGCTGATGAAGTCGAAAAGTTATTTTAAGTTCACGTCAGAAACAGACATACTTTTTGTAGTAATACTAGGTATACTTCCATCAATAGTTGAATAGGAGGTATTCGCTTTGAAGGTTTACGAACAGGAACAAAAACGCGGTATATCGATAAGAAAGATTATGGAGGGTTTCAAAGCCAAGAGAGTAACGCTTTTCTTTTCTATCATTTTTCTACTTCTATCATTTTTTCTAGCACAAGTTGTATTGTTCGAGGCCTCGGTTCCATTTTTCCTTCCTCTTTGGGCACTGGTTAATCTGAGGTTTCAACGTTTCGTGCCTTGGACAGTTGCAGGTGCTATTCTAGGAAGCTTTACTCTCGGATTTGGACAAGTAATTATTCACGCTATGCAGGCATTATTATTTCCGTTTTATCAAAATCGATTTATTAGGAAGATCCCACTACCTTTATATGTACTAATAGATGTCGTATGTATACAAATTGTGTGGCAGTTCGTTTCTTATGGGGGAGAGATTCCAGTTTCAATCTGGCTAGCCATTGGATATGAAGGCATACTAAGTCTATTTATGACCATATTTTTGTTTCAGTTATTTCTTCCCTTTCCGGACCTATTGCACAAAAGGTGGACAGGAGAAAGAATGGGCGCTGCATTACTTATAGGAGCACTTGTCTTGACTGGAATGTCTTCGTATATATTTGGTTACGTATCGATTCCGTTAATGGCGGCTCATTTGGTCATAGCGGTATCAGCGGCAATCGGAGGAGTCCAACTGGCAACGGTAGTAGCTGTACTTTCTGGAACAATATTAAGTATTTCGAAGCTTAGCTTTAGCGGTATGATCGCTGTCTACGCGGTAACTGGCTTCTTGGCAGGACTTCATAAGCCTTTTGGGAGACTGTGGCAAGCGTTTAGTATGCTCGGTGCTACATTTTTCTTTATATTATATGATCGCACCTTACCTTTAGACTCTGTATATATAGGATCACTTGTTATTGCCTCTCTATTATTCTTTATGGTTCCTTCTGCGTGGATTAAGCAATTGAAAGATCAATTGTATCCTGATACAACAAGTGTTCTTTTAAGAAGACAAAAGTGGATGACAGAAAAAGTAAATCATCAGCTCCAAGAGTTTCAGCATTTTGTCGACTTTATCACTCGGTTTATATCGGAGAAATTTGATTCGAAGGCGCTGAGAAAGGATGAAAAAACAGTGCCACTCCCAATTTGTCGTTCATGCTTTCAATATGAAAAATGTTGGGGAGAAAAATCCAATGGTATGCCTGTATTGATAAAGGAATGGGAAGACCAACCTAAAAAGTCTAGAATGCAAACAGAGAATAGAATTCAATATAAATGCGTAAAACCAATACAAGTGATGCATGAGCTGAAGGAAAAAGAAGCTAAACAACAGCTCACGTATGAATTACAACATGGAAAGAAGATGTTTGCGCTCAAATTGAAAGACATGGGCAATCACATGAGTGGATTGATGAGCAATTTAGAAAACAATATAACTATGTATTCTTCTCATGAAGAAGTGATTAAAGAAAAGTTCCAACAAGCAAATATTCCCTTCTTCCAAATAGATGTGTTGAATATTGAGATAGGACAAATGGAGATTGTTTGTTGTTTACCAATTGAAGCAAGAGCAAAAATGGTAGGGGAACGTTTAATTGTTCCATTATTATATGACCTGTTGAACGAACCGTTTGAAATTACGGCTATGAAAGAAATCCATCACCCATACGAGCATATTCAATTAACGTGCAAATCGTCTGTTCGTTTTCAACTTACACATGATGTGTATACATCATCAAGTAAAAACACCATCTATTCGGGGGATGCCCATGCAGTATTCCCATTGCATCCAGGATTGATGGCAGTTATTTTATCAGATGGAATGGGGAATGATGTAGAGGCGCATAGAGAAAGTAGACGTGTCATGCAGTTCATGAGGGAGTGTTTAAATAAAAAAATGGATCCAGAAACAACCATGCATACACTGCACTACATGATGAGTCTACAAAATGACAATGATAGCTATGCAACTGTAGACCTTGCATTGATAGATCTGCAAAAAGGAGAATTGTGGTCTTGGAAGGCCGGAAGTATGTCGACATATCTAATTCGCGGAAATGAAATGAGAAAAATAGAAAGTAAACATGTCCCATTCGGATTCCTACCTACTTTCTCAATAGAAGCCAGAAAAATGGACATAAAAGACGGAGATGTATTGGTTATGCTATCAGACGGTGTATTCTCAGGAAACACGACTGTCGAAAAACAGGAGCAATATTATCAAAAAATACTACAAGACCCAACCATGAATGCAGAACGCTTTGTGAAAATGTTAGAACAAACTTACTCACTACCAGGAGACGACCGCACAGTTATTTTCATGCATGTAGAGCATGTAGTACCAGAATGGTCCCTATTCACACCACGCCAAACAGCCAAACACCAAGAAAGAATGGTACACTAATAGAAAAGCGAAAGGTGCCCGTAAGCCTCGACCAGCGCTGGAAGACAAACGGTAAAGGCGCACTTTGCCTTAACCGCTTGTCTGAAGCGACTCGAGAGGCTGGCACCTGTAGCTAGACAGAATAGAAAAGCGAAAGCGCCTATGTCTGCCCTGGCAGGCACTGGAAGAATTTCGTGGAAAGGCGACCTTGCCTTTCTCGAAATTCTGAAGTGACCCGAAGGGCAAGGCGCTGTAGCTAGACAGAGAAGAAAAGCGAAAGCTCCTATAGGGAAGGGTAGTCTAGGATGCACATCGTGTCCTAGACTGCATAACCCTCATCGTGCGGACCCGTAAGGTCGGGTATTCATTAGGAGAGGGACCAATAATAGAGGTGGAAAAATGCATCCTTTCATTTTAAAAGTAAAAAAATATATAGATAAGTACCAGCTAATACAAAGGGGTGATCGTCTTCTTCTAGCTTGTTCTGGAGGAGCAGACTCGGTTGCTGCAGTGCTTACCTTTCATGAACTTAAGAAGTTATATAATTTACAGCTGGGTATTGTTCATACGGATCACCAGCTTCGAGGGGCAGAGTCGGCAGAAGATATGCACTTTGTTGAAAAATTAGCTATTCGATTAGACATTTCTTTTTATGGTACTACACTGGAAGTGCCTTCTAGAGTCGAGGCAGAAGGTGGAAATGTTCAGGTGATATGCAGAGAAGAAAGGTATGCTTACTTTGATACTGTTATGAAACAAGAAAATTTTGATAAGCTAGTATTCGGTCACCATGCTGATGACCAGATAGAAACAATAATAATGTCATTGGTAAGAGGGACGTTGGCATCTTCTCTTACAGGAATACCGATAACAAGACCTTTTTCAAACGGTAGCATCATTCGTCCATTCCTATGTGTAACGAAGGATGAGATTTTGGATTATGTTCAGTTTCAAAAACAAGCATTTAGACATGACCCCAGTAACGATAAACATACATATACAAGAAATCGTTTACGCCATACTGTTGTACCTCTTTTGCGTCAAGAAAATTTACATGTGGCCGATAGTATCCGGACGTTCGTAGAAAAACAACAACAAGATGACGACTTTTTACAGACACTTGCAAAAGAGAAGTTTGACCAGCTTGTGACAGTTAAAAGTAAATCGAGCTTTTTTATGGATTCAAAGCAGTTTAGGGAAATTCCAGTTGCTTTACAAAGAAGAGTGATTCTAATACTATTAAAGTATCTGTATGATAGCTCTAGTGCGCTATTAAATAATCGCTTAATTGAATCTATTTTAACTGCTTGTAATGAGCAGGATGGGAATACAGTGATTCATTTACCAAAAGATTTTTCCCTCATACGTCATTACAGTCAAATTCAGTTTTCCTCCGCTCCCCTAAAGTCTCTACCAATTCAAAGTCAAATAATTGATGAAGACTGCTGGGTAGAAGTTGGCACTGGTTATTCGATATACTTGACTAGAAACTTAAACGAGCAGATTCCTTCCGATGAAAAGTGGTTTATCCAATTGGATAGTGATTCATTACCTCTTTCTATACGAACGAGGATAGAAGGAGATCGAATACATTTAAAAGGGATGTCTACTCCAAAAAAAGTTTCACGATTGTTTATTGA
Source organism: Psychrobacillus sp. FSL K6-1464 (assembly GCF_038003145.1). Classification (NCBI taxonomy): domain Bacteria; kingdom Bacillati; phylum Bacillota; class Bacilli; order Caryophanales; family Bacillaceae; genus Psychrobacillus; species Psychrobacillus sp. FSL K6-1464. The sequence goes on from NZ_JBBOOP010000001.1 coordinate 73,099, forward strand.
TGAAAAAATTTCGAGTGAAAAACGAGAGGGTTGGCCAATACTTATATCAGCTAAAAATGATATAATGGCTGTAATAGGTCTTCGTTGCGGGCAGCAACTTGAAAAGAATAGAACTACGCAAAATTTTGTATTATACGTGAAGAGATATTAAGCCATAGGAGGATTTAACGATGTTAGAAAAGGATATTTTAGAAGTTCTGTTATCTGAGGAACAAATCAATCAAAAAACACGTGAATTGGGAGCCTTATTAACTGAAGAGTACAAGGATCAATACCCACTAGCAATTGGAATTTTAAAAGGTGCAATGCCTTTCATGTCTGATTTGATGAAACGTGTGGATACATACATTGAAATGGATTATATGGATGTATCAAGTTATGGCAATGCAACAGTTTCTTCTGGAGAGGTTAAAATCGTAAAAGATTTGAACACAAGTGTGGAAGGAAGAGATATTTTAATAATCGAAGACATAATCGATAGCGGGATGACATTAAGTTACTTAGTGGACCTTTTCAAATATCGTAAAGCAAAATCGATTAAAATTGTTACTTTGTTAGACAAACCAACTGGTAGAAAAGTAGACTTAAAAGCAGACTTTGTAGGCTTTGAAGTTCCAGATGCATTTGTGGTTGGATACGGATTAGATTATGCAGAAAAGTATCGTAACTTACCATATGTAGGTGTATTGAAGAAAGAAGTTTACAGTTTTTAGTTTTAAGCCTAGTTAAAAGGCTTTTCATTGTACGTCCAAAAATTCGTATGATAAGATAATCATTAGTTTTTCTGTTTACCTTGTGAGGAGGCTGGGAATGAATCGAGCATTGCGCTACGCCATATTATACTTATTAATATTCTTTGTAATCGTTGGGATTTTTGCTACATTCAACACGAGCAATACGACTACTAAAAATATTAAGTTTAACGAGTTTATGACTTCTCTGGAAAAAGGAGAAGTAACAAGTGTTACATTACAACCTGAATCGGGTGTATATTACGCTGAAGGTGAAATGAAAGGCTATAAAAAAGGAGAAAAGTATTTAGCGATTCTCCCATATAATAGCGAAGATTTACAAACTAAAATTTATACATTGGCAACATCCAATTCAGTGCCTGTAGAATATAAAGAAACTCCTAAAACAAGTGGTTGGGTTCAATTCTTCACTGGATTATTGCCGTTCTTAATTATTATCATTTTATTCTTCTTCTTATTAAGCCAATCACAAGGCGGTGGTAACCGTGTGATGAACTTCGGTAAGAGTAAAGCGAAGTTATATGATAATGATAAGAAAAAAGTTAGATTTAATGATGTTGCTGGTGCAGATGAAGAAAAAGCTGAACTAGTTGAAGTAGTAGATTTCTTAAAAGATCCACGCAAATTCGTGGAAATTGGAGCTCGTATACCTAAAGGGATTCTATTAGTAGGTCCTCCGGGTACTGGTAAAACATTACTTGCTCGTGCAGTTGCGGGTGAATCTGGCGTGCCGTTCTTCTCTATTAGTGGATCGGATTTCGTTGAAATGTTTGTTGGAGTAGGGGCTTCCCGAGTACGTGATTTGTTTGAAAACGCTAAGAAAAATGCACCATGTATTATCTTTATAGATGAGATTGATGCAGTAGGTCGTCAACGTGGAGCTGGACTTGGTGGAGGTCACGATGAGCGTGAGCAAACACTAAACCAACTACTTGTTGAAATGGATGGTTTCGGTGCAAACGAAGGTATTATTATCATTGCTGCAACAAATAGACCAGACGTATTAGACCCAGCACTTCTTCGTCCAGGTCGTTTTGACCGTCAAATTACTGTAGGTCGTCCAGACGTTAAAGGTCGTGAGGCGGTACTTCAAGTACATGCTCGTAATAAGCCACTTGATGAATCAGTTGACTTAAAAGCGATTGCACAGCGTACACCAGGATTCTCTGGAGCAGACTTAGAAAACTTATTAAACGAAGCAGCTTTAGTAGCAGCTAGACGTGATAAGAAAAAAGTCGATATGCGAGATATAGATGAAGCGACTGACCGTGTTATTGCAGGTCCGGCAAAAGCTGGAAAAGTCATTTCTGAAAAAGAAAGAAATATTGTTGCATACCATGAAGCAGGGCATGTGGTTGTTGGTTTAACTTTAGATGATGCAGATATCGTTCATAAAGTAACAATCGTTCCTCGTGGTCAAGCAGGTGGATATGCAGTTATGCTTCCTAGAGAAGATCGTTATTTCATGACAAAACCGGAATTACTAGATAAGATTGCTGGTTTGCTTGGTGGTCGTGTAGCAGAGGATATTATTTTCGGTGAAGTTTCTACCGGAGCACATAATGACTTCCAACGCGCAACAGGTATTGCTAGAAAAATGGTTACAGAATATGGGATGAGTGACAAGCTAGGACCAATGCAATTCGGTCAAGCACAAGGAGGCAACGTCTTCTTAGGTCGTGATTTTAACTCTGAACAAAACTATTCGGATGCAATTGCTTATGAAATAGATCAAGAAATGCAAATAATGATTAAAGATCAGTATACTCGTACGAAACAAATATTAACGGAAAAACGTGAATTATTAACATTAATCGCAAAAACGTTACTAGAGGTAGAAACACTAGATGCTGCTCAAATAATGCATTTACAAGAGCATGGTACCCTTCCTGAACGCTCATATGATGAGATAGATCAAAAAGCTGCTATTGAGCTGAAGAAAGAAGAAGTATCGGATGCAGTAGGTGCACCTGCGGATCCATCTATTAGTGATTTACCAAAAGAAGAGGGTTCACTAAGAGAAACAGAAAGCCCAGTTCAAGAAGAACGTAGAGATTAATAGATAAGAATAAGCTGATTGCCTCCTTATAACTCGAGGCAATCAGCTTTTTTCTTCGTATATATATATGGTATGATGTGTGGGAAACGCAACAAAAAGGTGAGGATAAGCTAGATGATACTTGTTTTAGATACAGGAAATACTAATATTGTGTTAGGGGTTTACGAAAACGATAAGCTGATACATCACTGGCGTATGGAGACAGATCGTTTAAAAACGGAAGATGAGTATGGAATGCAGGTGAAGGCATTATTTACTCATGCCGCCATTTCTTTTGATCAAATAGAAGGCATCATAATCTCTTCTGTTGTTCCACCTATTATGTTTTCCTTAGAAGCTATGTGTAAAAAATATTTTAGCATTAAGCCCATTGTGGTTGGTCCTGGAGTCAAAACGGGATTGAATATTAAATATGAAAATCCGCGTGAAGTCGGGGCCGATCGAATAGTAAATGCGGTAGCTGCTATTCATGAATACGGAAGTCCTCTAATCATTGTAGATTTTGGAACTGCTACGACCTATTGTTTTATCAATGAACTTGGAGAGTATATGGGTGGGGCCATTGCTCCGGGTATAGGTATCTCAACAGATGCCCTATTTAATAGAGCTAGTAAGCTTCCGCGTATAGAGTTGACAAGGCCTGAAAATGTCATTGGGAAAAATACAGTTGCTGCAATGCAAGCAGGAATCGTGTACGGTTATGTAGGGCAAGTGGAAGGTATCGTAAACCGTATGAAGCAAGTATCAAAGAAAACACCTAAAGTAATAGCTACAGGTGGTATGGCTTCCTTAATAGGGGACGAAACGACTATAATGGATGTTATTGATCCATTCTTAACGTTGAAAGGTTTATATTTAATATATCAACGAAATATTGATGAAAGAGGTAATAAATAGATGAGTGATTATTTAGTAAGAGCTATAGCGTTTGAAGGGAGTGTACGTGCCTTTGCGGTTCGTACAACTGACACAGTAGGAGAAGCACAAAGACGTCACGGGACTTGGCCAACCGCATCTGCTGCACTTGGAAGATCGATGACGGCTTCACTAATGATGGGTGCTATGTTAAAAGGTGAAGATAAAATAACGGTAAAAGTAGAAGGAAATGGTCCAATTGGTCCAATGATTATTGATAGTAATGCAAAAGGTGAAGTACGTGGTTATGTCACTAATCCTCAAACCCATTTCGATTTAAACGAACATGGTAAATTAGATGTTCGTCGTGCTGTAGGAACAGAGGGTACACTTACGATTGTAAAAGATTTGGGCATGCGAGACTTTTTTACAGGACAAGTTCCAATTGTATCGGGTGAACTTGGCGAAGACTTCACTTATTATTTTGCTGTTTCTGAACAAGTTCCTTCTTCTGTTGGACTTGGCGTTCTTGTAAATCCAGACAACACTATTCTGGCGGCTGGCGGATTTATAATACAATTACTACCTGGAACAGATGATGAAACGATTACAATTATTGAAGAGCATTTATCTAAGATGGAGCCTGTTTCTAAACTAATCGAAAGAGGTTTAACTCCAGAAGAAATACTATTTGAAATTCTTGGTAAAGATAATGTTCGGATTTTAGATTCTGCACCAGTTTCTTTTGATTGTAATTGCTCTAAAGAAAGATTCGGGAAGGCCATTTTCACACTAGGTGAAAAGGAAATTCGTGAAATGATCGAAGAAGACGGAGGGGCCGAAGCACACTGTCATTTCTGTATGGAGAAATACAATTATTCAGTAGATGAATTGGAGTCATTTATCGATGAAATTAACGCATGATAATAATGCCCCTACTAAAAAGCGCTTAAAAACTAAACCGGTATTAGTTGTTCTAAGTATCCTGTTGCTAGGTAATTTACTGTGGTTCATCGCATGGTTAATACCAAACGATACGACTAAATCTAATGATTCGGAAGAAGTTGCGTCCGTAGCGGGAAAAGTTATTACGAAAGAACAATGGATGGCTTCTATGGAGTCTATCTACGGTAAAGAAGTTTTGTTAGATATTGTGAATGCAGAAGTTATGGAAGCTGCGGCTAAAAAATATAAGATTAAAGTAACGGATGACGAAGTGGATTTAGAACTTGCATTAATACGTTCAACGCAAGACGGCGTGTCCCTACAAACCAATGATGAAGACCTTGTTAGAAAGAGTATTCGTTCTCGCTTAATTCTAGAAAAAGTATTAGCCAAGGATATTGTCATTGAGGACGAGGCGATTAAAGCATTTTATGACAATAACAAAAATCTATACAATACTGCAACATCTTATCGAACAAGTGTCATTTATGTAAGCACAGAGGCTGAAGCCGAAAAAGTTGCAAAAGAGTTAGAAAATGGTTCGTCTTTTGAAGGACTTGCTAGAGAACGATCTGCTGATCCAAGTTCGGCAAGTCTAGGGGGAGATATCGGTTATATATCCGAAGGAAATGAATCGGTGGATAAAGTTTTAATTGATGCAATTCAGAATACGAAAAAAGGTAAATGGAGTAAACCAATTACATTAGCGGATGGAAGATTCGCTGTAGCAATGGTGAAGAGTGTATTTGAAGGTAAATCGTTTTCATATTCTGATGTACAAGATCATATTCGCAGAGAACTGGCGCTTGATCAAATTCCACAATCAGTTACACAAGAAGCTTTTTGGAAAGAGTTTGATGCAGATTGGGTTTATAGTGAGTAATTCATATATTTAGAGACCATCTTTTATAATAAAGATGGTCTTTTCTAATTTAGATGATATGAAAAGTAGCGTGTGTCACTTTATTCCTTCCGCGTTCCTTAGAAGAATAGAGTGCTTTATCTGCGTGTGCCATAATAGAAGAGGCAGTATCCATAGGATTGCAAGTCGCTACACCAATACTCACGGTAATTTTCATAATCTTCCATTTCGCGAATTGAATGGTACTTCTTAATAGCTCTGCTTCTTTTAAAGACTCTTCCTCATTTCTCAAAGGCAAAATAACAACGAATTCCTCACCACCATATCGAGCAATCGTATAGTCTTTTGGGAAAAAATCGTCCAATAGATTAGCTAATTGGATTAAAACCTCATCGCCTACAAGATGTCCATGTGTATCATTGACCGATTTAAAATGATCAATATCTAATATTAACAGTGAAAAGAGGCAATTGGTTTGTTTATATTGCACTAAGTATTCATCTAGTTTTTCAATGAAGCATCTGCGGTTTTTTAAACCTGTAAGTCCGTCGGTAATGGAAAGTATCTCGAGCTTATTATTTAGTTTTAGTAATTCTATTTGCTTATGTTCAAGCTCAAGATGTAGTTCTTCCATTTTTACTAAAGCGACATTTTTCTCGCGATAGGCTTCCTCTACCAGTATTTTAGCTTTACGTATTTCTTGTTCATAATCTATTCGTCTACCCATATGTACAAAAATACAATCTACAACATCAGTTTCCTCATAATATTTCCCGTTAAATAATACTGGAATATCTGTACCATTACTTCCTTTTAAGTTTAAATATATTTCATCCACATATCCATTTAGTTGAATAAAAGGATAAAAACAGGAGTGGAACAATAATTTATTGGCAACGGACATAATAGACTCAATATGATGGGAGATTAAATTGTCTTGTGTGTAGTTTCCCATCTGCAGGAATGTTCTATTTACATCTAAAATTATTCCTTGCGGGGTCATGGAAATGTAACCACACGGCAAACTATACAATCTCTTATCCATCAAAGTACATCCTTCCAATTCAAATATTTACGTCAATAGAAAATTATTTATATAACTAATCGTTTCTTTGGGATGGCTAAGGTGAGGGTAATGCCCCTTAGCTTCCATTAAGTAAAGCGTACTATTCTTCATATGCTCGTGTAAATAATTGCCTACTACTAGAGGTACGATACTGTCATCAGAACATTGCATTATTAACGTAGGTGTTGTTACTTTATCTAAATCTGCACGATGGTCAGAAAAGAACGTAGTCTCAGCAAATTGTCTAGTTATTAAAGGATTTGATCGAGTAAAGCTCTTTTCAAGTTCTTCTGTTAGTGCAGGAACGTCAGGGTTTTTCATACCGAGAGGTGCCATAAAGCTAGCCCAACTAAAATAATTCATTTCCATCATAGTGAGTAGTTCTAGGACATCCTTTTCTTCGAACCCACCATGATATATGTCCCCCTCATTGATATAGCAAGGAGAAGGTCCAATCATTATCATTTTACTGAAGTATTCAGGGCGTTCAATAGATGCAAGCATGCCAATCATGGAACTGACCGAATGTCCGATAAATATAACATTCTTTAATTTGAGTGCTTCCAGAATGTCTAAAACGTCCTGAGCGTAGCCATGAAGTGTGCTGTACTTTTCGAAATCATACGCAGTTAAATCTGAATTTCCTGACCCTACATGATCAAACAAGATTATTTGATAATTTTTTTCAAAAAATGGTGTAATATATCTCCACATATTTTGATCGCATCCAAAACCATGTGCGAATATAATAGTACGGTCGCCTTCACCTAAAATTTTCACATTATTTCTAACTAGTATATTATTCATTAAAAAACCCCGATCATCTTAGATTTGTTTTCATTAAATTTAAGTTGACATTTGCACAAAAAATTCTCCGAAGTATAATCATTGTAAATAATCAATTATACACGAGTTACTTTTAGTATTCTATCGCTTAAATGATAATATGGATAAATTTGCATGATGGAATATTCAGAAATATTGAATGTAAATTTATTGACATTTTCACTGAATCATTGGTATGATTAAGAAATAAAACCTATTAGACAAGTAGGGATTGGGAGTGGAGAAATGACGAAGTTAGCGCAATCTGTATTGGATTTGATCGGAAATACACCAATCGTAAAATTAAACCGTGTAGGAAACCCTGAAGATGCTGAGGTATATGTAAAACTTGAATACTTTAATCCAGGGAGTAGCGTAAAGGATCGTATCGCAATGGCGATGATTCAAGCTGCTGAAAAAGAAGGTAAGTTAAAAGAAAATGGCACAATTATAGAGCCTACAAGTGGTAACACAGGGATTGGTCTTGCTATGATAGCGGCAGCAAAAGGCTATAACGCTGTATTAGTTATGCCTGATACTATGAGCTTAGAGCGTAGAAACCTACTTCGTGCTTACGGAGCGGACCTTGTATTAACTCCAGGTGCTGACGGTATGAAGGGTGCTATTGCAAAAGCGGAAGAGCTTGCAAAAGCAAATGGTTGGTTTATGCCCCAACAATTCAATAATGGAGCAAATCCAGAAATCCATCGCTTAACAACTGGGCCTGAAATCGTAGAGGCATTCGATCAATTAGATGGATTTGTATCAGGTATTGGTACTGGTGGAACAATTACAGGCGCGGGTGGAGTGTTAAAAGAAAACTTCCCAGGTATCCATATTGCTGCAGTAGAGCCAACTGATTCAAATATATTATCTGGTGGTAAACCAGGCCCTCATAAAATTCAAGGTATTGGTGCAGGATTTATACCAGAAGTTCTGGATACAAAGCTTTATGACTCAATCATTCAAGTAACGAATGACGATGCATATGCCACTTCTCGTGAAGTAGCAAAACTAGAAGGTATTCTTGGTGGAGTTTCTGCAGGTGCAGCAATTTATGCGGCCCTTCAACTTGCTAAAGAACTTGGAAAAGGGAAAAAGGTATTAGCCATTGTTCCGGATAATGGAGAGCGTTACTTAAGCACACCTTTATACAAATTCGAAGATTAATAACAAATAGATAGAAAATATGAAGAGAGGGAGCAGGTAATGCTTCCTCTTTTTTTCTGTATTTCATTTTTATAAATTAGTTTCAATTATTTTCTTAGTGGCGAAAAGGAGTAGTTTCAAGTTAAGATGAAATCAAATCGTTTATAGGGGGATTTGAGAAAGTGAATATCAAACTAGAGACACATACCTTTCATATGACAAAGGAAACTTTTTTCTATGCTTATAAAATGTTAACAAAAGAGCAACCATATAACGTGTTTTTAGAGAGTGGCAGGGGTGGTCACTTATCTGTTGCAGCTTGGAATCCTGTAGCTATAGCAAAGTCAGTAGAAAATGGCTTGCAGATTCATTGGAGAAGTGGAGAAAGAGAAGTTCGTGAAGGAGAGGCACTAGAGGAGTTAGAAAAACTAGTTTCTGAATATAAGTTGCCTTTTCAGCAAAATTTACCCGACTACCAAGGTGGGGCTATTGGTTTTATTAGTTATGATTATGCAAGGAAGATAGAAGTTTTACCGGATTTGGCTGAGAATGACTTACATATTCCAGATATCTATTTCCATCTATACGATTGTTGGGCAGTATTAGATATAAAAACAGAAGTGGTCACGTTAATGAAGCTCTCTACTTGTGATGTAGATTTAATGGAACTAAAGCAAGAGTATATGGAAGCTGCTGAAAAGGGAATGGATTTAAGGAAGTTTCATCCTGGTTCTGCAATGGAAGTAGCGGAAGACCCAGCTGAGTTAAAGGTGTCGGTAAGCTCAAGTGAGTTTGAATCTGCCGTATTGAAAGTTCAACAATACATAGCGCAAGGTGACGTTTTCCAGGTTAACTTATCTGTCAGACAATCGAAACAATTGAAAGTAAGTCCAATAGAGATGTATGAAGCGTTGCGTGCATTCAACCCTTCTCCTTATATGGCTTATATACAAGCACCAGAGTTCTCAGTTGTCTCAGGATCCCCCGAATTATTAGTAAAGAAAAAGGGGACTGAGTTATCTACTAGACCAATTGCTGGAACAAGACCACGGGGGAAAAGTGACTCGGAAGATATCTTGTTAGCAAATGAATTGATTGAAAATGAAAAAGAGCGTGCGGAGCATGTCATGCTTGTCGATTTGGAGCGAAATGACCTTGGCCGTGTTTCGTCCTATGGAACAGTGGATGTGGATGAGTTTATGGTTATAGAAAAATACTCTCATGTGATGCATATTGTCTCTAATGTAAAAGGGACACTTCAATCTGGTACATCCAATAAAGAGATCATTCGTGCAATGTTCCCTGGAGGTACGATAACCGGTGCACCTAAAATTCGGACGATGGAAATAATCGAAGAGCTAGAGCCAGTGCGTAGAGGGCTATATACTGGGTCAATTGGGTGGTTAGGATTTTCCGGAGATTTAGAATTTAATATTGTAATACGCACTGCATTTATTCAAGACGGGATGGCTCATATACAAGCTGGTGCTGGCATTGTCATTGACTCGGTACCGAGCGCGGAATATACGGAATCATTAAACAAAGCAAAAGCAGTGTGGCAGGCGAAGGCTATGGCAGAAGGAGGGTACAAATGATCTTAATGATTGATAACTATGATTCTTTTACTTATAATCTCGTTCAATATATAGGAGAGTTAGAAATTGAAGTAAAGGTGGTTCGTAATGACGAAATAACTATAGAGAATATTCTAGAACTAGACCCTCAAGTCATTGTTGTGTCGCCTGGACCATGTACACCAAATGAAGCTGGTATTAGTTTGGAGGTAATTACGTATTTTGCAGGGAAGATTCCTATTCTGGGTGTTTGTTTAGGTCACCAGGCTATTGGACAAGCATTTGGAGGAAAGGTTATACGTGCCGAACGATTGATGCATGGGAAAGTTTCTCCAGTTTTCCATGACGAAACTGGTGTGAATAGCGATATGCCAAATCCTTTTCAGGCGACAAGGTACCATTCCTTACTTGTGGAAAGAGAATCATTACCGGACTGTTTGGAGATTACCGCTTGGACAGAAGAAGGGGAAATAATGGGACTTCGTCATAAAAAGTATGCTGTAGAGGGAGTTCAATACCATCCGGAGTCAATCATGACCGAAGAGGGTAAAAAAATCATCCGTAACTTTGTTGAAACGTATAACTTTACCGCTAAGGAGAGTCATTAAATGGATGCATGGAAAGATGGAAGACTTTACCGCGCAGACGAACTAATGGTATCGGCATATGATCATGGCTTTTTATATGGACTTGGCTTTTTTGAAACGTTTCGTACATACAATGGAAAAGTTTTTTTATGGGATGCGCACTGGAATCGTTTATGCCGGGCACTTTCCGACTTCCGAATAGAGTTGCCCTATAAAGAACAGGAGCTAATTGCAGCGGTAGCAGCACTTACAGAAGCGAATCATGGGGAGGATGGCTATTTTCGGTTGAATATTTCGGCTGGTCCCCACGACATTGGTTTGCAACCTTCGTATTATAAGAAGCCGACAGTAATTTTATATCGTAAAGCATTGCAAATTGCACCTAGGGGCACAGAGAAATCTGCTATCTGGCTAGAGACAGTTAGAAATACTCCTGAAAGTGGTGTGCGTCATAAATCCCACCACTATGCGAATAACGTACAAGCTAGATTCGAGTTAGAGTCGCTAGCTTCTTGTGAAGGTTTTTTCCTAACGGTAGATGGATTTGTAGCAGAGGGAATAACATCGAACATTTTTTGGTCCACTAATGGGAAGTTGTATACTCCATCTTTACAAACGGGTATTTTAGCGGGTACGACACGTGAGTGGGTGAGAAACTGTTCTTTATTTGAAGTGGAAGAAGGTTTCTTCACAAAGGATGAATTAGAAAAGGCGGATGAAGTATTTATCACTAATGCGGTACAGGAAATAATACCGATTAAGCAATTGGGGAAAATCCAGTTTTGGGGTAATGCGGGACCAGTTTATAAGGCGTTACATGATAGCTATAAAAGATGCATACAGCAAGAAGGGATCGAATGATGAATTTACACAAAAATAGTGGCAAGTTTGAAGCTGGTGGAGTTGCGTTAGACTTTCAGAAGGAAACGATTGTGATGGGTATATTAAATATTACTCCTGACTCTTTTTCAGACGGTGGAAAGTTTAACGAAATAGAAACTGCTGTTGCAAGAGCGAAACAAATGGTTGCTGATGGTGCCAAAATAATAGATATTGGCGGTGAATCTACAAGACCTGGCTATACCCGTATTTCAGATGATGAGGAAATTGCTCGTGTTGTTCCTGTCATTCAAGCGATAAGAGCAGAAGTAAATACAGTAATCTCGATTGATACATATAAATCTGCAGTTGCAAAAGCTGCAGTACTTGCGGGTGCACATGTGATAAATGATATTTGGGGAGCTAAGAGAGACCCTGAAATAGCAAAAGTTGCAGCTGATCATGGAGTTCCGATAATATTGATGCACAATAGAAACAATGAAGAGTATACTGATTTCTGGTCAGAAGCAAAACAAGATTTAGAAGAGAGTATTCAAATAACGAAAGCAGCTGGAGTTTCAGACGAGCATATATGGTTGGATCCGGGTATTGGTTTCGCCAAATCAACTACTCAAAACATCTGGATGATACAGCATTTAAGTGATTTAGTTGAGATGGGTTACCCTGTATTATTGGCAACGTCTCGTAAACGATTAATCGGCAACGTTTTAAATCTTCCTGTCGATGAACGAATGGAAGGTACTGGAGCAACAGTTTGTTATGGTGTTCAAGTTGGGTGTCATATGGTTCGAGTACATGATGTAAAAGAAATAACTCGTATGACGAAAATGATGGATGTATTGACTGGAAAAGTGAAGTATATGGAAAGTGAGGCGTAATATAAATGGATTACATACATTTGAATGACTTAGAATTTTACGGATTTCACGGAGCATTGCCAGAGGAAACAAAGTTAGGTCAAATATTTAGAGTAACTATCACGTTAGCATGTGATTTGAAAAAAGCAGGTGAAACCGATAATTTAGAGGAAACTGTAAACTATGCAGAGGTCTTTGAGCTATGCAAAGGAATAGTAGAAGGCAAACCGTATTTATTAATAGAAGCAGTTGCAGAAAAAGTCGCTACATCTATCTTACAAGAATATGCAGAGAAGGTTAGTGGCTGCCGTATCCAATTAGTAAAACCGAATCCCCCGATTGTTGGACATTATGCTTCTGTGGCCGTCGATATTACTAGAGGTACATTATGATGAATACTGTATTTATATCGCTAGGATCAAACATAGGAAATCGTTTGGAGTTCCTTCAGCAAGCAGTGCGGTTGTTGCAGCAAGTAGAAGGAGTGAATGTAGTCAAAGTATCTTCGGTTTATGAAACAGACCCGGTGGGGTATGAGGATCAGGCTGCATTTTTGAATATGGTAGTAGAGATTGAAACGTTATGTAGTCCACATGAAATATTAAAAAAGTGTAATGAGATAGAGGCACAATTAGGACGAACTCGAGAAATCCATTGGGGCCCCCGAACTGTAGACCTTGACATTTTGTTGTATAATAAAGAGAATATGAAAACGGAGGACCTTATTATCCCACATCCACGGATGATGGAAAGAGGCTTCGTGCTTATACCACTTGTGGAATTACAAGCGGATTTAGTAGATCCGCAATCTAAGCAGTTAATAGCAGATGCTGCGCAAGTTCAGAAAGAAGGCGTCCATTTATGGAGAACATTCGATGGGGTCGGCGCATTCGTGCATTTCGTAGGTTAAAAATGGTAAAGCAGGTTGAACTTGCAAAAGAAATGGAAATGTCTGTGTCTATACTTGGTCAAATTGAGCAGGGTAAACGAATTCCGAGTGAGGAGCAATTAGAAAAGATTGCCTCTATACTTCATATACAAGTAGAAGAATTAAAAGGAGAAACAAAGGTAGGTGAACAATGATGGCAAATGCATCGACAAAACCATTTAAAATAGGTAATCACATAATGGATAATCGAGTAGTATTAGCACCAATGGCTGGTATTTGTAATTCAGCATTTCGATTGACTGTAAAGGAATTCGGAGCTGGCTTAGTATACGCTGAGATGATCTCGGATAAAGGGATTGTACAGAAAAACGAAAGAACCTTGAGTATGCTTTATATTGACGAGCGTGAAAATCCACTATCACTTCAGATTTTTGGTGGAGAAAAAGAAACTCTTGTAGAAGCAGCTAAGTATGTTGACCAGAACACGTCAGCGGATATCATTGATATCAATATGGGTTGTCCTGTAAATAAAATCATTAAATGCGAGGCCGGAGCTAGAATGCTTTTGGATCCTAACAAGATTTATGAAATGGTTGCAGCGGTAGTAGATAACGTTAAAAAACCAGTAAGTGTGAAAATGCGTACTGGTTGGGATGAAGAACATCTATATATGGTGGAAAATGCCCAAGCGATAGAACGCGCTGGCGGATCAGCAGTAGCTGTCCATGGTCGTACACGCGTCCAAATGTATGAAGGACATGCAAACTGGGATTTAATACGTCAAGTGAAAGAGGCAGTGAATATTCCTGTTATCGGAAATGGTGACGTAAATACACCTCAAGATGCAAAACGTATGCTAGATGAGACAGGTGTAGATGCAGTTATGATTGGTCGTGCTGCGCTAGGTGATCCGTGGATGATTTACCGTACAGTAGAGTACTTGGAATCGGGTCTGTTAAAACCAGAACCAACTGTACAAGAAAAGATGGACATATGCTTACTGCATTTTGAACGTTTAATGGCCCTAAAAGGTGAAAATATTGCGGTTAGAGAAATGCGCAAACATGCATCTTGGTACTTAAAAGGTATTCGGGGCAATGGTATAGCAAGAAACAAGATTAATCAAACTGAATCTGCACAAGAGTTAAAAGACTATTTACGTTACTTTGCAGAAGAGTCTTCTAAAGAATATGAGGCTGCAGAATCTATCCTGATTTAATCGATAAACCAAAGGGCTGTCACTATAGGTGGCAGCTTTTTCCGTTTAAAACCATAATCAGAATAATAGAAAAAGTATTCTTCTATTAGAAAAAGATGATTAGAATGCAGAAATTGTGTACAATAAATGCATCGTGAAAAAGTAATTACGGATAATAGATAGTGGAGGAGTGACGAACATGTCTAATATGGAAGAATTAAACGATCAACTTTTGGTGAGAAGACAAAAGATGGCTTCAATACAAGAAAAAGGGCTAGATGCTTTTGGTAGTAAATTCGTACGTTCACATTTAAGTAATGAAGTAGTTACTGAGTTTGATCAATTTACAAAAGAACAATTAGAAGAAACACTACATGAAGTGATTATTGCTGGTAGAATTATGACGAAGCGTGGAAAAGGAAAAGCAGGATTTGCGCATATTCAGGATCTTGGTGGCCAAATTCAAATTTATGTACGTAAAGATGCTATTGGTGATGACGCTTATGAGTTATTTAATACAGCTGATTTAGGAGATATAGTGGGTATACGTGGAAATGTATTCCGTACACAAGTTGGAGAGCTATCTGTAAAAGCAACTGAGTTCACATTCTTAACTAAATCTCTACGACCGATGCCGGAGAAATTCCATGGCTTAAAAGATGTCGAGCAACGTTATCGTCAACGTTATTTAGATCTAATGACTAGTGAAGAAAGTAAAAATACATTTATAACGAGAAGTCGTATTATTCGTGCTATGCGTCGTTACTTAGATAACGAAGGCTACTTAGAGGTGGAAACACCAATGTTACATACAATAGCAGGTGGAGCAGCAGCTCGTCCCTTCATAACGCATCATAATGCGTTAGATATGGAATTATATATGCGTATCGCAATTGAATTACATTTAAAACGCCTTATAGTAGGTGGATTAGAGAAAGTCTATGAAATTGGTCGTGTATTCCGTAACGAAGGTGTATCTACACGCCATAACCCAGAGTTTACGATGATTGAATTGTATGAAGCTTATGCAGACTATAATGATATTATGAATCTAACGGAAAACTTAGTTGCTCATGTAGCGCAAGATGTTTTAGGGACAACTACGGTAACTTACGGGGAAGATCAGATTAATCTTGCGCCGGGTTGGAGACGTTGGCATATGGCTGATGCGGTAAAAGAAACTACGGGTGTTGACTTCTGGGCAGAGCTTACAAAGGAAGAGGCGCACGCTTTAGCTAAGGAGCACGGAGTAGATGTAAGACCATCTATGGAAGTAGGACATGTATTAAATGAATTCTTCGAACAAAAAGTAGAAGAAACACTAGTGCAACCGACATTTATCTTTGGTCATCCGGTAGAAGTATCACCACTTGCGAAGAAAAATCCAGAAGACGGCCGCTTTACTGATCGTTTTGAATTATTCATCGTCCGTCGTGAGCATGCGAATGCTTTTACAGAGTTAAATGATCCTATTGATCAACGTCAGCGCTTCGAAGCACAAATGGTAGAAAAAGAAGCTGGTAATGACGAAGCGCATGAAATGGATGAAGATTTCTTAGAAGCGCTTGAGTATGGAATGCCGCCAACAGGTGGTCTAGGTATCGGTATAGATAGATTAGTGATGTTATTAACTAACTCAGCCTCTATTCGCGATGTACTATTATTTCCGACAATGCGTCATAAAGATTAAGATAGGTATTATAAAAAGTGAGTTACTACTATTAGTAGTGGCTCACTTTTTATATTTATACTATATATTGTGTGTGGTATAGTCGTTAGAAGTTTTTAAATAAAATTTAAGAAAACCACTTGTCAGAACGTTTCACAGGTGGTATAGTTATCAAGTTGTCATTTTCATTAGTGACTTACACGAAAAACAAATTAAAAAAAGTTGTTGACAACGATATCAGGATTTGATATGATATTAAAGTCGCCAAAACGACATTACAACAACATGAACATTGAAAACTGAACATGCAAAACGTTAAGAAACATAGCTTTCAACTAACTTGTTAGGATGATAGCAAAACAATTTTGGACATCATTTAATGATGATGCCAGCAAAACAAAATGAGCTTTTAAACTAGTTCTAATTTGTCCGCTTTCAATGTGCTCTGCATACTGGAAGTGAACTATTATGGAGAGTTTGATCCTGGCTCAGGACGAACGCTGGCGGCATGCCTAATACATGCAAGTCGAGCGAATGACGAAGAAGCTTGCTTCTTCTGATTTAGCGGCGGACGGGTGAGTAACACGTGGGCAACCTGCCCTGTAGATTGGGATAACTCCGGGAAACCGGGGCTAATACCGAATAATCCATTTCCTCACATGGGGAGATGTTAAAAGACGGTTTCGGCTGTCACTACAGGATGGGCCCGCGGCGCATTAGCTAGTTGGTGAGGTAACGGCTCACCAAGGCGACGATGCGTAGCCGACCTGAGAGGGTGATCGGCCACACTGGGACTGAGACACGGCCCAGACTCCTACGGGAGGCAGCAGTAGGGAATCTTCCACAATGGACGAAAGTCTGATGGAGCAATGCCGCGTGAGTGAAGAAGGTTTTCGGATCGTAAAACTCTGTTGTGAGGGAAGAACAAGTATGAGAGTAACTGCTCGTACCTTGACGGTACCTCATTAGAAAGCCACGGCTAACTACGTGCCAGCAGCCGCGGTAATACGTAGGTGGCAAGCGTTGTCCGGAATTATTGGGCGTAAAGCGCGCGCAGGCGGTCCTTTAAGTCTGATGTGAAATCCCACGGCTCAACCGTGGAAGGTCATTGGAAACTGGGGGACTTGAGTACAGAAGAGGAAAGCGGAATTCCAAGTGTAGCGGTGAAATGCGTAGAGATTTGGAGGAACACCAGTGGCGAAGGCGGCTTTCTGGTCTGTAACTGACGCTGAGGCGCGAAAGCGTGGGGAGCAAACAGGATTAGATACCCTGGTAGTCCACGCCGTAAACGATGAGTGCTAAGTGTTAGGGGGTTTCCGCCCCTTAGTGCTGCAGCTAACGCATTAAGCACTCCGCCTGGGGAGTACGGTCGCAAGACTGAAACTCAAAGGAATTGACGGGGGCCCGCACAAGCGGTGGAGCATGTGGTTTAATTCGAAGCAACGCGAAGAACCTTACCAGGTCTTGACATCCCGCTGACCGGCCTAGAGATAGGCTTTTCCCTTCGGGGACAGCGGTGACAGGTGGTGCATGGTTGTCGTCAGCTCGTGTCGTGAGATGTTGGGTTAAGTCCCGCAACGAGCGCAACCCTTGATCTTAGTTGCCAGCATTTAGTTGGGCACTCTAAGGTGACTGCCGGTGATAAACCGGAGGAAGGTGGGGATGACGTCAAATCATCATGCCCCTTATGACCTGGGCTACACACGTGCTACAATGGACGGTACAGAGGGTCGCAACCCCGCGAGGGTGAGCAAATCCCATAAAACCGTTCTCAGTTCGGATTGTAGGCTGCAACTCGCCTACATGAAGCCGGAATCGCTAGTAATCGTGGATCAGCATGCCACGGTGAATACGTTCCCGGGCCTTGTACACACCGCCCGTCACACCACGAGAGTTTGTAACACCCGAAGTCGGTGGGGTAACCCTTACGGGAGCCAGCCGCCGAAGGTGGGACAGATGATTGGGGTGAAGTCGTAACAAGGTAGCCGTATCGGAAGGTGCGGCTGGATCACCTCCTTTCTAAGGATAATATCGGAATACGAATTTTTATTCGTATCTTAACGTTTTGCAGTTCAGTTTTGAATGTTCATTTTATATGAAGATTCAACTCTTGTTCTTTGAAAACTGGATAAAACGACATTGAAACAATAAACAACAAGAAATTCTGTTGTGATTATTTACGTAATCACGACGTGTAAGACTTTTTAACTTTTAGGTTAAGTTAATAAGGGCGCACGGTGAATGCCTTGGCACTAGGAGTCGACGAAGGACGGCACTAACACCGATATGCTTCGGGGAGCTGTAAGTGAGCTTTGATCCGGAGATTTCCGAATGGGGAAACCCACTGTTCGTAATGGAGCAGTACATTTGCGTGAATACATAGCGCATCTGAGACACACCCAGGGAACTGAAACATCTAAGTACCTGGAGGAAGAGAAAGAAAATTCGATTCCCTGAGTAGCGGCGAGCGAAACGGGAATAGCCCAAACCAAAAGGCTTGCCTTTTGGGGTTGTAGGACACTCTACATAGAGTTACAAAGGAATGAGTTAGACGAAGCGATCTGGAAAGGTCCGCAGGATAGGGTAAAAGCCCCGTAGTCTAAAATTCATTCTCTCTTGAGTGTATCCTGAGTACGGCGGAACACGTGAAATTCCGTCGGAATCTGGGAGGACCATCTCCCAAGGCTAAATACTACCTAGTGACCGATAGTGAACCAGTACCGTGAGGGAAAGGTGAAAAGCACCCCGGAAGGGGAGTGAAATAGATCCTGAAACCGTGTGCCTACAAGTAGTTAGAGCCCGTTAATGGGTGATAGCGTGCCTTTTGTAGAATGAACCGGCGAGTTACGATCCCATGCAAGGTTAAGTCGAGAAGACGGAGCCGCAGCGAAAGCGAGTCTGAATAGGGCGAATGAGTATGTGGTCGTAGACCCGAAACCAGGTGATCTACCCATGTCCAGGATGAAGGTAAGGTAACACTTACTGGAGGTCCGAACCCACGCACGTTGAAAAGTGCGGGGATGAGGTGTGGGTAGCGGAGAAATTCCAATCGAACCTGGAGATAGCTGGTTCTCTCCGAAATAGCTTTAGGGCTAGCCTCAAACGTTAGAATCTTGGAGGTAGAGCACTGTTTGGACTAGGGGCCCATCCCGGGTTACCGAATTCAGACAAACTCCGAATGCCAATGATTTATGTTTGGGAGTCAGACTGCGAGTGATAAGATCCGTAGTCAAGAGGGAAACAGCCCAGACCACCAGCTAAGGTCCCAAAGTATTTGTTAAGTGGAAAAGGATGTGGCGTTGCTTAGACAACCAGGATGTTGGCTTAGAAGCAGCCATCATTTAAAGAGTGCGTAATAGCTCACTGGTCGAGTGACGCTGCGCCGAAAATGTATCGGGGCTAAACAAATCACCGAAGCT
Source organism: Psychrobacillus sp. FSL K6-1464 (assembly GCF_038003145.1). Taxonomy (NCBI): domain Bacteria; kingdom Bacillati; phylum Bacillota; class Bacilli; order Caryophanales; family Bacillaceae; genus Psychrobacillus; species Psychrobacillus sp. FSL K6-1464. Next base: position 92,645 of record NZ_JBBOOP010000001.1, read on the forward strand.
GTGGATTGATACCTTTGGTATCAGTGGTAGGAGAGCGTTCTAAGGGCGTTGAAGTCAGACCGGAAGGACTGGTGGAGCGCTTAGAAGTGAGAATGCCGGTATGAGTAGCGAAAGACGGGTGAGAATCCCGTCCACCGTATGACTAAGGTTTCCTGAGGAAGGCTCGTCCGCTCAGGGTTAGTCGGGACCTAAGCCGAGGCCGATAGGCGTAGGCGATGGATAACAGGTTGATATTCCTGTACCACCAAACCACCGTTTGAGTAATGGGGGGACGCAGAAGGATAGGGTAAGCATGCTGTTGGTTATGCATGTCCAAGCAGTAAGGTGTGAATGTAGGCAAATCCGCATTCTTTAACATTGAGCTGTGATGGCGAGGACGTATGTCTAGAGTTCCTGATTTCACACTGCCAAGAAAAGCCTCTAGCGAGGTGAAAGGTGCCCGTACCGCAAACCGACACAGGTAGTCGAGGAGAGAATCCTAAGGTGAGCGAGAGAACTCTCGTTAAGGAACTCGGCAAAATGACCCCGTAACTTCGGGAGAAGGGGTGCTCTTTTGGGTTCATAGCCTAGAAGAGCCGCAGTGAATAGGCCCAGGCGACTGTTTAGCAAAAACACAGGTCTATGCAAAACCGTAAGGTGAAGTATATGGGCTGACGCCTGCCCGGTGCTGGAAGGTTAAGAGGAGTGCTTAGCGCAAGCGAAGGTGCGAATTGAAGCCCCAGTAAACGGCGGCCGTAACTATAACGGTCCTAAGGTAGCGAAATTCCTTGTCGGGTAAGTTCCGACCCGCACGAAAGGCGTAACGATCTGGGCACTGTCTCAACGAGAGACTCGGTGAAATTATAGTACCTGTGAAGATGCAGGTTACCCGCGACAGGACGGAAAGACCCCGTGGAGCTTTACTATAGCTTGATATTGAATTTTGGTGCAACTTGTACAGGATAGGCAGGAGCCTTAGAGCCCGGAGCGCCAGCTTCGGAGGAGGCGTCGGTGGGATACTGCCCTGGTTGTATTGAAATTCTAACCCATACCCGTAACCCGGGTAGGAGACAGTGTCAGGCGGGTAGTTTGACTGGGGCGGTCGCCTCCTAAAGTGTAACGGAGGCGCCCAAAGGTTCCCTCAGAATGGTTGGAAATCATTCGAAGAGTGTAAAGGCAGAAGGGAGCTTGACTGCGAGACCTACAAGTCGAGCAGGGTCGAAAGACGGGCTTAGTGATCCGGTGGTTCCGCATGGAAGGGCCATCGCTCAACGGATAAAAGCTACCCCGGGGATAACAGGCTTATCTCCCCCAAGAGTCCACATCGACGGGGAGGTTTGGCACCTCGATGTCGGCTCATCGCATCCTGGGGCTGTAGTCGGTCCCAAGGGTTGGGCTGTTCGCCCATTAAAGCGGTACGCGAGCTGGGTTCAGAACGTCGTGAGACAGTTCGGTCCCTATCCGTCGTGGGCGTAGGAAATTTGAGAGGAGCTGTCCTTAGTACGAGAGGACCGGGATGGACACACCGCTGGTGTACCAGTTGTTCTGCCAAGAGCATCGCTGGGTAGCTATGTGTGGACGGGATAAGTGCTGAAAGCATCTAAGCACGAAGCCCCCCTCAAGATGAGATTTCCCATTACGCAAGTAAGTAAGATCCCTCAAAGACGATGAGGTAGATAGGTTCGGGGTGGAAGCGTGGCGACACGTGCAGCTGACGAATACTAATCGATCGAGGACTTAACCAAATTTGTTTAACGTAACAATGTCGTTTATCCAGTTTTGAAAGAATAAAACTTTTTTAAAATAACTCTTGTATTATTCTACAGAGTTGTTATAATAAAGGATGTCTTTCAAAAGTATTCAAGTCTAGTGACGATAGCGAAGAGGTCACACCCGTTCCCATACCGAACACGGAAGTTAAGCTCTTCAGCGCCGATGGTAGTTGGGGGTTTCCCCCTGTGAGAGTAGGACGTCGCTGGGCTTGCAATAAAATTATATATCCCATGGAGGATTAGCTCAGCTGGGAGAGCATCTGCCTTACAAGCAGAGGGTCGGCGGTTCGAGCCCGTCATCCTCCACCATATATTTACTCCTGCCGGAGTAGCTCAACTGGTAGAGCAACTGACTTGTAATCAGTAGGTTGAGGGTTCAAGTCCTTTCTCCGGCACCACTTTTTTCGAGCCATTAGCTCAGTTGGTAGAGCATCTGACTTTTAATCAGAGGGTCGTAGGTTCGAATCCTACATGGCTCATCACTTTTTATAGTGAATTATATTTTTTGCGGGTGTGGCGGAACTGGCAGACGCACTAGACTTAGGATCTAGCGCCGCAAGGCGTGGGGGTTCGACTCCCTTCACCCGCACCATTTAATTTAATAACCGAGCGGAAGTAGTTCAGTGGTAGAACACCACCTTGCCAAGGTGGGGGTCGCGAGTTCGAACCTCGTCTTCCGCTCCAAAGATTCACTAAAGTGCCGGGGTGGCGGAACTGGCAGACGCACAGGACTTAAAATCCTGCGGTAGGTGACTACCGTACCGGTTCGATTCCGGTCCTCGGCACCACTTTTTTGAAACATTGCGCTCGTAGCTCAATTGGATAGAGCACTTGACTACGAATCAAGAGGTTGCAGGTTCGAGTCCTGCCGAGCGCACCATATAACGGGAAGTAGCTCAGCTTGGTAGAGCACTTGGTTTGGGACCAAGGGGTCGCAGGTTCGAATCCTGTCTTCCCGACCAGTTATTATTTTCGGGGCCTTAGCTCAGCTGGGAGAGCGCCTGCCTTGCACGCAGGAGGTCAGCGGTTCGATCCCGCTAGGCTCCACCATGAACATTGAAAACTGAACATGCAAAACGTTAAGAAACATAGCTTTCAACTAACTTGTTAGGATGATAGCAAAACAATTTTGGACATCATTTAATGATGATGCCAGCAAAACAAAATGAGCTTTTAAACTAGTTCTAATTTGTCCGCTTTCAATGTGCTCTGCATACTGGAAGTGAACTATTATGGAGAGTTTGATCCTGGCTCAGGACGAACGCTGGCGGCATGCCTAATACATGCAAGTCGAGCGAATGACGAAGAAGCTTGCTTCTTCTGATTTAGCGGCGGACGGGTGAGTAACACGTGGGCAACCTGCCCTGTAGATTGGGATAACTCCGGGAAACCGGGGCTAATACCGAATAATCCATTTCCTCACATGGGGAGATGTTAAAAGACGGTTTCGGCTGTCACTACAGGATGGGCCCGCGGCGCATTAGCTAGTTGGTGAGGTAACGGCTCACCAAGGCGACGATGCGTAGCCGACCTGAGAGGGTGATCGGCCACACTGGGACTGAGACACGGCCCAGACTCCTACGGGAGGCAGCAGTAGGGAATCTTCCACAATGGACGAAAGTCTGATGGAGCAATGCCGCGTGAGTGAAGAAGGTTTTCGGATCGTAAAACTCTGTTGTGAGGGAAGAACAAGTATGAGAGTAACTGCTCGTACCTTGACGGTACCTCATTAGAAAGCCACGGCTAACTACGTGCCAGCAGCCGCGGTAATACGTAGGTGGCAAGCGTTGTCCGGAATTATTGGGCGTAAAGCGCGCGCAGGCGGTCCTTTAAGTCTGATGTGAAATCCCACGGCTCAACCGTGGAAGGTCATTGGAAACTGGGGGACTTGAGTACAGAAGAGGAAAGCGGAATTCCAAGTGTAGCGGTGAAATGCGTAGAGATTTGGAGGAACACCAGTGGCGAAGGCGGCTTTCTGGTCTGTAACTGACGCTGAGGCGCGAAAGCGTGGGGAGCAAACAGGATTAGATACCCTGGTAGTCCACGCCGTAAACGATGAGTGCTAAGTGTTAGGGGGTTTCCGCCCCTTAGTGCTGCAGCTAACGCATTAAGCACTCCGCCTGGGGAGTACGGTCGCAAGACTGAAACTCAAAGGAATTGACGGGGGCCCGCACAAGCGGTGGAGCATGTGGTTTAATTCGAAGCAACGCGAAGAACCTTACCAGGTCTTGACATCCCGCTGACCGGCCTAGAGATAGGCTTTTCCCTTCGGGGACAGCGGTGACAGGTGGTGCATGGTTGTCGTCAGCTCGTGTCGTGAGATGTTGGGTTAAGTCCCGCAACGAGCGCAACCCTTGATCTTAGTTGCCAGCATTTAGTTGGGCACTCTAAGGTGACTGCCGGTGATAAACCGGAGGAAGGTGGGGATGACGTCAAATCATCATGCCCCTTATGACCTGGGCTACACACGTGCTACAATGGACGGTACAGAGGGTCGCAACCCCGCGAGGGTGAGCAAATCCCATAAAACCGTTCTCAGTTCGGATTGTAGGCTGCAACTCGCCTACATGAAGCCGGAATCGCTAGTAATCGTGGATCAGCATGCCACGGTGAATACGTTCCCGGGCCTTGTACACACCGCCCGTCACACCACGAGAGTTTGTAACACCCGAAGTCGGTGGGGTAACCCTTACGGGAGCCAGCCGCCGAAGGTGGGACAGATGATTGGGGTGAAGTCGTAACAAGGTAGCCGTATCGGAAGGTGCGGCTGGATCACCTCCTTTCTAAGGATAATATCGGAATACGAATCTTTATTCGTATCTTAACGTTTTGCAGTTCAGTTTTGAATGTTCATATTAATATATGGAAATTCAAAGAGGGCCTATAGCTCAGCTGGTTAGAGCGCACGCCTGATAAGCGTGAGGTCGATGGTTCGAGTCCATTTAGGCCCACCATACCCTTTTTTTGTTTCGGGGCCTTAGCTCAGCTGGGAGAGCGCCTGCCTTGCACGCAGGAGGTCAGCGGTTCGATCCCGCTAGGCTCCACCAAAGATTATAATTTGTTCTTTGAAAACTGGATAAAACGACATTGAAACAATAAACAACAAGAAATTCTGTTGTGATTATTTACGTAATCACGACGTGTAAGACTTTTTAACTTTTAGGTTAAGTTAATAAGGGCGCACGGTGAATGCCTTGGCACTAGGAGTCGACGAAGGACGGCACTAACACCGATATGCTTCGGGGAGCTGTAAGTGAGCTTTGATCCGGAGATTTCCGAATGGGGAAACCCACTGTTCGTAATGGAGCAGTACATTTGCGTGAATACATAGCGCATCTGAGACACACCCAGGGAACTGAAACATCTAAGTACCTGGAGGAAGAGAAAGAAAATTCGATTCCCTGAGTAGCGGCGAGCGAAACGGGAATAGCCCAAACCAAAAGGCTTGCCTTTTGGGGTTGTAGGACACTCTACATAGAGTTACAAAGGAATGAGTTAGACGAAGCGATCTGGAAAGGTCCGCAGGATAGGGTAAAAGCCCCGTAGTCTAAAATTCATTCTCTCTTGAGTGTATCCTGAGTACGGCGGAACACGTGAAATTCCGTCGGAATCTGGGAGGACCATCTCCCAAGGCTAAATACTACCTAGTGACCGATAGTGAACCAGTACCGTGAGGGAAAGGTGAAAAGCACCCCGGAAGGGGAGTGAAATAGATCCTGAAACCGTGTGCCTACAAGTAGTTAGAGCCCGTTAATGGGTGATAGCGTGCCTTTTGTAGAATGAACCGGCGAGTTACGATCCCATGCAAGGTTAAGTCGAGAAGACGGAGCCGCAGCGAAAGCGAGTCTGAATAGGGCGAATGAGTATGTGGTCGTAGACCCGAAACCAGGTGATCTACCCATGTCCAGGATGAAGGTAAGGTAACACTTACTGGAGGTCCGAACCCACGCACGTTGAAAAGTGCGGGGATGAGGTGTGGGTAGCGGAGAAATTCCAATCGAACCTGGAGATAGCTGGTTCTCTCCGAAATAGCTTTAGGGCTAGCCTCAAACGTTAGAATCTTGGAGGTAGAGCACTGTTTGGACTAGGGGCCCATCCCGGGTTACCGAATTCAGACAAACTCCGAATGCCAATGATTTATGTTTGGGAGTCAGACTGCGAGTGATAAGATCCGTAGTCAAGAGGGAAACAGCCCAGACCACCAGCTAAGGTCCCAAAGTATTTGTTAAGTGGAAAAGGATGTGGCGTTGCTTAGACAACCAGGATGTTGGCTTAGAAGCAGCCATCATTTAAAGAGTGCGTAATAGCTCACTGGTCGAGTGACGCTGCGCCGAAAATGTATCGGGGCTAAACAAATCACCGAAGCTGTGGATTGATACCTTTGGTATCAGTGGTAGGAGAGCGTTCTAAGGGCGTTGAAGTCAGACCGGAAGGACTGGTGGAGCGCTTAGAAGTGAGAATGCCGGTATGAGTAGCGAAAGACGGGTGAGAATCCCGTCCACCGTATGACTAAGGTTTCCTGAGGAAGGCTCGTCCGCTCAGGGTTAGTCGGGACCTAAGCCGAGGCCGATAGGCGTAGGCGATGGATAACAGGTTGATATTCCTGTACCACCAAACCACCGTTTGAGTAATGGGGGGACGCAGAAGGATAGGGTAAGCATGCTGTTGGTTATGCATGTCCAAGCAGTAAGGTGTGAATGTAGGCAAATCCGCATTCTTTAACATTGAGCTGTGATGGCGAGGACGTATGTCTAGAGTTCCTGATTTCACACTGCCAAGAAAAGCCTCTAGCGAGGTGAAAGGTGCCCGTACCGCAAACCGACACAGGTAGTCGAGGAGAGAATCCTAAGGTGAGCGAGAGAACTCTCGTTAAGGAACTCGGCAAAATGACCCCGTAACTTCGGGAGAAGGGGTGCTCTTTTGGGTTCATAGCCTAGAAGAGCCGCAGTGAATAGGCCCAGGCGACTGTTTAGCAAAAACACAGGTCTATGCAAAACCGTAAGGTGAAGTATATGGGCTGACGCCTGCCCGGTGCTGGAAGGTTAAGAGGAGTGCTTAGCGCAAGCGAAGGTGCGAATTGAAGCCCCAGTAAACGGCGGCCGTAACTATAACGGTCCTAAGGTAGCGAAATTCCTTGTCGGGTAAGTTCCGACCCGCACGAAAGGCGTAACGATCTGGGCACTGTCTCAACGAGAGACTCGGTGAAATTATAGTACCTGTGAAGATGCAGGTTACCCGCGACAGGACGGAAAGACCCCGTGGAGCTTTACTATAGCTTGATATTGAATTTTGGTGCAACTTGTACAGGATAGGCAGGAGCCTTAGAGCCCGGAGCGCCAGCTTCGGAGGAGGCGTCGGTGGGATACTGCCCTGGTTGTATTGAAATTCTAACCCATACCCGTAACCCGGGTAGGAGACAGTGTCAGGCGGGTAGTTTGACTGGGGCGGTCGCCTCCTAAAGTGTAACGGAGGCGCCCAAAGGTTCCCTCAGAATGGTTGGAAATCATTCGAAGAGTGTAAAGGCAGAAGGGAGCTTGACTGCGAGACCTACAAGTCGAGCAGGGTCGAAAGACGGGCTTAGTGATCCGGTGGTTCCGCATGGAAGGGCCATCGCTCAACGGATAAAAGCTACCCCGGGGATAACAGGCTTATCTCCCCCAAGAGTCCACATCGACGGGGAGGTTTGGCACCTCGATGTCGGCTCATCGCATCCTGGGGCTGTAGTCGGTCCCAAGGGTTGGGCTGTTCGCCCATTAAAGCGGTACGCGAGCTGGGTTCAGAACGTCGTGAGACAGTTCGGTCCCTATCCGTCGTGGGCGTAGGAAATTTGAGAGGAGCTGTCCTTAGTACGAGAGGACCGGGATGGACACACCGCTGGTGTACCAGTTGTTCTGCCAAGAGCATCGCTGGGTAGCTATGTGTGGACGGGATAAGTGCTGAAAGCATCTAAGCACGAAGCCCCCCTCAAGATGAGATTTCCCATTACGCAAGTAAGTAAGATCCCTCAAAGACGATGAGGTAGATAGGTTCGGGGTGGAAGCGTGGCGACACGTGCAGCTGACGAATACTAATCGATCGAGGACTTAACCAAATTTGTTTAACGTAACAATGTCGTTTATCCAGTTTTGAAAGAATAAAACTTTTTTAAAATAACTCTTGTATTATTCTACAGAGTTGTTATAATAAAGGATGTCTTTCAAAAGTATTCAAGTCTAGTGACGATAGCGAAGAGGTCACACCCGTTCCCATACCGAACACGGAAGTTAAGCTCTTCAGCGCCGATGGTAGTTGGGGGTTTCCCCCTGTGAGAGTAGGACGTCGCTGGGCACTAAAAGAAGTCGTTACCGAGTTAAATCGGTAACGACTTCTTTTTACATATTTATGATTTAGTGTGTTTTCAAATTCTTTAACAATAGAATGAATGTTAATCTTAGCTAGTGTTCATGGAATATGTGGGAACCAATACTGTTTGTAATAAAAATGCACACCAAGTGAGTTAGAAATATATCTGCATTCTGGAATTTCAGCGAGATCATTAAAACTCTTCTTTTAAGATAGAGTACATTTTTAAATCTCGATGTTCTCCTTTCACAAATATACCTTTTCTAATTATTCCTTCAAGAGTCATTCCTGCTTTTTCCATTACTCGTGCTGAAGCAATATTTTCTACATCACACCTTGCTTGAACACGAACCAAATCCATTTCTTCAAAGCCAAACTTTACTAATTCCTTTGCTACTTCAGTAGTTAGGCCTTTTCCCCAATAGTCTCTAGAAATAACATATCCGATTTCAGCAATTTTATGATTTGGTTGCCACCAAACAAAATCAATAGTCCCGATAAATTTTCCGTTTTCCTTATATTCGATTCCCCACGGTGACACCTGCTTATTTTCATATTTATTCAATACAAATTCAACAAAACCTTTTGTATCCGCTATTGTTTCATGAGTATTCCAAGTTACATACTTAGATACTTCTTCATCTGAACCGTACAAATACATATCTTCAATATCTTCTTCTGTGACTTTTCTAAGAATAAGGCGTTCTGTTTCTAGGATAGGTAAATCACTATATATTTTCTCAATGTTCATTTAATCCCCTCCATTAATTATAGTCAGAAGTAAAGTAGTAGGTATCATCATCCCATTCTACTATAAAAATCCTTTGTCTTACACATACCCGCAAAAAGTTATCAGCAGTCAGTTCCTCTATAGAAGAAATTTGCCGTCTATCTGCTTTTGTAGCCCGGGACATGGAGGTTGTCTCCAATAATAGCCGGGGTCTCTCTCGTTAGAGTAGGGTACGATGGGCAGTAAAAAGCAATCGTTACTAAGCAAAATGGTAACGGCTTTTTACGTCTATTTTAAAGTACTTCTATATTTTTCTACTAACTACTTGCTGTATTACAATTAAACAGACACAATACGTAGTAACTACATTTATATAGGAGGGTTAAAGTGGCAGTAATATTAGCAGTAGACGATGATATTCATACACTTGAACTAATTTCGATTTATTTATCTCAATCTGGGTACCGTGTTATTAAAGCTGTAAATGGAACAGAGGGATTACATATGTTGGAACGTCAACTTCCAGATCTCGCAATAATTGACGTCATGATGCCTGTTATGGATGGCCTTCAACTAACCAGGTTAATACGAGAACAATACAATATTCCTGTATTGCTTTTAACAGCAAAAGGAAAACTAGAAGATAAAGAAAAAGGATATATTGCTGGGTCAGATGATTATTTAGTAAAACCTTTTGAACCTAAGGAATTGTTATTTCGTATCCGCGCTATTTTAAGAAGGTATGATAAAACAAGCGATGTGAACATCCGCTTTGGTAATATGTTAATCAATCGTAAAAGCTTTGAAGTACTAGTGGGAGAGGAAATTTTAGTTTTACCATTAAAAGAGTTTGAGTTGCTATCTAAGTTGGCTTCTAAACCAAACCAGGTGTTTACTCGAGATCAGTTAATAGAAACAGTATGGGGGATTGATTTTGAAGGAGATGAACAAACATTAAGTGTTCATATAAAAAGGGTAAGAGAGCGACTAACTAAACTAGAAACGTCTGTACAGATTACTACTATCCGTGGCGTGGGTTATAAGTTGGAAGAGTCTATATGATGAAAACTTTATATAGTAAGTTCGTGTGGATGACCCTGTTGATAATGATCGCTAGTGGAACGTTGGGATTTATGGTAGTAAATACGTATTACCACCACAATCTTAAGGAGAAAAATGATGAAAAAAATGTATTAGTTGCAAGATCAATTGTTGAAAGTATTAATATGTCTAATAGTGAGCTGGATCCTCTTCTCCACTCATTAGGCAATACGGGATATCAGTTATACGTCGTAGGCGAAAATGGGTTTAAAAGAGCTTACGGGGGTGAATTTCGAGTTCAGAAGATTGATCAGACAATTGTTGAAAGTGTTTTAAGTGGGGAAACTTATCATGGTATGAGAGAGTTTCCTAAAGAAACTTTTATAACAGGTTATTTTTCAAATGAATTAACTAATACGGTTGGTGTCCCGTTTACCTACGGAGGGGAAAATTATGCTTTATTTCAACGACCGAATATTAAATTCTTATTCAATGAAATTCATCTGTTATTAGGTGGATTAGTGGCGATAATGATTATTTTAAGTGTGATAGCGATGTTGGTAGTGGCTAAAATAATGGTTGTGCCGTTAACTAAATTGACGATAGCAACAAATAAAATAGCTAATGAAGATTTCCAAGCAGAGTTACCGGTATATCAGCGAGATGAAATAGGACAACTAGCAGATAGCGTTCGAAATATGGCCAAGCAACTGGATGCAACTGATCGGTACAAAAAGGAATTCATCTCCAGAGTATCCCATGACTTTCAAACACCACTTTTGAATATACAAGGATATGCTCATTTATTAAAAGAGGGAGATCTAAACCCGATTGATCATTTAAAGTACGTTACAATTATTCAACAAGAATCCAAGCGGCTCTCAAATGTTATGAAGCAGCTACTAGTACTTACTTCATTTGATCAAGCTCACAGCCTTACAAAAAAAGAATTCTTTTCACTAGATATTCAGTTAAAACAAGTCATTCAAAAATTTAGGTGGCTACTGGATGAAAAAGAGATATCTATTAATATAAAGTTAAGACCTGTAATTATATACGGTGATAGTGAAATGCTTGAGTATGTTTGGGAAAATATTATTTCTAATGCTATAAAGTATAATCACTCTCCGGGGGAAATACATATTGCTTTAGAAGAAAGAGAAGAATTTGTAACTGTCACTGTTCAGGACACGGGAAGTGGGAGTAAGCATACTAAATATAACCAATGGACTGAAAGATTTTATAGAGAGGATGAGGCTCGTTCTACTCAGATTGAGGGAAGTGGACTAGGTCTAGCGATTGTTCAGGAAGTTATACAATCACATGAAGGTATTCTTTCTTTTGAAAGTGTTGTACCTCATGGAACCAAAGTAATTATCCAATTAAACAAGCTGTAATTATCTGTTCATCTTCCGTTCACTTTCAACTTGTATAGTACCTCTTATAAGGAAATACAATAGGAGGTACAGTTATGAAAAATAAACGGAACTGGCTAGTTATTATAGTTAGTTGGCTTATAGTGTTAGGATTACTTTCGTTCTTTGCTCCTTCCAGTAAAGAAGTAGCAAGTACATCAAAAAATAGTGGACTTCCAGAAACTTCTTTGTCGATTCAAGCAGATAAAGTTATAAAAGAAAATTTTTCTAGTAATGAAGGAATACCTCTAATCATTGTTTTCGAGAAATACAAGGCTAATACTGAGGAAGAAATCCAAAGTGTATTAGAATTAATGGAACAAAATTACACAAGTATAACGAAGTTTTCTAAAATTCCTTTGGAGCAAAGAGGTTCTTTTGTGTCTGAAGATAAAAAAACATTCTTTGTGCCTTTAATCTTAGAAGGAGAATTAGAAAGCAAAGAGATTCATAAAAAAGTAGAAGAAATAAAGAGTAATGTATCTCACATTATCCCATCTGATTTTAATATTTATTATACTGGACCTGCTGGAATCGCAAGCGATACAATTGAGCTATTTTCAGAAGCAGATGTAGTTTTACTCCTAGCTACAGTAGCGATTATTTTTATCCTACTAATTATTATTTATCGTTCATTCATACTTGCTATTATTCCTTTAATTGGAGCAGGGATAGTGTATGGAGTAGTGGATAGAATTATTGGTCTTACTGGTAAGTTCACATCTATTACGATTGAAAGTCAGGCACTGTCAATTATGACGATCTTGTTGTTTGCCGTGATAACGGATTATTCCCTATTGGTATATGCGAGATATAAAGAAGAGCAAGACATGAAGATAGCACTTACTAAAACGAAAGAAACCATTCTTTATAGTGGTGGAACTATTTTGGTAGGTGTTGCAACACTTGCTTTTGCCCTCTATGAACCATATCGAAATTTTGCTCCAGTGTTTGCGATTGCAATAGTTATTATGTTAATCGCAGGGCTTACATTATTGCCAGCATTGTTTGCAGTAGTAAAAACACCGAAAAAAGGAGAAAAAACAACAAAGATTTGGGAAAATGTCGGATATATTAGTACTAGCAAACCATGGAAAGTAGCAATACCAATTTTGTTACTGCTAGGTATTGGTACGTGGCATGTAACAACAATCTCCTATTCATACGATTTATTGGCATCATTCCCAGAGGAGTTATCTTCTAGAGAAGGCTTTGCGAAACTTGGAGATGCATTTTCCGCTGGGGAAATAGCACCAACAACAATTCTCATAAAGTCAAAAGATGAGAATACGATTGCCAATATTCGAGAGAAGATAGAAGGTAGACCACTAATAAATGAGGTACGACCATCTCCTTCCAAAAGCGATCTATACACACAGTTTTCCATCATTTTAAAAGCAAACCCTTATAGTATGGAGGCTTTGAATGAGGTCGAAACAATAAGGGCTGAATTGAAAGACAGCCAGGTTTTAGTAAGTGGTGAGACAGTGAAACAAGTAGATATCCGAGAGATTAATAATAGAGATACCTTACTTGTAATGGGATTGATGACGTTATTAATCGGATTAATACTAGTCTTTCAATCTCGTTCTATTCGGGCATCCTTGTTGATGATATTCTCTATTTTGTTGTCATTCGGAGCAGCTTTAGGATTTTCCACATGGATTTTTGAGTTATTTTACGGATATATGTCTTTTAGTTATCGAATCCCACTTTACACGTTTGTTTTTTTGGTAGCACTAGGTGTAGATTACTCAATTATGTTAATGAGTAGGTTGAAAGAAGAACGAAAACAGTATGATGAACGAATGGCAATTGCGAAGGCTGTGGAAAAAACAGGTGGTGTTATTTCTTCAGCAGGATTAATACTTGCGGCTACCTTTGCCGTTTTAATATCACAGCCAGTTATAGAGCTTAAACTATTTGGTTTCGCTGTCGCAGTTGGGGTATTGTTGGATACGTTTATCGTTCGACCGTTATTATTACCTGCGTTATTAACAATTACAACGAAAAATAGGGGGAAATGAATATGCAAAAAAGATGGAGTATACGACTAGTTCGAGCAGGAGCATTATTTGGATTATTGGGAGCGTATCTTGGTTCTCATATGGCAGGTGCGGGATCATATGCACTTCGTCCAATTCATGCCCATATATTATTGGTAGGGTGGTTATCATTGTTTGTGTATGGACTATTTTATAAATTATACAAAGTGAAGTTTCCTAAGCTTGTTGCGCTTCACGGGTGGTCAGCTATAATTGGGGCAATTGGTTTAACGGCAGGAATGTACCTACAGTTCATCCAACCGTTCAATATAAACGAAACGTTTGCATTAGTTGCGTATATTATTGGTGGATCTACTTTATTGCTGAGCTTTGCAGTCTTTGTACTCGTGACTTTTACAATTGAAATAGAATAAAAAAAAGCTGGAGGTTATATATTAACCTTCAGCTTTTTGTTTTTTCGATTATCGGCATATGATGGAATACACATTCCCAATAAAATGATCACTATTCCTGCTACTTGTAATATAGAAAGAGCTTCACTTAACACAATAACTGATACGATAACAGCAACTGGCAACTCCATTGCACTTAATATGGAAGAAACCGCACCGCCAACTTTAGGAACTGCAATTACAAAGAAGTAAATTGGGATGATGATACCCATTAATCCAAGAGCTAGTCCATAAAACAATAGTGGTTCTGTAAACAGTTTTCCATTCCACATAATTTCTGGACTTTGGAAGATGGCAATCATAATCATTGCGATAAAAGAGACGAATAATAGACGAGTTGTTGTATTCATACCTTCTACTTGCTTTGTGTTGACATTCATATTTAAGGAAAAAGAAACGGCAGCAGCTAAACCATAAACCCAGCCTCTCCAGTCAATTCCACTTAAGTCGACATCTAGTATTCCTGCAGCTAGAATAGTTCCTATAAATAAGATAATAAGAGAAATAGTTTCTGCTCTAGATGGAAGTCTTTTTCTAATAATACAATCGATTAGTGTTCCAATCCATGTAAATTGGAAAAGCATAACAACTGCAAGAGAGGCAGGTAAGTATATGAGAGACATCCCGTACACAATTCCTGTTGTAGCGGTAAATACACCTGCCAATAAAATAATCTTAAAGCCTCCATTTAAACGAGGCAGTTTTCGTTGTGTTAACAGATATATTAATAATGCTAAAAGAAATCCAACGATATATTGACTAGAAATTGCTTCTGAAGCCGTATAGCCATCTCCAATTGCTAGTTTAACCATAGTTGATAATGTCCCGTAACTGCTTGCAGCAAACACAACCATTAGGGGGTAAATCCATAATTTCATAAAAAATTCTCCTTTAATTTGCAACTACTGTTTTCACCATATGATGAAAAGGCTCACCAATAATTGTCCAAGGACATAGGGTAACAAATCCTAGACGATTATACAAGCGAATTGCTGCATCTTTCTCCATCTCCACATTCAAGGCTAGCTTACCGCCACCTGAACTTTTAACTAAATGTTCAGCATAACTCAATAATTTCGTGCCTATGCCATGACCACGGTAGGCTGGATTAACTACAACCGTGTCTATATACCATTCTCCCGGGGCAGTTTCCGGATCTATAGTGACAGCAGCACCTTTTTTGTTAGAAAGATAAGCTTCTAAATTTGCATCAAGGCTAATTGCCTGTTCCGAATTATAAAATACCAGTACACCCGCAACATGACCATTCAGTTCTGCAATATACGTATTTAAATAAGAATGTCGATTATCAGTCCGTGTAAATAGGTGTATAAATTCTTGGGTAATGGCTACTTCTTCTGTTTCACCAGTCATCTGCATAGAGATGTCTCCAATAGCCTCCATGATAAGAGGAATAGCCTGAGCTGCGTCTTCTTTGTAAGCTTTTCTGATTAATATTTCCATTTAATGTTCACCTTCCAACTCGTAATTATACCATAAGTTGTCTAAATAGACTTGTTGACTATTTAGGATTATAAATAATGGGAAAATTAAAAAAATAAATGAAACCTTCCTGTTCTATATATAGTAGAATAGAAAGAGAAAAGGAGGAATAGCAATGGACTTGAATTCAATACCTTGGAACCTCATCTTACCTGTTCTAGTAATTCAATTATTATTAGTAGTGGTCGCATTAATCGATCTAGTACGTGTCAAGAGCACCAATGGACCAAAGTGGATGTGGGCACTTATCATTGTTTTTATTAATATTATTGGTCCTGTTGTGTATTTTATATTGGGGAGGCGAAATGATTGAAAACATTTCTACATGTACAGGCACTAACAAAGGAATATGGCAAAGAAAAAGCGGTAAATCAAGTTACTTTTTCATTATATAAAAATACTGCAACGGCTTTGATTGGTCCTAATGGTGCTGGGAAAACAACCACTCTGTCTATACTAGCGGGGTTATTAAAACAGACTAGCGGATCGGTAGTTATTGATGGAGACATACAAGGAGATATTAGAAGTGAAATTGGCTTCTTGCCTCAGTATCCTCAGTTCTATTCGTGGTTAACAGCACTTGAATTTATCGAGATGGTAGCGAAGTTAAGTGGAATAGACGGGAAAATGATTAAATCTCAGTCAGTTAGAACATTAGATTTTGTTGGTCTAGCAGATGCTAAAAACAAGAAAGTAGGAACATTTTCTGGGGGCATGAAGCAACGACTTGGGTTAGCGCAAGCAATCGTTCACAAACCTGGTTTGCTTTTGCTAGATGAACCTGTATCTGCATTAGATCCGATGGGTAGACGTGAAGTTTTGAATTTACTGAAAGAACTACAAGAACATACGACTATTTTATATTCAACTCATATTTTAAATGACGCCGAAGAAATGACCGACCAGTTATTGTTCTTAAGGAAAGGGGAATTAGTTGAGCAAGGATCCTTAAAGGAAGTGCGAGACAAATACGCAAATCCCCAGTATAGAATCTTATTTGCTGATACGGAAGAAGCAGCAAAATTTGTCGAAATTAGCCCATGGCCTGCTAGACAGGAAAATGAGGTTGCCTTTGTCCATCTGGAAGATAAGAAACCGATAATGAATGAAGTATTACAGGTACTTGCTAATAGCAATTTACGCTTATCGAAGGTTGAGCGAGCATCGGCTAGTTTAGAAGAAATCTTTTTGCAGGTGGTGAATAAACATGAGTAACTTCTCAATACTATTTCAAAAAGAGTGGCGTGAAAATGTACGGAATTTCAAAATTTTATGGATACCGCTTGTATTTATCCTGTTTGGTATTTCTGAACCTTTGACTTACTATTATTTGCCACAAATTTTAAATACGGTAGGAAATATGCCAAGTGATATGGTTTTTCAGCTTCCCGAGTACACCCCAGAACAAATTGTTATGTCAACTGTAGGGCAATATCAGTTTATCGGAATGTTAATCATAGCATTTGGGTTTGCCGGTATCATTGCTAGGGAGCGCAAAAACGGAACAGCAACTATGTTATATGTAAGACCAATTTCTTATAACGCATACGTGTTTAGTAAGTTAGCTATTATGGGCATCTTAATAGTAGGAAGTGCATGTATAGGCCTGTTGGCAAATCTCTATTACACGTATATTTTATATGGAGCAGTGGGGACGGCAGCATTTATTGGGTTCTTAGGAACATACAGTATTTGGTTGTTGTTTGCCATTAGTATTGTTATTTGTAGCAGTGCAGCTTTTTCTACAGGAGTTGCTTCTGTTACATCGATTTTCTTTCTCATAATTGTACCGTTAGTAGATGGTCTCTTAGGTACTTACTGGACTATTTCACCATGGAAGTTACCAATGTATGCGGGACAAATGTTAAGTAGCGATATAGACAATACACCTTATATTTGGAGTTTGATTGTAACATTGGTGATAATTGTACTATTAATCGTCGGAGCAGCTTTTATAACAAAAAGAAATGTATCAAAGGCAAAAATATAATAATGAGGTGATTTAAGATGGTGGCTCGTAACTCTGATAAATTTATTGTATCCTACAACCGAATAGACCAATTGATGAAAGATCTTCTTGGTACGAATGAACATATGGCATTTTTTAGATTAATTGATTTTGCTAAAAAGAAAAACGCCATTATCAGACGGTATGAGGCAGATTTACGAGAATTTGGTGATTTAAGAAATGCCATTATACACCATCGTACCTCATTGGAATACGCTATTGCTGAACCTCATGATGACGTTGTAAAAAAAATGGAGGAAATTGAAGGGGCATTAGCTAAGCCAATTACAGTAGCTCAAATGTTCCAGACAAATGTGACGATCTTTCAAGAGACCGATTCACTTAGCTATGCCCTAAAAGTAATCAAAGATAAAAAGTACAATCAATTCCCAGTATATAAGGGAAATTCTTTTAAAGGTTTAATCACCCCTGTAGGCATAACTAAGTGGATGGCAAGTAAAGTGGATTCAGATTCCTTCTCAAGAAAGAGAACAATGTTATCAGAAATACTGGCACATGAAAGCAATAGAGATAATCACCGATTTATACAATCGAAAGCATCTGTTTTTGAGGCAGTAGATATATTTAAGTCTTCTGTTACACGTGGGAGGCGCTTAGAAGCACTGCTCATAACAGAAGATGGAAAAGCAAGCAATAAATTGATCGGGATTATTACTCCAATGAGTCTACTGAAAATAGAATAATTCTTAAAAAAGTAGTCTTTTTCTAGGGCTATGTCATAATAATAAAGTAGGCACTAAAGTATGTGAAAGTCGAAAAAGGGGGGATTTGGTGGATTCTTTAGAGAAAGTGCAAGAACAGCGATATGACAATTTTGAAAAGACTAGTAATGAGATGACAGTTGGGGATTGGTTAATTACGACGCTTATACTAATTATTCCAATTGTTAATATTGTTATGCTGTTCATTTGGGGTTTTGGAAATCCAGACCCAAGACGTAACTACGCACGAGCTTCACTAATCTGGATAGCAATCTGTATTGTATTAATGCTTATTTTTTATGGAGTAGTATTTGCATTTATTTTTTCTTCTTTTAATAGTTATTGAGTATTTCCTGGGAAATAGCATAGTTCGACACGACCGAGTATTCCTTTGTAAAAGAAGGAATACTCTTTTTGATGTTATAATAAAGAAAAGCGAAAGCGCCTATGGAAGCCCTGACTAGCACTGGAAGGATTTCATATAAAGGCGTTCTTTGCCTTTATATACTGAAGAAGTAACTTGAGAAGTTTAGTACTAGACAGAAACTAACTAAAAACATAAGATTAGTTCTTTTTAAGGGAGATGAAATAGATGAAAGTAGCACTCTTTGGAGCCACTGGACGTGTGGGACATGCTATTCTAACGTTATTATTAGAACAGGGTATAGAAGTTACTGCAATGGTAAGAAACCCTGAAAAGATGCAACCTCATGCTAAATTATCCGTCCTACAAGGCGACGCAAAAAATAGTGCAGATATTGTAAATGCTACGCTAGGAGTAAATGCAATTATAAGTGCACTTGGAACCGACAAAACAAGTGTATTAACAGAGTTCACCTCACACATAGTTCCCATTATGCACCAACAGCAGCTAAAGCGGATTATTACAATTGGTACTGCGGGAATATTAAATAGTAGAGCAGAACCGGGATTGCTCCGTTATCAATCATCTGAATCTAAGCGTAAATCGGTAACGGCTGCGCAAGAACACCATAAAGTTTTCAATATATTAAAAGATACTGCACTCAAGTGGACAATTGTTTGTCCAACCTATTTACCGACTGGAGCTTCTACAGATGATTACATTGTAATGAGGGATTACCTGCCAGAGGGTGCTGTGCAAACTACCACTGGAGATACTGCCTTATTCACTGTAAAAGAGCTAATGAAAAATGAACATTTGGGTCACAGAGTAGGTATAAAGAGTCCACGATACTAGGAGAAAATAAATGAAGAAACTGTTAATGTTAATCGTAGTGGTTATTACTTTATTGTACATAAGTAATAGTAGGATTCAAACTACCGAAATTATTGTAGAATCAGATAAAGTTCCTATGAGTTATGATGGAGTGAAAATCCTGCAGATTTCGGACTTACATGATGCAACCTTTGGAGAAAACCAGGAGAACTTAGTTGAAAAGATAAAGAAAACAAAAGCAGAACTTATTTTTATCACAGGAGATCTAGTTGATAGTAACCGATATAATTTGGACCAAAGTTTAGAATTAGTAAGGCAGATTATAGATTTTGCTCCCATTTATTACGTAACGGGAAACCACGAAATCGCTACTAATGACACCGAGAACATAAAGAATTCCTTAACTGAACTTGGCGTAAATGTACTGTCTAATGAGGAACAAATAATAGAACATAAAGGGGAAGACATTCGAATTATTGGTATCGAAGATCCTCTAAATGGAGTTTTAGTGAGCGAGGCTTTAAGTCAATTTGTGGATAATGATTTATTTACTCTCGTACTTTCCCATCGACCTGAGACTTTTCAAGATTATGTAGAGAACAAAATGGATGTTGTTTTTACTGGACATGCACATGGTGGGCAGTTTCGACTTCCAGGACTTGGGGGACTAGTGGCACCAGGACAAGGCTTTTTCCCAACATACACTGCTGGAATGTATACCGAGAACAGTACGCATATGATTGTGAGTAGGGGATTGGGTAATAGTGCAATTCCGTTTAGAATATTCAATTCACCTGAGATCGTCGTTGTGACATTAAAAAGTATCTAAAAGGAAAAAGACCGCTGACTAATTTACTTAGCCAGCGGTCTTGCTTTTATAAGTGTTTATCTTTACGGTCGAAGCGGTCTTTTAGTTCTCCTACTTCTTGTTGAACTTCACCTTTTAACTTATCCACTTTACCTTCTGCTTGTAATTTATGATCGTTGGTTGCATTTCCAACTTGGTCTTTTGCTTCACCTTTTGTTTTGTTTACGGCACCTTTAACTTTGTCAGATAATCCACTCATGTAAATTCCTCCTTCAGTTTTTATACTCTACTATTTAAATACCCTGGTGGAGAAGTTTTAAACTTACTCTACTATCTTAAACTCTTGCAGCATGGCATAAAATCTTGCGCCATGGCCTTCCGCTGCTTCTAAAAAATATTTCTCTGTAATGACAAAGCTTCCACCTTTTAAATTATCTACAACGTATACATTTGTTACAGGACTATTCCATTCTGATCCGCTAATACCGTGTAATTTAAAACCTTCTAATGGATCAGACACAGATTCTGTTTCTGTCACCTTTGTATATTCCGAAGCAAGGTCTGTTTCTAGGGTCATGACCATTTCTTGAGGAGTGATATCTGTATACTGTTTAATTTCCATTGAGACTTCGGGATACCTTTTTTCTAATGGCTCTTTAGTTGTGATAATATCAGACGTTTCACCTGGTACAAGTTTATAGCGGTCTTCATCTATATAGATAATATAGTTGGAATCCTTCCCTTCTTGTAGATTTACATTAGTTTCTTCGTTGTTTCCTTCAATACTTTGTATAATCTCTTTTTCCGGAACGAACATATCTTTTATTTGTTTAATAAAGGCATTACCTGACTCCGTTTGTGTGCTAAATAGAATCATTACTCCAGCTGCCGCAGCAATAGCGATTGGAATTATTTTGGATTTCCTTTTCTTCTCTTTTTGGCTTTTCGTTTGGAAGAGTTCTTGGTCTATTTGGCTCCAAATATCATCTTTTAATGCAGAAGGAGTATCTTTCGTATGGTCTAAAATTTCTTTCTTAACTCGATCATCTAATTGGTCCATTTTTAACTTCCCTCCATTTCCAGCAATTCTAATTGAGTCTTTAACAAGTTTCTTCCGTTAAAAAGCCTCGATTTCACAGTGTTCTGATTCAAATCGAGGATAGTAGCAATTTCTTTCTCAGAAAAACCTTTTATATATTTGAGTAAAATAGGAATGCGATATATGTCAGCCATATTTTGAATCATGCTATACAAATCGGATAAATTCTCTCTTGAATGCTCCCTCAGCTGTTCCTTATTTTCCATTGTAGAAGTGTCGATTGGAGTATTTTTCTTTTCTTTTGATAAAATACGATAACATTCATTAACTAAAATACGATAAAACCATGCATCGAACGGAAGAGTGGAGTTGTAGGAAGATATATTGCGATAAACTCGTATAAAAGCTTCTTGCACTGCATCCTTTGCGTGTTCGTCATTTCTTGTTATTGCTTTTGCTGTTCTAATTGCATAGTTTTCATACATATCGTAAAACTGTTTAAAAGCATCACGGCTACCGTTTCTAATGTCTTCTAAGATGTCATCATTCATGTACGCTTTTTCACTCCCTTCACTATATATACCCTGCGAGTTCTCAAAAAGTTTAGTCCATAACAAAAAAAGCTTAAAGCAGTGTGCTTTAAGCTTTTACGATTACTATTTAAACCATCCTTTTTCTTTAAATCTAGAAATGGCCTCAATTCGATTTCCAACATCTAGTTTATCTAAAATAACGGAGATATAATTGCGGACAGTGCCCGTTGTGATAAATAGTTCGCCGGCAATTTCTTTTGTGTTTTTTCCATTTGCTATTAACTCCAGAACCTGACTTTCACGTTCTGTAAGAGGATTTTCTTCTTCGTAAGCCATATCCACAAGCTCAGGAGCGTATATTCGACGACCATCCATAATTACACGAATAGAATTTGCTAGCTCTTCACTTGGACTATCCTTTAATAGGTACCCATTTACGCCTGCTTTGCGTGCACGCTCAAAATATCCAGCCCTTGCAAAGGTGGTCAAAATGATTACCTTACAATCATTTTCTTTTAGTTCTTCTGCGGCATCCAGTCCAGTTTTAATAGGCATCTCAATATCCATAATACAAACATCTGGTTGCAATTGTTCAATCAGCTTTAATACTTCTTCACCATTATTGGCCTTACCTACAACTTCCATATCCTCTTCCAAATCGAGTAGTGAACCAAGAGCTCCTAGCACCATTCGTTGATCTTCTGCAATGACAATTCGTATCATGTCTATTCCTCCTGACTGGGTTGCTGTATAACATTGGGTACCCGTATATTCAGTGTAGTTCCATTTTTCGAATGAATATCTAAGGTTCCATTTACAAATTCAAGTCTTTCTTTCATGCCACGTAGGCCATGCCCCTTAGACCAATTTACCTTTTCTCCCATACCTTGGCCGTTATCATACACTTTTAGTAGAGTTTCTTTCGCTGATTGTTTGATAGAAATAGAGCAAGTAGATGCGCTACTATGTTTCACTACATTATTTACTGCTTCTTTTAAACACATACTAAGTACATTTTCTACAAGCAATGGAGTATTTACTAATTTAGGTGTACCAGTTACCGTACACTCTATCTGTGCAGCTTTTAGTATCTGGTTGATCCGGAAAAGTTCATCTTCAAGTTTAGTTCCGCGCATATTTGTAACCAATTCTCGAACCTCTTTTAAGACAGAACGCGCGGTTTGGTTGATATCCAATATTTCTATTTTAGCGGCTTGTGGATTTTTTTCGATCAATCGACCCGCTAAATCACTTTTAAGTCCGATCAGCGAGAGCTTTTGTCCAAGCGTATCATGCAAATCTCTCGCGATTCTTTCTCTTTCTTCAATAATAATATACTGGGAAATCTTTATTTGTGCTTCTTCTAGTTGGTCCTCTAATGCTTCTCGTTGGTTTCGAGTATATGTATTGAAGGGCAACAAAATAACACCTATCAAACAAATGATAAGAAACGGCATATGGGATAGAAATAACTCAGTTTGGGTAAAAAATCCGATAATAACAGCCGCAATTGTAGCAACTAGATGAATACTATAAATAACAAAGAAGCTAAATCTTCTCTTTATATTCCCGATTAAAAAGGACAAGAAAATAGAGAAGTATATATAACCGTATAGGTAGGTCATCCAAACACTGATGGAAATTTGTAGTGCAACGGAGAGATATAGTAACCAACCTTTAGTAGAAAAGGATGAACGATAGGCAATGAAAAATAGTAAGGTTAGTGCTAAACCAATAACAATCTCTAAAGGAGTTGTAGATCTAAATATAAAAAAGAATGGAAAAATGCAAAAAACAATCCAAGCATAAATACTTAGCCAAGGATATTTGGGGAATATTTGATACCATTTGGACATGTATTTCACCTTCTTACCTATGTATAGTTATAATCATTATAATGCAAAAACCATTCCTAGGTAATTCTGGGAATGGTTTTTGCAGAATTTTACTTACTTTCAAATGTTGAGTTTTTTGAGTTCAACTTCGTATTTTGCTTAGTATTATTTAATAAATGTTTTATCTCTTTAAAGTTAACAAAACTTTTATTATCCTCATCGAATAGTCGGAAGTGGATAGACTCCAAACTCTTACGTAAGTTAATCGTAGTAGCTTGGTGTAAAGGTGGTGTAGAGTCATGCGCTTTTTCTAAGTTATAGTTAGGAACACGTGGACTTAGATGATGCACATGATGGAATCCGATATTTCCAGTTACCCATTGTAAAACACGTGGCAACTTGTAATAAGAGCTTCCTTCTATAGCTGCTTTTACATAATCCCATTCTGACTCATCTTCAAAATAAGAATCTTCAAATTGATGCTGAACATAAAATAACCAAATTCCTAATGAACCAGCTACGAAAAGTATTGTTCCTTGGATAATCGCAAATGCTTGCCATCCAATTAACCAAATCATTAACGCATAAATAGCAACTACAGATATATTGATTAAATACGTATTGTTGCGTTCTTTTCCGCGGGCACCTTTACGGTTTATACGATTACTTACTAAGAAAAGTAGCGCTGGTCCTAAACCGAACATTACGATAGGGTTTCTATATAAACGATAGGAAAGTCTTTTCATCGGTGTTGCTTCAATATATTCATCAACGGTCATCATCCAAATATCGCCGACACCGCGTTTGTCTAGGTTTCCACTAGTAGCATGATGGATATTATGTTCGCGTTTCCATTTTTCATAGGCAAAAAGCGTAATGATTCCGGTGATTGTTCCAGTAATATCATTGGCTTTTTTATTTTTAAAGAAAGAACCATGTGTACAGTCATGAAAGATGATGAATACTCGAACGACAAATCCTGCTGCGATAACAGACAAAGCAACGGTTAGCCAAACGGACACATCTAAACTTATATAAGCTAAAAACCATAGGATGAAAAATGGTGGGATAGTATTGATTAGTTGAATAATACTCTTATTTAACTCTGAGTTTTCAAAGGGTTTTACGTTTTTACGTAATGCGAGTGTTTTTTCTCTGCTCATTTTATTCCTCCTAGTAAGAACTATTACCTTAATAATAAGGAAAATCACAAATTAGTAGTAGGCATAAACG
The DNA here is from genome assembly GCF_038003145.1 of Psychrobacillus sp. FSL K6-1464. Classification (NCBI taxonomy): domain Bacteria; kingdom Bacillati; phylum Bacillota; class Bacilli; order Caryophanales; family Bacillaceae; genus Psychrobacillus; species Psychrobacillus sp. FSL K6-1464. The sequence goes on from NZ_JBBOOP010000001.1 coordinate 117,261, forward strand.
TCAAGTCATAAGTATGACAAGTGTCATATAGGACATATAGGTTATACCAACATAAAAGAGTGAATAGTCCTTTATAATAAGAGTAAAAGCAGCACCTCCATGAAGAGATGCTGCTTGCATAATCATATAATTATCCTTACCCAGTTATTAAATAACCATTGAGTAACAAAACGTATTCATAGAAATACTTTGTGTAAGAAATTTTTACAAATCCGTGTTATTACTGGATTTTTAATGTTATTTTTCTTTACTTTCCTTCAACAAACGTAATGTTTCATCGAATTCTTTTTCGATTTCAGCATTCGGTTTGTATGTCATTAAGCTGACTACAACTGCCACGATCAATGCAAGAACAAAACCAGGGACGATTTCATATAGTGCTCCTGAAAGTGTATCATTTGTACCCCAGAATACTACAACGACAGCCCCGACAATCATACTTGCTAATGCACCAGTGGAAGTAATTTTTCTCCAGTAAAGTGTTAGCAAGATAACCGGACCAAATGCTGCACCGAAGCCTGCCCACGCAAATGCAACAAGACCTAAGATTGTTTCATTTTGTTCCCAAGCAAGGATTGCAGCAGCTACGGAAACTACTAATACAGCGATACGACCATAGTTTACATATGTTCTGTCGGATGCATCTGTTTTAATAATGGCTTTGTATAAATCCTCTATTAAAGCTGAAGAAGTAACGATTAATTGAGATGAGATTGTACTCATAATAGCTGCTAAAACTGCTGCTAATACTAAACCAGCGATAAACGGATGGAAAACAACTTGTCCTAGTACGATGAATACTGCCTCAGGACTTGAAAGTGAAACATCTGGATTTTGTTGGAAATATGCAACACCAACAAGTGCTGTAGTAATTGCGCCTAGAAGACTTAGAATCATCCAACCGATACCAATTCTGCGAGCTTGTTTAGTTTCTTTAACAGAACTAATAGCCATAAAGCGAACGATAATATGTGGCTGTCCAAAGTAACCAAGGCCCCAAGCTATAGAGGAAATGATACCTGCAGCTGTTGTTCCAGCGATAAGACTTAAGTGCGTAGGATTCACAGCTTTAATAGACTCCACTGTTTCACCAATTCCACCAGTCATAAATACACCAAAGATTGGTACACATATTAAAGCAAGGAACATAAGTAATCCTTGAAGGAAATCTGTATAACTAACAGCAAGGAACCCTCCAAATAATGTATAAGCTACAACTACTGCTGATACGACTAAAAGTCCTGTATGATAGTCTAAACCGAATGAGCTTTCAAAGAAAACTCCTCCTGCTACCATTCCAGAGGATACATAGAACGTGAAAAATAGTAAAATGATTAAACCGGATGCAACACGTAATAATCGAGATGATTGCTTTAAACGGCTTTCTAAATAACTAGGAATTGTAATAGAATTGCTTGATACTTCTGTGTATACACGAAGTCTCGGTGCTACGTATAGCCAGTTTAAATATGCACCAATTGTAAGACCGATGGCTATCCAAGCTTCACCCATTCCTGATAAATAAATTGCGCCTGGTAAACCCATAAGTAACCAACCAGACATATCTGCAGCCCCAGCACTAAGTGCGGTAACAGCGGGACCTAGTGAGCGTCCGCCGAGCATATAATCCGTTAAATTGGTAGTTTTTCTATAAGAGTACCACCCAATTGCGAGCATTGCGATCATATAAATTATAATGGCCGCGAGTTGATAAGTTTCTGCTGACATGATAAATCCTCCTCCCTTTTTTCATCATAACATGGAGGTAAACGAGGTGCATCAAAAATTTTTCAATATCCATAATTTCCTATTACTTTAGAATTATCAAATAAACGAATAATAATAGAAGGAGTGAATTAAATTGAAATTTTTTCACACAGCAGACTGGCATCTGGGTAAATTGGTTCAAGGGATATATATGACAGAGGATCAACGATTTGTATTAGAACAATTTCTCCAAGCAATTGATATAGAAAAGCCAGATGCAGTAATTATTGCAGGAGACTTGTACGATCGAGCAGTACCACCAACGGAAGCGGTACACTTATTGGATGAATTGTTTGCAGAGATTGTGTTGAAACGCAATACCCCATTATTAACTATTGCAGGAAACCATGATAGCCCTAGTCGACTAAACTTTGGTAGCCAGCTTATGAAAGAAACGGGTTTACATATTGTGGGACAATTAAGTCGGAACATGAAATCTATAGTTTTAAACGATACTTATGGAGAGGTGCATTTCCACCTTGTGCCATACGCGGATCCTTCCCAAGTCCGATATCTAATGGAAGATGAGACAATAATTACACATAACCAAGCTATGAAAAAAATAATAGAATTAATAGAAGAGAAGATGGACAAAACAAAAAGGCATGTATTTGTAGGACATGCCTTTGTTACCCCACATGGTCAAGAACAGGAAAATACAAGTGATTCCGAACGTCCTTTAGCTATAGGTGGAGCAGAATATGTAAATGCAAGTCTATTCCAACCGTTTCATTACACGGCTCTAGGGCATTTACATCAAGCCCACTATGTTTTAAACGAAACAATCCGCTATTCAGGTTCACCACTAAAATATTCTATTTCGGAGGAGCACCATAAAAAGGGCTTTTTCATCGTGGAGATGGATGCAGAAGGTAAAACGACTGTAGAAAAAAGATTACTTGCACCAACTCGAGATATGAGAACGGTTGAGGGTTTTTTGCAGGATATATTAATGCAACCTGTTAGTGAAGATTATGTGTTCGTGAAATTACTAGATGATACGCCAGTTTTATCTCCGATGGAACAAATCCGGACCGTTTATCCTAATGCCATGCACGTCGAAAGAAAAGCGTTTCAATTAATTGGTTTGTCAGAAGAACCAGAAGTTGGACGGACGAAAAAGGATGAATATACACTGTTCCGTTCGTTTTACTCCGAAGTTAGTGGTAAAGAAGCATCGGTAGAGACCGGGGAAATATTTAAAGAAGTATTAACTGTATTAGCACGAGAAGAACGGGAAGGGGGAAAATCCAATTGAAACCGATTCAACTGAAAATGAGTGCGTTTGGTCCTTATAAATTCACAGAAACAATTGACTTTACTGAACTAAAAGGAAATAGGCTATTTGTTATTTCCGGAGCAACAGGAGCAGGGAAAACAACTATATTTGATGGGATTTGTTTTGCGCTTTACGGTTCAGGAAGCGGGGAGGATCGTCGCGATACGAAAACGATGCGTAGTGATTTCGCAACAGATGATACACATACTTCTGTTGAGTTAGTCTTCGAGATACATAATAGACGTTACCGCATATTGCGACAATTAGGTCACGTGAAAAAAGGCAATAAAGGTGCAACGGGTGAACGATATGAATTTTTTGAGATACAAGCTGCTGGAGAAGTACCTGTTGTCGAACGACAGATTGTATCGGAGATCAACAAAAAGGTAGAAGAAATCATTGGGTTGACTTTAGATCAGTTCAGTCAAATTGTCATGCTCCCACAGGGAGAGTTTCGAAAGCTATTGACCTCTACTACAGAAAACAAAGAAGCTATTTTACGAAAGATTTTTAAAACAGAGCCCTACAAAATGATTCATGAAAAACTCAAAGAGAAAAAGATAATTGCAGAGGCAGAACTTAGAAAAGAACAATTGACACAGGATAATTTTACAGAAAAAATTATTGCTTCCTTTCCACTACGTGAATCTAACCTTTTTACATTAATAAATGAAGCTAATTTTAACACCTTTCAATTAGTAGAGGCATTAAAAGAAGAGACTAGCTTTTACAAAGAGAAAATTATACAAGACGAACGTAAATATGAAGAAGCATATGAGCTTCATATGAACAAACAGAAGGTCTATCATGAAACCAAAGCTATCAATGATCGCTTTATCGAGTTGGAAGTAAAGGAACAACAACTTAAGGCCTTAAAAGAGCGTGAAAATGAGTTCTTAGAAAAGCAGCAACAGTTAGATTCTGCGGAGCGTGCAAGTATTATAGAGCCAATTGAAGCTTATTTCAATGAGCTTGAGCTAGAGGTTAGAGGAAAGCGGACTTTATTGGAGAAAGCGCAGAAAGAAAATATGATTGCAGAGGATAATTTGAAACAAACAGAAATTATCTTTACAACCGAATCGAATAATAAAGAAGCACGCGAAAAAAGTGTGGAAATGGTTATCTACTTAAACAGTCTATTACCTATATTTGAAGAGTTGGAGATTAAGAGGAAAGAGTTGTTATTACTTGAAAAAGGTAGTTTAGAGGCTGAACAAAAGCTTTCGACAATAGCTGCTAATCTCCAAAAACATAAGAACTTGTTAAAAGAACAGAAGTTAGAAATAGAGAAGTTAGAAGAACTACTAGAACCTTTAGACAGTAAGGTACAACAGCTTACTTTGCTCCAAGCGCAGCATAACAAACTGCAAGAATATAAAGTCGTTGACCAGGAACTGCATATACTGATCTCAGCGGAAGCCAAGCAACAGGACAAATTTGAACAATGCAAAGAAACGTATGAGGATATTGAACAACAGTGGTTAGGGAATCAGGCAAGTTTAATTGCATCTAAACTAGTAGAGGGCGAGCCATGTCCAGTATGTGGTAGCAAAGAGCATTCCACATTGCATATTGATATAGGTGAAAGTTTTGTTGATGAAGGTGAGCTTCGAATGGCGAAGGCTGCGTTAAATAAGGAAGAATCGACTTTATTGACCTTTAAAGCGAAAAAAGAAACAGCAGAAGCTCAAATACAAAAAGTGCTCGTTCAGTTGAAGGAACATGAAGTAGAGGCAGAATTGGTCGAGCAAGTAGAAACCAATCTGCTCGATTTGCAAAGAGAGGTACAGCAACTTCGCTTAAAAAAAGAACTGCTATTTTCTTTAAAACAACCTTATAAAGAGTCCATAGCCAAAGTTGAAAATCTAGAACAGAGTAACTTAGTGATGGAAGCATTTTACAGAGAGCAGTCAAGCCAAGTGAAGCAAGCAAGAGCGGTATATGAGTCGAAGCTTTCCACAATACCTGGTCATATACCGACTTTACAAAATCTACAAACAGAAATTACTTTTGCAACAAAGCAAAAAGAACAATTAGCCCTTGCATGGGAAAATGTACAAAATAGGATGCAGTCAACCCATGATGCGTGTACCACAGCCCGCTTAGCACTAGAGCACACCTCTAAATCATTACAAGAAGCGGAAGTAAAACGCGAAAAAGCTTTAACCCAATTTAGAGAATCCTTGAGCAAAGCAACGTTTGAAACTTTAGGAGAGTATTTGGCTGCTAAACTAACCGAAACAGAGCGCTCAACCCTAAAATATCAATGTGAAGAATATAAGCAAAGGCTCCATACATTTACGGAGCAAGTAAGAGAAAGAAAAGGACAACTGGAAAACAAAACAAAAGTTGAACTAAAGCCTCTCGAGGATGAATTGAATCAGTTAAAAGAAATGTACGAGCAGGCTTTAACGATATGTAATAGTACAAAAGAGTACGTAAAGGCAGGAAAAGAAATAGAAGATAAGATTGCTTCTACTAGTGAGAGAATTACTCTATTAGAGGAACAAGTACATCGAATTATGGATCTCTATGACATATTGAGGGGGCATAACCAAAAGAAAATATCATTTGAGCGTTATGTACAAATAGAATACTTGGAGCAAATTGTTCAGGCAGCGAACGAACGATTAAAGCATATGTCGAATGGTCAGTTCCAATTGCTGCGAAGTGATAGACAGGAAACACATGGGAAACAAAGTGGACTCGGGTTGGATGTATATGATGCCTATACAGGTCAGAAACGAGACGTAAAAACATTGTCAGGTGGCGAAAAGTTTAATGCTTCATTATGTCTAGCACTTGGAATGGCCGATGTTATTCAAAGCTTCCAAGGCAATATTCGTATCGAGACCATGTTTATCGATGAAGGATTCGGATCTCTTGATGAGGAGTCTCTCAACAAAGCAATCGATACATTAGTTGATCTGCAAAAATCTGGACGTATGATTGGCGTTATCTCCCATGTAGCAGAGCTAAAAGCAGCGATCCCAGCCATTTTAGAAGTGGAGAAACAAAAGGCAGGTTATAGCAGTACAAAATTTGTTATTAAATAGACCAATTTCATAATAGATTATTTAGTGAAATCCGGATATGATTTGAGGTTTACACGGACCCTGACAGTTTATAATGAATTAATTAGCAGCAACTAATAAATGAGTAGAAATTGATTAATTATAAATAGAACGGAATAAAATTGTGTTATTTTGGATAGAAGATAATAGTAGTCTAGCTCAATAAAAAGTACCTTTCATTAGTTGTCTAAGAGATGTAGGCAGGCGACTGACTGACAAACAACATAAGAATAACAAAAAAAGTGATATTGGTTATGACGGTCGTCACAACCAATATCACTAAAATTCAAACGATAATAATAGAAAGTCTAAAGTCCTTCGAAAGCAATAGAAACAGGACATCTTATGCTTTATCTCAATACTTATCTTATAATATCTAAAAATTCTTCCTCGCTATACACCTCAAGCATATTTAAGGCGGATAAACCTTGTGGGTCAACTATCTTTGGATCTGCTCCATACTCATATAGGAGAGCAGCCATTTCATAGTTTTGGTATTCCAATGCAGCGGTTAACGTATTAGAGTAATTATCTGAGGTATTTGGATTAGCCCCAGCCTCTAATAACTTTTCTGCTATCGCAATATTTCCTGCGTATATTGCATAATGAAGAGCAGTTGTTCGCTCTGAGTCCATCTCTTCTATATCAATTCCACTAGATAGTAGACTATTAACTTTTTCTTCATCCCCATCTGAAACAGCTTCCATTAGAGGAGTTAAGGTCAATGAATACTCATCACTTAAATAATCTTCTTCAGGAGATAGTTCATTGAAAATACTCCCAGAAAACAAACTAGCATAAGTGAGTGTACCAGCTGCAAATAAAGCTATGACCGCAATATAACAAACAAAGAAAATTCCAATGAGTGCACCCACTCCAAGAGCAATTTTGCTGGAGTTAGAATAGTAATTTGGTGTACCTTCTATTCTCATAAAGTTCCCGACAGCTTGAATTCGTTTAGGTAAAAGTGGATGACTGGATAACACTTCGCTTAACCATACGGCAATATTCGATTCTGTATGGATTTGTTCCAAATATGCGTCTTCGTTTACTTCTGAATATAACTTTTTTCCAACGCCAAGAATAGTAAGCGCTTGTTTAGCAGCCATTCCATTTTGTATATAATAGGCAGCTTCACGATCACAGGTATATTCACAAGATCTACTATACGCTTGCGAGAGAAATGGTATAAATTGTGCAGGCATGATTAAAATGTTCTTCCACACATGTCTTCTCTTTACATGAGAAAGTTCGTGGGCAATGATAAAATCAAGCTCTGCTTCACCTCGTTCTCTAGCTAACTCAAAAACTTCCGAATAAATAACTACCATATTTCTTCCTAGAAATCTTGTAGCAAATGCATTAAATGCTCCTTCTGAATGAATAACGAACACATCAGGAACTTTTTTTATGTTCATTTTTTCAGACAAAGACACGACACGCGCGTATACATCCGGGAATTGCTTTTCACTAATACGTATCCCATTTCCTCGAATAGAGCCGAGCATAACTACATTAGCATAAAGCAAAAATACGAAAAGAATTAATAAAATAGCTATACCAAATAAAGACACGATAGCAAGTATGTATAATAACAAACTGAAAATAACACTAATAACGAAATATGGCATTTCCCTATTAGAAGTTAACTCCTTCGACGACAAATAAATTACCTCCCCCAAATATTTACCAATTTATCATCCTACGTCTTTTCTGTCAAACTAGAAAATTCTGATAGATACTATCTAGTATACCGTATGTCTTTCACACAAATTCCCCTTTCATCATATTATTTTTACAAGAGGTGGTGAAAAATGCACGAGGAAAAAGAGGGTAAATTATACAATCCCTATGAAATGGAACAACAAGAATGGAAGAAGCGACAGGTAAAAGAGAGAGGAAAACAATTATTAACCATTATTTCTCCTATTTTCATTCTTTTACTTTGGGAAATTTGTTCAAGAACAGGTGTACTTGATATACGATTTTTTCCACCCCCATCTGCCATTGTTTCTACATTTTTTGAATTGATGACAAGTGGGTTGTTATGGACACATATTTCTGTCTCTTTGTATAGAATAGCCGCAGGATTTTTATTAGGTGTAATACCAGGAATAATTATTGGGCTACTAATGGGATTGTACGCCCCGATCCGTCATTTTATCTCACCGATTGTCATGGCTTTTATGCCTATCCCGACTTTGGCTTTACTACCGATCATCATTATCCTTTTTGGTATTGGAGATTTTTCAAAAGTTGTTACTATTGCAGGAAGTGTATTTTTCCCAGTGGTTATTAATACTGTCGCTGGCGTATTGAATATAGAAAAAGTTCACTTAGACGTAGCCAAAAATTATGGTGCAAGCCCCACTGATTTCTTTCTTAGAATTGCTTTCCCGGGCGCCCTTCCAGTTATGTTAGAAGGAATTCAAATGGGGCAGGCGATTGCGCTACTGACGATTGTCGCAGCTGAGATGATGGGGGCAACATCAGGTATCGGTTATTTAATCTGGACTTCCTATAAAGCGTTTATGTTAAAAGAAATGTTCGTCGGATTGATCCTCATTTCTTTCTTTGGATTTATGTTTTCTCTTTTATTACGCGGACTACAAAGAAAAATTATCCCTTGGAGGTGATTAGATGGACCAACCAGTAAAAATTTCTATTGATAATCTCACGAAAGTATTTTATAAAAAAAATAATAGTGTGACAGCTATACAAAATATTACGTTAAACGTAGAAGAAGGAGAGTTTGTCTGTATAGTTGGTCCAAGTGGATGTGGAAAAACAACTTTACTACGAATACTTGCTGACCTGGAACAACCAAGTTCGGGTACATTTTCAATAGAATCAGATACAGACTTCCGGCCATTGCAATCAATGGTATTTCAAGAAAAGGGAGTTATTCCTTGGTTGACTGTAGAAGAAAATGTAGCATTTGGACTGAATATGCGTCATCTGCCTAAAGAGTTTGTTCGAAAGCAAACCAATTATTATTTAAAGAAAGTTGGTCTTACAAAGTTCTCAAAGCTATACCCAAAAGAACTTTCAGGGGGCATGAAACAACGGATAAGTATTGCACGAGCTTTTGCAAATGATCCGGAAATATTGCTAATGGATGAACCATTTGCAGCGCTGGATGAACAGAACAAGTTCATCTTGCAAGAAGAGCTGCTATCTATTTGGTCTGAGACGAAAAAAACGGTGATTTTTATTACGCATAGTATCGATGAGGCTTTGTTATTAAGTGACCGTATTGTATTGATGAGTGCTCAACCGGGAGAGATAGTAGAAGAGATAAAAGTACCTCTGCCAAGACCACGTACGATGGAGCAAGTTCGTGCCAATCTGGAAATGGCGGAGCAGTTTATAGCGATCTGGAATCATCTACAGCAGGAAGTTCAAAAGTCGAGAAAGTAAGGAGGAAATATGTGAAAAAGTGGGGCTTTTTAATTGTAGTATCTTTTGTACTTTTACTAAGTGCATGTAGTTCTAAAGATAAGGACAGTTCATCCAAAGTAGATGATGAGGTGAGTAAAGAAAATCCTTCAGGAGATCTTGCACCACTAGAGGAAAAGGTTAAGGTTGTTATCGCTGAAGATGGATCTGCCTCTGGAGCTGGGTTTTATATCGCAAAAGAAAAAGGGTACTTTGAGGATTACAATATAGATGTAGAGTTTGCGGTGTTCTCGAATAGTGATGAAATGTTGCCGGCCCTTGCTTCTGGAGATGTAGATATCGCAGGAGGAGTATCGACTGCGTCATTCTTTAATGCTATTGCACAAGGAATTGACGTGAAAATTATTGCAGACAAAGGGCATAATGTTCCAGGAAAATCTTATTTTTCATTTGTAATTGGAAATCAAATGGTAGATGAAATAAAAAATTATGAAGACTTTAAAGGAAAAAAAATTGCAATATCCTCTAAAAACTCGATTGATGAATATATCTATTTGGAAATGCTAAAGCATGCTGGATTAACGACTGAGGATGTAGAGCTTGTATTACTTGCGGATTTCGGAAGTATGCTAGGTGCAATTGAAAATGGCTCGATTGATGCAGCGTTACAAATTGAGCCATTAATAGCGCAAGGTGTTGAAAATGGATTTCATCAACGGTTTGGAGATGCGACTGACTATGCACCTGAGTCTCAAATTGCTATGGTATTAGGTTCACCACAGTTCATGAGTGATGAACAGGAGGTCTCCCTGCGGTTCATGGCTGCCTATTTAAAAGGGGTTCGTGATTACAATGATGCCTTTATTAAAGGGGAGAACAAAGCTGAAATTATAGACATCATGACAAAGCATACATCTCTAAAAGATACTTCGCTCTGGGAAAAAGTATTTGTAACTGGATTAAACCCAGACGGTACAATGTTTTTAGATGATGTATTAAAACAATATAATGCATACAAAGAAAACGGAGCTATTAGTGGGGATGTAGATTTTGATAAGGCGGTAGATACGTCGGTAACAGAAAAAGCAGTAGAAATTTTAGGAGCATATGAAAAGTAAACGTCCAGAAATTTGGGCGTTTTTTTTCAAAGATAAGGATAAGTAGGAAGGTTAAAAGGCAATTCCGACAGATTATACTTTACTAGATTGGATATAATATAATGTAAGGATAAGCAAGTGAAAATGAGGTGCGTAAAATGGTAAATGTTTTAGTTGATGCTGACGGATGTCCAGTAGTAGATTTAACGATTTTTGTGTCGAAAAAGTTTAATATGAACGTTACTTTACTATGTGATACTGCGCATTATATGCAACGAGAAGGTGCAGATACAATAATGGTATCTAAAGGAGCAGATGCAGTAGACTTTGTTCTAGTAAATAGAGTGAAAAAAGGGGACATAGTCGTTACCCAAGACTATGGCCTAGCGGCAATGGTATTGGCTAAGCAAGGTTTTGCAATCGATCAAAACGGACGATGGTATACTCCTGAGAACATTGACCAACTGTTAGACAGTCGCCATATATCTAAGAAAATTAGGCAGGCAGGGGGGCGCTTAAAGGGTCCTAAGAAACGTCAAAAAGAAGACAATGAAAAATTTGAAGCAAGCTTCCATAAATTATGTGAGCATGCGCTTCAAGCAGGAAGTTAACTTTCTACTGGAGCTCACTTAAGATGGGATTATCAACAAATACCCCGTTTGCATCAAGATGGATCGCATTCTTCATTTCATTTTCAGTTTTAATAGAATATAGATGCACCTGCATTCCATTTAATTGGGCTTCGTGAATAAATTCTTGATCGACCGATTTTAAATTAACCCCAATTCCACTAGCATAAGTTTGCAAACGTTCATAATCTAAATGAGATAACGCAGCTTTCTCTTTAAAACTAAACAGTTGAACAAGAGGAAGCGTCGGCTCTAGTGTATGAAACTTTGTTAAAGTATCCTCATTGAATGACTCCACAATAACTTTTGGCAAGGTGTGGTCCTCTCCTAATAAATCATACTTTTTTAATAAACTGAAAAGCTTCTCTTCCATTCCCTTATAAATACGTGGTGACTTTAACTCAATATAATAATTTACATCATCCCCGAACTGAACAAAAATCTCTTCTAAGGTGGGGACTTTCTCTTGTTCAAACTCTTTGTTAGCCAAATCTGGATATGCTTCATTAAACCATTTCCCTGCATTTAACTGCTTCAATTCTTCCAACGTATACTCCTTTACAAAGCCAAGTCCATCCGTTGTACGATCAACCTTTTCGTCGTGCATAGCAACTAACACTCCATCCTTTGTCATTTGTAAATCTATTTCAATATAGTCTACATCCGCTTGGTGGGCTATCTCATAAGCAGTCATCGTATGCTCCGGTGCAAAAGCAGAAGCCCCGCGGTGCGCTATGATTAATAACTTGTCGTTGGAAATTGGTTGTATACTGTTTTCCGAGTTATCACAGCCTGCTATTAAACATAAACTTACTAGTATAGTAAATAATAAGCGCATGAGAGACTCCTTTCTAGTAAAGTTTTAATAAGATTTAGTTAAAAATGTAAATATTTAGTAAAAATTGACAATTACTTTACATTATAAAGTTTTGTCTAGTAGAATGAGTTTATTGGAATAATTAACATCTATTTTAGCTAGGTCGTCACTATAATTTTACTTGATAAAGGTAGAGAGGATGGAATGCTATGAAGAGGGTTGAATTGATTGATGTCTCGAAATCGTATGATAAGCAATCTAACGTTATATCCAATATTAACGTAACTATTGAACCGGGGGAATTTTTTGTTCTCGTCGGTCCTTCAGGATGCGGAAAAAGTACAATGCTTCGAATGATTGCGGGATTAGAAGATATAACGGGTGGTATCTTGAAAATTGGTGACATAGAAGTGAATGACTTGCCACCAAGCAAACGAGATTTATCCATGGTGTTTCAAAACTATGCATTATATCCTCACCTATCGGTTGAAGACAACATTCAATTTGGTTTACATGTAAAAAAAATTGATAAAAAAGAGCGAGCTAAACGAACAAGTGAAGTAGCAGAAATGCTTGGGTTGACGGATTACTTAAAGCGGAAACCTAGAGAGTTATCGGGTGGTCAGCGTCAAAGAGTCGCATTAGCTCGAGCAATTGTAACAGAAGCACCTATTTGTTTAATGGATGAACCCCTATCTAATTTAGATGCAAAGCTACGGGCACATATGCGTTCTGAAATAAGGCAAATTCAAAGACGTTTAGGAATTACGATGATTTATGTGACACATGACCAAATCGAAGCAATGACTATGGGTGATCGAATAATGATTCTCCATGAGGGATCCATCCAGCAAATAGGCAAGCCTATCGATATTTATAATAATCCGGCTAACCCTTTTGTCGCTACATTTATAGGTTCACCTCCTATGAATCTAGCAACTGGTGTTGGCGATAAAATAATGAGTACAATTCGATTAAGCGATTCTATTGTGATTCCAATACCAACAGCAGATGCGCATTATTTAACTGAACAAATAATTGTAGGGATACGACCTGAGCATATTAAAGCGGCAACCAAAGAGACAGTGGAAAAAGACAAATTCATAGTGGAAGTTTCTAATGTAGAAATTTTAGGTAATGAAACAATTTTCACCTTTTTATTAAATGGGGAATCCTGGCAAGTTAAGTGGAGTGGACAATGGCAAATTGAAATAGGCGATAATATTCCTCTAATGATGAATTATGAACCCTTCTGCTTCTTTGATAGTGAGACAAAGAAAATTATTAAAACTCCATCAGACGTCGAAAATCATGTATTTGGTAAAGAGGTATTTGTATGACGACGGTAACCAAACGAAGAAAAATTAGCTATTGGCAACGGTCATCTAATGTGAGGACCGCCCTATTGTATTTATTGCCCTCCATTATACTATTTACAGTATTTGTTTTTTATCCGATGTTTCGAACTATTTACTTAAGCTTCTTTTTAACAGATCAAGCAGGTGAAGCTGCGATTTTTGTGGGTCTAGAAAACTATACTTATTTACTAGAATCAGATGCATTTCTCAATAGTATTAAAGCAACGTTCTTATTTGTTTTGTATACAGTTCCAACAGGAATCATTATTGCCCTCATTTTAGCGTTACTTGCAAATGAAAAACTGAGAGGAATCGGGTTTTTCAGAACGATCTATGCTTCCACAATGGGGGTATCTGTAGCAGCCTCCTCAGTCGTTTGGTTATTTTTATTTCACCCAAGTGTTGGGATGTTCAATAAATTTTTGAATATCTTTAATCTCCCACAAATTGAATGGCTATTAGATCCAACATGGGCATTATTTTCAGTGTCCCTCTCGACTATTTGGCTAAATACAGGGTTTTCCTTTTTGATAATACTTGGTGGTTTACAAAACATTGATGAGTATTTATACGAGAGTGCACGTATTGATGGTGCTAGTTATTGGTATCGATTAAAGAGGATTACAATCCCTATGCTTTCTCCAACTTTGTTTTTCATCATTACCATTTCACTTATAAATGCTTTTCAAACTTTTGGACAAATTGATATTTTAACGAAAGGTGGACCCTCTCAATCTACCAATTTAATCGTATATTCCATTTATAGAGAAGCGTTCATCAATTATCAATTCGGAACAGCGAGTGCCCAGGCGGTGTTCTTGTTTATATGTATTTTAATCGTAACAATTTTACAATTTAAGCTTGGGGAAAAGAAGGTGCATTACCAATGAGGGTATGGAAAAAGCTAATTCTTTATTTCTTATTGATTGTTACATCAATTATTATGTTTTTTCCAATCATTTACGCATTTATGATAAGTTTCATGACGGGTGGAGAGATTTTATCTGGAAAGTTACTACCGTCTACCTTTAGTCTTGATAATTATGTAAAGGTGTTTGATCGGCTTCCTTTATTTAATTACCTGATCAATAGTTTTGTCGTTTCACTGGGAGTAATGCTTGGTCAGTTAGTTGTTTGTAGCTTGGCTGCATATGCATTTGTTTTTATCTCGTTTAAGGGTAGAGACTTTATCTTTTTCTTATTTATCTCGACAATGATGATTCCGTGGGAAGCGACGATGATTCCAAACTTTTTCACCATCCAAAAACTAGATTGGATTAATACTTATCAAGGAATGACATTGCCGTTTTTTGCTTTAGCATTTGGGACATTTTTACTGAGACAACATTTTAAGACTATTCCAAAAGAACTTCATGAGGCTTCGCAAATAGCAGGATTGAGTAAGTTTGGATTTTTCTTTCGAGTAGTATTACCTGTTTCAAAAACAAGTCTTGTTACATTAGGGGCTTATGGGTTTTTGACAACATGGAATATGTATTTATGGCCACTTTTAGTGACAACCAATAACTCGGTTCGTACCGTCCAAATCGGTTTGAAGCAACTTCAATCGCAAGAAGTAGCAACAGAATGGGGGGTGGTTATGGCAGGCGTAATTGTAGTAATCATACCAACACTACTATTATTATTTTTAGGTCAAAAGCAATTACAAAAAGGGTTAACGCAAGGAGCTCTAAAATAACGGTTGTTCAAAACTAAAAAAGAGGTGTACGTTAATTATGAGGAAATCATCTAAATTTGGATTTTTAGCTTTATTATTACTTAGTCTTTTTGCTTTAGTAGCATGTACCAACAGTGATAGTAGTTCGTCTGAAAAGGATGGTAATGAGGGAAAAACAGAAAAAGAAGTAGTTACCACTGAAGAAGGCAAAACAGTTATTTCCTTTTGGCATGCAATGTCTGGAGCAGGTCAGACTTCTTTAGATGCTATTGTTGCAGATTTTAATGCATCTCAGGATAAATATGAAGTGCAGGCAGAATTCCAAGGGTCATATGAAGAATCATTAACGAAGCTTCGTAGTGTTGGAGGTACAAAAGATGCCCCAGCCATAACGCAGGTATTTGAAGTAGGAACAAAATATATGATTGATAGTGGCTTTGTAGAGCCAATCCAGAATTTTATCGATAAAGACAAATATGACCTTTCTCAGCTGGAAGAAAATATATTAAATTACTACACGGTAGATGATCAGTTATACTCTATGCCATTTAACTCATCAACACCCGTAATGTTATATAACAAAGATGCATTTAAAGCGGCTGGTCTGGATCCAGAAAAAGCCCCAGAAACATTTTCGGAGGTTATTGATGCAGCTGCAAAATTAAAAACAGATGATATGAAAGGTTTCTCCATGCTGACATATGGATGGTTTTTTGAAGAGTTAGTTGCTACGCAAGGTGGTCTATATGTAAATGAAGAAAATGGTCGTGCTGGTGATGCAACAGAAGCTACTTTCAATGGACCAGAAGGACTAAATGCCTTCAATTTTTTAGACACGATGAACAAAGCAGGAACTTTCGGGAACTTTGGAACAAATTGGGATGATATTCGCGCAGCATTCCAATCTGGAAAAGTTGCAATGTATATGGATTCCTCTGCAGGGGTAAAAGGTATTATTGATAACGCTCCTTTTGAAGTAGGAGCAGCATATATTCCATACGCAGACGAAGTAAAACGTAATGGTGTTGTAATTGGTGGTGCATCCCTATGGATGTCTAAAGGAATTGCAGAAGCAGAACAAGAAGCAGCTTGGGAATTTATGAAATACTTAACTACGCCAGAGATTCAAGCAAGATGGCACTTAGAAACAGGGTACTTCGCCATTAACCCATCTGCATATGAAGAACAAAACGTCAAAGATGCATGGGAGGTTACACCACAGTTAAAAGTTACTGTAGATCAATTGCAAAGCACTGAGCCTTCTATTGCAACACAAGGTGCTCTAATATCGGTATTTCCTGAATCACGTCAACAGATTGTAACGGCTCTTGAAAATCTATACCAAGGAATGGATGCTCAGGAAGCGCTAGATGCAGCTGCAGAAGGTACCAATCGTGCGATAGAAATTGCCAATAAAACAAAATAGACAAGAATATATAAACGAACAAGAGGCATTCATATGCTTGCTTGTTCGTTTTTTGTTATGCTCCCGTAAATAACATAAACATATTATAACGCCTTACCTATGGAGCTCAACTTAATCTTTTTGATGGAGATACGATATACTAAAATTCTATTATTCCAGGGTAGATAATTCCTTGTATTGCTTTAGGACATCCACTAAAAACTGCAGATCATAACCAGTTATATCATTTATTTTTTCAGCCCAATCTTCTATTGAATGCAACTTCGGTTCATTAAACAACCCCTCACTTGTACTTAAAAAACTTTCCCAGTTATAGAATTCCCAATGTGCAATTTCATTTTTAAAAGGAGTTCTACATTCTAATAAAGGTCGCGGCTTAATAAAGTTTTGAGAGAACTCGGCGGCTTGCATAAAGTAATTCATTTCTATTGGTTTAGTATCAAATACCTGATTCGATATTTTCCCATTTGGTCTGTGGTAAAGGATCTCTATACCGCGTTTGCTTGGTTTCACTTGAATCGTTGCTGCTGGAAAAAAACCATTGAGTTTTTCATCAGTATATTCTTGGGTGTCGGTATCTATTAAGATTGGTCTTAACCATTGGTCTCCTAAATCACAAAAAAAACGGTTACCTAACTCATCTAAAGCGATGACTGCAACATGAGCATGAGGGGTACTTAAGTTATGGCCTATCGGATAGGCAGTGATACCATCCTTTTTAAATTCATCAAGTAACAGAAATGCAAGGTCAAAGCAATTACCCGATAAACCAAATTGATGCCGGTGTTCTCTCATAAGAGAAACATCTCTTTGTTTTGTTACGCTATTTTTGTGGTAAAACCAAACTTTTGTCAATGTCTCCATGGGGAAATCATCAAACTTCATCCAGGTATTTAAAATGCTTTTGGATGCTAACATAATATTAAGGTCACCTACTTCTGGAAATTGTTATTATCTACTCGGTAAATTATTTTAAATAAACCTACTGCCACTATATTAGATTCTCTACAAGTACTGTAAAACCTTCACGCCAAACTGCTTAAATACAGTATATGGTGGCTCTACTATTAAACAGAGTACCTAAAAGAGAATTTAAACTTTCTATCTCAAGTCTTTGAGTTGCTTTTTTAATTTTAAAAAGAAACAATCTATTTAACATTTGCTATTTTTTTTGGTATATTATACGGTGGACAAAATTAGAAAAGGTGGAGTAAAAAATGGACACAAATGCATACAGAGTATTACTTTACTATAAATATGTCCCGATTGAAGATCCAGTAACATTTGCGCAAGAACATCTTGCAGCATGTAAGGAAATCGGGTTAAAAGGGCGTATTTTAGTATCAGACGAAGGTATAAACGGAACTTGTTCAGGAACGTTTGAACAAACTGAGGCATACATGAATATGATGAAGGCAGACGAACGATTTGCTGACATGGTGTATAAAATAGATGAAGCAGAAGGACATGCCTTTAAAAAAATGCATGTACGTCCTAAAAAAGAGATTGTGCATTTAGGATTAGCGGACGATATTAATCCAAATGAAATAACAGGACAATACCTTTCTCCGAAAGAGTTTTTCGAACAAATGCAGGCAGAGGATACAGTTGTCATTGATGCTCGTAATGATTATGAATTTGATCTAGGACATTTCCGTGGTGCGATTCGTCCAGAAATTCGCAACTTCCGGGACCTACCAGACTGGATGATTGAAAACAAAGAAATGTTCGAAGGTAAAAAAGTACTTACGTATTGTACTGGCGGAATACGCTGTGAAAAATTCTCAGGATGGTTAGTAAGAGAAGGCTTTGAGGGTGTAGGTCAACTACATGGTGGAATTGCAACTTACGCCAAGGATCCAGAAGTACGTGGACAACTTTGGGATGGACAAATGTACGTATTCGATGAGCGTATCGCTGTCCCGGTAAACCAGGTAGAGCATGTCGTGGTTGGTAAAGACCATTTCACAGGGGAGCCATGTGAGCGTTATGTAAACTGCGCAAATCCTGATTGTAATGACAAAATTCTTTGCTCAGAAGAAAACGAACATAAGTATCTGCGCAGCTGTTCGGACGAATGCCGCGAGCATCCTCGCAATCGCTACATCGTAGAACATAAATTATCTGATGAAGAAGTAGAAGCTAGATTAGCTGCTATAAAATAATAAACGAAAGCCCATGCTGATTTGACTAGCATGGGCTTATTTAATAGATATGAAAATCATTTCCACGAGCACGACTTCAAACTACCGACCTCTAATTTAAATGGAATATTTCTGAAATGATTTCAGCACTTCCTGGAGAAAACATAAATATTGATAACGCAATACATAATAGTCCAACAACTATTAAAATGAATTTTTTGTTTCCAAGTAGCCCCTTAATTACTAAAAATATTCCTACGAATAGTATTAAGAAATACCAAAATCCCATTGTCTCACTCCTCTGGTTAATTTAATATAGGGACGTTAATGTTCCTCATAAGTTCTGCCATAAGCAAACGATACATTGATTTTACTTGCTTCAACGGGCTCACCAAAATAAACACTGATTGTAAATGACGTATACTAAGCAGGACAGTATAAAGCATGGATGATGGTAATATATTAAACATATAGAGGGGATTTGCCTTCCTATATAGAAAGTAACAAAGAGTTCATTTTTCAAAAATAGAATGGAGGAACGTATATGTCAATCGAAGTGAAAAATATTTCAGATTTGAACGCAGTCAACGTATCCAAACTAATTCAAGAAAGTGAAAAGGAAGGGTATCGTTTTGTATCCAGATTAGCTTCCGAATATGAAGACGGGACACATCGCTTCAGCGAACAAGGAGAGGCAATTTATGGAGCGTGGGATGAAGATGAACTGGTAGCACTAGGTGGTTTGTTTAAAAATACTGCTAGTGAAGCTGACAACTCCGCAAGACTATATCGATTTTATACATTACCTGAGCATCGTCGCAAGGGTATAGGAAGCGAACTGTTGAAAGTGGTTTCTGAAAATGCCAAAGGTCACTTTAAGGAAATAACAACTAAAACAGAGTCCGCAAAGGCAGATTCATTTTACCGTGCTAATGGGTTTAAATTTGACGAGCGCTCTCCGGATACTACGCATGTGTTGAGCTTAGAATAGAAAGGGTTTACAACGATGAATAACCAACAATTAGAAATGAAATTCCCCTTAATCTCCAAGATGCAAAGGAAAGAAGAAATAATATGGTTTAATCCAAATAAAATAGATTCAGAAGAGGCATTAAAAAATGTTTCTGTTACTGCTGAAATGGTTCAAGATGCAAGCGATCGTTTAGATCGCTTTGCATCTTATTTATGTATTGCTTTTCCAGAAACAGCAAAAGCAAAGGGGATTATTGAGTCTCCACTTGTAAAAATTCCTACAATGGAATCTTCCATAAAAAAATTCTTTCATACAGAGTTTGATGGAGAATTGCTGTTAAAATGTGATAATGCCTTACCAATTTCAGGATCTATAAAGGCCCGTGGTGGTATTTATGAGGTGCTTAAAATTGCAGAGCAACTTGCGATGCGAGAAGGTTTATTGGAAGAAACAGATGATTATGCTATTCTCTCAACCGATAGATTTAGACAGTTTTTCTCAAATTACTCGATTGCAGTAGGTTCTACTGGAAATCTTGGATTAAGCATAGGAATAATTAGTGCCAAATTAGGATTTCGAGTAACTGTGCATATGTCTAGTGATGCGAAACAATGGAAAAAGGATATGCTTCGTTCAAAAGGCGTAACGGTTGTAGAGTATGACTTTGACTATAGTATTGCGGTGATGGAAGGTAGGAAACAGGCGGAGAAAGATTCAAAGTGCTTTTTTATCGATGACGAAAATTCCATCGACTTATTTGTCGGATATGCTGTTGCTGCAAGTAGGTTGAAAACTCAACTAGAACAAATGCAAATCATTGTCGACGCCGAACATCCACTTTTCGTATATTTGCCTTGTGGAGTTGGTGGTGGGCCAGGAGGAGTGGCGTTTGGACTAAAACTAATATTCGGGGACTATGTGAAGTGCTTTTTTGCAGAGCCTACGAACTCCCCTTGCATGCTACTTGGTTTAATGACCGGATTACATGAAAATATTTCAGTAGCTGATATCGGCCTTGATAACAAAACAGTTGCAGATGGACTGGCTGTAGGTCGACCGTCAGGGTTTGTAGGAAAAACGCTTGAGCAGCTCATAAGTGGAAGCTTCACGATTAAAGATAAAACACTTTATGAGCTTTTAGCTTTATTGGCTGACACGGAAAATATTCTATTAGAACCTTCTGCACTTGCGGGCATGACAGGACCAATTCATTTAACAACACAAGGAGTACCCTTGAAAAAAACTACTCATATAGTTTGGGCAACTGGCGGAGGAATGGTTCCTTCTCAGGAAATGCAAATCTATTATGAAAAAGGAAAACAATATCTTTTGAACTAAATATCAATCCTACTTAGAGTCTAAGTAGGGTTTTTTTATTGTTATTTGCTCTACTATATATAGAACAAATGTGTTATGCTATATATAGAACAAAATAAGGGAGGGTGACTCATGTTTATTGAAATAGAATCTAATTCTGATGTCCCCATCTATTTGCAGTTGGCACACCAACTTATGGAAGGTATAGTACGAGGTGAGTTAAAGCCAGGTGACTCGCTACCGTCTGTTAGAGCGTTTGCGAGTGATCTTGGGATGAATATGCATACAGTAAATAAGACATATCACTATCTAGAGGAAAAAGAGTTTATACAAATAGTGGCAAAATCAGGTGTAATTATTCGACCAAGTGGTATTCCGAAGGCAACAGAGGAAGAAAAGCAAAAACTTGAAGCTCAGCTAAGACCAATTATTACAGAGGGATTAGTTCGAAAGCTCTCAGAAGAAGAACTAGTAGAGATGGTACGCAAGCTCGTACAGAATATTGAGGAGGGGAACAAATGATTATTACACTCTTTGGATTCATCCTATTATTTATAACTATTTTACAAGCATTTATGCCGAAATTTCTAAAGCCAACAGAAGCATTTGGCGTGTATATACCAGATAGTCATACAAAAGATTCAGTGGTGATAAAATTAAAAAATACCTATACGACGGTTGTACTAACGTTCGGAATGATTATTTTTGGGGTCTATCTCTGGTGGGCTTTAACTCAAAATCCGGCAGAAGAAACGTTAGCTTTAGTGAGTGTAGGAGTTCAGTTTACAACGTTGTTTGTGAGCATTGGCTATTATTTTATGATGCATCTTCGAATGAAAAGACTAAAAGAAACACAAGGGTGGTTAATAGGGAAAAGTGAAGTGAGAGTAGTTGATGTAAAGTTTCAGGAAAAACTCAAACTAATACCCCGTGTACTCTTTATCATTCCTATGTTTGTTACTATAGGTTTAATCATATATACATTTATGAAATATGACCAAATGCCAGAGATGATTCCTACTCACTGGGGACCTACAGGAGAAGCAGACGCGTTCAGCGAAAAAACATATTTTAGTGTAGTTGCACTGCCACTTATTTTACTTGTGATGCAAGGTATGTTCCTTATGATGAGTGAAGGTATGAAATTTTCGGGAGCTCGCCTTAATCCAGCCAATAAAAAAGCTTCACTTGTGCAGCAACTAGCATTTCGAAAATATACGAGTTTGTTAGCGCTCTTTATCACTATTGGAATAACACTTATGATGGGATATTTTCACTTGCAGACGATTCATCCCGAGATATCCTCATCTCTTATCATGTGGGCTCTCCCTCTAACTTTCTTAATACTAACATTTGCAGTTGTTGGCATTTATGTAATTAAAGTAGGACAAAGTGGATCTCGATTAAAAGTAGAAGAAAACAGTCCAGCCATAGAAAACAAGATAGCTGTTGACGAGGACCGATATTGGAAGGGCGGGATGTTTTACATGAACAAAAACGATCCAAGTATTATGGTAGAAAAGCGATTTGGTGTAGGTTGGACTTTAAATTTTGCTCATCCTATAAGTTGGATTGTTTTACTCGTGCCTCTTCTACTTATATTCGGCATATCATTTTTATTATAAGAAAAAGCAGCTCCCCAATTATTGGGGAGCTGCTTTTTGCTTGTTTCAAGAAAGAGTATGCTTTGCGCTGCAAAGCGGCGTCAGTTTTCTTATTCAGCGTCGAAAACTTCTACTTTTTCCATTTTAGCGCCATTTTTCATAGCTTTTGCTACTTCAAGTCCACTTGTAACTTGACCGAAAACAGTATGAACACCATCTAAATGTGGTTGAGGTGCGTGTACGATAAAAAATTGGCTAGAACCAGTGTCTTTACCAGCATGTGCCATTGAAAGGCTTCCTGCTTGGTGTTTGTGTGGGTTTCCAGCTGTTTCACATTTAATGTTTTTGCCGCTACCGCCCATACCTGTACCAGTTGGGTCTCCACCTTGACTTACGAAACCAGGAATTACACGGTGGAATACTACTCCGTTATAGAATTCGCTGTTTGCTAACTCTTCAAAGTTTGCAACTGTGTTTGGTGCCTCATTTGGGAATAGATCAAATTCAATTTTTTCACCAGAATCCATTAAGATATAACCTTTTTTTGTCATTTAAAACACTCCTTTTTCGTTTAAATCCTTCATTAGTATAGCATGTACCTAAATCATTTTCCAAAAACAGAGACTGTAGAAGAGTTTCGTATATTTTTAAAAAGAAATTAGCCTATTGTGGTCAAAATCCTTACCTAATACTAATGATGTTTTACAGATAAAGGTTATTTAGCACTCCTGTCGAATTAGTTAATTGAAAGAATCTTTATAAAAATATTAATATTCTATTTATAATTACCAAAATTTGCTTTACAATATAATTATTACCTAAAAAGGGGGACTATTTAAATTGAAGAAGATAGGGATTATATTAACTGCATCTGCTTTATCGATTGGGATGTTTTCATCTGCTGTTAGTGCAGCGAGTACAGTTACTGTAGGAGGACAACCAGTAAATGTGGTAGCACAGGTGAATTCAACAGAAAAGGTTGTTACTAAGGAGGACTTACTTAAAAAGTTTCGCTCTGCTTTTCCAGGGTTTTTTGACTTTGTGAATGCAAGTGATTTTCATATGAGTTCATATGATTACCCGGAGAGGGAGGAAACAAATTATCAGATGTTTTTCAATAAGTTGCAGAATGGGAAGGATACTTATGGGAATATATCGTTTTATGGAGAAGATTTAGAGGTAGAATCCTTCAGCTATGAGCCGATTAGAACTCCAGACTCTTTGTTTCCAGCCAAGGTTTCTAAAGAAGAAGCTAAAAAAGTGGCAACTGACTTCGTTAAGAAGTTTCTTAAAGCTGGCAATTACAAATTAAATGAAGAAAATAATGATTACTTTTATTACTCAAAACAAATATTAACTAGTCCTATTAGTTATTCTTTTTCTTTCAATCGTATGAAGGATGATGTTGCGATTGCTGATCAACTTGTAACTGTAACAGTTCTTGGAAACGGAGAAATTGTAAATTTTTATAATTCAGCAATAACTAAATCTCCTACTTTTGACGATGTAAAAAAGGTGAAAGATCAAAAGGACGCATTAGAAAAAATGAAAGAAAATCTTACCGCGAGGCTACAATATCAAGTTAACACCAACTATGAAACTGGGGAAAATGATGTAAAACTGGTTTATGTGCCTGATGTTCTGAGTGTTAGTGCTGTTACGGGTGAATGGTTTAACGGTAAAGAATTTTTAGCGGAACAACCAACTAAAATGGAATATGAAAAGGTTACTAACTCGGCATTGCCAGTCAGGCAAAATGGAATGACGAAGGAAGAGGCAAAGAAAGCAGCAGAAAAGTTATTACAAGTAAAGTCTGACAAGGTCAAGTTGAGTATTCAATCAGTAGAAGAAGTAAAAAATAGTTATGGGCAAGAAGTAATAAGTATTCAATATATGTATAACTACGCTAATGGAGGAAGTGGTTCCTCATTAGAATTTGAGAAGAAAACTGGGGAGTTGCTTCAGTATCATAATGCACAAAATAGTATGATGATTGAACTGAACGGTACAAAGGAGGAAGTTGCTCCTATTTCTAAAGAAGAGGCGATTGCTCAAGCAGTCAAGTACTTAAAGGAATTAGTGCCATCTTATCTTCATGAATATGCTATGCCTTTAGAGGACAGTTTTGTCGATGACGCAAGGGGGAATTACTACTTAAACTTCCCTCGTATAGTAAATGGGGTAATGGTTAGTGGGGATCAAATTAGTGTAAGTATTTATAAGGATGGCTCTTTGGAAAATCTAAGTGTAAGCAGGCCACAAATTGAAGAATGGCCGACATTGGATAAAGTTATTTCTTTAAAAGAAGTGGAGGATACGTTGAGTAAAGCATTAAGTCTAAAAATGAGTTATATGAAGGGAAATCACAAGAAAGAAAATAGTCATTATGATTTAATATACTCTCCGTTATTCAATGAAACTGCCTTTAATGTGTTAGATGCCAATTCTGGAAAATGGATTAATCAATACAATATAGAAGTGACACCTGAGGTTTCTCATCCAACAGCAGCAGAAGAGCTGAACTATTTAATTAAGGCAAAGGTATTGACGGTAAATGATCCAAAAACCTTTAACGGGGATGCAGCTGTGTCTAAAGGGGAAGCAATCAAGATCATGATGAATTCTTTAACGTATATTTATGAGACAAACATTAGAGAGTCAGAGAGTATGAAGCAATCTTTTACAAACATTAACTCCAAACATGCTTCCTATCAAGCTGTTGAGCGTGCAGTAGAAGCGGGTATTTTAAAAACAGATCAAAAGACCTTTGATGTAAGTAATCCTGTTACTAAAGAAGAGCTAGCCGTATGGTATATTCGAGCACTAGGTCTTGAGCAAGCAGCTATACAAAAAAATATTTTTAAAAACGAATTTACTGATGGCAAAAAAGTTACGGAGGCAAATATTGGTTATGTGATTTTGGCAAACTCACTTGGATTAGTAAAGGCAGAAAAAAATCATTTTAACCCCAAAAAAGAAATAACATATGCAGATTTAGCGGTGTCCTCAATCCGCTTAGCTCATGAAATCTCCAATAAGGGAAGAGATTTCAGATACAGTTATTAAATCATAGAAATATAAATAAAATTAGAGGGTCATGACAACCAGTCATGACCCTCTATATTGCTGCGTTAAAATAGGAAGAATTAGATTAGGATTTACCTTCAATGTCACACTTTAATTTTCAAAATACTGAAACTAGATCATGAAAGTGGTACGATAAAAAAAGAGGTGAATTCAAATGAATGGACAGAATAGAAAAGACGTTAAACCTGGCATAGAAGTGTATATCGTATTAAAAAAAGATCAACGATCAGGAGAGAAAACGAAAGGGATCGTAAAAGATTTATTGACGAATTCTTCCTTTCATCCGCATGGCATAAAAGTTCGCTTAACAGATGGACAAATAGGACGAGTTTGTGAAATCATAGGATAAATTATAAGGTGAAAAGGAGTGTAGTTGAAAGTGCAAGTAGAATCTCAAATTTTACAGTGGTTTAACCACTTTCATCAATATCCAGAAGTGAGCTGGAAGGAATACGAAACGACGAATAAACTTGCGGAAATTCTGGATAGTTTGGGTATTTCCTATCGTAGATTTGATGATGTAACTGGATTGCTAGCGGAAATCGGGGAAGGGTCAGAAGTAATTGCGGTTCGAGCTGATATTGATGCTCTCTGGCAAGAAGTGGATGGAGAGTTACGTGCCAATCATTCCTGTGGACATGATGCCAATATGTCTATGGTGTTGGGAGCATTATTGTTACTAAAGGATAAAAAGTTGAATAAACGAATCCGCTTCATCTTTCAACCGGCAGAAGAGAAAGGTAATGGAGCAAATTCGATGATTGACCGTGGGGCCTTGACGGATGTAACACATCTATTTGGTGTGCATTTACGACCAATTGAGGAGCTTCCTTTTGGAAAAGTTTCACCAGCTATACACCATGGTGCGGCATTATTTGTAGAAGGTAAGATAAAAGGAATAGATGCACATGGTGCTAGGCCACATCAAGGCAATAATGCCATTGATGTAGTAATGGCCATTCATCAAGCATTGAAAAACATGTACTTTTCCCCATTCGAATCATATTCTGCGAAGCTAACAAAAATTCAAGCAGGCGGAGAAAATGCGAATATCATTCCGGGAAATGCTACGTTTTCTATCGATGTGAGAGCAGCGAGTAATAGTGTTTTGTATCAACTAAAAGATCAGATAGATAAAG
The DNA here is from genome assembly GCF_038003145.1 of Psychrobacillus sp. FSL K6-1464. NCBI lineage: Bacteria > Bacillati > Bacillota > Bacilli > Caryophanales > Bacillaceae > Psychrobacillus > Psychrobacillus sp. FSL K6-1464. The sequence continues at coordinate 144,049 of NZ_JBBOOP010000001.1, forward strand.
ACTTGAATACAATTCAACAATTATTTGATATAAAGATCGAGTGGGAATTTCAAGATATTACACCAGGTGCTGAAGTATCGAAGGAGGCTGCAACAATTTCAAAACAAGCGATAATGGAAGTTATAGGTATGGAAAATTTAGCAGAAGAAGTAATCACTTCAGGAAGCGATGATTTCCACTTCTATACTATTAGACATCCAGAAGTAAAAGCCGCAATGATTGGTATTGGTGCGGATTTGACACCAGGATTACATCACCCCAATATGACCTTTAACAAAGATGCATTAATAATAGGTGCAAAAGTAATAGAGAAAACGCTTTCAAATAGTGCAAAATAATATTGACTAGTGTTTCGTTTCGATTTAATATTACTCTATTAACGACTATTAAACGTCAATTTAGAATTGTCTTAAAGTTGTAAGGGGGAAATATTTTGCCAGAACAGAAAGTAGTAAGTAAAAAAGAGATGTCTTTACTTTGGGCTCTTACACCATTAGTTATTATGATACTGACTATGATTATAACAATTATTAAATTAGATCAAGGTCCACATATTCCATTAATCGTTGGAACTACTGTTGCGGCAATTGTTGCATGGAAGCATGGATTTAAATGGTCTGATATTGAGGAAATGATGTATAAAGGTATTAAATTAGCATTACCAGCAGTAGTTATTATTATTTTAGTAGGACTAATCATTGGTGCTTGGATTGGCGGAGGGGTAGTTGCTACAATGATTTTTTATGGTTTGAAAATTATTACTCCTGCTTTCTTCTTAGTGACAATATGTATAATTTGCGCCATTGTTTCTCTAGCCATCGGTAGTTCATGGTCTACTATGGGAACTATTGGTGTTGCAGGAATGGGAATTGGTCTTAGTATGGGAATTCCGGCTGGAATGATTGCTGGAGCTGTAATTTCAGGAGCATACTTTGGGGACAAGATGTCGCCATTATCTGATACAACAAACCTTGCTGCGGGATTAACGGGCACAGATCTTTTTGTACATATTAAACATATGTTTTATACTACAATACCAGGAATTTTAATAGCTCTTGGTGTATATGCTTTCCTTGGAAATAAATATAAATCTAGTAATATCGACCAAGAAGGTATTAACCAAACAATATCTATGTTAGATCAAAGCTTCGTCATTTCGCCATGGTTATTACTAGTTCCACTTGCGGTAATAGTATTAGTTGCGCTTAAAGTACCAGCTATACCAGCATTGCTTGTTGGGATTTTATTGGGCTTTTTATCTCAAATACTTATCCAAGGCGGCAATGTTGCAGATGCAGTTGGAGCATTACAGAGTGGGTATGTAATCGATACTGGGAATGCGATGGTAGACGAATTGTTTAACCGTGGCGGCTTAGATTCGATGATGTATACAGTTTCCATGACGATTGTTGCGATGACTTTCGGTGGGATACTGGAATACTCAGGAATGCTTCAATCCATTATGAGTCAAATCTTAAAATTTGCTAAATCAGCAGGATCGCTTATCGCATCTACAATTGTTGCTTGTTTCGCGACCAATGCAACTTGCTCAGAGCAGTACATTTCTATCGTTGTGCCAGCTCGTATGTTTTCGAAGTCATACACAAAAATGGGATTACATTCTAAAAACCTATCAAGGGCTTTAGAAGATGGAGGTACACTTACTTCGGTCTTTGTTCCTTGGAATACGTGTGGAGTGTTTATCTTAGCGACATTAGGTGTTGGGGTAGCGGAGTATGCAGCATTTGCCATTTTAAACTTTATCGTACCAATTATTTCTATTATCTATGCCATGACTGGCTTTACGGTTCAAAAATTATCAGAGGCTGAAAAGTTAGAGATATTGAATAAAGAAACTGCAGAAGCATAATTCGAAAATGTGCAAGCATTGAATAGAAAAAGGGAGTTCTTATTAGAACTCCCTTTTTTGATGGAAGGCAAACGCTATAAAATTACCGAAAAGAAATGTCGGTCATGATGATAGTCATGATTAGCTTCAAGTAAAGTAACCTGGTAATCATATAGAAATAAATCTGTCTGTCCAAAGCACTTCGGAACATAATAATTTTGTTCTTAAAGGACCGGGAATCTTTTTCCTGTTTTTTCATAAAACTTCTATTAAAAGATACTGATTGATATTGCGATGCAGATGTCGAGGTTCTAGCTGTAGGTTGGAAAGTTTAGCTCGTATATAGCGCGTGGTCGGCCTTGTTGATAAGTCATCTCTTCCCCTATGATCTGTGCATACCCATGATCTGTAAGTTTTTTTAAGATACGTTCAGTGGTTCTTCTACTAACTTGTAAATAGACTTCTAGATCATATGCAGTAAACTCGGTGGACTTTCTTAGACGACTAAATTTTACTACTTTGGACAAGTTTGCTGGGCTTAATGTTGTTTGTTTCGCTATTTGCACAAGTAGTGGATCACTATTTTTCAGTTCTACCTGTCTATTGCTGTTCGGAAACGGTCCGAGTAATTCCTTGGAATCCGTTAATAAGTAAGCTGTATTATCAGTAGTATAAGATAGGGCGTCCTTTGCATTTTGAGTAGCTTCTATAACTGTTTTTCCATAGCCGAAAGCGATTTTAATGGGTGAAAAAGATGAACTCAACCAGGAATTAATCATGGAATTATTGTTTAAAGCTTCTTCCACATTACCTTGAGTTGAAAATAAGCTATATAAATTGTCTGCTTCTTTTACGGTGTTAGCTTGAATAGCTGCTGCAATCTGTTTTACTTTGTCTTCTGAAATGGCGTGATTTTTACTTGTTTGTATATAACCAATGGCTATTTTGGCTGACTGACTTTTGAATAGAAGGGCAAGTGATTTTGTATCCTCTAATCCCTTAATGATAGAGCTTTTTGGATCAATCATTCGAACGACAGACAAACCGTTGTCCCTTAATCTTTGATAAACTGCGTGAATACTAGTTATGGCTAATAAGGAGGATCCATTTTTCTGCAAGTTTGTGTGGAATGCTACTATTTCCTCTAAGTCAAAGGAGGTATCAATTTTCATCAAAAAGGGTGTTTCATTGAACTGCCCAATATCCTCTAAAACACTCATTGCACTTGCTGGATCGATTATGTCAATTGATAATTTATGTATGGCAGTTGGATGAGTAAAGCTAAGTGATAGTAGAGTTGTAGTGATAACGCTTTCATCTTGTTTCAAATAAAAAGATGGAATTGGTAGTTTTAAAACAGACTCTTGCGCGTAGTAAAATGGAAATGATCCTGAAAAAAATACGGCATCACAAGGTTTTATAATTGATACTATATCTTTTGCATCAGAAGGTATATTATATGTATAATAATCCATTCTAACGGATGGAAGTTCATGTTCAAAACTTCTTAAACGTTTGATGAAATTGGCCGATCCTAGTACAGCAATGCGTGTAATCATTGGGTCACCTCTTTTTTAGGTTTTTAACGACTATTTAACGACAACTATATCGAATTACATTCATGATGTAAAGAAAGTAGGAATTTATAATGAAAATTAAAGAAATAGATATTTACGCAATTAGATTACCTTTAATAGATCCATTTATAATAAGTTATCATACCTACGATGATATGCCATCTATTATTGTTAAGCTAACGACAGATACAGGTTTAGTAGGATACGGAGAAGCAGTTGCAGATGAGCATGTGACAGGGGAAACTTGGGAAAGTACATATGCATTACTGAAATCTACATTAGCACCAGCTATTATTGGAGAAAATCCTATGGAGTTTGAACGTTTACATGAAAAAATGGACAAGGCCGTTTATCTGGCTCCTGCAGCAAAAGCAGCCATAGACATTGCTTGCTACGATTTAGCAGGAAAAAAACTTGGTGTTCCTGTTTACCAATTACTAGGCGGGCGTTACCACGAAAAGTTCCCTGTCACACATGTTTTAAGTATTGGAAAACCAGATGATATGGCAGAAGAAGCTGAGAGAAGGATAAAAGAAGGGTATTCCTCTTTTAAAATGAAGGTCGGGACAGACGTACAGGTTGATGTAAAACGTATTCAGGCAGTACGGGCTAAAGTTGGAGAAGAGGTTGCCATTCGTGTAGATGTAAATCAGGGTTGGAAAAATAGTGCTACTACCATTATGGCTATGCAAAAGTTAGAAAAGGAAGGACTAGATTGGTTAGAGCAACCGGTAGTAGCGGATGACTTCAATGGAATGGTAGAAGTGAAGGCTAAAACAAGTACTCCTCTGATGATGGACGAAGGCTTACGAAACCTTCGTGATATGCGTGAGCTAATCGAAAAACAGGCTGCGCATAAAGTGAATATTAAACTGATGAAGTGCGGTGGGATTTACCCAGCGATGAAATTAGCTCATATGGCGGAAATGGCAGGTATCGATTGCCAAATCGGTTCCATGGTTGAATCTTCTATCGGATCTTCAGCAGGATTCCACATTGCATTTTCTAAAAAAGTATTTACTAGTGTAGAACTAACTGGTCCTTTAAAATTCTCTAAGGATGTTGGGAACTTACACTATGATGTTCCATTTATACAGTTAAATGAACGCCCTGGACTAGGAATTGATATAGATGAAGAAATACTCAAGGAGTTAACTGAGTTCTCCACAAAAGTAACAATGTAAGAGGAAGTGTTCGCATGAAGGAATGGAAAGGTAAACTTGGAGAGAAAGAATATATTGTTCGTAAGTTAAAGCCCGATCATATGGATAGTATTTTACGTTTACAACATATCGTTTTACAAACGATGGAAAATGATAATTTCCTCTCTCCACTAACAAAAGAAGAATATGAGTACTCCATAGCACATAACTTAATGATTGGAGCATTTGTAGACAATAAGTTAATCGCATTTAGAGCTTTGGCGTTACCACCAATGGATGATGATCATCTAGGTATTGATATTGGTCTGTCCTCGGAGCAACTGGGGAAGGTCGTTTATCAGGAAATTACGAATGTTCACCCAGATTACCGAGGATTTGGTATGCAAAAGAAACTTGGCGTTATCATTATGGAAATCCTAGACGCTTCAACTTATACACATGTCTGTGCAACAGTTGCACCATTTAATATTCCTAGCTTAAAAGACAAACTTAGCCAAGGAATGGTAATAGGCGCCTTAAAAAAGAAATACGGAGGCATGCTGCGATACGTATTTTATAAAAAAATTCATGTGAATCGTGCCAGTGGAGAAAAGTTATTAGAAATTCCTATGGATGCGATTGAGAAACAGCAGCAGGTTATCGCGGATGGCTGGATTGGTACAGCTATTTTTCAAAAAGAAAACAAATGGTATGTAAACTATGAAGAAAAAGGGACATATTTTTAAATCCAAACCACTTAGTGATTAATCTCACTGAGTGGTTTTTTCTGTATACAATATGATCAATTCACGAAAAGGTATTTACAATCTATCAGTTGCTTCCGTCAAATGTATGAGGAAGACTCAAGACCAATGGCTGAACCAAATAGCAGAATTTTCAATTATAGTGAAATAATAAGAATAAGTTAAGGGGTGTTTCAAATGAAAAACTTATATAAAGACTCCCGCTTTCGACTCATTATATCAGCTAATATTGCTTCTTCTATTGGCTCGGGAATAACGATGATTGCGATACCATGGATGCTTGTATCAAGTGATGATGGTAATAAGGTTTTTGGATTTATAACAATTGGTATGACGATATTGAGTTTTATCCTCACACCATTTATAGGGAATCTAGTGGATAAAGTATCTCGAAAGAAATTACTAATTGTTAGTGAAATCGTATGTTTTGTTCTACTGTTTATATTTTCTCTGCTAGGCTTTATGGGCTTACCATATGAAATTTGGCATTATACGATTATCTATATGATTGGTAGTTTGTATTACACTATTTTTTATCCGACGATGTTTGCTCTAAATCAAGAGATATTTACGAAGGATCATTATAAATCATTAAATGGAACGATGGAAGTCCAGGGACAACTATCTAGTATGATTGCGGGTGGTTTAGCTAGTATCTTGTTGATGAAATGGGAACTGCATTATATTCTATTACTAAACACGATATCTTATGGTGCTGCTATTTTCTTTTATTTGAAGTTACCGTATGTGAGATTACCAACTATAAAAACGGAAGTTGTTAAATCACAGGTAAGTGAAGGAATTAGGTATATGTTGGCTCGTCCTGCTGTATTTATATTTTTATTGTTTTCTTTCATGCCTTTTATCGGAGTGATGCTTACAAATTACTTATTTCCTGTCTATTTAGTGGATGTACTTGAGGCAGATGCGAGTGTTTATGGAATTGAAGGAATGATCTACGCAATAGGAGCAGTAATTGCTGGTGTTTTCGTACCCACATTATCCAGTAAGTTTGGAAATGAAAAGACGATCATTTTTGGGATATTGGTATATACGATAGCCATATCCTTAATAGTCTTCGTGGATTTACCTGTATACCTATCCCTTATGTTATTTTTGGCAATAGGTAATAGCAGCACAAGGGTTGCTAGAAACTCTTTCTTAATGGATCATATTCCCAACAATATAATAGGGAGAGTAGATAGTTTGTTTCGTACATCAGGTCTTTTAATCAGAATTCTCTTATTAGCACTATTTACTGAAATGGTGTCCTCAGACCTCATCGTTTATTGTTTTATCGTGCTAAGTGGGATATTAATGGTTTCTTTGTCATTAGTACTTATATCGTTGAAAAAGGGTGTTAAAGAAAAGGAAATAAATTGTCCAGTTATAGCAAATACTTAGGGAGCTAGTGCAAGTTGGTTGCTACTCTAGCGTCTTTTTTGAAACCATTTCCCATCTCGTCCGTAAAATAACTATGAACAAAAAAGAGAGGGATTGAGAAAATGACCAGTGTATTTATTATTTCGGCAGTTGCAGCTATAATTACCGCATTATTAGTTGTTCCGTTAACAGCTAAAAGAAAAGATATGGTAACTTCCATTATTGGTCTGTCTATATTAACTTTTATCGTACTAGCGATTATATATTATGTAACGAACTTAGATCGTAATTGGACAGCGTTATGGCCGTTACTAGTTATTACAACATTAGCAGGAATGTTGTTAGCTAAAGGAAAAGAGCAAAAAGCAAAAGGTATTCTGTTTTTAGGAAGCTTAGTAATCGCAATTTTCATGCTGACGGCGCCTTTTTGGAATGCTGATGAAAAATTTAAAGTAGCAGAAATGAAACAAGAGGTGGAAATTGAAGCATTTGATGAAACGAAGACACCTGCTAGTGTACCACCAAAATTTGCACGCAATAAAATGAAAAAAGCTTTTGGTCAAGTACCAAATACAAGCTATTATGAATTAGGTAATTTACAAATTCAAAAGGTAAAAGATGAGTACGTATATATTGCTCCAGTAGAATTTTCTGGACTATTCAAATGGTGGAATGGAGACGTAACACCGGGTTATTTTACAATGAGTGCAACAGATTCATCGGATAATCCAAAATTTGTAGAAGCAGAAATGAGCTATACACCGTCTTCTTACTTCCATAAAAATTTGGAAAGACATATGCGTATGAAACATCCAACTAAAATTTTCTACGGTGCACCTCAGTTAGAAATTGACGAGGAAGGAAAACCATATTACATCAGATCTTACGGTAGCTTCATCTCAGCGCGAAATGGATTTGAGGTAAAAGGTATCGTTGCGGTAGATCCTGCTACAGGACAGACGGATTCCTATAAAATTGCAGATGTCCCGGCATTTATAGACGGCGCTGTATCACCTGAAACGGTGAGTCTACAAAATAGTTATTTTGGTAACTATATACATGGATTTATCAATAGTCTATTTGGTAAAAAAGATGTGAGATTACCATCAGATGAAGGAACAGAAGCAAATGTTAGTCCAATCTTCGGAGAAGACGGACAAATGTATTACTTCACAGACTTTACGAGTCCAAAAGAGGGAGTAGACTCGATGCTTGGTTACTCATTAACCGATGGTAGAACAGGCGAGGCTACGTTTTATACAGGAAATCTAGAAGACTCATATATGGATTCTCAAGGGGCATTACAAATTATCGAAAAGAAATTCATTGAGAAAAAATGGTCTGGCGAGATGCCCGTATTGTACAATTTTTACGGAGAAGCTAGTTGGTTAACACCAGTGTTAGACTCTAATGGGTTCTTGCAAAATTACTTTATAGTATCAGCAGCAAATCCTGAGATATCTGTTTACGGAAATACGCCAAATGAAGCGCTAAAACTATATAAAACAGCTATTCAACGTGGTGGAAGTTCGGTAGATGGTAGCTCCGATGCAGAAGAGAAATCGATAACTGGTACGGTTGTACGTGTATTTAAAGAACGTGTAGGCGACTTTACGCAAGTATCGTTCCTATTAGATGACAAACAAAGTTATATCGTATCTTCCGAAGTTGCTCCCCTTGCCGTTTATATGCAAGAAGGAGATAAAGTACAAGTAACTTTCTTAAATACAGGAGAACTTTTCTTGCCAGTAAAAGAGGTAACGATTCAAGGAATTGAATAGTATATAAATGAAAGCTATCCTAGATTAAATAGGATAGCTTTTATTAGAGCTTAATAAACGGAGGAAATGATTTTGAAAGTTCATTACTTAACGATAGGGGAAGTAGCAAAGCTAAGCAATATATCGGTTCAAACTTTACGATACTATGATCAGATTAATTTGTTTAAACCTTTCGAGATAAATACGAGCAATAATTATAGGTATTATCAAAATACGCAATTATATTATTTAGACATTATTAAATCATTAAAGTACCTTGGATTATCGCTAGAAGAGGTTAAATCAGTCTTAAAGTTAAAGCCTGAAGAACTAGTTATATATTTAGAAACCCAAGAGAAAAGAATTGAGGAACAATTTCAAAGGCTCCATAATACGAAGCGGGTATTACAGCGCAAAAAAGAGCAAATACAATCTTTCGTGCTGGAACCAAATATGATGACGGTTAGCAAAAAGAACTTACCGGCACAAAAAATAGTGAAGATTAAAACCTATAATATGAAGGTCGATGATATTCCAAATAGGGAGTTTGGTCGTATTAGTAAAGTGTTAGAAGATGAAGGTAGCATATTTGATACATTGTATGGTGGAGCGTTTTCCTTCCAAAAATATGAATTTTTAAATGATATAAACTATGATTATTTTTTTGCATATATCGTAACGGATAAGGATTTTGAAGAAAAATATGAAGATGTGGAAATTAGTGTGTTACCTGCTGGAGAATACCTTAGCATTTCATTTGTTTTGGAAGACAATGAATATGTGGAATGCTACCAAAAGTTAATCGACTATATAGAGAAACACCAAGTAGTAATAGATCCCATTGTATATGACGTGTGGATGCCGATAAATTATTCGGCTTCCAAGGAAGATGAATTTTTAGTAGAACTCAAAATACCTATTCAAACTACTTGACCCTATAGTTACTATAGGGTTTATTTTTATTTATATGCTGAGTAAGAATTATAAGGAGTTTTAAAGATGGGTTCGCAAAAAAGTGGTTTAAATAAAGTAATTTATCTAGTTTTAGTAAATTTGTTTATTGTATTTTTAGGTATAGGATTAATTATTCCAGTGATGCCAACATTAATGCGTGAGATGAGCTTAGAAGGCTCTACGATGGGCTATTTAGTTGCGGCTTTTGCATTTGCACAGTTGTTAGTCTCTCCAATTGCAGGTAGATGGGTAGATTCGATTGGTCGTAAAAAGATGATTGTCATTGGTATGTTCATATTTGGGGCATCGGAAATGCTCTTCGGTCTTGGACAAGATGTGAAGGTATTGTATATGTCTAGAATATTGGGAGGAATTAGTGCGGCATTCATCATGCCAGCTGTAACGGCTTTTGTTGCCGATGTTACTACCTTAAGGGAAAGGCCAAAAGCGATGGGCTATGTGGCTGCAGCAATCAGTGCTGGATTTATCATCGGGCCAGGAATCGGCGGATTCTTAGCGGAACATGGAACGAGACTTCCCTTTTTTGTTGCTGCAGGTCTTGGAATTTTAGGTGGAGTATTTTCACTTATTATTTTGAAGGAGCCTGAAAGAGCTCATATAGAAAGCGAAGGAGAACCAGTTAAACCACGTTTTCGTAAAGTATTGGAACCAATTTATTTGATACCGATGATTATCATTTTAGTATCTAGCTTTGGCTTAGCGGCCTTTGAAACAGTATATTCGCTTTTTGTAGATCACAAATACGGATTTACACCAAAGGATATTGCGCTAATCATTACGGTAAGTGGTGTTCTAGGAATTATATTCCAAGTGCTAACTTTCGATCGTATTGTAGGGAAAATAGGAGAAATTCGGTTGATTCAAATTTGTATAGGTGTATCAACGATTTTCATTTTTGCCATGATAAAGGTTTCTGCCTACTGGTCTATATTGCTCGTAACTTTTGTGATTTTCTTGCTGTTCGACTTAATGAGACCAGCGCTGACAACTTATCTATCCAAAATTGCTGGTAATGATCAAGGCTTTGTTGGAGGACTAAACTCTACGTTTACGAGTATAGGTAATATTATTGGTCCAAGTATTGCAGGTATACTGTTTGACGTGCATATTGATTATCCATATGTATTAGCAATGGTCATACTAGCGATTAGCTTTGTAATTTCATTGTTTTGGAAGAAACAAAAGCCAGTTTTTAAGGAAACAGCTGAATAAAGCTACTGTGGCTTTTAGCATTGTACTCATCAAAATGGGAGTCATTTTATCTTTTAGTAAAAATCCTATACAATAGAGTATATAGGATTTAACGTGAATCATTGAAACGGAGGACTAGTCGTGCATGATGTAGCAAAGTTACAAAAAGAAGCGATGGACATGCTAAAGAAAACAAGTAGAACTTTTTATATTCCAATTACTTTTTTAGAATCTAAACTGAAAAAGGCGGTTGCCTCTGCTTATTTATGTATGCGTGCGATAGATGAGATTGAAGATCATGAGTCATTAGGTGCACAAGAGAAACAAGAACTGTTACTTGCTACTAGCAAGATGCTTAAAAATGGGTTTGATAAGAAGCTATATGAACAGCTAGTTGAACCATTTCAGGAAATTCTTCCACCTGTATCGTTAAGACTTGGCGACTGGCTAGAAATTTGCCCGGATGATTTAGTAGAAAAAGTAAAAGATTCAACGAGTGAGATGGCAGAAGGAATGGCTAAATGGGTAGGTAAGAACTGGCAAGTGAAGACGAAAGAAGACCTCGATGAGTATACCTACTACGTAGCTGGTCTTGTGGGAGTGATGCTTTCGGATTTATGGAAGTGGAGCGCAGACATTGACACAGACCGTGATTTAGCAATTGCATATGGACGAGGACTCCAAGCAGTGAATATATTGCGAAACAAAGATGAAGATAGCGAACGAGGTGTACAATTCTTCCCAGAAGGTTGGACAAGAGCGGATATGTTCGAGTATGCGGAAAGTAATTTAGCTCAAGCTGATGAGTATATCAAGAGTATCGACAGTAAAAGTATATTGTTATTCTGCAAACTACCTCTTGCACTTGCACACAAAACACTAAAAGCACTGAAGAGCGGGAAAGAAAAAATGACTCGATCGGAAGTAGAGCAAACTGTTGAGGAAGTACAAGCAGAGGTGTAAGGTCGTATTTAATATGGATAAAGCTGTATACTAAAAGATGAAATGAAATATTTCTACTATGAGAGGAGTTTTACTATGTTATCAAAAAAATTACATGAAGCATTAAACGATCAAATGAACTTTGAGTTTTATTCTGCACATACATACCTTGCAGCAGCTGCATATTGTACGGCTGAAGCATACGATGGATTTGCTAATTTCTTTTTAGTTCAGGCAGAAGAAGAACGTTTCCATGCCATGAAATTTTATAACTTTTTAAGTGATTTGGGATACCGAGCTACAATTGATGGTTTTGACAAACCGGGTAATGAATTTACTTCGACTTTAGATGTTTTTGAGACTTCCTTAAAACATGAAAAAGAAGTGACGCGTCGTATTTATCATCTTTCTGATATTGCATTAGATGAGCGTGAACATGCAACGATGGCATTCTTAAAATGGTTCATTGATGAGCAAGTGGAGGAAGAGGCTTCATTTGATACACTGATTAACAAAATTAAACGCATTGAAAATGATTCCAATGCTATGTTTATGTTGGATTCTGAGCTAGCATCCAGATCATTCACACCAGACGAAGCTTAATAAGTAGCTTCGAGAGTTGGTTCTAAGTCTAATATAACGTTATTAAAAGGCTCTAATATTCTGAAGTTTACTTCGGTTATTTGGAGCTTTTCTTCCATAAAAGTAGAGTTCTTTTTGAGAGGTTTAAGTTATATATCAAAAGATAAAGGGAGGAATAAAAGAATGCTGAAAACAATTGTATTCGACCAAATAAAACGCGCGATGAAAGAAAAAGATGTGCTAGCAAAGGGAGTATTAACTATTCTCAAGTCTGCGTTAGATAGTGCAGAAAAAGAAAAAGGTTCTGCCCTTTCGCCCGAAGAAGAAATTGCTATTGTAAATAGAGAAGTAAAACAAACAAACCAAGCATTAGATGGTGCAAAAGCAGCTAATCGTGAAGATTTAATAGAAAAAGAAAATGCAAAACTAAAATTACTAGCAAGCTTCTTGCCTACCCAATTAAGTGAAGAAGAAATAGTAACACTTTTAACGGAAGCTGGAGTCGTAAAAGGAATGAACATGGGAGATGCCATGAAAATCGCTAAACCAATACTTACAGGAAAAACAGATGGATCCACCATGTCCAAAGTAGTGAAAAGTATAATTTAAAGCGTATCAACGCCATTAGATTACTAAAAAAGAGAGGTTGGTTGTGACGTTCGTCACGACCAACCTCTCTAAAATTCATGGTGAAATTTCTGTTCACAGTACTCGATAGGAAATAAAGAACACTTAACGCTTTTCTTTCCGATGTTCTACCTTACTTTGCTCGTATAAATAGAACTTTTAAGTAATTACCTTCTTTAAAAAGTGGAGAGGTTCTAAAATCGGTTGGAAGAGAGAACTCTTCCTCAACTGTATATTTTCGGTTGCATTCTTTAAAAGCTTTCTCTACAAATGTTTTGAACTTCTTCATCCCAAACGTGGCATTATTAGTAGAAGCGACAATGACACCATTTTTTTCTGTAATATTAATGGCATCTATAAGCAGTTTAGTATAATCCTTGGCAGAACTAAACGTATACTTTTTAGAACGAGCAAAACTAGGTGGATCGAGAATAACCATATCAAAGGATAATTCTTTACGTTTCGCATACTTGAAGTAATCAAATACATCCATCACAATAATATCTTGTTGTGCTACATCGATTCCATTTACTTCAAATTGTTCCGTCGTCTTACTTAAGCTTCTTTTAGCAAGATCTACACTTGTTGTCTTCGTAGCACCACCAACTGCAGCAAATACAGAGAAAGCTCCAGTATACGAAAAGGTGTTTAATACCGTTTTCCCTTTTGAATAATTATCTCGAATTGTTTTACGAACATCACGTTGATCTAAAAACACTCCAACCATTGCCCCATCATTTAAGTAAATAGCAAAGTTTTGCCCATTTTCTTTTACAAGAAGAGGGAACTCTCCGCGTTCACCTTTAACAAAATCATCGTCTTCCACATACTGTCCTTTCGTATCAAAACGTTTCTTTTCATAAATACCTTTATAGGGAGTGGAAGCTTCTAGGGCTTCTAAAATGATTTTTTTAAAGGAATAAATTCCCTCACTATACCAGCTGACTAAATAGTATCCATCAAAATAGTCAATGATTAAACCACCGATACCGTCTCCTTCCCCATTAAATACACGAAAGGCTGTTGTATCGGCATTATGATAATAGTCGTCACGGTGTTTAATCGCCGTAGCTATTTTTTTTTGGAAAAATGACTGATCAATTTTCTCGTTTTCATTTTTTGTTAGGAGCCAGCCAAGTCCTTTGTTTTGTTTTCCAACATAGCCTTTTCCGATAAACTGGCCAGCAGCATTTTGAATTTTTAGTATAGATCCTTCTTCAAGAGACTCTGGTTCTAGGAAACCGTCTTTCATCAATATCGGAACACCTTTTTGTAATTCTTGAGCAAGTGTTTCAGTTACTTTAATATCGAATTCATTTTGTGTCATTTTATTCATCCTTATATGTTTTTTATATATTATCTCATACGTCTTGGTAAAAACCCTTGATAGTCTTATGGTACAATATACTATACATGCGCAGAGGAAGGAAGTTTGCAATGAAAAAGTCAAAATTAATCCCACCAATTATGATTGTTGTGGCGGTGCTGGCAACTATTATTTTAAACCAAGAAGAATATTCGGAAGTAACCATTATAAACAAAATACTTATTATTGTAGGAGCAGCTGTTTTATCTTCCGTAATTGGTTATTTCCTGCTAGGAACAGACGTAGATAAAGTGGATCCAAAACCAACTAATAACGTAGTAAATAAAACTAATAAGAAAAAATAGAGGCTTTACTTTCTCAAAAATGATTGGAGTGACCTAAGTGTTAGATAAAGCACGGCAATTATTACAAACTTACTTTGGATATGATTCCTTTCGTGAGGGACAAGAAACAGTTATTAACTATGTACTAGATGAGAACTCTAGCCTTTGTGTAATGCCTACAGGGGGAGGGAAGTCTCTATGTTACCAAATCCCCGCACTTATGCTAGAAGGCACTACGATTGTCATTTCTCCTCTAATCTCCCTTATGAAAGACCAGGTGGATACTTTAATTCAGGCTGGGATCCCTGCAACCTTCATAAACAGTACATTAACTGCAGAAGAAGTGAGACAAACAATGGAGGAAGTACAAAATGGCCAATATCGGTTACTTTATATAGCTCCAGAGCGTCTAGAATCTCCCAACTTTTTAAACCAATTAAAAAAAGTTAAAGTTCCTTTAATAGCAGTGGATGAAGCACATTGTATTTCTCAATGGGGTCATGATTTCCGTCCAAGTTACCGGGCTATTCATCGATTAAAGGAAGTATTTACAGAGCAGCCAACAGTACTTGCCCTAACAGCTACCGCAACGCCAGCCGTACGAGATGATATTTGCCGATTGTTACAAATTCAAGAAGATAATACAGTTATTACGGGATTTGCACGATCAAATTTAGCTTTTTCGGTCGTACTTGGACAGGATAAAAATAAGTTTTTAAAAGAATTTATTAAAAAAAATGCCAGCGAAGTAGGCATTATCTATGCTGCAACTAGAAAAACAGTGGATTTGTTATATGATCTATTAAATAAGGCGGGAATTGAGACGGCAAAGTATCATGCCGGGCTGCCAGAGAGTTTTCGAAACAGTGAACAAGAACGTTTCTTAACAGATGAAGCGCAAGTAATGGTTGCAACCAATGCATTTGGTATGGGGATTGATAAATCCAATGTACGCTACGTAATTCATTATCAGTTGCCAAAGAATATGGAAAGCTATTATCAGGAAGCTGGAAGAGCAGGGCGAGATGGCTTACCAAGTGAATGTGTAGTTTTGTATGCATCACAAGATGTTCAAACGCAACGATTCTTAATAGATCAAGCAATGGACCGTGATCGAATTCCTCAGGAACTAGAAAAACTGCAGGGAATGGTGGATTACTGTCACACAGAAAACTGTTTGCAACAATTTATAGTTACTTATTTTGGAGAGCCAGATGCTCCTAAATGTGGCAGATGTGGAAATTGCACAGATTCAAGAGAAGTACAAGATGTAACAAAAGAGGTTCAAATGGTTCTTTCATGTGTGGTTAGAATGGGGCAAAGATTTGGAAAGACGATGACTGCTCAAGTATTGACTGGTTCTGAGAACAAAAAAGTAATCGATTTTGGTTTTACGAAGTTATCAACTTATGGAATATTAAAGGGTAAATCATTAAAGGAAGTTTCTGGACTAATGGAGTTTATGATTGCAGAAGGGTTTCTTTCAGTGAAGCACGGTAGTTTGCCAACCATTTATGTATCTGATGCTGGAAAAGAAGTATTGTTGGGGAATAAAAGAGTGGAACGTAAAGGTGTAACGGTGACGAAACAAATTGCGAAGAGTGATCCATTGTTCGAAAGACTAAGAATACTTCGGAAAAAAATTGCGGACGAAGCTGGTGTACCACCATTTGTTATTTTTTCTGATAAGACTCTGCAGCATATGTGTGCAGAGCGCCCGCAAACCGAAGAACAATTATTAGAAATTCACGGAATCGGTGAAAACAAACGAGAAAAATATGGACAAGTTTTTCTCGAGGAAATTCACAATTATACTATCGTGTAGTTTTTATGAGATACTACTGTAAGATTAGAAGGTACATTAATCTTTTTGGCATCTTCAGTAGAGATTTCGACAATTACTGATTGCTCTAGAATTTTAAAAATAGTACCTTGAACTTCGTGATCATTACGAGTGAAAGAGATCTTCTCATCAATTTTCCTAGCTGCCACAAAGGGGGAAACTTCCTTAGGTTGTCGTTGAAAACTCATGTGTATGCCTCTTTTCTAGTTTTATTCCGCATTAGCGATAGTTTAATTATACCATAGATTAGGGTTGAAAATCTGTAAAAGAGATTATTAAAACTCGAATACAAGGGAATGACGTCGAATATTTTTGATATATTGGAGAAACTAAGTATATGATAGGGTTAACAGATTTGTTTGGAACCAATATGAATGGGAGGAACGTCAGATGAATTTAATCGGAACACCTTATGTATTGGACGAAAAAGAAAAACAAATTACGACCGTTATTAAAGAAGAAGATTTTGATATCATGAATATTCAATTGCGTGCTGGGGAAGAAGTAAAAGAACATCATGCTAATGCAAATGTATTGATTGTTGTTAGAAAAGGGAAAGTACAGTTTACGGTAGAAGGTGTGGAGCATACTGTAACGACTGGGACCATCTTGCATATGAAACCATTGGAAAAGCATGCCTTAAAAGCATTAGAAGATTCGGATATAGTTGTAACTAAAATAAGTTTGTAAGAGGAGATTATGCATAGTGCATTTTAAAGAGTTTAAGTTAGATGAGAAAATTTTACGTGCCATTGAACAATTAGGCTACACAGAGCCAACAGAAGTGCAACAGAAGGTAATACCAGTAGTTTTGGAAAAACAGGACGTATTAGTGAAATCTAAAACCGGCAGTGGAAAAACAGCTTCTTTTGCTACACCATTATGTGAGCTTGTAGACTGGGAGGAAAACAAACCTCAAGCATTAGTGCTAACACCTACAAGAGAGCTTGCTGTTCAGGTTCAAGAGGATATTACCAATATTGGCCGTTATAAACGTATAAAAGGGTTAGCTCTTTACGGAAAGTCACCTTTTGCTAGACAAAAGTTAGCTTTAAAGCAAAAAACGCATGTGATTGTAGGTACTCCAGGTAGAGTACTAGACCATATCGAAAAAGGAACGTTAGATGTATCTAAGATGGAATATCTAGTTATTGATGAAGCAGATGAAATGCTGAATATGGGCTTTTTAGAACAAGTAGAATCTATTATTAAATTACTTCCAAAAGCTCGTACAACAATGCTATTTTCAGCAACTCTTTCTGACCAAATAAAAAAATTAAGTACAAAGTATATGAAACAAGCAGTATCCATTGAAATTGATGCATCGGAAGAAAATGCTCCAGACATTGAACATGTGAAGTATGTTGTAGTTGAGGAGTTAAAGCTTTCATTACTAGAGAAGCTAACAATTGTGGAGAACCCAGACAGTTGTATTATCTTCTGTCGTACAAAAGAACGCGTAGAACAACTAGTAGATGTGTTAGATGAAAAAGGATATACCGCTGACAAAATACATGGTGGGATGATGCAAGAGGATCGCTTCGAGGTAATGGATGATTTCCGAAAAGGGGAATTCCGTTATCTAATTGCTACGGATGTGGCCGCTCGTGGGATTGATATTGATGATATTACTCATGTAATACATTATGATGTTCCATTAGAGGAAGAAAGCTATGTACATCGTACTGGTAGAACAGGTCGCGCAGGGCGAAGTGGTAAATCGATAATGTTAGCAACTCCTTTTGAAGATAAGTTTGTAAGAGGAATCGAATCATTTATCGGCTTCGAAATTTCCACAGCATCAGAACCTACTAAAGAAGAGATAGTAAAAAGTCGTGCTGCATTTGATGTGAAAATGCAGGAGCAACCCGAGGCTAAAAAATCTAAGGGTGAGCAACTAAACGCCAATATTACTAAACTATATTTCAATGGTGGTAAGAAAAAGAAAATCCGTGCCGTCGATTTTGTTGGAACCATTGCAAAAATTGAAGGAATCACTGCAGATGATATTGGAATTATTACGATTCAAGACACAGTATCCTATGTAGAAATTTTAAACGGTAAAGGCTCGCTTGTATTGAAAAATATGAGAAATACAACAGTCAAAGGTAAATTACTAAAAGTGCATATTGCCAACAAATAAAGAAGAGGCTTTCCAATGGGAAGCCTCTTTTATTGCATTCCACTATCATTCGAAAAAATTATCCCTTTTGCTAGTAAAATGTAGTAATGCAAAAGTAAATATAGACTTAAAAGTAACATCCCAAAGACCGTTAGTATTCTACAAACAGAAGCTAGTAAACTATACATGAGCACAAGTAAAATCCAAATTGTAGCTTATTACTTTGACACAAGGAACTACCGGAACTTTCCTATAAGTACTAAAGTAAAGCATCCTCAATAAACTTTCGATAACTCTCCATAATTCCATTAGGCAATTGTGTAGGAGGATAAAACTGAAGACTAATGGATTCAACTTCATCTGCTAAAACTTCTCCGCTATATTCTGATGTTTTGAAAACTGCAGAAACGGAGTAAAATTTATCGCCGTTCGGGTTTTCAATATAATAGTCTGGGCCAGAATATACATTACAGAGTTGTAGTTTCCCTACAAGTAGAGCAGTTTCTTCCAGTACTTCACGTCTGGCTGTATCCTCAAAACTTTCACCGAGTTCCATTAGACCTCCAGGTAGACCGTAAATACCTGGTTCACGTTCTTGCAGTAATATTTCACCTTTATCGTTCAATATAAGCACATTAGAGCCAGGTAATATTAGAGGTTGATGTCCTACATATTGTCTTAGCTGTTTGTAGTATTCCATGTAAAATCATCCTTCCGATAATAATTGTAAAAGTGTAACTTAAATAATGGTACGATATGTATTAATAATTGAAACTTTCAATTAGGAAAAAACGTAAAACATAGTACTTATTAATAATAGAGGAAGTGAGCATCACATGACAAAGAAACTGTGGTTTCAAACAGGAGTAGCAATACTACTGACGCTAGTTATTATACGCATGTTCATGGAAGTCAAAAGTATTTTTTCACCGCTTTTGATCATTGGACAAACAATATTCTTACCATTACTTTTAGGTGGTGTTCTTTTTTATCTGTCACGTCCATTATTAAAATGGTTAGAATCAGTTAAATTCCCGAGATGGGCAAGTATTCTATCGGTATTTGCTGTTATTGGCTTAATAGGCTGGCTTTTTTATGCACTAATTGGTCCGCCACTCACCAAGCAGGTGAACAACTTAGTTAAAAACACTCCAGAAATAGTAGAAGACGTGGAGCAGTTTACAAAATATGCGCTATCTCAAAAAGATCTTTTACCAGAGACACTACAAGATACAGTGGATGATGCAACAGGGAAGATTAACGATATAGCTGTTTCAGCTGGTTCGTTGCTTTTCAAATTCATTCAAGGTGTGTTCCAAGGTATCTTTGTACTTGTACTTGTGCCGTTTTTCCTTGTCTATATGTTAAAAGACCATGAAAAGTTTGCACCCTTCGTTTCTAGTTTTGCTAAAGGGGAGAAAAAGACCTGGATTCGTAAGACTTTAGCAGATATTGATGATACATTGCGCTCATATATTCAAGGTCAATTATTTGTCAGCTTTTTAGTTGGATTAATGTTGCTGATTGGCTATTTTGCTATTGGATTAGAATATGCCTTATTACTAGCAATATTTGGAATGATGATGAATGTTATCCCGTTTTTAGGGCCCTATATTTCGGTGATACCAGCGATAATCATTGCCCTTACTCAAGAACCAAAGTTGGCAATTTATGTAGCAATTATTATGTTAGTGGCACAACAGATTGAAAGTAATTTCATCACACCGAATGTTATGGGGAAATCCTTAGATATTCATCCATTGACGGTCATTACAGTTATTTTGGCAGCGGGGAATATCGCAGGGTTATGGGGAATTATATTAGCTATTCCTACCTATGCAGTGATAAAGGTTATTTTAAAAAATATCTATGCTAACCGAGTGGGGATAAAGGATGCTGCTACAAAGTCAGTGTAGGAGGTAGAATTGGATGAAATTCCGTTCGAAAATGGATAGGACGTTTAAGATGATGATGTCGGTTGCGCTAGTTATTATTGCGTTAGCGATAATGTGGCCAGTAGCATACGAATTGTTCTATACAAATTCACCTGATTATTTGGCTATTTGGATTATGATTGCTTTATTTTTAGTATGTACCGGTTTTCTCATATGGATTTCTTTTGACATTCATTACATATTTTACGATGACTATTTATATGTCAAAGGAGGTCCTTTTCGAAGTAAAATAAAGTATAAGGATATGACGAAGGTAAATAAATCATCGAATATATTAGTGGGCTATCGTATTCTTTCCTCCAAGGATGCACTGGAAATTCATTATAAAAACTCGTTAATGGGGAGTATAATAATTTCTCCAGACAATCAGGAACAGTTTTTACAATTATTATTACAAAAGGCGCCACATGCTACCTCTAATGTAATACCTCACGTATAGCTAGCGTTGGGGGCAGTAGATGATCGCACTTGCATAGTATATTATTAATGGCATTCCAAGATGAAATCAATCATTCAGGGAAGAGGTGCATTATGGATAATGATAGCTTCAATAAGCCAAGTAATGACTTGATAGGGGATATTCTTAAAGAGTATTCGAAGACAGGTGGCATGGACAACTTAAAGGGCGCGGGGAAGCCAATATCGGAGGAATACTTAACCGGTGATATCTTTCAACACTTCCAAAAAATTGCGAAGGATGCTGGATATAAACCACACTGGTTAAAGCTTCAGCATGAGATAAGGGACGAACTGCATGATATTGCGAAAAATTATTTAAATGGTGAAAAAGAAGGACTACAATTTAGGGTAACAAAGGTAAATGATAAAATAATGCAGTACAATAAAGCATGTCCACCACCTATGCAAAAAGGATTGGTGAGATTAGAAACAATAGATTCCGCCGCTAGCAGATGGTAATAATAACTAAGCCACAATCCTCTGGATTGCGGCTTTTTTTAGCGTTAACGTACTTCTTAAATAATTGTATTGACGGAAGTTCTATTTCTTATTAAAATACAAATGAGTTAACATTAAAATTAAATTAGGTTAACTCATTTATTAAGGGGGAAACTTTTATGAGAAATGAACGTTTAAAAATGATGATTGTAGCCGCATTGTTTGCAGCTATCATAGCAGTTGCTGCACAAATCATGATTAATGTTCCACCTGTACCATTTACATTAATGACAATTGCGGTAATGCTAACAGCAACTATATTAGGGGCTAAGTATGGAACTCTTGCAGTAACGGTATATGTATTAATGGGCGTAATTGGAATTCCAGTATTTGCTGGGATGAAAGGTGGATTTGGTATTGTACTTGGACCGACAGGTGGATACCTGTTAGCAATAATACCTGCTGCGCTATTTGTCGGGTGGTATTTGGATACTTTTAAGTATTCGAGGATGCAAGCAATTATCGCAAATATCATAGCCGTATTTATCATACTAATACTTGGTTCTATTTGGTTGAAAATAGTAGCTGAACTTCCTTGGGATGCAGCGTTTAAAGGAGGAATGCTACCATTTATCCTTCCCGACCTTGCAAAAGCGGTTGTTGCTGCACTAATAGGCATTATTATTCGGACAAGACTGGTAGCGGCAAAACTAATATAAGCTTCTGTGTAAAGTCATTGTATAAAAAAAGCACTTGCTCCTAGTGGGATAGTGGAGCAAGTGTTTTTCTTATTTGGGGTATCGTTCTGAACTAAGTGAACGATTTTTTGTGTGGTTGTGGTCTTTTTCATCTAGAAATTCAATATTTATATCCTCGACAGGAAGGGCATCTACAGTTTGCATGTCTTCATGCATATCAAATAGGCTTTCCTTAGTAGTACGTACTCCATCGGGATTGTCAAGGATCCTTCCAGTTGCTTCCTTACGAATATCAGCCATTTTTAACCATGTTTAAAAGCATATGACTAAGGGCTTGTTGCTGCTCTTTGTCTCCACTTTTCCACAATTGTTGAAGAACATGTTCTTCTCGGTTGCGTGGTTCTTCGTGGTTGGCTAAATAACCAGCAACTTTTTCAGTAGCTTTAGCTAATGTTTCATCACTAAGTCCCATTTTTTCACCGGCTGCAACTTTTCCAGATAAATACGATTTAAAGTTAGAAAAATTTTGTAGAATTTGTTCTTTTTCTTCTTGACCAATACTATCAAGCTTAGCATCGACACGCTCATCTATATTGTTTCCCAATCTTCCTCACTCCTTTTTTATTGAACTCTACTTAGGTATGTCCAAAGAGTGTGCAATCATGCATAAGTAATCTAATAATTTTTTATTTTGATTGTGGACAAAAGCCACATTTTTGCAATCCGGGTATATCCTTTGAAAAGCAGCAAGTGGTTCTAATTGTTGTATTTAATAGTTCTGCGGGTTGTTGATCTTTCAAATAAAGTCGGAAATATTCTTTCGTACTAAATGACTCCCAAATGGACGAATCCTTTAACAGATACCAATCATTTCTGGCTTTCTCTTCCAACGCGGGATTTTCAAAAAAGGTATAGTAATGCCATAGTAAGTAACCAAACACATTTTCCCAAAGAACTAATGGAGATATACTACATTTTGAGCGGAGTTGTTTGATTATAGAAAAACATTGTTGTTCCCATATAAGTTGAACATCCAATTTGCGATTTTCTTGTACGTCTCGAAAATATTCTGGAGGGATAAATGTACTGATTGTTTTATTCCCATATTCTGTTGTACTAAAAAACTGGAGCTGTTCTATAGGTCCATCCCAAATTTCATCATACATAGTCATCATATAAAACTGCATGGAGATGAACATTCCGACCCTTCTCATAAAGAAAGAAGCTGCAATGGGTTCATTAGGTGAAGAAGAGATTAGCTTAATAATAGGGAGTGCATTAGCGATATCATTCCCTTTGAATAATATTGTTCCGTTAGGTTGGATAAATACACTATAGTTATTTAATTGTTGGATTTGGTCACTCGATAAGTTTGTCATATATGTAGTATACATTTTTTTATAGAAACAGTTGACTTTTTAATTGAAAATGATTATCATTACCATATAGAAAGTTTCTCCTAGTTGAGAAGTTTAAAAACAGCGACTTTTCTCCAAATTGTAGCTGGTGATAGGCACACCTTAACCCCCTCAAAGTTGAGATAGTGCATAAATACGTCGGTAGCCTTTAATAGGTTACCGATTTTTTTATTAGAGCAAAAGAATTAAATCGATCTCCAAAATAATTTAACTTTATTTTCCAGTAAAATATAAACATAGGAAGTTATTTGTGAAGAACTTCACTAATCATTAACTGTTGACATCCACTTTAATACTATCTATAATTCTCAGAATATAAAGATTATTTAGATAAAACTTAATAATCCTTATCAATTGGGAAAATACTAAAGGATGGTGGATGTGTCGATGGATTTAAGAACAAGAGCATTACGATTGCATCGTGAAAGTAAGGGAAAGATGGAAGTTGTCTTTAAGGTTCCCATGAACAGCATGGAGGATTTAAGTTTAGCCTACTCACCAGGTGTTGCAGAACCGTGTATTGAAATCCACAACAATCCATCCACTATTTATGACTATACTGCTAAAGGAAACTTGGTTGCAGTAGTGACAGATGGTACTGCAGTATTAGGACTCGGTGACATTGGACCAGGAGCTGCCTTGCCTGTTATGGAAGGGAAAGCAATTTTACTAAAAAGGTTTGCTGGTGTAGATGCCTTCCCGATTTGTTTGGACACAAAAAACGTGGATGAAATAGTCCAAATTGTTAAGGCGTTAAGTCCAACTTTTGGTGCTATAAATTTAGAGGATATTTCGGCTCCACGTTGTTTTGAAATTGAAGATAGACTTCGCATGGAATTAGATATTCCTGTTTTCCATGATGACCAACACGGTACTGCAATTGTAGTAGGTGCTGGACTTCAAAATGCGATGAGACTAGTAAACAAAACAAGTAATAATGTTAAAGTTGTGATTAATGGAGCAGGTGCTGCTGGCATGGCAATTTTAAAAGTACTTCTCCAGTTGGGATATACTAATATCATTATGTGTGATTCAACGGGGATTATTTATGAAGGCCGTGAACAAGGGATGAATCCTATTAAACAATCGATTGCAAGTTTAACAAACCCACTTGGTTTAACAGGTTCTTTAAAAGATGCGATGGAAGGATCAGATATATTTATCGGTGTTTCTGTAGCTAATTTACTGACAAAAGACTTAGTTCTTTCGATGAACACGGATTCCATTATTTTTGCACTAGCCAATCCTAATCCTGAAATTTCATATGAGATTGCAAAGGAGTGGGGAGTTAGAGTAGTAGCAACAGGCCGATCAGATTATCCAAACCAAGTAAATAATGTATTGGCTTTTCCTGGAATTTTCAGAGGTGCTTTAGATGTTAGAGCCACCGATATTAATGAGGATATGAAGTTGGCTGCCGTTGAGGCAATTGCTTCATTAGTAAATGACAATGAGCTTAAAGATGACTATATAATTCCAAGAGCTTTGGATGAAAGGGTTGTTCAGGTTGTGGCTTCAGCAGTAAGTAAGGCTGCAATTTCTTCGGGAGTGTCCACACTTTATGAGCCAGTACTTAAAAGTTAGTAAGTAATGGAAGGATATAGGTAAATATAGCTTATTTAACGACTTAATGTAGTAATTAAGTCGTTTTTTGTCGCATATTTTATAGTTCAAATTACTATTCTAGAAAAATAATGAAATTTCCAAATATTTAAAATATAATAGATGTAGAAGGGAAATGAATGGTCATTCATTTTATTCTAAAAAAGGGTAAAGGGGATAGAGTATGGGAGCGTTCAAAATGCTAGGTCTGGAGTTAGCTAGGCTTACAGAGAAGAAAGGGGTGTTGTTTTCTGTATTAGGAGTATTACTAGTACCAATTGTTTATGTAGCAATCTTACTTTCAGCAACATGGAGTCCTTACGATAATCTAGATAATCTACCTGTGGCATTTGTGAACAAAGACTTAGGTGCAAACTCCGGGGGATCAGCCATTAATATTGGACAGGACTTAGTAGAAGAATTACAACAAAATCCTGCCTTAGGTTGGGAATTTGTCTCACAAGAAGAAGCAAACAAGGGGTTAAAGAGTCAGAAGTACTATATGGTAGTGGAGATTCCTGAGGACTTCTCTCAAAAAGCATCCTCTGTACTTGATGCAAATCCAGTAGTGCCAGAATTACGTTATATTCAAAATGAAGGCCTAAATTTCATGGCTTCTCAAGTAACAAAAAGTGCTACAGAAAAACTAAGAGAACAACTAGGCAATAAAATAACAGCAACCTATACTCAAACATTATTTTCTAGACTTGGAGATATTTCAAATGGCTTCGCTTCTGGTGCAGATGGATCCAATAAGCTTTTTGAAGGAACTACAACATTGAGTGATGGAACAAGCCAGTTACTACAATCTTTAAATGATAAGTCTGGTGATATTCAAAAGTTAGCAACTGGTGCTGCAACAGCGGAAAGTGGCGCAGGGCAACTTCTTAGTTCCGTAAAAAACGGAGAAGGTGATATTAAGAAGCTAGCGGCAGGTTCTAAAGAAGTGGTACAAGGTATTAATAGTCTTAGGGCTGGTTCCGAACAAGTACTAAATGGACTGAAATCGGCTAAAGCGGGTAGCACTAGTTTAACTACCGGATTAGAAAAACAGTTACAACCAGGAAGTCAGCAATTAGCAAGTGGTTTAGGAAAAGTGACAGAAGCTACGAAAACGCTTACAGGAGGGTCGCAAGGATTAACAGAGGGATTAAAGGCATATTTAGGGAAGCATCCTGAACTTGCACAAGATATTGAATTTATGACTCTTGTTGGTACGAGTGATGCGGTTTCTAAAGGCTTAACGCAATTTAGTCAACAAGTTCAACCTTTAAAAACGGGAGCAGATGCTTTAGTTGCAGGTGCTTCGCAACTGACAGCAGGTTCTAAACAGCTAGATGCAGGTCTTAACCAATTAGTAAGTGGTCAAACAGCAGCTACAGCTGGTATTGATCGTTTAAAAAGTGGTGCTACCCAAGTTGCGAATGGTAACGCAACGGTTTCTACTTCTTGGACGAAAGTTGGTAATGCCGTTTCTGGACTTAAAGATGGACTAACTCAAATAAGTTCTGGAAACCAAACAGTGGCTGTTGGTTGGGAAACAATGACTTTAGGAGTTACTTCACTAAACGATGGTGCAACACAACTTAAGTCTGGTAGCCAAGAGCTTTCTACTGGATTAGCTGGTGGTGCTAGTGAGGTTAGTGGTATTCAAGTGAGTGATGCTAACATAGCGATGTTTGCAAATCCCGTAACTTTAACTGGAGAAAAGGTTAATAATTATAAATTCTATCGTGATTCTACAGCTCCTTATATTATGTCTTTAGCATTGTTTGTAGGTATCTTATTATTATCTTTTGTAGTTGAATTTAAACGACCTGCTACTACTCCAGGATCTGTGATTAGTTGGTATGCTAGTAAATTGATGCAGCTTTCTTTGTTTGCAATAGCACAAGCATTAATCGTGTCGCTATTTACGTTAGTATTTATTAAACTACAAGTGGATAGTATTCCTTTGTTTATATTGTTCACTATTTTTGTTAGTTTAACATTTATGTCCATCGTATTTTTCCTAGTAACATTGGGAGGGAATATTGGTCGCTTTGTAGCACTTGCTTTTATTGTTTTGCAACTATCTACTACAGGATCGAATTTACCAATTCCGATGTTACCAGAAAATTTACAAGCATTAAGTAAATATCTACCGTTAACATACTCTAATGCAGGGTTTAAATCGATTATTTCTTTAGGAGATACAGGTTTCATGATTATGAATATGTGGTTCCTTCTAATTTGTTTAATCGTAAGCTTAATATTAACTTTTGTAGTCTTTGCTTTCAATTTTAAACGCGTTTCTACAAGCAATCATGACAATGATGGATTAACTGGTGCAAACGTGTAATTGCATAATTAAAAGAGGATTGACGGCTGCTAAAGCTGTCAATCCTCTTTTTAAGAACAAAAGTGAGATAATGCGGGTCTAACACAGCACCCGAATCCACTTAATCTTAAAAATTATATTTTAGTTTGTCCTTTTAAAGCTCTCGTATTTAATAATTTTGTATAGTAACTATGTAAGAACATACCTAAAATAATAATTCCAAGTCCTATAAGTGCAATTGGTGCTGGTAAAGGCACATGTAGTAAAAACATTTCACCAATAATGACGAAAATGATTTCGGTTGACTGTGTCGCTTCTACAGCAGCTAGTTTCCCTTGGTGATTTCGAACTCGATCTGTTGCCATGAAAAATAGAATAGTAGCGATCACTCCAGAACTCACAGCTACAATAAATGATTGAAACACTTGGCCAGAAGATGGTAAACCTACGGTAAAAATCGCATAAATACCCATTAAGATCCAGGCAGGCATAGACGCAACAGTCATGCCTAAAACGCGTTGAAATGTATCCAAGCGTCCATTCAAATGTTCCATCATTTTACGATTCCCTAAGGGATAAGCCAATGCAGCTATAAGTACAGGTAAAATCCCTAAAAAAATCATTTGCAAATTAACTGTATCTGTATTTGGAATCTGTATAAGAATAATTCCTACTAAAATAAGTAGGGAAATAAATAATGAGACGACCGGGATTTTTTGTTTAATGATTCTGTTTTCCATTTTTATCAAAAATAATGGCGCAAGTAGAACTCCAGCAACAATCGTGAATTGCCACATTCCAGATATTAACCAGCCAGGCCCATAAGCTGCTGCAAAAGTGAGCGGTGCATAAAATAATACAAATCCTACAAAGCTCCATAGAAACCAAGCAGCAGGTGCAGATTTTATTTCTTTATAGGTTGGAGTTAAACCTTTTCGATAGTAGACAATGATGAATAAAAAAGGCAACATGAAGAAATATCGAAGGGAGGAGCTCCAAATCCAACTCCCCCCAGATATTTCCATAGAACGATTAAGTATAAAGGTTACTGCAAAAAATAGGGAGGCTAAAATACCTAGTAATATTTCGCGCATATTAGCACCTGCTTAAGCCTGCTGTTCAAACGACTGGATAATACCCTTTACAACTTCTGTTGATTTTGCCATATCATTTACAGAGATGAACTCGTATTTTCCGTGGTAGTTTTCCCCACCTGTAAATACATTAGGTGTAGGCATTCCCATATAGGAAAGCTGTGAGCCATCTGTTCCTCCACGTACTGGAATAATAAGTGGTTCTATATCTAAAGCAATCATCACATCTTTTGCTACATTTAAAATTTCAATAACAGGTGTGATTTTTTCACCCATATTGTAGTATTGATCGTTTAACTCTACAGAGATAGCAGTTGCTCCGTATTCTGCTTTAATCTTTTCAGCAGTATCTAGGAATAATTGTTTTTTCGCTTCAAATTTCTCACGGTCATGGTCACGAATAATATAGCTAAGCTCTGTTTTTTCTGTATCGCCATTAATATTCATCAGATGTATAAAACCCTCGTATCCATCGGTTTTTTCAGGTACTGCATCTGTTGGCATGTGAGATTGAAATTTTGTAGCCATTGTAATGGAGTTCACCATTTTGTCTTTTGCAGACCCTGGGTGCACACTTTTCCCATTTGTAATAACCTTGGCACTAGCTGCATTAAAGCTTTCATATTGTAATTCTCCTAATGGACCACCATCCATTGTATAGGCAAAGTTTGCTCCGAATTTTTCCACATCAAATTTATGAGGACCACGCCCGATTTCTTCATCTGGTGTGAATGCCACTCGAATTTTCCCGTGTTTTACTTCTGGATGTTGGAGAAAATATTCCATTGCAGTCATAATGATGGCAATTCCTGCTTTATCATCGGCACCAAGAAGCGTAGTACCATCTGTAGTTAATAGTGTGTGACCAACATAATTTTTTAGTTCAGGGAAGTCTTGAACGGTCATGACAGTATGCTCATTGAGAGTAATATCTTGTCCATCATAGCTTTCGATTCGCTGTGGATTCACATTTTTTCCTGTGTAATCTGTAGCTGTATCTACGTGAGCTAAGAAACCGATTGTTGGCATTTCTTTATCAGTATTAGCGGGTAGAGTGGCGAAAAGATAACCGTTTTCGTCTAATGTAATTTCCTCTAAACCAACTGTAGTCAATTCTTTTTTCAGCTCATGGAGTAAGTCCCATTGACCTTCAGTGGTTGGACATGTTGTACTTGAAGCATCGGATTGTGTATCTATTTTTGCATAGCGCACTAGTCGCTCTATTAAAGTCTCTTTCATGAGATTAAATCTCCTTTCGATTTGTAAAGCTAGTTCTTATTTTAACAGATTCTTTCGAGTTACGGAATAATGAATGCTAAGAGCAAACATAAATTGAGCTCCGTAATAAGAAATCATTATAAGTGCATCTGAGAAAGGAATATCTACTATGAATTTATTAATAGCAAGGGTTGAATCCGAAAAGATAAATAAAATAGCCCCAATAATAACAAATTTGTTTGCAGTTTGGAAAGCGTTCCAACCCATCGTCAGAATAACTGCAATATAAATAATAACTGCCAGCGCTAACACTGTATCTCCTTGAGACCAGAGTGTTCCAGCTAACCAAATTACCATTGATAACCCGTATATTAATAGCAATGCGATTGCCCATTTCGGAATGGATGTTTGTTTGATGTTTCTAAATGCGAAGATATACCAAATATGCCCGATCAAAAAGGTTATAAGTCCGACTATAAACCAATAGATTAATCCGTCAGCAAACATACATACAGTGAGTCCGATTAAAATAAGTATCTTGTACTTTTTAGATTCTCCTCCAGATTGTAGAGAAGCAAACAAGATAATAAGTAGCATCGGAATAAGTTTGAAAATAATCTTTGTCGAAACAGGGTCACTTGGAATAAAGAAAATATAAATAATACCCATGATTGCAATTAAAACCCCAATAATTTTGCTCCACATAAAACAAACACTCCCCTTTCTTATTAAATTCGTTACGGAAGATAAAACTTCCTCCACATTGTATGCGAATCTAAATAAAAAAAAGAACCAGCTGCCATAGTGAATAGGGCAACTGGTTGTATTTCTGCTTGGTATTATCTTGTGGAAGTTGAGCTTTATTTATTAGTAAGCAGTCCAACCAGCATCAGCGGCAATAATTTGCCCATTAACGAAGCTTGACTCATCAGAACCTAAGAATACTGCAAGTTGTGCAATTTCTTCTGGTTGACCGACACGTGGCATAGTACCGCTACCTGTTTGCTGACGACCCATACCGAATTCAGAAAGGCTAGTCATAGAATTTTGAATATTAGTCATGACGCCACCTGGAGCGATTCCGTTACAACGAATCCCTGAGTTAGCGTACATATAAGCTGTATTTTTAGTTAAACCAGACACTGCATGTTTAGATGCTGTGTATGCTGCACCTGCACGAGCACCACGTAATCCACCTGCAGAAATGTTGTTAACGAATACTCCGTGTCCTTGTTCTAAGAAAATGTTAGTTGCTATACGCATTGCACGCATAACGCCAGTAGTATTTACTGCGAATAACTGATCCCATTTTTCATCAGTAATTTCACCAACAGGCTCCATTCCATCCATGATCCCAGCGTTATTTACTAAAATATCTAATTTACCAAATGCTGCTTTTGTTTCAGCGAATAAGTTTTCTAAATCAGCAAGTACTGCTACGTTTGTACGGTTAGCGATTGCTTCTCCGCCAGCCGCTTTAATAGCTGCTGCCACAGTTTCTGCACCTTCTAAATTGTAGTCGGAAACAACGACCTTTGCGCCTTGTTTTGCATATGCCTCAGCGATAGATTTCCCCATCCCAGAAGCCGCGCCTGTAACGATAGCTACTTTGTCTTGTAATCTCATAATTATTTCCTCCTCATATGTTATTATACAGTTGTACAATAACAGTATAGTTTAAAATGAAAACGTATTCAATCAACAGTTATCGCAATAGTTGTACAATATCAAACACATATTGCAATAAGTGTTCGATAAGGAGAGATATTATTGAAAACAAAAGATTTAAGAGTCGTGAAGACAAAAAAAGCTATCTATCAAGCATTAACTCATATATTAAAAAACAAAAGTCTGACTGATATTAATGTGTCCGAGCTTTGTAGAAAAGCTGGTGTAAATAGGGGGACTTTCTACTTCCACTATGAGGAGGTTGGAGATGTTTTTAAGGAATTTTTTGAAGAGGTCATTTTAGATTTGCAAGAATCTTATAAAGAACCATATAAATACATTTCTGCACTTCAATTAAAGTCTTCAGTTTACAAAAATCTAGATCCAAAAACAGTTCGTATTTTTCACCATGTCAAAAAGTACGAAGACTTTTACCGTATTATTTTATCAGACAATGTGTCTACAACATACTACTACATGTTTTTTGATGCAATCCGTTCGAATTTTATAGAAGATAGTAAAATAGGGGAGTATGATGAATCTAAAAAATTTGTATATTCTTTTATGACAAATGCAATAATTGGTTTAATTATTGAATGGCATCGAAGTAATTTTAAAGAGTCCGTTGATGACATGAACATTCATTTAGTTCAAACATTGAACGCGATATCGAGGAATTAGTGAAATTAGTATATATGCTATTTCCATATTTGAAGAATAAAAGAATAAGTGGAGAAATAATGAAGATTAAAAGTTGTACAAAAAGACTCATCCGAGAGGATGAGTCTTTTTAATCAAAACTTAAACTTCTTGTAAAGCGTTGCTTAATTACTTGCGTACAGTTTTTAAGGCAGTTGTCCAAGGGATAACTTGATCTAGCATTTGGTTTACTGAATCAGCTTGTACTGCTGCTGGTTTGAAGTCTGTACCATTTTCAAAGTCTGTAAACAAGGATAGTGCTGGATGTACACGTACATGCGCTACTAGTAATTCACTTAAAATACCACGTAAATGCTCGGTTGCTCGAGCCCCACCTACTGAACCGTAAGATACGATTCCTGCTGCTTTGTTGTTCCACTCTTCACGTAAATAATCTAATGCATTTTTAAGTGCTCCAGTAATAGAGTGATTGTATTCTTGAACGATGAATACAAATCCGTCTTGTTTTGCAATGGCTGCTGACCAAGCTGCTGCACCTGATGCGTCGCCGCCTGCTTCACCTAATAGAGGTAATTTGAAATCTGCAATGTCAATAATTTCATATTCTGCGTCTCCACGCTTGTCGGCTAACTCTTTTACCCATGCTCCAACTTGAGGACTAACGCGTCCTTCGCGTGTACTTCCTAAAACAATACCAATTTTCATCATGTCATTTCCTCCTGTTTGCTCTTCATTTGAATTTAATCCGAATATTTTTTTCATAAAGCTCATGTTTATACCCCAAATCTTTACTTATTTTTTTGTGACAGTTTTTCATCAAGTGATAAGTTAATTGGATTAACTAAGACAAAGTAAATACCGATAGCCAAGTAGACTAATTCTAATTCGTATCCAGCGGATACACCATCACCTAATAATCCGAATGATAATTTCGCTGAGAGTATTGCTCCTAGCATTATTACTGCAAATAGCCCGCTAATTACTCGTGTTCCAAGTCCAACTACCAGTAATGCTCCACCGACTAATTCAATAATCGCAATTGCGTATGCTAGAGATCCTGGTAAACCAAGGAACTCAAAATATCCAACGGTATTTGAAATACCACCTTGGAATTTTGCTATGCCATGTATTAAGAACATAAGTCCAAACACGACACGTAAAATAAGTGTTGCAAGTTGTTGCTTCTTCATAATAAAAAAATCCTCCATTTAAGTTACTTAACGTAACTTACTATAATATAGTTATTAACTAAATACAATACATTTGATTACAAAAAGTAATCATATAAGCAAAAAAAATGATTTTCTGCTTATTTATCAGAAAATCAATGAGTAAGAAAGCTATAGAAATGAAAGGAAATCAACTAAAAACAAGCATTCTGATGAATGCTTGTTTTAAAAACTATTTTTGCCAAGGAGGATAGAAAGTTACATAAGTTCCTGCTATAAAATCATGAATTGCTCGTTTATCTTCACGAATACCAACCATAAAAGCACTAACAATAGCACCAATGCCAAATGTAAAACCATAGATAATACCGGCTATTAAGTGACGCTTAATCATTATCCAAAAGTTTACGTCAGTTTCATCGATATTCACAATACGAATACCAAGAATTCTTTTACCTACAGTGTATCCAACCCAAAAGACAGGTAGTAATATAAAATAAAGATATGACCCTATGGTAGTAAACCATGTATTGCTTTCTCCAAGAATAAGGTAACTAATGATAGCTAGTGGAGCCCCCATAATAATACCATCGAATAGACTAGCACCAAACCTAACCCAAAAGCCAGCAGGATTCAATTACTTCAACTCCTTTTAAATGCCTATAGTGCAGAGTCATCCACGCTATTTAAATATTCTTCAATCGAGCCAATAACGGATTCCACACAACCTTCCTCAAATGGAGAGATCAAATTAGCTTCTGCTACTAATTTAGTGAAAGATGTCGACCCACCAAGCTGACAAAGATGTAAATAATCCTTCCATGCAGCTTCGTGATCCTCTCTTGAACGCTTCCAAAATTGGAATGCACAAATTTGAGCAAGTGTGTAGTCAATATAATAGAATGGGCTAGCAAAAATATGTGCTTGGCGTTGCCACAACCCACCTGCCTCATAATAACTATTACCATCGTAATCACTATGAGGTAAATAAACTTCCTCGATTTTCCTCCAAGTAGCTTTACGTTCAGCGGGGGTCATCTCTGGATTTTCATATACAGCATGTTGGAATTCATCGACTGCCACACCGTAAGGTAGAAACAGCAGTCCACTACTTAAGTGAGCAAACTTATATTTGTCTGTTTGATCCTTAAAGAACAATTCCATCCAAGGCCATGTGAAGAATTCCATACTCATCGAGTGGATCTCACATGACTCATAGGTCGGCCATACATACTCAGGGATTCCAATGTTACGACTTGTATACACTTGGAAAGCGTGGCCTGCTTCATGCGTTAATACATCAATATCTCCAGATGTTCCATTGAAGTTAGAGAAAATATAAGGAGATTCATAGTTATCGATAAACGTACAATAACCACCTGCTTCTTTTCCTTTTTTCGCAACTAAGTCCATCAATTCACGGTCAATCATAAATTGGAAGAACTCCGCTGTTTCAGGAGAGAGCTCCTCGTACATTTTCTTGCCGTTTTCTACAATCCACTCCGGAGAACCTTGTGGTGTTGCGTTCCCACTTAAGAAGTTAAAAGGCTCATCATAATACTTCAGACAGTCTACGCCTATGCGTTTTGCTTGTCGCTCATAAAGTCTAGTTGCAACAGGAACGATAAAATCACTGACCTGATCACGGAATTTTTTTACCATCTCTGTATTGTAATCGATACGGTTCATACGAATATAGCCGAGCTCTACAAAGTTCTTGTACCCGAGAGTTGTTGCTATTTCATGGCGTACTTTTACTAGTTGATCATAAAGGTCATCAAATTTCGCTTCATTTTTATGGAAAAATCCACTACTAGTCTCTTTTGCTTTTTTACGAGTATCACGATCGGTAGATTCAGCATATGGTCCCAGCTGTGCAAGTGTTAATGTTTCCCCGTTAAATTCTACTTGTGCGGAAGCAACTAGCTTCGAGTAGTCGGATGCAAGCTTATTTTCTTTTTGCATAAGAGAAATAATTTCCGGTGAGAATGCCTTAATCTGATAATCTGCCAAATCGAATAGTTGATTACCCCATTTATCCTCCAGTTCATCTCGAAAAGGTGATTGAACCAACGCTTTGTAGTATTCAGTAATCATCTCTTCAATTTCAGGATTCGTTTCATCAAAATAATCACGCTCTTTTTGATAGAACTCATCATTAGTATCGATAGATGCACGAATATAAACTAAGTTTGCTTGTGTAGAATAATCATTGCGAAATGCATTGATATTCTCAATTGCTTCATTCTGTTCTGCTACAGAAGAAGCTTCTTTAAATTTTGTTAATAACTCTCTAAATGTAGATTTGTCTTGTTCTAAATTTGGACGTTTATATTCATAATCGTTAAATGTAACCAATGGAATTCCCCTCTCTATCGTTTCGCTTTACGAAACTCCTTATTCATATTGTTTATTATTTTCAGATAAATTGCAACCACATTTTTACATATTGATAATTTACAAACGTTATTATATAATGTTTGTAAATTAATAAACAAAGATTGGTTGTGTTTGTATATGGAAGTGTCAGAATTACTTTGGAGTGCCTCTTCAGAACAGTTAAAATCAGGGTATGCTGAAGAAGACGAAATGTATATATGTATTATGTGCGGTTTTAAAGTTGAAAAGGGATTCATTTATCCAAAGAATAATATGTTATATGAAGCAGAAAAATTCATGAAGCATCATATTGAAACGGAGCATGAATCTGTTTTTCAATATCTAATAGGGCTTAACAAAAAATTTACTGGCTTAACCGAACATCAAAATAGCCTATTACGCCTCTTTTATGAGGGTAGAAGTGATGCAGAAATACAAACAGAGTTAGGAATTGGAAGCTCTTCTACGATTCGAAATCATCGTTTCGTATTAAAGGAAAAGGAGCGACAAGCAAAAGTGTTTTTAGCGATGATGGAATTGTTAAAGGCAAAAGACAATCATGCGCCGACATTTTTACCACTTCATAAGACTGCAACGATGGTGGACGACCGGTATAACATCACGCAAGAAGAACAAAAAGATATCGAAAGTAAATTCTTCCCAGATGGAATAGATGGACCTCTTATGAAATTTCCGAGGAAAGAAAAGCAAAAACTAGCAACCTTAAGAGTTCTGATCCAAAGATTTGAAAAAGGAAAAACTTACACAGAGAAAGAAATAAATTATGTACTAAAGAATGCTTATGAGGATTTCGTAACATTAAGACGTTACTTAATAGAGTATGGATTTTTGGACAGACAAGACGATGGTAGTGCGTATTGGGTGAAAAACTAAATAGAAGGATGGAATATAAATGGATCGCAAAAAAGAATTAAAACAAGAATATAAAGAAATTAAAATCGAGGGCGGAATTTACGTCATCACAAACAAACGAAACGGTAAAAAGTATGTAGCTTCTACACCTAATTTTAAAACGTTGAATGGGGTTAAATTTACATTAGAAAACGGACTCCATTCAAATAAAAATCTGCAAAAGGACTGGACTCAGTTCGGCAAAGATAATTTTGACATAGAGCATATGGAGATTATTAAAAAAGAGGAAACTGAAAGTAGGGTAGGCAAAAAAGAATTAGAAAGGTTATTGGAGAAATGGTTAGAAAAACTACAACCTTACGGTGAAGAAGGGTATCATAGCTAAAATGAATTTTATGGAATAGTAAAAAGATGGGTATCAAGAAAATAACACGATAATTACTTAATACCCATCTATTTGTAACAATCAATTCCCCAAAATATATGCCTTTAACAACGCGACACGTTCTCGCGTACGAACCTTGAATTCAACCACTTTGGGAGTTTTAGCAGCCACGACATCTGATTTCCATCCTAGTTTACTTGCTAGTACTTTGGATCGTTGTAAATGGTAGTCGCTTGTTATAAGTGTGACGGAGTCGATATTACTGGGTAGTAATTCTTGTGAAAACAGTAGATTTTCATATGTTGAGGTGGCTTTGTCTTCTAAGATGAGTCGATCTTCGGCTATGCCATTTTCCAATAGAAAATCTCTCATCACCACGGCCTCTTCGATATCTTCATCGGGACCTCGTCCACCTGAAAGTACTAATTTTACATGGGTATATTTTTGGGCATACGCAAGAGCAGCCTCCAATCGATACTGTAAAGCAAAAGAAGGGATATTCCCTTTTTTCACTTTGGCACCAAGCACAATAGCATATTGATTGGTGCCATCTGCCTTTGGATTTTGACCATTTTCAAGCCAATTACTCGTGAGAACCCATATCCCAATTCCACTAGAAATAATCACTACTAATGGGATAAGCACGATCCACCTCATTTTCTTCTTCATGATATTCACTCATTTCATACAGATGGTTTCTTCTTACTTAAGAAAGTGGAGATTCTCATCTCTTCCTTTCGCATTAAACGACGGAAATTCTCGAGATGTAGTACAACAGCCATCAAAAATAGAAATCCGGCAATAGCCATTGGCCCTACTCCTTCTGCAAACCAAATGGATGCACCGATAAAAACAAAGTAAAAAACAAACACACCAATTAATAAATAGTCCGTTAATAATGTAGTTCCGATTAATAATATAAGTCCGATTAAACCAAGCGGCCAGCTAAGAGCAAGTAGTACACCAATAAGGGATGCAGTGCCTTTACCACCTTTAAATTTAGTGTAAAGAGGGAAGTTATGTCCAAGTATTACAGCAGCACCTGCACTATATAGCAGGATGTCCTGTTCCACTATCGAAAAATGTGCGTACTGTGACACCCAAAAACCCGTCCCAATTACGACTATAACTCCCTTTAAAATATCAATTATGGCAACTAAAATGCCATATTTTGCGCCAAGAACAATAGCTGCATTTGAGGCGCCAGAATTTTTTAAGCCCTCTTTTTTAATATTTACCCCACTCAGATACTGAGCTATTTTAGAACCGTGAATGGACCCAACAAGATAACTGATCACAAGGATACAAATCATCGGAATGAGCATTTTTTTCACCCCCATTAACTTCAATATATTAAACGAATGAAAAGATGAGAAGTTTCAGAATTTTAAAGTATATGTTTTTTAATTATTCAAAAAAGTATTGACAAATAGATTGGTAGAAATCTATACTGTGAAACAAGATGGAAAACTAAATCTAATACTCTTATCAAGAGTGGCGGAGGGAATAGGCCCTACGATGCCCGGCAACCAACAAGTTCTCAACTTGGAAAGGTGCTAAATCCTACAAATTCTAAATTGAATTTGGAAGATAAGAGGAGGAACATGCGAATTTGCACCCTCTTCTTAATTGAAGAGGGTTTTTTGCTTGTTCTAATCCTCCCTCGCCTCCATAAGCGTCCATCTAACTACATTTTAGGAGGAATTCAAATGACCAATCTACAAAAAGAAACACTACTTTTACACGGTGGCCAACAACCAGATCCAGTGACTGGATCACGAGCAGTACCCATTCATAAGACAACATCCTTTGTATTTAGAGATACAGAACATGCACAAAACCTATTTGCTCTTGCAGAAACAGGTAATATCTATTCACGTATTACGAATCCAACTGTGGATGTATTTGAACAACGAATTGCATTATTAGAGGGGGGGACGGCAGCAGTTGCATTTTCTTCAGGAATGGCAGCTATCGCATTTTCTATATTAAACATTGCAGGAGCAGGAGACGAAATTATTGCTGCTGAGAATTTATACGGTGGTACGTTTAATTTATTTGCTCATACATTGCCGCGATATGGTATAACGGTGAAATTTGTAGATTCTACAGATCCAGAAAATTTCCGAGCTGCTGTGACAGATAAAACGAAAGCATTTTTTGGAGAAATTATAGGAAACCCAAGCTTAAATGTATTAGATATAGAAAACGTAGCAGCCATTGCTAACGAAGTAGGAGTGCCTTTACTTGTAGATAGCACATTTGCTACTCCATATGGATCGAACCCTATTAAGTACGGTGCTCATGTCGTAATTCATTCAGCGACTAAGTGGATTGGTGGTCATGGTACTACGATTGGTGGAGTTGTAGTAGATGGAGGAAACTTCAATTGGGACTCCGAGAAATTTCCAGGATTCACACAACCGGATGTGACCTATCATGGTCTAAGATATGGAATAGACGTTCCAAACGTGGCATTTGCAGTGAAATTACGCGTTCAATTGCTTCGTGATTTTGGTCCAACTTTAAGTCCTGAAGCAGCATTTTCCTTTTTACAAGGACTAGAAACACTTCATTTACGCGTACCAAAGCATAATGAAAATGCACAAAAAATTGCGGAGTACTTAGAAAGTAACGAAGAAGTAACTTGGGTTAACTACTTAGGTTTAGAAAGTCATCCCTCCCATGAGCTTGCTAAAAAGTACTTACAGAATGGTTTTGGTTCCATCCTAACTTTTGGAGTGAAAGGTGGTAAAGAGGCAGGTCGTAATATTATCGATAATATTGAAATTTGGTCGCATGTAGCTAATGTCGGGGATGCTAAATCGCTAATAATCCACCCTGCATCTACAACACATCAGCAGTTAACTCCTGAAGACTTGGTGAAATCGGGCGTTACAGAAGACTTAATTCGCTTGTCTGTTGGACTAGAGGCGGTTGAGGATTTACAGTCTGTCCTTGATAAAGTACTTGTGGGAAAAACAAATGTCCTCTCTAGATAGAATTTTATTGATAATTGAGTAAAAATGGGCTACAATATGTAAAATAGTTCTTCGTATATGAATGCGATTAGATTTTACAAATTGAAGCAAATTGGAACTCAATTGTGCAAATTCAGTTGGAGGAGATAGCATGGCGACGATAAAAGCAGCAATCCTAGGTTTCGGAACAGTCGGGCAAGGGATTTACAACATTGTAAATGAAAAAAGAGAAGATCTGAAAAAGTCTTTAGGATTAGAACTAGAAATTAGTGCGATCCTCGTAAACAATGTTGGAAAAGAAAGAATGGCTACACCTGGTGTGTTAGTAACTGATAACTTTGAGGATATTATTAATATACCTGGACTCCAAGTGGTATTCGAGGCAATTGTAAATGAGGAACCGGCATATAACTACTTATGTAGAGCGATTGATAAAGGATGTCATGTAATAACAGCAAATAAAGTAATGTTCTCCAAATATAGTATTCCATTACATGAGCGTGCAAAGTCTCGTGGAGTATTTATAGGATATGAAGCAACAACAGCCGGCGGAGTTCCAGTTATTAAGACATTAAAAAATCTATTACAAGTTAACTCAGTGAAAAGAATCCAAGGGATCTTAAATGGTACGTCGAACTACATTTTGACACAAATGCGTCAGGATGAATGTCCATTTGATGACTCATTAAAAGAGGCGCAGGACCTTGGTTATGCAGAAGCAGATCCATTTAACGATGTGTCCGGGCAAGATGCTTTCCGAAAACTGATGATACTAAGCGCACTAGCGTTTAAAAAACAGCCCAATTGGAACGATGTTCGTGTAGTTGGTATTGATGAAATCTCATTAGAGGATGTCCGCAAAGCCAAAGAACAAGGACTACGTTATCGCCATGTAGCAGAAATAGAGCAAGACGAAAACGGTGAACTATACGCATCAGTTGGTCCACAACTAGTAGGGCCAGATCATCCATTATACTCAATAGAAGGTGTAAACAACGCAGTTGCACTAGATACAAACTATATTGGAACATTAACATTAGTCGGTCCAGGAGCAGGTATGTACCCAACAGCAAGTGTGATGGTAGAAGATTATGCAGAAATAATCGGAAAAAGAGCTGGATTCTTTATTACGATCTAATTTTTAGTTTAGGGTACTAGTATATTTTATTTGCTTACTTGATTGAAGTGGAGGGCGGCGACTCCAGCGGGAAAAGCGAGACAGTCGAGACCCCGCAGGGAGCTTAGCGACCGAGGAGGCTCGGCCTCGCCCGCGGAAAGCGTCCGCCTTTAACGGAAATCAACAGTATTGTATACAGGGCCAATTAATATAAAAGGACATTCTCCTCATTCGGAGAACGTCCTTTTCCTTTGTATTAATCTTCGTCTTTTACATCAATATCATCCGGAATCGGAGTATTTCGCCATTCATCGATTTGTCGCTTCAAATCCTCAATTTGCAGTAAGTGCGTTTCAAATTGAGCACTATTCACGTAATACTCTTCCCCATCAAAAATAGCACGAATTTTTTTCTCTGAAATATATCGTTTTACTTGATCAATAGGCATTGATAAATAATTCGCAGTTTCTTCTACTGTCATATACATGTAAAATGCCTCCTATCCTTATTAGTATAAGATACGATTGGCGGTAACTCAATATGTGCTATATTGGAAGTTAGAAAATGTGGAAAGGTAGGGAGAAAACTTGACCGTATTACCATACATATTTGTTCTACTTGGTGCTATTTTATGGGGGACAACAGGCACTGCACAAACATTTTTACCAGACAGTGCGCATCCTTTTATCATTAGTGCTGGACGATCAGCAACAGGTGGATTATTCCTGCTGATCATTATGGTTTTATTAAAAAAAATTAAATTCCGTTCATGGCCCTGGAAGCAAACACTATACGCCGCTGTATGTATCTCTTTGTTTCAGCTCTTATTCTTTTCTTCTGTGCGTTTAACAGGTGTAGCTGTAGCAAGTGTGGTTGCCATTGGAAGTGCACCAGTATTTTCAGGTTTAATAGAATGGATATTTTTAAAGATGCGCCCTACAAAAGTGTGGGGATTCTCGACTGGCTTAGCTATTATAGGTTGTATGTTATTATTTGTTACAAAAGGTGAAGTGAGTATAAATCCATTTGGGGTTCTGTATTCCTTAATCGCGGGTATTATCTTTGCATTGTATACAATGACAAGTAAATCTATGTTGCAAAAAGAAGAGGCAATGTCGGTCGTTGCAATGACTTTTTCACTAAGTGCTTTACTGTTGACGCCTTCTTATTTCCTATTTGACGTGAGTTGGTTGAATGATGCAGGAAACATAGGAATCATTTTTTACTTGGGAATAGCAACAACTAGTATTGCATATGTATTATACGGCTGGGGTCTTCGTAAAATACCCGCCTCCTCTGCGTTAACTTTGTCTCTGGCAGAACCGACGACAGCTGCTTTACTTGGGGTAGTTGTGGTAGGGGAAATTCTTAGTACAACCTCTTGGATGGGGATTGGTTTATTGCTTGGGAGTATCGCTATTTTAACACTAGGGAGTAAATCGGCTAGGGGACAATCTGAAGGCGTAGGTAAAGTGTCTGTTTAACTAAGACTGTAAATAAGGAGGGCTGTTTCGAGAAATCGGAACAGCCTTTAATTATTATTCTCGTTTAAAACCCTAACACTGCTCGAACATCTGTCATATAAGA
The DNA here is from genome assembly GCF_038003145.1 of Psychrobacillus sp. FSL K6-1464. Taxonomy (NCBI): domain Bacteria; kingdom Bacillati; phylum Bacillota; class Bacilli; order Caryophanales; family Bacillaceae; genus Psychrobacillus; species Psychrobacillus sp. FSL K6-1464. Next base: position 186,477 of record NZ_JBBOOP010000001.1, read on the forward strand.
CTGACTTACCGGTAATTCGGTTCCGTCCTGTAACTGTATTAACAAATTAGAAGAAAAATCGCGGACGATTCGGTCGATAAATGAAATATTAACAATATAAGAGCGGTGAATACGTAAAAAGTTATCTGGTAACCGGAGTTGTAATTCCTTCAAAGGGATACTAGTTTTATAAGGCTCTTTATTGGCGTAGAACCATGTCTTTTTTTGAAGACTTTCAATATGAGACACTTTTTCAATAGAGATTGGTTTCCATTCGTCTTCCTGCTTCCCGGTTAAAAACTTATAAGGAGAAGTAATGGGAACTGCATGATGAGGGGGGAGTATAACAACCAATGCCGCTTTTTCACCATTAATCTCAATTGGATAACCAATTCCGTAATAGGGAACTTGAAATAATGCATCTTCTAATACAGCTTCTATTCTACATCCTCTCGTCAGTACTAGATCAGCTACACTATTAGGATGGATTTTCTGTCCTGCTTTTAGATGAAGATCATGCCCTCCTGCTTGGTAGTAAATATACTGATCTCCAGCCGCTATAGCGATAGAGGCCTCTTTGGGCACCCATTCCTCCATTATTAAACTATACTGTTTTAGTTGCTCTATTTTAAAATCCACTAATACACCTCGTTTTCATAATATTCTGCGTTCATCTCACTAATCCTTCGTTCATCCTAAAAAAACAATATTTCATCCAAATATCTATACAAAAAACATCTTTCTGTTATATATTAGATTACAAGAAAAGGAACTGTTATGATACAGTAAAAAAGTCGTATTTTTAAACAGTGTTCCTCCACAAAATATTAAGGGGTGTATGTACATGTCAAAAAGACAACAACAGGTAGAAGAGCTTCAACAACAATGGAAAGAAGAAAACCGTTGGAACGGTATTGAACGTCCATATTCTGCAGAAGATGTAGTGAAATTACGTGGCTCTGTCATTATTGAACAAACATTAGCTCGAAAAGGTTCAGAACGTTTATGGAAGTCGCTCCATCAAGAAGACTTCATCAATGCCCTTGGAGCTTTAACTGGTAATCAGGCAGTGCAACAGGTAAAAGCTGGACTTCAAGCAATTTACTTAAGTGGCTGGCAGGTAGCAGCAGATGCAAACCTTTCAGGTCAAATGTATCCAGATCAAAGCTTATACCCTGCAAACAGTGTGCCGGCAGTAGTTAAGCGTATTAACCAAGCGTTACAACGTGCAGATCAAATTGACCAAGCGGAAGGTAGAGAAGATGAGTTTGACTGGTTTGCACCTATTATTGCAGATGCAGAAGCTGGGTTTGGCGGACCATTAAATGTTTTCGAACTGATGAAAGGTATGATTGAAGCTGGAGCGGCGGGTGTCCATTTAGAAGATCAACTTGCTTCTGAAAAGAAATGTGGACATCTTGGTGGGAAGGTTCTTCTACCTACTCAAAATGCCATTCGTAATTTAGTATCAGCTCGACTAGCAGCAGATGTAATGGGGGTTCCAACTGTATTAATTGCACGTACGGATGCAGATGCGGCAGATATGGTGACGAGTGACATTGACCCACGTGACGCAGATTTCATAACTGGTGAAAGAACACCTGAAGGGTTCTTCAAAACAAAACCAGGAATTGACCAGGCAATCGCACGTGGTTTAGCATACGCGCCATACGCGGATCTTATATGGTGTGAAACTTCTCATCCTAGTTTAGAGGAAGCTAAACAATTCGCTGACGCTATACATGCAAAATTCCCAGGTAAATTGCTAGCGTACAATTGTTCACCTTCCTTCAACTGGGAAGCAAACTTGGATCAGGAAACAATTGCAAAATATCAAGTAGAGCTAGGGAAGATGGGTTACAAATTCCAATTCGTAACACTAGCGGGGTTCCATGCGTTGAACCACAGCATGTTTGAACTAGCGCATGATTATAAAACAAATGGTATGGCAGCATACTCTAAACTCCAACAAGCAGAATTTGCAAATGAAACAAAAGGATATACAGCTACGAAACATCAACGTGAAGTTGGGACCGGATACTTCGATGAGATCTCACAAATCGTGTCAGGTGGAACTTCCTCTACTACGGCGATGAAAGGCTCTACAGAAGTAGCACAGTTTGCTTAAACCAAACATGGGGATGGGAGGTTAATGATAAATGGAACAACTAACGACTAAAAGGATTGAAATTTTAGGGAAAGAGGTTGAAGGCATTGACGAAATTTTAACGCTAGAAGCATTAGATTTCGTAGCTTCCCTCCATCATCTCTTTGATAAGAGAAGAAAAGAATTGCTACAAGCACGTCAGTTTCGTCAAGAGAAATTAGATAACGGGGCAACATTGGACTTTTTATCGGAAACCAAAACAATTCGAGAAGGAGACTGGACGATAGCTCCCCTCCCAGAGGACTTACAGGATCGCCGCGTCGAAATAACTGGCCCGGTTAATCGTAAAATGGTCATCAATGCATTAAATTCAGGGGCAAAGACATTTATGGCTTGTTTTGAAGACGCGACTTCGCCCACTTGGGAAAATATGATTGAAGGTCAGCTCAATATGCGTGATGCTGTTCGCAAAACAATCTCTTATACACAGCCTGAAACGGGTAAAGTATATAGCTTGAAAGAACAACCAGCAGTCCTCATTGTAAGACCTAGAGGATTCCATCTTTTGGAGAAAAATATACGGATAGATGGTGAGTCAATCTCTGGTAGCTTCTTCGACTTTGGACTTTATTTCTTCCACAATGCAAAGGAAGCGATTGCTCAGGGAACTGGTCCTTATTTTTACTTACCGAAGTTAGAAAGTCATTTGGAAGCACGATTATGGAATGATATTTTCGTCTATGCACAGCAACAATTAGAAGTTCCTAACGGGACGATTAAGGCAACTGTTTTAATCGAAACAATCATGGCGGCATTCGAAATGGATGAAATTTTATATGAGCTTCGAGAGCATTCGGCAGGTCTAAACTGTGGACGTTGGGATTATATTTTTAGTTATATTAAACGACTTCGCAACCAGTCCCAGGTCATCTTGCCCGACAGAGGTCAAGTGACGATGACGTCACCATTTATGCGTGCTTATTCGCAGTTATGTATCCAAACCTGCCATAGACGAAATGCATCAGCCATCGGTGGAATGGCTGCACAAATTCCCATAAAAGGGGACGAAACAGCAAACGCAACAGCTTTCGCAAAAGTAAGCGAAGATAAACGGAGAGAAGCAACGGATGGACATGATGGAACATGGGTGGCACACCCAGGGTTAGTGCCTGTCGCTTGGGAGCAGTTCCAAGAACATATGCCTACGCCAAACCAAATTCATCGAAAACGAGAAGACGTCCAGGTAACAGCGGCTAATTTACTCGAAGTACCAAAGGGAACTATAACCGAAGAAGGCCTTCGTATGAACTGCAGTGTAGGGGTTCAATATATAGCATCTTGGCTACGTGGAAATGGAGCAGCTCCGATTAATAACTTAATGGAAGATGCTGCAACAGCAGAAATTTCTCGTACACAAGTATGGCAATGGATTAGGCATCCAGAAGGAAAGATAGAGGATGGACGAAAAATTTCCATCACTTTAGTAGAACAAGTTTTAACAGAAGAATTAGGGAAACTGAAAGCAACTTTTGGAAATGACATATATGGAAACGGTCGCTACACAGAAGCGGCAGAGTTATTCCTATCATTAGTAAGAGAAGATGAATTTATCGAGTTCTTAACATTGCCAGGCTACGAAAAGATTAGCTAAAAAAACAATCCATTCAAGGAGGTGATTTGCATGAAATTAACTACTCAAGAAGTAAATACAAAGCATTGTCGTGAATGTGGATGTGTTATTAATGAGCAAGTAGAATCATCCCTTTACGAGTGTGAACGTTGCATCGGCATGAACGAGGAATAACTATATCAAAAAAACAGGAATGTCTATAAATCTTAAGAACTTGTAAGTAAATTTAAATTATAGAATATAAACCTTCTAACTAATCTTTTTTAGATATGTTAGGAGGTTTTTATTTTTTTAAAGCATTTGTGTCATAATAGTAGTTAATATTAGGTATTAGAGAATCTAGGGGGTGTTAAAATGGCAACTTCTGAAAAAGAGTTAAGGACCTGCAACAAAGGGCATAAGTATTATAAAAGTAGTGACTGTCCGACTTGTCCAATGTGTGAACAAGGAAGCAAACCTAATAGCGGTTTTCTATCGCTGCTCTCTGCACCAGCAAGAAGAGCGTTGATGAATAACGAAGTTACTTCCTTGCAGAGGCTCTCTGAATTCAGTGAGAAAGAAATTTTAAAGTTCCATGGTATAGGTCCCGCTTCTTTGCCAACACTTAAAGAAAGTTTAAGAAGAGAAGGTTTAACCTTCAAAAGTTAATAATGTATACAAAATGCACCGCAAAAATGCGATGCATTTTTATGTGGTTATTTAGATTGTTATTCTGCAGGATACGTGGTCTGAACAGTTTTTTGCCCATTCTCTTCTACATATTCAATGATTAAATGTGTGCCTTCTTCTACATTTTCAAACTGAGGCATCGCCACCTCAGATAATTGCATTACTTCTGTTTCACCAGCTAGGTTTTTTACTTCAATAGAGTGTGGATCCACTAGTCCGGTAAATTTTATTTCCTGTGTTTGAACGACAAGTTTTCCCGGTGAAGTCAATAACTCATACGCAACTTTTTCTTTTTGGTCATTTAACCCTTTGGCGGTGGACCAAACGGTCAATGTGTAAGGACCTGGGGGAATTCCCACAAGTTCTTCTTTCAGATTAAGTGGAATCGTCCATTCCTCATTAGGCTGAAGTTTCTTTTCTTTTATTTCTTGCATGAATAATTTATTTGCTGAATATGTGTAAATGATTTCCTTCTCATTATTTAATAGTTGGAATTCGATTTGTTGACCACTGGACATTTCCAAAACTGCTTCTTCTGAAGTCTCATTCTTTAGCGTAAATGATCCTTCTCCATTTGTTGTTATATCAATTCGTGTGGATACAGTATCTTCTACGGCATCACTTCCAGTTGTAGATTCACTTAGACTGGATCCACAACTAGCCAATATAAAGAGGGGGATTACAAGTAATAAAATCCAATTGATTGTTTTGTTCTTTCTCATGTTGTACACCTCCTGTTTATAAATTAGACCATCTTTTGGATAAAAAGTTTCATAAGATGAGAACAAAATTTTCCACAAAAAAACTTCCCTGTGTTAAACACAGAGAAGTAGTTATTACGCTTTTACTGGGCTAAATTCATGAACCCATACAGTCATATGAGGTAACCAAGGCATGCCAGGGTGATAAGACAAGATGGACTGTTTATAATCTTCCACTGATTCAAAGCCTTCTTGGTTTGCATGTTCATCCATCAAGTCACCAAGTGTTTGAATATATACACGGTCTACAACGAATGATTGTCCTTGAAGCTCCATAATCTCGCCTACATCTGCGTAGCGACCATTACGTCGTGTAGCAGTTTTTTTACCTTGTAATACTAAAGCAACATCTGATTCCATTGTCACTAATCGTTCAATGGAACATGTTTTTGGAGGTAAAGTTGTTGTTTCTTCGTGATTTGTCATTGATAGTCCACCTTAAAAAATATTTTTCTACTTCTAACTAGTGTACATGTAAAATGTATTGCGGACTATGGTTAGATAAGCACTTTTTAGGTTGTTGGAGCAAATTGCACAGAGATCACTTTATGCTCAAGTTCAACTGGAGACTGTTTTTCCCTCATTTATGAACATTTTCGTGTTATTAAATTATTTCCCAGCCCATTCATAGGCTATCTCTTGTTTCTTATCACTTAGTTCCTTTGCAGCTGACCAAGCGATAAGGGTGTATGAGCCAGCAGGAACTTCCGCCAATTCTGTTTTTAACTCAAGCTGGATAACGACTTCTTCGTTTGGTTGTATCACATTTTCGGACATCATAAGGACAAATACTTTGTCGGCAGAATAAGTAAATACAATATTTTTTTCATTGTCTAAAAGCTGATATTCTACTTCTTGGCCACTACTATACGTTAAAGTTGCTTCTTCATTTGTTTCATTTTTAATCGTAAAAGTAGCATTCCCATCTTCTTTAACTTCTAGTTTAGTTGTAATAGTTTTTTCCTCCTTTGGTTTAGATTCATTTCCAGTAGTAGTATCTGTATTGTTCGTTCCGCAGCTTGCTAAGATTAATATGAGGGAAAAGGTACATAAACCAAAAATTATTCTTTTCAAATTAATCACTCCTCTACCTTATTAGACAGTTCTGCGGATGAAAAGTTACATATGAACTTCCTGACTTATTTTCTTAAGAATTTCTTCATATTTTCCCTACTGGAATGTTAAGGAATGAAGGGTACAATAAGTAACATAAGAGTGATGAGGGATACATAAATCATATCGTGCAGACCAAGGAGGTAAGCGAATGACACAGTTCACAGTATTAGTAACCGACGATGACAAGGACATTCGAGATGGTATCGAGATTTATTTGAAAAATGAAGGCTACCACGTTTTAAAAGCTGCAGATGGATTAGAAGCATTGCAGTTAATAGAAGAAAACGAAGTTCATGTCATTGTATTAGATATTATGATGCCTAAAATGGATGGAATTTCAGCGACTTTTAAAATTAGAGAACAAAAAAATATTCCTATTATTATGCTAAGTGCAAAAGCTGAGGACTCAGACAAAATTCATGGGTTATCGGTTGGAGCAGATGACTATGTAACAAAACCTTTTCATCCGATGGAATTGGTAGCACGTGTAAAGTCTCAGCTTAGAAGATATACCAAGTTAGGAAATTATCAGGGGCAGCAGCAAGTTATCGAACTAGATGGACTAACACTAAACAAAGAAGCGAAGGACCTCTCAGTAGAAGGAGAGTCCGTTAAACTAACACCAATTGAATTTAAGATTACAGAGCTACTAATGGTTAATGCAGGACGTGTTTTTTCGATCAATGAAATATATGAACGCGTTTGGAATGAACCAGCATATAACGCTGAAAATATAGTAGCTGTTCATATCCGGAAAATTCGAGAAAAGATAGAATCAGATCCTAAAAATCCTAGATATTTAAAGGTGGTGTGGGGCGTTGGCTATAAGATCGACAAGTAAAATGAGTTTACTTTTATCTGTAGTGGCAATTGTCTGCGGGATACTTTGTTTGTTTTATTGTATAACCAACCTTGTGCCTATAGTAGAAATTAGAGAAAGCTTTGTAGAAATTATTCAAAACATGAAAGGGGGAATAGTGGGGTGAAGAAACCAATTATAAAGGATATAATACTTTCTTTGTTAGCGGTGATAATGGTTTTAGCATTTTTTACTTTAACTAGAGAAAGTGGTAATTATATAGGGAAAAACTATTTTGATAGTGATGGGTTTAAAATAGAAGTGAGCAATTTTGAGTCGTCCATTGTTTCGCTTATTTTAGCTGTTCCAGAAAAAGAAGAAATGAAGAAGAATATTACTGTAACAGCGGAGGAAATAGATGAACATCGCTATCAGTTTGGTAGTTTGCAAGAGCAACTTGACTCTATCACCGCTCAATATGAAGCAAGAACAGACGAAGCATCAATTGCAGAGCGAAACAAAAAAATGGAGGACATTACAAAAAACTTTGAGAATAATGAATATGTAGCTGATAAAGTGAGAGTGGAAAAGGAAAAGCTAGTGGATGAGTACTTTCAAGTTTTAGAGGCAAGTAAAAATGAATTCCTAAATTATAATGACGAGTTTATATATAGTTTAAAAAATACAGAGACGGGTGAAAAATTTAATAACGGCGATTTAGATACAAAGCTTGCTTATAAAAAAGAGTATTCAAGTAAGTCGACGTATTTAAAGGGCAATGTGATAAATGAAAATACAGAAAACTCCTCGTATCTGCAAAATTTAGTTGGCTATAGTTTTCCAAAATTCGAAGGAACTATTGCTATACCAGAGGCTAGTATTATAAATGGGGATCGGGCGGATAACTATCAGTATTTTAAAAAAGAAGAAAGATTCTTTTATGGGATCCTCATTCTAGGTGTCCTAGCCACTATTGCATTTATTGTATTATGGAAGAAAGACAAGGTTCATTTTCAGCATGAAGAGGGAAAACGTAAATATCATAGACTGCCAATAGATGTTCAGTGGGTATTATTTTTTGCCAGCATATTTATTGTATTTATTGCTACGAATGAATTGAGAATGAGTATTTTACATTATGGTGGATTCGATATTCCAATCTTTACATTACTCCTTGCAGTGTTCTTAACAGCTTTAGCGTTCTATCAATGGCAGTGGATTAAAGGAAGTTTTGAAGATATAGATTGGAGTAAAAGCCTCTTATACAGTTGGTTTAAATCTTTAGAAGGATTATTCTTAAAACGCACTATTGGGATGCAAACGTTGATCATGCTCACGGTTATATTCCTCTGGGGATTTGGAACAATGATGGTTTTCTGGCAACCTGCAGTATTACTACTTTGGATACCAGCAACTATATTTATAGGTATTCCAATACTGGTGTTCTTATTGGCTAGAATGTCATACTTGAACCGAATTATTATGAAGACGGAAGAAATGGCAAGAGGCGTAATTGGCAATGAGATTGAAGTAAGAGGGAAGTCACCGATTGCTGAGCACGCCGCTAACTTAAATGGACTTCGTAGCCGTATAAAATCATCCCATTCGGAGCAAGCAAAAAGTGAACGCTTGAAAACGGAGCTTATTACAAATGTTAGCCATGATCTTCGTACACCGCTAACATCTATCATTACGTATACCGATTTGTTAAAAAATCCAAGCATTACAGATGAAGAGCGAGCATCCTATATTGCAATATTGGATAAAAAGTCGATGCGTTTGAAAACACTAATTGAAGATTTGTTTGAAGTATCTAAAATGACAACCGGCAATATCGAATTAGATAAACGAAAAGTAGACTTAACGCAGCTCTTGCAGCAAGCAATAGCTGAACATCAGGAAGACATTGATAAGTCGGGTCTAGATTATCGTGTAGTCATTGGCACAAAACCAATCATGTCCTATGTCGATGGACAAAAGTGGTGGAGAGTCCTGGATAACCTCATTATTAATACACTGAAGTATGCCCTACCTAATACTCGTGTATATATCAATTTGGACCAAATGGACGGAGAAGCCGTGTTCGTCATCAAAAATATAGCGAAGTATGAGCTAGGCAATGATGTGAATGAATTAACCGAGCGATTCAAACAAGCAGACACATCTCGTCATACAGAAGGTTCCGGACTTGGCCTTGCAATCGCACAATCCATCGTGGATTTACATGGAGGCAGCTTGCAAATGGAAGTAGACGGAGATCTGTTCAAAGTAACGGTGAAAATTGCAGTAATAGTATAAAAAAAAAGAGAAATCCCAGTGGGGTTTCTCTTTTTTTATGCTTCGGAAATGGTCTTAGTTGTAATTTTGAGCTGTTTAGTTGGAATAATGGAGAGGTTAGTTGGAATTTTGAATGATTTAGTTGTAATAATGAGCATGTTAGTTGGAATAGTAAAAAAATTCCACAAAAAAGACCGCCAAAATTAGCGGTCGTGAGACATCACGTAATGTCTGAGTTTATGATTATTCACTGGTTGGAGGGGAAGCTTATTTAATAAATAGTTTCCAGCATGCTTGTCCTTCAATTCAAGGAAGTAGACACATTCACGGTTTGTAATAGAGTCTTTCATTAGGTAAAACCAATCTTCAACGGCCTGTTGCTGGAGAAGGAGTTTACCCACTTTGCAAGTGGGGCACTTTAACTGACCACTCACTTTCCTTTTACAAATAGGGCATATCAAACCGGTTTTCACATCAGCAAGTTTCACTGGATATGTTTGTGCTATTGAAGGAGGGATATATTCAAAGGATTTAGCAGCAAGTTGCCTGGATAACTGATTGAATTTGGTGGTTGATAGGACATCGGGCAACTGATTATAATCATCCATATAGATGGAGATGTCGCAGCCCATAACAATTGTGGTATATTTTGGAGGAAGTACTACATGTGTTTTACTGTAGGCAAGAACAATGATTTTTTTTATAGGAAGATCTATTTTTAATTCCTTTAGGAGTACCTGGAGCTTTTTTGTTTGACGTGTTATTTGCTGTTCGGGGCATTTAAAGGGAGTGACTTCGCCGTCAAACTCTCTTATAAGTTGATCAGGATTTTTTTGAAAGGCAATTTTCCCTCGGATGTTTTTAATTTCTAAAAGAGCTATATATTTCTTTGTGAGAATAAGCGTATCCATTTGGAGATAACTGTTGGAATCTATTTTAATGTGGAGGTCTTTAAGTATGGCATAGCTTTTAGGGAAGGGAACCTGTTTGAGAAAGTTATCCACATAGCATTCTCCGTGAAATCCTGCTTCTATTGCTTTAATACGTTTCTCTACTTCTATATAAGTAGGGTGATAGATAGGTAAACGTTGTAGAATTCGCCTGTAGATTGGAATCGACTTTGGAAATTTGCGTGGTATATCGATGACACATTCCTCCTTTTCAATGAAAATACCATTTTTACAAACATATAACAAGTAGGGGATGAAAACATGGAAACGTTGAATCAATTAAATTTTGCTCGGGTTTATACATTAGGAAGAATTAGTCAAGTAAATGAAGCTTCGTGGGATATACAACCTACAGGATTCAATAATACTATTCGGTGGAATGTAGGACATATTTACGTGAATGCTGAGATACTAACGCAAAGAGCAATTCCAACCTATGAAATTGTACATCCGGAGTGGGTAACACTGTTTGTTCCGGGAACAAAACCAAGTGATTGGAATGTGGAACCGCCAACTTCAGATGAACTAGTCAGTGCTTTAAAGGAACAAGCGGAGCGAATAAAGGTTGCGCTAGACGATCAGCTAGCCAATATTTTAATAGAGTCGATGTCTATAGGGAAGCTCCATGAAATGAAGACAGTTGAGGCACTAGTGCAATTCTTGGTTTGGCATGAAGGCGTACATGCTGGAATTATCCACGCATTGAACCGTGCAACAAGTGATTGACGATGAAAATTTATATTGTAGGCTCAGTGGGAAGTGGCAAAACTACCCTTGCTCGTAAAGTTGCAGCCCAACTTCACCTACCACACTTTGAAACGGATAATTTCGTATGGAACCATCAGCTAACTGGTGACATCCGAAATGAAATAGATGTTAGAAACCAACTATTTATCAATGCCGTTAAACAAGAAAAATGGGTAATAGAGGGCGTTCACATCGACTGGACAGATGAGGCGTTACTCGCAGCAGATCAAATTGTTTTCTTAGACATCCCTGTGAATAAAAGAACATGGCGCATTATTAGAAGATACATTCGTCAACTTTTAAAAATAGAAAAGGGTAACTACAAACCGACCTTTACTATATTCCGGAAGATGTTCCAGTGGAACACGTACTTTGAAGAACAAATGAAACCAGCGTTCATGCAGAAATTTGAAGTCTACGGATCGAAAGTGCATTACCTTTATACAAATGAAGATGTCGAAGATTGGTTTCGGGAACTTTAAATAAAAAAATGGGATGGCGGTTTGTTCAAATGAATATATTTATTGAAAAATTACATGTGGCAGACGAAGAAAATTTGTTTAATTTTGAACTTGAAAACAGAACTTTTTTTGAGGAAATGGTACCTACGCGTGGAGATAATTTCTATAACCCAGAGAATTTTAAAAAAATCCATAAAACTTTACTTGAAGAACAAGTTAATGATGATTCCTATTTCTATTTAATAAAAGATAGTGAAAGCTCAATTTTAGGCAGAATTAATTTAGTCGATATTGAGAAAATGGATAAAATCGGTTACCTCGGTTATAGGGTGGGGCAGGCACACATAGGAAAGGGAATTGCCAATACAGCATTGAAATTATTAATAGAAACAGTAACTGGGAAGGGCATAAAACAGATTAAAGCCAAAACAACAACTAATAACATAGCATCCCAAAGAGTTTTAGAGAAAAATGGATTTGAAAGAATAGAAACTAGTAGTGAAGAGTTTGAAATGAATGGTCAGATGCTGAAATTTGTTTACTATATTTTAAAAATCTAGTTTTACATATGGTTTTTTTGAAGTCGAGCAGTTTTACTAAGGATAGCATTTGTTTTATACACCCCCAAAATAACTAAATAACTTTAATGAGCCAAATAAAAAAGGATCACCATCTTCTAAAATGGTCATCCTTTTTTTTCATTGTATCTATTTCCTTTATCAAATAATCCAGTTTACTTTGTATATCTGATAACTGCTGTTGATTTGCTTGCTTTTTTTGTTCTACATTCTTTTCTTCTTGAGCCAGCTCCGAAAGGGCAATGCCTTCGCCTATGGTTTCAATAATGTACCCAATCGTTACAACAACAGTACCTAGAAATCCTACTTTTGCAGCTAGATTACCCTGTTGCTCACTCTCGTTCTCCTGCTGTTCATTAGGGTCTAGTGGGTTCATGCGCACTAACATCCTTTATGCTATCTTTTTGTCCCGGTTTAACAGGAAGTTTTCCTTTAATAGCATATGATGGCGATAATGAATTAGTTATTTTTTTGTGGGAACCATTTTATGTTCAAATGCATAAATTACGGCTTGTGTACGATCACTTACCTCGAGTTTTGATAATATATTACTGACATGCGTTTTTGCTGTTTTTAATGCTATAAAAAGAGTGTCTGCTATATCTTGATTTGTTTTGCCTTCTGCCATTAGTAAAAGTACTTCATGTTCTCGGTCTGTTAAATCCTCATGGAGAGCATGATCCGATCCTTGACGCATACGCTTCATCATTTTATTGGTTACTTCAGGTTCTAATACAGCATCTCCATTCAAGGTTTTACGTATAGAATCTGCAATATGAGAGGCTTTTGACGTTTTTAACAAATAACTGATAGCTCCAGCTTCGAGTGCTGGATACACTTTGTCATCATCTATAAAGCTGGTGACTATCATTACTTTCGCTTCTGGCCATTGTTGAACAATTTCCCGTGTAGCTTCTGCACCATTCATAATCGGCATAACCATATCCATCAAAATAATATCGGGTTTGTGCACTAGAGCCATATCCACAGCTTCTTTTCCATTTACCGCTTCAGCGACTACTTCCATATCAGGCTGTGCTTGTAAGTAAGCGGAAACACCAATACGTACCATTTCATGGTCATCCGCTAATAAGATTCGAATCATTTTTTTGCTCTCCTTTCTCCAACTGGATTGTTTCAATATCTATCTTCTCAATCGGTAGCTTCACTTCTACAATTGTACCTTGAGAAGGAACAGAAACAATTTTACTTGTTGCACCAATTTCCACAGCTCTCTCTTGTACACTTTGTAACCCGTAAGAGCCATTTTTGGAATCGACCTGTTCAAATCCTACTCCATTATCTTGAACTCGGAAAATAGCAAGATTATCTCGTTCCACGAATAATATATCGACTTCAGTCGCGTTTGCGTGTCGTAGTGTATTGGATAACGTTTCCTGTGCAATTCGGAAAAGATGATCCTCTGCTCCTTTTGACAAAGGGACATCTTCTAAGCGATAACGAATCGTGAAAAATACTTTTTCTTGTAATTCTATAAGTAGTTCTTCCAAACCTTCTTTTAACGTTTTATCATGAAGGGCTGCTGGACGGAGATGTAGTAATAATGCTCGCATTTCTAATTGTGCTTGTTGAACTATTTTTTCTGTTTGTAACAATGTTTTTGGGGCTTTTTCATGTTGTGATTCTTCTATTTCTACCATAGCAGACAAAAGCATAGACGCAGCGAACAATTGTTGAGATACGGAATCATGTAGTTCTCTAGCCAGTCGCTGTCTTTCTTGCACGATTCTCTCTTGAATAACTCTATCTTGGTCCTCTGCTTTTTCATTCGTAATGCGTTGTAATGTCTTACGCTGAGTTATGATAAGTTGCTCTAACTGTGTTGTAGTAACATGTAATCGTTTAGAGTACGTATATTTCCTCTTTGTTGGTTCAAATGCCTCGGCCGCTAGCAAAGGGCGAAGGCTAATATCAATCTTCTTTTCCTGATCTCGAACCTTTAGTAGTGTATTCAGTGAAAAACTAAAACTTATAATAGCAAGAATGATAATAATCCAAGCACCAAAAGGCACCTCTGCGTACTTTGATTCTAATAAGGACCACCAAGCATTTTCATTGGGCCAACCCCATAGTGCATAAAGCAAAAGTGCTGCAAGTGATAATAAGGTGAAAAAAATAGAGAAACCTTGCCCCAAAATAATTTTCATTTGCGGATCACCTCAATATCCCCAATCCATGTGGATACAGTAATGACTAGCTCTGAAGCATACAGAACGTCGTCTAAATAACCATCTTTCACTAGAACAGATTGGTTCCATAGACGTTGAACGCCACGACCAAAGATGTCCGCCTCTCCGATTATCGTTGCAAAATGTAGTCTTACTGGAATTTCGTATGGTACATAGATGGTCACCTTTCCAAGGGACTGGCGAACGGAAACAAAAGATAGGCCTTTTGGCAATACTGTTTGTGTTACATCAATCACTTGTTCTCCATAAAAGCTTTGCACATGGACATCTTGCCACTCGTAAGCATTAAAGGGAGTTGTTTGAGAAGAGAATAACTTATTCTGTATAATACTATTTGGAGTTTCTTTATATACTGTGTCAAATGGACGGACCATATGTTGAATAGGTTCATTTTTCCAGAGTTTATACAGGATGTACCCCATTATAGCGAGAAGTAGAAGTCGCAAACTCCACATAGAAAAAATCGCTATAATCAAAAGAATAAATCCAGTCCAAAATAAAAAGCGGGTACGTTTTCGCAAGCTAAAATACATCATCCCGATGCCAAGAAGAACTAATACAATACTGCCATTCCCGAAAATTGTAGCCTCTATGAACATAAGGAAAACAAAACAAATGAGTATAAAAGCTAACTTGTTCGTTTGGTTTTCTTTCATAATGAGTATTCCTCCTTCTTCGCATTAGGTGAAAATTCCATCAGCGGGTTCCGCTAATGGCTAGTTGAACCTGGATAAAGGAGAAGGCGAGTGCCTCCTCCTCTTTAATGCCTGCTACGCTTTTCCATCTGTCTTGCGTCTTTCCTCTAGTTTACACAATTTCTTCTTTAGTTTGTGCATTTTTTTCTAACATTTGTAAACGCTGTTCCATCGAAGTGACTTCATGCTCTTTTTCAATCTTTTGGCCCAGACGTTCGATGTACTGTTCCATGTCTTCGAAAGTACCGAAATTCTTTTCTTTTTGTTCAGGTTGTAGAATTCGATCCATTTGATGGTGTGCACGAGTTACATTTTCTTTTCCCATCAATTGTAATTGGCGAACTTTCATGTCTTTAATTTTATGTTTCATCTCTTCGTATTTACGTTCTAAACCGAAAAGCTCTTCCGTTGTTTGGTGAATACTGTTCTGCAGTACAATGGCACGTTCTTCGTAAGCTGTTACTTCAGCTAAGGCGAAAGCAGCTAAGTCTTCCTCACCACTTGCAGTTGCTAGATCTACTTGGTTTTTACGTTTTTCAACCATCTGCATCGTTTCCACTAATTCTTTTTCAAGTTCTTGCTTTAAGTTTCCTTGACGCTCTAACCATTTACCAGTTTGTTCTGTTTGTTTCTCTGCTTCCCTAATATATTGGTTAAGCATTGCAATCGGATTTTTTTCTTCTTTTTTGTCAAAAAGCTTGTGTAAGTCTGCTTCTATTGAGTATTTTAGTCTGTTTAATAGTGATGTCATTTTCATTTCCTCCTTATTTTGAAAGCTCGTTCCATTGTTTTTCAAAGTTTACAAATGGGTCATCTGTTTTAACGATTGAAGATGAAAAATTTACTTCTTCGTTGTTCCATTTTTTCACTACATACCAAACCGCTAGAATTGCTAAGATACCGAAGAATCCAGGCACGTTTACAACGGCACTGATTAAACCAAGGATTCCTACGCTTGCCCAAAAGATTTTCAAGAAGGTTGAATCACTCTTTAAGTAAAAATGTACCCCTGCAAAAACGATTGCTGCGGAGACCCCAAGAGCTAAGAGCGAACCTAAGTTAGCTAATGCTACAATCCCTGCAATAATTCCTAGTGTTAATAAACCAAATCTTTTTTTCATATATTTGTTCCTCCTCTCGTTTGTATTACAAGCTTACCAATATTAGAAATGAATCCAAACGGGCTTAGAATTGATTTTCTTATCGGTCTTGAGCCTTAGGGGTACTAAGACATTTTCTGCTATACTTATGAAAAAGTAGTCAGGAATCTACTCGTTATCCGATACTTTGTTAAGTGAAAAATACATACATTGGAGAAATGATACATGAAAAGAATCGCTGGAGCAGCAGTAGTAATCCTCTTATATTCTGCAATCGTATTTTACTTTGGCTGGGGAGTTGCCAAGTGGTTAGATCTTTATCTCCCTATAAATACTTGGTTATTTAGTTTTGTCTGGGGAATACTTGCTTTTGGATTTTTCATTGGGAGAATCAGTCATAAGTTGCGACTCTTTAGTATAATAGGGTCCTACTGGTTTATTGTCATGCAGTATGGGATTATTCTTTTCCCAATTGCGACCATACTTTTGTGGATTTTCCCAACACATCTAAATTTAATAGGATGGTTAGTTTGTGGGATTTTCATCTTTGTTTTAATATTTGGCACATATAACGCATACACACCGGTAGTTCGTGAGCTTTCTATTGTAATGCCGAAAAAGGGCTCTAAACCAGATTCTATTAAAGTAGTAGTTGCATCTGATTTCCACCTTGGTTTATTATCCAATAAGGCACATTTAACTCGCTTTGTGAAAAAAGCAAATGCTCAGAAGCCAGATTTAGTGTTGTTAGCAGGAGATTTAGTCGATGATGATCCAATTTGGTTTGTGGAAAAAGGTATGTCCGAAGTTATGAAACAGCTACAATCTACGTATGGTATATACGGGGTGCTTGGAAACCATGAATATTATGGAAAGAAAATTCCTCTATTAGTAGAAGAGATGGAAGCATCCAACGTTCACATGTTATTAGATGAAACTATTTTAGTAGCAGATTCGTTCTATTTGACGGGTCGTGAAGACATAACGAACAAAAACAGAAAGCAATTATCTGAGTTAGCTCCGGAAGAAAAGGATTTACCATGGTTTGTAATGGACCATACACCGTCTAATTTATTAATACCTGAGAACGAAAAAGTAGATTTTCATGTGTCCGGTCATACACATCTTGGGCAAATGTGGCCCAATCATTTATTTACAAGAAGGATTTTTGAATTAGATTATGGGTATAGGCAAAAGGGAAGTTTACATGCAATTGTATCTTCTGGATTTGGTTTTTGGGGACCACCTATAAGGTTAGGTAGTCAATCAGAGCTATGGTCAATAAACATTAAGTTAGAGGATGTGGAAGTATAATGGAAGCATGGATTACAGACTGGATGAATCAGTTTGGTTATCTAGGAGTATTTTTATTAATTTTAGCAGAAAATATTTTCCCGCCAATTCCTTCTGAAGTGATTTTAACCTTGGGAGGATATATGACAACGATGACTAGCATGACGAAGCTTGGTATTATTATTGCTTCCACGGCCGGTTCTGTCATTGGTGCGACTATCTTGTATGGTATCGGGTTACTTTTAGATGTGGAGCGGTTGGAGAAAATTGTTGGGAAGTATGGTAAGTTCCTACGATTAACGATTAAGGATATTCATAAAGCCGACGCTTGGTTTGATAAATATGGAGTCTGGGCAGTCTTTTTCGGAAGATTAATACCACTGGTGAGAAGCCTTATTTCAATTCCTGCAGGGATGTCGAATATGAAGTTTGGATTATTTCTTCTATTTACGACACTTGGAACGTTAATATGGAATACAGTATTAGTCTCGGTAGGAGCGGCGGTTGGAGATAACTGGGATGAAATTGTTGGATATATGGATATTTACTCCAATATTGTATATACCATTATAGCTATTTGTGGTATTGCATTTCTGATTTGGTACTTTAAAAAACGAGATTAAGGAGATTTTATGGAAATTTTAGAGTTATTAAAAGCACTTATACTTGGATTTGTAGAAGGAATGACAGAGTTTGCACCGGTATCGTCTACGGGACATATGATTATTGTCGATGATATGTGGTTGAAGACGGAAGATTTTTTAGGGAAATATTCTGCTAATACATTTAAAATTGTTGTTCAATTGGGTTCTATTTTAGCGGTAGTAGTAGTGATGTGGAAGCGATTATTCAGTTTAGTCGGCTTGTATAAAATTGATACAGAAGAATCGAGTAAACAGTTCAACTTGCTTCATGTTATAGTTGGGATTATTCCAGCAGGAGTATTGGGAGTTCTATTAGAAGATTTTATCGATAAGAATTTATTTGGTATAGAAACCGTAATATTTAGTCTTATAGCGGGTTCTATTTTAATGATTATTGCAGATAAATTTGGACCGAAAAATCCTTCTATCGTAAGTCTAGATCAAATTACATATGCACAAGCTTTCAAAGTAGGTTTAGTACAATGTCTTTCGTTATGGCCGGGGTTCTCACGTTCAGGTGCTACCATTTCTGGTGGTGTATTATTCGGGATGAATCATAAAACAGCAGCAGACTTCACATTCATCATGGCTGTTCCGATTATGGCTGGAGCAAGTTTGATATCTGTTTTGAAAAACTGGGAAGATATTGATATGAACCACTTGAGTTTTTATATAGTAGGATTTATTAGTGCATTTGTTTTTGCACTTATTTCTATTAAGTTCTTCTTGAAATTAATCTCACGCGTTAAATTAATGCCGTTCGCAATTTATCGCATTATTTTAGCAGTGGTTCTTGCAGTTATCGTATTTCTTTAAATAAGTTGGCGAATTTTGTTAAGTAGTTCGTGGAGTAGGACTAAAACTATAGGGAAAAAGCATTGCCTCTGGCAGTGCTTTTTTTGAGTGGATTTGGTATGGACTACTTAGTGAAATAAGAAAAGCACGTCTCTCTTTAAAAGAAAGAATTTGTTAAGGAAAAAGGATGAATATTGGATAATGATTGTCCCTACTACTGGTTATTTATGTTGAAATAAAAGATTGTGAACGTGTTCACTTAAATTATATAGGGATTGAAGCTTTAAGGTGTCTAGAAGAACTAAAGATCGGGTAAAGAATACATAGGAAAAGCAATCAGGAGGTAATTTTTAATGAAGAATCATATTGTTGGCGTATACGAAAATGAACAACAAGCAGCTGAAGTTGTGGAAGATTTAAAAGCGAAGGGCTATACAACCGAAGAAATTTCAGTTATTGCTAAAAATATAAATGAAACATCTGAAATCGCACAGGAATTAAAACCCTCCACAAAGGATGGAGCAATTGTTGGAGCTGTAACTGGAGGAGCAATTGGAATAGCAGGGGTGATAGCAGGGTTATCCACTATATTAATCCCAGGGTTTGGTGCTGTGTTGGCTGCAGGTCCAATTATTACAACAATTGGCGGAGCAGTAGTAGGAGCCAACTCTGGTTCTGGAGGATTAAAACATGCTCTTATGGAAATTGGAGTTCCAGATAATGAAGCTGAACTCTATTCGAATGAAGCACAGGATGGTAAAATCCTGGTATTTCTTCACCCTAAAGAGTGAGGGTCGATTGAGTGGTCAAAAGTAATGTTTGCAAAAATAATATCAAGTGATTTTAGCTAAAAATCGCTGAATCACTTGATGTATTAGTTCCCCTAGAGAATTGACAGCTTGAATTAGGAGTTGCTCAGTTAAACACAATATGTTAGATTATATAAATGAACTAAACACAATATATAGTATGTTAACGATGAAAAGGTACCTTTATGGTTTAAAAGGGAATTCGGTAAAATGCCGAAGCTGTCCCCGCAACTGTAAGTGTGGACGACTGTTGAATAGCCACTGCGAGTGATCGTGGGAAGGACAACAGAAGGATGAAACACGAGCCAGTAGACCTGCCTTTTCATCGGTAAGCAACACTTTCTTCGGGGGTTGAGAGGTGGGAGCGAAGGCCTCTATCTCGAATGATTGATATGTCTTGTTGTATCCTACACTTTTAATTTTGAGCGATGTCTCAGCCGAAGATGGCTGTGTCATCGCTTTTTTTGTTTTGTGGTTTGGAGGGAAGTGCCACATAACTGTAACCGTTTAAAAAATAGGAGGAATTCAAATGACAATCATCTCAAACACAACGAAACAAGAAGTCCTACATAATCTAACAAAAGAATTTGGGGAGGAAAAAATTACTCCTCTTATAAAAACACATGAAAGATGGATGCAAAAACACCCGGAAGGTACAATAGCTGCTTGGTCGAAGTCAATGTCACTAGAAGCATTAAGTTTTCTAGATGAACAAGAAACGTACTGGACCTTTGTAGCAGCAAGAGTTCATTTAGCGCAGGTGTATGAACAAGTAGCTGAGAGAAGAAACACAACTGTGGATGCAGTGTACACAAAGTTTGCTAGTAATGTTCAACTGTTAAGTGATAAAGGCATTTACGATAAACGTCTTAAACAAGCATACTCACTACAAGAACTAGAGCAGCTATCTGAAATCCTCGTACAGGAAAGAGATTATTTATTTACTTATATCGGTCTAAAAACACTATTAGATCGATATGTAGCGAAGGACTTTGATAAAACAATAGTCGAACTGCCTCAGGAACGTTGGCTTATTATTGCAATGACACTGATGAAGGATGAGCAAGAAAATCGTTTAGAGAAAGTAAAAGAATCCTATTGGGCGATGAGCAACCTATATATGACAGTAGCAACACCAACACTATCTAATGCAGGTAAGCCTCATGGACAGCTCTCTAGCTGCTTTATCGATACGGTAGACGATAGCCTTCAAGGAATCTACGATAGCAATACGGACGTTGCAACCCTATCCAAATTTGGCGGGGGTATAGGTGTGTATATGGGCAAAGTGCGTAGCCGTGGATCTTCTATTAGAGGTTTTGTTGGTGCTTCCAGTGGTGTGCTTCCTTGGATTAAACAACTTAATAATACAGCAGTAAGTGTTGATCAGCTTGGGCAACGCCAAGGGGCAGTAGCTGTGTATTTAGATGTTTGGCATAAAGATATATTTACATTTTTAGATTTACGTTTAAATAACGGTGATGAACGACTACGAGCGCACGATATTTTTACTGGTGTATGTTTGCCCGATTTATTCATGGAGAAAGTCGATGCTAGAGAGGAATGGCATTTATTTGACCCTCATGAAGTTCGTCAGCTTAAAGGCTATTCTTTGGAGGACTTTTATGATGAAAAACGTGGCGATGGATCATTCCGCCAAAAGTACGAGGAATGCGTTAGCGATCATCGCTTGTCTCGTGAAACTGTTCCCGCTATCGACTTGATGAAGCGAATTATGCGTTCTCAGCTAGAGACAGGAGTACCGTTTATGTTTTACCGCGATGAAGTCAATCGCAGCAACCCTAACAAGCATGCAGGGATGATTTATAGTAGTAATCTTTGTACGGAAATTTTCCAAAACCAAAGTGCAACTACATTTGAGTCGATTCAAATTGAAGACGATATCATTGTCACTCGTCGTAAACCAGGGGATTTTGTCGTATGTAATCTGTCGTCTATAAACTTAGGGAATGCAGTTCCGGCAGATGTATTAGAAAAGCTTATAAAAATTCAGGTTCGGATGCTCGACAATGTGATTGATCTAAATATGATTCCAGTTCCTCAGGCGGAACGTACAAATTCTAGGTACAGAGGGATTGGGCTTGGGACATTTGGATGGCATCATTTACTGGCACTAAAGAGTATTCGCTGGGAGTCTGATGAAGCGGTTGAGCTTGCGGATTCATTGTATGAAAAAATTGCATACTTAACGATTAAAGCTTCTGCGGAGCTTGCGAAGGAAAAAGGGGCATATCCATTATTTGAAGGGTCAGATTGGCAAACAGGAGTTTATTTTGACAATCGTCAATACGATAGTAAAGAGTGGAATGAATTACGGGATATTGTAGGGGAAAGTGGGATACGGAACGGATATTTAATGGCAGTTGCTCCGAACTCTTCAACATCGATCATAGCTGGAAGTACTGCAAGCATAGATCCTATATTCCAGAAGTCATACTCGGAAGAGAAGAAGGATTATAAAATTCCGGTCACTGTACCAGATTTGAATTCTGAGACTACATGGTATTATAAATCAGCGTATTTCATCGATCAGCATTGGACGCTTAAACAAAACGCTGCACGCGGGCGTCATATCGACCAAGGAGTTTCATTAAACCTATATGTGCAAAACACAATCAAAGCAAAAGAATTATTAGATTTACATCTAGATGCATGGAATAGCGGGTTGAAAACAACTTATTATGTGCGTTCCACTTCAGTTGAATTAGTAGATTGTGACTCTTGTTCAAGCTAATGAAAGCGATCATTTGCTATTTAAGCTATAGCGGTAATACCGAGGAAGTAGCGGATCTATTGAAGAAGCAATTGGAAGCCGGCAACTTTGAAATAGATATGTATAGTATTGGCTATGGAGCAGTACCAAATTTGTTTGAATATAACCTTATTTTTCTCGGAACTTTTACTTGGGATAAGGGAAGCACGCCCGAGGAAATGAAGCACTTTGCAAGAGAAGTTGGTGACAAGCCTAACAATGTCTATATCTTTGGGACTGGGGACACACAGTTTGGTGGAGATGATTTGTTTTGTAATGCTGTAAACAAATTAGCTCGTTTCTATAACAGTGATTATCCGGGTTTGAAAATTGAGCAATCACCGAGAGGCAGCCAGGAGAGGCTGGTAAGTAAATGGTTAGAAGGAGTTTTGGAACATGCAGAAGGCAAAAACATTAGAACCTAGAAATCCGAACAAATCGACAGGAATTTTCAACGGCCAGTCAAGTGGAATATTAAATTGGAACGATATTGCGTATCCACACTGGCATAAGATGTACAAGCGCTTGCTAGGTAATTACTGGCAGGCAGATGAGATCAATATGTCCAATGATATAAAGCAGTTTGCAAGCCTTAGTCAGTCGGAGCAGGATGCCTATTTGAAAATTATTGGCTTGCTTGCGACATTGGATGCACCTCAAACACGTACAGCACTGTTATTATCGCTTTACGCAACCGACCCGTCAGTCCAATCAATCATGGCTGTAATTGCACAGCAAGAAGCGGTGCATAATGAAAGTTATTCGTATGTATTATCTTCTATCGTATCGCTTGATCAGCAAAATAAGGCATTTGAATTTGGGAGAACAGACGAAATTTTACTCAAGCGAAATAAAAACATCGCGAAGTATTATAATGACTTTGTAGAAAACCCGACGACAGAAAACATATTAAAAACGTTAACATACACTACCTTATTAGAAGGACTGTTTTTCTATTCAGGCTTTGCCTATTTCTATAATCTTGCTCGCTATAACAAGATGGTTGGGACTTCTACAATGATTAGCTATATAAACCGAGACGAGCTAGAGCACGGACGATTTATATCGGAACTGTTTAGAGCAACTCTTTCTGAAAACCCTGAACTGAATAACGAAGAGCTAATTGAATGGGTATACGAACAATTTAAAGAATCCGTAGAGTTAGAAATAGAATGGTCGGAGTATGTATTGGCTGATATCGAGGGAATTGAATTAGAAGAAATGCATGGGTATATTAAATACCGTGCTAACAAAATGTTACGTTTAATCGGTTTGGAGGAAATATATCCTGAATATGTAGAAAACCCAATGAAATGGATACGTGCCTATGCAGATAATATTGATGGAACAAAAACAGATTTCTTTGAACAAAAATCCCGTCAATATGTAAAAGTAAATGCTATTGATAATGGATTTGATGATCTTTAATATAATAGTGGAAACTATTAATGGATTAAAATACGGATAACAAAAAATTGCTTTATTGAACTATTACATACGTTCAATAAAGCAATTGCTATTTTTCGTGAGATAGACTGTTAACATAGTGGCCTAGAAGTTTTAAAGTTTTAAAGTTTCATTTGTACTCTTACCAGGTTCAACAGGCTCTTCTTTGCCTACTACTTTTTTCATGAAATTATATGCAGACTTGATCATTGATCCTGTCTCCCAATATTCGGCTGTTTCAGATTTTACTTTAATCAGTATCAGTCGAGGGTCCGTATAATCCATATCAAACATCACTTCATAGGCTTTATTCCAAAACTCTTTTTTCTTATTAAGGTCATCGACAATTTCAGCTGTTCCACTAATCGACGCATACGATTTTTCCGAAATGATAACGTTGACGTCATCATTTGTTTTGATTTCTTCATATTTATCGGTATCCGTACGTGTTAAAAACCATAAATCACCGTCAAATTCTACCTCTTGTAATTGCATCGGACGTGCTACTAAGCGGTTTTCCGGACTGTGTGTTACAAGCATCGCGACCTTGGCACTTTTGATAATTGATTTTAGTGCATCTAAAGTTTCTGGTGTATTTGTCATGAGAAATTCCTCCTTAATAATATATAGATAAAATCCCCTTATTTCGCAACAATAAACTTATTCTGAGCTTTTTTATAAAGATGGTTATTTGACTTTATAAATGAATTACAAATAGCCCATATTTCATTATGAAATATGGGCTATTATTATATTAAATCAAGAAATCCACTCTAATATTTCGATACGATTGCCAAATGGATCGTGTATATATATCCGATTGGCTCCGGGTAAGTCGACATCGACTATAAAATTCACATCACATTCAGCTAAATGTGCTTTTAAAGCATCTAAATTTTTTACTTGAAAAGCAGGGTGAGCTTTTTTAGCTGGTGCAAATGGCTCTTCAATACCGATATGGATTTGATAAGAGCCGAAACCAAACCAAACGCCACCCCGTTTTTTTAGAAGTGCAGGTTTTTCTACTTCCGTAAAACCTAAAATTTCCCTGTAAAATTTTCTTGCGATAGATTCAGAATCCTTTGGAGCTGCTAATTGAACGTGATCGATTGATTGAAATACAAATGACATCGTTAATCCCTCCTTATACTTTCATTGTATGGGAAAGATAGTTATAAGAATAATTTATAAAATTCATCATTATACATAAAGAATACTTATGACATTTTTGCAATTATTTTGTTAACCGTATTTTTATTGCGAGCTGTGGAGGGAATCCCGAGTTTACGCTCAAAAAAAGCATTCGTAAACTTTGTTTGATGATAGGTTTTAGAAAGACTAATAATCACGTTTCGGTTTTTCCAAACAACAAATTCATCATCTATTAAACCTACAAGCATTTCTTGTTGCTCCTCCGAAATTTCCTGTGTTAAAAACATCACATACACTTGGTCTTTGTAAAAGATAGGATGCTGCTGAATCTCTTCCAACTCTTCTTTTGAACGGATTGTTACAGGTATTTCAAATCCATAAGATTCTAGAAGAGCTACCTCTAAAGAGGGGCCATCAATAACAGACTGTTCCACTATTACGTTTCCAGTCTGAATATAGGTTTGTACATTTTCATAACTCATCTCTTCAAAAAGAGATTTTAAGGATTTCATATCTACCTTATTTTTAGCACCGAGATTGATCCCTCGTAGCAATATTACTGATGGCATCCAACAACACTCCCAACTGTTTTAAGAAATTCTACTTCTATTTTAACCAAGCCAGAAGGAGTTCGTACAGCTTAAAACTAATACAAATAAAAATAGTACTCCTAAAAAAGCATCTACTTTATCAACTAAGATCTCATGAAAGAAACCACCTCTCCGTTCTCCTGTAAAGCCCCTTGCTTCCATGGCAAATGCTGATCGCTCGGCTTTACGGACAGCACCCGCAAGCAAGGGAATAAGGACTAGGCGAGTATCCAACAAACGCTGTAAGGCATTTTTTTTCTGAACAATTCCTCTCAACCGTTGTGCCTGCTGAATTTGTATAAATTCGTCTTTTATAACTGGTAAAAACTGAAAGCCTACTAAAATGCCATAAGCTATTTTAGGGGATAGTTTTAATTGTTGCATTAAACTTAATATGAACGTAACGGGATTAGTTGTTAAAGCAAACAATAGAGACAAACTTGAAAAAGCTAAAACACGGAAGCTCAAAGAAAGTGCATGGTGTAGCTGGAGTTCTGTCACATGAACAGACCCGATTGACCAAATGATAGGACCGACCGTTTCCTTAGCAAATACAAGTGTCGTCCAAAAATAACCAAAAGACATTATAAAAAATGGAATCATAAAGAATAGCCACTTCTTCCAATCAGTTTGACTGAACAATATTTGCATTAAAAGTACACCAGCCCAAAATAGAAGGGGGGTCACTGGATCAAAGAAAAAAGCCATCGTGAACATGCACACAGTGATTAAAACAAACTTCACGGAAGGATTCATTCTATGCAAAAGACTTCTCACATTGCATCAGTCCTTTCGGTGGGAGTAAATGATGCTCCAGTAATAACTTTTCGTTCTCCCAAACGGCTAACGCAGGAAACTTCCCAGTTAAACTACCATCCTCCATCAATATAATAGAATCTGCTAGACAATAGGCGAACTCCATATCGTGCGTAACGATTAAAAATGTAGTGCCATCATGAGCACGCTCATCTATTAGTTGATATAGCTCTGATAATGCGGCAGCATCCTGACCTGAGGTAGGTTCATCCATTAAAATTACTTCTCTCCCATCACAAAGCATTGCGGC
This sequence comes from Psychrobacillus sp. FSL K6-1464, assembly GCF_038003145.1. Taxonomy (NCBI): domain Bacteria; kingdom Bacillati; phylum Bacillota; class Bacilli; order Caryophanales; family Bacillaceae; genus Psychrobacillus; species Psychrobacillus sp. FSL K6-1464. The sequence continues at coordinate 213,124 of NZ_JBBOOP010000001.1, forward strand.
AATGGCTACCCTTCGTTTTTGACCATGACTAATAGAAAAAGGATGTGAAGCAGCAATGTCCATTAGTTTTAATCGCTGCAACATGTTATCCACACCATATCCACCGCCATATGCCACTTCATCTTGAACAGTCTTAGTAAGAAACAAAAACTCAGGTGATTGCGGAACATAGCCTAAGAACGTCGGTTCTACTAATCCATTTCTAGGAATCAAATGACATAAGGCCTTTAATAAAGTTGATTTACCACTACCGTTAGGTCCAGCAAGAATGGTAATTTCTCCGCGCTGTAAAGAAAATGAGGCGGGCTTCAAAAAAGTTTTTGTCTCTATTTCTGTTGCTTGAATGGAAATATCTGGTTTTATAGAAGTCATTCTTTTAGGAAGTATGGATGGTTCATCGCTTTCGCTCAAAGGAATGATCCTGTCAAAAAAATCTCCCCATAAGTCCAAGCGATGTTCAATTGCAACAATTGTCATTTGCCGATTTTGCTGTAGCTGATCCAACCATTCTATATATCTTTTAGCTGTATAAGGGTCCAAATGAGCGATTGGTTCGTCTAACAGCAAAATCTCGGGCTCCATAATAAGTGCACATGCAGTAGCGATTTGTTGCTTCTGCCCACCTGAAAGCTGTTGAATAATAGAATATCGAAAGTCAGTTAAATTTGTGAGAGCAAGTACCTCTCTTATTCGATTCTCCATCTCTTCACGTTTCACCTGCAAATTTTCTAGCGTAAAAGCAAGCTCCTCTTCCACTGTTTGCATACAAAATTGCGCATCTGGATCCTGAAAAACGGTAGCAATTCGATGATTTATTTCCCCGGCAATGAATGTCCGACTATCCTTCCCAAATAGCTCAATATTGCCCGTTAAAATACCATCGCAATTATCGGGATATAATCGATTGCACAAGTAAAGTAGTGTCGTTTTTCCACAGCCGCTAGGACCAGTTAACACAACCCTGGAACCTTTTTGTACTGCAAATGAAAAGTCAGTCAAAGTCCATTTTTCCTCATCTGGATATCGAAAGCTGACCTTCTCAAACGAAATGACGTCATGCACGAGCATCACCTTTTTTCGGTCGTGAAATAGCGTATCCTCGAAGAGAGCCTGTTGCTAGTAAGCCATCGGCAACCGCTTTACCTCCAACACCAGCAAGGAGAGCTCCACTCAATATGCGAATGCCAAGCATCAGCGCAACATAACCAGTACTGAATACCGTAAAGCCACCTAACAAATACCCGTAGGCAAAACTAAATACCGAAGATCCCACACCCGCTAGGATTAGAATCCAAATATCAAAGCGTTTGTATCTAGTTGCAGCAAATACTGCTTCTGCCCCTAAGCCCTGAATAACACCTGATAGAATTAGTCGGGGTCCAACGGCATTTCCTAACAACACCTCAATGGCAGCGGCGATTGTTTCTGAAATAACTGCAGCACCTGGCTTTCGAATAATATACATACTAATAATAGACACGATAAACCAAATCCCAAAAATCCATTCATATGCAATCGGACCTATAAATCCAGCCCAAATATTACCGACATGCAAGAACAATAAATACACAATGCCAAATACAACGGCAAGTAAAGACATTAACACGATTTCTTTTAGCTTCCATGATTTCAGCATGTTAACGACCTCCATGAGAGGGGCTGTTAATACTCATAGAAACGGTCATAACCAAATGCTTATGCTCATCTGAGCGGGCATTCGTGAATGCTTCTTCATAAAACGCAAACACATCATGAATATCTCCATGAATACCACTCGCATAATGCATGGAATCATTAAACACACCTTGTGCTTTAGCACGATCCACTTCACGGTAAATAATGTCCATATAACTCGGGTTATTCATCGGGTATAGAGCAAATTGAGAAGATACATATTGTTTTGTTATATCTGTGTTGGCAATTATATCGCCTTTGTCTAGATAGACATCTCCTGCAGAATCACCGGGGCAACCAGCGGAAAAAGTACCGGACAGTGCAATATGTTCTCCTGTTTTAGCAGCATGCAATGTAATTGCTTTTGCCACATTAAATACATGTACTTGTTTGCCACGAATAACCGTCGACACATCATCTGTGTGCATCCACACATTCGTCGCATCCGTCTCCTTCAAAGCACCTTTAATCACTTTGATAAAATCATTTGTCATCGGATGTAACGAAAAACGAAATCCGATAATTGGGCTCAATCCACACTCCATTTAAAAAACCTCCCTGTATTTTTTCATAAAAAAAGACCACATCCGTGAAGATGCAGCCACTTATCCAATACAAAAATATTAGGGAAGTCACCGCACTTCCTCACGCAGGTATTATCCTGATCGAGTTTTAAGGGATCGGAGCAAAATGCTCGCATCTCAGCCAAAGTGGGCACCCCTAGTGCGCAAAACGGTATGTAGTTTTTAATATGCCCAAAGTATAACGTAGCTATTTGAAGTTGTAAATATGTTTGCAAAATTTCCTACTTTCGTCCATGCTTTATCTAACCCGATTGTTTGAGGGCTGGGTGAATCATAATGGATATTTGGAGAAACACCGGAATGTTGGGGATAATCACCCGAAAGCACCAGAGAAACACAAGAATCCATAACTCGAGGGAGGATAAAGTTTTGAAGAAAATATACATAACTCGTAAACTACCCGAAGAAATCATTGAGCCTTTAAGAAAAAAGTTTGATGTACAAATGTGGCATAGCGAAACTATTGGAATGACAAATGAAGAAATAATAACAAATGCTAAAGACGCGTACGCTCTATGGACGATGTTATCCGATAATATCGATCGTACACTAATTGAAAGCCTTCCAAATTTAAAAGTAATTAGTAATTTTGCAGTGGGCTATAACAATATAGACATAGAGGCAGCAAAAGACCGTAGTATTGTCGTAACAAATACTCCGGGAGTATTAACAGAGACAACAGCAGACTTAGCATTTGCTTTACTATTAGCAACTGCTCGAAGAATAACAGAAGTAGAACAAGAAATTCGTTCGGGTAACTGGGATTCCTGGTCACCAATGCAATATACAGGAATGGACGTTTTCGGTGCAACACTCGGTATTGTAGGAATGGGACGTATAGGGGAAGCGGTTGCTAGACGTGCGAAAGGCTTTGATATGAATGTGTTATATCATAATCGCTCTAGAAAACTAGATGCAGAAGAAACGTACGGCTTTACTTACGCGGAATTAGACGAATTACTTAAGCAATCTGATTTTGTCATTCTATTAACTCCACTTACACCTGAAACAAAGGGACTTATAGGGGAACGTGAACTTAATATGATGAAAGAAACTGCAGCAATTATTAATGTCGCACGAGGTGGCATAGTAGATGAACAAGCTCTTTATGAAGCACTGGCGTCGAAAAAGATATGGGCTGCAGGACTAGATGTATTTGAGCAAGAGCCTGTACCGGTGGATCATCCTCTACTAACTTTACCTAATGTAACGGTGTCTCCCCATATCGGTAGTGCCAGTATCCGCACTCGCCAAGCGATGATGCAAATGAATGCAAAAGATATAGAAGCAGTTTTAGAAAATAGAGAACCTCAAAATAGAATTCTCTAATACTTAAGTAGTGGTCCTCATATGCAGGGCCACTCTTTTTGTTACTTGAAATGATGATCGACATCAGTAAGTGCAAATGATAAACTATAATGAAAACGATTATCATTATCAGTAGTGATATTCATATAAAAGGGAGTCAGTTGCATGCTAGATAAAATGCAAATGTTTATCGTTCTAGCTGAATGTCGTTCATTTACAGAGACGGCTCGTAGAATGTTTTGTTCTCAACCAACAATTAGTCATCAAATTCAACAGCTAGAAGAAAAATATAAGACCATATTAATTCAACGTAAAAATAGACAAATTGAATTAACAGAGCAAGGGGAAGTTTTTTTACAATATGCTAGGAAAATATTATTACTAGATAAGCAAATGGAACAAGAATTGCACCAAGTAAATTCTCCACTTTCCGTACACATAAGTCATTACATAGCTGAAAAATATTTTGCGACTATTTTACCTCTCCATATAGATGAATTTGAACAGCAATCATTCTCCATTAAAAGCAATTGTTATGAAAGCCTTAAGGAAAAGTTACTTCTTGAGAAAACAAATTTTGCAATTATGCCAATCTATGAGAATGACTCAGAATTTCAACAAGCATATAAAGTGGACTTATTATTTGAAGAGGAATTATTTTTAATAATGCATTGCAGTCATCCGCTGGCAGGAAGAAAAGTGATTTACGCACGAGATTTAAAAAACCAAACTCTCTTACTACCAGAAAACTTGTATTTGCAACAACTAATCAAAGATAAAATCGATCAAAAGAATGCACAAGTCCAATATATGCAGATGACGAATTTTGAAATTATAAAACAAGCTGTCTTGTCTAGTATGGGTATTTCTTTTTTGCCCTTAAAAATAATAGAGCCTCTTTTAGGTCAGAACAAGATTATGGCGAAGTCGATTCATGGACTTTGTATTAAACGTCAAAATGCAATTGTATCTAATCCACAAAAAATGCTAACCCAAAGAGAGTTAAATTTCTGCAAATACGTCAAAAATCAATTTATACATATGGAAAGCCTTTGAGTGCCAATAGAATGAACTAACCCAAGCTTCTTATAGCTTGGGTTTTTCTATATTTTCAAATCTAGTTTGCAACTATTAATAAAATGAATAATACTATTTATTTATTTTATTGATAGCGCTTACTTCCATGGAGCTAGGTGAAAAGTCGATATGTGAATTATAAATGATATTGAGAATCATTATCGTTGGTGTTAAAGTACGAAGGCAGGAATAAAAAATCAATTATTTAATAAAAAGGAGAAAGCATAGTGTATAAAGGGATTAAAAAATTATGGGGCTTACCGCTTATACTATTAGTGTTTTTAGTAGCAGGTTGTTCATCGAATGAAGCTAAAGGACAAGCTGATGAAACAAATTTAGAAGGTGAAGGAGCAGTAACGGAACAAGTAGCAGAGTTAAAAGTGGGGATTCCATCAGATGTTGGTCCATTAAATATATATACCGGAAACGTCGACTGGTTAACTGATTTAGTATATGACAAATTATTTTCACCATCGCCATATGTAGATGAACCGATTCCATGGTTAGCAGAGTCTGCAGAGCAACTTGATGATACAACTTGGATTGTAAAGGTACGTGATGGTATAAAGTGGCATGACGGGGAAGACTTTACGGCAGAAGATGTCAAATTTACATATGAATACTTCCGCGATGGTTCAGCCAACCGCCATACACATCATGTTAGCGAAGTACCGAAAATTGATGAAATTGAAGTTGAAGAGGATGGAAAAACGGTTCGTTTTGAGTGCGCCTATGCTTGTCCATCACTAGCGAGTATTACCTTTGCCGATTTGCCGATTTTACCAGAGCACATTTGGAAAGATGTTGAAAATCCACGTCAATATAATAAGTTAGCTGTAGGAACAGGTCCTTTTGTTTTAAAAGAATATGAAGCAGACCAGTATTACAAATTTAAAGCGAATAATGAATACTTCATGGGTGAACCAACAGTTGCTTCCATAAATATGCCGATTATAAAGGATGCAACAGCTATGTTTAACGCATTACGTGCAGGTGAGATTGATGCATCTACGCGTACAGTACCAGCTGAATTACAAGATTCATTTAAAAATACCGAGGCGATGAAGTTAGCAAAAGTATCTCCATTATCTATTGTCCAATTCGGTTTAAATTATGAACGAAAGCCATTTAATACAGAAGAGGTACGCCGAGCGGTATCTCTAGCGATAGATCGTCAAAGCATTGTTGATACTGTGTTATTAGGTCAAGGACGTGCTGGTTTAACTGGATATCCTCACCCGGATTCTCCGTGGACAAATCCAGATTTATCGACACCATATGATATAGCGAAAGCAACAGAAATTCTAGACTCACTTGGCTACAAAGATACAAATAATGATGGTTTTCGTGAAACACCAGAAGGTGAAACGTTACGGATGAATACAATTGTTTCTGCAAGTGAACCTGTTTATGTGCGTGTAGCTGAAATGCTGAAGGAGCAATTAAAAAATATAGGGTTACAGTTTGAAGTAGAAGCAATGGATGCTACGACTTATGCAGCTGCCAATTCAGAGGATAATTTTGATACATATGTTAGTTTAATAGGTCCGCATGGTGTAGCAGATCCAGATCAATTCATTATGTCTCATCGTGCATCATATCTATGGACGAAAGATATAGCCTATCCTGCTATGGATACATTGATTGAAGATTGGATGGCGGCATCCACAATTGAAGATCGTAAAGCAATTTCATTTAATATGCAGGAGTTATACAATAACCAACCTACTGCGATTGCCCTTTATTATCCGGAGGAAGTTTTCGCTTATAACGCTACGGTGTATGACCAATATGTAGAGTCTTTAGGTTACGGGATTGTGCACAAATATTCATTCTTACCAGAAGAAACGCGTCAAGCTGTTTCGGCAACAGCTCCAAAATTTGTGGAATAAGGAGAGTTGTAAGAAATGAATAGGACTCTATCGTCAATTGGAAAAAAGCTAATTCAATATGGACTGGTGTTCCTCGTAGCATTGACGATTAATTTCGCTTTGCCCCGATTAGCCCCAGGTGATCCGCTGTTATATTTTTTCGGCGATACGATAAATGAACTAACAGAAGTACAAAAGCAGCAGGCTCTTGAATCGATAGGTCTCGATGGGTCTTTATGGGAACAGTATATTGTATATTTACAAGGGATTGTGACATTTGATTTTGGGGTGTCAATTAAATATGCAGAGCCTGTGATGACAATAATAGGCGATAGATTGCCATGGACATTGTTATTAGTGGGGCCAGCTATGTTATTAAGTGCTGTAATTGGCGTTATATTGGGCGCTTATTCTGCTTGGAATCGTGGGAAAGGTCGTGATGTCTCACTATTAATAGGAATGCTGACCTTACAAGCTGTTCCAGGTTTTTGGGTAGGACTATTATTTTTAGCTGTTTTAGCGGTTCAATTAGGTTGGTTTCCTACATACGGGGCTTTTTCAATGATGCAAGATGGAACAACTTGGGGGTATATAAAGGACGTTGCAGTGCATGCGATCCTGCCGCTTACTACGATCACATTAGCAACAGTAGGATCGAACTATTTGCTAACACGTTCTTCAATGCTTGAATCTCTTGGGCAAGATTATATCACGATGGCAGAGGCAAAAGGTGTACATAAAAAAGGGTTAATTTTTAATCATGCATTACGCAATGCTTTGCTACCCATTTATACGCATTTTACGATGACATTAGGCACTTTAGTGGGTGGAGCAGTGGTAGTGGAATCTGTCTTTTCTTATCCAGGAATTGGTCGATTGTTATATGAAAGTGTTATTGCAAGAGACTTTCCAATGATGCAAGGCATATTTTTAATTATTACACTTGGTGTGATTGGAGCAAACTTATTTGCTGATTTAACGTATCCACTTATTGATCCTCGTGCACGTACGCTTAAAAAGACAAAGGGAGCGGATATGAATCATGCGTAAATCAACAAAAGTCATCGGTACTGTAGGATTCATTTTATTTATTGGTGTTGTACTCTTTGCTGTACTTGGACCTTTTATCATCCCATATGACGCATATAAGCAATCTGGCCCTTCCTTTCTGGCTCCTAATAGTGACCACTTTCTTGGAACGAATGATATGGGACAGGATATTTTAGCGGAGCTTGCGGAGGGGGCACGAACTTCATTAACGATTGGAATTTTGACAGCTCTATTTGCCACACTCATTGGAGGTAGTGTTGGTATTCTAGCGGGTTATATCGGAGGTTGGTTTGAGGTAATTGTGATGCGTGTTATTGATGTCGTATTAACACTGCCATTTCTACCTCTGATGATTGTTATTGCCGTATATATGGGACCAGGAATATTTACACAAGTATTTGTTATTACTTTAGTTATGTGGGCTGGAAAGGCAAGGCAAATTCGCGCACAAACTTTATCTATTAAAACAACAGGACCAGTGCTAGCAGCTAGGACGATGGGAGCAAACCATTGGTATATTTTCAATAAACATATTTTTCCGAGCGTTTTTCCCCTATTCATCCCACAATTTGTTGGCGCTGTAAATACAGCCATCTTATTGGAATCTTCTCTTAGTTTTTTAGGGATGGGAAATCCATTAGTTAAGAGCTGGGGAAGTATATTATATTACGCCAATAGTCGAAGTGCATTTTTAACAGAAGCATGGGTTTGGTGGATTATTCCTCCTGGTATTTGTATTGTCCTAGTGGTCTTAGCCTTTTCTTTAATGGGCTATTTTTTAGAAGAAAAAGTGAATCCAAGACTAAGTTCATACGCGGTCACACCGAAACGTCAAAAACAGGAGAAAGTAGAGGATTTAACGCTAGTTGAGCGAGATATTATGCTGTCTGTTCAAAATTTGACTGTCGAATACCCTAAAAAGGGCTGTTATCAAGAAGTAGTATCTAATGTTTCTTTCGAAATACAACGAGGGGATGTGCTAGGAATTGTGGGAGAGTCAGGAAGCGGTAAATCAACAGTAGCTGCGAGTATTATCCAACAGCTGAAGTTACCGGGAAGAAGCAAAGGCTCAATTTATTTTGAAGGACAATCACTAGAAACATTGGATGATGAGCAAATACGTCAACTTCGCGGGCGGGACATTGGATATATTGCACAAGCTGCGATGAATGCGCTTAATCCTGTTATTACTATTGAAAAACAGTTAAAAGAAGCAATCAAAGTACATAAAAAATTAGACGAATCTAGTATGGACCAACGTGTAATAGAAGTAATGACACAAGTCGGACTCGATACTAAATGGAGATTTTCTTTCTCTCATGAATTATCTGGTGGTATGCGTCAGCGCGTAATTATTGCGATGGCCTTAATAAATCGACCGAAACTTATTATAGCTGATGAGCCGACAACCGGACTTGATGTAATTGTTCAAGTTGAAATTGTTCAGTTACTACGAAAATTGCAACGTGAGTTAAATATTTCAATGATTTTTATATCGCATGATTTACCAGCTGTACTATCGGTTACGGATCAGATAATTATTATGAAATATGGTCATATCGTAGATAGAGGTGAGTCGATTGAAGTCGCTGAAAACTCAAGTCATCCATATACGAGACGTTTAGTCGATTCAATCCCGTTATTGAAACCGAAAAAAGGGAGAGAGACGGTGCTGATTTCATGACATCTTTAGTGGAGGTAAAGGAATTACAAAAAACATTTGGTCGCACAAAAGAGGTACAAGTAAATGTGCTGAAATCTATTTCATTTTCATTAAAACACGGTGAAATTATCGGGCTAATCGGGGCCAGTGGCGCAGGGAAGAGTACGATTGGTCGTATAATTGCTGGTCTCGAGACGTCGAACGGAGGAGAGGTTTTTTTCGAAGGCCAAGAGGTTTTATCTCTTACTGGAAAAAAACGTCGTTCCCTTGCTAAGTATATTCAAATGGTGTTTCAAGATCCATACGAAGCCCTCTCATCACGTATGAAAATTGGTCAGCTTGTAGCAGAGCCACTTGTCATTCAGGGAATTGATAAAGGAAACAAAGAAAAACGTTTAGAAAAGGTACGATATGCGTTAAATAGTGTGTCATTAGATCCTGATAAATATATAAATCGTTATCCACATGAATTATCTGGAGGAGAGCGACAACGGGTTGGTCTTGCGCGTGCTTTCGTATGTGAACCGAAGCTTATTATTGCAGATGAACCAACGTCCATGTTAGATACTTCACTACGTTTAGAACTACTGGAATTAATGAAAAAAATGAATGAATACAATCAAGTCTCTTACTTATTTGTTACACATGATATTGCTTTGACACAAGGGTTTTGCGATCGATTAATCGTGTTACAACAAGGTGAAATTGTAGAGGATGGTAAAACAAATGATATTATTCAAAATCCGCAACATCCTTATACAAAATCACTCATCGAGGCATTGCTCGTATTAGAAAATCATAAAGGAGATCAATAATGAAAGCTAACTTTATAGAACTAAATCCAGGAGCAATTTTTGCACAACGTGGTAAAAATAAAACAAGAGAAAATTTTACGAATGTCGATATTTATAACCTATCCAACATCGATTTAACAGCTTATAACTGTTTAGTTATAAGTGGATTTGCCGATCAAGACTTTTTATATGAACAACGTCAAATCATTCTAGATTTTGTGAATGCGAGAAAAATACTCATATTTTCAGGTAACTTAGTAACAGATTGGTTGCCTGGTGGTCAGTTATTTGTGCCAAAAGAGATTAATAGTCATAAAGACTATGAGGTGTCGATTCATAAACAGCATCCAATATTTGAAGGTGTATTGGAGGACGATATGACCTATAACAAAGGGGTTTCTGGATTTTTTGCACGAGGGCATCATCCTACTCCAGAGGGCGCCGAAGTTCTCTTAACTTTACCAGGGGATACTCCAATAACGTATATTGACCGTGTGAGCACAAAAGGAACTATTTTAGTCCATGCGGGTTCAGACTTGTTTGGTTATATGAAGCCTGAGATCAACAAAACAACCGACCGAATTGGTCCACAGTTAGTAAAATGGGTACATGAAGAGATTGCGATGCTACAAGAAGAGGTGACTACATGATGAAAAAAATAGCAGTTGTTTATGGTGGTAGCTCACACCATCATCGTACATATAAAATATCTGAGTTTGCCAAGTACATTAATCGTCTTATTCCCATACGCGAATTAGAAACTGCTTCTTTGGAAGGTGTCGATGTATTGCTTGTTCCTTCTCAAACACATTTGGGATTACTTAAGAAAAATGTAGAGAAGATTTATGCGTTTGCAAATGGTGGGGGAACAGTCGTTACGTTAGGTCCACAGGGATTTGATTGGTTACCTAGTCACAAATGGGAATTCCGTCCTACGAACTTTTGGTGGTGGCTAGACAAAGATCCGAAAAGTGGTCTAGTATTATCTGCTCCTGAGCATGACTTATTTAAAAATTACTTAACTCTTTCTGATGCAACATGGCACCAACACGGCGTATATTGGCCGCCAGATAACTGTGAAGTGCTCGTTTCAACAGATGACGGTGGGGCGGTTATTTATATAGATAAAGTAAGCACAAAGGGTACTTGGTTAAATACAACACTGGATCCGGATTTCCACTACGGTTCCTATTTCATGCCTGCAACGGAACGATTTTTAAGAGGCTTTTTACCGTGGCTGGTGGAAGGAAAGCTATAGATATTGCCTCGATATAGTTTCTGGAGAATTTGTTTTTCTCATAAGGCGCGCAGGCTCAGAAAAAGGGTAAAGCTCAAAAAAAAATTAGGGGATAAAACGCATGCAAACAATCAAGATCTATGATCGTAATGATTTAATAGAAATTAGCTTTGAGGACATTTACAAATATCATGGGACACTTGCTTATATGGCGATAGGTGTAGGCTTCCGAGTTATTCAAGCCGCTTTTGAAGCTTTATATGGTGAGGACGTTCCAAATCGTAAAGATATTTCCATCCTATCTGGTCATGGAGGTCCTGGATTTCGCGATGTTTTCGAATTTGTTACCCGTGCTCAATCAAGAGGTACATATATAGTCGATACAACTTATCCAAAAGCTCAATACGATCCATATCGTCCAACATCCTATGCGTATATTTTTACACGTGAAACCGGAGAAGCAGTAGAGGTGGTATTAAAGGAGAACTTCTTACCTCCTATTTTTTATGAACTTTTGAAAAAAGGCCGTGAAGACTCATTTACACCTGAAGAATACTTATACAATGAACAACTAAAACAGAATCTTGGTAACCGAGCATTACAATTACCGATTAACGAGTTAGTAGAAGTAACAAAACTGAAATAAGTTTAGTTCAAGTTACTAATGAAGTCGCTTGTAGACCGGTGTCAAATGCTTCCCTGGAGATCTGAGAACTAAACTAGGGAAGCTATTCGACATCGCAATGAAAAAAATTAGTAAATCTTTTTTGTGATTTTCTCATCAAGGAAACAATGATCGTAGGCATGCCCTTCAAAGAGGTAACTCTTAGATTATAGTAATCCGCCAAAAATTCCTCCTTAAATGTTGTATTCAATCGAATAAGTCAAACTAGCTCTTCTGTTAATATACCTCTGTTTACCTCCATCTATTTCCCCTCTCGCTTTAAACTCTACTAACATGAAAACTCTTAGAAAAGCGCATCAAATTTTTGAAAATTGTGGGTACATAAAAAATAACATGATTAAACTTTAAAAAATAGGGTATGTAATAGGGGGTTAGGGCTATGTGTCTAATTTAATAAATAGAGAAACGGGGATAAATTATGAGAAAAATGATGTTGTTTACTTCTTTGTGTGCACTTTTAGTACTTGGTGCATGTAGTAGTGAAACGAGCACAGACAGTATTGAAGTGATTAAATTTGCAGATGCAGGATGGGATAGTATCCGTGTACATAATAGTATAGCTCAATTGATTGTGGAAGAAGGTTACGGCTATGACACTGAGGTTACAAGCGGAACCACGGCAGCTACTTTGCAATCATTAGAAAAAGGTGACATAAATGTCTATATGGAAATATGGACGGATAATACAAAAGAAGTTTATGAAAAAGCAATTGAAAGTGGAAGTATAGTGAAACTAGCAACTAATTTCAATGATAATTCGCAAGGACTATATGTTCCAACCTATGTTATAGAAGGAGATGCGGAAAAAGGGATTGAAGCGGTTGCACCTGACTTGAAAACTGTACAAGACCTAGAGAAGTATCCAGAGCTGTTCCAAGATCCTGAAGATAGCACTAAAGGAAGAATAATTGGAGCGCCATCTAGTTGGGCGGTAAGTGAACACTTGGAGTCGAAACTTGAAACTTATGGTCTAGATGCAAAATTCAACTATTTAGCACCAGGATCAGACTCTGCAATCGTTGCAGATCTAGCGGGAGCATATAAAAAAGGTGAACCTTGGGTAGGGTATTACTGGTCACCAACATGGGTAACAGCTAGTTATGACTTAACATTACTTGAAGATGTTCCATATGACGCAGCAACTTGGGAAGAATCCAAAGGAACTGAATTCCCTCCAAATGATGTTGTAATTGCTGTTCATAAAGATTTACCAACACAGGCAAAGGATGTTACGGAATTCCTTAGTAAATATGAAACTAGTAACGCTTTAACAGAAGAAGCGTTAGATTATATGAACGAAAATGAAGTGGAACCAGAAGAAGCCGCACAGTGGTGGATGAAAGAGCATGAAGATATTTGGACGACGTGGGTGTCTGAAGAAGTTGCAGAAAAAGTAAAAGCAGCTTTGAACTAATAATTCATGATAAAAAGTAATCTATCCTATAAAAAATGAGGTGAATGCGACTGTTCTTTGAAACAGTCCATAGTCTATGACAGAATTTCCAGATGTACGAATACCAATAGGGGATATAGTAGAAAATTTTATTGATTTTTTGGCGATGAATTTTGATGCATTCTTTGATTTTATTTTTGTTATTTCTTCTTCCATGATCAAGGGTCTAGAAGCGGGTCTTCTAGCAATCCCTTGGTGGATTTTTATTATTATTATTTTTTTACTAGGATGGTATTTTACTAATTTGTATGGAGGACTTCTTTTTGGTTTCTTTATATTTCTGATAGGTACATTCGATTTATGGCCAGAAACAATGACTACTATTTCAATAGTATTAATCTCTGTTATATTGTCTTTATTAATCGGGATTCCACTAGGCGTTGCGACGGCATTTAGTAAATCATTGTCTACTATTATGAGACCAGTTTTAGATGCCATGCAAACTATGCCAAGCTTTGTTTATTTAATACCTGTAATATTTTTCTTCCCATTAGGGAATGTTCCAGCCGTTATTGCTACTATTATTTATGCACTCCCCCCAGTTATCCGACTGACTGAGCTAGGAATTCGTAATGTAGATAAGGAAGTAGTAGAATCAGCACAATCATTTGGTTCTTCCACTTCTCAAATGCTTATGAAAGTACAATTACCTCAAGCATTGCCAACTATTATGGCGGGTGTTAACCAAACAACAATGATGGCGCTATCTATGGCAGTTGTTGGATCGATGGTAGGTGCTCAAGGACTTGGAGAGCGCGTACTGTATGCGATAAATCGTATTGATATTTCACTTGGTTTTGAAGCGGGGATTAGTATTGTATTCTTAGCGATAATAATTGACCGAATTACCGGAGGAATTGCAAATCGCCTTCAGAAACATAGGAGGGATGTAGCATGACAGTTAAACTTAAGGTAGAAAATGTATCTAAAATATTTGGACCAAGACCTAAAAAGGTCATTTCAATGGTTGAAAAAGGTGTTCCAAAAGATGAAATTCTTGCGAAAACGGGCCATACGGTAGGTGTATATAATGCATCTATGGAAATTATGGAAGGCGAGACATTTGTCATTATGGGACTATCTGGTAGTGGAAAATCTACGCTCATTCGTTGCTTAAATTTATTGAACAAGCCTACCTCTGGGGCAATTTACGTCGATGGCGAAAATGTAGTTGGATATAACAAAAATCAGCTAAAGTATTTCCGTCAGAAAAAAATTGCAATGGTGTTTCAACATTTTGGTTTATTCAGCCATAGAACGGTACTAGAAAATATTGAATATGGCCTAGAAATACGAGGGATGTCTAAAGCAGAGCGTCGGGAGATTGCCGGGAAACATTTAGAAACAGTAGGGCTAAAAGGATACGAAAACCAATTTCCGGATGAACTATCTGGAGGGATGCGTCAACGTGTAGGAATTGCTAGAGCACTTGCGAATGATCCGGACATTTTACTTATGGATGAACCATTTAGTGCGCTTGATCCGTTGATCCGACGTGAAATGCAATTAGAATTACTAGATATACAAAATAAACTACAAAAGACTATTATTTTCATCACACATGATGTTAACGAAGCTTTTAAAATTGGTGACCGTGTAGCGGTGATGAAGGATGGCAAAGTTGAACAAATCGGTACTCCAGAAGAAATTCTTGAAAAACCGGCAAGCAATTACATTTCAGAATTTATCCGAGATATTGATCGTTCTAAAATTTTGCAGGCGGAACATATTATGTCTAAGCCATATGGGTTAGTTTCCTTAAAAGATGGGCTGAATGTCGCTATTCAAGTAATGAGAGAAAATGGTATTTCTAGTGCATTCGTTACGGATCGTAAGCGCCAGCTACAAGGAATAGTTACTATTGACCAAGCGATTAATGGTCTCAAAGAGAAAAAGACCTTACAAGAAGTAATGTCTACAGAAGTGAAAACAGTAAAGGCGGATGAATATGTACAAGATATTATTCCGTATGTATTAGATTCAAAATACCCCATCGTCGTTACGGATGAAGAGCTAATGATTAAAGGAATCATACTAAGGGTTCATGTATTAGCAAGCTTAATCAGCGAGAGTATGGACGAACAAAAAGAGACACAGAAACTATAACTAGTTTCTGTGTTTTTTTCAAGTAACAAATATTCTTTTCCTGAAATTTTATCCTCACTATATAGTGTTAATATAAAATTAATAGTACTTTTAAATTTTTACTTATATATTACTTTGAATTAAGTATGTTATAGTCTAATTGGTATAGTGAGGTGGAGAATATATTTAATTTTAACAATACTAGTCCTTCAAAAGATGCATATTTGGAAATTAGCGGTGAATACTCTATGACAATAGTGGTATTTTCAATTATTATAGCGATTGTAGCATCTTACACGGCAATTTCCTTGAAAAGAAGAGCAAAAGAAAATAGTTTTTTTCATAAAAGCTTCTGGTTACTGCTTGCCTCGCTATGCTTGGGGTTTGGTATATGGTCTATGCATTTTATAGGAATGGGTGCATTTTCATTGCCAGTAAATATGAGCTACAACAAAACTATTACGCTTATATCAATTATTCCTGCTATGTTAGCTTCATTTATAGCTTTCTATTTGGCAGACCTTCCAAGACGAAACTATTGGTCGTATGTATTCGCGGGGATAGCGATGGGGATAGGAATTTCCTCCATGCATTATATAGGAATGTATTCGATGGAAATGGACGTTATTTACACTTATGACCTTCTACTTTTTTTAGTTTCTATTTGTATTTCAATTTTTGTTTCTATTATAGCAGTTTACATTCTTGCGAAGGTTCATACCTATCAGTCGAAAAATATACTTCTGATTTTAATCTCTTTAATCATGGGGTTGGCTATTTCTAGTATGCATTACACCGGTATGGCAGCTATGAACTTTTATATTCCCAAGGGGTATGAATTGAATCATGAGGCTTCTCATATGACCGAAATGTATGGATTAGCAGTCATTGTAGGTTTAGGAATGGCTATACTTTTGGGAGTATTATTACTTTCAAGTTTGTTAGACCGGTATATTGAGTATCGTGGGAATTACTACGATGCATTAACACAATTACCTAATCGACGGTTGTTTGAAAAGAAAATTCAGTCACCTAAAGTTTTAGCTATTTGGCATATACATGATTTAGAGCATATAAACAGAGAGTTCAATTATGCTTTCGGTGATGAGGTGATTCGAGAACTAGTACATATGTTCAAATCTATATCACCTTCCAAAACAGAGCTTTATCGGATAGGAGGGAATCGTATTGCTTTGCTAACTAGGGATGTGGATAGTGCAAAGCAGTTAAAAGAGGTGTTGAAGAAGCTAGCAGAGTCACTTCGTGAGCCTATTCGAGTCCAAGATAGAGAAGTAATGCTGTTTGGAGTATGTGCTATATCTCAAGCCGATTACGGTGAGAAGGACACTGATATCTATAGAAATGTACTTGCCGTTTTAAACTATCCTTCTATTATGTATGATCATGATATTATTTACTATGATTCTAGTATTCATAGGTATACATTTAATCTTGAAATAGCTGAAGATGTAAATCGAGCTATGAAAGAAAGCGAGTTATATCTTGTTTATCAACCGAAATTTAGTTCGTACTCGCAGTGTATTGATGGGCTCGAGACATTATTAAGATGGAATCATCCTAAATACGGTAATCTATCACCTGCTGTTTTTGTTCCAATTTTAGAGGAATATGACCGTATGGTTAAAGTGACTGACTGGATAATAGATGGGGTTTGTAAACAAATAGCATCTTGGAAATTGGAGGATATTTCATTCAAACAAGTAGCTATTAATATTCCAGGCGAGTATATAACTTCCCCTTTGTTATTAGGGGTATTCACAGAAAAGTTAAGCGAATATGGGTTGGAGCCATCGCAAATAGAATTAGAAATAACTGAGAATAGTTTTGTGAAAAATGTGGAAGAAGCTATGAGGGCGGTAAGTAAATTTAGAGAAGAAGGTTTCTCTGTTGCATTGGATGACTTTGGTACTGGGGTATCGTCGCTATCTTATTTAAAAGAAATGCCAATATCAACCTTGAAAATTGATAAGTCTTTTATAGATGATGTACCGAAATCCTCTAAAGATTCATCTATAATTACCGCTATTATTGCTTTAGGAGAATCATTAGACTTAAATGTTGTCATAGAAGGAGTAGAAACAAAAGAGCAGGTGGATTTCTTAAAGGACACAAGTAAAAACCCAATTTTTCAAGGATTTTATTTTGCAAAACCGATGAACCCCCATGATCTTGTTAAGTGGTATCAAGCCAGAGTGGAAGGATAATTTCTTTCTAGCTCTGGTTTTTTTGTCTTAAAAATCAATAGCTTTTGGACATAAAAAGAG
Organism: Psychrobacillus sp. FSL K6-1464; assembly: GCF_038003145.1. Lineage (NCBI taxonomy): Bacteria > Bacillati > Bacillota > Bacilli > Caryophanales > Bacillaceae > Psychrobacillus > Psychrobacillus sp. FSL K6-1464. The sequence goes on from NZ_JBBOOP010000001.1 coordinate 230,890, forward strand.
GGAAGTAATACTATAAAAGTATAGGAGGTGCTATGGGATGTCTAAATCTGAGGTAGAGAAAAACCTTTTAAATATTGATATGAAGGCTCTTATTCCTTTAATAAGTAAAGAATTTAAAAAATACTTCACAAAAAATATTAAGGCGTTATATCACTATACAAATTTAGAAGGAGCACAAGGAATTATTAGCGATAAAACCTTTTGGGCCTCGCATATTAAATTTATGAATGATTCCAAAGAATATAGTCATGGGTTAGAGGTATGCGAAAGTATCGTCCAAAAGCTTATTCAAGAGTTACCTCTAGAAAATCCCAGAAGAGCATATTTGGAAGAGGTCTTTACGATTTTAGAGGAACAAGACACAGATATTTTTGTCGTGTCCTTTTGTGAAAGTGGAGACCTATTAAGTCAATGGAGAGGATATAGTCGAAGTCAGCATGGGATTTCTATTGGTTTTGACTTTTCATCGTTATTTGATGTTTCTTTTCATCTAAGTGAAGAAAACTTTTTTCCGCGGAAGGTGATATACGATCATAAGTTGCAAGAGAGAATTATTCGTAGGATTATAAATGTTTCACTCATTAGTTTAGAGCTAAGTGAAGTAAAGCCACAGTTCTCTCCTAAGGAAGTAGCAAGAACGATTGGATACTTTCTACCACTTTTTAAACATGCTACTTTTTCAGAAGAAAAGGAATGGCGGATTATTGTGACCAACTCTAGGAGCATGTCATATCAGCATGAGCTGAAATTCCGCGCGCGCGATAATATTATTCTTCCATATATTGAGTTAGAAACACATAACAAAGTACTTCAAAATGACAATAGACTGCCAGTCAATCAAATCATTATAGGACCTTCGGGAACAAATGAATTTACGGCAAGAAGTATTAATTATTATTTGAAAAATGTAGGATACCCAACTGTTCCTATTAAACTATCGCATATTCCTTATCGCTAATAAGAAAAGCTTATGCGCTTATACTAGCCTTGAACGTTGGTGGACAGCTGACGAGTAAGAAGCAGAGTATTTTTCTAATAAAAGTGAAACCTATTGCGATGTAAAAGCGTAAAAATGTTATTAAAATCAAAGGAGAAATGTATATGTCATTTTTCAATAAAGTATTGGCAAGTGTCGGGGTTGGTGGAGCTAAGGTAGACACTAAACTAGAAAAGTCAGAGTTTACTGCTGGTGAAATTATGCAAGGTGTAGTAGAAGTGGTTGGCGGAAACTTAGAACAACAGATTGATGCGATCTACTTAACGGTAAATACAACATACATTCGTGAATCGAATGATCGAAAATACACGGACGTAGCAGCTTTTCAAAAATATAAAGTCACTGAACCTTTTACAATTGGGGCAAATGAAAAGAAAAAAATTCCCTTTTCACTAACACTTCCTGAAGATGCGCCAGTCACTTATGGAAGCACGCGTGTATGGATTAGCACAGGGTTAGATATCAAAAATAGTATAGATCCTACAGATAAAGATTATATTAACGTACGACCAACGAGAATAGCGGCTCATATTTTGGAGGCAATTGAACAGCTAGGATTTAAAATAAGAAAAGTTGAATGTGAGAAAGCCTCTCATAAATTAGGTAGTCGATATCCGTTTGTACAAGAATTTGAATTTGTGCCGGTTAGCAGCTCCTATAAAGCGAAACTTGATGAACTAGAAATCCTATTTTTGTCTCAGTCCGCACAATCAGCTGAAATTTTAATGCAGGTTGACCGAAGAGCAAGAGGTTTTGGGGGACTACTTGCAGAGGCTTTTGAAATGGACGAGAAATTCATTCGATTGACTATTAATGCACAAGATATTCCAACTATTAAAGACAAACTAAAGAGAGCAATAGGGATCTAGGGCATAATTCATTCACAATGCATATAAAATAATAAGCACCTTCAACTATTTTAAAATGGTTGGAGGTGTTTTGATAGGGAGTGCGTTTTTTTACGGAAAGCTTGTTTAGTGGCTAAACTATCGCTCCAAAAGCTACTTTCCCAGTAACTATTCCTGTTCAATACTACTTCAAATAATCGTATTTGCACTTTCTATAACTGCATTATTTGCAACAGGAAAAGGTAAGTTGGCTATTGTATTTGGTTGTAGTGTTTTAATAGAGATGATTTTAATGTACTCCATAGAAGACAAAAAATATAAAGTTAAAACTATTATAGAGGTATCATGCAAAATATTAGTAGATAACTCTTAGAAGGAAATATTGGAAGCTTTGTTGAATTAAAGGATATATGAAGAGCACTACAAACCAGCTGTGCAGCTTGAGCAAACGATTAGGTTGTCAGAGAATCTTTATGGAAGTATAAAACTATCACAGGAGTGGATACCAGTACTCCAATCATTTAATGATTCTCCAATAATTCCATCGTATTATTTTGGTTGGAATACATATGATAGCGCAGATAAGTCGACATATCCTGAAAGAAATGAAAATGGAAATTCTTCCGGGGGCGGAGATACATTTATTGACTTCCCTATTTACTTTGGGGAATCAGTATTAGAGTAGGTGTACTTTAAGAAATTATTAGTGCAAGCGCTTGCATAATAGATGCTAGAAGATTAGAATAACTCTATTAAGTTACATTTGGGATGGTGAAAAAATGGGGCAAAAAGTGGATTCTTGGTGGAAAAAAAGTGTTGTATATCAAATATATCCAAGAAGTTTTATGGATTCAAATGGGGATGGTGTTGGAGATATCCAAGGGATTATTTCCAAGCTGGACTATATTCAAAAATTAGGGATTGATGTTCTTTGGTTAAGTCCTGTCTATGATTCTCCAAATGATGACAATGGTTACGATATTAGAAACTATCGGACCATAATGCAGGAGTTTGGAACAATGGAAGATATGGAAAAGCTTATAGAGGAAGCAAAAAAACGTGGTATTCGTATTGTGATGGATTTAGTTGTTAATCATAGTTCAGATGAGCACGAATGGTTTGTGGAGTCGAGAGCCTCAAAAGATTCTAAGTATCGAGACTACTATATTTGGAGAGACGGGAAGGATGGACGTCCCCCTAATAACTGGGAGTCTGTATTTTCAGGGTCTGCTTGGGAAAAAGATGAACTTACGAATTCATATTATTTACATCTGTTCTCCAAGAAACAACCAGATTTAAATTGGGAGCATGAGCCTCTAAGAGAGGACGTGTACCAGCTAATGACTTATTGGTTGGAAAAAGGGATTGGTGGCTTCCGAATGGATGTCATTAACTTTATCTCGAAGGATATGAACTTACCGGATGGTGAAGTACAACCGAATAAGTTATATGGAGATGGAAGCCCGTATTTTATGAATGGCCCTAAAATTCACTCACACTTGAAAGAGATGAATGACAAAGTGTTGAGTAAATATGACATAGTTACAGTAGGAGAAATGCCTGGGGCGACAACCGATGATGCCCGTCTTTACACGAACCCCGACAATAACGAAGTGAATATGGTATTTACATTTGAACATATGGACTTAGATAGTGGGCCTAGCGGAAAGTGGGATGTACAGCCATTGAAGCTAATTGATCTAAAGAGAAATTTCGAAAAATGGCAACATGGACTTCATAATGTGGGTTGGAATAGCTTATATTGGAACAACCATGATCAACCACGGGTAGTATCCCGTTTTGGTAACGATGGAGAATACCGAGAGCTATCTGCTAAAATGTTAGCCATCTGTCTGCATATGCTACAAGGCACCCCTTATATTTACCAAGGGGAAGAGCTGGGAATGACGAATGTAGAATTCCAGAGTATGGAGGATTACCGCGATATTGAGACGTTGAATATGTATAAAGAAAAAATAGAGCAGGGGACTTCGCATAAAGACATTATGAGGGGTATTTATGCTAAAGGTCGAGACAATGCAAGAACACCTATGCAATGGACATCAGATGGTGGTTTCACTACAGGTATTCCTTGGATTCAAATGAATCCTAATACGGAGGAAATAAACGTGGAACAAGCTATAAATGATTCCAATTCTATTTTTTATACGTATCAAAAGCTAATACAGCTTAGAAAACAGCATAATATTATAACAGATGGAAGCTTCCAGCTAGCACTTGCTAATCATCCTAACTTATTTGTTTATAAACGGATGTCGGCGGATGAAGAATGGCTCGTAGTAGCAAATTTCTCCGATCAAATGGAGCGGCTAGAGTGGGAAACTTTTGACCTGCCATCAAAATCACATAGACTTATAATATCAAACTATAATACGGTTCAAACAACTGAAAAAATAGTAGAAATCCGTCCATATGAAGCGTTTGTGGTCGCATTTGAAAAGGGGATAGGGAATTGAAGAAGGTTCTGGGAGTAGATATTGGTGGAACGAAAATCCGGATGGGTGTTGTCAACGAACAGGGTGAAGTTCTGGTAGATAAGACGATACCAACTATTTTGCCGCTATATCCCTATTTAGAAGAGCAAATTCTTGCGATAATAAACGATGTGCCTGATATATCGGGTATAGGCATTGGAACAAGAGGGATGGTAGATGCAGAAACTGGTGTCATTACATTTGAAACAGAAATGCCAGGCTGGCAAGGCACCCCTGTCAAAGCATTACTAGAAGCTGCAACAGGACTTCCTGTAGAGATCAACAATGATGCCAATTGTGCTGCGCTAGCTGAAGCGAGACTGGGTGCAGCAGCAGAGTACAAACAGGTCGTTTGCCTAACAGTGGGAACAAAGCTGGGTGGGGGTATTGTTCTTGACGGTAAAGTGATGAACGGGATAAATGGTGGCGGTGGTGAGGTTGGTCACTTAATCTTATATCCAAACGGTATAGTATGTGGATGTGGAAGACCTGGCTGTAGTGAAGAGTATGTATCCGGAACAGCTATTAAGAGACTTATTCAGGAGCAGAATGTGATCAATGCAGAAACGAACGAATTGGCGAAACCTCATGATGTATTCCGTTTAGCTGCGAATGGTCATACGGGTGCAATAGCAGTTCGTGATCGCTTCCTATCGGACTTTGCCATCGTTATCTCTAGTCTTCAAGCGGTGCTAGATATGGACTGTGTTGTTATAGGGGGCGGAGTATCTGACTCTGCTGATTTCTGGTGGGAAGAACTTCTAGCAAAAGTAGAACCTTTAAAACTGAAGCCAGTTCAAGTGAAAAGAGCAACTTTCGGCAATGAAGCGGGAATGCTGGGAGCAGCTATGCTTGTAATAGATTCAAACAAGTAAACTAAAGATATACAAACATTTTTGTATAATTTAAATTCAAAAAAGGTCTTGTCCAATGTGGGCCAGACCCTTTTTGAGTGGCTGAATCTGTCATAGTCGTACTCAACTTTTTCTGGTCAACTTTGTAAACATGAAAAAAATGTTCTATCAATAGAAGAGCTTGCTAAACTAATAGAAGTAATAAGTATTGAAACGATACCGTCTAGATAATAGGGTGACAATATTTATGTGAAATAAAAGACAGAATTCATATTTAAATCACTATTGTCATCTTATTATGAATATGGTAGGATTGTTTTAACAACTTGTGCAAACGCTTTCGCAAGCTTTGTTATTATTTTTAATCTTTTGTGCAAACGTTTTCGCAAATACAAAAAAGGGTGGGAGAAAGTATGAAGAATAAATGGCGCGCAGGTTTTCTAGCAGCTTCATTAGGTATTGCAGGGGTATTAGCAGGATGTAGCTCGGATGGGGAAAATTCTTCAAGTGGTGATTCTAGTAAAGATGTAAAAATAGACATTTTCCAATTTAAAGTGGAATTTAAAGATCAATTTGAAGCGGTAGCAGAAGCATATGAAAAAGAAAATGAAGGAGTCGACATTAATATTACTACTGTCGGTGGTGGAGAGGACTACGGTGCTGCTCTTCGTTCGAAATTTGCCTCAGGAAACGAACCAGCTATTTATAATATCGGAGGACCCCAGGATGTATCAGATTGGTCAGACAAATTAGCTGATCTATCAGGCACTGCAGCAGCAGACGCAGCTCAAAAGGGTTCTTTAGATGGAGTTTCTGTGGATGGGAAAGTTTTAGGACTACCATTTAACCAAGAGGGATATGGCTTTATTTATAACAAAAATGTATTTGAAAAAGCGGGTATTGACCCTGCTTCTATCATAGACTTTGCTTCTTTAGAAGCTGCAGTAAAAGAGCTTGATAGCCAAAAAGCAGACCTAGGCTTAGAATCTGTATTTGCATTACCAGGGAAAGAAACTTGGGTAACTGGTTTACATTTATCTAACACTTTCATTGCACCAGAATTTGATAATAATGTGTTAACAGCATATGAATCGAAAACAATCGATTATAAATATGGCGACGCATTCAAAAAAATTCTTGACCTTCAAAACGATTACTCTGCACAACCAACTGTTAGTTTAGATTACTCTAAACAAGTTGAGGAATTATTCTCTCTACAAAAAGTAGCTATGATTCAACAAGGTAACTGGGTATATGGATCAATAGCAGGAATTGATGAAGACTTCGCAGCAAACGATATCGGACTTCTTCCTATTCCTGTTGAAGGATATGAAGGAGATAGTATTCCAGTAGGAATTCCAATGTACTGGGGCGTAAATAGCAATGCAGACGAAGCAGTAGTGGAAGAATCAAAAAAATTCATAGACTGGTTATACACGTCTGATGCTGGAAAAGAAACAGTATTAAATGACTTTAAATTTATACCTGCATATGAAGGGTACGATTCATCTAAAATCTCTGATCCGCTTTCAAAAGCTGTGTATGAATATGCGGAGCAAGGAAAAACAATTGGTTGGACATTCATGGGTTATCCAACTGGATGGGGTCAAGATGAGTTGGGCGTACAAATACAGAAGTACCTTAGCGACGAAGCAAGTTGGGAAGAAGTTATAGAAGCAACTAAAGAATCATGGGAATCTTCACGTAAATAATAAATAATTGGTTTAAACAAAGTAGCACTTGTGCTACTTTGTTTTGTCAAAAGGATAAAAAATGGTGCTACTTTCAAAATTGTTTAGAGGGAGAGCATCGTTGTAACTTTGGAGGTGAGCGCATGCGCACAAAAGACTTAGCGTATTGGTTGTTTTTATTGCCGGTTTTAGTAGCATTAACGATAGTAGTAGTTGCTCCATTATTTTTAGGGGTATATTATTCTTTCACTGATTGGAATGGAATTCAGACAAACAATTTTGTCGGATTTGATAACTATGTTGCCTTGTTCCAGGATGAACGTTTTCTAGATTCTCTATGGTTCACGGTTAAGTTTTCGGTCGTATCTATATTCCTTATTAACGCGATTGGGTTGTCATTGGCGCTGCTTGTGACTGCCAATTTAAAATCTAATAAATTATTGAGAACGATTTTCTTTATGCCAAACTTAATCGGCGGATTAATCTTAGGATTTATCTGGCAGTTTATATTTACTAAGGCATTTGATGGATTTGGTTCCCTGTTAGGAATAGAAAGTTTACAAGGGTGGTTATCAACATCTACCACTGGTTTTTGGGCATTAGTTATTTTAATGAGCTGGCAAATGTCAGGGTATATCATGGTTATATATATTGCTTACTTAGAAGGAATTTCAAATGAACTGCTAGAGGCAGCTGAAATAGATGGAGCAAGTCCTTTCCAACGTTTCCGTCTAGTTGTATTCCCATTAGTAGCTCCGGCTTTTACAGTTAGTATGTTTTTAACACTTTCCAATACATTCAAGCTATACGATCAAAACTTGTCGTTAACAGGTGGAGGTCCATATAACTCAACGCAAATGGTTGCGATGGAAATTTTTAATACAGCTTTTGGTCGCTATGAAATGGCCTACGCACAATCGAAAGCAGTTATATTTTTCTTGATTGTGGCAGCAATTGCTTTATTGCAAGTGTATATTAGCAAGAAACGTGAGGTGGAAATGTAATGCGTAAAAAGTATTTAATTCCCCTTGAAGTATTAGGGATTTTCCTAGCCCTTATCTGGCTAGCTCCGTTTTATCTAATGATCGTAAATTCGTTAAAAACGAAACGTGAAATTTTTGAAGATACACTAAAACCGCCTAGTTCAGCAACATTTGATAACTACGTGCAAGCATTTAATGAATTAGACTTTCTTAGAACATTTGGGAATTCCCTATTAATCACAGTAGTTAGTGTTGCACTTATCATTGTCTTTTCTGCAATGGCAGCATATGCTCTTTCACGTGCAAAAAGTAGATTTAGTACGATAATCTTTTTCGTATTCGTAGCAGCTATGCTAATCCCGTTCCAATCAGTTATGATTCCACTTGTAACGATTTTCGGGAAGTTTGAAATGCTGAATCGTGCTGGTTTAATATTCATGTATATAGGTTTTGGTGCAAGTTTATCGATATTCCTTTATCACGGAGCCTTAAATTCTATTCCACGATCATTGGACGAAGCAGCTACAATAGATGGTGCAAATAAATTCCAAGTTTTTTGGCATATAATACTACCGTTGTTAAAACCGATAACAGTAACAGTTGGAATTCTAAATACCATTTGGATTTGGAATGACTACTTACTTCCTTCGTTGGTTATTAACCAGGAAGGGAAAGAAACAATTCCGCTTAAAATGTTCTTTTTCTTTGGAGAATATACAAAACAATGGCATCTTGCTTTAGCAGGTCTGACATTAGCAATTATTCCAGTAATCATTGCATACTTCTTTGCACAACGCGAAATTATAAAAGGTGTATCTGATGGTGCTATAAAATAATTTAGGAAAGGAGGGAGTTCCATATGACTGTTACAATTATCGATGTAGCAAGAGAGGCAAATGTGTCTCCATCTACAGTTTCCCGTGTAATTGCAGACAATCCACGAATCAGCGAACAAACGAAACGAAGAGTTAGAGAAGTGATGGAAAGACTAGAATATCACCCTAATTTTCAAGCGAGAAACCTAGCTTCTAAAAGTACAAAAACTATTGGAGTGATTATGGCCCATTCGACTACGCTTGCGTTTCAAAATCCTTTCTTTCCTGAAGTTATTCGAGGGATTTGCTCTAGAGCTCATGCCAGTATGTATGGAATCTATCTGTCCACTGGTGGCACGGAGGATGAAATATTCGAGGAAGTTGTCTCGATGGTACAAGGAAGAAAAGTGGATGGAATTATCCTTCTCTATTCCCGTGTAAATGATCGAACAATGAATTATTTAAAGGAAACGAGATTCCCATTCACGATGGTGGGACGTCCTTATCAATTTGATGATGAAATTACATATGTAGATAATGACAATAAAAAAATTGCTCACGATATGGTAGATTATTTGTATCAACGCGGGCATCGTCAAATTGCATTTATCGGAGGAAATCTTAACTTTGTCGTATCCACCGACCGTCTCGAGGGATATCGACAGGCGTTAATCGATGCTGAATTACCCAACTCAGATGATTATTTTATACAGGATCAGGCTTTTAAAGAAAAAGGAAATAAAAGTATTCATGAGTTAATGCAGTTAGCAGCACCACCTACGGCTATCGTGGCCCATGACGACCTAGTTGCATATGAAATTGTTCGCTATTTAGAAGAATTATCTATCCGAGTTCCAGCGGATATTTCTATTGTTAGCTTTAATAACCATGCCTTATCTGCTTATGTGAGTCCTCCATTAACTTCACTCGATATTTCAATATTTGATCTTGGTTTTGAAGCAACAAAATTTTTATTGGAAAAAGTTCAGAATACAGAAGCCCCTGTCGTGCACCATCTAGTAGAAACAAATTTGATTGAACGAGAATCATGTAAAAATATTGGCTAGACCAATTAAAATAAAAGAGGTAGATTATGAAAGAAAATTGGTGGAAAGAAGCTGTGGCGTATCAGATATATCCACGTAGCTTTCAAGATTCAAATGGTGATGGAGTAGGGGACTTACAGGGAATAATGTCTAGGCTGGATTATCTACAAGATTTAGGAATTGATGTTATCTGGATTTGTCCTATGTATCAATCACCCAATGATGATAATGGCTATGATATAAGCGATTATCAAGCAATCATGGCTGAGTTTGGAACAATGGAAGACTTTGATGCCTTGTTAGAGGAAGTTCATAGACGTGGCATGAAATTAATCATGGATTTAGTGATCAATCATACGAGTGATGAACACCCTTGGTTTATCGAATCACGTTCTTCAAAATTAAGTGAAAAAAGAGACTGGTATATTTGGCGCGACGGTGTAGAGGGAAAAGAACCAAACAATTGGGCTAGTATATTCAATGGACCTGCTTGGGAGCTTGATGAAGAGACCCAACAATATTATTTACATTTGTTTTCCAAGAAGCAACCAGACTTGAACTGGGAAAACAGTGACGTTCGTAATGCCTTGTATTCAATGGTCAACTGGTGGTTAGATAAGGGTATTGACGGCTTCCGTGTAGATGCAATCAGTCATATTAAGAAAGACATAACATTTAGTGACATGGCCCCTGTATCAGGTATCCCATATGTTCCAGCATGGGAAAAGTATATGAATGTGCCGGGAATTATGCCGTTCTTAGATGAGTTGAAGAAGGAAACTTTCGCTAAATACGATATTATGACAGTCGGTGAAGCAAATGGTGTAGGAATTGATGAAATATCCGAATGGGTAGACGAATCTGAAGGAAAGTTTAATATGATTTTCCAATTCGAACATTTAAGTCTATGGGATGCTGAAACAACAAAGTTAGATATCCCCGGTCTTAAACAGGTATTAACTAGGTGGCAAAAGGCTTTAGAGGGAAGCGGCTGGAACGCTCTATTCATAGAAAATCATGATAAGGCGCGATCTGTTTCCACTTGGGGGAGCGACACAGAATTTTGGAGAGAAAGTGCAACAGCGTTAGCGGCAATGTACTTTTTTATGCAAGGAACTCCATTTATTTATCAAGGTCAGGAGTTGGGAATGACCAATGTCGATTTCTCTTCTATCACAGATTATAATGACGTTGCAACCAAGAATTTATACAACTACCGAACTGGTCAAGGTGAATCACATGAACAAGTGATGGGAATTATTCGAGCTACAAGTCGTGATAATTCAAGAACACCAATGCAGTGGTCCTCGGACGAATCTGCAGGGTTCTCCAGTGGAACACCATGGCTTGGTCTAAATCCAAACTATAAAGCAATTAATGTAGAGGCTCAAGAGCAAGATCCTAAGTCAATTTTAAACTTCTACAAACAAATGATACAATTACGCAAAAAAGAAATAATTTTCACTTACGGTATATACGATTTAGTGTTAGAAAGTCATCCAACGTTGTATGCTTATACCCGTACAATGGGACAACAAAAGGTAATAGTCCTATCTAACTTATCGGATGAAGCAGTAACAGTGACAGCTGCAGAAGGTATTACGTACAAGCATGAGAATCTACTGTTAGCTAACCTAGAAGTAGGAGTTCATACAGAGGCAACTATATTACAACTGTCTCCTTATGAAGCAAGGATTTATCAATTATAGAGAAACGTCTTGTCCAATGCGGGCAAGACGTTTTCGTTGTAAGGTAGTTATGCAAATAAAAGAAAAATGAAGAGGCGATTAGTGACATAACCCACTAATCGCCTCTTCATGCCTCGCTGGAATATAGATTAACCAATTCAAAGCTCCCTCAGAGGGTGTCTAACTCTCGTACCTTAATAACCTGGTTTTTTTAGAATTTTAAAGATATTATTCTTATAGTCTTCCACACCAGGTTGGTCAAAGGGATTAATATCTAGTAAGTATGCGCTATAAGCACATGAAATCATATAGAAATACAACAAATGTCCGATATGTTCCTCGTCAATTTGCTCAATGGTTAAGGAAACTTGTGGTACACCGCCATCTAAGTGGGCGCTAGCAGTTGCTTCGTGGCAAGCGTGGTTGAATTCATGAAGCGTTAATCCACTTAAATAGTTTAGTTCATCGCCATCATTTTCTGCCTCGAATACAGTTAAATCATCATTAGCTTTTTCAACTGTCAAAAATGTTTCAAATAACATGCGTTTTCCATCTTGAATGTATTGGCCTAATGAGTGCAGATCTGTTGAATAGACAACGGAAGCAGGGAAGATACCTTTACCTTCTTTACCTTCACTTTCCCCAAACAGTTGCTTCCACCATTCTTGAATATAGCGAAGTTTTTCATCAAAGGTTGCCATAATTTCGACCGGATAACCAGCATCATACAAATGCTTACGAATAATAGCATACTGAATAGCACTGTTTGTTGTTGGATCAACAAGATTGAATTCCTCTTGTGCTTTTGTAGCACCACCCATTAGTTTTGCAATATCATATCCTGCAGCCGCGATTGGAAGTAAGCCAACTGCCGTAAATACCGAATATCTACCTCCAATATCATTTGGCACGACATAACGTTTATATCCCTTTTCAATTGCAAGTGATAAAAGGGCACCTTTTTCTTCATCTGTAGTGACGATAATACGAGATGTTGCCTGTTCACCGTAGCGTTTTTCCATGTATTGCTGTAAAAAACGGAATGCTAATGCTGGTTCGGTCGTTTTACCAGACTTGGATATTACATTTAAAGACACTTCTTTTCCATCTAAGTACGACATCAATTGTTTCAGATACTCTCCACTGACCATGTGACCGGCAAAAATTACTTCCAGACCTTCTTTTGTTTCAAATGGTGTCGAAAGTGCTTCAATTACCGCTTTAGAACCTAGATAAGATCCGCCAATTCCGATAACGACAAGGACATCCGATGTAGAACGAACTTGTTCAGCTGTATTTTGAATATCTTGAAGAAATTCATTACTCATATTGCCTGGCCAATCAACCCATCCTAAAAAGTCAGCTCCAGCAGCTGATTTTGTATGTATCCCTTCATGTATTGCATTTAGTCGATTCTTCACTTCAAGTGTAACCAATTGTGAATAATCCCCCGAATAATTTACATTAATATTCATACGAATCCCCTTTGTAATACTGCATTTATTACTACTAATTTTATCATTAAACAGATATAAAAACGAGCATATGATACAAGAAGATTTTGTTCGTACTATACAAAAAATCCCTAAACTAGTATGTAAAGTTTAGGGATAGAACAGATAGTTTCTAACGCGATATAAAAATTAACGTTCTCCTCGGTCACTTAGCGGGTATTGGTTTAAACGGTTCTCTACATCTTTTGCACGGATGGGTTCTCCAGGACCTTCTAATTCATCTCCATCATAAGAAGAGTCCGATTGATTTTTAATATAGTTATCATAAACAGCGCCATAGTTCTTGTCTACATACAGGAGAATTCCTCCATTTTTCACTTCACTATAATAACGTTCAGACTCTTCATCAGTAAATCCCATTTGACTAAAGGCTGCACGAACTGGCTCATCACCCATCAAAAATGCTTTGAATTTATCTAACCAGTTACCTTCTACAGATTCTAACTCTACAGCTGTTTGTCCTCGCACGATTGAAAGTGATTCCTTGTCATCTGTTACGACATAAATATCGTCATCCACATATCCTTCTAATTTTAGTTCATTGATTTTGTCTAATACTTCCTGTTCTGTTAGAAATGATCCCACAAATTTTTTATCTGCCATTTTAAAGACCTCCATATTTTTTAGTATTGCTATTAATTTACCCATTAGAGCCTGTCATAAACAAAGACATTTCTCTTCAAAGTTTAAAGGGTAGAAAAATATATTTTCTTTTAAGAACACATAGGTTGTGTAATTTTCTACACTAAATAATTGCTTATATACTTAACTACTATTATACTTAAACTATAACGTGATGGTTTGGAGTGATCTAATTGGGATCGAAAAACTAAGAATTGGTGAATTAGCAGAAAAAACAGGTATAACTAGACGGACAATAGATTATTATACAACGCTTGGCTTACTACAAGCTGAACGTTCCGCTTCTAATTATCGTTATTACTCTATAGAAATGATCGAGAAACTACGATTAATTGAGGAGAAAAAAGCATCTGGAATGTCTTTGGAAGCTATCAAAAAACAATTTGAAGAGGTTCAAATTGAAGAGGTAGATATTCAGGAGTTACGTTTACAAATGCAATATTTAGAAAAAGAAGTTACTCATTTAATAGAACAGATTAATTCAGAGGAAAAAGCTACTCAACACAATATAAAACAAAAAGTCTCATCAGAAAGCGTTGCGCTAATGCAATCTTTACTTTTACTTATCACTTAGGAGGTGAAGTCTTACTATTATAGTAAGACAACTTATTGACCGTATTAAACTTAACTATATTCATTATTTTATTAGCATTAACAGGATTTTTTGTTGCAACAGAGTTTGCAATCGTTAAGGTAAGGCATTCGAGAATAGATCAGCTTGTGGCTGAGGGCCGTAAAGGATCGCTTGCAGCAAAACATGTTACCACACATCTAGATGAATACTTATCGGCCTGTCAGTTAGGAATTACTGTTACAGCACTTGGTATTGGGATGGTGGGTGAATCGACATTTGAATTCATCCTACATCCTTTGTTTAATGGTATCGGTATTAGTACTGAATATATTCATTACTTTACAATCGGTGGTGCGTTTGCCATTGCAACATTTTTACACGTAGTAGTTGGGGAGTTAGCTCCCAAAACGGTTGCAATTCAAAAGGCGGAAGCTGTATCCCTTCTTTTTGCCAAGCCCATTATGATTTTCTATAGAATTTTATACCCGTTTATTTGGTTCTTAAATGGTTCCGCCCGTATTTTAGTAGGTCTATTTGGTATGAAGCCAGCTTCTGAACATGAATTATCTCATACCGAAGAGGAACTGCGATTATTGTTAGCAGAGAGCTTTAAAAGTGGAGAGATAAACCAAAATGAATTGAAATATGTGAATAATGTCTTTGAGTTTGATGATAGAATTGCTCGCGAGATTATGGTGCCACGTACTGAAATTATTGGTTTTGAAAAGAATGCAACATTCCATGAAGTACTTACATTAATTTCCGAAGAGCGCTACACCCGTTATCCTGTTTATGATGGAGACCATGATAATATAATCGGCTTTATAAATATTAAAGACTTTTTGACGCAGGGGATGAGTAATCGGGTTACTGCGGAGACATTTACGATGGAAAGGTTTACAAACCCTGTCATAAATACAATGGATACTATACCGATAAATTCCCTATTATTGAAAATGCAGAAAGAACGTACGCATATTGCTATTCTTTTAGATGAGTATGGTGGTACTTCTGGTCTTGTCACAGTAGAAGATATTCTTGAAGAAATAGTTGGAGAGATTCGTGATGAATTTGATGAAGATGAAATAGCGGACATCCGCAAACTAAAAGATGATCATTATCTAATACACTCAAAAGTATTACTAGACGATGTAGCGAAACTTTTGAAAATTGAGTTAGAAAATCCAGATGTTGATACATTTGGTGGTTGGTATTACACGCAAAATATGGACCTGTTAATGGATAAACAGGTTGAGTATAATGGCTATAAATTCTCTATTTACGAAAAAGATGGTCATCAAATACATTTTATTGAAGCGATAAAAATACCTTCTTAATACCATGCAAGTGAATAATATTGAACCTTCTAGAGCTCAAATCTAGAAGGGTTTTTTTATAGCACTTTACTAGTCGATTTTCAGAGTAGGCAGGAGGGATATGTTAATATAAAGTAAAAAGCCAACAACTATCCGATCAACAGAAATAATTTAGGGAAGATCGAGAAAGGATACACAATGAATTTTTCGATGAATGAAGCAAAGATTAAGCAATTATGTGGGGTTACCGCTTTTAAAAAGGGTAAATCTTATTATCAAGCTGGAAAAGTACATGTGCATTCTTTTCAACCAGATGATTCTATCATAAAAGCAACTGTACATGCAGTCGATGATGTGGAAGTTATGGTAGTAGCAGATGTTGAGGGGAAGGTTGGAGGTACTTGTACTTGTCCGCCTATAGGGTTTGTTAAAACATATTGTCAGCATATTGCAGCAGTGCTCTTTGTAGTAGAGGAAAAGGAAACAGAAGAGCGTCTGGCATCAAGAATGCTTGATTTGTTTGAAAACAGATCTGTGCACCCTACAGCAAAACAGCTACATTTTGATAAAAGACAAACATTACATATTGAATTTATATGTCATCTATTACCACTAGTTGATGGCTGGGATAACGGAATTGGCATTCAGGTAAAGGTGGGTACAAATAGTTTATATAGTATTTCTAACATGAAAGATTTTCTTCGTAATTTGGAGAGACAAGAGCCATTTGAATATGCCTCAGAACAATACTATGCTCCCGAGATATATAGCTTTCCAAAAGAATCAGATGCCGTGCTTCAGCTGTTATTAAAAGGGCAGCATGAGCAATCCCTCCACGCAGATACCTTACTCATCTCAGCATCCGACTGGGATCAGTTAGTCCCGTTGTTAACAGAAGCGCCATTAGTTCGATTCGTTCAGGGGGAAAGAAAATATAGTGGGGTGAAGTTTGGAAGAGATCTTCCACTCCGTTTTGCCTTTGATGAAACGAAGAGGACCAATTACCAACTGAATGTGGAGGGACTTGATCAAATTGTTGTGTTGAAAGGCTATGGATATGCATTCTCACAGGGGATTTTGTATAAGCTTCTTCCAGAAGAATGTATAAGACTTGCCGAACTAAAAGAGATGCTTAATCAGTCTGGAAAACATGAATTAGTCATAACAGAGAGCCAAATCGATTATTTTATGGAGAAAACCATACCAGGGCTTATGAGGCTGGGGTATGTACATATTGCAGAATCTATTTCTAAAAGAATGGGAGAAACTCCACTCCGGGTAAAGCTGTTTTTAGACCGAGTCAAGCATCGAATACTTGCAGGACTTGAATTTCATTATGGACACCTGGTTATAAATCCTTGTGAGGAGATAGAGTCAGATGTTATGCATTATCCGGGTATTAGACGGCAGTTGGATAAAGAACAAAAGATTATCGATGTGCTAATGGAAAGTGGATTTTCTCAAACCTCGGGGGGATTCTACTTGTTTGATGAAGAGGCAGAGTATCACTTTTTATATCATGTGCTATCTGGTATGGAAAAGTGGGTCCAAATATATGCCTCGACAGCAGTTAAATTGCGTGTACAAAGAGGATATATTGGTCCGAGGATTAAAGTAGAAGTAAAAGAGCGAACAGATTGGTTAGAGTTTAAATTCGATTTAAAAGATATTTCAGAGAAGGAAATTCAGCGATTGATGACCTCCATCGAAGAAAAACGGAAATTTTACCGTATTCCAGGAGGTAACTTAGTTTCACTTGAAACCCCTGAATATCAAGCATTATCTAGCTTTATTATTGATATGGGAATCACGATGGATTCATTTGATGATGAAATCCATATACCGTTAATAAAAGGGATGCAAATGATTGATGCTTTAGATCAAAGTGATCTATTAGAACCTGGTGAGAAATTTGCAAAGCTCATGAAAAACTTACATGACCCTGAAAACTCAGAATTGGATGGCGCTATACCTCTGGAAACGATACTTAGAGACTATCAAAAAGTAGGTTTTCGTTGGTTTCAGCTGCTGGCAAAATACAAATTTGGTGGTATACTCGCCGATGATATGGGACTTGGAAAAACCCTTCAAAGTATTGCCTTTATTGAATCTGTTCTTCCAGATATTCGTGCGAGAAATTTACCGGTGTTAATCGTGTGCCCTGCATCGCTATTATACAATTGGAGGAACGAGCTAAAAAAATTTACTCCACATATCCAGGTACAGGTGATAGATGGTAATAAGACAAAAAGAAGTGATTTGTGGAGACACACTTTACATACTGATGTAATAATTACTTCTTATCCAACGCTACGATCGGATACAGATCTGTACCGGGAACGATTTTTTCATACATTGTTCTTAGATGAGGCCCAAGCCTTCAAAAATCCAGTAACCAAAACAGCGAAAGCAGTAAAAATGATCAAAGCAGATTTCCGATTTGCCCTAACAGGAACACCAATCGAGAATACATTAGACGAGCTCTGGTCTATATTCCATGTTGTATTTCCCGAACTATTACCTGGAAGAAGAGCCTTTAGTGAATTAAGTCGTGAAAATATTGCAAAACGGGTCCGACCATTTATTTTGCGTCGGATGAAACAAGATGTATTGAAGGAATTACCAAAGAAAACAGAAACAATGCTCTACTCTGAATTACAAGTCGAACAAAAGACATTATATGCCGCTTATTTGGCTGAACTTAAACAGGATGCACTGAAGCATTTAAAAAAAGGGGATCTTCAAAGGAACCGCATTAGAATATTAGCGGGTTTAACAAGACTTCGACAGCTTTGTTGTCATCCAGCTCTATTTGTAGATGGTTACAAGGGAAGTTCAGCTAAATTTGAACAATTGATGGAGCTTCTAGAAGAGTGCAGAATATCGGGGAGAAGAGTGCTCATTTTTTCTCAGTTTACACAGATGCTAGGAATTATTAGAGGGAGACTTATACGAGAGGGGACTCCTTACTTCTATTTAGATGGACAAACCCCATCTGAAGAACGGGTAGAATTATGTGATCGCTTTAACAACGGAGAAGGGAATCTATTTCTCATTTCGTTAAAAGCAGGAGGCACTGGGTTAAATTTAACTGGAGCTGATACAGTTATTCTTTATGACCTCTGGTGGAATCCAGCAGTGGAGCAGCAGGCCGCTGATCGTGCTCATCGAATGGGTCAAGAAAACGAAGTTCATGTCATACGTTTAATAGCTAAGGGTACGATAGAGGAAAAAATTACTCAGTTACAACATAAAAAACAAGGCCTCATTGATGAGGTCATTCACTCAGGGGAGGATACTTTGTCTGCAATGACAGAACAGGATATTAAAGAGATTTTAATGATTGAATAGGGAGTTTTTAAAGAATAGTCCAAGTGAAGCATAAAAGCTTTGCTTGGTTTTTTTATTTGGTTTTATTCAGAATATGGCGCTCTATATAATCGTTTTTAGTGCCTTATTTTTGATTCCTAATAGGAAAGTTAGTTAAATAGATTAAACGCCTTAAATGGGCGATAAGTGCTTAATTAACGGAATTGGATAATTTAAATTCTAAATAGTGAACTATAAATAGGCTAAAAGTTATTCTTTCTTTTATTACTTTATTGTAGTAAAAGTACCAAAGAAAGTATTAAAAAATCCTCCGCAAATTGAATTTTAGTGATGTATTCATAAGTGTATACAAGTATACAAAAAGAAAACGAAGTGTATACATAATAGTAAACATGTACACAAAGAGGTGTACATGTTGATTTAACAGTATGTGTACAATTGTGTATACAAGTATACGTAATGATTAGAGTTGTATACAAAGAGAGATTGAATGTTTACAATTTGAATACATCTTTTGTTGGATTGACCGTGTTTACTCTATAAGATAACCTTAAATTGGTAGAACATATAGATGAAGGGATGATTTGATGAATACTTCAAGAATTTGTGCAATCGATGTAGGAAATGACTCAGTTAAAGCTTTATTTGGTAAGTTAGATTATGAACTCAATATTCCTAACGTAATAGCCGTATCCACAGAAGACAGACCTGTTATAGGAATAGAGGAATTGAATGATAAGGATCCAATTGAAGGAATTCATATTAGAGTTCACTCCCCTGCCCTAAATGATAATAATATAATTTACCGAGTGGGTAGTTTAGCAACAAAAAGTGATAATGCAACTGAATTAGACCCTGGTAGCAACAAATCAGAAGAAGATCAAACATTAGTAATGTTATTTGCTACTTTAGCTTTAGATGCAGTGAGAGAAGAAAACTCAGAACTATTCAAAAAGAATAATAATATAATAGATGCTAACTACACATTGGGTACAGGTTTACCTTTACGTGAAGTAAAAGAAGGTAAGGATGTAGGTTATCGTTCACAACTTTTAGGATCTGTTCACCAAGTGGAATTTTTAGTGACACCTAAATATCAAGGATTAAAAGTGAATATTAAGTTTGAAGAAGTTAAAATCTATCCTGAAGGATTTGCTGCATATATAAACTTAATAATGGATAATGATCTAAACATTATTAATAGAGATTTGGTAGACAAAAGTATCCTGATTCAAGATATTGGTGGACTATCAACGGATGTAGCAGTTATTAAAAATCGTAATGTAGATGATGATAAAGCGCAGGGGTTCAATTTAGGTGTTTCTGAAGCTCTAGAGTCTATTCGAGAAGAGATTAGATTAAAACATGGTGTAGAACTGGATAGCCGTAGAGATGTGGTAGATATTATCACTAGAAAAAATGATCGAAATCATATTATGGTGAATGGTAGCCGTACAAGCGTTCATGATATTACTGACCGAATTCTGCTAGACTTGGCGAAAAAAGAATATCGTCACTTACGTAATGTTTGGCAAAAAAATTCGCAAACAGAGATATGCTACTTTGTTGGTGGTGGAGCAATTGTATTAAAAGAGTATATCAAAACACTAAACAACAATCTAAATGGATATAACATCGAATTCTTTGAAGATGAAAAAGAGAGCATTTGGATGATGGCAAATGCCTATCATAAATTAATCTCTGATTTTGTGAGAAAGAATAAGAAAGATATAAAAAGTAATGAAGTAGTGAAACAAAAAGTAGAAAAATAAGGTGATTTCATGGAAAAAGCGAGGAACTTTGGTATTCAAAGGGGACAAGCAATTACTTTTCGTCTGCCTTCTGACACTCCTGATCACATTTTAAAGCAAATGCAAAAGTTAAAAGAGACTGAGAGAAGAAACTTTTCAAGTAAAATAGCAGAGTTTGTTTTGGAGGGAGTAAGTACCTCCTTATCTAAGGATAGAGAAACTATAACTATCCCGATGCCTAAGCAGTTAAGTAAGGAACAGCGTAACTGGCTCAAGCATGCACATTCCGAAGCTATGCTAGGAAATATTGTCTATCATTTGTTGTCTGATCCAGTTCGTGCAATGTCTATTCTTGCTTCCCTTAACAGTAATGCCTTAGATATTGACCAAGCCTTATACTTACAAGCTGAGCTTACTGAAGAAGTAGAAGATGAATTAGATATTAGTACTAATACTAGCATTTTGACGGAACGAGAGAATAATCTCCCAGAATTACCCGATGATGAAATCGAAGATGATTTAATGAACTTTGACTGGGAGCAAGCAAAACAAGAGCATGCCATAACTGAAGAAGATTCAGAGGAAAGTACCGAGATGGAAAGCTTGGATGATTTGCTTGGTGACTTTCTTTCCAGGATGAATAAATAATAGTTGAAGTATAAATAGGTAAACTAATACCCCCAACCATTAATATTGGTTGGGGGTATTAGTCCTAGTGGAATTTTGTGGTTATAATCTATCACGTTTATTCAAAGGATCATTGTCCAAACGATTTTCTTCCAACGGATCATTATCTAGAGCCTTAGCTTCGATATCATCTGTACGATGGATATCTGCTTCTTCGCGACGAACTGTCTCGTTTACAAACTCGGTGTCCGTTACTTTTCTCTTGCCTACAACAATTTCTTCACTTACGACAGGACGTTTGGTTACTTCTACTCTCTCTTCCATAACTGGAATATGAATTTTTTCACCATCATCTACAATTTCTCCATTGGCGTTTTCATCAACTACTGCACGTCTTTCAATATAAACTTCTTCGTGCTCTACTGGAACTTCAACTCTTTCTTGCGTTTCTACAACGTGTTTCTCAACGTTAACTTCACCAGCTAGTTGTTGTTCCTTGTCAATGGACAGTCTTTCCTCATGAAGGCGCATCCGTTCTTCTTGTGTATGACCATCAATGAAGTTGTCTGTTGTAGAGAAATTTGTACCTGTTTGCGTAGTGCCTAGATCTTTATCGTTCTCATCATAAATAGTTCCGTACTCTTTATCTACATAGAGAAGGATGCTACCGCTTTTAACTTCATTATAATACCGATCGGACTCTTCATCAGTGAAACCCATATTTAGAAATGCTGCTCGAACTGGTTCATCTCCACTCATAAAAGCCATAAACTTATCCAGCCAGTTACCTTCTACTGTAGATAGATCTACGTCCGTCTGACCGCGAACAATAGAGAGCGACTCTTTATCGTTAGACACTACATATATATCTTCTTCCACATAGCCTTCAAGTTTTAACTCATTAATCTTATCAATTACTTCCTGTTCTGTTCTAAAAGATCCAATATATTTTTTGTTTGCCATTATTAATCTCCTCCTAAAAAATTAGATATTAATATCGTGCATGTTTAATAAAATACCCAGCATGTTTTAAATTAAACAAAAGCAACTTCATTTTTGGTAGGATAAAGTTCAAAACAAAAAATTATAAAAACTGCCAGTTGCTTATAAAATAAGGGTTTAAAGCACTTGAAACAATTTTTATAAGATAATATTATTCCATTAATTGGATTTCTCGAAGTGAGCTAAGGGTAAAATAATTGGAGATGTCTTGGGTAGAGTTACAAAAACCCCGAATAATTGGCACTATGAAAAGTGCTGATTATTCGGGGTTTTTCTTAAAATCTCTAATTTTTAGAGTCTCTCTCGAACTTAGGAACCAAATCGAAAATTCGTTGGTCCTCAAATGCATCTATGAGGCGTTCAAGCCAGTTGTAGTAATCTTTCATATACTTAAGCTTACTAATATCTATTTCAACCACTTCACGCAATTCATCACTAAGTGTTGGATTTTGCAATAACTCCTCATACTCTGCTAGTGACTTTTTAATAGCTGCTGAATGAAGTGTAACCGATCTCTGCCATTTAATAGAAAATAAATCGATGAAGCTTTGATGCCAATCATCGGTTACTTTATATAAATCTTTTCGAACTCCTTTTTTCCATGCACGCTCAACTAATTTTAGTTCAGACAGTGCCCGGACAGAAGTACTCATACTTGTTTTACTCATGCCTAATTTTTCTGTCATATCATCTAATGTTAAAGGTTCATTTTGAAAAAACATTGTGCCGAATTGTCTACCTGCAGAAGGCACCAAGCCGTATAAATGTATATTTTGGGCAATTGCTTCTATAATTCTTTCCCGTGCTTTATCTATTTTTTCATGGTCCTCCATATACGTTCCCTCCACTGAAATTAGCTTCATTCAAATCATCTGCTAACTAAATTTAAATGTATTATATCCTTACCCAAAAAGCAATTTTTTTAAATATTTTTCGTACAGTTTTAACTGTACAAACAATTAATATAGTTAATACTGTTGAAATTATACGAAAAAACCACTATAATGAATTGGGTTCGGATTTTTCGGACGGTAAGGAGTGAAGATATGACTGAGGAATACATAAATAAAAAAATAGTGGTAAAAGACGCTACTAAGATATTTGGTAAAAGTAGTGGCCGTGCTATACAGATGCTGAAAGATGGCAAAACAAAAAGTGAAATATTGAAAGCCACGGGGGCAACTGTGGGGGTAAAACAAGTATCCTTTGATGTAAATGAAGGTGAAATTTTCGTCATAATGGGTCTATCCGGAAGTGGTAAATCAACATTAGTTAGACTACTTAATAGATTAATAGATCCAACGATGGGGCAAATATTACTGGACGGTAAAGATATTGTACAGATGAATAAAGAGCAGCTTCGTAATGTAAGACGGAAGAAAATCGGTATGGTTTTCCAAAACTTTGCGCTCTTCCCACATAAAACAATTGTTGAAAATACAGAATATGGTCTAGAAATCCAAGGGATATCTAAAAAAGAACGGAACGAAAAAGCAACAGAGTCATTAAGACTTGTTGGTTTAGCGGGATATGAAGACCAATACCCGAAACAACTAAGTGGGGGTATGCAACAGCGTGTCGGACTTGCTAGAGCACTGGCAAATAACCCCGACATCTTGCTTATGGATGAAGCGTTTAGTGCATTAGATCCACTGATACGAAAAGATATGCAAAATGAGTTGCTTCAGCTTCATCACGATATGCAAAAAACAATTATTTTCATTACACATGATTTAGATGAAGCACTTCGTATCGGTGATCGTATAGCACTGATGAAAGATGGAGAAATTGTTCAGATTGGATCACCTGAAGAAATTTTGATGAGTCCATCCAATGAATATGTCGAAAGGTTTGTAGAAGACGTCGATTTGTCTAAAGTACTAACTGCTGGTCACATCATGAAAAAAGCTGACACAGTAAAAGTTGATCGTGGTCCGCGTGTAGCACTTCGACTGATGAAACAACTGGGTATTTCTTCTATATATGTAGTGGATAATGCGAATCGCTTACTAGGAGCTGTAACTGCGCAAGATACTCTAGAAGCTATTGAATCGGAGAAGTCTTTGAATGATGTCCTTATTTCTGACCTTCCGATGATTTCACCTGATACAGTGCTTACGGAATTATTTGATGTAGTGTCAACTGCGAGCATTCCGGTTGCTGTTATCAATGAGGAACAAAAGCTGCAAGGGATTATCATTCGTGGTGCCCTTATAGGTGCATTATCTGGGGATAATGATTTTATAAACAAAGATGGAACAGTGGATTCCGAAGAGCAAACTATTACGGAGGTGAAGTAAGATGGATAAATTATTACCTCGTTTACCTTTTGCTGATTGGATTGATACTGGTGTTGACTGGTTAGTAGATACATTCGGGACTGGTCTGGACGGATTTGCCGATGTATTAGAAGGGGTAGTAGAAGGATCAGTAGATATATTGGATTTAGTTCCTTCTATATTACTAGCTTTTATCTTTGCTTTGATAGCTGGAATTATATCTACAAGAAAGATTGCCTTCTTTTCATTGATTGGACTCTTATTCATTGATTACTTAGGGTATTGGTTCCCTATGCTTCAAATGTTAACGCTAGTACTTACTTCCGTTATTTTTGCATTAGTAATTGGTATTCCTGTTGGGATTCTTGGTTCACAAAAAGCAGGTGTGCGAAAGGTAGTAAATCCAATATTAGATTTAATGCAAACAATGCCTGCATTCGTATATTTAATACCAGCGATTTTCTTTTTCAACATTGGAGTAGTACCGGGAGTTGTAGCATCGGTAATTTTCGCAATGCCTCCTACAATACGTTTAACGATGTTAGGCATTCAGCAAGTTCCAAAAGATTTAATAGAGGCAACAGAAGCATTTGGTTCAACAACATGGCAGCGTTTATTTAAAATCCAAATTCCTCTAGCGAAACCTACAATTATGGCAGGGGTAAACCAAAGTATTATGTTAGCGCTATCGATGGTAGTAATCGCATCAATGGTAGGTGCACCAGGCTTAGGGGAAGAGGTATACCGCTCTGTTACGCAATTGAAAACAGGAGTTGGTGTAGAAACGGGATTATCCATTGTAATCGTAGCGATTATTTTAGATAGAGTCACGCAATACGCTGGAAATAGAAAGAAAAAATTAGGGGGACATTCATTATGACATTAACAAAAAAAATAACAGGTATTGGCGCAATTGCATTACTTTCACTTGGATTAGCAGCATGTGGTGATGCAGATGAGAAAAACGATTCAACGTCTAAAGACTCCACAGTAGGAGAGTCCCTTAACTACAAAATTACGGGTATCGATCCTGGAGCTGGAATTATGGAAGCAACAGAACGAGCTATTACAGACTATGAACTAGATGAGTGGGACCTTGTAAGTGGTTCAAGTGCTGCAATGACAGCCTCTCTAAAAAAAGCATATGATGCGGAAGAGCCAATTGTGGTAACTGGCTGGACTCCTCACTGGAAATTTGCTGAATATGATTTAAAATACCTTGAAGATCCAAAAGGTTCATATGGTGGAGAAGAAGAAATTCACACAATTGGTCGTACTGGATTACAAGAAGATATGCCAGAAGCTCACCAAGTCCTTTCTAATTTCAACTGGACGGAGGATGAAATGGGTGAAGTAATGATTGCTATCAAAGACGGTGAAAAACCTGAAGTAGCTGCACAAGCATGGATTGATACAAATCCTGAGAAAGTTGCAGAATGGACAGAAGGTATTGAAAAAGTGGATGGTGACAAGATTAAACTTGCATATGTTGCATGGGATAGTGAAATTGCCAGCACGAACGTTATGAGCATCGTATTAACAAGTTTGGGCTATGACGTAACAATGCTTCAAGTGGAAGCTGGTCCAATGTGGACTGCTGTTGCAGACGGTAGTGCAGATGCATCGCTTGCAGGTTGGTTACCATTAACACATGCTACGTATGCTGAGAAATTCGATGGCAAATTCGAAGATCTTGGTACAAGCATGACAGGTGTGAAAATTGGATTAGTTGTACCAGCATATATGGATATCACATCTATTGAAGACTTAAAAAAATAACTAGAAACGAAACAAATCTCCTCAGAGTAGATATTCTGAGGAGATTTTTCTTTTTATTTCTATCTTCAAAAGAATAATGATTATACGCTTAGGAATTTACCTTTAGTGAATCTTTATGTTCTCTAGATGATAAGGCAATAGTAGTGGGCAAAATATTTTAGGATTAAATATATATATCTTTTAACATTGGGGTTTTGTCTTTTTTTGAACCTTCAGGCTCGCATTTATGATATTGAGTTTAATTGAGCTAAAATGTACATACCAATGAGGTAAGGAATTGAAAGTAACTTTTGTGACCAAATGTCATCTGAAGTGAAAGCGATTTCCGTTATAATTTATATTAAGGGGGAGCTAGGGATGTTGGAAAAACGAAGTCTGAATACTTTTTATCAATTGATGAAATTGCAACCGACGCAACTAACCTCTTTTATGGACAAGATAAACCTAACTGAACATCAGTTTCAATATGATGTAGAAAAAGTTAATAGCTTCTTATATAAAGTAGGGGTAACGCCCATTAACATTTCGGGTGACCGAATCATAATAGGGCAAGAAGTAATCGATTACTGGAAGGAAAATGGAGCAGGCTTTGTAGCAAATCAATTTTCTTTTGAGCAAGAAGAGCGTGTAATCATATTCTTGTTATATACCTTTATCCGACATGAACCTCTCTCCAATTTTCACTTTCAACACTTGTTTGGCGTTAGTAAAAATACCGTCAGTTCAGATGTGAAGCGAGTTAATAATTTTTGTGCCGATTTCCGTGTAGAAGTGCGCTATTCGCGTGTACATGGATACCATTTAAAAGGGACAGAAGAAGATAAGCGAAACTTAATGCTTAAAGCAATTTCTACATTGAAGATTAAATCATATGCTCATGAAAAGTTCACATTTATATTTCAGCAGCAACAATTACAGAATCAGTACGATAACTACCAGCAAGTATTGAAGGATTTTGAACAGCAGTATTTATTTGCATTCACGGAAGATAGGTTGGATGAATTTATCTACTTACTTCAAATGGTTCATATTCGTCAACAACAACATAAACGGGTACAAATCTATCCAGATACAGTGAGTTTTTTGGAAAATCAACAAGCTTTTCTAGTATCTACATTGATACAGCAGCGCTTGGGATATACAACTAATCGGGAAGAAGTTGCCTTTTTGACAATTCAACTGCTTGGCATCTGCCAAGGGGAGGTTAGCCCTGTTAGAACGGATGCACTATTTGCGATTACAGAACAAATTATTGTTAATTTTGAACGTTATGCATGTATCCAATTATTAGATAGAAACAAAGCAATGGAAACATTGTATTTACATTTTAAGCCTGCCTACTACCGGATGCTCTTTAAAATACCAATTACAAATGTATTACTTAATGATATTAAGGAAGAGCATCGAGACTTGTTTATCGTCGTAAAAGAAGTACTCAAGCCAATTGAGCAAATGTTAAATATTAAGGTACCAGAAGATGAGGTAGGATTTCTAACTCTTCATTTTGGTGGATTGCTTAAAAAGGATAGTGACAGCTCGCTAAAGTTGTTTAGAGCTTTAATCGTTTGTCCAAATGGTATTAGTTCAAGTTTAATGTTGGAAAATCAATTAAAGTCACTTTTTCCGCAGTTTAAATGGACTTCATCGTTTTCATCCTATGATTTTCAACATCTTGCAGATACGGAGTATGATCTTGTATTTTCCACTGTGGTACTTAAAACAAAAAAACCATTATTTATCATTAGACCAATTATGAGTGAAATGGAAAAGAAGGAACTAATACAAACAGTAGAAGGACTCACGCTCCAACAGTCATACCATAATCCAACCTCAGATGAATTAATAAAGATTATTCGTCAGTACGCGGATATTAAACAACCTGAGCTGCTAAAAAGCGCATTACAACAGGCTTTGTTTAAAAATGATTACTTGAATATAGGGAGGAAACAACCAGTGTTAAAGGATTTATTAATCGAAGAGAATATCCAATTTATAGATGAAATAAGCGATTGGAAAGATGCAATCAAGGCCGTAGCGGAACCACTGTTATTAAATGATTCCATTACAAATCAGTATGTAGATGTCATGATTGAGAACGTAGTGACAATGGGACCGTATATTATTATCGGTGAACAAGTGGCGATACCGCATGCACGCCCAGAATTCGGTGTGAAGAAATTAGGCATGAGCTTGTTGAAATTATCAGAACCTACTTACTTGTTAGGGGAAGAGCAAAACAAAGTAGAAATATTCATTTGTTTAGCTGCTATTGATAACCAAACGCATTTAAAAGCATTAGCTCAATTAACTACCTTGTTGAGTGATCCCGAAAAATTAGAACTTTTAAAGAAGGCTGAGAAAAAAGAAGATATTCTAAACTTAGTCGTAGAGTTTTCTGAACTATAAGCTTACAAAAATGAAAAATACAATCGAAACTAACTATTAATAGGAGGAAGTAAAAATGAAAATTTTAGCAGTATGTGGAAACGGTTTAGGTACGAGTTTTATATTGTCGATGAATGTAAATAAGGCACTAAAAGTATTGAATATAGACGGTGAATGCAAGAATATGGATTTGGCTAGTGCAAAGACAGAAGTAGCTGATTACTATATTGGTACTCCTGAAATTATGGAGCAATTGCAAGATGGCAACAAAAAAACGATTAGTATTGTCAATATGGTCAGTGCAGATGAAATTCAGAAAGCGTTAACTACTCATATCGTGGGGGAAAAATAGTATGTTTGATTTTATCATGAAGGATATTTTAGGTACTCCAGCTATATTGGTAGGGTTGTTCGCTTTGTTTGGCTTACTTTTGCAGAAGAAAGCCATTACCGATGTTGTTTCCGGTACATTAAAAACGATTATGGGCTTCATTATTCTTAATGCAGGTGCGACAGTATTAACGGGTTCTCTTACTATCTTCGGAGAAATGTTCGAAAAAGCATTTAATATTGAAGGTGTTATTCCAAACAATGAAGCAATTGTGGCGTTATCACAAAATGCTTTTGGTACGGAGACCGCTATGATTATGTTAATAGGTATGATAGTGAATATCGTCTTAGCACGATACACAAAGTTCAAATATATCTTTTTAACAGGACATCACACTATGTTCATGGCTTGTTTACTTGCTGCTGTGCTTTCCACATCAGGGATGGGGAGTGTTCCTCTTGTAATTCTTGGGTCTCTAATTTTAGGTGGATTGATGGTTCTACTACCTGCAATGCTACAACCTACGGTAAGAGAGATTACAGGTTCAGATGATATTGCTGTAGGACATTTTGGTTCTTTCGGTTATTTCGTTGCTGCTAAAGTTGCTAAACTGACAGGAGACAAAACGAAGTCAACAGAAGAGGTTAAAGTGCCAAAATCACTTGGTTTCTTACGTGATTCATCCGTAGCATTAGCGTTAACAATGACTATTATGTTCCTTGTAGTTTCATTATTTGTTGGGCCGACTTACATAGAGGAAAACCTTAGTGATGGTACAAACTTCTTAGTATTCTCATTACTTCAGGCCATTACTTTTGCTGCTGGGGTGTTCATCATCTTAGCTGGTGTTCGTATGTTGATCGCTGAAATTGTTCCCGCATTTAAAGGGATTGCAGACAAAATTGTTCCAAATGCAAAACCTGCACTAGATGTACCAATCGTGTTCCCATTTGCACCTAATGCAGTTATTATTGGGTTCTTATCAAGTTTCGTAGCTGGATTACTAAGTATGTTTTTACTTCCACTCGCTGGATTGGCAGTAATCGTACCAGGACTTGTTCCTCACTTTTTCTGTGGAGCAGCCGCTGGAGTATTCGGTAATGCAGTAGGTGGACGTAGAGGTGCTATAATTGGTGCTTTTGTACAAGGGATCTTAATCAGTTTCCTACCAGCAATGTTATTACCAGTCCTTGGTTCGCTAGGATTTGAAGGCACAACGTTTGGTGATTCTGATTTCGGTGTAGTAGGTATTATCATTGGTTATATTATTAATCTATTTAGTTAGTAATAGACTAATAAATTTACACATATAAAAGTAAAACAGTCATGGACGACAGGAGTCTATGGCTGTTTATCTGTATTGGGAGTCAACCACATTCGAGTAAGACTCTAAACTATTTTTCTAAATACAATTCAAACACATAAAATCCCGTAGGAACGAGTAATACTTGTTCCTATGGGATTTTGTTTTTTGAGCGATGTTGATTTATTAGATTATCTGATTATAAAAGCCAGTCCTAAAGAATACATTGTTTGAAAGGGAGTTGGTTTTCCAAAATGAACTTGGACGATTTCACAATGTTTTACATTATAAAGGGGGACAAGCATTGAAAAAGAAACTAATTTTGAGCATCATTACTTTAATAGTCCTGAGTATTGTTGCGGGGTGTGGGTTTGGGGGAGGAAAGGTACTAGATCGAATGGAAAAAGACGAAGTGCTGAATGTGGCATTTGAAGGTACGTATCCACCATTTAACTATTTAGATGACAATGGCGAACTAACAGGTTTTGATGTAGACATTTCAAATGAAATTGCGAAAAGATTAGGCGTGAAAGCTAACTTTGTAACTTCAAAATGGGAAGGCTTAATAGGTGGTTTAAAGGCAGATAAGTTCGATATTATCATTGGGCAGATGACTGTAACAGAGGAAAGGAAAAAAAGTGTAGATTTTACTGATCCATATGTTATAACAGGCTCGGTGTTAATCACTCGTGAAGAAACAAACGATATTAGTAAACTAGAAGATATTAAAGGTAAAAAAGTTGGTGTAGGTGGGGGAACTACGTTTGAAGAAATTGCAAATAGTGTAGAAGGTGCAGACGTCAAGCTATATAAAGCGTTTAGCGATTATTTAGAGGATCTTAAAAATGAAAGATTAGATGTGATTATTAATGACCAACTGCTAGTGAGCTATAACATCAAAGAAAATAATCTGCCGATCAAAGTTGCGAGCGATATTCTCAAAGTGGACGAAGTTGGAATGGCAGTCAATAAAGGTAATGAAGATTTTGTTGAGAAGGTGAATGAGGCTCTAAGTGAGATGAAAGAGGATGGGACGTATAAGGAAATATATAAAAAGTGGTTTGGTTCAGATCCTGTTGAACAATAAATAACAAAAGTACAAACATGATAAGGAGGAAAGAAAACCTTGCATATCGTAGTTTTAGGAACAGGGATGATCGGGACAACGGTCGTAAGTGAACTTGCCAATTTTACTGATATAGATTTAATTACTGCTGTTGATGTTAGGCAAGAGAGTATAGATAAATGTTTAGAAATCTCAAATAGTCATAAAGTTGTGGGAAAAGTTGCTTCATTAGAAACAAAAGAAGACATAGCTGAGGTTTTAAAGGATGCAGATGTGGCAGTTGCATGTCTTCCTCATTCTTTGAGTCTTGTAGCTATAAAAGCAGCAATAGAATCGAAATGTCATTTAGTAGATTTAGTAGGATCTATGTTCAATGAAAAAATAGAATTACATGAGGCAGCAATGGATGCAGGGGTAATTATCGTTCCAGGCTGTGGAGTAGCTCCTGGAATTACGAACTTTTTGGCAGCTCAAGGAATTGAGATGCTAGAGGAAGCAGAGGAAGCGCTTATGATTTGTGGAGGGATTCCGAGACATCCAGTTCCCCCATTATGGTACCAGGTTGTTTTTCGATTAGAGAGTGTCCTAGGCCTTTATACAAAACCGGCTATTGCAGTGGAAAACGGACAACTTGTAGAACTATCTCCTTTATCAGGATTAGAAAAGATGACATTCCCTCAACCCGTAGGTGACTGTGAAGCTGTTATTACGGATGCGCATAGCACTGCTTATATTCTTAAGGATAAAGTGAAAAACCTATATGAAAAAACAGTTAGATACCCTGGGCACTGGGACAAGATGAATGTATTAGGAGAACTAGGATTTCTTGATAATATTCCTATTACAGTAGCAGGAGTTACAATCACGCCACGGGCATTTGCAGAGCGAATCTTGGCACCTAAAATGCTAGGTGCCTCTCATGAAGATGTTACAGTGCTCCGAGTGGAAGTTAGTGGAGTTAAGGATGGAAAACCAACTAAACTTACATGGGAAATGGTCGACTTATACGATCATGAACGAAAGATTACCTCTATGGCTAAAACTACGGCAATCCCTGCAGCGATCATGGCGAAATGGATTGCTTGTAAAAAAATCATAGAGACAGGTGTTGTACCAATAGAGAGCTTAATCGTTAGAGAAAGGTTCCAACCATTTATGGAGGAGCTAAACAATCTTGGAATTCAAATAGATTTTAAAGAAGATATTTTACTCTAAGTGATTATCAACCTTGTAATTCGTCGGAAAGGAGGTTGATGTATGGATGTTACGATAATTATTGATTCATTGCCATCTTTGCTTAAGGCAACTTTAATGACTATTTTACTGGCAGCGATATCCATCATAATAGCGCTCGTTCTTGGATTTTTTGCTGCAATTGTAAGAATCCTAAAAGTAAGAATATTAAACGGAATTGCCACAGCATATGTTTCGATTATTCGTGGAACTCCTCTACTTGTTCAAATTTTTGTCATTTACTATGGGTTGCCGCAGATTGGTATTTCGCTAGACCCAATATCTTCAGGAGTAGTGGCATTAAGCTTAAATGCTGGTGCTTACCTTTCAGAGTCCTTTAGGGCAGCAATTCTTGCTGTGGACAATGGTCAAATGGAAGCATCATTATCAATGGGAATGACGTATTCGCAAGCATTAAGGAGAATTATTCTTCCCCAAAGCCTTCGAATAGCTATTCCTACCTTATCTAACACATTTATTGTGCTTATCAAGGATACCTCTCTAGTCTCCGTTATAACGGTAACTGAACTACTGCAAATGTCGAGTTTAATCATCGCAAAAACATTTGAACCACTCACAATCTATTTGCTAGCTGCGGCTATTTATTGGATATTAATAACTTTCTTCACAACCATTTTAGATAAACTAGAAGTTCGTACATCAAAATACTTGGTTCGCTAAGTACGTGCAGCATTTTAAATACGAATGATAGGAGATGTTCATGAGTATCATTCAAGTTAATAATTTAAGAAAAAGCTTCGGAACGAATGAGGTACTAAAAGGAATAGATTTAACAATTGCTAAAAGTGAAGTGGTTGTAATTATGGGACCGAGCGGTTCAGGGAAATCAACCCTATTACGCTGTCTAAATTTCTTAGAAGAGCCAACGGAGGGTATTATTCGTATTGGTGAATTTCAAGTAGTTACAGGTGGCAAAGCAAATAGTAAACGAAAAAAAGAAATAAGAGAACTAAGGAAGAGAACCGGGTTTGTATTTCAATCGTTCAATCTATTTCCCCATAAAACGGCCATTGAAAATGTGATGGAAGGGCCAATCATAATACATGGAACCAAAGTAGAAGAAGCTAGAATATTAGCAAAGGCACTTCTTACAAAAGTCGGTCTTGGAGATAGATGTGATTACTACCCAGCTCAATTGTCAGGTGGACAGCAGCAAAGGGTAGCAATTGCAAGGTCATTAGCCTTAAATCCTATGGTAATGCTCTATGATGAGCCTACTTCTGCACTAGATCCTGAGCTTGTAAAAGAAGTTCTACAGGTAATTAAAGATTTAGCACGAGAAGGAATGACAATGATTATCGTGACACATGAAATGAGCTTTGCAAAAGACGTCGCAGATCGAGTTATTTTTATGGACAAAGGAGTAATAGTGGAACAAGGAACATCAGAAGAAATCTTCCTGAAACCAAAAGAGGAAAGAACGAGACAGTTCTTATCGATAGTTAAGTAAAAGGAGTACCAGGTTCTATAATAGTTCTGAATTGGAATAGAGCCTGCTACCTTTTACTCCTTTACTCTTTTTCTTCAATATGAGTTGCAATCTCCAAAGCAATTATTGGATCCTTTACTTCGTCTATCATATAAACTGTACTTTCCTTTTGCCAAACAATGCGATTATCTGATTGATACACGTCAATATGAGCAAATCCGTTCGGTTTCGGAATAGGTAATGTATGAGTTTCTAAAAACTCAGTGGCTTCTTTTGCAAGTTTTTCTCCTTTTTCACCTTCTGAAGTATGTGTGTGTGCAGCGATTGCCCAACGGCCTTCATTCCAACTTGTCCACATGGAGCCAGCGCCAGCATCCTGATAGCCGGTAATGCCAAACCCAAGATCAATTGGTTGTCCTCCAAACTCACTAAAGTTTTCAAATCCTACTTGTTCATTTGCTTCCTGTATGCTCTCATATTTTTTTGCTTTAAGACGAGCAATAATTTGATCATTATCTGCTGACATTTCATGATTAACAGCAATGGGCTCATCGCTTTCATAAAAAATAACTTCATAATTATTTGCATCTGATTTCGTCGTTGCGGTAAAATATTTTCCTACTTCTAATGGTAATTCACTTGGCAACATTTTAGTTAGGTCAGTTTTCAAGTCAGTTTTTACTGCATCTAATACTTCTGCTTGTGTCATAGTTTGTTCAGTTTGATTGGTTTCGTCATTCTGTGGAAGGTTTTTGTCTGACGGTACTTCCGAAATCTGTTCTTTGCTATTATTCGTCATTTTATTTACATCATCGCTAGTGGAACAGGCACTAAGTAAAATTAAGGTAAGGGCAGTGGTGGAAATTGGTGTTAAAAATTTCATTTGAATCTTCCTTTCTCTGTTTCCTTTTTTCTCTTCATTAAAAAGTAAACTCCATTGGTAGTCAAGAATATAACATTTATTGGGATTCTAAGCTCTTTTACCAAACTTCAGAAAAACAAAAAAGGTATGGA
Source organism: Psychrobacillus sp. FSL K6-1464 (assembly GCF_038003145.1). NCBI lineage: Bacteria > Bacillati > Bacillota > Bacilli > Caryophanales > Bacillaceae > Psychrobacillus > Psychrobacillus sp. FSL K6-1464. The sequence goes on from NZ_JBBOOP010000001.1 coordinate 265,903, forward strand.
AACGTAAAAGTTTCCATACCTTTTTCAATTGATAAAACTTATTTAACTCATACGTCAACAATTTTTTTAAAATCATTCCCGGTTGGGTTCTGGAATAATTGTATTCCAAATTCCGCGGCTACGGCAAAAAGGTGATCGAATATATCTGCTTGAACCGTTTCATAGACAGCCCACTGTGTGTCGTTAGTAAATGCATATATTTCTAGCGGTAATCCGTTCTCGGTTGGAGCTAACTGTCTAACCATTAAGGTCATATCCTGATTGATTCCAGGATGGTGTCGAAGATAGTTGCTAATATATGCTCTAAACACACCAATATTCGTAAGAGCTCTTCCATTCACTCGATTACTGTGATTAATTTTATTTCTTGTATTGTACTCAGCAATTTCACTTTCCCTAAGGGTCACATAGTCTGAAAGATAGTGGATATTTTTAAAGTTATTAATCATCTCTTCCGTACAAAATGAAATACTGTTCTTATCAATAAATAACGAACGCTTAATCCGTCGTCCTCCAGAGGTTTGCATCCCTCGCCAATTTATAAAAGAATCGGATATTAGCGCATAGCTTGGAATCATCGTAATCGTTTTATCAAAATTTTGTACCTTTACAGTATTTAGGGAGATATCAATAATGTCTCCATCTGCCCCGTATTTCGGCATTTCAATCCAGTCACCAACCTGGACCATATCATTAGTGGACAACTGAATTCCAGCAACGAGACCTAATAATGAATCTCTAAAAACCAACATGAATACGGCGGATAGAGCACCAATACCACTCAGAAGAAGAAGTGGGCTCTTTCCAATCAGGTTAGCTATCACCATAATGATCCCAAGCGTTATGATAATAATTTTAACAACTTGAATATACCCTTTAATAGGCTTGGTCCTTGATACTTCATAGGTTTGATAAATATCATTCATTGCATTTAAAGCACTATTGATAATTACTAACCCCATAATTATTAAATATGCTATGGAAACTTTTTGGATCAAATTTTGAAAGGATTCAGGGAACGCGAAAGCAAAGAAATAAATAATAATCGCTGGAACAATATGCGATAGCTTATGAAAAACCTTTCGTTCCAAAAGCATATCATCCCATCGGAATTTTGTGTTTTGTACGATTTTAGTGATGACCCTGATAACTACTTTTTTACTGATAAAATTAGCGATTATACAGACAAACAGTATAAATAGCACCATAATAATTAGTGAAAGATAACCGGCCCAGGTTATATCCATATTAAATTCTAAAAGCTGGTTATAAATGTAATTCATCTATTTCACCTCATTGTATATATTATTGTTGGTATCAAGTTTGCTACTCATTTTTGTCATAAGTGTAATGAGGTAATAACCATTGTATCAGAAAAAATTGGACTTCACTTTCTTCGAGGCTTCGCGAATAAAATGAGCATTCGAGAAGTGACTATAAGATGAACTTTTTGAGAAAGAACGGAGATTTCCAATTATGATTTACCTATCTAATTATTTATAATCCTCTATCGGAAGTTGGAAGTTGACTACCTGGAAGCGATAAAAGGAAATAATATATATGCTGTTAACATGGAATGCTTTATGGGATTCATAGATAAGGTAGATTTAAATGCGATGAAATTGAAGGGGACGGTACTATAGCTAATTATTTGTGAAGATGGCAGTTATAAATGATTAAGTGCTGCTAAATTCTGAAGTATTCTCTATATGTTTTACAAATGATATAATTGCTGTCATTAGTAAAGAGTAACAGCTATTCACGCATGGAGGATTTCAAATGATTGAAGTAATAACGGTAGTAAATATGTTGGTAGAAGTAAAAAATACGAAAGATTATGAAAAAAAAGTAGAAAAGATTTTGCAGTCCAAGACTCGGTCGATTCAACATATAGAGACGATTAATATGTCGAAACCAAATGAAAAACTGATCGTAAGCGCTTTGGTGAAGTATAGAGTTCTCATAGAAGAAAGAATGGAAAACAAGTTTTTAGATGATTATGTGGGTCTCGTTCTTCCGATGTTTTATAATCGTTTTAAAGCGATGCCTGTAAGCAATCAAATTTATAAAATTTCAAGGATCAAAAAAGAAAATAGTTATCGGCGTTAATATTTGTTTAGTTATAGTCCTTGTAAAAAGAAGTAGCAGAAAAGCAAATAATCTAAATGAGATGAAAATAGTTAAGACCCAATAAAAATAGACTTGTGATTGAAAATGAGACAAGTCTATTTTTAGTATAATTTCTTAGCACTTATCAACTCATAACAAGTTCCTTCTCAGTTTTCTTTGCTTCTAACGAATTAGATAATAAGGAAGGAAATGTAATTTTAAATATCGTTCCTTTTCCAATTTCACTTTCTACATGAATTGTACCATTCATAGCACGTACGATACTATACACTACCATAATACCGAGACCTGTTCCCTTGCTTCCTTTGGTTGAATAATAAGGTTCACCTAGACGGGTCATTTGTTCAAGTGTCATACCTGAACCAGTATCTTTAATGAGAATGCTTACAGTTGTTGTACGCTCCGTTTCAACCGTTAATATTCCTCCCTCAGGCATTGATTCTATTGCATTTTTCATGATATTTACAAAGCATTGATGAAATTTTTGTTTGTCTCCTTCAATCCCCTCTCCCGGTGAAAAAATAGAAACTATTTTAACCGAATTTCGCTTTGCCAATGGTTGTAGCAATTGAACTACTTGTTCTAGCTCTTCCTGAAGAAGTAGGGGTTCCATCGATTTAATTTCAGGATTAGAGAAATTCAAATAATCTTGAATGACTCTTTCAGCAGATTTCAGTTCGTTTTTAATAATGGAGATGTAGTGGGTATGGTTCTCTTTTGAAATAGCATTACTTTGCAAAAGTTGAACAAAACCAATTGCTGCTGTCAATGGGTTACGAATTTCATGACTAATAGCTGCACCCATTCGTTCAACAGCCTCTATCCTTTTGGATTTTATAGTGCGTTGGCGCAATTGAATAGTCATAATAATTTCTTCAATAATATAAGAAATAATTACGGCTCCAATTGGTTGGATGACTAAGTAAGCAAACAAAACTTCAGCACTACTGTGAGGTAAGTGCCAAATTCCCATCGTAAAAGTTTGGGCAAAACTGAACAGAAAAGTTACGCATCCAGTAAAAAGAATTCGCTGCATGGGAGAGCGTTTTAAAAACCAGGAGGCAATTCGCCAAAAAAGAATGGCTAGTCCTCCATAATAAAGAACAGTCATCCAAAATCCATAATCAATTCCCAAAAGACCTCTTACGAATACAATGAATGCAGCCAAAAAGGGCCCTATGCCCATATACAAACCACCGATAATGAACGGAACTTTCCGTAAATCAAAAACAACCTCAATACCTTCAATTTCATAAGTAAAAATAAAACAGATTACTAAACTAATTATTAAATAGATGCTGCAAATAGCTTGATCAGACCAATACCTTCTCAGCTTCTCTCCACATAAAAAACCTGAAAGTAGTAATACGATTAACAAGGATAAGTTGAAAAAGAAGTATACTGTTAACTCCAAGGTATTATTCCTCCAATACTATTTATTCCTAAAAGGATTCATCTACATCTTCACTTCATCTAATTTTTGTTTAGCTTAAAATGAAATTGAAAAGTGGTGCCTGTGCCAATCTCACTTTGAACTTCAATTCTCGCTCTCATAGCACGTAATATACTGTAAGCAACCATCATGCTGAGACCAGTTCCCTGGGGTCCTTTCGTAGAATAATGTGGTTCTCCTATTCGTTGAATTTGTTCTTTACTCAATCCTGTTCCTGTATCTTGTATAGAAATAATTATCTTGTTCTGAGTAGCCACCGTTTTGATCAATAATGCGCCGCCATAAGACATAGATTCAATCGAATTTCTCATAATATTTATAAAACATTGGTGGAATTTCGACTTGTCTCCTAGGATTGTTCCATAGTTAGAAAAGTCAGTTGAAACCTTTACTGAATGATAATTAGCAAGAGGGTGTAGTAATTTTAAAATATGTGTTAGTTCTTCTTGAATATCTAGTTCCTCTACTGATTCAACAACTGGTTTCGAAAAGGTTAAGTAATCTTGTATGATACCTTCTGCAGAATCTAACTCATTTTTTATAATGGAGAGATATTTTGTTCTTCTATTATTATCAAGATAAACTTGATCGAGGAGATCGATAAATCCAATTGCTGTAGTTAATGGATTTCGTATTTCGTGAGATATTGCAGCACCCATTTGTTCGACTGCAGCCAACTTTTCTTCAATTATTAACTGTTGCTGCAACTGCTGATTTTTTTCTCTTATTTCAATGAGAGAAGAAAGCAGGGCAACTCCAAGTGGTGGGACTACTACATAAGCAATGATTATGTCTAGCAATTGGTCAGCAGATACTGTTTTTAATGCTATGGTGAGTAGGATACCTACACTTAATAGTAAAGTAATAGCGGTGGAAAACAGTATTCGTGTAGTAGAAGTGAGTTTTAAAAACCAAGGAGAAATACGCCATATAAAGAAACTAAACACGCTATAAAATGCAATTGCTATAAAGAATCCAAGGTCTATTCCATGGAATGCACGAAAGAAAATAACCAAAAATCCTAGTATAGGACTGAGCCTCAAATAAAGACCACCCAATAAAAAAGGAATTATCCTCAAGTCTAGAACATACTCACTTTGTATGGGATAAGAAAATAAAGAACAAAGTATTAGTGAAAGAACAAAGTATAATACGCCTGTTCGTTTGTGTATATGGATACTACCGACTCTCTTACTTAATAGAAAGAAAGCAAAAAATAGAATCGTTAATAAGGTCAGATTAAATAAAAAATGTATTGTTATAACTCCCAATATATACCTCTTCTAATAATTTTTATAAATTAATAGTAACTAAAGAATGCAGAATATACAATATCCTTAAAAGAATATTCAGACGATTTATAGGGGTTTTTGATAAAGTATCCCTAACACTGTGTTTTTCTTCTTAATGCAGGGGCTAAATATTGTGGTTGTGTTACAAGGAGGTATTCGAAACTATTTGTTGAATACAGGAGGATATATAATACTAACCTTTGAGGTGGGACATGAATAACAGGGTGATAGAAACTTATAACCAACTTGCCAATGATTACGAGCATAATGTGGATAAAGGAAGTCTATTTAATACAGAATATGAACGACCAGCAATGATGAAGTTATTGCCAACTGATTTAAAAAACAAGCAGATTTTGGACGCTGGTTGTGCAGCAGGTTGGTATACAGAGCAATTAGTGAATTTTGGTGCTGAAGTTACAGCGACTGATATTAGTCCAAAAATGGTAGAGGCTACTAAAAGAAGAGTCGGAGAAAACGCAAAGGTATTATGTTTGGATTTAGGAGAAAAACTACCTTTTGAAGATGGAACATTCGATGTAATTATAAGCTCTTTAGTTCTACATTATATAAAGGATTGGAGCAAAACTTTTAGCGAATTCCAAAGAATATTGAAACCTAATGGGAAATTACTTTATTCCGTACACCACCCATTTATGGATATAAAATTGTCCGTGAATGGTGACTATTTTTCCAAAGAGCTTATTATCGATCAATGGAAGAGAGAAGGAAAGCTCATAGAGGTTCCGTTTTATCGTCGTCCACTAAATGAAATAGTAAATGAAACGGCAGCATATTTTACCTTGGAAAAGTTAATCGAACCACAACCTACAAAAGCTTTTGAAGAGAAAAAACCAGAGAAGTATAAAAATCTTATGAAAAATGCTCACTTTATGATTGTAAAAGCTCAGAAATAAAATTAGGTAAAAAGAAACTATTAGCGAAATAGACAAAGCTCTACGTTCTTAATTTTATAAAGTGTAAGCGAGGGGAAATCCCTCGTTTTTTTTATGTAAAAAGCGTTATTGAAACTAAAAAAGTTATTTATCGTAATATAAAGATAGAAAGATTTTGAAAGTCTATATCGAGTACAACTTTATATCAGAAAGCAGTGGAGAAAGTGAAAAAAAAGAGGTTTAAATTTCGGGTAATAATTAGAAACTTAATCTTAGCGTTAGCTGCACTATTCCTTGTCTGGATTACTTTCCATCAGCTTATGGTCGCATATGAACAAAAGAAGTATCCAGCATTAGGTGAATTAGTTGAAGTGGATGGAAAGAATATGCATGTGTATACAAAAGGAGAGGGTCCAAATACAATTATTTTGTTGAGTGGTTTAGGTACGACAGCGCCAGTGTTGGATTTTGAACCTTTAATTAACGAGATGTCAAAAAGTAATAAAGTTGTTGTGGTAGAGCCTTTCGGTTATGGCTGGAGCGACCTAACGGATGAGGATCGAACAGTAGAGAATTTAGTAGAGGAATTACGAACGGCTTTAATAAAATCGAATATAGAAGGGCCATATATATTGATGCCCCATTCTATTTCTGGAATCTATAGTATGTATTATGCAAGTAAATATCCAGAGGAAATAAAAGCTATTATAGGAATCGATCCCACATTACCTAATGCCTTAGAGTATTTTGATGAATCTGTTCCCACAATGCCAAAATATATGAGTTACATAGCCCCTACGGGAATTGCGAGATTGGCATTATATTTAAGTTCAGAGGACTACCTCCCTTTGGCAGACGAAGGTATTTATTCAGAAAAAAATTTAAAAATGACCAAAATCCTTTCTGCTCAGAGGGGGTATAACAAAAATATAGTAAATGAAGCAAATGAAATAAATAATAACATTGGAAAAACACGTAATTTGTCGTTTCCTCTAGATATGCCTGTGATGATTTTCACGACAAACGAAAAAGAAGAGAATGAGGAAGGCAAATCGAATATAACCTTTTATCAATCGGAAATAGGAAATTCGCCATTACATAAACTTGTTCCTTTAGAAGGGCATCATTATCTGCACTGGACTCAATATCAGCAAATGAGTGAATATGTTAATGAATTTACCGAAGCGTTTGGAAATGATTGAATAAATGCATAGTACCTGTCTTTAAAATACAAGAAAGTAAATTATTCTATCCAATCTGTGCTGTCTGCCTATTGCACAATAAATAGGCTAATTACATATCATGGAAGGAATGTGCTTTGTAAACACATTACAAATGCTAAAAAGGCAGGTCAAGTTATGGATTCTTCTATTGATTACACAGCACCGTCCACACAGTTCGCTTTCGATGTAAATAAAAGCCCCTTCTTTAAAAAAGATAGTTATAACTTTATGAATATTTTAGGTGTTCAACAATTAAATACACTGGATAATATATCTTTGCTCGATATTTTTCTTAGTGCCAACAATAACATAGAGCCACATTACCATCCGAATGCAGCAGAGTTAGTATACTGTATTTCAGGAGAAATCGTTGTTTCTATACTCAATCCATTTACTAAGCAATATAAACACTACACGATTACACCAGGTCAAGTGGCAAATATCCCACAAGGTTGGTGGCATTACCAAATGGCTACTGAAGATCGAACGCATATATTAGCTATTTTTAATGCTTCCACGCCTGAAGTAATTCTAGGTTCCGATATCTTAAAATTGACACCTTCGAATATTATGGCGCATACCTATTGTATGAACGAAAACGAGTGGAAAAAAGCGATAGCTCCAGTTATGCCGTCTACCTATATTGGTCCACCAAAAAACTGCAACAAAACTACAACAGATAATCAGCAATACTATCCAAATCATTTCATCAACCAAAGCTATCCAATGCAATAATTCCACCATTACGAGTGTAGGGCAACAGTTACTAAAACAATTCTGTATTGTATTAGAACTGGTGCCTTTCACTATTGGTGAATTTTTGGCAATTTACCAACGCTCTTTATTAGGTTACTCAAATTAAAAAACAACGATGAGCTATTTAAGCTTAAAATTTATTTATAGGTATTTATAAACACTTTTAGAAATTAGATTAAACCCTTAGTTGCATTATGACTGTGTTGCTTACCATCGCTATGAATCATTTTCCTAGTATTATTAAACTCTACCTTTACCATCCAACTAAAAAATGGAATATTATAACTAATAGGGTAGAGGGGGAGTTTAATGTTTCAGGAAAGGAAGATATCTTTTTTTTAGAGTCAACAGTTGCCTCTTACATTCTTTCAATAGGAAAAAAGAATCCAAGGTGTGTCTATGAAAATACTAGACGTAGATTTATTTCAAGATGGTTTAAGAAGAAATATTGTAATGTTGGACAGGCTTGAAAGTGAAGTAGAGGCAATTCGTCGTGCTGTAGAAGGATTAGTAGCGATGGAAGACGAACTAAAAGGACAAGGAGGCAGTGCCATTCGTGCTTTCTATGCGGAATGCCATGTGCCATTACTCCAACAATTCCTTGTTTCTGCTGCGGGTTATAAGCAAGTGCTTCAACAAATGGAAAATGCATTATATACATTAGAACCAGATACGTCTGGTCATATTGTGGAGCAATTTCTAGAAGGGGAGGTAGAGCAGGGACTTACTACAATCGCACAACTGACTGAAAATCTAACGAATGAGTCAAACAGTATTATGGACCAGGTCAGTGATATAGTAGCCCTCCCGCATCTGGATGATAGTGGTGTACAAGAAGGCGTTCTAGATGCAAAAAGAAAACGAGACGATACAGTAAGTAGACTTCAAGAATTTGATGCAACACAGACAGCAGCCTTACTACCTTTCGAGCAAGATATGCAGGCAATGGATACGTGGATCCGTAACATGGAAGAGATGTTCACAAGTAATCTCACAGATATTCACTTCCAAACAGATCGATGGGCGGAACTGGTGGCATGTAGTCCCCCATTAACCATTTCCACGCCAACGATTGAAGGAGAAATGTGCCTACGTGAAGAAGAGGAAGAAAAGTCGTTTGTAGATACTGGTTTAGAAGTAGTAGACGGAATCTTAAGTGGTTTATTTGATGTTGGAAAAGATTTTGTTACTGGTATTGTAGATATAGTCCAGGACCCGAAAGCCACACTGGATGCTACGTTAGAGGCAGTTACTAATCCGATAGAGACATATAACACGATAAAGTCGGCCATTACTACTTCCTACGAACGTGATATGGTCAACGGAGATGCCAATTCCCGTGCTCACTGGGTAACCTATGCATTAGGCACGGTTGCGACTTCAGTAGTTGGAACAAAGGGTGTCGGTGCACTCACCAAATCGGGGGTCACGGTCACAAAGGCAGTTGCTCCAAAAGTAGTCGGGGCTGCCAACAATGCCTCGGACTCATTAGCTAATCTATTACCCTACGGACCCCGTACACAGTTTGCGATCGCAGGCCAAGTTCCTTATAACGTAGTGAATGGGAGCGAATTGAAGGGTCAGCTGATTTCTATGGCGAAAGTGAAGAGTGGTGTTACGGGTAGTAAGAATGAAGTAAGTGGAGCAAAAAGTAACTTTTTAGGTGAACTGATGAGTCCTGAAGAGGCAAAAAGATATGATGATTACTGGAGAGGATTGGGAATTGGGTCTAATAAAACGTGGGCAGGTTTTGCAAAACAAAATGTAAATGGTACAGTCGAAGATTACTTTAAGTTAGTAAAAGAACAATCTCCATGGCCAGATGGATTTGTTCCAACAAAATCTATGCTTATACCTGGAGATAGAATAGAAATGGCATTATCTAAGGGCCAAGACCCAATATACCCAGGCAGATTTGCCACGACTATAGATTCTATAACTGATGTAAATTATGTCAGAGAAGAACTTGCTGTAAAAGTAGATTGGAAACCGGAGATAGATAAAGTTGTAGTGTACAAAGTTAAAGAAGGAGTAAGTGTTCCAGCCTTAAAAGGTCCAGTTGGTCCACAAGTAGATCTTGCAACTAATAGTTACCTACCTGGTGGAGCAGATCAAGTCAATATAATGTTAGGAAGAGAAGTTAATTTAATGGATTATTTTGATATTCTCTCTGTTAGGCCAATTAATTAGAAAGGAGTATTAATAAAAATGATTAACAATTTATTATACAATTCTCACCTTGTGAGTTGGGTTTTTGAAGGAAAAGAAGTCGGCATAAATATAGAGAATCTATTTTTTGCTTCGGTTGATGAAAATAATGAATATGTGTACGTGAACGCTGGCGAAAATTATATTAAGGATAAAGTTTACTATTTTAATTTCGATGGCACTCTAAAGATGTACTATGACTTGTTTACTGGCAGTATAAAGTGGGATTACAAGGAGGAGAAACAAACGCTTGTTATTAAGGATTTAATAGAAATAGGTTATTTCCCTAAAAAAGAAATTATACTTGTATTATTCAATGAAGATAAGAGAGAGGTCATAGGACTAAATTTAGCAGGAGAATATTTGTATGAGATAGAAAAACCTGTAGGATACAGAATGATGTATTTTGAAGAGTTTCCAGATAATGTTGCAGTTGTTTGTGACGGGGGTGAACTACAAGAAGATAGGTTTGGAAGAAGTAGGACGAACTTTTTACTAAATCAGGATGATGGGACTCTGTATAAAGGTAATTTAGCTTATTAATACTCAATTAATTGAGGGTAGCAATGTAGAAAGAAGGTTCTTATGAAAGAACCATTGGGAGTGGATAAATTACAACTCATCTAATACCTTTTTACACTCTCTGGAACTCCAATAGAGGGTTATTAGATTTAGTCTTGCAAGAGATGTAATTGATTCCACTTCAATAATAAATATTTTCATACAAATATAATCCCGTTGGAACAATAACCTTTGTCCGCGGGATTTAAATTGTCTTATTATTACAATGACGAAATTTTCACTAATGAGATCGATCTATTGATTTGTAAAATAAAAATCATCCCAGTGTACGACGTAAATTCTACACAATTACATAATAATCTCAAAATGATTACAACATTGGTTTAGAAGTAGTAGATGGAATTTTAAGTGGTTTATTTGATGTAGGGAAAGATTTTGTTACTGGTATTGTGGATATAGTCCAGGACCCGAAAGCCACACTGGATGCTACATTAGAGGTTACTAATCCCGTAGAGACATATAAAACGATAAAGTCGGCTATCACTACTTCCTACGAACTTGATATGGTCAACGGAGATGCCAATTCCCGTGCTCACTGGGTAACCTATGCATTAGGCACGGAAGCCCTGTCATACGCGCCAATTCACGTAGTGGAAGGTCACGTTCTTTCAAGATTTCTTTTAGTTTGATTGAAATAGGCATAGTAATTCCCTTTCTCTTTTTTATGTTACAAGTCTTGATCCTTTAGAGGAAGTAGTGAATCGGTTAAGGACTGTTGAAGCAATGGACGGTGACTTTGATGCTCTTGAAGATTTAGGAGTAGCTAGTACAAGATAGTAGAAATACAGGAGGTAATGTTATGGATGAAAAAAATCTAAACAAAACTATAAGAAATACTATCAAGCTTGGTGATATTAATGAAGTAAAGCGTTTAATAGACGATAATCCAGAATTCTTACATTCAATGACACCATTTGGTACGTGGCTACATGTAGCAGCAAAAAAAGGACATTCTGGAATAGTAGAATATCTGATCCATAAAGGTATCGATGTTAATACAAAAGGTGATATATTCGATGCTTCTCCTTTAAGAGTGGCTGCAGGAGCCGGGCATTTGGAGATAGTAAAGTATCTAATAGAGGCTGGAGCAGAATTAGATGTTAGCTTGGCAAAAAGAAATCCATTATTTGGGGCAATTTATGGAGGACATAAAGAAGTAGTTGAGTTACTAGTTGAAAAAGGAATAGATATTTCAATTAGATACACTGGAGAAACTATTAAAAATATGAATGCTTATGAATATGCTAGAGAATTTGGGCAAACAGAAATTGCAGAATATCTAAAGCAAAAGATGGATAAAAGAGAATAAAAAAGTGTTAACAAGATTAATCCTAACTTTAAATTAAATTGTGTCTCTTTAATTTAAAGTAGGATTAGTAATAGATAAACTAATAGGATTAGGGTACCAGGTTCTAAAACAATTCTAAATTGTATTAGAACCTGGTACCTTTCATTATAGTGGTGTACAAGAAGGCGTTCTAGATGCAAAAAGAAAACGAGACGATACAGTAAGTAGACTTCAAGAATTTGATGCAACGCAGACAGCGGCCTTACTACCTTTCGAGCAAGATATGCAGGCAATGGATACGTGGATCCGTTACATGGAAGAAAGATGTTCACAAGTAATCTCACAAATATTCACTTCCAAAATAGAATTGATGTTGTTGATGATCAAATTAGGGGGAATTGCTAAGAATATGTCAGCTGAGCAGCTAAAGAATACTTATTTAAATGTGAAATTAACTCAATAATTAAAGGAGGTTATTTTAATTGGATACTATATTTAGGGATTTTATAAAACATGAAACAGTTGATGAAGATGTTATTTTAAAATATAAGGATAAAATTCCCGAAGAATTAATAGAAACATGGAAAAAATATGGTTTTGGTAGTTTCGCAAATAACTTTTTAAAAGTTATTAATCCAGACGATTATTTAGATATTTTAGAGAGAAGTTATCTAAGGTATGAGCAGGCGATTCCTATTTTTACAACTGCAATGGGTGATATTATAGTATGGGAAAAAGATAAGTATGTAAATTTATTAAACTTTAGGAAAGGATATGTTAATGTTGTTTCATCCGGATTTGAATTCTTTTTTGATGACCTAAAAGATAATGACTTTATGAACGATGAATTAATGTGGCAGCCCTATCCTGAAGCGATTAGTAAATACAGTGCCCCTGATTATGACGAGTGTTTTGGATACACCCCTCTATTAGGTTTAGGTGGAGCAGAAAAAGTAGAGAATCTAAAAAAGGTCAAATTGAAGGAACATATTCTTATTATTACTGAATTTATGGAACCAGTTCAGTAATGTTCAGGATTATGTTACAGAATTAACTATAAGCACTTGATTGCCTTTTTAGGCAACAGGTGTTTTTGTTTTTTTTAAAATTTAAGCTTTGGGCGATATTCACTTCCAAACAAATCCATGGGTGGAGTTGGTGGCATGTAGTCCCCCATTAACCATTTCCACGCCAACAATTGAAGGAGAAATGTGCCTACGTGAAGAAGAGGAAGAAAAGTCGTTTGTAGATACTGGATTAGAAGTAGTAGATGGAATTTTAAGTGGTTTATTTGATGTAGGGAAAGATTTTGTTACTGGAATTGTAGATATAGTCCAGGACCCGAAAGCCACACTGGATGCTACGTTAGAGGCAGTTACTAATCCGATAGAGACATATAACACGATAAAGTCGGCCATTACTACTTCCTACGAACGTGATATGGTCAACGGAGATGCCAATTCCCGTGCTCACTGGGTAACCTATGCATTAGGCACGGTTGCCACTTCAGTAGTTGGAACAAAGGGTGTCGGTGCACTTACCAAATCAGGGGTCACGGTCACAAAGGCAGTTGCTCCAAAAGTAGTCGGGGCTGCCAACAATGCCTCGGACTCATTAGCTAATCTATTACCCTACGGACCCCGTACACAGTTTGCGATCTCAGGTGAAGTTCCTTATAACACAGTGAATGCGGCGGGCTTAAGGGATCAGGTGATTTCTATAGCTAGGGTTGAAAGTGGAGTTAAGGGTACTACTAAACCTTTACAAAATCACCACTACGCAACTAATAAAAGCAAAAAATACACTCCTCAAATGGAGAGTTTAACTAAAAAGTATGGCTTAAATTTAGATGATGGATGGAATAAGGAATTATTACCTCATCAAGGGAGACATCCATATGCATATCATGATTATGTATTAGATAAATTGAGTACTTATGATAGATTAGCTAAGGGAGATAGGGAGAAATTCCTTAAATTGTTTGAAGGGTTAAAGAAGGAAGTAAGGGATAATCCAGATATGCTTTATAAAGAATATTGGAGGTCAAAATGAAATATTTCAAACTAATTTTAGATGACAGCAACGATAATGACGTAGTTGTTCATTGTGAGGATACACATGGATTTGAGCAGTATGAGTTAAAGGAAGGGAATTTTTTAGAGAGTTGGAATGACAATATCACTTTTTATTTTAATCTACATGATGGAAATAGATTTACTGATTATTTAGCAAATAATTTAGGGTGGTTCATTGTATCAAAAAAGTTTAAGGATTTAATAAAAAAAATTGAAGAGGATGTCCAATTTTTACCTGTAAACGTTGTTGATTTTGAAAGTAAATCTAAAATAGTGAATGATGAATATTTTGTTGCAAATGTATTAGGAGTAGTTGATGCATTAAACCTTCAAAACTCTGATTATAGTGTTGTAGATTTAGACGGTGAAAAAATATATTCTGTAAGAAAATATGCAGTTTCGGAAGACAAAATAAATAACAAAAATTTGTTCAAATTAAAAGGAGATGAAATTCCTTTATTCATGTCAGAAGATTTTAAACAATTAGTTGAAAAAAGTAATATTACTGGTTGTGAATTTCTAGAAATAAGAAACATCTGATTTTTTGGGAACCTTAGAGGGATAAGGCACTGACTATACTTTTTGAGTCAGGAATAAAACACCCTACTATGAAACCAATTGACGGTATTGAACCGGCAATTGGTTGTTTAGTTTCGTTCGTTTGAATACGGATATTGTTGTAATAAGAAGTAGATAGTTTTGGAGGTAATCGTGAAAAAATGGTTGAAATGCTTAAGTTATTAGGTGAAGAAGCAGCATGAAATAAAGATACTTTAGGAGGATTCTGTGGATAATAAGGAAAAAGCAAAAAAAATCTATGATTTAATTAAGAATGGTGACTTAGAACTAGTGAAAGAGACAGTTATTACTGATAAAAACTTGCTAGATTTTGTAACCCCTTTTGGAACGTGGCTACATGTTGCAACTAGAGCAGGTAAATTGGATATAATAAAATTTTTAGTTGAATCTGGTATGGATATTAACATAATCGAAGGTGTACCAAAGTCAGCACCTATTGCACATGCAGCTAGTGAAGGTGAAATTAGTATTGTAGAATTCTTATTTGAGAATGGTGCAATATTAGAAACTAGTGACCCAAATAGAAATCCTCTTTTCTCAGCGATTTATGGTGGGCACCTCGATATAGTAAAATATCTTGTTCTGAATGGTATTGACATTAACACTAAGTATACAGGGGGTACTATGCAAAATATGGGAGCTTATGAATTTGCTATTGAAAGAGGACAAACAGAAATTGCTGAATATCTTAAGCAAAAGATGAATGAAGAGGAATAATAAAGAGTTATACAAAGAATAAACCTATCTATAAATGAATAGACTCGTTAATTTAAAGTAGTATTAGTAATTTAATAAAATTAGGGTACCAGGTTCTAAAACAATTCTAAATTGTATTAGAACCTGGTACCTTTCATGATTGTGGTGTACAAGAAGGCGTTTTAGATGCAAAAAGAAAACGAGACGATACAGTAAGTAGACTTCAAGAATTTGATGCAACGCAGACAGCAGCCTTACTACCTTTCGAGCAAGATATGCAGGCAATGGATACGTGGATCCGTAACATGGAAGAGATGTTTACAAGTAATCTTTCAGATATTAACTTCCAAACAGATCGATGGGCGGAGCTGCTGGCATGTAGTCCCCCATTAACCATTTCCACGCCAACGATTGAAGGAGAAATGTGCCTACGTGAAGAAGAGGAAGAAAAGTCGTTTGTAGATACTGGTTTAGAAGTAGTAGACGGAATTTTAAGTGGTTTATTTGATGTAGGGAAAGATTTTGTTACTGGTATTGTAGATATAGTCCAGGACCCGAAAGCCACACTGGATGCTACGTTAGAGGCAGTTACTAATCCTAAAGAGACATATAACACGATAAAGTCGGCCATTACTATTTCCTACGAACGTGATATGGTCAACGGAGATGCCAATTCCCGTGCTCTGGGTAACCTATGCATTAGGCACGGTTGCCACTTCAGTAGTTGGAACAAAAGGTGTCGGTGCACTTACCAAATCAGGGGTCACGGTGACAAAGGCAGTTGCTCCAAAAGTAGTCGGAGCCGCCAAAAATGGCTCTGACTCATTAGCTAATCTATTACCTTACGCACCCCGCCCGCATTTAGCGATGGTAGGTGAAGTTCCTTATAACACAGTGAATGCGGTGGGTTGAGGGATCAGGTGATTTCTATCGCTAGGGTTGAAAGTGGAGTTAAGGGTACGGGTAAAAGTAATTTAGAAATCCAATTTACAAAAGAACAACTTGCCACTAAACCGTCATATTCGCCTGTCCTGGATAAATGGACAAAGAAAGGCGGTACAGTGAAAATTGATGAAGATGGTGCTTGGGTATATACAAATAAGAAGGAACAGACTGTAAGGTATCCTAATGGTTATCCAGACTTCACGGAATATGTACTTCCAACTGTTAAGCCGGTAGAAATTGAAATTGCAAGTCCAACCAATCGTCCATTGGATTATAAAAATGCTAATATAGAGGCAGGTTTAAGTAAAGATTCTGACCCACCTGTGCCAGCATTAGATAAGCCACCTGTGCCAGCATTAGATAAGCCACCTGTAGGATATATCTGGCATCATCATCAAGATGGGAAAACGATGATTCTAGTAGATAAAGATATTCATAGACAATTTACTCATACAGGAGGAGTATCGACAGTTAATGGAAGAAAATAAGGGAGGATATTAAAATGGTCAAAATTGAAGGTTCTCATAAGAAACTTACTATAGAAGAAATTAAACAGTTTGAAAAAGATACTGGAGTCAAATTAACAAAAAAATACACTGAATTTTTACTTAAATGGAATGGTGGATACCCGAAAGAAAGTATATTTACTATTACTGATAAAATGGGGAAAAGCGTTTTGAATGTATTTAATGGAATAGGTGAAATGTATGATAACTTAGAGAAAGTTATAGACATATATGAATTTAGACTTACCAAAGGCTTTATACCAATAGCAGATGATTCAGCGGGCAACGTTATATGCTTAGGTACAGAGGAACCTTACTTAGACAAGATTTATTTTTGGGATCATGAACAAGAACCGGAAGATCCTGATGATATGAGTAATATGTATTTTTTAGCAAATGATATTGATGAATTCTTAGATAATTTATATGAGGACACAGAGGAATAAAAAGAAGTATTAGCAATGAAGAACATTATACGCTAATTATAAAGCACTTGATTGTTTAATAGGCAACAAGTGCTTTTGTGGTGAGAAATTTATGTTTTAGGGAATGCTTATGACAAAACAATAGACCATAGAATTGGGAGGAAAAATTTGAGGAGTGAAGATACATGGCAGTTTTTGTATTGATGTTGAAGGAATTTGAGGACAAGACAGGGCAGTATATATCTATATGGATCAAATGAGAATTCAATGGGGTAAAAAATAGGGTTATCAACCAACTCTCGCCAATTGATTCACAAGAGTCCGCTGATGATTTCTTCTTTAAGAGAGCAGAAAGACGTCTTTCAAGAATAATTATTAAAGAGAATCAGAACTTTGTTGACCGAACAACTATAGAATCTTGATAAGTGCTAAAGATTTTAGTGGTTTTTTATTAAATTTGGGTATGTAAGAAAGTAGCATAGCGTTTGAACCTTGATGGGCTATATCCTTTCAAGGTTTTAATATTTTTAATAACTTGGTGGTAAACAAACTAGATTTGTAGCCAGATTAGGGTACCAGGTTCTAAAACAATTCTATATTGAATTAGAACCTGGTACCTTTCACTTTAGTGGTGTACAAGAAGGCGTTCTAGATGAAGAAAACCGAGACGATACAGTAATTAGACTTCAAGAATTTGATGCAACACGAATTTTAATCCACCAATTAAAAAGTGAAAAAGTTAAAGAAAGGATGTAACGAATGAAACTATATTTTATTGAACCAGAAGTTGCCGGTGGTCATGGTGAACAGACTGTTTATGGAACTGAAGAGGATATTGTAAAAGAGGGCATATCAGCAAAGGTGAGATTTTTACACTATGAGTTTGAAGGATGGCTTGGAGATGACCTTTTAGAGTCAACACCAGCTTTCATAGTGTCAAGTTTACTAGAAACAGAATTACAGAAAAGTGATATTAAAGATTACAAATTAGAACCATGTCTAATTACAACATCTGATGTATTTAAAGAAATGCATCCAAATAAAGAAATCCCTCTTTTTAGCAGATTTATTCCACTTGGTAAAATTGAGGTAGAAGGAGAGCATTTCACAAATTGGTCAGGGCATCATTTCTGCTTATCATCCAAAGGTGAGTTAGTTGTAACTCAAGAAGCATTGGAGTTATTAAAAACTGTTTCGATAGATAATTGTTATATTACTTCTTTAACACAAGCATAATTAATAGAACCTTAGGGAAAATAAGACATTCTCTAAGGTTTTATAATTTTGGATAATGGGGTGTCGAATAAATACTTTGTACTTCTATATAAAAGATAACTCATATGAACTCTATAGGACTTTTAGAATAATAATAAATTTTATTTCCTAAATAAATCTTTCTATTTCTTTAAATAATTACAATATTAACAGTTGTCATCATTACAACTCTCCAAGTACTAATCCATATTTTAACACTACTTATTAAATTTCTCGCAAATTTGACGTATATAAAACGACTGCTAAGGTGAGGTTACTCCACCTCGATTAACTCCTGAGATATGTACGATCCTCATGCACATCATATTGTATTTAAAAAAGGAAATGGCGTATCTCAAAAGGAATTAGTGAAAGAAGGCCAAGAAATATTAAAAGAATATGACATTGACCCTATTCTGGGACTTGAAAATCTAGTTTGGGCTCCTAATAGAGTTAAAGGTCAACACGGGATTGAAGCCCTTAGTAATGTTGTTGATAATATTAAAAAAGTAAGGGATGCTGGCGGAGATAGAGATGATATGGTGGAAATGCTAAATAAACTTGGTGATGTTGCAAAAAGGAGGAAGTAATTACATGGACAATAAACTAATTACTAAAGAAATTCGTTCTGCTATAAAAGATGGTAATGTTCAAAAAGTAGTAGAACTAATCGACTCCAACACAGAAACATTAAACATGGAGACTCCTTTCGGTACTTGGCTTCATGTTGCAGCCTCTAAAGGAAAGCTTGATATAGTACAAAAGCTGGTAGAACTTAGGTCGGATATTAATAAACTAGGTGGAGTATATGGTGGTGGGGTATTGAATGAAGCTGCTTCTTCTGGACATATCGAGGTAGTGAGATATTTACTATTAAGAGAAGCAAATTTAGACGTAAGCGAACCAGAAAGAAATCCATTGTTTGGAGCGATTAGCAATGGGCATGTTGATATTGTAAAACTATTAATTAAAAGTGGTATAGATACAGATATTAAGTACGCTGGCGAATCAAAAGAAGATACGGATGCTCTAACTTTCGCAAGGGAACAAGGTCAAATAGAAATAGTTAAGTTATTGGAAAATCCAAATGAGTGCTCCACTACTGCAAGTAAAACAAATGAAAGTAATCAAAACCAACATGATGTGATTTTAGAGCATGTAGCTAAATACTTTGGCGAGGTTAAAAATACTATAAGTGAAATTGTTCCTGGTAGTAGAGTAGCCGTCAGTATTCATATAATTGCTCCATCCATAAATAAAAATTTCGTAACTCTATTTACTACGGGTATGAGTGATGAACCAATGGACTATTCAGAAAAAGAAAGTGGATATAAATATTCGGAGTTGTTATTAAAACTGCCTTCGAATTGGAATGGCGATAAAGACGATAAGAAAGATCAGAACAATTATTGGCCTCTTGCATGGCTAAGGAAAGTGGCTCATATTCCACATATTTATGACGGCTGGATTGAAGAAGGTGTTATTCTTCCAAATGGAGAACCTCCACAGCCACTTGCATCAAATACAAACTTATCCTGCGTAATGGTGTCTCGTCCTAAAGAGACCGGATTAGATATCGTTCAAACTAAACAAGGAACAGTAAACGTTTATACACTCATTCCTATTTATGAAGAAGAAAGAATTCTTGCATTGGAAAAAGGGCATGACTATCTAATTAAGATAATGAATGACAAAGGAGTCTCAGACGTATTGGATTTAGATAGGATAAATGTTGGTAAATAACAACAGTAACAGTCAGTGTAGTACTTTATAAATTAGTCACATTACAAGGATATAAGTGGAGGGTATCGGTTTCTAAAGCAATTGTAAATTGCAATATTGACTGGTCCTTTTATTGATTAAAAATATAGTTGATGATTGATGTGGCATCAGATTTAGATGACATTATTGAAATACTAGAAGACCTAGGAAAACAAGCTGCTACTAGGAAATAGAGATTAAAGGAGAAATTAATATGGATAAGACTCAATCTGCAAAAGATATTAGAAATGCCATAAAAAGTGGTCAACTAGAAACTTTAAGAGATTTACTTGAGAATGAGCCAGAAATGTTAACATGGATGACACCTTTTGGTACGTGGTTACATGTAGCGGCAGCTCATGGGCATTTAGAGATAGTGGAATATCTTATTAATGCTGGGATAGATGTTAATGCAGAGGGTGGAACTTTTTCTACAAATGCACTTGAAAGAGCGACTACAAAAGGACATTTAGATATTGCTAAATATCTAATTAGTCGGAATGTAGAGATGGATATTAGTGAACCAGATAGAAATCCTCTGTTTGCTGCAATATATGGTGGGCATTTGGAGATTGTAAAATTATTAGTTGAGAAAAATATAAATATATCTATAAAATACTCTGGTGAAATCATGGAAGATATGGATGCCTATTCATTTGCAATAGAAAGAGGACAAACAGAAATTGCTGAATATCTTAAGCAAAAGATGGATGAAGAGGAATAATAAAGAGTTATACAAAGAATAACCCTATCTATAAATGAATAGACTCGTTAATATAAAGTAGAATTAGTAATTTAATAAATTAGGGTACCAGGTTCTAAAACAATTCTAAATTGTATTAGAACCTGGTACCTTTCATTATAGTGGTGTACAAGAAGGCGTTCTAGATGCAAAAAGAAAACGAGACGATACAGTAAGCAGGCTTCAAGAATTTGATGCAACGCAGACAGCAGCCTTACTACCTTTCGAGCAAGATATGCAGGCAATGGATACGTGGATTCATAATATGGAAGAGATGTTCACAAGTAATCTCACGGATATTCATTTTCAAACAGATCGATGGGCGGAACTGGTGGCATGTAGTCCCCCATTAACCATTTCCACGCCAACGATTGAAGGAAAAATGTGCCTACGTGAAGAAGAGGAAGAAAAGTCTTTTGTAGATACTGGTTTAGAAGTAGTAGACGGAATCTTAAGTGGTTTATTTGATGTTGGAAAAGATTTTGTTACTGGTATTGTAGATATAGTCCAGGACCCGAAAGCCACACTGGATGCTACGTTAGAGGCAGTTACTAAACCGATAGAGACATATAACACGATAAAGTCGGCCATTACTACTTCCTACGAACGTGATATGGTCAACGGAGATGCCAATTCCCGTGCTCACTGGGTAACCTATGCATTAGGCACGGTTGCCACTTCAGTAGTTGGAACAAAGGGTGTCGGTGCACTTACCAAATCAGGGGTCACGGTCACAAAGGCAGTTGCTCCAAAAGTAGTCGGAGCCGCCAAAAATGCCTCGGACTCATTAGCTACTCTATTACCTTATGGACCGCGTCCACAGTTTGCAATCGCAGGCCAAGTTCCTTATAACGTAGTGAATGGGAGCGAATTGAAGGATCAGCTGATTTCTATGGCTAGGGTGGAGAGTGGGGTTAAGGGTGCAGATAACGGTATTACAAAAGACGAATATAAAAATTTGAGGAAAAAGACACCAAGTAATGATATAAGAAAAATGGTTAATCCAGATGGTCCTAAAGTAGACCCAGTGTACGGGTATGAAGTTGATAAGTTTGAAGCAGACCATATTGTTTCAATGAAAGAAATAACTGAAATGGATGGATTTAATAGGTTAACTAGAGAACAACAAATAGAAACTCTAAATCTAAAAGATAATTTTGTTGGTCTTGGAAAATCTTCGAATGCGTCTAAGAGGGCTCATAGCTGGGCTGATTGGAAAGGACATTCTAAGATGGGAGAGGTACCTGTTAATGTTAGAATAGAAATGCTAGAAAAAGAGAAACGAGCTAGTGAAATCCTAAAAGCAGCTATAGAAGAGAGGTTGAAGAAATGAAGGAATTTGAAAAGACTATTATGGGCAAAAACATTATAGTAACTGCCGAAAAAGAATTAGAACCTCAAATAGAAAGTTTGTTTGTCATATTAGAACAGGTAGACCGCAATAATTTAATTCATGGATTTTCTATACAAGTTGGTTGGTCCGTCTATTATTTACATGAGAGAGAAACCGGGAATTTTATATTGACCTCTCCTGATTACTCTAGAAATCCATTTGAAGATATAACAGAAGATTTAACTTTAGCATTGTGGGTACAACTAGAACAAGGTCATTTTTTGAGAAAGATAAATGTCGATGGTTTATCAATAAAATTTAGTGATAAAATCATACTTTGTAAAGGTGTACTAGAACTTAAGAAAATATATTTGCAAAGAAATGGAAATGTTGAAAAAGGAGATTCAGGTTGGTATATAGGTCCTGTAGAGGAGGATAATACTACAGAGTTGTATGCTCTATATGCTTATCAACTACTAAAAATTAAACCAGAGATCATACAAGTTCTTGCTTTACCAAATGAATATATGGTTGTTTTTGAAGGTAATAAAATAAAAGCGGTATTAAACGAAAACGATCTAGATGTTTTTAAAGACTCTTTATAGATTTTATTTATGGAAATCTTAAGTTACGACTAAACTACACAGGAAGTAAAACATTGATTAAAGCACTTAATTGTCTACTAATGACAACGAGTGCTTTTTTTGAGAAATTTATGCATTGGACAACTAAAAAAAGATTGTATGAAATTCATAGCTCATGAAGGTAGTACATCGAGGAATTCTGTTTTAGTACTGTGTTTGTGAAAATATAGATAAATAGGCGAGATGACATTCTACATGGCAAGGATAGTTAAGATATGGAATGGCTTACAAACTAAACGAGATTGACAAAGTTCATGGTGATAAACAATGGGTAATGAAGCTAAAGTCGATGAAGAAGCGTTAGAATTGGATGGAATTGGCTTTCAAGAGGTGTTGAAGTATCTCTCTCACCGTGGAATGGATTATGTTGTCAGATGGAACACAAGCCGATAATGGCATTCAGAGGTTGAGTGTTAGTTCATCTAGAAAAAAGTATGGTGTATACATTCGGAATATTAAACAACAATACAGTATCCCAAAAGACACTAGCGACTAATTATCAATGGTTTAATTGGGTTATTAGACCAATTAAACGATTAAAAATCAGCAAGAACTGGTTCGAGAAGGTATATAGAAATGGTGTGTTTTGGTTTCTAAGTGAGATGTAGTCCGAATAATTTACCAAATAATACACATCCTAACCCTGTGTTTAGGAGGTGAAATTATGACTAATCATGAAAATAATCAAGATCAAAGAAATAACAAAAGTGTCGCAAAGAGCATCAAAAACACAGCAGGATCTGCATTTGAAACAGCGCATAATGCTTTAGAGGCTACAGAAAATGTTGCAATGAACACTGTTGATGCAACTAAAAATGCTGCAAAGAATTTAACAGGTAATAAAAATAATCGTTAGACTAAAAAGTTGTGCAATTTTCTTACTTGAACAATGTTAGATAAAAAACGCCCATTGGGCGTTTTTTGTTATTCATTCATTCATTTTACATGGAGCGGCATGGAGAAAAATACATACAAGTTTATATGATGATCCAGTAACGTGCAGGGAAAATACATTTCGTAGAAGAGATGTTAGAGAGTTTATATGCTCTACATTAACTGTATAAGGAAAGTTTTCATTCCCTTAAAATTATTCTTCTCTTGAATTGCTTTCTTATGCTGTTTATTTACATGGAAATTGTCGATTTCCCGGGAAATATTACGAATTACGCCTAAAACTTTTCTTACTTAATGAAAAAAGTATTTTTACAGTAAAAACTTCATTGAAGATACTCTTTTAAATTCTTATTATTCTTCCACTAAATAATGATAAATATCGTATTGTACTGGTTGTTCAAGAATCATGTTCATAGTAGCTACATTGTAGATTTTACCTTGGTCTATTAGTGTATCGTTTTCTGCGCTATTTGAATCTACAGTAACTTCACCAAGGTAATAGAAATCTTTTCCCTCACCATTATGTTTTTTTACAAACAAATGAACAGTTATATCTGCTGCAGAAGAGTTTACAATAGGAGCAATATCTTTAGCTGTAACTTTTCTGTTTTTTGTTGAACACCATTTGAAAATGTCTGTTGATAAGAACTCATCCATATATTTTACTTCTAAATTATCTTCGTCAGTCTTATGATAGTTTACAAAGATAGGACAGGTGTTCATTTTCACTCTTCCACCGTTTAAGGTACCTTCTTCATTACTACTCCAATTTAAAAGTCTACATACGTCTTTTCTTGAATACTTCTCATATATTGTTAAAGGCGTCTGTTTATTATATTTTTTATTTTTTTCAAAACTACATATAATTATATCCTGTAATAATTTCCTGAACTCCTCGTTTTCTAAACTTTTCTGTAGCTTACTATTTAGCTTATATTTTCCGTTATCTAAAATTACAATTGGTTCTGACCCATAATTTTTCTGAGCAGTTGTAACGAAAAATTTTAAAGATAATAAATTTTCTACAGAATAAATGGTTTCTTTATTACTATAAGTTCCATAATCACTTAGTAGTTTTATATAATCGGTTTGAGCTAATTCACTATTGTAAATTAGATTTTGTACTAGTAATACTTCGTGAATTCTTTTGCCGTTTATAAGCTCTTGAGAAAACATGGTTAATATCGCTTGTTCATAATCATTTATATTTGCAACAGGTTCATTCATACTTACTAAAAAGTCAAAGTAGTTTTTCTTTTTTACAAAGATTACTTCAGGATCAATCGAATTATTTTTAATGAAATCAATCAGGAGAGGTATTCTTCCCAATCGATTTTTTAACTCTTTGTACGGAGTAGTGAGAAACTCCATATTGTACAATTTTAACTTTTTATTATCGATTGCATCAAAAATACGTTTCTTAGCAATCTCTTCAAAGTTTATTGTTGAAACACCTTGGATATAGTCAGTATTAACCGTTCTACGGCGGACATTATCCTTATTCATGGATTGGTCACCTGAAAGAGCAATAGGGATTAAATAGTTATTTTTATAGTTGCCGATGAAATCAATAATAGTTACATACTCTTTTTCATTATGCTTGCGTAGTCCACGTCCCAGTTGTTGAATAAAAATTATACTTGACTGTGTTTGGCGTAGCATGATGATTTGGTTTAAAAACGGAATATCAATACCCTCATTAAAGATATCTACGGTTAAAATATAATCTAGTTGGTATTGTTCTAATTTACGAATTGCATCTTCTCTTTCAGGTTGTGAATTATCACCTGTAAGGGCAATAGTTTTTAAGCCTTGGGCATTTAACACTTCTGAAAGGGCATGTGATTCTTGCTTAGAGCTACAGAAAATTAATCCTCGTACCCGCTTTCCTGAATAGCCATAGTAGTTAACTTTTTCGAGAATATGATGAACACGCTCTTGCGATACAAGTTGTTGCAAGGTAGATGTGTCATCAATTATTTCTCCATTCCTCTCATAATCTATCACACCAAAGTAATGAAATGGACAAAGCATTTCCTCTTCAAGAGCGGCCTGTAGCCGAATTTCATAAGCTATATTGTAATCAAAGAGCTCAAAGATGTTAAAGCTGTCCGTACGTTCAGGAGTCGCTGTCATTCCAAGTAAGAAATTAGGCTCAAAATAATTAATAATATTCAGGTAGGAATCTGCACCCGCACGATGTACTTCGTCTATTAGTATATAGTCGAATTCATCTTTTTCGAACTGCTGTAAATGCCGTTCTGAAGAGAGTGTTTGAACTGTTGCAAATAAGTATTTTGCATTTGTGTCTTTTGAATTACCTGAAAGTATTCCGAAATCATCTTCTTGACCCCCTAATATTTTTCGGTAGTCTTGAAGTGCCTTCTTTAAAATTTGTTCTCTATGAACAACGAAGAGCATCTTTTTAGGGGCAAAGTGACGAACATCAAAAGCAGATAGATATGTTTTTCCTGTCCCAGTCGCTGAGATAATTAATCCTTTTTTAGCACCGGTTTCACGAAGAGTTTTTAATTGTTTCAGCGCATCATTTTGCATTTTATTTGGTTGAATAGCAAGACTATCGGCCAATTGGTTTGTGAGATATTCTGCGTTCACTTCAAATACGTTGGAGGTTGCCTGATTAACGAAGGGCTGTTGTTCATAATTCAGATTGTAGCTGTTAATCCAATCTACAGTTAGAGGGATGGCTTCATTCCATGCTTCTTCAAACTGATTTTTAAAGTGGTGGATGATTTCTCCATCTTCCAAAGAAGTTAAATAGATATTCCATTCATAGTTAGCTTTTAAAGCGCTATCCGTTAGATTTGAGCTTCCTACTATTAAAGAATAATAGTCTTTATGTTCGAATATATAACCTTTAGAGTGGAAGCCTTTCACGCCAGTCAGACGGACTTCGACATTGTCTAGTTTTAATAATTCTTTAAACATTTTAGGTTGATTGAAATTTAAAAAAGTAGATGTCATAATGCGGCCTTTGATCCCTTTTAGCTGCAAGTCTAATAGCATAGTTTTTAAAGTTGCTAAACCACCCTCAGTAATAAAAGCTACGGAAAAAGTGAAGGTTTGGCACGTTTTCATCTCTTGAAGAAGTGTGGATAAAACATTTTCATGTGCTTTATTTGATAGCAGCTTAGGCTTAAACTGTCCTGAAACGGGATTACTTTTATCAATAAAGCCTTTATGTAAGGAATTTTTCATTTTGCGAATTAGTTGATCCAACTTGACCACTTCTTTTCATTCAAATTTTCCAAATTACATACTTTCATTCGCTATTTTTTCAACTGCTGGAATATCAGCAGCAGCAAAGTTCAGTGTATGTAAATTTTCCCGAGTAACCCATCTTGTGTCGGCATGCTCCGTTGCAATTGGAGTACCATTTAATAATTTCGCTTTATAAGTTTCGAGTCTGACGATAAATTTTTCATATTCATAAGTCGTATCTTCTACTTTTTGACCAACCACAATTGTACAATTAAATTCTTCTGTAATTTCTCGTTGTAAAGCCTGCTCGGGTGTTTCTTCAGCTTCAATCTTACCACCCGGGAACTCCCAAAGATCGGGAAGTGACATAATGGGACTTCTTAACGCACAAAATATTTCGCTTTTCTCATTTTCAATAATTGCCCCAACTACATGGACTAATTTTTTCATTATGTATCACCCTAATTTCAGTTTATACCTATATCATAGCTGATTTTAAAGTAATGATCAGCAAGAAACTTTAAATGATTGGAATTTACTGATTGTTATATATCTAACTGTGGTTTCTATATGGGTACTAATAGAGGGGGAACATTTATGAAATGAATGGGGTGGTATTTAAAGCTGATTGGAGAAAATGTTAAGTGGATATAGTATGGAGAGATATACGGTGAAGGCAATGG
The DNA here is from genome assembly GCF_038003145.1 of Psychrobacillus sp. FSL K6-1464. NCBI lineage: Bacteria > Bacillati > Bacillota > Bacilli > Caryophanales > Bacillaceae > Psychrobacillus > Psychrobacillus sp. FSL K6-1464. Next base: position 293,490 of record NZ_JBBOOP010000001.1, read on the forward strand.
AGAATTTATCGGACTAGTCGAGAATACATATAACAAAAAGTAGATACTCCACATAGTAGAGGTATCTACTTTTCTATGTTTCTGAGTCTCTTTGATAATCTAAATCTCTCCTAGGCTAAGATAGTTTGTAATATAAGCTTTAATAGCTCTTCTGTTGTTTCAGGTAATTGTTCGGGTAAGCTTAATGGATGTTTCATCTCTGTTCCTCCTTTAATCTCGTATTCTATTATCAATATAGGCAATCTAGTTCAAATTTATGCATGATATTATAAAAAAGTTTTGAATCTCTTAATTGGAGATTTGGATATTCATTTGACTAGAATTCCTATTTGACGTCTTGGTCAATATTCTATATTATGATTGCATACCCGTACTTGACCGGGAGAGGTTCATAGCTTATACCCTCTATAAAAAACTATGGATACATGACTATTCGCCATGTCCATATAATTTGGACGTGGCTTTTTTGTTTTTATCCTTTTGTTTGTATAGATTGGTCTGTGAAGCCTCTTTTGAAAGTGTTGGGAAACATTTTTTATAGGAGGTTTTTTTATTATGTCTGGAAGAAGTCATGATGAAGGTTTGAAGGATTTAACACTGTTAGGGAACCAAGGTACAAAATATTCATTTGATTATGCACCTGAGGTATTGGAGTCGGTAGATAATTTACATTCTACTCGGGATTATTTTGTGAAGTTTAACTGCCCAGAATTCACAAGTTTGTGCCCAATTACCAATCAGCCGGATTTTGCAACGATGTACATCTCGTATATACCGGATAAAAAAATTGTAGAAAGTAAATCGTTAAAATTATATTTATTTAGTTTCAGGAATCACGGGGATTTCCATGAGGACTGTGTGAACATCATCATGAACGATTTAATCGAATTGCTAGATCCAAGATATATCGAAGTATGGGGTAAATTCACTCCACGTGGAGGTATTTCTATTGATCCCTGGTGTAATTATGGAAGACCTGGAACGAAATATGTAGAAATAGCAGATTTTCGTTTGATGAACCATGATTTATATCCAGAGAAAATTGATAATCGTTAATGGAATAATCATATGTAAGGCAGAAGTGCTAAAATCCTGAAACTAGGGGCTAGGCGCTAGAGATAGACAATCTAAAAAATTCAGAAGATGACAGCATTCTTCCTTATGGTGCTGTTTTGTCGATATAAGGGAGTTTAAACGGGTGAAGCAGGAAAAGGCAATTATTGTGTTTAGTGGAGGACAGGATAGCACGACCTGTCTGTTTTGGGCAAAAGAACGTTTTAAAGAGATTGAGGCAGTGACTTTTGATTATGGGCAAAGACATAGTCTTGAAATCGAATGTGCAAAGGAAATAGCTAAGGAGCTTGGTGTAAAGCATCACATTCTGGATATGTCGCTTTTAAATCAGTTGGCACCGAATGCTTTGACACGAGATGACATAAAGGTAGAGGACGGGGAAGATGGGGGATTGCCGTCGACTTTTGTACCTGGTCGAAATCTGCTCTTTTTATCTTTTGCTGGGGTCTTAGCGAGCCAGGTAGGTGCAAAGCATATCGTAACTGGAGTGTGTGAAACTGATTTTAGTGGCTATCCAGATTGTCGTGATATTTTCGTGAAATCCTTAAACGTCACATTAAATCTTTCTATGGATACTACTTTTGTGATCGATACACCACTCATGTGGTTGGACAAGGCACAAACATGGGAACTTGCAGATCAGCTTGGAGCGCTCGAATTTGTTAGAGAGAAAACGTTGACTTGTTATAACGGTGTAATAGCAGATGGCTGTGGGGAATGCCCAGCATGTAAGCTGAGAAATAAAGGATTAGAAGATTATTTAACTTCTAAATCTATTGAAGGAGTAACATTATGAGAATTTTATTTTATTTAGTATCGATTGTGATTGCTAATGTCGTAACAGCAGCTTTTGCACCTTTACAGTTCGGGATGTTTATCGTCCCTATGGGAACATTGTTCGTCGGTGCTACCTTCATTTTTAGAGATCTTGTACAAAACAAATATGGTAGAGCAAAGACGTACTTATTCATTTTCATAGCTTTAGCATTATCAGCATTAGTGTCATTTATGTTGGGAGATACATTATTAATTGTATTTGCATCGGCAATTTCATTTGTTGTTGCTGAAACAGCAGATACAGAGATATATACAAGATTGAAACTACCAATGGCTTGGCGTGTATTCTATAGTGGGATTGTTGGTGGATTCCTGGATTCAGTCATTTTTGTCATAATAGGCTTGAGTCCTCTGGGAGCAAATATTCTTCCATGGGAAGCCGTGCCAGCCGCTATTGTAGGGCAAATTATCGTGAAAACCGTTATTCAGACAATCGGAGCGCTTATTTTGAGTCGGGTTTATGTAATGAAGGAAAAACGTCTTCTTTCTGAATGATTATATAAAAATTAAAATATTATAATTTAGCCTTCCAATAGACTTGGAAGGCTATTTATGATTTTACAGATTATGTAGGGGATGACCTTTGACTTCACTAATAATACTGTTACTGGTGTAGAGATGTATGATGATTATGCACTAGTTTCTACTAACGAGGAATTTGATTTTATAAATGCAGCTGGTGAATACACGTATTACAATCGGAATAAAGTATACACGGTAGTAATCAATAGTTCGGGTTATTATCAAATTACGAATATAGACATTTACGAATGATATGGTTGTAACAAGGTAATTACTTGAATACCCTAGTAATCTCCAGTAGACTAATAATTACCATAATTGACAACTGAGGAGAGAAATGCCGATGGAGATTTCTATAACAAAAGCTTTACGTGAGTTAAAAACATTGGATGCGCGCATTTTAAAAAAGATTAATGAGACAACTTTCGCAGCCTCTAAAAAACCGAAAGAGAATATTCGTGGATTTAAGACCGTTGAGGAGTTTGAAAAGGAAGCGAAAGAAAGTATACAATCCATAAAAGATTTGATGGATCGCAGAAAACAAATCAAAAAATCCATTGTAGAATCTAACGCTACAACTTTAGTAGAGGTTTCCGGAGTCAAAATGACGGTGGCTGATGCAATTGAGCGTAAAAACTTTATTGAAATTGAAAAAACTCTCCTTCGTAAGATGAATAACGACTATGCTCAGTCTCAGGAAAAAGTAGAAGTGAATAATGAACTTGCACAAGATCGATTAGACACACAGTTAAATAATATGATTTCTAAAGATGGTAAAACAGATTTAACAGCGGTGGAAGGCTACAAAAAGTTGTTTTGGGAATCTGAGGAAACAAAACTAATTGACCCGATCCACATAAAAGAAATCACTACTAAGATGGCTTTAGATATTGAATCCTTTGAAGATGACGTAGATGTAGCGCTAAGTGAAATTAATGCTCGCACACTAATCACTATTAAACAATAAGTAAACTTAGAATTTGCTGTTATAGCGAAAAAGAAGAAAGTTTCCCCGTTTGCAGGGTCTGGGTAAATCCCTGCTCCCAACTATAGTATTTACGAAAAGCTATAAAGCTTAAAGCTCAACCCTTAAAGCTAAAAGGTTAACCATCAAAGCTCTTATATTCTAACGCTCAATATTTAGCGATAAAAAAATCTATAAAATCTCGGATAACAGGTGCCGTAGGATTTGAAACTTCCTTTCTTCCCCTCCGAGCAGCTATGACAGCACAAAAAGAGTGGTCCTTCAGGATCGCTCTTTTTGTTTGCATTTTTTTCTTCCTGTACCATCCTGCAGATTCCTGAGTAATAATTTAGAATATTAGTTAATTACCCAATTTTTTAAAAACTTTTTTCGCAGTTGTAAGTCTAATAAATAGGGACGATTGAAATGAGGTGATATTTTGAGTGAAAAGATGTTAGTAAGGAAAGCGATTAAAGGGGATGAAGAAGCTTTTTTAGCGTTAATCCATTCATATGAAGAGGCATTATATCGAACGGCTATTTCTTATTTAAAAAATGAAGGAGATGCACTAGAAGCCCTTCAGGAAGTGACATATAGAGCTTATATAGGTATAAAAACAGTAAGAGAGCCAGCCTATTTTAAAACATGGCTAATTCGGATTATGATGAATTACTGTCAAGATATCCTTAAGAAGAGCAAGAGGGAAGTACCAGATGATAGGATATTTTACATACAAGGAATAAGAGAGGACTATAACTTTTTAGAGGTTGAAGAGGCTCTATTAAGTTTATCTGATTATGAAAGAGAGTTATTACATTTAAAATACTTTGAAGATGTCAAAATAAAGGACATTGCTGTTATGTGGGATACACCAGAAGGAACAATTAAAACAAGGCTACATAAAGCATTACGAAAACTTAGGACGGGATTTGAAGAGAGAGGAGAGGTTAAACGTGTTTGAGGAGGAAAAGAAGAAATTGGAGCAGAGAAAGAAGTCGATTTATCAGGTTCAAGTATCCAAAGATATGCTATATTCCGCCGTGCAAATTGGATTCGAGAAAGCAAAAAAAGAAAGAATGTTAAAAAGAACCAAGTTGATAAAACGGAGTTCATGGTCGGTAGTAATTGCTGCCATCCTTCTCATTTCTTTTTTCACATCCATCTCCATATCTCCTGTTTTCGCAAGTAAGGTTGCATCTATTCCAGGGATGGAACGAATTATTGCACTTATTCAGCAAGACAGAGGTTTAATAGCTGCCGTTGAAAATGACTTTTATCAACCATTGAATCTCTCTCAAGAAAAGAACGGCATCATGGTGACACTCGATGGAGTAATCGCAGACAAGAAAGGAATAGTTGTTTTTTACTCTGTCCAATCTAAGGAGAAGAATCAGCCTTTAGAAATAGAATATTTGAAGCTAGTGAATGAAAATTACAGTAATTTGCCTGTAAATGACACTACTTTTTGGGCTTCGGAAAAACCAATAATTGAAGAAAAGGTATTTAGCTCTATGATGACACTTGAATCTGTAGAAAATCAAATAGTAGGTGATGGTAATATTTTATGGACGATTGGTTTGAAGAAAGCAGATAAATTGGAGCATTTTCAAATTCCATTTAAGTTTAAAAAGTCTAGCTTAGTAAGTAAAACAATCGCTTTAAATAAAGAAGTTTCAATTGAAGGTCAACGAATTATAGTGCAAAAAATTACAATTGATCCAATTCGTGCAGAAGTTAAATTAAAAGTTGATCCGAACAACTCCAAAAAAATATTTTCATTTGATAATATCAAGTTTACGAATGATATCGGTAATGAATGGAGCATTAATAATATTGGGACTACGTTTAGAAGTTTAGATGAAACTGAATGGACTATAAAATTTCAAAGTCCTTACTTTAATGACTCTGATAATCTAAAATTAGTATTTGGAAAAGTAGGAGCTATTGACAAAGACGATGCTTTTATTTTAATCGATACTGAATCAAAGAATTTTTTGAGGCAGCCTTCTGGGTCTATCTTCTCTGATTTAGAAATTGAGAACCGTAAAGTTAGTTTTACAATGGACGTAAATGGAGAAGATACTATGTTAGTATCTTCAAGTTTTGTAGATAATGACGGAAATGAATTTTTTATAAAATATGACTTTACTAATCCTATTCCAGGGAAAAAGTATGTAAAGGGATTTTATGAGAAAACAGATGAGAGAAGCTTAAAAATTGAATTTGAACTTCCAATGGAATCTATTCAAAGTCCCTTGCGATTCGATATAGTTTCTTACCCATCTTGGATAGAAGAGGACGTCGAGATAGAGGTCAAATAATAAAACGAGATTCTGAGAACAAATTTCTTCATTGTTCGAGAATCTCGTTTTTTAATGAGGGAAATAAAAAATATTTATGTTTTAGTTTTAACTATTTAACTTAGATCTCTTCCAAAATTCCTTTAACTAATCCAACGAATTTAACTCTTACTTTTCCAGCAACGTCAATTACTTCCTCATGATTTAGTGGCTGATCTAATATTCCACTTGCCATATTCGTAATGCAAGAAATACCAAGTACTTTCATCCTGCTGTGAGTAGCTACAATTGCTTCGGGAACGGTAGACATACCAGCTGCGTCAGCTCCTAGAGTGCGGAACATACGAATTTCTGCAGGAGTTTCATAAGTTGGTCCACTCCACCAAGCATATACACCTTCTTGCAAATGAATATTTTGATCATTTGCTACTTTAGCTGCAATACTACGTAGCTCTTTGTTATATACTTCTGATAAATCCGGGAAACGGGTGCCTAATTCGTCATTATTTGGTCCCATTAAAGGATTGGCCCCGACTAAGTTAATGTGGTCTGTAATTAACATTAAGTCACCTGGGTTAAAGCTAGTATTTACTGCACCACATGCATTGGTAATAATTACTTTTTCTATACCAAGTGCTTTCATAACACGTACTGGGAAGGTTACTTCATCTAACGTGTAGCCTTCATAGTAGTGAAAGCGTCCTTTCATAGCAGCAACTATTTTTCCGTTTAATTCTCCGATGACTAGTTCGTTTGCATGTCCAATTGCTTCAGATTTCGCAAAATGGGGGATCTCGCTATATGGAATTTTGGTGGGGTTCTTAATTTCATCGGCAAGCGAACCTAAGCCTGAGCCAAGGATCATTCCGATTACAGGACGATGATCTGTCTTACTCCTAATATAATCTCTAGTTTCTAAAATGCTTTCCATGTTGTGCATCATAATTCCTCCTTGAAATGGTGCTTAAAAAAACAATACAAATGTAGTATACACTCTAAAAGTGGTAATGCAAAAATGGGATATGTGTACATTCAAGGTTATTGTTGGTGATTTATAGTATAATTACATTATTTACAATATATTTGTCGAATAATCTTGTTTTAATAGAAATAAACTAAGGAAGTACTAAATATATGAAAAGTCATAAAGTAAAAGTAATTTTCTTCTTGTCTGTTGTATTATTACTCTTTTTTTCTGCTTTAAATGTGTATATATCATATGTGAGGATGAAACATACAATTGAAGAGTCAGTTGCAAACCAAAGTTTAGAGGCTGCCAAGTCCATTGCATCCTCAATAGATGTAGAAACGTATCAGAAATTTTTGGATAAGCCAGAGAAAAATGAACACTTTCGAGAAATTCAAATCTATTTAAGTGATGCTCGAGAAAAGTTGGGCTCCTTATATGTTTACACATTAGAGGTCGATAATCCTAAGGTTTCTAAAACAATGATATTAGGTCATTCTGGTGAGATTGAGAGCTTAGTTGATTATCCGATAGGGTTTGCATGTACGGTACCAAAAGAGCAAGTTAAAAAAGCTTATGAAGGACAAACTTATATAACCGGTGTGCTGAAGGATCCAGGTTATGGAGATTATTTATCTGTTGGTGCCCCTATTAAGAATGAAGAAGGAAAGATACTAGGGTATTTAGGTATCGATACTAGTGCAGCTACCATCAACCAGATTAAAGGTGCTGCACTAGAAAGGAATATACTAGCCTTAATATTCAACGGACTCTTTGTTTTTATCGTGATTGTCTCCTTTTTGTTTATGCAAAGATGGTACAGAAGAGAGGTTGCTAAGGAAGTTGGGTATACAGAGGATACATATCAAACAGAGATGAAAACGCTAATAGCCTCTGTTTCTTCATTACGACATGATTTTTCAAATCATATTTTAGTTTTGCATGGACTTTTAAAAATAGGGCAGTCGGATAAGGCATTACAATATGCTTCCTCTCTTTTTAAAGAAGTAGAAGCAATAGAATCTATAAAAATAGATATAGCTCATCCTGGGCTTTCCATTTTGTTGCAAACGAAAAAAATTGCTGCTCAAAATAATCGTATTCACATGGATATTGTGATTTCTCCTGTTTCTTTTGACTGTATAAAAACAACTGATTTAATTATTATTTTGTCTAATTTAATCGATAATGCGATGGATGCAACAATGGAGCTACATGAGGGAGAACGTAGCATACTCATAGAGTGTTCATCCAATAATACTCATTATGTATTTATAGTCACTAATACAGGAACTGAAATTTGCGATAAAGAACTAATCTTTAAACAAGGGCATTCTACTAAAAAAGAAGAACAAGGAAAAATAAGGGGTCAGGGATTGTTTATTGTGAAGGAAGTTGTAAATGGTTACAACGGAAATATTTCTGTTGAATCATCAGCCGATTTAAAAACAACTGCCATAGTGGAAATCCCTCTAAAGTAAATTTCCACTTCGTTGATATACCTACTATAAAAATAGATACCCTACCCAAATAGAGGTGTCTATTTTTCTTTAAAAAAAGCAAAGTATTTGCATGTGAATAAATTTCTAGGCCAAGGGCTATCCCTAGCAAACGCAACACCTTTAAAGAGACAAACACAAAGAGGTCAGCCAAAATATGAAATTATGAAATGGATTCAGCCAATTTGATAATTCCAAACTGTAAGAATCTGGTGCACTTCTTCCGAAATAAGATATGTATCATCCTGTTTATACAGTATAATTTAAATAATCTGTTTGTTTTGTAAGGTGGGATTCTGTTGTTGGACTTGCTTGCTATAATGCTTGAGAGGGTTGGCATGATTGTTGCCGTTGCCTTTATTTTGACTCGTTTTCAGTTTTTTAAAAACTTAGTGTATCGTGATAAATTGAATCGCAAGCAGGAGATTGCGGCGATCTTATTTTTTGGCTTTTTTGGTATTGTGGGAACGTATTTTGGAGTTGCACTCGATACGAATTCACTGCATTTTAATAGTGTCGCAACAGTTTTGAGTTCAGAGGAAGCTATTGCAAATTCACGTGTTATCGGTGTGGTCGTTGCAGGTCTGTTAGGCGGCTACCGTGTGGGGATTGGTGCGGGACTGATTGCAGGTATTCATCGTATGACATTAGGTGGATTTACAGCTGTGTCTTGTGGTCTATCAACTATCATAGCGGGAGCTGTTGCAGGAATTTTTTATCGAAAAGAAAGGGCACTTAAACCGCTTACTGTCTTTGCTATAGGGGCATTTACTGAAGCGATGCAAATGTCTATGATTTTATTGATATCAAAACCATTTGAGCAATCACTTACATTGGTTAAGATCATTGGTATACCGATGATTTTAGCTAATGGTGTAGGAACTGCACTATTTATACTGATTGTCTATAATGTGATCAGCCAACAAGAGAAAGTATTGGCATTGCAAGCACAGAAAATGCTGCGTATTGCAAATCAAACACTAAGCTACCTACGCACCGGCATGAACACTGTCACTGCACAAGCCGTTTGTAATATTCTATTCCGTGAATTACAACCAAGTGCTGTTGCTATGACCAACCAAACGGACATTCTTGCGCATGTTGGAATTGCCAGTGATCATCATAAGGGGGGTAGTCCGATTCGGACAGATGAAACCAGAAATGTCATACAACATGGAGAGGTAGTTGTTGTCAATGATGGCACCATTCACTGCAATTATCCAGGCTGTCAATTAGGAGCAGCAGTCATTGTCCCACTTATACAGCGTGGAGAAACCATTGGCACACTGAAACTATACTATCCATCTGAAAAAGTCATAACTGAAGATAATATTGAACTAATTGTCGGATTGAGCTCCCTATTAAGTAACCAGCTAGAAATTGCTGAAACTGATCATGCTTATCAGTTGGCAAAAGAGGCTGAAATCAAAGCGTTACAGGCGCAAATCAATCCCCACTTTTTATTTAATTCTATGAATATTATTGTGTCGTTAATTCGCACAGATCCTGATCGGGCAAGGAAACTACTGACGTCATTATCCTATTTTCTGCGACAAAATGTCACAGGGACAACTGCGTCTCAAATAACACTTGAGCAAGAGCTATTGCATGTTAAAGCTTATTTGGAAATAACTGAAGCTAGATTTATAGATCGACTGACCATTTTATATGACGTGGATGAACATTTGCTAAATGAAAAGATTCCTCCTTTCACATTACAGCCCATTGTTGAAAATGCTATTCACCACGGCATTAAGGATATGGAAAATAATAGTGTGGTTAAAATGACGGTACGTGACTTTGATGCAGAAATTGAGATTATCGTGAAAGACAATGGGAAAGGGATATTACCTGAACGACTCGCTGTTCTGGGCACAATGCCGCTCGAGTCCGAATCAGGAACTGGAGTAGGATTATTCAATATTAATAGTAGACTACTAATGACGTTTGGAGACCAGGCGGGTTTAAAGATTGTAAGTAAAGAGAATGAAGGAACAGCTATTTCCTTTAGAATTCCTAAATTGGGGGGGGATGCCTGATGGGATCGATTACTATATTGGTTGTAGATGATGAACGCTATGCACGAGAGGAATTAACGTATTTACTAGGTAAGTTTCCAAGAGTTCAAGTGGTAGGAGAGGCAGAGAGTGGAGAGGCTGCAATTTTAAAGGCATTACAGATCCATCCGGATGTTGTTTTTCTAGATGTCGAGATGCCTAAAATGAATGGAATAGAAGTAGCTAAAACCTTGTCGGGATTTAAAAAAGTGCCACTCATCATTTTTGCAACGGCTTATCCACAATTTGCGGCAGAGGCCTTTCGGATTAATGCCGTCGATTATTTATTGAAACCGTATGATGAAAGACTACTAGAGCAAACGATAGAGCGAATAGAAAAGACGTTATATCCTGCACCAACGGCTGACAGTATGGAGAAGCTTGGGAAATTGGCGATAGAAACAGGCGGTGACATCGATTATATTCTACCGCAGAATATTTTGTATATCTATCGAGATGACAAAGTAACGAAAATTATTACGCAAACCGATGGATATGATGTGCGGACAACTTTGAAAGAGCTTGAAAGTCGTTTAGTACCATTTTCATTTTTTCGAATTCATAAAGGATATCTCGTTAATTTGAAATACGTCAGTCGCTTAACACCATGGTTTAATGGTGCGTATCAGCTAGAGTTGGAAGGATTAGAACAGAAGCTTTCTGTCAGTAGAAATTACGTTAAAGAATTACGCCAGCGTTTAGAACTGTAATAACGTGTTATCTCCCACTATTTGCATGTTAAACTCTTAAACTTGCATGTTGCACCGAAATACTCCTATTTTTGAAAATTTGCCATAAACTAAATATAACTTATGGCAAGAAAAACCAAATTCGGAAATAGAAGGAAATAGGAGGGCTCACATGATTACATTTTTTTGTGCGATTGCACTATTAATTGTCGCGTATTTTACTTATGGGAAATTCATTGAAAAGATTTTTGATCCTACAGATGCTCGAAAAACACCTGCATATGCAAATGCAGACGGCGTTGACTTCGTACCGATGAATAAACAAAAAAATGCGCTCATTCAGCTGCTAAATATAGCAGGAACAGGTCCAATCTTTGGACCAATTATGGGTGCGTTATTCGGACCAGTCGCTTTCTTATGGATTGTTTTAGGAGCCATTTTTGCAGGGGCTGTACACGACTATTTAACGGGTATGATCTCCATTCGCAACAAAGGTGCACATATTCCAGAGTTAGCTGGAAAGTTCTTAGGTAACGTTTCGAAACATATTGTAAACGTTTTCGCATTACTGCTTCTTTTATTAGTCGGGACAGTATTTGTAACGACACCTGCCTCTTTATTAGCGCTATTAATGGATGGTAAAGTAGCGTTATGGATATTGATTGTTGTTATTTTTATTTATTATTTCTTATCTACAATTCTTCCAATTGATAAAATTATCGGGAGACTGTACCCATACTTTGGCGCAGTACTACTGATTGGTACCGTGGGGGTTGGAGTTGCTTTACTAGTCTCTGATTATACAATTCCAGAATTGTCGTTAACAAACATGCACCCAGATAATGTACCAATTTTCCCGATTCTGTTCTTTACGATTACATGTGGTGCACTTTCTGGCTTTCATGCCACACAATCACCAATTATTTCGAGAACTGTCGAAAAAGAATCACAAGGTCGTTATGTATTCTATGGCATGATGATTACGGAAGCAGTCATAGCGATGATCTGGGCTGCAGCGGCAATGAGTATGCTAGACGGACAAACATTAAGTGAATTTATCGCAACAGGGACACCTTCTGCAGTAGTTAATGAAGTATCCATGACTTTATTAGGAGCTATTGGTGGAACAATTGCGGTACTGGGTGCTGTTGTACTACCAATTACATCAGGTGACACAGCGTTCCGTGCTGCACGTTCAATCATTGCAGATTATTTGAAAATTGATCAGAAAAAAGTGGCGAAACGTTTGATGATTGCTGTTCCATTGTTCGCTATATCGGCGATGTTAACGCAAATTGATTTCAACATCTTGTGGAGATATTTCTCTTGGGCAAACCAAGCAACAGCGGCAATCGCCTTATGGATTGCGACAATGTATTTGTTCATTAAAGGAAAGAACTACATTGTGTCGCTAATACCAGCACTGTTTATCACTTATATGGTTTTTGTCTATATCTTAAACGCAAAGATTGGATTTAGGTTAGACTTGGAACTATCCTTCTATATTGGAATAGTATTAACAATTATTTTGACAATCATGTTCTTTATCAAAGCAAAAAATAATAGAGCAAACCAGATTGAAACGGATGTAGTAGTGGATAATGTGACTGAATAACAGTAAATAGGCTTGCATGAACTAAATCACGGAGAAACGAAATAGTTTCTCCGTGATTTTTTAAATACCCTCCTAAGATTGGGGGTTAGTAAGAGAAAAGCTACTCACTTCTTTAATAGAAAGAAGTGAGTAGCTTTTTGTTGTTGACTATTTCTATGAAATTACTACTAAATTAACGATCCGCCTTTTTCCATATACTTAAGAATACCTTCAGCCGCACGGTAAGATAATGCACCTACAGTACCAGTTGGATTGTATCCAGCATTTTGCGGGAATGAAGAAGCCCCTACAACAAATAGATTTTCAACATCCCACATTTGTGAGTAGTTGTTGACTGCAGATGTCTCAGGATCTGCACCCATAATTACACCACCAGTATTATGAGTGGATTGATATTCAGCTACATTGTAAGGCCCAAGATCTCCACTAACATCCACATGACTCGCACCCATTTCTTTCAGAATTCCTTCACACTTTTCAGCCAAGTACTTCGTCAATTGACGGTCTTGTTCTTCGAAGTCAAAAGTGATTCGAACTAATGGATCTCCAAATGCATCATTATAAGTAGGGTCTAAGTCTAGGAAATGTTGCTTATAAGCCATCGAAGCACCCTCACCACTTACCGTTAAGGAAGCATTTGTATATTTTAGGGAAGCATCTTTAAAATCTTTACCCCAAGATTTTGTGCCAGATGGAACTTGGTTGTTTGCAATAGGTCTTTGTCCTGTTTGACCAAGGATAATCATCCCACCGTGAATAAAATCTAAATCAGTGTGATCAAAGTTATCTCCGTTAAAATCATCAATAATCATACCTAAACCGCCGGCACCAGCAAAGTTGTTGAATTTATGATCATCGAAGAATCCAGTTGCTCTACCTTTACGAATTTGGTAGGCATAGTTTTTCCCAATAACGCCAGTACCAGTAGTTGGGTCATAAGGTCTTCCAATTCCAGAAAGTAATAGAAGACGAACGTTTGTAAATACATATCCTGATAATACGACAACATCAGCTGATTGTTCAAATTCTTCCCCAGTAGTTAAATCTGTGTAAAGAACTCCGGTAGCTTTTCCGTTTGAGTATAAAATACGACGTACTTCAGAATGTGGACGAACTTCAAAGTTCCCAGTAGCTTTTGCAACTGGCAGTACAGTTACACCAGGCTCTGCTTTTGCACCGTATTCACAGCCAAAACGCTCACAAAATCCACAATATTGGCAAGCTACTCGAGAAATTCCATCTGGGTTTGTATAATTTTCCGATAGATTGGCAGAAGGTTGCACATACGGATGATAACCCATTTTTTTTGTAGCCTCATCAAATAAGCGCATTGCCTCTGTTTTTTTCATCGCCGGAGTAGGGAATGGGTTAGAGCGTCTTCCACCTAGTGGATTGTCTTCGCCTGAAATACCTGCCATTTTTTCGTATTGATCATAATAAGGTTCAATCTCATCATATGTAATACCCCAGTCTTGGATAGTCATATCAGCAGGTATTTTATCTAAACCATATTTTTCAATTGTTTTACTACGCAGTTCAAAATCATATGGAAGGAAACGGAAGTTTTGACCGTTCCAGTGGGCACCAGAACCACCAACACCAACACCAAGTAAGAATGAACCATAAGATCTCATAGGAAGAGAGCGCATTTTGTCGTTATTACGGAAAGTAATTGTTTCTTTTGAAAGATCTTGCATCATTTCATGTCGAACTGCATATCTAAGCTCGTCATGGGCCATAAAATAATCTTCTGTTTTTCTCTCTTTACCGCGCTCTAATCCAACAACCTTTTTACCTTGTTTTGTCAGCTCAGCCGCGATGATACCAGCGGACCAACCAACACCTATTGTGACAACATCTACTTTAGGTAATTTTGTTACCATTATTATTTCCTCCTCAATCGTCAATTTCTATATAGCTATGATTCTATTAATGTTTGTGCTGAGAATTTAACGCCATCGGTTCAATCTTCGTAAATTCTTTTTCAATAATATCCAGGAAGCTCATCTGATGTCCTGGGAAATTCTTCATCTTCCAGCCTTCCATATTTGCATTACCACCATATAGAGGATCAGCGTAAGCGCCTTCAATTGTTGCTGTTCTTAGGACACCAAAGAAATGAGCAGAGGATACACCTTTAAGCTCCACATTTCCATCAGCGAACTCGGTTAATATTGCGTCTTGTTCATCTTCCGAAAGTTCTATGAAAGATTTATCATATGTTTTTAAGCTGTGATCTTGGATTCCTTTTAAACCAATTTCAAAGATTTGTTGACGATTTTGGCTACCTTGATAACCTTGGGTATCTTCTCCAGGGAAGAATGGTCCAGATGTATATTCTTTTGATCCCATGCCCCAAGCGCCTGAAAGTTGATGGTCAATATAGTAGGCAACAAGTAATTCTTTTGCACCAGGACCGTTTTGATCTTTCGGGAAAATTCTCTCAGAAGCAGCTTCCGTTATACGATATTGTTCGGGTGTAAAGTACATTAAAGCAACATTTGGGTTAGAAGGAGCAGTACTTGAGTGCACATTTGTTTCATTCGTTGTAGTCTTTCCATCCTTTACGAGAAGACTCCCTAGGGCTCCTCCTAAAACGACTCCACCAACTGTTAAACCTGAGTTTTTGATGAAAGTACGTCTCGATGAACGTTTGTCTAAAACAGGTGTATTTTTTTTCTGTTCAGTCATAATATAACCTCCTATATAAGTAGTTTAGAATTTTAACTAGGTAAATATTTATGCAAAAAAAATTAATGGATAATGGAATGCCAGTTATAGACGATAGAAAACAGTACAGTAAATACAATTAAAGAGCTTATAAAGTACAAATGTTGTTTTCCTGTCCAACAAAGAACGATAATGGCTAGACCAAGACCCGAGCCTACTAAAGCAAACCATGGGAATGCACTATTATAGAAGAAAAGAGCTAGAGCAAAATCAGCTACTATAAATAATGCCAATAATACTTGATTCAAAATTTTTAATTCTTCCAAATTATATTGCGTCACTTTATTTCTCCTTTGACTTATACTATTTGTTTAGTAAATTTTATTTATACTAATTATTAAAGAGTAATAATACAAAACAAATCGTACTCAGTGTATCCTATTTTTATCTTGGTTTCTAGATAATATTTGCAAAAATTAAATAAAAAAATATTCAGATAATGAAATATGTTACTATGCGATAGCAATATATTGTAATTGGGAGTAGGCTTTTTTCATATCCTAGCAGGAGATTGGGATACAACTATTGAATAGTTACTAAAATGTATTAGGGGGAATAGAGATGGGATTTTTAGATGGGCTAATGGGGAATGTGTCGGAGATAGAAAATAGCCAGGTTGAAAGTGAGTTAAAGGATTTACTAGCCTCTTCTGAAAAGGTAGAACATGCGTATAAACTTATCCGGGATTTAATCGTTTTTACAAACAAGCGGTTATTGCTTATTGATAAACAAGGTATGAGTGGAAAAAAGGTAGAGTATCATTCTGTTCCATATAGAAGTATCGTTCATTTTTCAATTGAAACTGCTGGCACCTTTGATCTGGACGCGGAACTAAAAATTTGGTTATCGGGAAGCTCAGTTCCTATACAAAAGAAATTCAATAAGACCCTAAATATATATAAGGTACAAAGTGTATTAGCAGAATATGTAATGCGTTAAAAGGGAGATGTGCAGGTGGAGTTACTTATTATACGACATGGACAATCGGAGGCAGATTTACTGGGAGTGCATGAAGGAAGAGCAGACTTCGCCTTGACTAAATTAGGGGAGCTGCAAGCAAATACAATGGGGGCATACGTAGCAGAACATCTACCACCTGATATTATCTTAGCAAGTCCTTTATTAAGAGCAAAGGGCACTGCCGAAATACTACAAAAATTCGTCGGCTGCAACTTGCTCATTGAAACTGATTTAATGGAATTTAATAATGGTGTGCTAGCGGGACTTTCTAAGGAGGTAGCTCGGGTGAAGTATCCACTACCTCTAGCAGGAAGACCATTACATATTCCTATTGAACAGGGTGAATCAGAATTAGAGTTTCGCTTTCGTGCAGAAAGAATTTTTCACAAAATCATGCATGATTATCAGGGATATAATCGGGTGGCAATTGTCTCTCATGGTGGGTTTATCTCTCAATTCATCAAAGCATTTTTAAAGCATCCTAATGAAAGTGAATTTGGGTTTGCGACAAGTGATACCGGACTCCATCTATTAGAAATAAAAGAGAAGGCAAGGATTATTAGGTTTCTAAATAAACAGGAACATTTAAAAGGTGAGATAGATTGATATTGCATACAAATGTTATGGGTAATGGGAAACCTATCGTTTTTGTACATACAGGTTTGCAAACTGGATTATTAGATTTTGAGTTTCAAAGAGAGTATTTTAGCCATAATTACCAAGTGATTTCTCCAGACTTGAGAGGTCATGGTCGATCTAAAACAGAAAATATACAAAATTTCTTTGAGGATTCTGCAAAGGATTTATTGGAAACGCTGGATTATTTAAAAGTTTCTGCTGTTCATCTCGTAGGGTGTTCGTTGGGTGCACTTGTAGCAATTAAATTTGCACACATGTTTCCAGAAAGGGTTATTACGTTAGCTATTTCAGGAGTTACACCAGTAAAGCCGGACAACTGGTTGGAAATCCATAAGGAAGATGTTAATGGGCAAAATAATTTATTACAAAACAAAGAATTCGCTAATTACTTTGATCACCTACATGAATCTGATTGGCGACAGTTCATTCATTTTGGAAAAAATGAAAACTGGTATCCATTTGAAGATGTAAAGGCAGTCACAAAATTTGAATTCCCAGTACTATTCATCGTAGGGGAGAAAAAGCGGAATGAAACTATCGGTGCATCCATTTATCCTGAGATAAATTCAAATGTACGTATTGCAATTGTACCGTTTGCAGGGCATTTGGTTCATGATGAACAGCCTGAAATTTACACAAAGATATTAGAAGTATTTATAAAGACTGTGTAAGTTTCTTAGAAACCAAAAGAGTAGTTGGAAGTTTGAGGATGAATCCATATATTAAAAAACTGCTACCTTCTTTGATGGAAAGAAGGTAGCAGTTTTTAAGTTGTTGGCTAATTCTATGAGTAGAAATTAATTGTTATAGTTAAGCAAATATTATTTGTTCATTTAGAAGCGTCTCGTTTTAAACTAAAGATCCGCCAGTTTTTAAGTATTTTTCAATACCTTCAGCAGCACGATATGCTAATGCGCCAACAGTGTTCGTTGGGTTGTATCCTGAGTTTTGTGCAAAGGCACTTGCACCTGGCACGAATACGTTTTCACAATCCCACATTTGTAGGTAACTGTTTAAAGCACTTGTTTCTGGGTCAGCACCCATAATTACTCCACCAGTATTATGAGTAGACTGATAGTTACGAATATCGTAATCGCCGATTTCATCACCAGTCATTTTAACTTCTTTTGCACCCATTTGCTTCATGATCTCAGCACATTTTTCGCCCATAAATTTCATTAGTTGACGGTCTTGGTCTTTCCAATTGAACGTCATTCTAAGTAATGGGTCACCGAATGCATCTTTATACGTTGGATCTTGATCGATGTAATTATCTTGCCAAGGAAGGGAAGCTCCTTGTGCTTTAATGATAAGAGCTCGGTTTGCGTTTTGGACAGAAGCGTCTTTAAACTCTTTGCCCCAACTTGGAACGTTTGGTGGTACGTGATTATTCGCAATAGGGCGATCCCCTAGTTGTGTAATATGAATTGTAGCACCATGTAAGAAATCTAAGTCAGTGTGATCAAAGAAGTCTCCATTGAAGTCATCAATTTGAGCTCCTAGAGCACCTGCTCCAGCATACATATTAAAATCTTTATCGAAGAAACCAACAGCAGTACCCAAATATGTTTGATATGCATAGTTTCTACCAATAACTCCTGTACCAGTAACTGGATCATATGGGCGGCCAAGTTGAGAATTTAATAGAAGTTTAATATTATTCATTTGATAGGCTGAAACTACAACTACATCTGCCTCTTGAATAAACTCTTCACCAGTACGTGTGTCTACATAAAGTACACCTGTAGCTTTTCCGTTCGTGTGTAGAACTTTACGTACTACACAATGAGGTCGAACTTCGAAGTTACCTGTTTCCTTAGCTACAGGTAATACTGTAACTACTGGTGATGCTTTCGCTCCATATTCACAACCAAAACGTTCACAGAAACCACAATATTGGCAAGCACTACGAGCAATACCATCTGGATTTGTATATGGTTGTGTTAAATTGTTAGATGGCATATGGTATGGATGATATCCAAGATCTTTAGTTGCACTTTTGAATAATGCTGTAACAGGTGTTTCCAACATTGGTGGGTTAGGATATTTAACTTGTGGAGAACCAGGTAATGGATTCGGTTCGCCGCCAATACCAGTCATAGCATCGAATTTATCAAAGTAAGGTTCTAACTCTTTGTAAGTTATACCCCAGTCTTGAAGCATCATCCCTTTAGGGATTTTACCTTTTCCGTAACGTTTAACAGTTTCTGAATAGATCTCGAAATCGTATGGTAAGAAGCGGAAAGTTTGTCCATTCCAATGCTCTCCTGAACCACCTGTTCCCTCTCCAATTAAGAAGCTACCCCATTCACGATAAGGTAATGCTCGTTGTGTCGTATTATGACGGAATGTAAGTGTTTCTTTTGAAAGATCCTGCATCATTTCTTTACGATCTGCGTATCGTAATTCGTCGTGAGCCATAAAATAATCTTCAGTAGAACGTTCTTTACCACGTTCAATACCTACCACTTTATATCCTTTTTTTGTAAGTTCAGCTGCAATAATACCGCCTACCCAACCTACCCCTACTAAAACTATATCTGTTTTTGGTAATTTAGTTGCCAAAGTTTTTCACCCTTTCTATTGGTAGATATTAATGTTGATGTTGCGAGTTTAAGCTCATAGGAGCGATTTTCACGAATTCATCTTTTTCTAATACGTTCATATAATTCGTTTGATGTCCAGGGAAATTTTTCATTTTCCAACCAGCCATATCTTTATTACCGCCATACATTGGATCAGCATATACTCCTTCAATCGTTACTTTTCTAAGCAAAGTAAAGAAAAAGGATGAACTAACAGCTCCGCTTAATTTAACTTTATCAGCTTCGAAATCTTTTAAGATCTCGATTTGTTGTTCTTCTGTTAAATTAGCAAATTTAGGTTTCTCATCG
The DNA here is from genome assembly GCF_038003145.1 of Psychrobacillus sp. FSL K6-1464. Classification (NCBI taxonomy): domain Bacteria; kingdom Bacillati; phylum Bacillota; class Bacilli; order Caryophanales; family Bacillaceae; genus Psychrobacillus; species Psychrobacillus sp. FSL K6-1464. Next base: position 313,237 of record NZ_JBBOOP010000001.1, read on the forward strand.
GATTTCTTCGCAGCCTCTGTATTTAAAGCTGTAATTCCAAGGTTAAAAACTTGCTGACGATTTAAATGGGTTTGGTACCCTTGTTGTGGAACTGCTTCTGCAGGGAAGAAAGGACCAGTCATATATTCTCTTGAGTTAAGGCCGAAGCTTCCTGCTAGTTGGTGATCGATATAATATGCAACAAGTAATTCTTTCGCACCGGGTCCTACTTCAGTTTTAGGGAAAATTTGTTCTGTTGCCGCATCTATCGTATCGAATTGTGCTTTGTCAAAATACATTAGTGCTTGGTTGTAATTCACCGCAGCAGATGTTGAATGAACGCCAGTTTCGTGAGTTTTAGATGTTGAATCTTTACCTAGTAAAGAACCGAGTGCTCCACCTAGTACAACTCCACCAACTGTTAATCCGGAATTTTTGATAAATGTACGTCTAGATGAACGTTTATCTAAGTATGGAGCCTTTTTTTCCTGTTCTGACATAATATAACCTCCAACGTAAATTAGTAGAAAAATAGCTTAAATTGTTTATTCAAGTAAACAATGAATTAAAAAAATAATCTAATTAATGAAAAAATGAATGCCAGTTATAAACTAATGAAAATAGGATCGTATAAACCAATAAAAAAGCGATAAAGTATATATATTTTTTTCCAGTCCAGCAAAGAACAATAATAGCTAGTCCAATACTTGAACCTATTAACGCGAACCAAGGGAACTCATTATTATAGTAAAAGAGACCAAGTGCTAAATCTGCTACTATAAATAAAGCAAAAATTACTTGATTCAACAGTTTTAATTCTTCTAAGTTATATTGCGTCACTTTTATTCTCCTTTAACATAGTTCACAAAACTATGAAAATGTAATTTTTATACATAACAAAACAACCGTTTACCAGTCTACTCCTTTTATTTCTTCAATACTACATATTTATTTCGGATTATAAAATATAATTTTATTCTGAAAAAACATTAAATTCGCATAAATATTGCAAATTTATAGTAAAAACGCCTATGTTTTTGGTATAAAGTAACTAGTGTTTTGAAGGTAAAAAAAGCTAAAGAACTAGTTGTATAAACAAAGCTCAAGAAAGTTAACGAAGTGAAAAAAGTAGATTTTGTATTAAGGAGACGTTTCAAGCTCACACAATTCATTTTGAGTACTTAGGTATTTACAAATTTAAACGTAGGAGTATAATGTGTAATTGATACAAAACAACCAATATTTTTTGTCAGATAAACAACTATTGCAAAAACCACGTGAAAATTATATAGAAAAAGTATAGGAGAGATTATAATGCCAAATATCGGAATACCAGGTTTAATCATTATATTAATCATTGCTTTAATCGTTTTCGGTCCGAAAAAGTTACCTCAATTGGGTAGAGCAGTTGGAGAGACGTTAAAAGAATTCAAAAACTCAACTAAAGATATAGTAGACGATGTTGCAGAAGAATTTAGAATAGAAGATAAAGAAACAGAAACTAAAAAAAATATCTAATGCAAAAAGCCACCTATTTAGGTGGCTTTTTGCATGCGTTAATATGCGTTGCTAGATTTGAGCATGTTGTTTAGGAATAGCTACCCAATGCTCCGGGGATACCTCTATTAACTCGGATTGACTCAATTGGTATTTATCTATTTCTAAGTTGTCTTCCATTAGAGACCGTTTTTTCTTGGCCTCTACTTTAGGATCGGGAATTGGAATTGCGGCTAGTAATGATTTTGTATAAGGGTGCTGAGGGTTAGAATAGAGCTCCTCGCTTTCTGCAAGTTCTACAATTTTCCCAGCGTACATAACTGCCACTCTATCACTAATATGCTTGACCATTGATAAGTCATGCGCAATAAACAAATAGGTAAGCCCTAGACGATGTTGGAGATCCTCTAGCAAGTCGACAATCTGAGATTGTATAGAGACATCTAAAGCGGATAAGGGTTCATCGCAAACGATAAAGTCAGGCTCAACAGCAAGTGCCCGAGCGATTCCAATTCTTTGGCGTTGCCCACCAGAAAATTCATGTGGGTACCGCATGGCGTGTTCAGGTTTTAGTCCCACCATTAGGAGTAATTCTTCCACGCGCTGTTTTCTTTCCTCGTTGTTTTTACTTAAACGGTGTATATCTAATGCTTGCCCGATTATATCCAATACTTTAAAGCGTGGATTTAATGAAGAGTAGGGATCTTGAAAGATCATTTGCATATGTCGACGCATTGTTTTCATTTCATCTTTACTAAGTCTATTTATCGCTAAACCTTGATATAATACATCTCCGTCTGTTGGTTCATGAAGTCGAAGTATCGCTCTACCAGTTGTAGACTTACCTGAACCAGATTCTCCGACTAACCCTAATGTTTCTCCAGGTTTTATGAAAAAGCTAATATCGTCAACTGCTTTTAGTACATTGCCTTTTCCAATATCGAAATTCATTTTAAGGGAACGTACATCTAGTAGAGGTTTTCCGTCTTCTGTCCCAAGGGAATGGAGAGAAGGACGTTTAGCTTTTTTTTTCTGATCTAATCTTGGAAGAGCGTTAAGCAGTTTTTTTGTATAGTCATGTTGAGGGTTTTCAAAGATTTCTTCCGTTGTCCCAGTTTCGACAATTTCTCCATCCTTCATGACTGCTACTCGGTCACACATTCCGGCCACTACACCCAAATCATGGGTGATTAAAATAATAGATGTTCCAAAACGTGCTTGCATGTCTTTCATGAGGTTTAATATTTGCGCTTGAATGGTAACGTCAAGTGCAGTTGTAGGTTCATCTGCAATCAGAAGAGTAGGACGACAAGCCAATGCTATTGCAATCATGACTCTTTGACGCATTCCACCAGAAAACTCATGCGGATACTGATTGAAGCGTTCTTCGCTATTTTTAATTCCTACTAACTTGAGTAGGTCAAGCGCTTGTTTTTTTGCTTCCTTTTTGGATAACTTTTGGTGTTTGATCAAACTTTCAGCTATTTGTTTGCCAATTCGAATAGTAGGATTAAGGGAGCTCATAGGGTCTTGGAAGATCATACTAATATCTTGCCCTCGGATACTTTCCATCTCTTTTTCTGACTTATTTATAAGATTTTCTCCGAGAAATTCAATCTCGCCGTTTTTTAACAAGGAAGGAGGGGAAGGGAGTAATCTCATAATTGAACGAGCGGTAACACTCTTGCCGCTACCTGATTCTCCAACAATCCCAATAGTTTCTCCTTTTTTCACTTCAAAACTGACACCTCGCACAGCTTCAAATTCTTTGTCGCTGGTCAGAAACGAGATATGTAAATCTTTAACCTTTAGAACCGTCTCCAACGTAAAACACCTACCTATTCCTATATATATAATATTAAATAAATATCATTGACTAAATAAAATTTCCTATCTATACTTTACAATACCACTAGGAATTATACAATATCAGAAAGGAGGTAAATAGTCGATGGAATTGCACAAAGAACCATCGCTCAATTTTGGTTTTTCTGATCATCTTTCATATGTTTTTGAGAAAATGATGAAACGACCGTCCTACAAATATTTGTTGTTAGTATTAGGATTACCCTTACATCTTATTATTTTTTTCTTTTACCAATCTAAAAGAAAAAGTGATACATATTTTACTATTCATAAAATAATAAATGAGTCATTACAAACAGCAGGGCTTAAAGAAAAGTTATTAAGTGATTTCAAGGAACAATACGTTCGAAAACATGCTTTCTTTCAGGAAAAAGTGGATGAACAGCAAATGAATCGGGAAGTAGATAGGCTAACAGAGGAACGCTACTCGAAAATACTCGCAGAAAAAATAAATGACGAGTATGAACGTCAGGGTTTAACAAAGCTAAATTATATCTCCTATTTTCAACGTTTATTAAAAAATCCGCTCTTTTTAATTGTTTCTTTTATACCTGGAGTACTGATGTATATATTGCTGTTGTTGTTTAGTAATTTCTTTATCAAATTTATCTTTGAACGCCTAATTATGAGTGTTTTTGTCATTGCAGGTGTCTCGGTGCTAGTATTTACTATTTTATATTTGTCGCCTTTTGATCCTGCTGCAAATCTTTTAGGTGAATCTGCAACGAAAGAGCAAATTGCTTCTTTTAATCATACGTATGGTCTGGATCTGCCTTACTTGCTGCAATTATGGAATGCCGTTAAAGGGATTTTCACATTTGACTTAGGTGCTTCCTTTACTGGAAATGAAGACGTAGCAGCTAGTATTGCTAATAAGTTCCCGATTACTTTAACAATTGCGATTTTCTCACTATTAATGGCTATTGTTATTGCCATTCCAGTTGGAATCATATCAGCTACTAGACAAAATACATTTCTAGATTATTCCTTTATGTTTATCGCATTAATTGGATTATCTATTCCGAATTTCTGGCAGGGCTTAATATTTATATTAAATTTCTCTATTAAACTGCAGTGGTTACCTGCCACTTATAACCCTCAGAATATGTTGTCGATTATTATGCCAGTAATAGTTTTAGGCACAGGGCTTACAGCTTCTGTTGCAAGAATGACTCGCTCCTCTATGCTAGAAATAATAAATGAGGATTATATTATTACGGCAAAGGCTAAGGGGCTAAATGAACGTCAAGTTCTATGGAAGCATGCTATTGGTAACGCAATGATTCCCATTATTACAGTAATTGGATTGTTGTTTGGAGATATGCTCGGGGGAGCAGCTGTTACAGAGAAAGTATTCAATATTAGCGGTATAGGTAGTTATATTGTAGATAAACAGTTTATCCCCGACATTCCTGCCATCATGGGTGGGGTCATATATATTGCTATAACAATTTCATTAGTAAACGTGCTCATCGATATTTTGTATGCGTTTTTTGACCCTCGCATTCGATCTAAGATGAAGCAACTGTAATATAGAAGTAGGTGTAGAGGGTGAACTCGTTTAAAAAACATGCTTTGAAATTGTCTCGAGAGTATACGCAAGCAAACTTTGCATTGGTTCTTTCTATTGTAGTCAGCCTAGTTTTCCTTATAAATAGTTTTAACTATAAAGAAGGAACGATAAAGTCTCTTGTTTTTACGATATTTTTAGTTTATGCATTATTCACTTTGTATCAATTTTTCCTAACATGGAAAATTAAAAAAAATCTTTTGAAATTTGGTGCCATACAGCCAATTACAAGAAAGCTAGGATATATTCAACTCTTAAGTATATTGAGTGCAAATGTTTTTACGGCATCATTTGCTTTTAACTTGATAAAAAACAAAAAAACACCAGATTACACATTTGCTGTATACATGTTATTTACACAGCTTTTCGTAATTGCAATCTCTGCTTTTAATATGTTTAAGCCGTATGTGACAGATACCTTTCTACCCGCAATGGGAATTCTGGTGGGAATCCTCGTTTTTCAAGTAGTAACTTTAATTCTTGTATCAAAGTATGTACAGGATGAATCTGCACCATCTTGGTTTTTGGTCATTGCTATTGTATTGATTGCTTCATCTGTAACTGGTAATTTGTTTAACCTGTTACTTGGTATAAGTTTAATAGTAAAGATACGGAGCCACGATCGTTCAAGAATTATAAAGTGGAACACGATTTGGGGTAAAATCACTCGCAATTCCACTGCGATATTAGGAATGTTCTTCATCATACTTATGCTTTCTCTATCAGTTTGTAGCAAGTATACATTCGATTATGATATGGCGGTGGAAAATGATTATGGAAGCTTGCTTCAACAACCTAGCCTAGAGCATCCCTTTGGAACAGACGATTTTGGAAGGGATCTATTTTCTAGAATTATCTTTGGAGCAAGAATATCTCTACTAGTAGGGTTTGCTTCTACAATTATTCCTCTAATAATAGGGGGGGTTCTTGGAGCAATAGCAGGATATTATACAAAACGTGCGGATAATATTATTATGCGATTGCTAGATATCCTGTATGCAATTCCTGGAATTTTGCTTGCGATTGCTATTATAGCTGCGTTCGGAGCTAACACGATGAACCTGATATTAGCACTTAGTGTTGGTGCAATTCCAAGCTATGCGCGAACGATGAGAGCAAACGTACTCATGGTATCGAACTATGAGTATGTCGATTCTGCACGAGCTTTAGGTGCTTCTGACTTCTCGATTATTTTTAAGCAAATTGTACCTAACTCACTCGCTCCGATGATTGTAAAAGCCACTTTAACAATTGGAGGAGCTGTAATTGCAACGAGTAGTTTAAGTTTTCTTGGACTAGGGGTTGAACCACATATTCCGGAGTGGGGAAATATTTTAAAAATAGGTAGTACTTATCTTGAATCGCATTCCTATCTAGCGATTATACCGGGGCTAGCAATTATAGGTCTTGTATTATCTTTCAATTTCTTAGGAGATGGGTTAAGAGATGCTTTTGATCCAAGAATGGATTAAACAATTATTTAGGAGGAAATGAATATGAAAAAAAGTTTATTGGCAATCCTGATCACTCTAGTAGTGATATTAGCAGGATGTGTAAATACGAAGTCGGACGTTGCGGATAAAGGAAATGATAACAAAGATGTAAAAACAGATGATAGTGCAGTAGCTATTGAACTGTTAGGTATGAGTACTGGGGAAGCGGACATGAATATCGTACGTGACCAACTGATTAAAAATGGTTTTGATGTGAAGTTGAATATCCAACCAGATTACGGTAGCTTTACAGCACAAAAAGATGCAGGAAACTATGACTTAGCACTATCTAGCTGGACAACAGTTACTGGAAATCCTGATTATGCGGTACGTTCACTATTCAAATCAGATGGTGATAACAGTATTATGTCTGATGAAGAAGTAGATAAGTTAATAGAGCAAGCAAGTACAGAAACGGAAGAAGAATTTACGAAGACTTATAAGCAATTAGAACAACGTCTTGTGCTTGATAAAGCATATATAGCCCCTTTATATAATTCGTTCAAAGCACAAGGTGTAAACAAAGAAATTGTAAATGCAGATACAGTAAGACTTGCGAAATCACGTGCAATTGCATGGGAATCTATCGACTTTGTTGATACTTCGAAAAGAGCGACACAACCATTAATAATGCAACAAGCAATCGGAGCACTAACATCTTTAGATCCGATTAAAGGAAATGACGGTTCTATAAATACGTTAAATACAAATATGTATGTAAGACTTGTAAATTTAACAGATGACGATAAAGTAGTCTCAGATGGTTCTTTATCACTTAACCATGTCATTGCGGAAGGAAACCAATCTTATTATTTCCTTCTTCGTGATGATATCAACTTTGCTGCAGTTACAGATGAAAAAGCAGTGGATACTGGGGAACGTGTTGGAGCAGACGATGTAGTATTCTCATTAAACCGAGCTAAAGATGAAAAATCTGTACCAGATCACCGCACATATAGCTTACATGAAAGTATGGAAGAAATAGAAGTAGTAACGGATCTGGCAGAGCTTGATGTAAACCAGTCTGGTAGCGAAGTTACTGTAAAAGAAGCACTTGAAGAGGGCTTAGATGCCAAAATATCAGAATTAGTAGAAGACAAAAATGCAGCTGATAATGCAGCTGGTAAATATCAGGTAGTGAAAATTACAACAGTAAATCCATTCCCACAAGTACTAAATTATTTAGCTCACCAATCTGCAGGTATCGTGTCTAAGAAACAAGTAGAAAGCATTAACACATACGATGTAGAATCATTCGATGTTAACAAAGATATCCCTTATGGGGACCAAAACACCGTTACAGAAGGTGCCAAATATAACAATACGTTATATGCAAGCGGACCTTACATTTTGTCACACAAAAATGATTATGAAGCTATATTCTTGAAAAACCCTGCATATATGACAGGAACGGAAAATGAAGCTAAAATCTCTAATGTAACTGTACGTTTTATACAAGATCCAGATAGCACACTTTCAGCATTACGTAATGGAGAAATTCACATATTCAACGGAGTGCCAGAAACAAAATATGACTTAGTAGAAGGCGATAGCAAGTTAACACTTCAAAAAAGTGACAGTAACGCTGTGTCTTATCTATTGTTCAATACCAAAAACCGTGCAGTATCAGATAGCGAAGATCTAAGAAAAGCTATTCTGTATTCGATTAACCAAGATGAAATTTTAAATTATTATCAAGGAAATAAAAACAAAGCAGTTTCTACTGTAAGTCCACTTGTGGATACTGGAAATGAAGTAGTTGCAGATCCAGCGAAAGTGAAAGAATTCTTAGAGGCTTATAATTCAAGTAAATAATAACTATTAGCGCCAGTTTCTATACAAATTTTGATTTGTATTAGAGGCTGGTTTTTTTATATATAGTATTAGTCGTTGAATGCAGTTTTGATAAAATGGCTAGAAAAAGGATATGGAGATATGCCAAGTTTCCTATTTTCTTAAAGAAATGACTAAAAAAAGTCTAATTATCAACTGGAAATAGTAAAATGTAAGAAGTATGGTAGTGTTTAATGTGGAAGACATGATTTACTAGGTCGTATCTTTTTAGTTGTAGTATCGTTCCTCTTATTTATATGGAGATTACCCTTGAATCAACAATCAAAAAGCATCACTATTGCAACTGGTGATTTATTGGGGGTGCAAAAATGAAATTTCGCTTGTTCCTTGTTTTTATAATTGGATATGCTTTAAGTTTTATTTTATTAACAGATTTATATGACGACAGAGTTCTAAATACGTTATTTAGAGTGTGCTTTGCATTATTTTTTCTATTCGTAATTTGGCTTGTTCAACCTAAAAGAAAAAATAGCGACGATAAGGTTAAAAGAGATTGATGAGGATCAATATAGTTTTGGTCCGTAAAAATCATCGTTCCTTAAAACGAGAATTCAGGGAGGTAAAATGGGAGAATTAGATGTTATCTTAATAATAAAAATGATTATTATTGGGCTAGTGCAAGGCTTTACAGAACCAATTCCAGTGTCATCTAGTGGACACGTAATGATTGCTAGTGAAATCTTAGGGCTAGGTGAACAAGGATTTACATTTGCTATATTAACAAACACAGCCTCACTTTTTGCGATACTTTATATTTATAGAAAAGATATCGCAAGACTTGCAGTAAATTCATTTCTTTATTTGAAAACGAAAAATCGTCGTTATAAGAGTGACTTTCATTTTGTTTTCTTTATCATCATTGGCTCTATTCCAGCGGGTGTTCTTGGAATATTATTAAGTGACTATATTGCAGAAAGTGTTAGCATGACAACAATTGCTGTGATGCTTTTCGTAACGGGGATTGCCTTGTGGGTAATTCGTAATCTGAAAGGTAAAAAAGACGAAAGTGATATTACAATTAAGGATGCTTTTATTGTAGGATTAGGGCAGGCTGTCGCATTAACACCCGGGATTAGTCGTTCAGGTGCAACTATTATTTCCGCAGTTGCTGTTGGAATGAAACAAGATACGGCACTTCGATTTTCATTTATGTTGTATATTCCGGTTAGCCTCGGAGGAGTTATATTAGGTCTTTCTGATTTTCTGAATGAACCGAATAAAGCAGACTTAGCAATTCCGTATTTAGCTGCTTTTATAGCAACACTATTAATGACCTACTTTGCGATGAAGTGGTTTATGGGAATTATGAAAAATGGGAAGCTGGTTTATTTTACATATTATTGTTTCATCGTAGGAGCATTACTTCTAATTTTCTTCTAACGTGCTTTACCGCTTTACTTCAAGAAGGAGTAAAGCTTTTTTTATTGAACTAAACTCGCGAATTAGTTCAATAAGCAGGTATTACTGGAAGAATGTCGAAGTACTTGAATATATGAGGAATACATCTAATGGTATGAGGGAGCGGCAAAACTATATGAGTAAAAAAATTTTTATTTTATATTTTTTAATTGGCATGTTTCTTGTGGTTCCAATTTTAGAATGGCTTGGTATGCCGTCATTTGCAAACATACTAGTTTATTTGTTTGGAGATCCAGATAAAGGAAACAAAATCATTGTATCTCTGTTTTTGCTTGTTTTCTTGATAGTACTGTTTCCTTTTATAAAATATAAGAAAAGCACATAACATCAATTGCTTGATGAGACCAACAGGTAATTTAGTAAAAAAAGAATATCAAAATAAAATGGGTTGGGAGAAAATATCCTAGCTCCATTTTTATGTACATCTTAAATAAACCTCTACCTTTAAAAAGGATGTTTTATTCTTTAAAATAATACTTTGTAAAGTATAATAGGGAAGTATTTAGTTAAAATAATTCCGGGGGGTTAAGATATGGTTTCAAACAAGATGAATGCACAAAAATTGGCTTATGAATACATTAGGGAATCTATGCTTGATGGAACTTACAAAGGCGGAATGAAGCTAGTAGAGGAGCGTCTTGCAGATGAGATTGGTGTTAGTCGTACACCAATTCGCGAAGCAATTAAAAGGTTGGAGCAAGAGGGATTAATTAAGAACAAGCACATTTATAATCCGACAGCACAGGATTTGATATACATATATGAGATGCGCATAGTACTAGAAAGCTTTGCAGCGAAAAGAGCAGCGAAAAATATGACAGCGGAGAAGGTTAAAGAACTTGAGAATACCATACAGGCATCTCGTAATTCGCTTATGGAAGGACAGTCCAAAAATACATATAATGCAAATCAACGTTTTCATGATTTAATTATAAATGAAAGTCAAAATCCAATAATGATTGAAAGATTACAACAAGCTCAGACAATTTTCTATTTGTTTAGTCTAAGGCTGGATATATATAGTCGTCCAAATATAATAGATGAGCATGAAGAAATTTACAAAGCCATTAAGAATAAGGATGAACAACTTGCCGGAGAACTCATAGCTGAACATTTATATAAAGACATGAATTTTACTCTGGAACTTATCGGAAGGAATGGACAGTTTTAAATTATTTATTGGTTAGTCACCAAAAGTAATGATTAAATTGCATTCAAACTTATCTTAAGCAAGAATGTTAAAATTTCCCAGATGATACAAAGCACTAATTTATCTAGTTAGCATATGAATTAGTGCTAAAAACTCACCACGAACAGCCTAAAACCTTGTAGTACTTCCATTGCACCTCTTTTGGGTGTTTTTTTATTTGGGATACTTTTCTACATAGTCCTCGTTTATAACCTTTGCCTCTTTTCTAAACTTCACTATAAATATATCTAATTTCATTCTAAGATTTGTTAAAAATAATCGCACTATCATGTAAAAGCTACAATTCATACTTGGGAAGTACCATCTTCTAAGGTCCCTAATATGTGGTCTTATCATAAAGAAAACTAATCCTCTTTTAAATAACTTAATAAGTTATATCAAACTGTGTGAAAGGTTCTTGTTCATGATTATTTCTTAAAATTTTTAAGGTGTACAAACAACAAAAGAATATAGTAGAATAGATAATGTTGTTTTTGTATACAAAAACATATATTTTGTATACAAAATAAAGTCATCTTTTGAAACGTGTTTTTACTATTGCATAAAAAGGAGAATAAGTATGACGCAATACAATTTAGAAGAACTGAGGATGCTCAATCAAGTGCTACTGGCCCTTTTCATCGTAGCTGATTTTGCACTTTTACTCTTTTTTTATAATAGTCCATTCCCTTGGTTTGCCCTATTAGGTTCTGGGATTGGTTTAGCTATCATTGTTCTTTGTTGGACAGGAAGAAAACACACTATTTTTATAGCTTCATTGCTTACTTTTTCAGTTCTGCATACGATTGTTTACAATTGGAGCTCTATTGTGCATTAAAAGAAAAAATGAAGAATATTTATTAAGCGATTAAATAGAAAACTATTAAATTTATAGGAGGTTTTATTATGTCAGAACAAGAAAAGAATAACACTGTTTTAGACAAACGATCGTCTAGACGGACGTTTATCAAAAATTCTGGTTTGACAGTTGGGGGAGTTGTTTTAGGGGGAGCTTTAGGAAGTCTTCTAATAAAAGATGACAAATCAGCGACCACTACTAAAACTCAAAATCACGCGGCAACACCTAAGGCTAACCCAAATGTAGCTTTAATGTTCTTCACACCAAACCAATATCAAGTTACTCAAGCGGCAGTGGAACGTATTTTCCCAGAAGATGCAAATGGCCCTGGTGCAAAAGAACTTAATGCAGCTATTTATATCGATCATCAGTTGGCTGGCCCATGGGGTTCTAACGTTAAAGACTACCGTTTAGGTGCATTTTATAAAGCAGAAGAAAACCAAGGTCCACAAACGAAGATACTTAGAAAAGATTTATTTCTAGCTGGTTTAGTTAGTTTAGACAAGTATAGTAACGAACAATATGAAGTTGATTTTAAAGAGTTAGAAGCTGCTAAGCAAGATGAAGTTCTACTTTCCTTTAGTGAAGGTAAAGTTGAATTATATGGAAAAGTTTCTTCTTCTCAATTTTTCAATTTACTACGTACATTAACTATAGAGGGTGTATATGCAGACCCAATGTATGGTGGTAACAATGAAATGTTAGGTTGGAGTATGCGTAAGTATCCAGGATCTCGTATGCAATATGTAGCTGAAATACAAGATGAGAAATTTATCGAACTGGAACCACAAAGTTTAAATTCTCATATGGGACATTAATAATAGAAAGGACTGACATATAAATGGTTACAAAATTACCTAAAGTACCTGTTGTAGTAGTAGGAATGGGTTGGGCTGGTGGAATCGTTTCAGCTGAACTAACAAAAGCAGGCATAAGCGTTGTTGGGTTAGAACGAGGTAAAGACCGGACAACAGCTGATTATACAATGGGACATGATGAACTTCGTTATCAACATCGTCAAGAATTAATGCAAGATCTTTCGAAGGAAACTATTACTTATAGAAATACATTATCCGGTAAGGCTTTACCAATGCGTCACTACGGTACATTTATAGTAGGTGACGGAGTAGGTGGTGCAGGTAGTCACTGGAATGGACAAACTTATCGTTTCTTACCTTATGACTTCGAAATACGTACAAAAACAATTGAGCGTTACGGAATCGAAAAAATCCCTGCTTGGATGGAAGGTCTTGAAGACTGGGGTATAACCTATGATGAGATGGAACCATACTATGATACATTCGAAAAAATGGCTGGTATTTCAGGGGAAACAGTAGAACTTTGGGGGAAACGTACGAATCCATACCCAACGCCTCCTTTAGTGAAAACACCATTAATGAAAGAATTCGAAAAAGCGGCAACAAGCTTTGGATACAAACCTTTCGTTATTCCTGCAGCAAACCTTTCTGAAGCATATACAAACCCTGACGGCATCTCTCGTGGAGCATGTCAATACTGTGCGTATTGTGAAAACTTTGGTTGTGAATATGGAGCGAAAGGTGACCCAGCAGTAACGGTAATTCCGGTTGCAAAACAAACAGGTAAGCTAGATCTTCGTACACATTCTAATGTAGTGGAATTAACTAAAAGTGGTGGTAAAGCAAACGGGGTTATTTACGTAGATATGCTAACTGGAGAAAAATTTGAGCAACCTGCAGATGTAGTTGTAGTTGCGAGTTATGTATTCAATAATTCACGTTTACTTCTAAACTCTGGTATTGGTACCCCTTATGATCCAAAAACAGGTAAAGGGACAATCGGTAAAAACTACTGTTATCAGGTAACAGCTGGAGGTTCTCAGCTATTCTTCGAGGACAAAGAGTTTAACCTATATGGTGGCGCTGGAGCATTAGGTATTGAGATTGCTGAATACATGGGGGATAACTTTGACCATGCGGAAGTAGATTTCATACATGGTGCTGGTATTCGTTCAACACAATATGGTGACCGTCCGATTGCAGTAAACCGTGTACCTGCAGGAACGCCAAACTGGGGTGCTGAGTTCAAAGAGAAATCTATTAAATATGCGAATTCAAACTTCCCAGTTAAAACGCAAGGTGCTTCTTTACCACATAAAGAAAATTATCTAGACCTTGACCCAGAATTTAAAGACGAATTTGGATATCCATTATTACGCATGACATATGAATATACAGACAATGACCGCGCGTTGGGGAAATACATGTCTAAGATTACGCGTAAATTTGCAGAAGAAATTGGTGCAGATATTATTGACACAAATGAAGAGCAAGGTCCATTTAACGTAAATAAAGATTCAAATACTCATAATACAGGTGGAGTAATTATGGGGACAGACCCTGAGAAATCAGCGCTAAATACTTACCTACAAATGTGGGAAGCTGAAAACGTGTTTGTTTTAGGTGCATCTGCATTCCCACATAATAGTTGCTTTAATCCAACTGGAACACTGGGTGCACTTTCTTATCGTGCTGCTGAAGGCATTCAAAAATATTTAAAAGAAGGCGGATTACTAGTTAAAGCATAAGTGACAACTAGTTATTCTATAAAAGAACTCTTGACTGGAATTTAATTTGCGGTCAGGAGTTTTTTTGTGTAAATATGTATATGATCTGACTACAAAAATATGTCGGCTCTATAAATTTGAGAATAATATAGCAACAGACTTGTACAAAACTCACTGAATATAGTAAAAGAATTCTCTCTTAATGTGTATGGACATGCTGGAATGTTCAAGAGTATGAACGTATACATCAAAACATTACCGCTTGGGTGAAAGAAATAGAAAAAATTAGAGCTGAGCAATAAACAAATCCCTATGACGTATACTATTATACTTAGTGTGCAGCATAGGGATTTCATGTGGCAGATTGTTGGAACATTAACGTTAACTTCTGTAGTATTAACAAAGAAGATACATTGTCCTTCTTAGGAAGACTAGTAAAGGGGTTAATAAAATGAAACAAAAATACGAAAAGATTTTTCAAGAATTTACGTTTTCATCAGGTGTAAAAGTAAAAAATCGAATTATGGTCGCTCCAATGACTCACTATTCCTCGGAAGAAAGTGGGGAAGTATCGGAAAGAGAGTTAGCCTATTATAAAGAGCGCTCTGGTGGTGTTGGTACATTTATCACTGCTTGTGCATATGTGATCAAGGGTGGTAAAGGATTTCCAGGGCAATTTAGCATCGATGATGATAAATTCCTTCCAGGATTGAAAAAACTAGCTCAGAGCATTCAATCGAATGGAACAAAAGCTATTATTCAAATTTATCATGGGGGCAGACAGTCTCCGGCCCAGTTATTACCAGATCAGCAACCCGTTTCAGCAAGTGCTGTTGCTGCGGAACGTGAAGGTGCAATAGTTCCGAGAGAGATGACAGAGGATGAAATTAAGCAGACAATCCAGGCTTTTGGAGATGCTACAAGAAGAGCAATAGATGCAGGCTTTGATGGAGTAGAAATCCACGGAGCTAACACTTACCTGTTACAGCAGTTCTTCTCGCCGCATTCAAATAGAAGAGAAGATCAATGGGGAGGTTCCCTTGAGAATCGTATGAAGTTTCCCATGGCAATCGTAGATTCTGTTAAACAAGCAGTAAGGGAACATGCAAAAACACCATTTATTGTTGGTTATCGAATTTCTCCAGAAGAGGGCAGTAACCCTGGGATTCAATTGGAGGATACTCTTCAATTCGTAGATAAGCTAGCTGATCAGGGCTTAGATTATCTACATGTGTCTGTGAATCATTTCTGGAATGGTTCCTTCCGTGAAGAAGATAAAACAGAGTCAAGAATTATTAAGATACATGAAAAAATAGGGAATCGGACTCCGGTAGTTGGAGTAGGTTCATTGCATACACCGGATGAAGTAGTCGAAGCGTTAGAAACGGGAGTGCCTTTCATTGCGTTGGGTCGAGAACTTTTAATGGAACCAAAGTGGATGGATAAAGTTCAAGCTGGCCAGGAAGATCAAATACGTAAAACTCTTTCGAGACAAGCGCAAGAAGAGTTAGTTATCCCTGATCCATTATGGGATAGACTAGTAAATGTAAAAGGTTGGTTACCAGTAGAAGATTAAAAGAGTCGAGAAAAGTGATAATCACTTTTCTCGACTCTTTTTTAGTAAGGGAATTAGATTGGTAAAAGGAATAACATAAAATTCAATGTAGTTCAATTATCTTATAAGGTGATTAACTTTGGTAGTCGAAATAATTAGTCCTTCGTGTCATTAAAGGTATACATAAATTGAGCTATATAACCCTATTATAATACTAATTAATCAAATATTCATAATAAATTTACTATTTAAATTTCGTTTGTTATTCTAGTAACAGTTCTAAGAATTAGAAGAAGGAGTGATATGTATTGAAGAAAAAAATGGTTAGTACAATAGGTATTTTAGGGCTATGTACAAGCTTGGCTTTTCCTGTTTATGCTGCGGATTTGGTTAAACAAGAAACACATCATCATGAATACTCTATCTCTGGTTTTATCAGTCATGGTGAGCTCCAAAAAACACTCCAACAACTTGAGAAGACAAGTAATGGAGTTGTACAGGTAGAGGTCGTTGGTCAATCCCATAAAGGGTTGGATATATACACTGCCAAAGTTGGAACAGGTGACAAAGTTATTCTTCTTCAAAGCGAAATTCATGGTAACGAAAAAACTGGTACAGTCGCTCTTTTAAATCTCTTAAAAAGCCTTTCCACAAATTCAAAAGAAGCAAAGAAAATCCGTGAAGAAGTTACGATTGTTTTCATGCCCATGATGAATCCAGATGCATCTGAAGCGGACAAACGACGTAATAGTATGACATGGGATGAAGCAGTGAGAGATTTCCCACAACTGGCAAGCGCTAAACCTTCTTGGAACTATTTAGACCGAGGGATTAGTCAAAGCTATAACTATGGCGAGAATCCAGGTTTCGATGTGAATAGGGATTTTAATCCAAACTTAAACTATGTCCCAGAGGCGCAAGACTTCCCAGGAGCATCTAACAAGCCAGGTTGGTTTATCACACCTGAATCACAAACTTCTCGTGATGTATATAAGGCATTAAAAGAGGAGTATGGAAATGTAGATGTCTTTGTGGATTTACATCATCAAGGGATATACTATGTGGATGGCACCTCGGATGAAGTAACGCTGTCACTATCCGCACAGTTTGTTCCAGATCCGAACACACCTGAAGGAGCGAAATACGCCCAATATGCTGATAACTACAACTATGATTTTTCAAGACAATTGAACGTTGCAGCTTATAACGAACTTCAATCTTATGGTAACTCAAAGTTCAAGAATATTTCACTCTATTCTCAAGGGCTTGATCTCCCGGGCACAGCTCTTGGAAGCTATGCGCTGAATGGTAGTGGAACTGTGCTTTTTGAGGTGAAAGGTCAGACACAAACAATGGGGCAGAAGCAAAAAGGACAACTTGTTAAATCGGTTGAACGTGGACTAGAAGCAATTATTAAAGGCGTCGCAGATGGTTCTGTAGAAACATTGAATCCGGAAGATTATGAGAAGATTCCACTAACATCTATCAGACCTTCTTGATGTTTTGAATTAAATAATATTCCTACGTAATGCCCATTCTGTAGGATAAATTTTGATGAATAAATATGCCCGTAAATTCCAAATAAGGAGCATTTCCCGTAATTAAAATTGGTAATGTGCTCTATATTTAGGGTCCAACTGATAGGCGTTATAGTTACCTATTGAGGATGAAAAAGAGCCGTGAAAAGTGATTAAACACTTCTCTCGGCTTCTTTCCTCTGTATATCATGATGGAGTATTTCACATAGTGAAGGTGTTTAAATGGAGTTTTTCATTTTACAGGACTATGATTAGAGTAGATTATCATGAAAAAGGAGTTGCTAAAAATGGGACAATCATTAAAAGGAAAAGTGGCATTTGTAACGGGAGCAGGAAGAGGTATTGGCGAAGCGATAGCTATTGCTTTAGCAAAAGAAGGAGTAAACGTTGGATTACTTGCAAGAACAGAGGAAGCATTAAAGGGTGTAGCTGAAGAAATTGGTACCTTAAATGTTAAAGTAGCTTATGCGCCAGCAGACGTTTCTTCATTAGAAGAAGTGAAACAAGCAATAGAAAAACTAACTAGTGAATTAGGAACTGCCGATATATTAATAAATAATGCAGGAATTGGTGGCTTTGAGAAACTAGTAGACACAGATCCTGTAGAGTGGAAAAAGATTATTGATGTTAACTTAATGGGTACTTATTATGTAACACATACAGTACTTCCACAACTGATTGAAAAAAATGGAGGAGATATTATTAACATCTCTTCAACAAATGGATTAAATGGTGCGCCTGGTTCAAGTGCATATAGTGCATCTAAATTTGGGGTTATTGGGCTGACAGAATCATTAGCTCAAGAAGTCCGCCGTAATAATATACGTGTGACCGCATTAACTCCGAGTACAGTCGTAACAGAGCTAGCTACCAATTCTTCTTTAGTGGATAAAGATAAAATCGACCAATTTATGCAACCAGAAGATATAGCTGAGTTCATTGTGTCACAACTAAAATTAGATCCGAGAATTTATGTGAAAACAGCTAGCTTATTAGCAACAAATCCTTTCTAAATAAGTCACTTTAAAAAGACCCATTCCTAGAGGAATGGGTCTTTTGTGTGTAACTTTATTAGCGTCGTTCTATTGGCATAGAGCAACAGCGGAAGGAACCACCTGATTTTATGATTTCCGAGAAATCGACCTCTATCACTTGATAGCCATGCTGCCTCATTTGAAGATTAACGTCATGATTAATTGGTAAACTGATTACTCGATTTTGTCCAATAGATAATACATTGGTACCCATTGAGAACTGCTCACTTTTGCTCACTTCGATTAAATTATACATACTCGATAATAGCTCCACCATATTTTTGTCGAGCGCATCAGGAAAAATCAATGCATCTTTTGCAGAGAGAATATTGAATACACAGTCAAGGTGCAGGTATTTTGGGTTAAAAACAATAGGTAGGATATCGAAATCTGTTAGCTCTTTTTGTAAAACTTTAATAGCGTCCATAGATGTACGATGGCCAATCCCGATAAACACTCGATGGCCATCCACGATAACATCGCCACCTTCTATGGAGTGTTCAGAAAGCTTTTTGTAAAAGATGTCATGTTCATTCATCCAATGAGCTAACACTTTCTCTTCACCCTGACGAATCGGATTTGCCATTTCGGAAATAAACAAATGATTGCCCAAGGTAAAGCCTATATCTCTTGTGAAAACTTGTTCGGGATGGTCTTTGCTTGGTGTTAATTTAATTACTTCCACACCGGCATTCTTTAAGGCTTTTTCAAATTGTTGATGTTGTGAAATAGCAAGTGAACGGTCAATATTATCATTTACATATTGTTTCTGAACATCATTAATTACTTCTTTTATTTCCATATATTGAGGTTCGCATAAGACGACTTTTTTTAGTGTTTCATATTCACTTTGACAATGTATTTGAGATTGATCTTGAATTATTTTTACCATAAGGAATCCTCCACTTTTTTTAATTCATTCTTCTTTTCTATTCCCTATATTTTTCATTGTATAACCTTTTTCAGTGAAGTTTATTTGAATTTTAATATCATTGTTTTAGGGAATTTAAGATTGGGTAAAGACAAGACTAAGAGATGTATGAATAATGATTGTGGAGGCGATTGTATGATTACAAAGGAACAGGCATTATTGACAAAAGAAGATTTTCATACTAGAACCGACTTACCAAATTGGCTGTATAAGGAATATGAAACTTTCCACAACACAGTAACGGATAAGACGTTTCCTTGTTTTTTTGGAATGAGTGGAGAATTGAAAGGCGAGCTTCGTTATGCATATATTAGCCAAGAAGACTGGAGTAATCTACCTTCTGCAGTGGAAGGCTTTCTAGATCTGTTTAAATTACCAAATTACAAAAGACATGGTCTCTTTGTATTTGTAGAGCCTTTTGAGCAAGAGGGTTCTATCGAGGATTATCGTAAGCAATTTTGGGATATCCTTCAATACTTACATGAAATGGATGAAGTTGAATGGCCAGAAGACAGTCCACGCGACCCTGATCATCATTTATGGGATTTTCGATTCAATGGAGAGCCAATCTTCGTGTTTGGAAATGCTCCTGCATATAAGAAGAGAAAGACACGTCACTTAGGGAATGCAATGGTTCTTGGATTTCAGCCTCGCAAAATCTTCGAAGGACTAGAAGGAACTGAAAAGGGTGGTATTATGTCGCGTGAAAAGGTTCGTAAACGAGTAGAGGTTTGGGACCAACTTCCTAAGCATCCAGATATCGGCCACTTCGGAGATCCAACACATAATGAATGGAAGCAATCCTTTATTGGGGATGATATTGAACCCATTCAAGGAAAGTGTCCTTTCCATCATAAATTAGAAGCTTAATATTAAGTCCCATCTGAAATTTCCTTGAAGATGTGGGTGTTAAATAGACCAATTTAAAATGGTGGTCAATAAATACTCCGTCACACAAAAGGAAATTTCTTTTTATTTTGTCTTTTTCATGACATATGCCTTGCAAAAATAAATGTTATAGCGTAAAATACAATTAACAAATAACAAACTGTTAATTAAAATAAAGAACGAGTACTATAATAGAAAGGCAGGTACTATGATGGGGAAATATAAGTCGGAAGAAGAAATGTTAGAGAATTACGATGCAAATAAATATAAAACACCCGACGGATATACAAGTGATATTGCCGTATTTACCATCATTTCAACTGAGGTAGAAAAGCATAAACCACCTGTAAAAGAATTGAAGTTGATGTTGATACAACGAGCAGCAAAGGATGCAGAGGGCGAGCCAAATGTAGAAGGTAGTAAATGGGCATTGCCAGGTGGTTTTGTTCAGCCAGATGAAACAGCATTTGAAGCAGCTTCGAGAGAACTTGAAGAGGAGACAGGGGTAACCAATCTCAAGATGAAACACTTTGGCACTTACGATAAACCTGGACGTGACAAACGTGCTTGGATTATCTCCAACGCGCATTATGCGATTGTACCAGAAAACCAGTTAGTCAAACGCAAAGCAGCTGATGATGCTTCGGATGTACAGCTATTTAACTTAGAAGAAATCAGTCAGTTAGAGCTCGCTTTCGACCACCAACAAATAATTTCAGATGCCATTTGGATTATAAAGAAAGATATGGCTCTTACTACATTAGCAAAAAACTTTTTACCGAAAGAATTCGTATTGTCGGAATTACAGGGCGTACTATTAACGGTATTGGATGATTCCTGGATTAAACTTGATTCACAGTTTTTTAGAAAAGCACCATCCTTGCCATTCATTGAAAAAGTAATGGATGAAGGGGAGTTAAAAAAATCTAATAGATGGTCTAAAAACAAAGCACAATTATATAGATTTACCGATTTCGAGCCTTTTGTTTCTATCTATAATGCAAATTATTAATTTTTTTCTATGTATTAATTAACAATTTAACAATTGATGATTTATTTAATATAAAGGAGCGGATGAATGATGAAAAAAGCATTGTTGAATATTGATTACACGGTAGATTTTGTGGCGGACAATGGAGCATTAACATGTGGTAAACCAGGACAGGATATCGAGGGAGCCATTTTACAAGTAACGGAAGAATTTATAGCTGCTGGCGATTTGGTCGTTTTTGCGATTGATACTCATCAAAAGGATGACCAGTACCACCCTGAATCTAAGCTATTTCCCCCTCACAATATAGAGGGAACCGAAGGAAGAGATTTGTTTGGAAAACTCAAAGATGTATATGAAAATAATAAGAATAGTGAACAAGTCTATTGGATGAACAAAACTAGGTATTCGGCGTTTGCCGGTACAGACCTAGAGTTAAAGCTAAGAGAAAGACAAATTACAGAAGTTCACTTAGTCGGTGTATGTACCGATATTTGCGTACTTCATACAGCAGTGGACGCGTATAACAAGGGCTTTAAAGTAGTCGTTTATAAGGATGCTGTCGCGAGCTTCAACCAACTAGGTCATGAATGGGCTCTAGGTCATTTCCAAAACAGCATAGGTGCAGAAGTCCGATAAAACCATCTATAAACTAGTAAGTGGGTATTAAAATGAGACGGAGGGGTACGCATGAAAACAAATTACAAAGACGATGGGTTTGCGTTACACACAGATCTTTACCAAATCAATATGGCAGAAACATACTGGGAAGATAATATACACAACCGTAAAGCTGTTTTTGAAGTATATTTTCGAAAGTTACCATTCGGTAATGGGTATGCAGTATATGCCGGGTTAGAAAGAATTGTTGAATATATTTCTAACTTTCAATTCACAAAGAGTGATATAGAATATCTTCAAAATGAACTAGGTTACGAAGAAGACTTTTTAGCATATCTTCAAACGCTGAGATTCACTGGAACAATTCGTTCGATGAAAGAAGGAGAATTGGTCTTCCATAACGAACCTATGTTACGTATTGAAGCTCCTTTAGCGGAAGGACAATTGATAGAGACGGCTATACTGAATATCGTCAATTATCAAACGTTAATAGCGACAAAAGCTTCTAGAATGAAACAAGTAATTGGTGATCAAACCGCTATGGAATTTGGTACGAGGCGCGCACAAGAAATGGATGCAGCTATTTGGGGAACAAGAGCAGCTTTTATCGGAGGATTTGAAGCAACTAGTAATGTGCGAGCTGGGAAATTATTTGGTATACCAGTATCTGGTACGCACGCCCATTCTATGGTTCAAGCGTATCGTGACGAGTATACCGCATTTCATAAGTATGCGAAAAGACATAAAGATTGTACTTTCTTAGTAGATACGTATGACACCTTAAAGTCTGGCGTTCCTACCGCTATCAAAGTAGCAAAAGAGCTAGGCGATAAGATTAACTTTAAAGCCATTCGCTTGGACAGTGGTGATTTAGCTTATCTATCCAAAGAAGCGAGAAAGATGCTAGACAAAGCCGGTTTCAAACAGACGAAAATTGTTGCATCTAATGATTTGGATGAATATACTATTTCTCAATTAAAACATCAAGGAGCTAAAATTGATGCTTGGGGAATCGGCACTAAACTAATTACTGCTTATGACCAAGCGGCATTAGGAGCAGTTTACAAATTGGTATCTATTGAAGATGACCATGGAAATATGGTAGATACCATTAAGATTTCTGGAAACCCAGAGAAGGTTACTACACCTGGACTTAAAAAAGTCTACCGTATTATTAACCTGACGAGTAATAAGTCAGAAGGTGATTACATCGCAATGGATGATGAAAAACCAGAACAACAAGAAAAGTTGAAAATGTTCCATCCGGTTCATACGTATATCAGTAAGTTCGTAACAAATTACGAGGCTAAAGAACTCCATCATGACATATTTGTGGATGGTAAACAGGTCTACGAATTACCAGGAATATTAGAAATCCAACAAGATGTGAAAGAAAATTTGTTGTTCCTATGGGATGAATATAAAAGACTTCTGAATCCCGAAGAATACCCCGTTGACTTAAGTCAAAAATGTTGGGATAACAAAATGGTTAATATTCAACAGGTGAAAGAAAAAGTAGAGGCACGCTAAATAAAATTATGTTAAGACAGTTTAACTACTATTGAATATGTGGAGGTAATCTAATGGCTAAGATAGGAATTTATGGTTCGTCTTTTGATCCCATTACCAATGTCCATCTTTTTACAGCAAGTACAATAGCAAATCGTTGCAAGTTAGATAAGGTCATCTTTTTACCTTGCTCCAACAAAAGAAAAGATAAAACGATGAATACAGAAGACAAACATCGGTGGAATATGCTAGAAATGGCGATTAAATCTGATGAAAAATTCACCTTAGATAATTTTGAAATGAAGCAAGATGCCTGGAAAATCTCCACCTATGACACAATGAAGCACTTAAAGACAGTATACCCAGAGGATGATTTATATTTCATTATGGGAGCAGACTTATTAGTGGATATCGGAGATGGTAAGTGGGGAAGTGCAGATAAACTAGTGAGTGAAAATAAATTTATTGTCATGGCTAGAGATGGTATTGATATGCTGAAAGCGATAAGTGGTTCTCCTTTGCTGCGAAATAACGACGATGGGAGCACTTTCCACTTAATCGATAAGGGTATTGCTATGGAAATTAGCTCTACTTATATTCGTGATGAATTTGCAATTGGGGGAGAAGCGAAATACCTCTTGCCTACAAGTTGCTATAAGTACATTAAAGAAAATGAATTATATGGATGGAAAAATTCGTCAAAGGAAATTGGATCAAAATAAATTATAAAATTTATGCTGATCTTAATAGTTAGCTTGTATAAAAAAGTAGGCTCGGAAAAGTCTTTCCGGGTCTATTTTTCTTTACCAATGTTTTTTTAATCTACTATATCCCAAAATTGAGCGGCCACTTTTGAGGTAGGTGCATTTTTTAGTTTTAAGATGATAGGTTCCACACTATGGTTAAACTGTTTCAATTCGAAAAGGGTGAGATTTTCTAGAAAGGTAGATGCATAATCCATATTTGGAATAATCGATACTCCTAAACCTTTACTAACAAGTGAGGCTACCATAGCAATATCTTTACACTCAATTATAATATTTGGTTCTACATGATGTTCTTCAAACGCTCTATGTATTTCTCCATGAAAAGAATGTCCTTCTATTGCACCCAACATGATAAAAGGTAATTTAGCAATCTGATTAAAAGTTATATGTGAATCTATAAATGATGTCGACCAGTTAGTTGGGACAATTACAACATAAGGTTGTTTTTTTAATACTTTTATCTCATATTGTTCACTGGTGCTCAGACGTAAAAGAAATGCCAAGTCTATTTCTCTTTGTTCGAGTCGTTTTAATAATTCATCGGAGTTACCGTTAACAATACTAATTTTAACGTTAGGAGATTGTGTTCTAAATGTTCTTACGTAATCAATCATCATATTCGAGCATGCGGAAGAAACACCGATACGGATCGTTCCGGCTTTTCCTTGTTCTACTTCTTGAATTCGTCGCTCTACATCCTGTCTTTGCATTAGTGTTTGCTCCGCATATTGATACAATATTTCTCCTGTTTCAGTCAGTTCCCATTTTTTTCGATATCGATGGATTAAAGTTGTGCCAAGGTCATTTTCTAGTTTCTTTAAAAGTTGACTGAGTGGTGGCTGTGCTATATGTAGGGCTTCTGCAGCTTTAGAAATACTGGAATGCTTTACTTTTTCTCTAAAGTAATGTAATTGTCGAATATCCATCCGTACACCTCATTATATGTATTTTCATATGAATAGTTTATCATATATATATTTTTAGTATCTTGAATTGGATGATATGATGGATAGGAGATTAAAAAAGGAAGCGAATTACTTATGAATCATAAGAATGTTACGATGAAGCGCCTTACTTTATATATAGGTGGCTTATTTTTTTTGACACTTGGTGTTAGTTTATCGATTCAAGCAGGACTTGGTGTATCACCTGTTTCTTCTCTGGCATATGCACTTGTCTTAACGTCAGGCTTATCAATCGGTATTACTACAGTCCTTGCAAATATATTATTTATCCTTGTTCAAATCATTTTAAGCAAACGTATGGATATAAAAGATTTAATGCTTCAATTAATTATTTCGGTTGTATTTGGTTTCTTTATGGATGCTACATTATTCCTCGTGCAATTATTGCCTACACCTGAATCTATAGTATTGCGTTGTGTATATTTGATTATTAGTTTATTTGTCGTATCAGCAGGATTAATCGGATATTTCACCGCAAAACTCCCTCTAATGCCCTACGATGCGTTAACGTATGTTATTAGCGAACAGTTTAAAATCAAGTTTAGTAAAGCAAAGATTACGGGTGATTTAATAAATGTTTTTGTCGCAGCTATAATGGGTTTAGTTTTTATACAGTCCTTTGGAGCAATTGGTATCGGTACTATAGTTGCCGCTTATTTTATCGGAAAAATATTGGGGTGGATGATATTACGCTTTCAAGAACCTCTGCAACAGTGGGTAAGTCAAAATGAAAAAGTAATTCCCTAATTGAAAATTTGAAAAAACGGGCATCATCAGAATAGGTGTCTGTTTTTTGTATTCAATTATTTATTGTTTGAAAAGAAAAGTGATATATTGCTCAAATATATATTAGAGTTAATAAGTTATTATGACTCATATATTAGTACTTTATTTCTAAAAATAATAAAATTTCTATTGACCTAGTTCCTTGGAAGTAATAAAGTTATTTTAGTGAGTCTTTTTATTTATTTTGGAAGGGGAATAAACTAGGTGAAAGTATCTATAAAGAAGAAAATGTGGACAGGATTTGGATCTGTTCTTATTCTATTAATTGTTGTGGGGTTAATAAGCTTATACTCAGTAAATCGGATAAGTGGGGAATATAAATCATTAATAGAGGATCGAGTGGAACCAATACTATTACTCGATGAACTTACTGGTTTTCAAAAGGATATGACAACGGTAAGTCTAGCTTTAGCCTTGGGTGATACTAAAGTAGAAGGTTTAACGGATCAATTCGACAAAGGATTCCAAGAAACTGCTAGCAGAATTAATGACATGAAATTAGCGGCGGATGGCCAAGTCCTGCTAGACAGAATAATAGAATTAGAGAATCATTATGCCTCATTAAACAAAGCTATCACTAGAGATGCAATGCCTAGCGATGACGCAGAGATTGCAAAGCTTGATAGTAAAAGTGTAGTAGAAGAGTTAATGGCTGCCATTGCAGACATGAAAGAATATATGATGGAATCAGTAGAAAAAACAACCATAGAACTTGAAGAGTTAGCAAAACTAACCCTTACTTTGATACTAGCTCTAATAGTAGTAGCAATTGTGGTAGGAGTTATTATTTCCTCTGTCATAAGTCAAGGTATAGCTAGACCGGTTAGTAAAATGACAGCTTCGATGAAAGAAATTTCAGAAGGAAACTTACAAATTGATCACGTCATCATTAAAAATAATGATGAAATTGGTATATTAGCTAGTACGTTCAACAAGATGTTAGAAGACCTAAAAGGAATGGTTACACGAATGAGAGATTCATCTGTAGAACTTGCATCGAGTGCTGAGCAACTTTCAGCAAGCTCAGAAGAGAGCCTTGCATCTTCTCAAATGGTAGCAACAGCTGCTGAACAACAAATGATGGGTAGCGAACAACAACTACGCATCGTAGATAAAAACAATGATTCACTGTCAGATATGAGTCACATTGTTGACCGAATTTCTGTGAGTAATGATGAAATGGAACATGCTGCAAATACAGTTATAGAATTGGTTGCAGATGGATCAGAGGTAGTATCCAAAGTATCTGATCAAATGAATACCATTGATGCAACTATTAAAGAGTCATCTGATATTATTAAAGAAATGGAACAGCACTCGAATGAAATACAGAAAGTTACTGCATTAATCACCGAAATTTCAGAGCAAACTAATTTACTTGCGCTAAATGCAGCGATTGAAGCAGCTAGAGCTGGGGAATACGGTAAGGGCTTTGCAGTAGTTGCTGAGGAAGTGAGAAAACTTGCGGAGCAATCCAAAAATTCAGCCTCGGAAATTGAATCAATGGTTGGTGTTATACAATTGGCAGCGGGAAAAGCAGTTAAATCGATTGATATAGGTGGAGAAAAAGTAAAAGAAGGACTAAATGCATCCAATCAATCTCGTCAAGTTTTTGTAGAAATTGAAACTGCGGTTGGAGTAGTGGGATCCAAGATTGAATCTGTCTCAACTGCGATAAAAGAAATACAAACTGTGTCTGAAGCAGTGACAGTAGCTTCAAAAGAAATACAACTCCTAGCACAACAAACTGCTGACGGTGCAAATGATACGAGCGCTGCAACAGAAGAACAACTGGCTGCAAACCAAGAGATTTCTTCTAGTGCACAATCATTAGCAAACTTAGCAGAAATATTACAAAATGAAGTAAGTCATTTTAAAATAAATTAAAGTATATATAGTGAAAAAAGGGACACAACTAAACGTTGTGTCCCTTTTTGGCATCCTTCAATTAGTAAGATCTATCCCTCTCACTCATATCACGTCGATTTGGAGACATTGAACCTTGCTTTGGTGTTAAATAACCAAGTTCAGCCAACTCTAGAGAAATCTCTTCTTTCTTACTAGTTGCAGGTCGTCTCGCCATAGAACCTCTTTTATTAGCCCCTAGATGAGTACCATTTCTCATAAGAAAACCCCTCTCGACGTTTTTTGATGCCTACTTAATATGGTTTGAAATACAGGGAAAATACAATTTTTACGATAAGAATAAATATAGTTATTCTGATTCTTTATATATAAAGTAATCAAAATCAGCAGGGATACTTTGACCAGAAGTATCCTGACATTGCATGCCGACGAATGCCCCCGTGAAGAAACCACCGCCCTGAATATAATCATCTGATAATTTATGTGATGCGAGTTTAATAGGAATTAGTGTCCAATTTTCACCATCAAATGAATAGGAATATTCATAAATAGATGTTTGGACATCTACTCTAAGATAAACATATTCCTGCTCAGCTGGAATTACAATTTCATTTCCTTTAAGTGGTTGGTCAAAGGTGAAGTTATCACATGTGCTTAACTCAAGAATTTTTCCTTTTTCCTCATGCCAGGAAATCTGAAGTGCCGTCCAGTTTTCGGTATTATAATAGTTGACCAGGCCAGCAGATTGCTGAAATGTATTTGGATTAAAAGCTACTTTTGTTTCTGCAGTAAAGTTGAAATGCTGCCAACGTCTTGCTATAAATGCTTGAGTAAATTTAGAAGTAAGAGATTCTTTCCCATATAGTCGTAAATGACCAGGCTTGTCTTTTAGCGAAACAATCTGTTCACCAAGAGGTATACGCAATGATTGGAAATGATTGTTTAATCGTTCTTCATTAAAATCATCCTTCTCTTCAAACTCCTTTTCCCAAACTACTTCCTCCATAGAAGGTCCTTCGATTTCAAGTGATGGGCCATTCCCGTTTACAACATATGGCCAGTCATTTTCCCATTCGACTCTTTGGATAGCAGTCTCTCGTCCAAGTGGACAATATCCTCGTGGATCCAATAACGCTTGGTTGTCTTTAGGTAGTGGACGACCAGTTAAATGAACTAAAAACCATTCATTTGTATGTGTTTGGACGATAGAAGCATGACCTGCCTTTTGTAAAGGGTTTCTCGGATAGGGAAAAGACGTGATTAACGGATTATCCGGATGTACCTCGTAAGGACCCTCTAAGTTTCTGGAGCGTGCAATAGTAGCAGCGTGGTCGTATTTTGTGCCACCTTCAGCAGTTAGCAAATAGTAATAGTCATTTATTTTATATAGATGAGGAGCTTCCACTAATTTAATATCTGTACCTTTAAAGATAATAGTAGAGTCCCCAACTAATTTCTGCTGTTCCACATCATATTCCTGAAGTGCAATACCATAAAAATTATGATGGTGGAGACGATGATCCCACTTCATATTCACTAAATACTTCTTACCCGATTCATCATGATACAAGGATGGGTCAAAACCAGAGCTGTTTAAATAGATAGGCTCTGACCATTCCCCATCAATGGTATCACAGGTTACTAGGTAATTATGACAATCCTTCCACTGCCCCTCAGTAACCTTTACATCGGTGAATATTAACCAAAACTGTCCATCGCTGTAAGACAAGGCAGGTGCCCAAACCCCACCTGAGTTAGGATTTCCCATCATGTTCAATTGACTAATACGATTAAGTGGGCGAGAAACTAACCGCCAGTTTTTTAAATCCTTGGAATGATAAATACCAACACCGGGGAACCATTCAAAAGTGGAAACGGCAATATAATAGTCTTCCCCAACTCTACAAATACTTGGATCGGGGTTAAAGCCAGGTAATATTGGATTTCGTATAATCGTCAATTGTCATCATCCTTTGCCTCTATTTTTTGCCCATTTTAAGTTATATAGTTGCTAATAATACAAGCTAAATAATAGATTTCACAGTATTATTAATACTCCTAATAATTCCTAAAATAGAATTTTTTTCAATATGTTAATACATATAACACTAGATTAAATAAAATGGCAAGTTATAATTTTTAGATAATTTAGTGTATTCTATTCCATTGCAGTATCTTGCTGTATACTGACGGACAAAAAGTTTTCGATGGAAAAAGCAGCAACACCTAATGCTGTAGATCTGGTAGATAATTCGGAAAAATCGATTTGAAGATCATTTTGTTGGAACCAAAGAGCTTGATTTGAAATTCTTTTGTTTAACGAATATTTTAACCATTTTTCAGAGTAAGCTAATCTGTTACCGATAATAACTTGTTGCGGATTAAATATATTTATGATGTTATTAATCCCGATGCCTAAATAGTCTCCAGTTTGTTCAAATAACGCAATGATTTCATCATTTCCACTCTCTGCGAGTGTCACAAGACCTTCTAAATCTTGCATATCCGAAGGGATATCTAGCTTTTCAGCCTGTCTAACAAGCGCTTGCTCTGACGCATATAACTCCCAACAACCTTCGTTTCCACAGCGACATTTAGCGCCTCCTGCTTGTATCGTCATATGACCTAGTTCTCCAGAAAATCCATTAGAACCTTTATAAAGAGAGTCATTAAGTATCAATCCAACACCAATACCAATACCTGCACTCACGTAAATAACATTTTCAAAATCTTTTCCTGCACCAAAGTTTTTTTCACCATATGCACCAGCATTAGCTTCGTTTTCTATAATGATTGGAAGACTATACCTTTCTTCCAGAACTTCTTTTAGGTTTATATTTCTCCAGTTTAGGTTCGGTGCTAACAGAATATTATCGTCCTTATCGACGATACCGGGTACTCCAACACCAATTCCTATTACACCATGTGGAGACTCAGGAGTGGACTTCAGAAGATATTCTATTGTCTCAAATAACTTAATCTCAATCTCTTCATAATTTAAATTTTTAAATGTTATTTGCTTCTCAGTGTGAATATTTCCGTTAAGGTCCGTTAGTACTCCGAGTAAATAGTTTACGCCTAGATCTATTCCAATGGAGTAGCCAGCTTTTTCATTGAACAGCAACATAACCGGTCTTCTTCCTCCACTAGATTCACCCGGTCCAGATTCATAGATGAGATGTTCCTCTAGTAGATCATTTACTAAAGAGGAGACAGTTCCTTTGTTTAATCCGACTTGGCTTGCGACTGAAGCTCGGGAGATAGGGGAGTTGTATTTTATTTTATCGAGAACTAATGATTTATTGCCTTTTTTTACAACATGGTGATTCCATGTTTGATGGGTACTCATTTTCATCCTTCTTCAGCTCTTTCTCTCTTTTTCATCATTCTAACATATAAAACATGAATAAAAAAACTTTGTTCATCCACTAGACTAACTTAGTTTTGTTTGCTACAATGAAAACGCATACAATATTCAGAATATTGTTGTAAAATAATTGGGGTGGGGGAAATAAGAATGAAAATCAACAAAATGATTAAAATTCTACTATTTGCTTCTGTATTTTATTTATTGGCAGGGTGTTCAGATTCAGGTGACTCGTCATCAAGTTCAAGCGGTGACAAAGAAATTAAGTTTATGCATTTATGGCCAGAAGGAAGCTCCAAACAGCATTATGATGTTGTAAATGAAATTATTGCTGATTACGAAAAAGAACATGATGGAGTTAAAGTAGATTTGGAAGTGTTGAGTAATGAACAATATAAAGACAAACTAAGAGTTTTATCAACATCTAAAGAACTTCCAGATGTAGGTATGACTTGGGCAGCAGGGTTTTTAGAGCCTTATGTTGGTGGTAACATGTTCGCTCCATTAGACGATGTTATTGAAGAAGAACTTAGTGATAGTTTTGTATCAGGAACTGCAGAAGCTTATGCACTAGATGGTAAGACATACGGGTTACCATTAGAGCTTAACATTGTGACACTTTACTATAATAAAGCAATGTTTGATGAACAAGGTTTAGAAGCACCAAAGACTTTTGAAGAATTAGAAAGTGTTGTAAAAGCTTTTAAAGAAGATGGAATTGATCCGATCGCTTTAGGAAACAAAGATGCTTGGACGGGATCACTTTGGTATATGTATTTAGCAGACCGTTTGGGTGGAGCGGATGTTCTGAATAAGGCAATCGATCGCTCAGGAACATTTGAAGATCCTGCATTAGTAGAGGCAGCGCAAAAGGTTCAAGACCTTGTTGATATGGGTGCTTTTGTAAACGGATTTAATGGACTAGCAGATGAAGAAGCAAAGAGTATGTTCATGAGTGAGCAAGTGCCGATGTATTTAATCGCAACTTGGGATTTACCGAACTACACAACAAACGAAACTGTACCACAGGAATTTAGAGATTCTGTAGAATACTTAAAATTCCCAACGGTTGATGGAAACGGCGATATGAATAGCTTTGTTGGAGGTCCTGGAGTTGGACTATTCGTAGCAGAGAATTCTAAAGTAAAAGAAGAAGCGAAAGATTTTGCTGCATACTTTGTGAAACAGTGGGGTGAAAAAGCGGTTACTCAAGCCGGCGTAATACCTGCTACTAAAGTGGATGCTGATTCTTTAGATCTTCCAGAAATGTATATTGATATTTTAAATGAATTAAATGAAGCAAGTAATATTACGTTATTTGCTGACGTTCAAATGAGTCCAGATGTCGCACAAGTGCACTTAGATTCAATTCAGGCTCTTTTTGGAAAAGAAATGACTCCAGAAGAATTTGCAAAAGCGCATGAGGAAGCTCTTTCAAAATAGAAATGAACGAGTCAATTTCATAATTAATTTATTATAAAGTAGACTTCGTTGATTGAAGCGGTGCCCACGTAAAGCATCCGCCTGGAGCGAAAATCAACTTTGTTCGAATTTTACTGTTATTAGCTTCTTTATGAAATTGGCTTAAATAGAAGGAATGTAATGAAAAACAGAGGGTTATCCTGCCTAGTTGGATAGCCCTTCTCTACCTGGTAAGGAAGGAGTTGAATGTTATGAACAAGGTAATGTCTAACAAACTACTAATAGCATTATATATTTCACCTGCGCTGTTACTAGTTCTAGTATTAGTATTCATACCACTAATTCTATCAGGCTATTATGGCTTAATGGAGTGGGATGGAATAGGAGATAAAACATTCATTGGATTAGAGAATTATATAAATGGGCTTCAGGATATGAAGTTTTGGAGTAGTGCCTATCATTCGTTTTTACTGGCTATATTCTCGACACTGAGCTTAGGTATTTATTTGGTAATATCCTTTATATTAGCATCCAAGATAAAAGGATCAGATCTACTGAGAAAGATATACTTAATACCGATGTTACTGTCATCCGTTGCGATTGCACAGCTATGGATTAAAGTGTATAACCCGTCGAATGGTATTTTAAATGTATTTCTGAAACAAATAGGAGTGGAAAATCCTCCTGCTTGGTTAGCGGATCCATCCTTAGTTTTATTTGCAATTTTCATTCCAATTTTGTGGCAATATGCGGGCTTTTATATTTTGATTTACTATGCTGCATTAAAGAATATTCCAGAGTCATTAATCGAAGCTGCAAGAATCGATGGTGCTTCTGCATTCCAAATTGCTACGAAAATTAAGTTGCCTTTGATCAAGGAAGTCGTAAGTGTAACTGTCGTATTAGCAATAGTTGGGTCGTTAAAATACTTTGATCTAATCTATGTGATGACTTCTGGTGGACCGAATGGTGCAAGTGAAGTAATGGCGTCTTATATGTATAAGTTAGCCTTTTCAAGCTATAACTTTGGGTACGGAAGTGCGATTGGGTTCCTTCTATTAATCATTACATTAATCGTAACTTTTATCGTTCGTAAACTAACTACACCAAAAGAGAGAATAGAATATTAAAGGAGGTTTGTATATGAAGCGTGTAGGCTACTTTTTTCTATATTTTAGTCTATTGGTTGTAGCATTGTTTCAAATCGTCCCGCTATTATGGTTATTCATCTTCTCCTTAAAAGACAATAGAGAAATATTTGCGGGTTCACCGTTCGCATTGCCTTCGGAGTTTAGATGGGAAAACTATTTAAAAGTGTGGGATGGCGGTATAGGTATTTACTTTTTTAATAGTGTTTGGATTACCACGCTAGCGATCGTATTAACCGTTCTTTTCGCAAGTATGGCTACTTTTGCAATTACGCGCATGAGATGGAAACTAAGTGGGGCCGTTCTTAGCCTGTTCATCATTGGGCTTATGATTCCTATTCATTCAGCGCTGATTCCACTATACAGTATGTTTTTAAGTGTGAATCTAATCGATAATCCCCTCGGAGTAGTTATTACATATACAGCCTATAATTTACCCATAACGATGATGATTTTGCTTGGATTCTATTACACGCTACCAAAAGAAATTGAGGAAGCTGCTGTTATCGATGGTTGTTCGGTCAATCGAATGTTTTTCCAAGTAATTCTTCCGATGACAACACCAGTAATGGCTACCACTGTAGTGATTAATATGATTTATAACTGGAATGAGTTTGTGTTTGTTAATACGTTTATCAGCTCTGAGAAATATAAAACATTAACAGTTGGCATCCAAAATTTCATTGGTCAATATATGACCGATTGGGGTGCAATAGGGGCAACTCTAATCATTAGCGTTCTACCAATTATTATTGCTTTCATTTTCTTTAGCAACAAAGTAGTGGAAGGTATCTCTGCAAGTGCGGTAAAAGGCTAAGAAGACTGGGGCAAGTGGAAAGTTAGGCCATGGAGTTAGACAATAAAAATAGCTTCCACTATGGGAAGCTATAATTCACTGCTCACTTTTAAGGCTTCTTGCTTGTCGCTCACTTTCTGAAATGCATGTAGGCTAAACCTCATCGATATAAAAGCGTAGACACTTCCGCCAAATATAATTCCAATGGCTGGAAGTAGGCTTATTAAGTAAAAGAATGGCAACAGGCATAGGAAGATTAATAGAGTTGTAATTGGATTAATAAGCATAATGAAAAAGGAATTTTTTATAATCGGTCCTAATTTTAAATTAAAGTGGACGAAGGATGGAAACAAATAAAACAGGAACATGATGAATAATAACATAAAAGCAAATAATGGTAAGTATGTCCAAGTTAACAAATCACTATTAGTAGATTGTATGTAAATAATATCTAATCCAATAATGACTATAATGAGCGTAACAAGGACTCCTAACAAATTACTTTTCATGAATTCCTCTTTAAAATGTTTCCAAAAGGTACTAAACAATGGTATTTCTGTTTCACCTTTCAACCATTCTCTCACTATGGCGAACATTGAAGTAGTAGAGGGGAAAAATCCGAAGATTACTCCACCCAGCAATGTAAAGAAGAGCCATAGCAAATTTAAATAGGCAAGTCTTGTAATCCATTCAAGTGCATTATATATAAAACTACTTATTGCATTCATGAAGAACCATCCTTTGTTTTCAATTTATTTGAAAGAATTGGAGAATTATTAATAGCATACACTTTTTAATTATGATAATACAACTTTGTTCGGTTAATTAACAAACAAATTAAACAGTTAAATCTCATGCAAAAGCCATTGGCCAATTTGTAGAGATAAAATTCAGGAGGTCAAAATAATGGTCTATTTCCAAAATGTCGAGAAAATTAAATTTGAAGGTGCAGCTTCCAAAAATCCTTATGCGTTTAAATTTTATAATCCACAAGAAAAAATTGGCGGTAAAACGATGGAAGAGATTTTGAGATATGCCGTTTCCTATTGGCATACGTTTACGATGGATGGGTCAGATCCTTTCGGCGCAGGGAGTATGAACCGACCTTGGGATAAATTTAGTGGATTGGATCTAGCAAAAGCAAGAGTAGAGGCCTCATTTGAATTTTATGAAAAGATGGATGTCCCGTTCTTCTGTTTCCATGATATTGATATTGCTCCAGAGGGAAGCAACCTTAAAGAAAGTAATCAAAACTTAGATGTAATTGTTAGCATGATAAAAGATTATATGAAAAATAGTAAAGCTAAATTACTTTGGAATACGGCGAATAACTTTACGCATCCACGCTTTGTGCACGGGGCAGCAACTTCAAGTAATGCAGATGTTTTTGCCTACTCGGCGGCTAAAGTAAAAAAAGGATTAGAAATTGGTAAAGAGCTTGGTGCTCTAAACTATGTATTCTGGGGTGGACGTGAAGGTTACGACACTTTACTAAATACAAATATGAAACTAGAATTGGATAACTTATCTCGTTTCTATCATATGGCTGTAGATTATGCGAAAGAAATTGGTTTCGAAGCACAGTTCTTAATCGAGCCAAAACCAAAAGAGCCTTCCACACACCAATATGATTATGATGTTGCAACAGCTCATGCATTTTTACAAAGTTATGGCCTGGAAAATTCATTTAAATTTAATATCGAAGCAAACCACGCTACACTTGCTGGTCATACGTTTGAACACGAACTGCATTATGCGAGGATTAATAATATGTTAGGATCCGTAGATGCAAACCAAGGTAATCCACTTCTTGGCTGGGATACAGATGAATTCCCAACAGATTTATGGACTACAACTCTTGCGATGTATGAGATTTTACAAAATGGTGGATTAGGCAAAGGTGGTTTAAACTTTGACGCGAAGGTTAGAAGAGCATCATTTGAACCAGAGGACCTGTTCCACGCACATATTGCTGGAATGGATGCTTTTGCCGTAGGTTTACGAGTTGCACAAAACTTGATTGATGATAAAGTGCTTGAAAATGTGGTGGACGATCGCTACAAGACGTACAAAGAAGGTATTGGATTAGATATTGTAGAAGGTAATACTGATTTCCATAAGCTAGAAGAGTATGCCTTTGGACTTCAAGATATTAAACAGACTTCTGGCCGTTTGGAGCAGATCAAGGCGACGATCAATCAGTACTTATTGCAGTCATTTAACAAATAATAGGAATGCATTTGGTAGGAGCTGAAGTGATGAAATATGTTATTGGGGTAGATTTAGGAACTAGTGCTGTGAAGATATTGCTAGTCGATACTAGTGGGGAAGTCATTCAAAGTGTATCGAAACCCTATCCTTTAATACAGGAAAAAACGGGTTATAGCGAACAAAATCCCGAGCACTGGGTGGAACAAACAATAGTAGGTTTAAAAGAGTTATTAAAGGATTTTCCAAGCGATATAGCGAATATTGAAGGGATGAGTTTTTCGGGACAAATGCACGGCCTTGTTCTGTTAGATGAACAAAATGAGGTATTACGTCCTGCAATTCTTTGGAATGATACACGCACTACAGCTCAGTGTCAGCAAATCTATAATGTAATTGGTGAAGATAAACTGCTTCAAATAACAAAAAACCCCGCTTTGGAAGGTTTTACGTTACCCAAGATATTATGGGTGAAAGAAAATGAGCCGCAAGTATTTGAGCAGGTAAAGACTTTTGTACTCCCAAAGGATTATTTACGGTACAGATTTACAGGTCAGCTTCATATAGATTATTCGGATGCTGCGGGAACTCTTTTATTAGATGTTGGTAGAAAAGAATGGAGCACAACTATATGTGCTTTATTGGATATCAACCCAAGTATTTGTCCGCCATTGTTAGATTCCCATGACGAAGTTGGTACTATTTCTTTAGATATTGCACAAGCAACTGGTCTATCAGCTACAACTCGAGTGTTTGCAGGTGGTGCGGATAATGCTTGTGGTGCAATTGGCTCTGGAATTTTAGAGGATGGAAAAACGCTTTGTAGCATAGGGACATCGGGTGTTGTATTATCTTATGAGGCAACCCCAGATAAGAATTTTAATGGGAAGGTTCATTATTTTAATCACGGGGTCTCGGATGCTTTTTATACAATGGGTGTAACGCTTTCTGCGGGTCATAGCTTGACGTGGTTTAAAGAGGTTTTCGCAAGTGAAGAATCTTTCCAACAATTATTGTCCGAGGTAAATACTGTTCCGGTAGGTTCAAATGGATTGTTGTTTACCCCCTATTTAGTTGGAGAAAGAACACCTCACGCAGATGCAATAATTCGTGCTAGTTTCATAGGAATAGATAGTTCGCATCAGCGCAAGGATTTTGTTCGTTCTGTTTTAGAAGGAATAACATTCTCTTTACATGAATCTATTGAAATCTTTCGGAAAAACGGGAAGTTGATAGATACTATTGTATCAATTGGTGGTGGAGCTCAAAATGATGATTGGCTTCAAATGCAAGCAGATATTTTCGATGCGAAAATTGTCCGACTAACTAGCGAACAGGGACCAGGAATGGGAGCAGCGATGCTAGCAGCTTATGGCTGTGGGTGGTTTAATTCATTAAAAGATTGTGCAGCTAACTTTTTAAATGAAGATAAACAGTTTAATCCTATTCGCGTAAATGTGGAAAAATATAAAAAGTTATTTCTTATTTATCAACAGGTTTATGGTCAAACAAAAGTTCTAAATAAAGGACTTTTGGAATTCCGCAAGTAAGTGTTATAAGAGCCTCAACTACATAGTTGAGGCTCTTATTTACAAAGGGAGAGGAGTGGCGAAATGAATTATCGTCAAATTGGTAGCACAGATTTAAAGGTAAGTGAACTTAGCTTTGGAACTTGGGCAATAGGTGGAGCATGGGGAAAAACAAATGACGAGGAGTCTTTAAAAGCATTAGATTATGCAATTGGCAACGGGGTTAACTTTTT
The DNA here is from genome assembly GCF_038003145.1 of Psychrobacillus sp. FSL K6-1464. NCBI lineage: Bacteria > Bacillati > Bacillota > Bacilli > Caryophanales > Bacillaceae > Psychrobacillus > Psychrobacillus sp. FSL K6-1464. The sequence goes on from NZ_JBBOOP010000001.1 coordinate 351,662, forward strand.
TGATACAGCCGATGTATATGGGGATGGTCATAGTGAGGAGCTTTTGGCCAAAGCAACGAAAGGAAAACATGGAGAGATTCATATAGCTACGAAATTTTGCAGAGCGGGTGATGTTTATGATCCTAAAACATATTCCATGGAAAGTGTTACAAAGTACTGTGATGATAGCTTAAGACGTCTTGGTAGAGATCAAATTGATTTGTTGCAAATTCATTGTCCACCTCTAGAAATTTTAAAAGATGGTCAAGTATTTGAAGTGCTGGATCACTTAAAGAAACAAGGTAAAATTCGCTATTATGGTGTTAGTGTGGAGACGGTTGAAGAAGGGCTACTATGCTTAGAACAACCAAATGTTGATAGCCTACAAGTAATATTCAACATCTTCCGCCAAAAACCATTGGATCAATTATTTCCAAAGGCTAAGGAAAAGGGTGTCGGAATCCTTGCGCGTGTTCCGCTTGCAAGTGGACTACTAACTGGAAAATTTAATATAGGTACTAAATTTGAATCGGATGACCATCGTAACTTTAACCAAGACGGAGCTGCGTTTAATGTGGGTGAAACTTTTGCAGGATTAGGGTTAGAAAAGGGTGTAGAGTTAGCGGGTAAACTAGAATGGATTGCGGAAGGTAGAGAAAATATGACTCGAGCTGCATTAAAGTGGATACTGGAGCATGAAGAAATTTCATGTGTCATACCTGGTTTTAAAACAGTTGCTCAAGTAATGGATAACCTACAGGCAGTTAATGTTAGTGCTTATACAGAAGAGGAAATGCAAAAACTAGCAAAGTTTTATATGCAAGAAGTCCATAGTGAAATTAAAGGAGTTTACTAGTAATACTTTTGTTAATAATTTGAGTCTGAAGGAAAGGGAGATGACTGAATGGAGAACATTAGATGGGGAGTATTAAGTACGGCAAATATTGCGCAGCAACAACTAATACCGGCAATTGGCCGAGCAGATAATGCGGAGTTAATAGCTATCTCGAGTAGGGGAAGTCAAGTGCATCCAGTAGCTTCTAAGCTAGGTATCCCTAAAGCTTATGAAAGCTATGAAGAACTTCTCAACGATTACGATATTGAAGCTGTTTACATCCCGCTTCCTAATCATTTACATAAGGAATGGGTATTTAAAGCAGCTAAGCAAGGTAAGCATATACTATGCGAAAAGCCAGTAGCTTTAACAGCCCAAGAAGCAGAAGAAATGGTGGAAGTATGTCGAGAGAGCAATGTAAAGTTTATGGAAGCCTTCATGTACCAGCTACATCCACAGCATCACCGCGTAAAAGAAATAATAGCATCGGGTGAAATTGGGGACATAAAGCTTATAAAATCGAGTCACTCCTTTCACTTACAGTCCCGTGTAGATAAATTTAGAATGGACAAAGCAAAGGGGGGAGGCTCTCTTTATGATGTGGGTTGTTATAGCATTCATGCGATTCGTTATTTGTTAGATGCCGAACCAGTTTCTGTGCAATGCTTTGCGGACCTTGACCCTGAAACAGGTATAGATTTGAGCACCTTTGGATATTTGAACATGGGCGGGGGAGTACGTGCCATATTTGACTGCAGTTTTGATATGACTGGAAGAAATGAATATGAAGTAATAGGTACAAAAGGAACGATCAAAGTGCCTTTTGCCTTTAGACCAGATAATAACGGTGGAGTAGGGAAGGTAATAACACAAGTGGCAGACATAGTGCGTGAAGAGAATATATACGGGGATCTATACCGGCTAGAAGTGGAGCACTTTTCGGAAGTAATACAAATGAATAGTAATCCAGAAATTTCAGGAGTTTCTACTATTAATAATATGCGAGTGATAGAAGCATGTTATCATTCTATACAAACCGGAGAACTTATAGAGATGAAGTAATAATAAGAAAGGATTGGGTTGCTAAGTGTCAGTGCAAGAAAAGCTATTTGGATATATAAATGGACTACCGGTTACTTTATTTACAGTTAAAAATAATAATGGTTTTGAAGTATCCTGTATGAATTATGGATGTGTAATTACAAAAGTTTTAGCTACCGACAGAACAGGACAATATGAAAATGTTGTTCTCGGATATGATACGTTAGAGGAATATGATCATAATCCAAAGTACTTAGGAGCAGTTGTAGGTCGAGTTGCTGGTCGCATCCGTGGAGACTCTTTTTGTATAGGAGAGGATATCTACAATCTCCAAAAAAACGATAAAAATAATCATATACATGGAGGTCTCAATGGATTTAGTCATACAATATGGAATGCTACTGTGCTGGAAGGAGACCAAGATACTACAATTGAGTTTACCTATTTAAGCGCAGATGGGGAAGAAGGATACCCTGGTAATCTAGAAATGAAAGTAAATTACACCATTTTACACGAGGAAGACACGCTATTAATTACATACACTGGTATTTCTGATAAAGACACATTAGTAAATGTAACGAATCACTCATATTTTAATCTTAGTGGGAATTTGAAAAGGGATGTATTAGGCCATGCACTAACGATGGATAGTCCTTTGTATTTAGAGTTAAATGAGGAGTTTCTTCCAACCGGAAATATAATACCGGTTGAGAACTCTGTATTTGATTTTAGAGAAGGCCGTAAAATAATGGATGGAGTGGCCTCTGTTCATCCACAAAATGTATTAGTCGGAAACGGTTACGACCATCCATTTTTATTTACTGAAAACGAACTTAATGCAATGTTATTAACAGAAGCAGAAAGTGGTCGTAAACTAGTAGTAGAAACTACAGAGTCTGCAGTCGTTTTCTATACAGGAAATAACATGGGCAATACGGAAACTATGAGAGGCGAAGAGCTAAGAGATTATTTAGGTTTATGCCTGGAAACGCAAGGGCCACCTGATTCAATTCATCATCCTCATTTCCTTTCGTCTATTCTACGAGCAGGGGATGAGTACAAGACTACAACAATTTATTCTTTCGGAGTTATAGCAGAAGAATAATACATGAAAAAAGCCGAGAGAAGTTTAAGACACTTCTTCCCGCTTTTTTTATTAGAATTGAATTTCGTCTGGGTCAGGACCCATACGAACATTTGTAGCTAGTTTAGCAATTGCGTCCATATCTTCAGACGATAATTTGAAGTCAAAGACATTAAAGTTTTCTTGAATACGACTAGGAGTAATCGATTTTGGTAAAGCAACTCGTCCTAATTGTAAGTGCCAACGAAGCACAATTTGTGATGGAGACTTCCCATATTTTTCAGCCAACTGGTGGAATAAATCAAAATCTAAGAATTTCCCTTGCATAAGGGGACTCCAAGCTTCTACATGAATACCTTTGTCGGATAAATAATTCACAAAGTTCTGCTGTGGTAATTGGGGGTGTAGCTCGATTTGATTGATCATAGGCGTCATCAATCCAGCTGCCTCTAATTTCTCCAAGTGATGTTCTTTGAAGTTAGACACACCAATTGACTTTATTTTTCCTTCATTGTAGAGCTCAACCAGCGCACGCCAAGCTTCTACAATACCGTCAACTGGCCAATGGATTAAGCATAGATCTAGATAGTCCGTGTTTAAACGGTTAAGGGACTCTTGAAATGCTTCTTTTGTACGGCCTGCACGAACGTCATCGTTCCAAATTTTTGAAGTTAGGAAGATATCTTCACGAGCAACACCAGAAGCAGCAATTCCTTTTGCCACTCCTTCTTCGTTACCGTAAGTAGCTGCAGTATCAATATGACGATAGCCGACGCGAAGAGCCTCTTCTACAGCAGCTGGAGCTTCTGTTTCGTTATCAACTTGCCAAACACCAAAACCAATTTGAGGGATTTTCAATCCATTACTAAGTGTTAGAAATTCCATGTATATATCTCTCCTCTCTAAAAATATAATATTACCATTCGGATTCCTTTGTATCCAACAATAAGTGCATCAAACACCAAATCTCTGTCTATATCCACACTTTCTGCACATTTCTTCAACTGCTTCTCTTCTAGTAAATCCATCATACAAATTATTTGCTCGTTCACTCTCAATAATATCAGAGAAAGAATTGTTATGAATATTACCTAAGTCAATCACACCTTCACCATCTAGACAGCATGGTACAACGGTTCCATCTACAAGAATAGCCGCTTGGTTTCGAAGAGCGTGGCAGAATCCTTTTCCATCATCCTCCGGTGCAAGTAAACTTGGCCATTGAAACTCATGATCCTGGTTCAAATATATATTATGTGCAATTTTGATGCCTTTGCCGGGTTGAACTTTTTCTTCAATTTTATAGTCTAAGTTATATTCTTTCTCAAGTATTTCCAACGTTTCGCGATTTCTACGTTGTGCAATTTCTGAAACCTGTTCTCTCTGTAAGTTCCATAATCGGAAGGAAATAATGATATTATGTTCCTTGGCTTCTCGAACAAAATCTAGAATATCACCTAAATATTTTTCTCGATTTTCGGATCCCTCATGACCATCGAAACTATGTAAAGAGAAATTGATTTGACGAAGTGCTGGTTTACCTAATAGTTTATGTCGATTTTTATTGATAAGCGTACCATTGGTTGTAATATTAACTCTAAATCCCTTGGCATGGCTAGCTTCTAATAACTGATCGACTCTTGGATGTAAAAGTGGCTCTCCTTTAACATGAAGGTAAATATATTTTGTATGTGGTCGTATCTGATCTAATGTTTTATTAAATGCATCTAGTTTAAGGATATTCTTTGCTCTACTTGTCGGTGGACAGAAACTACAAGCAAGATTACAAACACTCGTAATTTCAATATACATTTTTTTGAAGGTTTTCAAGGTATGTTCTCCATTTCATTTCTGTTTACTTTCATTTTATCAGAATATCCCCTTTTGTTAATGTCTTTAAGCATAATAAAAACCCTCAAATGGCAACTTGACCATTTAAGGGTAAAAATCATAAATCTATAATTTCATCGTATCCGACCATTCTATCCATATGACTAGCAATCATAGCTATAATAGTACTGGCTTCGTCCTTCTTAAAAGTGAAGGTGCTTTCGTCCTCAAGGACGTCATCGTCTGTCCAAAGCCTATTTACTCTTCGAAGAACACCATCGCCATTAGCGTTATCTACCCCGAACTGATAGGTAACTTCAACGTTATCTTCAATTAGAAAAGCGGTAACCTCAGGAGTTTCCCATTCTACATCGATTTCCTCAATAGTAATTTCATCATCCTCGTCATCACTATCATCATCCAAATAAACTAACTCACTATCACTATCGTGTGTAAGAAACTCGTGAAAGCTTTCATGAACAGCTTCTATAATATCCGTAATATCGTGCAATATAATTCTGGTAGGTTGAAGAAGTTCGACATCGAAGCTTTCTACATAGAACTCTTCGTTATATGGATCAAACAGAATGGTACAAAAATAATCTCGATCATCATCTTCAGTACTAACAAAAAATTCAATTCTTGGATGCTTAGAAGCACGATTAATATTCATATGCCCAATTTGGTCATACTCCTCACAAATCGAATTTAAGTGATCCTGTAGCTCCTCTGTTACTCTGTCAAACCATTCTGTAGTAATAGTCATTACCGCCCTTCTTCTTTTATTCCTATTTATCTTGTCCTAAATGGACAAGATTATTCCATTCATTATAAGAAAAGTTAGTGGAGTAAAATTTTAGAGAGGTATGCGACAAATGAAAGAACATTAGAAATCCTTAATGAAAGTTCTACGAAGATTAAAGGAAATATTGGATATTCTGTAAGATCAAATTGTCATTTGAAGGACCTTTTCTTCAAGAGCGAGTATAGCACATCAAGGCTTTTCATCATTTAGCTGTTGGTATGAATTAAACATCTACTAATAAGTTTGTATAATGTTTGTATAATTGTTTTAAATAAACTTTGACATTTATTGTTTTTTTATGTTAAATAGTAACTAGGCCATGACGTGATTCCTAAGTTCTATAAAAGAGCAAATTATAGACTGTAAGATAAAATTCTTGCTCCTTTAGAATGAGGAAAACTTTTTGTGGATGAACGGATTGTATTGAAATCGTTAATAACTGATAAACAAAGAATATTCTACAAGTGTTGATAGAAATAGATAAAGTAAATGGGATGGGGCATAGACGAATATGATAACAGTAAATAATAATGTGACGGACGAGCTTGTAATGAATGCGATTAAAAATAATCTAGCTATTATTAGGTTTGATATGAATAGGAAGGTTGCATATGTCAATGATCTGTTTGCGCAAACCTTAGATTATACAATAGAAGAACTGTATGAGAAGAGTCATGAAGAGTTTTGTTTTCCAGCTTTTGCGAAGAGCACCGATTACGAAAAGTTTTGGAGGAATCTGTTATCAGGAAAAAGTTTTCAGGACAAAGTGGAGAGAATGGATGCTTCAGGAAATCGTGTTTGGTTAGAAGCTACTTATATGCCTGTCTTTGCAGAAGGAACTAGAAGAAAAGTCATTGGAGTTTTAAAAATAGCAACCGATATTACTAACCGACAAAATTCAATTGTACAAGTTGCAGATGACTTGAAACAAATGTCAGCGGAGTTATTCAATCGCTCGGAAGTTGGTATAACAAGAAGTGAAGAATTAGGAGATACGATCAAGCGAATTGCCGCGGATTCTCAAGGGAATCTAGATAACTTGGTAGGATTACATAACCAGACTGATTCAATAAAAGGAATTGTTAAGACGATTCGACAAATTGCTTCGCAAACTAATCTATTGGCGTTGAATGCTGCTATTGAAGCTGCAAGAGCAGGGGAATTTGGCCGAGGGTTTGAAGTAGTAGCAAAGGAAGTAAGAAAACTCTCCGTTCAAGTAGAGCAATCTATTTCAGAAGTAAAAGAAAATATTGAAGGGATTGTACGAGAAATCGAACAAGTGACTGAGAATATCACACGTGTATCTGATAACGTAGAAAAAACGCATCAGCAAATTCATTTAGCTATACAAGATTTTGCTGAAATTTCTTCGTCTGCTGAGGCTCTTGATGACCGTGCACATAAATTCCAGGAGCTCATTTAAAGTCAAGATCTCCAACTCCTGAAGCCTTTAGCGATATTTAACTGCATATGTACTTTGTTCCCCATGCAGTTAACGAAGGATAGGAAAAAGCCTGGAAGTGCTCCTCCAAGCTTTTTTTGAGTTTTAACAAAATTACCTATGATTTACCTACCTCTGAATAATTTTAGAAATATAGGAGACGATAAATTATGTGTGAAATAACAAGGAGGAATTGAAGTGACTAATAACAATAAACCTAACCCAGATGACCGATCAGATAATGCGAAAAAACTGAAAAAAATGGTGAAGAATACAATTGAAAATATGGAGGCTGCCGAAGAGACAATGGAACACACCATTGGAAATAATCAGGAAGCCATCCGGGAGAAGAATGAGCGTCGAAAAGAAAGTATCGAAGGTTTCCGAAAAGAAATATTAGATGAAGCAGAAAATAGAAATAAATAATAAAAGAAGACCTATTGATCAAATGATCAATAGGTCTTCTGCAATTCAAGAAGCGGGTGAAGAGAATCGAACTCTCATCATCAGCTTGGAAGGCTGAGGTTTTACCACTAAACTACACCCGCATAATATGGTGGCTCAGGACGGAATCGAACCGCCGACACAAGGATTTTCAGTCCTTTGCTCTACCGACTGAGCTACTGAGCCAACTTCGATTGTGCTAAGCTGCGAATCTCTTTGTCAGCTTCATTCGTTCAGTTAGTCACGTACTTTAGTACGCTCCTTCCATCACTCAATCGCTTCCTCGACCTTCTTGCTTATCACCAATCTCAAAATAAAAAAATGGCGGTCCCGACCGGGATCGAACCGGCGATCTCCTGCGTGACAGGCAGGCATGTTAACCGCTACACCACGGGACCATTTGGTTGCGGGGACAGGATTTGAACCTGCGACCTTCGGGTTATGAGCCCGACGAGCTACCACTGCTCCACCCCGCGACAATAAAAAATTACAACTACCAACAATAAAATAAAAATGGAGGAGGAAGAGGGATTCGAACCCCCGCGCGGTATGACCCGCCTGTCGGTTTTCAAGACCGATCCCTTCAGCCGAACTTGGGTATTCCTCCGTGATTAACAATTGACTGGATAAGTTCCGAATCATTTGCGACTTTTATATTATATAGCATTATTAACTAGAAAGGCAATAGTTTTTTATGAAAAAAATAAATTAGTTTCTAAAACAGTAGATTTTCTAGGTTATTTTTTCAATTAGATTTCAAAAACATCGCGTGTCTAAAGGATTGTTAAGTCAATTTCTCTTTATTTAGAAACTTAATCATACACTTCTACTTTTGGGACATCCTAAGGAAAAGTATTCTGAGGTGATGGAAATGATTATAGAAAAGTCATCGGAATGGGCAGAGGGCTTGACTAAGCGATTAGAAGGTATTGAACCGTGGGATAATTGGACATTTTATAATATGAGCTATCGTATTGCGCAAAATAACTTAATCACGGAGTTCACAGGACTTCAATCTCCGAAGTATTTAACTAATTTAAAGCCACTTGAACATCAATTGAAGGTTGCAGAAACAGTTATTGAAAGAATGAATGGAAAAGCGATTTTGGCTGATGAGGTGGGACTTGGTAAAACCATAGAAGCTGGCTTGATATTGAAAGAGTATTTAGTTCGCGGGCTAGTAAAGAAGGCTTTAATATTGGCTCCCGCTTCACTTATCAATCAATGGGTGGAGGAGCTGCATTATAAGTTTTATATACCTGCTGTAGCTTATAAGAAAAATACTCCTTTAGAACATTGTGAAGTTGTTGTTCTGAGTATGGATACCGCCAAAAAAAGTCCTCATAGAGAACTTATCTTTGCACAGGATTATGACATGATCATTATTGATGAAGCACATAAGTTAAAAAACCACAAAACTAAAATCTACGAGTTTGTGCAAAGTTTAAAGAAGAAATTTTGCTTATTGTTAACTGCTACTCCTGTTCAAAATGATGTGTTTGAACTATTTAATCTTATTTCACTATTAAAACCTGGACACCTAGGAAATTATGAGACGTTTCAATCAGCGTTCTCTGCAAGCAAGCATGATTTAGAGCATGATGACTACCTGAAAGAGCTGGTAAACCAAGTGATGGTCCGAAACCGAAGACAAGACACGGGGATAGAATGGACGAATCGTCAAGTGAATATTATTCCCATACAGTTTACAGCGGAAGAAAAAGAAGTGTATGAACTAATCTTAGACTTGAAGAATATTTCTCCTGTTTTTTCAGGAGCTTTTTCGATGATTACACTACAGAAGGAAATGTGTAGCAGCAAGGAGGCGACATTCCTTACATTAAATAAAATGCGGCAAAATTGTACAAGTTTAGAGGAAAATAATTCTGTAGAAAATGTTATGCAAAAGTTAATGGCATTAGATATAAACTCAAAAGCAGAGAAAGCATTTGAGATAGTATCTAAAGCTCAGGATAAAGTAATTATTTTTACGGAATATAAAGCAAGTCAAGCATACTTGCAGTGGTTTTTACACACAAAAGGTATTACAAGCGTGCTTTTTAATGGGAAATTCAATAAAAATAAACGAGATTATATGAAGCATTTATTCAAGGAACACGCGCAAGTATTAATAGCAACGGAATCAGGTGGAGAGGGGATAAACCTCCAGTTTTGTCACCATGTGATAAATTATGATCTACCATGGAATCCAATGAAATTGGAACAACGTATTGGGCGTGTACACCGGCTAGGGCAAGAACATGATGTTCATATTTACAATTTAGCTATTGATAACACGATTGAGATAGATATATTGCAACTACTTTACAAAAAAATTGATGTTTTCGAAAAGGTCGTAGGTGATTTAGATGATATATTGTCCGCTTTCAAACAGACGATTTAAACGGGGACATGTAAAGGAGGATATATATGTACCCACAACAGGTTCAGCAATATTTACGAACTTTTTTCTCGGAAAATAATTGTCAGTTTGTAAATGATACGGATCATTATCTCACGGTTCAGCTGACAATAGATATGGATAAACGCATTATGAATAGGCCTTACTATTGGCAATATGTAGAAACTACTGGTGGAGTACCTTGTCCGGCACAGCTTACATTAATAACGGATCAAACAAAATTGACTGAGAATATTAAGGGCGAGTTAGTGCATTTTGGATCACCGCGTTTGAGTCAACTTTTTCAAGTGACGCATGATATGGGTTCTTTTATCCAAATGTTTGAGCAGGTAGAGGGAACCATTAACCGACCAATACTTACTCCATGGCTAGGAGTGAATTATAAAGTATCCTATTACAGCAATCAAACAAAAGAATTACTTCATTCCCTTGGTATTAACTTGATGAATGGCAATATAATATCCAACTTTCATACTTCTTTAAACGAGATGAATATTGCTCCTTCTATGCCACCAAATGCCTTTTTACTACCTTATGTTATTAAACCAAATCGCGGTTTAGAGCGTTTAGATGATGTAGTTGAAAATGCGATTCAGCAGGACGACCATTCGTGGGCTGAGCAAGCGAAAAAAAGATGGCAACGAGATATGCGGGTGTTAGAATTCTTCTATGAAGGTGTGGAGGTAAGACCTGAGAGCTACGAGATGGAAAAAACAGCACTGGAACAACAGTATGAAGCGCGGATAAAGATCGAAGTTATAAACGGAGGTATCTTTTATTTAAAATAGCCTTCCTGTAAAAGTCCATAATATCACCGAGAAAAGAGAGGCTGGACATGATGTTAGTCACGTCTAGCCTCTCAAAAAATTATCGGTATTAATAGAGCCAAACGTCTGTTCATAACACTTCACTTCAAACCGATAGAAACAGATTTTGAAATTACTGAACCGAATGTCTTATTGTTCGGTTTATTATTTCTTTTGAACAGTTATTGTCCATGCGGCATCGCCAACCTGTTCATAGTTAGTAACGTTATGCCCTTCTTCCGCAGCCCAACGAGGAATTGTATCTGTAGCTTGTGTACAATCAAATTCTATTACTAGTTCATCTCCTGAGCTTAACTCTGCGATTGCTTCTTTTGCTTCTACTAAAGGGAAGGGACAAACCATTCCCATGACACCTAATACTTTTTTCATGTATGACACTCCTTCTTTATGCTGTTGTTATGCTTGTTTGAACAGTGGCTTTACTTTTCTTTTCCTTTCTCCCACGAATGAAGACGAAGTAAACAGCTGTCCATGTACCAAGAATCATGAAGATCAATGCGATCCAACCCTGCCAGGTCATTAGAGCCGTCATAACCAACCCGTTCCCAATGGAACAACCACCTGCCAAGCTTGCTCCAAATCCCATTAAGTTACCGCCAGTAAAACTAGTTAATCCTGTTTTTACATCAGGCATTCTAAAGCGGAACTCATTGCTTGCTTTAGCGGCAACAAATGATCCTACCAAAATACCAAGAACTAAAAATACTCCCCAATTAATGAATGCCAAATCTCCTGTAGTTAAATATTGTAGGATATTTGCAGAAGGAGTAGTAATGCCTAAACCTGCGATTCGCCCAGTTGCTGAGCTTAATGGCCAAGCGAGAATTGCAATAAGTCCAACTAATAATGCAGTCAAAAATGGATGCCAGCGCTTTTCAAATAAAATGTGTGCCAACCCTGTTTTTTTCGGTTTAAGTGTTGGGATAACTACTTTTGGTTTTGTAACTTCTTTATAAATAATCCAACCTACCACAGCTAGTAATAGTGCAATTAAAAACCAAACGTTTATTCCGAGAGTATCTGCCATAGAATTCGATGGTAATTGAGGCTGTTGGATTTTTTGATTTAACGGACTGAGTGGACCTGTTTTCATAATTGTGCTCATAAGTATATAACCAGCTAATGCAATCCAACTGCCTATTAAACCTTCTCCAGCACGGTACCAAGTTCCAGTAGCGCAACCACCGGCTAGCACAATACCGATACCAAATATAAATGATCCCAAAATAATTGCAAATAACGGTAAAGTACCTGTGCTAATTTGAATGACTTCAAGTGCGACAAGTGTATAAACACCTACACTTTGTACTGCAATGGCAATTAGTAAAGCATAGAACATACGATTGTCTTTCGTTAAATACATATCACGAAAGCCACCAGTCAAACAAAATCTTCCTCGTTGCATAACAAACCCTAACAAAGCACCGCACAACAAACCAGTAATAATCATTTGTACCAAATAAATACCCTCCCTTTAAATCCGACTAAACTAATAGGGTTATAATATATTATTCTATTATTGATTTCAATAGTAATTTTGGAGGAGAAAATTATTTTCATAGATAAAGTGAAGAATTTTGATGATGCAAATGAAAATTAATAAGATAGAAGAGGGCTATTTAGTTTAACTCGAGTATTACGTAGAATCTCTCATAAAAAAACTCCCGAAATTGAGATTTCAGGAGACTGTAAATTACTCTTTTTAATACAGCATAGATTAATTTTATAGAAACTATATCTTGATTATTTATCGTTCTTACATTCTTAATTTATTCATATAGAGTATCTTCTATTGAGCCATCTTCCTCATAAATAGTAAGAATACCGTTTTGATCATTTACATATGGTTTTGCTTTTTGAAGTAATTTTGCTTTCGTTTTCTCCACAATAATAGAACGTTTACCGTCTGCTTTCCTCAAAACCCAGTCGGTTTCACGCGAAATAACTTCGTATGTAACACGTTCCTCTTCATCGCCGTGGATGGCTTTTCTTGCCTGAGAAGTAGCGATAGAAATTGCTCGTCCCTCCTCATAATTATCTTCTAACAAGGCATTGGCGATCTCAATAGCTTTCTCTCTTACATCGGTTTCTAAATTTTTCATAGAATCGGGATAATCGTCTTTATTCCATGGCATTTTTAACGCCTCCTTAGCATTCGTTTTCCCGTTTCTTAAGGACTGAAACGTATTTGAATCATCAAATGCATTTTTGGACAGGCTAGGATATGAAAGGAGGGAGGAAGTTGAGATTTCAAGCTATCTCTAAAATACACATTAGCCTATTTGTTATTGTTCTTGTCGTTTTAATATGGTCAGCTATTAAACCATTCGATTATATAGACTGGATAGCGGAAGTAAGCCCAGGTGTGATTGCTATAATTTTACTGGCCATAACTTATAGGAAGTTTCGATTTACCACGCTTTCTTACTTCATCATAGCCTTTTTATGTATTCTTACATTTATAGGGGGGCATTTTACATATTCTGAGGTTCCGTTGTTTAATTGGGTGAAGGACGAATTTGACTTAAAGCGAAACAATTACGATCGTATGGGGCACTTTTTTAAAGGTTTTGCTGCAATCGTAGTGAGAGAATTATTCATACGCCTTAGCCCGTTAACAAAAGGTGCTTGGTTATTTGTATGCACGACCAGTATTATTTTATCCATTGCAGCTTTATACGAAATTATTGAATGGTTGAGTACGAAACTTACAAAAGGAAGTAAGGCTGCTAAAGACTTTCTAGGTATGCAAGGAGATAAGTGGGATGCTCAGTGGGATATGAGTTTAGCTTTAGCTGGTTGCCTATTAGCTTTGCTCATCTTATCAAAATGGCATGATCGGATATTAAAGAAGTAATATTACAATTGTTGCATTTTGTCGAATGCTGTCACTTAAATGATATTTCTTCCTAATGAGAATGCAATGGTTCTGTCATATATAGGTGGTATGATGAATCTCGTTAGTGAAAAGGAGGAAATTCATTTTATGAAAAAACACATTATTGCACTAACCGCAATTGTAACACTATCAGTAGGAACGGCAGGTCAAGCGTCTGCATCAAGCGTTCATACGGTAGAAAAAGGTGATACACTTTGGTCTATTTCTCAAGCGGAGAATGTAAGTGTACAAGATTTACAAACATGGAACGATCTCAATTCAACAGTTATATATCCATCTCAACAATTAAAAGTGGAGGAAGCTGTGCAAACGTATGTTGTGGTTACAGGTGATACATTATTTAATATAGCTGAAAAATATAATATGACTGTAAATCAATTAATGACAAACAATCAGTTAACTAGTGATTTAATCAAACCGGGAGATAAATTAGTACTAGATGGAGCAAAGGTGATACAACCTAAGGTAAGTGCAGCTACGACGACAACTTCTGTTACTTCTAATGCTCCAACTTCAGAGACTAAAACACCGTCTTCTGTTGAGAAAGAGTTAACGATGACAGCAACAGCTTATACTGCGTCATGTGCTGGTTGCTCGGGAATCACAGCTACTGGTATTAACTTAAAAGCTAATCCAAACCAAAAAGTTATTTCTGTCGACCCAACTGTAATTCCATTAGGTTCAAAAGTATGGGTAGAGGGCTATGGAGAAGCGATAGCTGGTGATACTGGCGGAGCCATCAAAGGAAATAAAATAGATATTTTCATCCCAACGAAACAAGAAGCACTAAATTGGGGACGTAAAACAGTGAAGGTAAAAGTTCTAAATTAATTTGTTTTAATGGAGAGACCTAATGGAGTTAATTCTACTAGGTCTCTTTGGCTTTGTGGGAAATCAGGTTTACAGAGTTCTATCGTTAGTATTCCACTCTACACTATGTGAAAAACTTCATTAGTAAAAATATAAAGTGTACCCAGATAATTTACTAATGAAGTTATTCTCTACAAATTTGAATTCCAGCATAATGTTGAAGTTAGGCTGGGAAATCAACTAAGGAAATTCTACGGCAGTCTGCAACTACCAAACCCCCGTCTTCTTCTCTAAAGTAAGCAAGGTGAGTGTCTTCTTCTAGGTTGATAAAACGAAAAACATCTTCATTAAAACCGTCTACAACAATCTCATTTACTCGATAGTTTGGAGGTGAAGTAGCTAATAAACCACAAATACCATCTCTATTATTATTCAAATATATTCACCTCCATCTAAAAGGACTTCCCCTCTCACAAGAGGGGATATTATATTTTATGTATTGTTATAATCTATCGATAGGTTAATATCTCGTTAAGAGAGATTTAATCATTGGAAACAGAAACTATGTAGCGAAGAAATCTATTTTACAGTAAAAATGGTCGGACATGACGTAAGTCACGACCAACCATTATATAGGATAAGTACGTAAGAGATTTTTAAATTTTATTTTTAATCCCAATGAATTGCTTCTATTTTTTCAAGATCAAAAGAGATCGTTTCTATGCCATTTGAAAAAAAAGCGATACCTGTTTTTTTATTGATTGAAATTAGTTTTTCTACTGCGATTGGCACACCCCCAACAATAATTTGTTTAAGAGGATAATCTGGTGGAAGCTTAGATAACAATATACCTAAGTTACCCTTTATATCTAGTAGTCTCTCTATGGAATCCTTTACATCTGATAGAACTTCAATCTGTTGAGTATCTACTTCTTTAATACTTTCCAGGCTAACTTTAACTTTTTCAAGTTGTCGATCTTGATTGTCTGATAACTGCAGTAAAAAACCTTGCTGTCTATTTAAGCTATCTTGTAGATAATTATATATATCGTCCTGCTGTGTTATTTGATGTTTAATTTCCTCAAATATTAATTCATCCATCTCCTCAGAAAGCTCCAGTTTCTCATTTACCTGATTATTAAAATGGTTTTGCTCTTTAAATTGACTTGAAAAAAGCTGATACTGATTGTTTTGAGTTTCAGATAAATTATTTAGAATTTCTTTTTGTTTATTAAATTGCTCGTTTATTTGTTTTACCATTTCTTCCAGATGAGTTGGAGATGTTAACTGTTCTTCTTTAGCAGAATATATTTTATGCAAAAGGTTCTGTTCTTCCAAATTTTTCGATACTATAGTAAAAAACCGCTTTTGTTCTGTTAGCACACTTTGAATGATTTCCAATTGCGTATCTGTCTTACTTCCATGTTGATGTAGTTGACCTTTAATATCTTCTAAAGAACCGTTTTGTTTAATAGCAAAATTGTTAAGAAAATTTCTTTGCCTATTCACACTTACTTGTAGTTTTGTTAGTGCTCTCTCGAAATTGTTTGTTTTCTCGTTATTTACTTCGTTAAGTTCAGAATGGTTATTTAAAAGTACATTGATGGATTGAAGTGATTGCCCTAGGTTTTGTAATTGGTACTTGGATTCTTTTGAAGTTTGCGCAAAATTGAACAGTATCTTTTTGATATTGCCATAATCATATCTGTGATTAGTATTTAACTTATTAAGGACTGTGCTTTGATCACGTAATTCGCGTAAAATGGTTTTACTCGATTGGTCCAACTGTGAAATAGATTTCATTAAACGACGATTTACGACTATTTGTTCTTCTAGAAATTCTGCATTGTGATTGGTATAAAAATGTTTTTGGCTGTTACTCTTTGCCAAGGCATCAGAAACTAAATGGACCTTCGATTCTTTCACTTCTTCATACTCCTTTATACAGAAAGTCATTATGCCTTATTTTATGAACATTATTGTTATATGTGATGAATTAGGTTGTGTTGGTATAAACATATAAAAGGTGGTAATTGAATGTTGTATGCAGGTATTCCATCTCTTTCAGTTCCTATGGTGAGAATAATCACCGTAACTGGCAGGGGGGTAAAAGAGGTTGCACCAAACTATGCTCAACTCCAAATAGAAGTAAGAACGCAAGGGAAAGAGGTACAACAAACCCAGGCAGAAAATGCCCAAGTGATGAATCGGGTAATACAATCCTTATTGGCGTTAAATATTCCAAGGGAAAACATACAAACAGCAGCTTTTAATATCTTTCCGCAATATGATTTTATAGACGGAAAACAGGTATTCAGAGGTTATGAGGTGACGAATGCTATTACAGTAAAACTAGAGGATCTTGAAAAAGTGGGTAGTGTAATCGATACTGCGGTGGCAAATGGGGCGAATAGTGTATCGTCTATTCAGTTTGGTTTAGATAACCCAGAGGTTGTTTACCAACAGGCGCTTCAGAAAGCACTTCAACAT
Source organism: Psychrobacillus sp. FSL K6-1464 (assembly GCF_038003145.1). Taxonomy (NCBI): domain Bacteria; kingdom Bacillati; phylum Bacillota; class Bacilli; order Caryophanales; family Bacillaceae; genus Psychrobacillus; species Psychrobacillus sp. FSL K6-1464. The sequence goes on from NZ_JBBOOP010000001.1 coordinate 368,569, forward strand.
GCTCAAGTTAATGCTCAAACAATTGCTCAGACGATGAAGCTCACATTATATCCACAACCAATTTCTATCGTGGAGGAGCACCAGCAAAATGGGCCAGAACTGTATAAAACACTCTCGATAGCTAGTTCGCAGATGGGAACACCTATTGAGCAAGGAGAAATTTCTGTAAGTGCAACCGTTACTGTCAAATTTCAGTATTAATAAATGAAAGACCAAAAATCCCCGTATGTTAGTTTATACACGGGGATTTTTGGTCGTACTAAATATTAAATTTGGAAACCCTAATTTGTAAGTCCTCGGCAAGATTTGCTAGAGAGACAGCTGCTGCTGTTACTTCTTCCATTGAGGCTAGCTGCTCTTCTGAAGCCGCAGCAACAGAAGATGAACTATCAAATGTTTCACTTGCTACTGTAGACATATTATTAGCATGGTTAGCAACATCTTTAACAATTATATGAATGTTATTTGTGATGGATGATATATCTCCAACTTGTTCTTTTACTAGTTCTACCGATGTCAGGATATCATGGAACGTTACTTCCGTGTGATGGGCAATTGTAAGCCCAGAGTCAACTTTTTCCTTTACTCCATTAATGGATGTTACTGTTTTCTTTGTCTCACTTTCAATTTCGGTAGCAATTTCGGAAATATCAGAGACCGATTTTCTCGTTTGTTCGGACAGTTTCCTCACTTCATCTGCAACTACTGCAAAGCCTTTACCCGCTTCACCAGCACGTGCTGCTTCAATGGCTGCATTTAGAGCAAGCAAATTCGTTTGGTCCGCGATGTCTGTAATAAGTTTGAGGATGTGCACAATTTCTTTAGAACGGTCATTGAGTGTGACAAGCGCCTGATCTGTTTCTAATACAGCATCATTTATTAATCTCATCTGTGCTACTGTATCTTGAACGAATGCAGAACCTTGCAAGGTTTTCTCATTAGTTGCAATCGTTATTTTCATTGTATCTTTTGCTTTTTCCGCAATTTGAGTAATTGCATTTGCGCTTTCCTCTGCAGAGCGAGCAGATTCTTTTGCCATATTTGTTTGATGCTCTGCTCCTTCAGAAACTTGTTGGATAGAAGAGGATATCAATTCAGTACCCTTCATCGTCTCATCTGCACTTGCCATTAGTTCTTCTGCAGAAGCGGCTACTTGATTGGAGCTATCAGAGACGTGCGTAATGACTTCTCTTAAATTCATAGTCATTTGTTCAAAGGACTTTTGCAGTGTTGCCACTTCATCTCGAGTTTTTACTTGTACAATATCGACAGCAAGATTCCCGTTGGCAATTTCCTCTGCATTCTTAGTAATGTCACGGATTGGCCGAACAATTCTATTGGTAAAGATAATCACCAAAGTGATACTACTAACTAACAACAGCACTACTAAAATAATGGAAATAGAAATAATACCATCAATTTTGGTTTGCAAATTGCTCTGCATAATCGAATATTCTGTAGTAATATTTCTTTTTAATTGAATAACGTCATTTATAAGTCCTTTTGTACGCGTTGATTGTCGCTTAATCTCGGCAAGGTTTTGTTCCGTAATTGCTTGATTGGAATAACTTAATATTTCTTCATACTTTTTAGAGATATTAGTATTCAATTGTTTCTGTTCCGATGTTGTTAGGGAAGATGATAGTTCATCATTGATCGATTGAGTAGAAGCTAAATCGACCTCTATATCATTTTTATTGCTTTCTGATATATTTAGCGAGTATACACTTAACGATTTTTGTAAGCTTTTTGCTGAACTATTTAACTCTTCGACTTTCACTAAAGCTTTTACAATTTCTTCTGTCGACGATTTTAATGCCGATAGTTGAATTATGTTATAGCCGATAATACAGGCAGATAGTAGCAACGGGATAATAGATATCATTAATATCTTCTGTTTAAGCTTCATATTCTAGTCACCTTATTTCTATTGTAGTATTGTTATAGAACCATTTGCGATATCTTCTTGTAGTTTAGCTATCCGATTTTTCTCAGCGGCCGATAATTCGATTACACGAATAGGTGCAATACTTACACCATTTTCCTTTATGCCTAGTATTTGATTTTTCTCAGATATTTTACCGTCTTCGACTAGTTCTTGTATGGTATTGAAAATAGCAATGTCCACTTGTTTTAGCATAGAAGAGACAATCGAATTCTCCGCCAAGTAAAACTGATCGCTGTCTACTCCAAATGTATAGATGCCTAAGCGTTCAGATTCCTTTATAACGCCAACTCCTGTGAAGCCTGCAGCAGGGTAGATATAGTCAGCTTTGGCTGAAATCATTTCTTTTGCAATGCTTTCACCCAATTTATCATTGCCGAAGTCATTCGCGTATTCGGATAACACTACTGCCTCTGGATTTTCAGATTTTACACCTGCTGTAAAGCCTTTTTCAAATTTATGGATGAGCGGAACATCCTCACCTCCAACAAATCCAACAACATTACTTGTTGTTTTCATACCAGCTATTGCTCCTAACAAAAACGAGGCTTCCTCTTCTTTAAATGTTACGTTGTTGACATTGGGTAGGTCTGATTGAGCATCTATTAGTAAAAATGATGTTTCTGGATATTTCTTTGCAATCATTTCAAGGTCTTCTTGGACGGAAAATCCAAGGCCAATAATTAGATCGTTACCAGATTTCACTAGCTGCTCTAGTCCTTTTGCATATGTCTCTGTTTCTTGGATTTCTTTATACTCAAATGAGATATTCAGCTCATCCCGTGCTTTTTCTAAGCCTGCAAAACCTAAATCAGAGAATGATTGATCTCCAAGTCCTGCATTCGAAAGCATAATCCCAATTTTTAATTGCTGATTCTCTAAAGTGGGTTCCTTCTCCGTGCATCCCGTAATAATTAATAAAGAGATAAATATTAATGAAATAATAAGACCTTTGTTCATACAGACACTCCTAATGATAAATAATTGATATTCTTGACTAATATCGTCTCATAATCAAGATACTTAAGCTGTTTTATGTACATTAATAATTCAGAAATTTAGGTAGAACAATAAAAAAAGAGCCATTTGGCTCCTTTTTTGAGAAAGTATAAATTTGGTTTTATTGTTGATTCCAAACAACAAGCTTTGTCTCTGTCATTTCCTGAATTGCATATTTTATGCCCTCTTTACCAGTACCGCTATCTTTCACACCACCATATGGCATTTGGTCGACACGGTAGGTAGGGATATCATTAATCATGACACCCCCAACTTGTAGCTCTTTGGAGGCTTTAAAAGCAGTCGAAATATCATTTGTGAAAATACCAGCCTGAAGGCCAAAGTTGGAATTGTTAATAGCATCAATACCCTCATCTATAGAAGAGATGCGGTTTACTAAAACGATTGGAGCAAAAACTTCTTGGCAAGACACCTTAGAGTCTGCACCCACATTAGTTAAAATTGTAGGCAAGAAAATACCATTTTCTATCATGCCTCCAGAAATAACCTTAGATCCTTGTTCCACTGCTTCTTGTACCCAACTTAGCGCTCGTTCTTGTTCGTCCGGGTGAATCATAGCAGAAATATCTGTTGACTCATCCTCTGGATTTCCAATTACCAACTTGTTCGTTAAAGTAGAAAATTGCTCGATAAATTCATCGTATACTTCATCCATTACATATGTGCGTTGTAAAGAAATACAAACCTGACCTTGGTTAGAGAATGCACCCATCACACATTTTGGAACAATTTGGGCTAAGTCTACATTTTTGTCGATTATCAATCCGGAATTAGAGCCTAGTTCAAGTGCTACTTTCTTCAATCCTGCTCTATCCCGAATCCCTTTTCCGACTGCAGGACTACCAGTAAAAGTAATCATTTTTACTTTATCACTTTTTATTAGGGCATCTCCAATTGTTTTTCCGCTACCTGTCACTACATTAAAGGCACCCTTTGGCAATGCTGTTTGATCGATTAACTCCGCTAAAAAGAGTGCAGAAAGGGGAGTCTGTGAGGCAGGTTTCAGAACAATTGTATTACCCGCAGCAATGGCAGGACCGACTTTATGTGCCACTAAATTTTGAGGGAAATTAAATGGTGTAATCGCACCAACTACTCCAATTGGCTGCTCAATAGTATAGCCAAAACGGTTCGCTCCATTTTGAGCAGCATCCATAGGAATCATTTCTCCAGTTAGTCGCTTAGCTTCCTCAGCGGCAAATTTATAAGTTTCGATAGTTCGGTCAATTTCCCCTAAAGCATACTTAATTGGTTTTGAAGCCTCTAAGGAAATAATTTCCGCAGCCTTTTGACGATGATCAATAAACAATTGTGCAATATGCTCTAAAATTGCAGCTCGGTCATATGCAGTTAATGCAGTCATTTGTTTTCTTGCTTCATCTGCTATGTCAATTGCTATATCTACTTCCTGCTGAGTTGCTTGTGGAATCTGTGCTATTACTTCCTTCGTGTGAGGAGAGTGAAGCTCCTTATATTTATTTGAAGATACCCATTTACCATTCACATAATATTGCTTTTTCATCGAATCATCCTTTCAAAATTCTACTTTCTGTAGTTAATCCTTATAGATCTCATGATTCTAACTATAACTTTACTATACCCATTTATAACAGTCATAAAAAAAGCTTGATGGATATCCATCAAGCGGTAACTAATATTATTATTAATCGTCAAAACGATCGTCGTCATTATCAAGCTCCGACTCTAGAATTTCTCCAGAGCTAGCATCGATTGTAAACTCTGCATTTTCTTTATCAGTACGAAGTTCTAATTCATATTCATATCGACCATCATCAGAATCTAAACCGATTTCTACTAATGTACCTTCGAATTGTTTTTGAGCAATTTCAATTGCTTCAGTTTCTGTAATAAGTTTAGTATTTGCTGTTATATTATGCTGAACATCGTCGGCATCATCTTGGTTGTCGTTATCTTCTCTTACATTTAAGACCTTTGCGTTATAGGCATCTATTCGTACTTCGATTTCTTTTGACTTTTCTCCATTTATATCTACTTCATAAAATGTTTTTCCATTATTTTTTTCAAGATCTATACTTTCAATTGTGCCTTTAGCTTCGTTCAGTGCTACTTCTTTAGCTTTTTCGAAACCTATTAATTTTTCACTTTGCGTTTTACTAAGATTTAGATTGTCGTCATCTGCCAAAGCATTAATCCCAATTCCACCACTAATTATAAGTACAGCTGCTAATGAACCAATTACTAATTTTTTCATTTTATTGTCCTCCTATGTTTTGTTTGCCTTACATGTATTACTATATACAGCAAAAAAGAAAGGACGGGGAGCGGAAGGTTAAAATTTGGATAGAATTTAACATTATACTCATAAAAGGTTTGGATGAAATTCCGATTTCGCGAGTAATCACCAACATTCACTAAACTAAACATCTGCTGAACGACGGCATCGCAATAAAATAATTTTGTGTAGTAAATTTAACAAAAAAGAAAGGCTGGTAGCGGCTGTAGCCACACCAACCTTGTCTAACTAGTTCTCCCAATTTACGGATTTTACCTTACCCGTATATGCGTCGACTTCGACAACTGCTTCACGATCTTCTTCTTCTCCATTTTCAATCTCAACTTCTACTAAATAATAAGGTGGTTGACCAGTAGGTTGATGAAGTTCTGCATCATCATCGGCCATACCTTTTAAATGATCAGCAGCTATAGTAAGTGCTTCTTTCTCAGTGATCAGGATATTTTCAGTTGAGACAGGAGCTTCTACTGGAGCCTGCGAAGAATCTATTATGGCGCCATTATAGGGATCCACTTTTAGATTGAATTCAACATTTCCCTTGTGCACAACGACTTCATAGTAAGGATTCTTTTCATTTATAAAAAGTACGGATTGAATCTCACCTTGAATAGCAATTTTCTTTTTGATCTGCGCTTCCGTAAGTGTTTCAACAGCTAGGGGCACTTCCTCAGTAGCTATTTGTTTGAGGGAAAGAATAGTTCCATTGTTGGTATCCATGCTAATAGCATAAACTCCGTTTTCCATTTGCATGTCAATTTCATATTCGTTCTCCGATTTAGTCGTACGAATTATTTCGCCAGGGTATTTTGTAAGTGCTGCGGATTTCAATTCCTCTTCTGTAAGTGGCTTAGAAGAAAAAGGGGAAAGCCAAAGCACTCCAACTACTATCAAAATAATTAGCGTTACTCCTCCGATTATATAACCGTTCTTACTTATTTTCATCGTGTCTCACCTCATGGTTAAGTTTGTTGGCTATAGTATATAACGCAAAAGTAAGAATTTGGGGAGAGCAGCTATTTTTCTTTTGGCAGAAACAGCGTCACAGTTGTTCCTTGTTTTTCTTTACTGTTTATTTCAATTCGGGCACCGAGTGCATCAGTTATATCTTTTGCCATAGTTAAGCCGAGACCGGATCCACCTTGCTTACGACTTCGTGCCTGATCAACGCGATAAAATCGATCAAACACTTTAGGTAAATCCTCATAAGGAATGCCAACTCCTCTATCCTGAATTTGAATAGTCAAATCTTTATCTGTTTGACCTATACGAACAGTAATCTTACCATCACTGTATTTACGTGCATTGTCTAAGAAGATAAACAGTAATTGCTTTAGTTTTTGAATATCTGTGTAACCGACTGTTTGATGGTTACCTTCCATCTCTACTTCTCGCTGATAAGTAGTTTGGAACGTGGTTACTGTCTCTTGGACAAGCTGGGTAATATTAATCTGCTCTAATTGAATATTCCATGGCTCCTGCTTTGCTATCGACAATAGCTGTTCTGTCATTTCTCGCATTCGTATAGCTTCAGAGTGGATAGCATCAATGGATTCTTCAAATAAGTCAGGACGTTCTAAACCTCGACGCTTCAGTAAGTCTGCATAATTTTCGATAATAGTTAGGGGAGTCCGAAGTTCATGAGATGCATTGGAGACAAATTGCTCCTGCTTTTCGTAGTTCGTTTGGAGCAACTCCATCATGTGATTGAACGTTTTACCCATCTCGACTAGCTCACCTTCGTTAGTATCCTCTAACTTCAGTTGCTGAAATTGGCCACTTTTTTGAATTTCCTTCATTGTGTTAATCATTGTACGGATAGGTTGAATAATTAAATTGCTTAAAATTCGGCTAGAAATAAGGGTCGGTACAATTGCGATAACTGTAACAACGATTAAAATAATAGCTAAGAGGTGGATCATCTCATTAGTAGCAGCTATGCTTGTTGTCACTTGTATATTCACGACGGACCCGTCAATCCAAACAATAGGTACTGATACGAAAACATACGGTGAACTCTCATACGTTATCAACTTACTAACTTCTCCTGTGTAAAAGCTACTTACCCGCGCACCTAGTTTTTCTTCAGTAGGGGAGGTGAATTTACCATCACTTGTTAAATCCTCTTTTAACAATTGAATCATTCCGTCTACGGGTACGTTAGCGCGTAAAAGCTCTCTCGGCGCAATACGGTCAACTGCACCTCTAATATCGGTGACGACCCTTTCAACCTCGGCGTGCGTACGCTCGAGTTCATTTTCTTTTATCAAATGACTGAACACAAAATAGATAGAAGTGTTCATAATTAGGAGCAGCACGATAAATAATACCGACGTGTATAAGTTTATTTTATTGCGTAGCTTCATGTGGCTTCCTTCAGGACATATCCTACGCCTCTAACTGTATGAATGAGTGAAGCATCAAAATCTGCATCGATTTTTTTACGCAAATATCGGATATAAACGTCGACGATTTTTGTATCACCATAATAGTCATAGCCCCAGACAGCCTCTAGAATTTGTCCACGTTCTAACACTTGTCTTTGGTTTTTCAATAAATATAGAAGTAAATCATATTCCTTTGGTGTCAAACTGACGTTTAAATCATTTCTAATAACTTCCCTTGTTTTATCATTTAATCGTAGATCACTAACTTGAAGCCACTCTTCATCAAGCGGACTTGAAGCGGGTGTTGCTTGGCTCATCCTAAGCACAGCACGTATTCTAGCAAGTAATTCTTCCATTCTAAAAGGTTTTGTTATGTAGTCACTGGCACCAAGGTCAAGACCGGAAACCTTGTCCTCAATAGAGTCCTTGGCCGTCAATAATATTATTGGGACAGATGAATTTTTCCCTCGAATGCGTCGAAGTAATTCAATTCCGCTCATACCTGGCAACATTATATCTAATAATATCAAATCCCATTTTTGGGAAAGGAACATTTCAAAAGCTTCAATTCCATCCAATGCCTTACCTGTTTCATAGCCTTCATATTCTAATTCAATTTCGAGTAGCCTAACAATTTTTTCTTCATCTTCTACAATTAGAATAGATTCTTTAGACAAAATAATCCCACCTTTCGAATCTTTATGTAATCCCATTATATCAATAATGGTTGACTAGTGAGAACGTAAGGGATTGCGCATCCTTAAACTAGAAATATGAATAGCTTTTCACTTTTTATCTTTATCGTTGCTTAAAGGTTTACTTGGTGTAATAGGTGGTTGGATTCAATCACCTGAAGGTTTTTTATGGTTTATTTTCTCACCATTGGCTTTTGCCATCAGCGTTCCATGGAGGGAAGCAGTGCAAGCAGGTTCATATATAGGTCAAAAACTTAAATAATTTGTGCCTATTCATCATTTGTACTTATGTAAATATAAGATCTCAACTATCTATAAACAGTTTAGACCCAAAGTTTAAGGGAATAATTAGTTAAGAATAAGTCTATGGAAAGTGAGGAGAATTATTTTGCAAATGTCTTATGAAGAGTGCATCAAGGCATGCCAGGATTGTTTAGAGGCATGTAATAATTGTTTTCAAGCCTGCCTAGGCGAAGATCACGTACAAATGATGGTGGATTGTATTAAGCTAGATCGTGAATGTGCGGATATTTGCAGTTATGCTGTTCAGGCAATGACTCGTAATAGCCCATTCGTCCAGGAGATTTGTGCTCTATGTGCTAAAATTTGTGAGGATTGTGCAGAAGAGTGTGCAAAACACGACCATGAACATTGTAAACGCTGTGCAGAGGCTTGCCGAACATGTGCTGAAGCTTGTCGTCAAATGACTGCATAAACATAGTTATTCGAACCCTTCCGCTTCAAGCGGAGGGGTTTTTATATGTATAAGTTTTAATCAGGTCCAATAGGGAAAAGATGAGGAGGAAAGTTCTAGAAGAGAGGATGATTGGTCATGAATAATAGTTTTCCACGTGAAGAAGGAATGGACCACAGTCTGAGTTTGTTAAGAGAAGGATATATGTACATTCCAAATAGAAAGAAAAGTTTCGCTTCCAACATATTTGAAACACGATTATTGGGACAAAGTGCAATTTGTATGAGTGGAGAAAAAGCAGCAGAATTATTTTATGATGAAGAAAAATTTATGAGAAATGGTGTAGCACCGAAACGTTTGCAAAAGACACTGTTTGGCGAAGAAGGGGTACAAACATTAGATGATGAAACACATCGACATCGTAAGTCGATGTTTATGTCATTGATGACAAAGGGCCGCCTTGAAGTATTACATGAGATTACTGAAGTGCAATGGCAACTTGCTGCAAAGAAATGGGAGCAAATGGAACAGATCATCTTATATGATGAGGCAAAAGAAATCATGTGTAGAGTAGCATGTGAATGGGGAGGAGTCTCGATTAAAGAAGAGGAATTTAAAGAAAAAGCGGAGCAGCTAGCTGCCTTATTTGAATCTCCAACCGCTCTTGGCCCTCAGCATTGGAAGGGAAGACATGCCCGTAAACAGATAGAACAGTGGTTAGGTGGGTTAGTTAAACAAGTTCGCGATGGAAGTCTTACTCCGCCCGAAGGTACTGCTCTACGTGAAATCTCTTTGCACAAAGACTTAGAAGGTAAATGGTTAGATGAAAAAGTTGCTGCTGTTGAGGTAGCAAACATATTAAGGCCAATTGTGGCAATTGCCATTTATATTAACTTTACTGCATTAGCAATTCACCATTACCCAGAACAAAAAGAAAAACTGGAAACAGCAGGTGCTCAGTATTTTCAAATGTTTGTTCAAGAAGTAAGACGTTTTTATCCGTTCTTTCCGATGGCTGCAGCTAAAGTTAGAAAAGACTTTGTTTGGGAAGGGTATTCATTTAAGGAAGGAACATTGACGTTACTTGACTTGTATGGAACAAATCATGATGCAGAACTGTGGGAAAATCCAGATTTATTTAATCCCTATCGGTTTTCTGGATGGGATAAAAGCCCATTCGATTTTATACCGCAAGGTGGGGGAGATTATATGATGGGGCACCGTTGTGCTGGGGAATTTGTGACTATTGAAATAATGGAAGTATCCCTAAATTATTTAGTTAATCACCTAACTTACCAACTTCCAGATCAAGATTTGAGTTATAGCCTAGTTAGTATGCCTAGTATCCCGAAAAGCGGGATTATCATGAAAAGTGTTCGAGTAAAATGAAGTAATCGCGCTCTATAAAAAACGGGCTAACAAACACTCGTTCTTAAACCTAATTTTATATTTTCGAGAATGCTCTGGACATACTTATTTCCATAGTAATCCTCTTAGGAACAGGTAAAAAGATACTATGTTATAAAAAAATCCCGAGTGTTAAATATACACTCGGGAACCAATGGAAGATTACTGAAAATATTAGCTCAAACCAAATTCATTAATTAGTGATGCTAATCCGCCTTGGAATCCGCTTCCAATTGCATTGAATTTCCACTCATTATTGTGGCGATATATTTCTCCTACAACAAGTGCTGTTTCAATTGAAAAGTCTTCACCTAGGTCATAGCGAACAATTTCTTCGTTCGTATCTTCATTGACAATTCGTATAAAAGCGTTTGAAACTTGGCCGAAATTTTGTTTGCGTTGGTCTGCATCATGAATAGTTACAGTAAAAACGACTTTTTGCACAATACTAGGAACAAGTGGTAGTTTAACTAGTAGTTGCTCATCGTCCCCGTCCCCGTCCCCAGTACGGTTATCCCCAGTGTGGATAACTGAACCTTCTTCACTTTGGAGGTTATTATAAAAGATAAAGCTTTTTTCGTTAAAGGCTTTACCATTTCCGTCTACGATAAACGCGGAAGCATCTAAGTCGAAATCCTCTCCACCACTATATCTATTCGTATCCCAGCCTAGTCCAACTAAGACATTCGTTAATCCTGGATTCGTTTTCGTTAAATCAATTTTTTGTCCCTTTGAAAGGTTAATAACTGACATTTTGTTTCCCCCTCATCCAATTTTAAAGTTATTTTCTTTGTCCGTTTTCATACTTCTTTTGTAATTCTTCTAGGCGAAGACGACCTTCTTCTCTCATTTTACGATTTTCTTCTTCGATTGCTTTAGTTTCGTTCATCCCACGCATAATAGTATCCCATGTTTGCTCAATTGTTTCGATTTTAATACTAGGCTGCCCGGACATTCTAGCGATATCCACACTTTGCTTGGATATATCATTAGCATTACGAAGTAACATTTCATTTGTTCTACGATCTAGCTCACTCATAGATTGGGCCACTAGATTTTGTCTTTTCGCAGAAATGGCATTAATAAGTCCTGTTTTAAAAATTGGAATAGTTGTTACGAATGCTGAATTTATCTTGCCGATCAACTTCGTATTGCCTCGCTGAAGCATTCTAATCTGTGGTGCTGATTGATAGGAGACCTGTTTAGCCATTTCCAAATCATAAATACGTTGATCTAGAAGTTCAATTGCATTTTGCAAAGAATTCAGTTCCATTAATACTAGCTGATCACCATTTTCAGCTTTTTGCTGTAGGTTAGGTACGAGCTGTCTTAATTGGTTTACTTTTAATTCTCCAGCTACAATATATTTTTCCAATTCCATAAAATAGTTGAAATTTTTGTCGTACAAGTCCTCTAGTGTTACAGTAGATTTTTTCATTTCTGTCTCATACTTCGTTATCTCCACAAATACCTTATCGATTTCGCCGCCCATTGTTTGATACTTGTTGAATAGCTTTTCAATTATTTTCTCGCCTTGTTTAAAGATTTTACCGAAAAGAGAGGGCTTTTGAACAAAATCTTTTTTGTCGAACTTATCCATAATTTTGCCGAGTTGTTTTAAAAGTTCACTAGATTCTTCCATACTACTAGACTTAATCGTGCTTAAAATTTGTCCTGTAAATTTGGAGATTTCATCTGCCGGCTCACGACCGAATTCTAATAGTCCAATCTGATTTTTAGGGTCTATTTTTGCAACAAGCTGTAATACTTGTGGGTCACGTTTCAACTTGGCTTTTAAATCATTACTTTCTTCCATCATTTGTTCTTGTTGTTCAATTTCTAACTTTTGTAATTCCATATTTTTTCCCCCTATTTCTATAGAAACTTCTTGAAAATTTTATGAACTACACTTGGCTCCTTAAAAGGATCGTTAAAACTTCGGTCGTCCATCCAGTGTATATCAAAGGTACCTTCCTGAACCCATTTTTCGATATCAAGATGTCCTTTCGGATTTACGATAATAATATCTAGCCCTAAATGATGCATCATACATAAGGCGTTGGCGTCAGATCTGGAAAGTTCAGGACCTTTCTCCTCATTGTAGATGAATATAGTAGGCACAAATTGAGGATAATCGAATGTTTGTAATAGGCGGATAACAAAATCAGGTAGTACCATGGATTGAGCAAAAGCATATAATTGCAAGTCTTCCGTTGTTTCATTGGACTGTCGATTAAGTATTGGTTCGTTCACATGTTTGGCGATAGTCTCTCCAATGGCGGTTTGCGTGCCAAGTGGAAGTTTGTCGTATGTCCACCAATTGGCAGCTTTCATTTTCTCAGGATCTAACATACCATCTGCTTTTAATGCATCTCGGTAATGGAAAAGCTGATTGGTTTTTTGTTCCTTCGTGAAAGGGAACTGACGAATAACATGCGTATCATCTCGTTCTGTTAACGAGTGAACATTATTCCAAAAACGTTTTCTATTTTTGTCTATTCCTAATAGTTTCGCGAAAACTACAGGAATTGTAACTTGTTGGTTACTAACCTGAAAATGGGGACGAATCATTGCTCTTTCTTTAGATATTAAGAAAGCTTCATCTTCAGTTGTTTTCAAACGGATAGAATTGATGGAATACGATTTGAACTGGAATGGCTTGTAAAGACCCGAATCATCATGATGTAATAGTTCGTTAATCTCTTGAGTTGCTTTAAATGCAACAGTCCCTGCAATTTTTGGCATCTCTTCTGGCAATAGTTTAACATCTTGAGAAACCTTTGGAAAACGATAACTTAGGTCATCCTCAATGGAGAGTAAGGTTTTTGGCCAAGGCTCGTTAGTTGGGTTGAAAATAACCACATGGAATCCAAAGTCAGCTAAATATGTAAGAAACCATTTTTCACTAGGGGTTGCAGTACCATACCAAAGAAAAGCTGGCATCCCCTGTACGAAATCTATTTCTTTTAGTGCAGGCTCTACATGATTGGATATCCATTTCACAAGATCTGTAGTTATCCGACGATATTCATGATGGAGAGTACCTTCTGTGTAGCTTTTTTGTAACTTTTTCAATAAATCAATTAAAACTGTTTTAATTCGTCTATTTAAACCAGGATCTTTCGAATCTGGTAGTAAAGAATAACCATCCAGAAAGGCAACCATACGATTGGGGGAGAGTCCTTTTTCTTTTTTGTGCAAGTCAAATAACTGATTGAGGGATCTTAACTTCTCGGCAGAAATTTTTTTGTTAAGTGCACCAGTCAAAATTCTTAGCTTTCCTAAGGAATCATTGACTTGTGTATGCAGAATCGAGAAATATTCATCTTCATCTAGGGACATACCAATATATTGGCAAACTAGTTGAGGATACGTTAAGTTTTCTCCGTCCACTGTTACTTGCGAAGAGTCTCCTAAAGAATCTTTCAACCATCCTCCTATATTAGATGAATCCCACGACTTCATCCTAATGGGATTTAAATTAACCATGGGCTTTCCCTCCTATTCATACATATTATAACAAATAATCGCTTACCTTTTTTAATATTTCTTCTCCAGCTAATACCCCTGCATGATTTGTTATAGAAACGTGAGAGGGGAGATGTCCGCCTTTATGAATTGCTTCGCCGTGAGAGGGGATAAAGCCATAATCGGCATTTAAAACCATATCGAAGTCGAGCATGGAATCTCCGGCGGCAATGACTGTTTTTGCAGCAATTCGCTCTTTTACAAATTGAAGAGCTGTAGATTTGTTTATGCAGTTTGGCATGATATATACTTTTCTCCCCTGGTGGGAAAGAGTGAAACCTTGCTGATAGAAGATTTGCGAAAGACTTTCAAAATCTTCGATTGAAAATGCTTGTTCATCAATAATTAAGTACACAAACCATGATTCTGCTTGCATCACTTTAAGAACAAATTTGTTTTTTGTATAGGTATCGAGTTGGGGTAGTACGTCTTCTATGGAGGTACGATTATGCTGCATTTGAGCAATAACTTTATCTGACCATTCTTTAAGGGGTTTACCGTCCTCTAATATGACTGCTCCGTTGGATACAATTGCATATTTGGGTTTTTCTACTGTATGAAATAACCCAGTAATTCGATTGTATTGTTCAGCTGTTCTAGTTGTTACGGGCAAAAAGGTAATAGAGGGGGAAATATCCTTAAATAGCTGAAGCCCTTTATTGGTCATAAATGCAGTGGCTTTTTCTTCTACCCATTCTATAGCTGTAAAATCTTGTTCGCTAACTTCTTGACCACGTGAATTTTTACTATATATAAGTGTTCGATCTAAATCACTAGCAAATAGGATTGTCATAGCCGATCCTCCGATTCTATCAGTCCGATGGCAAGGTAAAAAAGCCCAGGTACAATTTCTGTAGGAATATTTTTTTCCTTACATAATAGAAGGATATGACGTAGAGATGGGTGTTTATCATCACTAAGTAATATTTTAAAAGGCTTCCTTCTTAATAACACTCTAGTCGTTTCTCCTACACTTGGCTTTACTTTACTAATATCAGCATTTCTATAGAACTTGTGAGCAATCGCTTCTACTTCTTGCATGCCTCTCCAAGTTCGTTCGTTTTTAATGGGAAACTCTTTGCTAAGTTCTTTGATAGTAGGTTCTTGCTCTTGGAATCGACTGGAGATATTAGCGATGAATTCATTGGATACATCCACTTCTTCCAAGTTAGCGTAATACTTTGCTCCGTGATAATCGTCTGCTGCTTGAAAAGCATTATTTAGTACAGTTCGACTAACTAATCCAGAGACTGTTGAGTTCAAACAAGCGTTTGGGATTAGAAAGTCTTCTCTAGTACCGAATAAGGTAGCACATTCGCCGGGGTCTGTTAAAACCGCCAGGTCATCATTTAAATTAAGGTTATAGGTTGCATTTAACTTTTGAATGGACTTTGTTAGCTCATTTTGAATAGCGCCTTTCCCTGTCCAACCATCGACGAATTGTATATGACTTTTTGGGTGAAGCTCTCTAATAGTGCGAACAGCCTGCTCATCGATTCCTCTTCCTCTTAGTATAGATATACTAAAGTGGGGCCACTTAAGTTTCAAATACTTTTCCGCATATCGTTTCATTAAAATCCCGATTGGACTTCCTGCTCTTGCAAGGGAAACGATTACTACGTCATCTGTACCTGCAAATTTTCTAACCCGTCTACTTAAAACCCCGACTAATTGTGCGATATGATCTGCCGAATCATACAAAGCCTGTTGGTATAGCTCTGTATATTCAGATGTCGGTCGATTTTCAATAGGTAAAGATTCGGAGTAGTGACTACCTCTTTCGAATAATTGTTCTCTAGATTCTACGGAAGACTCAATTTGAACATTTGATAAATCCTTCAGTAAAAAAGTTATATCTTCTGAAGGGTAGCTCGATTTAACCAATCCATCTGTATTAAAAACCATTATATTTCACCTCTAACTGGCATAGTGAGAGACAACCATGAAACAGGTGCTAACGTCTCTAAATGGGAGAGAAGAGGGAACCAAGTAGCAGGGTCCTGAACTGATTCAGAAATAACAATAATTTGTTCCCAATTTGTTTCGGACAGATTATATAGATATTGATCAATACCATTGGAATCCGGCAAACTAAATTTGCACTTATGCTGGATAGGGTATAATTCATCGGTTTTTGCTAAGATTGGACTTCGTGTCGTAGTTTGAACTTTAGTGTTATTACCAAAGGTGAGTGCAAATCTAAGTGGGAAATAGATGTTTTCGCCAATACCTATAACTAAAGTAGATTTATCCCTGTCTAGATTCGGGAGCTTATTGATAAATCTTTCTATCCAACCATCCATTTCTACATGAAGATCACTTGCTAAACCAAATCTTCCCGTGAAGTTGCAGTAGCTCCCATGTTCACTCTGATATTTAGAAGTAATTTCTAAAGCTAATTCTTCATCAGCAAACACAGTATGTGATTGCTTATCATCTAAAAAGGGAATTTCTTTTTCTTCAATCGTTGCTTCATTGAGCAGTTTAAATTGACCACCCATAATAGTAATAACATCTGCAGAAATATTATGTGTGTTCATGAGGTGGATAAAATCTTGTTGATGCGCTTCGGTTCTCCAGTCCAAAATAGAGAGGATTTTATACCGTTTACCAGGAAAAGAGACATTTAATGCAACGATTAGATTGGACAGTGTAAGACCAGTCGTTATTTCATCATCTATTAACACAATAGTTTCTGCTTCCTTTAATGTTTGTTCAGGTGCATAAACACTGTGAGATGTTGCATGGGAATGTTCTTCTTCAAAGTAAAAGGAAGGTTCCATATGTAGGATTTCTTCTCTAGTAGTATGGATGTAATGAGCATTTTCAAAGTGATGAAATACTGCATGGCCAAGGCCAGTTGCCGTTTCAGCAAATCCAATGAATACGGTCTTGTTTGGTAATTCAGTTTTATATGCGAGAGTGTCCAAGCTCAGTTGTCGATTTGGAATTTCTGAATTAATCATCTGAATAATTTCATTTACTAATGGATGACCGTCTAAACCTTCATCCTCCATAAGCATAGAAGCCAAAATAGTGCCTGTTCCAAGTGAAATGGCTGGATCCACTGCTAAGTGTTTTCCGAGGAGTCGACTTACGAATAAAAATTGTCGTTTTTTGTTTATTCTCACAGCCATTTGGAAAAGAGATTCCGGAGAGAAATTATATGGATTATTTTTAATGTCGATTTCTAGTTTCAAATCTCCGTGTAAATTATAAGTTTTTAATGTATTGAAGGAAGTCGAGTGATGTAACATGTTCTTTTAACACCCCATAGATTTCTGCTTGGGCAATAATCTTCTTAGCCCAGCTATAGTGAGGTTTTACCTCATTCATTTTGTTTCTAGCAGAACTTCGCAAAACTCCGTTTGTTCTGGATTCATTTTCTACGATTAAACACGCATCTTCAAATAACTCTTTAGGTACTATATATCCACTATTTACAATATTAACCTGAGAAGGATGAATACAGGTTTTACCGTAAAAACCATTTAAAAGGTCTTGCTGAACCTCAGCCCAGAGAATAGACTCTATACTATTTGGATCATTGAATAGACGAAAAGAATCCTGAGATTCAAAGTACTCATAAACTGGACCAGAAACAACAAAATTATCCTCTTTGCGATTGAATTTATTAAGTATATCGGTCAAACAGTTTGTGATGAGTAGCAACTCATATATTGTTCTGTTTCCTGGTCGTCGTAGACTGAATAGGCTAGTAAAATCCGTCGCACCAACCCGTATAGTGAGTATAAGTTCCTCGAATTGCTTGAAAACTGTATATAGGTTGGAAAGTTCTTGTTCTCTAGTCTCCGTGTAAATAATTTCTTTTGTTTCTAAAATAGGTAGTGCATATAAATGAATAGAGTGCAGACTGTTTAAATTTTGTAGACATAAAAAAAAGTTTGTTGCATTAGAAGAAGTACACTTTGGAAGGACAATTCCTGTAATAAAGCGAATGGTACTCCCTAATAAAGAAGCTATTTTGTCTAAATGTTGAACGGTTCTTACTCGGATAAATAAGAGAGGAATCTCATGTGTATCTAGTGAGCCAGTTTGTACTTTCTGTTCCATTGACTTTAATTCATTTACAACATTTAGTTCTGCGTCTAAAAGCTCTGAATCGGAAACAGCATCTTCTAAACAAATGATCGCGCTAGTTAAGTTCTTTAAATTATTATTCGATAGTTTATAGGTGAAATTGGGCATTGAACCTGGTAAGTATAAAGCTGCTCCCATAGCCATCCCTAATTTTTTTCTCTCCATATTGCTGGAGAAGTCGCTAGGTGGTATATGAAAGAATTGACGTATCTCTTTCTCACTAACCCCTCTGAATTGTCTCATATTTTCCACTCCTAAGAATGAAGAAGGGGAGTTATTAGGTATACCCAAATACCTCGGCATTCTTCAGATACTAAAACCTAAAACAAAAAGCAAGGTAGCATGCCCTTGCTTTTTGAGAGAAGTTATTAATTCAAGCCGAAATCTGAAACTAATGCTCCAAGACCGCCTTGGTATCCACTTCCGATTGCGTTGAATTTCCATTCGTTATTATGGCGATATAACTCACCGACAACAACTGCAGTTTCAATGGAGAAATCTTCCCCAAGATCATAGCGAATTATCTCTTCTTGTGTATCTGCATTTAAAATACGTACATATGAATTACTTACTTGACCAAAGTTTTGACCTCTGTCTTCTGCATCGTGAATAGTGATACTAAAAGCAACTTTATCAACAGAAGATGGTACAGTGGATAAGTTTATGTTCACTTGCTCGTCATCGCCATCTCCATCACCTGTACGGTTATCTCCTGTATGAACGACAGAACCATTACCACCAGTCGCATTATTATAGAAGATGAAGTCTGCTTCAGTAGCACATTTTCCATTACTGCCTAAAAGGAATACGGATGAGTCTAAGTCAAAGTCTTTCCCGCCATCGTATTTATTAGTGTCCCAACCTAATCCAACTGTTAC
Source organism: Psychrobacillus sp. FSL K6-1464 (assembly GCF_038003145.1). Lineage (NCBI taxonomy): Bacteria > Bacillati > Bacillota > Bacilli > Caryophanales > Bacillaceae > Psychrobacillus > Psychrobacillus sp. FSL K6-1464. The sequence continues at coordinate 387,496 of NZ_JBBOOP010000001.1, forward strand.
ATTTACTAAGCCTGGGTTCGATTTTGTTAAATCTACCTTTTGTCCTTTTGATAAGTTAATACCCATTAATAACCACTCCTTATAAGTATTTGTTTGCTATAGAACCGATATCTAAATCTGCTGTACCTTCGCCAATTGCAGAGAACTTCCATTCTGATCCATGACGATATAGTTCACCAGGGAACAAGGAAGTTTTCCCAGCGTAGCTTTCCGTCAAGTTATAATGTATTAACTCTTCTTTACTCCCGCTATCTACTAAGCGGATGAAGGCATTTTGGATAAGCCCAAAATCTTGTTTTCTTTGTTTTGCTTGATAAATATTAACTACAAACACCAACTTATGTACAGAAGGTGAAATAGCACTTAAGTTTACATTTATTACTTCATCGTCACCATCGCCATCACCTGTACGGTTATCGCCAGAATGGACAACACTGCCATCTTTACTAGTTTTGTTTCCAAAATAGACTAAGTTTTCTTTAGATAATAATTTGCCTTTTTCATCTAGAAGTATTACGGAGGCATCGCAATCTATTTCAGCGCCAGCAGCACTGCCGCCACCACCCAATAGTCCACCTAAAAATCCGCTTTTTTTCTTTTCTTTTACAACTGGATCCCAACCTAATCCGACCATAACACCAGATAAGGAAGATCTGCCTTTTGTTAAGTCAATTTTTTGACCTTTAACTAAATTAATACCCATTTCTTTACCTCCATTTTCTAGTCATATAATATATACGACGAAATGCTGTAATAAGTTTCAAAAACCAAAGCTTTTATTAGCAGAGGATAGTGTAATTTTATCAGAATTTTTCACCTTTAGCTATTAAGTTGAATGATATACATCTAGTTAATATAAATGGAATGATGCATTCGTAATAAAAGTAGAGGAGAAGCAAAATGTTTCTGGCAACATATCGCTTCTCCTCTATTATTATTAGTTCTTATTCAAAAACTCTAGTAAGTCTTGATGATTCTCTGGTGTTACTCCGTGCCCATCAGTATACGTTTTAAAAGTCACATTGGCTCCCGTAGTTTCGAAATACTCCTTACTACCTTGTCCCCATTGTGATGGAATTACGTAATCATAGTCCCCATGAGATATAAAGATGGATAAGTGAGTAGTACTTTGCTTACTATATTCTGTTTTTACAAAATCAGGTATATATCCACTTAATGCGACCACTTTACTGATTTCAGGTCCCATTGTTAGTGCTACTGTTTGAGCAAGGATAGCACCTTGACTAAAGCCTAGTATTGTAATGTCCTTAGGATCTAAGTTGTACTCAACTATTGCTTCTCGAATGAAAGCTTGAAGATGCGTGACAACTTTATCAAATACATCTCTTATAGGCTTTCCTATTTCTTCAATCAGGAAGAACGAATAGCCAGGTTTATGTACGATAGGACCCCGTAAGCTAAAAATATGATGCGTATTTTCAAAATCCTTTACTAGCTGAGGTAAATCTTCTTCATTACTCCCCATACCGTGTAGTAAAAATAAGGCTGGTTGTTTTTGATCAGCATTGTTAGGTGCCGTATGGTTAAATGTAAAAGGAGATTTCATATATTATACTTCCCTTCAATTAGAGTATGTCTATCTTATCATAGGTAGGGGGCGAAGCTTGTGGTGAGAGCTTTAACTGATGTTTTTTGCCGTACATATTTACAAGAATGACACTTGCAATAGCAACGAATCCTCCACCAATAGATAGGGCAGAAGGTAGCTCCTGCAACCAAATCCACGTCACAATAATTGCAACGACTGGCTCCAAATACAATGAATTTGAAACGGAGCTTGCCTCACTATAAGACAGCGCCATGGCCCATGTTAAATAAGCAATTGCAGTTGGGAATATCCCTATATAGACTGCAGAGATATTAGCCTCTAACGTTGCGTGTTGTATTCCCTCGAGAAGTCCAGGTGCAAAGAATAAAAAAGGTATCGTACCTACCCAAGTAAAGTAGGCAGTCAATTCAATGGCAGTATACTTTTTATATAAAGGTTTCTGATAAACAAAAAATATTGCGGTAGAAAAGGCTGCCATAATAACGAGAAATACTCCTGGTGAGATACCTAAAGATCCTCCACCTGTCCCTAAAGCAATCATTAGAATGCCGACAAATCCAAATGCTAATCCAAACCAACCAATTCTGCCGAGTCGTTCTTTTAATACGATGATCGCAATAATAGTTGTGAAGATAGGGGCGGAACCAATTAGCATACCTGCGGTTCCTGCAGATATCGATAGTTGCCCAAATGTAACACATAGATGGTATACACTAATCCCGATCAAGCCGAGAATGACTATTTTAAATAGATCTTCCTTGTGAGGTAATCGAAATTGGACTCCAGGCCACAAGGCAATAATAAAGAATATAATAGAAGCAATCAAAAATCGAACTAATATTAAATGCCCTGCAGTATATCCTCCCTGCAAGCTAGCACTAATGGAAGCAAACGAAGAACCCCAAATAGTTACTGAAAATAATGCCAGTATTAACGCTTTTGTATTCAAATATTTCACCAAACTTCCTAAACGGTTTAAAAAATCTTTAATTCTGCAAACAACTAATCCTACAATAATTTTATCATTCGTACAATAGGTGCTATCAACAAGCGAAAACAAGACCTGAGAATCTAGCCGATTCTCAGGTCTTGTTTCACTTCATATGGTAGTTAATCGCAGCAATTCCTAACGTTTTAGCAGCTACTAACATTGCACGTTCATCAAAATCGAACTTGGGGCTATGATGTGGGAAAACATCTCCTTCCGGCATGGCCCCCGTAAAGAAGAAAGTACCTGGAATTTCTTCTAGGTAATAACCAAAGTCCTCACCGATCATCAATAACTCAGATTCAATCACTTCGCTTACTCCTGGAACAGTTCTAGCGATTTCTGCAACATAGTCTGTTTCTTCTATATGATTAATTACAGGAGGATAGCCTCTTTCATATAGGAAAGAATAAGAGCAATCCGCTGTATAGCAATTGCCTTCTAAGACGCGTTTTAATTCATTTTCCATTAAATCTCTAACGTCAGGTTTAAATGTGCGGACGGTACCGGTCATTTTCACCGTATCTGCAATAATATTGAATGCGTTATCAGCGATGAAAGATCCTACAGAAAGCACTGCGGATTCAGTAGGATTTACTCGTCTAGAAACTAATTGCTGTAAGTTTACAACTAACTGTGAGGCAACTACGATAGAATCCTTTGTGTCGTGTGGATTTGCACCATGGCCGCCTTTTCCTTGGATAGTGATTGAAAAACGATCTGCTGCTGCCATAATGGGGCCACTTTTATATTCAATGGTACCGAGGGGCGTTTGAGACCATAAATGGGTGCCAAATATAACATCTACACCTTCCAAACAACCAGCCTCGATCATTGGTTTAGCGCCACCAGGAGCATATTCTTCCGCATGCTGATGGATAAATACATATTCACCTGCTAGTTGATCTTTAAATTCATTTATCGTCCGAGCAAGTATTAGTAATGCAGCGGTATGTCCGTCGTGACCACAAGCATGCATGACTCCTGGAACGGTTGATTTATAAGGGACATTTTTTTCGTCTTGGATGGGAAGAGCATCGAAGTCTGCTCGCAATGCAACAGTTTTGCCTGGTAAAGTTCCTTTTACTCTTGCAACAACCCCATTGCCGCCCACATTTGCTTGGAAAGGTATTTCTAATTCTGTATAGAATTTTTGTATATATTTTGCTGTTTCGACTTCTTGAAACGAAACTTCCGGATGCATATGTAAATAGCGCCGAATACTGACCATTTCATCGAATGATGCCTCAAGCTGTTTAATAATATCCATACTCATTTTTAATATTCTCCCCTTATCTGATTTTTCAATAAACAAAGTATATCAGAGATTGAAGTCATTTTTATGAACTTACGCATATTTCCCATTAAATAGACCAAGCTATTTTTATAGCAAATCAAAAGGAGGAAAGAAAAAGTGAATACATTACTCAAACTAGTATTTATGATGCTTCTCATCGGATTACTGACTGCATGTGGTAATAATAATGATGATGAAGCGAAAGACAACGGGACAGATAAAACAACAGAAAACACCGATATGGTAGATGAAGGCATGAATGGAACAGATGCAGGTACTACAGATGGCAATGCTACAAATGGCGGTACAACAAACGATACTAATGCACAAGATGTAGAAGTAGCCGATCAAGTAGCAGATAAAATTACAGAGTTAGAAGAAGTAGAATCGGCAAGTGTATTAGTAACAGACAATAATGCATACGTGGCAGTAGAACTAAAAGAAGGTACGGAAGAGACAGAAGAAATAAAAACTAAAATTTCAGATGCTGCTAAGAAAGAAAATGCTGACTTCAAAAATGTGTATGTATCAGCCAATCCAGATTTATCGCAACAGTTTAAAGATTATGGAGACAGAATAAGAGCAGATGAGCCGGTAGAAGGGTTCTTTAATGAATTCACAGATACAGTGGATAGAGTATTCCCGGACCGAGCAGAGTAATTATAAAGGAAAAAACCGATTCCCAAAGGAATCGGTTTTTTTACGGAAACAAGTTATTTTAAACCAATATTTGCTTTTACATCTACTTCTGCATATTTTCGTTGATCTGCTCGAGCACCAAAAAGTGTGCCGATCCAACCACCTAAGAATCCAAGAGGAACTGAAACTAAAGCTGGATTGGTGAGTGGGAAAAGAGCTTCCCCAGTAAAGGCCATTGAACCGTCCGCAGCCCATAAGTTAGGGCTTATTGCCACAAGTATAAGAGCGGAAAGGAGACCAGTGATTATAGCGGTCAAAGCACCAGTGGTATTAAAGTTTTTCCAGTAAATTGTATAAATGATTACTGGGAGGTTTGCACTTGCTGCAATACAAAATGCAAGAGAAACTAGGAATGCCACGTTCATAGACTGTGCACCGAGTGCTAGCAGTATAGAGAAAGCAGAAACCCCAACAGAAGCAAGACGCGCAGCGTTCATTTGTTGTTTTTCTGTTGCTTTACCTTTTTTGAAAATTTGTCCATATAAATCATGTGCAAAAGCGGATGCTCCTGAAAGCACCAAGCCAGCTACAACGGCTAAGATTGTAGCAAATGCAACTGCTGAGACAAACGACATTAGAATATCTCCACCTAAAGCCTGTGCTAATAAAGGAGCAGCCATATTTCCAGCCGGATTAGCTGCTATGATTGCATCAGAACCTACAAATGCAGCAGCACCAAATCCTAAGAAAATAGTTAATACATAGAAGATCCCTACAATCCAAGTAGCGTAAACAACGGAGCTACGAGCCGTTTTTGCATCTTTTACAGTAAAGAAACGCATTAGAATATGTGGTAAACCAGCAGTTCCTAGCACTAATGCAATCATCATAGATATCGTATCTAGTCCGTTTGTATATTTCACACCAGGATGTAAATATGCTTCACCATTAGCGGTTATGGATTTCATTTCTGTAAACATGCCTAGAATATTAAAGTTGAATTTCCACAATACTAGGACGGAAATAAGCACAGTGCCGACCATCAACAAGGCAGCTTTTATGATTTGTACCCAGCTAGTTGCAGCCATTCCACCCCATAGTACATAAATAGTCATCATGACACCGACTAAAAGAACAGCAACCCAATAATCGATTCCTAATAATAATTGAATAAGTGCACCTGCACCTACAAGCTGTGCAATCATATAAAACAAAACAATAGTTAATGTACTTATAGCAGCCGCTGCACGAATTTTCTTTTGATCGAACCTAGCAGTAATCATATCTGCAAGAGTATATTTCCCGAGATTTCGTAGTGGCTCAGCTACAATATATAACACAACCAAGTAAGCTACTAAATAACCAATGCTGTAAAAGAAACCATCAAAACCGAAAAGTGCGATTGCGCCTGCGATACCTAAGAAAGAAGCAGCGGATAAGTAATCTCCAGCAATCGCAATTCCATTTTGCCAGCCAGTTAATCCGCCACCAGCTGTATAAAATTCACTGGCTGAGTTTGTACGCTTGGAGGCTATATATGTAACAAATAAAGTTAGTCCAACTATTGCTACAAAAAATGCCAATCCTATTACATTCATTTATAGTCACCAGCCTTTTCTTTTTCAAAAATAATCTCTGCTTCTTTATCAAAATCATTGGCACGGCGGACATAAACCATGCATAATACCCATGTCATTACAAAGAGTGAAAGAGCATAAATCCAAACCCAAGCGATGTCACCAAATGCATTATTATTTAAAATAGTCGTATAAGAAGTCAAAATGGGAAGCAAAATATAACTCAGTAAGAAAAATATTGTTATTGGTAAAATAAATTTGTTTTTCTTTCTTTTCAGGGATTTGAACTCTGTACTTTCTGCAATCGCAGAATAATTAGGCGGACCCCCTTTTTGGGGTGTTGTTTTCTTTTTATCTAGAGGTTTCGTCTTATTTAAAGCAGTTTCGGTCTTAATCGCCATGCACGTTCCTCCTAAATTATATTCAATTTTTAGAATTTTCTATCTAAAAACTGTAAATCTATCATAATAAAGATTAATAGAGTAAGCAATTATTAATTCACAAAATATTCATATTTATGTCATAACTCCTATTGATATTATTTAAAAATAGTATTAGCGAAAGATAGATAAGTCGGATTATGCAATTTCTCAGCTAAAAATGATAACATAGATAAGTTGAATAAATTACGTATTTACTTACGATAAAGAAGGAGGTTTGTTCATGAGCCAATCAGCAACCTTAGTTAAGACATTGCGCTGTAATTTAATGATTACTAATAAAGCGCGCAAAGGAATTCAGGAATGGTCAACTGATGAACATGCCTTTTTTAACATACAGAGTTCTTTTGAAGTACATATTGAAAAGCGCCCAGTAAATAATCATGGAAATACATCACTGTCCATATATTTTGATAATGTAGCAAACAATAAGCTAGCTGAAAAAATGGATAACCGTGTAGTAGTGATGGAGTGTATCCTGCAAAAAGACGGTTTACTTGCAACAGGTCTTTATGTGAGAGGTCCGAAGGTTCCTGTTCGTACTAATCGCCGTCTCCCGGTCAATTTAACATTTGTTACTGCTAAAAATAATGGTGCAGGCATGCCGCTAGCATTGCATACAAAAATTCAAGAACTCCCTGTAGCAGAAGAGCGTTCAGAGTATGTAAAAAAACGAATTTCTAGTTGGGAAGGTTATTTGAAGATTCAAGAGCGTAATGCAGATATTGCGGATATAACTAGTCCATACTCTAAACTTATCTTCAATGCAGATTTTAGTCGTATGAGCTTGCAAGGCTGTACGATGAATGCGAACGAATGGAAAAACTTAAGAGGTCTTAGTGTAACGTTAAAAGGTTTCCAAAATGACGTAGGCGATATATTGAAATCAGATCGAGCAAAACAAACAATTGAAATAGAAATCAAGCCAAAATATAGAGAACTTGCAAGGAAAAATCAATGGAATCCCAAATCGAAAGAGGTAGTTTTTAGTAATTTCGCCTCCCTCAGTCAAATTAGACGTCTACGGAAGGGATTTGAAGATTTACAAAATGGGTTAGCTGCCAATCCAAATCTCGAGAAAATTTTATTCGAAGATCGGCCAACCATTCGTGTGAATGCAAAGCGTAAAGAATTAGAATTCCATAACCAGCTAAACGAATTCCAACAAGAAGCGGTAATTGGTGCGATGTCAGCGGAAGATTTATATGTAATTCAAGGTCCGCCTGGCACTGGAAAAACAACGGTCATCTCTGAAATATGTCAACAAAATGCAAAGGCCGGGTTACGTACTCTTGTAGCGTCTCAATCTAATTTAGCAGTAGACAATGCACTTAGTAGATTACTTTCAAACAAAGAAATTCGTATTCTGCGATTCGGTAGGACAGAAAGTATTGAAGAAGAGGGCAAAAGGTTTATCGAAGAAAACGTGGGGCAGTATTGGAAAGAACAAACTTTATCTGCCTTACAAAAAGAGTTGGATGAACACTCTTTAAGAGAAGGTCAGCTCCTTAAACAAATAGCTGGATGTAAGCTTCAAATTGAGGAACTTAGTAAAGAACAAATTTTATTGAAAAAAGCTATTGAACAAAAAGCAGAAGCAAAAGTGGAGTATGAGTTAGGAATAGAAGAGATTAAAAAGTTAAAAAAAGCATTGGTTTTATTAAAAAAAGATCATGAAGAGCTAGAATCAAGACTATACGAAGTACGAGTAAAGTCGGAAGCTTTAGCGCATGAAGTAAATACTATGGAGCAATTCCTTGTGTCTAATCCGACTAAGCAAGAACTTGTCACCGAAATAGACTCTCTTATGGTAGAGATAAAGGGAATTCAAAATTACCTTGTATATAAGGACACGATAGCGTCCCTGCAACAAACAGAAGCAAATGTAGAAACATATAGAGAGAAGTATCAAACCGTACTGACAAAGTTAAATCATCTTGAAAGGTTAAAGACTGATATAGATTCTATCAAGAAGATAGATCAGCTGAAAAGTACAATGAAAGAGTATGGAATAGAACTATCATCGCAACTACAGCAACAGATGGCTGAATTAGATGAGCTAATAGACAAAATTAAAGCATTCAATGATTGGCAAGATTTAAACTCTCGCTTACACGCTGCTATAGATTATGTAGAAAAGTTACTTCTCAAGTATAAATTCCCTGTTGAAAATGTAAAAAACAACATGGGAAGAAGCGGTATTTTGTTTGATACTGAATATACGGTAAAAGAAATTCATCAGTTTATGAATCGGATGAAGCACATTATGACGGGTGATGATGAACTAACAACCGAAAAGTTAGCTATATTACTGGAAGGATTATATGTAAGAGAAAAATTTGTGATAAAGCAGAAATCAATGATTCAGTTAGTAAAAAATAGTTCCATTACTAAGTTTCAAACGATTAAGTCACAAGTGCTCAGTGATAGCAATAGAGAGTTTATATCACTTCAACATCTTCAAACTGATATAGCTAATAAGACGATAAATGAAAAGAAACAACTAGAGTTTCTTCAAAAGACAGTGAATGAGCTAAAGACGGAGATCGATACAACCAATCTACTCTTGATACACTCGGATTTAAGAGGCAGGAAATCGGAAATCGAAGTCTCTCTTGCCAAATTGAAGAAAACGAAAGAAACGGTTATAAGTTATATGGAACAACTGGAAATGAAAAAGAATCATTTTCAACAGCTAACCAAGGAACTAGAGGGAAAACAAGCTATTCTCCAAGACAACGATCAAAAAATTAAACAAGTGAATGCAGATGGTTTAGAGCAAGAGCGCAAACTAAAAGCTTTAGATGAAATTATACTTCAAAACCCTGAACATGCATTCGACAAAGTAGGGGAAACGATAAAAGAAACTAAAGAAGAAATAGTAAAGCTTCAACTAGAGAAGGATCGCCTTCCAATTACGCAAACAGTGCAAAAAGACTGGTACTCACTATTAAAGGATGCAAATGACCACGATTTAGATGAAATTCGTAAGTTATATGTTCGTCATGCCAATGTTATTGGAACAACATGTGTTGCATCTGCGCGTAAAGAATTTATGGAAAACTACCCTGTTTTTGATGTAGTTATAATAGATGAAGTTTCTAAAGCAACTCCACCTGAATTGCTTTTACCAATGTTAAAAGGCAAGAAAGTTATTCTAGTTGGTGATCATCATCAGCTACCACCTCTTGTTGGAGAGGATACTCTAGATGAAACACTACAGGCTATACTAGAAGAAAGTGAAAATCTAGAGGAAAAGGATGAGTTAAAAAAACTTTTAAAGGAATCATTATTTGAACGGTTATTCAAAAATTTACCTAAGACGAGTAAAACGATGCTAGCAATCCAGTATAGAATGCATGAAAGTATAATGCAGACAATCACTCCGTTTTATGAGGAAGAGAATTATCGACTCCAATGTGGGTTGGTTGATTCAGATTCTGCCCGAGACCACCTACTTGAATCGCGCTACGTGAATAGAAAAGACCATCTGTTATGGATAGATATGCCTAACCAAAAACCGTATTTTGAAGAGCGTATGAAGGATGGGAAAAGTCGTTTTAACCAAGCGGAGTTAGATACTATTCGTGACGTACTAATAGATTTAAATGAGGCTACGGCAATTGCTAAAAAAGAAGGAAGAATGAATCCTGATGAACGTAAAAGTATTGGGGTCATTAGTTTTTACGGGGAGCAGGTCAAGCGAATTGATCGACTTATTCAACAGCAGGTTAACTTAACTCATTTGACCTTCCGAACTGGAACTGTAGATAAGTTTCAAGGGATGGAGATGGATGTCATCTTACTAAGTATGGTAAGGAACAATCAAGAAAAGAGTGGAGACATTGGATTTGCTAATGACTACCGTCGCTTAAATGTGGCATTATCAAGAGCAAGAGAGTTGCTTGTTTTAGTAGGAAGCTCCGATATGTTCACTAAACGAGCAAAACAAAAAACTTCTAGAGAAATGTATGGTCGCTTGCTTCAAATTGTAAAAGATAAGAACGGATGGACTAACTTTCAAGGTGCCAGAAAGAAATAATGTTTAGGTTATAGGAGTATATTAAAATGATTGAACTAGAAAAACGCCTCAAAAAAGAGTTACTACAAAATGTTCAAGCTAAAGTAGTTTCATCCACAGCGTGGACGATTCCACTTCATACAATTGAAGTGGAATATAAACCTGTAAAACGTATAAAAATGGATGTTCTAATGAAAATGATGTTGATAACATGTCAAAAAGCAAAAGTAACAAGTGCTATGCAAATTAGTGAGTTACTACTTGTGGAGCAGTTATTTATGGAAGATTTGATCAACATTATGAAGAGAACTCAATTAGTAGAAATAAAAAATCAAGTTTATACGTTAACTGAAAAAGGGATTAAACAACTCAACGATGGAATATTTGAAGAAGAACTAGATGCTCAAAGCCAGAATTTACTTTATAGCCCAAGCCACTCTACTTTTCTACAGGGAGAAATAAAACCGGCATTGGACGGCGAAGAAACGTTGAATCTTTTCCGATATGCCTCGGAGGAAAAAGTAAGATTTAAATGGGCAGAAGACGTACTAGTTGATGCACTTCAAGCAAATGGAATGGAAAAAGTGGATGGAGATCTTCAAACCGTTGTATCTGAAATTGTATCCAACACGGAACTATATGTAGATGATGTTCCTTGCTTTGAATTTATTTTATACAATCCATCAGAGGATCTTCTGTACGCGAGAGTCTGGAATACATTTCTTGACCAATGGGATGAAACACTCGAAAATGAGCTGAATGAAAAAGAACGAGTTATTTGGCGAGAGAAATTTTTAAAAGAGTAGGGAAATGTAAGGTTATTTTATATAAAGTCTATTTCGCTAAATTTGCGAAATGGACTTTATTTTTTTGTGCAGTATAGGGATATATAGAGAGATAGAGCTTCCCTCTAAATAGTTTATAGGTAAAATATACTGATTTGAAATAATAATTTGAAAACCAACTACTTTAGATTTAGGTAAATTAGGACTATTTTTTTGTGCAGTCATCAAGTAAATTAGTAGTATGAAATAAAAAATTAGAATAGTCTATAAATTCAATGATTAGGAGAAAAAATTTTGAATATTAAGAGAAAACTAACCTTAGGATTCCTAGCGGTGATACTTATTTTAAGTCTAGTTGCGGGTATTGGAATTAGGTCATTAATGGAAACGTTCAATAAAATGAACGCCGTAGTTAACGATGGATATAAAAAAATTGAGCTTATATCTGACATACGCTATGAATTCAACAACAAAGCAAAAGGGATTTCTTATCTCGTCTTAACTGAATCTGAAAGCGAAATGCAAAAAGAAATAGAAAGTATTCGTTCAGCAGGTGATAGAGGGGGTATAGCAATTGAAGAACTTGAAAGTTTAGTCAATACACAAGAGGGGGCTAACCTTCTTTTAGAGATCAAGCAAAAGCGAATGAATTTCTCCGATCTTGTGGAAAGGGAAATTACTTTAGTTCAAGATGGTAAAAAAGAAGAAGCCTCTGATCTAGTGAGGACAGAAGGGAAGGCTATTCAACAAGAATTTTTCGATTCACTGTTTAAACTAGTTAACTTTTATGAAACAGACATGGATGCTACGCTTGTTAAAGCTGATTCAGAATATAAGAGTACTTCAATAGTTTTGACTCTTCTTGCTCTAATAGGAATTATTTTAGGAATCATTATTTCCATTTCTGTAACTAGAGGAATAGTTAAAGGACTTAACAATCTCTCTAGAGTTATGAGCGATTTTTCGACAGGCCAAACTAACTTGTCCAGTCGAATAGAAGGTATAACAAATGATGAACTGGGACAACTATCTATATCATTCAACACGATGGCAGAAACACTTGAGAACCAAGTGAAAAAAGAACTTGAAATAAGTACTAGAAATGAAGGACAAGCATGGATGATGAAAAATCTTGCTGATGTAACTACTTCTCTCCAAAGCTCAAAAGATTTAAGCTCCTTTTCTCACAACTTTATACAAGCGGTAACTCCATTAGTAGGTGGCAAATATGGTGTTTTTTATTTAAATGAAGAAATTGAAGAAGAGCCTGTATTTAAACTAACTGGAACTTACGCTTATAAACAACAAGATGATACAAATAGGATTATTAGGTTAGGGGAAGGTTTGATAGGTCAGAGTGCATTGTCTAAAGAAACAATCAGCCTTGTTGATATTCCGGAAAGTTATATACATATTGCTTCTGGAGTAGGAAAAGCTATTCCCAAGCAAATCCTCATTATACCTATAGTATTTGAGGGCAAGATTAAAGCGGTTTATGAAATAGCCTCTTTCCAACAGTTTAGTAGTATTGAACAGAAGTTACTAGAAGAGTTAGCTGACTATTCAGGAATTATAATTGACAATATAACTGGTCGTAAAAAAATGTTGGAGTTACTTCAAGAGTCACAAACGATGACAGAAGAACTGCAAACACAATCCGAAGAGCTGTCAACTCAACATGAAGAGTTGAAGCGTTTTAACGAAGAATTGGAAACACAGACAAAAGCATTAATACAATCCGAACTGACGCTTCAACAACAGGCAAGAGAATTAGAGTTATCTAATAGTGAACTAGAGGAAAAAGCACTCTTACTCGAAGAGCACAATCAAAAGTATGAATTAAAAAACAAGGAAGTAGAGAGAGCAAAGACTGAGTTAGAGGAAAAGGCTACACAATTAGAACTAACTTCTAAATACAAGTCCGAATTTTTAGCGAATATGTCCCATGAATTGAGGACACCTTTAAATAGCCTGCTCATTTTATCTAAGTTATTAGCAGAAAATAAATTTCACAACTTATCTGATAAACAAGTGCAATATGCGCAGACGATTAACTCAGCCGGCTGTGATTTGTTAGATCTCATAAGTGATATTTTGGACTTATCTAAAATTGAGTCTGGAAAAGTTGAAATCCAAGTAAATGAAGTGAAGATACAAGAAGTTACTGACTTTGTGGAAAGAAACTTTCATGCTACAGCATACGATAAAGGTCTTGAACTTCATATAATAAATGAAATTAATACGGAAGATATTCTTCATACGGATGAAAAAATACTTCAGCAAATACTTAAAAACCTAATTGCAAATGCTATCAAATTTACGGATAATGGCAGCGTTACGTTGCAAGTATCGCATGTTTCAAAGGATAATTTGAATTTAAATCGCGCAGAAGAAACCGATTATATCTCCTTTTCTGTAACAGATACAGGCATTGGTATTCCTCAAAACAAACAAGCGATTATTTTTGAGGCGTTTCAACAAGCTGATGGAACTACTAGTAGGAAATACGGAGGAACTGGGCTTGGCCTATCTATAAGTAGAGAACATGCTTCCTTATTAAATGGGGAAATTATAGTTGAAAGTGAAGAAGGTATAGGTAGTACATTTAAACTATTCATACCAACTGTTCTTAATCATCAGGTTTATGCAGTAGAGAAGGAAATTGCAACCACGATAGATGTAGTTGAGGTTGGAGACTACATGGACAATGAACTTGCAGAAGTTGAGAGTCGAGTATTAATTGTCGAAGAAAATAATATTCAACGAGACGGCATAAGAGAGATTATATCTTCCCATTATTCCACTACAAAGGTAACAGCAGTTACATCAGGGAAAGAAGCAATAAGGGCATTACAGGCACAAAGTTATAAATGCATTATATTAAATCTAGGATTACAGGATATGACGGTAAATCAATTACTAAAGCAGTTAAAAGAACAGGATGAATGGAATAAGACTCCTGTTATTATTTATACAGAAAAAGAATTGACAGTAAGGGAAGAAATGGAATTAAAACATTTTACAGAAATAATCATCGTCAAAGGTATAAACTCATCTGAACGTCTACTGAACGAAATTTGTCGGTTCATTTCCCGTGAGGACAAAAGTACTTTAGAAGAATCTATACTTAAACCTACTTTGCCCATTAAGACAAACGAACTGTTCTTTAGTGGTAAAAAGATTTTAATCGTAGATGATGATGTTCGTAATGTCTTTGCTTTATCTAGTATCTTAGAGGGATATGATATGGATGTACTTTTTGCTGAAAATGGTCTAGAAGCGTTAAATATGATAAGTACGAATACTGATATAGACCTTATATTAATGGATATTATGATGCCCGAAATGGATGGTTTTGAAGCAATATCTAAGATTCGAGATATGGAACAATTTAAAAGTCTGCCAATCATCGCATTAACTGCTAAGGCAATGCAAGAAGATCGAGAAAAGTGTATTGCAGTGGGAGCTTCCGACTATATTTCGAAACCAATTATCAACGATCAGCTTTTATCGTTAATGAGAGTTTGGTTATACTCATAAGGAGGTAAAGTTAATGAAGCCAAAGAGCAGCATACCTCAGGAGTATATAGAAGAAAAATCTGATATAGAAAAACTAGAAGTAACGTTACTTTTAGAAGGTATATTTCAACGTTATGGGCATGACTTTCGGGGGTATGCTTACGCTTCTATTAATAGAAGGATTAAATATCGGATGGAAATAGAAGGCTTATCGTCTATTTCTCATCTTCAACAACGTGTATTATACGAACCTGAATTAATGAAAAAACTACTCAAAGATTTTTCTATTAATGTTACCGAGATGTTCAGAGATCCCGAATTTTATCTGGCATTTCGGAAACATGTAGTTCCGCTTCTTCACTCCTACCCTTTTATACGAATTTGGCATGCAGGGTGCTCCACTGGAGAAGAGGCATACTCAATGGCAATCCTTCTGTATGAAGAAGGCCTTTATAAAAAAAGTAAGATTTATGCAACTGATATGAATATGGATGTATTAGAAAAAGCGGAAAAGGGGATTTTTTCTTTTGACAAGATGAAACAGTATACAAGTAATTACCAAAAGGCTGGAGGATTACATGCCTTTTCGGAGTATTATACTGCGGATCAATACGGAGTAAAATTTCAACCTTTCCTAAGTGAAAATATTATTTTTGCAAGGCACAATCTTGCAACTGATAGTTCATTTAATGAATTTAACGTAATTTTATGTAGAAATGTATTAATTTATTTTGATAAAGAGCTACAAAATGATGTTCATGGATTATTTAAAGAAAGTCTTAGTAGGTTCGGATTCTTAGGATTAGGAAACAAAGAATCTATAAGGTTTTCCCCTTATATGCAATATTACGAAGAAATAGACGCAACAAATAAACTATATAAAAGAATAGATTAATAAAAATCTAAAATGAGGATGTGCAAAATGGAGAAGTACATCGAAAATGTAAATGTATTATTGGTAGATGATCGTCCAGAAAATCTACTTGCCCTGGAAGCCGTGTTAGGCGACCTAGATTACAATCTAATTAGAGCATATTCAGGAGAAGAGGCGCTGAAGTGCTTATTGAAGGATGATTTTGCTGTAATTTTGTTAGATGTACAAATGCCTGGACTGAATGGATTTGAAACAGCAAGAATTATTAAATCTAGACCTAAGACAAGGGACACCCCAATAATTTTTATAACAGCGATTAGTAAAGCGCCGGAAAATGTTTTCACGGGGTATTCTGTGGGAGCGATAGATTATTTGTTCAAACCTTTTGAACCAGACATACTTAAATCTAAAATCGAGAGTCTTTCTGCTATTCACCGAAACAAACGTGGACTCGAAGAGCATACTGAATTATTGATCGAGAAAACACAGAGCTTAGAAAAAGCCAATCAAGAGCTAACAGAAATTACGCTTAAGTTAAAGAGAGCGGAGGCTTTGACTGGGATTATCCGGAATACATCAATAGATGCGATGATTACATACAATGAATCATTCGAAATTATAACAGTCAATCCTGCTACCAAGCAAATGTTTGGTTACGATGAGGAATATCTGATTGGGAAAAAGATTATGCAAATTGTACCTGCAACAGTTTTGGCGATAGAATTGGGTCATGAGTTAGGAAAGAGATATGAAGTTACTGGCGTTCGGAATGACTCTAGTACTTTCCCAGCGGAGGTTCAACTAGGAAGCGCAGCTATTGATAATCATAATATATACGCATGTACTATACGCGATATTAGTGAACTCAAAAGTCAAATGACCGCTTTAGCTCATCAAGCTTTACATGACTCACTAACTTCTCTCCCTAACAGAAGTTTGTTATACGACCGATTGGAGCAGGGGATAATAGCAGCAAAAAATGAGCATAATAGTTTTGCTCTAATATTAATAGATTTAAATCACTTTAAAGTAATAAATGATACACTCGGTCACCACTTCGGGGATCTATTACTTCAGCAGGTTGGAAATAGACTTTCAGAAATTGTGAAGGTAACAGATACCGTAGCCCGGTTAGGTGGAGATGAGTTTGCACTATACTTACCGACCACAACAAAAGAGCAAACATTGGAAATAGCAAAACAAGTCTTGAATGTTATGGAACAACCTTTTGTACAAGATGATCATGTTTTGTCTATTAGCCTGAGTCAAGGAATAGTCTTTTATCCTGACCATGGGGATAATGTACAAACCCTAATGAAAAAAGCAGATATCTCCATGTATACAGCTAAGAGAAAGGAAAGTGGCTATTGTATCTTTTCATCGGAGTTAGATACACATACAATTGAAGAGCTCAGTTTAGTGGGAGATCTCAGAGAAGCAATAGATAATGATGGTTTAAAGCTTTACTATCAGCCACAAGTGGAAATGAAGTCCAAAAAAGTGACCGGTGTCGAAGTTTTGTTGAGATGGATACATCCTTCTTATGGTTTTATAGCTCCAGATCGGTTTATACCTATAGCCGAACAAAATGGACTGATGAAAAAGCTAACTGTTATGGTGCTTGAAAAGGCCTTGCAACAAAGCAAAAAATGGTTAGAAAAAGGAGTAGAATTACAGATTTCAGTAAATTTATCCGCATCCAATTTACAGGATATGCAACTTTCCGAAGATGTACAAATGTTACTGAATAAATACAATATGAATCCACAGACACTAACTTTAGAAATAACAGAAAGTTTTATTATGAGTAATCCAACTAGAGCAAGGGAAATATTACAAAGTTTGTCTTCAATGGGGATAAAGCTTTCCATAGATGATTTTGGGACAGGTTACTCTTCATTAGCTTACTTGAAAAACCTACCGGTCAATGAAATAAAGGTAGATAAGTCCTTCGTGATAGACATGCTTCAAAGCAACAGTGACGAAATAATTGTCCGCACAGTTATCAATCTGGCACATAATTTAGGACTTAAAGTAGTGGCGGAAGGTATCGAAAGTAAGGAAGTTTGGGATAACTTGCAAGCCATAAATTGTAATACCGCACAAGGCTACTACTTAAGCAAACCTGTTCCAGCCGAATCTTTTTATTCCTGGTATGTGAATCATAATGGAGTATTTGCTACATAAGACAGTATTATCGTATAAGATTGATATCCTATAAAAAGGTATAACAAAGTCGAATTCGTCTAACAGCTGAAGTCGACTTTGTTATTTTTGTACTTTATAATACTCCTCAATTGGTACAAATAGGCCTACTTTTCCATACTCATCATGATCTAGTGTAGCAAATACAACGCCGATTACTTTACCTTTGTCATCCAATACAGGACTACCACTATTTCCTCTATACACTGGGGCTTCCATCATCATTACAGGGACTTCCCAATCACTTAACTGATAAAAATCGATTAATGTTCCTTCATTCGCAATACCTGTAAATTTAAGTGGATTGCCGATAAAGGTAATAGGATCACCAAATGAGTAAGATGGTTTTTCTGCAAGCTCTAAATAAGGTAGGTCTTTTTCATCTACTTGTAGAATTGCGAGATCTATAGACGGATAGGTTTGTATAACATCTGCTTTAAAGCGTCCCGCTTCTGGAAATCCAACTATTACGCTTTTATTGTCATCGACTACATGATAATTGGTGAGAATCTGTCCTTCCTTTGAGATAGAGAATCCAGTTCCTTTGCTATCATCCGTTAAAACAACAACAACGGCTTCCTTATATCGTGCAATATCTTCCTGTGCTGATAATTTTGCGGAAGTTTTGATAAATTCAATGGCCGGAATGGAATAGATCTGAAAAATGATTGCAAATGTATTGACGAATAAGACGACAGCCATTGTCCAGAATATCCATTTTGGAAAAGGTCTGTTAGGTTTTGGTCTTGTTTTTTGTAACGCTTCTTTTTCTAATGCTTCTTTTTGTGCTTCTAGAACTAGAATCTGTAATTCTTCATCACTAATGTCTTCGAATTCTTTCTCTATTGATTCCTTGTCCACCTCATCACATCCTCTGTAGCTCTTTTTACATTATACCAAATCATTTCCATTGAAATTTAATCGAGAAGAGTATATTATATAAACATAAGCTGCATTGTACGTATGGATATTAAGTTTTAACCTTTAAGCTGTAATAGGGAGTTTTATATAGAGCTGGAATGACACGCCTTGTTCTCTTTTAGACAATAAGGACATGCAGGATAGTATCTGCGAACACCCACTTTGAGGAGTGGTGGTTTAAAACTTTCTAATGAATGTACGGCAAAGGCGGCTTACTTAAAAAGACTAATATAGCAATATTTATAGAGCATCCTTGCCAGGAATGGTAAGGGTGTTTTTTTGTGGATTTTAAAATGGGGTTGTTCTGGGGTTGAAAATTCAAATAAACCATCAAGTTAAGGGAAGAAGAAAAGCGGTTTTACGCAGGATTGGTAGATATGTGTCCAGTCGATATATGGACTTACTAAAATAACGCTAAAACACTCATTCGACAATCACGGAGGAGTGTTTTTTATAGAAGGATAGCAACTATAAGCATCTAAACCCACGCAAGTGTGCTTGAAAGCTCCTATCATAGCCAAAAGAAACCTTGCACAGAGCGGTACGTTTAGGTAGGTTGGGAAAATTTTAACAAACCTTAATGAGCAGTTCAAAACACTTCATTTGACAATAATTTTCGATTTATGATATTATTATCTCGAATTAAAGATTTATTAATTAGAGGTATAAAAGTCGAAATCAAATAGATTATCTTTTTCTTAATTATCTCTTCTTTTGATTATTTTAAGAAACTATAGGGAAAAGTAAAGCTATTACTTAGAAAAATATTCACTAAATATCTGGTGAATAAAAATGGTGGTAGTTTAGTAATACTTGCTACTAAGGTGGTGAAAAAATAATTGAGTTTTTTTAGTAAACTATTTGGAACGCAGGAACCACAACAAGAGGAGGAAAAAACAATGACAAAATTAAATATAGGTATCATTTTAGGGTCAACACGTGAGGGACGCGTTAGTCCACAAGTAGGGGCATGGGTAAAAGAATTAGCTGATAAACGTGGAGATGCAAACTATACAATTATTGATATTGCAGAATATAAACTACCACTTTTAGGTGAAGCAGGCGGCGATGCATCAGGTGCAGCAGCATGGTCAGAAATTATTGCAAAACAAGACGGATTCGTATTTATCGTTCAAGAATACAATCACTCAATCACAGGAGCACTTAAAAATGCTTTAGATTATTTACGTGAAGAGTGGAATAACAAAGCAGCAGGGATCGTATCTTATGGTTCAGTTGGGGGAGCTCGTGCAACTGAACATTTACGTGGCATTTTAAGTGAATTATTAGTAGCGCATGTACGTGTACATCCAGCATTATCATTATTTACAGATTTTGAAAATGGTACAGACTTCAAACCAGCTGCGGTACAAGCAGATTCAGTAAACCAAATGCTAGATCAAGTTATCCCTTGGACAACAGCATTAAATACAATTCGTAAATAATTATTGTAAAACGATAAATCATAAAATGTACATGTTCGCATGTACATTTTATAATTTACCAAATAAATTTTGTGCAAAACGATATCAAATAGATTGAAAGTTTTGCTCAGAACTTATTCCCATTAAGTGCTTGCAACCAGCTAATAGAGGAGTTGAAACTATTGATTTCGATTGATCCCAAACAAAATAGTGAGCGAGAGAATTATAAACTTTTAATAGGTTCTATTATTCCTAGGCCCATTGCTTTCGTTACTACACAATCTGGTGGTGGAATTGTTAATGGAGCACCATTTAGTTATTTCAATATTGTTTCGTCCAACCCGCCGATGGTGTCATTAGCTATCCAAAGACCAAGTGGTCGAGTAAAAGATACTGCTCGCAATATTTATGATAACCAACAATTTGTTGTCCATATTGTCGATGATGAGAATGTAGCGAAAATCAATGAAACAGCAGCTTCATTGCCTGCTTCAGAAAGTGAAATTGAATTAGCGAATCTAACTTTGGTAGCAAGCGATAATGTAACGGTACCGGGCATAATAGAAGCAAAGGTTCGAATGGAGTGCAGGCTAATACAAGCAATTCCTCTAGGTGGAGAAGAACCTAGTAGTGATTTATTCATAGGGGAAGTAGTTCAGTTTCATATTGATGAAGCAATATATGAAGATGGAAAGGTAGATCCCAAAAGTTTAAATGCTGTCAGTCGTCTAGCAGGAACTAACTATGCGACAATTGGTAAAATATTTTCTCTTGAAAGACCTAAATAGTGAATTTCATTATGTACTGTAATAACACTCTTGCCAATAATGGTGAGAGTGTTTTTTATATGAAACGATCAGCTGTTGAATGAATTATTAAATACTTTACAAATGCAGTAAAATGATATTTAATTAATTAGGCTAACTAACTAGTTTTATAATATGAAGGAGGATACTCATCTGAACTCGATGTTTGCTAAATTTAAAATACTGCAAAGACCCTATGCGAATGGTTTACAGCAAGTGTTAGGCCCATATCAAATGTCGGAAGCCCAATGGGGATTAATAAGATATATTTCTGAGGTTGGACCTGCGACAAATTCAGAAATCGCCCTCTACTGGAGTGTCGAGAAGCCATCTGTAACAGCGCTTGCTCAGAAACTTATTGACCAACATCTAATATATGTTGTTTACGGTACCGATAAACGAAAAAAAGTAATGCATTTAACAGAGGAAGGCATAATTAAATATCAGCAATTAAAGAAAGTAGTACATACTTTTCAAGCTTCCCTTTTAGTAGATATCACGGAGGAAGAGTGTGAGGTAGTGGAAAAGGTATTAGAAAAATTGCAGCAAAATTTTAGGAAGTAGTGGTAGTTTATGAACAAGGAAAAACTTTGGACAAAGGATTTTATAATCGTTTCAACTATAAATTTTTTAGCGACATTAGTATATTTTTTACTACTTGTAACAATTGCATCTTATGCAAAATCGGAATTTGAGGCATCCACCAGTACGGCAGGCTTAGTATCTAGTATTTTTATTATAGGTTCATTAATAGGGAGACTTGGTGCTGGACGTTTCATCGGAATAAAAGGACCGACTACTATATTGTGGGTAGGTCTATCTTTCTTTACTATTACTTCCTTATTTTACTTTTTAGCAAACAGTATCCCGCTACTATTAGTTAACCGTTTAGCACAAGGGGTTGCCGTTGGAATTATAGGTACAGCTACCGGTACCATTGTGGCTCATATATTGCCGAGAGCCCGTAAAGGAGAAGGAATTGGCTATTTTAGTCTAAGCGCTGTACTAGCTACTGCGATTGGTCCTTTTATAGGGATTCTACTATTGAAGATGGAAAATGGATTCACAATCATGTTCACGATGAACCTTGCTTTGTCTATCCTCTGTATATTATTTTTGGCAGCTGTGAAACTAAAATTAGCACCAATTAAACAACCAGAGAAAACAGAAGTTAAAAGCTCCATTTTATCTCAATTTATCGAACCGAAAGCAGTGCCTATTTCATTTGTGGCATTAATTATTGGGTTTAGTTATTCGGGCGTTATGACATTTTTGTCATTCTATGCAGAGTCCATAAATCTAGTTAGTGCCGCTAGTTATTTCTTTTTAGTGTATGCAATTGTTATTATTATTTCTCGTCCCTTTACAGGTAAACTAATGGATACTAAAGGTGCGAACATAATCGTATACCCATGTATTGTTCTATTTGCTATTGGCATGCTGTTGTTTAGCCAGGCTTCAGCAGGGTGGATGTTACTCCTTGCAGGCGCATTTATAGGTATTGGTTATGGTAACTTTAATTCTGTGGCGCAAACAATAGCGGTTAAAGTAACAGAGCCCCATCGTTTTGGTTTGGCTACTGCAACTTATTTTATTTTATTTGATATTGGTTTAGGGGTAGGACCATATATTTTAGGTTTTATCGTACCTAACACTGGATACCGTACAATCTTTGTAGCAATGGTTGCGGTGATTGTGATTTGTATTCCCGTTTACTATTTATTACACGGAAGAAAAGAAAGAGAATTGATGAAGATAGTATAAGTTTTTGTTACAAAAAGCATTAACTAGAAAACGCCTAACGTACAATTCGGTAGGCGTTTCGCTATTTTTTAATATACTCAATCGTTTAGTTTACATTCTAACTTTCCATTTCCATGGATTTTTTTCAGTAGTAAACTTTCAATAGGAAAGATAAATGTCCAAGGCATGCTGTTTCTTGGTTTAATAACTACCTGAGGAATAGTGAAAATATGTTCTGCAACAACTGTTTCGTTTTCCTGGTAGGTAAATTTTTGATGTCGAAAAGTATGTGGTGTATCTGTAAAGTTGTGAATAAGAACAGTGATCAATACCTCACCTTTATAATTCATGGCTTCCCAAATGGGTACCAATTGTATACTCTCTTCACCTTTTTTACTGCTAACTTGAAAAATGTCGGTTATCAGTTTTCTGTCATTGATAGCAATGGCCTTCTCCCATGATGCCTCAAATTGTAAACTTTGCAAATCAAAACTCCTCCATTTAATATCATCTTCCTTAACCATACCAATAAATTTAATAGAATAATATCTTTCATTTTGAGCTGAAATAACCTCATAGTAATTCGACAATTTGGCAACTTTAATTAGTGTTAAAACTTAAGGACTACTAGTTTATAGTGGTTTATGGGTAAATTGTACTTTCAAATTAAATATATTTAATAAAAAACGAAAAACACTGTAGATGTTGGTTTAAATGACGGTTATATAAAATAAATATGGTATTAAAGACCTGTTATTAAACAATGTTAGAAATGAGGGGACTTGCCCATTTTTTGCGACCGGGTACAATTGTTTATTTATTTAAAATGAAAAAAAAGTGGCGTAAAAAAACAAAAAGTTACCAAATCAATAGCCATATGGTTAAAAGTGGATTATAAAAGTGTTTTTTAGAATATTAAACTTGCAAAGTAATTACTATTAGCCTAGTGAAAAAATACTAAAAATAGTTTATTTTTATCATTTTGCAATATTCAGATTATTTATGTCAGAATTCGACATTATTTAAGTTTGTATTACTTTATTGTTGTATATACACCAAGAGAAATTTAGATTGTCACCATTGATTCTATTTACCAAAATTTATTGGGGAGGAGGAGAGGGTGTTTTTTTGTGGGCTTTTGTTAGTTCAGTTGGTAAAAAAATCTTAATAAAATTCAGGGAGGAATGAAGTTGAGGAAGAAAAAGAGTCAAACTAAAGTTCTTAGTGTTGTTGCTAGTGTACTAATGACGTTTTCGCTTGTTGCACCAAATGTAGTTAGTGCTGAAACGGCAAGCAAACTTCATCAATCGTTCAGGGATTCAAATTCCAATTCTATTTCTGCGAAGGACAAGCTAAACAGTCGATTACTTGAAAGTTTCAAAAGCGATGACAAAGTTACATTTCTAATAAAATTCAAGGAAAAATCAGATTCTTTACAAGTTGCTAGGGAAGCTAAGGAAAGAGCGGAAAAAGCAAATTTATCATCACATAATACCAAGCTTATTCAACGATCGGCAGTTGTATCAGAATTGAAGTCTACTTCCTTAGAATCTCAGCAAACTGTTACAGAATTTCTGGAGCAAGAAGTTGCTAAGGGAAATGCAAAGGATGTTGAGTCATACTATATAGTAAACGGAATGTCTGTTACAGCAACTCAGGAAATTGCTGAAAAATTGGCTACATTCCCAGAGGTAGAAAAAATCTTACCAAATGAAACTCGTCAGTTATTTACTACAAAAACAGAGAACGCAGTCGTTCCAAAGGCAGAAACGGCTAATATAGAGTGGAATGTAGAGCGTGTTAAAGCTCCAGAAGTTTGGGAGATGGGCATAGACGGAGCAGGAACTGTTGTAGCTAGTATTGATACAGGTGTGCAATGGGACCATCCTGCGTTGAAAGAAAAATATCGTGGCTTCAACAAGGCAAGTGGAGCAGTTTCTCATGACTTCAACTGGTTTGATGCAACAGCAGGTCGCGCTACTCCATATGATGACCAAGGGCATGGGACTCATGTTACAGGAACTATGGTTGGTAGTGAACCTAATGGTGCGAACCAAATTGGGGTAGCTCCAGGAGCAAAATATATCGCTGTTAAAGCATTTACTGCAAGTGGTGGATCAGATACTGATTTACTCGAAGCAGCGGAGTGGATTCTAGCTCCAACAGATGCAGCAGGCAATACACGAGTGGATATGGCTCCAGATGTAGTGAATAACTCATGGGGTGGCGGAGCAGGACTTGATGAATGGTACCGTGATGTCGTGATCAATTGGCGTGCAGCAGAAATTTTCCCGGAATTTTCTGCGGGTAATACTACTCTAACAAATCCTGGTGGAGCAGGTTCTGTAGCAGCACCTGCAAACTATCCAGAATCATTTGCAACAGGAGCGACTGATATTAATAATGCAGTAGCAAATTTCTCGTTACGTGGACCTTCTCCGTATGCAGAGATTAAACCAGATGTCTCTGCACCTGGTGTGAATATTCGTTCATCTGTACCAGGTGGGGTTTATGAAGGTGGATGGAATGGTACATCGATGGCAGGACCAGCAGTAGCCGGTGTAGCAGCTTTGCTTAGACAAGTGGATGCTGACATAACTGTGAATGAGATGGAAGAGATTCTGCTTAATACAGCAAACCCATTAACAGATTCTGTATATACAGCAGTTCCGAATCATGGATACGGATATGGATTAGTAGATGCATATGAAGCAGTAGGATCTATTATTACAGGTCTTGGAACATTAAAAGGACAGGTTTCAAAAGAAGGCGATGATACAGAGGGTCCAGTATTTGAACATACTGCTCCGGCTGAGACGTATGAGGGAATGGCTTTACCTCTAACAATATCAGTTACTGATAATATCAGTGTTTCATCAGTTAACTTAAACTATAAAGATGGAAGCGGCGCATGGCAATCAATTGAAGCGGGGCGCACATCTGGAGACTATACGGATGGTGAATACACTGTAGTAGTACCTGGAGAAGTTATAACAGGGGAAACATTTACGTACAAATGGACGATAAATGATTTCGGTAACAATGAGGTAGTTAGTGAAGAATATGGAATCCAAGTTAACCCTGGTATAACAGTTGGTTATTCCCAAGATTTTGAAGCTACACCTGTTGGTTGGACTTCTTTTGGGGAGAAGAATAGCTGGGAATGGGGTATTCCAACGGTAGGTCCTGATGGAGCTTCATCGGGAGAAAAAGTGTACGCTACTAACTTAGACGGAGCATACGAGAGTTCTATGAATGCTACACTTGTTATGCCTCCAGTAGATTTACCAGAAGGTAACTCATACCTACAATTCAAACAATGGCACGAGTTTGAACAATCTTCAGCAGGAAGAGCTTGGGATTATGGTCATGTGTTTATCTCTACAGATCAAGTTGAATGGACACAACTTTTAATGATCCAAGGTACATCTAATGGTTGGATCGACGCAGAGGTTGACTTGACAGACTATGCAGGTCAGCGAGTATACATTGGTTTTAACGCTTTCTCAGACGGAAGTGTTGTAAAAAATGGTTGGTATTTAGATGATGTTGTTTTACAGGATACTTCTCAAACAGGAAAAGTATCAAAAGGTGCAAATAAAGGTAATAACGGCAATAAAGCAGGTAATAGTGGAAATAAAGCAAACAAAGATAATAATAAAGAAACGGATAAAAAATCTTTGAAAGAAGCAATTGACCCTAAAACGATTAAACCTATAGTGCCTACTAAAATAGCACCACCAGTAGTAGAGACAATTGTTAATCCGACACTTCTACCATTAGGTGCTCAAGTAAGCGTCTTAGAATCTGGTCGCTCGGTTTATTCGAACCCGGCAGATGGTACGTATTCGCTTATGCATGGCGCAGGGACATTTACAGCTAAAGCAGAGTCTTACGGATTTGAATCTGAAGAAAAATCTGTAACGATCGAAGCAGATGGCACTTCAACTGCTAACTTTACTTTATCGGAAATTGAAGAAAATACGATAAGTGGCGTAATCACTGATCAATCGACGGGAGAGGGAATTGAAGGAGCAACGATTATCCTTGTAGAAGATGCAAACGTAACTCCAGTAGTAACAGATGCATCTGGTAATTACTCTCTAACTGCCTACGAAGGAGACTACACATTAAAGATAATTGCTCGTGGGTACCATAGCCAAGAAGTTTCAATTACAATTGGTCCTGATGCAACTACACAAAATGTGGCTCTAGAACCCTTCTACACATATCCTGGTGGAGAAATTGGATATGATGACGGAACAGCAGAAAATGCCCGCGCTTTCAATGCAGCAGGAAATGCTTGGGCTGTGAAGATGTCAATGCCTGAAGGGAAAGAGAACGGGATTGTGACAGATGGTGTTTTCCGATTCTGGGATACAGCATGGCCAAACCCAGGTGGAACGGCATTTGCAGTAGAAGTTTGGGATGCTACTGGGGTAGATGGTACACCAGGGAAAAAACTAGCAGGTCCTATAGATGCAACAGCACTTCGTAATGGTGAGTGGACTGTAGTAGATCTTACAGAACATAATATTACGGTAAATGGTGACTTCTTCATGGTGTACGTTCAAACTTTTGCAAATCCAAATACACCTGGTCTTGCAACAGACGAAAATGGAGTAAATGCAGGAAGAAGTTATCAAGGAGTATCTGGAGCATGGTCCCCTTCTCCAGCAGAAGAAGGGAATTATATGATTCGTGCCCGTGTTAGTTATGAAGTTGTTGGTCCAATTATTACATCACCAGAGACTGGTTTAGTAACAAATGAAACGCAGTTTACTGTACAAGGAACTGCTTCACCAACAACTACAATTGAGTTAACACAAAACGGAGAAGATGCAGGCTCAGTAATTGTTGACGAGGCTGGTAAATTCTCTATAGAAACGGAACTGACGGAAGGATCAAATGAATTTGTAGCAGTTTCAGTACTAGATGGTCGAGTAACTGGTCAATCTGAGCCTGCCACTGTTGTTCTTGATACACTAAAACCTGTATTGACTATCGATAGCCCGATTGACGGAGAAAAAACGAATCGTGAAACTGTAACAGTACAAGGTACTATTGCGGATGAGAACCTAGATTTCGTTCATGTTAACGGTCAAGCTGCGGCGGTTTCGAATGGAAAATACTCTAAACGGATTCTTCTAGATGAAGGTGTCAATGAAATTCTAGTAGAGGCTAGTGACAAAGCGGGGAATAGTGAAACGAAAAAAGTCACTGTTACAGCAGACTATAATGCCCCAGAAATTACAAATCTGAAGCCAGAAAATGATCTTTATTTGGCAACAGGTAGAAGCGTTAAAATTGAATTTGACAGCAGCCCAGGATTAAAACCTTCGTTTGTGATCCATATGCCATTAACTAATGTAGGACAAGTGACTAATGCAACTGAGCTACCTATGATGGAGCAAGGCAATGGACATTACGTTGGATATTGGACAGTGCCTGCGGATACTGTTGCGAATGGAGCAGTTGTCGAAGTGAAAGTGGTAGATGAATTCGCAAATGAAACAAGACAAAAAGCGACAGGTAAACTATTTGTCAATGTTCCTGCACCTGCGGGACAGTCCCAAGAAACTGAGACAGAAGTAAAGAAAGATGAACCGGTTCAAGATTCAAAAGAATAAATTTAGCAAAGGTGCCAAAGGGGAAAGTTCCTCTTTGGCATCTTTTTGCTTAGTAAAAGATACTTGTCTTTTCACTGATGGAAGGTTTTACTTTTCTTTTGCATATGATGGCTTAAAGGGGTGTAAAAGTGAAGGATTTTGTTAATGTGTTGTTAAATTTTCTACCACCCACCGCATCTATCCTTGAGTTGTCCGGACTGCCTAATAGTCCCGCGGTGTTGTTGGCTGATATCGATAATGACCAAATCAATGAATTAATTGGTGCCTATAAGTATAAAGATCAAAATTACTTAGTGATTTTAAAAAATGTGGATAACCAGTGGCTACCTTTAATACATATAAAAGGAAGTGGATATGGTATTTCAAGTTTAATGGCGGCACCGATTACAACTAATTGGGTGAATACACTTATTGTTGGCTGGCAAATAGGTAGCGAATGGTCCAAGTTAGATTTACTACAATGGATGGATGGAGGCATTATTCAATTGCCCACTTCGAATATAGCTTATAGTAAGTTAGAAGTAGAAGACATGCCTGGTCTATACGGTCCTGATGGTCAATATGAACTTGCGATATGGATACATGATACAGGCGAAGCCTACAAAGTAGATGTATATCGTTTTGAAGAAAACCAACTAGTTTTAGCTAAGGATGTATATCCATATTATTTTAAAAGGGTAGAAAGTTATTATGAAAGACTACTAAAATCTAATGATTTCTCCTACTATTGGTATTATTTAGCGGATGCTCAAAAGAAGTCAGGGGATTTCGAGCAGTTTATGATTTCTATTGATAAGGCTCTATCTTTCAGTGAGCCGTACCCTTCACTCGAGTCTTTGTTAAATATGAGGAAGCAAGTGTTAGAGCATATGCAAAATAGTAGGAATAATAATGATGAAATTATTGTGTATTTTAGAGGGGACTTAACTGGGAATGGATTTTTGGACACTGTTTACTTAACTGGAGAAAAAACGGAAGGAAGCCCCTTTTGGCAGAACATCACTTTGAACGTTTTGTATCAACATGAAAATACATTAGAAAGAATTTATTTAAATCAAAATGTTGGGTATAATCCCACCATTTTTCTTGGAGATTTTACTGGTGATCAAGTGGATGACATTTTAGTTGTTATTGATACTGGAGGAAGTGGAGGGACAATTTATGCATTTGTCTTTTCTTTTACGGATGGGAGTATGCAACAAGTATTTGACGTAGAAGATTTTAACGAAACCTCCAAGTTTCAAGTGCTTTATGAAAATTACTACAAAGTTAAAGTAATTAGCTCTAATCCCAAAAAGCAATACGTATTAGATTTAGCATATAAAGGAGAAGAATATTTATCGGAAATCTATGATGGAAATGGAATTTTAAAGGAACCAATTGAGGGGTGGGTTGACCCTGTTGGTGGATTGTACCCGATCGACTTTGCCAGGGACGGTACGTATGAACTGATGGCTTTTCAAGAAATTGCAGGAAGATACCATGCTGATGCAATTGGATATGTTCAAACAGTATTAAAATGGGATGGACAAAAATTTATAGTGGAGAGGCAGAATGTTGCCATCTTTGGAGAGAACTTGTCTATCAAATAGTGAAAGTTAATATAATAAAGGTCGATTTTCTAAGTTAATAGAAAATCGACCTTTACAAAATTTATATGAATTTTTCAGATGCTAATATTATTGTGCAGTTAATCCGCCGTCAATAATGAATTCTGACCCTGTTGAGTAGCTAGACTCATCAGAAGCTAAGAATAGTACCATGTTTGAAACTTCTTCTGGTTGCGCCACGCGTTTTAAAGGAATGTGTTTAGCAAATTCTTCTACAGCTGCTTTTGTATCTTCTTGAACAACCATAGGTGTAGCGATAACTCCTGGATGTACAGAGTTTACGCGGATTCCCATTGGGGCTAAGTTTATCGCAGCTGCTTTCGTCATACCACGAACTGCAAATTTTGTATCAGTGTAACCTACAGCACCGGCAACTAAACCATTCATTGAAGAAATGTTGATGATTGAACCTCCACCAGTTTTCATCATTGAAGTTGCTGCAGTTTTCATACCCAAGAATACTGAGACTTGGTTAATGTCTACGATACGACGATATTCCTCAACTGTAATATCAAGCATATTTTTTGCCATTGTAATACCAGCGTTGTTTACTAATACGTTTACTGGACCGAAAGCTTCTTCCGTTTTTGCAATAACTGTTGTCCAATCTTCTTCTGATGTTACATTATGTTTAATGAAAAGGGCATTTTCACCTAATTCGGTAGCAAGTGCATTTCCTTTTTCCTCATTTAAATCTGTTAAAACAACCTTTGCACCATGCTCAATGAATAATTTTGCATGTGCTGCACCCATGCCTTGTGCTGCTCCTGTAATAACTGCTACTTTACCTGATAAACGACTCATATAAAATGCCTCCTAAGATAGATTGATATAATGTGATAGTTGACTATCATGTTTTACACTTTCTAGTAAACAGTTTTTTTATGATAATGTCAATCAATCCGTCTGTTTTAGTTATGCCTCAATATAGCGTAAAAATACATCCTTCATCATTGCAAGCTGCTTGTCCGAAGAAAGCAATGACGAAAGACTGGTACCATGCTTCGTTAAGCTAGATTTAAACGAAAATAAGCTGAAATTTTGCACCATTGTCAAGATAAATACATCCAAATCCACGTCTGATCTTAATGAGCCATCTCGCTGCCCCTGTTCACCTAATGTGAATAAAATGCCGGCTAATCTGCCTCTTGCTGATAAGTACTCCGCGTATTGCTCTGGCGATTCCTCTGCAATTTTCTCATATAAATCATAGGACTCGAAAAATTTTGCTAAGCGCAATTGTGGATCGTTTGTCATTTCCATATAATAATCCAAAATTTGATCGATCTTTTCATATGCCGTCACAGTCTGCTCGATAATCTTTCCAATATCCGAGGCCATTTCATCTGTAATCGCATTCGTTGCCGCAATCATTAAATACTCTTTTTTGGGAAAATAGCGAAATAACGTCGCAATCCCTATATTAGCGGCTGTAGCCACATCTTGCATTTGTATTGTTTTTACACCGTGTTCCAAAAATAATTCCTTTGCAATCTGAATAATGTTTTGACGGCGTTGTTGTTTCTGTTGTTCTCGTTTACTCATATTCGTCACTCCACCTGTTCTTCATCCATTGATTGTAACATGTTTGATAGCTATCAACTTATATTCGTATCGTAGTATAGCATCAAGAAATTGCTGAAATGCAGTCGTTAATATTGGATTTTTTATAGCCTAAAACTTTGGATAATACTATATGAAGGAAGTTTGCTACATGGATCGGAATATATCATTTATGTATTCAATGGCAAACAGTATTACAAATAGGGGAAGTTTATATAAATGAATAAGAGAGGAGGTGCCAATAAAATTTGGTTATCTCCTCTTTTTATTTCAATTATTCATTTTGCAAAAGTACGCCAATTTTCTACCTTGTTTAAGGGAGGGTATATGGATTGGAAGTGAACTATTATGGAGGAATTATTTAACGTAGGATATGAATCGAAAAGCCACCTATCTCCATATCTGATTGCTTGAATGGCCAATGGTAATTCACGTCTGTATATGTCATTTCGTTTTGCTGCAACAGTCTGAGTAAATTGTCCATCTATATCCAAATCCACATATACATTATATACATAGGAACCTCCATGTTTAGTCCATTTACCAAGTACTTCATCTCTCATAAAGGTAATTTTATCGCGGGCAAATTTTAATCCAATTGTTAAAAAAAGGTCCGCAGTAATATCAGAATGTGTCAGTGTGTGCC
The DNA here is from genome assembly GCF_038003145.1 of Psychrobacillus sp. FSL K6-1464. Classification (NCBI taxonomy): domain Bacteria; kingdom Bacillati; phylum Bacillota; class Bacilli; order Caryophanales; family Bacillaceae; genus Psychrobacillus; species Psychrobacillus sp. FSL K6-1464. The sequence continues at coordinate 419,754 of NZ_JBBOOP010000001.1, forward strand.
TCCTAAGATTTATAGGTCCTGTAGAGGTAACTCCATCTCTGAACTCAACATAAAGTTTATCGGGGTTAAAAATACTCAAGCAACCACTTCCTAATACTTTTTTCTTGATATTATGATATTTCATCATCGTTTATACGTGGATATTTTTTTGTGTCATTGAACGTGGGGCATAATGAAGTTACTTGGCGGTAACAAAAGTAGCAGGAGTTACGAACTAAAGCATCATTAAGTGATGAACTTGTAGTAAAGACATGGACCTTTTAGAAACATTTAAAATACACTTATGCAATTTAGGTGAAATATATCCTTTCATAAGAAAAACACACCGCATGGCGGTGTGTTTTTTCTTAGAGATAGTACTCTCTTATTTATTTTCCATTATTTTAGAGCGAATAATGAAGGACATATCATTTGAGCTTTCTAGTGAAAACGAATTTCCCATACCATTTTGCACGTCAATGACAATTTGGAGATGTTGCCAGTAAGAAGAGTTTGAAGTATGCATAAAATATGGTACGTTCATAACTTCACCTATTTTTTCATCTCGGCTACCAAGATAAAAGTCACCCTCTGTCATACAGATTGGTGAAGTCCCATCACAGCAACCTTCTGAATGAACAAATATAAGTTTGCCATGTTGTTTCTGTAGTTGCGTAATTAAGTCTTGAGCTGCAGTTGTCGCAATGACTTTTTCCATTTTAGAAGAAGCCCATTGATCCTTTATTGTAGCCAACTAAAATACATTTTGTTTGTTGGTAATGAGATAGCATCATTAAGTGGTTTTCACGGCCGATACCGGATTGTTTGTAACCACCGAATGCAGCATGTGCAGGGTATTGGTGGTATGTGTTAGTCCAAACACGACCAGCTTGTACAGCGCGACCTGCACGATAAGCAGTTTCGCCACTACGTGACCATACACCAGCACCTAGGCCGTATACTGTATCATTTGCAATTTCCATTGCATCGTCAAAGTCTTTGAATGTTGTCACAGCTAGAACTGGACCAAATATTTCTTCTTGGAAGATACGCATTTTGTTATTACCTTTGAATACAGTCGGTGCTACATAGTAACCTTCTGCTTGATCGCCGTCTAATTTGTTTTGGTAACCGCCGATTAGTAATTCTGCGCCTTCTTGTTGACCAATTTCAATATAAGAAAGGATTTTATCCATTTGTTGTTTAGAAGCTTGTGCACCCATCATTGTTTCAGTGTCTAGTGGGTTACCAATTTTGATTGCTTTTACGCGTTCTAATACTTTTTCCATGAATTTTTCGTAGATGGATTCATGTATTAATGCACGTGAAGGAGCTGTACAAATTTCACCTGAGTTAAGAGCGAATAATACGAAGCCTTCAATTGCTTTGTCTAAGTACTCATCATCTGCATCCATTACGTCTTGGAAGAAGATATTTGGTGATTTACCACCAAGCTCTAACGTTACAGGAATGATATTTTCTGTTGCATATTGCATAATAGAGCGTCCTACAGCAGTTGAGCCAGTGAATGCAATTTTAGCAATACGTGGATTTGATGCAAGTGGTTTCCCAACTTCTAAACCTGTTCCTTGAACGATGTTGAATACACCTTTTGGTAAAAGATCTTGGATTAACTCGATTAATACACACATAGAAGCTGGTGTTTGTTCAGCAGGCTTCATTACGATACAGTTACCTGCAGCTAAAGCCGGTGCGATTTTCCATGCAGCCATAAGTAATGGGAAGTTCCAAGGAATAATTTGACCAACTACTCCTAGTGGTTCGCTGTAATGATATGCTACAGTATCGCCGTCGATTTCACTAATACCGCCTTCTTGTGCACGAATAACTCCTGCGAAATAACGGAAGTGATCAACTATTAAAGGAACGTCAGCATTTAATGTTTCACGTACAGCTTTACCATTGTCCCAAGTTTCAGCAACAGCAATTGTTTCAAGGTTTGCTTCAATACGATCTGCAATTTTATTTAAAATTTGTGAACGGTAAGAAACAGTAGTTTTACCCCAAGCATCTTTTGCAGCGTGTGCAGCATCTAGTGCTAGCTCAACATCTTCTGCAGTAGAGCGTGGTACTGATGTAAATACTTTGCCCGTTACTGGAGATATAACTTCAAGGTATTGTCCTTTAACTGGAGCAACCCATTCTCCACCAATGAAATTTTGATATTGTTCTTTAAAGTTTACTAAAGAACCTTCAGTATTTGGATTTGCATATATCATAATATAGTGCCTCCTAAGATGTGTTTTTGTCATGTAATTAACACGTAGTTAGCTAAAAGAAATTCACTACTATATTAGTATACTACTATATTTTTTTAAGAGCCTCTTTTTCAATTTTCGATAAATAGACACATTTAAATAATCTGAGTTAGCCATTTATATTAAAAGTGAATAACCGGTGAGCGTTCTTCTCGCCACACTGGTGAACGCCAGAAGTTTAGCTTTATGAGCCCGAGCGAGAGGTCTATCCGCTCGCAAGCAAGGTACATACGCCCATCCCTGGGTCCTATCCGTCCATAGCTTTTAATAAGAAGATTTAAAGTGAATTCTTTATACTTATTTTCCGTTCACAAAAATGACAAAAATAATTGACAACTTTGTGAACGTGTTGGATAATATAAGTATAAAGGGGTGTTACAATATGGAATCTTACGTAAAAATGTTGCACGCTACTAAATTGGTCGGAGCTACTTTACTTACAATCGGAATTGCTATTTTTATATATGGATCATTAATAAGTGAGTTTAGTACAGTTATGGGCATTGGAATTGGCGTTGTCATGGGAGCGGTTTTTATCTTTTTAATCGGAATGATATTAGTGGCTTCTGAAGAAATGATTTTGAATTCGAGTAAATTTAAAAAAGAGAGCGTTTAGTATAACGCTCTCTTTTGTTTTAATTAGTAAGCTATAAAAAAGGGGGATCCAGACTCTAGAGTCTAGATCCTCCTTTTTACTTTTCATATACTTACATATCCCAAACCAATACAAGTAGCGTACCGAAGATAGTGAATAAAGCGATGATCAAAGCATAGTAAATATTAATGTAAATTGATCCTTTATCCTTGGTTTCTCCAGCATGCATGAAGACAACGACCTGTAATCCTGCCTGAACGAAAGCAGTTATTAGTAGCACAGTCATGCCCATAGTGTAGGACATGTCAGTAAAGTAAACCAAAAGTGCAACTGCAGTCAGTACGATTGAAAATGCAAAGCCCATTACTTGTTTAACAGGGAATAATTCTTTCATATTACATCATTCCTTTCAAGTAGATGAAGCTGAAGATGAAGATCCAAATGATATCAAGGAAATGCCAGTATAGAGAGAAAATAAATGATTTGTTGGCTGTTTCGGGAGTTAAGCCACGTTTTTTAATCTGGATTAGTATAAATAATCCCCAGAATAATCCCAAAGTTACATGTAAACCATGTGTTCCCAGAGTTGTTAGTAGAGCTGCAGTGAATGCACTAGTTTGAAGCCCAGCGCCAACATGTACATAATGGGTGAACTCATAAATCTCTACTCCTAGGAAAGCAGCTCCTAATATCAATGTAATGATAAAGAATCCCATTGTTGCTTTTTTCTTATTTAACCGCATAGCGTGAATACCAAGACCAATAGTAAAACTACTAGTCAAAAGTAAAATAGTTTCGATTAATACTGGTGTAATTTCAAAAATTTCAGCGCCGGATGGTCCATTACCAATACGATTTTCTAATGTGAAATATGCAGTGAAGAGTGTTGCGAATAGCATAATTTCAGCCCCGATGAAGATCCAAAATCCTAGTATTTTCAGGTTATTTTCTTCCGTACTATATTCAAGTGGAAGCGAGTTATCTACCTTCATTTTTTAGCACCTCGCAATCTTGTTTCCGTTTCTTTAATTTCTTCTACAGATATATATCTTCCGTGGTCTTGCTCGAATGAACGGTAAACTAAACAAGCTAATATACCGATTAAGGAGACAATTACCACTGGCCATATACTAAATACCATAGCGAAACCAAATACAAAGAACATACAACTCATGATAAATGGTAAACCACTATTATTTGGCATATGAATCTTTTCTATCTCGCCTTTAAATAACTCATGTCCGTTTTTCTTAGAATCCCAGAATGCTTGTGTAGAAGCAACCTGTGGTGTAATTGCAAAGTTATACTCTGGTATTGGGGTATGCGTCGACCATTCAAGTGAACGTGCATCCCAAGGATCATTACCGATATCTCTAGGTGAATAACGAATACTATAGTAAATATTATAAACAAGTAGAACAAAGGCAATTGCCATAATTGCAGCACCGCCAAATGAAACCATGTTCAGTAGACTAAAACCAGTCGATTCAGAGTACGTATACATACGACGTGCCTGACCATCTAAGCCAGTAATATACATTGGTATAAAGGCTAATACAAAGCCGATTGTAAGTAACCAAGCAGTCCATTTACCAAGTCTCTCATTCAACATAAAGCCAAAGATTTTTGGCCAATAGAATGTCATACCAGCCAGCATAGCGTAAACTACTCCAGGAATAATTACGTTATGGAAGTGGGCCACTAAGAACATCGTATTGTGATATTGATAGTCAGCTGCTGACATCGCAAGCATTACACCGGTAACTCCCCCTAATGTGAAGAGTGGAATAAAGAGCACCGAATAGAGCATTGGTGTTGTAAATTCGATTTTCCCTTTCCATAAGGTGAATAACCAGTTAAATATTTTAACACCGGTTGGAATAGCAATCGCCATCGTTGTAATAGAGAATATACTGTTTGCAAATGGTCCTTGACCCATTGTAAAGAAATGGTGAGCCCAAACGACGAAAGAAAGGACTGAAATAACGACCATTGATGCAACCATCGATTTATATCCGTACAGGTTACGTCGTGCAAATGTTGGAATAATTTCACTGTAAAGTCCAAATGCAGGCAATATTAAAATGTATACCTCCGGATGACCCCAAACCCAGAATAGGTTAGCCCAAAGCATATCCATACCACCATTATCGGTAGTGAAGAAATTTGTGCCAAACAATCTATCCATCGTCCCCATTGCTAATAATACTGTTAAGACAGGGAAAGCAAAAACGATAATAACGTTTGCTATGAAAGCTGACCATGTGAACATTGGCATCTTCATAAGAGTCATGCCGGGTGCTCTCATTTTTAATATCGTTGTTATAAAGTTAATACCAGTCATTAGTGTACCGATACCAGCTATTTGAATAGCAATCATGTAATAGTTCGTCCCAACAGACGTACTAAACTCATTACCTGCTAGTGGGAAGTAGGATGTCCATCCTGCATCAGGTGAACCACCTATTATAAATGACAGATTGAATAATCCCATACCCATAAAGAATAACCAAAAACTTAACGCATTTAAGCGTGGAAATGCAACATCTCGTGCTCCAATTTGTAGTGGAACGAGAAAGTTAAAGAAAAATATAATGAACGGCATAGCCATAAATAGGATCATTACGATACCGTGCGTTGTGAAGACCTCATTATAATGTTGTGAATCTAAAAATGTATTTTCAGGCATAGAAAGTTGATAACGCATCATAATTCCATCTACGCCACCGCGGAATAGCATAAGTAATGCGGTTAATAAATACATGATACCGATTCGTTTATGGTCAACAGTAGTTATCCATTCGCGCCATAGGTATCCCCATTTCTTGAAGTAGGTTATTCCTACAACAATCGCAAGCATAGTTAGTCCGATACCAACCATGGAAGCGTATATTAAAAAGCTTGGATGTGGTACTGCAAAACGATCAAAGAAATCCATACTTTTTGTAACTCCTTTCAAAAAAATAGTGTGTATTCATTGAGCATTAATGATTTGAATGATCTGAATGATCTTGTGTTTCGTGTTCCTCAGGGTGTTCGGAATCTACATCTTCATCCGTATCAGTAGAACCGTGATTATGTTCTGGAGGCGGAGCAAATTCTAAATGTGTCCCCGTATAAGTAGAACGTCCAAGATGCCCGGGTTCTAATAACTCTTCAAATTTTTCTTCTGTAAGAGGTGAAGCTGTTGCGTGTACTTCCTCTACCCATTCCATATACTCTTTAGGGGACATTGCAGTAACTTCAAATGTATTTTCTGCAAATCCAGCTCCACTAAAGTTTGCATTTCTACCCATAAATTCACCTGGTTGATCTGCAGCTAAGTGTAAAGTTGTAACCATGTCAGACATAGCGTATTTTTGACCGCCTAGCTGTGGAATCCAAAAGCTTGTGATTGGGCCATATGAATATAGTTTAAATTCAATAGCACGATCTTCAGGAATATATAGATAGTTAACTGTTTCAATATTTTCTTCTGGATAACTAAAATGCCATTTCCAGTTAGATGAAGAAGCATAAATAACTAAAGGCTCTTGATCTTCGTATCCCGCTGGAGTTGCTTCGACTTCATAGTTACTTTTCACAGAAACAATAGAAAGGAAGATAACTATAATAATAGGAATACCAATACAAATTGCTTCGACTATTGGGCTTCCTTCGATATGTGGTGGCTCGTAATCTTTTGGTTGTTTAGAAGCGCGGTATTTCAGTAAGACAAAAACTAGAATAGCTAAGACGACAATGACGATGCCTAACATAAGCCAAATTGATAGCATAATATCGTCAGCCTGTGTTTTTGCTTGAGGACCTTTTGGATCTAAGACTAATAATGGTTCACAACCTGTTAGCACGGTGGTAATAGTGATAACCATGGTTAAAAGGAGCCATTTCATTTTTAATTTCATTCTTCTACCCCTTCCAAAAATATTTATATAAACGAATAGAAAACAGATGTGGTCTCTGTATGCCTCTATCTTATTACCAGTACTGCTAAAAACAAAATGATAAAATCCAACTTCACAAAACGTTCATTAAGATGTGAACAAATTAAAGTAAATTGGTAACGTAATTGTGAAGTGTGCGGAGATATAAGGAAATAGAGGAAAAGTGAGCATACTAAAAGGCGACAGAACAACTATATGTTGTTCTGTCGCCTTTACTTTTACTCTACCATTTTTAAAAGGGCTTCTCTTCCAATCATGCCCGGAGTAATGCCGAGTTCTTCTGCTTCATAGGTAATGGATTCGAGTGGTGCATCTAGAAGCTGGGTAATTGTTTTTACTCCAACAGCTCTTCCAGCAATAACTTTTCTATCCTTTAACTTTTCATTTAGCAGTGCAACGTCTAAGGCGCCACACATTATATATCCTTTGTCATTCGTGACAACGAGTAAGTTGGTTTTCGGCAGTTCCACAGAAATCGATAGAAACGTGTGTCCCTCGATATTAATTGGTTCTAGGTTAATCATGAACTAAGCAGTCCTCCTTTTACTATCTCTACAATTTATGTAAACGATAGAAAAAGCGTGTTTATTTTCGGTTTTAAAGAAAGCATATTGGGTTAATGTTACTGAAAAGAATGAGTAATACTATTGCCATTCGACCGCACTTTCCTATTTTGAAGTGAGTACCGTAACGTCAGTAGGAGGAAGAGTGTGACTCCAGTCCTAAATGAGATACTTTAAGGGACAGGCTAAAGTAGACGTTCAAAGAAAAAGGGGAGAGGGCTATGACATTCACCGTCTCCCTTTCACTCTGTTCTGTCCAAAGCCATCGAAAACAATGGATACATGTAAACGTTACTGCCAACTATATATATTCCATATCTAGTTGGTTACACTGTGTCATAGGTAACCTTTTAAGCCTGTTTTTTCTGCTGATTTTATTTCTTTTTCCAATTCTTCTACGCTTTCAGCACGTTGTTCATTTTTCTTTTTAATGGCAGCGACATCTTCCTTCGGTGCATATTCCATTGCTATTTCGGCTGCTTCCATATGTCTGATTGTTTTCTTAAGCCTTTCTTCACTATTCGCCCGATCATTAGGACCACGTTTGGTTTTAGGCATATCTTTTCCTCCTTTAAATTGATGCTATCAAAAGATAGTGTTCCCGAACCTAACAAGACTATGAACTACCAAGTTAATCCACGGGTGAATAAATACAGGTTGAAGTTGCCATAGTAATCCTTAAGGCAAATGAAGGAGGACTTTAAATGGATCACACGCAAATGAGTTGGAAAGAAGATAATGTTATTGCGCGTTTACACAATTCTGTGGATAATGTGACGCTTGCTGTTGGTCAAGCTTTGACTAATCCTACAGATCGGTCTATCCAAAATGCGGAGGACATGATTGAACGTGCCAATAAGTCGATTGCAATGGCATTAGAAAGTAGAGGGAACTTAGAGCCAATCAGTACGCTTCAGGAACAGCTACATCAAAATGTAGAAAAACTTCATACGTTACACTAATAAGTTGGATTTTTTAAATGCTAACCTACCGTCTTTCCAGGCAGTAGGTTTTTTTCTTAAGACCATGTTGATGATATATTGTCGAAGTATTAAAGTCATTAATCTGACAGATAAATGTTAATATAATAGAAGGGAGTTATATTCTAAATATTCATGTAATTAAAGGGGAGAATACAATGACAAATAAATATCCGAAAAAGTTAAATGAGAGAATCTATATAATAGATGGATTTGATATGGGAGAGTCAGAACGTACCGGTACATATGTCATCGATGAACTAGAACTAACTATTGTAGAAACTGGACCAAGCCCATCGGTAAAGTATGTGAAAAGCGGCTTAGAGTTATTAGGATTTTCATTAGACCAGGTGAAATACATAATCGTTACACATATCCATCTGGATCATGCTGGAGGAGCGGGCCTTTTAATGGAGGAATGTCCAAATGCTCAACTAGTGGTTCACCCAAAAGGAGTAAGACATCTGGCTGAACCAACGAGGCTAATAGCTGGAGCAAAGGCTGTATATGGGACTAAATTTGAGGAATTATTCAATCCAATTATTCCAATTCCCCAAGAGCGTATGGTTATAAAAAATGATGGGGATATATTGAAAATAGGAGATACGTGTATATTGAAATTTTTTGATACTCCTGGACATGCAAATCATCATTTCTCTATCTATGATCCTGTTAGCAATGGAATGTTTACGGGGGACACAGTTGGCGTTCGCTATGAGCAATTGGTATCTGATGGAGTTGACTTCTTCTTGCCATCGACTTCACCAAACCAATTTAATCCAGTCGCTATGCAAAGAGCAATAGAGCTTTTTGCACAAATGAATCTCCAATCTATTTATTATGGGCATTATGGAATGACTAATTCTCCTGAAGAAGCACTTTCTCAAGTATCGATGTGGTTAAATATATTTATGGCAGAAGCAGAAACTGTCTATGAGGAAGATAAAGGATATGAAGAACTAGCTAGTAGATTAGAAAAGTTAGTAAAAAAGCATCTGGGCAATGAAGGAATTTCTGAAAATCATGAAGTATTTAGATTAATTCAATTAGATCTGGAAGTAAGTTCCATGGGAATAATTGATTATTTGACGAAACAAGATAAGGCTAAAGCCGATTATTGAATTTGTATTTACGGAATAATCCCTATAGAATTGATATATATAAAGAAAAAGGGGACATTTGGTGGAATTTTTTTTAATTATCTTATTGTTGTTAGGCATTATTGGACTATCCAATTTTATTAATCACTTTTTTCCATTTATACCGGTACCACTAATTCAAATTGCACTTGGAGTTTCGCTTGCTGCGGTTCCTTTAGGTATACATATTGAGTTAGAACCGGAGCTATTTTTTATTCTATTTATTGCTCCGTTACTGTTCTATGATGGAAAAAATGTATCGAGACATGAGTTATGGAAGTTACGCAAACCAATTTTCATGTTGGCGCTTGGACTTGTATTCTTAACTGTGTTAGTCGTAGGGTATTTAATACACTGGCTTATACCATCGATTCCATTATCTGCGGCATTTGCATTAGCGGCTATTTTATCGCCAACAGATGTTGTGGCAGTAGGTGCCATATCTAGTCGTGTGAAAATACCAAAAACAATTACGCATATCCTTGAAGGCGAGGGCCTTATGAATGACGCATCTGGACTAGTAGCATTTAAATTTGCGGTCGCAGCTACTGTAACAGGCGTTTTCTCGCTAGCAGAAGCAAGTGTGAGTTTTGTGGTAATAGCATTAGGTGGATTTCTCGGAGGTGCACTACTAGCCTATATAATCATTCGATTGAAAGTGTTTATACGACGTTTGGGTATGGAAGATGTAACGCTGCATATGCTTATTCAACTGTTAACGCCTTTCGTTATTTTTTATATAATAGAGCATGTTAATCTTTCAGGAATTCTTTCAGTTGTAGCAGCTGGTATTGTACATGCCATATTCAAAGATCGTGAACAGTCACCAGCTATACAATTACAATTAGTCTCGAAAAGTACTTGGACGATTCTTATATTTATATTAAATGGACTTGTATTCGTGCTACTTGGATTACAAATTCCAAGTGTTTCTCAAGAAATATTTGATAGCCCGTTATTTAATAATTATCAGGTAATTATGTATATCTTCATTATAACTGCGGCTCTTCTAATACTTCGTTGGCTTTGGATTTATATAGCTTGGTGGATTGGTTGGTTTATGAAGGAGCAAAATTTAACTATACCTTCTCTTCGTTATGTTGCTATTATAACTATTGCAGGAGTACGAGGTGCAGTTACTTTGGCTGGAGCCTTTACAATTCCATATTTCCTAGCCAATGGTGATGATTTTCCACAGCGTGCATTGATCATTTTCATAGCAGCAGGAGTCATTTTAGTAACACTTGTACTGGCAAGTATTGTCCTTCCTTTACTAGTAAAATCAGAAAAAGCTGGTACGGAGGAAGCAAAAGAAGAGATGGAAAGATTGGCTATACTTCAAACAGCTGAGAGTGCGATTGAAACATTGCGTGACCTGACAACTGAAGAAAATCATGGAGCAGCAGTCTCGATTATTGCTCAATACAATGAAATAAGAAATCAGCTTTTGTTTGTAAGTGAAGATGAAGCAGACCGTATAAAAGAACTAGAAACATACACTCGAATGAAAGTGTTAGAAGTCGAAAGTGATTTTATAGAAAAGTTAAAAACAAATAATAAAATTGGTCGTGAATCACTAAACTTAATAGAAGAACATATTCATCGAATGCGGGTGGCTGTAACTAATCGCTTATTGTATCGTGTGTTACTTGTTTGGACCGTGATTAAAAGAGGATATTATAACATTTTAAAGATATTCACTAATAAAAAACGTGATTCCATCAAAATTCGTTTAGAAAAAGGACATGAAGTAGTAAGTTTTAAAGTGAAAATGGCAAAGGCTGCTATTAAGTACTTGAGAGAAACGATGACCCCAGAAAACGAGGTAGTTCATGTACAACTTATTGGAGAGTACAATGAAATGATAGTTAAATTTAAGCTAGCCAATAAACTGACTGATTCTGGTCATTATATAAGTGTACAAAGAGAGCTCCGTGATAAAGCTTTTCAGGCAGAACGAGATGAAATTCAACGCTTATATCAAAGTAATGAAATAACTTTAGAAATAACTAGGAAAATGCGAAGACATATCAATATACGTGAAGCCTATTGGATGGAAGAAAATAGTATTCATACGCATTAATGAATAACGTACTGACTAAACATAGTCGGTGCGTTTTTTTGTTACAGAAGTAAATTTATTTAACAAAATTTAATCATTATTTTTCCCGTGTAATCCTTTGTTGAAAGGTGATACTACGAAGAGTAAGACGAAGGAGGAAGGTAGAATGACGATAAACAAAGAAATTGAAGCGTTGAAAGCATACACCAGTATGGATCGAAGTGTTTTAAGTATTTATTTGAATACCAATCCTGCTGATCCTGAACAACTAAATGGTGCTTGGGCAATTCATCTGAAAAGTGGCTTAAAGCGTATCGGAGAGTATATAGAAGCTTCAGGTGATGAAAAAGAACTAAAAGCATTTAATAAAGTAAAGGAAAAAGTAAAAAATGAAATGGAAAAAAACTCACTAGAGTTACGTAAAGGCGCCGTCATTTTTGCCAGTGCAAATGAGGATTTATGGTCTGTTCATTATGTCCAGGTACCTGTAAAAACAAATTTCTATTGGGAAGACCATCCTGTTACAGAGCAATTGGAGTATATGTACAAAGCATATCCAGAAGCGGGTATAATCATGCCAAGCTTTGGGGAAGTTCGTATTTTAGACACGGCATTAGGATTTGTTCGTGATGATGTAACGTTCAAATATGACCCAGTTTCCGAAACATGGAATGAAAAGGTCAAAATAGATAGTAGAGGAAGACGAGCCGTTGCTGATAGCAAAACTGCTGTTTTAGATACACATTACAGAGTTAATGCAAGTACATTTTATAAAGGGATGAGGACAACCGTTGAACAGTTAAGGAAAAAAAGAGGTTGGCGAGAATATCATGTAGCGGGAGAAGCAGAAATGGCGAATGCATTTACAGATACACTAAGGGATTCCCCAGCAAGTTGCGTTTATAAAAATTTAAACAATAGTAAAGCAAACGAAGTGATCAATCAAATCCTTGAAAAGTAGCCAACAACACTTGAAAGATATTACCAAAATATCTTGTTGAATTCTCTAGTATAAATGATGAAAAAAAACACAATATAAGCTTACAAGGAGGTGAACAACATGCCAAACAGTAATTCAAATCAACTTCTAGTACCCGGCGTAAAACAAGCCCTTGATCAAATGAAATATGAGATCGCACAAGAATTCGGTGTTCAACTTGGAGGAGAAGCTTCAGCGCGTGCTAACGGTTCCGTTGGCGGAGAAATAACTAAGCGTTTAGTAGCTCAAGCCCAATCACAAATGAGTGGAAATCAATTCAGCAAATAATAACAATTAGGTCGGTGGAGAAATCCACCGACTTTTTTTTATTAAAGCTATATGGGATTCCACAGCTTTTAACGATGAATACTTTACCTGTAATTAACTAGCATTTTGTATGGACAAACAACGGCGAGCTATTTCGGATTCTAACAGTTCCAGAAAATCTGGATTTAGTTTTAGTTTTTTTGCTGTTAAATAAGACTCGATTAGAAGATCATCAGACATTTTACTCATAACCCCTCGCACCTCCGTTTTATATTTATTATGTAATTTGCTTAACAACAATTAGAGATTAACACCATCATTTATTAATCCGTCATAGCGATTAAGCGTTATCTTTCACAAGACTAATTTAACAAACATTTCACTTGAGAACAACTGTTCTGTTATCCACAACGAAAAGTGGGTAATATGTTAGTAAGTTGTTAGTAATGTTAAAAAACCTATATATACCAGTGTGAATTTTGTGTATAAAGTTATGCACAATTTTGAAAAAATCGAATTTTGTCGAAACATTTTCCTTAAAAATCATTAGAAACGAGGTTCTAAAACATTTTTCTATGAAAAAAATCGAATTTTTTTATGTTTTGTCAAAATAAATCCAAGTGCGGGTACCGTTAGTATATAAAAGAGGCAAAAATATTGATTACTGAAACTTTATCCACATCTTACAGTGGATAAGTTGTGAGTTACTAACAAATTAATGTCAAAATTGTTGTTATAACAACCTATTGGTTGTGCATAACTTTATCCACAGTCACTTTTTCTAACTGATGTCGAATAATAGGTGTAATAGGACAATCCAACAGATACATATTTTGGTGTAAATCAATAAAAGGAAGTGAATAGGATATCCAATAAAAAGTGTAAAAAATGTAACAAACTAAATGGGAAAGGAACTTGTCCGTGTAAATAAAAAGGTCATGGCCCCCACAATAATTGTGGGGGTCATGATTTTTCCTAATAATATTTACTCTCCGTCTTTATCTTCCTCTTCTAATTCTTGTTCTACATCTTCTTCCATATTGTCATCTACATCGGATTCATTATCTCCATCACCACATCCAGCTAATAAACCAACAGATAGGAATGCTGCTGCACCTATCTTCCACCATTTTTGTCCTGCTATAGATTGTTCAGTCATGTTAAATTCCTCCATTTTCTGATTATTTGTTTATTAATAAGTACTTACCCCAAAAGTATTCTGTTATAAACATTTTATAAGAGATGTTTTTGCATTTTATAAAAAAAACTACCTCTTCGTGTTAAGAAGAGGTAGTAAACGCACGAGAAGTTTCCTTTTTTAAATACATATGCATTGTTTCTATGTCCACACTAAAAATACGATCTTCTATAATGGAGGGAACAATACTACGTATTGATTGCCATTTGTTTTGTAAAGCAGGGGACATGAGCATATTTCCTCTATATTCCACTCCTTGTGCCGCACAAATTGCCTCAATTGCTATGACCCTACGGCAATTCTGGATAATTTGATGAGCGTGTCTTGCCCCAATAGTTCCCATACTTACATGATCTTCCTGATTTGCGGAAGAGGGAATAGAATCGACGGAGGCAGGATGAGCCAGGGTTTTGTTTTCAGAAACGAGACTTGCTGCTGCATATTGCAAAATCATGGCCCCAGATTGTAATCCAGGTTCTGGACTTAAAAAAGGTGGTAGTCCTTCGTTTAAATAGGGATTTACTAAGCGTTCGATTCTACGTTCAGATACATTTGCAAGTTCAGCCATTGCTACTTTTAAGAAATCCATGGCAAATGCAATAGGTTGGCCGTGGAAGTTCCCTCCGGAAATAATTACTTCTCCATCCTCTAGGATTAACGGGTTATCAGTAGCTGCGTTCATTTCTATTTCAAGTTTTTCTTTTACATAAGCAAGGACCTGCCAGCTAGCTCCATGAATTTGAGGTATACATCTTATGGAGTAAGCATCTTGCACACGTTTTTCTCCTTGTTTAGTTACAAGTTGGCTGCCTTTGAGCCACTGGAGCATTCTTTTAGCAACTTCCACCTGTTCTGGATAACCTCGCGCTTCATGGATATCTGGGTGAAAAGCATCTGTAATGCCGTATAAAGCTTCCATTGTCATAGCAGCAATCCATTCGCTCTGATAGGCAAGTGTTTCCGATTCTAACCAATTGATAACGCCCTGGGCAGTCATTGCTTGCGTTCCATTGATCAACGCAAGACCTTCTTTAGCTTCTAGTACAATGGGTGATAAACCATGCTTTTCCCAAACTAGATGAGAGGGGATATGATTGTTACCATCCCAGACAAAGCCTTCTCCTATTAAAACAAGTGCTAGGTGCGAAAGGGGAGCTAAATCACCAGATGCCCCAAGTGAACCTTGTTGAGGAATTACAGGATGTATTTGATAGTTAACCATGTATGCTAGTCGTTCTAATACTTCTAAACGAATACCTGAAAAGCCTTTTAGTAATGCATTTAAGCGAAGTACTACCATTGCGCGTGAAACTATTTCTTCAAATGGTTCTCCCATTCCACACGCATGAGAACGAATAAGATGAAGTTGCAGGGCATGAACATCAGAATCGTTTATACTTACATCACTAAATTTACCAAAACCGGTGTTTATGCCATATACAGTTTGGCCAGTTTCTACAATCCGTTCAACAACTTTTCGGCTTTTCACAACATTTTCTTTTGCACTATTATCTATTATAATTTGTTCATTTTGATATAAAATTGCTCTCATATGTTCTAGAGTAAGACCATTTCCTTTTAAGTTAATCAAGACTCATCACGTTCTTTCCAAGTTGAATTTGTGTCATCCTTAACCGACCACTTTCACTCCTTTTTTCCAAACACTATTTACATGATTTACCCCAAATAAATACTGTAATTGCTGATAATTTGACACGTTCCAGAGCACAATGTCGGCTTGTTTTCCTACTTCTAACGAGCCAACTTTATCTTCTATTGCTATAGCGCAGGCCGCATTATAGGTGGCTGCACACAAGCTCTCTGCAGGAGTAAGCCGCATCGAAATGCAAGCTAAGTTCATTACAAGGGGCATGGACGTGGTAGGAGATGATCCTGGATTGCAGTCTGTTGAAATCGCTACAGGTACGCCAGCATCAATCATTTCTCGGCCCCTTGCAGCAGTCTCTCGTAAATATAATGCTGTTGCAGGCAATAGACAGGCGATAACTCCTTTTTTAGCCATTGCAGCAATTCCCATATCCGATACTTTCAATAAGTGCTCTGCTGAAATAGCACCCACCTCAGCTGCAAGTTCGGCTCCACCATATGATTCAATCTCATCTGCATGAATCTTAGGGGTTAACCCAAGAGTTTTCCCCGCCTCTAAAATTCGTTTTGATTGCTCCGGGGTAAAGACGCCTACTTCACAGAAGACATCATTAAATTTAGCGAGTTTGTCATGGGCTACTCTAGGGAGCATTTCATTGACAACTAAGTCGACATATTGGTCTTCCTTTCCTTTAAAGTCAGAAGGGACAGCATGCGCTCCCATAAAAGTGGGAACAATATCTATTGGGTGTTCTTGTTGTAATCTGCGCATAACACGAAGTTGTTTTATCTCTGTCTCTAGATTCAATCCATAACCACTTTTTCCTTCTATAGAAGTAACGCCATGAGCTAAAAAGGAGTCTAATCTTTTCACTGTTTGTACAAAAATCTCTTCTTCCGTTGCTTCACTAGTCATGCGGCTAGTCGCATGAATACCTCCACCAGCATTCATAATGTCCATATACGTTGCGCCTTCTAAACGCAACTCAAACTCCCGCTCACGACTTCCTCCATAAACGACATGTGTATGTGGATCAACGAGCCCAGGTGTGACAAGCTTTCCGGATGCATCAATAATTTCTGCTGAATCTATTCGATCTGTGTATTTTATTTGAAGCTCATCTGTTGTGCCAATAGCTTGAATTATTTCATTTTCCAACCATATACTTCCATCCTCAATGATGGAGAGCTCACTCATAGCCTCTTTGGTTCTTGGACCTCTATGTTCACTAGCCAGAGTAACTAACTGAGAGGCGTGTTTTATCCAAACTGCTTTACTCATTTGTTTTAGTCCTCCTTTTTCATCATTGGAATATGGATGTCTTTAGCACGAGCTGTTTTTTCTGCAAGCTCATAGCCAGCGTCAAAATGACGAACTATACCCATACCTGGATCTGAAGTGAGTACACGTTCTAATCTTGCTTCCGCTTCCTTTGTTCCGTCGGCAACTATGACCATACCAGCATGAATGGAATACCCCATTCCAACACCACCTCCATGATGCACGGAAACCCATGTTGCTCCACCGACTGCATTGATCATCGCATTTAGTATTGGCCAGTCGGCAACTGCATCTGATCCATCTTTCATCGCTTCAGTTTCACGATTTGGGGAGGCAACAGATCCTGAATCTAGATGATCTCTTCCTATTACAATTGGTGCACTTAATTCACCAGAAGCGACCATATCATTGATGATTTTACCGAAGCGAGCGCGTTCGCCGTAGCCTAACCAACATATACGAGAAGGTAAGCCTTGGAATTGAATTTTTTCACGCGCCATTTTAATCCAATTGCATAAGTGAGTATTATAGCTAAACTCACGTAAGATTACTTCGTCTGTTTTATATATGTCTTCAGGATCCCCAGATAATGCGACCCATCTAAATGGGCCTTTGCCTTCACAAAACTGTGGTCGGATGTATGCAGGAACAAATCCTGGGAAGCAAAAAGCCCGATCAAAGCCTTCATCCTTCGCTACTTGTCGTATGTTATTTCCATAATCGAATGTAACTGCACCTTTATCCATTAACTCGACCATTGCACGTACATGCGTAGTCATAGAAGTTTTGGAGAGGCTTATATATTCGTTAGGATTATTCTGGCGTAAATCCCTTGCTTCCTCTAGAGAAGTTTGAGAAGGGATGTAGCCATTTAAAGGATCATGAGCTGAAGTTTGATCAGTCAAAATATCTGGTGTAAAACCACGAGCTATCAGTTCAGGTAAAATATCGGCTGCATTTCCAACCAACCCTATAGAAAGAGGTTTCCCAGCCATTTTTGCTTCTTCCGCTAACTGAATAGCCTCGTCTAATGTATGCGCTTTCAAATCTGTGTAATGAGTTTCAATACGTCTATCTATTCTTGTTTCATCTACTTCTATTGCAATGCATACGCCACCATTCATCGTAACTGCTAATGGCTGTGCAGCACCCATACCGCCTAACCCAGCTGTAAGTGTAATCGTATTTTTTAACGTTCCATTAAAATGTTGTTTAGCAAGTTCAGCAAACGTTTCGTAAGTCCCTTGTACGATTCCTTGAGAACCAATATAAATCCAACTGCCGGCAGTCATCTGTCCATACATCATTAACCCTTTTTTATCGAGCTCATGGAAATGCTCCCATGTAGCGTATGCTGGCACTAAGTTGGAGTTGGCTATTAATACACGTGGTGCATCCATGTGAGATTTAAAAACCGCTACTGGTTTCCCAGACTGGACAAGCAAAGTTTCATCATTTTCTAATTCCTTTAACGAGTGAACTATTGCGTCAAAAGCTTCCCAATTCCGAGCTGCCTTTCCGATCCCACCATAAACAACTAAGTCATCGGGATGCTCTGCTACCTCTGCATCTAAATTGTTCATAAGCATGCGAAGAGCTGCTTCTTGCAGCCAACCTTTCGTATTCAACTTGGTTCCTCTATAACGAATTACCTTATCGTTTGCTGTACCCATTTAAATACCTCCTCAATTCTTACTCCTATTCTATCTAAATATTTAAACTATTTAAGGGGTTTCGTGAAAAAAATGAAAATTTCTCCTCTGCTAACGGGGTACTTTACTAGTGTGCTAGTGTATCGAGAAGTTGGTATGAAACTCTTTTATACATAATTCGTCTGATTATTCAGACATATATAAGGGGGTAATTATATTGAAAAAAGCTTGGTTATTGTTGGTTACCATAAGTCTTTTCGTTATATTAACAGCCTGTAGTAGTAGCGATGAAGAGTTAGCTAAAATGAGTACAGAAGATAGAGCATCGGATTCGGCAGAATTTGAAACTAAAGAAGAGCAAAGTGTTGATGCGGAGAGGGAACAGGAAAGTGTAGCTGAAGAAACTGCGGCACCTAGCACTAGAATGATTATTCATCAGGCTAGAATTAGCACGAATGTAAAGGATTTAAAGAAGGCTCAGCATAATATGGAGCAAAGGGTGAAGGATTATGGAGGTTATATTGTAGAGTCCAACGTGTATTTGGAATCTGATGAAACAAGTTCAGGGAAAATGATAGTGCGAATTCCAGAGAAGCATTTTGAAACGTTTTTGTCTGAAGCGGAATTAGAGGCATCTAAAGTTTTAGAAAAAAACGTCACTGGTCAGGATGTAACTGAGCAATATGTAGATCTAAGTTCTCGCGTGAAATCGAAACGTGCAGTGGAAGAACGTTTACTAGCATTTATGAAAGATGCAGAAAAAACAGAGGATTTACTAAAAATTTCTAGCGACCTTGCAAAGGTCCAAGAAGAAATAGAGGTATTAGTAGGGAAAATAAAATATTTGGAGAACCAAACATCTTTTTCCACTATCGAACTAACTATGTTTGAAAATCGAGTCATCATTCCAGAAATAGAAAACAAAGATCTGAACACATGGGAAAAAACGAAAAAACAATTTATAACAAGTACCAATGCACTGTTATCAATAGGCTCAGGAATAATCGTATTTATAGTAGGTAACTTACCAGTGTTAATACTTGTAACAATTATTGCAGTTGCAGTTTTTTGGATTATTAAGAAAAGGAAAATAAAAGAATAATAATTTTAATCGCTATTCTAACGGTGAGCATATCGTAAAACAATGAACAAAGCATCTCTTGATTTTCAAAGAGATGCTTTATTCGTGTAAAGAAAAAGGTATCATAATTTCTAAAACTTCATACTATGTATAAATAACTCCCATGAATGGAGGGAAACATGGACATTTTAAACAAGGTAAGAAATTATCGAGAAGAAGAGAACCAGCTCAAGTGGGAAGGTACGTTTAAAGAATTTTTAGCGATTGTGAAGGAACGTCCAGAGGTTGCCCAAACGGCGCATGCACGAGTTTATAGCATGATTAAAAATGCAGGTGTAACGGAACTAGATAACAAAAAAGAATTCAATTTTTTTGGAAATGAAATATTTGGAGTAGAAGATTCACTAGAGCGATTAGTAGAAGAATACTTTCATCCCGCTGCCAAAAGACTAGATGTTAGAAAACGAATTTTATTATTAATGGGTCCAGTAAGTGGTGGGAAATCTACTATTGTAACGCTTCTAAAAAGAGGATTTGAACAATACTCTCGTACTGATGAAGGTGCGGTTTACGCTATAAAAGGCTGTCCAATGCATGAGGATCCATTGCATTTAATCCCGCAGCATTTACGAAAAGACTTTTTTGATGAATATGGAATACGTATTGAAGGTAGTTTGTCACCATTAAACTCCATGAGGCTCGAAAGTGAGTACGGCGGGCGTGTAGAAGATGTCCTGGTGGAGCGCATTTTCTTCTCTGAGGATAAACGAGTAGGAATTGGTACGTTCACTCCTTCCGATCCTAAATCTCAAGATATAGCGGATTTAACGGGATCGATTGATTTTTCAACAATAGCAGAATATGGCTCAGAATCAGATCCTCGTGCATACCGCTTTGACGGAGAGTTGAATAAGGCGAACCGTGGAATGATGGAATTTCAAGAAATGCTCAAATTGGACGAAAAATTTCTATGGCACTTATTATCATTAACACAAGAAGGAAATTTTAAGGCAGGACGTTTTGCGTTAATCAGTGCAGATGAATTGATCGTAGCCCATACGAATGAAACGGAGTACCGTTCATTTATAGCCAATAAAAAGAATGAAGCATTGCATTCAAGAATTATTGTCATGCCGATTCCTTATAACCTAAAGGTCAGCCAGGAAGAGCGCATATATGAAAAGATGATTAGAGAAAGCGATATGACACATGTTCATATTGCTCCACATGCATTAAGAGCAGCAGCAATTTTTTCTATACTGACGAGACTGGAGATTCCGAAAAAGACAGGAATAGATATAGTCAAAAAAATGCGTCTATATGATGGGGAAAATGTGGAAGGATTTAACGACATTGATGTGGAAGAATTGAAGAAAGAATCGCAAAATGAAGGGATGAACGGTATTGATCCACGGTACGTGATCAACCGTATTTCATCTGCCATAATACGAAAAGAAATTCCATCGATTAATGCGCTAGATGTGTTGCGTTCTTTAAAAGAGGGGCTTGATCAACATGCATCGATCTCTGATGAAGACAAAGAAAAATATATGAATTATATAGCGATTGCTCGAAAAGAATACGATGAAATTGCTAAGAAAGAAGTACAGAAAGCATTTGTGTACTCGTATGAAGAGTCTGCCATTACACTGATGAATAATTATTTAGATAACGTAGAAGCATTTTGCAATAAAAACAAAATGAGAGATCCATTGACAGGAGAAGAGATGAACCCGGATGAGAAGCTGATGCGCTCCATTGAGGAACAAATCGGCATTTCCGAAAATGCGAAAAAAGCATTCCGTGAAGAAATCCTTATCCGATTATCGGCATACGCAAGAAAAGGGAAGCGTTTTGAATATAATTCGCACGAGCGACTACGTGAAGCTATCCAAAAGAAATTATTTGCGGATTTAAAGGATGTCGTAAAAATTACTACTTCATCAAAAACACCAGATGAAGCCCATCTAAAGAAAGTAAATGAAGTAGTGGCAAGATTAATAGATGAACATGGATACAATTCCAATTCAGCTAATGAGCTATTGAAATATGTTGGTAGTTTGCTTAATCGATAGGCATAGGTGAAGGACCAATAGTATAGCTAAATGATTGGTCAAAACCTGTTTCTATCGTTTTCGAAGGACTTTGGATAGACGATTTGCTATACGATTACCGAGTGAATTTTTAGGGATGCTGGCTGGTTGTGATGTCCGTCACAACCAGCCAGCATCCCAATTTTTCGGTAACCTTGTGGCGTTTGTCTATCCGTCGCCCTGCTACAACTCTTAGAAACAGGACAGTGCATTTTTGGATAACTAGAGAAAAAGTTCCCTTTCTATTTAAAGAAGAAGCGCACGAATATGCAATTTCGTGAGCTAGCTCACTTCTTTATTTAGTTAACACTTAATATTTCTCTTTTTTTCCACTAGATAAAATAGAATTTATTTTCTTCATTCTTCATTACATAATAGCCTTCCAAATTTAACAGATGGTTTTATCACATTATTAACCTTGACTACTCTTATCATCTAAGCGATACGCTCTGCTAAATCATATAATTTAAAACTACACGTTAAATTGATTGAAGTGAAAGGTAGCGACTCCGGTGGGATGAGTGAGACAGATGAGATATCACAACGACGCGTTAGAGACGGTGCTAGCCCATCGCTCACCCCGCGGAGGCCAACAGGATGTTGGTCACGAAGGCGTTGCCACACGAGGTGGCGCACTTAGTCTTTGTTCTCAACCTGAAACGGAAATCAGCAGTTTTAATGGATAGCTTCTATTCTTCAAAATTTTCTTTTGAAAAAGTCTATTCCATCACCGGTCTTTCGGTATGTGAATGTCTTTTTTCTTATCTTTTATACTATCAACCCCTACATTTTTCAAATTCATCTGCAATAAGAATGACAAACGGGCATATGATAAAAAATAGGTAGGTGTTGAGAAAAATGGAGAACAAAGAAACTAAACAATTTGTCGTCTCTCAGGAAAACTGGTCTTTACATCGAAAAGGACACCAAGACCAACAACGCCATATGGAGAAAGTGAAGGAAGCAATTCAAAACAATTTGCCTGATCTGATCAGTGAAGAAAATATCATCATGTCTAATGGACGAGAAGTCATCAAAATTCCGATTCGCTCACTAGATGAATATAAAATCCGCTATAACTATGATTCATCGAAGCATGTGGGGCAAGGAGATGGGAAAAGCCAAGTAGGAGACGTAGTTGCTAAAGGTTCAGGTGATGAAGAGGGAAAAGCAGGTCAAGGGAAACAGGCTGGTGACCAGGCAGGTCAAGACTATTATGAAGCAGAGATATCCATTGCAGAAATAGAGCAGGAACTTTTCAGCCAAATGGAGCTACCTAATTTAGAACAAAAGGAACAGACAGAAATAACAACAGAACATATTACATTTAACGATATACGAAAAAAAGGCCTAATGGGCAATATAGACAAAAAGCGAACTATTATATCTGCTATTAAGCGAAATGCAATGAAAGGGAAGGCAGAAATAATGCCTATTCATCAAGATGACTTGCGTTTTAAAACTTGGGATGAGGTAGTAAAACCTGAGTCGAAAGCAGTTGTATTAGCAATGATGGATACAAGTGGATCGATGGGTAACTTTGAAAAGTATTGTGCTAGAAGCTTTTTTTTCTGGATGACAAGGTTTTTACGCTCCCAATATGAAACAGTGGAAATTGAATTTATTGCCCATCATACAGAAGCAAAGGTTGTAACAGAGGAAGCATTTTTTTCTAAAGGAGAAAGCGGAGGGACAATTTGCTCTTCTGCTTATATGAAGGCACTAGAGCTTATAAAAGAGAAGTATAGTCCATCTAAATATAATATTTACCCTGTCCATTTTTCTGATGGAGAGAATATGACAAGTGATAATATGAGATGCATTGAACTAGTGAATGAACTGATGGAGGTTTCTAGTATCTTTGGCTATGGGGAAGTAAATGCGCATAGCAGATATTCTACGTTAATGAACACCTATAAAAAGATTGAAAGTCCTAAGTTTAGATACTATGTGTTGAAGGAAAATCAAGATGTTTACGAAGCGCTGAAGCATATTTTTCAAAAGGGAGTCAAGTAATGGAGAAAAAACTACAACATGCTATTGCGGAAATTACCGAAATTGCCACTGCATTTGGCCTTGATACGTATCCAATGAGATATGAGATTTGCCCAGCAGATATTATTTATACATTCGGCGCGTACGGCATGCCCACACGTTTTGCCCATTGGAGTTTTGGTAAACAATTTCATAAGATGAAAATGCAATATGATTTTGGGCTTAGCCAAATTTATGAGTTAGTCATTAATTCAGATCCTTGCTATGCGTTCTTATTGGACACAAATAGCCTCATACAAAATAAGCTCATCATTGCACATGTACTTGCTCACTGTGACTTTTTTAAACATAATGTACGTTTTTCTAATACACGAAGAGACATGGTAGAGAGCATGACGGCAACTGCAGAACGTATTGCAGAGTATGAGAGACTGTATGGAAAAGATGAAGTAGAAAGTTTTTTAGATGCGGTATTAGCAATTCAGGAACATATTGACCCTTCTATTATGAGACCTAAATTGCCAGTTTATGAGGATGAAGAAGAAGTCGATGTCATACGAAAAACAGAATATGATGATTTGTGGAAGTTGGATCATAGAGAAGATAAATCAAAATTGGTACTTCCGTATCGTAAAAAGTTCCCTCCGAAACCTGAAAAAGACTTGCTATTGTTTATTGAGGAATATAGCAGTGAGTTAGAAGATTGGCAACGAGATATATTAACGATGATGCGGGAGGAAATGCTCTACTTCTGGCCGCAACTAGAAACAAAGATTATGAACGAAGGTTGGGCTTCCTATTGGCATCAACGGATATTAAGAGAAATGGATTTAACGAGCGATGAAACAATAGAGTTCGCAAAGTTAAATGCAAATGTAGTGCAACCTTCCAAAACCGGCATTAACCCATATTATTTAGGTGTGAAAATTTTTGAAGATATAGAAAATAGATATAATAATCCAACAGCAGAAATGAAAGATTTAGGAATTAAAGTTAATTCGGGTAGGGAGAAAATGTTTGAAGTAAGAGAAATAGAATCGGACATATCTTTTATCCGAAATTACTTAACGAAGGATTTAGTGAAGCAGGAAGATTTATATTTATTTGAAAAAAAGAATGGGAACTATGAAATAACGGATAAGGATTATGAAAATGTACGTGATCAGCTTGTCTCCATGCGAGTGAATGGAAGCTTTCCATATATCGTAGTAGAAAATGGGGACTATATGAGGCTAGGAGAGTTGTATTTACGTCATGGATTTGAAGGGACGGAACTCGATCCACATTATTTAGAAAACGTTCTGCCATATATTCATCAATTATGGGGGCGAACAATTCATATGGAAACAGTAGTAGATGAAAAACAGGTATTGTATACTTTTGATGGGAAAAAAGTTTCGAAAATGAACATGTGATAAAACGAGGTCCTATTGACATAGGATCTCGTTTTTTATTTATGGCACGAGAAAATATAAAATGTAAGTACTCAAATAGACTGCGTAAAAGTACCAAGGCAGTATCTCTTCCAAGGTGCGTGTGCAGTTGATCCTAGGTCTGGGAGATTCCTGTCGCTGGAGAGAAACTCAATTCAGCTTAGTCTAGAGATTCCGTTCTGCTCGACTAGTAAAAAATAGACATCAAAAAATGACCCTGGAGAAACACTCCGGCTCATTTTTTTCTTTGAATTTTAAATTGGTCTTTCTACTTTTACATAGTCTTTTATTTTAAGCTATCATTCAAGATACTATCTTCTAAAACGGAAAATTTATCTCCGTATACTTTTGTAATATGTTCTTCTCCCCATGAACAAAGGGCACTGAGTATACTTTCAAGACTTGTACCATACTCGCTCAACTCATATTCTACTTTTGGAGGGACTTGGTTATAGACGATTCTATTAATAACGCCATCACTCTCTAACTCTCTAAGTTGCTGCGTTAACATTTTTTGAGTTATATCAGGCATAAGCCGCTTTAATTCACTTGTCCGCTTTTTTCCGTGGGTTAAGTGACACAATATGACGCATTTCCACTTGCCGCCAATGACCTCCAATGTAGCTTCCACTGATATATTATATTTTTTTTGTTTCATACTATTTCTCCTTTAGATAGGAACAAAAAAGTTCCTATAGTACTTTATAGTGCCTATATTACTTTAAAGTGCGTACTTTCCTTTTAAAACTCTATGAATCATAATAACATTTGCCGGTAGATTTACAATATAGTTTGGTCTCGCGGAATTTATTTATTCCGCATGAAGAAAGGTTGAGAAATAATGACTTTAGATAAAAATAGAAGTATGTTTGCATTATTGGCATTAGCAGTAAGTGCATTTGCAATAGGAACGACTGAATTTATCAGTGTCGGGCTATTGCCATTAATATCTAAAGACTTGGATATATCTTTGACAACAGCGGGGCTGACAGTTTCCTTATATGCCCTCGGAGTAACAGTGGGTGCACCAGTTTTAACAGCACTTACTTCAAGGATGCCTCGCAAATCCTTACTTCTTTGGATAATGATTGTGTTCATTATAGGTAATGGAATAGCCGCTAGTGCTACAAGTGTAACAGTGCTATTAATTGCACGTGTCATATCTGCATTTTCACATGGTGTTTTTATGTCCATCGGATCAACGATAGCTGCCGATCTAGTACCAGAGGATAAGAGAGCTAGTGCAATTTCTATTATGTTTACAGGATTAACAGTCGCAACCATTACAGGAGTGCCTTTTGGTACATTTCTTGGACAGCAGTTAGGTTGGCGCTTTGCCTTTATAGCAATTGTCGTAATAGGAATCATTGGGTTTATAGCAAATAGTATACTTATTCCTTCTGATTTACGAAAAGGTACAAGAACATCAATACAAGATCATGTAAAGCTAATAACAAATAGTAGATTATTATTAATCTTTCTAATTACAGCACTTGGTTACGGGGGGACATTTGTCGTATTCACGTATTTATCCCCATTGCTTCAGTCTGTAACAGGATTTAAACAAGGGACAATCGCTTTAATATTACTTGTTTATGGGGTTGCAATCGCAGTAGGGAATATGATTGGCGGAAAACTAGCCAATAAAAACCCAATCGGCTCACTTTTTTATATGTTTATTATTCAAGCGATTATACTACTTCTATTAACATTTACAGCCCCTTTTAAGGTTTTAGGGTTAATAACGATTATTTTAATGGGAGTTTTTGCATTTATGAATGTTCCAGGCCTGCAGGTGTATGTTGTCATGTTAGCTGAGCGCTATGTTCCTAGTGCAGTTGATGTTGCTTCAGCTATGAATATTGCTGCTTTTAATGCCGGCATTGCAATTGGGTCTTATTTAGGGGGAATTGTCGCAGATTCTATTGGCCTTATCCATACTGCTTGGATTGGATCGATAATGGTTATGATTGCAGCAATATTAACTGGTATTAGTAGAATGTTGGAGAGAAAAGAGCAAATATAATAATTAACAGACGGAGGAATTCAAAATGGAAAATTTACAATCTATAAAAACATTACACAATGGGGTAGAAATGCCACTATTAGGGCTTGGCGTATTTAGAGTAGAGGATGGACAAGAGTTAATAGATGCAGTGAAAATCGCTATAAAAAATGGGTACCGTAGCATCGATACAGCAGCCATCTATGGAAATGAAGTAGGAGTAGGAAAAGGAATCCGAAAAGGGATAGAAGATGGAAATATTGCTAGAGAGGATCTTTTTATTACTTCAAAAGTATGGAATTCTGAGCTGGGCTATGAGGAAACAATTGCAGCCTATGAAGAAAGTTTAACTAAACTTGGACTAGAATATTTAGATTTATACTTAATTCATTGGCCAGTGGAAGGGAAGTATAAAGCGGCTTGGAAAGCTCTAGAAACACTCTACAAAGAGGGACGTGTGAAAGCGATTGGTGTAAGTAATTTTCAAATCCATCACCTAGAAGAGTTAATGAAGGATGCGGAAATTAATCCAATGATCAACCAAGTAGAATATCATCCGCGTTTAACACAAAAAGAATTGCACAATTTCTGTAGGGAGCATCAGATTCAATTAGAGGCATGGTCACCACTAATGGCAGGGCAGTTACTCGACAATGAAGAACTTCAAGAAATAGCATCTAAATATGGGAAATCAGTAGCACAAATTATCGTGCGCTGGGACCTTCAAAATAATGTAATTACAATTCCAAAGTCTACGAAAGAACAACGCATAATAGAAAATGCAAATGTATTTGACTTTAAATTAACAAAAGAGGACATGAAGCAGATTGATCTATTGAATAAAAATCACCGTGTTGGACCAGATCCAGATAACTTTGATTTTTAATTACTATAAAAACTAAACTCACAAAAAATAACCGAGATTCTTGAAGAATCTCGGTTATTTATAAATGCAATATTTAGACTGCACAGATTGTTTAAGAATCTGATTTACAATTTACTAAGATTGCCGGGTATGATTACCGGTATTTTAAATTAGTAACCGCCATCAACAAAAGCAGCGCCAACAATAATAAGTAAAATAAATAAAACAACAATCAGTGTAAAACCAGAACCGTATCCATATCCTCCAGCACTATCATTTCCAGACATATATTCATTCCTCTTTTCCTAGTAATACTATTAGAGTATTAATAAGTCTTAAGATGAACAGGGCAACAAGGTAAAAATAATTGGTACAAATAAAATAAATCACAAATAATTGTTTAGGATATGAAAAATGCTCAGAGAAAACTCTGAGCATTTTTTAATGATTTTGCAATTAAGAACCTACAAAGTCCCCACCATCTACGTGAATCGTTTGACCAGTCATATAACTGGAATCAGTGGAAGCTAAAAATACATACGCTGGTGCGTTTTCAGAAGGTTGTCCACGACGACCGATTGGCGTACTAGCTCCATGCTGTTTCACTTTTTCTTTATCAAATGTTGCGGGAATAAGTGGTGTCCAAATTGGACCAGGTGCCACGGCGTTTACCCTAATTCCTTTTTCGATTAAGTTCAATGCCAACGAACGAGTAAAGGATGTAATAGCCCCCTTAGTAGAAGAATAATCGATTAACTCAGGGGAACCGTTGTAGGCTGTGATAGAGGAGGTATTAATAATCGTATCGCCTTTCTTCATATGCGGTAGCGCAGCCTGAGATAAATAAAACATCGAGTATATATTAGTAGAAAAAGTTTCTTGTAATTGGTCTGGTGTAATAGCTAGAAAATCCTTTGTTGGGAATTGCTTACCTGCATTATTAACTAGTACATTCAGTTGTCCGAATTCCTGAATCACTTGCTCCACTGCCTGTTGACAGTTTTCATCATCACTTAAGTCCGTTTTGATCGCTAATGCTTTTCCGCCGTACTTTTCTATAAGTTTTATTGTTTTTTCAGCATCTGGTTGCTCATCTGCATCTAAATAGACGATAGCGACATTCGCGCCTTCTTTGGCAAATGCAATAGAAGCTGCACGTCCTATTCCACTATCCCCACCTGTAACTAAGGCAACCTTCCCGGTCAATTTCCCGGATCCTTTATAATTTTGGTCATCATAAATAGGTTCAGGAGTCATTTCTTCTTCAATACCTGGTTGCTGTTGTTGTGTTTGTCCTTTAACTTCTTTGTCTATTTTTTCGTATTTATCTGCCATGAAAATTTCCTCCTTAAACTTGGTTGATATATTTATTCCCTAGATAAATAAAAACAAACGTATAAACTAAATATTTGTCGGAATAGTCGGTTACGTTTTTCCAGATTAATATACGGGTATGTAAAAAGAAAACACTTAAAAAGAGATGAGAGAATATATATGAAACCAATAATAGGAATTACAACAGAAGTGCTAGAAGATGGCTGTTATTATATGCCTCCAGTCTATGCAAATGCAATTATACAAGCTGGTGGGATACCTATACTTATTCCTTTAGTACCGGAGGATGATATAGAAGAACTTAGTAAAAGATTAGATGGCCTTTTTGTTACAGGAGGCGAGGATATTGATCCAAGTTATTATAATGAAAATCCTCATGTACATTTAAAACAAATTACACCTGAATTGGATGAAATGGAGTATAAACTTATTAAAAAAATGTTGGATTTAGACAAACCTTATATTGGGGTATGTCGCGGTTTGCATATGTTGAATATTGTCCAAGGTGGTTCACTGTATCAGTCCATTCATTCACAGCGAGAAGAGCCGGTCATGCAGCATTTACAAAAGGCAGTTCGGACGCATAGATCACATCCTGTAACACTGAAAAAAGATAGTCGAATATATGACTTATTACAGGAAGAAGAATTTAGAGTGAATTCGTTCCATCATCAAGCAGTCAACAAAGTGGGTCAAGGATTGGAAGTTATTGCGAGAGCAACGGACGGGATTGTTGAATGTGTAGAAAGTAAGAATCATAGTTTCGTATTTGGCTTCCAATGGCATCCAGAAGAGTTTGCGGTTGACGGGGACGAGCCATCAAAACGCATTTTTAAAGCGTATATAAATGCAGCGATTGAACACAGAATAAGTAATGCTAATAATATTCCTGCTGTAGTGCTAAAATAAATAGACAATTGAGTTTCAGGAGGGAAAATATGACTGAAAGCATGTCGTTAGTGGAAGTATTTAAGCAAACGCAGTATCAAATAGCCGGAAATGGAAGAAGAAATATACAAATTCTAAAAGAAGCCTTTGAACACATAGATGACCAACAAGACAGTGATATGTACGGAAATGGTGAAATTATTGAGATGTTTCAAAAGAAAATGGCTACATATTTAGGGAAAGAGTCAGCCGTATTCTTCCCAAGTGGCACAATGGCTCAACAAATAGCTCTACGAATTTGGTGCGATGAAAAGGGTATTAAGAGAGTAGCATACCATCCACTAAGTCATTTAGAAATTCATGAAGCAGATGGACTAAAGGAAATGCATCATATTGATACATTATTATTAGGTGATGAATCTGGCTTAATGGAATTAGAAGATGTTCTAAATTTAGATCAAGAAATAGCTTGTCTATTATTAGAACTTCCCCAACGAGAGATTGGTGGTCAGCTTCCTGACTACCAAACCATTGTTGAAATCTCCGAGTATTGCCAAGCAAAGGGAATTCGATTGCATTTAGATGGAGCACGACTTTTTGAAATCCTCCCGTACTATCAGAAATCTGCGTCAGAGGTTTGTGGACTTTTTGATAGTGTATATATTTCATTTTATAAAGGAATTGGAGGAATAGCTGGAGCTATCCTTGCTGGAAATCAGGAGTTTACCCAACAATCGAAAGTCTGGAAACGACGACATGGTGGAGACTTAATAAGTTTGTATCCGTACATCATAAGTGCAAATCACTATTTTGATCAGAGAATATCAAAAATGGAGCAGTATTATGAAAATGCAAAAGAGTTAGCAAGACTATTCAACTCGTGCCCTTTCATACAAACTAAACCAGCTGTTCCCCAATCTAATATGTTTCATGTTCACATTACTAGATCAAAAGAACAATTAGAGACAATATTTAAAGAGGTTTACTATGAAACAGGTATAGGGTTGACTAGCTATCTCAGAGAAGAAAACCAATCAAGCGTTAGTTTCGAGGTTAGTGTCGGAGATCAATACAACTCCATCCCAAAAGGTAAAGTACAGAAGGCATTTCAATCCCTACAAGTTAAGCTGACGGAATAAATGAATAAAACCTCCTAACTTACACAAGTTATTTTCATGGAGGTGAAATTTCATGACGAAGAAAAATAATAAAAACAACAAGAGTAATTCATTAGACCGAGAAGAATATGGTTTCGGTTATGACGTCAGTCCAGATGATTTAGAGGTCTACGTACAAAATAATAATAGACAGAAAAAGAAAAACAATGAAATCAAAGATCAAGCTACTAACGAGAATAAATAACATAATACTAATCAACATACCCATTTACAAGACAGTTATTGTTTTGGAATGGGCTTTTTTTTGAAGTTTCAACACCTACTTTCGCCATAAAATGCTCGGAGGTTCTAATTCTCTCCTTTTTTTCTTACATTGTAACAATGGGTAGAAAAAGGAGGACGTTCATTGTTAATAGATGGTGTTTTTTCAGGAGGTGGATTAAAGGGATATGCACTAGTTGGTGCTTATCAAGTAATAGAAGAAAAAGGGTATAAATTTAAGCGAGTAGCCGGTACGAGTGCAGGTGCTATCCTTGCATGTTTTATTGCTGCTGGTTTTACAAGCAAAGAAATAGAAGAGTTATTAAGTGAACTAGACACATTAACCCTTTTAGATCCTCGAAAAACTATTCTACCAATTCCCTTCATGAAGTGGATAAATCTCTACTGGAGACTAGGATTATATCAAGGGAAAGCGCTGGAAAACTGGTTTTTAGAAAAGCTGGCTTTAAAGGGAGTATATACTTTTTCTGATATTGAGGCAGGTTCGCTGAAGTTAGTTGCCTCTGATCTTACGAATGGCAAAATAATGGTACTTCCTGATGATTTAGAGCGTTACGGGATATCAGCAGCTAGTTTTCCAATAGCACGGGCCCTACGCATGAGCTGTGGAATTCCATTTTTCTTTGAACCCGTCAAATTAAAAGTGACGTCGACTGATACGATAATTGTGGACGGTGGTGTATTAAGTAATTTTCCTATGTGGATTTTTGATAATGGAAACAAAGAGAGACCGATTTTGGGCTTAAAACTTAGTAGTAATTCAGAAGAGATGGAACCTCATAAAATAACAAACGGCTTAAACTTATTTGAAGCATTATTTTCTACTATGAAAAATGCCCATGATGAAAGATATATCTCCAGAAAAATTGAGAAAAACATAATATTTATTCCGGTAGAGGATTATAAAGCAACACAGTTTGATCTGAGCGAAGATATGAAAAACGAGTTACTGGAAAAGGGCAGAAGCCGTGCCAATCAATTTTTGAAAATGTGGTAGGTAATTCCTGGGTGAATGTTTAATTCCATCAGTCAAAGGAATAATAGAACAGAGAATACACTGAAGGAGAGGATATTCATGGCAAAGAACGCAAAAGAGGAAGCACTAAAAATCTTAGATAAAAATATGATTGGTACAATGGCAACAGTTCAACACAACAAACCACATTCTCGTTACATGACATTTTTTAACGAGGAATTCACTCTCTATACAGCAACAAGTAAAAAAACACATAAAGCAGAGGAACTACAGCAAAACCCGAATACGCATATCTTGTTAGGTTATGATGGGCATGGATTAGGAGATAGCTTTTTAGAAATTGAAGGAACAGTTATCGAATCAGATGATGAAGCGATGAAAGAAAAAGTGTGGAACAAAGCTCTTAAAGGCTGGTTCGAAGGCCCAGAGGATCCGGACCTTTTAATCTTGAAAGTTACACCTACCCAAATGCGATTAATGAATACAAAAGGAGAAGAACCTCAAGTTATCGAACTTTGATGTTCCTCTTTATTTTCCCGGAGACCTTTTTGATGTTAAAAAAGGTCTCTTTTTATGCGATTTAAACTGATGGGTAAAATAGTAGTAACAAAAGTTTAGCTTAATAAGTTGCTAGTATTATCTTTGTTTAATCTTTCCACAATTCTTCGTTTTCGATAAAGCATCATTCCAGCTTCACCTATATCATTTATCGCGGAACGATTAATAAATGCTCCAAAAACTAAGCCGGCAATTGGAATCATCTGAAACATTTTTTTCCATCCGAATTGATCTCTATAGGATAATACAACCTCACGCCAGCCTTGCAGCTCCGATAAAACCTCCCGTTTTGTTTCTTCGTCTTGACTATCAAACTTGGAAAGCTGAGCCAAGATAACTTGTTTGCCAACAATGTCGGAAGAAATAAATTGAAGTGATTTAATAATGAACAACCGTTCCTTCTTATCATTCGGGTCATAGCCATAACAAATGGCAATATCCTGCAATGTTTTTAGTTGTAAACCTAACAGGAAAGGAATATCAAGTGACAATGTAAAAATACCTCCAATACCTGTTCCAGCACCTTGAATGGTAGCAATATTTTTTCTGTTTTTTGTTATACCTTTTACAGCCTTGTCCATTGTTGAAACAGGCAATCTGTTTACGTCCTCAACGCTATCAATACCCATATTTGGATAATAGGACTTGATCTTGGAAGTTGAACTCAAATAACTGCCGCCCGTTTGGATATATTGGCCAAGCTCATCAAGTAAAGTACCCATTTTTGTTTGTATAAATTTTGGAGTCCACTTGTCCATTATTTTAAAAGGTAATCGTCCAATTTTTTCCCAAAACCATAAATCGCCTTGATCCTTTTCCCAGGCCTCTATTCTTAAAAGCTCAGATTGTAACCAATCCTTTGAATCTATCATTACTATCACCTCGTTTATAATACGTCCGGTCAACAAAATAGTTTCAATTCAAGGTAGTTTAGGTTTTAATGTAGGAAAAACAAAACAGTCTTTAGAGAAATCAGTGGTTTTAGAAAATATGACAACCAATCAACTTCGATTTTGGCATCATTAAAGACGACATGATAGCGTTTTCATTTTATTGAATATTAAATGTAAACGCTTTAATATGAGAGACAACAAGAAACTTTAATAAAATCAAGGGGAGGATTGCTAAAATGAACACAGAACAGACAGGATTCAAGGTTAAAGTCCAGCGTTTTGGTAGTTTTTTAAGTGGGATGATTATGCCGAATATCGGCGCATTCATCGCATGGGGTCTTATAACAGCATTATTTATACCAACAGGATGGTGGCCTCGTGAAGATTTTGCAGAGCTAGTCGGTCCTATGATCAATTACTTATTGCCAATCTTAATTGGGTTTACGGGTGGTCGTCTCGTTCACGGTATTCGAGGTGGTGTAGTTGGTGCAACTGTAACGATGGGAGTAATCGTTGGAGCAGAAATCCCAATGTTCCTTGGTGCGATGATAGTTGGTCCACTAGGTGGTTGGGTTATCAAGCAGTTTGATAAACTAGTAGAGGGTAAAATAAAAGCTGGTTTTGAAATGCTCGTAAATAACTTTTCAGCAGGTATTATTGGTGGATTCCTAACATTAGTCGCATACAAATTGATAGGGCCAGCAGTTAATGCGTTAACAGATTTTCTTGCAGCTGGAGTTCAATTCATATTTGATGCAGGTCTCTTACCACTTGCAAGTATTTTCATAGAACCAGCCAAAGTATTATTCTTAAATAATGCGATTAATCATGGGATATTAGGTCCTTTAGGTATTGAGCAGGCTGCAGATGCAGGTAAGTCAATTCTATTCTTATTGGAGTCAAATCCAGGACCTGGTCTTGGAATTTTACTTGCTTTCATGGTCTTTGGAAAAGGAGCAGCGAAACAAACTGCACCTGGAGCAGTAATTATTCACTTCCTAGGTGGAATTCATGAAATTTACTTCCCTTATATTTTGATGAAGCCATTCCTACTTGTAGCAGCTATTGCCGGTGGAGCTTCTGGTATCTTTACACTGCAATTATTCAATGCAGGTCTAGTGGCAGCACCTTCACCAGGAAGTATATTCTCTATATTAGCGTTAACTCCAAAAGGAAGTCATATAGGAGTTATATTAGCCGTAGTAGTTGCAACTGCCGTATCCTTCCTGATCGCATCTCTTATTCTTAAAACGTCTAAAGATATAGCGGAGGAAGATTTAGTTAAAGCAACAGAAAAAACTTCTTCACTAAAAGGGTCAGAAAGTAGAGCAGCAGAATTTATAAAACCAACAACAACAGTTGACTCTATGCAAGAAACTTCCCTTGCAAATGTGAAACATATTATATTTGCATGTGATGCGGGAATGGGCTCAAGTGCAATGGGAGCATCTATCTTAAGAAATAAAATGAAAAAAGAGGGACTTGATGTATCTGTAACAAATACTGCTATTAGCAACCTTCCAGCAGATGCAAAAGTAGTTATTACGCATAAGGATTTGACGAGTCGAGCAAAAGATCAAGTGCCAAATGCATACCATATTTCTGTAGAAAATTTCTTAAATAGTCCAAAATACGATGAACTAATTGAACAACTAAAATAAGAAAAGCGAAAGCGCTAGAGTCTAAACAGATTCTAAGTAATGCATATACTTTCTTGTTAAAATAGAGACACATCCGAGACTCGGCCTATTTCATAGGCTGAGTTTTGCCAATGATTTGGATCGTTAGGAATGAGGTGTTGACAATATTTATTTCGAGCAGAGAAAAGATGATTATGGAAGCTTTAATAATAGAAAAGGAAGAAATAACGATTAAAGAATTATCCAAAAGAATAGATGTGAGTTCTCGAACTATTCAACGAGATTTAAATAATATCCAAACTATTTTAGACTCCTATCAACTTGAACTAGTTAGAAAATCAGGAGTCGGTGTACAGATTATAGGGGATGAACAAAGAAAGCAAGAATTGGTTCAACAGCTTAAAAAGTTTACTCAAAGAGAATATACACTGGAGGAAAGACTGACATTAATCCTATGTATTTTGTATGAATCAACTGAGCCTGTAAAGCTCTATTCACTCTCAAAAGATTTGGGCGTTTCCATTTCAACAGTCAGTGCCGATCTGATGAAACTAGAGGAACAATTACAGCCTATTCAACTTTCAATCTTGAAGAAAAGAGGATATGGAGTTGAACTATCAGGAACGGAAAAGGCAAAACGTAGAGCAATTAGTTATGCACTTTCGAAAACCTTGAAGGAAGAGGGATTATTTTCATTAATAAAAGAAAAGATTCATCAAAAATCAAGCAAGTGCGAAGATCCAATTTCTGAAAGACTAATGCACCTTGTCGACCGAGAAAAGTTAGGGATGATTGAAGAGGCGATGAAGGACCTTTATCCAGACTTCTCTTTGTCGATGACAGATAGTGCTTATGTTGCATTAATCGTTCACCTTGCACTCGCTATTGAACGTATTTTGCAAGGAGAAAACATTACGATCGATGAAGCGTATTTAAAACAGATTTCGCTTGAGCCAGAATATCCTATAGCCCAAAAAATTATCAGTATGTTAATGGACCGTTTCCAGGTGGATATCCCAGAAGCAGAAGTAGGCTATATAACAATGCATCTTCAAGGCTCCAAACTTCGTCAACAAGAAGGGGTTTTAGTGGAGTCTTCCAATTTAGAGTTATATAGACAGGCTAAAAGTTTGGTCAGGGAGATGGAAAAGCAAACTAGCTTTTCTTTATCTGACAATGCTTCCCTTCTGGAAGGTCTCGTTACTCATTTAAAGCCTGCAATCTATCGTATAGAGCAAAATATGGGCATAGCTAATCCCTTACTAGATGAAATACAAACGAATTATAAGGATCTGTTTGAGCAAGTAAAAACGGCTACTCGTAAAGTTTTTCCAAAGCTCCAAGTTCCAAACGAAGAAATTGGATACTTAGTAATGCATTTTGGATCTGCCTTAATTGGGGTATTAGGTAAGGGAGACCTAAAGGCATATATTATTTGTTCTAGTGGAATTGGAACCTCTAAATTACTAGCTTCACGATTACTTCGAGAAATTCAAGAAATTTCAGAGGTAGCTAATATTTCTGTATTTGACCTAAACAAGCTTGCCACTACTATAACGGATAGGGATCTTATCGTTTCGACCATCTACTTGCAGGATTTTCAAAGGGAGTATATTATGGTTAACCCTTTTTTAACAACAGAAGAGATTAACCAAGTCCAGCTATATGCAAGAAGGAAAATGCTCATACAAAAACCTTCTCCACTCGCAAAAGAAAGTAATCCAAATGCAGATGTACTAACAGAAAAAATAGCAAAGGTACACGAATACTCAGGTGTAATGTTAAATGTATTAACTAATTTTCAACTTACGTTGCTAAAAGGCCAACTTACCGTAAAGCAATATATGCAGCGGATATGTGAGAACTTGGAGTCTAGACAAGTCATTACAGAAAAAGAAATAGTAGTAGAAGCCTTACTCGAGAGAGAAAAAAATGGTGGTATTGGGATTCCAGGAACTAAACTTGCACTCTATCATACGCGCCATGAGAGCGTACAAAAGCCATCGTTCACTATTCACAAACTTGACCATGTTATTTGTATAAAAGGCATGGATGGTAGTGATGTAAAAGTGGACACACTACTTGTATTATTAGCACCTAAATCATTTCTCACAGCAGGGTTAGAGGTTCTAAGTTTGATCAGTACTTTAATCATTCAGAATGAACAAAATATCCACTTGTTTGAGACAGGGGAAGAAGCTCAAATTCATTCATTTTTAGCAGAAGAATTTGAAGTATTTATTAAAGAAAATATAAACTAATGGAGGCGTAATACAATGACATTACCAATTTTATCAGCAGAAAATATTTTACTTAATCAACAAATAGCTACTAAGGAAGAAGCAATCCGACTAGCGGGTCAAATGTTAGTAGACAAAGGTTATGTGGAGACTGGTTATATAGAAAAAATGTTAGAAAGAGAAGAAATGACCTCCACTTTTATGGGCAATTTCGTAGCAATTCCACATGGTACTGATGATGCAAAAAAAGAAGTGAAGGAAACCGGCATTACTATTATTCAAGTTCCAAATGGAGTAGATTTTGGAGATGGTAATATTGTGAAATTGATTTTTGGTATTGCTGGTAAAGGCAATGATCACTTGGATATATTATCTAATATTGCAATTACTGTATCAGAAGAAGAGAATGTAGAGAAGATAGTTAAAGCAACTTCACCTAACGATATTTTGTCCTTTTTTGAAGGAGTGAACTAATATGAATGCTGTTCATTTTGGAGCAGGTAATATTGGTAGAGGATTTATCGGTTTATTATTGCACCAATCGGGATATAAAACATGTTTTGTAGATGTAAATGCAGAAATCGTTAATTTATTGAATGAGAAGAAACAGTATACTGTAAAGCTTGCGGAGGCATCTGGGAAAGAGTTAACCGTTGAAAATGTATATGCGATTAACAGTTTAAAGGATCCAGAACTTGTCGTAGACGAGGTAGCAAATGCAGATGTTATTACCGCTGCAGTAGGACCAAATATACTTCCCCTAATAGCGGGATTATTAGCTACTGGATTGAAAAAACGTCTAGAACAATCGAAAAACCCACTAACGATTATTGCGTGCGAAAATATGATTGGTGGAAGTGCCTTTTTAAAAGAAAAGATATACGAAGAGCTGACGAATGAGGAGAAAACTCAATTTGACATGTATTATAGCTTTCCAAATGCAGCGGTAGATCGAATTGTCCCCAACCAGACTAATATTGATAAATTAGCAGTAACAGTGGAACCGTTTTACGAGTGGGTTGTAGATGAGTCTGAGATTAAAGGTGCTACTCCCCCAATACATGGAGTAACATTTGTTCAAGATTTAGAACCTTTTATAGAACGTAAATTGTTTACTGTTAATACAGGTCACGCAGTTGTTGCCTATTTTGGTTATTTGGCAGGGATTCGTAACATGCATGAAGCTCTTGAAAATAGTGAAATTAGAGAAATGGTTGAGCAAGTACTAAAGGAGACTGGTCGATATCTGACTGCAACTTACTCGTTTGATGAAAAAATACATGCTGACTACGTACAAAAAATCATAAATCGTTTTGCTAATCCATATATTTCAGATGATACTACAAGAGTAGGACGTTCACCGATGCGTAAACTTAAAAAAAATGATCGACTTGTCCGTCCTGCGACCAAATATGTAGAAATGTTTAGTGAGAATCCTTTATACTTAACTAGAGGAATAGCAGCAGCTTTACACTATGACTTTAAAGAAGATCCAGAAGCAAACGAAATACAATTGATGATTGAACAAAAAGGATTACAGTTTACGATTGAAAGAACGACAGGTATTGAACCAGGTACAGGTTTATTTGAAAGGATTCAAAAGCAATATGAAGAAATTGCAATAAAGAAAAGCAAAAAATAAAACAATTAAAGGGAGAAGATTATTATGACAAATCATACGTATACAGTAGTGGCAGAATCAGGAATTCATGCAAGACCAGCAACAGGACTTGTTCAAACAGCTTCAAAATTTGTTTCAGATGTATTTATGGAGTATAAAGGGAAAAAGGTTAACCTTAAATCGATTCTTGGTGTTATGTCACTTGGTGTTGGTCAAGGCGGAAGTATTTCTATATTTGCAGAAGGTACTGATCAACAAGAAGCACTAGAAGCAATTGAAAGCTTTCTAAAAACTGAAGGGATTATTTAATCATGACAGAAATATTAAAAGGAATTGCTGCATCCAGTGGTATAGCCATTGGAAAAGCATTCCTGATGACAGAACCAGATTTAACGGTGACAAAAAGTACAGTAACGAATAAAAAAGAAGAAATTACTCGATTTCATGAGGCTGTAAATGCTGCCAAATTAGAGCTTCAAAAGATACGTGACCGTGCTGAGGTTGACTTAGGGACAGAAAACGCCGCAATTTTTGATGCGCATTTACTTGTACTAAGTGACCCAGAGTTACTAGGTGCAGTAGAAAGTAAAGTAAATGACGAAGCAGTAAATGCAGAAACTGCTTTACAAGAAACGGCAGATACATTAATTGTCATGTTTGAACAGCTGGATAACGAATATATGCGTGAGCGAGCAGCGGATATACGGGATGTAACGAAACGAGTAATTGCAAGGTTATTAGAGGTTGAGGTCCCGAATATTGGATTAATAGATGAAGAAGTTATTATCATTTCCAAAGATTTGGCACCTTCAGATACTGCTCAACTGAATAGAGCATTTGCTAAAGGATTTACAACTGACATGGGAGGTCGCACTTCTCACTCAGCCATTATGGCTCGCTCATTAGAGATTCCTGCCGTTGTTGGTACAAAAAACGCTACATCTGCAATTAAACAAGGTGATTTAATCGTTGTGGACGGAGATAATGGGGAAGTCCTTATAAATCCTCCTACCGATGTTGTAGAGAGCTATGTAGAAAAAAGAAATGAACAAGAAGCAGAGAAGAAGCAACTCTCCTTGCTAAAGAATAAGAAAACTATCACATTAGATGGTATACAAGTGGAAGTTGCTGCAAACATCGGAACTCCCAAAGACGTCGAAAGCGTCCTTGAAAACGGTGGTGAAGGAGTAGGGCTATATCGTACCGAGTTTTTGTATATGGAACGAGATACTTTACCAACAGAGGAAGAACAATTCCAAGCATATAAGCAAGTGCTTGAAAAAATGGGTGATAAGCCCGTTGTTGTTCGAACATTAGATATTGGAGGAGACAAGCAACTTCCGTATTTAAATCTTCCAGAAGAAATGAATCCATTCCTTGGCTTCCGAGCAATTCGACTGTGCTTAGAGGAACAAACAATTTTTAGAACTCAACTACGTGCATTATTACGAGCAAGTACCTTTGGTAATCTTAAAATAATGTTTCCAATGATTGCGACTCTAGAAGAGTTTAGAGAAGCGAAAAAATTATTACTAGAAGAGAAAGAACAGCTTCAACAGGAAGGTACACTTGTATCAGAGCAAATAGAAATTGGTATTATGGTAGAAATACCTTCGACTGCCATATTAGCTGATCAATTTGCTAAAGAAGTGGACTTTTTCAGTATTGGAACCAATGATTTAATCCAATATACAATGGCTGCAGACCGAATGAACGAGTCTGTTGCTTATTTATACCAACCTTATCATCCAGCTATTTTACGTTTAGTTAAAATGGTAATCGATGCTTCGCATGCTCAAGGAAAGTGGACAGGTATGTGTGGTGAAATGGCAGGAGATACAATTGCCATTCCATTATTGGTTGGTTTAGGGTTAGATGAGTTCTCCATGAGCGCTCCTTCCATGCTAAAAGCAAGAAATCAGATCAATCAGCTTACACAGCTAGAGATGAAACAGATTACGGAAAAGGCACTATCTATGCAAACTTCCGAGCAAGTGAAGCAATATGTAAAAGAAACCTTGAAGTTTTAGTATTTTCAAATAAAAGCACTAGGAAACCCACCTATAGAAGTGGGTTTCCTGGTGCTTATTTTCTTTTGACCTTCGGAGCAGTTTTATTTAGTTCTTCAAATTCCTTGGCAAATTCTTCTTGAATTTCGTTTGGTTTGATTTTAAGGTTTTTAGGCGTTTGAGGTAATGAATCTTTGTTGTTACTTCTACCTTTTTTATCGTCTCTTCCCATGTAAAAACTCCTCTCCATTTGTTCGATCTAACTTAATATGGCTAATTTCAAACGATTTACACGGGAGTTGGAAAAATATTAGTTTAGTATACAGAAAGAACTTCATTAAAAAACGTTGTTAGTTATACACGAAAAAGTATCGTAAGCTCGATAGCTAAACAAAAAACTCAAGTACATGGACTGAATTCTCCAAGTACTTGAGTTTTTTTACTTTTTATTGAAAAAGGTAGTTAGTTGTTGCTTCGTTGGGGCTTGAATTTTATAAGTTAACTCACGATCACCGCTATTTTCTATACGCGGAATGATGGACTCTATTACATTAAATTTCCAAAAAGACGGTTTACTTTTTGTACTCTTTTCCGTATCCTTTGTCATCATTTTACGTTGAAACGGGTGCAACTTAGCCATCAAAAACTTTTCTTTTATACGGATTAATAAGTATCCCTCGTCTGTTTCAGGATTGAACTTTTTCATTAGGGATTCACCTAACTCAAACGTATTCGATTTGTTTTGAACAGATGGTGATAGAACTAAAATATTCCCTTTACGGAACAATGCTGTATTCGACACTTGCTTGAGACCTAAATCGTTAATAAGAAAATCTAAGTTCACTTGAGACGCTTCACTAGCAACTGACATATTCCATACCTCCTCGACATTTACAGACTCCTATGTTAAGTATACCCTATTTTGCGGAGGAAATCTTAGTTACACACAGATTTGCTAGATATTTTTTGAAATATTTATAAAAATGTTATTTGTTTTCCTATCTATTTTAGACTAAACCTTAAATTTTGCTTGATTTCATGTTAAAATAAGCACTTACCAAAAGAGAAGGAAGTGTTATATATGGTAGGTCGAAATGATCCTTGTCCATGTGGTAGTGGAAAAAAATATAAAAAGTGCTGCGAGTCGAAGCAGAATGATTCTATAGAAGAGGTACAAACAGAGGAATTGGAAAGAATATTACAATCCTTTTATGATCACTATCCAGAACGTAAGGATATGGAAGATTATGCGGATCTTGTGAGTGCTTGGAGCAAAGTAATAGGTGATTATTTAGACTTAGAAATGATTGAAGCTATTGTAATGGACGAGTTCTTTTTCCATTACAAACAGGAAATATGGTTAGGTTATCTTAAAAAGCAGAAGAAAATAATGGTACGACCTTCTACACTAAGTGTATTAAACCAGTGGAACGAGCCGCAGGTTTTTGTAGGGAAAGTGATTGAAGTAAATGAGCACTATATGACGGTTTCACACATACTCACAAAAGAAAGCATTCAACTTAGACGAGAAAGTGATAAGCCGGTGCCTGTTGGAGTTCATGTGTACTGCTTCATCTTACCGGATAGCTCTGCCGAAGAAAATCATTATTTAGCTATTTCTAGCTTAGTTTTCTTCCCTGTCGATCACCAGAACGTTTTTGATAGTGTAGAAAAACAATTTGAAAAACAAGAAAAACTTTCTGCATCGGCCTTTTTAAAGGAACTGGGAGCAACTCTGTGGAAACTACTTGGACAAAATGGCTATGAAGGCGGAGAGTATACAAACTTTGAAGTGGGAGTTTTACAGGTTGCAATCGATTTCTTAGAGAAAAATAATCGTGAGTATGGTAACTTTATTGAAATAGTTGAGGACTATTTAGTGGAGCAACAGCCAAATGCACGTAAAGAAGTAGCGATTGCTGCTGGAGCCATTCGATTTGGTCAGGAAAATGGGTTATTTGAACCGTTTGATATGACGATTAAAGAAATTGCAGAGGCTTTTGATGTTTCCACCTCTTCTTTAAACAAATACTATAATGATTTAACAGCGTATTATCAAGCAAAATAGTTTAAAAATAAAAGGTCACCGTCTATTGAATTTTAATAAGCGGTGATCTTTTAACATTCTCAGGAAATTCTGATTATTAATTTTTATAGGTCTCTTGTGCTATATTTGATATTGGGTCTTTTGGTTCGTTTTAAAGGTATGCGATTTACGACTTAATATATAAATTAACAAGGAGAGATGAAGAAGTGAAAAGTATTTCGAAAAAATTGTCCGTTATAATAGTTGGACTTTTTTTAGTGTTATTCCTAATTTATTCAACAGTTACAAGTACGA
The DNA here is from genome assembly GCF_038003145.1 of Psychrobacillus sp. FSL K6-1464. Classification (NCBI taxonomy): domain Bacteria; kingdom Bacillati; phylum Bacillota; class Bacilli; order Caryophanales; family Bacillaceae; genus Psychrobacillus; species Psychrobacillus sp. FSL K6-1464. The sequence goes on from NZ_JBBOOP010000001.1 coordinate 463,654, forward strand.
TTCTATATAACCAAAGTATAAAAGATGCGGAAAGTTCGACTTTAGTAGATGCTAAACTTGCGGCCTCTTTAATAGGTGATCGTTTTCAAGAAATAAATGAAATGTTATATAATACGAAAAATTTAATAGAACTATCAGAAAGAAACAACCGACTTGAGGGAGAAGAATTAGTACAAATTCTACAAACAAATTTAGAAAGTAATGATAATGTTTTTGGTGTTTCATTACTATTAGAGAGCGGAGTTGCCAAAGGCGAGACATACCAAGCTGATCTCATGGATAGTTCAAATCGATTTATTCCCTATTTGTTTAGAAGTGGAACATCTATTGAGACGGAGAAACTTATGAATTATGAAGACAAAGATGCAGCATGGTATACTGTTCCTAAAAATGAAAAACGCGCTATCTTAACAGAGCCATATATGTACGAAACAGCAGGAAAATCGGTCCCGATGACTACTATAGCCATGCCTTTACTAACAAAGGAGGGTACTTTCTTTGGTGTGATAACAGCAGACATGACAATCGAATTCTTAGAAGAGGTAGTGGCAACGATTGCTCCACCAGGTGGGTATGCAGGTATTATTACAGATGAAGGTACATTAATAGTAAATAGTATTAATGACAAGATGAATTGGTCTAATATGCAAGATGCAATAGATTGGTCAGGAGTAAAGAAGAATATAGTTAGTGAACATGAAGGAAGTTTGTATGTAGACTCAAAATCATTAAAGGAAGAAGCTTTTAACGCTTTTGCTCCAATGCTCTTAGAAGGTGCAGATGAAATTTGGTCTGTTCAATTGGTTTTACCAAAGTCTAAAATACTAGAAACCTTCACTGAAATATTGCTTGTTAATATAATAGGTGCCATTATTATGGTCGTATTGATGGCGGCAGTGTCCGTTTGGTTTATCTTTAGACAGTTAAGACCATTGAAATTTCTACGAGAGTCTATCGAACTGGCTGCAGTAGGGGATTTAACAAAAAAAGTAGACAGTGTATATATTAAACTAGATGAAATAGGAGCTGTGGCATCGGCTTATAATAATATGTTAGTTAAAACGAACGATGCGATACACACGGTTTTAGATTCCTCTACACTTTTATATAAAACTTCTAATAATGTACATGAGGTGTTTGATGAAGTAGTAGCTTCTAGTGATGAAATTACTTTAGCTACTAATGAAATTGCAGAAGGAGCTGCTATGCAATCAGAAGATACAGAAGAAACAAATGATCTGATGATACAGCTTTCAGATAAAATAGAATCATTAAAAATGATATCCTCTCAAATGGATGAATTATCTTTGAAAAATAAAGTATCAACCGAAAATGGTATAAAAGAAGTGGTCAGACTAGGAGAACAGAATGCACAGACAAATGAAATTAATAGTAAGGTGCAATCTCAAATCGAAACATTGGTCTCGAATATTAGCAATATCAACCAAGTGATTGGATCTATTCAAGGTTTAACGGAGCAAACGAATCTACTTGCTTTAAATGCAAGTATTGAAGCGGCTCGTGCCGGTGAACATGGAAAGGGGTTTGCAGTAGTTGCAGAGGAAGTTAGAAAACTCGCAGAGCAATCTAAGCGAGAAACAGAAGTGATTAATCAGATTGTGCAAGGAATTATGCTAGAATCTAAGCAAACCGTTTCAATTATTTCTGAAAATGCGAAGATGATGCAAGCACAAAATCAATCAGTGCGTAGTACCGAAAAAGCATTTAATGATAATAAAGTATTAACTGGAGAGATTGAGTTAGGGATCAAACAATTAGTAGAAGAAATCAGTAGTATGTTAGAAAACAAAAATAATGTGATTATGGCAATACAAAATATATCGGCTGTATCTGAGGAAACTGCAGCCTCAGCGGAACAAGTAAGTGCATCTGCAAATGATCAACAAACGGAGTTAGAGAGAGTAGGAAACTCTATTACTCATATGAATACGATCGTTGAGGAATTACAAGAAGTAGTAAATCGATTTAAATTATAGAACACAATATAGGGGGTAGAGAGAAATTGTCTACTCTTTTTATTGTTTATGGAGTTTAGTGCAAAACAGCTATGTGTGGAATTTGCAAAAGAAGGACAAATTGAAAGCCGACTTTCTATTGGAAGGTCGGCTTTCAGCATCAAATTTAATAGTAGCGATCATAAGATTTCTATTAAAGGTCTAACTAAATAGTCCACCTAAAATACCTTTGTCTTTGGAAGAGTTACTAGTTGGTTGATTTGTTTTGGTTCCTCGAATAGGAGTATTCGTAAAACTTTCGAATTGTTTTGCTATTTTGTCCCGTGATCCTTTATTTCTCATCAAAAATGCAGCTCCAAGACCTAAAGCGGTGATTGCCATTTTGTTTTTATTCATAAGTTCGTTTCCTCCTCAAATTATTTTGTTATAAATTGTTTTCCCATATTTTTTGAAGTTAAACAAACAAGGTAAGATGTTTAGTAATTGAAAATAAGGATAAACAATTTAAAACACATTAAAGAGGAGTGGAAGAAATGACGAAAAAGCATCCAACAGATAAAGAGAAACAAGATATTTCCGGACGTATTATGGATAATCCGGATCTATTAAATACCGAAAAGGAAAGTATATTCGATACAGATGAAGATATGAAAACAGTGGATCCTATACCGGTAGAAGAGTTGAATGAAAAGGTAAAAGATGAAAAAAATAAACGAAATACTAAATCAACATCGGCGAGTGAAGACCGTTTTCCTGGATAATTACTCGTGAGTAGTTTATTTCTTAGGAAAATGGAGATAACTCTAGATAGAAACCAATTTCATACGAATATGAAGGAGTGCTTAAAATGAAAGTAAAAAAATATTCATTACTTGGTAGTGTAATTATGTCATCTGTTTTAATATTAGGGGCTTGTGGAGACAAGGAAGAAGTAAGTGAAGCACCTGACAAAGAGACCGCTCAAAGTGAATTTGGTTTTCAGTCATTTGATTTAGATATAGACACGGTAGATCAGAAGGATGCCGTTGATGCTTCTTTTGATATTGATGTCTCCGAAACAGAAGCGGAGTATACAAATCAAACAGAGTCAAAAAAACTTTCTGGTGACGAGGCTTATGCAGAGTTAGAGCCAATCTTTAAAGAACTTGCACTAACAAAAGATATGAGCAAAGAAGAAGTGATTGAAAAGGTTACTAAAGCATTTGGAGTAGAGGATTATAAAGAGTTTGAGCTAGAAATTGAATTCTCTGATGGAGATACACAAGAGTTTAGCGATATAAAATAGAATTTAAAAGCCTTGAGAGACGATGAATATCGTTCCTTAAGGCTTTTTTTGACAAGATAAGAAAGTATATAAAAATACAGCATGAACACTGCATTTGCAAAACATTTAAGAATGAATAATACTACTGATTTCCGCTACATGTGGAGAACAAAGGCACGGCTTCAATCTCCTCGTCACTACAGAAATATATGCTCCTGCGGTGCTTTCAGCTCGCGTTGTTCCCATTGGTGTCGCCTATTTCACTACAATCAATTAAGTGAGTACTATGGCACGATAAGATTGTCTTTTTAAATAGCGATACTATTCTGCAAAGAGGGAGGAAGAAAAAGGACTCCCTATAATCCAGTGGAGTTAAAGAGAAATAGTAAGTGATCCCTAAATAAAGAAGCGAACGAGCGAACGAAATTGCATCTTCGTGAGCTTCTACATAAATAGGAGATTTTCTTTTTTCTAGTTATCCAAAAACGAACTAACCTGTTTTTAAGTTACAGAAGGAGGATGGACAGTTAAAAGCCATAAAAATACCGAGAAAAAGAGGCTAGTCATGACTAGCCTCTTTAAAAATCAAACGGGTAATCTTATAGCAATACGGCTGTCCAACGCTCTTTGCAAACGATATAAACAGGTTTTGACGTACAAGGGCCTCATATTTTGCTCGGTTTTTCCTATAATATTTATCACTTCTATCAATAACTTTATGTACTTGAATAATTACTGTTACATTACAAATCGATTAACATTAGCTGCATTGTGTTTAAGTTATAACTTAAGAAGGGTAAGGAAAGAATAACACAATAAATTTTGAGGAGGCAACACCATGAACATTGAATCGAATAGACGAATTGAAATTGCTTGTACCGAAGAAGAAATGTATGATAAATTGGAAGCCCTACAAAATCAAGGTTATGCAGAAAGCGATATACATGTAATTTCAACTGAAAATGCTCATTTAAATACACTTAGTCGTCACTCAGAAGTTTCTACACATGAGGCTGGAACATTTATGGATAAGTTCAAATCTTGGTTTACTGGAGAAGATGCAGTAGCGGAAGGTTTACGTAAATTAGATCTAAGTGAAGAAGAAAGAACAAAATATGCTGAAGAAGTGGCAAGAGGAAGTATTGTTCTCTACACAGATGTTTTAACACATAATGATGAACCAATGGTATACGGTACTCATGAGAATGAATTTGAGCAAGAGTATACAGATACAGTAGGTACAGATGTTGTACAAAATCGTTTCATGGAAAACGAAGAGCCGATTAGTGAATATGCTAAAGAGCAAGGTTTTACACCTTCTAACAATGAGTTTGTAAGCGAAACTGATGGGCGTTTTGATGAACCACAGGACCGCTTTGCACGTGGAGAAACTTTTGCCACTGACCCATACTTAGCAAGAGAAGAAAATCATATTGGTCACTCTATGCAGGAAGATAAAGAAGTAAGAGAGTCTCGTCCGACTATTGATGAGAGCATTACAATCGAAGAAAAATCATACGGTGATCACTCACCAGGAGCAGATCCGAATCTAGGTCCAGCAGCTTATGGGAGTGAATTAGTGGAAGAGGAAGAAGAGGAAAGACTTTCTCATGATCAACACGAAGAAAAGTTGGAATTTCAAAAGAAACTAGATGATATCCCTCCAACTAATAGACTATATTAATTTTAAGATAACGGATAGAGCCTCTCTAATTGGAGAGGTTCTTCTTTGTATTCTATTATGAGATAATGAGAGACGATCTAACTAAATGAGGTGAAGTAAATGGACTTTATAGCTATCGATTTTGAAACAGCCAATAATCTTCGTTCTAGTGTATGTTCAGTAGGAATCGTACAAGTAAAGAACGGGAAAATATATAGAGAAATACAATCCTTAATAAATCCGTTAAGTGAATTCCATTATTATAATATAAAAATTCATGGAATTACTGAACATATGGTGCATGGAGCACCAACCTTTGAGGAATTTTGGCCGAACATGAAAGATCTTATTGAAGGTCAAGTTATTATTGCACACAATGCAAGTTTTGATATGGGTGTTTTACAAGAATGTTTGCGTCAATTCCATGAACCATCTCCACATTTTGAATATGGATGTTCTTTTCGAATTGCCAAAAAAGTGTGGCCGCAATTATACAATCATAAGCTATCGACTGTATCGAATTATTTGGGTATTAGTTTGAGACATCACGATGCTTTAGAGGATGCTCGCGCTGCTGCTATTATTACATTAGAAGCCCTGCAGAGAACTCAGACAAGTACAGTGAAACAACTGGCCAAACTACATAATGTGACGATAAAGTCATCCATTCAAGCTAAAAAGCAACCAGCCCAACGCAAAAATAAAGCAGACATGACAATCGAGTTTTTAGAACCGGAAGATGCAGAACTAAATTCTAAGCATCCATTTTACGAAGCGCAAATTGTTTTCACCGGAAGAATGCACTCTATGACCAGAACGAAAGCAGCACAACTTGCAGTGAATTGTGGAGCAGTTTGTAAAGGGGCGGTGGATCATCAAACAAATTACTTAGTAGTGGGAGATAATGACTTAGCCAAATATTTACAGGGTATAAAAAGCACCAAAATGCAAAAGGTAGAAGGGATGATTCAACAAGGACTTCCAATTGAAATAGTTGGAGAACAAGATTTTTTGAGATTAGTTAGGTATTCAGTTTAAAGAGTTGGCTAAAAGTATAAATAAGCTATTCCGGTGAAATGCTAATGGCAGTTAAGGAAAGGGTGAATTACTTGGACAATTCAATATCATACGGCGACGATTACAAATATATACCAGCAACTTCTGTAGGAAGTGGTATAGGAATCGAGATATTACCGGACATTTATTGCCATACCATTCAAATCGTTAATATTTGTTTAGTAGGCGAACCTAACTCTGAGGACTTTGTATTAGTAGATGCAGGTATGCCTTACTCATCGGATGAAATTATTTCTGCAGTAGAAGAACGATATGGTGTAAACAAAAAGCCAAAAGCAATTATCTTAACCCATGGACATTTTGATCATGTTGGGGCAATAGTTGAATTAGTAAATAAGTGGAATGTCCCTGTCTATGCTCATGAATTAGAATTACCTTTTTTAACAGGTAAAGAAAGCTATCCAAAACCCGATCCAACAGTTGAAGGAGGATCTGTAGCCAAAATGTCTTTCCTATTCCCTGTGGATGCTATAAATCTAGGAGACCATGTTGAAGCGCTTCCGGCAGATGGAACAGTTCCTTTTATGGATGATTTTCAATGGATTCATACGCCAGGTCATACCCCGGGTCACATCTCCTTATTTAGAGAGAAAGACGGGGTATTAATAGTGGGAGATGCATTTGTTACAGTGAAACAAGAGTATTTGTATAAGGTGTTCACGCAGGAACAGGAAATAAGTGGTCCTCCAAGATATCTCACGCCTGACTGGGAAAAAGCTAGGGAATCGGTAAACAAGCTTTCAAACTTAAAACCTAAAGTTGCAATAACTGGACATGGTTTACCTATGAAGGGAGATTTACTTACTAGCAATTTACACTTGCTAGTCACGGATTTTGACTCGATAGCATTGCCGCGCCATGGAAAATATGTAAAAGAATAATGACAGTGAAAATAGAAGATCTCATACATATAATGGGATCTCTTTTAATTGTCAGAATAAAAAGTTAAAATATAAATAGATTGAGTGAAAAGGGGTATGCAAATGACATTTTCCATTGTTGGCTTCGATCCGCAAACAAAAGAATTAGGAGTTGCCGTTGCTTCCAAGTTTTTGTGTGTGGGAGCAGTTGTCCCATTTGCAAAAGCAGGTGTAGGAGCAATTGCGACTCAGTCTTGGGCTAATTTAGATTATGGCATCGATGGCTTGGACATGCTACAAGATGGCATGTCACCGGAAGAAGTTCTAAAAGAGTTGGTAGCGAATGATGAAAAGTCAGGCGCTAGACAAGTTGGTATAGTGGATGCAAGTGGTCGTAGTGCCATATATACTGGAGAAGATTGTATTGAATGGGCAGGAGGATTTGCAGGAACAAACTTTGCAATTCAAGGGAACATATTAGTCAATGAAGATACAGTTCAGGCGATGAAGACAGTTTTCCTCCAACATGAGGGAGCTTTTGCGGAACGCCTATTAGCTGCATTACAAGCTGGAGAAAGTGCAGGAGGAGATAAAAGAGGTAAACAGTCTGCTTCTTTGTTAATAGTAAAAGAAAATGGTAGTTATGGAGGTTACACGGACCGGTATATCGATCTTCGAGTGGATGATCATGCTGATCCCGTGAAAGAATTAGCAAGGCTCTTAAAGCTACATCAACTATATTTTACAGAAACAGTTCCAGAGGATATTGTGGCTATTGAAGGAATGTTAGCAAATGAGATTCAAAATATGTTATATGAAAATGGTTTTTTAGACAGGGATCTTACGGAAATGGATGACTTATTGGATGCTATTCATTCTTATCACCTAATTGAAAATTTTGATGAACGAGTGCAAGAAAGAGGTTATATCGATACTAAAGTTATAGAATTCATGCGTATTAATAAGTAGTAATACAAAAATGGTGGTGTAAAAAGACTATCAAACCTTATATAATTTGAAAAAGAAAACGAGGGTCATAACGTTTGTTATGACCCTCGTTATTTAATATCTACTTAATCTTTTTGAACTTCCACTTTTTAGACTTTTGGTCGTAGTAAGCGGCTTCCTTAGTTCCTTTTTTCCCTTCAGTAGTGATGATAAAATAATCAGTAAATCCTTTTGTGATTTTTTGGTTGCTGCTATCAAGGAAATTCATATCTTTAAGTTTCAAGTCGTCCTTAACTTTATGATTATTTTTTTCCTTTAGTAACCCTGGTGGTACATGGTAATCCAAGTGCAAAGTAAATTGCCCACTTGCTGCAAGTACATCAAAGTTCTTTGCAGTTATCGAGAATGTCCCATTCATAAGATTAATCACAACGTCTTTATTTGTAGCGTTAATCTTGCTTGAAGCTGCTTCTGTAAAACGGATTTTAACATCTCCAGCATTATGCATCACAGAGCCATCCACCGTAATAATACTTTTTGAAGTATCTACTTTATCTTCCGTAATAATAGTTTCTCCATTATTTGCCGTATGGACAGTCACTTTAATCGTTACTGAATTGTCACCATACGTTGCTGTAATAATTGTTGTCCCACTTGACTTAGCGGTAATTTCACCTTTGTTTACGGAAATAATTTTGCTATTAAAACCGCTATAGTTAGCTTTTTGTGTAACATCCTCAGTTGTATTTGAGCCCTCAGTTGTTTCAGTTAGCTTAATAATAGCTTTTTTGCCTTTTTCTAATTCAAATGCTGTTTTATTTGCTGTAAGAGTCTTAGTAACCGGCTCGTTCAAATCCACTTGAATAAGAACTGGGTCATGGTCGGAAGCACGTCCATGAATGTCCATATAGTTAGCATTAATGTGAATCATATCTACTTCAGTTTTATTGGCTAGATTATTTGTAACTAGAACATGGTCAAGTACTTGGTTATTCCCTTGGTAGAAATAGGAGAAACGCTCACCCACGGGTACTTTTTCTACCATATTTGTTAAGATGTCACCTTTTAGTGCAGCAAGTGTTGGGGTGAATTCGAAATCATTCATATCTCCAGCAACGATTACATTTAAATCTGGATTCTTTTCTATACCAGATTGGATAAATTGGTTAATCATCGTAGCTAACTCAATTCTTTCTGCCTCAGAGCCAAGGAATGGAGGTTGGTTTTTACCGTATAATGGCTGGTCTCCACCTTTAGAATTTAAATGAGCACCAATTACTACTACTTTCTCTCCTTGGAACTCAAATTGCGCAGCTAATGGCTTACGTGTATTTTTTTGTGGTAAGTCAAGAATTCTGCCAGGATTCAAAGTGAGGTTTCCAGCTTCGTCCCATGCTACTTTATCAGTGGAACCTCCTTTTACTCCTTCGGAAAGGGATACGCGATTAGGGTTGTACAAGTAACCAACACGAATATTCCCACCAGGTTGTCCACCATCTTGGTCGTACTCCGGTGCTATATCGGTCCAAGCGTAAGCTGGTCCACCAGCAGCTACAATTGCTGTGATTAACCTTTGATAGCTTGCCGAGGCATCTGTATTTCCAGAAGCGGTAGGGCCATCGTTATCTTGAACTTCTACAAGAGTGATAATATCAGGTGATTTCATGTTCTCCACAAAAGACTTGGCAATTTTCGCTACTTTTTCATCAGGGGTGTTTTCAGTGTTTGTTGAAAAGTTTTCAACATTGTATGCTGCAACAGTTAATTTATCTTCGTTAGGTTCGATATTTGTCACTACATTTGGTTTTTCAACTCGAGTAATTGGAGGTAGAGTAGACTCCTCAGCCCAAAGCTTGAAATTACCAAAGCCGAAGCCCATCACTCCCACAATGTCCCCAGTATAATAATCACCTGATTTTGCATCATATTTTTCATTTCCTGTTAATACTAATATTCTCTCAGGATTATAGTCATTTGCAGAAATGTTTACTCCGCCTAATACATTGAACTGTGTGTTCGTAGAATTTCCTGCAATTACAGGTATTTCTCCATATTCTTGCGGTCCAATAACTTTTGCATCTGGTACAGCTATACGCATTAATTCAATGGATTCCCAAAAGTCTATTCCATCTTCTAATGGATCGAACGTAGTTAAACTATCATTATCAATTATTTCTGTAGGAGGAAAAATATCTTCACCAATTACTAAAGGTTCGGGTAATTCTGCTGTTCCAGATTTGGTAGCCGAAGTTGCACGAATTCTAGTAATAGGAAGATCATTTGCTTTCATATCTGAATAGCCCTCGTAGTACCATTCCTCCACGGATCCTGCTACTGTAACTAAGTCTCCAACTGCGAAACCATTAGAAGCCTTATTGACGATTAATGCTTCTGATGTAGTATTGTCATCATCGGCATTAACATCTTGAATGACAAAGTTTGCTGAATTGTAGAGATGAGTTACAACACCAGTAATCTCTTGAACTGTTGCACCTTCATAATTTGAGAAGTGGGATAGTCCCTGAATATCACGAATTGATAGGTTATTTGTTTTTAACACATCAAATGTAAAAGAAAATACTTCTGATGTTGTATCGGTAACAGCTATGGCCTTAATCGTCGTATTCGTTAATAAAGTAATTGGTCCAGTATATAGCATGCTTTCAGTAGAAGGTGTTGACCCATCTAGTGTGTAATAGATGGCTGCACCATCGATTGGAGTAAATAAAGAAATTTCAGTTCCTTCTGATATTGTCCCAGGGAATATATCCGTGTAGACTGCAGGTTTATTCACTAAGTTAAAGCTGTCTAAACCAAGTGTTTTTACTTGATAAGTTGTATTGAATTTAGACGCGATACCAGAAACATTAACTAAATCGCCTGCTTTATAGCGTTGAACAAACGTATTGTAGTCAAGACCATTTCTATTGTCATTTCGAATAACAACAGACTCTCCATTTTCGTGTGTTGCAGTAAATTCGAATGTTCCATAGTCATTGATTTTAGTCAAATTACTAATTATTACATTATTCAAATTTACTCGTTCACCTTGAGTCTCTTCATTGACTCCCGCTGGTGTAATGATTTGTTCTAGTGGTAATTCATTGCTTGAGGAAACTTTTGATATTTTAGTAGGTTGAATTTGTAATTCTCCACTGTATGGACTAACTTTACCTTCCAGCTCAATGACATCACCAGGATTTACATCTGCCGAAGAGGTAAATACATAAATACCTGCCGACGTGTCTTGAAGATAGAAGGCATTGCCGCCCCAATACCCCATCCCAGTAGTGACAGTTCCGGTGATTTTAACTAATTTGTCCGGGTTAGTAATCACTCGAGCTGCAGCAATATTTTCCAACACCTCTACTTCTGGAGATTCAGGTGGAGTTTCTCCATCAGAGATTATCGTGTAAGCAGTTGGACTTTTTAGACCTGGAACAGAAAAGTAAGCTTCTAATGATCCAGTTACGGTTACTTCTGCTTTTAAGTTTTCAGGATGATCTTTTAGATTCAGTGCTGTTCGAAGTGCTCCAGTCGGTAATTGAACCGGTAAAATATTAGATGGATTTGTTTCATTTGGTGAATCTGCTAATCCAATATTTGTAGCTACTGTAAAAGGAGCTTCCTGATCATAGGAAGTTCCAGAATTAGCAGTTCCCACGATATATCCTTGAACTGTCGCGGTCCCTGTGTTATTTGAAATTGCTTCTGAGACGCTGATAGGTTCTGCAGCTTGAACACTAGGTGCAATTATAAATGGGACAAACATGGAAACTACTAATATGAGGGAAACGGCAACCTTATTACAAGCATGATTCCAAAGACTCTTTTTTATCATTTTATCCACTCCTAAACAAATTTATATTTCGGATAGATTATAGCAAAAGAAAATGACAGGTTTGAGGGAAAATTGTAAAAATTAGAATATCTCCTTAAAAACAGGTAAGAAGTAGTTGGAGTAATTTATTCTCTGATAAAAAATAACTAATAACTATTGAATATAAAGAACTGGAAAAATAAAATTTATGTCGTTGCAAAGTTGCGTGTAAATTTAAGGTGTTTGGTAATTATATAATTGCTATAAACTAGAAAAATGATGAAAGTTAAGGGGAGTGTAGCAGGTATTAGTAAGGAAGAAAAAAGTACCAAGTATCAGCCATTTGATACTTGGTACTAGAAATTAGTCAATTTATTCTCTTTTCATTATTTATGTTGAGATTCATAGTATTTCACACTATAACTATCTAAAGGTTTTTGAAGTTTACTTTGTATATACAGTGCGGCTGCGTTGAGTTTTTTTGGATCTATATTTGTTTCAATACCCATATTTGTGAGCATATAATTTAAGTCATCAGTTGCCAAGTTGCCTGATGCTCCTGGAGCATAAGGACATCCACCTAAACCACCCAGAGAGCTATCGAATTTAGAAATACCCATTTCCAATGAAGCTAGTGCATTTGCTAAAGCAGTTCCTCGGGTATTATGAAAATGCATTGCGATACTATCTGCGGGGTATCGTTTAAGAAGTTGCTCTAAAACTTGCTTCACTTGAACGGGATTAGCAATCCCAATTGTGTCACCTAATGATAATTCATTTATACCCATTTCAAATAGGGAATCTGCTAATCGTATTACCTGATCAGTTTCTATATTTCCTTCATAAGGGCAACCGAAAACTGTGGAAATATATCCTCGAATTGTTTTCTTATTGGAAATACTTTCTTTAACAACTTCCGATAAGACAATCTCTGTTTCTGAAATAGTTTTATTAATATTTTTCTTATTATGAGTCTCACTTGCAGAGATGAAAACAGCGACTTCATCAATACCACTCTCTAAGGCGCGGAATAACCCTTTTGTATTTGGAACAAGGGCAGCATAAGAGACGTCTGGATTTTTCTTAATATGTTTTGCAACATACTCTGCATCCGAAAGTGCAGGAATCCAAGTAGGATTTACAAAAGAAGTAACTTCTATATAATTTAAACCTGAATTAGATAAGTGATCTATCCATTGTATTTTCTCATCTGTTGGAATAAATTTGCTTTCATTTTGTAATCCATCACGTGGTCCTACTTCTCTAATGCTTACACTTTTAGGAAACCTGGTTGTTGTCATATTAAAAACTCCTTTTACTTATATTCCGAAGAGCGTCATCATAATCCAAGTTGACGCATAGAAAATCATAAATTGTACACCAGCGCCAATTCCAAGAATGCGATTTAGAAGACCACCAACTGCTGCCACTGTGAACGTAAGTACAATACCAACAAGTTGTGCTTCGTGGAATGCAAGTAAACAAGCAAGTCCAATGAACATAGCAACAATAGCTTCTTGACTAACAAGCTTCATCACTAGTACAGAAGCTTTTCTTGCATAGTTCATAGAAAAAGGATAGGCGATTAACGAAGCGATAATGAGTCCAATTGCACCGTAAAGGAAAAATTCCCATGAAGTTAGGTAGGTATGCAAATTATTTATAGGGTCGACAGTGAATACTGGTGGTGCATTAAATAATGGTGACCCTGGACCAAGAGCAACAGGACTTAATGGAATCCCAAAAGCTATTAATGGGATGATTACTTCTGCGATATACGTAGACTCTGTTACCCCATTCATTACTGCTAAACTAGTAGTAGACTTCTTATAGGCACCTTTTGTACGGGAACCGACAATTTCACCCATTAGGGAAGTCATTCCTACAGGACTAAAAACAAAAGTAAGAGAAGAAATAAAAGTTGTAATGGAAGTGAATACTTGTTGTCTTCCAGTTAAAATTTTTAAAGGGTTCGGAAAGTATCCTTTCCACGTTTTTGTTTCAGGAGCCAGATGATATTCTTTAGCTTTATCTCTTTCAATAGTCTTTCTAGCGCTAGAGGAGGTCGCGAATAAAAGATCACAAAAAATTGGACCTATAGCAATTCCTAAAAAGAAACTGATAGATAAATGCTTATCGAGTATGCTAAAACTCACTAAATCTAAACTTTTAATAAAGAAAGCGAATGGAATAATCATTAAAACACTTACCCATTTACCTTTTGAGAAAAAGGCGATTAGAATAGCAGCTAGTGTAAAAATTATTCCTGTTGATGACTTGAAGAAGTCAGCGAATTGACCCAAAAACTGGCCTAATAGAACAGCAGTTGGTAAAGCAATGAATGCACCAATAATTCCACCTGAAATCATTTTCCTAAGTGCTATATGTGGCATACCCATTCTTCTTAAAGTGTTCGCATGATCTATTAATGGAACAGCTGTAGTATCACCGGGTATACCCATTAATGCAGTTGGTACGGCATGTGTAAGATGCTTTGCTAGAACTGCTGCCATAAAAAATGAAAAAACGGCAGCTGGAGGTGCACCAAGAAGGATTACTAACAAAGTAAGTGGGACCATAATCGCTGTCTCATCAGTACCAGATATCAATCCTATTAAAGAGAAGACAATTGCACCAAGTAATGCAAATAAAATAGCTGTAATTAGTAAACTCATTTCTTCTGCTCCTCTCTAAGTGCAAGAAAACTATTTAAAACTCCGAATTCTTCCAATTCTTTCTTAGTGATTGGATCATTTTCGATTAGTTCTAATTCTTCTAGAGGATCTAATTGTAAATCTTCAAAAACTTGTCTCATACTTTCAGAAGAAGTCTCTTCTTCAACTAATATTCTTTTTGGTTTAAAAAGAATGGAACAAAGTACTAAAGAGAAAACACTACCTAAAATCCCAATAAGCAATGAGTAAGAAGCTACCATACTTTCACTAGCGATAGAAGGGAGTAACCAAAGGCCGATATTGTAACCTCCTAAACTAATGCCTACGCTTATTAAAACCGCAAAAAGTAATTGATTTGGTAGAATTGTATCTCCAAGTATTTCTAAATATGTTTTTGTTTTTTTATTCAAATCAGTAGTTGGTGATTTATGGTTATCTGCCATCCTATTCACCTCTTTGAGTTGCTTTCGTTATTTCTAAGATACGGTCATATCTAAGGTCTTTCTCTTTGACAGCTTGTGCGACGATTCTATCTATATCTGATTTTTTTGCGCCAGCCATTACTGCTAAGTTTCTAGCATGTAAAGACATGTGACCTCTTTGAATACCTTCAGCAGATAAGGCCCGTAATGCTGCAGCATTCTGTGCTAGTCCTGCAGCTGCTATACAACCTGCAAGTTCTTCAGCAGAGCTAGCTCCCATTACTTTAAGGGCAGCTTGTGCCACCGGATGTGTTTTCGTTGCACCACCAACAATCCCAACAGCCATTGGTAACTCAATAGAACCGGATAAGTTGCCATCCGCATTTATTTCCCATTTTGTTAAAGATTTATATTGTCCAGATATAGAAGCATAGGCATGTGCTCCGGCTTCTACTGCACGAGTATCGTTTCCAGTTGCCAAGACTACAGCAGAAATTCCATTCATTATTCCTTTGTTGTGTGTAGTTGCTCGATAAGGATCATAATCTGCAAATTCGAAAGCGCTTACAATGTTATCCACAACCTCTTTGCCACCAAGTGCCTCTGTTGAAAAAATTGCTCTTGCGCGAACAAGTCTAAGGTCTGCTAAATTAGATATTATTTTTAATACAACCTTACCACCAGTAATTGTCTCAATAGTTGGAGAGACTGCTTCTGCCATTGTGTTAACAGCATTTGCACCCATTGCATCTTTTGTATCTACAATTAGATGAATTACTAACATTATTTGAGAGTTGGTTGGAATAATATGAACTTCTATATCCTTAGCCCCTCCACCCAATGAAACCAATGTTGGATCTTGCACATTACAATAAGCTAAAATTTCACCTTTATGTTCAAAGATTTTGGCTTTTGCAGCATAAGGATCTGCTACATTTAATACCTGAATTTGACCACGCATGATTGTTCCACTCATTGACGTGAAAAAACCACCATGGTCATAACTTGCTTTTGCTGCATTACTAGCAGCAGCTACAACAGAAGGTTCTTCCGTAGCCATTGGGATAAACATATCTTTTCCATTAATTTTAAAGTTGGTTGCAATTCCAAGTGGAATGCCTATTTGTCCAATTACGTTTTCTATCATTGAGTCTGCTAAATCCATCGAAAGTGGATTCTCTCCAGATAAATGCTTTAACTGATCATCTGTTAAATTGCGCCCTTCCGTAACAATATCAAATCTTTCTTTAGGTGATAAACGATAAAATCCTGGAACTCTTGTGTTTGACATGACATACACCCCTTATTTTTGTGTAATAGCATTCAACCTAGTTGAATGCTATTACACAAAAATACATTAATAATTATTACTTGTAAATACCAAATCTAAAATTTATTCAGAAATCGAAGTAAATTCAAAAAATAGAGAAATAATTATTAATGAAGACTAGTAAATATGAGAAAGGTAAAAATACGGGCAGTTCCATAAATTAAAGGGGGGTATTTTGTATAAAAAATGTCAGTACTTTTGCTTCCTTGTTCTTATCTGCAGAAATAAAAATATGAGGAGTGTTTCCTTCGAAATAAGCACTATCACCCTGTTCCAAGTAATGTAACTCACCATCATAGTAAAGGTTGATCGACCCGTTTAGAATATAAATAAACTCGTCTTCACTATGGGTAAATGGCGTTACATATTCAGCTTCAGGTAGGACGGTGACTATTACTGGTTCTACTTTACTAAAGCGAGGACGATTTGCGAGCGCTTCATAAGTATAGCCAATGTCTTTATTTCCAATTTTTAATTTTTTATCCTTGCTTTTCACTATGGATAATTTATTGTGAAGATTGGACTCTAAAAACCAAGACAAGGGAGTATCTAGCTCTTGTGCTATTTTTGATAGAGTTGCCACAGCAGGGGCGGCTTGTCCATTTTCTATTTTTGAAATATGACTTTTCGTAAGACTGCATCTTTCGGCTAGTTCTTGTTGAGTTAAAGTATTATTTAACCTAGCTTCCTTAACCTTTTTTCCAATAGTATGTTGAAGATAAATGGGACTCTCCTCCTAAATAATTTAAAACCTATAATAATCATATAATACATTAATTACTCTCATTTGTAATTCTTTCACCGGTAAATTTACAGCTAGATTATTGTGTGAATTTGTTCATTTACTGTAAAGAATTAAAATTTATCATATTAGTTCTTAGACTATTTAAGTAGTACAGAAATATTGAGGGGAAGAAGATAAGGGTCCTGATTTTAGCCGGGACCCATACATAGAATTCATGCATACTAAAGAATTTATTTATTCAATTTCCATACGGAATAATTCAGACCAAGTGCAAAGGTAACCCATCCTACATAAGGCATCATTAAAACTCCTGCAGTATTGTCCAATTTCTGAAACTCATACGCTGTTAACGCAATGGATGCTAACATAAGGCTGATTTCTACAAGTGCAGTTCCTCGTAAGCCCCAACGGAAAAATAGGAATGACCATAAAAAATTTAAACCTAATTGTAAGTCGTATAAGGGGATAGCTGGTGTTGAGTCCGTTCTCATATCTTTCACCTTTTGGTCTACACGATATTTAGCAATTCCCATTGTTGCGTAAAGAGTGGTCCATACAATCGGAAAGACTGCCCCAGGGGGTGAAAATGATGGCTGTTTTAGTTTTTTATATTTTTCTTGGGCATTTTTATTGGCAATCCAACCTGTGATAGAGCCGCCAACTACCGGTATAAGAATACTTAGTGCTAATTTCTTTTTGTTTATCCGACCATTCACTTGTAGTAATTCCATTTTACAACCTCCTAGTTCTATTTATTATTTCATTCCCTAAACACTCCGGAATAATCTATATTGGTAAAAATAAATAATTAGAAAAATTAGAATATGGTATAATTATCAAGGGAAATCTGACTAGGGGTGTATAAATGAGACTTAAAATTATTCATACTAATGATGTACATAGTAATTTCGAGAACTATAAAAAAGTAGTTACGTTAATAAATCAACATAAAGATGAGAATACAATTGTTTTAGATGGCGGAGATTTTGCTGATTTTAAAAGCATTGAGCTCCAAGGAACTAAAGGTATGGCAGCTATAGAGTTATTAGAAGCTGGTAGCTACGATGCGATTACAATAGGTAACAATGAGATGTTCAATGGAATAGATACTCTAGAGAATATGGCGAGTAATAGTCCTATCCCTTTTATAAGTAATAACTTGTATAAAAAAGATCGTTCTCATATAAGTGGTGTTAAATCTAGTGTTATTTTAGAAAAAAACGGGCTTCGAATTCTCCTTACGGGATCTTCTCCCGATATGGGAGTATTTAATGAAGGATTAGGTATTTATATGACTGATTACACGAATGCTATAAAAGAAGAAATAGCCAATAATGAAGGTAATTATGACATATGTATATTACTTAGCCATGTAGGTACTTTTGCAGATGAACTGCTTGCTAAAGAGGTTAAAGAGATTGATATTATTGTTTCTGCACATGATCATAAATTATTTGAACAGGCACAGGTTATTAATAAGACATTTATGAATAGTGCAGGAAATTATGGAGAACATATAGGTATTATGGAAATAGAAATAGCCGGTGGAACAGTACATTTTCTCCATTCAGAGACTATCTCTACAAAGGATATACAAGAGAGTGAACAGATAGACTCTATTTTAAGGTTAAATAAAGAAAGAGCTGTAAAAGTTTTAAGTGAACCTTTGTATTCACTAGAACATTCTTTATGGCATGACGTAGTGGAAGAGAACCCTATTTCTAACCTAATAGCTGACGGATTGAAGGATATGTTAGGTACAGAAATTGGTCTTATTAATAGTGGTATTTGTAATGCGGGAATATTTCATGAAATGACAGAAAAAAAACTTATAGAGATATGTCCTTCTCCGTTAAATCCAACTTCCTTTGAAATTCAAGGTAAGTATCTAAAAGAAGCTTTAGAGCAATCGTTAGATTCTCAAGTATGTCTGGCAGATGGAGGAGGTCCAGGATTTAGAGGACGATTTGTCGGGAGGCTGCATGCATCAGGACTTCAAATAGAACATGATGGGAAGCAAATTCATTCAATCTATGTAAATGACGAAATATTAGAAGATGATAAATGGTATTTAGTAGGTAGCTCTGATTATTTACAAAGAGGTTCTGGATATCCCTGTCTTGCGAACAATCGAAATGAAAAATACTTAGCAGAAGAAATAAAAGATGTTCTTCGTTTATATGGTGAAAAATTAGACTTTTGCGAGGAGTCTTTTAGTCATAAATGGAAAGAAGTCTCTAAAATAAGGGGATAGAAAACGTGGAGCCTAAAAAAATTAGACAAATGGGAGTGACAATAGGAAGACTCCCTGTTGGGAAAAAGAACTGCATAACAGATGTACAAGATGTTAAAGTCGGACATATTACATTAGATAGCTCACTTGGAGGAGGAGAATATGCCTGTACAGGAGTCACAGCAATCTTGCCTCATGGGGGTAATTTATTTCAACAGAAAGTAGTTGGGGCGAGTTACATTCTAAATGGTTTTGGAAAAACCACAGGACTTATACAAGTGAATGAACTTGGCTTAATTGAATCACCTATCATGCTGACGAATACATTTGGTATTCCAGCGGTTGCGCAGGGAACTTTAGAATATATGCTAGAAAGAAATCCTACAATAGGGGATTCTACTGGGACTATTAATATAGTGGTAGGAGAGTGCAATGACAGTAGGTTAAATTCAATTCGAAAGCTACCTATTGAACCGAAGCATGCGATTGAGTGTATTCAAAATGCTTCGTCAGAAACTTCACCTGAAGGAGCTGTTGGTGCAGGTAAAGGGATGATTTGCTTTGGTTATAAAGGGGGCATTGGTTCCTCTTCACGTATTGTTCAAGTTAGTGATGCAGTCTATACTATCGGTTGTATGGTCCTTAGTAACTTCGGAAGAAAAGAGGAATTCCAAGCTTCACGGTATTTGGTGAATGAAAATGTGAATGTCCCAAACTTTCCTGAGCCTGCTGATGGTTCAATCATGATTGTATTGGCAACAGACGCACCTTTAAGCAATAGACAACTTACTCGACTTGCTAAGCGATGTGGGGTAGGGCTTGGTAGAACTGGTAGTCATTTTAGTAATGGTAGTGGTGATATTGTCATAGCTTTTTCGACTGCTCATAAAATTCAACACAGTTTGGAAGAAAGTGTGGAGACAAGGCAGCAATTAAGAGATGATCATCCCATTATGAATGACTTATTCCAAGGAGTGGCAGAGGTTACGGAAGAGGCGATTTTAAATTCTTTGTCACAGGCCGAAACCACAACAGGGAGAAATGGAACTGTCGTATATCCGTACCCGTTTGAATGAATAAAGGCTGATCTTCGTTATGAAGATCAGCCTTTTCAATAGTAGTGACTTCTCAAACCAGGTATTTGATAATAATCGATCGACCACAGCTCAAAATCGATTGATGTCCCTAAATAATCGATCGATCAACGCCGATAATCGATTGATGCCTCCGAAAAATCGATCGACCACTAAAAATTAGTCTTTTTTAAACTCTAGTTTTATCTTACCTTCAACAAAAGTTAAGCTCGCATCAAACTTTTGACCGTTTTCAGCTTCAAATCCCTTGATCACGTTTGTTTTTCCTTTAGTGCAAAGCAGTTTTATTTGGCTAGCGGTTATTTTTTTCTTTAAAAAGTAGCCATTAAAGGTCTGGGTGCAACCATTTTTGTATTCTGTACATCCATAAAAGCTCTTATGTGCAATGATGGACCCTTTTTGACATTTAGGACATGTTACTATTGGATCTCTCTTAAATTTAGAGTCATACTTTGAAGCCCGAGGCGCTAGCTTTATATTAATCTGCTTTGTTTTTAATTGGGTTGGAACCTCGTCCATCAAGCTTTGGATAAACTTAGCGATACTACCTAGAAAACGATCCATCGAGCCTTCTCCGTTTCCAATTTTACGTAAATAGGTTTCCCATTTAGCGGTCATAGATGGACTAGCGAGAAGATTACCTTCAATAGCCTGACAGAGGACGCGTCCTTTATCGGTTATAGAAACTATATTTTTCGTTACACTAATATAGCCATGGCGTTTTATCGTTTCAATAATTCCGCTTCGTGTTGCTTCTGTACCGAGACCTTCCACTTCTTTTAAGATTTCAGTTTCCATTTTATCCTCTACAAGCTTCCCACAGGTTTTCATCATGGCAATAAGCTGGCCTTCCGTATATGGCTTCGGAGGCAGCGTTTTTCCTTCTTTTATACCAATATTACTTTCTACCTTTTCCTGTACCTGTAGAGGTGGGAGAGGTTGTTCTTCTTTATCCTTAGTTGAGCGAGAGAATAATGCTTTCCATCCTTGATCTCGTTCCGTTTTTCCAGTTGTGAAAAAGGCTAAACCATTCACCTCTGTTGTAACCTTTGTTTCTGTATATAAGTAATCGGTATGAAACATACCCAATGTAGTACGGACAATCTCTTCATAGAGATTTCGCTCAATATTTGAAAGTCCTGCTAATTTTGCAGGTGTTGGGAGCTTCTTCGTTGGAATAATTGCATAATGCTCCTGAACTTTCGAGCTATCGACATATCGTTTTTTAGGAGCTAGTGAAGCTACTTCAAAAGGATGTCCAATGATTTGTTGATAAGCAGAAACCTGAGCCGCTATATAGGAAAATTCGTTTGGCGTAATATGTCTTGCATCAGTTCTCGGATAAGAAACTAACTTTTTCTCATAAAGACCCTGCATTGTCTTCAGTACATCTGCAGGACTCGTTTTCCATAATCGATTGGCGGTAGCCTGTAGTGTCGACAATGAATGAAGCTGAGGTGGTGGTATCCGCTTATCGACTTTTTCTATTGAACTAATTACTCCAGGAGAGTTAGGTTGAATATTATGTTGGGAAAGGAGTGCTCGAATCTTTTCTCTGTTGGAATCTTTCGCTTTTGCTTTCCCTTTATATTCTCCCTTTTCTGCCTGGAAAGTTGCCTCTATCTCATAAAAAGGCTCCGATACAAATTGTTCGATTTCACTTTGACGTTGATATATCAAAAATATAGTCGGTGATTGAACTCGTCCTATAGGAAATACCTCTTTAATACCTTGTTGCTGCAACAGAAGTGAATATAATCTGGATCCATTCATGCCTACTAACCAGTCACTAATTTGACGAGCCTTGGCCTCATCGTATAATAAAAGATCTTTACGATTATCTTGTAAATTACTAAAACCCTTCAGTACTTCATCTACTTCCAATGAATTAATCCATAAGCGTTTAATCAATTGTCCACGGGCACCACTTTGATTGTATATACTATAGAAAATATTGGACCCTTCACGGTCTACGTCACAAGCGTTAATAACAGTATCAGTAGATTTAAGTAATTTTTTTACTACGGAAAATTGCTTGAATTTCCCTTTGGTAACTTGAAATTCATAGCTATCTGGCAAAATAGGCAAACTAGCTAATGACCATTTATTCCATTTTGGATCATATGCTTTTGGTTCTTTAAGTTCAACGAGATGACCAATTCCCCATGTAATATAGGCTCCCTCTGGAAAAATAGGGCATGGATTGATTTCTATGTATCCTTCGTGACGTTTTACTTTAAAAGCATCTGCATATGCCTTTGCCTGACTAGGCTTTTCAGCAAGAATTACTGGCTTCATGACAAGACCTCTTTCACTGGTAAAAATGATAGTTCTACTATTATCGCATAGATTCAGAAGCATTTCTAATCCATGGTTAGGATGAAAGGTAAATGTAAACTATGTGGATTTTCTTTGTTTTCCTAATGTGTCCTGGCATTTTTTACTTTGTCGACCATAAGCGCAAGAATGAGGACGAAGTAGGCGCAAACTCCTTGTAAAATGAATGTAAACAACCATTAGGAGGAGTTAGAATGAATCTCATTGAGGAATTCAATAAATTACATTCATCAGAAGAAATATTATTTTTAGGTAATGCATGGGATCTGTTATCCGCTTTAACTTTAGAAAAGGTAGGTTTTAAAGCAATTGGTACAACAAGTTGGGGAATTGCGAACTCATTTGGATATGCTGACGGAGAATTAATTGATTTTGAAAGACATCTTGGAGTTATTAAAACGATTACAGCAAATGTAAAAATACCTGTTACTGCAGATATTGAGGCAGGCTATGGAGAAGATAAGGAAACAATTATTGAAAATGTTTTAAGGACGGCAGATGTTGGGGTGGCTGGCATTAATATTGAGGACTCACTCAAGAAACAAATGGGGCTCAGAGCAATTAATGAACATTGTACGCTTTTATCAGCAATCAGAATGGCATTAGATAATCATGGCTATCAAGATTTTTATATTAATGCTAGAACTGATACATACTTTCATACAGAAAACCCTTTCTATGAAACAGTAAATCGTGAAAAGGCCTATGTTGAGAGTGGAGCTAGTGGAATATTTGTCCCTGGAATGATCGACTATGACGAGATTAAAGAAATCACAATGACCATACATGCTCCAATTAATGTATTGTCTTTACCGGAACTTACAAATTGTCATGTACTGCAGGAATTGGGAGTGCAACGTTTTAGCTTTGGTAATGCCCTATCTGATAAAATCATTTCCTTTTTAGACAGCAATGCTGCACAATTAATGGAGCTACAAGATACTTCATTGTTATACGATTACTGACCTAGAAAGGTGTGGAATTCAATGGAGGATATACTTAATCTTTCTTTTGATGAAATGTGGGATAAGGTCATGGCTTGCGATCAAAAGTATGATGGATTATTTTTTACGGCAGTAAAAACCACTAAAATATACTGTCGGCCATCGTGCAAATCTAGAAAACCGAAAAAAATAAATGTAGATTTCTATTATGACATCAATAAAGTTGAACATGCTGGTTTTCGTGCTTGTAAAAGATGTCAGCCAGAAGTTGACCATTCCCCGCGTACTGAACTAGTCAGAAATGTAACCACCTTTTTAATTAATCATTATAAAGAAAAGTTGGTATTACAGGACATTGCCAATAGCGTAGGTGTTAGTCCTTTTTATCTGGAGCGTTTGTTTAAGCAGGAAACGTTAGAAACTCCGCGTACTTACTTGGAGAAAATAAGAATTGATAAAGCAGCCCATCTTCTTTGCAGTGCAAATCTATCAAATCTTGAGATTTGCTATAAAGTTGGATTTCAAAGTCCTTCAAGTTTTTATAAGGCGTTTCGTCGTTTGAAGAATTGTTCACCAAGTGAATATCGAATTCTTGCGAAAAAGGAGCTACTGTAATGCAATGGAGCAATCACGGAACGTTTATTGAGATATATCCACCGAAGGAATTCAATTTTGATGAATGCCTAGTGTTCTTGGGTAGGTCCCAAGAAGAAGTGTTACATCAAATTAGAGATGAGTTACTATATAAGCTGATTAAAGTAAATGGAGAATTAATCTTGTGTAGAATCGGGTTCGCTCAACTTGTAATTCATGTAGATTTTCCCTCACAACCATTGTCTATCACCAGTCATGAAGAAATAGCATCGTATATTTGGGAATGGTTTGATTTGGATCAAGACTTGAGCCTTTTTTATGAGGTAGCTAAACAAGACAAGATATTACAACAAATTCACAAGAGATATTACGGGTTACGGATGATGTGTATACCAGACTTATTTGAGGCGTTGACTTGGGCAATAATGGGGCAGCAAATAAATTTGACCTTTGCGTACAAATTAAAGCAACGTTTTGTTGAACACTTTGGGGAGTGCCTTACCTTTGAAGGGAATACTTTTTGGCTATATCCAACATATGAAAGAATTGCGACTCTAAGCGTAGAGGAGTTAATAACACTACAATTTACTGTTCGGAAGGCTGAATATGTAATTGGAGTTGCAAAAGCTATGACAAATGGCGAATTAACAAAAGAAATGTTGCTGCAAGAACCAACGTATGAGCAAGCAAAAAAGTCGTTACTGGGGATAAGGGGAGTAGGACCATGGACAGCGGATTATGCGCTGATGAAATGCTTACATCAATCATCTGCCTTTCCGATAGCAGATGTCGGACTTCATAATGCTTTAAAGGTTCCACTAGGGCTTAATCGTAAACCGACAATAGAGGAAATTAAAGACGTAGCAACAAATTGGCAAGGTTGGCAAGCGTATGCCACCTTTTATCTATGGAGGTCTTTATATGAATAAATTAGATTACAAATCTCCAATTGGCATAGTAGAAATAGTGGGAACAGAGGAAGTAGTTAGTTCTATTATGTTTATTGAGGGCGATGAAGTGAGTAATACAGTAAACTCTGAAACCCCACAGGTTTTAGTGGATTGTTCTATTCAACTGGACGAATACTTTAAGGGTGAGCGTCATGTATTTTCATTTCCTTATAACTTTGAGGGTACAGAATTTCAAAAAAAGGTATGGAACGCTTTGACAACTATTCCATACGCTGAAACCGGGTCCTATAAAGATATTGCCACTGCCATTAATAATGAAAAAGCTGTTAGAGCAGTAGGAACCGCCAATGGTAAAAATAGATTAAGTATTATCATTCCATGCCATCGAATTATCGGATCAAATGGAAGACTAACAGGCTATGCAGGTGGTTTGTGGAGAAAAGAGTGGTTACTTCAGCATGAGAGGTCCTTTAAAAGGGAAGAGTAAATCGAAGGATATTACAGTGAAGCTTTATGAATTTCATTGAAAATGCACGACATGTTTTGGGTAAGAAAAAATATTTGCTCTATTAGTCAATTGGAAAGTCTGAAGCTTAAGTCATGAATTCCGTACATAATACATTAACGGCATATATCGCTTGATCCATTTACAAGTGTTCATCACCAGAACGCCAATTAGTGAATAAAATAATTAAAAAACCCATTCCTATGAAGGAATGGGATATACTTCGATTATTTAATTATGAGCAATGATTACTAATTTACCTTCATCTAATTCTTTTTCAGCTGCTTCTGCTTCTTGCTTAGAAATACCAGCAGCTTCCATTTTGTTACGAAGCTCATCTCCACGAGAAGTGAACATGTTTTTAAATGATTGTAAAAAGCCTTGTTCTTTCATCCCAACATCTGAAGTGTCTAACGCATCATTGATATCGTCGGCTCTTTCTTTAAAATGGGCGAAAATATGAATATTGTCTCGAACGTATCCTTGTGTTTCAAGTTTTTCAATTTCTTGTTTTGCTTGAACTGCATTTTCAACTGTTAGTTTGACTGTCATGTATAATTCCTCCATTTTTGTTAGTAATGTGTTCTAGTATATATTTACCCGATAATAGGGAGTTTAAACAAAATAGCTTGGAATGAATCCAAATGTGTGAAAGAAATGTATGGTTTTGATATGCTTAAAAGAAAAAGAGAATGGATGTTATAAGATGGACAATAAAATAGATCAAGTAGCTAGCTTTAAAGCAGCAATGGGAAATTATCCTACAGGAGTTACAGTAGTGACAGCTTTTAATAGTGATGGGAAGCCAATGGGATTGACTGTAAATTCTTTTGCCTCAGTTTCGTTAGATCCATTATTAATATTATGGTCTATTGATAAGCGAGTATACTCATATGAAGAGTTTTTAAAAGTAGATAAGTTTACGGTAAATATTCTAGCTGCTGACCAAGGAGATATATGTAATTTATTTGCTAGTAAAGTGGAGGATAGATTTGCAGAGTGTGAATGGAACAAATCAGAATTGAATTTGCCCGTGCTTTCTAACTCGTTAGCAACACTAGAATGTAAAGTATTTAACAAAGTAGAAGCTGGTGACCATACAATTATGATAGGCGAGGTTCTTCATATTCAAAATGCAGCAAAAGAGCCTTTACTGTACCACCGCAGAAATATTGGTGCGATACCGACAGAATTTTATAAATGATTATAGACAAAAAGGATATCCAGATGGATGTCCTTTTTGTGTTATAGCTTGAAAATCCAAAAATATTATTGCTCAAGAAGGGGTTATTTAGCCTTTGACCAAATTAAATGTTCCTAGGAATCTTCTTTAGCCTGCAAAACCCAAAGCTGTCGGTAAAAGTAAAGGTTGTACAACATAGTGATGGAAATCTCTATATTCACGTAGTTAGAGGTTTAGTTTTGGGAGCAGATGGAGAGTATTTACTTAAAGGGATATTCTCCAAAAATGTTGTTGGTGGCTATATAGTGTAACGTTATTTGACTAAGTTTATATTCTCGAAGAACTAGTTGATGTAGGATTAACTGCTGCTTTTTTAAAGTAAAAATAGTGCAGTGAGTGATTTTAGATGAAAGAAGGACAGAGAGTTCCATTTTCTGTCCTTTTTCATTTAATTTAATGGAAGGGGATTTTATATGGGTAAGGAATCAATGGTGTCTTTAACAATACACCATTATATTTGGATCATTCTCTTTTGCATTTTCGGTATATTATTTGCTATTTATATATTAATCGCAACAGGGAATAACCCACCACTCGTTGTGTTTATTTTATCTGCTATTGGTACAGGAGGGACTGGTGCTATTATAGGTGGAATTATAGGGAATAGTCTTGTCAATTTTCACAAAGCATTATTCAAGGTGCAAGGACAAAAGAAACGTTAAAATATATTGGGATCTTAATAAGGGTAAAAATAATTCCTTATGGAAAATCAATTGATCGTATTTAGCTAACATGTCCTTTTATTTTTAGATTGTAATTAAATTTCGTTACGCAAGTGAATACAAGTAAAGAAATCATAGCGTAAGTAAATGACATCGAGTATATAAAAAATCTCTCCAAAGTGTAATACTTGGGAGAGATTTGGATACATCAAATATAAAAAAGCTTAAACAGTATTTCTCTTTGTGGTACTTGAAGTGTTTCAAACTTTTGTAGAAAAGCTTCTTTGTCATAAGCGACGTGATGGATGGTTACATTTGGTTTGCTTAAAGTAAAATCTAATACTGCATATGGTGCGGTATTTCCTTTAGACACTCCAAGAGCTCCTGGATTCAGCATTATCTTGTTGTCCGTTTGGAATAAATGCTCGGGATGATTATGTCCAAAGCAAATGATATCCGCCGGATATTCACTGAACATACTCCACGTATTTTCTAATGTAGGTTTTAAAATAGGATGAAAAGGCTCTTCTCTTATATGAGCTTCTAAGAGATGTGGCTCGATATGATAGTGAATTCCCAAAAGGCGTGTACCATTAACTTCTTTAGTTATAACTCGAGGGAGTTGCTCTAGTCGTTGGACATTTTGATGGGATAGTTGATTTGCAATCCACTCATGATGTTCACGTGTATGCTTGTAGCTCTCGGGATGTCCCTTCCCTGAAATAAGGGATAGTATTGCTTCATCATGATTTCCGGTAATCATTCGAACATCGGAGCGGTCAAATAGTATATTTAGAACTTCGTTCGTATCTGGTCCCATGGCAATCATATCACCCAGACACCATATTTCCTGCACATCTGTTTTAGTATCTATTTCGTTTAATACTGCTCGTAATGCAAGTTCATTTCCATGTATATCCGTTAAAATAGCTACTTTCAAAAAATCACTCCTACAACTTATTCTGCCGGTTTCGTTTTTTCTTTCTCTTTCTTTTTATGGTGTTTCAAATATTTCACTAAATAATAAATAAGGATAGTCGCAAAAATAACACCGAAAATGACATACTCATCTACATCCGATGAAAGTATTCCAGCGGGAATCAATGCAAGAACAAAGAAATATAAGAAGTTCCCAATTGCAGTAGCTATTGTGAAAGGTATTATACGAATTGTACTTAGTCCAGACAAAATATTTATAAGACTAGTTGGGATAAATGGAAAGAGTCTACCTTGAAGTACGTAGGCAAAACCATTTGCATCTACCTTATCTATTAAACCTTTGTTGAACTTCTCGATAATAATTTCTTGGAAAACATAGCGAACTCCATATAACACAATAACGGATGCAATAATACTCGTAAACCAACTCCACAAAAAGCCATTTATAAATCCGAACAATGTGATATTGATCGTAATCACGAGAATAAGTGGAAATATAGTAAATGAATTTTGTATGATCATGACTAGTGCCATAAAAAATAGTGCATAGCCGATATTTCTTTCTAGAAAGAGTTGGACCTCATCTATATCTCCTTGTAATAAGGACGTCACAATATCTTTGTTTAATAAGACGAAAACTGAAACTAATAGCAAGGCGCCCCAAATAATCCATTGTCTTTTTGTAAGATGTTGAATTTTATTCTTCATTTGTTAACGTCACCTGGTCCTTCACACATTTATTGTCCAATCGTACCACGGTTTAAGGTTACTAAAAAACTTTTAAGGTCTATTCTTATAAAGATATTCAAATGAATTTTGTAAAGACCAAAAAGTTGAATACTATTAGGCTAATTTACTCCTAACTTTACTAGCTGAAAGTAAGGTTAAGTAAAGAGCTGTAGTAAACATTAGAGTAGAACATCCTATCACAACCTCTTTTACAGAAAACCAGTGAGAGGCTAATCCTACTAAAAGAATAGTGATGACTTGTATAAAACTCGCAAGCATCTCATAAATACTTGAGATTCTTCCCATCATATCGATAGGGATATTCGATTGAATGTATGTCATAAATCCCGTATTAGAAATAGATAGAAAAAATGAAAGTACAAAAAATCCGATGCTAGCTAACAAATAGGTTGTAGAAAAACTGTAGATTATATAACCAATGGAGACAAATAGTGTTCCTATACTCATTAACAGTTTAGCGGGAAAGAATCTTACTAGCACATTAGTGCAGATTGCACCTATTAAAAATCCGATACCAGCGATAGTGACAAGGGAACCATAGGCAGTATTGGAGAGATTGAGAATCATCTTGGCAAATGTTACTTCCATGGAATCTAATGCTGCAGTAAGTAGCATTACCATTTGAAACATCATATATAAGACGAAAAATGGGATAGCCTTTTTACTAAAACGTACAACTAAACTCCAGTCATTTCGGATATTTAACCAAGTAATTCTTGAATTTTCATGAGAAGCTGAAGACATTTGCTTAGGCAAAAGAAGTGCAAGAGCGGCACATAATAGAAAAATAAAGACATTTACAAATAATGCCTCCTTGAGGGAACCAATCATAAATAAAATCCCCGCAATTAATGGACCAGTTACAAATGCACCCGAATGGACAAAGCTAAGGATTGCATTAAATCGATGTCTTATACTTTCAGGTAGTAAAAGCGTCATATAAGTGAAGGAAGCTGGCTCAAAAATTGCACCAGCCATTTGTATGAAAAACACTAGTGTAAAAATAATGAAGACGGAATTAGAAAAAGGGATGAAGAAGATTAATATTGCTCTAAATAGGTCCAAGTAGACCATAATATGTTTAGTAGAAACACGGTCAATTATACTTCCAGCCCAAGGTCCTACTAACAACTGTGTGATAGGTTTGATAATATATAAAGTGGCAACTGCTAAAGCAGATCCTGTTATTTCTAATACCATTAAGTTAATTGCTAATAGGTATATCCATCCTCCAATATTGGCAACTCCAACGGAACTCAAATATAAAATTGGGAACTTCCATTTAAATGAGTACATTTTAAAACCTCCGACATATTTAAATTTGGTCAATAAAAAAACCCCACCCCCAAGACTGTTGTCTTAGGGACGAGATTAATATGTCGTGGTGCCACCCTAGTTTGCCCTAATGTCGCCATTAGTGACCTTTTCAAGTACGGCATGTATACATGCTTATACTCTAGCTCGATAACAGGAGCAACTGTCACATAATACCTTGTTCTGTACAAGTCCTATGTGAAGCTCAGAGGCTTGTTTCGGTAACTTCATTCTTACCCATTCACAGCTACTAGGGCTCTCTTTAAAGATATTCGATTACCTACTCTTCTCTTCATAGCTTTTTAATTTTTCCTATCATACCATATCCACTTCTAAATACTAGTTGTTTTTTATCTTTTGCAATAACTTTTTATCAGTATAAAGGATACTGGCGTAACGCAAACTTCTATGAAAAGGAGTGTTTACGATAACATCACTTACAGAAGCTATTAAAAAGTTTGCATTGCCATTTAATACTCCAGGGGATTTCACTCCTCTTTTAACAGCTATAGGAGAGTCTAGAGTTGTATTACTCGGAGAGGCTAGTCATGGAACTTCAGAATTTTATAAAGTTCGAGCAGAGTTAACAAAGCGACTGATTGAAGAAAAGGGATTTACTCTAATTGCGGTAGAAGGAGATTGGCCATCTACTCAGCGAGTAAATAGATTTATAAAAGGTTACGATACAGACGTCAACAAACAAAATGTACTAAATGTATTCGAACGCTGGCCTACTTGGATGTGGGCAAATGAAGAGATTTCGGAATTAGTTATGTGGTTAGAAAAACATAATAAGCAACTAAAAGATAACAGGAAAATAGGATTCTACGGAATTGATGTGTATAGTTTATGGGAATCTTTAGATGAAGTGATAAACTATTTGCGGAAAACAAATCCGGAGGGAACTGATATGGCTTTTGCCAAAAAAGCAATATCCTGTTTTGAGCCTTTTAACCGTCATCCCGAAACGTATGCATTTTCCTCTATTCACATCTCGGATGCTTGTGTGGAGGAAGTAACGAAGTTAGTTTCATCTATTCGCACAAACGAAAAGCAGTATGAAGATAAGGAAGAAGCACATTTAAATTTAAAGATAAATGCATTAGTAGCGCAAAATGCAGAAGAATATTACAGAGCGATGGTTCGCAGTGATGAACTTTCATGGAATGTTCGTGATGAGCATATGGTCGAAGCTATTAACGAAATAATGGATTATCATGGGAAAGATTCGAAAATAATAATTTGGGCACATAATACTCATATTGGAGATGCATCGGCAACAGATATGAAAAAAGAAGGTCTGACAAACGTAGGAGAAATTCTTCGTATGCAGAACAAGCGTGAAAATGTGTTTTCGGTTGGATTTGGTACTCATAGTGGCGAGGTTATTGCGGCAGATGAGTGGGGAACTACTCCTAAGAGAATGATTGTGCCTCCAGCAAGAAAAGATTCATGGGAAGATATGCTGCATGGTGTAGAAGCTTCTGATAAGCTTCTGATTTTTGACGAGGAGAATCGAACATTCTTTAATGATTGGGTGGGGCATCGGGCTATTGGTGTCGTCTATAATCCAGACTTCGAAGCCTATGGAAATTACGTTCCTTCTAAAATTGGGAGCAGATACGATGCTTTTATTTATATAGATAAAACGAATGCTATATCACCCATTGACTAAATATTGAATGCAGATGGAGAGGGAGTAATTTCTCCATCTGTCTATGTTACTTAAATTCTAGATTTCTTCATGATCCATGAAGTCAGTAACAATATAGCGCCAATACCAAGTGAAGACTGCCACGGTAATATAAAGGATGGACCTATCTCTTTTACAAAAAAACTGATGATCAAAATAACTAAGAATCCTCCTGCCCCATATAAACCAGCCCTAATCATCATCTTTTTATCAGTAGCATTTTCATCAAAAGATCTTTGACTTATTAAACCGAATATCATTTTTACTCCTAAAGCTGTCATAACCATTATCAATAGGATGAGAAGTAGGGAAGAAATGATATATACTTCTTCAGAAGCTTTAGTACCAATTATAGGAATAATTATACTTCTCATTATTAAAAACCATCCAACCAAGTTTATAGCTATTTCACTTACGAATATGAAGCTCTTGCGTTTATTTTCACGCGGTAAATGACTAATAATCTCATCTGCATAACCCTTAGGATCATTGCCAAAGATTTCTTGCGCTGTTTTACCATCTTGTTGACCTTCCGTAAGATGATCTAACATCTCCATCAAAACTTCCTCTGATTGTTGCTCTGATAAGGTTAGCTTCGTTCGAATATAAAGTAATAAGTTCGTGTAATATTTCTCGTTTTCCTCCGTCAATAGTGCTCTTTTTTTGTTATTTTGTTCGATTAACTCACGTGCTTTCAAATGGTTCATCCCCTTTCGATAATAGAGCATTAATAGGTACTGATAATTGGTTCCATTCTATAGAAATTGTTTCAAGAGCTTCTTGTCCAGCTGAAGTCAATGAATAATATTTGCGATTGGGTCCAGATTCAGAAGGTCTCATTTCACCAACAATAAGCTTGTTTTTTTGAAGTCTTAATAAAACAGGGTAAATCGTGCCTTCGCTTACATCCTCTAAACCGACTTTTTGGAGTTTTTTAGAAAGTTCATAACCGTAGACTGGTTCTTTTTCGATAACGGCAAGTACACAGCCATCAAGTATTCCTTTGAGTAGTTGACTTCTAATGGACATTTTTTTCTCCCTTCCACTAACTTGCATAACAAAGTAGTTGTATAAAGAAATGCTACCTTGCTTTGCAAAGTAGCTAAGGTAAGTATAAATTTAATTTGTAGTAATGTCTACTAGGTAAATGGTCCACTTTCTTGTAAGGATTAAAAAAGTTCATTATTATCTGACAATTACGTGTTAAACTAACAGTAACTAAATGACGAATTAGGAGGAATAGAGTGAGGATTTGGAGAAAGCTATTAGTTTCTGTTGTATCAATTGTGATGATTAGTGGATCTGTTTTTATTTCTACAAGTGAAAATAATACCGTTGAGGCAGCTACTTCGTATAGTAGTTTAAAAACTAAACTCAATACTATTATGGCTGATAATCGCATGAAAAGTGCTTCTACAAGTGTCACGGTAAGGAATGCTGCTACTGGAGAAATTGTGTATGAACATTACGGAGACAAAAGGATTACTCCCGCTTCCACAATGAAATTATTAACAGGGGCAGCTGCACTGGAAACACTTGGTGAGAAGTATCGTTTCTCTACGACCGTTTTGACGGAAGGTAAAGTAGAAAAGGGTATATTAAAAGGAAACCTCTATTTAAAAGGTCAAGGGGATCCGACATTATTAAAAACGCATTTAGATAATTTTGCAGCAACGTTGGCAAAACAAGGTATCAAAAAGGTTAATGGAAACTTAGTCGGAGATGATACCTGGTATGACAAAGTTCGACTTTCTGCAGGTATTTTAGCTGAGGACGAGCCATATTACTATGCTGCACCTATCTCGGCGTTAACGCTTTCGCCAAACGGGGATTATGATGCAGGATCGGTTATTGTTACAGCAAAACCAAGTAAGAATGGTAGAGCAACAAGTATTACATTAACACCTGCAACAGGTGTTTTACAAGTAGTCAATAACTCCAAAACGGTACCTAAAGGATATAAAAACACATTAAAGGTAACTCGTAAAGTGGGAACTAATAAAGTAATTATTACTGGAAATTCTCCATTAGGAACTTCCGGTATAAAAGAATGGATTTCTGTTACGGATCCAACAGCCTACTCATTAGATGTATTTAAAAAGTCATTAGCAGAAAAAGGTATTACGTTCACTGCTGCTTCAAAAGTTGTGCAGGGTAAAGCTCCAGTAAATGCAAAAGCTCTTGCTTCAAGGAAGTCCATGGAACTAAAGGATTTAATGATTCCATTTATGAAACTAAGTAATAACACGCATGCAGAAGTATTGGCAAAGGAAATGGGAAAAGTAATACATGATGAAGGAAGCTGGAAGGCAGGCCTTCTTGTTATGAATGAATACGCATTATCGATTGGGCTGGATGCTTCCAAATGGACTTTTGAAGATGCCTCCGGAATGTCCTATTCCAATAAAGTTACTTCTAGCCAACTTTCGAAACTTTTGTACTTAGTACGCTCGGAGCCTTGGTATCCTATCTATAGTAAAAGTCTACCAGTGGCGGGATCTTCCGATAGATTAATTGGTGGTACGCTTAAAAACAGATTAAAAGCAAGCCCTGCTAGAGGTAATGTAACGGCCAAAACAGGTAGTCTAAAAAACATAAAATCTCTCGCTGGCTATGCAAAAACTAAAAGTGGTGAAACACTTATATTCACGGTGTTAACAGAAAAAAATAAGTCAAGTACAATTCCAGTAATCGATCAAATCGCCACAACAATTGCTAATTATTAATGCTAAAAGCGCCACCCTTTCAAAAGAAAGGGTGGCGCTTTTAATATGAGGTTAATAATATTTTATAGATGTAGGGTTGGTACCGATTATATTATTAATACGAAAAAACCAAATAGGTGTTAGATCCCCATCTAAGGGATGTGTCTTATTGATTTAATTGTCCACCGTCGACTGTGTAGATGGATTGAGTAACATAGGAAGCCTCATCAGATAATAAGAAAGATACCACATTTGCGACTTCTTCAGCTTCGCCGTAGCGTCCCATTGGAACGGCTGAAGCGAATGCTTTTGTAGCTGCTTCACCTTGGCCAGGTAGAGTATTCTCTTCAATTTGACGCATCATGCGTGTATTGATGATTCCCGGAGCAACGGCATTTACACGTACACCGAAGGGTGCTGCTTCAAGAGCTGCTACACGGGTGATACCAATCAATGCATGTTTCGACATGATATAACCAACCATACCTGGAGAAGCCATTAGTCCTGCTCCGCTTGCTGTGTTAACGACCGCACCAAATCCTTGTTTTTTCAACACTGGTAACACATATTTCAAGCCTAGGAAGGCTCCTTTTATATTGACATTGTAAACCAAATCAAATGTTTCAATTGGATAGTCTTCGATTTGTTTAGTTGTACCTTCAATACCTGCGTTATTAAAGAAACAATCAATTTGACCGAATTTAAGAACTGTGGCATCTACATAAGCCTTGACTTCCTCTTCTTTTGCCACATTGGCTTGAAGAGCAATTGCACGAGTTTCATCTAAGCCTAAATCAACGATTACTTGTTGAACAGCTTCTAAATTTAAATCGACAAGAGCAAGTTTTGCTCCCTCATCAGCTAATTTTTTAGCCGTTACTTTTCCAATTCCACCTGCTGCACCTGTTACGATTATTACCTTATTTTCAAATTTACCCATTAAAAAAACTCCCTTTTTAAATAAATTACTTTGCATGCGAGATAGTATAGTGGTCAAAAATTGTCAATTAACTCGATTTCACACTGTTCTTTAAATATTTTTAACTCTGAGTTAATAAAAAGATAAATTTAGTTCACTAAGGTAAGTATGGTTTAAATTTGTACATCTATGTACTATACTATTTGTGTAGTGAGGTGAGTTATGTGGCGCGTGAACGTAAGTTTACTGATGAAGAGTTATTTAAAGCAACGAAGTTATTGCTAATTGAGGATGGTTACGATGCTTTCACATTTAGTAAGCTAGCTTCGATGATGGAAGTTTCTCGTGGAAGTATATATAAATATTATGAAAACAAAGATGAATTAATCTTAGAGTTTCTCATGTATGAAATGAATCGATTTCTTCAAGAATTTAATGAACTTGATAAAAATGGGGATTTCCAAACACAGTTTTCTATAGTTATTGATTTTATTTTTAAGCATAGTGAAATTCATCAAATACTGGAGATTATTAGCCAAATTCCTAAAAAATCTCCCAATCAAGTCATTTCATCCAATCAGGCACAGTTAACTGGATACTACAGGGATATGTATAAACAGTTTCAAGGTTTAATTGAGCAGGGGAAGAATGAGCAGGTGATTAAGAGGCATCTATCGGATGCTATAATTCTGGGAATGATATTTCAAACTATTGCTATTCCCAATCATTTTGGTATACCACGTGACGAATGGGTAGCTTCTATTAAAGAGATTTTAAGTGAAGGTATGTTTCAGCGCGATTGATTGACATACAAGTCACTTTTACACATAATGTAAATGACAGGTATGTTTTTTTATCCAAAGTGACACTGATGTCACTTAAATTTAAAAAGAAAGAAGTGGACTTATTGAAAAAGGTACTAGGTAGAGTAACTGATTTTATTGCAACTCGAAAAGGTATGTGGATTACTTTAGGTATTTGGATAGCAATTACTGTAATATTTACAATAGTTGCACCAGGTGCAGGCGATCATAAAGTTTCTAGTGTAGCCTCATTACCTGAGGATGCCAAGTCGGTTATTGCACAGGAAAATATTGATGAGCATTTTAAAGATGCAGAAAGTTTACCGGGAATTTTAGTTCTACAGTCTAAAGAGGAAATAGACATGGAAGTTCTTGTAGCAGCTTTAGATAAAGTTGCGGCTGCAAATATAAACGGTTTGAAGGAAATGATTCCTTTAAGTAGTTTGCCACCTCAAGCACTCGAAGGATTTTTCTCAGCAGATAAGAAAACATCTGTTATTCCACTAAGTTTTATCACTTCTTTGGAAACCTCTGAATTAGAGGAAAGCCTGGATCAGGTGAGTGAAATTGTGACCGAGGAAACCGGTTCGACAGTATATATGACTGGACCAGCAGGAATTGCTGTAGATACCACGAATCTATTTGAACGTGCTGATCTTGTTTTAATATTATCGACAGTAGGCATTATTTTAATTCTGTTAATTGTCATTTATCGTTCTCCATTATTAGCACTAATTCCACTTTTAGCAGCAGGTATTGTGTATCAAGTAGTAAACCAGTTGCTTGGGATTCTCGGAGCTAATGGATTAGATTTAGCAAGTCAGTCATTATCAATCATGTCCATCTTATTGTTTGCGGCAACAATTGATTATTCATTGTTTGTATTTTCTCGTTACAGAGAAGAGTTAAAGAATTATGAAACTAAATTTGACGCTATGAAGTACGCAATGCGTGAGACAGGAATTCCTGTATTTTTTGCAGGTGGTACAGTTTTAGCTGCAATGCTAGTATTATTCTTTGCATCATTCGGAGATTATCGTAATTTCGCACCAATTTTTGGAACAACAATGCTTGTTATTATGCTTGCCGCTGTCACATTAATCCCAGCATTATTTACACTTTTCGGCCGAAAATCATTTTGGCCACGTATTCCAAAGTACGGGGAGACAGAAGTAAAAGCAAACTCTCTATGGAGCAAAATTGCATCATTTGTTGTCCATAAACCTATAGTTGCTGCCGTTTCTATATTAGTTATTTTAATCGTTTCGGCATTAAATCTGTTCAATTTAAATTATGAATTTGATACGATGAAGTCTTTCCCTGCTGATATGCCATCCCGGGAAGGGTATGAAATTATAGAGAATGAATTTGCAAAAGGGGATTTAGCTCCTACAACGGTATTATTTGAATCTGAAAGTGAAATTACGGAAGAAACACAAGCTAGTCTAATCGAGCAGTTATTACAGCAAGATTTAGTTAGTACTGTTAGAGGTACGGGGATTTCAGAAGATGGACTTGCAGCACAATTCCAATTAACATTTGAGGAAAGTCCATATTCAACAGAGTCGATGGATGCTCTTGAAAAAATGATAGAGGATGAGGAAAGTATTGTTAAAGATAGCAATGCTGAGGGTGATTTATACTTTGCAGGTGAAACAGCTTCACAAGTAGATGATCGTTCAGTAAATAGTCGCGATCTAATCCTTATCGTTGTACTGGAAACAATATTAATCTTTATTTTATTAATCGTGTTAACGAAATCTGTCAAAATGCCAATATACATGATGGGAACTATTCTATTGTCGTTCCTGGCAGCACTTGGTCTAGGTATGTTCTTATCGAATTTATTCTTCGATATCGATACGATTAGTAATCGTGTTCCGTTGTATTCGTTCGTGTTCTTAGTAGCACTAGGAATCGATTATAATATTATTCTTATTTCTAGATATTTGGAAGAACGAGAAAAACATCCTGTGAAAAAGGCTGTAGAAATTGCAGTATCTCACACAGGTGGAGTTATTTCATCTGCAGGGATACTACTTGCAGCCACGTTTGCTGTATTGATGACGCAGCCAATCCAACTGTTATTCGTTTTTGGATTTATCGTAGCTGTAGGAATTATTTTGGACACATTCTTAATACGCGGTATTCTATTACCTGCATTGATTGTCCTATTTGAAAAAGATAAAAAATAATATAACCGCATGGTCTTTTAGAATAATTCTAAGAGGACCATGCGGTTTTTTTTTAGAAGACTTTCTTTCTATCCCTTTCATCTTTTAGTAATTCAACTGCCTCACGAAAACGAAGTGAATGAATATTTTCTCGTTCTCTTAAGAAACGTAAAGCATCATTGATACCGGGATCATCTGATATATCGATTAACCATTGATAGGTGGCACGTGCTTTTTCTTCTGCAGCAATATCCTCATATAAATCTGCAATAGGGTCTCCTTTAGATTGAATATACGTAGCTGTAAAAGGAACACCCCCAGCATTCTCATAAAATAGGGAGTGTCCGTGATTAACGAAATGTGCACCTAAACCAGCTTTTTCTAATTGTTCAGGGGTAGCATCCTTTGTCAATTTATAAATCATCGTAGCAAGCATTTCAAGATGTGAGAATTCTTCGGTGGAAATATCTGTAAGGAGTCCGATTACTTTATCCGGAACGGTATAACGCTGATTCATATATCTAAGAGCAGCCGCTAGTTCTCCATCAGCACCTCCATATTGTTCCATCAGATATCTAGCGAGCATCGGATTGCAAGTGGTTACCTCAACTGGATAAAGTAACTTTTTTTCATAAACCCACATCTAATTTCTCCTCTCTCATAATTGCCATGGCCAAGGATCTTGGTTCCAACGCCAACCTAATTCAAGCGCTTGCCTTGAGGGGATGGATTTAAGTGATAATGGACCAAACTTATTTTCGTATTGTTTGCGTGCGACTGCAGCATTTTTAATAGCTTCTCTCCATTGTTCTAAAGCATCTTCATCATTAGGATGTGTATCCGTGTATAATGTCCATTCAACCACAACGAAATCCATTTGTTGTACTGTTTTTAACAGTCTCATTCTTTCATCAAAAACATTCATGAAATTCCTTCCTCTCGGGAAAAGCCATCCACAAATTTGGGCCAAAGAGAACCTTGCATTAGTGCTTCCTCTGGAGAATTTTGAGGTAGACCTGGTTGTTGGAAGTTAGTGAAAATTTGTGGTGGTAACACAAAATACTTTATGGTAATAGGGGGACATGGATCTCGTGGTGAAACGAAAGGCTTATAACTTCCTCGGTAACTTGGATTTTGCAAATGCAATCACTCCTTCTATTCATCCTATGGAGCAAGAGCTTGTCTAATTCTTAAATATAAAAAATCCTTAAAAGTTTAGAAAAACTAATAAGGATTCGTTAATGAAAAATTCTCTATTATACTCTAAGATATCCCTAAGAAAAATAGAACTAGCGGAATAGAAATAATGCTGATAAGTGTGGTAACAAGAGTTGTAAATGAAACGAGATCGGGTTCCGTATTAAATTGCAATGCGAGCATCGTGGTATTAGCAGCGGTTGGCATAGCTGCTAGTATAATAGCAACTTGCTTAACCGTATCATTAACTGGCAGGAAGTATAAAATTCCAACAGCAAGTAAGGGAGAAATAATTATCCGAATAACAGAAACTGCGGCTACATACCGATAGGCAACCTTTTTACGAGAAATGACGGCTAATTGCATCCCGAGGACGAGCATTACGGTTGGTATCGAGGCATCTGCTACAAGTCCGACTCCTTCCATTACTGCCTGTGGCACAGTCAATTGTGTTTCTTGTAAAAGAATTCCAAGTGCAGCTGCATAAACGACTGGCATTCTAATAACTCGGTGCAGTGATTGTTGCCATGTTGCTTTCTCCCCTCCACCAAGAGACGCAAAAAATATACCAAATGTATTGATAAACAAACCATGTAAAACCATAATCATTACGGCATAGTCAAAACCGGTAGCCCCTAAAGCAAATAACACTACTGGAGCTCCATAATTTCCACTATTCATAAACATGCCACCTAAAATCATCGCAGAAAGCTGCGACCGCGATGATTTCATAAGAGTTCCAGTAACCCAAGTAATTATTAGTAATATAAAAGCTAAAACTAGGCAAAATATTACGATATAAAAATATTCCAGCGTTAAGGCATTTGTATAAAATGTTCGGAAAGCTAAAAACGGAGACATTAGGTATAGTGCGGCAGTTGAGATAGACTTAATATCAAAACCAATAAATTTTTGTCCAACAAATCCGATAAAGAAAATAATAAAAACCGGCAAAATAATCAATACCAGCTCCAATTCAACACCTTCAATCTAAATGGTCAATTTATAATTATTAAAACCACTATAGCATATTTTTAAAATATAGAATGATAGGTGTAGAAATCACTCAAATGGAAATGATATATATTATGTCAGTAGTGCAGAAGACTATCAATAATTGATAAAGAGTCTGAAGGAGGAAAAAATTATGGCAATAGAAAAACTTAAAATTGGCATTGTAGTAGGAAGCGTTAGAAAAGGGAGAAACGCGGAGGCTGTATCGAAATGGATGTATAATTTTGCTTGCAAACGACAGGATGCTGACTATGAATTAGTAGATTTGATAAATTATAGATTACCACTTCTTGGCCAAGAGATACATGCAGAACAGCAGGAAGAAGCAAACTCTGCCATAAGAAATTGGTCTCAGAAAATGGCTACATATGATGGCTATATTTTTATAACTCCGGAGTATAACCATTCAGTAGGCGGGGCATTAAAAAATGCATTAGATTACTTAAAACCTGAATTAAACAATAAGGCGGCTGGTTTTGTAGGATACGGAAGTTTAGGAGGGGCACGTGCACATGAAAACATGCGTCTAATCTTAGGAGAACTACAGGTGGCAGATGTTCAAACCGCAGTGACCTTCTCGCTAATGACTGACTTTCAAAATATGACCTTATTCAAGCCTGCTGATTATCATGAAGGTAACGCAAATAAAATGCTAGATCAATTACTAGCGTGGAGTGGTGCTTTAAAAACACTACGTTAAGCATAAGGTAATGGAGTCCAAGGGAATAATACTTTTCCCTTGGACTTTTTACGTTATAATTAAAATGTATTATTGAAAATATTCGGATAATATAAAAGGGGTGTGGCAATGGATATTCAGAACAGAGTAGCAATTGTAACAGGTGGAGCATCCGGATTGGGGCTTGCTACTGTTACACGTTTACTCGAAAAAGGGGCTAGGGTAGTAATTTTTGATTTAAATGAAGAATTAGCAAAAAAGGCTACTCAAGAATTCGGAGATAACGTCACATACCAAATAGTTAATGTGACCAACGAAGAATCTGTCATTAAGGCAATACAGCATACGGTAGAAAAGTTAGGATCCATACATATTTGTGTGAATTGTGCAGGTATAGCTCCTCCACAAAAAGTAGTTGGAAAATCTGGAGTAATGCCTTTAGAAAATTTCAAAAAAGTTATAGATATTAATTTAATTGGAACGTTTAATACCTTAAGGTTAGCGGCTGCGGAAATGACGAAAAATGATATAAAAGAGGAATCCACTGAACGAGGCGTTATTATCAATACAGCATCAGTTGCGGCATTTGAGGGTCAAATGGGGCAAGCAGCTTATAGTGCTAGCAAAGCCGGAATAGTAGGGATGACACTTCCAATTGCAAGAGATTTATCTTCATTTGGCATACGTATAAATGCAATTGCCCCAGGATTATTCCATACACCGATGGCAGAAAGTTTAGGAGAAAAGGTAATAGAAAAATTAGAGTCTCTAGTAGAATTTCCCAAAAGGTTAGGGAGACCAGAGGAGTTTGCTAATTTAGTAGTATTTATGATTGAAAACGAATATATCAATGGAGAAGTAATTCGATTAGACGGAGCAATCCGAATGCAACCGAGGTAAAAAGAAAAGCGAAAGCGCCTATGGGGAGGGCAGTCTAAGTTCGCGACATCGTGTCGCAACGACTGCATGACCCGCATCGTGCGGGCCTATAAGCGCTGGAAGGATTTCGAGTTAAGGTGTCCTTTGCCTTTATTGAAATACTGAAGTGACTCGAGAGGCTGGTGCCCAGAGCTGGACAGGAAGAAAAGCGAAAGCGCCTATGGGGAGGGCAGTCTAAGTTCGCGACATCGTGTCGCAACGACTGCATGACCCGCATCGTGCGGGCCTACAAGCACTGGAAGTATTTTGGAAAAGGCGTCCTTTGCCTTTATAGAAATACTGAAGCGGACTCGAGAGGCTGGTGCCCAGAGCTGGACAGGAAGAAAAGCGAAAGCGCCTATGGGGAAGGAAGTCTAAGTTCGCGACATCGTGTAGCAACTACTGCATGACCCGCATCGTGCGGGCCTAAAAGCGCTGGAAGGATTTCGAGTAAAGGTGCTGTAGCTGGAAGTAGAAAAACGAAGGGTGGAAATGAGATGACAGAGGTTGTAATAGTAGATGGGGTAAGAACAGCAATAGGTAGAAGAAAAGGGGCATTTTCAGAATATCGTCCTGATGAACTTGCAGCTATTGTTTTAGATGAGTTAGTAAAGCGTGCAGGTGTGGATAAAGCAGATGTAGATGATGTCATTTTAGGGTGTGTGACACAAATAGGGGAACAAAGTGGGAATATCGCTCGAACATCAGCGTTAATTGCAGGTTTCCCAATACATGTACCAGGCGTTACTATTGATCGTCAATGTGGTTCGAGTCAGCAAGCAGTCCATTTTGGGGCGCAAGCAATTGCTTCGGGAGATATGGACATAGTCATAGCTGGAGGCGTGGAAAGCATGACACGGGAGCCTATGTTTTCAAATGTAGGAAATACAAAAGTAAGTCCTAAGCTTAGCGAGAAATATGAAATTATCAATCAAGGGTTATCTTCAGAGCGAATGGTAGAGAAATGGAATTTAACGCGTGAAGAGTTGGATAAGTATTCATCAGAAAGTCATATTAAGGCCTTCGAAGCAATTGAAAAAGGTCATTTTAAAAAAGAAATTATTCCAGTAGACGTTTTACAAGCAGATGGAACAATAACAAGCTTCAAAATTGACGAGGGTCCCCGTGCAGGCTCAACTGTTGAGGTATTAAGTGGATTGAAACCAGTATTTGATGAAAATGGTGTAATTACAGCGGGGAATGCCAGTCAAATGAGTGATGGAGCTTCTGCAGTTCTTCTGATGTCTCGTAAAAAGGCAGATGAGCTTGGCCTAAAACCTAAAGCTCGTATTATCGCTCGCAGTGTAACGGGGTCTGACCCGACGCTCATGTTAACTGGTCCTATTGAAGCGACCAAAAAAGTCCTTTTAAAAGCTGGTCTTTCAATTGAAGACATGGACACCTATGAAGTGAACGAAGCTTTTGCGCAAGTTCCACTAGTTTGGCTTCATGAAACGGGTGCCAACCCTGAAAAGTTAAATCCAGATGGAGGAGCTATAGCACTCGGTCATCCGTTAGGAGCTACCGGGACAAAGCTATTAGTTACGATGCTGCATAGGCTAGAACGCACTGGTGGACGCTATGGTCTACTAGCTATTTGCGAAGGTATGGGTATGGCGAATGCAACGATTATTGAAAGAATTGAATAGGGGGTCTAATAATGGGCAGATATAGATTTGAGACGGAAGAGCATGTGATATTCCGTAAATCTTTACAAAATTTCCTACAGAAAGAAGCTGTCCCCCATTATGATTCATGGGAAAAGGACAGATTAATTCCAAAGCAATTTTGGAGAAAATTAGGCGAGATGGGATATTTATGCCCACAAGTAGAGGAAGAGTATGGTGGGCTAGGTTTAGACTTTAGTTTTGGAGTAATTATTTCGGAGGAATTAGAAAGGGTTGGTTCAAGTCTAGTAGGGGTCGGATTGCATAATGATATTGTTGTGCCTTATATAGAGTCCTTTGGTTCACAGGAGCAAAAAGAACGCTGGCTTCCAGGCTGTATAAATGCCGACTTTATCACTGCAATTGCGATGACCGAGCCAGGAGCTGGTTCAGACTTGGCTAATATTCAAACTACAGCAATCCGCGATGGAGACCATTATGTTTTAAATGGACAAAAGACATTCATCACTAATGGTATTAATGGCAACCTATTTTTAGTAGTAGTGAAGACGAATCCAAAAGCAGAACCGAAGCATCAGGGTATAAGTTTAGTGGTTGTAGAAGAGGGGGCTCCTGGGTTTTCCAAAGGGCGCAAGTTAGACAAGGTTGGTTTACATGCACAGGATACATCCGAATTGTACTTTGAGGACTGTCGTATTCCAGTTTGTAATTTAATCGGATTAGAAGGAAAAGGCTTTGGTTACTTGATGGAGAAACTACAG
Source organism: Psychrobacillus sp. FSL K6-1464 (assembly GCF_038003145.1). Taxonomy (NCBI): domain Bacteria; kingdom Bacillati; phylum Bacillota; class Bacilli; order Caryophanales; family Bacillaceae; genus Psychrobacillus; species Psychrobacillus sp. FSL K6-1464. The sequence goes on from NZ_JBBOOP010000001.1 coordinate 508,451, forward strand.
CAGGAAAGATTAGTGGTAGCTATCTCTGCTCAAATTGCATCAGAGGACATGTTAGAAATGACAATGGACTATGTGAAGTCTCGTAAAGCTTTTGGAAAACCAATTGCGTCCTTCCAAAACACACAGTTCAAAATAGTAGAAATGGCTACCAAAATAGAACTTGGCAAATCGTTTTTGGAATCACTAATAGAGGATCATATTGCAGGGGAAGATGTAGTTACTAAAGTATCGATGGCGAAGTATTGGCTAACCGAAACTGCCAGAGAAATTTCAATTGAATGTATGCAACTACATGGTGGGTACGGCTATATGGAAGAATACAAAATTGCACGAAGATATCGAGACATTCCAGTTGCATCTATTTACGCTGGAACAAATGAAATAATGAAGGTAATTATCTCAAAAAACTTAGGTTTATAGTTTAAAATAGTTAAAGCTCAGCACATGAATTAATTTTCATTGTGCCGAGCTTTATTAAGTTTTTTCTTCAATTAATTTAGTTATTAATTAGTTTCCAGCATGTCTCCATTGTGTAGGAGTATCTGCCTTAGGGCAATTTGGAAAAGTAGAACCCTCTGCTAGGTCTAACTCATCACCATCTTCATCTATATATCGGCCTGCTTCTGTTACTGGTTCACCTGAATTATGGTGATGACCTTCAGCATGCTTCCAATAAGTAACTACTTCTGATTCCGGACAAGAAGGGAATTTATCACCCTTATTTAATCTTATAGTAGTTCCGGCTTCGCATGTATAGGCACCGGTTTCTTCTACTACTTCATCTGTTGCATGCTCATACTGTTGACTACCCATGTTAAATTCCTCCTTCATGTTTATAACCTCTGCTCTATATTTACCCATTGCAACCTACCTAAAACATGGCAGGTAAAACTAAATAAGTTTAATACTATCAATTCGGGGAGGTAACATCTAAGTAAAGCTACTTCTCTCCAACAAAATCTAATAAATATCGTTTAGTAGTACAAGCAAAGCAGATAGAAGTATGAGAAAGCGAGAAATTTATAAAGGTGTGCATCCATACTATCTGGATGCACACCTTTAATTTAAAAACTCATTACTTCCATACATCCTGAGAAATTTGAATCACATGATGAATTTTAGACCATTGCTCTTTCTCCGTTAAAAGGTTTCCTTCTTCGGTTGAAGAAAACCCGCATTGAGGACTCAAGCAAAGTTGTTCTAGAGGAACATATTTAGTGGCTTCAGTAATTCTATTTTTGACAAGTTCTGTATCCTCTAAAGCTCCATGTTTGGATGTGATTAATCCTAATACAATTGATAAGTCTGAACGAGTAACGTGACGAAGTGGTTCAAATCCACCTGAGCGTTCATCGTCAAACTCTAGAAATAGACCGTCTACATCTAGTTTTGCAAAAATAGTTTCCGAAACTAACTCATAACTACCGCTTGTAATATATGTGGACTTGAAGTTTCCTCGACAAATATGCATAGTAATTAACAGATCATGGGGACGTTTTGCAATAGATTCATTGATGGCACGTGCCGATAAAGCTAACGCCTCATCTAATTCCATCCCTTTTTCTTTTAAAGAAGCAATGCCTTCCTCAGAAAAAGTAGTTGCCCAAGAAGTATCATCAATTTGAAGGTAACGACAGCCCTCGTCGTATAACGCTTGAATCAAATCTTGATAAGCAACAACTAAATCTGCAAACAATTCTTCTTGGCTCGCATAAACTCCCTCTTCAATAGTAGCACGGTACAATAACATATTAGGGCTAGGTATAGTAAATTTAGCTACAGCTTCACCAACTATTCCTTGAAGAAACTTAAAGTGTTCAATCATATAGTGCGTGCTAAACCGGATCTTTTCGGTTACTTTAATACCATGTGCTCTTGTTTGTACACCTTTAAACGTTAATCCTTTGTCTGTTTCATAAAACTCTACCCCGTCAAATCCACTAAGAAAATCGAAATGCCACCATTTACGTCTAAATTCTCCGTCCGAAATAGACTGGAGTCCTATATCTTTTTGTTTGGTGACTAGTTTTGTAATTTCTTCATCTTCTATTTGTTTTAAGTGATCTGCAGTTATTTCATTATTTTCGAATTGTAGACGAGCTTCTTTTAAGCGAGCTGGTCGTAAAAAACTTCCTACGTGATCTGCTTTGAATGGTGTATTTACAACTAGTGATTTTGACATTTTATATTCCTACTTTCTCCTGTTGTTTGGATGCTATTTCTAACGATTGTTCAAAGTCAGCTATTAAATCATCAACATTCTCTAATCCAACGGAAAAACGTAGAAGGCCATCTGTTATGCCCCGCTTTTCTCTTTCTGCTTTAGGCATTGCTGCATGAGACATTTGAGCAGGGTGGGAGAGGATGGATTCTACTCCGCCAAGACTAACTGCGAATACAGGAATCCTAATATTTTCTACGAATGACTTAGCAATGGATCTATTTGGTAAACGGAAGGAAAGAACTGCACCGGCACTACTCGACTGTCTGTTATGTGTATCAAATCCTGGATGAGTGGACAGTCCAGGAAAATATACTTTTTCCACTAAATCATGCCCACTTAAATAGTTGGCAATTTTTCTCGCAGACTCAGCAGATTTTTCAAATCGTACACTTAGTGTTTTTATCCCTTGTATGAGAGAAAATGAATCTTGTGCACCTAAAATAGCACCGAATGAGTTCTGGATAAATGCTAAACGATTACCTAAATCATCATCTTTTGTAACTGCAAGTCCTGCAATAACATCGCTATGTCCGGATAAAAATTTTGTGGCACTATGTAAAACGACATCTACTCCCAAGTCCAGTGGACGTTGGTATAATGGTGTCATAAATGTATTGTCTAAAAAGGTTAAACAGTCATGGGACTTTGCAAGCTCTACTACTGCATGAATATCAGTGATACCCAAGCAAGGGTTCGAGGGTGTCTCAATGTATATTAGTTTTGTATTGGGTTGTATTGCTCTTGTAATTGCATCGATGTCAGTAAAATCTGCAAAGCTGTGCTCAATCCCAAAACGAGGCAATACTTCGGTAACAAAGCGAAAGGTACCGCCGTATACATCTTCTGTAATAACGATATGATCGCCAGAAGACAAAAGCATAAAAGCAGAAGAAATAGCTGCAATTCCCGAAGCAAATGCAAGTCCTCTAGTTCCTCCCTCTAGTTCCGCAATGGTTTTTTCAAGTGCTTCTCTTGTAGGGTTTCCCGATCGACTATAGTCATAAGGGCCGAAATTATCAAAGTTTTCTTGATGAAAAGTGGAGGATAAATAAATAGGAACATTGACAGCTCCCGTTTTTATTTCTGAATTTCCACGAGTAGAGGCGACGACTAGACTAGTTTCCAATGACTCTTTGAAATCACTCATTTTAAAACCTCACTTTCTAAAGTATTAAATACTTGTTGTAAATCTGTTATTAAATCTTCGACCTCTTCAATTCCCACCGAAAAACGAAGGAGACTATTATCAACCCCTCGTGCAATTCGCTCCATCTCCGGTATATCCGCATGTGTTTGTGTAGCAGGATAAGTGATAAAGCTTTCCACACCGCCAAGACTCTCTGCAAATACAATTAATTTCAAATTCTCTAGGAAAGGGGCAACCCACTCGCTTTTATGTAAACGGAAGGACAACATCCCACCAACCCCGGGATATAATACATCTTTAACTGCAGGCTCTTGCTTTAAAAACTCTGTAATCCTTTTAGCGTTTAAATCATGTTGCTTCATACGTAGATGAAGCGTCTTTAATCCTCTTATGAGTAACCAAGAATCGAAAGGAGAAAGGACGGCTCCTGCTGCATTATGATTAGTTTGCAGCTGTTCACTAAGTTCCGCACCCTTCGAGACGACAAGTCCCGCAAGAACGTCATTATGTCCACCAATATATTTGGTACCACTATGAATGACAATATCAGCACCCATTTCAATAGGTCGCTGTAAGTAAGGAGTAAGGAATGTATTGTCTACGATTAAAAGTAGATTATGCTCTTTTGCAACCTCAGCAAATAGTTGGATATCAATTTCCAACATCAAGGGGTTTGTTGGGGTTTCAATAAATAAAGCTTTTGTATTTTTGGTTATCAATGCTGTTACTTCTTCAGCTGATTCAAACTTTGCATAAGTGGTACGAATATTATAAGAATCTGCATACTGGTTAAATAACCGGTAGGTTCCACCATATAAATCATCAGGCGCAATTAATTCATCCCCTGAGCGAAAAAGGGACAAAACCAATTGTATAGCGGCCATGCCAGAACTACAGGCAAAGCCAGCATCTCCATCTTCTAACTTTGCAATTCCATCTTCTAAAATAGCGCGAGTTGGGTTTTTAGTTCTTGTGTAGTCATATCCTGTTGACTGCCCGATCCCATTATGTTTGTAAGCTGTTGAAAGATAAATAGGGGGATTTACCGCACCAGTTTTCTCATCACTATGGTTGCCCAATTGAACTAACTGTGTATCGATACTGTTCTTTGACATTAGATGCTCATCCTTTACAATTAAAATAAAAAAAAGAGGATTCTCTAATAAGAAGAGAACCCTCAAGTAATATTGAAGTTTGTCTTCTTATCTTCAAGACGTCAAACGTCTATTTGGAATTAGCACCATACCTAAACGTGGCTGGTTGCTGAGACATCTACGGGCCAATCCCTCCGTCTCTCTGGATAAGAAAAATATATTAAATTATCACAATTTTGAATTTAAATAAGCTTAACACGTAGATGTGTTTTTAACAAGATGCATTTTGTTCAACATCATAACAAAAATGTCCATATTAAAACAATTACTCCGAGTATTAATGATATCCAACCTACTATTAACTTGTGAGAATAAGCTAAAGCTACTAGCCCCAAAAGAACTGCTCCAGCACCTAGCCAAAGCGGAGCATAAAAGAAACCTAGCACCCCTAAAACGATACCTAACAAACCAACCCATAATCCTGTAGAAGACTCCATCGTATCCACCTCCCATCTTGTATTGTAGGAACATAAGGCATAATGCTCCTCGTAATATTATATGAAGGTTTAGGAAAGGGAGATAAACAATCGAGGGTGTATTGGGTGCTTTGCTATTTATTTAAATAAACAAAATACTAGAATGTTGTTAAAAATTTGTTATACTAACAAACAGACCCGTCGGTATGTTAGGAGGAAATTCAGATATGGATACTAAATCACTCATAATTGAAACTGCTACAACACTGTTTCAACAAAAAGGCTATAAAACTGTAGGACTAACAGAAATACTAAAAGCATGTAACGTTACAAAAGGGGCCCTTTACCACCACTTTCCAAATGGCAAAGACGAACTCTTAATAACTTGTTTACATGCTTTAAAAGAAGATATTACAACAGATATTAAAGTGATTTTCAGTAAGCATCCTTCGACTGAAGATGCCATAGTTTCCATGATTGATAAATTAATTCGTAGTTTTGAAAAGGATGGGACCATCACTGGCTATACATTTAGCAGTATCGTTAGTGAGATGGCGACAATGAGTGAGCCTGTCCGAACCGCTTGTAGTGATTTGTATGAAAATATAGAGCAAATTTATTACATTAAACTATTAGCCGATGGTTTTTCGGTTGAAAAGGCTACTGCCATTTCATTATTATTGACTGCTTCAATTGAAGGAGCAATGATGCTGTGTTTAACTCAGCAATCAACTAATCCCTTAATAAAAATTTCAAAACTATTACCAACTTTATTAAAGAATTTCTGAAAAGGAAATCCAATATATAAAAAGGATCAGTAACTCTATAATATTGTAGGAATTGTCGGCTGTTTAATGAAACAGCTTTTAATAATGCACTTAGGAATCTATGGACTAGCTTTAATCCAAGCGAAAAACCCCATTAACATGGTTTGCATATAGGATTTAAATGAAAAAATTATGGACACTTCAAAGAGTTTTTCTCTCTATAACGTTATCCTCTATTATAAAAATCGACTGTTTTGCTTCATATTAATTGCCAAGGTCTAAATAAGCTTTTTGAAAGGAAGATAAGTAAGATATGCATCAAGATAAAAGACTACCAAAGAATGGTAAAGAAGGCGCAATATTTGGCGCAATCATTTGTACATTATCAGTACTATTTATAGGATCAATCAACATAATTCTTGCAGCTGGAGGATTTAACAGTGAGGTTGCAATGGATATGTTAATCCTGTTGCCTATTATTTGGGTTATTGTGATGATTATTGAACCGTTAGCTATCGGTCGTTTTGCTGAATTTTTAGCATCTAAATTTATTTCACCAACAGACGGTTTTGCTGCTCGTATTATGTTCCGTACACTGTTCACAGTTTTAGGTATGTCATTTACAATGACTATTGTTGGAGATATCATGGGGAATGGATTTACAACTAATATATTTACTAACTTTATCCAAATTTGGCCACGTAACTTTTTAATAGCTCTATTCTTAGAAAGCTTGGTTATTCAACCTATTGCACGTTTTGTAATGGTTAAAATACATGAAGCTCAAGATAGAAAAGTATTAGTTCAAACAAATACACAAAGTATCTAGGTAAAGTAAGGTACATGGACATTGCACTTACACATCAGATGAAGCTTTCTGTAATAGGGTAAATGAATCAGGAGAAGCTACGAGATACAGTCACGTAGCTTCTCTACTTTTTTAAGTAATCCTCCAATGTCGGTTCCCTAAAAGGTGAATAAGTTAATCCTATAAAAAAAACGTCCAGACTTTTGAAAGTCTGGACGCTTTTTTTATATTGTTGAACCAGGTGTACGAATGACTAATACATCACATTTAGCTGAACGCACGATTGCTTCAGATACCGAACCAATCAAATAGCGTTCTACTGGCGTATGACCAGTTAAAAAGCAAGCCATTCTCAAGGATTCTGATTTATTTCCCACCTAGCAGGTCAAATAATCCACCAGTTATACTACCTTCACCTTTTGAACCACCACCAGGTGTTTGGGGAGCTGCTGCAAATACTTTACTAGCCAATCTACTAAACGGAAGTGATTGGATCCATACGGTACCTGGACCACGAAGAGTAGCGAAGAATAATCCCTCTCCACCAAATAAGGCTGTTTTAACTCCTTTGACCATTTCAATATTGTAGTCAACGTCCGCAGTCATTGCTACGAGACACCCAGTATCTACGCGTAAAACTTCTCCTTGTTGAAGAGACTTTCTATGAATTGCCCCACCAGCATGAACGAAAGCGAGGCCATCACCTTCTAGTTTTTGCATGATGAAACCTTCACCACCAAAAAAGCCTGCTCCTAACTTACGCTGAAATTCGATGCCAATCGTAACCCCTTTTGCTGCTGCTAAGAAAGCATCCTTTTGACAAATAATTTTGCCACGGTATTGGCTTAAATCCAATGGAATAATTTTACCTGGGTAAGGTGATGCAAAGTAGACATGTCTTTTTCCACTACCTGTATTAGTGAAAGTTGTCATGAATAAACTCTCTCCTGTAAGCATACGCTTACCTGCACCCATTAATTTGCCCATAAGACCACCGCCGCTACCAGCAGAACCCGATGAGCCATCGCCGAAAATAGTTTCCATTGAAATACCGTCTTCCATCATCATTAAACTTCCTGCTTCGGCAACAACTGTTTCCTTGGGATCTAATTCGATTTCAACAAATTGCATATCATCACCGTATAATTTGTAGTCAATTTCATGATTATTCATGAACAAATTCCTCCTTAAATTTTTCTCTACCATTTATACGAAAGCAGGGTGAAAAAGTTTCATTCTAAATATCCAAAGATTTTTAAAGGGATTTATGAAATTTTATAGAATATATGAATAATGGAAGCGTTTACATTTAAAAGTGAAAAGAGGGAATAAAATGAAATTAACTAACTTTATTAATGGCAATTGGCAAGACTCCGAGGGTGCAGATTATACACCAGTGGTAAATCCTGCAAATGGTGAACAGCTATCAGAGGTGAGGCTATCTACGGAAGAAGATGTAAATCTTGCGGTAGAAGCAGCAGTAAAAGCACAAAAAAAATGGGCACTTGTTCCTGCACCTAAACGTGCAGATTATTTATATGAAATTGGTAGGATAATGAAAGAAAAGAAAGAGCACCTTGCTCAAGTGTTAACAAAAGAAATGGGAAAAGTAATTGAAGAGGGACGCGGAGAAGTTCAGGAAGGCATTGATATGGCGTTTTACATGGCAGGAGAAGGGCGCCGATTATTTGGAGAAACAACCCCATCGGAATTGGCAGACAAGTTTGCGATGAGTGTCCGTTCACCTATTGGAGTAGTGGGGCTCATTACACCATGGAATTTTCCGGTGGCAATTGCTACGTGGAAATCCTTTCCCGCTATAGTGGCAGGAAATGCATTTATTTGGAAACCGGCAACGGAAACTCCGATGATGGCATATGAAATGGCTAAAATCTTTGAGGAAGCCGGACTTCCACCTGGAGTGGCTAATGTCGTTTTTGGGTCAGGTTCTCAAGTTGGGACAGCTATGATCGAACATCCAGATGTAAAGGTTATCTCGTTTACTGGTTCTACAGAAACAGGGAGTAAGGTAGCCGAGCTTGGTGGTCGTCACTTAAAGAAAGTTTCTCTTGAAATGGGTGGAAAGAATGCAGTAATCGTCATGGAGGATGCAGACCTACCATTAGCAGTGGAAGGTATTTTATGGAGTGCCTTTGGAACAGCGGGACAAAGATGTACAGCATGTAGCCGAGTTATTGTGCATAAAGATGTAAAAGAAGACTTAGAAAAAATGCTCCTAGAACAAATGGAAAAACTAACGATTGGCGATGGACTAGATGAAACGGTGAAAATTGGTCCAGTTATTAATAAAAATGCTCTGGAAAAAATCCATTCCTATATAAAAATTGGACAAGATGAAGGGGCAACTCTCCTAACTGGAGGGGAAATATTAAGTGAGGGTATGTTGGCAAAAGGAAATTATTATGCCCCTACGTTATTTACAAACGTGAAGCCAAATATGCGAATAGCGCAGGAGGAGATTTTTGGTCCGGTTGTTTCCTTGATAGAAGTAGGTTCTCTAGAAGAAGCGATTGAAGTAAATAATGGAGTGAAATTTGGATTATCCAGCTCAATTTATTCGAATGATGTCAACAAAGTATTCCGTGCACAGCGTGATTTAGATACTGGAATTGTATATATTAACGCAGGTACAACGGGCGCAGAAATTCACCTGCCTTTTGGAGGAACAAAAGGGACTGGAAACGGACATCGCGATTCAGGAGTAGCAGCATTAGATGTGTATACAGAATGGAAGAGTATATATATAGACTACAGTGGGAAATTACAACGCGCACAAATAGACACAGAATAATAGGGGGGAAATTATATGATAGTTGCTGTATTAGGTGCAGGGTTAATGGGGAAAGAAGCAGCTCGTGATTTAGTGTTAAGCCCAAACGTGGATAAGGTTCTTTTATGTGATCTAGATGTAGGTCAAGCGAAGATGTTTAAGGAAAGATTGCAAAACTCCAAGATTGAAGTTTTGAGACTAGATGCTAACGAGGATGATAGCATACGCAAGATCATGAGAGAAGCGGATGTAATTATTAATGCATTATTTTATACATTTAACGAAAAAATAGCGCGGCTTGCTGTAGAAGAGGGAATCCATTCTATTGATCTGGGAGGACATATTGGAGGAGCAACGGATCACGTATTAATGCTTCATGAAAAAGCTAAAGCTAAGGGGATTACTCTAATTCCGGATTTAGGTGTTGCTCCTGGAATGATTAATATATTGGCTGGATACGGAGCTTCCAAACTTGATGAAGTGAATGCTATTCGTTTATATGTCGGTGGAATACCAGTTGAACCAGAGGGGATTTTTGGTTACAATATTGTTTTTTCATTGGAAGGGGTCTTCGATCATTACACAGATGCTTCACATGTCGTGAGAGAAGGGAAACTTCAGGAAATTCCTTCACTTTCAGAAGTAGAACCGATTACTTTTGAAGGATATCGTGAACTGGAGGCATTTCATACAGCAGGTGGGACTTCAACTCTACCTAAATCTTTTCCGAATGTGGATACACTTGAATACAAAACGATTCGATATAAAGGACATGCAGAAAAATTCAAACTGCTCGTAGACTTAGGGCTAACAAACAAAAATACAGTTGTTAATGTGAATGGCAATATGGTAAAGGCTCGAGATGTATTAAAGGAAGTCCTAACACCTCAGTTATTACTCGGGGATAAAGAGGATGCAGTATTGCTGCGGGTAATTGTAGAAGGTTTAAAAGATGGGATGCCTACAAGCTTCACTTACGAACTGGCGACCAAAAAAGACTCCCTATCAGGTGAAACAGCAATGGCTAGAGCTACAGCAAATACGATTTCCATTGTTGCGCAAATGATTGGTAACAACGTCATCAAAAATCGGGGAGTATATCCACCTGAATTAATCGTTCCTGGCGAATTATATATAAGAGAGATGGCAGCAAGAGGCGTAGAAATAAAAGAATCTAGTACTAGAGGTGAGTAAAGATGAACTTTGACTTCTCAGAGGAACAACTACTGTTGCGCAAAACAGTTCGGCAGTTTGTAGATCATGAAATAATTCCTCATATGGCAAAATGGGAATTAGACGGTGCATTTGATCCTGCCATTTGGAAAAGACTCGCAGACCTTGGATTGATGGGTGTTTGTATACCTGAAAAATATGGTGGCAGTGGAATGGATTATAATTCTCTTGCTATTGTTTGTGAGGAATTGGAGCGCGGAGATACGGCTTTTCGGACGGCAGTTTCAGTTCATACCGGTTTAAATTCCATGACCTTAATGCAATGGGCAACAGAAGAGCAGAAGATAAAATATTTGTTGCCACAAGCAAATGGTGAAAAAATTGGAGCGTTTGGTTTAACAGAACCAGGTGCAGGTTCAGATGTAGCTTCGATGTCTACAGTAGCAGTACTTGATGGTGACGACTATATATTAAATGGCCAAAAGACATGGATCTCCCTTTGTGATGTGGCTGATCATTTTATTGTTTTTGCTTATACCGATAAATCTAAAAAGCATCATGGTATTAGTGCGTTTATCGTGGAGCGTACACTGGACGGATTTTCATCTAAAGCGATTAAAGGTAAATATGGCATTAAGTCAGGAAATACAGGAGAGCTATTTTTTGATAATATGCGGGTGCCAAAAGAAAATCTTCTTGGGAAAGAGGGAGAAGGATTTAAGATTGCCATGTCAGCCCTAGATAATGGTCGATTCACAGTAGCAGCAGGAGCTGTTGGACTTTCAATAGCTTGTTTGGAAGCAAGTGTGAAGTATAGCAAAGAACGTCAAACGTTCGGAAAAGAGATTGGCAGACATCAGCTTGTTCAACAGATGATTGCTAAGATGGAGGCCGGACTTCAAATGAGTCGCCTTCTCGTATACCGTGTAGGCGAACTAAAAAACAAAGGTGTGCGCAACACAAGAGAAACATCCCTAGCAAAATGGCAGGCATGCGATTTTGCTAATAAGGCAGCAGATGATGCGGTGCAAATACATGGTGCATATGGATACTCCGATGAATATCCAGTAGCTCGATATTTGAGAAATTCTAAGGCTCCAGTTATTTATGAAGGAACGCGAGAGATTCATACAATTATGCAAGCAGAGTACGTCCTCGGTTACCGAGAAGACAAAACGCTAAGCAATATGCTGCCGAAGTGGCCATTTGACGAATAAAGCTTTAGTAGCAGCATGACCATAAACAAAAGCTCCCGAAGAATCTATTCGGCAGGAGTTTAACTTTAATATAACCCAGTACTTCTAACTAGCCCGCTAAGTGATAGGAGTTAATTTATTATATAATTTATAACACTAAGCGTGATTTTCGGGAGGAACAAGAATAATAATTGCCTCTATTTGCTACGGATGAATTTAAAAGTTATAATATGAATATATATTGATAAACTATATTAGAAAAATATTAAGTCTGAAAGTGGCTATTTTAGTCACTTTCTTTGTTTTTTTATAAAGTAAAGGTTTCATCAGTATTTGTTTTTTTATAGTTGGTTCTATAAGATTAGCTTAAATGGAAGAAAGAAGGTGTTCCTTATTGGATACAGATTATGAATTGGTAGTGGAGAGCTGTTTACTTGCAGGACGGTTAATGATGGAAAGTGGTGCTGAAACGTATCGAGCAGAAGATACGATGGACCGCATGGCAATTTCACAGGAACTAACGCAATCTCAAAGCTTTGTCACTCCAACAGGGATCATTTTTAGTGGGAATAAAAACCTTCCAACAAGATTAGTACGAATAAATGCTAGAACGACGGATTTAGGTAAAATCGCCTCCGTTAATAATGTATCTAGAAAATTAGCTTTTAGAGACATTACAATTGAAGAGGCATATAGCGAGCTTAAACAGATTGAAGATGAACATAAAACCTATCCATTTTGGATTCAAATAGTTGCAGCGGCAATTGCTTCAGGTGCATTTCTTTTATTATTTTCCGGAAAACTAATAGATGTACCTACTGCTTTACTTGCAGGAGGAATTGGTTATGCAATAGCAGATCGGTTAGAGATAAGGACGAGGGTTAAATTTTTTGCGGAATTTTTTGCGGCGTTTGTGGTTACTGTCATTGCAACCATTTCAGTTGCCACTGGTTTGGGAAGTGAAATAGATACCATCATTATTGGTTCTGTTATGCCACTTGTTCCAGGTCTACTCATCACCAATGCAGTCCGCGATTTAATGGCTGGTAGTTTTGTGTCCGGTCTATCCAAGGGAGCAGAAGCTTTCCTCACAGCGTTTGCAATTGGAGCCGGAGTCGCGCTAGTACTATCACTGTAGGGAGGATTCAAATTGATATATGTAGTTCAAGGTATTTTAAGTTTTATCGCAGCTGCAGCGTTTGGAGTAGTATTTAACGCACCTAAGAAATCGCTGTTTTACTGTGGAGTAGTGGGCATGACCGGTTGGATTGTTTATATGTATGTGAACTCGTTAAATCAGGATCAGGTGAGTGCATCGTTTGCAGGGGCCTTCACCGTTGCATTCGTATCCCATATAATGTCCAAAAAGTTTAAAATGCCGATGATTATTTTTAGTGTTGCAGGAATCATTCCATTAGTCCCTGGAGGCACGGCTTATAATGCCATGAGAAGTGTTGTGGAAAAAGATTATGCATTAGCTCTTGAATTTGCTTCTCTAGCTTTACTGATTTCAGGCTCGATTGCAATGGGGTTAGTATTTGCTGAAATTATTACACAGCTTTGGACGAAAGCAATTCTAAGAATAAAAACAAAACCGTGAGCAAAGAGACTTTGTCTTTGCCCGCGGTTTTTAAATTTTCAAGTCCGCGAGTATATCACCAATGAGCGCTGGTAATCGAAGAACGAAAGCGAGTAACCGAATGAATACAGCGAGTAAATGCTCAGCGACCGCAAGTAATTACCTGAAAAATAATGTAAAAAAAAGTCTGCCCTGGGGACAGACTCTTTAAATGTTTCGTATTTTATAGCATTTTTTCTACTTCTTCTGCGGAAATTGGCGGGCTAATGTAATAGCCTTGGACTGCGTCACAGCCGACTCGTTTAAGTAGAGCAAACTGTTCGGCACTTTCTACACCTTCCGCGACCACTTGAAGGTCTAATGATTGGCCAAATTGCACCAAACCTTGAACAAGCTTCTCGAGTTTTTCTTGTTTAGTTACAGAATTTATGAAAGATTTGTCTATCTTCAACTTCCCAATTGGTAACATTTGCAAGTATCGTAAAGAAGCATAGCCTGTTCCGAAGTCATCTAACACAAAGACGATTCCATCTTGCTGCAGCTTCTGTATTTGCTGAACAATTGCTTTTTCTGCTTCTGCTTCGAGTGCAAATTTTTCCGTAAATTCGATTTGGATAAGTTCTGGAGAACATTTGTACTTTTCAAGTACTTTTCGAATGGTCTTTACCATATTTTTATCTCTAAATTCGCGAATAGAAGAGTTAAAGCTCACTTTGATAGGCATTCCTTTTTGAGCCCAAATAGCAGCTTGCTCACAAGACTTTTCTAACATAAACTGACCAATCTCATTGATCAATCCTGTTTCCTCAGCGATAGGAATTAGTTCCTCTGGTGAGACCGTGCCCAATACACTATCTTCCCATCTAACTAATGCCTCTACAGAAGTTATTGCTCCAGTTTTGACATCTTGTTGAGGCAAGAACATGACATGTAAATCACGATGATTCAATGCTTCTAATAATCGTTTTTCAATTTGAACCTTACGAGAAAGTTTTGAATGGTCAGATTTGGAAAGAGTCGCAATCATACTGCCCCCCTCTAATTTAACCTTTTGAATTGTATTAGTAGTTGCTTTTAATAAATGGAGGTAAGATTGCTGATCTTCCGGATACCTTGTAATTGCTCCACTAACAGTAATCGGGATTATTTTGCTGTCTAAATAGATTGGATTTTGCTTTAAATAATTGGCAAATCCTTGTATATACCAGTCACTTAAAGGAGTGACTATTGCAAAATCATCTCTACCAGATCTTGCTATAATAGAATCTTCAAAGTAGATTTTTAATCGTTTAGTGAACTCATTTAACATTTTTGTTTCTGTTTGATCATTAAAAATTTCTTTTAACGTATAAAATTGATCAATGCCAATGAACACAAAAGAAAATGATTTTTTTTCATTAATATATTCATTTACTACTTCTTCTAGACGATGTCTGCTTAGCAAACCTGTTTCTGTATCTACATAAGCTATTTGTTCAAGTTTAGTCTGCATTAATTTTTTTTCTGTTATTTCATCTTCCAATAATAAAAAGTAAGGAGTATTATTTTGAGTATTGTGGATTGGAATAGCGAGTAAATTCACCCAAAAAGTAGTTCCGTCTTTTGTGATTTTCTCCACGGATCCTTGAAATACTTTTCCATCTCGAAGACGCGTAATTATTTGGTTCCCAATTGCCATATGTTCAGGGGTGTCCGGGAGTAACTGCCAAAATGATTTTCCGACAATTCGTTTAGGAGTCCAGGCACTCTTTTTCAAAAACTTATCATTCGCATGCATGATTAGTCCCTCGGGATCTATATAGACGATCATGTAGGAATTAGACAATCCTTTTTTTATGAGTTGAAGCTCATGAAAAGAAGATGCTTCCATGAGATCCTTTGTATCTGTTTTAATCTGAAATAATACATAGCGCGTGTCTTGCCATGAAAAAGACTTTGCTACGATGGAAGTTTTTATAGCTATTCTATCTTTTGAATATAGAACTACAGGACTAATCTCAAAGGGATCCTCTGTTTGTAAAATAGTTTCCCAATTTGCAGTTATGTGACCTTGTGTATAGTCTGTAAAGAATGGTACATCCATGTCTTGTAAATCATTAATAGAGTAACCTAATTGTTTTACTGCTTCTTGGCTACACCAGACGATCTTGCCTTTGTTGTCCGTCATAAAACTCGGTGTCGGCAAATGTTTAAAAAAGGTGTTGCCTAGGTCTAAAGATTCTTCCTTGAGAAACATATACAGGGCCTCCTTAAATAGTCTAATATTTTTTTTATTTCGTTTCTAAAAGTCATTAGTATAATACCATATATTCATTTATTTATAAACAGGTGGGTAAAAAGTACTTTCGAAAGTGGTGTGTTTAATTGATGAAAAATGATTTTACAAGGTCCAAAGGTATACTGCTTATAATTCTTGGGTCTATACTATGGGGGGCAACCGGACCCATGATGGAATGGATATTAAATAATACAAATTTGTCCGTTTCCTTTTTTTTGACGGTCCGCTTAATAACGGCCGGTTTATGCATACTATTTTTTCTCTCCATAACTGGTAAGCAAATATTTCTGATATGGAAAGATATTAGTTGGCTTAAACAATTAGTTGTTTTCAGCGTGCTAGGAATGTTAGGTGTTCAATATACATTTGTTGCTGCAATTGAAGCAAGTAATGCATCAATCGCTACACTGCTTCAGTTTCTAGGACCTGTCTATATCATTTTATTTTTATCTTGGAAGAACAAAATATTTCCACCTAAATATCAGATTATAGGTATTATCGGCACGCTAATCGGTTTGTTTTTGTTGTTAACGAATGCAAATGTGAAGGTATTATTAATAAGTAAAGAAGCTTTACTTTGGGGCTTAGCGGTAGGTGTAGCTTTTTCCATTTATACCGTCTATCCCGCTCGATTAATGAAAGAGTGGGGAGTTCTTCTTATTGTAGGTTGGGGAATGTTAGTAGGAGGGGTAGTGCTAGCAGGAGTTACCCAAGTATGGAAATCAGATGAATGGACACATCTTACTGTATTTCCTATAAACTTGATCGTTGTAATTATTATACTAATAGGAACCATTGCGTTTATCTTGTTTTTGTCGAGTATGAAATACATAACAGCAGTGGAAACAAGTATACTTTCTAGCATTGAGCCATTAACCGCGATGATTATATCGGTATTCTGGTTTGGACAAATACTTGGATCATGGCAATATATTGGAGTAATTATTATGCTTCTATTTGTCACCTGGCTCTCTATTGCAGGAGAAATTAAATGGATGCGTAAAAGTAAAAGATGACTTTCAAAATATTAAGTCATCTTTTTCTATGTCTTCAGAAGAGTTTATGGCATAATAGGTTTTACAAGAATTAATTCGAGTATCGAAGAATCTAGGGGTGTTTTAATTTTGAAGACAATTCTTTCTTATTTATCTCCATATAAAATATTGGTTATTGTCGCTTTAGTGTTGATGTTAGTAGAGCTTTCCGTAGAGCTTGTTCAACCATTGCTAATTGCTATTATTATTGATGATGGTATTTTGGCTGAGGACCAGCAAGCTATTATTCTTTGGGGAAGTATCATGCTCGGGATATCTTTTTTGGCATTCTTAGCAGGAATTATTAATACATATATCGCTTCTCATATTGTGCAAAGTTATGGGTTTGATATACGTCAGGCATTATTTAAAAAAGTGCAAGCCTTTACAATGGCTACTTTTTTAAAGTTTCCAACAGCTAGTTTAATCACACGTTTAACTACTGATGTGACAATTACACAAAATTTAATTTTTATGGGATTACGTATTATGCTTCGAGCGCCTTTACTAGTCGTAGGAAGTATTATTATGTCCTTTATAGTGAATCCATACTTGGCTATGTTCTTAGTAATAGGTGCTCCATTTTTAGTTGTATTCTTATACATAATGAGTAGGAATGGCTTAAAATTATTTAGTAAAGTTCAAAAAAGGGTAGACCAGGTCACAAGGAAAATACAAGAAAATTTACAGGCGGTACGTTTAATAAAAGCATATTTGCGTGGTAATTTTGAGTCAAGTCGTTTTGCATCTGTTGCAGATAACTTAAAAGTGGATAATGTTAAAGCATTCCGTATCATGGAGTTAATACTGCCTGTATTGCTCTTTGTAATGAATGTCAGCTTATTGGCAGTATTATGGTTTGGAGCAAAAGAAATTCAAACGGGTGACGTGGAATTAGGGGAGCTAGTAGCTATTATTAACTATGCGATGCGTATGACAGGTGCCTTTTCTATGTTTGCTTTCATTATTATTTTCTTCTCTAGAGCAAAAGCATCATCGGAACGGATGGAGGAAGTGCTCAAGGTCGAGGAGGGCATTGAAATTATTAATGAAGACTCAGAAGGGACGACCCCGGGAATAGGAGAAATTGAGTTTCAGCATGTGTCATTTCATTACCCAACGACAGATTTACCTGTATTAAAAGACGTCTCATTTAAAGTGCAACCAGGATCCAAGCTTGCGATTATGGGAGCTACTGGTTCTGGAAAATCAACGCTTCTCAATTTAATCCCGAGGTTTTTCGATACAACAGAAGGAACTATATTAATAGACGGAATCGATGTTAAAGAATGGCCACTTAAAGAGTTAAGAAAGATAATTGGACTTGTTCCTCAACAATCTATCCTTTTTACGGGAAGTATAGAAGAAAATCTTGGGTGGGGAGATCAGGCGGCGACGGAAGAGTTGCTGAGAGAAGCAGCTAATCAAGCGCAAATTCATGAATCTATCGAACAATTCCCAGACCAATACAATACGAGAGTAGGGCAAAAGGGAGTCAATCTCTCTGGAGGTCAGAAACAGAGATTATCCATTGCACGTGCACTCGTAAGGAAACCAGAAATATTATTATTAGATGATAGTACAAGTGCATTAGATGTTTCAACAGAAAATGCGTTGTGGGAAGCTCTTGAAGAAGAAAATGCAACGATGCTTGTTATTACCCAGAAAATCCGAACTGCAAAGGGCGCAGATCATATTTTACTATTAGAAGAGGGCCAGGTATCTGCTTATGGAACTCATGATGAGTTGATGAAGGACTCCACTCTTTACAAAGCAATAGCGGAATCGCAACAAGAGGGGGGCGAACATGATGAACTTCATTCGTAAACCTTTCGGCTATGAGCCTATTATTACTAAAGAAGATTTACAGAAAGACCATAAAAAGAAGGTGGATAAAGCTACCGATTGGAAGGGTGTTTTAAAGGGGATTTGGAATTTAGTAGACGAACAACGTTTTCTATTAGTCATCGTTCTTCTGATGGTAGTTGTCAGCTCGGCATTAGCTTTAGTTGGACCATATCTAATCGGAGTAATTGTGGATGACCATATCTCCAAAAGTATATTTGTCGGTCTTTCCAAAATAATTGGAGTATTACTTTTCGTTTACTTGTTTTTCTCTATTGCTACTTATTTGCAAAGTTATTGGATGATTGGCATTTCTCAGCAAACAATATTTAGACTTCGTACAGGATTATTTGAACATTTACAGAAGCTCCCCGTGTCCTTTTTTGATAAACGCCAGCACGGCGAGTTAATGAGTCGTATGACAAATGATATTGAAAACGTTAGTCAAACTTTAAATTCGTCCTTTATCCAAGTATTTTCAAGTATTCTAACTTTGGTTGGGACAACAGTTGTCATGCTTTTATTGAGTCCGCTTATGACCTTAGTGACGCTTATCATTGTGCCTTTTATGTATTTTGCAATGAGATGGATAACGAAGCGCACCTCAAAATTATTTAAGGAACAGCAAAAAGCAGTCGGTGAACTAAATGGAATGATTGAAGAAACAATTTCTGGTCAACGAATTGTAAAAGCCTTCTCACAAGAAGGAAGAATGCTAGAAGAGTTTGCTATTAAAAGTGAACGCTTAAAGAGAACTGGATTTTGGGCTTTAACTTACTCCGGTTTTATACCAAAAGTGATGAACTTATTGAATAATACAAGTTTTACACTAGTTGCTGCTGTAGGTGGGTTATTAGCCTATTATGGGCATGTGACAATAGGAGAGATTGTTATTTTTACGGAGTATTCAAGGCAGTTTACTCGTCCATTAAATGATTTAGCTAACCAATTCAATACGGTATTGTCTGCAATTGCAGGTGCGGAACGTGTTTTTGCTATTATGGATGAGCCAATTGAAGACGACGCTGCTCTAGACAATGCAGATTATGTATTGAAAGGAAATGTAACATTTGAAGATGTAACGTTTTATTACAACAAAGATGATGAGTCTCCGACTATTTCCAATGTATCTTTTCATGTGGATTCAGGGAAAACTGCCGCATTAGTTGGCGCAACAGGAGCTGGAAAAACGACCATTATGCAGCTGCTAGCGCGTTTTTATGAAGTAAATGGTGGACGCATATTAGTAGACGGGATTTCTATCGATGAGTTGCCTAGACATACTCTACGAAGTCAAACGGCATTTGTTTTACAGGATCCGTTTTTGTTCGAAATGACGGTAAGAGAAAATATTAGATATGGCAAATTAAATGCTACGGATGAAGAAGTGTTACACGCTGCTAAAGAAGCGAATGCACATGATTTCATCATGAAATTACCACATGGCTATGACACCATTTTATCAGCTGATGGTGGCGAAATTAGTCAAGGTCAAAAGCAGTTATTATCCATTGCACGAGCGCTAATTGCAGATCCAGCAATACTATTATTAGATGAAGCAACATCGAGTATAGATACTGTGACCGAGATGAAAATCCAAGAGGCACTTGAACGACTAATGGAGGGAAGAACGAGTTTTGTAATAGCCCATCGACTAAATACGATACGCCAAGCCGATTTAATATTCGTGATGGAAGCTGGAAAACTAATCGAGTCGGGTACACAAGATGAGTTGTTGCAAAAGAAAGGCAAATATTATAGTATGTTAACGAATTCAAAGACTTAAGGAGAAATAAATGAATATATCTATAATGACTGTGTCCTTTCCTTTAGACGAGGAGACAATGGAAGAAATAACGGAAATGATAGTTGAGGCAGAAAACATGGATAAAGTGGATTATACTTCTCTACTAAATGTAGGGGAGCTATCCGACTTCTATACAAAGGGTTTTTGCATACTAGCCTATGAGGACGATAGCGATCGTTTGGTTGGCGTGTTAACGTCCATTGATCGAATAGCGACACTCGATTTTGAATGGAGTAGTGTTGTGCTACCTGGTGTTCGGAGATTAGGGATAGGCGAACGACTGGTAAGAGAATTGGGAAAAAACCTAGAAGTAAGAGCAGCTGTTTCAGATATCGCTTTAAATCCAGAAAGCTCGGAAGCAGGTAAGCAGCTACTGCATAAACTTGGATATGCTTTTGATTTTCAAGAGCGAACAATGGTAGCAGCTACGATGAGAAAAGTGGAAATAGAAAGTGAAGTCGAAGTATTAGAATACACCAAAGAAGAGTCAGAGGTCGTTGACGTATTAGTAAGTGCATTTGGCGACACGGAAGAAGAATCTAAAGTGTTAATTGATTTTAATACTCAAACGCCAAATCGTCATTTGATGGTTGCTTACTTACAAGGTGAAGTAGTCGGAACAGTTACTGTAGTTGAGGAAGGCGAAAAGCTATGGGTGACAGGGCTTGCTGTTCATGAAAATGCACGTAATAATGGTGTGGCAACATCCTTATTAAACTGGAGTAAAAACGAAGCTAATCGTATGGGGAAAACATCGGTCTATTTGGATGTAGAAACTGATAATACTCAGGCATTGTCTATTTATGAAAGAGCTGGATTTACGACAGTGAGTAATACTCATTTTTATACAAGAAGTTTGCTAAATTAGGCAATGTTAAAATAGGTTGCTGATATTGAAATAGAGAGGGCTTGGAGAACTTCCAAGCCCTTTTCTTGTGTTTACTAAGGCATGTCGTTAGAAATTATATTATTATTTTTGATACTAGGAGGAGAAAAACAAAGTTTTTCTATTATTTTGGGAGATTTAGTTGCCATGAAACTCCGAAACGGTCATTTAGCCAACCAAACTTTTTACTAAAACCATAGTCACCTAAAGGCATGAGTGTTTGTCCACCTTCGTTGAGTGATTGATAAAGATCGTTCAGTTCCTCTTCCGTATCACATGTAACAAATATTGAGACTGAAGGAGTAAAAGAAAATTGATGTTTCACATGACTGTCAATACACATAAATTCTTGCTGTTTTAAAGTAAAGGTAGCCTGCATTACCGTTCCTTCTTTTCCAGATTCATTAGGTCCGTAACGAACAATACTTGTAATTTGAGAATCCTCGATAAGGCTTGTGTAATAATTCATCGCTTCTTCTGCATTGTCATCTTGAAACATTAAGAATGTCGCTAACTTTTCCATTTAATCTACTCCTTTTCATATCAATCCTCTAAAGTATAAATCAATTCTTATAAAAATATCCATAATCGATTAATTGACCTTTTTCTTAAACAGCGTCTTCAATTAAATGGAACAGAGAGGATAATCATTTCTTCAAGATAAGAGGTACAAATAGAGGAAAAGACTTTTGCTATATAGAATATACAAAATGAGGAGGGAAGATAATGTTCATCGTTAATGTTGAAGGGGCAATCTACCAAAATGATAAGTGGCTGTTAATAAGAAGGAGTGAAAAAGAAGAGCACGCAGGAGGGTTATTATCTCTTGTTGGAGGTAAGGTAGAGAAAGATGGGATATCTTCCAATATATTAGAAGAAACGCTAAAAAGAGAAATTTCAGAAGAAGTGGGTGTACAGGTTTCCAATCTTAGGTATGTTAATAGTACTTTATTTGTAACTGAAACGGGTTTAACTGTCGTAGACATTGTTTTTCTTTGCGAGCATGAATCTGGCATACCTTATGCTAAATGCCTGGATGAGGTGAGTGAAGTTTATTGGGTATCGACACAGGAAATTATAGATAATCCAGACTTGCCAGTTTATCTGAAAGCAAATATTAAATTGGCATATAAACTTCTCCATTCTTAGTGTATTAGCCAGGGAAGTACGTGGAGAGACTTAGACCTGGGTATGGAACCGTTCGAAGATAGAGGATATGAATTTATAAAAGAGTTAGCTAATACATATAGTAAAAAACTAATAATGGATTGAGGTGAAAGGATGTTTTTAAGAAGAATTGAACTCCAAAGAGATAATATTTCATCTTATAATCAGTATCCATTTTCTATACCATCTATCAAAAACTTAGATCAACTAGATTTACACAACAAAGTTACTTTTTTCGTAGGAGAAAATGGATCGGGAAAATCTACTTTGTTAGAAGCTATAGCAGATAAATGTGAATTCAATACGGCTGGAGGAGGAAGAAATAACTTTTACGAGGTAGATGCATCAGAATCATCACTTGGAGATTATATAAGGCTCTCCTGGCTTCCGAAAGTTACCAATGGCTTCTTTCTTCGTGCGGAGTCATTTTATAATTTTGCCACTCATATAGATACACTGGGAACTGGTCCTTACGGCGGAAAATCCTTACACCATCAATCTCATGGAGAGGCATTTTTCTCGCTTTTCTCTAATAGATTTAGAGGTAGAGGTATTTATTTGCTAGATGAGCCGGAAGCGGCTTTATCACCAGCACGTCAGCTAGCGTTTCTAAGAATTCTACATGACTTAGTACAAGAAGATGATAGCCAATTTATCATCGCCACACACTCACCTATTTTATTAGGTTACCCGGAAGCTGTTATTCTAAGTTTTGACAACGGGGAAATTACAGAAATAGAATATGAAGAAACGGACCATTTTCAACTGACGAAATACTTTTTACAAAATAGAGAAAAGTTTTTGAAAGACATTTTAGAAGAGGAATAAAAGCTGGTGATTTGTGCTTTCTTATACAAAAAACAAAGAGGTATAATAAAGTGAATATAGTACAAGGAGGTAGGCTCCATGAAAATTTATGCCCATCGAGGTTCTTCAGGTACGCATCCAGAAAACACAATCGCAGCTTTTAAAGCAGCTGCAAAACTACCAATACATGGTGTGGAATTCGATGTTCATATGACGAAAGACCATGAATTGGTTGTAATACATGATGAAACCATAAATCGTACATCCAATGGAACAGGGTTTATCAAAGATATGACATTAGCTGAATTAAAGAAATTTGACTTTGGTTCTTGGTACTCCCACGAATTTAAAAAAGAAACAATCCCCACGCTAAGAGAAGTGCTATATGTATTTAAAGATACACATCATCATCTAAATATAGAGCTGAAATCTGACGTTTTTCCATATGAAGGTATGGAGCAGGCAGTGCTACAAATGTTAAAGGATTATCGATTAGAGGCTCGTGTCGTAATCTCCTCGTTCAACCATGAGATGGTTCGGAATGTTAAACAATTGGCTCCACCTATAGAAACGGCTGTACTCTTTATGGAAGTTATGATTGAACCGCACAAATATGCTGAAGTGGTAGGAGCAGATGCCTTACATGCATTTTTCCCGACAGTTCTTAGGAAAATGGGAGCAGAAGCCATTGCAAGTGGTAAAAAAGTTCGTGTTTTTACAGTCAATGATGAAAAATATGCAGATTTGTTAAAACAAATTGGGATAGATGCTATTTTCACGGACTACCCAGAGAAAATGTGGAAATACCTTCAATCATAAGAAAATGGACTACGAAAAATTGTAGTCCATTTTTTTGTATAATTATTTACTTGCGCGACAGTATTGTATACTAGTGCAGATCAATAAATAGATGCATTTCCCAGTCCACAAGTAATCTTCAGAAGAACGCTCTGCACTGCTACGTTCTAAAAACTTCTGAGCAAATGAGTTCCAATTGTAAAAGAGTAAACTAAATAATTACTTTCTCATCAATAAATACATAAAGTAAGGAGCCCCTATTAAAGCAACGACTACTCCGGCTGGTATACCATTTGGTTCGATAACATTGCGACCGATAGTATCAGCAAATAGCAAGAGCCAACCGCCAATGAGGATAGAAATAGGGATGAATAATTGATGACGTGGTCCAACTAATGATTTGGCAATATGAGGGGCCATTAAGCCTACAAAAGCAATTCCTCCAGTTACAGACACTGCAGATGCTGCAAGAGCCACAGCGGCTAATAAAAGGGTAATACGCTCCTTCTCAATTGCAACACCTACGCCAATTGCTACAGGTTCATTTAAGTTGAGTAAGTTTAGTTTATTTGCCTTATATAACGTAAACGGAATAAGTACGATTAGCCAAGGTAAAAGTGCCAAAATAAATGGCCAATCCGCACCCCAAATATTCCCTGCCATCCAATTAGCAATGAAGTCTACTTTTTGACGATCAGCTGAAGAGATAAAGACAATCATTAAGCCTGAAAGAGCCATAGAGAATCCAACACCAACTAAAATTAATCGAACTGGCTGTAGCCCTGTTCCTCGGTTATACGAAAGGATATATATAAAAATTGCAGTAATCAAAGCGCCAATAAATGCCACTAAAGGTAGTAAGTATACAAAAGAACCAGATTGAATCGGTATGAATAAGAAGAAAATTGAAACTGCCACTCCGGCTCCGGAGTTAATCCCAATAATACCGGGATCTGCTAAATCATTACGTGTAATGCTTTGTAAAATAGCACCAGATAGCGCTAATGCCATACCAGCAAGAATTGTAATGATAATTCTTGGTAAGCGAACTGAGAACAAAACAAATTCCTCTTTAAATGTGCCTTGCCCTAAAAAAGTTGGTAATAGACGATTAAAGGTTAGGGTAGAATAACCAATACCTGCACTTATAAAAGCAGTAATAACGATCAACGATAGTAAAACAATAAAAAGTATACGTTGTTTTTTAACTTGCTGACGATGAATCATTGAAAAATACGCCCTCCTTTACGAACGATCACTAAAAAGAAAGGTAATCCCATAATAGCTATAATGGCAGCGACTGGTGTCTCATACGGAATATTTATAGTTCGTCCAATTGTATCAGCAATAAGCATTAGGAATGCTCCTACTATAACGGACATAGGAATAATTAGACGGTAGTCTGTTCCAACTATTGATCGAACAATATGAGGGACCATTAAACCGACAAAAGCCATATTTCCTACAAGTGCTACAGAGGCTCCGGCAAGTAGAATAACAACTATAAATAAAATTGTTTTCGTTTGAGTAGTTTTTTGCCCAAGTCCGACTGCTACTTCTTCATTTAAACTTAAAATAGTTAACTGTCTAGATAGTAAAAGTGCTACAACGATTCCCATAGCGATAAAGGGAGTAATCATCTGGAGCTGACTCCAGGAAGTTCCTATTAATCCACCCGCTGTCCACATAGAGACATCTTTCGAAATCTTAAAATAGATTCCCACTCCGTCGGCAACAGCATACAAAAACGCGGATACTGCTGCACCAGCTAGAACTATTCGGAGAGGGGAAAAGCCACCTTTTTTCGTTGCCCCAATACCAAATACCATCACTGCACCAACTGCAGCTCCTATAAAACATGCAATAGTGATACCAAAGTAATTTATCCCAGGAATTAGTGCAAGGCTAATAGCGAGGGCTGCGTTCGCACCCGATGTCAATCCTAATAATCCAGGATCGGCGAGGGGATTGCGCGTTATACCTTGCATAATAGCACCTGACACCGCTAAAGCAGCACCAACCAACATTGCTGCAACTTCTCTAGGTAGTCTTAGCTCTCTTAATATATTGATAGAATCGCTTTTGACACCAGTAAAAATTGATTGCCATACATCTTGTAAGGATGTCGAAGCTGCGCCAAAAACCATCGAAACACAGAACATACCTACCAATAAAATAAGCCCAATAACAAACTTTAAACTAAAATGAATAGAGGTTTTCATCATGTTATCCTTTCTACAAAAATAGTGGAGGAATCCCAATAGAATTCCTCCACTATTATTACTTGTTGTTTAAGAAACTTTCTTTAAAGAACTCCAATTGATAGTCTAATGATATAGGATCATTAAAGTAAAATTCTTCTGCATTTGCTTCAAATAGTTGGCCGTTTTTAACAGCAGGGATATTTTTAAAAACATCTGTTTCTTGGAACGAGTTATCTTGATCTGCGACTTTACTTAAAATCACATAGTCTCCCGCATATTCAGGGAGAACTTCTAAAGATAATGCATAATATCCAGCTTCTAAAGCCATTTCTTTTACTTTGTCAGGCATTTTTAGACCCATTGCTTGATAAATAACTTCCGTTCCGCGACCCCAATTATCGCCGAAGACATATAATTGTTTGTCAAAGTTTTCGAAAACTGAAACAGTAGAATTTTCTCCAATTACTTCTTTAATCTCTTCTCCAGCTACTGCCGAACGTTCTTTGAAATCATCAATCCATGTTTGTGCTTCTTGTTCTTTATTCAGTAGTTTTCCAATTTCTAAATGCTGTGTTAAATAATCTACTTTTCCATAAGTGAATGTTACCGTCGGTGCAATTTCTTTTATTTTGTCTAGATTTTGAGCGGTAGAAAGACCAATTATTAAATCTGGATTTAATTCAATAATCTTTTCTAGATTTTCTTCCGATACTTCTTCCACATCTGCTAGGAACGAATCGTATCCTGGATTAGACTTTGACCAGGAATCTACTCCTACTAAATCTACATCTAGTGCAGCAACATTACCTGCAAAGGTAGAAAGAACAACAACTCGTTGTGGGTCTGCAGGTACTTCAACTGGACCTGTTTCCGATTCATATGTAATAGTAGTGGCTTCTTCTTTCTTCTCACTACCTTTAGTATCTGTCGTTTCACTGTTGCAAGCACCGAGGATAAGTACTAATAAGATAGTAAATGGCAATAATAATTTATTCATTTGTCTATTCTCCTTTTAGTAAATCATATGTAATACACATTGGTTTGCCCGTACGTGGATCTATTCCGATTTCGGCATCTATATTAAAGACACCACGTAACACTTCTTTTGTGATAACTTCTTCACAAGGACCAGCTTTCACAATTTGTCCGTCCTTTAAAGCCACGATATAGTCTGCAAAACGTGCAGCTTGGTTTAAATCATGTAATACCATTACAATGGTGCGTTTTTCCTCTTGATTTAGACGCTGCAGAAGCTCAAGAACTTCCAATTGATGCGCCATATCTAGGTAAGTGGTAGGCTCATCAAGAAAAATAATCTCCGTCTCTTGTGCAAGAGCCATCGCTATCCATACGCGTTGACGTTGACCGCCAGAAAGAGAATCGACTGGTAAATACTTAAAAGTACTTGTGTTTGTAACTTTCATTGCCCAATCTATTACTTCATAATCCTTTTGAGAAAGCCGACCAAAACCTGTTTGATATGGGAAGCGTCCGTAAGAAACTAATTCACCTACTGTTAGACCGCTAGCGCTTTCTGGAGTCTGAGGTAAAATTGCCATCTTTTTGGCAAGAACTTTCGTGTTTTCTTTGGATACATTTTTACCATCTAATACGACCGTACCAGACTGATGAGAAATGATACGTGTAATAGCTTTAAGCAGGGTGGACTTCCCGCATCCGTTAGGTCCAATTATTGTAGTTATTTTCTGATTTGGAATTTGTACAGATAAATCTTTTACGATCAGTTGCTCACCGTAGCCAATGGATAAATCGTCCGTATATAAACGAACCATTTTAAATACCTCCAAACTAATTCTTGCTAAATTTACTGATAACGATTATCATTATCATATTAGCAACTATATTTAATTATTCAACTTATGTCAACAAATAATTTTTAGGGGTAGGAGACTAAAAAAATGCATAATGTATTTGATGTGACGGTTATTGGTGGAGGTCCAGCGGGGTTGTATTCTGCTTTTTATAGTGGTTTAAGAGAAATGAAAGTGAAAATTATAGAGTTCCAACCTCAATTAGGTGGAAAGTTGCATGTGTATCCGGAGAAAATGATTTGGGACGTAGGTGGCCAGACTCCAATTTCCGGTGAACGATTAATCGAACAATTAGTTCAACAAGGACTAACGTTCGACCCAGAAGTTGTAGTGAATGAGAAAGTAGAGTCCATTACTCGCCGAGAAGACGGTATTTTTGTTTTGCACGCCGCTTCAGGAGTGGAACATTTTTCGAAAACTATTATCATTGCAGTAGGAAGTGGGATTTTGAAGCCTACCAAACTAGAAATTGAAGGGGCGGAGCGGTTCGAGGTCAGCAACTTAAACTACACAGTCAAATCAATTCAACGTTTTAAAGATAAGACAGTCATTATCTCAGGTGGAGGAAACGCAGCAATTGATTGGGCAAATGAATTGGAGCCTATTGCCAAAAAAGTATATGTGACTTATCGTAAAGATTCGTTAAATGGTCATGAAGCACAGGTAACTCAGTTGCTAGAAAGCTCTGTAACCTGCTTTTTCAATACGAAGATTACTAAGCTATTCGCTAATGCAAATCATGACATGATAGAACGAGTTGCAGTTCTTAACAATGAGACAGGCGAGGTTATTCAAGTAGAAGTCGATGAGGTTATTATTAATCATGGCTATGATCAGGATGCAGAACTTCTGAAAAAGAGTAAAATATCCATTGATATTGCAGATGATTTCTATGTGAAAGGTACTAGTAGAGGGGAATCATCTGTTGCTGGGATTTATGCAGCAGGGGATATCATCCAATATCCAGGCAAAGTAAATCTAATAGCCGGGACATTCCAAGATGCAGCTAATGCAGTGAATCAGGCAAAGCAATATATCCAACCAGATGCTAACAAATTTGCAATGGTCTCCTCACACAATGAAGTATTTAAAGAACGAAATAAAAAGTTAGTGAAGCAACTCGTATAACATGAGTGCATAAGGTTCTCCTACCTAAAAAAGTTGTCTCTAAGTAACCAATACTTACTGGAGACAACTTTTTTTTTGCAGAAAACGTACCAGGGAAAACCTTACAATTCCAACTGAAATGCAAAAAACTCCAACTAGCAAAAGTGTACTAAAGGAAAAAGAGGATCGTGACATTAGTCGCGATCCTCTTTTTCTTGCCACTCACCATTTAGCTTGATGTTCTTCGATGCATCCGAGTAATTGTTTTACTTCAAGAGTTGGTCCATTTTCTAATTGAATTCTACCATTGAAATAACCCATCATTTGATTTACCTCGGAGTATATAAATTTCATATCCGTTTTAGCAATCCGGTGGAAAAAGGGAGTGAATGTAATATTCACATCTTCAGAGAATTTTGTATGGACTTTCCATGGTTTCATAAAGTCTTTTGTATCGTATGTAAAAAGTAAGTCTTCATGAATTTTGGTCATTTTCCCATCTATGAAAATCGCGTTTTCCGTCATACCTGTACCATCTGTCCATTTGCCTCCAAAATTTAAACCAATTCTTTTGGAGCCAACTCGTTGAGAAGCAAATCCCCAGTTCCAAATAGCAGCTCTTGGCCAAACTCCTCTACCATAGTCAAGAACAGCAAAATTGTCCTCTGGCTGGAATGTGAAGCGGGAATCTCCAATCTTTACAAAACCGGTCGTCGGTAGAGTATGGTGCTTCCCAGTAAATTGAAATTGTTGCCGATTCCAAGGAATAACAACATTTAACGAATCATCTTCAATTGGATGAGATATATGTAAATCTGCATGTAATAAGTCTCCATCAAAATCAGGAATTGTTACGGTCATATGCGTTTCGTTTTGTATATACATTAGTTGGATAGACATTTCTTTGGAATGAAGTTGAATACTTTCTAATATATTTGTTGGCATTTTTAGTTTATTTCCCAGGGGAATCGTAACTGTCTTTTCAACATAACGTTGTGTTTCATAATTAAGGAAATAGACAAAGCAAACTGCTGCGTAATCTAGGTGACTAATCGTCGCAGAAAAAAGAATATCGTCCCCAAAAACACACCAATAATTCCATTTCTTCTTGCGCATATAATGACCTTTTAAGTTACTTTCAATTAGAGGCTTCTTTGCATATCCAATTGCCTTGGGGTTCAAATTACCTTTTTTATCGCAAAGTAGAGTGGGCTCTGAAATTTCTTTTTCTGCATGCTGTTTCACGGACCATCTTCCTTTCTAAAAGTAATTTGTCGAAAAAATTAATTAGTTCATTTATTCCATACTAGCATATATTTCCTGTTTAATCATATAAACAAAATAGAGGGAGGATGAAAATTGGCGACATACAATCGTGAGGCTGCAGTAGCCTATGCACAGAAATGGTGGAACAGTAATAATCCAAGGTTTCCAATGTTCGATGTGGACTGCACTAATTATATTTCACAATGCCTGTTTGCAGGAGGGGCTCCAATGAGAGGGCAACCCAACAGGGAGAGAGGGTGGTGGTTGAGCAGTGAAACATGGAGTTTGAGTTGGAGCACTCCGCATTCATTGCGTTGGTACTTAGCAGGCTCTACAAAGGGTTTGCAAGCAACACAAGTAAATTCGCCTGATCAGTTACTCCCAGGGGATCTTATTTTTTATGATTTCCAAGGCGATGGCAGATATGATCACTCGACCATAGTAACAAGTGTTCAAAATGGTGTTCCTTACGTTAATGCCCATACAAATAATAGCCGCAATAGATACTGGAGCTACGAGGATTCTTATGCCCATACACCGAGGACGAAGTATATATTTTTCCATATAAAAGATAAGTTTTAATGGGAAAACTTTCGGTAAAAATAATATAATAATTGTCAAAAGACTTCCGAAAAATATATATTCGGAAGTCTTTTAATATGAGCTATATCTTGTTTAGTTCCTACAAATACCATAGTAACGCAACTGTATCCTCTCCAGCATGTACTGCTAGGGATGTACTAATCTCGCCAATTGTAAACTGTAAATGTGGTGCTTGTTGTAAGATGGCTTCTTTTAAATCATTTGCTTGCTGCTCGGCATTCGCGTGCATTATATATACATGTTGTAAACCATCATTTACCGAGGCTTCAACTGCCTTATTGATGAGATACTGGATTGCTTTTTTATGAGAACGTACCTTATCTAATTCCTTAAGCTCTCCTTGTGGAGTAATTTGAATAACAGGTTTTATTTTAAGGAGGCTTCCTAAATAGAATTGTACACTACTTAGCCTTCCACCTTTATATAGTTGAGTTAAATTTCCTATTAGAATATAGTTGCGAAACTTCGATACCATTCCTCTTAATGCTGCTGCAATTTCCTGGTATGATTGACCTGCTTCTTGTAATTGCAGACCTCTTTCAACTAATCCTGTAATCCCAGCAGATAAGGAAAGGGAGTCAATAAATTCAACTTGAACTTGTGCGATACCCGCTCCACTAATAGAGGAAGAAAGTGTTCCGCTAAGACTTTTAGAGACATGAATTGCTATGATAGAATTATATTCTTTCCCTAATTTTTCATACAACAGAGCAAATTCACCTGCGGAAGGTTGAGAAGTTTTAATAGACGCTGTTCCATTTCGTATACGATCGTATAGTTGTTCGTGTGTAAGATCTACACCATCTACAAACTGCTCTAATCCAAAATGAATGTTGATAGGGATTACGTATACATCGGGGTGGTCTTTTAGTGTGTTGCTCAAGTACGCACTACTATCGATTAACCACGCGATTTTATTCATAGTCATTTTGAACATCCTATCTTGTTTAGTATTTAAATAATAGTAATTATATCATACGAATACATATTTTATAATTGTATAATCAAGGAAAATACTATGATAGTAATAGTATTATGCTTTCTTATTCCACCATCTTTCCTCCCAAGATTCTACAATGTCGAAGCGGTGACGAATGAGAATAATGATAATGGCAATAGAAACCGGCCAAAGAAAATAAAATGCAGGAATTATCCATATTAAAATAGCATATGCACTAAATGCAACAGTCATACTAAGGGTTGCACTTCTGAATAGCATTATTAAAGCGAGAAAACAAAGGACTAACATCCCAAACAATTGTGGTTGTATAATCATGGAGACACCGATGAACGTGGCAATCCCTTTACCCCCACGCCCTTTTAACCAAAAAGGGAATAGATGTCCTAAAATTACTGCTAGGCCGCCAGCGGCTATATATTCCAGTGGATACTGAAGATAAAAACCGATATAAATAACAAGGACACCTTTTAAAAAGTCACCCAAGAAGGTAAGAAGAAATGCAGATTTACCAAGCACAGAACCCGCATTTCTTGCGCCAAGATTTCCACTTCTTTGTTTACTTAAATCGACTTTTTTCCATTTGCCAATCCACCATGCTGAAAGAAAATTACCGACTATATAACTTAATAACCAATATAAGAGCATATTGTCACCTCAATATATATTCTATTTGTTAGTAAAGGGGGGAATACTTTTTGAAGCTTAAATTATATTTGTTATGTATTCCGTTATTATTTTTACTTGCATCTTGTACGAACTCCGAAAATAATTTACCTAAAGCAAAAGATGGAGTTCTAGTTTTATCTAACGATAATTTCTCAGCTAACAACAAAATACCTCTCAATGGAGAATGGGAGTTTTTTTGGGAAGAGTTACTGAATGAAAGTGAAATAAAAGAACGTACGAAAAAAATGAATCCACCTAACATAAATGTACCATCTTACTGGGAGGATTCGGTTTATACAGCACATGGTTATGGCACATATTATTTGAAAGTGATTTTACCAATAGACAAAGTAGGGAATACTTTAGCGATTACTACCGTCAATCAGGGAACCTCTTATACGCTCACTGTAGATGGAGAGCGAATAGCATCTAATGGGTATGTTGGAAATAGTAAAGAAACAAGTATTCCGGAATATTCCGATCGTTTAGTTTATTTTACACCAAGGGATAGGGAAATAAATATCGTATTACATGTTTCTAATTTTACACACAAATTTGGTGGAGCATTTAACCCAGTTTATATAGGGACACCTGAGAAAGTAATGTATACTCACAATATTCAACTTGCAACCTCCATGTTTATAATTGGAGGTATTCTAATAATGGGCGTTTATGAAATATTTATTTACTTGTTCAGAAGAAAGGAGAAGGTCTTCCTTTATTTCGGGTTGATTAATATTGTGATCGCCATATACTCGCTCTTTAAAATGCCATACTATTACAACAAGATATTTACAGAGGTTCCATGGATCTGGGGACATCGTATAG
Source organism: Psychrobacillus sp. FSL K6-1464 (assembly GCF_038003145.1). Classification (NCBI taxonomy): domain Bacteria; kingdom Bacillati; phylum Bacillota; class Bacilli; order Caryophanales; family Bacillaceae; genus Psychrobacillus; species Psychrobacillus sp. FSL K6-1464. The sequence continues at coordinate 541,795 of NZ_JBBOOP010000001.1, forward strand.
AGATAATTTCAATTTATTTATTGTTTTTACTTTACTTACTGTTAGGAAAGTCCATGTATCCAAAAGAAATGAAGAAGACGCCAGTACTAATTGGCGTAATTATTTCGTTAGTATGCATAGTTCTCACTTTAGTGTCGCAGCCAAGTTTTTATAGTTCTTTATTAGAATATGTTTTTATCATTTTGGGAATATATATGATTTATAATCTATATGTTGTTCTACTAGCCTATAGGAGGAAGCGACCAACTGCACTCGTTAATTTAATAGCAATCATGGTATTCTTTGCAGCAGTTGTAAATGATGTATTCGCATCATTGAACTTTATCGAATCTCTTCCGTTTGTGACTATTGGATTCTTTTTTTATGTATTAATACAGTCGATCAATTTAAGTCGTGAATTTGCGCTAAAATTAAATGAAGCGGAGGACCTTTCTTTTGATTTGAAAAAATTGAACTTATCATTAGATGAAAAGATAAAAGACAGAACGGAAGAGCTCTATCAAAAAAATGAAGAACTAGAGCGATTGACTTTACTAGATGGTTTGACTGGTATATATAATCGGAGGTACTTTGAAGAACATTTGACTATCTATTTCGAGGAAGCACGATTGTCTACCAAGCTATTAGCTGTTTTAATGATTGATGTGGATAACTTTAAATTGTATAACGATCAAAAAGGACATGTTGCAGGGGACCATTTGTTGATTAATCTTGCTCAACTTTTGAACGATCTCTGTATACCAAATAGTTTTGTTGCTAGATACGGAGGGGAGGAGTTTTCTATTGTTCTAATGGATTACTCTGTTCAAGAGATCATCCAGTTTGCAGAAAATGTTCGTCTGGCAGTGGAGGAACAAAAGTATGAGCAAAGTTCTAACTCGACTTATATCACAATTAGTATTGGGGTATCCTCTACAGAAAATCATTCGTTTGTTCATAAAGAAGAGCTTATAAAAAGAGCAGATCAGGCTTTATACGCTTCTAAGTCAAACGGAAAAAATCAAGTCACTTTCTTATAAATGATTAAATTGGTATGATGGAGAAAATAACTATTAGTGAAAAGGGAGAATGGAATAGTAAATGGTGCAATCACTGACAGTACGAGATGCGATAATTCAAAGAAGATCTATAAAATTATTTAATGGACAGCCTGTAGATAGAGAAATGTTGTTATCTATTTTAGATGATGCTGTTTGGGCGCCCAACCATCAATTGAGACAGCCATGGAGATTTATCGTGGCATGTGGGAAAGAATTAGAAGATTTATATACTGTACTTAAGGAATTTGCAATTCCAAAATGGAATGAGCTTTCTGAAGAAGACTTAGAAAAGCAAATGAAGAAATTTACTACTCCTGGAGGTTACGTCTTTGTTGTAGTTCCTGAGGATGCTCGTCAAAAAGAACGTTTAGAGGATTATGCAGCAGCAAGCATGCTTGTACAAAACATCCAATTACTAGCTTGGGATCAAGGTATTGGATCTTGTTGGAAAACGCCCGGATATTTAGATAATCCATTGTTCCGAAAAACACTTGGAATTCAACCTGGGGAACGTATTATTAGTATGCTACAAGTCGGATACTTTGATGAAATGCCAAAACCAAGAGATCGCAAGGGCGTGGAAGACCTAGTAACGATATTTGAAAAAAAAGAATAACTAAAAGTAAAGCGGGTGAGAGGCATAGGTCTCTCACTCGCTTTTTTTAGATATTTAGTGCATAAAAAAACACATGGATTAGAAAACCCATGTGTTCATAGTTATTTTTTTAAATCTTCTTTTGAAAGCTCAGCTAACTCGAAATAATAATCACCAATTACACGAAGCCCTTGGTCGAAATTTTCTAAATGGAAATGCTCGTTAGGTGCATGGAAGTTTTCTGAAGATAATCCGAAGCCCATTAATACGACTGGAAGTCCAAGAATTTCATCAAATGCAGCTACAATTGGAATAGATCCTCCGCCACGAGTATATGCTGTAGGAACGTTATACACTTTTTCATAACTACGCCCAGCTGCTTGAATAGCAGGGTGGTCGAAAGGAGTGATGAACGGCTTACCTTTATCGAATTCTGTAAGGGTAACAGCAACTCCAACTGGCTTGTTTTTTTCAATATGTGCTCTTAATTTAGCAATAATTTCATCTGGATCTTGATCAGGCACTAGGCGGCAAGTTATTTTTGCCCCAGCTTCACTTGGAAGAACTGTTTTAATACCTTCACCCGAGAAACCTCCGAAGACACCGTTAATCTCTAAAGTAGGTCGTGCCCACACTCGTTCTAAATGAGTGAAGCCTTTTTCACCGAATAATTCATCGACACCAACTTCGGCCTTCAAATCATCTTCATTGAAGCCAAGGGAAGCATAAGCTTCTCTTTCTTCATCAGCTAAAGGACGAACATTGTCATAGAAACCTTCTACTTCAATCGTTCCTTCTGCATCACGGAAAGATTCCAAGATAGAAACTAGTGCGTGGATGGAGTTTTGAACACCGCCACCATAGAGACCAGAGTGAAGATCGCCTTTTGCACCTTTGACATCAATTTGAACGCCACATAACCCACGTAACCCGTAGCACACTGCTGGTTGACCAGGGCCTTGCATACCCGTATCAGATATGACAATAACGTCTGCTGAAAGTTTTGCTTTATTATTTTCAATATATTCTTCAAGATTAGGGCTACCAACCTCTTCTTCACCTTCTATTAAAAACTTAACATTTACTGGTAAGGATTTATTTGTTTGAAGAAGTGCTTCAATAGCTTTTACATGCATAAATACTTGTCCTTTATCATCACTTGACCCACGAGCATATAATTTATTGTCTCTCACTTGTGGTTCAAATGGTTCGCTATCCCATAAGTGAAGTGGATCTACTGGTTGAACATCATAATGTCCGTATATAAGCATAGTAGGTTTACCTTCTGCATGTAACCAATCAGCATAGACGACGGGATGGCCACTAGTTTTATCGACTACCACATTGTCTAAACCTGCTTTAGTTAGAGAATCCGCAAGCCACTCAGCACCTTTTTGCATATCAGCTTTATGTTCAGATAAAGAAGAAATACTTGGAATACTTAAAAATTGTTTCAGTTCTTCTAAATGTTCTTCTCTTTTCTCTGTGAAATAATGGTCTAATGTAGTTAGTTGACTCATTACAATCCCTCTTTTCAAAAAGTTTCGTGAATAGAAATAGTATAGCATAATTTATCATTATACTCGGTATAATTAGTCATGATCGATATTAGTTTTGTGACAACTAAAATCACAATATGATATAGTAGTAAGAAACATATGAACGTATTTAATACTCACAGGAGGCAACAATTTTGTACATAGAATTTGTACTTTTTGCTATTTCAATACTTGTATCGCTTTTTCTATCAGGTAGTGAAACGGCGTTAATGACAGTTAATAGGACGAAGGTCCAGCTAAGAGCAGAACAAGGAGACAAAGAATCGGAGAAACTACTTGCACTGCTATCAAAGCCGGACCGTATGATCATTACTATCTTAGTAGGGAATACAATAGCCAATATAAGTATGGCTGTCATTTTAATATTAATCGCAGAACACTTTGCATGGCATATTGGCTGGTCAATCGCGATATTAACCGTCTTTATTATTTTATTTTGTGAAGTACTTCCTAAAACAATTGCCGCAACATTTTCGGATCGGGTTGTATATGTGGTGTCACCACTGATACGTTTCCTTGTTATCCTTTTGCGTCCAATTACCGCGTTTATAGCTGAAATAACGAATCTATTTATTCGCATTGGTTCAAAAGGAGCAATAACAGAGACGACAATTACGAAAGAAGAGTTACTGTCGATGGTTGATCTTGCTTCAACCGACGGAACTTTTGAAGACGACGAATCAGAACGTATTAAAGGAATGCTGGATTTTCCAAATAAGGACGTTTCTGATGTTTTATCTACTCATAGAACAGAAGTAGTTGGTATTCCTATGGAAGCTACATATGAAGATGTTCGAGATACCATCTTGGAGCATCATTATACTAGGTATCCTGTGTATGACGATAGCTTAGATACTATTGTTGGTATGTTTTACTCGAAAAAGTTTATCGAATGGTCTATGGATACTTCTGTAGGGATTGATACATTTATCGATAAAGATCCATTATTTGTCGTACAAACTTTAAGTGTGGAGAAAGTATTTAAATTGATGCTGACTCGCAAAAAACATATGGCTGTTGTTTTAGATGAATATGGCGGAACACTTGGTATCGTCACGCATGAAGATTTAATAGAAGAAATGATAGGGCAAGAAATTGAAGATGAAACAGATAATGACGAAGAAATTCTTGTGCATGAGATGACAGAAAGCCGTTTAGTCTGTGCAGGTAGAATGGAAATTGAAGAAGTCAATTCGCTATTCAACATTTCAATTGTGAATGAAAACGAAACGATAGGTGGCTTTGTCTTAGATCAGTTAGGCCATGTGCCAGAAGAGAATGAACAATTCGCCTATGAAAATCTAATGGTCGAGATCAATGAAATGGATCGTAGTCGCATAGTTAAATTGACTATTACAAAAAGAGAAGAAGTAACTGAACTGGAGACCGAAAAACAAGAGGATTAATCGCCTCTTGTTTTTTTTGGCGTTAAATAGAAAAGGTCTTTTTTTTTCATGAAAAAGAGGACTTACCCTATTGAAAAGCGAATAGCTTTATTATATAGGGGGCGATAAGCATGAAATTAGGAGAAGCTCTAATAGTCCGATCAGATTACCAAAAGCGGATTGAACAGTTGAGAAATAGATTACTTCAAAATGCTAAAATACAAGAAGGGGAAACCCCGAACGAGGATCCTTATGAATTAACAAAAGAACTGAATCAAATATTTAGTAACTTAAAACAGCTTATAAAAAATATAAATCGGACCAATTTACTGACTACTTTTGGTGAGCAACAATCTCTTGCCGATGCCTTAACGGAACGAGACTTACTTGGTCAAGAAGGGAAGATATACAGTGCTTTACTGGATGTTGCTGCCATGCAACACGAAAGATACTCTAGAACCGAGATTAAATCTATCACAACAATCAATGTAAAAGATACGCAGAAATATGTGGATGAACTATCCCGAAAACATCGAATGTTGGATACTAAAATACAAGAAATTAATTGGCTTACTAATGTAATCGAATAGTCGAAAGTTGGTAGCGAAATGTTAAGGCGAGTACAAACCTTCCGACAGGTCAAGTCGGACTTACCGGCAGAGGTTTCGGGGTAACCTCGAGGTTCAACTCCTCATAATACAAGTTACACCCAGTACTGTCACACAAGTACAAGTAATCTGGAACAATTAACTACCGCGTACTGATTTTCATTTCGTGAGGGTGGATAAGGGGAACTTTTATAAGTTATGACTTTCATATGGCTCTTTGACTGCAGTTGAACTAGAGGAACTCTAGTTTTTCTACAGTCTTTTTCTGAGTTAACTAGTATTGGTTGAAGACGATTATGTAAAAAAGAGTGGAACAAAAGTAGAGTAGGGCCATGGATAGTTATTATCCTCCTAAATTTTGGCTTACACCTTTGTAATTCTTCTGAAAGAGAATACGATGGAGGGTAAGGTTAAAGTTTGGCATTATAGAGTTAACAAGAAAGAAAAGCCGAGCGGAGGAAATAACATGCAGGTTCAATTAGAAGAAATTTACGAGCAATATAACCGTTACATATATTATTTATCATTGAAATTAACAAAAAATCAAACAGAAGCAGAAGACTTAATGCAAGAAGTTTGGGTAAAAGTCGTAAGATACGAATCTTATATGAAAGAAGTAGATCATGTCAAAGCATGGTTAACTACCATTTGTATGAATACATTTCGTGATCGCTATCGCAAACAAGTTAGACGTAGTAAATATGTAGCCAATCAGCCAGAACAATTGGATATTTCATTGCTGGACTTAATAGCAGCGGATGTTCTATCCGTTGAAGAGCAATTAGAAAAAGAAGATGTTGGTGAAATGATTCGATCTAAAGTAAGCGAATTGGATAGCATCTACCAAAAAACAGTTATGTATTTCTATGTACATCAATTTTCATTAATCGAAATTGCTGAAGTAATGAAAGTGTCCATTGGCACAGTAAAATCTAGACTATTCCGTGCTAAACAGCGTTTAAAGGAACTAATCATGAATGATGAATTTGCAAAAGATTCATTAGTACTTGCATAGAAAGTAAGAGCCTTCCACTTTGGAAGGCTCAGACTGTAGACAAACTTAATTTTAGATGTATAGAGTTGAATATTAAACTTGGCAATGCCCACCACTTCGCTTTCCGTGGGCTTGGCTTCAGCCTCCTTGCGGGGTCTTCAGCTCAAGCTATGATATGAACCCCAAAAGTTGTACTCTTATTATGCCGCTTTTTCATAGTTTAAGCGATACTCAATGGGGCTCATCCCATTGAGTTTTTGTTTGATGCGTAGTGTATTGTAATATTCAATATAGGTTTCTATTTCTTGCGTCGCTTCTTCTAAAGAGCGAAATGAATTTCGATAGATACATTCATTTTTTAAAATAACAAATGAAACCTTCCATTAAGGCATTATCTAAACAGTTTCCTTTGCGTGACATACTTTGTGACATGTTATAAGGTTTTATCAACTGTTGAAAACGCGGGATTTGATACAGCCAGCCTTGATCCGAATGGATCAATACTTGATCTTGAAGAGATAAATTTGCCCGTTTGATCGCATTTCCAAAAGAATCTTGTATTAGTCCAAAGTTCGGGTTTTGTGTAATAGAATAACCGACAATCTCCCGGTTAAACACATCTAAAAAGGCGGATAAATAAAGTTTATTGCCGGCTACTTTAAATTCTGTTACATCTGTTAGCCATACTTGATTTGGTTTTTCTGTCTCGAAATGACGATTGATTTTATTATTCGCAATCTGACCAACCTCGCCACGGTACGAACGATATTTCTTTGCCTTTTGAACACCATGTAAACCAAGGTCATTCATTAAGCGGCGTACCGTTTTATGATTAATAAAAAATCCTTCTTTGCGTAAGGCTAAAACAATTCGGCGATACCCGTACAACTCTTTGTGTTGGTAGAATATACGTTCAATCGCTTCTTTTATCGTTGCGTATTTATCTGCCTTCTCTAAGTTCTTCTTATGATAATAGTAAGTTGCTTTTTTTACTTCAGAAACATGTAATAAAATTTGTAGAGGAAATTCATGCCTTAATTCATCAATCACTCTTACTTTCTCTTTGGTTGGGACTTCTTTTTTTCTTGAACTAAGGCATCTAACTTTTTTAAATAAGCATTCTCTGCTCTTAAGTATTCAAGCTCTTCTTGTAATTTTTCGATGTCTGTCATACCTTGTTTCGGCTGCTTTTTCTTCATATCACGACGCTCCCTTTTCAAATAATAGAGCGTCCATTCCTCTTCTGACATGTATTGATGCATCCACTTCCAGATGGTTGCACGACTGGGAATGTTAAAACGACCAGCTACTTTTGAATAAGGTTCAGCTGTCTCTATCATATGTTGTATTACGTGTATTTTAAAAGATTCCTCATAACCTTTACAAGCAGGAGCCATTAATCCTTCCATTCCATGAAATCGATAGATTTCTATCCAACTACTAATAACCATCTTATCGACACCCAGGTCGCGTGCGATTTTTCTTAATGACATTCCTTTCTCAAAAAAGGCATCAATTACTTCTGCTTTTTTTATGTTCATAACGTGCACCCCCAAGTTAGTTTTAAGTCCAACATTTTGGGTGCACATCACTATTCCCACAGGAGTCTTCGTGGTGGACCTTGCCTTATAAACAGTTCCAATAGAGTATTCAATATCTTACTTTTAATAGGATGAATAAAACCCTTAAACCCTTATGAATATTTATTACTATTCATATCCATTTATAAAAATACCTTTGTCGTCAAACTGAGCCTTCCACTTTGGAAGGCTTTTTTTAAACAATGTGCATAGGCTAAACATATTTTTTAGAATGAATAATACTACTGGTTTTCGTTTCAACGCCTTTCATGTTTCGAAGCTAGAGTAGCGATGCGGAATCAGGTGGAAGCCAGTATACTTTCTCTAGTTATCCAAAATTGTACTTACCTAGGGTTGAAGAAGGCGTAGGAGAGACAAACGCCACAAAAATACTGAAAAAAGGATGCTGTTGGTTGTGATCGATGTCACAACCAACAGCATCCTAAAAAATGTACTCGGTAATAATATAGCAAAACGCTACTCTTTAATAACTTCTTTACCAGTAGAGAACCATTCTTCCACGTTCCATACTTTTGTAACAAGCCCCTCATAAAATTCAGGTTCATGGCTTACTAGCACAATTGTCCCTTTGAATTCTTTCATAGCTCGTTTTAATTCTTCTTTCGCATGAATATCCAGATGGTTGGTCGGCTCATCAAAGATTAACCAGTTTGTTTCTTCCATCATTAATTTACATAGACGAACTTTAGCTTGCTCGCCTCCGCTTAAACTTGAAAGGGGACGAGAGATATGATCGCTTTTTAGTCCAGTACGAGCTAAAGCACCACGTACCTGTGCTTGTCCCATGCTTGGGTATGTTTCCCAAATAGCTTCAATCGGTGTGATATCTCCAGCTTTTACTTCCTGTTCGAAATAACAAGGGGTTAAAAAGTCGCCACGTGTTACTTTTCCGTTTAAAGGAGGTATTTTTCCAAGAATTGTTTTAAGCAAAGTCGATTTACCGACTCCGTTCATTCCGACTAAGGCAATTTTTTCGCCACGCTCAATGGAAAAAGTCAATGGAGGTAGTAAAGCCTTGTCGTAACCGATTTCCAAATGCTCTGCTTCTACAACATAGCGACTAGGGCTACGAGATTCCTTGAAACTAAACTCTGGTTTGGCTGCCGTTTCCGGGCGGTCGATTCGTTCTATTCGATCCAGTTGTTTCTGACGAGATTTTGCTCGTCCAGTCGTAGAGTATCGTGCTTTGTTTTTGGCGATAAAATCTTCTTGTTTTTTAATGAAATCCTGCTGCTTTTCATAAGCATCAATATGCTGTCTTTTGTTTAGTTCAGCAAGCTCTAAGAATTTCTCATAAGATGCGGTGTATCTTGTCAGTTTCGAAAATTCTAGCTGGAAGATAACGCCTACGATACCATTCATAAATTCAGTATCATGGGATATCAATAAAAATGCGTGTGGATAGTTTTTTAAATAATTGGAAAGCCAGTTTACATGCTCTTCATCTAAATAGTTGGTAGGCTCATCCAATAGCAAAACTTTAGGTTTTTCTAATAATAGCTTAGCAAGTAAAACCTTTGTACGCTGACCACCAGAAAGTGCTTCGACTGGTCGATCTAAACCAACAGCATCTAACCCAAGACCTCTAGCAACCTCTTCTATCTTCATATCTAACGAATAAAAGTCACCAGCATCTAAAGCATCTTGAATGTCCGCCATTTGCTCTAATAACACTTCAAGCTCCTCGGGAGTAGCTTCTGCCATTTTTCCAATAATTTCGTTTAACTCTGCTTCTTTTTTATAAAGCGGTAAATAAGCATCGCGTAGTGTATCAAACATTGTACGTCCTGGTTGTAGACGAGTATGCTGATCTAAGTATCCGTAATGGGTACCTGGCAGCCATTCTACACGTCCTTCGTCATGAATGATTTCACCTGTTAATATATTCATTAATGTTGACTTTCCAACACCATTGGCACCTACAAGTCCAACATGCTCACCCTCGACTAAGCGAAATGAAACATCCTTAAATAGGGTACGATCTCCGAATGTATGTCCTAAATTTTCTACTAATAAGCTCATGTATCTATTTCCTCCAAAAAGAAAGCTCTGCGGATTATAATAATTCCGCGAGCTGTTTGTTTAGTTCTGCAAGTTTTTCTTCCATTGTTGCTAGTCTACGTTCAGCATTTTCAACTTGAGTAGGATGGCCATTTGACTCTAATTTTTCCATATCACCTTGCAAGTTAATATAGTCCAATTTTAGCTCAGCAATTTCTGATTGTAGCTGTGATTTTGTCATCATCGATCACCTTCAGTATTTTGCATTCATTGTAGCATAAAAAAGGACCTAGCGTACGATTTCTTGTTCCTCTTTCGAACTTGCAATGGTTTGTTCAATCAGTTTGACTAATTCTACTAAGTTATTACTAAAATCAAACCGTTTCTGCTTTTGTATAAAGGCGTTTCTTCTATTATCATGAAGGATAATTTCCATCACCGCATTTTGAAGGTAAGATTGTTTTATCTTTCTACCAAGTCCTAGGTTTGCGAAGCCATGTCCTTCCTGAGGGAATGCGTAGTTAACTTCATCTTCGTGTGCACAAAGAACGATGCAAGGAATTTGAAATTGGGCTACTAGGAATGGCATATATGTTCCGGAAGTTATTACTATATCACCGTTTGGGAGGAATGTTTCAGGTTCTGACGTAGAGACAATTTTTATCGATTTGCGTGTAAGTGCAAATCGTTTCAGTTCGAGTATATCATGCTTGTAATGTTCGTCCACTAATACGCTAATCTGAAGTGGAATATGAAGTTGTACAAGATGTCTTAAAGTTCGGTAAGTTAAATTTTCGGGATCTTCATGCGGAAAACTTACGATAATATGCGGGGGATCCTGTATCGTGTTATTATTTTTATAGACCGTTTTTTTGGTTGGAATATAGCCAAGCGGACCAAATACATATTGCTCTTTCGTTAAGTCCTTCGGATTTTCATACAATGATTGAATGACAAGATCAGCCAATGTCCCACCATCTCCATGGTCGTCCAAATGAATAAGCGTACTATTGAACATTTTTAAACGACGGATAAGATCCTTTTCCGAATTTCCACCATCATGCATAATACAAGTAGGATCAAAAACTTTCATTTCCTCGATTAGGTGTGAATTATTTCTATACAAAAGAGGTTGCATTTGCTGTTTTTTTAAATATTGAATGAGGCTTGTATTAGAGTTATGCACAAAAATTTCGAAGTTAGTTGGTTTTAATGAAGAAAGTAATGCTACTGCACGATCAGCAGGATAAAGTCCTCGATGTGGCAGTGTATTTAATATATAAGCTAGTTTCATATTACATCTTCCTTTCCAATAGTTATCTTTTAAGTGTATGGAAATGGACAGGTGCTTATGACAAAAGGGGGGAAGTAAAATGGCTAAAAGAGTGGCTATAGTAGTAGGTGCTACTGGTTTTACTGGAAAATTCTTAGTAAAACAACTATGTGAAAGTGAAGAATATGCTGCAGTATCAGTAATAGTAAGAAGAGATTTTGCTTATAAGCATGCCAAACTTGATGTTCAGGTTAAGGATTTTGATAAATTAGAAGAAAACGATTTAGATATTGCAGACGATCTATTTTGCTGTCTAGGTACCACGATGAAAAAAGCTAAGTCAAAAGAAAATTTTGAACGAGTAGATTTAGAATATCCATTAAGAATTGCTTCGTTAGCCAAAAAACGTGGGATTCCAAATTTTCACGTTATCTCGGCGATAGGCTCCAGTAAAAAGTCGCCTTTTTTCTATAGTCAAGTGAAGGGCAGAATGGAGGAGGGGTTATTAGCAATAGACCTACCGTATCTGTTCATTTATAGACCTTCTTTGCTTACTGGAAATCGAGGAGAATTTCGTTTAGGGGAGCGCCTATCAGAAGGTGTTTTCAAACTTTTAAATCCTATTTTAATAGGGCCGTTTAAAAGACTTCGCTCTATTCAAGGGGAACAGCTGGCTTTTGCTATGTACCATTATGCATTACATAATACCAAGAATAGTGTAAACGTCTATAAACCACTGGACATTTTAAATGCCAAGCCATTTGAGACAGTGGAAGTAGAGCCCATTTCACGGGAAGAGTTGTTTAATTGGGATAATCGAGAGGATATTTTTGTTGATAAAGATACTTCGAAAGATTAAGCTTTCTGAAAAAAATTAAAATGTCCGAAAGCGTCATAACCTCTCCGTCAAAAGGATGAACTTTGATAAATTGGATCTCATTTTACAATTTTAGCGCCTTTTTTTGATACAATAAAGGACGAATAAGGAGGTTTTTGTAAGATGAAAATTCTACTCGTAGACGGAACGGTAATTGGTACGAAAACTGGTGTCATCTTAGAACAAGTGAAGGACTATATAGAAGAAGTCAATTCAGATTACACTTTAGAAATTATTCACCTTTCAAATTATGAGCATCAGTTTGTAGATGGACGTCCCTTTGAAAACTACAATGATGATATGAAACTATTGGTGAGTAAATTTGACCAAGCAGATGGTTTCATTATCGCATCACCTATTTTCCAAGGTTCTATACCAGGAGTGCTGAAAAATACCTTTGATTTTCTTCACCCCAAATCCATGCGCTATAAACCAGTATCAATCGTTGCCAATGGTGGAACATACCAACATCATCTTGTCATAGAAAATCAGCTCAAACCAATTTTAGATTATTTTAGATGCCTAGTAACACCTAATTATGTTTACACACATAAAAGTCATTTTGATGAAAACAATGTCATTATCGATAATGATGTACATGATCGTTTAAGAGAGCTTGCTCGTGTATTTGTTCAATACGCAGAAATGAGCAAAAACCTTTCTAAGGAACCGATGGATGTCCACTAAAAATGTAAGATGTCTCTGTAAATAGAGATGTCTTTTTTTATGGCCATTATTTATCCTTCAACAAAAATTATATTCAAATGAACTTTATTGGCTTTGTGATGTCTAATATATATAGCAGACAAGGGGGTGACTGAGTGGAGACAATTGAAATTGCTAGGAAAGCCATTAAAGGGGATGACGAGGCTTTCTTACAGATAATGCAATTATATAAAGATACATTATATCGAACAGCTTATGCATTTTTAAAGAATGAACATGATGCACTGGAAGCAATGCAGGAAGTAACCTTTCGAGCATATCAAAAAATACATACATTGAAAGAACCCACCTTTATGAAAACATGGTTAGTAAGAATTATGATGAACTATTGCCAGGATCAGTTGAAGAAAAAGAAAAGGGATAGTCCAAGTGAAATCCTACAGACGATAGGATATAAGGAAGATACTACCTACCTAGAAATGAACGAAGCAATTGCATCCCTATCAACTGCTGACCAACAGTTAATATTCCTGAAATATTTTCAAAATACTAAAATTAAAGAAATTGCAAAACTAGAAAGAATCCCAGAGGGAACTGTTAAGTCGAGGCTTCATAAAGCACTTAAGTCACTTAGAAATTTCCTATCAGAGAAGGGAGATGCTGGCCATGTATGAAAAAGAAGAAGACATGTTAGACATAACAAAAAAGAAGCTAGAGCAAGTGGTTGTACCTGAGCAACTCGTAAATACTGCAATTCAACTGGGAATAATACAAGCGAAAGCTAAAAGAAGAAAACGCAATAAAACACTATGGGCTTTTTCTGTTGCAGCAATTCTGATACTAACCTTAGTGACATCCATTCGTGTATCACCAGCATTTGCTAGTGCAATTTCAACAATACCGGGAATGGAGAGTTTCGTGCATCTCCTTCATTTGGACAAAGGAATGAAAGCAATCGTCGAGAATGATTATTATGAGGCCATTGGTATTGCTCAAGTTAAAGATAATATAACTTTTACAGTAGATGGAATTATTATTGATGAAACAGGAGCGGAAGTTTTTTATACATTAGAAGCTCCGCACTCACTAGAGAATATAGATTATGAGAATATCAAGTTTTTAAATAATAGTCAGGAGCTATTAGCAGCGATCAGTTATGATCCACCAGACCAAGAAACTGGAAATAGAAAAGAAGGTACATTTAGTTTTGTTTTTAGTGATATAAAACAATTATCAAGTATGAATTTTGAACTTCAATTGGAAGCAGAACAAGCTAATAAGACAACGGTTTTTAAGGTGCCATTTACACTAAAAAAAGAAATTAAGTCAGGGAAAATATATACATTAAATAAAACTGTTGAGATGGATGGTCAACGAATTGAAGTTAAGAAGATAAAGGTATACCCATTAAGAGTAGCCCTTGTTTTAAAATTTGATGAAGAAAATGATATGAAAATATTGCAGTTTGAGGATATGCGATTAGAGGATGAAAACGGAGAAGTATGGAGTTCCATTCAAAATGGTATAACTAGCTTCGGTGAAAATGAAAATAAAGAAAATACGTATTTTTTAGAAAGTAACTATTTTAAGGAGCCAAAAGAGCTGTATTTAAAATTTGAAACGGTGCAAGCACTCCTTAAAGAGGAAAGCTATTTACTCGTAGACTTTGCAAAAAAGGAAATCATTGAACAGCCATCCGATAGAAAAATGGAAATATTAAATGTTGGTAGTAATACAATTGAACTGAAATATAGACCTATAATAGAGAATCATATGTATTCTCTATTTTCTCAAGGGGAAAATGCTAAAGGTGAGATAATTGATATACCACGCGAAAGCAATTGGGGAGACCAAGATGAACAATTTACAGAAGTAACTATAGATGCAAAAGGCATTATTAACCCAGTTAAAATAGAGTTCGTTGCATATCCCAATTACTTAAATGGGTCTGTTTCGCTCCAAGTAAAATAGGTGGTTGGATATAGAGATTAGATAGGTAATAATAACAGGTGAAGAAAACATGCTTTTTCTTCACCTGTTTATTAGTTATTTATTAAGAAAGTTTGTTCAAATTCTTCGAGAGAAACAGGCTTAGAGAAATAGTAACCTTGAAAATATGTAAGACCAAGGCTATTCAAGTAATCGACCTGCTCTTTTGTTTCTACACCCTCTGCAAGAACATCGCATTTTAATCCTTTGGCAAGATTCATAAATGTATGCAATATGAGCTCCGCATTAGTTTCTTTACCGATTTTATCGACAAAATACTTATCGATTTTCAATTTATCGATTGGAAAATCGACAAGATCTGCTAACTTAGAATACCCAGTTCCAAAATCGTCTAAGGATAAGCGGATTCCATATTTTCGACAAAAGGCAATATTACTTAATATATTTTGGTCGGTGTCTAAATTAGCATTCTCAGTAATTTCGATATCTACCATCTGTGGTGGAATATTATAAAACTGAATAAAGTGAATTAAATCATTAAAAAATTGCCTGTTTCCAAGTAGCTTCGGAGTAATATTAATAGCTACTGGCTTATTAAAACCATAGTCCTGGATCCATTTAGAAACTTTGGAAAACACCTCGCAGATCAAATACTTTGTGAGTTCCTCTATTCTTCCACTATTATCAGCAATTCCAATAAACTCTGGAGGAGTAATATAGCCGTACTTCGGATGAATCCAACGAGTGAGCACCTCTACGCCGATTACTTCATTATTTGTAGAATCGAATTGAGGTTGCACAACAAAGTGAATCGCAGTATCTTTTAGATTCCCGTGTAACTCATTTTCAATATGGACCTTACGTTCTATCTCCTCAATCATCGAGTATTCAAAGAAACTGAAGTTATTAATATTTCGTTTTTTGGAAGTATACATAGCAACATTAGCGTAACGAAATAGTAAGTCGGTATTGGACGCATCCTGAGGAAATCTAGAAATTCCAATGCTTAGACTTAACGGAATAGACGGTACTGATTTGGATTCAGAAATTTCTTGGAAGTCTTGAACCAATTTATTTGCAATAATACTTAACTTTTCTTTATCTACTTCATCTGTGAAAATAACAAACTCATCGCCACCCACTCGGGAGACTACCTTATCTACTTTGATGGTTTGGTTAAAAAAATTAGCCATTTCCACAAGAATTGAATCCCCGCGTGTATGTCCATACATATCATTTATCAATTTAAAGCCATCTAAATCTATATAAAAAAATGAAAAAGGCTCACCATTTTTTATTTTACGCTGTAGCAGGTCATAGGTCATTCTACGATTAGGTAAATGTGTTAAAAAGTCAAAATAAGCTAAGTTCCTTAAATCTTTTTCAATATTTTTTCTTTCGGCTATATGATGGAAAAAAACAGACAAACCACCTTCTGCTATCGGATAAGCTTTAACCTCGAACCAAGTAGGTATTGATGGGATGAAAATTTCTTGTTGTCGAGTTTCCTGTTCTAACATTACTTGTTGAAGAAAAGGGAAAAATTCTGTCTCTAACAAAGAAGGGCTTTCGGAACTTTTATAGTTAAAGCTTGGAAGTACTTGGCTAAGTAGGGTTTTTCCATACTCATTTATGTATGTAATATTCCAACTTTTATCGACTGAAAAGAAAGCATCTGTCATACTTTCTAAAATATTCTTCATCTCTGAGACTACTTCTTGCTTATATGCTGAGTAAATAATAATTGCACCCACTCGATTGGAAGAGAGGGTCAATTTGTACGTACGAAATAAATAGTAATACTGCTTTTGTTCTATAGAAACTGTAAACTTCTTTTGAAATTCATCTGTATCTCCACGCAGTATTTGTTGAATAGAATCCAATTGCTCGTAATTCTGTGTTGACTCTAATAAGTCCGTGAAGTTTGAGTTCTTAACAATTAGAGGAACAAATTCATTCACTGTTTCAATCTTTTTCCACGCACTATTCATGTTTATTATGTTGCCAGTATCGTCCAGTACAATGATTAAATCTTCTGAGGCATTTAATATTGTATTTTTTAAGGGGACAGCTATATCCAACTATTTCACCTCATAAGTTCAGTGTTATTATGTCAATAATACCACCTATCGGATAAAAAAGGGTGAGAAAATAGTAATGTAAATGTAAAAAAATGATGTAATTATGATTATATTGGAGTAATAGTTGAAAAGTATGTGGAAATAATAGATAGAAAAAACTATACATCAGATCCTAGTTAGGAAATGATGTATAGTTTTATATTATTTTAAATTTAATTTTTTTAATGCTTCTGCTAGTGCTGTATTTACAGGTTCTTCTTCTTGGTTTTGTTTCTTTAAATACTTTTGTACATCGCGTTTATCCACTTTACCACCTGAATTTTTTTTCCGGCGTTCGAAAGCAGATAATTTTTCTCGGAATCCACATTTACATGTGAAGATCTGACCATCACCCTCACCGCGCAATTCCAGTTTTTTCTTACATTGTGGACAACGGGCATTAGTAACTCTTGCGACGTTTTTGCGATGGCCGCATTCACGATCTTGACATACAAGCATTTTCCCTTTTTTTCCGTTCACTTCAAGCATAGGTTTGCCACAATCAGGACAGCTTTTTGTGGATATATTATCATGCTTGAATTTTTTATCACTATTTTTGATATTGCTAACAATTGTTTTCGTATAAGTTTTCATTTCATTAATAAATACGTTTTTACTCAATTTCCCTTTTGCAATTGCATCCAATTTTTGCTCCCATTCAGCTGTAAGGGCAGGTGTTTTTAGATCTTCTGGAACTAATTCAAGTAATTGTTTCCCTTTAGAAGTTAAGTAAATATCCTTTCCTTTTTTCTCCATAAGGAATGAATTGAACAGTTTTTCAATAATATCTGCCCTTGTAGCAACTGTTCCTAATCCACCTGTTTTATCCAGTGTTTTAGCTAGTTCCTTATCCTGTGTACCCATATACTTTGCCGGATTTTCCATAGCTGTAAGTAAAGAACCTTCATTGAACCTTGCCGGCGCTTTCGTTTGTCCTGATGTTTCAGTAACTAATTTCACGGAAAGTTTATCGCCTTTGTTTATGCTAGGAAGTAGTTGTTCTTTCATGTCTTCAGTATTTTCTTCCTCATCAAAACGATTTTCATATACTTCCTTCCAACCTGACGAAAGAATCGTTTTTCCTTTTGCTACAAATAATTCATCGCCAATAGACGCTTTGACCGTAATTTGCTCATATTCAAAAGGAGGATAAAGTACTGCTATAAAACGTTTAATCACTAAGTCATAAATTTTGCGTTCTTTATCTGTAAAGTTAGACTGCATTACTGTTTCTTCTGTTGGAATAATAGCGTGGTGATCTGAAACCTTACTATCATCTACAAATGCTTTGGTTGCTTTTATAGGCTTTTGTAATACTTTGTTAGCAAATGGTCTATATTGCCCAATGCCAGATGACTTTAGACGTTCTGGTAATGTCTCTACAATATCAGTAGAAATATATCTTGAATCCGTACGAGGATACGTTAGCACTTTATGTCGCTCATACAAAGTTTGCATAATACCAAGTGTTTCTTTCGCTGAATATCCAAATATTTTGTTGGCATCTCGTTGGAGCTCAGTTAAGTCATATAGTTGAGGCGCAAAGCTTTTCTTATGTTTTTTATCGACCTCTACGATGGTTCCCTGTTTGTTGTCCACTTTAGAAACAATTTGTTCTACTTTTTCTTTAGTGAAAGTACGAGAGTCATTTGTTTGTTTGTCCACCCAAGTAAGCTTTAACTTTTGATCTGTATGTGCTTCCACACCGTAATATGTTTTCGGTTTAAAGTTTCTTATTTCGTTTTCTCTTTGAGCAATAATCGCGACAGTTGGAGTCTGCACACGTCCACATGAAAGTTGTGCATTGAATTTACTTGTAAGTGCGCGAGTTGCATTTAACCCGATATACCAATCTGCCTCAGACCTTGCAACAGCTGCGTGATATAAATTTTCATAAGCTTTACCTGGTTTTAAATTTTGAAAACCATCTTTAATAGCTTTATCCGTTACAGATGAAATCCAAAGTCGTTGAACAGGTTTTTTAACCTTAGCTTTTTCAATAATCCATCTCGCTACTAATTCACCTTCACGACCAGCATCGGTTGCAATGATAATATCACTGACATCCGTACGAACTAACTGACTTTTGACCGCATTATATTGTTTGCTTGTTTGTTTAATAACGACTAGCTTCAAATCATTTGGGAGCATTGGTAAATCATCCAAATTCCACGTTTTATATTTAACATCATAAGTTTCAGGATCTGCTAATGTTACTAAATGTCCCAATGCCCAAGTAACGATATACTTGTCACCTTCTAAATAACCGTTTCCTTTTTTGTGACACTTAAGGACATTTGCAATGTCTCTAGCTACAGAGGGCTTCTCTGCTATTACTACACTTTTCTTCATTTTATAACTTCCCTTCGAACTACCATTAAAATTTAATATATCATATAGTAAGGGCTTTTGCAGTGGCGGACGCCCTTAGTCAACCTGGTAGTTAGCGACTTAAATTAGATGTTCAGATTGCGTAAAAAGCAGTTTTGGCTCTTTTATGAATTTTATAAGACATTTTAAAAATTACGGATAAGTATAAAAGACCTAAAAAATTAAAAATTTTATAAAAAACTATTTGAGTCTTTATGCATGTGAAATTCATGACAATAGTAAGTTTGAATATTTTGTGAAAGTGGTAAAATGTTAAGAAGGAGAACTATATGGAAAGAGGTGGAAGAATGATGTTGGTGAGGGCGACAGGAAACGGTACTTTGAAATTAATAGCAGAAGCAGAACAACGTAAACAAGCCTTTCAGCGTAAAGATGTAGGACAAGCCTATCGTAAAAATGCTGAATATTATCAGCCTAAAAAGAATCCTACATTAGCAGACTTAGAGGATTTGTTACTTGGGAAGAAGGAAAAAGAAAGTGATTCCCCCGAAATAAGTGCGGCAGTTAAAGAGTTTCAGCAACTAGAAAAAAGCAAAAGTATGCTAGAAATAAAAGGACCAGCAGTTCCAGTGCAAATAGTAGGCGGGCCTACCCCTGAAAAGACGATAGAGCTATTAGAGAAAGTTAGAAGTTCTGCACTTGCTCCTGATCACCTGAGTTCCGAAGACTTACGACTAGCGGCCAATGCTACTGCAAAAATACAAACCGTTCAAACACAAATTACATTAAACGAAGAAGCAACTAGACAAATCGAGGTTGAAGCAAAAAGACAAAGAGAAGATGAGGCTGCGGTATCTAATCGCTCTGTTCAATATGACCTACAATCCCCTGGGGTGCAACGGGAGGATTTACAGAAAAAAAGATATATAGAACAAGCAATTGCAAAATACTCATTTCAAGTGCAAATGAAAAAATATGGCTTTACTGACCAACAGCCAAGTTTCTTCCGCATAGCATAAGAAGGGGCTTCCAAATATGAGCAAAAAACAAAAGACGAATGCGGTGCGTAAACTTGAACAGCAGAACATTGCGTTCGATATAATAGAATATGAGCTAACTGGCGATCAAGTAGACGGGGTAACTGTAGCAGATAAAATAGGCTATCCCGTTTTTGTTGTTTATAAAACACTGCTTGTTACCGCTGGAGCAAATAAGCATTTTGTTTGTATTATTCCAGTACATAAAGAATTAGATTTAAAAGCAGTAGCAAAAGTGGTAGGAGAGAAGAAAGTTGAGTTGTTGCCGTTAAAGGAATTGCAGCCAACTACTGGTTATATTAGAGGGGGATGCTCCCCAATTGGGATGAAGAAATTATTCCCAACATGGATAGATGCAAGTGCAGAGAGTCTTGATTTTATCCTCGTAAGTGGTGGGAGAATAGGTCTTCAACTAAAACTAAGTCTACAGGATTTACTTCAGCTAACGAATGGGCGAATTGCAACAATTATTAAAATGTAATCATTTGATAAAAACACCGTTATAATTGACCTACTATATACTGGAGACTTCTAGGCGGTTTTCAGAAACAGGAAGTAGGATTTCAAATGAAGCAATTAGTTTGGCGTTGGATTTTTTTTGTTACGGGAGTCACTACTATGGCGTTGGGAATTTCGATGACCATTAAAGGACAGCAATTTGGAATTGGACCATGGGATGTATTTCATGTTGGTTTATATAATCATCTTGGTTTAACTATCGGGACTTGGGCAATTTTGACGGGTATCACGATTGTATTGGTCACGATGATTGGAACGAAGAAATTTCCGCAGCTTGGTACATGGCTAAATATTCTTTTTATAGGATCGTTTATTGATGTGTTTAACTGGCTTTTACCTGATATCACAAGCTATATAGGGCAAATAATTATATTTGTTATTGGGGTTGTTATAACTGCAGTCGGTGTAGGGGTTTATGTTTCTCCAAATGTTGGAGCAGGTCCACGTGATTCTCTTATGCTGTTACTCATGGCTAAAACAGGTTGGAGTATTAAAAAAGTAAGAACCGGAATTGAAATAATTGTGGCACTTGCTGGCTGGGCACTTGGTGGACCGGTTGGACTAGGTACTATTATTATCGCGTTATTGCTTGGACAGATAGTTCATTATTCATTGCCTTTGTCTCAAAAACTACTATATACCATTTCCGGTTATACATTGCCGTATGTGAAAAAGAGTGTGGAAAATCAAACTTGATTTTCCACACTCTTTTTCATATTTTACTAGGACAGTGCATATAGTATTTCTTGAAGGAATGATAGGGAGGATGACGCTATGAACGGGGTAATTACTCATTATATGGGAAGGTCATATACGGGACAAGGTGTGAAAAACTTTTACAAGGAAATTATTCAAGAGGCGAACAAAGTATATTTCTTTAAGGGGCCGACCACCTATCGATTGACCGAGATATTCAAGGAAATAGGCTATAATGCAGTGCGTAGAGGTAAAAATATGGAGTGGTTTTATGACCCAATGCATGAGGATTTGCTGGAAGGCTTGTATATTAATGAAACAAAAACACTTTACTTACAAGCTGACACTGTAGACCCTATCTATTACGGGGCAGGACACGAATGGGTACCCTATTATGAAGCATATAATGACCGCAAACTTCATGATATTGGACCAATAGTAAAAGAAAAGCAGATTACTAATGATGTATGGCTATCAAAAGGGCTTCAAGCATTATCTCGAGCAAAAAAAATTCATGACGAATGGGAACTGCTTATACAAGGAGCCATAAATTGGGAAGGTATAAACACTTTGCTTGAAGAACGTACTAAGAAAAGTATTGGTAATATTCAACTTCAAAAGAATCCAAAGGTTACACATCGGTTAATGGGTTCTCTTACTCCACTTGGTGCAAAGGATACTTTGGAGTCTATTTCTAAAAACTTGAAAAATAGATTGTATATAAAAGGATTACCGGGTAGTGGAAAGTCTTCTTTTATGAAGAATTTTGGGGAAGAGGCAAAGCTACATGGATTAGATGTAAGGTATATTTGGTGTGGCTTGGATGCAAATAGTGTAGACGGGATAGTGATTCCAGAACTCCAATTATGTGTGGTCGATGCGACGAGTCCTCATGTTTATGAGCCAGAACGTAATGGAGATGAAATTATAGACTTCTTTCCACATATCAATCAAACCATGTTAAATGAAGATAAAATAGTAGAGGTAAGAAATGACTATGCAAGTGAGATGGAACTTGCTCAAGATTATTTATGCACATATTCGGGAGAATCGAAAATGATTAAGATGCTTTACGACTCAGCAATTGAAGAGGAAAAGTGGAGAGAATTACAGGAGAAAATGCTTGAAACGATAAGATGAAAGCATGGAATTAATCGGAGAATAGCAATAACAAGGCCCTACGGACAAATGTCTGTAGGGCTTTAAAATAGCAGCTTTATTTTCCTCAAACCTTTTCACATGGTAAGATAGAGTAGAATATGACCCGTGAAAGGATGAGTAACATGTCTCACATATTAAATAATTTTTTAACTGAAAACTTAAATGAATTGAAGAACCAAGGTTTATATAATGAAATCGACCCAGTAGAAGGTCCTAATGGCGCGAAAATAAGTGTGAAGGGCTCTGAGCTCATTAATCTCTCATCGAATAACTATTTAGGACTTGCAACAAATCCAGAGCTAAAACAAATTGCAAAAGATGCGGTGGACAAGTATGGAGTTGGAGCTGGAGCTGTCCGTACGATTAATGGAACACTAGATCTACATGTGAAGTTAGAACAAAAGCTAGCGGAATTCAAAGGAACGGAATCGGCTATATCTTACCAATCAGGTTTCAACTGTAACATGGCAGCTATTTCTGCAGTGATGGACAAAAACGATGCCATTTTGTCAGACCAACTAAATCATGCGTCTATTATTGATGGATGCCGACTGTCTCGTGCGAAAATCATAGCATTTAACCACTCCGATATGGATGATTTACGTGCTAAAGCAAAAGCTGCAACAGAATCAGGTCAATATAACAAGGTGATGGTTATTACAGATGGCGTTTTCTCGATGGATGGAGATATTGCGAAGCTTCCAGAAATCGTGGAGATTGCGAAGGAGTTTGATCTAATAACTTATGTAGATGATGCACATGGTTCAGGTGTAACTGGTAAAGGGAAGGGAACTGTGAAGCATTTCGGTTTAGAAAAAGAAATCGATTTCCAAATTGGTACTCTTTCTAAAGCAATCGGTGTTGTAGGTGGATACGTTGCAGGTAAAAAGGATTTAATCGACTGGTTAAAGGTTCGTTCACGTCCATTTTTATTCTCCACAGCATTACCACCAGGTGATGTAGCAGCAATTACTGCAGCAGTTCAAATGATTATTGATTCCACTGAATTACACGACAAACTTTGGGATAATGGTGACTACTTAAAAGCAGGTTTATCGAAACTTGGATTTAACATCGGAGCATCCGAAACACCGATTACACCATGTATTATTGGCGATGAAAAATTAACGCAAGTCTTCTCCAAACGACTATTCGAGGAAGGCGTTTATGCCAAATCTATTGTCTTCCCAACCGTACCAAAAGGGACAGGACGCGTTCGTAATATGCCTACCGCAGCCCATACGAAAGAAATGCTAGATGAAGCCATCGCTGTTTATGAGAAAGTTGGTAAAGAGCTTGGTGTAATTAAATAGTTTAAAACAGCTACCAAGTTTAAAACTTGGTAGCCTTTTTTATGGAAACAAAGTTAAGTTTAATTTTTCATATTTGTTTCTATCCATTTAAATGAATAAAAAAATTATAATTTTGAACATCCTTTGACTAAACAAAATGCTATCCTCAGCTACTAATCGAAAAGTGCTCAAATCATCTTTTTCTTACTATAATTAAATCTATTGCATAAGGCATAACTGCAAATAGACAAGCACCGTTAATGCAACTCCTAAAACAAATATAGAGATGTATGGAAGTAGTCTCATATAGGCCTCCTGTACTTCATTATAAGAAACTCTTTTAAAGTTGTATTGTGTTTATTGAGGGAACAATGTATAATTAATTTCACGAAAGACTAGTAATATCAATGGTTTTGGCATCAATTTTGTACTCCTCAAAAATACAAATGTTTTTGGAAGGAAGAATAATATGAAAAAAATTATGGTTACCGGAGCTCTAGGGCAAATCGGTTCAGAGTTAATAACCAAATTGCGAAAAGAGTATGGTTCAGACAATATATTAGCAACGGATATTAGAAATGTTGTTTCACCTGTATCAGAAAGTGGTCCTTTTGAAATTTTAGATGTGACCGATGGGGAAAAAATGCATCAACTTGCGAAGGATTTTAAAGCAGATACGATGATCCATATGGCAGCTCTTTTATCAGCAACTGCAGAGGCTAAACCATTACTTGCATGGAATTTAAATATGGGTGGGTTAGTAAATGCACTAGAAGCTTCTAGAGAACTAGGTTTGCAGTTCTTTACTCCAAGTTCTATTGGAGCATTTGGGCCTTCTACGCCTAAAAAGAATACTCCTCAGGATACATTACAGCGTCCAACAACGATGTATGGAGTGAACAAAGTCTCAGGTGAATTATTATGTGATTACTACTTTAATAAATTTGGGTTAGACACACGTGGATTGCGTTTCCCAGGGCTGATTTCCAATGAAACTTTACCTGGTGGTGGAACGACTGATTATGCAGTGGATATTTATTATAAAGCGATTAAAGAGGCTTCGTATACATCATATATTGCAGCTGGAACATATATGGATATGATGTATATGCCAGATGCTTTGCAGGCAATTGTGGACTTAATGGAGGCAGATGCTTCAAAATTGATCCATCGCAATGCGTTCAATGTAACGGCAATGAGCTTTGAACCAGAGCAAATCGCAGCATCTATCCGTAAGGAAATACCGACTTTCACTATGGACTTTGAAGTGGATCCGATTCGTCAAGCAATAGCAAATAGCTGGCCAGATTCTATAGATGCAGCTGCTGCAAAGGAAGAATGGGGCTTTTCATATAAATATAATCTAGATGCAATGACAAAAGATATGTTAACTAAACTAGCAGCAAAACAAACAGCGGACCTTCTATAAGGTCCGCTGTTTTTCTGTTGTATCATTAATTAAAAGGAATTTGGTGCTATAAAAATTGGATAGCATTTTTTCTCTAATTATCTAAAAACGACGATGGACAGTAAAAATCCATAAGATTACCGAGAAAAAAGAGACTATTTGTGACATTAGTCACGAACAGCCTCTTTGAAAATCAAATGGTAATCATATAGCATAAAATCTGTCCAAAGTACTTTAACAATAGATTTAATCTACAAAGACCGGGTGTTTTTTATACCTGGTCTTTCTTATTTAAAACAATATATGTGCGACTACTGCAATGATTGGGAATGAAATAAGCGTACGTAATAAGAAAATAACGACTAAGTCTTTAATATTAACCGGAATTTTTGAACCTAATAACAAGCCACCAACTTCAGACATATAAATCAGCTGCGTTACAGACATTGTAGCGATAAAGAAGCGAGTCATTTCTGATTCAATAGATGCTCCAAGAATAGACGGAAGGAACATATCCGCAAAACCAACAACCATTGTTTGTGCTGCTGCCGCTGCTTCTGGAATACCAAATAACATTAATAGGGGCTCAAAAGGTTTACCTAAAATAGTAAATACCGAAGTATACTCTGCAAGCATTAATGCAATTGTACCGAATGCAAGTACTACAGGTGCAACTCCAATATACATATCAATCACATTTTTTATACCATCCGTAAAAAACTTGCCAATTGAACGGTTTTTACTAGCCGTGTTCAATGCATTTTCTAAACCATGCGTAACGGCATTATAATTTTCAGGGTATTTCTCTGCTTCTAAATCAAGAGGACGTCCATCAATATGTGTATCCTCTTTTCCAGCAAGTGGGTAAATTCTTGGCATGATAAACGCAAGTACAACACCACAAAGTAGAACGGTTAAATAATACGGTATAAAGTAATTGCCTAAACCAACTTGATCTAATACAACGATACAAAATGTTATAGAAACAACGGAGAAAGTAGAACCAATAATAGCTGCTTCTTTCTTCGTGTAATAACCTTCTTCATACTGTCTACTAGTAAGCAAAACTCCGATTGTCCCATCTCCAACCCATGAAGTAAGTGCGTCAACGGCAGAGCGACCGGGTAACTTGAATAGAGGACGCATGATTTTCACCATCATCGTACCAAAGAACTCCAATAGTCCGAAGTTTAGTAGTAGAGGTAACAACAATCCTGCGAATAGAAAAATGGTAAATAGGAAGGACACCAGTCCAGTAGGACTTAATAACATTCCACCTGTATTTTCACTCCAAATTGCCTCAGGACCAATCTGCCAGATGATCAAAATAGAAAAGACTGCACCGACAATACGTGTAACTGTCCAAAAAGGAGTTACTTTGAATAAGTTATTGATAAAAGTCTCTTCTTTTGGTCTGAACAGAAAAATAATCGAGCCAATGGCAGCGATTAAAAGTGTTACTAATGCAACCCATTGGACGACTGGTTCAAGTAAGGTAGAAAGAATACTAGCAAACCATGCAATAGGTATTTGAATTCCTTCGTCAATAGGTAGAGGAATCATAAAAAGAATAACACCTGCTATAGATGGTAGCAGGAATAATAGCCAAGTGGATAAAGAAAACTTTTTCATGCAAAAGACCAACTTTCTATATATATGAATATTTATACATCAAATAATACTGTTTATACATAATAATTCAATTGCATGAAGAAGTCTATAGCTTAAAGAAAGTTCCTTTATTCGAAATCTTTGGAGAAGTCATATGTGTAAAAACGTTCGAAGTTTAGCCAATTTTCTGCTTCAGTTTCTCCATCAGCTAGACGTTTATCCATTTCTTCTAACATCCATGCAGTCTGTGAAATATGCGCACGCATAGATCCCATTTTTTGTTCTGCAGCTTCTTTAATGTTATGAACAATATCTGGCTCTCCTAAGACTTCCTTAGAATCATTTGAAAACGC
This sequence comes from Psychrobacillus sp. FSL K6-1464, assembly GCF_038003145.1. NCBI lineage: Bacteria > Bacillati > Bacillota > Bacilli > Caryophanales > Bacillaceae > Psychrobacillus > Psychrobacillus sp. FSL K6-1464. The sequence continues at coordinate 568,872 of NZ_JBBOOP010000001.1, forward strand.
TAAAGCATAAATTGTTGGGCGTTGTTCCTCAGGCATACGTCTCACTGCGCGAATCATTGCACGTCCAGTCGCATCATGATCAGGATGAACTGCATAATTTGGATAAAACGTAATTACTAGGGAAGGGTTCGTATCAGAGATTAGGTTTTGCATCATCTCTACCATTTTTTCATCGTCCTCAAATTCTACCGTTTTATCACGTAAACCCATCATACGAAGGTCTGTCACTCCCATTGCTTTAGCAGATGCAAGTAGTTCATCTTTGCGAACTTGCGGCAATGTCTCACGAGTGGCGAAAGGAGGGTTTCCTAAGTTTCTTCCCATTTCCCCTAGTGTTAAGCAAGCGTATGTAACCGGAATTCCTTGCTTAATATAAGTTGCTATTGTACCTGATACCCCAAATGCTTCATCGTCAGGGTGAGGGAATACAACTAATACATGTCGTTCCATTGGTAATGTCATTTATGTGTCCTCCTTAGTAAGTAAATGGTGTTTTGCTAATTTGTAATGCAACGGCCAATTTCCCAGTTTGGTCATGTCCAGCCATCAATAATCTTCCGTGCTCATCTAACTCGAAATGGGTAATCCCTTGTGCATATACCCAACCATGCGGGAGTTTTAACCCTATACGATGTGGAGATTCTCCTGCTATTTTCCCAAGTTCGTAACGTATGATAACGTTACGAATGAATGCACCCGCATTAAACACACTCTCATTAAAATGTGCCGCATAGGCTCCATTTGTTGTTTCTAAATGTATATATACATCTTCGTTTGCAAAATTATTCAAAAGCTCCTGCAAGCGTTCTACTTGAACAAGTTCCATTCATATTGCCTCCTAGTATACTGTCTGCTATTAGTATAATGAAAAAAACTTAATGATGCGAATGATTGAATTAGACACAAAAAAACTCGTAAGTCATCGATGACTCTACGAGTTTTTAAATACTTATTAAACAGTTGTAGTAGTTACTTCTGGAGCGCCGAATTTACCTTTAGCACCGTGAAGAACTGGTCCAACGTATTGATTTAATTTCCAACCGTGTGCGATAGCGGCTGAAACGAATTCTTTCGCCTCAAAAACTGAATCGGCAACAGAAAAGCCATTAGCTAAATTTGCCGTTATTGCTGCAGCAAACGTACATCCAGCACCATGATTAAACGTAGTTTCTGTTTTTTCTGTTTCTAAAAGTGTATGTGTTTGTCCATCGTAAAATAAGTCTACAGCTTTTTCATGCTTTAACTGCTTACCACCTTTGATGACTACATTTTTCGCACCAAGAGCATGAATTTTTTCTGCGGCTGCTTTCATATCCTTAATTGTGTGCAATGCACCAAGGCCGGAAAGTTGTCCAGCTTCAAACAGGTTAGGGGTAACGACTAATGCGCGTGGAAGTAAAAACTCGATCATTGCATCCACTGTCCCCGGATTAAGGACTTCATCCTCGCCTTTACATACCATAACAGGGTCAATTACTACACTTTTAACTCCAGCTTCTTCTATAATATTACCGGCTGTCTCTATAATTTCTTCCGTACTTAACATACCAGTTTTGATAGCATCCACATTTGTAGATAATGCCGTTTTTGCTTGGCGTTTAATCTCTTCTACTGGCAATGAGAATACACCGTGGCTCCAACCGTTATCAGGATCCATAGTAGCAATAACTGTTAAAATATTCATGCCATATGTACCGTGTTCTTGGAAAGTCTTTAAATCTGCTTGAATTCCAGCTCCACCAGAAGTATCGGAACCAGCTATTGTAAGTGTTTTTTTGATAGACATTGGACTTATCTCCTTTTTCTATGCTGCGTATAATTATTTTATTGTAGCAGATTTTTTCGGATATTTACATTAAGGAATCTTAGGAGCTGTCCAGAACTTATATAAAACAAATAAACAAACAACAACAAGTATACCTGTTACAAGAGAGCCAACTATAATTTCGTTTACCCATAATGAAACAGATAAGAAAATAAGGAATGCAATAAGTAAAACAAATACAAAAATAAAGCACCCCAATCCAATGTTTTTAGCTCCTTCTGGAACCATATTGGTACTAGCTGCTTTTTCAATCTGTTTTAATTTTTCTCGATAGTGAAAATCTGCCATTTGAAAAAACTCCTTTTTTTTATCGTACCATGGTAGATTAGTTGTTAATAGCGAAACTTTTAGCTAATGTAAACGTAATAGATTTAGAGGAAAGAGGGATGATATGCGAAAAGAGGACAAGATTCGTGAAATGGAAAAGCTCTTGGAAGAATTAAAAGCTCAAGATGAGTCGGCAGCTACTATTGCAGAAAGCCCTTCACGTAAAGGATTTAATGCTTGGAAGATGCCACGAACTTTATACAGGTTTGGTACAAAGTCCTTCCTACTTATTGGACTACTCATTCTCTTATTAATAGCAGCCCTTCCATTTGCAGCTTTTTGGGCTATTAAAGGAAGTACGTTCACTGAAAGTAAAGGCTCATTTGTGGAACAAGTACAAGCGTTAAATGAGTTGTCAACTGCCCAGGCTTATACGAAAGTAATTATTGAAAGACAAGATAATGCAGTATTTGGAAAAGAGATTGGCATTGATTTACCTGGCACTAAGCGACAACTTCTAGTGGTTATACCTGGTTCCGTCAAAGCAGGTGTCGATTTTTCGCAGGTGGTCGAGTCAGATATAGATGTAGATGAAGAAAATAGGACGGCTAAGTTAATATTGCCAAAGCCTGAATTTCTAGGTGGACCAGAGATTTTATTTGAACAGGTAGAAGTATTTTCATATGAAGGACTATTCCGTGAGAAAGCAGATATTAAAGAGGGATATGAACTTGCAGAGACTGCAAAAGAAATGATGATTGAAGAAACAACTGGACAAGGTATTTTAGAGCTAGCAGAAGAAAATGCGACTAAGTCAGTGAAAGAAATGTTCCAGTTAGTGAATTATGATGTAGAAGTGGAGTTTAAGGAGTGACAAGTACATGCCTAGTTGGAAAGATGTGTTAAGAGAGGAACAGGAGAAGCCTTATTTTAAAAAGTTACAATTATTTTTAGATGAGGAATATGCATCTCAAACAATTTTTCCCAAACGTACCGAAATCGACAGTGCGTTTAAGATGACCACCTATGATAATGTCAGGGTAGTAATTTTGGGACAAGACCCTTATCACGGAGAAGGGCAAGCCCATGGGATGAGCTTCTCTGTGAAGCCAGGTGTTCGTATACCTCCAAGCTTAAGGAATATGTTGAAGGAATTAGAAGATGATTTAGGTTGTCCTCTTCCAACGAGTGGATATTTAGAAAAGTGGGCGAAACAAGGGGTCCTTTTACTAAATACAGTTTTAACTGTACGAGCAGGAGAAGCTAACTCTCATAAAGGAATGGGTTGGGAAACTTTTACGGATACAGTAATCCAAAAGCTCTCCAACCGAGACAAACCTATTATATTTGTTTTATGGGGTAAGCCAGCGCAGTCTAAAATAACACTAATTGACACAGAAAAACATACGATTCTTCAAGCACCTCATCCAAGCCCATTAAGTGCACATCGAGGATTTTTAGGAAGTAAGCCGTATTCTAAAATCAATGCGAGTTTAGCTGCATGGGGGGAGGAACCAATCGATTTTTGCCTATAATTATGCTACGATAGGCAATGGAAAGTAGGGGAGGACATTGGCTGTAAATTGTTTCAAATGTCGACATTTCTTTACAACATGGGAAGCGAGAAATCCTCGTGGTTGTAAAGCTTACGGATTTAAAACAAAGGAACTTCCCTCCGTAGTAGTACTGCGTTCCTCAGGAATGGAATGCATGAAATTTGAACCAAAGCAAGTGGAGGGACTAAGACGATGATTTCTAATGAGCAACTATTAATGCAAATAGATAAACATCTAAAATATGCAAAAACTAGTGGCAATGAGCAATCTTTCAGAGAATCATTAGTTGCGATTAAAGCATTGTGTGATGTTGGTTTAGAAGTGCAAATTCCATTACAAGTTCCAACTACTAGAAGTGTGCAAACGACTTCAACAATTTTACCTACACAACCAGTTGCTATAAAAGAAGAAGATGCAAATGGTGATTCCCTATTCGATTTTTAAGAGAAAGAAGGAGAGTTTCGTGAAGTTTTTTATTATAGCAGGTGCTATTAACGGTTTTTTATCCGTAGCACTTGGAGCCTTTGGAGCGCATCTTTTGGAAGGTAAAGTGGCTGACAAATACTTGGCAACATGGGAAACAGCGGTACAATACCAGATGTTCCATGCATTAGCTTTAGTTGCTATTGGTATATTGATGAGTAGCAAGGTACTCGGTCCAATTTCTACCTTGAATACTGCAGGATACTTTATACTTGCAGGAATTATTATCTTCTCAGGTAGTTTATATGTATTGAGCTTAACAGGTATTAGCATTTTAGGTGCAGTAACACCAATCGGTGGAGTAGCATTTTTAGTTGGATGGATTATGCTTATAGTAGCCGCGGTAAAATACGCAAACTAATCGGAAAGTCGAACCTATCAAGGGTTCGGCTTTTTTGTTTCTAAATTTTTTATCCGTACACCAGAAAGTATATATAAATACAGGATGAACATTGGATTTAATGAATTTTTAAGAATGAATAATACTACTGATTGAACAAAGGCTAAGAGCGCACCTCGTGTGGCAACGCAGATAATAAGAGTAGCCTAAGGTTATATAGGGATAAAACCGTCTGTTGAATTAGACTACTATTCTGTAACGAAGAATGTAGAAAGTTGATTTCTTTTAACTAAGGTCCTTTTATCCTTACTCATCAAAAGGTCGCCAATTGCTTGATCTTGTTCCAGAAGAGTTAAAATCGCCTACCCTTACCGGTGAGTGGGAGTAAAAACTAGAAGCAATCGCGAATGGCAAATTGAAAAAGTATACAAAAGAAATTGTTGCAGAAATAAAATGCAGTGATAAGAAGTACAAAAGTTTGACGATTAACTTTCGCTATTCAAAAAACACCTGCCTCATCTCATTGGATGAAGCAGGTGTTTTTCATGTTATAGGTTATTTGCTTTTTTAACACTATTGTAGAACAGAATTCCGCTAGCTAGTAAAAGTACACCAAATATAAAAGTTATCAAGTCTGCAGTACCAGCATAGATGACCCAGATGGAGTAAAGGGTAGCAAAAAAACCAATGATTCCGTCCAATATTCGAGTTCTTTTCGCGGTGTACGTTTCCCCTGTATAGACTAGCTTCAACTGGAAAGTGGAAGCGATAAAGTAAGGAACCAAGTACGACAGTGTGGCCACAATAATCATGAAATCGAATGCTGCGGCAATTGTATTAGAAATAGTGGAGAAGATAAACAATTGTCCTATCCCGTTTGTAATGATCATCGAGAAAACAGGTATCCCTTTTTCATTTACTTTTAAGAACGAGGGAATAAATAATCCCTGTTTTGCTGCTTGATACGGAATTTCAGCGCTTAGCATAACCCAACCAACTGTTGAGCCGAATAAACTGACTAGCCCAATTGCAGCTAGAACTTTACCTCCAACTGGCCCAAGTACAGTAGAAATAGCATCAATCAGTGGTTTATCGGACGCTACGAGTGCGTCATGGTTTAACATTCCTAAAACGAGAGTGCTAATTCCAATATAGATGGCAAGGGCAATAAGCAGTCCGAGAATGGTAGCACGTTTCACATCAATTGATTTTTTGGCACGTGATGCAAAAACAATAGCGGATTCAACGCCTACAAATGCCCACAGTGTTGCGACTGCAGCGTTATTAAGCTGTCCAAATAACCCGATTTGATGTCCAAGCTCATCGTATCTTGGTGCAGCAAATGGAAGGATATTTGCTTTCTGGAAAGCAAACAGGCCAATCACAATGAATAACAGAAAAGCGATTACTTTTGTAGCTGTTGCCACTAGATTGATTTTCCCGGCACCCTCCATCCCATTAAGAATAATAAAATGAACTCCCCATAATAGAAGAGAACAGACAATAAAAGTTAACGCATTTCCTACTTTTAATGTAAAGGAGCCGATTGTAATAAGCTCTGCCTGACTTATTAAGATTGGGAAAAAGGTGGATAGATAACCTGCAAACGTCGTAATGATAGCGATGTTCCCGACCAAATTTCCAATCCAATATCCCCAAGAAGACATAAAACCCGATAGAATTGAAGAATTGCTTCCAGTTTTGAACAACTCCTTGGCATAGATTTGTGGTCCACCGTTTAAATCAGGTTTTCTGATTGCCAAGTTTCCGAATACAAGGGCAATCATCAAAACCCCGCCACCTGTAATAAGCCAAGCGGACAGAGCACCAGCTGGGCTGGCAACCTCACTTAATGTGCGTGGTAGCATAAAGATACCTGAGCCCACCATATTACCAACTACTAATGCAGTCAGTATCCATAAACCAAGTTTTTTATTTGAATCCATTCCTAATTATTCCTCTCTAATGACCTCTAAAAAGAGTATGTTATTTAAAAACAAGCATAGTTAAAACCTCTACTCTAGCATGAGTAGAAGTGGGTGATATTTATTCACTCGTAACAATATAGAATCATGTTAGCTAAAAGTCAAATGTCACCCAATTCCGATTATAATTAAGTGCATACCATTAAATCTGATTATCTAAACTTCGGTTTATAGTAGGTAGAGAAAAAAAGTGCCTGGTACCGAAACTTATTGCGTGACATAATTGTCTCGCTTGAGTCTCGGTGCCAGGCACCATTTTCTTATAGAGTGATTTAGAATAGACCAACTGCTTCACCGTCAGGACCAACATCCACTTTTAGAGCAGCAGGCTGTTTTGGTAAACTAGGCATCGTCATGATGTAGCTAGTCAGGCAAACTAAGAAACCTGCACCTAGCTTAGGTAAGTGCACGGATAGTTGCTACAATAACGACAGCATCCGGATGGAAATTACCTTTTCTTGATTTGATGTGCATAAATTTTTCAGCACCTAGATCAGCTCCGAAGCCTACTTCAGTCACGACCACACCCGCAAGTCTGCGTGCAGTGTTGGTGGCGATTAAAGAGTTACACCCGTGCGCAATGTTCGCAAATGGGCCGCCGTGGATAATTGCTGGTGTCCCTTCAATTGTTTGTACCAAGTTAGGTTTGAACGCATTCTTTAGTAGTAGTGTAAGAGCTCCTTCGACCCCAACAAATGAATATTGTCTACTGGTAAATTCAATGGAGCATAAAAAAAAGAAATTAGTTCCCAATATCCCACATATATCCTGCATTACCGTATCGTTTATCATTTTCCTCTTTTAAAACAAGCAACTGCTTTTTTGTGCATTTATTTCATCTGAAAAGACCTGGTGAAACTTGTAACGTTTTAAAGCATAGGCAATGATGTCCTCAAAATTTATAGAGAACTCTTCATTCGGTTCTTCAGGGTCATTACTGTAAAAATACATATTAAAATCTCCTTTACCATGCCCACTGGACCATAAGCAAAGTAACGATTTGAAGTTTTCAATCCCTCAACATTAAGTGTTAACTCCCACGAATCGAAACTTTCTCGAATTGGCCCAACAGATACATCAGCAGAGAAAAAATTTCATATCTACGTTTTTATTATAAGAGGACCGGGTCTGAGTTTCACTCAAACAACAAAAAAGCTTATTCGCATAACGAATAAGCTTTAAGTATTAAGCGTAATAATTAATTTCTTCATCAAATGTTACATAATCTAAGTAAATCATAAGCATTAAGTATCTTTTGCCATTTGGATCACTAATAATAACGTGATCGCGACCAGCAGCTTCTATATAGCCGGTAACTACAAAATTATTCCTTTCTCGGTTGTTCTCGAACGTAAAATAGAATGTACCTAACTTGCCTTTGTTGGCTCTTAAAATATTTTCAATATAAGATTCTTCCTGACCTCTAATAGCTGCCGGTATTTGAGGGGGGGTCATAGGTTGTTGCATTTGCTGCTGTTGAGGGAAACCTCCAGGGTGCCAATAATATTGAACCATTCAAACATCCTTTCAAATTTATATTTGGGGACAATCTGCAGTAGAAGGTGCGAAGAAGCAATGTGATTTAAAACGGCCTGTATTCGGTTGGTTATACCATTGTGCAGGACATTCTCCTGCTGGTTCAAAAAACCATAATGAACGAGTTGCAGGGTGAAACCGCTCCCCATTAATCACTCTTTGGGCAAGTTTTTTATCTTGCTCACGTGCACTTTGATAGAAGTACGACTTCTGTGTTGCTTCAAATCCTCCAGGGCTTTGAAAAACCATTTCCTCCAGCGTACGTATATCTTTGAAATCTAGGCAGGCAGCACGAACTCTATTTACTCCTACGTTCCCTACCATGAGCATGCCAAGCTCACCCTCACCTTCAGCTTCTGATCGCATCAGCCTCGCAAGTAATTCCAGTTGCTTCGTGTTGGATTTGACGACTGCCATTGCATCACCTCCTACCCATACACTATGCAAACAGATTGCAAATGATGAACAAAGTTTGTATAGACATATAGAAGCAAAAAAAAAGACTGCACAATAGCAGTCCTTTCATTTTAGATATTAAAGAATGTAGAGCGTTTCTCTCCTGCAAGAATAGTACCAGTGAAGAATGATCCAAATTCTGCATAACGAGCGCTTACTTCGTCAAAACGCATTTCATATATTAGCTTTTTAAATTGAAGAACATCGTCTGAGAATAGTGTTACGCCCCATTCAAAATCGTCAAAGCCGATAGATCCAGAGATAATTTGCTTAACTTTTCCAGCATAGCTGCGACCGATCATACCATGGCTACGCATTAAATCTTTACGCTCTTGCATTGGAAGCATATACCAGTTGTCATTACCGTCACGACGCTTGTCCATTGGATAGAAGCAAATATATTGAGAACGTTGAAGCTCTGGATATAAACGTGCACGTACATGTGGGTTTTGATATGGATCTTCGTTAGATTCACCAGCAAGGTAGTTAGACAATTCTACTACTGAAACATATGAGTAACCTGGAATTGTGAAATCGGCAATTGTTAATTTATTAAATCTTGCTTCTAGTTCTTGAAGTTCATCCATTGTTGGACGTAATGTCATTAACATAAAATCAGCTTTTTGCCCAACGATTGTGTAAAAAGCATGTGCTCCTGTTTTAGCATCATCCGCAAGTTGCATTTCATCTAAAAATGCTACGAACTCATCTGTAGCTTGTTTGCGTAGTTCTGGATCTACTTGTTTCCACGATGCCCAGTCCATTTGGCGGAAATCATGTAATACGTACCAACCATCTAATGTAATTGCTGCTTCATTCATAAATTATGACACTCCTTTAGATTAAAAATATCTCCCATTTAGTGTATCATATAGTCCCGAACATTTCTTCTAATGGTACGGCTCGCACATGACAATCTGTGACAATCTCGTGTATGCTTGAAGTAACAAAAAAGAGCGTAGGAGGAGACAATATGGCAGATTTATTTCAAGAGATAAAAGAGAAATTAAGGGACGCCAAACTATCCATTATATTGCCAGAGGGAAATGATGAACGAATCATTTCAGCGGCATTGAAACTCCAGGAAGAAGGAATTATTCATCCTATTATTATTGGAAACAAAGAAGAAGTCCCTTCTGCTTTAACTGTTATTAACCCTCAAAATTATGAAAAAATGGACGAGCTTGTCGCTGCTTTTGTAGAACGTCGAAAAGGCAAAGTGACAGAAGAACAAGCTCAAGAGATCCTACAAGATGTTAATTATTTCGGAACGATGCTAGTTTATATGAAAAAGGCAAATGGCTTGGTAAGCGGAGCAGCGCATACGACTGCTGAAACGGTACGTCCTGCATTACAAATTATTAAAACAAAGCCAGGAATCTCGAAAACAAGTGGAGCATTCATTATGGTGAAAGGGGAGACTCGGTATGTATTTGCGGATTGTGCGATTACCATTTCCCCAACGAGCGAGGATTTAGCAGAAATAGCGGTTGAAAGTGCTAAAACAGCTGCAGCCTTTGGTATAAAACCGAAAGTGGCGATGCTATCCTTCTCTACAAAAGGCTCGGCGCAATCAGAGGAAACTGAAAAGGTAGTGAGAGCAACTGAATTAGCCAAAGAGTTGGACTCCACTATTCTAATAGAAGGAGAGCTACAATTTGATGCAAGTATAGTCCCTGAGATAGCGGCGAAAAAGGCGCCTGATGCTGTACTACAAGGGGATGCGACTGTATTTGTATTTCCTTCATTAGAGGCAGGGAATATTGGTTATAAAATTGCGCAACGTTTAGGTGAGTTCGAAGCAATTGGCCCTATTTTACAAGGATTGAATGCACCAGTTAATGATTTATCACGAGGTTGTTCTGCAGAGGATGTTTATAAGTTAGCTTATATTACTGCTGCACAAGCACTTATTTGAGGAGTAGTCACATGTCAGAAATAGAAGTTTTATTGCAGCAAGAAAAATGGCGATTTTGGGATCAATCGCTTAGTGGGAAAAGTAGATCTGCACTTGAATCATTCGCATCAGATGATTTACTATGTCACCTAGTAGGACAACAACAGTCACCGGCTACTGTACGTACGTGGGTCCACTCTCAAACTGTTGTTTTAGGTATACAAGATCACAGACTCCCGTTTGTGGAGGATGGGCAGAACTTTCTTCGTACCCAGGGATATTCCCCCATTGTACGAAATTCGGGAGGACTAGCAGTTGTTTTAGATGAGGGTGTACTAAATGTATCTATTATTTTACCGGAAGCGAAGCAGGCGATAGATATTCCTACTGGTTATGAAGTGATGCTTGCATTCGTCGAGCTTTTATTCCCCGAAGCAGATGGGAAAATAGAAGCTTATGAAATTATTGGATCGTATTGTCCAGGTTCATATGATTTAAGTATAGATGGTAAAAAGTTTGCGGGAATTTCTCAGCGAAGATTGCGTCAGGGAATAGCAGTGCAGGTGTATCTATGTATTGAAGGTAGTGGAAGTGAACGAGCAGAACTGATACGTAGATTTTACGAAATTGGCATTCAAGGTGAAAATACTAAGTTTACATATCCAGATATTAAACCAGAAGTGATGGCATCTATGAATGAACTGCTAGATACCTCGTTTAGAGTAGAGGATATCGTTATTCGTATCCAACAATTGCTCCAACAGTTGTCAGACACAGTCATCCATCAATCTGTCACACCTGATGAAATGGACTTGTATATGTTTTACATGCAACGAGTAGTAGATCGCAATAAAAAAATGCTAGAAAAATAAAATAAAAACCACCAATCTTCTAAACGATTGGTGGTTCTTTAGATACGAGATTACCATTCTTCTCCATTTGGAAAACGGGTACTGCTGGTATTTCCTCGTCGTTTAAAGTTACAAGACGTCTTGCACGGTTCATGATCTGAACGAATTGCTCGTAATCTTGTTTAATAGCTGCGTTTTCTTTTTCTAGTTTTGCAAGCTCACTCTCTAATTTACGAATCTTTTCATTTGATATAGTTGAAAGGTGACGGTATCTAGAAACATCTGAATCACTATGTTGCAAACGTACGAGATATGCAATGATAATATCGATGGATAATGCAGATACCGGAATGGATTGGGTGCGTTCACCATCATCTTGAGATTTAGCTAGATAAATTCCATTTCCTCTTCGTCTATAATCTTTTCCTAATATACGAAGCTTTTCTTTTCTTTCTTTTTTCGCTTCCTTTAACTCATTTTCATATTGATGACGAACGACTGCGTTCCAGCGAAATCCACAAGCTGCTGCAGTTCTATTTAATTCGTCTCCTGCTTCTTCAAATGCGTTTAGTTGCGTGCTGCCTTCTCGAACGTGACGTAATACCATCTCTGCTAGCATTTCATCATTCTCTGTCATCCAGGCGTCTTGTCTAATTTTTACCATGTTCTTCCTCCTGCCATGTTCATAGTTTCGTTGTTCTATTAACATAATGGTCAACTTAGTGCTCTTTTATTCACGTAATATACACTTGATAGCAATATAAACTTTAAGATACAATGACCTGTAGACTATTACTATTAAACATTCAGCTATTTGTACTAAAACTAATGAAAAAATGATAATGTTTCCGGCGAATATCGCAGATATTAAGAGGAAGCAATTACGCCAAGACGTAATGAATGAAAGGGGTTGAAGACTATGGCAAACCATTTTCGTGTTTGCGATGAGTGTCAAGCCGTCAATTTAAAAACATTAATACCTAAACTAAAAGCGATTGATCCGGAAGCTGAGATTGAAGTGAAAGAATGTCAGTCGTACTGCGGTCCCGGACGAAAAAAAACATTCGCCTTTATCAATAATCGTCCCGTTGCTGCGTTAACGGAAGACGAATTAATGGAAAAAGTACGAGCGAAGATAGCAGATTAACAGAACTTTTGCCGTGTATTCAATATGCGGTTTTTTCTTTATAATGAATACTAAACTACATTTCGGAGGTGGAAGAATGAGCTATGCGACACAAAAGCTAGCAGAAGAAAAAGTGTTTAAAGATCCAGTTCACCGCTATATCCACGTTCGTGATCAGGTCATCTGGGATGTTATCGGAGCAAAAGAGTTTCAACGACTTCGCCGGATTAAACAGCTCGGAACTACATATCTAGTTTTTCATGGTGCCGAACATAGCCGTTTTAATCACTCACTAGGTGTGTACGAAATTGTGAGAAGAATCGTAGATGATAGCTTTAGTGGACGTCCAGAATGGGATGATTCAGAAAGGCTAGTAGTATTATGTGCTGCTCTTCTCCATGATTTAGGGCACGGCCCATTTTCTCATGCATTTGAGAATGTATTTGGGTTAGACCATGAATATTTCACCCAACAAATAATACTTGGCGATACGGATGTCAATAAGATACTAAAAAGAGTTAGCGAAGATTTTCCGCAACGAGTTGCCGATGTTATCGGTAAAACATATCCAAACAAGCAGGTAGTAAGTTTAATATCCAGTCAAATAGATGCTGACCGTATGGATTACTTGCAAAGAGATGCTTATTTTACTGGGGTAAGTTATGGACATTTCGATATGGAAAGAATTTTGCGTGTCATGCGACCAAGAGAAGACCAAGTAGTCATCAAATCGAGTGGAATGCATGCAGTGGAAGATTATATAATGAGTAGATATCAAATGTATTGGCAAGTATATTTCCATCCAGTTTCCCGTAGTGCCGAAGTAATTTTGACGAAAGTTCTACATCGAGCAAAAGCATTGAGTAAAATGGGTTATGATTTTAAACAGCAACCGACTCATTTTAGAGGATTCTTTGATGGTACATATACTTTAAATGAGTACCTTGCTTTAGATGAAGGGGTATTATTAACTTATTTTCAGTTATGGATGTCAGAAGATGATCCCATTCTATCGGATTTGAGCGATCGTTTTGTGAACCGGAAGCTATTTCAATATATAGAGTTCGATTTAGCGAAAGATTATATGAAGATGAAAGAATTAGAATTACTATTCAAAAAAGCGGGTATAGATCCAGAGTATTACTTAGTGTTCGATTCCTCTTCAGATCTACCATATGATTTTTACCGTCCAGGAGAAGAAGGCGAACGAATTCCAATACATTTGCTAAAGCCTAACGGAGAAATTCGTGAGCTATCACGTGAATCGGATATTGTAGAGGCAATCTCTGGGAAAAGAAGAACAGACCATAAATTGTACTTTCCAGAAGATATCTTGACGAAGGACGGAAAGAAAAAAGCATTGAAAAAACAAATACTCGATTTATTAACTTAATGATTTGAAGTAAAGGAGGGGTCTAAGTGATAGAAGAACATGCAAAAGTTGTGCAATTTATCGGAGCAGCGGATGGCATTACGGGTCGGAAAAAACTGCAAAAAATGATTTACATCGCAAAAAAACTTCAATATCCATACAAGGAAAAATACGAATTCCATTTTTATGGCCCTTATTCAGAAGAGCTTACCTTACGGATCGAAGAATTATGTAATATGGGATTCCTACAAGAAGAACGCCAAGACAAAGGCTCCTATGTACAATATAAATACCAAATGACTGACGCAGGTGAGCATTTTACTAAAATGGCTCAAGTTCCTGAAGCACCAAGAGATTTGGTAGCATGCATTAACCAAATGAAAGATAAAAGTTCCCGTTTCCTTGAACTAGTATCGACGTTATTATATTTCGATTATCTCCCAAAAGAAGAGCAAATCGAAAAACTTCATGTCGTAAAAGGAAAACTCAATTTTTCAAAAGAAGAAATCGACGAGGCCTTCACATTTGTCATGAACCTCATGAACGAAAGAGCTATCCAATAGGATGGCTTTTTCTTTTGGAGAATTCATCCGTTCCGGAAATACAAGTTAGCGCAGCTGAACGCAAGTATGATACGGGCACAAGTAATTTCCGCTCCAGGCGGACGCTTCCCGTGGGCACGGCTTCAATCTGCTCGTCACTACGAAAACATATGCTCCTGCGGTTACTCGTCGCAAAGACATTGGTCTGACAAAGTTTGACCAATGCCTTTCCTGCGGGGCTTTCAGCTCGCGCTGTTCCCACTGGAGTCGTCACCTTGCGCTCCAATCAACCAGTTTCGCTTTATATAATCGGATAATTGGATAAAATACCACATAAATATACATATTTTATTTTAAAAATTAGTAACGATGAAATGAACTCTTATAAAAGAAAATTCTTTCTTCAAATTTCTTGAAAAATAGTATACCTAATAGAACTGACGGTTTTTTCCCTAAATTAACTTTGACTACTCTTATTATCTAAGCGATAAACTATGCTCTATCTTATAGTTGAGTACCACTTGCTCAATTGGTTGTAGTGAAAGGTGGCGACTCCGGCGGGATGAGTGAGACAGGTGAGACATCACAGCGACGCGTTAGCGACGGTGATGGCTCCACCGCTCACCCCGCGGAACGCGTCCACCTGTAATGGAAATCAGTAGTATATTTTATTCTTTCAATTCCCATGACCTGTTGTTCACACACATATACTTTCTGCATAAAAAAAGAACCCTTAAAAAAAGGGTCCGTCTCTGTTTAATTATCGATCACTAAATAACTTGCCTGCAGTTCCATAATGATTCTTCGGCATTTCTTCGATGAATACAGTAACATTCTCGATTGGTGCATTAACTGTTTCGGAAACAGCAGCAGTTACCTTCTCCACTAATGCTCTTTTTTGCTCGTCGGTACGTCCTTCAAGCATTTTTACTGTGACATATGGCATTTCATTTCCTCCTTTAGTGAACTTTTCTGTATACTAGTATCATAACAGAATGGAGGGAACTGTCGAATGACGAACGAAGAAAAACCAAAACAAAAGGTAGGCTTCACGATTATTAAAAATGATCCGACTGACGGACATAAGGGATTCGGTATAGGTTCTCTATCATTAGAGAATGTATCTCCAGTCATTATTGATATAGAAGAAGACCTTGCTAGGGTAGAAGTTGGAGCAATGCATGCAAGAAGTGATACAGAGCGAGGCATTAAGTTTACAACGAACCGAGAAGACTCCCTGGGAGGGAAATCGTATTGGCTTGTTTGGGTGACGATCGATTATAATCCACAAGGACCATATTATGCTGGGGTCAGTGCTTGTGAAATGGTTATTAACCGAGAAAAACGTCGCGGCTATAAGAATTTAGCTGATCACGTTAATCGCATGGACAAATCAATGAAACGTCATATTTTAGTCGATTTTATGGATGACCGCTCAAAAAATATTTTACGTGAATTTTTACAGTCTCATAACAGAGAAATGTGGGATAGAAGTGAAGAAAAACTACATCAAGACCTATCTGTCGAAGCCTAGTATACAAATAGTCCGTTAGGTAGTTGAATTAAAGACGAAAAGACAGTACAATTTAGATAAAGCTTACTTCCAAGTAATGCTAGGACACTTAGTGGACGCAAGTAGGTAAAATGTATGCGTGAATTGACCACCCATTCCAATGACCGCATTCTTTTACAGAAAGTTAAGCTAAGAAAAAGCTTACTACTACCTAATTATAGGTGGCAGTAAGCTTTTTATTATGCTTATAAAACGAACAACGCATTAGTGGAAGGAATTCATACGATTATAACGATAACGAAATACGACCAATTTCTGATTTTTTTCCATTGGTTTTCATCATTATTCAATCAATTCTCCAAGTTCTACTCAAACAAATTAAATGGGAAAATGGACCACGGTTCAGATTCTTCCACACTCTCCTCGAATGTTTGCTGCTTCAATTTAGGGTCGGTGCAAAGCTTAGTTGGAACATCTTTTTGTTTCATGTAAACTAGTCGCTGTTTTTCACAAGCAGATGTAGCGATTCCACCTGTTTCTATATCGACAATGACGCCCTGTACACCGTCCGGGGCTATGAAAGGCTCAACGGGAAGTCCTTGGTGAACAGCTTCCATAAATTCAATCCAAACTTGTTTCGTTACTTGTCTTGCCTCCGCATCACTTACTTGTTTACCTTGATCATAGCCATTCCATACACCTGCTGTTAATTGAGGTGAGAAGCCTATCAAATATTGGTCTGTATTTGTAGTTCCAGACTTTGCTGCATATGGTCTGGTTTGTTTTGCTCGAATACTTATCCCTGTAGCAGGTGAATAGTCGTTGAAAACGGGGTCGAACATTCCTGTTAGTAAATGGGATAGTATAAACGAGTCCTGTTCGCTTAAAACTTTTTTCCCTTTTTCCTCATTGTTCTCTATATCATAAATGACGTTCCCGCTTTTATCAGTTATTTTTGTTATATACTTAGGTTTTTTCTGAATTCCACCAGCAGATATAGTGTTATAAACTTTTGTCATTTCTAATAGCGAAACTTCTGTTGTACCGAGAGCAGTAGAGGGAGCATCCTTTACCTTCATATCTAGATTAAATCTTTCTGTTAACCGTTGAAAAGGTTTATATCCAATTTGTTCTAACGTTTTAACGGCATAAATATTATCGGAAATAGCGAGGGCCTGTGCCAATGAAATAGGATGACCAGCGAACTCCCCGTTCACATTTTTAGGTTCATATTCTTGGCGGCCATTATCGTATGTGAAAATAGTACGCTCACTTTTCATATAAGTGAGCGGAGAGAATCCGTTTTCTAAGGCTGCTGCAAATAATAACGCTTTGATGGTAGAACCTGGCTGCCTTTTTGCTTGTGTAACTCGGTTGAAGGGACTATCCGTGAAATTTCTTCCACCGAGCATTGCAGTTACATAACCAGTATCTGGTTCCATACTTACAAATCCTATTTGTAGTTCTCCTTTTGGCATCCATTTTTCAACTATTTCTTCCGCTACTTGTTGATGTTTTTTGTTTAAAGTGGTTTCAATTGTCCATCCACCTTCTTCAATACGGCGACCATTTTCCAAAGTGATTTCTGTTGCTTCTTTCCACACTTCTTCTAAAAAGTAAGGGGCCGTTTTTTGCTTTATTAGAGAGTCCTCTGCTTTTAATACATAATTTTCATTGAATGCTCGTTCCTTTTGGTCAGCAGTTATCTTTTGTTGGTTTTCCATCAATGTTAGGATTAGTTGCTGACGAGTAACTGCTTTTTCTTCATTTACTAACGGTGAATAATAGGTAGGGCCTTTCGGTATTCCAACTAATAGGGCGGATTCTGCTAGAGTCAAAGATTTAGCGCTTTTCGCAAAATAGAATCTACTCGCTGCCTCGACGCCATACATACCATGACCAAAGTACACTGTATTCAAATAACCTTCTAACAGTTCGTCCTTATCGTAGAAAAGCTCTAATCGGTAGGCATATAGTGCTTCATTTATCTTTCGAGTCCAAGACTTTTCATGGGTAAGAAACAAATTACGAGCATATTGCTGCGTAATTGTACTGGCTCCTTCTACTTTTTTTCCAGCTTTTATATCCTTTAAAATGGCTCCAGCAATCCGTGAATAATCAAATCCATGATGCTCATAAAACTCCTGGTCTTCTACCGCCACAGTGGCTTGAGGTAAAAAAGGAGACATTTCCTCCAATGAAATCCAATATCTCCTTTGGTCCTCAAAGCGATCGCCGATAACATTTCCTTGACTGTCTAAAAATACAGAAGAAATTGGGACTTGAATTATGGGAGCACCAACGATTTGAGCATATATTCGGAGCGTGATGAATGCGCTCAAAAGTGCACAGCCAGCAGCAACACATAAAAGGAATAGCCTTTTCCATCGTTTGCTTCGTATGACTTTTTTTCTATGTTGAATACGCCCCATTAAATCAACTCCGTTCTAAATGATGTTTTCATTAGTATGAGAACAATAGATTCAAATTAAACGGGCAAACAAAAAAGTATTGCACTTTTGTCAAAAAGCACTATACTTTCAATGTATTTATTTTTTTTATAAATACCAAAAACTATTGTAGAAACGGAGATAGATAAATGGCTGGATTTTGGTTTACAGAGAAGCAAACCGAGAATTTTGGCATCACAATGAAGGTGAATCGCACTCTTCATACCGAGCAAACAGATTTTCAATTGTTAGAAATGGCAGAAACAGAAGAATGGGGAAATATGCTCTTCTTAGATGGCATGGTAATGACCTCTCAAAAAGATGAGTTTGTATACCATGAAATGGTTGCGCATGTTCCTTTATTCACACATCCTAACCCTGAAAATGTGTTAGTAGTTGGTGGTGGAGACGGTGGAGTAATTCGTGAAATTATGAAGCATCCAAAAGTGAAGAAAGCTACACTTGTTGATATAGATGGAAAAGTAATTGAGTATTCAAAAATATATTTACCAGAAATCGCATGTGAATTAGAAAATCCTCGCGTAGACGTGCAAGTAGGCGATGGTTTCATGCATATTGCAGAATCTGAAAATGAATATGATGTGATTATGGTAGATTCTACAGAACCAGTAGGACCAGCAGTAAACCTATTTACAAAAGGTTTCTATGCTGGAATTTCTAGAGCTTTAAAAGAAGATGGTCTATTCGTTGCACAATCGGACAACCCATGGTTTAAGGCAGATTTAATCCGCCAAGTTCAAAAAGACGTAAAGGAAATCTTCCCAATAACTAATATGTATTTGGCAAACATTCCTACATATCCAAGCGGACTTTGGTGCTTTACAATTGGATCTAAAAAGTATGATCCACTCCAAGTTCCGGACGAGCAATTCTTTGATATTGAAACAAAGTATTACACAAAAGAGCTTCATAAAGCGGCATTTGTACTACCAAAATTTGTGAAAGATCTTGCAGGAGAGTAAGGCTATGCGATTTAGTGAAGAATACTCAGGAAATGTTTTTATAAAAAGCAAACAAAATTATGATGAAGCACAAGCAGTCATTTATGGAATGCCAATGGACTGGACTGTAAGCTATCGTCCTGGATCACGCTTTGGTCCTGGTCGTATCCGTGAAGCTTCAATAGGTTTAGAGGAGTATAGCCCGTATCTTGACCGCGAGCTAGATGATGTGAACTATTTTGATGCAGGGGATATTCCTTTACCATTTGGTAATGCAGAGAAAAGCTTAGAGTTAATTGCAGGCTTTATCCGCCAATTACTGATAAATGGGAAGATTCCAGTAGGCATGGGTGGAGAACATCTAGTGTCCTGGCCTGTCATGAGGACAGTGGCAGATAACTATGATAATCTAGCCATTATCCATATGGATGCACATACAGATTTACGCGAGGAGTATGAAGGAGAACCGCTTTCTCATTCGACACCTATTCGTAAAATTGCTGAATATATCGGCCCTAAAAACGTCTATTCATTTGGAATTCGTTCAGGCATGAAAGAAGAGTTTGACTGGGCAAAAGAAAATGGTATGCAAATTCACAAGTTCGAAGTTTTAGAGCCTTTGAAAAAAGTGCTACCAACACTTGAAGGGCGTCCAGTCTATGTCACAATTGACATCGACGTTCTTGACCCAGCGCACGCACCTGGAACTGGAACTGTAGATTGTGGCGGAATCACAAGTCGTGAGCTTTTAGCTTCTATCCACGCAATTGCAAACTCCGGCGTAAATGTGGTAGGTTTCGATTTAGTAGAAGTAGCACCAAATTACGATCCATCAGAGCAAACAGTAAACACTGCTAGTAAATTACTACGTGAAATGATATTGGGTTGGGTTAAGTAGACCGGAGTATCTGGTGTTACTGCGACGAGCTTGCGCAGGAGCAAACAGTAAACACTGCTTCGAAGCTTCTAAGAGAAATGATATTAGGCTGGGTAAAATAGAACGCAGAAAAAGTGATGTCCTAACTAAGGGCATCACTTTTTTATCAAACCAATATATTTTGATTGATATGAACTACTTTATTTCTTCCAGAAGTTTTAGCAAGGTAAAGGGCTTCATCAGCAAGTTTGTATAATTCATGTGTGGTTACAGCATCTTGTGGGAAAGTACTAATACCGCCTGAAGTAGTTATATCTAACTGTTCTCCAGTTGAGATTTGAAATAATTTCTTTTCTATTGATTGTCGAACTAGATCAGCAACTTCCAACGCTTTTTCATCTGTAGTATTTGGGAGCAGTATGGAAAACTCTTCTCCTCCATTTCGAGAAACAATGCCCCCAAAAGGTTTACTAATATCTTTCATTCGGAGTGCTAATTCTTTCAATACTTCATCTCCAACGGGGTGCCCATATGTATCGTTGACCTTTTTGAAATAGTCTATGTCTAGTAATAGGAGTGAAAAAATTTCATTTTTTGCTATAAGATTTTGAGTATGTTCTTGGAATTTACGGTTATTATATAGACCCGTAAGATAGTCTGTTACAGATATCTCTTCAATATGCTTTATTTTTTCAAATAGAGAGCTTAGCTGTTTAAGGGTAATGAAAATAATGGAAAAAGACACGATTGAAAATATGATAAAACTGATAATAGCTAACGACGTTTCAAATTTCCAACTGCCTAAGAAACCTAAAACAATAGAAGTTTGTATGATGGAATAACCAAAAAAGTAAGGGACGTTTTGAAAGGTCATTGTTTTCTTCCAACTGCAAACTCCAATAACCAATCCCACTATAATAGTGCTACTTCCTGCTATTAGAGCACTTGTAGAATATCCGTACATAAACAAACGGAACACTCCGATAATAATGCCGCTTATAATAGGTGCGAATGGTCCTCCTAAGACACCGG
Organism: Psychrobacillus sp. FSL K6-1464; assembly: GCF_038003145.1. NCBI lineage: Bacteria > Bacillati > Bacillota > Bacilli > Caryophanales > Bacillaceae > Psychrobacillus > Psychrobacillus sp. FSL K6-1464. The sequence goes on from NZ_JBBOOP010000001.1 coordinate 589,942, forward strand.
ATAATGCAATAACAGCCATTCTTCCGTCCATAATAACGACATCAGTAATGTTTATAGCAGTTAACATTAACAAACAACCAGTAAGTCCACTTAACAATCCAAGTATAAAAGGGGTGTATTTAGAAGATGGAATATAAACATTTAATTTGTTTTGAAATGGTATGTAGGTAAGAATTGCAAAAGTAAAAAGAATACAAAAGTTAATAATAAAGTCAATTAGCAATAGAGTCACCTTCTTAATAATCTGAATCTATTATAGCCTTTTAGACTAAATATGGTATACATTTTTATGCAATTGGTTGTCATAAACGTTAAATTTAAGCTATAATATGAAGGTTATAGTAAAATGCAACGTTAGTGTGAATAAGCTTCCTATCGCTAGTTATTGCCAACTGAGAAGCTGACATAAATAAAATATCTACAAAGGATGTTAAGCATGTCTACACCAGTACAAAAGACAGTAAAAGTACAATTAGTTTCTACAATTCGTCATCCAAATGTCCAAGAAGAAACAATCAATATAAAAACAAAAGGCATTTTAACACTAAAAGGCGAACAAAATTATTTAGTTTATGAAGAATCTCAAAATGAAAAGACTATTCGAACGACTGTGAAACTAAGTGGGCAGAATGCCTTGATATTACGAAGTGGTGGAGTCAAAATGCGTTTGCCTCTTGAACGTGGAGAGTTCCAAACTGGGAGCTATGAAACTCAATATGGGACAATGATTATTACAACAAATACGAAACACTTACACTTTGAGGTTGGACGCTTTCAAGTGGAATATGAGCTAATTATAAATGAAGAAGTGGCCGGTACATATACATTAGAACTAACTTATACGGAGGCGGAATAAATGAACGCAGTAGAAAAGCTACAACAAACCATTAAAGATGCATTGCAACAGGCAATAGTGAAAGCAGAACTTGTAACGGAAGAGCAAATTCCAACTATCCAACTTGAAACTCCAAGAGACAAAGCAAATGGGGACTATGCAACAAATATTGCGATGCAATTAACAAAACTTGCGAAAAAGAATCCTCGTCAAGTGGCGGAGGCAATCATAGAAAACCTAGAGTTATCTGGAACAATGATGGAAAAAGTGGATATTGCAGGTCCAGGATTTATGAATATTACTGTTCGTAAAGATTACTTACAAGATGTAGTGAAGGCTGCTTTAACAGAAAAAGAAAACTACGGCCGCTCAACTTCAGGTGCTGGAGAGAAAATTCAAGTAGAATTTGTTTCTGCAAATCCAACTGGTGATTTACATTTAGGACATGCACGTGGGGCATCTGTAGGTGATTCTTTAAGTAACGTTCTTGATTTTGCTGGATTTGATGTTGCTCGTGAATATTATATTAATGACGCAGGAAACCAAATTCATAACTTAGCGATCTCCATTGAAGCTCGTTACTTCCAAGCTCAAGGATTAGACAAAGAAATGCCTGAAGGTGGCTATCACGGGCAAGATATTATCGATATTGCTGCAGCTCTTGTTGCAGAACATGGCGATAAATTTGTCTCCATGTCAGATGAAGAACGCTACAAAGCATTCCGTGCACATGGGCTAAAAGTAGAGCTTGCAAAACTACAAAAAGACTTAGCTGATTTCCGTGTTGGTTTTGATAACTGGTTCTCGGAAACTTCTTTATATGAGAACGGCAAAATTGAAGTGGCTTTAGATAAGTTACGTGCGAATGGTCATATTTTTGAAGAAGAAGGAGCTACATGGTTCCGTTCGACGACATTTGGAGATGATAAGGATCGCGTGCTTATTAAAGGTGATGGTTCTTTCACTTATTTATTACCAGATATTGCGTACCATGAAGATAAGTTAGTTCGTGGATTCGATCAACTGATTAATATTTGGGGAGCAGACCACCATGGCTACATTCCACGTATGAAAGCAGCCATTGAAGCACTTGGATATGAGCGTGAAAAACTAGAAGTATCGATTATTCAAATGGTCCAATTATATAAAGACGGCGAAAAAATGAAAATGAGTAAACGTACAGGTAAAGCTGTTACCATGCGTGAACTTGTAGAAGAAGTAGGACTGGATGCAGTACGTTATTTCTTCGGTATGCGTTCAGGTGACTCACATATGGATTTCGATTTAGACTTAGCTGTTTCTCAATCCAATGAAAACCCAGTATTCTACGCGCAATATGCACACGCACGTATTTGTTCGATTTTACGTTCAGCAGAAACGCAAGGAATGAAAGTGTCGACTGATTCACTTGAATTATTGCAAAGTGAAAAAGAATTAGACTTACTTAAAAAAATTGGTGACTTCCCACAGATAGTTGCAGATGCTGCAAAACTTCGTGCTCCTCACCGTATTGCAATCTATATCCAAGAACTAGCAACGACTTTCCATAGCTTCTATAACGCAGACAAAGTATTAAATGCGGATAATCTTCCTCAAACAGAAGCTCGTCTGGCACTAGTAACTGCTGCGCGAGAAACAATTGCAAATGCCTTACGTTTACTAGGTGTATCTGCTCCGGAACAAATGTAAATAGCAAACCCTCGACTTCGGTCGAGGGTTTTTGTAATTCTGCTTCGAATAAAGAGAGTAAATTTGGAGAAAATATCCTCATAGCCTCCAACAGCAAATAAACAGGGCACGTCGGCAAGTAGTATTTCCAACTTAAGCGCCAGTAAAAGTCGGCTGAGAGTGAGTAAACAACAATCGAACGCAAGTAACCACTTATAAGAGAGAGATGAGCATCTATACGAGAGTAATCGAAGCCTACACGAGAGTGTATCTGTCCTATACGAGATTGACCCATCTATATGAGAGAGCTAATGATCTATACGAGAGAGATTTCAATCTATACGAGAGCAACATCGTCATGTAAGAGAGAGTCTCCCACTATCCACCAGTAAAAAGGTCAGACAACGCTTTCCTCAAAACGAAGTCGACAGGTATACAAAATAAGGTATAATGAAGGCAAAGCAATATGAATAATTTAATGCATAGAGGTGCTCTCGCAATGGATTGCTGGAGTTAAAAGGGAAGCTGGTTAAAGTCCAGCACGGTCCCGCCACTGTAAGTGATAGAACATATCACGAGTCAGAAAACCTGCCTATATGCTTTGCACCCGTTACCTACGAGGATAGGTTTGGTGTAAATCTGGCTCGTTGTGACTTCGCGCAGGTTTATACCTATCTATCTCTCATCATAGGATGGGAGATTTTTTATTGTCTAAATTAGGAGGAATGTAAAATGAAAAAACGATGGTTAATCGCTGTAATGGCGGTACTTTTATTAGTTGGATGCGCACAGGAAGAAACGAAAAAGGTAGAAAGTACTGAGACGGAGCAGTCGGCCAGTGAAAATATAGAATTCCCAATGACATTGACGGATGCCGTTGGAGAAGAAGTTACGTTAGAGGCAGCTCCGGAGAAAATCATCTCCATGATTCCTAGTAATACAGAGATCTTATTTGCACTTGGGTTGAATGAGGAAATTATAGGGGTAAACGATTTTGAAAGCTATCCAGAAGAGGCATTAGAGAAAGAAAAAATCGGTGGCATGGAGTTCAATGTGGAAAAAATCCTTTCGTTAGATCCGGACATTGTGTTTGCGCATGAATCGATTGTAGGAATGGCGGAAGCTGGACTGCAACAACTACGTGATTCGAATATTTTGGTGTATGTGGTGAGTGACGCTAAGGATTTTGCTGAAACATATACAACTATTGAAGAAATGGGTCGAGCTACTGGGAAACTTAAAGAAGCCCAAAAAATTGTAGAAGACATGAAAGTAAAAGTAGAAGATATCCAACAAAAAGTACAAAAAGTAGAATCGAAGAAAACTGTATTTGTTGAGACTTCGGATGTTCCAGAAATTTATACAACAGGGAATGGAACGTTCATGCAAGAGATATTAAATATGTTGAATGCTACAAATATTATGGAGGATCAAGAAGGTTGGGTAAAAATTGATCCCGAAGAAATTGTAAGTCGTAACCCAGATGTAATGCTTATCACATACGATTACGTAGAAGGTATTGTAGAACAAGTGAAACAACGTGATGGATTTGATACAGTTACTGCTATTCAAAATGATGCAGTGATACAAGTAAATGAAGACACGACGAGCAGACAAGGTCCACGTTTAGTGGAAGGATTAGAAGAAGTTGCGAAAGCAATCTATCCGGAGGCTTTTAGTGAGTAAATCAATGATCGGTTACATCATGTCCATTTTTGTGCTTTTGTTAGCAATTTGGCTTGGTGTATCGGTCGGTTCTGTGAAGGTGCCGATCCAAACGTTATGGGATACGGGGGCCGATGCGATAGCGACCAATATCGTTTGGAAGATTCGTATGCCGCGAGTGGTACTAGCTGGTTTAGTAGGTGCATCTTTGGCGATTGCTGGTGCTGCATTTCAAAGTTTGCTTAAAAACCCGCTTGCTGACCCCTATACATTAGGAGTGTCGTCCGGTGCCTCGGTCGGTGCTGTGGCTACGCTCTTTTTCGGGATTTCCATACCGTTTTTAGGGATATTTACATTACCTGTCTTTAGTATGGTTGGTGCGTTAGTGACAATGCTATTAGTTATTTCATTCGCCAAGCTAGTAGATCGTGGGATGAAAATGGAGACGATTATTTTAACAGGAATTATTTTTAGTTCCTTTTTGGGATCTGTAATTTCGTTAATGATTGCTTTAACTGGTGAAGAGTTGCGTCAAATTATTGGGTGGTTGCTCGGTAGTGTGTCGATGCGAGGCTGGAGCTTTGTGCAGATGGCCTTACCTTTTGTTATTATCGGAACGTTTTTATTGTGGATAAACAGAAGAGAGCTTAATGCCATGCTGTTTGGGGAAGAACGTGCCAAGCACTTAGGAGTAGATGTGAAAAAGCGCAAAATGATGATACTTATTGGTGGGTCTATGCTAACTGGTACGGCCGTTTCTGTGTCAGGGACGATTGGCTTTGTAGGACTAGTTGTGCCACATATGACTAGGCTTTTATTTGGCTCGGATAATCGCCATGTATTACCATTGAGCTTTATAAACGGGGCTTCGCTTTTAATCATCTGTGATCTGGTATCTCGTACGATTATTTCACCGACTGAGTTACCAATTGGTGTTATTACAGCATTTATCGGAGCACCTGTGTTTGCATTTATATTCTTTAAACAACGTAAAAAAGGAGGCGTTTAACACCATGCTAGAGATAAAAAATGTTTCAGGTGGTTACGACGAAAAGCTAGTTGTCCAAAACGTCTCCTTTCAAGTGAAAAAGGGAGAAATGCTAGGCATATTAGGACCGAACGGAAGTGGTAAATCTACCTTACTAAAATTGATAAGTGGCATTTTACCAATGAAATCAGGAGAAGTCCTTATTGAAGATAAAACACTTCAATCCTTTGCTTCTAAAGAGCTCGCAAAAAAAATGGCAGTACTTCCACAATTACATAGTCAGGCTTTTTCTCATACGGTTCGGGATACTGTTTCACTCGGACGTTACCCCCACCAAAGCGGCTGGTTTTCTAGTTGGTCTAACGAGGATGAAGCGGCGGTTCAAGCTGCGATGAAGCTAACGGCCATCCAAAGATATGAGCATCAGCTGTTGGAACTGCTGTCAGGAGGGGAACAACAACGAGTATTTGTAGCTCAGGCCCTTGCACAGCAAGCACCTATACTCCTGCTGGATGAACCTACCAATCATCTAGATATTGCCCATCAAAAACAGTTACTCGATACTATAAAAACACAAACGATAGAAAATGAAATTACGGTTATTAGTATTTTTCATGATATAAATCTTGCCTCTTTATACTGTGATCGCCTCTTACTGATGGATCAGGGGCAGATAAAAGTAATCGGGGAACCACAGGAAGTAGTAAAGAAAAGTCTAGTGGAAGCAGTTTATGAAGCACGAGTAAGTACTACTTCACATCCAGAGCGTCCAAAACCTCAAGTGACCATTTTGCCAGACGTAATGGAACGTTATAAGGAGCGGATTATCAACGCTGAAAACTTCAAAGTAACGGAAGATTATGTCCTTTTTCAAGCAGAAATACAATTGAAGACATGGTCTTCTGCGGTCATTAATGCAGGAAGTGGCTGGTATAAAAACTTCGTCAATAGAAGAGTAGATGCTAGTTATGCTTGTGATAATGTACAAGAAGAAATGCTCGTCTACTTGGCGAATAACGGATTTTCTGAAGCTGATACAGTAGGAATGATGACTGCGGTAAGGACAACGGATGCCGTCATCAAAGAGTATAAGACACCTTTTGGTAATATTATCATTATGGTGACTGCGGGAGTAGGGAATGCCGTGGACGTTTCTAGAGCATATGAAGTAGAGATGCTTCCAGCAATAGGAACGATTAATACATGGGTAATTGTAAATGGGGAACTTTCGGACGAAGCTTTTATACAATCTGTTATTACAGCCACCGAAGCGAAAACAAAAGCTCTCGCATTTGAGCAAGTGAAGGATCCGCGAACGGGAACGATTGCCACTGGAACATCAACGGATAGTGTGTTAATAGCAGCAACACAAAAAGGGACGCATATTCCTTATGCAGGACCAATTACTGAAATAGGTAAGAAAATTGGACTTGGTGTGTATGAATGCACTGTGGAAGCTATTCAAGTTTACAAAAAAGCAAAAGGTTGGGAATCATAATGGGTCCGCATATTATAGCTATAGCAATTGGTTTGATACTAGACCGAATAATTGGAGATCCACCAAGTTGGCCACATCCCGTAAAGTTCATTGGAAAGCTCATCACGAAACTGACAGGCTGGTTGAATAAAGGAAGAGCTCGCAAAGCAAAAGGAGTTTTACTCGTTATTATAGTCGTTGGCATTACCTTCTTCGCCACTTTAGCTATTCTAATAGGTGCCTATTCCGTTCATATATGGGTCGGAATTGCAGTGGAAAGTATTCTAATCGCATCAGGGCTTGCCCAGAAGAGTTTAAAGGTAGCCGCAATGGATGTGTATAAACCACTGGTAGCAAAAGATTTACCGTCAGCAAGACAAAAACTTTCCTGGATTGTTGGTCGAGATACAGAGAAGTTAAACGAACAAGAAATTACACGGGGCGTCGTGGAAACAGTTTCGGAAAATATTAGTGACGGTATAACCGCACCGCTTTTTTACGCCTTCGTATTTGCCGGTGCTCCAGGACTTTGGTTATATAAAGCGATCAATACGCTCGATTCAATGGTCGGTTATAAAAATGAAAAGTACTCCGAATTCGGATATGCTGCTGCAAAGTTAGATGATATTGCAAATTATATACCGAGTCGATTGACGGGCTATATCATTATGTTGTGGGGCAAAAAAGAAAGTAAGTTGCCTTTTGGTAAACGGATGAAAGGCTGGTGGCAGGATGCGAAAAAGCATCCAAGTCCAAATAGTGGCTATCTAGAAGCTGCAACTGCTTATCAGTTGGGTATTCAACTGGGGGGCATTAATACATACAAGGGAACTGTTTCTAATCGTGCACTTATGGGGATTGGTGAAGTTCCATTATCGCCAAACCATATATTAAGCAGCCTCTCTCATTTGAATTCGGCTGTCATTCTATTTTGGCTATGGATGATGGTGATCGGAGGGATATTATTTGGCATTACCTAATCACGGAGCAAATGCTCATCACGTTTATGAACAACTAGGAATGAGCATGCCTGAAACGGTTTTCGATTATAGTGAAAATGTGAACCCACTAGGACCGCCAACTTTTGTACATGAAAAATGGTCAACGTATGCAAAGCTAATTACTAAATATCCAGATCCACTGGGAGAACCGTTTTTATCAGCTGCTGCAAAATTTCACGGTGTACCAGTAGAAAATGTAATAGTTGGAAATGGAGCAGCAGAAATATTCGCAAGCCTTGCAAAAAGATATGAAAATAAACGCGTTGTATTGGTTCATCCAACTTTTTCTGAATATGAAGCAACTCTTACTCCTTACAATGTGTACATCAAGGAAATAATTGCAACTGGGAAACTTCCTTTGGATGAAGTGCTCGATGAAGTAGAGTTTGCGGAAGCAATTTACATTTGTAGACCAAATAATCCGACCGGGTATTTAATTCCATTAGAAGAAATTATTCAAATAGCAAATTATGCGAAGACGTATAAGTGTGAAGTTATTTTAGATGAAGCATTTCTCGATTTTATAGATGAAAAAGAATCATTTATCCCTTATTTAAAAGATTTTCCAAATGTTATTGTTGTACGCTCAATGACGAAAATGTACGCTATTCCGGGAATTCGTCTTGGGTACGCGCTGGCTAGTAAAACCATCGTTAGCGATATCCGTTCGAGAATATCACATTGGAATAGTAATGCGATTGCCACGACAGTCGGAGCTGACTGTTTGCTAGAAGAAGACTACCGAATAACAGCAATTGCATTTGCAAAAGAAATGCGAGAGCAAATGACAGCGTTTCTAGAGAGATGGAATTGTATCGTGCTACCATCTCAAACAAATTTTATTTGTTTTCAATTGCCAGATCCTGCTCTTTCAAAGGAGTTTTTCGAAAGTTTGTTACATAAAGGTTGTGTACTTCGCCATACAGAAAACTTCAAAGGACTTAACGGCAAATGGTTTCGTGTGGGGATGAAAGAGGAGCCTCAAATGAAGTTCTTGCAAAAGGAGATGAGCGCATGGTTCGAGGAAAACTTATCTTCATAACGGGAGGTGTGCGCAGTGGCAAAAGTAGTTTTGCTGAACATTATTTAATGGATAGGTTAGCAAAACGAAATGTGTACATCGCTTCTGGCGTTGCGGTAGATAATGAAATGGGCGAACGCATAAAAAGGCACCAAGACGATCGTGAAAACTACCTAGTCGAATGGATAACGATTGAGCAACCAAGCCATTTTGAGCAGGTCCTTCCTCACATCCAAAAGGGAGACGGTATCTTATGGGATTGTGTCACTACTTGGTTAGCGAACGAACTCTATGATGGACAAATGGAATCAGTAGAAGAGCAATTGTATGAAACAATTGACCAGTTATTAGAAAAAGCTAAACTAGTCGTCATTGTTTCAAATGAAGTGCTCGACGAACCTTTATCAAATTATGAAGATACAGCGCTTTATCAATCTTGGATTGGAAGAATTCATCAAAAGCTTGTAGCGATGGCAGATCATGCCTTTGAGATGGAGTATGGCTTAAGCCACCAGTGGAAGTGAGGGATATAGGTGAAGGGTTTAATGATACAAGGTACTGCTTCCAGCGTTGGGAAAAGTTTGATATGTACAGCTATTTGTCGACTTCTTGCAAATGAAGGAAAGCAAGTGGCCCCTTTTAAATCGCAAAACATGTCAGGCTTAAGTATTCATACAGAGGATGGTTTGGAAATAAGTGTTTCGCAATCCTTGCAAGCAAGGGCAGCGAAAATCCCTTATTCAGCTGAGATGAATCCGATATTATTGAAACCAATAGGGAATATGGAGTCAGACATAATTATTCTAGGAAAAAAGTTGGACACAATGAGTGGCATGCACTACCGGGAGCAATTTTTTGAAAAAGGACAAGAACTTATAAAAAATTGTTTAAGCCTGCTGTCTGCCTCTTATGAGTATTTGATATTAGAAGGTGCGGGGAGTCCCGTTGAAGTAAATTTGCGTGAACGTGAGTTGGTGAATATGCGAGTAGCTGACATGGCAGATATTCCAGTTATATTAGTGGCTAATATTGAGTTTGGCGGGGTTTTTGCATCCCTAGTTGGGACACTTGAACTACTGCCAGAATCACAAAGAGCACGTGTAAAAGGGATTATTATAAATAAGTTCCAGGGAGATATTTCTTTATTTCAGGACGGAATCGATTTCATCGAAACATATACAGGAATAGATGTGTTAGGAGTCATCCCTTATTTTGAAAATGAATTTGAGGAAGAAGACGGAGAAGAAAAAAATGGACAAATGGCATCAAATGAACAAATAAATGAATGGGCCAGCCATTTTAAAAAGCATGTAAAGTGGGGAAAAATTTTAACTATTTTATCTAACAATGCGGTGAAGAAATGAAGAGCATTTTGTTAGCACTTCAATTTTTTACGGTGCTGCCAGTAAATAAAAATTTACCGATGGACAAACGATCGATTACAGGAATGTATAATATCTTCCCTTGGATCGGGGGAGGCATAGGTGCCATTTCTTGTTTAGTGCTCTATTTCGATTGGAGTTCACTAATGACTGGATTTTGTATTGTCCTTCTCGGAGTTGTCCTTTCTGGTGGTCTCCATATGGATGGTTTTATAGATACTTCGGATGCGTTTTTTTCCTATAAAGATCGATTGAAGCGATTCGAAATATTGGAAGATCCTCGAGTTGGAGCTTTTGGTGTGATGGCAGTAGTTTTTTTAGTCTTCGGTAAGGTAATTATAGTATCCGAAGTGTTATCGACAGATTCCTTTCATTGGGTTTTTGTATGGCTAATTCCTTTTTTCTCACGAGCTATGCTTATACTGCTATTTTCATTGACGAATACTGCTAAGGCAAGTGGTCTTGCTTATTACTTCAAGGGAAAAATAAATGCAAATATCGTCCTAATCGCAGCCATATGTAATTTTGCTATTGGTCTAGCTGTGTTAGGATGGATGACAAATTGGATGGTCGCCGTCACGTTTGCGGTTGTGTTATTTGCTTTTATTTGTTTATTCCGTAATTGGATATTGAAAAATTTCGGTGGAGTGACTGGTGATTTACTTGGTGCAAGTGTGGAGATTTCGGAGGTGATGCTATGGATAACGCTATTGTTGTTACTCTCATAAGGCATTTGCCTACGCAAGCAAATCGAGACAAAAAGTATATTGGCTGGACCGATGAACCCATTCTTGCAGGATTGAAGACCCAAAAAATTGCGTGTGAAACCAATGAAATAATCGGTAGCGATTTAATTCGCTGCAAACAAACAGCCGCTCAACTATTTAGCGGAGTTCCTTATACTGACGATGCAAATTTTCGTGAATGCTCATTTGGTGACTGGGAAAACAAAACATATAATGATTTAAAAGAGGAAGCTTCCTACAGAAAATGGTTGGATAATCCGTTGCAGTTAGCACCTCCAAACGGGGAGTCAATGCAAACAATGGAAAATCGCGTGTTACAAGCTTTCTTAGAAGCATTTGAAAAGTTAGAGGAACCAGTAATCATTACGCATGGTGGACCCATTCGGTTTTTATTGACCAAGTTTGCAAGTGTAGAAAAGAACTTTTGGGATTGGGAAGTACCTCATGGCAGTATGTTTACAATGTATTGGGCCGATAAAAAAGCTGTATTGGAGGGGACACGATGCACGTCATTTTCGGTGGAGCATTTAATGGAAAACGAGCGTATGTAGAGCAGATGGTGCAAGGACGCAATGTCCAGTGGTTAAATGTTGAAGTAGATGCATATGTTTTATTGCCAAATGTAGAAGTGATTGTTGTTTCTGGTGTCGAGCATTTGTTACAGACCGAAAGTAATGAGTTATTACAGAGAATGGAAAAGTGGCGTACACAAGCAGAAGTGGTCGTTATTGCAACGGAAATAGGTCGAGGAATTGTACCGATGGATGCCAATATGCGCAAGCTGCGGGATGATGTCGGCCGATTTTATCAACAGCTGTTTACAAAGGCATCGCGTGTAACGCGAATATGGTACGGTATATCACAAACAATAAAGGGAGATGGGCAAATTGAAAATTTACACTAAAACAGGTGACAAAGGACAAACAGGTTTAATCGGGGGAAGAACGGACAAAGACGATATCCGCGTAGAAGCTTACGGAACAATTGATGAAGTGAATTCATTTATCGGAAAAGCAGTAACAGAGCTAGATTCATCGAAATTTGGGGATATTCTAGAGGATCTAGAAACAATCCAGCATGAGCTCTTTGACTGTGGTGGAGACCTTGCAAATGTTTCCAATCGTCGCGTTTATAAAATGACAGACGAAGCAATTGATGCAATGGAAAAAAGAATTGATGTACTAGTTGAAGAAGGGCCAGTTTTAGAGAGATTCATCCTACCTGGAGGAACTCCAGCTGCGGCAACGCTTCATATTGCTCGTACCATTACTAGACGTGCAGAACGTTTGACTGTTACGTTAACGAAGTCACAAGAGGATGTGCCGACTGTGGTACAGCGCTATTTAAACCGTTTATCAGATTATTTATTTGCGGCAGCACGTGTAGCGAATGTGAGAGAAAACGTTGCGGATGTTGAATATGTTCGCAGTGCAAAAGTTTTTAAAAATGTAGGAAGCGAGAAGGTAGAAGGGAAGTAAGGTTCTATGAAACTTCGAGTATTAACACTTGCGGCTATGTTTGCAGCACTATGCGCAGTCGGGGCATTTATTAAAGTTCCTGTCGGCATCGGAAGTGCTGCATTGGATACGGTGCCGGCGCTGATTTCAGCTTCCTTTCTGCCACCCGTTTATGCTGGTGCTGCATCGATAATAGGTCACTTATCATCCTCTTTATATGCAGGGTTTCCGTTAGGGCCATTGCATATAATTATAGCTGTGGAAATGTTTGTCATTTTATACGTATTCACAAAGCTGCACCAATCAGGGCATCACGTTTGGAAATGGATTTTCTTTATCTTTGCTAATAGTGTCCTTGCAACGCTACCATTTTACTGGATCATTTCACCGGCATTCTTTGCGGCAGCCCTCCCAGGTATCACACTTGCGACTATTTTAAATGCAGCAATCGCTATGATTGTCTCGCCAGTAGTGGAGCGAGTGATGAAACGTGTGAAAACTCATGCGTAATGCGAGCCGATTGCCCAATGGATTCGTATTAACGACAGATAACTCCGCAGGCATCGGAGAAAAAAAGAATGACGTAGTTTCAACGCCAGACGAAATAGTCTCTTATTTCGCAGCAAGAGTTGCATTACTAGAACAATGGGCAGCTGGTGCAAATCCACTGTCCATAGTAGTTCATAACTTTTCAGGTAGCCAAAGCTGGAATAAATATATTACTGGTATAGAAAAGCTATTTAACGAAATCGGTATAAATTGCCCCGAAATTACCGGCAGCAGTGAAACAAATATGGAAACACTGCAGTCAGCAATCGCTGTGACCATGCTAGGTGAAACCGTTACAGAAAAGAATAAAGATGTTCGCTGGTATGTATACGGCATGCCAAGTGTCGGGGAAGAAGTTATTAGGAATAGTGAAAAAATCGCAAACTTGAAAAAGATTAAGGAAGCAGTAAGTCTAGGATTAGTACATCAAGTATGGCCAGTTGGATCAACCGGAATTAAAAGCGAGTGCGAACGAATAGGCATAAATGCACATTTAGCAGAGTGGGATTTAGAGAAATCAGCAGGACCAGCTACCACAGTTTTACTTGGCATTGATAGGATGAAAGAAAACGAAGCAAAACTTCATTTTGGCCACTATTTTGAGACGATCTCTTGAGGAGATGGTCTTTTTCTTTTGGGTAGGTACTGCTACTTCGGCAAAATAGTTAGCAAATCATAGGTTACACGGATGATGAATACTGAAGTAACAAACCATTTGCGAAAAAAATTAAAAAATTCACATCTATCGGAATAAATAACTATTGACTGAATGCTCATTCAGTTTTAATATTGAATTACTTATATATTAGTTTACGAATCTAATGTATTATTCTATTCAAAGTATCATTTTACAACTCAGAGGGGGAGAAATAAGATGAATCCATTTTTAATTGCAAACTGGATACTGTTTATCGCAGTAGTTGTGTATGCTGTTGGATTGTTCGCATATTTGTTGAAAACAAGATATACGTATATCAAACTAGGAAAAAAAGTCGAATTTGAAGATAATGTGAAGGAAAGACTTCGCAAAATATGGGTGTATGTTTTTGGACAAAAGAAATTATTAAAAGATAAGAAGAGCGGAATTATGCACGTTATGTTCTTCTATGGCTTCTTATTAGTCCAAGCAGGAGCAATCGATTTTATTTGGAAAGGGTTAGCGCCAGGGTCTCATATTCCGCTTGGTCCATTATATCCAGCGTTTACTTTCTTCCAAGAAATTGTCACATTATTAATCTTAGTTGCCGTTGTATGGGCATTTTATCGCCGTTACGTAGAGAAATTAGTTCGCTTAAAACGAGGATGGAAAAATGGTTTAGTACTTATTTTCCTAAGTGGATTAATGCTTTCTGTTTTAATCGGGAATGGTATGGGGATGATTTGGCACGATCATAGTGCTACTTGGTCAGAACCAGTTGCATCAGCCATCGCTACTATTTTCGGTTTCTTACCACCGACAGCGGGAGCAGTAATTTTCTTTGCAATGTGGTGGGTGCATTTAATCATTCTATTAACATTCTTAGTGTATGTTCCACAATCTAAGCATTTCCACTTAATCACTGGACCTGCAAACGTTTACTTCCACCGTTTGGACAAAGTTGGTAGATTACGTCCGATTAATTTTGAAGAAGAAGAAAGCGAAGACCCAGAGGCAGAAGAAGAAATGCCTTCGTTCGGGGTAGGTCGCATTCAAGATTTTACGCAAGCACAGATGATCGACTTCTATGCATGTGTAGAATGTGGTCGTTGTACGAATATGTGTCCGGCAACTGGAACAGGGAAAATGCTGTCACCAATGGACTTGATCGTAAAGCTACGTGATCATTTAACATTTACGGGAGCAGTGGAAACGAAGAAAAAACCTTGGGTACCAGCACTAGCATTCCAAGGAACAAAAGGAAATCAGCTTGCGATGGCTGCTGGAGCAGAAGGCGCAATAATCGAAGACATTTATAGCCCATCTCTAATTGGAGATGTTATTACAGAAGAAGAAATTTGGGCTTGTACAACTTGCCGTAACTGTGAAGATCAATGTCCAGTTATGAACGAACATGTGGATAAAATTATTGACCTTCGCCGTTACTTAGTAATGACGGAAGGGAAAGTAAACCCTGATGCACAACGCGCAATGACTAACATTGAGCGTCAAGGAAATCCGTGGGGCCTTAACCGTAAAGAAAAAGAAAACTGGAGAGATGCTCGTCCGGAAATTCATATTCCAACAGTAAAAGAAGTATCGAAAGCTGGAGAAGAATTTGAATACCTATTCTGGGTAGGTTCGATGGGATCCTTCGATAGCCGATCGCAAAAAATTGCTCTGTCATTTGCACATTTGATGAACGAAGCGGGAGTTAAATTTGCGATACTTGGCAATAAAGAAAAGAACTCTGGGGATACACCACGTCGCTTAGGAAATGAGTTTTTATTCCAAGAGTTAGCTGGTTCAAATATCTCAGAATTTGAAAAAGCAGGGGTAACGAAGATTGTAACAATCGATCCTCATGCATATAATATCTTTAAAAATGAATACGGTGATTTTGGATGGAACGGAGAAGTTCTCCATCATACAGAGATGCTATATGACTTAGTGCAAGATGGTCGCTTGAAACCGCAATACGCAGTGGAAGAAACAATTACATTCCATGATTCTTGTTACTTAGGACGCTATAATGATGTATACGATGCACCACGTGAAGTATTAAAAGCTATTCCAGGTGTGAAGCTAGTTGAGATGGATCGTAATAGAGAAAATGGTATGTGTTGTGGAGCCGGTGGCGGACTAATGTGGATGGAAGAGCATGTTGGAAATCGTGTAAACGTAGCTCGTACAGAACAAGCACTAGAAGTAAATCCAACTATTATTTCTTCAGGATGTCCATATTGCTTAACAATGTTATCAGATGGAACGAAAGCTAAAGAAGTGGAAGAAACAGTAGGGACTTACGATATTGCTGAACTTCTAGAGAAATCGATATTTGGGGAATTTATTCCTCCGGTGGAAGAGGAAGAGTTAGAACAAATCGTTCAATAATGAGAAATGTGCAGACACCCCAGTACCACCCCTAAAAAGGGTTTGAGGAATGACGATAAATTTGTCCTATTCTTTATCTGTCATTCTGAAACGGCTCTTGGGGCTAGGCTAGATGCTGGAGTCTGAATAATACTATATTTATATTGCAAATAGTCTTATAGTTTCGTAAACTAATCTTAATCACGTTTTAAATGGTAGTAAAAGCCAGAATGGTTCACCTAATAGTCAGTGGGAGAAAAACAACACTGATGAATGTTTCACTTTATAGTAAGGGAGTAATTTGTTACTCCCTTTTTTCTTACAAATGAATCGAGCGAGCGTTCAGTCGTTTTTTTATTTTTGAGAAGTTGGAAGCGTATACAACAATAAGGGGTGTCTATATGACGAAAACAGTTATTTTGGATGGAGCACGTACAGCTTTTGGTAAATTTGGAGGAGCATTGAGTACTTTAACTGCTTCTGATCTTGGTGGAGTAGCTATTAAAGAAGCTCTAAATCGCTCTGGTATTGACCCTGAGCAAGTAGACGAAGTAATTATGGGGACTGTTTTACAAGCAGGCCAAGGACAGATTCCTTCTCGCCAAGCAGCAACTAAAGCTGGAATTCCTTGGTCTGTCAAAACGGAAACGATCAATAAAGTATGTGCCTCTGGAATGCGGAGTGTCACACTTGCCGATCAATTGATCCGCCTTGGTGACGAGGAAGTAATTGTCGCTGGTGGCATGGAATCGATGTCTAATGCACCATATTATTTACCAAAGGGCAGATTCGGCTTACGTATGGGAGATGCGACGATGGTTGATGGTATGGTTTACGACGGTTTATCTTGTTCGTTCCATCCTAAAAATGTTCATATGGGAACTTACGGTAACTCGACTGCAGATACGTTTGAGCTGTCTCGTGAAAAACAAGATGCTTGGTCGTTTAGAAGTCATGACCTGGCATTGAAGGCTATAGATAATGGGGTATTAGGAGAAGAAATTGTCTCCCTTGAGATTCCACAACGAAAAGGTGAGCCCGTCATCGTGAAAGAGGACGAATCGCCGCGCCGCAATACATCATTGGAATCATTAGCTACACTTAAGCCAGCTTTCGGTAAAGAAGGCACAATCACAGCAGGTAACGCACCTGGTATTAATGATGGGGCTTGTGCACTCGTATTAACAAGTGAGGAAAAAGCAATGTCACTTGGAAAAGAAGCACTTGCTTACGTTATCGGCCATGCAGAAGTAGCGATTGAACCGGAGAAATTCCCACAAACACCTGGATTAGTAATTAATAAAATCCTTGAGAAAACGGGTAAAACACTAGCGGAGATAGATCTATTCGAAATAAATGAAGCATTTGCAGCTGTTGCATTAGTAAGCAGTCAGCTAGCAGGATTAGACGAAGAAAAAGTAAATGTAAATGGTGGAGCAGTTGCACTTGGTCACCCAATAGGCGCATCAGGTGCGCGAATTATACTTACACTTGCGTATGAATTGAAGCGTCGTGGCGGTGGTATCGGAATCGCTGCAATTTGTTCCGGCGGCGGTCAAGGGGATGCAATCATGATCGAAGTTCCAAAAACAGGAGGCAGTGAAGCATGAATATCCAAAAAGTATTAGTAATCGGGGCAGGTCAGATGGGATCTGGAATTGCTCAAGTATGTGCACAAGCAGGATTTGACGTAAAACTAAATGATCGTGAACAACAATTTTACGATCGTGGTATCCAGACAATTACAAAAAACCTTTCTCGCAATGTAGAAAAAGGTCGGATGACGGAAGATGAAAAACAATCAGTACTAAATAAAATTACAATGTCCCTGTCTATTGAAGATGCTAACGATGTCGATTTAGTAATCGAAGCTGCAGTCGAAAACATGGAGATTAAGCAATCTATTTTCAAACAACTAGATGACATTACACCGGCGCATACAATTTTAGCAACAAATACTTCCTCGTTACCAATTACAGAAATAGCAGCTGCGACAAATCGCCCAGAGCAAGTTATTGGTATGCATTTCATGAATCCTGTTCCAGTGATGAAGCTAGTAGAAATCATCCGTGGACTCGCTACATCAGATGAAGTTTACACAGCGATTGAAGAAATGACGAAGAAACTAAGCAAAGTGCCAGTAGAAGTAAATGACTTTCCTGGATTCGTATCTAACCGTATTTTAATGCCAATGATTAACGAAGCAATCTACACACTTTACGAGGGTGTTGCAACGAAAGAAGCTATTGATGATGTGATGAAAATGGGCATGAATCACCCAATGGGACCCCTTCAACTGGCGGACTTTATCGGCTTGGACACTTGTCTTTATATTATGGAAATCTTACATGAAGGATTTGGAGACAGTAAGTACCGTCCCTGTCCGTTATTACGTAAATATGTGAAAGCCGGATGGCTAGGAAAGAAAACAGGCAGAGGATTCTACATCTACGAATAAAAGGGGCAACTAGAATGGAATTGAAATTTACAGAAGAACAACTGATGATGCGCAATATGGTGAGAGATTTTGCTAAAACAGAAATCGAACCTTTTATCGATAAGATGGAGCAAGGGGAGTTTCCTCGTGAAATTTTGAAGAAAATGGGAGAGCTCGGCTTAATGGGCATCACTGTTCCAGAACAATATGGTGGTTCGGAAATGGATTTTACAAGCTATGTAATTGCTATTAATGAGTTATCAAAAGTGAGTGCTGTAGTAGGGGTAATTCTATCCGTTCATACTTCAGTTGGCACGAATCCGATATTATATTTCGGTAACGAGCAACAAAAAAACAAATATATTCCGAAGCTTGCAACAGGTGAATATTTAGGTGCCTTTTGCTTAACGGAGCCATCTGCAGGATCGGATGCTGGAGCTTTGAAAACAAAAGCTGTCAAAAAAGATGATCACTATGTATTGAATGGCTCAAAAGTTTTTATTACAAATGGTGGAGAAGCAGACGTGAATATTGTTTTTGCTTCAACGGATCCTTCTCAAGGTTCGAGAGGTATTACGGCGTTTATTGTCGAAAAGGATACACCAGGATTTATCGTAGGGAAAGATGAACATAAAATGGGTCTCCATGGTTCTAGAACTGTTCAACTGACATTCGAAGATATGAAAATACCTGTAGAAAACAGACTTGGTGAAGAAGGAGAAGGCTTTAAAATCGCAATGGCCAATCTAAACACTGGGCGTATCGGTATTGCAACGCAGGCACTTGGGATTGCAGAAGCCGCTTTCGAAGCCGCTGTTGAGTACTCTAAAGAACGTGTACAATTCGGTAAACCAATTGTAGTAAACCAAGGAGTCGGATTTAAACTAGCTGACATGGGAACTGCTGTAGAAGCTGCTAGATTACTAGTCTATCGTGCAGCAAGTCTTCGTGAACAAGGACTTCCTTGTGGTAAAGAAGCATCGATGGCTAAACTATTTGCCTCAAAAACTGCAGTAGACGTGGCAATTGAAGCGGTGCAAGTATTCGGCGGATATGGTTATACAGAGGATTACCCGGTAGAACGCTACTTCCGTGATGCGAAAATCACGGAAATATACGAAGGTACAAGTGAAATTCAACGTATCGTAATTGCCAAACATCTAACGAATTAAAACTGTTATTTAAGAGCAATTCCGCTCTATACGAGAGCGAACTTCAGTCATACGCGAGTGGTTGGGAGCTATACGAGAGAATTCCCAAGCTAAACGATAGACTGTCAGCTGAACGAGAGAGATTTGGTTCTATACGAGTAAGAATTTCGGTCATACGAGAGAGGCCACAAGCTATACGAGAGACTCTCGCTGCTCCAACAAACTAAACTTAAAAAGGCGGGATTAACAATGAATTTCCAACTATCAGAAGAACATGAAATGATTCGTAAAATGGTAAGAGACTTTGCAGAAAAAGAAGTGGCACCAACTGCTGCTGAACGTGATGAAGAGGAACGCTTTGATCGTGGCATTTTCGATAAAATGGCTGAACTTGGCTTAACAGGAATTCCATGGCCGGAAGAATACGGTGGAATTGGTTCAGATTATCTTGCATACTGTATCGCAGTTGAAGAGCTATCACGTGTTTGTGCATCAACAGGTGTAACATTATCGGCCCATACTTCACTTGCGGGTTGGCCAATTTTCAAATATGGCAGTGAAGAGCAAAAACAAAAATATCTACGCCCAATGGCAGAAGGTACAAAAATCGGTGGATATGGTTTAACAGAAGCTGGTTCAGGTTCAGATGCGGGTGGTATGAAAACTACGGCAAAATTAGATGGCGACCATTATGTCTTAAACGGTTCTAAAATCTTTATTACAAACGGTGGAATTGCAGACATATATGTTGTCTTTGCAGTAACAGATCCAGAGTCGAAGCATAAAGGTACAAGTGCATTTATCGTAGAAGCAGACTTCCCAGGATTCTCTGTTGGGAAAAAAGAGAGAAAATTAGGGATCCGTTCTTCTCCAACGACAGAAATTATTTTTGATAATTGTCGTATTCCGAAAGAGAATCTTCTTGGGGAAGAGGGGCAAGGATTTATTATCGCTATGAAAACATTAGATGGAGGACGTAACGGAATTGCCGCTCAAGCTGTTGGTATTGCACAAGGGGCATTAGATGCATCAGTAACTTATGCAAAAGAACGTGTGCAATTTGGTAAACCAATCGTTGCAAACCAAGGGGTATCCTTCAAACTTGCAGATATGGCAACTTCTATCGTAGCATCTCGTTTGCTTACATATCAAGCTGCATGGTTAGAGTCAAATGGACTTTCATACGGTAAAGAATCGGCTATGGCGAAACTAATGGCTGGTGATACAGCGATGAAAGTAACAACAGAAGCTGTTCAAGTATTTGGTGGATATGGTTATACAAAAGATTATCCAGTAGAACGTTATATGCGTGATGCGAAAATTACACAAATTTATGAAGGTACGCAAGAAATTCAACGATTAGTTATTTCTCGTATGTTAACAAAGTAATCGATGTCTATGGAAAAGAAACATGAAGTAAAGACATCGGTGAAAGATGAGAATCTTATTGAAAAAAGAAGAGAGCAAATGATTCGTGCAGCTGTTACTTTATTCAAAGAAAAAGGATTTCACCGTGCAACTACGAGAGAAATAGCGAAAGAAGCTGGCTTCAGTATTGGGACTTTGTATGAATATATTCGTACAAAGGAGGACGTATTGTATCTGGTTTGTGACAGCATTTACAACGAAGTGCATAATCGCCTTTCACAAATTAACGCAGAGAATGGTACCATCGGCGATTTAAAAACTGCGATCCGTCACTACTATGGTGTGATTGACGATATGTCAGATGAATTCGTAGTTATGTATCAAGAATCCAAATCACTCCCAAAAGGGGCCTTGGAGTATGTACTAACAAAGGAATTAGAAATGGTCAAAATTTTTCACAAGATAATAACGGGCTGTATTCAGGCAGGGGAACTTGAATTAACCGACGCACAAGCACAACTGTATGCACATACTTTAGTCGTTCAAGGGCAAATGTGGGCATTTCGCAGATGGGCATTGCGCAAGGAATTTACAATCGAACAATTTACAGAACTACAAATGGAATTATTACTACATGGGATGAAATAAAAAAGCACGTTCAACATAACAAGGGGGAATATCAACATGTCTACGGTAGAAGTATATCGTCCAAAAAATCATGTACGTTTCGTTACAGCATCCAGTCTGTTTGATGGACATGATGCATCTATCAATATTATGCGCCGCATTCTACAAGCAAGCGGAGCAGAGGTTATCCATTTGGGACATAATCGCTCGGTAGAAGAGGTAGTAAATGCTGCCATTCAAGAGGATGTACAAGGAATCGCCATATCTTCCTATCAGGGAGGACATGTTGAGTATTTTAAATATATGAAAGACCTACTCGTCGAACGTGGAGCACCACATATTCGCATATACGGCGGGGGCGGCGGAGTAATTATTCCGAAAGAAATAAAAGAATTACAAGCGTACGGCATTTCCGGCATTTTCTCACCAGAGGATGGACGTAAATTAGGGCTTCAAGGAATGATCAATCAAATGCTTGTGGAATGTGATGTAGCAACAGAAGCAAAAGGTGTAAGTGAAGAAATTTCTAACGTTACGACAGAAAACCCAGAAGTTCTTGCACATCTAATCACTGTAGCGGAAGAAGCTCATCAAACACATAATGCGGAAGCAGTTCAAATGCTAGAGCAAGCAAAAGAATTATCTAAAAGCACTCCAGTACTAGGTATTACAGGTACGGGGGGAGCGGGTAAAAGTTCATTAACGGATGAATTAATTCGTCGTTTCCTACAAGAGCTTCCGGATAATAAAATTGCTGTCATATCTATTGACCCAACGAAGCAAAAAACAGGTGGAGCACTGCTAGGTGACCGTATTCGTATGAATGCAATATTCAACAAACGTGTATTTATGCGCAGCTTAGCTACTCGGGGTTCACGTACAGAATTATCAGGAGCGCTTGCAGATGTACTGGACGTTGTAAGAGTTGCTGGATACGACATGATTATTGTAGAGACAAGTGGAATCGGACAAGGGGATGCGGAAATTACAAATGTATCGGATGTCTCGATGTATGTAATGACTAGCGAGTTCGGAGCACCCTCTCAATTAGAGAAAATTGACATGATAGATTATGCAGATTTAATCGTGATTAATAAATTTGAACGTAAAGGCTCTGAAGACGCTCTTCGCCAAGTGCAAAAGCAGTATCAACGCAGCCGTGAACTTTGGCATGATGATTTAGATACGATGCCTGTATATGGAACTATTGCTAGTCAGTTCAATGACAAAGGAACGAATTCATTATTTGCGGCACTAGTTGCTACTATAAACGAAAAGACTGGTTCTACTTGGGAGACGTCGTACGATCAATTTGTGAAAACGCAAAAACAGAACGTCATTATACCAAATGAACGCCGTTACTACTTACGTGAAATTACAGATGCTGTTCGTGGATACCATCATAAGTCGGAAGAACAGGTTGGCTTTGCAAGAAGGCTGTTCCAGCTAGAAGGTGCAATCGAACAAGTGAAGGAAAAAGCGTCAGATGATGTCCTAGTTCAGTCTCTTGAATCATTAGCTGCAGGTGTTCGTGACGAACTGACGGCAGAATCTAAACGCATTTTAGAAAACTGGGCAGCTTTAAAAGAAGCTTATGCTGGAGACGAGTTTATCACAAAGGTTCGAGATAAAGAGATTCGCACGATTCTTCGTACGGAAAGCTTATCAGGAATTAAAATACCAAAAATAGTATTACCTAAATTCGTAGACTATGGGGAAATTTTACGTTGGGTGTATAAAGAAAACGTGCCGGGTTCATTCCCGTATACGGCAGGTGTTTTTCCGTTTAAACGAGAAGGGGAAGACCCGAAACGTCAATTTGCTGGAGAAGGAACACCGGAACGAACAAATCGTCGCTTCCACTATTTATCGAAAGATGATGATGCAAAACGTTTATCGACTGCGTTTGACTCAGTGACACTATACGGAGAAGACCCAGATCATCGTCCGGATATTTATGGGAAAGTTGGGGAGTCTGGTGTTAGTATTTGTACATTAGAGGATATGAAAAAGTTATATGATGGCTTTGACTTATGTGCACCTTCCACCTCGGTTTCGATGACGATAAATGGACCGGCTCCAATTATCCTTGCAATGTTCATGAATACCGCAATTGATCAACAAGTACGCCTGAAGGAAGAAGAACTAGGTCGCACCCTAACTGTTGAGGAGTTTACAGAAGTTAAAACTTCCACGTTACAGGTCGTTCGAGGAACTGTTCAAGCAGACATATTGAAAGAGGATCAGGGTCAAAATACATGTATCTTCTCTACGGAGTTTGCACTACGAATGATGGGAGATATTCAGCAATATTTTATTGACCAAAAGGTTCGTAACTATTATTCTGTCTCTATTTCGGGATATCATATTGCAGAAGCGGGAGCTAATCCGATTTCGCAACTAGCATTCACACTGTCAAATGGCTTTACCTATGTAGAATATTATTTAAGTCGTGGCATGAATATAGATGACTTTGCACCGAATTTATCGTTCTTCTTCTCGAACGGATTAGACCCAGAGTATACGGTTATTGGACGTGTTGCTCGTCGTATTTGGGCAGTTGTTATGCGTGACAAATATGGTGCAAATGAGCGTAGTCAAAAGTTGAAATACCACGTACAAACATCTGGTCGAAGCTTGCACGCTCAAGAAATCGACTTTAACGACATTCGTACAACATTACAAGCTCTGATGGCACTACAGGATAACTGTAATTCGCTACATACAAATGCTTATGATGAGGCCATTACAACTCCTACAGAAGAATCAGTTCGTCGTGCAATGGCGATTCAAATGATTATTACGAAGGAACATGGGCTTTCGAAAAATGAAAATCCTCTGCAAGGTGCTTTTATCGTAGAAGAAATGACAGACTTAGTAGAAGAAGCTGTTCTGTCTGAATTCGATCGTATTAATGATCGAGGTGGAGTGCTTGGAGCAATGGAAACACAATACCAACGTGGCAAAATTCAAGAAGAATCTATGCACTACGAGATGAAAAAGCATACCGGCGAGCTACCTATTATTGGGGTGAATACTTATTTAAATCCTAATCCTGCTTCTGACGAGGATATTAATAATATGGAAATCGCACGTGCAACGACAGAAGAAAAAGAGACGCAGATTACAAATTTACGAAATTTTCAACAAAAGAACGAAGCGGAGACAGAGGAAGCGCTTGCTCGGTTGAAGCAAGTTGCAGTTACTGGTGGCAATATTTTTGAAGAGTTAATGACCACTGTTCAAAAAGCAAGTCTTGGTCAAATTACACATGCCTTGTATGAAGTTGGGGGACAATATCGACGTAATATGTAAATGGATAGCACCCTGAAAAAATAATTTAGTGTTCCGATGATTATCGGAACACTTTTTTACTATTTTTTTGTATAATATACCTAGTAAGTAGTAAAGGAGAATTTGAATGAAAAAACCTGTTCACATTTTGATCATAATGATTCTTTTACTACTAACTTTTTTTCTATATAACAAACAACTAGCCTCTGTGCCACTTCTTTTAATATCATTTTACTTGTTTACAATTGTAGGATGTAAAATTTCTCTTTTCAAAAAGAATAAATGAATGTAGCATATAACATACTTGTGTGTATATAATGAAAAGTATGCAAACGAAACATAGAAAGGACGTGCACGATTTGAAATTTCGTGAAATGACAATAACACAACTACAAGAAGAATCGTTAATCGATCTAGCATTTGCGATTTTAGAAGATAAAAAGAACTCATTAACTTTAAAGGAATTATTTGATGAGATTCAACATTATAATGGATTAACAGATGAGGAAATGGCTTCTCGTAAACCTCAATTCTATACAGATATGAATATTGACGGGCGCTTTTTAGCAATTGCTGAAAACCAATGGGGCCTTAGAGAATGGTATCCAGTAGAACAAATTGAAGAAGAATCAGCTCCTACAGTAAAAGTTCGTAAGAAGAAAGATAAAGTAAAAGATAATGAATTAGACGATTTAGATGAGGATGAAATTATCTTCGAAGAAGAATTTGATGAGTTCGTAGAAGATGACGATGATGACGACGACGATGAGGATGATCCAGTGATCGAGTTTGTCGGAGCAGAGATCGATGAAGTAATTGAAGAAGACTTGATTGATGAAGACGATGATGAGTTTGAGATTGATGAGGACTTAGACGAAGAAGACGAAGAAGAGGAAGAATAATTCTTGACTTATTTTCTTATGCGCTATAAGATTTTATTGGGCTCTTTTTAAAAGAGACATTACTCATGTGCATATGCGCTCCCCTGCAACGAAGCAGGCGGAGCGCTTTTTGTTATTGCTTTACTCTTATTTATTTTGAGTGTTTTAGGCATACTGAAATAAGAAAATGTTCCCATCATATGTGGTGGCGAGCTAGATATTACATTAGGAGGAACACATAATGACTAAATTTATATTTGTTACTGGTGGGGTTGTATCCTCACTTGGAAAAGGGATTACGGCTGCTTCACTAGGTCGTTTATTAAAAAATAGAGGTCTAAACGTAACGATCCAAAAATTCGATCCTTACATCAACTTAGATCCTGGTACAATGAGTCCATATCAACACGGAGAGGTTTTCGTTACAGATGATGGGGCAGAAACAGATTTAGATTTAGGACACTACGAGCGTTTTATCGACATTAACTTGAACAAATACTCGAATATCACAACAGGTAAGGTCTACTCATCTGTCCTAAGAAAAGAACGTCGTGGCGATTATAATGGTGGGACAGTTCAAGTAATTCCACATATTACTAATGAAATCAAAGATCGTTTGTTTTTAGCTGCAAAAGAAACACATGCAGATATCGTTATTACAGAGATCGGTGGAACAGTAGGAGATATCGAATCTCTTCCATTCCTAGAAACAATTCGTCAAATGAAACGTGATGTGGGTAGCGATAACGTAATGTATATTCACTGTACTTTAGTACCATTCATTAAAGCTGCTGGAGAAATGAAAACAAAACCAACACAGCATAGTGTAAAAGAATTACGTAGCCTAGGTATTCAACCAAATGTAATAGTACTTCGTTCAGAAATGCCAGTTCCTCAAGATATGAAAGATAAAATTGGCCTTTTCTGTGACATCAGACCAGAGGAAGTAATCGAATGTATCGATGCAGATTCTCTATATGAAATTCCGTTAAATTTACAAGCACAACATTTAGACCAAATTGTAGTAGATCATTTCAAACTTCAAACTCCTGAAGCAGATATGACAGATTGGATTGGCTTAGTGGACCAAGTAAAATCATTGTCGAAAAAAGTTCGTATTGGTTTAGTAGGTAAATACGTAGAACTTCAAGATGCATACATTTCAGTAGTGGAAGCGATGAAACATGCTGGCTACAAATTTGATGCTGACGTAGAAGTGAAATGGGTAAATGCAGAAGAAGTAAATGAAGAAAATGTTGCTGAAATTCTTGCTGATGTAGATGGAATCCTTGTCCCTGGTGGATTTGGAGACCGTGGTGTAGAAGGTAAAATTTCCGCTACTAAATTTGCACGTGAGAACAATGTACCATTCTTAGGTATTTGTTTAGGTATGCAATTAGCAACAGTAGAATTTGCCCGTTCTATTTTAGAACTTGAAGGTGCTCATTCTACAGAGCTAGATCCAACAACACAGCATTCTATTATTGATTTATTGCCAGAGCAAAAAGACGTAGAAGACCTTGGTGGAACCCTTCGTTTAGGATTATATCCATGTAAGTTAACACCAGGTTCAAAAGCACATCAAGCATACGGAGAAGAACTAGTATACGAACGCCACCGTCACCGTTACGAGTTCAATAACGAGTACCGCGAGCAATTCGAAGCAGCAGGATTCGTCTTCTCTGGTACAAGCCCGGATGGTCGTCTAATCGAAATCATCGAGCTACCAGATCACCCATTCTTCGTAGCTTCTCAGTTCCACCCGGAATTTGTGTCACGTCCACAACGTCCACAACCATTGTTCCGCGACTTCATCAAAGCAGCCGTTGGTGAATAAGAAATGTGGAAGACGCCGTTTAGCTGCGAAAAGCGCTGGAAGACTTGAAAGAAAAGGCGTCATTTGCCTTTACTAAGAGTCTGAAGCGATCGAGCAGCTGGCGTCTGGAACTGGACAAGAAATAAGAAAAGCGAAAGCGCGTAAATAAGGAAGTCAGTCTTAATTCGCGACATCGTGTCGCAACGACTGACTAACCCACGTCATGTGGGCCTCCGAAAAGCGCTGAAGCGATCGAGCAGTTGGCGTCTGTAACTGGACCATCTAGAAAAGTGAAAGCACTAACCACAAAAAAGGATTACTCATGCGATATAGCATAAGTAATCCTTTTCTACTTAGTGGAATAACTATTTAATAATATCCTACATGGGTGTGCCTTCCTATAACAGCCGACTTGACAGAAATGACGATCTTGCATGATGGAAAACTTGGGTAGTCGTCAGCTGTAATAGATTAAATGGGAAATAATTCAAAACAACTAAAGGATAATCTCTTTAGGCATTTATATAAACTATTCACCGACTAGCATTTCATTTACCTGCATTTTCACTGCTTCATATACAAATAATCCAGCTAGTGCATGTGGGAGCACAGTGCGGCCTCCGTCTTCAGTAGGTAGTAGTCCTTTCGAGAGTTTAGTGGATATATATGTATAGGCAAGTTCAGCTAGCATATTAGCTTCACTTACTGGTTCTGCTGCTAATGCACTGAAAGGTATAAACTCGTCATTCAACTTTTTAGCTAACTTCAAAGCTTCTTCGTCTTCACAGGAACGAGTAAGAATCCAAACCCGGTCTGCACTTGTCAGCTTTATTTCAGGTGACCAAACTTGCATAGATGGAAAAGGTTCGGCTGCAAACTGTGCATTAATGGAAATACTTTTCATTTCTCCAAAAGTGGCGAAAAAAACTGTTCCTTCTCTAGCAGCTGCCTGGGCAAGCAAACGAGCAGTTTCCTCCATATTTTCTTCCTCTGAGCCGGCAATTCTTTGTAATAAACCAGAAAGTTGTGTAGTTAACATCTTCATTAATATTCACCTCTTCTTTATTATAATGCATATGGCGTTTTTTAAAATATATAGTTATGGGTAATAAATCAGGTTAATATGGAAAAATTTTAAATAAAAAGAGGGAATGACGCAACTAATATCGTATAATACAGATAGGGGATAAATAAAGAAGGGGTTTGCATGTTATGAAACATATCTTAATAGTAGATGATCAGTTAGGAATACGATTATTATTGAAAGAAGTGTTTGCCCAAGAAGGGTACAAAGTCAGTTTAGCTGCAAATGGATATGAGGCATTAGAAATTTTGAAGGAACACAAAATCGATGGTGTTTTACTCGATATGAAAATCCCAGGTATGGATGGAATTCAAATTTTGAAGTTAATCAAAGAACAATGGAGTGATATCCCGGTCATGATGATGACAGCATACGGCGAATTGAATTTCATAGAGGAATCAAAGAGGTTAGGTGCATCTCTCTACTTTACTAAGCCATTCGATGTATTTGAACTAAGAGATTCTGTGAATAATCTCCTGAAATAAGTTGGAACAGCAGGCAGTGGAAAACATCGCCTGTTTTTGTTATGATGTAAAAGAAAAGTGGTAGATACCATTTAAAACTATTATATAGTTCTGTTAATAGTATTGCGTAAGTATATATTTTTTCAGGCGATTGGTATCTCCGTTTAAAGAATAAGAAACAAAGATAATATGGAGAGTAAAAGCAAATAGAGGAGGTCCATTTCAATGGCTTTAGTTTCGATGAAAGAAATGCTGGAAAAAGGGAAAAAAGAAGGATATGCAGTAGGGCAATTTAACATTAATAATTTAGAGTTCACACAAGCAATCCTGTTAGCAGCTGAGGAAGAAAAATCTCCAGTAATTTTAGGAGTATCTGAGGGTGCAGCAAAATATATGGGTGGTTTCATTGCAGTCGTATATATGGTTAAAGGACTAATGGAATCTTATAAAATTTCCGTTCCAGTGGCAATTCATTTAGACCACGGTTCTAGCTTTGAAAAATGTAAAGAAGCAATTGATGCAGGATTTACTTCTGTAATGATTGATGCTTCTCATCATCCGTTTGAAGAAAATGTAGAAACTACAATTAAAGTTGTAGAATATGCACATGCTCGCAACGTATCTGTAGAAGCTGAACTGGGAACAGTTGGTGGACAAGAGGATGATATTATTGCTGAAGGAGTTATCTATGCAGACCCTGCTGAATGTGCAGAACTTGTGAAACGTACAGCAATCGATTGTTTAGCTCCAGCTCTAGGTTCTGTTCATGGACCATACAAAGGTGAACCAAACTTAGGCTTCAAAGAAATGGAAGAAATCTCGAAACTTGCAGACCTGCCACTTGTTTTACACGGTGGAACTGGTATACCAACACATGATATTACACGTTCTATTTCACTTGGAACTGCAAAAATCAATGTAAATACAGAAAATCAAATTGCTGCTACTAAAGCTATTCGTGATTTCTTTGCTGCTGACACAGAGCAATATGATCCACGTAAATATTTGACGCCTGCACGTGATGCGATTAAAGCAACAGTAATCGGTAAAATGCGCGAGTTTGGAAGCTCAAATAAAGCTTAATAATAATTAGAAAAATAGCTACAAGGGAGAAGTGTTCAATGAACCTTCTCCTGTTTTTCCATCATGAGGAGGATATTATTCATATGAAATTTTTTATCGATACTGCCAATTTTGACGAAATAAAAGAAGCACACGCTTGGGGGATTCTATCAGGAGTTACAACGAATCCATCTCTAGTTGCAAAAGAAAATATCTCATTCCACGATCGCCTTCGTGAAATTACTGCGTTAGTAGACGGATCAGTTAGTGCAGAAGTAATTGCACTAGATGCAGAAGGAATGATTAAAGAAGGTAGAGAACTTGCTGCCATAGCACCAAACATTACTGTAAAGTTACCAATGACTCCAGAAGGTCTGAAAGCATGTTCAGTATTCCGTTCAGAAGGCATTAAAACGAATGTTACGCTTATTTTCAGTGCAAACCAAGCATTATTAGCAGCACGTGCTGGGGCAACATATGTATCTCCATTTTTAGGTCGCCTAGACGATATCGGTCATGATGGTATGGAACTGATTGCGAAAATTGCTCAGATATTTGATATTCATAATATCGACACTGAAATTATTGCAGCTTCTATTAGACATCCTCAACATATTACAGATGCAGCTTTAAACGGTGCACATATTTCAACAACACCTATTAAAGTATTGAAACAATTATTCAATCATCCTTTAACTGACAAAGGAATTGAAGGATTTCTAGCGGATTGGAACAATCGTAAAAGCGAGTAACAAGACGAGGGAGAACTGTATGGAAGTTTATAAAATAAAAGGGGGACAACGCCTTCAAGGAACTATTAAAGTAAGTGGGGCAAAAAATAGTGCAGTTGCACTTATTCCTGCTTCTTTATTGGCGAATTCCCCTGTAACTATTGAAGGATTACCAGAGATTTCGGACGTTTTAACACTAAAAGAAATTTTAGAGGAAGTAGGAGCTAAAGTAACATTTGAAAATGGAACAATGACGATTGATCCGACAAATGTTGTGGATATGCCTCTACCAAATGGCAACATCAAAAAACTACGTGCATCTTATTACTTAATGGGTGCCTTACTTGGACGATTCAACAAAGCAGCAATTGGTTTACCTGGTGGGTGCCACTTAGGGCCACGACCTATTGATCAGCATATTAAGGGGTTTGAGGCTTTAGGTACATCAGTATCCAATGAACATGGTGCGATTTATTTGCGTGCACAAAACTTAGTTGGCGCGAAAATCTATTTAGATGTTGTAAGTGTAGGTGCTACTATTAATATTATGTTAGCAGCCGTTAAAGCAAAAGGCCGTACAATCATTGAAAACGCAGCAAAAGAACCGGAAATTATTGACGTTGCAACATTATTATCTAATATGGGTGCGAACATCAAGGGTGCAGGTACAAATGTCATCCGAATTGACGGTGTTGATGAATTACATGGTACAAAGCACACGATTATTCCAGATCGTATTGAAGCTGGCACATTTATGATTATGGCCGCAGTCGCTGGAGATGGTGTGACAATTGATAATGTAATTCCCTTTCACGTAGAGGCATTAACTGCAAAGCTTCGTGAAATGGGTGTGAAGGTGGAAGAATATGAGGAGAAGATTGTCATTCCGAAAGTGGAAACAATCTTACCTGTAGACGTAAAAACTTTGGTATATCCAGGTTTTCCAACCGACCTACAACAACCTTTTTCTGTATTGATGACCCAAGCTACTGGCACATCTGTTATTACAGATACTATTTACTCCGCTCGATTTAAGCAAATCGATGAGTTACGTAGGATGAATGCAAATGGACGTGTGGATGGAAGAACGGCAATTATTACAGGACCGGTAAAATTACAAGCAGCTACTGTTCGTGCAAGTGATCTTCGTGCTGGAGCAGCGCTTGTACTTGCAGGTTTAATTGCTGATGGTGAAACGGAAATTCAGGATATATTCCATATAGAACGTGGTTATAGCTCATTAGTAGATAAGCTTCAAGGACTTGGAGCGAATATTAGACGAGTAGAAATAAAAGAAATAGAAGTAAATAACGATTAATACTCTACTAGCAGTGTGGTTTATTTGATATTTGAAAATTATATTGTTATTTGTCTAGCCTCTCGAGTAGCTTAAGAACTGCAAATAAAGGCAAAGAACGCCTTCATTTCAGTTCTCCCAGCTCTCATCAGGACTGACATAGGCATTTATTATTTTCTTAATATCAAATTTGACAAATATGCTACAATGAGACAGGAAGAAAAGCAATTTGGAATTTCTGATATTGCAAAACTGGAGGCTTATATTATTATGGAACGTAGTTTATCAATGGAATTGGTTCGAGTAACAGAAGCAGCAGCAATCGCATCTGCACGTTGGATGGGGCGAGGGTTAAAAAATGAAGCGGATGATGCAGCAACAACTGCGATGCGTACAGTTTTTGACACGATTCCTATGGAAGGCGTAGTTGTAATCGGAGAAGGAGAGATGGACGAAGCACCGATGTTGTATATTGGTGAAAAACTTGGTCTTGGAAGCGACGGTCCTCACGTTGACATCGCAGTAGATCCTTTAGAAGGTACAAATATCGTAGCTTCAGGTGGTTGGAATGCACTTGCGGTACTTGCAGTTGCCGATCGTGGAAACTTACTTCATGCTCCAGATATGTACATGGATAAACTTGCCGTAGGACCTGAATCTGTAGGTCTAGTGGATATTAATGCATCAGTTTTAGATAATTTAAAAGCAGTTGCTCGTGCAAAAAATAAAAACATTGAAGATGTTGTGGCTACTATTTTAGGTCGTCCTCGTCATCAAAAAATTATTGATGAAATCAGAGCAGCTGGTGCACGTATAAAACTAATTACAGATGGTGACGTTGCAGGAGCTATTAATACTGCGTTTGATGATACAGGTGTAGATATTTTATTCGGTATGGGTGGTGCTCCAGAAGGAGTTATCGCTGCTGTTGGATTAAAATGTTTAGGTGGAGAAATCCAAGGGAAACTTATTCCTCAAGACGAAGCAGAGCTTGAGCGTTGCATCAAAATGGGATTAGACGTAAACAAAATTTTACGTATGGAAGACTTAGTTAAAGGCGATGACGCTATTTTCGCTGCTACAGGAGTGACAGATGGAGAACTACTTCGTGGAGTACAATTTAAAGGTGCCTTCAGTTCAACGCATTCCATCGTTATGCGTGCAAAATCAGGTACAGTTCGATTTGTCGAAGGTCGTCACAGTCTTAACAAAAAACCAAACCTAGTTCTATAAAGAAATTTGAAAGCACCTTTTTGGGGAAGTCAGTCTAAGTTCGCGACATCGTGTCGAAACGACTGACTGACCCACATCCTGTGGGCCTCCGAAAAGCGCTGGAAGACTTGCCATAAAGGCGTAGTTTGCCTTTTGTGCAAGTCTGAAGCGACCGCGAGGGGCTAGGTGCTGGAGCTAGACAGAAAAGAAATGCGAAAGCACCTACGTAAGCCCCGAAAAGCGCTGGAAGAATTGTCATAAAGGCGTAGTTTGCCTTTTGTGCAAGTCTGAAGCGACCTCGAGGGGCTAGGTGCTGGAGCTAGACAGATCTTGATTAGTAAGTTTATACTTTCTTAGTCTATAAAAAAGAACTTTCCTTTATGTTTTACCCGGCGACCAATCTCTGGCGTCGGGTAACCTCTTATAAAACTTCTTTCTCAATATCTCAAAATAGTAAAACAATAAAAAACAATAAAGAGTGGTGCATTCCATATGACACAAACAACAATTAATGAGTTAGAAAACATGACTCTGAAAGAACTATATACACTTGCGCGAAAATTTAAAGTAGCCGCATATAGCAAACTTTCAAAAAAAGAACTTATTTTTGCAATCTTAAAATCTCGTGCGGAACAAGAAGGATTTTTCTTCATGGAAGGCGTACTTGAAATTATTCAACAAGAGGGCTTCGGTTTCTTGCGCCCGATTAACTATTCGCCTAGTTCAGAGGATATTTACATCTCCGCTTCTCAAATAAGAAGGTTTGACCTTCGTAACGGAGACAAAGTAACAGGAAAAGTGCGACCACCAAAAGAAAGTGAACGTTATTATGGCCTGTTACATGTTGAATTGGTCAACGGGGAAGACCCTGAAGTAGCAAAGGAAAGAGTTCATTTTCCAGGACTAACCGCTTTATATCCTGATCGTCATATCAAATTAGAAACGGATCCTGAGAAACTATCGACTCGTATCATGGACTTGGTAGCACCAGTTGGTTATGGTCAACGTGGATTAATAGTAGCGCCACCAAAAGCTGGTAAAACATTACTTATTAAAGAAATTGCTAACGCAATAACTACGAATCATCCAAATGCGGAACTAATTGTTTTATTAATAGATGAGCGTCCAGAAGAAGTAACTGATATTGAGCGTTCGGTTAAAGCAGATGTAGTGAGTTCTACATTTGATGAAGTTCCAGAAAATCATGTAAAAGTGGCTGAACTTGTACTGGAAAGAGCAATGCGATTAGTTGAACATAAACGCGACGTTATTATTTTGATGGATTCAATTACTCGTTTAGCTCGTGCTTACAACTTAGTTATTCCACCAAGCGGTCGTACACTATCAGGTGGTATTGATCCTGCTGCTTTCCATCGTCCAAAACGATTTTTCGGAGCAGCTCGTAATATCGAAGAAGGTGGCAGTTTAACAATTCTTGCCACGGCATTAGTCGATACGGGATCCAGAATGGACGAAGTAATCTATGAGGAATTTAAGGGAACTGGTAACTTAGAACTTCACTTAGACAGAAGCCTTGCAGAGCGTCGTATCTTCCCAGCGATCGATATTCGTCGTTCAGGAACAAGAAAAGAAGAATTACTTATACCGAAAGAGCAGTTGGACAAACTTTGGGCGATACGTAAAACCTTCTCGGATTCATCTGATTTTGGAGAACGCTTCTTAAGAAAGCTTCGCCAAACCAAAACAAATGAAGGATTCTTCGAACAACTTGCTGTAGAAATGAAAGCGCATAAAAGTGGTAAAGTTTCACTATAAAAAGTAATTACTAAAAACAAATATAAACTAAACATTTGCATTAAACGCCTATAGATGGTATTATATTTAACGTAACATCACAATTTTCTGCTACATATGCGATTGACAACAATCGGATCGTGTAAGGTATCAGTATCATAACCAACTCTGTTCCAGATGGTTCAGGGCGAGAGGAGAGATAGAGATGAAAGCAGGAATTCATCCCGATTACAAAGAAGCTACAGTATCATGTTCATGTGGTAACACATTCACAACTGGTTCTGTAAAAAATGACATTAAAGTCGAGTTCTGTAACGAATGTCACCCATTTTACACTGGGCGTCAAAAATTCGCAGCAGCTGATGGCCGTGTGGATCGCTTCAACAAAAAATACGGCATTAAAGAAGAAATTTCAGAAGACCAAGAAAACTAATATTGAAGTACCTGTAGAGCATTTTGCTTTGCAGGTATTTTTATTTTAAGGCAAATATGGTTTCCGTTAACAGTTCACGTATGATATAAATAAGATAGAAAATACATAGCACACAAGGAGACAAATTATGGCGCAATTATTTTACAAACACGGAGCGATGAATAGTGGAAAATCAATAGAGATATTAAAAGTTGCTCATAATTATGAGGAACAGGACAAACCTGTTTTAATATTTACACCAGGAATAGATACACGTGACGAAGTCGGTCATGTTTCTAGTAGAATTGGCTTGAAAAGAAAGGCAACAGCTATTTATGATGAAACTAATCTATTTGAATTAGTTCAGGCAGAATCTATAAAGCCTTACTGTGTGTTAATCGATGAAGTTCAGTTTTTAACAAAGGAACATGTTCTGCAACTAACGAAAATAGTAGACGATTTAGATATTCCAGTAATGGGCTTCGGACTAAAAAATGATTTCCAAAATGAACTTTTTGAGGGAAGTCGTTATATGCTAATTTACGCAGACAAAATTGAAGAGATGAAAACTATCTGCTGGTTCTGTCATAAAAAAGCAATCATGAATCTACGAGTTGATGACCAAAGAAAACCTGTCTACACTGGCGAACAAATTCAAATAGGCGGTAATGACTCCTACTACCCAGTATGCAGAAAATGCCACGCCAATCCACCACTATAAGCTACTGAAAATCCACTTCATTAAATTCTATGAAGTGGAATTTTAAAGAATGAAAAGAAAATGATATGTCCTAAGCTAGTGTTACAGGTGAATTTAAGAATTAAATGTGCCGCCGATTTCTGTTACAGGTGGACGCTTTCCGTGGGGTGAGCGATGAGCTATCACCGTCGCTAGCGCGTCGTTGTGATATCTCATCTGTCTCACTCATCCCACTGGAGTCGCCACCTTCCACTACAATCAATATAATGTGTAGTACTCTACTATAAGATTTGGTGAAGCATATAGCTTAGATGAAATAGTAGTCAAAGTTAATGAAGTGATAAAATATTTTGTTAAATTAAGGATGCTATTTTGTAATATAGGATGAAGAGTGTGGATTGTCTATTACATAAGTGGAAGTAAGGAAAAATAGTAAGTGTTTACTAAAAAAAGAAGCGAATTAGCGAACGAAATTGCATCTTCGAGAGCTCCTATATAAATATGAAGGTATCTTATCTCTAGTTATCCAAAAACGTACTTACCCGTTTCTACGAGTTGTAGAAGGGAGATGGGCAGATCGGTGCCATAAAGTTACCGAAAAAAGGGATGCTGGTTAGTTGTGACGAACGTCACAACTAACCAGCATCCCTAAAAAATTATTCGGTAATTATGTAGCAAAACGTCTGTCTAAAGCCCTTCGAAAACGATAGAAACAGTTTTTATACCTTAAGCCATAGGATTTTTCTTACTATTTTTCTCATACGATCAAAACCTTTACAGAAAAAGTAGCGGGAATGTTAGTTTTTCTTTATAATAGGAAAGATATATACTTAAATGAACGAGGTGAGCTCGATGTTTGATCGATTACAATCGGTAGAAGATCGTTACAATAATTTAAATGAACTGCTTAGTGATCCAGAAGTGGTCAATGATCTAAATAAGCTAAGAGAATATTCAAAAGAACAATCGGATCTACAAGGAACTGTAGATGCCTACCGTGAATACAAAGAAGTTAAAAGTCAGTATAAAGACTCGAAGCAAATGCTAGAGGAAAAGTTGGACGCTGATATGCGTGAAATGGTGAAAGAAGAGGTCAGTGATTTAGAGGACCAAATCGAAGTGTTAGAAGAACGATTAAGACTATTGTTAATTCCGAAGGATCCAAATGATGATAAAAACGTTATTATGGAAATTCGCGGGGCTGCTGGCGGAGACGAAGCTGCGTTATTTGCAGGGAATTTGTTCCGTATGTATAGCAGATTTGCGGAAACCCAAGGCTGGAAAATAGATATTATGGAATCCAACCCAACTGGGCTTGGCGGCTTCAAAGAAATTATTTTCATGATTAACGGAAAAAGTGCTTATTCCAAAATGAAATATGAAAACGGGGCACACCGAGTACAACGTGTTCCAGAAACAGAATCAGGCGGACGTATTCATACTTCTACGGCCACTGTTGCTGTACTTCCGGAAGCGGAGGAAGTGGACGTGGAGATCCATGAGAAGGAAGTTCGTGTGGATACATTTGCTTCATCGGGTGCGGGAGGACAGTCTGTAAATACAACTATGTCCGCGGTTCGAATGACACATTTACCAACGGGAATTACTGTTTCTATGCAAGATGAAAAATCACAGATTAAAAACAGAGAAAAAGCGATGAAAATTCTTCGTGCACGCGTAGCGGATAAATTCCTTCAAGAAGCACAAGCAGAATATGATGCTGTGCGTAAATCGGCAGTAGGAACAGGAGACCGTTCGGAACGGATTCGTACGTATAACTATCCACAAAATCGTGTAACAGATCACCGAATCGGATTGACTTTGCAAAAACTTGATCAGGTCCTAGAAGGTAAAATGGATGAAGTGATTGATGCATTAATAATGGAAGATCAAGCAGAAAAATTAGAGAGAATGAATGATACGAATGTGTAAAACAAATTTTGAGGCCCTAAAACGGGCTTCTTCTTTTTTAGAGGAGAATAATCGTGAAAAAGAAGTTGCTCGCTACTTATTACAGCATGTCTTACGGAAAAACTACTCCGAGTTGATGATTGCTATATATGATGAAATAACTATAGAAGCATTTCAAACATTTTGGGCTTATATAGAAGAACATGCCACTGGTAGGCCTTTCCAATATATTATAGGACAAGAGAGTTTTTACGGTCGTGATTTTTTAGTGAATGAACATGTTTTAATTCCGAGACCAGAAACAGAAGAATTAATTGTAGAAGTTCAAAAAAGAGCTGCAAGTCTATTTGAGTTAAACAAACCTATAAAAATTGCTGATATCGGAACTGGAAGTGGCACAATAGCAATAACTATTAAAAAGGAAATACCACATGCAACTGTCACTGCAACAGACATATCGGTGGAGGCTTTAAGCGTAGCTAAAAAGAATGCCGAGCGCTTAGAAGCGCTGATAGATTTCAAACAAGGTGATTTACTAGCCCCAATCGCCGATCAAAAATGGGATATTATATTATCGAACCCTCCATATATAGGATCACATGAAGCGGCAAGTCTTTCTGATACAGTAATAGATTATGAACCACATCTTGCTCTATTTGCAGATGAGGATGGCTTACAGCTTTATAGAAAAATGGCAGAAAAGCTTCCTAGTGTGATGAATGCTCCGAGTTTCATAGGTTTTGAGATTGGCTACGAACAAGGCCCAGCTGTTCAAAAAATGCTTCAAAATGTTTTTCCAGAAGCACTGGTAGAAATCGTTCAAGATATTAACCAAAAAAATCGTTTTGTTTTTTGCACAATCAAGGATTAAAGCGAGTATTCATTTGCTTTCCTTTGATATTAAGATTAATACAAACGTGCATATGGAAAGCGTTGTTCTGTTGTTGCATCGACACCAAACAAGTTGATGCAGAATCTCATAATAATTAATTTTATGAAATTCACTTAAGCACTGAATAAAATATGAATCTACTGGTAACAATGTTCCTAAGGGGGAATGTTATATGTTACCAGATTACGAGATTAAAAAAGCACCAAGTATCGGGAAACAAGTAGATGCATTGATATTCTTTGTTTGGATGCTGTTACTAATTCAGTTTTGTTTATTTTTATTGTTTCAACAAAACGAAGAAGTAGAAGGTATGCGTTTTCGACTAATAGCAAATAGTAATACAATGGAAGACCAACAAATGAAAAATGACGTGAAACATCATATAGAACCAATGTTGCTAAACTACGTAAGTAATCCACAAACAACGTATAGCGAATTAGAAAAAGCAGTCGAGAAGTTATCGAACTCTTTAGATACAAATATTAACATTACGAAAGGCCAGGCGAGCTTTCCACCGAAAGTTTGGGAGGCAGGTATTTCTTCACAAGTGATGACAGAATCTATTGTTATTTCCATTGGTAACGCAAGAGGGGATAACTGGTGGTGCGCACTTTTCCCAAAGGTATGCTATAAAGAAGAAGTGAAAGAAGAAAAGCCTAAATTCTGGGTATGGGAGTGGCTGAAAAAGAAGTTTTCCACATAGTTACTAACAATAAAATGATAGTTATCAACAATTTGTGGATAAGTAAGCAAGAAAGGAGAAAATACAACATGAAAACCATAATTAAGAATGTGGATAACTTATTAACAAATAACGATAGTTATACACAGGCTGTGGATTTATTAACAAAAGGGGAAGTGGTAGCTTTTCCAACAGAAACAGTATACGGATTAGGTGCGATTGCCACGAACGAAGAAGCAGTAGCTAAAATATTCGAAGCAAAGGGAAGACCACAAGACAATCCGCTTATTGTCCATATTGGTTCTAAGGAAGAGATGATGGCATTTACTCAAGATATACCTAAACTTGCGGAAGTGTGTATGGATGCATTTTGGCCCGGCCCCCTAACGCTTATCTTGCCGCTAAGACCGAATACCTTGGCAAAAAATGTAACAGCTGGATTGCAAACGGTTGGAGTCAGAATGCCAGAGCATAAGGTAGCGCTAGAATTATTAAAACAATTAAAACAACCTGTTGCTGCTCCAAGTGCCAATAAAAGTGGGAAACCAAGTCCTACAAAAGCAGTGCATGTACATCATGATTTAGAAGGGAAAATACCCCTTATTTTAGATGGTGGAACTACTGGCATAGGTTTAGAATCTACTGTAATAGAATTTGTAAATGATTTACCTACTATTCTTCGTCCAGGTGGAGTAACGAAGGAAATGCTAGAAAAAGTGATTGGGCAAGTCGGGGAAGCTCAACCGACCGATGAAAAAGAAGCTCCACGAGCACCAGGCATGAAATATGCCCATTACGCTCCTGATTCTCCTGTATATTTAATAGAAGCATCTTTAGTAAAGCTTAAAGAAGCAGTAGAAAAAATACATAATGAACAGAAAAAGGTAGCAATAATAGCAAGTGAATCATTTAGGCACATAAACGTAGATTACTTTTTTTCATTAGGAAAAGAAGATCAGCTTAGTGATGCAGCGCATTTACTGTATCAGGCTTTAAGAGATTGTGATGAAACAGATGCGGATATTATCCTCGTTCCCGTTCTCTCAAAAGCAGGTGTGGGAACAGCGATTATGAATCGGTTAGAAAAAGCGGCTGATGGTAAATGGTTTTATAGCTAATATTGTATTCTCGCTCGTCTATTTGCATACATTTAAGTATGCAAATAGACGGGGGAGATTTTTTTGTGGCGTGAAATTTTAGCAGGCGCCTTGATGTCTGTGGACGTACTTATTTTATTTTCGTTGGTTGTATATCGTAAGCAAATTTTTACACTTGCTGCATGGGTAGCTTCTTTACATATGCTTTTTCCGTTAATCGGTTATTATGCAGGTGTCGTTGTACAAAATTATTTGGCTTATGCAAGTCCTTATTTATCGGGTATTCTTTTATCATTAGTAGGATTACAGATGATTTTAGCTCAATCTCCAAAACAAGTTCCACTGTTGTCCCCATATTTACTCGCGGTTTTTGCTAGCCTAGATACCTTTTCAGTTAGTGTTTCATTTGGTATGCTTAAATTAGAAAAGTTTGTATTTATATTAAGTGCTGGCCTCTTTTCGTATATTGCTGTATTTATAGCGCAAAAGGTTATATTCAAACATACTTTTATGAACCGAGCACTTATTTTAAGATTTGCCGGAGTACTAATTTTGTTAATGGGTATTCTCACGTTACGAAATATTTAACAATTTACAACACAATTATAGGACTAATTAATATATACTAGAGATGAGGAAATAGATCTATGAATATTCTGTTTGTTTGTACGGGTAACACTTGTCGGAGTCCAATTGCCGAGGCATTATTAAAATCACGAAACATTGATGGCTTGCAAGTTCGATCAGCCGGCATCTATGCTTCGGAGGGCGGACCTATATCTAGAAATAGTCAATTAGTATTAGAACAACAAATGATTCCATTTGCGCACTCGTCTACTTCTGTAGATGAGACTCTAATCGATTGGGCTGATTTAATCCTAACAATGACGGCCTCTCATAAACATGCAATTATTTTAGGTTTCCCTCATGCAATATCTAAAATATATATGTACAAAGAGTTTGTGACCCCTGATGATATCAAAGATGTATCAGATCCGTACGGGGGAGATTTGTTTACATATGAAAGTACTTTTCACGAATTACAAGTATTAACAGATGGACTAGTGAACAAACTACAGGGGGAAATGAGATGAAAGAAAAAAAGAAAAAGCACAGTTTTGGACTACAAAAAAAGATTGTGTTATTTGTTACAATTTTAGCGCTGATTACATATACAACAAGTGCTCTATTTATTCGCTTCGTACAACCAATATTGTTTGATGGAGCAACAAATTCTTGGGGGTTTGAGGTTGCCACCTATGCACTAGGAATATTCTGGTCCGGTGTTTTAGCCTATTTTTTCAGTGGGTTAATTATCAAGCCTTTATTCAACTTGGAAAAGGTAGCAATTTTAGCTTCAGAGGGAAAAATTGGGATAAATGTAGAAGTGCCGAAATCGAAAGATGAGATCCAGTCGGTAGCGATCGCATTTCAGTCCATGCTAGTAAATTTAAGAGAAATGGTGCAAAGTATTGAAGACAACTTTGATAAAACAAATAGAACGGTTCAACAGCTGTCGGTAGAATCATCTGCTGCTTCAGAACAAGCAGAAGCAATCGCTCATACAATAGCGCAAATCTCACAAGGTGCTGAGCACTCTGCCATAGCGGTACAAGAAACAGCAGAATCAGTAGAGGATGTTCGAGTGCTAGCATCAGAAGTTAATCTACGTGCAGAAAAATCTTCCGAACAGTCAAATGAAATGATTATAGGTTTATCTCAAACTAGAGAGGTAATTCAATCGTTAGTAAACGGGATCCAAAAAATTGCTACAGGTAGTGAAGCAGCGCTTGGAAATGTTCATCAATTAGAAGAGAATGCAGGGAAAGTGGAAAGCATCATTCAATTGGTAGGAGACATTGCGGCACAAACGAATTTACTTGCGTTAAATGCATCTATTGAAGCAGCACGTGCTGGGGAGCATGGTAAAGGATTTGCTGTTGTAGCAGAAGAAGTTCGGAAACTAGCGGATGAAAGTGCTAAAGCCGTCCAAGGTATTTCTAAACTAATTTTAGCAATACAAACAGATGTGCAAACAGTTGTCCACCAGATGACGAACCAAGTCAGCTTTGCGGTTGGAGAGGCTAAACGAGTTTCTGAAACAAATGAAGCAATTGAAGGAATGTCTACGAAAATTCATGAGATGGCCGAATCGGTAGTGGAAATTTCATCATTAGTGGAAAAACAGTTAACAAATATAGAAAGTACGGCTCGTCAGTCACAAGAAGTAGCTGCCATTGCTGAAGAAACATCTGCAGGAGCAGAAGAGGTGCGCAGTGCTACGGATGAACAAGCTCGTTCTATAGAACAAATAGAAGCAGTTTCATACGGGCTAAAAGAACAATCGGAAGAGCTATTTAAAGTGATCTCACAATTTGATCGAAAAACTATCT
Organism: Psychrobacillus sp. FSL K6-1464; assembly: GCF_038003145.1. Lineage (NCBI taxonomy): Bacteria > Bacillati > Bacillota > Bacilli > Caryophanales > Bacillaceae > Psychrobacillus > Psychrobacillus sp. FSL K6-1464. The sequence goes on from NZ_JBBOOP010000001.1 coordinate 633,007, forward strand.
AATTCTGATATCGTCAAGATTATAAAACACGAACATTATGACGTTAAAATTAAAAATAGTTCGTTATTTTAGAAAAAATTAATAAAAAAAGATTGATTAATTAAATAAATTTCAGAAATTAATAAAATTAAGCATAAAAAACACAACTCATTATGCGTGAGTTGTGTTTTTTTATATAGAAAAATGGTATGATGATATGGAGTAAAAACAGAAAAGAGGGAACGAGTTGAAAATTGCAATTTCTTCCGATCATGGCGGAAATAATCTACGTCAGGAAATAATACAGCTACTTGAAGAATTAGGATTATCTTATGAAGATTTTGGACCGAAAAGTAACGATTCTGTTGACTTTCCGGACTTTGCTATGCCAGTAGCAGAGGGTGTGGCAAGTGGTAATTTCGATCGTGGTATTTTAATCTGTGGTACTGGTATAGGTATGTCAATTGCTGCAAACAAGGTAAAAGGTATTCGCTGTGCATTAGTTCATGATGTTTTTTCTGCGAAGGCTACTAGAAACCACAATGATTCCAACATTATCGCAATGGGGGAACGTGTTATTGGAGCCGGACTTGCAAGAGAAATAGTTTCGACTTGGCTTGCACAAGATTTTGAAGGCGGTCGTCATTTACGTCGTGTAGAAAAAATTACAGAAATAGAAAATGCATAGAGGAAGGGATTCCTGATGGAAGCAAAGAATTTGTGGGTAGAACAAATCGAACAACTACTTTTAGAAGTGGAGCAGCAAATTGAATTTCATGAAAATGATTTATTTGTCGTTGGATGTTCAACCTCAGAAATTATTGGTGAGAAAATTGGAACTGCAGGCGGATTAGAAGTAGCCGAGGTTTTATTCACCCCTTTACGAGCATTTGCAAATCGCAACAATATACATTTGGCTTTCCAAGGATGCGAACACATTAATCGTGCCATTACAATGGAAAGAGCAGCACAGTTACATTATAGATTGCCAGAAGTATCAGTAATTCCAGTAGTACGTGCAGGTGGTTCTATGTCTGCATATGCGTACACACATTTTAGTGACCCTGTTGTAGTCGAGCATGTTCAAGCACATGTAGGCATTGATATAGGACAAACCTTGATTGGTATGCAACTTCAACCTGTTGCAGTACCAATTCGCTTGTCCATTAAGAAAATTGGGGAAGCAATCGTTTTGATTGCGAAAACACGTCCTAAGCTAATAGGTGGAGAACGTGCATTTTACGGATGAATTTGGAGGAGGAACGAATAGTGGAGAAAATTTTATCACAAGATCCAGCAGTATATGAGGCAATGTTAGCAGAGAAAAAGCGTCAACAGTCGAATATTGAGTTAATCGCATCAGAGAACTTTGTATCAGAGGCGGTTATGGAAGCACAAGGCTCTGTCCTAACCAATAAATATGCAGAAGGTTACCCTGGTAAACGTTACTATGGTGGCTGTGAGCATGTAGATGTAGTAGAAAATATTGCACGTGATCGTTTGAAAGAAATTTTTGGTGCAGAACATGCCAATGTACAACCACATTCAGGTTCTCAAGCAAATATGGCAGTGTACATGACTGCATTGCAACCAGGTGACAAGATCTTAGGGATGAATTTATCCCATGGTGGGCATTTAACGCATGGTTCTCCTGTCAATTTTAGTGGTATTCAATATAATTTTATCGAGTACGGTGTTAACAAAGAAACGGAACTAATCGATTATGAAGAAGTTCGTGGAATTGCACTAGAGCACAAGCCGAAAATGATCGTTGCTGGAGCAAGTGCGTATTCACGTACTATTGACTTCGCTAAATTCCGTGAAATTGCAGATGAAGTGGGTGCATACTTATTTGTAGATATGGCACATATTGCAGGTTTAGTTGCTGCTGGCCTTCATCCAAACCCAGTACCCCATGCACATTTCGTAACATCTACAACACATAAAACATTACGTGGACCACGTGGTGGCTTAATCTTAACGACTGAAGAGTTTGCAAAGAAAATTGATAAAACAATTTTCCCAGGGATTCAAGGTGGCCCATTAATGCACGTAATCGCAGCAAAAGCTGTAGCATTTGGCGAAGCGCAAAAACCTGAATTTAAAGAGTATCAAGCACAAGTGATTGCCAATTCAAAAGCTTTGGCAGAAAGTTTAACAGAAGAAGGAATCCGTATTGTTTCTGGTGGTTCCGATAATCACGTCATGTTATTAGATGTATCTGCTCTTGGCCTAACGGGTAAAGTAGCGGAACATGTCCTTGATGAAGTTGGAATTACAGTCAACAAAAACACAATTCCATTTGATACGGCAAGTCCATTCATCACATCCGGTGTCCGCATTGGTACACCAGCTGTGACATCGCGAGGATTTAAAGAAGCAGAGATGAAAGAAATTGCATCTATCATTGCTAAACTATTAAAAAATAATGAGGATGCAGAAGTATTAAAAGAAGCAAAAGAAAGAGTTGCAACTTTAACGAGTAACTTCCCATTATACGAATAACCTAATAAGCATTAAAGCCAGCTACGTAATTATTAGTAGCTGGCTTTAATTTTGAACACAAAACTCTAACATGTACTTCGTTTTATCATCACTAATCCTTGTGAAGCAAAAATCTAATTTTATTTACTAATCCACAGTTTTAATCTCTCTCTATAAGTTATTTACATAAGTTATCGATAGCGAAATGAAAATGGACAGAAGCTTTATCCAAGAGATTCATAATTCGGGTGCTAAAACAATTGTCCAAACGCTAAACTACTCGCTAAAAACCTAAACTTAATCGTGGTGCCGAAGGAATAGAGACTATAGAACAGGTGGAAATATTGAATGAGTTAAAATGTCCGGTTTGGCCAAGGGTTCTATTTTTTCAAACCTATGCACTTAAATCAAATAGACGCAATATTAAAAACGTAGGATTACTGTTTGTATCCCGTGTTTTTTGTTATAATTAGTAGAATTTAAATAAAATAAAAGGAGATGCTGCTAGTATGCCGAAAGTATTTGTATTTGACCACCCTCTTATTCAACACAAACTTACATATATTCGCGATGTAAAAACAGGCACAAAAGAGTTTCGTGAATTAGTGGATGAAGTAGCTACACTTATGGCGTTTGAAATTACACGTGAAATGCCATTGGAGGAAACAGAAGTAGAAACTCCAGTTCAACTAACAAAATCTAAAATTCTTGCAGGAAAAAAATTAGGAATAGTTCCTATTTTACGTGCTGGAATTGGAATGGTTGATGGAATTCTAAAGTTAATACCTGCTGCAAAAGTAGGACATATCGGACTTTACCGCGACCCACAAACATTGAAGCCGGTTGAATATTACGTGAAATTACCTGCAGATGTTGCAGAACGTGATTTTATATTAGTAGATCCTATGCTAGCTACAGGTGGTTCAGCGATTGAAGCGGTAAACTCACTGAAATCACGTGGAGCGACAAGCATTAAGTTCATGTGTTTAATCGCAGCACCTGAAGGAGTAGAGGCTCTTCAACAGGCACATCCGGACGTAGACATTTATATTGCCGCTTTGGATGAAAAGTTAAATGATCATGGATATATTGTTCCTGGATTAGGTGATGCTGGAGACCGGTTGTTTGGCACAAAATAAAAGGAGTGTTTGTATTTCATGCGTAAATATAAAGTAATGACGATTTTTGGTACGAGACCTGAGGCTATTAAAATGGCTCCACTTGTCTTGGAACTTCAAAAACACCCAGAAGAGATTGAATCACTTGTAACGGTGACCGCTCAACATCGTCAAATGCTTGACCAAGTATTGGATACATTTAACATAAAACCAGACTACGACTTGAATATGATGAAAGACCGTCAAACATTAGTAGATATTACGACTAGAGCGCTTGAAGGTTTAGATAAAGTCATGAAAGAAGCAAAACCTGATATTGTACTTGTTCATGGAGATACTTCCACTACTTTTGTGGCTAGTCTTGCAGCATTTTACAATCAAATCGCAATCGGACATGTAGAAGCAGGATTACGCACATGGAATAAGTTTTCACCTTTCCCAGAAGAAATGAACCGTCAGCTTACTGGAGTAATGGCAGATATCCATTTTGCTCCTACTATCAAATCTGAAAGAAATCTATTAGATGAGAATAAGCGTCAAGATACCATTTTTGTTACTGGTAATACTGCGATCGATGCTTTAAAAACAACAGTAAGAGAAGATTATACACATCCACTTTTGGAACAACTTAAGGGAAGTAGAATTATCTTGTTGACTGCTCATCGCCGTGAGAACTTGGGTGAACCAATGCGTAATATGTTCCGTGCTATTAATAGATTGCTAAAGGAACACAAAGACGTACAAGTAATTTATCCAGTTCATATGAATCCAGCTGTGAGAGATATTGCTAACGAAATTTTAGGTGATAATGAGCGAATCCATTTAATAGAACCTTTAGAAGTTCTGGATTTCCATAACTTTGCTGCACGTTCTCATATAATCCTGACGGATTCAGGTGGTGTTCAAGAAGAGGCACCTTCACTTGGAAAGCCTGTAATAGTACTTCGTGATACTACTGAACGACCAGAAGGTATTGAAGCGGGAACCTTGAAACTTGCTGGTACAGAAGAAGAAACAATCTACCAACTAACAAATGAGTTGCTAACAGACGAAGTTGCTTATAATGAGATGTCTAAAGCAAGTAACCCATACGGAGATGGTAAGGCTTCACAAAGGATAGTAGAAGAGTTGATAAATTTTCTTCAAAAAGATGAAAATTAAAATTTGTCAATAAAATGTCGGAAAGTATTACAGTCATAAGTTTTTCACTATAAGCAATTGACATCATTTTGCCCCTATTGTATGCTTACAAAGGATAATCATGATAGGGGTTTCATGCTTGAAACACTTGTCAGGTTAACTTTCTACTAGATTCACAGTTTTTACTTAATAAGGAAAAAATGTGAGGATTCTTTTTACGTCGTAACTGACGTCCTTTTAAAGGGGAAGCGTTATATTTCTGCGATTCTCTCACAGCTTAACGGTTCAACTCCTTCATAGGGATATGAATGGACGAAATATTAGAACCACTCCAGTATTATCAGTATTTACCCTTTTGTTAACTCTACATTAGCATGTTTGGGGTAATTACGACCATTCGAAAATATGATTCAGGAGATTAAAGATCAATGCTAGAAATGCAACGTATATTTACGCGGCAAAAAAAGTACATATATTTTTTGCTCGCAGCTTGTGCGCTAGGTTGGGGTTTTACACCTTATTCGACAATTTTTGCAGGCTTGGCACTTGGTTCTTTATTTGGTCTGTATAATTTCTGGATTCTAGTCCGTAGAATGGAGAAATTTGATCGTGTGCTTGAAAGTGGAAAAGGACGAGCAGGTTTAGGTACAACATTCAGATTTGCGTCCGGTGTTGCAGCTGTAGCAATTGCAATTGCTCTTCCAGAGTACTTCCATCTTATCGGTACAGTTATCGGATTAATGATTCCCTATGTTCTGCTAGTAGTAGAACGTATTATGTTTCATGTAAAAAATCAGCAATGAGAATGTGAAAGAGAGGTGAATTAATCGTGGAACATGCAAATCCCACATTTGAACTTTTTGGGATGTACGGTAACTGGTCAAACATTTTAATGCTTGCGGTTACAACACTCATCGTATTTTTAATCGCATTTATTGCGACAAGAAATCTAAAGATGAAGCCAACAGGTATGCAAAACTTCATGGAGTGGATAATGGACTTTGTGAAAGGGATCATTAAAAGTAACTTCGACTGGCAAACAGGCGGACGATTCCATGTTCTTGGAATAACTTTTCTTATGTTTATCGCAGTAGCTAACGTACTAGGTCTTCCATTCTCGATATCATATGATGGAGTTCTTTGGTGGAAATCCCCAACTGCGGATCCGACAATTACCATGACACTTGCAGTGATGGTTATCATTTTAACGCACTATTACGGAATAAAGGCAAAAGGTATGAAGGGCTATGCAGTAGATACATACTTAAAGCCAATGCCGTTCTTATTCCCATTAAAAATTATCGAGGAATTCGCAAATACGTTGACACTTGGTCTACGTCTTTACGGTAATATCTATGCAGGTGAGGTTCTTTTAGGACTAATCGCAGGTTTAGCAACGTCCTCAGTATTTGGCTTTGTTGGAGCAATTATTCCAGCAATGGCATGGCAAGGATTCTCCCTATTTATAGGCGGTATCCAAGCATTCATTTTCGTTATGTTAACAATGGTTTATATGTCACATAAAGTGTCAGCAGACCATTAATATAACTGTTTAGATTCTTAAACAGAAAAAATAAAAACAACATTCCAAGGAGGAAATAAACAATGACAGGTTCAGTAGGATTATTAGCAGCAGCTATAGCAATCGGTTTAGGTGCACTTGGTGCAGGTATTGGTAACGGATTAATCGTTTCAAAAACAGTAGAAGGTATCGCTCGTCAACCAGAAGCACGTGGAGCTTTACAAACAGTTATGTTCATCGGGGTAGCATTAGTTGAGGCGATTCCAATTATCGCAGCAGTTATCGCTTTCATCGTATTAAACCAATAGTATTAACTTTAAAAATCTATGATGGCGGGTTTTACATCCGCCATTCTCTTTATGAATAACACAACATATGAACTAGAAAACAATGATTACTATTAAATAATAGAAGCAAGATCTCTTAATAGCGTTTGAAAGGAGTGAAACAATCGTGTCTTTTGATTACCTTGTACTTGGTGCTAGTGGCCATGATGGGTTGAATATTTGGGATATTTTTGCTACATTATTCTTCTTCATCTTACTTATGGCTCTATTGAAGAAAGTAGCTTGGGGTCCACTTATGGGGATTATGACTCAACGTGAAGAGTTAATCGCAAGTGAAATCGCAGCAGCTGAAAATAGCCGCGGGGAATCTCAGCGTTTACTTGAAGAACAACGTGACTTACTTAAAGAAGCACGTACGGAAGCATTAGCGATTGTAGAAAATGCGAAAAAGCAAGGCGATGCATCTCGTGAGGAAATTATCACAACTGCTCGTTCTGAAGCTATCCGTTTGAAAGAATCTGCTATCCGTGAAATTGATACAGAAAAAGAAAGAGCGATTGCAGCGGTACGAGAAGAAGTAGTTTCACTTTCAGTACTTGCAGCGTCGAAAGTTCTTGAAAAAGAAGTTTCGGAAGAAGATAATCGTGCGCTAATCGAGGCAACGATTGCGAAGGCAGGCGAAGTTAAGTGAGTAATTCAACTGTAGCTAAGCGTTATGCAATCTCTTTGTTCGAGCTAGCAACACAAAAAAATGTAGTACAAGCAGTCGAAAATGATTTACGTGAACTTAAAGTAGTTTGGAATGGCAACAAAGATGTGAAAACTTTATTTACGTCTCCAAAGTTATCTCTAGACAAGAAAAAAGAGTTAATTCGTCAAATCTTTACAAATGCGAACCCAATTGTTATTAATACACTTTTAGTGTTAATTGATAAGAAGAGATTAGCAGAAGTATCCGACATTATTTCTGAATTTATGATTCTTTCGAATGAAGCACAAGGTGTTGCGGAAGCGAAAGTATATACTACACGTGCACTTACAGAAGAAGAACGTGCAAACGTATCTACTGCATTTGCTAAAAACGTAGGTAAACAATCTTTAAATATTCAAAACATTGTAGATCCATCTATTATTGGTGGTATACGTGTTCAAATCGGAAACCGCATATACGATAGCACTCTAAGCACAAAATTAGATCGCTTAAAACGTAACTTGATCGGTTAATATTATGAATTATGAGAGGTGACATACATGAGCATCAAAGCTGAAGAAATCAGTGTCTTGATTAAGCAGCAGATTGAGAATTACGAATCTGAGATGAAAGTTAGCGACGTCGGTACGGTTATCACGATTGGTGACGGTATCGCTCGTGCTCATGGCCTCGACAATGTCATGGCTGGAGAACTTTTAGAGTTCTCAACTGGTGTTTTAGGTATGGCACAAAACTTGGAAGCCAACAATGTTGGTATCGTTATCCTTGGACCATACACTGACATCAAAGAAGGCGATGAAGTACGTCGAACAGGCCGTATTATGGAAGTTCCAGTTGGTAAAGAATTGATTGGTCGCGTTGTAAATCCACTTGGCCAACCAGTTGATGGACTAGGTCCTATCGCAACTACAAAATCTCGTCCAATTGAAAGTCCTGCACAAGGGGTTATGGCACGTAAGTCTGTACATGAGCCACTTCAAACAGGTATCAAAGCGATTGATGCACTTGTACCAATCGGACGTGGACAACGTGAGTTAATCATTGGTGACCGTCAAACAGGTAAAACATCTGTTGCAATCGATGCAATCCTAAACCAAGCAGACCAAGATATGATTTGTATCTATGTGGCTATTGGACAAAAGGAATCGACTGTACGTAACGTAGTAGAAACACTTCGTAAAAACGGTGCTTTAGAATACACTATCGTTGTAACTGCATCTGCATCACAACCTTCACCATTATTATACTTAGCTCCTTATGCTGGTGTAACTATGGCAGAAGAATTTATGTTCGATGGTAAGCACGTATTAATCGTTTATGATGATTTATCTAAACAAGCTGCTGCATACCGTGAACTTTCATTACTTCTTCGTCGTCCTCCAGGCCGTGAAGCGTATCCAGGGGATGTATTCTACTTACACAGCCGTCTATTAGAGCGTGCTGCGAAGTTAAATGAAACACTTGGTTCAGGTTCAATTACTGCATTACCATTCGTTGAAACACAAGCTGGAGATATCTCTGCTTATATTCCAACAAACGTAATTTCTATTACAGATGGTCAAATCTTCTTACAATCTGATTTATTCTTCTCGGGTGTACGTCCAGCGATTAATGCCGGATTATCTGTATCTCGTGTAGGTGGATCAGCACAAATTAAGGCAATGAAAAAAGTTGCGGGAACTCTACGTCTTGACTTAGCAGCATTCCGTGAGCTAGAAGCATTCTCTCAATTTGGATCAGATCTTGACTCTGCAACTCAAGCAAAACTTAACCGTGGTGTGCGTACAGTAGAAGTATTAAAACAAGACTTGAATAGCCCGATTAAAGTGGAAAAACAAGTTATGATTTTATATGCTCTAACACGTGGCCATTTAGATGATATTCCAGTAAAAGATATTACTCGTTTTGAAGCGGAACTTGGAACTTGGTTAGATTCAAACCACACAAACGTTTTAGATCATATTCGCACGACAAAAGACCTTCCATCAGATGAAGATATGAACAATGCAATTTCTGCATTCAAAAAAACTTTCGCTAAATCTGAATAATTTCTTTGTCTAAGTGAAAAAAACAAAAAGGTGGTGAAATACCAGTGGCATCATTACGCGACATAAAAAGTAAAATAACATCTACAAAGAAAACAAGTCAGATAACAAAAGCTATGCAAATGGTTTCTGCTTCTAAATTGAACCGTGCGGAGGAAAATGCAAAAGCATATGTTCCTTACATGTCGAAAATTCAAGAAGTAGTTGGAGCAATTGCATCAGGTACTAGTGATAGTGGACATCCAATGTTAACTTCCCGCCCTGTTAAAAAGACTGCATATCTTGTCATAACTGCTGATCGTGGATTGGCCGGAGCATATAACAGTAATGTTATTCGTGCTGTAGCTAATGCCATAGCAGAAAGACATTCTTCAAATGAAGAGTATGTAATCTTTGCAATTGGTCGTATGGGACGTGACTTCTTCCTAAAACGTGGTTCAAACGTAATTGGGGAAGTAGTCGGCTTACCAGACCAACCTGCTTTTGCTGATATTAAAGAAGTTGCTCGCAAAGCTGTTGGTATGTTCACGGATGGTACATATGATGAACTTTATATGTACTATAACCACTTTGTCAGTGCCATCTCTAGTGAAGTAACAGAGAAAAAGGTACTGCCACTTACGGATATTGCAGTAGAAACAGGCGCAACTGCTTCTTATGAATTTGAGCCTTCACCTGAAGCAATTCTAGAAGTATTACTTCCACAATATGCGGAAAGCCTGATTTTCGGTGCATTACTCGATGGTAAAGCCAGTGAGCATGCTTCTCGTATGTCTGCGATGAAATCCGCGACAGACAATGCAGCTGATATGATCAGCAGTTTAACATTAGTATATAACCGTGCACGTCAAGCAGCGATTACGCAAGAAATTACGGAAATCGTCGGCGGAGCTTCGGCTTTAGAATAGTTTAAGATAGAAAGTAAGACAGGAGGGAACAGTAGTGAACAAAGGACAAGTACTACAAGTAATGGGTCCAGTTGTCGACGTTAAGTTTGACAATGGCCATTTACCAGCTATCTATAATGCACTAACTGTAGCGATTGAACGTCCAAACCAAGCGCCTACAACTTTAACATTAGAAGTAGCGTTACACTTAGGAGATGACTCTGTTCGTACTATTGCAATGTCATCTACGGACGGCCTTAAGCGTGGTACAGAGGTATTCGATGCTGGTGCAGCAATTTCTGTTCCAGTTGGTAATATAACATTAGGACGTGTATTCAACGTGCTTGGTGAGGTTATTGACTTAGGAGAAGAAATTCCAGTGGAAGATCGTCGTGATCCAATCCACCGTCAAGCGCCAACATTTGAAAACCTTTCAACAGAAGTTGAGATTCTTGAAACAGGTATCAAAGTAGTAGATCTACTAGCTCCTTATATTAAAGGTGGTAAAATCGGTCTATTCGGTGGTGCCGGAGTAGGTAAAACTGTTCTTATTCAAGAACTTATTAATAATATTGCTCAAGAGCATGGCGGTATTTCAGTATTCGCTGGTGTTGGAGAGCGTACGCGTGAAGGAAATGACTTATTCCACGAGATGAGCGATTCAGGCGTTATTAAGAAAACAGCAATGGTATTCGGTCAAATGAATGAGCCACCTGGCGCACGTATGCGTGTTGCTTTAACTGGTCTTACAATGGCAGAATACTTCCGTGATGAACAAGGTGCAGACGTACTTCTTTTCATCGATAATATCTTCCGTTTCACTCAAGCAGGTTCTGAGGTTTCAGCATTATTAGGTCGTATGCCTTCTGCTGCTGGTTACCAACCAACACTTGCAACTGAAATGGGTCAATTACAAGAGCGTATCACGTCAACAAATACTGGTTCAGTTACATCTATCCAAGCGATTTATGTACCAGCCGATGACTATACGGATCCAGCTCCTGCAACAACTTTCGCTCACTTAGATGCGACTACAAACTTAGAACGTAAATTATCTGAGATGGGTATTTACCCAGCGGTAGATCCTTTAGCTTCTTCTTCACGTGCGCTTTCTCCGGAAGTCGTAGGTCCAGAGCATTATGAAGTAGCACGTCAAGTGCAATATACTTTACAACGCTATAGAGAGCTTCAAGACATTATCGCAATCTTAGGTATGGATGAATTAGGTGATGAAGACAAGCAAGTAGTTAACCGTGCTCGTCGTATTCAGTTCTACCTATCTCAAAACTTCCATGTTGCAGAACAATTTACAGGTCAAAAAGGTTCATACGTTCCAGTTAAAGAAACTGTTGAAGGATTCAAACAAATTCTTGAAGGAAAATATGATCATTTACCAGAAGATGCATTCCGTTTAGTTGGACGCATTGAAGAAGTTATAGAAAAAGCGAAAAGCATGGGCGTAGAAGTATAATAAATCGGACCAGGAGGTAAAAATATGAAGACACTTACAGTCAATATTGTCACTCCCGACGGCCCGGTATACGATTCTGAAGTAGACATGATTATCGCAAAAACAGCATCTGGTGAAATCGGTATTTTACCTGGCCATATTCCAATGGTTGCACCACTTGTAGTAGGTGCAATAAAATTGAAAAAAGAGGCAAAAACAGAGTACGTAGCAGTAAGCAGTGGATTTGTAGAAGTTCGACCTGAAAAGGTATCGATCTTAGCAACATCTGCTGAGGTTGCTTCAAGTATCGATTTAGCTCGTGCTAAAGAAGCGATGAAACGTGCAGAAGAACGTATTCAAAGTAAACAAGACTCGGTCGATCATAGCCGTGCTGAGCTTGCATTGAAACGTGCGATGAATCGTATCAACGTTCATGAGGGTAATTTTTAAGTTTATTTCTTTATGGAATAACTTTAAAGTCTCTGGCGGTAGCCACAGATTATATTTATCTTGCTAAAGTAGCTCGATGAAAGATTGTTAGCTTACACTTGTAGGCTAACAACTCTATATAATTGTGACCTAATAGCCTAGGCGTATTTGATTTAAAATAAAGCGGGCAGAATTCTTTCTGTCTGCTTTTTTTTTACTATTGCCTAAAATAGGAGGAATATAAATGGGATTATTAAGTAGTGAACAAGCACTAATCGCAATACTTGCTAATGTCTTTTTTATTGGAATATCTTTCTATGCGTTACAGGCATTAATGATGGACAAGATAATAAAGAAAAATCGGGTGTTTCAAGCCCAACTATTTTATATTTTAGCAAGTATTGTGATTGGCTCCATCGTCGCAAATTTTTTCTTGAATCTGACAAATTGGTCAAACCAGCTTCCATTTTTGTTTGACTAAACAGATCCTATATGCTCATGCAAATTATGGAAAAGTTTGTATGAGCATGTAGAATCTGCACGTATTTCCTGGGAAATTTTTTGTTGAGATAGGTTTACTAGCTTACACTATGGGTATTTTAAAATTATCTACACGAAATGGCTGGGTAATACGTATAATAGAACAAGAAAAATAATCGAAAAGCTCAAAAATAGTGTTTTAGATGCTTGTATGTAGTCGAATTACGTTGTATGATGAATATTGTTTTGAATACCTAAAAAATGACATCATACGTATTCTTTTATATAAAGCAAATGGATAATGAACGCGGAGGGAAAGTAGTGGACAAAATTGTTGTTAAAGGCGGCCAAACGTTAAACGGGAAGGTACGTGTAGAAGGTGCAAAGAATGCTGTACTACCAGTACTAGCTGCAGCTCTACTAGCTACTAAAGGCAAAAATGTTATTAAAGATGTACCGACACTTGCAGATGTTTTGACTATTAATGAAGTACTGAAAAGTTTAAATACAGAAGTAATTTATAATCCTGAAAAAAATGAAGTAATAATTGATTCTCAAGAAAAGTTATCTAGTGAAGCCCAATTCGAGTATGTACGTAAAATGCGCGCATCTATACTTGTTATGGGTCCAATTTTAGCGCGAAATGGTTTTGCTCGTGTAGCTCTTCCAGGAGGTTGTGCAATTGGATCACGTCCGATTGATCAGCATTTAAAAGGTTTTGAAGCAATGGGTGCGGTAATTTCCTTTGGACATGGTTTTGTTGAAGCAACTACTAAGGGACGCCTACAAGGTGCTAAAATTTATTTAGATGTTCCAAGCGTAGGTGCTACTGAAAATATTATGACCGCTGCAGCATTAGCAGAAGGTACAACAATTATCGAAAATGCTGCTAAAGAACCGGAAATTGTCGATTTAGCTAACTTCATCAATGAGATGGGCGGTTCGGTAAAAGGTGCAGGAACCGACACTATTCGAATTGAAGGAGTAGAAGAATTACACGGCACAGAGCACCATATTATTCCGGATCGAATTGAAGCTGGAACATTTATGGTAGCTGCAGCTATTACAAAAGGCAATGTCCTTATTGAAAATGCAGTACCTGAACATATGACAGCACTTATATCTAAAATGCAAGAAATGGGCATTGAAATTACCGAAGAGGACCATGGTCTTCGTGTAATTTCTGGAGGAGATCTTAAGTCAGTTGACATCAAAACGATGCCACATCCTGGTTTCCCAACAGATATGCAATCTCAAATGATGGCATTAATGATGACTGCTCACGGAACTGGCATCATTACAGAAACCGTATTCGAAAATCGTTTCATGCATGTGGAAGAGTTCCGCAGAATGAATGGTAACATGAAGATCGAAGGCCGTTCTGTCATAATGGAGTCCCCATCTGACCTACAAGGCGCAGAAGTTGCAGCAACCGACCTTAGAGCGGCAGCAGCACTTATTCTTGCAGGATTAGTGGCTGAAGGAATTACACGCGTTACAGAGCTGTATCACCTCGATAGAGGATATGTCGATTTTGATAAAAAATTAGCGGCATTAGGTGCAGATATCGAACGTATCGGTAGCGAATCGTCAGAGAAAGCCGTACAATTAGTATAATACTATATGAAAAGCACTTTACATCTATACATGTAAAGTGCTTTTTTAGTGAAAAAAACAGCGTGGATGAGTCCCACCAATGTCCGCGAGTAAGATAATAAATCTCCTATCCAAAGGACAGAGAGATTAAAACTAATCTCCGCATTGATAAATCCAGTTTTACTAAATGGAAGAATGATCGTTTCGCAAGTAAATGACCCATCAGAGCAAGTATATATTTATAAAACTTAACCTCCTCTTATATAGATTATCTTCTAATCTAATCATCAGTCTCTTAATATGTGCATATAGTAACTCTATGAAACAAAACATACTCTTTATAATCCTATGCATAGCCCTCCTGTTTTTGCCGTTTTTATTAATAAAAGAAAAACCACAAGAAGAAACGGTACCACCGCCAACATCGGAACTCGAAATTGCTTGTCCAATACTAATCGAAGTGAAAGGGGTTAAGGAGAAGATTCCTTTAGAAACTTATGTTCTTGGAGTAGTGGCAGCTGAAATGCCTGTTACGTTTCATGAAGAGGCATTAAAGGCGCAATCTATAGCAGCAAGGACATATGTATTAAGAGATACGAAATATGGTCAAAAACCAATAGACAAAACAGTATTAAAGCAAGTATACGTTAGTGAGGAAGATCGGAAGAAAAAGTGGGGGGAGTCCTTCCAACAATATGAGGACAAACTTAAAAAGGTCATCGCTGCCACAGAGGGAGAAATTATTGTCTATAAAGACCAACTAATTACTGCGATGTTCTTCTCTTCTAGCAACGGTCAAACAGAAAGTGCAGAAAATTATAGTGGTAATTCTATTCCTTACTTAGTCTCTGTTCCAAGTGAATCGGAGGAACTATATGCTCTAAATAGAACAAAGCAATTTGAATTTACCCATGGAGAATGGTCAAAAGCTTTTAATATGAAATGGACAGCAAACATACCTAAAACTTTTAAAATAACAAAAACGGATACGGACCGGGTAGAATCTGTTCAGATGAATGGTAAGACATGGACAGGCCGTGAAGTTCGAACACTTTTAGGACTACCCTCTACTGACTTCACCGTAACTTTTCAGTCTGATAAAGTAATAGTTGACACGGTTGGATATGGACACGGCGTGGGGATGAGTCAGTACGGTGCGGAAGTGCTTGCTAACGATTCTGTATTGGCAGCAGACATTTTACTTCATTATTACAAAGGTACAGAAATAAAAAAATTCTCACCATGTTTAAAATCTCCTTGATTTGCAAACAATGCAAATAGAGGTGATGAAAATGAGAGAAGAACAAAAGAACAATACTTCTCAGAAGAAGAACAATAATACCCCGAAAAAGCCATGGTTTTGGCCACTGATTTATGCAGGTTTTTCGGTAGCTTTTGTAGGTATGATTTGGGGCTATAATGTGTACGTCAGCGATGATTCTGTAAAAGACTCAGAATGGACAGATGCAAGTAAGGACCCCAACTCAGTAACGATTGAAACAAATGCCCAAGCAGAATCGATGAAATACCCTTTTAAAGAGACTCTGCTAGATAACGTGGAAATCGTACAGCATTTTTACGATATGGAAGCGGATGAGTCGACTCGAGAAAAGTCGATACTCGTATTCGATCATAGTTATGTAATGAATACAGGCGTATCTCTAACTATGAATAGTGAACCGTTTGAAGTAGTTGCAGCAATGAGTGGAAAAGTAGAAGCAGTCAATTTAGATCCATTTGTTGGGGATGAAATCGTCTTGTCACATGCAAATGGTATGGTAACCAAATATCGCTCAGTCACTGGTATTCTAGTAAAAGTTGGAGACGTGGTAGAACAAGGAGACTCACTTGCAACGGCTACAGAGAATGAATGGAACCCAACAGCTGGAGTTCATTTACAATTTGAAGTACTGCAAGATGGTGTTTTAGTAAATCCAGAGACCTTGCTAGCATTTTAATTCATAATAACTAAAGCGTATGCATAAATTGATGGAAAGTGTTCCTTTACTAACGAAAGGAAGAGTTAGTGCACGAAACGATTCGTCATAGATGCATACGTTTAGGTGAGATGGTCATTGAGACTAAAAAAACTGTCCGTGCAATCGCAAGCACAACCGGTCATTCCAAAAGCACTGTGCACAAGGATTTGACGGAAAGACTCCACTTAGTAGATCCGCAATTGGCAAAAGAAGTAAAAGAAATTTTAGCGTATCATAAATCTGTCAGGCATTTACGAGGTGGAGAAGCGACGAAAAGAAAGTGGAAAACTAGAAAAGAAGATAGAAGATGTCGTGATTAGTAACTGATCACGGCTTTTTCTTATTATTTCTTAGTAGATTCAATTAATAAAAGCTTGCTAAATAATAAAAAAGTTGAATTCCGTTCCAGTTGCGTGCTATCCGCAGGTGGAGCAATGTGAGATTTCATCTGTTTCAATCATTCTGCTGCAGCCTCAGTGCTCGTCCACTCCTCTCCTTAAAGTCGATTCTTTAACTCAATTCTGTCCAAGTTCTTATAAAATTACCTCATCTGGAAATAAATCTATAGTTGCACATCATAATAGTTATTTAGACACTAGTTTCATGCCATTTTTTCACAGATTTTATTGTTAAATAACGTGTATTTCTAATAGAACTATGATAAAATTTAAAGTTAGAAACAGATCGACTAATATACATAATGGTTTTAGCAAGGAAGGAGAAACAACAGTAATGTTTGCAAAGGATATAGGAATAGATTTAGGTACAGCAAATGTTTTAATACATGTAAAAGGAAAAGGGATTGTTTTAAACGAACCCTCAGTCGTTGCTATAGATAGAAACACAAAAAAAGTACTTGCTGTTGGTGAAGAAGCAAGACAAATGGTCGGAAGAACTCCAGGGAATATTATAGCAATTCGACCACTACAAGATGGTGTAATTGCTGATTTTGACGTGACAGAAGCAATGCTTAAGCATTTTATCAATAAATTAAATGTAAAAGGATTCTTATCTAAACCTCGTATTTTAATCTGTTGCCCAACAAACATTACTAGTGTAGAACAAAAGGCAATACGTGAAGCAGCTGAGAAGTCTGGTGGCAAGAAAATCTATTTAGAAGAAGAGCCAAAAGTAGCCGCAATTGGAGCGGGAATGGATATTTTCCAACCGAGTGGTAATATGGTTGTTGATATCGGTGGAGGTACAACAGATGTTGCAGTACTTTCCATGGGTGATATCGTTACAAGTGAATCGATTAAAATTGCGGGAGATGTTTTTGATAATGACATTCTCCAATATATTAAAAAAGAGTACAAGCTTCTAATAGGGGAACGTACTGCAGAAAATATTAAAATTGAAATAGGTACTGTTTTCCCTGACAGTCGCCATGAAGAGATGGATATTCGTGGGCGGGATATGGTCACTGGACTTCCTAGAACAATAACTATTGGCTCGGAAGAAATAGAAAAAGCATTACGAGAATCGGTGTCGGGTATTGTTCAAGCAGCTAAAAATGTATTAGAAAAAACACCACCTGAGCTATCCGCGGATATTATTGATCGTGGAGTAATCATTACAGGAGGCGGAGCTCTTTTACACGGAATGGACCATTTGTTGATGGAAGAGTTAAAAGTACCGGTATTCATAGCTGAAAATCCAATGGATTGTGTCGCAATAGGAACTGGGATTATGTTAGATAATATTGACAAAATATCAAGAAGATAAATGCACAGTATCTGCGGAGCGAAAAAATGCCCGTATGCTTATTGCATTAGATAAAGGAGGCTTTTTTATGTTCCGTGGATTTACTACAGTTGCATCAGGAATGATTGCACAACAGCGTCGAACAGAATTATTAACAAATAATATGGCAAATGCCAATACACCAGGGTTCAAAGCAGACCAATCGACGATACGCTCATTTCCGGAAATGCTGATGTCTAGACTTGGACCGACTCAAATTCCAACAAAGGATCCTATTAGTGGTAAATATGATTCTCAGGTAGGGGCTTTAAGTACAGGTGTGTATATGCAAGAAACAATGGCATTGATGTCTCAAGGCCAACTTCTGCAAACAGACTTAAATACAGATATAGCACTAATCGATGGTTCCCTGCCAGTGGATGAAGAAACAGGACAAACAGGAGCCGTATTTTATCGTTTGCAGCATCCTACTGAAGGAGAGGCATACACGCGAAATGCGAATTTCACACTAGATGGTGCAGGATACTTAACGAATCCGCAAGGCCTACATGTATTGGATTCAGAAGGTCAACGGATTCAGCTACAAAATGATGATTTCCAGGTAGATTCAAGTGGTCAGATTTTAGTAGATAATGTGGCAGTAGCCAGAATTGGTGTATCTTTTTCTAGTCAACCAAATACACTTGTAAAGCAAGATAATGGACTATACCGATCAGTTGATGGTACTGATCTCCCATCTGCTTATGACATAGATAATGTTACTTTTACGATGCAACAAGGGTATATTGAAGGTTCAAATGTGGATACCGCTAGAACAATGACTGATATGTTAACTGCTTATCGTGCATTTGAAGCAAACCAAAAAGTACTTCAAGCATACGATAGAAGTATGGACAAAGCTGTTAACGAAGTAGGCCGTGTGAATTAATAAAGCTATTACAATCTTTAACAATGAAAAGAGGTAGGCTTAAATGCTACGCACGTTGATTACAGCGACGAACACAATGTCGCAACTGCAAAGCCAGATAGATATCATTGGGAATAACCTTTCCAATACCGGTACGCATGGCTACAAAGCAAAAGATGCTAAATTCCAAGAACTATTATATCAACAATACAATAACGATAAATTAGATAAAGTCGAACGAGATTCACCTACAGGAATTCGCTACGGTGTTGGTGCAGCACTTGCGCAGACGCAGATGAACTGGAAGCAAGGTAGTCTCCAATCTACCGACCGTAATTTAGATTTTGCTTTTCAAGAGCCAAAGCAATACTTTAATGTGCTTATGCCGGATGGAGAAAACGGACAACAGACAGCTTATACGCGTCAAGGGGCCTTTTATGTTTCGCCAATGGAAAATGGACAGCTTATGCTAGTGAACGGTGATGGTTACCCAGTCGCTAATGCAGGGGGACAAGCAATAACCATTCCGGATGGTGTTACGGATTTTAGTATAAATGAAACAGGAATTTTAACAGCAACATATCCAGACGGAACTACACAACAACGCGAATTAGCGGTTTCTGTACTACAAAAGCCAAATGCAATGGAGCAACTATCTGGAACGTATATTGCAATGCCAAATAACCTAGAAGAGTTAGGGTTAAACGCAGAGGAAATTATGACAGATTTACAAGGTGCAAACCGCGGAGAAATAGCTATGGCAAATGGTATGTTAGAGTTGTCTAATGTGGATACATCTAAAGAGATGACAGACCTAATGACAGCACAACGTTCTTATCAGTTCAATGCTCGTTCTATTACAATAGCGGATCAGATGATGGGACTTATTAATGGCATTAGATAATTATTCGTGTAAGGAGTTGTGTTTATGACAGAAGAAAGTAAAATTTCTGCTAGACAACAGCGTAGATTAGAAAAAGGGCAAAAAACAATAAAGCAAGCTGAAAAGACTGGGCCAACCAAATGGGTTCAAATCCGCATGTTCCCCATATGGTTGCGTATACTATTCGTAATTCTACTCTTAGTTGGAACAGGGATGGCAGGGTTAATGGTAGGATATGGTCTTCTAGGCGAAGGCGAACCGAAAAATGCATTAAAATGGGAAACCTATCAGCATATGATTGATATTAAAGATGGCAAATAATAACGATGATTTATTGGAGGATGATTCTATGTTAACAACAGAGCAAGTTCAAGCAATTTTACCGCATCGCTATCCATTTCTTATGATAGATAAAATTCTAGAATTAGAAGAAGGTAAACGTGCGGTAGGGCTAAAAAATGTAACGATTAACGAAGAATTCTTCAATGGTCATTTTCCAGGATATCCAGTAATGCCTGGAGTACTAATCGTAGAAGCTCTTGCTCAAGTAGGAGCTGTCGCAGTTCTTCAAATCCCAGAAAATAAAGGAAGACTTGCGTTCTTTACTGGAATTGATAATTGTCGATTTAAGCGCCAAGTGAAACCTGGCGACCAGCTGAAATTAGAAGTTGAATTAACAAAACTTCGTGGACCAATGGGAAAAGGTCACGGAATCGCAACAGTAGATGGAGAATTAGTTTGTGAAACAGACATACTTTTTGCACTAGGACCTGTAGTAGAGAAAGAATAATTTGTTTAAATATAATTAGTTGGATTATATAGATTTGTGATAAAGTAGGAGGTTTTATGTTTCATGTATAATGAGTTATCAGCAGGGATTAAAAGTAGTATTACTAGATCAATTACAAAGGCATTTGAAATTTATATGACTAATATCAAATGGGATGAAGAACTTTTTAGTATAGAGGACTTCGTGAAAAGTTGGCAAGTATATATAGTTGAGTCTGCGACTTGGTTTCAGAAAGTTCCACAAGAGATTAAAGAGAGTCCGGAATTCCATGAAGAAATAGCACTAAAAATAAATACTATAATTGAGAAAATTTTGTCAGAGCCTATTAATGAAGAGTTAATTGCTTCGATTGAAATCATGCAAGAAAAATTAGATACTCATTTTAAATATGGCTGTAAAGCAGAAGCTTTATACGTAGAAGCACTTTTGAACGAAATGCAAAAACAGGTATAAATCCCATAGGATAGTTCCTTTTTTCTTGGATAACCTATCGTAAGTCACAAATAAGTGATGACGATATCTAAGAAAGGAGGAATTTTTTTATGTGGAAAAAAGTCATTCCTACTGTAGCGTTATGCTCTTTTCTATTAGTTGGGTGTAACAACAATGATGATGAGGTAATTCCTGACAACAACGAAACTCCAATGGAGGATGTTCGAGACGATATTAATACTCCATCGCCGAACACAAACAACGGAATGGATAACGGTGGGAATGGAACGGTAAACGATGGCAACATCAATGGTGGAACTAATAATGGAACAATGGACAATGGGACAATGAACGGCGAACCAGGTATCAATGATAATGTTGATGGTACTGGAACGGATAACGGAAATGTACCAAACGATGGCAAATGGATTAAAGAACCAAGCACTGACCACGATGATGACGAGTTAATTGATGATAAGGATGCTAATAAATAGTAATTGAATGATCAAAGAAGATGCTGACTCCTAAAAATTAGGGTCAGCATCTTTTTTAATGGGAAAGAATCCCGTTTCGCTAATAAAACGCAATGAAAGCCGCCGCTAAACATAGGAAGTAACCCAAATAAATTAAGAAAGTTAAAATCATAGGACCGCAAGTAAACAACATACTACAAAAATGCTCAATAAATTTTCAACAAAAAAATCCCGGCAGTGTTTAACAGGGATTTTGCTATCTCAAAATTATTAATCATCCTTTAAGGCAGGTCGTGTTTTCATATCGCTTTCAAACTTAGAAAGTAAATCTTCCCCCGTTAAGCCGTCTTCGATTAGTTCTGCTAGCAACGACTCAGCATACTTTCTTCTGACGCGTTTTAGCGTACCTCTAAGCAACACAGATAGATGATCGCCGATTTGTTTCACAGAATAGGTTACCACTTCAAAATGAGCAGGCTCATTTTCTGGATAGGAAATTATCACTTTCACAACATATACCTTGTTAGACATTTTTAATTCATTGAAATATGCTTCGTAATTTTGGTCCGTAAATAGTTCTAAAATCCATGAACGGCTAGAGTTTTCTTGGTTAATAACGATACCATCTTCAATGGCTATTGGAACTTCTTCATGATCTGAAATAATACTCACTGAAATCATTTTGAATGTTTTCATGTACAAATCCCCTTTGGAAAAGCATTAATTAGTTCTCATTATAACATAGGTAATTCAGTGGAAAAAAATAATTGTACAAACTACCAAAATAGCATTATTGAAAAGTTCAAAACCATCTATAGGTGGAGTTATAAAAAAAGAATTTTTTAGAATGCTATTTTTAGCCTGAAAACGGGTTGGAAAATGAATTGTTAGCTTTTGCCAACAATTTACACTGACAGTATGATAGTGCTAACAGTAAAGGAGGTGGCAGATTGAACACTGTTTCAATAATCGGACGTATGACGAAATCTCCACAATTAAAGCATTTATCTGAGGGGAGAATGCAAACGAATTTCATCGTCGCCGTAAATAAAAGCTATAAAAATGATGAAGCGGACTTTGTATTATGTACAATTTGGGGGAAGCTCGCGGAAACAACAGTTAAGTATTGTGGCAAAGGGTCGCTGGTGGGGATAACAGGCAGACTCAATACAAGATCGTATGAGAAGGAAGCTGGAGCAAGGGTATTCGTTACAGAAATAGTTGTGGAGGACATCCGATTTTTAGCAACAAAGAAACGAGACGAGGAGCAACCCGGACAATCAATAAAGACGAATAGTGAGAGTGATTTTGAATTTCCAGTAACACCAAACCAACTACCAGTTTAATGATTGATAAGACCGCAATCTTAGTCAATGATTATCAAAAGAGGAAAACCCTGACCAAAAATTTTATTGGTCAGGGTTTTAATAAAAACGATTAAATAGACAATGTCAGTAATTCTTTAATATCATTATCAGACATTTCAGTGATCCACTGACTAGAATGGATTAACTCCTCTGATAAAGCTTGTTTCTCGACGAGTAATTTATCAATTTTCTCTTCAATTGTACCAATCGTGATGAACTTATGGACATGTACAAAGTTTGTCTGTCCAATACGATAAGCACGATCTGTCGCTTGATTTTCTACTGCAGGATTCCACCAACGATCGGCATGGAGTACATGGCTAGCAGCAGTCAGATTTAAGCCAGTTCCACCAGCCTTCAAGGATAATAGGAATACTGGGAACTCTTTAGCCTGGAATGCTTCTACCAAATGATCACGCTGATTTTTAGGCATACTACCAGTCAAAAATGGAGCATCAATTTCATATAGTTCCGTTAAACAATGTTGAAGCAAATGACCCATCCCAATATACTGAGTAAAGATTAGACATTGCTCTCCACGTGCTGCAATCTCACCAGCAAGTGTCACAATTTGAGCTAATTTTTCGGAACGCTCAAGCATATCCTCCGCATCATCAAATGGCTCTTTTAAGTAAAGGGCAGGATGATTACAAAGCTGTTTCAACTTACTTAACATTTTCAGAATGAGACCTTTTTTCTCAAATCCAGTCAATGTGTCAAGCTTGCTGACAGTTTCTTGTATAAGCGATTCATACAATGCAGCTTGCTCGGTAGTGAGCGCACAGTACTCTCGTTGCTCTAACTTTTCAGGTAAGTTAAGCAGAAGTTCAGGATCTTGTTTCGTTCTTCTTAGTAAGAAAGGCTGAATTTTAAGACGCAATTTATGTTTCGTAGCGTCGGAATTATCCCGTTCAATAAGTGCTATATAATTTTCTTGGAACTTACGGAACGAGCCCAAATAACCTTTATGGATAAAGTCAAAGATCGACCATAGTTCGGATAATCTATTTTCCACGGGTGTCCCAGTTAAAGCGATATGATGACCACCTGTTAACTTGCGGATAGCACGAGATTGTTTTGTATGCATATTTTTAATGTTCTGTGCTTCATCTAAAGTAACACTGGTCCATGTGATTTCTGTAAGTGATTCAATATCCTGCATGGCAGTTCCAAATGTAGTAAGAACAACATCACTTGTTAAATCGATTTCTTTTGTTCGTGAAGAACCATAATGTGTCTGCACTTTAAGTGAAGGTGCAAACTTCGCAATTTCTTTTTGCCAGTTTCCTAACACAGAAGTTGGACAAATAATAAGCGAAGGGGTGGGCTGTTCTGTATTCTCATGGACATGCAGAAGGTAAGCTATCAACTGCACTGTTTTTCCAAGACCCATATCATCGGCAAGGCAGGCTCCGAATTTTTCATTTCGCATGAAGACAAGCCACTCTAACCCTTGCTGTTGATAAGGGCGTAAAGTAGTCAATAAGTTAGGAGAGATTTCCACTGCAGGAAATCCTTTTTTCTCTGATAGCTGTGTCATTATCGTTTGCAAGGACTTTTGCATTTCAAATGCAAACAACGGATCTACATCCGTTTCCTCATCGTCATCAAGTGCAAGAGCAAGTTCTTCAGGAATTTCACGGAACAGCAACTCTTTTACTGTCCAATTCTCATCCTCTGATTTTCTTATAAGCTCTCGAACTTCATGCATCCATGCGGAATCAATACGGAACCATTCATTGCCAGCTTGTATAAACGAGCGATTTTCAGTGACCATTTGTTGGAACTCATCAGCTGAAATCTCTTGTCCGTTCAAAGAAAAACTCCAGTTAAATTGCAGTATCTCATTTAAACCAGCAGTGGTTTTATAAGAATTGGCTGTCTTAGCAACTGTTTTTACACGCATTTTTGTATCCTTAACCGCTTTAAGCCAAGCTGGGAGAACTACTTCGAATCCTAATGCTTGCAGTTTTACTAAGTCATCGCGAAGAAACATCCGCACTTCTTCATCTGTTAATGTAGAAGAATAGAATGTTTCTGTATTAATTCGATCAATCGAAGAGATAAGAGAAAATATCTTCGACTGTGTTTCCTCTATATAATCACTAAATTCACTCCATTTATCTGGAAGTGCTTCGCTAATAGCTAATGATTTTTTCCGATATGCAGGTGTCCAGTAAACACTGCTTTTCTTCCCACGGACTACTGTTTCTAGAAGCCATGTATCCTCCATTGCCTCTGGTTCTGACAATCTCAGTGCGACAAGTAAGCTTGGATGTGTAGTCTGAGACTTTATCGGCCATCCTCCACGTTGGAAAAATGGTATGAGTGCTTCTACATCCTCCATGGATAAACCAGCTTGGAACAGTTTTTGTTTCACAGCGTTCACAAGGAGTGTTTGCCCTTTGTCAGTAATTGGAGCAGTAACATTAAGTTCGTTTTCTTCTATATTTATGAAATTCCATAAGTCAGGAGTTGCCCAAACCTTTGCAGTTTCTTTAAAGATATCTAGCCAATTATTTGAATCATCATTGACACCATCAAACACTGTGAATGGATGCATTTTTCTAGAAAAAAGCTCGACTAATTCAACTGGTGATGCAATTAGTGCATTATCTTCTATTTGAGCGTTTAGACCGAAAAAACTTTCTCGGTGATTCAAATATAAGGACGGTACCCATTTTTCAGCAGGTACAGTGATCGAGGCTAAGCGAAAGTGTCCGTTTTCTAAAGGATGAACATTTAAAGGGAATTCTTTTGTAATAGATAAAGGCTGAGTCATAGTGGCAGGTTTCCTTTCTCTATTTCTTGTTGCAAAGCACGAAGACGACGATACTTCTCGCGAACATTTTCTACGTAATCATTCCAATAGTCAATGTTATTCGATTTTTTAGCAACTTGTTTCATCTTTTTCCAAATTCGGACAGCTTGTTTGTAGCTATAACGGTTTTTCTCCTGGATGAAACGCATTGCATAGTCATGGTAAAGTGGAAGTAATACATCTGGAGCTTCTTCCTTAATAATCGAAAGTCCACAGGCTTCTGCATACTCCAATGAAGAATTAGCCGATTGATGAAGTGCCATCCAATCATAGTAACGCTTTTCCTTAATGAGTAAATTCGAATAAGACTGCAAACCATACAGTCCAAATGATTGATATAATTTTTCTAACTCTGCAGGGTGTAACTGAACCGTATCAAATAAAAGTTCTAATCGACGTATGAGTATAACTCGGGATGGATTTTGTATAACTTCGTTTAAATAATAAGAGACGTGAGGCAGTAGCTGTCGTGCCAAGTTTGTTCCTAACTCTTTTTTACCCGTTTGAAGTGCTTTTTCACATACTTCCACCCACTCAAGTAACTGGTTTCCTTCCATTTTCTCCGCAGCTAATAATAGTTCATCAGTCATGGATAAAGTTAAGTAAAAGTATGGAAGTACCATATTTAAAGGAACACCATCTTCTATAGTTTCTAAGGCTTCTAAATATTTTACTTCTTTCAGACGTTTATTTTTGTCTGTTACGAGTGCCTCCCAAAAGGATAGATACACTTGCTTTCGGTAATGTACAAGGTTTTCCATATCAAAGTAAAAATGCTGAACTCTCACCATTATTTCTTCATAAAAAGGATCTGCTGCAAACATTCGCGGCTTCGAAGATAATTGGTTTAAATGATCATTAAGCTCTTCTAGATACTCATTTAAAAAGTGAAGAACTCGATTTTGCATATTTGACTGTGCAAGAGGTTCAATATAAGGCCAAGATTTTATGAGGATAGAAAGCTCTACATATACGTCGAAAATAGGCTGCCATTCACGTTCAAATGGGCGTGACTTTCGAATTTGCGATTTTAAATCATGAATAGCAAACTCAAGTAAATAAAAACTAGTTGGTGGGTAATTCGAAATAAATTTACGGAAAAAGTTTTCGACTATAATATCCCAACTTCTAGGACTACGTTCATCTTTTAGCAAAGTCAATTGGACTTGATCAGCTTTAGAACGCCAATCAGAAATCCATGTAGACAAAGAATCATTTTGTTGATAAAGGTAGAAAACCGCTGCCACAATATGTCTACACGGCTTGTGTATAGGACAAGGACAGTGAAAACTATCTTTTGTAATATGATAGTTCACCTCAATATTCGTTACATCGCGTACCGTAAAATCGACTCGATGCTCTTGAGGTAAATAATTCGATATAGAAACCGCACCATTACGAACAAAAAAAGCGGCACGACGAACAAGCTCTTCATCCTCTAACATAGAAGGATGTAACTTGTTCGCAATCGTATCCATAGACTTATGGATTTGCTTATTATAATGGGATGCAAGTTTTTGATAAGTAGTAAGGTTCAAACGGATCTCTCCTAAGAAAAAAGGCTTTCCTTCCATTATACGTTTAAAACCTACTTATTAAAAGCCGAACCTAAAATAATTCGAATAAATGGCTTAGTAAAAACAAAAAAGCCTTTACTTATAGTGATATAAGTAAAAGCTCTAATCTTTTTTCCAACGATTTAAAATGTAGTTTCTTCGATCTTTGTCATTGTCCGCAAAATTGACGATATCCATAGTAAGATCACGATACTCTTTTAAGTGGATAACTTTATCTACATACTCATCTTGAAAAGTTTCTATGTATCTTGCTTTACTTTCTCTCGCTTCTAAAATAGGGTTTTCGCTTTTGTAGCGCTTATCTTGAAGCATATATAAAAATTGTTCGTCTGGAATTTTATATTTTTCTTTTATTTTAGTCAGTAACTCTATTGATATACCAAGACTGCCTTTTTCATATTTTGATAATGCGGAATGGTCAATACCTAATACTTTAGCAGCTTCTGTTTGTGTAATATCTAGTTTTTCACGATAAGCCCGCAAATGCTCCCAAAATGCCAAATTCATCCCTCCCATATACAATGCAAGAATAGCGAAATTAAAGAGAAGATGAATAAAAATCGCCAAATTGGAGATAACCATGAAAGGAATGAATATCTATAGTATAAGGAATATACAACAAGTAACATAAATAGAAAATATAGGGATAAGTTCCGTGGAAAGGGGAAGATAGCAGTCGAAAAAATACAATTATACATACCGTCTTTTTTAACATTACTGCGAAATCATGCAAGAAGAAATGAAGGAGAAGTAAAGGTTATTGGTGTGAAGAAAAAGTATATAGAGTATTTTAGTGGATATAGTGAAAACGAGATGACTCAGATTGATCAAATAGTTGCAGAGGATTTCATGGTTTATGATTTAAAATTAGATTATAAAGCCGACTTATTATCTTTTTACTTAGAACATGAAGGAGAACTTAACCAAACAAAAGTTATAGAAAAAGTCTTTAACACGTTTCTCGTTGAATATAATCCAAAGTTGTTTGGTTTTTTTACGATAGCAAAAGGAAGAAATAAACCAAAAACTACGGGAAAATAAAGACACACATAAAAAGCGAATGGGTACCACATTCGCTTTTTGGCATATACGTAATTGGAGGATTGTCCGGTTTTGGGAGTATATTATACTTGAGGGAAAGTAGCCAATGTACAGCGTAAGTAACCTATTTTCAACAGACAAATATTTTAAGCCATTAACTACACGAAAAAAAGAAAATGTGATAAACTAATAGTAATCAGAAAATTCTATTAACGAAAGGAGAGTAGCATATGATACTTGTACAATTAATGAAACCATTTTATACAAAGTATGAAGGCAACAGTATAAAGATGGTGTTTGCCTATCAATACTTTTCCATAAGGAAAGATGATGAGCTTTTTCATTTTATACCGGTAGAGGGCAAGGAGATTATTTTAAATGCGCAGACATTACAGGTAGAAAATTTATCGGAAGTATTTGTTTTTCAAAAAGGGAATAGATTTATTCGACTTCCACTTTATCAATTATTGCTTGTGTCGGATATTCATACACATCTACAAACCATTTTAGAAGAAGCAAATCAAATTGATACAGAAGAAGGATCAATTGAAGGAACAGAAGAAGTCATCAAACTACTAGAAGAACAAAATTTAGAGCGCATGTTTGACTTTGCATTGACGATGAGAGATGAGGAGTTATTTAACAAACTACAACAGTATAATGAAAATTAACGGAGGCTGTTACATTGTATAACTTTAATAAATAGAAAACACCTAACGAGTAGAGATATTTCGGTAGGTGTTTTTATGTGTTATCTAAATTAGTAAGAGGTAAAAAAGTGAAGGAACAACACAAAACCACTGGATCCGAGTACTCCAAACAAAATATCCCCCCAATTAAATCCAAACTTGTCGATTTTCATTTATATAAGCTCCTTTCCTGTCAATTTCCCGGGAAATAACTCGATTATTTAATTTGTCGTAAAATAAGTTCAAAAGTTTCACTTATCCTGTCCAATAAAGGAAGGAGTTAGTCACTTTTTAACGAATTAAATCTTCATATTCACATACAGTAAGAAAAGCATAGTGTAGAAATGTGAAGTATAATATAAATATGACGATATAACGATGAAGGGAGTTGATAGGATGCTTGGGAAATGGAATTCTACTGGACTATCTATTTTAAGGAATATGAACTCTCAATATGCAATGATAAATAAGTCCATGGAACGTATTTCTTCTGGATATCGTATCAATCGAGCGGGGGATGATCCAGCTGGTCTAGCTATATCTGAAAAAATGCGTGCCCAAATTCGGGGGCTTGGACAGGCTTCGAGGAATATCCAAGATGGAATTTCCCTTGTCCAAACTGCAGAAGGTGCGCTGAATGAAACTCATTCTATTTTGCAAAGGATGAGAGAACTTAGTGTTCAATCTGCTAATGATACGCTGACCAATTCAGATCGAGATCAAATGGCGATAGAGTTTGAAGAACTAAAAAAAGAAGTCTCTAGAATTTCTAAAGATACGGAATTTAATACAAAGCCTTTATTAGATGGCTCCCAAAATTCTATTAAAATCCAAGTAGGTGCTAATGCAGGGCAATTTATTGAATTGTCATTTGGCAATATGGGTGCTACTAATATTGGAATACAGAATCTATCTATTTCTACTAGAGACGGTGCAGATAAAGCAATGGAAGAGCTAGATAAAGCTATTCAAAAGGTATCAAGTGAACGGTCCAAAATGGGAGCATATACAAATCGTATGGAGCATGCATATAATAATGCACTTAATATGGAAGAAAACCTGACTGCGGCCGAATCTAGAATTAGGGATGTAGATATTGCAAAGGAAATGATGGCGCTCACTAAAGCAAGTATATTAATGCAAGCCAACCAATATGTCCTAAGCTTGCATATGCAGCAAGCACAAAGTGTACTACAGCTACTAAAGTAACACTATTTCAGTTAAGATAGGTTTATAGAAAACAAAAAGGGGGAAATGGGATGAAGAGGTTTACTGTCCTTGCAGTAATCTTTATCGGTTTAATCTCAGCACCGTTTTCTTCATCAGCGGCACCGCTGGATGAAGTGAAAAGTTTAGTTAGTGAGTACTACAAAGGAGAAATTCCTTCTAATATAGTAGACATAGATTCTATTGATGAGATAATGAAACAGTTAGATCCCTACTCTACTTATTTTACGAGGGAAGAATTTGAGGCATACACGAATTCCATCAATAATACGACGATTGGCATTGGAGTGACAATTGAAGAACATCCGAAGGGAATTCAAGTTATCGGCACATTTGAAGGAGGAGCAGCTGCTCAAGCTGGTATATCACCTGGTGATATTATCCTTTCTGTTGATGGTATCGCAACTAATGGTATGTCAATACAACAAGCATCTTCGATGATTACAGGTAAAGAAGGAACCGCCGTCCAATTACAGATATTGATCAGTAACAATTCCAAACAAGTATTTAACATAACGCGAAAGAAGTTTACGATTCCTGTAGTAACAAAAGAACTCTTAGCTGGTAGTGTTGGTTATATAAGTATGAATTCATTTTCTGATGATGGAGCAGTTCTTGTACAAAAAGCAAAAGTGGATCTAGAAAAGAAGGGCGCAACTTCATTTATACTGGACTTGCGTAATAATGGCGGAGGATATGTACATACAGCAGAAGAACTTATTGGTCTATTTCCAAACAGTCCTGATGCGTTTAAAATTATTACCACAAAAGAGACTACATTAACTAAATCGACGAAGCAACCCTCGTTGTTTCCTGCCAATACGAAAGTGCTGGTGAATGGGTATAGTGCAAGTGCTTCAGAAATGACTGCAGCCGCATTACTAGATCAAAAATCGGCAACTCTCTATGGTCAAACTACATATGGAAAAGGTTCCATGCAATCATTCTTTAGTCTTTCAGATGAATCAATTATAAAATTGACAGTTGCAAACTTTACTGGCCCTAAGGGAACGCTTATTCACAAAAAGGGTGTGAAGCCCAACTACGAAACAGAAGTTGGATACGAATTATTACAAGCGCATCAAGACGCATTAGTAGAATCATATAAAAACTATAAAAAGATGTCCGCATTACTTAATGTACCGACAACGAAACAATTCACTATTACTTTTTCCGGCACTGTAGTAGAAAATACAAAGCAAAAAGTGGAACTAGTGAAATTAGGATCTATCAACAAGGTCCCGGTTACTATTAAAGCAAAATCATCAAAACAGTTCGTTGTCACACCAACAGCACCACTAGAAAAAGGAGCAGCCTATCTACTTCTCATTCATCCGACATTCCAAACAAATGCAGGAATTATGATGAGAAATGGTGCTTATGTGGAAGTAACTGTTCAACCATAAGAGGGGGAACACTGGAATGTTTTTTGAATTTCGTTTTTGGAAATACCTGTTTAACAGAAATGATCTCATTGTCTCGTTAAAGGAAGAAGCCACGATGAGAGACTTTCAAAGTCGTGTATGGTTCGTCGCAATCTTTGGAGTCCTATTATTTGCACTAAGAGATATTTGGGGACTACACACAGAAGAACTAACAGCTCTATTTGTCAACGGCTATGAAGATACATTTACGATTGCTAGAATCATATCTTTAATAGGAACTATTACTTGGTCCTTAATATACATGGCCCTTCATTTCTTTTTAATCTCGTATATTTTACATAAGTTTACTAAAGTAGAATTATCCAAAGTAGCAATTCTACAACTATTCGTTGTTGCAATTCTTTTAATGGAAAAAGCACTTAACTATTTCTTATATGCTGTAGTTGGCTACACAACCGATTACTCAGTCCTTTCATTTGGACCACTAGCAGCTACGTTTCTAGAACATACCTATTTCAATCATTTCTTCAATGAATTATCCTTGATTACTGCATTAATAATTGCTATTCAATATCATTTTTTACGAGCTTTTACTACGCTATCTGCACGTAAATTATTCTTCTTGTTAGTAGCAATTCAAATAGTTTTAGCTTTTATTACAGCTGGCTTTCAAATACTCCCAATTGAGTCATGGGTCGAAGGGGGGCAAACCAAATGAATAAATGGTTAACTATAGGGATTTCCATAGTCGTCGCTACCTTTATAGGAGCTAATGCGGTTCTCATCTATTCAGATAAAAGTCAAATCAGTAGAACATTTTATGTGAGTGATTATGAACGGGCAAATGAAAATACATATGCTACGGAAATCGAAAAAGAATCCATTGTAATTCCTGCTAATGAGATGTCCGTAGCGATTGATGTAGAAGCTGTGAATGATGTCATTGTAGCAGAAGGAGATTCAGTAGAGGAAGGTAGTGATCTTGCTACACTCAAAACAAATTCTGCTGAAGACCAACGCATGCTATGGGAAACAGAGCAGCAGGCCTATATGCAAGAGCAATCAGAGCTTAATGAAATCATAAGCGACCTGGAATCCGATCGTTATGGAGCCGATCCGAGTTCATCGAGTAATGGACAAGCAACTGGGGGCACGGCAGACGAGATTGTCGATGTAAATGTCCAAGTGGACGTTAACGTATCGCAAGATGGTAATTTTGCTCAAGGGATAGCGGAAGCGAAACAAAAACTAGCAGAAGTAGATCGTAAACTTCAAATTGTCGATGCTCAGCTTGCACAGGATTCAGGGGAACTTTCTTTATTAAGCCCAATAAGTGGCACTGTTTCAACTATTGAAGAACGAAATGGGAAATACTTTATTCACTTATTTGCAAATGAAAAATCAGTCATTACTTACGTAAAAGAATCCGAATGGCATGATATTGAAGAAGGGCAAAGCGTGAAAAACTATTCAACTCACCGTGATGGAGTAGTTGAAGGAAGTATTTTAAGCAAAGTACAAGTACCTGCTAATGCATCTAAATGGTTAACAGCATACGAACAATTTGCAAGCAAAACGGATGAACCGTTGTATGAAGTGCAAATTCAGTTAGCAGAACCATTGGAAGTCTTGCCATTTGCCGCAAATCTAAATTCAGTAATCACTACGAACCAAGCAGAGAATGCTGTGCAGGTAAACTCAAAATGGTTACTCAACCGCTCCGAAAATGCAGCAGAAGTTTATACACTTTCAAGTGAGGGCAGAATCGTTCGGACACCTGTAACCGTACCGTTCGACTTGAAACAGCATGCTATTATTTCAGAAGGGATAAGCAATGGCAACATCGTCCTAAATGAAGACCAAAAAACAGACAATGCCGAAGTATTTCTACCATTCCCAGTAGACCTTCCAACCTGGAATAGCATCAAATCAGTCAGTTGGAAAGACTACGTGAAATACTTAACTTACAAATAAATATCATTAAAACAACCGAAAAGCATTGCGCTGTTCGGTTGTTTTTTTGGAGAAGTGGCTGTATGAGAGAGGTTTCTAGCTATGCGAGAGAGTGTCGACTATACAAGGGCAAAAACTAGTATATACGAGAGAGAATTGTCTTCATGCGAGAGGGAATAGCCTCTATGTGAGAGCGAGGCAGGCATATACGAGAGAGTGTCGCCAATAAGAGAGCAAAATCAGTATATACGAGAGAGATCTATCTTCATGCGAGAGCGAATAAGCAGTATATGTGAGACATGCTAAACTCCAAAACTTCCAATCTCTTTAAAAACCCCTATTAACAACTGAATTTAACTTAGTTATACTAGAGTGATACATTACGCACGGCAGGAGTGGATGACAATGGATCCTAGATTTAAGATTGCGCATAGAGAAGCACTGATTGGTGTTGCACTGGCAATTGTACATTTTATATGGTGGTTTGGTTTTGCATATGGGCTTGGCTCGAAACCAGTAGAGGAATATTCATATATTCTAGGATTTCCAGATTGGTTTTTTTATAGTTGTATTGTTGGTTTTATACTTGTGGCAATTACAGTTATTATACTGGTGAAATTCGTGTTGAAGGATGTTTCGTTAGAGGAAGAGGGGGATGAACAGTGAATATACAAGTAATCATCCCAATGGTCATTTTTCTTGCCATTATTTTTTTCATTGGCTTTTGGTCTAGTAAGAAATTAGAAGCATCGACAGGTGGATTTTTACAGGAGTACTTTTTAGGTGGTCGTGAGCTAGGCGGATTTGTATTGGCAATGACGATGGTTGCTACATATGGTAGTGCCTCCAGTTTCCTAGGTGGACCAGGAACCGCCTATACGATGGGATTTGGCTGGGTGTTACTTGCGATGACTCAAGTAGTGACGAGCTATTTTGTGCTCCTTATTCTCGGGAAAAAGTTTGCCATTTTAGCTCGAAAATATAACGCAATTACATTAATAGATTTTCTGAAAGTACGCTATAGCGATAGTAAAGCAGTTGTTTTACTGGCTGCTGCTAGTATCATTATCTTTTTGTTTTCCGCTATGACCGCCCAATGGGTTGGTGGCGGTCGTTTAATCGAATCGCTAACTGGTCTGAAGTATACGACGGCATTATTTATTTTTGCTGTATCAGTTTTAGTTTATGTAGTTATTGGTGGTTTCCGAGCAGTGGCAGTGACAGATGCTGTGCAAGGCGGGGTTATGGTAATTGGAACGCTCATCCTACTAATCGCAGTCATTATTGCGGGTGGCGGAGTACCGAATATCATGCAGGACCTTTTGAACGAAAATCCAAATTTAGTGACGCCATACGGCAACGAAGGGAATTTATCTGCCGCCTATGTGTCATCCTTTTGGATCCTTGTAGGAGTAGGGGTCGTAGGTCTCCCACAAATGGCAGTACGAGCAATGTCGTACAAAAATACGCGCTCTATGCACCGTGCATTAGTAATTGGAACGCTTGTCACTGGTTTCATCATGCTGAATATGCATCTCATCGGTATTTTTGCTCGACCGGTAATGCCAGGAATCGAAGTAGCAGATACGGTGATTCCGCTTGTCGCATTGAAAATTCTTCCTGCTTGGCTCGCTGGTATCGTGCTAGCTGCGCCACTTGCTGCAATTATGTCAACAGTAGATTCCTTGCTTATTCTTGTAAGTTCTTCTATTGTGAAAGACGTTTATATTAACTATATCAATCCAAATGCAACTGAGAAGAAGGTTAAAAATTTAAGTTTTGGTGTAACCGCAATTTTAGGCAGCATTGTCTTTTTATTGGCATTGAATCCACCAGAACTATTAATATTCTTAAACTTATTTGCTTTTGGAGGACTTGAGGCAGCCTTTATTTGGCCGATTGTGCTAGGATTATACTGGTCATATGGCAATAAATACGGGGCTATTGCATCGATGATTACTGGAATTGTCTCCTATATTGCGCTCCACTTTTACAATCTGGCATATGGAAACTTATTTGATTTACATACAGTAGTAATCCCGGTTGTCTTATCACTCATTGCTTACGTGACATTCAGTTTATTGATTAATAAAACAAAATATATATATTAATAAGGAGATCCTCAGATGAAACAATGGAAAATATATGCAATGCTCGTATTTGTCATGTTCGCTTGGGGAGCTAACGTTTCACTACTCAAATACATGGTGGAAGCAGTCCCACCCGTAACACTTACTGCATTTAGAATACTAGTAGCAGGGTTAGTCGTTGTCGTGATTTTATGGAAAATGAAATTACTACGTAAACCATCGCGCAGTGAGTGGAAGTACATTTTACTCGGAACGCTTACTAATGTGGTGGCGCATCATTATTTTCTAAATATGGGCTTATCCATCACTAGTGCAACTCATGGAGGCTTAATCTTAGGAACTGGACCTATGCTTACA
This sequence comes from Psychrobacillus sp. FSL K6-1464, assembly GCF_038003145.1. NCBI lineage: Bacteria > Bacillati > Bacillota > Bacilli > Caryophanales > Bacillaceae > Psychrobacillus > Psychrobacillus sp. FSL K6-1464. The sequence goes on from NZ_JBBOOP010000001.1 coordinate 668,811, forward strand.
GCGATATCAGCAGCAATCATTTTAAAGTACTACCCATCAAAATTTCAATGGTTGGGGCTAGTACTTGGTCTAGCTGGGATTGCGGTTTCCATTCTCATTGGTAGTGAAACAATGGGAGCAAACCTAGGAGATTTCTACGTATTTTTAGCAATATTTGTGCAAGTATTAAGCTTCATGGTCGTTAGTAAGGCTGCACGAACATTGGACCCACGATTATTGACAGTCTATATGCTTCTAATCGGTGCGGTATTCCTATTTGTCATTAGTTTTATTCAAGAACCTGGAGCTATTAAACAATTTGCTAACACAACGCCAACCTTTTGGGCAGTTTTCTTTGCTTCAGCAGTTGTCAGTACCGCAATTGGTCACCTTATATACAACTATGCGATAGGTCAAGCGGGTGCAACAAAAGCGGCAATATTCATGAACTTAAATCCTATATTTGCATTAATAATTTCTGCACTATTCTTAGGGGAAGTGTTGCACCTTAACCATTTCCTTGGACTAATCTTAATCGTGGCAGGCGTTATGCTAGGCTCAGGAGCTGCAGAAGATTTATGGAAAAAAAGAAAATTAGCTGCAAAAGAATAGTTCTTTGACACTATTAGAGAAATTCAACATAATTCAAAAGTATCTCAACAGATCCCCGATCTCTGGTGAAAATATTACAAATGGCATTCTTCTAGGTGCATTGTGTCCATATACAGCAAGTATCCTTTAGCCTATACTTATATAAAGGCTATTTCACAAAAGAGATGGGGGATATTATGGACTTTCCAGAACTATTAAAACAACTAAACAAAAGTATTGATAGTCTAGACTTAGTATCAGCCAGAAAGTATATTGAAGAAAACATAGAGTTACTAACAAAAAATAGACAGCTGTTACGTGGCAATACCAGAGCAATGTTTGATATCATCAAACAGAAAAAAGATACAGGTGAAAAACCACTAAGCCGTCATGAGATGACCGTAATCTATTCTATAAATAAATACGCTACGAAATTTGATCTCACAGGCCTCAAACTAATAGTGAATAACAACGCAGAACTCTTCATCAATGAAGACATTAAACAATACCTAAACGAAGATGCCAAAACTCTACTCCAAGGCATGCATGTACTCCACAAAAGCGAACACAATTAATGTGCTCGTTTTTTTGTTGGACTGAAAATGGGGATATACCGCGTAGTTCCGAGAGTAAGAGCAACCGCTCCGAGAGCAACCACCTCTCGACCACGAGTAACCACTCAGCAAACTCCAGTATTCCGCACTCATCCGTAAGTAAATAAAATTTATCCACCCGACCCCCATAAAAAGGACAACCTCACCGAATAACTAAGTGTCGAAACAAAAAGACAAAATCCAATTCGAGGTGATGTAACTATGCAGATGAAATTTAAAAAAACTGGAGCAGCATTATTAGTAGCTACAATGACGGTAACGGGAGCGAGTTATGCTTGGGCAAACGAAAATTTGTTCGATACGGTAGACTTGAACAAAGTGCTTGATCAAAAAGAAACGGAAACAGTTGAAGTGCCGAAAACTTCGACACCAGACACTGTGACACCGGTTGTGACAACAGGTGATACAGTAGGTGTGGATATTGAGATTCCTGAAGGATACAACGCTGGAAACTTAGTAGCCCTTTCTAAAGCCTATGAAAATGCTGGTAATGAAACTGCTAAAGCTGCGATTAAACGCAATGCAGAACGCGCTATTGCAAAATTTGAAGCAAAACAAGCAGAAACTCCAGAGCCAATTAAACAAGAAGAACCAAAACAAACAGAACCTAAAAAAGAAGATCCTATTGTACAACCTCCTGTGATGGAGCAGCCGAAAACAGAAATACCTGTAACGGAAACACCTGTAGTAAAGCCTGTTGAAAAAGAACCAGTAGTGAAAGAGACTGTAAAACAACCTAAAAAAGAAATAAAACAAGCTGAAAAAGAAGAAAGAAAAGCTCTACAACAAGAACAAAAAGAAGAACGAAAAGCATTACACGCTGAGCATAAAGAAGAAAAGAACGCGTTAAAAGAAGAGCGTAAAGCTGAAAAGCAAGAACACAAAGAGAACAAAAACCAAAAATAAATCCATTTTGACTAAAACACTATTATTAGAGATGAAATAAATCGTGTAGATACTTTTAATTTCGTCTAGTAATCTAAAATTAATACCGATTTTCATTCTCCCTTTAGCTAAAGTATACTTATTGCCTAAGGGAAATGTGGGAACGGAGGGTATGTATGCTCTTGTCAATAATGCAAGGTCTATTTAAAACAAAACCAAAACAGAATATGCAAGAGCTTATTAAAAAAGCGCAAGCAGGGGACAAGGAGGTTCTAAATGACCTCCTTTTTGCCCATACCCAATTTGCGAAAAAAACCGCCAGTTTCATTTGTAAACGACCTATTGAGGAGCAAGATGAAGAATTCAGCATTGCGTTAAATGGATGTCACGAAGCGATCAATGCATACAGTCCTTCTGAAAATACTTCCTTCCAAACCTTTGCCCATTTAATTATAAAAAGACGCATTATTGATTTTATCCGGAAAGAAACAATTCGCAATAAAAAAGAATTACTGTTTGATACTGATGACAATGCATCAGCGGATGCCCATTTTTTATTAAAACAGCATGCAGTAACTACATACTCAGAAGAACAATTTACACTATCAAGGCAAGATGAACTGTTGAAATACAGCGATCTATTATCAAGCTTTAAACTATCCTTTGACGAGTTAACAAAAGCAGCACCGAAGCATAAAGACGCTAGAAAAACAGCCTTTCAAATTGCTCAAATTATCGCAGATTCAGAGGAACTGTACACACTATTAATGAAAACTAAAAAACTACCTTTGAAAGAAATGGAAGCACTAGTAGAAGTGTCGAGAAAAACACTCGAACGGCAACGAAAGTACATTATTGCAGTTGTACTTCTATTAAATAGTGACTTCGTTTATATAAAAGACTACGTGAAAGGAGAAATCATATGATGCGAAAATATAGGGGCATTATTTGTGAAAAGAAGGCAAGCTACACTGTTTTTCTTACAGAAAATGGCGAGTTTCTTCGTGGAGTTCCGCTTATTGCAGACGTTCAAATAGGTGAAGAAGCAGCGTTTCATTTAATTGCTTCAACCACATCTAAAAGACGGATGAAACCTATCTTCATAGCGCCGGCCTTAATAGCAGCAATCCTCCTTTTATTTTTAGTAGCATCGTGGTTTCCCAAAGCTACTCCTGCATACGCCTATATACAGGTAGAAGGTGATTCGACTATTGAAATTGGCGTAGATGAGGACGGCAAAGTTATTTCCCTTCAATCCTCCACAGAAACAATGAGTGATTGGGAAGGACAACCAATGGACTTGGTGTTAGCAAAAGCGGTAGAACAAATAAGTACGGATAAGAATGAACTTGCAGTAACAGCCGTTTATGAAAAAAAAGATAAACCAAAACTAAAAAAACAAATTGAAAAAGCAGTACAAGAAGTGAATAAAAAACCTTTGCCACAAAAGAATTCTATCGAACCAGAACCAAAAAACACGAAACCTAAAGAAGAAAACGCAAAGCCTCCAGGTCAAATTAAAAAAGAAGAACAGTTACCAAACCCAAATATACCAGCAACAAAAACGGAACCAAAGAACTCACCTATTGAAAAACCAGTTAAGAACAACGAGACAAAAGACAAATCAAATGAAAATAAAGCACAACCTAAAGAAAACAAACCAACAAATAATTCCAACAAAGTCCCAGGTCAAGAAAAGAAAAAGAACGAGGACAAATCAAATAACGGAAACAATGGCAATAAGAATAATGGTAACAATAAAAATGCTAATAACTAACCAAACAAACCCTTTGTACAAAACAAAGGGTTTTTCAATGTATCTGATAAAATCACTAAATATATTAAAAATACAATTGACTTTATAATTATGCAGTATTATACTAATCATTATCTTACGTTTGGAGTGATAAGGATGAAAATAGGAATTATAGGTGCTACGGGTTATGGTGGACTGGAGTTAATAAGACTATTGCATAATCATCCCGAAGCCGAGCGTATTGATTTATTCACTTCTTCAGAAGAAGGAATGCAGTTTTCGAATAAATATACACATTTAATGAATATTTACGATCAGAAACTTCTAGCGATCGAACATAATAGACTAACAGAATATGACGTCATTTTTACGAGTACTCCCTCAGGGGTATCTACGGGGATATTACCTTCTTTAATAGGAAGCGGTCCGAAGCTTATTGACTTGTCTGGTGACTTCCGATTGAAAAACCCTTTAGATTATGAGCAATGGTACCAAAAAGCATCCGCACCACCAACGGCATTAGAAAAAAGTGTCTATGGTTTAACGGAGTGGAATGAAACTGCCATTCAACAAGCTGATCTAATCGCAAATCCAGGATGTTATCCGACAGCGGTATTGTTATCTTTATTGCCACTATTAAAGGAAAACTTAATCGACTCAACGAATATAGTTATAGATGCAAAGAGTGGCGTGTCAGGAGCGGGTAACAAGCCATCTCAAATGACACACTTCAGTGAAACAAATGAAAACACGGCAATTTATAAAATACATCAGCATCAACATATACCGGAAATCGAACAGGCTATTAATATGTTTGCAGGTCAGACATCACCGATCACATTTACAACACATTTAGTACCAATGACGAGAGGAATTCTAGCGACAAGTTATGCTGCACTTCAGTCGAATGTGACCGAGCGGCAATTGACAAACGCGTTGAAAGAAAGATATGCATATGATCCCTTCGTCCGAATTATCGAAGATACGAACAAATTTGGAACCAATCAAGTATACGGCTCTAATTTCTGTGATATTCACGTAAAAGTCGATCCGCGTACGAACCGTGCCACTATCGTTTCGGTTATCGACAACCTCGTAAAAGGAGCAGCAGGCCAGGCAATTCAAAATATGAATGTCCAATTTAATATCGACCAAACGACTGGTCTTCAGCAAGTCCCACTATTTATCTAGACAGAGGAGGAATAACCGATGACGACAAAAACCATTGCGATGAAAAGCATCTCTTATAAAAACATTGCCTCGCCAAAAGGTTTCCAAGCAACCGGAATCCATTGCGGTTTAAAGCATAAAAAAAAGGACTTAGCACTTCTTGTTAGCGAGGTACCTGCAAGCGTAGCGGGAGTTTTTACAACTAACGCAATCAAAGCGGCACCACTACTCATCACAAAAGATGTCGTATATGAAACAGGTAAAATGCAAGCAATCATTGTAAACGCGGGAAACGCCAATGCCTGCACGGGTAAACAAGGGATGGCTGATGCATATACGATGCAGCAACTTACAGCAGACAAACTAGGAATTGATCCGTCACTTATCGGTGTTGCTTCTACTGGAGTAATTGGGGAACTCATGAAAATGGAGCCAGTAATTACAGGTATTCAAAACCTAGACCCAGTAGATGAACTGGAAGGTGCGATTGACTTCTCTTTAGCAATCATGACAACAGATACTGTAACGAAAAATACAACTTACTCAACGACTATTGACGGTAAAGAGGTTATCATTGCAGGTACTGCAAAAGGATCTGGCATGATTGAACCAAATATGGCGACAATGCTTGGTTTTATAACGACTGATGCCAATATCGAATCCAACCATCTTCAAGATGCACTAAAAGCGATCACAGATGTGACTTTTAACGCAATTACAGTGGACGGTGACACATCGACAAATGATATGGTTATTGTGATGGCGAACGGAATGGCGCAAAATAATACGTTAACTCCAGAACATCCAGACTGGGAAAACTTCCTTCAAACCTTACACACCGTGTCGCAAGATTTAGCTAAAATGATTGCCAAAGACGGGGAAGGTGCAACGAAGCTCATTGAAGTGGAAGTAAAAGGTGCCATTACGGATATAGAAGCACGCAAAATCGCAAAAACAGTAGTAGGCTCTCCGCTTGTTAAAACAGCTATTTTCGGAAATGATGCAAACTGGGGAAGAATTATTGCGGCAGTCGGCTATAGTGGTGCAACAATCGATCCAAACACCATTACGATTCTACTTGGTACCACAAAAGTAGTAGAAAACGGCGAGCCAGTTCCTTTCTCAGAAGATGATTTAATCATTTATTTGAAACAGCCAGAAGTTAAAATCTTCGTCGATATTCATCAAGGCAATGGTCAAGGAACTGCATGGGGGTGCGATTTGACATATGACTACGTCCAAATCAACGCAACCTACCGCTCTTAAACGCATCGTCATCAAGCTAGGTGGCAGTATGCTTGAGGGTTTAAATGAAAACTTCTTCACTAACTTCAAAAAACTGCAAGCATCTGGCCACAAAATCGTCATCGTACACGGTGGAGGACCAGCGATCAATGCAGCCCTTGCTGCTAATGGAGTTACGACCACTGCTATTAATGGAATACGTGTGACATCTGCTGAAGCAATCAGCATTGTCCAGTCCACTTTAATAGGTCAAGTAAACCCAGCCCTAGTGCATCAGCTGAATAAAAATAGAATCCAAGCAATCGGTTTGAGTGGCTACGATAGTCAGTTATTAGAGTGCACCATATTAGATGAAGCAACATATGGTTTTGTAGGAGAAATCCAACAAGTGAATACGCCCCTAATTGAAACATTACTGCAGCATGGAATCACTCCCGTAATTTCAAGTATTGGCTGCACGATAGAAGGAAATCCGCTGAATATCAATGCGGACACTGTGGCTAGCAAAGTTGCTTTGGCAATTAAAGCTGAAAGTCTGCAGCTCGTAACGGATACACCAGGCATTAAAATTGGCGGAGAAGTACAAGAAGTGGTTACCTCCGAAAAAATTAGTCACTGGATCAACTCAGGAGATATATACGGAGGAATGATTCCAAAAGTTACCGCGGCTCTTGACTGCTTGACAGCTGGTATTCCATCTGTCGAAATCGTCGGCGATCAACTGTCCGGCACAACAATTTTGCAACAGGAGGTATACGCATGAGCTCATTATTCCAAAACTATACGCGCCGTCCCATTCATCTTGTGAAAGGGAAAGGGACCATCGTGACAGATGCTAACGGAAAAGACTACCTCGATTTCACGAGTGGTATTGCCGTGCTAAGTCTAGGACATACGCATCCTGCGATAGTTCGAGCGATTCAAGAACAAAGTGAAAAGCTCTGGCATATATCGAACCTGTTCGAAAACCCAGAACAAGAAAAACTAGCCGAAACACTTGTAAACGATACGCACTTCGCCCACGCCTTCTTTTGCAACAGTGGAGCAGAGGCAAACGAAGCAGCCATCAAACTAGCGCGCAAACATACAGGGAAACACACAATCATTACCTTTGAAAAGTCATTTCACGGACGCACATTCGGCGCCATGTCTGCAACTGGCCAAGACAAAATACGCAACGGCTTCGGTCCATTGCTTGAAACATTCAAAACTGTCCCATTTAACGACGTATCTGCATTAGAAGCAGTAATCGACGATGAAGTAGGCGCAATCATGCTCGAAGTTATCCAAGGAGAAGGCGGCGTCAACCAAGTAACGCCCGAATTTGCTCAGGCAATCTCGGACATATGTTTAGCAAACGGAATTCTACTCATTATAGACGAGGTCCAAACAGGCATTAGCCGCACGGGAACCCGCTACGCATACGAGCAAACCGTCCTAAAACCTGACATCATGACGTTGGCAAAAGGTCTTGGTGGAGGCTTCCCAATCGGGGCAATGCTTGGAACAGCAGACCTGCATGACTCATTAGGTCCGGGCACTCACGGCACAACCTTTGGAGGAAACCCTCTAGCAGTAGCCGTCGCACAAACCGTATTAGATAACGTATTTGTACCTGATTTTATAGCAGAAGTGAATAAAAAATCTGCTTACTTTATCGAGAAGTTAAGTGAAGCTCTGCCAAGTCATAAAGTTGTTGGCTCTGGCCTCCTACTCGGAATCGTCTGCGAAGAAGAAGTAGCATCCTACATACCAGCAGCCGACGAAGCAGGTCTACTATTAGTTTCGGCAGGACCAAACGTCATCCGTCTCCTGCCGCCACTAACCGTAACAACCGAAGAAATCGACCAAGCCGTCGACATCCTTAAAACAATCCTATCTTAAAAAAAACTTGAATTAAAGCGCTCAGAGAACCGCTATTCACAACCAAGGACCTGCCGAATCGGCAGGTCCTTTACTGTATTGTCTATCTATGTGATAGAGAAAATGCTCTTTGCGAGAGAGTTTTCGCTCTATATGAGAGAACTCCTCCTATACGAGAGGTAAATCAGCCTATACGCGAGTGATCAACACCTGTACGAGAGCGATCTGCATCTATTCTGAAATAAACTCCACATATCCCAAAAAGATTTTCTACAAACTACTGCAGCTACTCTACAAATTCAACCCTAGCAATATAAAACCGCAAAAGTGGCTCGGTTGTTAATTGTTCAAAATATGCGACTACTTCATTTTAACTGCATAATATCCTACAAAACGTAAAAATGGATATTTGATAGATTTACCATAAACAGATAATCTATCATGGAGGTGATAAATATTGATAGTAAAACCCTTCCAAAAAACCCTAGATGCAGAAGGACTAAATTCTCTTGCAACAAGACTCCGAGTATCCCATCCAATGCATGGGAAGATGAAGAAAAAAGCAAAGAATAAAGCCGCAGGAGACATTGGTGAAGAGGTAGTCATGCGAGGATTGGAAAAACTAAAACTCCCATACACATTTCACGTCTATCACAACATAAGTCTTTACTCCGAAAAGCTAATACAAATGGACATTCTTATAGTTACACCACACTATGCAATAATCCTAGAAGTGAAAAATTTCAAAGACACCGTCGAAATTACAACCAACCCCAGCCAAATGGTTCAGACACTTGCTAATGGAGTAATAAATGTCTGTCGAAGCCCTGAATCTCAAGTAGAAGAATATATTTATCAACTAACTCAGTTCTACAAACAATTCAAAATACACCTTCCTGTGCTAGGTGCCGTTGTCTTTGCTTTTGAAACACTGCACATCATCAATTCCTCCAACCGGACAACCGTTCTCTTGCAAAATGAATTAATACCATATCTAAGAGCAATAAAAACCGGAAATCCACTTTTAACGCAACCACAACTCGAAAGAATAAAAAATCTCCTTTTACAGAAAAGTAAACATTATCACCCATTCCCTTTAAGTGAATATTATTCTATTGATCCAAAAGATTTAATCACAGGAGTTATTTGCCAAAATTGTGCCTATATCGGAATGAAGAAATATAAACGTCGATGGATCTGCCCGAAATGTAATGCAACGAGTCAGACTGCACACCAATATACAATGAAAGAGTATTTTCTAATAGCGAGAAAAACAATATCAAACAAAGAGTGCAGAGAATTCCTACACCTAAACAACAACCATGAGGCAACCAGAATAATGAAAAAAGCAAACTTAACTAAAATTGGCAAATCCTCAAGCACTAAATACCAAATGATCTTCCGAGATAAACCCCTTTGACTGAGTCAAAGGGGTTTACTTCTATATGGATGGTAAAAAGAATCTCATATCCTTCAGATAGTGATTCCACTCCACACGAGAGAGAGTCAAGAAAGAACACCACATACGAGAGGGAATCCACTCTATGCAAGAGAGCCCCGCGAGTAAACTGCCCGAAAATCCGATACTTCACTCCACCCCCACCATAAACAAAAAGCCCTCCGCCATCGCGAAAGACCTTCCCCTTAAAAACTATGCGTCATCGTCCATACAGCCACTGCATTCGTATCCCCATCATTTGTAAATCGATGCGGCAGCGAACTATCAAAGTAAATACTATCACCTTCATCGATATAGTATACTTCTCCTTCAATTTCAAGGCGCAAGCTACCGACGAGCATAAACCCACACTCCTCGCCTCCATGGAACATAAGTGGATCTTCGGTACCATCACCAGGAGATACAATCATCTTAAAAAAGCTCATCTGCTTACCTGAACTTGGCGACAATAGTTCATATTCCACGTTAGGGCGCACTCGTTTGATCAGATTGCCTTCGCCTTTACGTGTTAACGTCACTGCGTTACTTTCCTCTGACTCAAAGAACGAAAAGACAGGAACCTTCAAACTGTGGCTTAACTTCCATAACGTCTCTAGAGAAGGAGACACTTGTCCCCGCTCAATTTGCGAGATCATACTCTGGCTCACATTTGTTTTTTTTGCCAGTTCATCGGACGTCAGCCCTTGAAATCTGCGTAAATACCTTATTCGCTTACCAACCTCACTTTTAGGAAATACCAACAAAATCACCCCTTATGAATAAACATGCATTAGACAGAATAATAAAACATATAGACTTAATAATATAATACTACTAAATACATAAAAAACACCATATAATACAAGTATATATAATATATTTTGCACTTATTTTCAAATAGAATCAATAATAATAATATTACAACTAATTATTTATTATGTAGACAGGTGAATAATAATAATTTATACTACTAATAATTCACTAGTTTCATAAGGGGAACTGAATAATAGAGAAAACGGGGGATAAAAACATGAAAAAATGGTTAGTAGCAGTACTTATGATTTCAGTATTAATCATTGCTGGATGTAGCGATGATTCAGGTGGCGGTGTATCAACAGATAACTCCACAATTCAAAAAGCACTAAAAGAAAAGAAACTAGTTATTGGGATGTCTCCAGGGTATTTCCCATTTGATATGAAAGATCCAAATGGCGATTTCGTTGGATATGACGTAGATACTGCAAATGCACTTGCTGAAGCATTAGGAAAAGGTATTAAAGTAGAATTTAAACAATTCACATTTGATGGTTTGGTTCCAGCGCTTAGAACTGGTGAAATAGATATGATTTTTGCTGGAATGACTATTCGTGGTGACCGCGCATTAGCTGTAAGTTTCTCAGATCCGTACTTCCAAACTGGGCAAGCTGTGATGGTACCTGGAACAGATAAAACTACAAAAACGTGGCAAGATCTTGATGTGAAAGGAAACAAAATTGCTGTAGGTATCGGAACGACTGGTGCACTTCTAGCTAAAGATGTTTTCCAAAATGCAGAAATTCTAGACTTTGAAGAATTCCCGTCCGCAGCAGCAGCTATGGCACAAGGGGAAGCAGATGGAGTAGTATACGATGAACCGGCAATTGCCGTTTGGAAATTGAAAAATGGAGACTCGGTGAGAGAAATTGAAGAATTGATTTCGACAGAAAATCTTGGTATTGCTATTCAGAAAAATGATTTCGACACAATTCAATGGGTGAACTCATTCCTAAACAGCTACCTTGGAAGCCCAGCAGAACTTGCATCACGTAACAAGTGGTTTGAAACTTCTGATTGGTTAGATGAAGTAGTAGAAGAATAAAACACTCTAGGAGGAATCAGCTATGTACAACTACGACTGGAGTGTCATTCCAAACAACATGGACGTCTTCATTGAAGGCGCACTTAAAACACTGGAAATCTCAGCAATCGCAATCCTTTTTGCGATTCCAATAGGGATCATCTTTGGACTAGGACGTATATCTAAAAACAAATTTATTTATAGCATCTCATCAGCGTATATAGAAATAATGCGTGGTGTACCACTTTTAGTTCTTTTATTATGGATATTCTTTGTACTCGGACAATTTGTTAGGTTGGGTTCTTATTGGAGTGCTATTGTTGGGCTTGCCTTATTTTCTGCTGCATTTATCGCAGAAATTGTTCGCTCTGGAATCCAAGGCGTACCAAAAGGGCAAATGGAAGCAGCACGCTCACTTGGAATGTCGCATACTAAGGCGATGACGAATATAATTTTACCGCAAGCATTTAGACGAGTATTACCACCGCTCGCATCGCAATTCATTATGCTTATAAAAGATTCGTCACTCGTATCAATTATAGCTGCAACCGACTTAACACTGAACGCTAAAAACCTGGTGGCAACATCGTTTGCTTCTATAGAAGTATACACGTTCGTTGCACTAATTTATTTCATCATGACATTTAGTCTTTCGTTAATCATTCGATACTTCGAAAAAAGATTACTGAAAAGTGAAACATAACGTTAAGGAGGGTGTACCCAAATGATTTCTATCAAAAATGTCAATAAAAGCTTCGGCGACCACCATGTCCTAACCGACGTTTCGCTCGAAGTGCCAAAATCGAATGTAATCGCATTGATTGGCCCAAGTGGAGCTGGTAAATCTACCCTGATTCGTACAATCAATGCATTAGAACCAGTAGATACCGGGGAAATAATAGTAGACGGCACTTCCATCCATGACAAAAAAACCGATATCAACGTAGCCCGCACAAACATAGGCTTCGTATTTCAAAGCTTCAATCTTTTTCCTTTCTTAACTGCACTAGAAAATGTAACAATGGCACCAATGAAGGTAAAAGGATTGAGCAAAGAGGCTGCTGAAAATAGAGGGAAAGAGTTACTTTCCTCTTTAGGACTAGACGACAAATTCGATGCTTATCCAAACAGACTTTCCGGTGGGCAGCAGCAACGGGTAGCAATCGCGCGTGCATTAGCGATGGACCCCCAAGTTATGCTATTTGACGAACCAACATCAGCACTCGATCCAGAAATGGTAACTGAAGTACTCGATGCCATCCGCAAACTAGCAAAAGACGGCATGACCATGGTAGTAGTAACACACGAAATGGGCTTCGCCAAAGAAATCTGCGACGAAATCGTCTTCATGGCAGAAGGGAAAATAGTCGAACGCGCCGCACCATCCAAATTCTTCACCAATCCAGACACCCAGCGTGCACAAGACTTCCTATCTAAAGTACTAAACCACTAGTGAGAAATCTAGTGGTTTTTGTTTTACATTCAACCACTAATACCAAAATAACTTAATTACCACAAAATCCATCCTAACCACCAAAAGGGAGTTCTATGTAACATCTGCATTTCCAGACGCCATAGAAAATCACTCCAAACCTGGCAATGCAAAACCTCTTTAACAACTGAGAAAAATCTCGTGTCATTAATAATTATGAAACCCATTTTGTTAAAAGAACTTTCAGTGAAAGACTACATTATTAAGAAATAAATTCAGGAGACGTTATCTCCATTAGTGTTCAAATATGAATATAGAAAAAAGGGGATACATAAAATCTAACCAGGACAGATTAAATAGATAAGAAATTGGCTACCTGTTATATCCAAATTATAAAACTAAAATTAAACGTACACTATCCACCAAAGATTAAGCTAACAATCATGTAATGCTTTCTAACTGCGACATAAAACCAAGCAACTACACAGAACTTATCCAAAAACACCCCACAAAATCCAAAACTCCAACCACAGCAATCAATAATCGCCCATTCCCATAAAATATGCTATAATATTGCAAGGTAAAAAAAGAAAGGAAGTACCCAAACATGCAAAAAAAAATATGTGTGGTCGGACTAGGTTATATCGGACTTCCAACCGCAGTTACATTCGCTAATCACGGCGTCCGCGTACATGGCGTAGACGTAAATGAAAAAGCAGTGAAAATGATTCAAAACAAACAACTTCATATAGAAGAAGATGGCCTACAAGAGCGCCTAGATAAAGCAATAGATGAAAACCTACTAACAGTTTCTACTAAACCGGAAGAAGCGGATGTCTTCATCATTGCTGTGCCTTCTCCGATTAATCGTGATAAAACAGCTAACTTGGAATATGTTCGTCAAGCTACGGCATCAGTCGTTCCTTATATAAAAGAAGGAAACTTGATTGTCTTAGAATCTACAGTGCCACCAAAAACAGTAGAAAATATTATGCTACCGGAACTGATCAAAACTGGTCTAAAAATTGGTGTAGAACTATTTGTTTCTCATTCACCAGAGCGCGTTATTCCTGGACGTATTTTTGAAGAACTTACAAACAATGATCGTATTGTAGGTGGGATCAACGACAAGTCTGCCCAAATGACGAAAGAGCTTTACGAAATATTCGTTAAAGGGACAATCCATATTACAGACGCTACAACAGCAGAACTAGTGAAAGTTATGGAAAACACATATCGTGATGTGAATATTGCATTCGCAAACGAATTAGCTAAAATTGCGGAAACGCTAGATGTGAATATTTGGGAAGCTATCAAATTTGCAAATTTCCACCCGCGCGTAAATATTCACTATCCAGGACCTGGAGTAGGCGGACACTGTATTGCAGTAGATCCTTGGTTCTTAGTAGAACTTAGTTCAGAAGCGAAAATTATTGAGCTGGCACGTAACACGAATGATGGCATGCCTGGATACACAGCGAAAAAGACAAAAGAAATTTTACAAGAAGTAGCGAACAAAACTACTGGTAAAGTTGCAGTACTTGGTTTAGCCTTTAAAGGGAATGTAGATGATATGCGTGAAAGTCCGTCAACAGACGTAATCCAAGAATTGCAAGATCTTGGGTTAGAAGTAGTGTCATACGATCCGCATATTAAAACAAATACGCATCCTACGCAAACACAATCTTTAGAAGAAGCAACCGCAGGAGCAGATATAGTACTTGTGCTAACTGATCATAACGAATTCAAAGCATTACAACCAGCTACAATCCGTGAGAATCTAGAAACAGCAGTGGTATTTGATACGAAAAACTGCCTGCTTCGTCAAACATGGGAACAAGCCGGTTTTGCTTTCTACACGTTAGGTGATGCAAAAAATAAAAACCAAAGTCAATTGGAGCATCAGAACCAATGAAGGAAATGATATTAGGTGTAAAAGTCGACACCGATAATTACGATGAACTCATAAAAAAACTGTTCACACGTATCGATAACAAAGAAAAATCGCTTGTAGTTGCGATAAACCCTGAAAAGCTTATGAAAGCAAAAGAAGATCAGTCCTTAAAAGACCTCCTAAACCGTGCGGAATTTCAAATTCCAGATGGGATAGGAGTCATCCTTGCTTCCAAGCTAAACAAAGGGAATATCAAATCCCGCGTTACCGGTATAGATATGATGGATCGCATCGTAAGAGAAGCAGCAAGAACTGGGAAGTCCATATTCCTTTATGGAGCAAAACCAGGTGTAGCAGAAAGTGCGGCCGAGGCACTAAAATTTACATATGCTTCGCTAAAAATAGCTGGTACACAAGATGGCTATGAAAAAGACAATGAAAAAGTCATCAAAAAAATAAACGAAACAAAACCAGACATCCTATTCGTTGCAATGGGTTCACCTCGTCAAGAAGAGTGGATAGAAGCAAATCGAGACAAACTACATCCATCTCTTTACCAAGGTGTAGGGGGTTCCTTTGACGTATTAGCTGGAAATGTTAAACGTGCACCAGAGTTTTTCCAGAAAACAGGGCTTGAGTGGTTTTATCGTCTTGCGAAAGAACCAAGCCGTTTAAAGAGACAATTAGTTCTACCAAAATTCTTATTAGAAACGTTAAAAAAATAAAAAAATAATTTCTAATATTTACTACTTGATAGCCATTTAACTATTGAAGTATGTAGCAAAAGATGGTAGCATGAAAATGTAAGGATCGTTTCCTCAGAATATATATATTTTTAAAAAGTCGGTTGGTTGCCCACGCAAAAAAGCCTAAGTAGAATTCTACTTAGGCTTTTTTGTGTTACTTAATTTTGCTCGATTACTTTGACAGACCAACTTGTGAAATCGGGCTGTTCTTTTAGAATCATTTCTTTAGGGAAAATGAATGTCCATGGCTTACTAGTGTTAGCTTGAACAGTAAGTGGAGGAAGGCTAAATGCACCTTTTGCAACAACTTCTTTAGTTGCATCCATTACTTCAAGTGGTAACTGGCTAATAGTAATATCCTTTTCATGCCCACTTCTTATTAATACAGTTACTGTCAAGCTCCCATCTTCACGCAAACTTTGTTGTAAGCCCATAAAATTGACTTCGTTTTTCTTTGGGGGAGTTAAGTCTTCAACAATTTTTCGTAATTGATCTTTATTTGCAGTTGCTAAAGACTTTTCCCAATTTTCGTCTAAGTCTAAACGATGGGGAAGCTTTTGTTCAAATGCTATCGTCCAATTTTCCTTTGAAACTTGCTCAACTGGGACAACTAAATGTTCTTCTTCAAATGTAACAACCCAAGGCATAGCACTTTCTGCAGGAATAGATCCTAACTCACTTAAATCTGCATCCATACGACCAACTAGTTTTCCGTCCTCGCCAAACAAAACAAGCGGTGTTATACCCATGTTAATTTCTTTTGCCAATGATTGACGGAAGAAAAACTGTGCATGAACAGTTTCTCCCTCAATTTTCAATTCAATCGGCGCAAGTGAAAGCTGATTTCGCTTTAAAGGTTGTAATTCATTCAGCAAAAACTGAAAATAGTATTGATCCTCTACTTGCTTAGGTTTCCCGCCAAAGAAGTATAATTTTGTTTGAATTTCTTCTTCTGTAGCTTCAGACGCAGTGCCTATTAAGTCTTTCGAAGCGATGGCAGATTCTTTTTGTTGTTTCTTAGAAGTACGTTTGAAAAAAGGGATCATTCTACTTCTCCTCCATTTTGTAAAGTAACACCATGCTCACGTATCAAATTTGAGATCTCTGTTGCGACACCTTTACCAATACCGTGAATCATTCGAGTAAATAGTTCTAAGCCTTCTCGCTCATATTGTCTCATGGGATCTTCCTGGGAATAACTACGCATACCGATTCCTTCTTTAAGCTTGTCCATTGAATCCATATGAGCTAACCAATGCTGATCCACTGTGCCGATTAAGTATAGACGAAGTTGTTCTTTTTCAGTAGCATGGCTCAGTAAATCGATAACTGTGTCTTTATAAACACTAACTTGAGCATTCACTTGTTTTTTCGCTGCTTCGATAGTTAAACCTGTACTCCAAATTGGAAGTTCTATACCAGGCATCTTATCTAAGAAAACTTGGCGCAGTGCTTCAAACTCTTCATCTGTGCGAGAAACTTCTTCATCGTAAAAGAAGTTAAGTTCATGTTCAGGAAACTCCTTGATAAAGGTAACAAAAGTTTCTTCTATATTATCTCCAAAGATTAACTGATCACGAAGCTCATAAATTGTTTTACGCTGCACATTTAATACATTATCCAACTTCAAATTATATTCCCGAACACTATAGCTAGCACCTTCACAAATACGTTGCGTTCTTGAAACAAATTCCATTGCCTTTTTGTTCTCGATAAGTCCGTCCTTACCTGGTTTTACATGGGATACTAGTTTTTCCAACTCTTCTCCTGCAAAACGCTTGAACATTTCATCCTCTAGTGAGATAAAAAATTCAGAAGTACCGGGATCTCCTTGACGACCAGAGCGACCTTTCAACTGATTATCGATCCGGCGGGACTCATGTAACTCTGTTCCGATAACGTAAAGTCCACCTAGCTCTGCTACGCCTTCTCCAAGAGAGATGTCTGTCCCGCGACCAGCCATATTCGTTGCAACCGTGACCATACCTTTTTGTCCGGCCAATGAAATAAGCGAAATCTCCTGGTCGATACTTTTCGCATTTAATAATTCATGTGTAATCCCTACTTGTTTCAAGTAGTTCGAAACCTCTTCCGATTGAATGATAGATGTCGTCCCGATTAGTACTGGTTGCCCAGTAGCATGGAGTTCCTTCACCTTAGATGCTACAGCGTTATATTTATCTTCTATTTTTGCATATAATCGATTTGGTAAGTCTTTTCGTATTATTGGTCGATTAGTTGGTATTTTCATGACGTTCATCGCATACAATTCTTGGAACTCTTTTTCTTCTGTTTTTGCTGTACCGGTCATACCAGAAAGGAATGGATACATACGGAAATAGTTTTGTATTGTAATAGAAGCTTGTGTTTTATTTTCTTCTGTAATGATTAATCCTTCTTTAGCTTCAATTGCTTGGTGTAGACCATTAGAAAGACTACGCCCTTCCATTGGACGGCCTGTGAACATATCTACGAGTAATACTTTACCTTCTTTAACAATATAATCTACATCACGGGCGAACATCATGCGTGCACGCAATGCTTGAATCATATAGTGGTAGAGCGTTTGATGGTTTAAGTCATATAAATTATCAATAGAGAAGAAGTGTTCAATTTGTTCAATACCTTCTTCTGTATAACTTACTGTCTTCGTTTCTAGGTCAAAGAGGAAGTGTTTCTCTTGTATAAATGATTTCACTAGCTTAGCGCATAGTGTGCTGAGTTGATCATGCACGTCCGTTTTTCCTGCGATAATAAGTGGTGTCTTCGCTTCATCTATTAGCACACTGTCCACTTCATCTACTAAAGCAAAGTGATACGGACGCTGTACCCGGGATGCAGCGTTATAAGCCATATTATCTCGAAGGAAATCAAAACCAAATTCAGATCCTATTCCATATGTAATATCAGCAGCGTAAGCAGCAGCCTTTTGAGATGGATCTGCCATAGGTAGTGTAATGCCTACAGTTAAGCCTAGAAACTCATGAATCTGGCCTATTTGTTCCTTGTCTCTGTTAGCCAAATATTCATTCACTGTTATAACATGTACGCCTTTACCTTCTAATGCACGGTAATAGGAGGGAAGAGACGCCACTAATGTCTTACCTTCACCAGTTGGCATTTCAGCAATATTGCCATCTGAAAGGACCATACCACCGATAAGTTGAACGTCAAAGTGACGCATACCTAGAACTCGGTGAGCTGCTTCACGAACTACAGCAAAAGCTTCTGGTCGAATAGTTTGTAGCTTTTCTCCTTGTGCAAGTCTTTCTTTAAATTCAGTCGTTTTGTTTGCTAACTCTTTGTCAGAAAGATTATGTAATACTTCGCCCCATGTATCTATTTCTAATAGTTCTTTCTTATATGAAGTTAGTTTTTTATCATCAACTGAGGGGAAAATCTTAGTCCATATGCGTGCCATTTAGTAATCTCCTTTTGTACGTATACTCTTCAATCAATAATTATAGCATAATTCAAACAGAATATTATAAATTGGTTAAACTTAGCTGTATAGCCAGTAAATAATAAGGAGAAGGAATAATAATCCAAAAAACACTTGTATTTATCCTGTATTGCTATAGAATAGAAAAGAGGAATCTAGCAATTAACTCATTAAATGGAAATGTTACTAAAATATTTCCAATTTATAATTGACAGAATTCTATTACCATTCTATACTTTAATGTGTAGTTGATAAACTATTAACATTTTGCCGTGCTAATAGTTTACTAATTTTTATTTACCTATGAGGAGGAAATTATCCATGGCTAACCAACCAACGAAATACAAGAAATTTTTAGCTGGTGCAGCTTCTGCTACATTAGTAGCAACAGCAATCGTACCAACTGCTTTAGCGGCAGAGGTAGAAACAGCAGCGACAGATTTTTCTGACGTAGCAGCAACACACACACACTACGCTGCAATTATGCAAGCTGTAGAACGTGGATTATTTGACGGGTACACTGATGGAACTTTCAAACCTGAAAACTCTATCGACCGTAAAGGTGTAGTAAAATCTCTTGCGAAATACGTTATTGCTCAATCTGAGTACAAAACTTTCGAAGAGTATATTACTGCTCACAAATTAGCAGATAAAGTAACACCATTTAATGATGTTCCTGCTACTCACGGTGATGCTGAATTATTTAACGCTTCTTTAATCGTTAAAGATTCTAAAATCTTTACAGGAAGCAACAACAACTTAATGCCTGCTAACGTAATTACTCGCCAACAAATGGCTAAAGTATTAGTTAACGGATTTGGTCTTAAAGATCTTGCTGGAGTTGAATCAGAAGTTACTGATACAGACAAAGCACAAGCTGAGTATGTAAACTTCATCAACATCCTATCTGAAAACAAAGTAACTGAAGTTACTACTTTCAACCCAACTGGAGCAGTTAAACGCGGACAAATGGCTTCATTCTTAAACCGTGCATTTGATGCAGCTCATAAAGTTGTAGCTCCTGAAACAGCTACTAAAGTTGTATCAGTAAGTGCGACTAACCTGAAAGAAGTAGTTGTTGCTTTCGACGGTACTGTAGATAAAGCTTCTGCTGAAAACAAAGCTTCTTATAACTTAAAATATGATACTTCAAACGTGGCAATTAAATCAGCTCGTTTA
This sequence comes from Psychrobacillus sp. FSL K6-1464, assembly GCF_038003145.1. Lineage (NCBI taxonomy): Bacteria > Bacillati > Bacillota > Bacilli > Caryophanales > Bacillaceae > Psychrobacillus > Psychrobacillus sp. FSL K6-1464. Next base: position 688,882 of record NZ_JBBOOP010000001.1, read on the forward strand.
CAAGCAGATGGTAAATCTGTAGTTCTTACATTAGATACAGCTACACTTGAAAACCAAGAAGTGCACACTTTAACTGTAACTAACGTTAAAACTTCTGATAAAGCTAAGACTGTTTCTGCAAAAGACTTTGAATTCACACCAGTTGATGCAGCACTTCCAACAGTGGAAAAAGTTGAAGGACTTGGAAACAAAGCTGTTAAAGTTACTTTCTCTGAACCAGTTAATCTTAAATCTACAGTAGCTGGAACTTTCAAATTAGATGACAAAGTAGTTTCTGGAATTCTTTCAGGTAACGGAACTCGTACAGTAATCATTGAACTTTTCACTACTCAAACTACTGGCAAACATACTTTATCTATCAATAATCAAGTAGAAGACTTTGCTGGTTATAACTTAGTGGCAACTTCTGTTGACTTTGACGTAGTTGAAGATGTAACTGCACCTACAGTAGTAGAAGTGAAAGATGTTACTTTAGAAAGTGCAACTGTTGTATTCAGTGAAGACGTTAAAGATGCTGAAGCAGTTAAAGGAAGTAACTACTACTGGATGAATGGTTCTACTAAACATGCAGCTGATGCTAAGGTAGAAAAAATCGACGGTAAAACTTTCAAATTAACTTTCTCTAATGACCATAAACTACCAGCTGTTGCAACTGATTTGTACATCACAAACGTTGTTGACTACAGTGGAAATAAAATTGCTGATGATACAAAAGTATCAATTAGCCCAGTAATTGATCAAACTCGTCCGGAAGTTGTTAGTGCAATTTTTGCTGACACAAACGATAAGTTGACTCTTACTTTTAATAAAAACATCAATCCATCTACATTCAAATCTACAAATGTAGTATTAAAAGATGAAGATGGAAAAGCTGTTAAAGATTACGGTTATACAATTTCAGAAACTGGAACATCAAGCCGTACTCTAACTGTAAACTTCTCATCAGAACTTGATGCTGGAACATACACATTTGAATTAACTGGAATCCAAGATACTACAACATTGAAAAATACTGCACTTCCAATCGTTGAAACTTTAGAAGTTGCTGACGTATCGAAACCATCTGTTACTTCTGTAACTGGTGACAAAAACGTTTACTTCGTAAACTTTGATGCAGCTATGGATATTTCATCATCTGCTTCAGTATTAAATCCAGAAAACTATTATGTGAAGTATGTACAAAGTGGAGTAACTAAAACTGGTAAACTACCAGCAAGCACAAACCTTACTCCAGTTAATGGAAACAAAGGAGTTATTATCACTCTTCCATCTAATGTAACTAAATTAGATGAAATTACAATCCAAGGCGTTAAAGGTGCTAATGGTTCTTACCTTGATGGATTCTCAGTTAAATATGGTGATTCTACAAACCCAATCGTTAACACATTCGATGTTGTTAGAGTAAATGCAACAGCAAAAGATAAATTATTGGTTAAATTTAACCAACCAGTAAGCTCTGTAGATAAATCTCAAATCTCAGTTGCCAATCCTTCACTTTCAGTTGAAAGTTTTGAAATTCAAGCTGATAACACTGTGGTTGAGTTAACATTAAGTGGAGATTTAGCTGATACAAATGCAACTAGTGCTTCTTTATCTTATTCTGCAACTGCATTTAAGAGCTTATCTGATCGTGAAGTAACTGCAACAACTAAATCTGTTCTAGACTCAATTGCTCCAGAAGTAGTTAAAGATGTTAATGGTAAAATTACTGTTGCTACTACAGGTACTCCTGGTATCTTAGTAAATGCTGCTGGTGAAAAAATTACTGTTAACTTCCAAGAAGCAGTTAAAGCTAAAAATATTGCAAACGTACGTGATAACTTCAAATTGTACCAAGCAAACGGTCTAGCTCTTGAGTATGGTGTGGATTACGTAATTGATGCAACTACATCAACTGCACTTTCAGGTGCTGGTACAAGTGCAATCGTACTTGATCTTTCAGGTTCTTCTTATGATGGAGCATTAAATGTTCAATTTGACAACTCAAATGCTAATATCGTTGATGAAAGTGCTGTGAAAACAAATGGTGCAGATAACACTGCATTAGCTGCAGCTAGTTTTGACACTCGTACTTCTGGTTCGACTACAGGATCTACAATCACTACTGCTGTAGCACCAACTTTGACTGCTGCTTATAATGCTTCAAGTTTAGGTACTCCAGAAGTACCAGCAGTTCCTGCAGTTCAAGCTACTGCAGATGTAGATTTTGGTACTGATTTAAGTGGAACTACTAATAATGATGCTCTTAAACTTACTGCTGTTGCAACAGGAGCAGCTGGTAATGGAATTAAGGTTGAATTTGTTAATGCAACTGATAATGCGGTAACAACTGCTACTTTTGATGGTACTGATACTTTAACAGTAGAATTATCAGATGATGGTTCAGGAGCAGCTGGTACAGTTGATGCTACTACTTTAGACGTAGTAAATGCAATTAATGCAGTTACTGGTGCTAGTAAAGTTGTAACTGCTGCAGTAGCGGCTGGTACTAATGGTTCTGAATTAGCTGCTGTTAAAGCTGCTGTAACAACTGCTGGTGGAGCAAATCTTGTACCTGCAGTACCTGCAGTACCTGCTGGAGCTGAAACTTTAGTTCTTACATTCAGTGAAGCAATGAATACTGCTACACTTGATGCTGCTAACGAAATTGTTATCAAGTCTGGTACTACTGTTCGTACATTAGGTACTAATCCTACATTCGTATGGAGTACTGGAAATACTGTATTAACAATTACTACTGGTACATCTAATGATGTAGTAGCTAATGATACTATTACTTCAGTTAACGCTAAAGACGTATCAGGTAATGCTGTTAATTTAGTAGGTTCTGACTTAATTCTTGACTAAGTAAATGTCGGGAACCAGGTTCTAAAACAATTCAGACAATTTGTTTCGTAAGAAACTTGGTTTGAATCTAGTTGAAGACTGTTAGGAAAGCTTTGTGGAGAGAAATCTCTGCAGGGCTTTCCTTTTTTGTTTAGGTAGCAATTTCTGATATTTTTATGTAGTGTGTACTATCCTTATTATTTCCTTTCAGAGTGGAAGGAAATTTCGGTACCAGGTTCTAAAGCAATTCAGACAATTCGTTTCGTAAGAAACTAGGTTTGAATCTAGTTGAAGACTGATAGAAAAGCTCTGTGGAGAGATATCTCTGCTGGGCTATTCTTATTTAGTTGGGTAGAGACTTCGAATGTGTTTATATGTACTGTGTACTATTCTTATTATTTCCCTTCAAGTGAGAAGTAAACGTATATTACGTAGTTGTATTACTATGTAAGGATAATGTAGTCTTTGTGATGTTGTTGCAATATAAAGGGCGAATTATTATCTATATTGTTTAATTGAATTGGATTAGCTAAGGTTACCAAATTTTACACGTAAGGCAATTCTATTCTGTTGAATGGAGTAATTGAATGAAAGAATGCCATGTAGGGAGAGATATCTAGTAGGCTATTCTTTTACCTTTAAAATGATTCAAAAGATTCCTCAATTATATATTAGTATACTGACATAATAATAGTGACCTTGATTCCATTATGGAGTTTGGGCTTATTTTATTTGGGAGGATTTTATATGAAGAAGTATCAAGTGAATGAAGTTGAGCGGTTGGAGTTGTCGGTAGTGAAGGAAGGAGAAAAACGAGTATCTGGTAAAAGAGTAAGTACATAAGAAAATAATGTTGTATCAGGACAGCAAAATACACTAACCACTATATGTTCATGCAATTATGCATAAAATCTGTTATGTTCATAATTATCATAATCGGCTTTAAACGATATAGAAAAAGTAATCCTTCTAGCAGGTAGAGCCCCGGCTGGATTACTTATGTCTGTCAAAATATCGCATTTGAAAGGGAATTCTTTTATTTAATAGTTTAGAGAGTTACACATCTAAGTTAGTTTTATAATGTATCTATATTTTTAGAATATATTATTTATAGTTTTGAAGTAAGTAATGGAGGAAAACAAAAGAAAAGATATTTGAAAAGACTGTTATTGTTCAAATATTGATAATGACCTTCCAAGTTATTTACTTCTCCTCCGTTATACTCCAACCATTTTTCTTTTTCTCGCTCCACTGCTCGATTTTGCCATTCAAACCAAACATAAGTACATTCACTACAATGACTCTCTACCCCACTATTATTGTGTAAATCTCTACGTATAAATAAAGTCTTTTTGCGACAGCAGTAGCAATAAATGATTTTATCCTCACTCTTTTTTATTATCATATTAATAATCAACCTCCAATATAGACTATTTATTGTCTATAACTTGGTTATTTATTCTTTAGTTATTAAAATAAATCAACAAAGTTATCATCGAATCCTTGCTCTTTTGCTAGAGTAGGGGTTTTTCTATTCTGTCTTATGAGTTAGATTATCATTATTTTTAAATGATTAAAAAACAAAAAGTTGTGAAGACTGATTAACAAATTAAAGTATTAAAGAATAAAAGAAAGGTTGGTGCCGCCATGTCTCCACCAAAGAAAATTCCACATTCTCTTCCAAAATGTCTAAATAATCAGGAGTATACATATCCAATGCAGAATGGCGTATCAGAACAAGATGGGGTGAAAATTTGAATCATAAAATACAAGAAGACTTCTTAAATGAACACCACACGATTTAGTTCAGAAACGACGCGGAGTTATCGCATCTCTTTACAACAATTTTTTACGTTTTGTGGGAAACCCTATGATGAAATTAAAGCAACGGATATACGATTGTGGTTATCTTCCATGGCAGAACAAGAGCTAAAAGCTAAATCGATTAAATTGAAACTGACCGCGATCAAATCATTTTATCGTTATTGCATGGAAGAAAACAAACTAAAGAAAAATCCAACCGCAATGGTTAAATCTTCTAAACTTGATGATTCCTTACCTTATTATCTAAACAAGCGAGAAGTTTCCCTACTCCAAGAATTAACCAAAACGAACTTACGAGACAGAGCACTGGTGGAGGCACTTTATACTACCGGTGTCCGAATCAGTGAACTGCTGAATATTAAGTTGGAAGATATTAAATGGGATACCCGGCAAATATGGATTCGAAAAGGGAAAGGAAATAAAGAAAGGTTTGTCCTGTTCACACATGAATGCTCCGAACGATTGAAAGCGTACCTACACGATCGAAATATAGATAGTAACTATCTTTTCTGTCATCCAAATGGTGAGCCCTTAGATCAAGACTTTGTACAAAAACAATTTCGAGAATTCACAAAAACATTGGGATTCAGGGTATCCCCCCACACCATGCGACATACGTTTGCGGCCCATTTAGCGGAAAAAAAGATGCCCCAAAGTTATATTCAAGAACTACTAGGACATGTAAACATCAACAGTACTCGAATCTACACTCGCCTCATGGAAGATGCCCAAAAAAAATTATACGACCAATATCAATAGAAAGATTACAAGTATGATGAGAAAAATTAAAATGTAATCGTGTATAAGGCAATCGTCGCCTAATTCCTTTCGTGGAGTTGGGCTATTTTAATTTTTAAGGTAAATGGAGGATTGAATAGCTATTAATAATCACTTTCTCGTTTTCTTTTATTACAAGAAACACTAATTGAGCATGAATTTGCTATCACCAGTTGTCCCCTTCAAAAAGTAAAAAATCGAAAAATTGCGATTAAAACAGCCAAATTTATAGTTTGATTTCTTTATTTATTGTCAGCAGTATGTTTATTCTAGACAGGATGGAGTAGATACATACGGTGGATTGGAAAAAATGAAAAAAAGACATGATAAAAAAGCCTTTCTCTGAAGGTTTTTAAAAATTTATTATGAGAGGTTATGCTACTTTTTTGTATGTATGATAAAGACCGTTTAACACAGGTGTTGCTTCTAGTTTTGTTTCCGCAGTTGTTGTCGGAAGATACACTGGTGAAGCAATTGGTGTTTTTCCTCCTATTCCTTGATGTGTTCGGTTGGTGTTGTAATAGTTATGGATGTATTCATGAAGTATTTTATGCAAGTGTAATTGGTTAAGTGGTATGATTTGATTTAATAATTCGCGTTTGATTGTTCCAATTACTCTTTCTGCATACCCATTTTGCCACGGTGAGCGATAGGCTGTTCTCTTATTGATGATTACCGATGATGATAAAAATCGCTGAAAAGCCTTTGAACGAAAAATAGGATCATTATCATGAATGAGATATTTAGGTGCATACCCATATGGAGTTGCATTTCGGAACTGTTGAATTGTCCATTTTGCAGTAGGGTTATATGTAACTCCGAAAGAAATAATTTTTCGAGTTCGATGGTCAATAATTACTAATACATAAAGTACTTTGAAGGTTAATGTTGGAATTGTAAAGAAGTCCGTTGCCCAAGTAACGGACTGATGATTTTTAAGGAATGTCTTCCATGATTGAATTTGTTTCTCTGTAGGTGTTTTCCTTGTACTTGGAATATATTTAGCAATTGTATTTGGTGCAGGAGGTTTTTCTATTCCTAGTAGTTTTAGTTTTTCATGTATTTTTTCAGGTGATAGCAAAGGATTTTCATTATGTAATCTCGTAATCAGCTTAATCGTTTCTTGCGATGTTCTTGGTCGTCCCTTTTGGCTTGATTTACGTCTCCAGTGAAGCTGAAAGGCCATTCGATGCCATTTAATCACAGTTTCAGGTTTGACGACAACCAAATGAGACTTCCAACTTATCATATACTTAGACAGAATAACCCAAAGTTGTCTAAAAGCTGGAGTAGGTGTTGGTTTAGGCAGCATCTGTTTTTCATAACGATGTTTATACAGTGCTAATTGACTTCTAAGAGCGATGTTTTCCATTTTAATCTCGTTATAGGATTTAAAGAATAGCAAAGAAAAAGGCATGAGAAAGCTTATCCATTCTTTTAAAAATATATTTAGAGATCGAATAATCGACAAAATAAATCAACTCCTATTTAAATCTTATTTATTATTCATTTTATATAAGATGATAGGAAGCTTCAATATAATAAGAATGATTAAGGAAAATACTTTTAATTTGCTGGGTATATAGAAAAAGAGAAGTTTTGGGTACCAAGTCCTAAAACAATTCAGATAATTAATTTCATAAGAAACTGGATGTTAATCTAGTTAAAAACTGATAGAAAGCCTTGTGGAGAGAAATCTCTGCTGGGCTTTTCTTTTTGTTATTGTATGGCAATGTAGTTTTTGTGATGTTCTTGCAATGTAAATGGTGAAATATGTCTTAACAGTAGAGAATGGAGGAATGTAATCTAGTACTTCAATTGTTGAGTAATCGCAAGTCGTACTTTCTTCTAATAGAACTTCCATACAAGGTTAAGCGCAGCAACATATTCTAATCATTAGTGTAGCGTATAGATAATAATTAAAATTTTCTTCGGTAGAATGCTATTCTTCCGTAATCTCTATAAATCATGATATACCAGTTCCTAATACTGTACTTATGCAGACTGAAAGAAATTTAGTTAAATAGAATTTAATGAAGTAAATTGAATCATTTAACTCCAAATAATCCTTCATATACCAATATTTGTTGTTATACTCAAGTAAAACACAATCTCTAGGAGGTATTAACATGCTACAGGCAATTATTCGCGGAAAGCTTCCTTCTTCAGTGTGGAATAGTGAGGATGTGGTTACAAGTTCAATTCTCGGAGGATTTCAGTATTTGTCTAATCCAGAGTATATTATTCAAGCTTTGAGCTCAAGTGTAGACAAAGACGGAAAGATGCTAACTTTTTCAGCTACAATCAAAAAGGTTCGCTATGTATTTTGGCCAACCCTCAAAAACTGTGAGCCTGATGTGGTATTGGTTTTAACTGATGAAGATGGTGCGGTTCATATCGTTGGTATTGAGGCAAAGTATATGTTTAACAAATCGAGTGAGGAAGATGAATCGGTTCATGTTGAGGAACGAGAAAATTGGCAACGCGATCAACTTTCTAGAGAGCTTGAAGATTTAAATGATCCGGATACACTAAAGAAACTTGGAATTCATGGTGAGTCTATCATCTCAATACAATTAGTCTATTTGACTAATCATACTATTTTTCCAGAAAAAGATATATTGTCTGGTCTTAAATTTTCGAAAGCTCCATTAAATAACCTCTATTGGATGTCATGGGCACGATTTTATGATGTTGCTTGCATGGAATCTAAGACCGAACAGGATCGAATGATTCTTTCAGAACTTCGTGTGGTTTGTGAGCGAAAAAATCTTACACGTTTTAATGGATGGGGAAAAGTGACAAATGTCTTACCCTTTACAGGTTTTTACTCACCAAGATTAACGATTGCCTGGCCCAAAAAGAAACTTAATGCAACAAGATGGAATTATAAGCAAAATGAAGGGGGATTAACTAATGGATGATATTTTACTTCAATCATTTCAAAATGTACATACAGTTGTAAACAATTCAATCAAACTTTTAAAGGATGCGGATGCTTTACTCTCTGAAAAGGGTTATATTCCTATTATTGGTAACGGACTTGCTACTGAAACAAGTAAAAGTATTTTACAAACATCTGATAACTACGGGACACTTATCCCTCAATATATTGCCAGACCTTACGCATTAAAAAAACAACTTGAAAGTAATATTGTAGACCACTTATTAATGATCAACATTCAATTTACACACCCTCAGCATCAGCAACTGATTCCTGTCATCGCTTTCGGGCAATTATTATTTGAGCTTCCTCAGAAAGAAATTCGAAATGTATTTAAGCCTTGGTATATGAAGAATGCTATTTTTGAAACGGGTTTAAAGATAGATGTATCGTCAAACGAGAAAATATATACATGTACTCCATTTGCGGATTGCAATGATAAGTTTACATTTTCAATCAAACCTTTGACATCAATTCAAACAAATAATGATATTTTTGATATCGTCGTGGAAATGTGGAAATTGTAAATCAAGAAAAAGGTTCTTGACGTGTGCGCTAGTGGTGATGCGGTAGTTATACTAATCTCATTTGTTTATATTAGGCACTCACTACTTGTGGGGTCTTTTTTGTATATGAAAAGGGAAAATACCAAAGGAAATAGAATAATGTGGTGATTCCACATCATCGACTAGTTGTTCCTCACTCGGTCCAACTGTAGGAGGTTATACGCATCTATTTAGCTTGTTTGTTGCTCAAAGCCTCCTTGTGCTACTAATGTATAAAACCCTTCAACTGTTAAGGTACAAAATAGTGTTGGTTTAATTCAGGATTCCGAATTCAGTAAAGTCTTCGGAACTAATTAAAAAATACGCAAATCAAGGCATGCGTCTGGGATTTATCTTCTCTACCGACTTTGCAACTTCAGGTGTTGATTAGGTTCATACTATAAATTGAATCTATAAAATAGTAATAGAACAGAAGTCATTAGTTAAGAAAGATTGTGAAGTCTTTCACTTAAACTAACGCAGCAGGTTAGTTCAATAAGAAAAGCGATAAAAATAGTAAAAGATATTGTTAATTACATTCCAGAGGGGGTTACTAATGAATTCGATTAAAGAAAAATTAGACTTATTACATAAAATGATAAAAGAAGTGAATGGGATAGTAGACTTTGATTGGTGTGTAAAATTGTTTTACCCTTATTATGAACACTTTAACGACGGTAATTTGAGATATAGGTCGGGTTCTCTTATTGCTTTTTGGGGTCTTTTGATAGAGTGGGAAGACCAAAGTGGATTTCCATTCAATACAGGTAAAGAAGTATACAACCGTCACGATTTTGATAAGTATCTCAAAGAGTTTCTAAAACATTCTTCCAACATTAAAAAGCAATATCCAAACATTTATTTTGTTATTATTCAAACGCTAAATCATTTAGATAAAAGAGAAGATTTTGAAGGTAGATTTCCCGATATTCCAAGTGACCTATTTAGTACCGTTAGAAAAGAATTATTGCAGATTGATGTTCAAAGAATAAACACTGAGATTTATCGAAATGCCTTTAGAGAAGCTGGTATGTCTTATTAAGCTAACGGGAGCTTTACTTTAAGAAGGAGTAAAGACTTTTTTCTTATTGAACTAACGAAGCAGTTTAGTTGAACAAGGAGTTACCAATACAATATACGATGATTTCTTTGGAAAGGGTCGAAAACAGTATCTTTGGACCAACAATTTAACTTTGGGTCTTTAATTAAGTCACATAGATACTTAACCGATATGAATTAATCTATCGGTTTTTTTAAATATTTGATAGGTTTTTTAAACAACAAACGTATTAATAGGCAGGTACCGAATAAAGAGATGAGGAGGGACTGAATTGAGAGTTACGGAAGTAAATGTTGTACAACAAATAAAGTTAAAAAATGAAGATTGTATTCCATACGTACTTAAAACATATGGTGGGCTACTTAACGCTATTATTCGGAAATATCTACAACGCAATCAACAAGATATAGAGGAATGTATGGCTGATGTATTAGTTTCAATTTGGTTCCACATTGATTCATTTGATTCTACAAAAAATGAATTTAGGCAATGGATAGCGGCTATTGCAAAATATCGTGCGATTGATTATGTACGTAAATCTGAAAAGTCAAAGCAGAATTTAAACAAATTTGAATTTGATGAAAGAATATCTAGTCAACCGATATCAAAGCAAATTGAGTTCGATATGTCTAGCTTGTTGAATGAATTAAATGATACCGAACGAACTATCTTTGAAAAATATTATATTGAAGGAGTGCCATCTAAAGAAATAGCTAATGAGTTTAAAACAAAAGAATCTTGGGTGCATAACAAACTTTCTCGTGGAAGAAAAAAATTAAAAACTATTTTGCAAAAGGGAGAGGTGTAATGTAAATGTCTATTTATAAAGAGTTAAATGAGGTAAAGTTAGATATAAGCGAATTTCAAGAAACCCCTTTATCTATTATGGAACAACAACGTATTATAAAAGGATTTAAAAAGAAAACTAAACCATATAAACAAAAGAAATACTGGTTAGTAGCAAGTGCAGCAGTTGTAGCGGTAGCTATAATTAGCTTGTCACTGGCAATGGATAAAGGGACAATTGCTAGTATGCCATTTGTTGGTGGAGTAGTTGAAGAATTTAACTATCCGAATGAAAACGTTGATTTTTCTTCCTATAAAACAGCTATTGGAGAAACAGTAGAGAATGACCTTGGAAAACTCACCTTAAATGAAGTTATGTTAGATGACCAGCAGATAGTGTTAAGTGCAACGTTTGAACCAGCTGATGATGGTGTGAAGTTTGATTACCAAACACATTTTAGACCTGTAGTAAAAGTGAATGGACAAGATTATACGGTAACAACCGGTAGTCAATCCATCGAATTAAACGATTCCATGTTTACTATTTATAACAATATTAATTTAAGCCAAGTGGTTACAACAGAAAACGTGCATATTGAAATTAGTTATGATGAGTGGAGTTCTAGTACACATGATATTGTTGTAATTGAACAGCCATGGAGATTTGAAGTGCAAGTACCACAAGCAAATTTACTAGCAAAGAAAAAAGTGTTTGATATGAATAAAACAATAACGTTAAATAATGGAGAAATCGTTACCGTTGAAAAAGTGGTATCAACGCCTATTTCAACAACTGTTTATTATGATTTATCACAAACTCAAAGTAGAAATATTTATTTTTCCATTCAATCTGAAGATGGTGTAGAACAAACACCTACAACAACTTATACTTCTGATGACTTAGATGAAATATCCTATGGTCGCATTAATGGATTCGTATTGGAAGAAAGAGTTTATTATTTATTAGCTCGTGATTCTGCTGGTAACCAGTTAATCGAATCACCTGTTCCAATAAATTAAAAGAATATTGTTAAAACTCGAGCTACTTATGCAGCTCGAGTTTTCTTATTCAACTAACGGGTGCTTTAGTCAAATAGAGCAACGTCCTTTAAGGCGTTGCTCCTTCTTCATTTAAAAGTACTTCTGATAATACTCTTTTCTTAACCTTCCACTTAGCTGAGCATAGATCTTGGTGGTTTCACTTTTCTCATGGCCCATAAGACTTTGTATGACTTCAAGAGGAGCTCCATTATTCAACAAATGAGTTGCGTAGCTATGTCTAAGTTGGTGCGGATGAATTTCTTTATTAATTTCAGCACGATTGGAGATTCGCTTGATGATGTATCGCATTTGGGCGACGCTCATTTTGTGAGGCTGTCTAGCGGTTACAAAAATAGCAGAGTTATGATCATTACGGCTTTCTATATAGCGTTTAAGCCATATATCTCAACGTGTATTAAAATAAACCTCCCTTTCCTTGTCACCTTTTCCTCTAACAATCGCAGATTGATTGGACCAGTTAATATGGTTCTTTTCTAATGCAACTACTTCTCCAATTCGACAACCGGTAGAAAACATGAATTCAAAAATCGCTTTTTCGATTGGAGAATGACAGGATTCACGAAGGTGTTCGATTTCCCGCTCCGTTAAATATTTTGGTATCCGCTTACCCACTTTGGGTTCTTTGATTTTGGACGCTGGATTCTTACTCAGGTAGCCTTCTTCGTGGGACCAACGAAAAAATGACTTCATAAAACGAATGCGATGTGCAAGACTTGCTGGTTTTAAATGCTTGCCGGATATAGCGAGATATTCTTTCAGTTGATTTGTATCCAGTACCTCTATCTCTACATCCATAAAATAATCAATTAGTAGCAAAGACTGTAACCGGTAGGCCTTCAATGTTTGTGGTGAAAATCCCTCTATTCGCTTATCAGCCTCAAACGAAGTCCATGCATTCGATAGTAACAACTCTATTCCCCCTAAAATAGTAATATTAAAAGGATTATTGCCAATTTAATAGAATTATAGACATAGGGTGTATTTCAACTAACGTAGCAGTTTAGTTTAATAAGAAAATTATTGGACTTATGATAATTTTAAACAGAATTTTTTTTATAAATGGAACCTTATATCGATTCAAACGTATTTCAGTAAAGACGCAGATTAGATTTATAAATGGATTTATAATGAAAAATTACAGAGTTAAGGCTAGGAGGTATTTTATGGGACCACTCATTTGGGTTTTGTTAGGGTTTATAGTTTGTTTTTGTTTTGGTTCGGTACTGAATATACTACTTAAGACAACTGGAAAACGAGATTGGCTTATTACATTTTTCATAAGTTTAGGTATAGCAATAATAGCAGTGCCTATATTACTAAATTAAATTCATATTAAATATACCAATTGGATGAAGACTAACAGATGGTTATTAAGCTAACGGGTGCTTTACTTCAAGAAGGAGTAAAGCCTTTTTCTTCTTATTGAACTAACGCAGCAGTTTAGTTGAAGAAGAAAATGGGAGTTTTTATGTCGCATTTGACACATAAAGCGTAGTAAAAAGCCGAAATTTAATCAGCTTTCTGTTTCTTGATATTAATAACTCTGTATATACTTTTTAAAATCATTGCTGATAATACAAGGATAACAAATACTCTAGAAAATGTGGTGTTTAAGTCGTTGGATAATAATACTGCCATTAATGCAAACAAGGTTAAGATATATAAAATTTCGTTAGTTACTTCTGATTTAAACATGGTAGTATACCCACTTTCTAAATATTAATTATCTATTATACGTTGCTGAAAGCAACAAGTTTCAAAGATTAAATAATAACTAAGTCACAGTTCGACCATGATGTGTAATAAATGGGCAGGTGCTTATTAAACTAACGGGTGCTTTACTTCAAGAAGGAGTAAAGCCTTTTTTCTTATTCAACTAAAGCAGCAGTTTAGTTCAATTAGAGGATATTATTTGAAGAATGACGAATTTGTCAATATTAGTGTAGTTTTTGAGTATTTCCTTTTACAAATGAGGGGTGACAATATGGAATTATTAGTTCAAGCAGGATTTTTTTTAAATCCAATTTTAGCAATAGTATTTTGCTTAAATTTAGTAGCATTAATCAAAAAAGTTAGTAGTGATAGTAATGCTGGTACCTCTAAAAATACATTTTGGATGACTATTTCAGCTACTTATATCATATTTAGTATAACTTGGTTGTTGATGTTTCTATTGTAATTCATTTACAACTCAATCTTTCTTATTTCACTAACGGGTGCTTTACTACAAGAAGGGGTAAAGCATTTTTTTTATTAAACTAACGCGGCAGGTTAGTTTAAGAAACAGATTGGTTAATTATGGTAATATATTATCAGATATGGGAGGGATTTCATTGGACTCATTTTATATTTTAAGGTTCTTTACGACGTCAGAAATCATAATTTCTACTTTTTTTCAAAATGGTATTTGGGTAATTGGCTTTTTTTACTTGCTAAATAAGACATTTGAAAATAATAGACTTAAGTATTTTTCTAAATATACTTTATGGATTGTTATGGCTATATTATTTATTCATTCAGTAGTAATGGGTATAGAAACTTTATTCTTATTAAACTAAAGCAGCAGGTTAGTTCAAGAAGGATAATTATTATATTTTGAATTAGTTACTTGTTTAAAAATTGGTTAAAGAAGGAGTTTAAATTGTTGATGAGAATGAGAAAGGTAATACTAATCTTAGCAGTTTTATTTTTAGTTGCTTGTGACAATAACGAAATTCAGTACGATGGGAAGTTATTAAATATTGCTGTTATTGGTGAAATTCCAGAATTGGAAAATGATAAGATTCATTTTAAACAATTGTCGTTAGAACAATTTAAAGAAGACACATTCAATGTTGCTAAAAAATTTGATGCTATTATGGTCACACCTGAATTGTTTGAACCTGCATCAGATGATACATATGTAAATTCATATCAAACCTCTGAAATGCCAATCATCTTTTTCAATTCAAACAAAAGACACCTTCCGTTTGTTAGGGATGGACTTACCTATAAAACAGCAGATTTCGATGCATTAGATAACGGTTCTCATACGACAATTTATTTATACAACATGAATGAAGAAAAAGATGATGCTTGGTTCTTTTATTTAGATAATCAAAAAAATATAAATGAACTATATAGAGAGATGTTCCAAAAAGTTGAAGCATTATAAAAAACGGACATAATGAGTTGGTTATTCTTCTACTTTTTATTCAACTAACTGGTGCTTTAGAAGAGTTCTAAAGCATATCAAATAAGAGGTTGGAAATGAAAAAAATACTAAGTTTTTCGAAGAATATAACATTAGTAGCGTAATTATTTTTTATGGAATTGTTTTGCTTTACACCTTGTGGATTGGTATAGAGATAGATGTAAAAAAAATATTTACAATTCTAGTTTTCACAATTATTTTTGGGTTAGCAAATAGTTTGCAATCATCCAAATCACCCAAAAAGTAATTTATTTTTCAGTATTATATATATTTTTGAAATAAACAAGCGGCTGCCTGTAATGGTAGCTTTTTCTTATTGAACTAACGCGGCAGGTTAGTTCAATAAGAATTTTTTTTTGAGAACACCAGAACTTCTAATCAGGAGGTAATTTATTGGGAAGAAAATATAATTTGTGGTCCTTCATTTTATGTTTGATATTATTAGTACTTTCATTACAATCGTTATATGCGTCATATAACCGAACTTGGCAAGTGGCACCACCTGCTTTTACTTTATGGCTACTCACTGTTATTGCTTTCGTTTGGGGTATTATTGGATTTAAAGACAAACGTAGTAGGCGAGCAAGATGGAGAAGTTGGCTTACGGTGCTAATTACATTCCCTCTTTCGGCAATTTTTCTATTAGGGGTAGCGGTAAATACATTTGCGAGAGAACCCATTGAAACAGCACAATCACCTGACTCTAAAATCATCATCGACTTTTACACATTAAACGGTGGGGCTGCTACCTCCATTAGTGTAGAAGGAATTGTAAATGGTCCCCTTTGGTTTAAAAAGAGGATTTATTACGAAGAACCTATGCACAAGGTTGATGTGGAATGGAAAAATAACCATATTATTATAATTAACAATCACACTTTGAACTTGGATAAAGGGGAAACTTTTTCGGATTAAGTTTTTTTCACTAACGGGTGCTTTACATCAAGAAGAAAAGCCTCTTTTATTATTGAACAAAAGGGGCAGGATAGTTGAGGCGGAATGTAGAATATATCTACAAAATCAATCCAATAAAATCAAATTCAAAACAGGAGAAAGTTCTAACTATATGATGGGTATGCCTCTTTTGGGGGGAATTATTAATAAAGGTGGTTAAAGAAATGAGGAGGATTCGTGTTTTAGGTCTAGTTATCTTAACGGCTTTGCTAGTATAGGCGGTACGTATTTAATTATGGAAAAGAACTATGAAAAAGAAACTTCTAAAGTTATTGAAAATGAATTAGATAGTAGTTTAAAAGAAGATGAAAAAAAAGAGTTTGTATGACAGTGGATTCTCTCTATGGTTGGGAAAATACCACTCATTCCAAGATGATTGATGAATGGAAAATTGGAAATGAACCGTTTGTTGACAATCTAGTGGAAGAAGTGATGCAACAAATGACGCATCAAAAGATTATTGCTGAGGAAAAAGAAAGTTCCATTATGATAACACCAGAAAGAATCGACATTTTGTTACAGATGGTAGAAGAAAACAAAGTTAAATATGAACGTCATTCAAAGCATGATAAATATGCACGTCATGAAATGTATCTAGATGTATTAAAACGTTGGAAAAAAGGTGATTTTTCAACAGTTGACGATGACCATAATTTATTAATGTTTATTCAAGGTTCGAAATCGCCTGAAGGGTTAGCAACAGGCGTTGCTTCGGAAGAGCAAGAGATATACTACATATTCCATGTTTTCGGTAAAGAGGTAGATGAAGTTTTTGGTTCGACAGAAAAACAGAATTAAGTTTTTGGTATTCGATGGTACATGGCGGTTAAGCTTCATTTAATATGACTATTACAGATAACAAAGAACCTAAAAGGGCACCAGATAGGAGAGGTTTCTTGAATAAAAGATATAGGATTTTGATTATCTTATCAATCATTCTAGCAGTTTCATGGATAGCTGTATCTTTTTTTAGCCAAGATAAAAAGACTGCTCAAGAGTTTGCAAATAAAGTCTTTTCTTATCCACTTCCTTCAAAAACAAAAGTGCTTGAACAAGGATTTGATTATGGAGTTAACTACGGTGGAGGACCATGGGGCAGTGGGGGACGACCAACTGTAGTTGTCTACCAAAAGTTATATTCTGAACTTAGTGAAAAAGAAGTGTATGATTATTATAAAGAACAAGAAAGAGGTTTCGAAATTTACTTTGAAGGCGACGAAGAGATTCAAGAGACCTTTATTGGTAAGAAAACTTGGTATGAAGGAAAGACCCATGAGAATCTACATACCAAAGATAATACCGGAAAACCGATAGAATTCATTATCCAAGTAAGAAAAGAATTTAATTCTGCTTTCGGAGATTTGGCTAGATAGTAAATAACAAGGAGAAATGGTACTGACTACCCTTATTACTCCTTATTCAACTAAAGGGTGCTTTACTTCAAGAAGGGGTAAAGCCTTTTTTCTTATTGAACTAAATGGACAGCTTAGTTGAACAATGATAAACAACTACAAAGGGGTGAAAATATATGATTACTGCCTCTCTACTCATAGGAGGGTTTTTAATGCCTATCTTGTGTGTTATATTTTGTTTAAATTTGGTTTCTATATTGAAAAAGGTTAAACACGAAGAAAAAACTACAGTCAATACTTTATGGCTTACAATATCGTTTACTCTGATTATGTGGAGCATTGCAATGTTAGCAGCAGCAGGCAAGTAAAAAAGATACCAATATAAAATGAGCTTGGAGATACATTTTCCAACTCATTTTATTGATTTGGAGAAAAATAAATAAGTAATTTTGTTTCACTAACGGGTGCTTTACTTCAAGAAGGAGTAAAGCCTTTTTTCTTATTGAACTAAAGCGGCAGTTTAGTTGAATAAGAACTGAAAAGAAAGGGGCTTTATAAATGAAATATTTATTATATGAATTGCATTTAGCTCAAAATATGGATGGCACGAACGATGAAGAATAGGATAAATTAGATAATCAGTGGAAGGAAAATGCAAAAAAGTACAAAGAGGTATTCAATACATTATCTGATAGATTGCCTCAAGATATTTTTAATCGTTTTAACTCTTGGGGGTTTCACGATTATAGACTTATAAAAATGGAAATTGAACATAAAAGTCTCCTTCACTCAAACGTTCACTTAACTATTTCTAGTGACGATGTTTGGATATTGAGTTTTGAAAATGTCTCTTTTTTTCAATTTCAACATTTGAATTATGATAATGATAAACCTATTTACAATCGTGAAATAGATGACTGGTTGTATGAAGAATTATTACCAATTAACGAATCAACATTATCATTTGAAGTCGTTTTGTCATCTGGAGGAAATATAATGTTACACTTCCCAGATAAATCGGTTTCGATGAAAAAGTTAAAATAGCTACTGCGTTTTTGTTCAACTAACGGGTGCTTTAGTTAACAAGTGGCTAACATAGGGTAGCTTTTTCTTATTGAACTAACGAAGCAGTTTAGTTGAATAAGCAAGTATATATGGATGCTCTATGTAGGAATAGTTCAAGTACAGATAAGTGTTTTGAAACCACCAGAAAATTCAATCGTATATTAATTATTGATTTTTGGAGGGAGATGTGAGGGTGGGAGATATAATTATAGGTTTTATTATAATTATTCCATTATATGGGGTGTTAATCTGGAGTTATTTCAATCCAAAAGAAAGTTTATTATGGGGAAAACGGTGGATGTACCAAGAAGAACCTGAAATTTCTGATGGTGCAATTCGTTATATAAAAGTTGCATCCTTAATCAGTGTTATAGGAATGACGTTTGTTATTATTATTTTAATACTTACACAAGATTAGCAGGCGATTCCTCAATAAGAACATAGCTTTGTTTTTATTCAACTAACGCCGCAGTTTACTTGGAAAAGGAATCTCGTTAGAATGGGTTCAAAAAAATCTATAAAAGAGGTGAAGAAATGTTTGCTTATAAGTATAAAAGGTTAATGGAGGATTTTATAAATGAAATAATTACTGTTGAAGATTTTGAACATGACTACCTATATACATTTAAAAATGAGACAGAAAGAATGGGTAACACGCTATTCGAAGTCTTAAATGGAGTTTTTGAAGCAGTTGATTGTTATTGGCACGAATGCCTTCCTGGACAAGAAACTGCCTTTGAAATTTCCGAACAACAACTAAGAAAAGAAGTAAGTGATGCATTGGTTAAATTAAATAGTTTATTGAATAACCCTTAAAGTTTTTTTGAACTAACGTAGCAGTTTAGTTAAATAAGGGGGTATTGTATGATTTGGATAAAATTAGCATTTTTCGTATTGATTGTGTTTGTTTTAAATATAGTAGTTAAGTTAATTTTGAGGAAAATATTAAATATAGAGAAAGAAAAAAAATCCTTTTTTTCTTACAATCACATAAACGGATTGCATAGAAAAATTGATTCGGCTATGAGATTTACTTATATGATTGTATTTATCGTTATCAATAGCCTAATCATAATTAAAGATTACCCGATAAACTTGATACTAATTGCAGTATTTTTCTACATTTTATTAGATTACGCAATAAGGGCATTTTTTGAGTATAAATACTTAGAGAACCCCAAACAATATATTCTAACTATTAGCGAAGGGGTATTATTTTTACTTACCATTGTTATAGTTATTAAGTTTAATTTACTTGATTTACTTATTAGATTATCTTAATTGAGTAAGTCATCCTTGTTGTACTAACGGGTGCTTTACTTCAAGAAGGAGTAAAGCCTTTTTCTTATTGAACTAAAGAAGCAGGTTAGCTAAATAAGGGTGAAGCATAAATCACAAAAATACATTTTTGAAAGAGGGATATTATGAACCACTATCAAATTGTAAAAGAAGTAATTAATGATTGGGACCCAATGTGCCTTTTACGTTACACATCTGAGGATGAATATGATCCAGAAATAAGTCTCATTGTATCGCACTTACCAACTGCATCTGTTGATAAATTAGCTGGAGTGATACATGTAGTCTTTGGTGAAATGTTTTCGAGGAGTAGAGTACCTTCGATTGATAATTGTTATCCAAGTGCCTTGAAAATTTGGAACAAAATTTATAATAATAAATTTCCAAACTTAAAAAAACGATATTAATCAAAAGCAATATTATTAAACTAAAGGGTGCTTTAGTAAAATATAGAGTTGGATAATACGGCTCTTTTTTTGTTCAACTAAAGCCGTAATGTCTCTAGGCAAACCATAATATCTTTGGAAAAAGGACGTTATAATCCTTCAATCACATTAGCATTTAAGTTAGCTCGTTTATTTAATTGTCATATTGAAGATATTTTTATTTATGAGGAGGACCATCAATGAAACACAATAGAGCAATTTTTTTAATTTTAGGTTTCATTATGCTAATAAATGCACTTCTAATTAATGGTGTTTATATTTTTTCAGGTAAGTTTCCAGAAGGATTAATGGCAGTTGCTTTAACGATTATGGCGTTCTGTTTAGCTTATTTAGCACCCCACTTTTCTGCAAAAGATGAGCGGGCTCAAAAAATCCGTGAACGTGCAGTATATATTAGTTATTTTTGGGGTATTGGTTTTGCCGTTATTTTAATGATTATTTTCAACCCTACATCGTCGCTTAACCTTGCTGCTTTTCAAGTATTAACACTATTCATGGCATTATATATTTCTACTGTCTTTTTAAATATGGTTTATTATGCAAAAAAGTATTAAAAACATTGTTAACGTTGCCAAATAAAAGTTTGGGAGTACATTAAAGCCAATAAAATCACTTTACAATATGTTGAAGCCAAAAATAGATAATGTTACCGAGCATAAAGGAAAAATAGAGTCTTTGGAAAAACGGGTAGAGTTGCTTGAAAAAAGGTTAGATAATCAATAAAAATTTGCTGTTCTTTATTCAAGTAACGGGATTAAACTAACGGGTGCTTTACTTCCATAAGGAGTAAAGCCTTTTTCTTCTTCAATTAAAGCAGCAGTTTAGTTGAAGAAGAAGGTTTTTTTGAGATTGTGTTGAATAAGTTAATATATGTAAATTATAGAACAATAGGGGTGCTTTACTTCAAGTTTGGGGGTGGCACTTTTTTCTTGCCCAAACGTAACAAATTAGTTCAATAAATGAAATATTCATACTTAAAATGGGGTGGAGAAAGTGAATACAACAGATTTTGAACGGATAAATAGAAATAGAAAAAAGATATTTACGTTTACTTTAATTTGGATGGTATTGCTTGGCGGGCTATTATTTCCAATAAAATTTGTCCAATTTATCCCAATATATATAGGAATGCTCGTTGCCTATTTTTATATTGCTTACATGTTATTTGGCCTATATGAAAAACGTCCTCTAGTAATGATTTTCTATGCATTTATATTTAACTCCATTGGTCTGTTATGGCGTGTTCTTTTAGAATGGGGAGAGTATTCAATGATTAGGGATTTGACTATATTGAATGTGATGATTTATCTTATTTCGATTCCACTTTACATTACGCTAGTCTATTTAGTGATACAACGATTGATTGGTAGAAATCAAAATAAAGTGCATAGCTAAAATAAATATATAGTTTTTCATATTCAGCTAACGGGGGCTTTAAGGGTAAGCCTTTTTTCTTATTGAACTAAAAGGGTAGGTTAGTGAAATAAAGGGTAAAACTAATTAGATATAAATTAGGAGAGTACAATGAAAATCTTTCTAGAGTCAACACTAATTTTAGTTATAGTCGTATTTGTTAGTATCATATGGGTAATTCTTTGGGGAAGTATATATTTAGAGATTGGCATTGATATTGATGAAAGATATGGTGGAATGCCTTATGTCTCTATTCTTATTCTGTTTTTGGTGCTATATAAAAATAAATTGCAATTTAGCGGAAGGAATAAAGGAAAAGATAGAGAAAAACTACCGAAATTGATTTCTAAAATACTTATTTTCACTGCAATTAGTCTCTTATTCTTACCGCCAGTACTGAGTTTCTTCTTCAACTCCCATGAAAATTAAAATCTTCGATTTAGAGAAAAAGGCAATACGAAATCTGACGCAGCTCAATAATTTTTTAAAAAAGTGCAGCGCCTAAATGTGAATTAAATTGTGGGTTGGACTAGGAGGCATTTGGTTCAGTGATTGTCACGTTGTAACCTAAGTTTTCAAGTCTTCGAACAGAATATCGTACAATTGATTGTTCTTTTTGTTTGTCAAAGTAATCTTCCCCTAAGTCTACGTACATTTCTTTGCGAGTTAGGAGATAATAGCTGATTCTTAAAATGGCATGAGCCACTGATATCCCTGCACGCTTTTTACCCTTTCTTGATGCAGTACGCCTATACAAGGCTCCCAAGTAGGTCTTGGATCCTCTAACAGAATGAGCTGCTTCAATTAACGCCGATTTCAAGTACTTGTTTCCTTTTTTCATGTTGGTTGATTTCCTCTTGCCCGCACTTTCATTATGTCCAGGTACTAATCCTGCCCAGGAACATAAGTGCGCTGAACTGGGAAATTGCTTCTCCACATCTGTACCGACTTCGGCTAAGATTTGTTCAGCCATTCGAGTGGCGATGCCAGGAATGGAATCCAATCGTTCTATATCTTCTTGATGGGAGGATAACCTAGTAGCTACCTCTTCGTTTAATAGTTCAATCTGCTCAGTTAGAAATTCTATATGGACTAGAATGGTTTTTAACATGAGACGTTGATGTGGATTGATATACCCTCGAAGAGCTAGTTCTAGTTCACTCTTTTTCTTCTTCATTGATCGGCGGGCAAAGCTGGCTAATTTCTCAGGATCATTTTCGCCATCGGCGATAGCCCGAAGCATATCAAGCGACGAAACACCCATGATGTCGGAGACAACGGAACCGAGTTTGATATTCGCTCCTTCTAAAACCTTTTGAATCCGATTATGTTGTCTCGCACGCTCTTCAATAATACTTCGACGGTATCGAACTAACTCTCGCAATTCCCGCTGATTTCGGTCTGGAATAAAACTTGCTTTAAGTAGACCATGACGAAGAAGTTTGGCAATCCATTCGGCATCCTTTACATCGGTCTTACGACCTGGTACTGCTTTCATATGTTGAGCGTTCACTACTAAAAACTCAATGCTCTCGGCTTCTAGCAAGTTAACAATAGGCTTCCAAAATACACCTGTACTTTCCATTGCTACGTGAGTACAACCATGCTCCTTAATCCAGTCAATTAACTGTAATAGAAATACAGTTTTAGTGGAAAACGTTTGAATCTCCTTTCCTTTTGGCGTAATAATACAAGCAGTAATGGAATCCTTATGGACATCCATCCCACAAGCACGTTCAATGATTACTTCCATTGTAATCATCCTTTCTACGGCAAATAGTATTGGAGGCTGGTGCAATAACCAGAGTAGGATTAATCTCCCATGAGTGCTTCCCGTAAGGGAGCGACAGTCTGTGATGCACCGTGGTCGTTGGAGTCAGACTAACGGATGGGCTCTATGGCACCATAGTTCATCGACCTTCCTCTCCCAGCCGTAGTATCCTATACCCAGGTTTTCACATTTTCATTCTCTGTGGTGTAGCGCTGATTTTGCGCTACATGGATGGCTAACGGGTGCTTTAGTAAGGTGCAGTTTAGTTGAATAATAATCTTAATAAGGGGGGATTTAGTGTTTAAGAGAAAAATATTGGCATTTATTTGCACAGCTATAATATCCGCACCTATTATTGGATTGTTTTTTATGCTTATAGAAGGGAGTACAATACGGGAGTTACCTGCGTTAATTGCCTTTACTAGTATATATGCAATTCCTGTTATTCTTTTATTTGGGATTCCTATATCAATTCTCTCGGATAAGATGAACAATCGTATTGAAGGCTATAAACGAGTATTCTTTTCATTAATTGTTCATTTATTTTTTGGCACCAGCTTTGTAGTATTATTGATTTTGATTCTTGATTCAAGGTTTATTTTTACAAATTTCAATGCGTTTGACTCATATTTCTTAGTTGCATCAACACTTATCTCATTAATTGGCTGGGGTATGGACGAGATTTTAAGAATATATTTCAGGAAAAAACAAGAGACTTAATTATGATAAGAGTAATTCGGAGGTTCTTCAACTAACGGGTGCTTTACTTCAAGAAGGAGTGAAGCACTTTTCTTATTGAACTAACGCAGCAGGTTAGTTCAATAACTACATAAGTAAATTCACAGTGAGTTAGACTAGGAATCGATTGGAAACAATTTATATATGTTAATATTAAAATACTGATAATTGAAACTATTTGTAGCTGTAAAACGTATAATAATGTATTGAGGAACGATGGAAGCGATGACTGAAATGAAAGGGGGAAAATGTATGCATTGGGTGATGTGGGTTATTTGGGGCTCCGTAGCAGCTTTAATTTTAGGAAGTTATCTAGTGGATGTTTTGACTCGAAGGAAATATAACTTAAATAAACAGGAAAAGACTTTAAACCAGAGTTCGGCTGAAGCAGATGCTCTTCGAGAAGTTGGTCGGTATAACAATCAAAGTGGAACGCTTTAAATGAATGAACGGATTTGATAATTTAATCAACGGGTGCTTTACTCCTTAATGAAGTAAAGCCCCGTTATTTCAATATGAAACAGTAAGGTATTCTTCCACAATCCGACCCGATTGTGGAAGTTCGTTATTTTTAAAGCTCCTTTAGTTAATAGGAAAAGCCCTACGATATCTCGTCAGATAACCACACCTATTATGTACGGTTATCTGTAGTTTACTATTCCATGCTTACTCTTGCTTATAAAAGTCATAATAAAATTGAATATAAGATTTCCCAAGTATTATTGAATAATCTAGGTTCCATCCCAGTTTTTCATTATCTGACATAGGCCCAGCAAAGATTACATTCTCAATTGTTTCACCGTTATTGAACGTATAACGATCTAACATTCGATCCACAACATGTTCCTCTTTCTGAAACCCTTCTGTGTGACTAATGATTTTGCTTCCAACCTTTAACGGGAATGGAATTGTTATTGTACTGTCATCTATAGTATAAACAATATTGTCCTTTGTGACAGCCATCGTAAAATCACTTGCTTTATAATATGAAACTTCAGAAGTAGAATGATTAATATTACCTTTCCAGTGATTTTCTTTTACTGGGTTATATACACCAGACGCATATGAATCAATAACTTGATAGCGAGAGTATGTAATACCTTTTAACGGATTTAACGCAATTAATGTTGGATCTTTCAGGATTGAGATTGGTACATTTACTATTTTTTTGGTTGAAAGTTCCGTTGAAGGAACAAATCCTGTAACCCCTTCTTTACTTGTAACTAATGTAAGACCATTGCTTGTTGTAAAATAAGTCTTAACTTCCTGTCCTCTTCCTAACGTAACCGCTCCACTATTACCATGTATCGCATAATTTGGTTGTCTAGAGGCAATTACCGTTTCCTTTATGTATTTGGTTTTTGGATTCGGTAAGCTAGCAACATAATCTTTTGCTACATACCCTGCAAAATCATAATCATGTCCCCGATATCTTACTTGTACATAGTCACCAGAAAAGTCCTTTACTATTAATACTGTCTGATAGGGAACACGATGCAATGTTTTAGCATTCGCATTTGGGGCTGCCTTAATAGATACCCCCCCTTTAGAGGAAACATAGACAGTTTCTCCATTAATCAATTTACTACCTGATACCTTTTCTATAATATCCCTTGGCAATTCCTTATAAACGACTAAATCCGTTAATTGTACTCGATAGCCACCACTCATCCACAGATAGGTATGCTCTCCGACAACTTCCTTACCATAAACACGAAAATAATTATTTCGTTTCACTACCATCGATGTAAAATCACCAGAATCTTTAACTTTCTTATAAACTTTTACATCTTTTGAGAAGGTCATTTTCCCTATTTGCCCTTCTACAATTTCGGATCCATCCCAAATAAACTTTTCACTTGCCGAGGCTTCTTGGGAATATATACAACTAAATAGTACAATTAAAGCAAAAACAACTTTTTTCAATCTCGTCACATCCTAATATTCTCAATTATTTTATAGTACCTAAAAACCATTATCTAGTATAGTAGATCACAGATAAATAGTACATTCATTTTTTTCTTTGTTAAACAATTCTGACCACTAACCTCTACAATCTGGCCAGTTTGTAGAACAAACTATTATGGTAATTGTTCAACTAAACTGCTGCGTTAGTTTAAGTGCATTACTTCACAATCTTTATAGTTACGTTAACATAAATATCCAATGAAAAATCAACTAACCTCTAAGAAATCTACAGAGGAGAGATGATTTTAATCAAACTTTATTACAAATTATCGGTCTTTATTAATAATAATCAATCTTATTTAAAAAGCTACAGTTTGATGTTTAGTTATCGAAATAATTGCTCACAATGTTATTAATAGATTCAAAGATAAAGCTAATGAAAGGTAGTTGATAATGAATGATAAATTTGTGGAATTAAGTGCCGAAACCTTCTGAATACTCGCCTTGCAAAAAGCAATAGGATTGATATTATCTATAAAAAGGAAGAGGTAGAAAAGATGGATAATTACTGGAAAGTCAAAAAACAGTTACCTAATATACTGAATCAGAAAGTAATCGATAACTTTTTGCTGCATTTAAAACTCGCTAATCGAGGTCAAGGAACTATCATCCAATACCGAGAATTTATCACTCTATTTTTTAGTCAGACGAGTGAATCGTTTTCCTCCCTTACACCAAAGGATATTTTAGACTGGTTCACCAAAAACCAAGAGCATATTAAAGAAACCACATACAGATTTCGCTTAAGTATACTTTCCTCCTTTTACAAATTTTGTGTACAAGAAGCGTATATAGAACAATCGCCAATCATTAGTGGGGACCTCTCTATGCTTCCACAACCTTTACCACTCTATTTTGAACGTGAAGAAAGTGCAAAAACACGCAGTCTTGCCAAACTAATCTCTTTGAGGAATCAATTATTATTCGAATTCATGTTAACGACTGGTTGCCAAGGAGAGGAAGTAAGTAGACTTAATCGAAGAGATCTTGATATACCCAACCGAACAGCACGGGTGGTGGGTCAAGGTAGAAGAATTCGGTACGTACATTTTGCAGACCAGTGTGCTTATATGATGGGGAAATATATTAATGGTCGTCGGTATCAAGCACGTACGCTTTTTACTAACTATACAGGGAAACGTCTTAGCGTAAGCAGGATACACAGAATAGTTAGAACGATTGGTGTGGAGGCGGGCTTGAAGATAAGGTTGAAACCACACCAATTAAGTCAGATATTCTCTACTGAGTTATTAGCAAGAGGTATGGAGATTCCCTTTGTAAGAGATGAATTGAATCGTGGACCTATCAAAAGGAAGCAAATTTATACCCAACACTCCAACCGTGAAATTATTACTTTATACCACATATTTATAGGGTAAAAAGGTATCTTAATTGAAGATTTATATACATGAAGCGAAAGGCTATTAATCCAACAGTTAAAGAACCATCTTCTAATGTTAAAAAAAGAGCGGAACTGCTAGTGGTTAATTTCTCAGTTAACACATTAAAAATAATAAAAGAGAAGGGATACTCAGTCCAAAGTGTGACGAGTCCAAAAACATATGCGCAAATCAACGTTGCTCCCTATTGACATGTATTTGTCTCAAGTGATCACTTAGATGAATTTTATCTTCGTTATCTACCTGAAAAAGGATTAGTTCAACATGCTTTAATATCATCTATTATTAAAGATTTCGGCTATGATACTATTAGTATAAAACTGCTAGAAGAATTAGATAAACTTGCTAGAAGCGAGAAATTAAAATGGTAGGAACTCACAGATGATCTATATATCAGAGAGAAAGTATGGAGAGGTAGTTATCACTACATCTCTACGTTGGAAGTGAAATAAATATTTAATCTAGACTATTGTTAAATGCTCAGTAAGTCACATCAATGATGAGTTACCAACTGACAAGAAATCAACGTAGCCTAGGGAGTTCTACTTTGGGATATGATTAACAAAATACAAGAATCTTAATTTCTTTAAGAAATTAAGATTCTTTTTTTAGTCTATACAGATTTAAATATAAAGTAAAGATTTATAAAATAATATTTTTTCCATACAGGGATATATTTAACATTACTCAGAAAAGGGGAAGAAAGTGAAAAAGATTAAGTTTTTTTTCACAAACATTCATGTGGTCTTCCACATCCCAAGTAGTTCGTCATAGTGAAAAGAGCCTTTGACAATCTACTTGGAAGAGGAGAGATTAACCCATGGATCATGGATGTTGTACCAAAAAAATGTGAAGGGTGATTGGCTTATATAAAAAGTGATAGGAGGCTTTATATTTTATTCATTACTATCTATTTAACTAATTTTCTCCTGTTCTAGTAGTGAAAGAGTCATATTATTCATTCTTTTGTTTCGTACATAATGCTTAAATTTGAGAATATTATAACATAATACTTTACCTATTGATGATAAAAGTGGAATATTATAACTATTGATACTTAAATAGAGGGGGAGAAGAATGTTAGATTGTGAGTCATTTTTGCAAACTAAAGAATATCGTCATGTGGTTATTTTTGGGCAGTTGATGAGGGCAAGCTTATGAAAGTATTAGATGTAGATTTATTTCAAGAAGGGTTACATCGAAACATCACCATGTTAACTAGGTTAAGTACTGAAACGAAAGCAATCCTACTCGCAGTGGAAGGTTTAGTTCAGATGGAGGAACAATTAAAAGGAGAAGGGGGAAATGCCATTCGTTCCTTTTATGAGGAATGTCATTTACCATTTCTTCAATTTTTCCAGTTGTTTTCGGAACATTATCAACAAATTCTTCATCAAATGGAAGCAGCACTTCACTCACTCGAACCTGATTCTTCCGGTTACATACTTGAATCATTTCTAGAGGGAGAACTAGAGCAGGGTCTAACAGAAATCCGCCAACTGACCGCTAACTTGACGGATGAGACAAATAGCATCATGGATCAGGTGAGCGATATTGTCAGCCTGCCGCACTTAGATGATAGCGGGGTTCAAGAGGGAGTCATTAGTTCTAAGAGAAAACGCGATTATACCATCTCGCAACTTTATGAATTTGATGTAACACAAACGAATGCACTGCATAGCATTGAACAGGATATACAGACAATGGAAACTTGGCTGACTGAATTAGAAGGAATGTTTGAAACTGGACTAACTGATATTCATTTCCAAACAGAAAATTGGGGAGTTTTGACTTCTGCAAATAATTTAAAGACCGATTTGGTCTATCGTACAAAATTGGTTGCCGAACTTCCCACCATATTAGATGTAGATAGTCAGATCACAACTATGCTCCAAACATTTTTAGCTGGGGCTGGTCCATTCAAATATGGCTATCGTGGCTTTATTAACATACAAAATCCTTTTGTGGGTACTGATATGATTGCCTTATCCTGTACGAGAATAGAGGGAAATGGGACCAAACAAGAAAAAATAAACACCAAGAAAAATAGTAATATTCTACAGGACTTAGCTGACTTGGGCATAGGTGCTGTAAGGTCTATACCTTCATTCTTTACAGGGGACTTTGGTACAAAAATGGTCAAAGAAGCGGAGAAAATAGCTCCTAGACAATCTTATAGTTTTGAAAATGTCCAACGCTTTTCAAATAGAACAGCTAATTCGGCTCTTTTAGGTATACCGGCACAACTGGAGAAGAATGTTACAGGTGAAATTTCACCTTTCCAATCTCAAAGAAAGTTTGGTGAGGGTGGTGGAACGGACGCTTTAGCTAATATGTTAGGATATTTAGTTCCAGGGGTTGGAATCGTAAAAGGTATTCGTGGCACTGCTTTAGGGGCAAAAGGCCTTAAAACTGGGGCATCTACTCACAATATAAGACAATTAGCTAAAGAAGGTGCTACTGTTGGAGGCTCAATGTCTGGTGTTGAAATTGGAGGTCGTGAGCTACTAAATCCAGAGGACACTAATTGGAAACAAAATGCTTTGGAGTTAGGTTTGAATGTTGGGGCAGGAGCAGCACTTGATCCTTTAGTTTCATTGTCAGTACCTATTGCCAAGTCTTTGCAAAAATCACTAAATGATAAATCTATTATGAAGGCAGTGAATAGTTCAGCAAAGACTGGTGAAGAAATACCTAAGGTTTCAGGTGTTCCAGATAAGAAAGTAGTCGGGGGAGGTAAAATATCAGTAGATGAATTTTTGAAAGAGATGGCTGAGCTTCCTCATGCAAAAATTACTAAAAAAATAGAGGATGGAATAGTAAGTATACCTAAAGGGAAAAGACCAAATACTGAACTATATTTGACAAAATCAGAAATAGAAGCACATTTGTCATTGTTTGATGATGGTGTAGTAAAGATTCAAAGCAAAGAATCGTTTGATAATGCTGTTAAACTTTATGGAAGTAATATAGGAGATCCAAAAACCGGTACCTATGTCCTTCCTCAAAATATTGTAGGTAAAGCTATAAGCGCTTCAGAAGGAAATCCAAGGGTTTTGGAGAAATTATTAGGCTTAGAACCTGGTTATTTAGGTGATACTCCTGTGTTATTAGAAATAACAAATGCAAAGAATATTAGAGTACCATCAGGAAATGAAGCAGGTGCCTGGCAAGGATACTGGGTACCAGGAGGGTATACAGATGGCGGGATTCCAGAAGCTGTTACTGATCAAATAAAGGCAAGTGATTATATTATTTCTAGTGTATACTAACATATATAAATAAGGAGGTAGAATTATGGAGAAAATTCATCGGGGTGATGGCTTTGCTATTATTGAAAACGAAGGGACTTATCAAATTTCCTGGCCACAAGGACCATACAATGAACCCGTCTTTTATCCAATTACAAAAGAAGTGATGGAAAAAGCATTTAATTCCGATCAGGATGCATATGAAGTAAAGGTTTATGCGGAAACGGGGCAGTGGCCATCCAATGAAAATGAGGAATTAGAGAGTAAGAGAGCTTTTGTTCGAAATTTTCCAGAACTACTCCTTCAAATTCCAGATAATCAAAAATTATTTACTGAAGAAGAGCTAAAAGTGTTACTTCCTATAGCTAAGAAGACTTTATAATAATTTCTTGTTGGCTCTAATTTCATTAAGAATGGATCACAGACAATTATTTTTTAAGACAATAAAATAAATCTTCCTAAACAGCTAGTTGACACTATTTTACTGTTAACTGGCTGTTTATTTTTGTTTGCATAAATTAGTAATCATTATATTCTTTGGGAGATTATAAACGACGTATATAGTGTGAAACATGTTTTTGTTACAGGTAACGTTAGATGGAAAACAACTATCAGTTAGATACAGTCAGATAGATTAATTAATATATGTAATTATTTTCTTCTAGTTTATTACTTTAATTATACTGTATCATACAAAATGTTCCTCTCTATGTATGGTTTGAACCTTCAAGATTTGGGTTATAGACCCTAATAGAGTTAATAGTCTGAGCGGATAAAAGAGTTACGAAAAAAGAGGGAAACACGAGCAATGAATTTTAAAACGGTACGATTGGTAAAAAGTATGATTACTTATCTCGATGAACGAAAACATACAGAAGATAACTTAGTCATTTCTACAATATACTTTATTTTCTCAAAGACAGAACTCCGCTAATTCAATAGATAGTAAAGTCTATTACGTACTTGTGATTTACACAGGTATAAAAATTAATAATACTGTTTTTGGAAAGGAATTATCATGAAAAATAATTTAATTATTTCGATGTTGTTGTTAGGACTGTTGACTAATGGATGGGCAGTATTCTATTTTACTTTACCATTTTACAAAGAGCTAATAGTAATTGGAGCTTTCTCTCTTCTTATTATGGCTGTGATTAATGAACGATTTGTCTTTTTATATGCGATTACGATATCTCTAGTATATGGAGCTTTTCTTACAGCTATTTCTTTTGCACAGCAGTTGTCTGGAGAAATACAAATACAGTACATATATAGCCATTTATTATTTACTAGCTTTCATTTAATATATTGGATAATGATGAATCTATTAAAGAATATTGGTTATCAAAACAGTGAATTGAAGCAGCAAGTAAAACTGCTTCAAAAGTATAGAAAAGTTACAAAAGTTTTAACGCTCACAGAATTTAAAGACCAGGCAGAATGGCTTTTAAAATCGAGTACAAGAAACCAAGAAGAAGTTTATTTTTTAAAATATATAGTGGATTATCCGAAGAAAAAAGTTAAACAAAATTTACAAGAGACACTTGAAAAAGTAGCTCTTCAAAGTATACGTCAAAAATATGATCTCGTATCAAGTGAGACAGGATCTATTTATCTCTTGTTGAAGAACACAAGTCTGGCAGGAACTGAAGTTGTTAAAGAACGCTTTTGGGAAAAGAGTCACGCAGAGCTGAATTTCGTCGATCCTCCTTTTAAAGTAGAAAAAGAGCAGGTTAGGGATATAGAACATCTTAATCAGTTATTGGGTCAAAACTTATGAACAATATCATTTTGTTAATTATGACTTTTTTTTGGTTATTATTAATATTTTATTCCGTACTGACACTTTCTGGTGTATGGTATCGAATTACTTTCAGAAAACCTAAAAAACTGGAAGTTTATCCGAGTGTCGCTCTGTTAATACCTGCTCATAACGAAGGAATTGTTTTAGAAGATACATTAAGAGCCATGGCAAGGTTAGAATACAAAGGGAAACTAGATATTTACGTTTTGGATGATAACTCACAAGATAATACAGCAGAAATTGCCCAAGAATTTTCTGAAGTGTTTTCTAGAATCCATTATATCCCTGTTCCAGTTAGTTATCCTTCAGGGAAATCGAGGGTATTAAATTATGGATTAAGCATTTCAAGTTCGGATTATTTCATTGTTTATGATGCAGACAATGAACCGGAGGCAGATGCTCTACAATTACTAGTAGAAGTAGCGGAGCAAACAAAAAAAGCGGCTGGGGCAGTTGGTTATGTGAAAACGAAAAATGCACATGTTAACACTCTAACTCGTATGATTGGTTTGGAATTTCAAGTGTTCCAATTATTAATGCAATGTGGTCGTTGGAAATTTTTAGGGTTAGGTTCCTTAGCGGGTACCAACATGCTACTCCGAAGAAGTGTCTTAGAAGAACTTGGTGGATATGACGTTCATGCTTTAGCTGAAGATGCGGAATTGACGGTTCGCCTGAGTGCTAAAGGATATGTTTTACCGGTAGTTCCTACCTCTAGAACATGGGAGCAGGAGCCGGAACTATTGAAAACGTTTATAAAACAACGTACACGCTGGTTAACAGGGAATATTTATTTGTTGGAGAAATCCTTTAAAGATATTACCCACTGGAAAGGAAAGACGTTCTTTCTCAGTCTGCAACATGTCTTGACTTATCTTTTATTTGTTATAGTTTTATTATTTTCAGATGTATTCTTCATCATGAGCGTTTTCGGAATGGAACTGCCAAATATGAATGCACCTTTACTTATGCTTTGGTTCATGAGTTACATCGTTTACACAGCTCAGCTATTAAGTGCTTTAGTAGTGGACAAAAACGTGTCCCTTAAGAATGTCCTGTTTATCTTCATCATGTACTTTACATATGCTCAGTTGTTCATCATTCTCCTAATTCGTAGTTTTTCCGTATATTTATGGAGTCGAATTCGTGGGGAAACGATAGCTTGGGATAAAACGAAAAGATTCAAAGGAGGGAGCTGATGCCTCTAAAAATTAGAGTCTTGGTTTTAGGTGCTCTTATCTTGGGAGGTTGTTCAATGGGATCTGTTCAAGAAACCGTTAACGAAACTTACATGAACGATCAGAAACTCATTCATGCTTATCCAAATGAAAAAACATCGGACTATTTATCCGAGAGTATTGGACTTTATATGGAATACTTAGTTTTGATAGGTGACAAAAAATCCTTTCAGGAGCAATATGAAATTCTAACGCAGCAGTTTATAGATAGACAAGCAGAGAATACTTTTATCCAATGGCGGTTAGATGAAGAAAGCAGAACAAATGCATTGATTGATGATTTACGAATCATTAGTTCATTAGAAAAGGCAGCAGATCAATTCGATAATAAAGTGTATCGCAAGTTAGCGGAAGAACTAAGCCAATCCATCACCAATTTGCAAAAAAGTAATGGTTTTTCAGTAGATTTCTATGATTGGAAGTATCAGCAACCTGCAGAACGCGTTACGCTTAGTTATCTTGAAGATACTGATTTACTTTTAGAGAAAACGGTAAATTTGTTAATTGAAGTAAGTGATATAGAGGTATTCTTTCCAGAATATTATGATGTCAACGAACAGATTTATATGAAGAGTGAAGAGATTCATATGATTGACCAGCTATTGATTGCTATAAACCGATTGAAAGTAGGCGTAAAATCTGAAGTATTTCAAAAATGGATAGTTGCGGCGTGGATAGAAGGTGGTCATATTTATGGAAGATATGACAGGCAATCTCAAGATGAAACGGTAGAATATGAATCAATAGCGGTTTATTATTACCTCCATGAGTACTTTTTATTAATTGGAGAAGAAGTATTAGCCAAGGAAGTTAAAATGCACGTAAACACTTTGGTCGAATCAGATATTTTGAAAAATGCTCATTTTTTTGATTATATTCATTACCAACTACTACTTATGAAAACCAGTTAGTTACTTATTTAACTAAGTAAGTGGAGTTAGAATTCTGGAGAAAATTCATCGGGTTGATGGCTTTGCAATTATTGAAAATGAAGCGAACCCGTCTTTTGTCTTGAAATGATGGGAAAACTTTTTAAGTCCGCTATATGCATATGAAGTAAAATTTTTTATGAAGAAACAGGCCAGTGTCTTTTTAGACAATAATATAAATCCTCCTATACAACCAGTCGGCACTATTCTACCGTTGACTGGTTGTTTAGTTTCATTTGAATATATTTATCATACTAAGCAATATAATTGTAGAATGTTTCTAACTTTACCGAGGAATATTGGTTTTAATTTGAGAATTATCAAGGGGTGCCTTTACGGGACATGCTCATGGTAATTCTCTTTTTTACATTCTTAGGTGTTTACACAGAACCTTACTCGATGATCTAAATATACCTTTAAAGGATTAAAATGGAAAAGCTTAGTATTAATTTATTTTACAATGCCTTCAAAATTAACCTGTCAATGTGCAGAAAAATATAGCAATATAACTTAATATAGTTATTTTGGACCAACTTTTTCCATTTTAAATTATATTATAGTTATGTCTAAAAAGTGATTATACAGCTGGTTTGGATATACATGAAGTCCCGTTCCTAGGCTGAAAAAGCGCGTATGTATGGACTAAACAAGGGTTAATAAACGGTTTGAAATAATATCAATATACTTAATAGACATGTCAGATGCGATTAGCAATTAGTCATCAGATTCTTCTTTTATGTGGTTCACTTACCAAACATTGCTATTAGACAATAGAAAATTCCAGTCTTATACTAATTTAGTAATCTCAAAAAGATTATAGGGTGAAGTTAGTATTCCAGGAAAATACTTCATTTTTGTTATTTCTACATCTGTAGGAGCAACTTCACACAAAACAATATTTACCTATGAGGAGAAACTATTCATGACAAACCAATCGTCGAAATACCGTAAGTTTTTAGCTGGTGCAGCTACTGCAACATTAGTAGCAACAGCAATCGTACCAACTGCTTTGGCAGCAGAGGTAGAAACAGCAGCAACAGACTTTTCTGATGTAGCTGCAACACATACGCACTACGCTGCAATTATGCAAGCTGTAGATCGTGGATTATTTGACGGATACACTGATGGAACTTTCAAACCTGAAAATTCTATCGACCGTAAAGGTGTAGTAAAATCACTTGCGAAATATGTAATCTCTCAATCTGAGTACAAAACTTTCGAAGAGTATATTACTGCTAACAAATTAGTTGAAACTGTAACACCATTTAATGATGTTCCTGCAACTCACGGCGATGCAGAACTATTTAACGCTTCTTTAATCGTTAAAGATTCTGGAATCTTCAGAGGAAGCAATAACAACCTTATGCCTGCTAACAACATTACTCGTCAACAAATGGCGCAAGTACTTGTTAAAGGATTTGATCTAAAGGATGTTGCTGGAGTTGAGTCAAAAGTTACTGACACAAAAAATGCACAAGATCAATACGTTGAGTATATCAACATTTTATCTGAAAACGGTGTAACTGCAGTTACTACATTCAACCCAACTACAGATGTAAAACGTGGACAAATGGCTTCATTCTTGAACCGTTCATTTGATGTGGCACACCCAGAAGTTGATAACTCAACTCCAGAAGTTGTTTCAGTAAGTGCGGTTAATGCAAAAGAAATAGCTGTTACATTCAACAGCGCTGTTGATGCAACAGATGCTGCAATTACATCGAAATATGCTGTTGAAGGTGAAGTTATCTCTAACGCAGTAGTTTCAGAAGATGGAAAGACTGTAACTTTAACAACAGCTGATGAGTTAAAAGTATCAAATGCTAAAGTTACTGTTTCACCAATCAAAACAAAAGAAGATGCAACAGTACTAACTTCAGAGTTCAACAAATTGCTAACATTTGCAGATACAACTCCTGTTGATGTTAAATCGGTTGAAGCAAAAGGAACTACAGCAGTTATCACTTTTAATGAGCCAGTACAAAGCGAAGGAACTGTAAGCTTGGATGGTGTTCAACTTGCATCTCCTGCTCAATATACTTTTTCTGGTAAAACTTTAACAATTACAGGTTTAACTGCTGACAAGTCTTATAAAGTAGATGTTGTTGGAGCAACTGACTTCGCTAACAATATTTCTAACCCTATAGCTGTTAACTTCACAGTAGCTCAACCAGTAGTAGATAATTCAAACCCAACTGTATCTACTACAGTTAACGGTACTGAAATCACTTTCGATTTCTCAGAAGAATTGTCTAAACAGAATCTTGATACAATTGCTGGATTAAATGAGTATGCAAAAGTAACTGTAGGAACTACTGAATTCTTCTTAACTGATGCTGATATTAAAGATGCTACTGATAAAACTAAATTCACTGTAGATGCAGTATCAGTATTGGGTGCAGCGAAATTTATGAATACAAAAGTTAAAGTAGAAGGCCAAAAAGACCTAGCTGGTAATGCTGGTGATGCATTTGAATTTGATGCTACTCTAGCTAAAGATACAACTCCTGCTACTCTTTCATCTGCATCATCGAAATTGTTAGTAGCGGATGATACAACTGTTACTACAGACGAAGATGCTTTATACCTTACTTTCAATGAGCCAGTAAAAGTTACAGGTGACTTAACGCTTAATACTAAGAATGGTATTGTTTATACAACTAGTAATGTATTAGCGGTAGATGAAGTTGCTGGAACTGATATTGATGGAAACGGTAAAGTTGAAGGTTCTGAGTTAAATACTGTTAAAATCTCTCTAGATTTAGATAGTAATTCAACTTACTCTTTCGAACTAGCTGCGGGAGCAGTAAAAGACTTAGCTGGAAACGCGAATGCAGATACAATTACATTTAATGTTGCATCTGGTACTTTCCAAGCTACACCTGGAACAGTTACTGCTTCATTAGTATTTGGCACTACACCAGTTGTAGTAGATGCTACTAACAATAGAGTATTCACTGTAGAATATGCTTCGGATGTTACTTCTTCTGCAACAACACTAGCTAACTACACGCTTGGAGGAAAAGTACTACCTGTAGGAACTCAACTTCAGTTTGTAGATGGAACTAAAAAGGTAAGAATTACATTACCAGAAGCTTCTATTACTGCTAATGGTAGCTACGTTCTTGAAGCTAAGAATGTTGTAGATACTAAAGGTAACACGCTTAAAGAAGGTAAAGCTACAACTCAAGTTAGCCTAAAAGAAAGTGTTACTCCAGTAGCTTCTAAAGTAACTGTAGTAGATAGCAAAACATTTACTGTAGATTTCTCAGAAGCAATTGCTAACCAAGCTACTGTTACTGGTTTATCTGTTAAGATTGCTGATGCAACAGTAGTACCTGCTTCAGCTGTAGCAGCTAACGGCAAGTTAACTGTAAAGACAACAAATGACTTTGCTTTAACAGATAACATTGCGGTTGAGTTTAAATCTGCTAACTTATTTGATGCTAATAACAATAAAGTTAAAGACGGTTCTGTTTCTAAATAATTAGCTCTACCCCTTAAGTAGATCGGGTTCTAAAAGAATGATTGAATGAGTGTATGCCTTGTGGAGAGAAATCTCTGCAGGGCTTTTTCTTTTGCCTTTCATATCCATAGTGATTGTCTTTTTACCTATTTATAGGAAAGAAATTATCACTTCAAAGGTGGAGTTAGGTTTATTCGGATAAGTCGATTTAGTGTTTTTCAATTTCCATATAAGAATGACGGTCTTTTTGTGATTTGTGCAATATATATAAATCTCTGCAACTATCTCTAATACTCCCTTTTAGATAGTTGTTTTTTAGTTGCATAACATGACATATATTGTCCTTTTATTATTGCTAATTCCTTCCAATTCAATAGACATAGCCTATTCTCCTGTTTATTATTATTAAGTTAGAATATTTGAGAGGTGGAAATAAGATGAAGAAAGTATTAGTTTTAATAGCTTTATTCCTGCTATTAAATGGAATATTTCCTAAACAATCAGTTGATGCTGCTGGATCTTTCACTGATGTAAAGCAATATGAGAATGAGATAAGTTTCTTGGTAAACAAGGAAATTATAACAGGTTATAAAGATGGTACATTTAAACCGGAGAATGACTTAAACCGTCTCAATGCAATAATGATGATTCTACGAGAAAAAGGTATTACAGAATTTAGCGCTCCTAATCCTGGATTTACGGATATGACAACAGATACATACGGATACGATATCGTAGCTAAAGCTGTCGATATGGGGTTTATTTCTGGTAAGACTGCTGCAAATGGATCTAAGTTTTTTGATCCAAAAGGAACTCTAACTCGAGGACAAATGGCGAAGATTTTAGTGCTTGCCTATGACTTACCTATAAATAATTCTTATACTTTCAGTGATATGCCAAAGGATGCTACTACAAGTGGTTATATAAGTACCCTGGCGTCAGAAAATATTACAACAGGCTATCAAGATGGTACATTCAAACCAAACGGTAAAATCAGCCGACAACATTTCGCTGTCTTTATGGCTAGACAACTGGATGAATCATTTAAACCGAAGCCTGATTTAAAAGTTAGCTTCATTGATGTGGGTCAAGGAGATTCTATTTTAATACAAGCTCCGAATGGTAAAACGATGTTGATTGATGGAGGTACTAGAGCTGCTGGCTTAGACGTAGTGGCATACCTAAGATCAAGAGGGCTAACGAAATTAGATTATGTTGTAGCGACTCACCCGGATGCTGATCATATTGGAGGTTTGATATCTGTTCTTAACAGTTTTACTGTAGGTACATTTATTGACTCAGGTAAAGTACATACGACTGAAACTTACCTGGATATATTAAATCTAATTGACTCTAAAAATGTCTCTCTTACTATTCCAAACATTGGGGAGAAGTTTACTTTAGATCCTACTATGGATATCCAAGTAATTCACGTAAATGGAGAAGCCACAGACAACAACGATGCATCAATTGTGTTGAAAGTCACTTATAACAAGGTGTCATTCCTTTTAATGGGCGATGCAGATACTAAACTAGAAGCTGAAATTATGGCTAAATTTAATGTGCAATCTACCATATTAAAAGCAGGACATCATGGTTCTAATACTAGTAGTTCGGCTACTTTTATAAACAAAGTAAAACCAGCTACTACAATACTTTCATATGGGGAAGATAATTCCTATGGTCATCCACATACTGAAGTAATTAGCAGGTTAAAATCTGTTGGGTCAAAAATATACTCTACCGCAGAAGCAGGAAATATAACCGTGACAACAAATGGATTAACACATTCAGTATCAGCAAAACCCTGGACAGGCTACGTGAGTTCTACCCCGAACCCAGAAACTAAACCTACTCCAACAATGCCGGATTTAAGTACAGGAACTTACGTTATACCAGGAGCGCCAACTTCTTTCAAAAATTGTACTTCTATGCGTGAATACTATCCCTATGGTGTTAAAATTGGTCACCCTGCATACTCTTTAACTCACGACAGAGACAAAGATAACATGGCATGTGAGCAATAATGGGCGACAAATATACACTCGATCGCGTAGATGATTTTTTTGCTGTATTCCTATCAAAAGCAGATGAAACGAAGCGATTATTAGTTTCTAAAAACCTGATTAAAGTTCCTTTAAGAGAAGGAGATCTAGTCGAGATAGATAAATCAGAAATAGGATATGACATCAAAGTGTTGAAGGAAGAAACTGAAGCTACCAGAGAAAAAGTTAGTTCCCTTCTTGAAAAAATAAAAACTAAAAACAAATAAACATTTGCGACCCTATTTATAAAAGGGTCGCTTCTTTTATATCTCTTAATAATTTCATACATAAGTTAGAGTTGCACAGATTCTTTAGGACCTTTTAATCTAGATTACAAAAATTTCAATAGCCTTGCATAAATCACAATATGATTAAAGACGTTTACTTCCTCTAACGAAGGAAATAGAAGTAGTGTAGTACCTGTAAAGTCCAAAGGGTATTATCTCATTCAAGCATTCCTATCAATAGAATAGGATTGTGTAGTTATTCTCTAATACGAGGAGGAAATTATTCATGGCTAACAAAAAAACAAATTACCGTAAACTTTCTGCTGGTGCTGCTTCAGCTGCCCTAGTTGCCACAGCAGTCGTACCTACTGCTCTAGCATCAGAGGTGAAAACAGCTGCAACAGACTTTTCTGATGTAACTGCAGCACACACTCACTACGCTGCTATAATGCAAGCTGTTGAACGTGGTCTATTTGATGGTTACAAAGATGGGACTTTCAAACCTGAAAATTCTATTGACCGTAAAGGGGTAGTAAAATCTCTGGCGAAATATGTAGTTGCCCAATCTGACTATAAAAATTTCGAAGAATATATAACTGCCAACAAACTAGTAGACAAAGTAAAACCATTTAATGACGTACCTGCAACACATGGCGATGCAGAATTATATAATGCATCTTTAATCGTGAAAGATTCAGGAATATTCCGAGGCAGCAATAACAATTTAATGCCGGCTAACAATATTACTCGTCAGCAAATGGCCCAAGTACTAGTGAACGGGTTTGATCTAAAAGATCTTGCCGGAGTGGAGTCAAAAGTAACGGACAATTCTAAAGCACAAGCACAATATATAAAATACATCAATATTTTGTCGGAAAATGGTGTTACAGAAGTTACCGCGTTCAATCCAACTGGTGATGTAAAACGTGGGCAAATGGCTTCGTTCTTAAATCGTTCATTTGATGTAGCTCATCCAGACGTTGTGGATCCGACTCCTGAAGTTGTTTCCGTAAGTACGGATAACTTAAAACAGTTTTCTATTGCTTTTAACTCCAAAGTAGATAAAGCGACTGCTGAAGATATTGCGAATTATTCTCTTACGGATGTAACAACTGGTGCTACTGCAGATTTAAAGAACGGTTCTGTAGAATTACAATCTGATGGAAAAACTGTAGTCGTAACATTAGGTACGGAGGCTCGCCAACAAGACGAAGTGAAAGTGATCGTTGAAAATATAGTCAATCAAAAAAATGTTGCTATTAAAAAATTCGAAGAAAATGTGACATTCTTTGATAGAGTTGCACCGACAGTTGAGACACTTCGCACAGTTGGTCCCCGTTCAGTAGAGATTAACTTCTCTGAACCGTTAAAAGTTGCACCAACTGTTAAATTAGATAATGGGTCTATCTCTACAGCTGCTACAATTGATCCTTCTAATCGATCTAGAGCAGTAGTAGAATTTGGAATCGCACCTTCAGAAGGTGCACATTCACTTGAAATAGAGGGTGGCCAAGATTATGCAGCATATAAAGTA
Source organism: Psychrobacillus sp. FSL K6-1464 (assembly GCF_038003145.1). NCBI lineage: Bacteria > Bacillati > Bacillota > Bacilli > Caryophanales > Bacillaceae > Psychrobacillus > Psychrobacillus sp. FSL K6-1464. The sequence continues at coordinate 730,799 of NZ_JBBOOP010000001.1, forward strand.
GCTAGAATTAGTAAAGAGTTTAACTATGCTGTGGATACAACAGTACCAACAGTTGCAATTGATAAAGCTACACCAGAACGAGTTACTTTTAAATTCTCTAAACCAGTTAAAGTGACAAACTCTGGTAACATTTCGCTCTATCATACTGTTAATAACAGTACTAATTACGTAGGATCTGGTCTTACTGCTGTAAATCCAGTCAATGGATTTGCGGATACATTTACAGTAAACTTTGCAACACCTCTTCCAGAAGGCACATCGAAGCTATTCTTAAATTCAAAAGAAAATGCTTTAGAGGATGCTTGGGGTAACGATGTTGCATCTAGCGAATTATCAGCAATGGTAGTTTTAGATAAAACATCTCCTACAGTGACAAATGTAGATGCTTCAACTGATAAGAAATTTGCAATTACTTTCTCTGAAGAAGTAAATGAAGCAACTGCCAAATTAGCAGCAAACTATGCTTTAACAGATTCAGCAGGTAAAGCTGTCTCCCTTACCGGAGCTAATTTCGTTTACGACAATGCGAAAAAGACAGTAACTGTTACTTTACCGACAAGCTTAAAACCTGGGTCTTATAAATTAGTAGTGAAGAATATAGAAGATATATCTTATGCTAAAAATAAGTTAACATCTCAAACACTTGATGTTGTTATACCGGACTCAACAGCGTGGGATGTCCAAAGTGCAGTTAAAAGTGGAAATAATATTCGCGTAACATTTAACGAACCCATGAGCTCAGAAGGGTTGACCAATCTTTCTAATTATAGTTTACGTAATAATGGGGCACTTGTTAATACCCCAGCCGGAACATCAATAGTTGTCATCAATAATTCAACAATTGAGATTCGCTTACCTGCTGGAAATACAGTTATCGATAGTATTGACGGGGTACGTGTTAGTGGGGCACTTAAAGATGCTGCAGGTAATGTATACAGTAATACGGATTACATCTTAGAGCCGGTAACGACAGATTCTTTAGGTGACATATCACTAGTAAAAGATTCTGCTATAGTACCTACAGCTAATACGGTTCAGTTCCAATTAAACCAGGAGCTACAAGGTTCATTGAATCCAACAATGTTTACTGTAGCAAATCCATCACCTACTGGAACATTTACATTTGGTGGAGCCTCTTATGTAAATAACAATGGAAAAGCAACTGTAACATTAACACTTGCAGCAAACAGTACAACATCGTCATTTGCACCAAACCAAGTATTAGATGTTGTAGCTACAGCTGGTGCATTGACTAATACATTTGGAACACCAAACTCCACCTTCACTGTTCCTGTGAAAGATGGGATTGCTCCAAGTGTGGAAAAAGGTAATGATGGAAAATTATTAATTGCTAATAATATAGCAACCGGTAATGTTTCTGATTTTACTATTGACTTCAATGAAAACCTATCCGCATCCACTGCTCTTTGGGCAAGTGATTTAGTAATCACGGATGTAAATGGTGAGAGGTTAAAAGCTGGAGATGACTATACGATAACTACATCTGCAAACGATGATATCGCTACGGTTGCTTTAGTAAATAGATACGCGACATACACTGGAGTCCTATCTGTTGCTTCTGTAACGAATCCGGCATATATCCGAGACGTAGCAGGCAATACTGCAAACGCATTTGCAACTACAACCCTAACGATCGAATAGTTTGAATACGAATATATTGTAAAAGATAGATAGGAAAGCCCTGTGGAGATAACTCTACAGGGCTTTTCTTGTTTGACTTTAATAATGCTCTTACTTATTCCTTGCAACATCTGGTTAGTTATTTTGTGGAATCAGAAAGAAGTACCTCTTGATTGTTCCAACCTTCCTGAATATCTCTATTTACAAATTAAGTGTTCGAACATTCTCCAAAACAATTACCCATAATTGAGCGCATCTCAATAATAAATACATTCCAACCAAAGAAATCCAAAAAGTTAAGGAAAGGGATGCCTTCCCTTAGTTCAAAGCCCTTTCTTATTCTTCCACCATTGCGTGTATGGTACGAAAGTATACCAAGAGATTATACGAAAGTGGAATACTGAAAATTCAAAAACTATACATTTGAGGGAGGCTCAACTGTCCTAGGCTGTATATACTGAAGTTAGTTCCAAAGCAAGTTGATCAAGTTGAACTTTAAAGGAGGCAGTGAATGACGTAGATAGACGTACTAAAATCCAAAATTGAATACCAAGAAAAAAGTGGCATTATAATCATTTTATCTATTACCATTACAACAGGCTGGGGAACCGAAAATGCAATGAGAGACTTAGCCAAAGAATTCACTTAGGTGGTAAAACCACTTTAAACAAAATTAAAGCACTCGAAGTAAAATTACTTTCAGACTACGAAATGGTACATGGAACCAAGTCTACCTTCTCAAAAGTAATATAAACTTCGGAACAAGCATAAAAATGGAAAGTTCAAGAACAAGTAATAACAAAAAAACTAAAACTAATTGGAGGAAATATAAAATGAGTCTTAAAAAGAAACTAGCAATGGGTATTTTAACTGGAGGATTAGCAGTAAGTATGATCGGTGGAGGAACTTATGCTTATTTCAATGATGTTGAAGTAAACAACAGCAGTTTCGCTGCGGGTACGTTGGATATTAACGTTAAAGGTAATGACAAAGATAATGCCATTATTAATGTAACCAATATAAAACCAGGCGATTGGATGCTTCGTACATTTAAATTAAATAACACAGGCAGCCTAGATGTATCCAAAGTATTACTAACTTCAAAATATACCGTTGCTGATGCAAAATGGAATAATGCTGGCGCAGATTTTGGTGATCATATTAAGGTTAAATTCCTTGCAAATAACGACAAACTGTCTCCAGTTATTTGGGAAACTACTTTAAGTGAATTATCTAAAACAGACGTTGTTAACAATAAAAATTTATTTGATTTGATTGGAGAAAAAGACGGATTAAAAGCAGGTAACTCCGATACGCTTACAGTTCTGTTTGAGTTCGTTGACAATGGTCAAGATCAAAACGTTTTCCAAGGGGATTCTCTACAACTTGAATGGACGTTCGATGCAAAACAAACAGCAGGAACATTAAGATAATTCGAACCTTGGGAGGAGAGCCCTTCTCCTCCCTTATTTAATTTTACGAATCCATAGCTTCTAATTCTTATATATATTTCTCAACATATAACCTAATTTTGTGTTTTGAGGAATATATTTAAGGAAATCCAGCAAGAAGGTTAGAAAGGTGGAATCGGATTGAAAAGTAAACGTAGGCGCAGATACAAGAGAAAGAAATATGATTTTATCTTAATTTCAAAAATTGCACTCATTTGTTACTTGGCTATCTTTGGCCTCGGTTATTTAACGTCTGACACTTCCGCATACCTCAGCAGCCAGTCGGAGGTATCCCAGACTATCACTGCCGGTATATGGGAAGTTCCTGAAATTCTGGTTAATGCATGCGGCGAAGAATACACAATTGATGAAGTAACGGGAGACGAAATCTTGGTAAACCCAAAAGACAGTGATGAAAATCCTACTGAAGCAAACGAAGATGATCTTGACTGTGAGGCTAAAGATGAAATACCTGAAGAAATAATTGATTTGGATCCTGCAGAAGAGTTATTATGCGAGAGTAAAGATGGCACTATTATAGGTGATGAAAACGACGGGGATTCTGCTTCAAGTGAGAAAGTCAAAGCTGACTGCGAGAATAAAGATGATAAGTCTAATGAAGAAATTGATAAGGATAAAGTAGTAGAAGATGTAGAAACAATTGAACCGATTAATGAGAAACAAAATGAATTAGAAAATGGAAACAATGAAGAGAATAAAGAAAACACTAACAAAGAAGATTCGGTTAATAGCAAAGAGGGTGAAAGTACAAAACAGCCGAGTGATATTACCCCGACAGATAAAGACACTACAACAGACAACGCAACAGATAGTAATAGCACCAAAAACAAAAATACTGAAATAAACGATGCTGTAAAACCAGAAACAAACATAGAGAAAGTAGAGGGGGATACAAATGAGATATAAAAAGGTAACAAAAAAAGAAAAAACAATGAAGTGGATCAATAACATAGTCTCCGGTATTTTAATGATTCTGCTTATCAGTGTAACAATCGTAGTAGTTATATCGAAAGCCTCCGGTGGAGAACCACAGCTTTTCGGCTACCAGCTTAAAACAGTTCTATCAGGATCCATGGAACCTGATATTCAAACAGGTTCAATCATTGGCGTAAAGTTAGCTGAAGAAAAAAATGACTTCAAAAAAGGCGATGTCATTACATTCATGGAAGAAGATATTTTAATTACTCACCGTATCACTGAGGTGGTCGAAAGTGGAGACTCCGTACTTTACCGGACAAAGGGTGATAACAACAATGCAGAGGATATGAATCCGGTTATTTCCGACAATGTGGTAGCGGAATATACTGGTTTCACATTGCCATACGTAGGATACTTCATTAATTTTGCTCAGTCTAAGAATGGTGCATTATTACTGTTGATACCTGGATTCCTGTTACTTATCTATTCTGCATATACGATTTGGAAAGTACTATCTGTCATTGAATTGCGCCCTAAAAAACCAGTAGATGTAGTAGGAGAAGATAGCGGGAATACTCCATCCTGACCTAATCGACAGAGAATGCAAGGAGGCATTACCATGATTAAACTCTTTCGGTTATCCATATTATTAATAATTAGCTTTATCTGTGTCTCACCTGTAACCACTGTGTTGGCAGAAGATGAAAAGGCTGAGAATGACTTAGCCATCAGCCTTTCACCAAACGAAAAATTATTTGACATTACTAATATGAAGCCCGGTGATTGGGCGCCGAGGACTCTTACAGTGAAGAACTCTGGAGGCGCAGATTTTGTCTACCAGATGCAGTTGCAAAACAGTGGAGAAAAAAAGCTCTTCAATGAGCTAATGGTGGAAATTAAAGCTGGGGATATAGAATTGTATCAAGGGAAATTGGCAGAGCTTAAATCGTTACCGGAGAGAAAACTTACAAGCGGTACCGAAGAAAATTTAGATATCACTATCCGCTTTCCAGAGCATCTCGGAAATGAGTTTCAAGGACTAAGCTCGGCTTTTGTTTTCTCTTTTACGGCTGAAGGAAAAGATAATACAACTGTCCAAGCCATGACAAAAGGACAAGTTGCCAGCGTTAGTACAACACCATCCGAATACAGTCAGCCTCCCTCCTCGGCAACTATATTTTATCTGATATTAACTGGTACTTTAATTGTAGCAGGTGGAATCGTGTGGATGGTCATCAGATATTACAGACGGATGAAGGAAGCGAGACTTTAAGTTGTCTCAAAGTGTTGGTTAGTTTTTAGAGGAACTTTAGAAAAGCTGACACTGCATGGAGTAACATGCAGTGTCAGCTTTTTTGATTTCTTTATTAGAGGGTTATTAGCTCTTAAACTAGAATATAGTTATCAGTAAGATAATTTTTATTAGGGAGGAAGAGAATTGAAAAGAGTAATGAAGAAACTCAGTTTATTTTTTGTCCTGGCGCTTTTAGTGCAGCTTGTAGCATTTCCAGGCCTATCATTTGCGGCTGAAAAAGATACAGAAGCGCCAACTTGGGCAAATCCAGTAAATTATTTAGCACTGGGAGATTCGTTAGCTACTGGTGTTACACCGGAAAACAAACTAGGAAATGGCTATCCGGATTATATTGCAGCGGCTTTGAAATCTACCAATGCATTAACTACATTTAACAAAGGGTTTACTTTACCAGGTTATACAACTTCGGATGTTTTAAAGGATCTCCAAGCAAATGTGACCAAGCCTGTAGTTGGTACTGGCAATAAAGGAGATAGTGCTGAGTTGCATAAGTCTATCGCAGCAGCAGATATAATTACTATTAGTGCAGGAGCGAATGATATACTCCCTTATTTCAAAGTAGACGCAACTAATAGTCCGGCTGAGGCACCAAGTGTAGATTTGGCTAAAATTACTGCTGCTCTCAAACAGGTTAACGTTAACTATAGCCAAATATTAAAATCCATTTACTCGATAAACCCAAATGTTCAAGTGTATGTAATGGGTTACTATAATCCATTTCCACATCTTGATAAAAAATACCAAGTACAAATCGCTCAGTTAATGAGTGGAATAAATGGAGCGATTCAATCAAGCCTAGCAGGCACAACCGGACATTTTGTTCCTACTGCTGAAAAAATCGCAGAAAATTACCCTGCAAATCTACCAAACAACCAAAATATCCATCTAAGTGAAGCGGGTTATAAAGTAGTTGCAGATTTGTTCCATCAAAAACTAGTAGAAACTTTTCCATGGATTTCGAAGGATGTATTAAATGTAGCAGTTTCAAACAAAACCACTGCAATCCTAACTTGGAAAGCCGCTTCAGACAATACAGGCATAACTAGTTATGCTATTTATATTGGCAAAGAAAAAGTAGGTCAAGTAACAGGAGACACACGCACGTATAAAATGGAAGGTCTAGAAGAAAATAAGGCTTACACGTTTACAGTAATAGCATTAGATGCTGCGGGCAATACAAGTACTGTGAATCCTTCTAGCACGATTACTACAGGGGTAACACCCAAAGCTTTCCCAGATATCCAACAACATTGGGCCAAAGATTATATTACACAGGCAGTGACTGCAAGAATAGTAAAGGGCTATCCAGACGGTACCTTTAAGCCAGAAAATAAGATTACTCGTGCACAAGCAGCTTCTATTATAGTAAACGCATTAAAACTAAAAACAGACAAAGCAGCGCCATTCAAAGACATTGATATTTTCGCTGCAGAAACACAAGCGGAGATTGCAGCTGCTTATCAATATGGAATTATAAAAGGAAGCAACGGGAAGTTCCGCCCAACCGAATATGTCACTCGAGCGCAGTTGGCACTTATGCTGAAAAGAACGGTAGAATCGGTTACAGGTAACCCATATACGGCAGCAATCCCAGCACCATTTACAGATATTACCCACTACGATGATGAAACAAAAGCAGCCATATCCATGCTGGCTACATTTAAAATCGTAAATGGTTCTGAAGGTAAATTTATGCCAGAAGATACTGCAAAACGAGGTCAAGCTGCTAAGATTCTGATGAATTCATTAACATACTTAAAATAGTATATTATTACCCAAGCGGCTCTATATTGAGCCGCTTATTTAATTTTTCTTATCCCCCCCACATAATCTCCCGAAGTATGCTAACAATTCTAAAAATAGAATCCCTACTCCTACTAAATTGTTATATACTAGGAGTAGGGGAAACTATTAACAATTGATTTCGTCTAATTTTTGCTGTGATGTTCATAAAAAAGGGGGATGTTTATAGATGAAAAAACAAAATAAGTTTCTAACGAGTTCAATAGCTATATCTTTAGTAGCAACAGCAGTTGCACCTACAGCTCTAGCAGCAAGTTTCTCAGATACTACTGGTAATACACACGAAAAAGCGATTTTTGCATTAGTAGAAGCTGGTGTTATTAGTGGCTATCCAGATGGTTCGTTCAAGCCGACGAAAACATTGACACGCTCTGATGTTGTGAAGTTGATTGGAAAATACTTAGTAGCTGAGGGGTTTGTTGTACCTGAAGACTATAAGTTTAAATCTCGTTTTACAGATATAGCGAAAACTAACGTAAATGATGAATTATTACAATATGCAGCTGTGATCAAGGATAATGGAGTGTTTTGGGGCACAGAAGATAAACTCCTTGCTCATCAAAATATGACTCGTGAAGATATGGCAATCGCTTTAGTTAGACTCATGAATATCGGAGAAAGTGAGAATTTTGAAGATTATGTAGCGAAACAAGCATTTAAAGGCGATGTAAAGGACTTGGCAAACGCTAAAGTAGCTGCTCGTCCTTATATTACTGTACTTGACTACTTTGATATTACAAATCCTACATTGGATAAGTTTAACCCTAAAAGCACAACAACGAGAGGACAATTTGCAACTTTCCTTCAACGAGTAATTGAGTTAAATGGCGTATCGATTAAAACTTTTGAAGCGACGGGTGCACAAGCATTAACAGTAACTTTCAATAAAGTTATAGATTCATCAGCAAAAATTACTGTCAAAAAAGGAACCTCAGTCGTAGGAATCACAAATGTAGAATTCGCAAAAGATAACAAGTCTGTCAAGCTTATCCTATCTGATAGATTAACTGCAGGTACATATGATGTATCAGTTACTGGAATATCAGATACAAGCTTATCCATGTCAACTTCCGTGAAAGAGGAGAAAGTAACTTCTATTGAGTTTCCCAAAAATGCAGCTGTCCCAAATACTGCAGGAAACAAGGTGCGAATACCGTATAAAGTAGTAAACCAATACGGGGAAGATATGACAGCATATACTCAAGGATTAGTGGTAAATACAGATGTGACTGGAGCAGGTAGCAATGTTGCTGTAAAGCCAGCTGAAGGTTTTATAGAAATTTCGAAAGCGACAGCATCTTCTACTTTTAAACTGGGAGATAATATTTCCATTACTTTATTAGATACAAAGACTTCTACATCTTCTTCTAAAGTGGTAAAAGTATCTGAACTATCTAAGGTAGCTGAAGTGAGCATTAAAAATGTGTATAACGATTTAGATCCAAGCCTTACACTAAATCCTGATGCTACATACGAAGATTTTCATCTAGTTCTTAAAGCAATAGACCAATATGGCTTAGAAGTACCATTTCAAGATATCTCGAAAGACGTTACCGTAAGCATTTCGGATACATCAATCGTGGACGTGAACAAAAGTGCAACCACACCTACTTTTTCACAATTAATAATAGAAGGTCAAAAACAAACAGTGTTGGAGCTTAAACAGCCAAAAACGAAGAAAGCTGGTAAAGCAACTATTTCCATCAACTCAAAATCTACCGGAAAAACGGCAAAATATGAAGTGGTCGTTGCGGAAGGCGTGAAGGCAGATACAATTTTGCTACGCAACCCAAATTTAGTTGTTGCAGATGAAAAGACAGAAGTACCTTTCGAAGTTCGAGGTATAGATGGAAAAGAAATTACAAATGCGGTAACTTTGAATAATGCTAATGGATTGAAAATAACGACTAGTGATCCTAAATTGAAAGCAACGATAGAAGCTGATCCATCAACAGGTAAAGCAAAACTAATGCTCACTGATTCATCTACAGCAAATACAGATCGCCAAGTTTTAATATCTGCAACAACAGCAACATTGAAATCTGCAACACTTTTAGTAACTGTTAAAGCAAAAGCAGAAGCAAGTAAAGTTGTCGCAACAAAAGACGTTGAAACCAATCTATTAGTTGGAGGGTCACTTTCATTAAACAAAGACTCTATTATTGTACTAGATCAGTATGATCGTGAATTTCTTCTAGATGATTCCAAACTTGCAATGGCAGAAACAACAGCAAACGCTAGTAAATACTTTGTTCTAGTATCTGCAATGGATGACAAAGTAACAGTCTCAGCAAATAAAACTATCACCGCTAAAAACGACGTGACAGTTACTGGTAATAAAAAAGGAGCAGATACGTTAAAGCTTTCTTTACAAAAGGTAGACTCAAAAGGGAAAGCCCAAACGATTGATTCAAGTGCCTATGAAATGAACCTCAAAGTAATAGATAAAGCGAATATCATAGCTTATGAGATGAAAAGAATTGAGCAAATATATGATAACCCAGCAAGGTTAAACATAGAAAACTATGCAACTGAGTTGATAGTTTATGGGATTACACCAGATGGCAACAAACTGATTGTGCCTAAAGCGGAGTATACTGTTATCACAGGGCATAATGACCTTATCTATAATGAAACAAATGGGAAAATTTCCGTTCGTGGAATGAAAGATATTATAGACAAAGATGATCAAACAGTTCTAGTGAAAGTAATAGTAAATGCTAATCTTAAGCCAGTTACACTAGACCAAGAAATCCTAATAACAAAAACCGAGCCACTTGCAAACAGTATCAAGCTTCAATCATCTAATGGTCTGACAGTTGGAGACCAAGTCTTAAAGGTCCCGGCAACAACAGCAACGGTAAATATTGCATCAGCAGATTTACGAGCAGTACTGAAAATCACTGACCAATATGGAGAAGATATTTCTAAAACAGCAGCAAGCCGCATCAAACTAACGGTAACAAATCTTGTAAACGCTGATGCGGACAACGTAGTACCAAGCGTAATAGGTAATGGAACCAACAATCTATCATTTAAAGACGTAGAAACAGGAGACTCATTCTACTTAACTTATGTCGTAGATGGCAACATACTAACAACTCAAGTACTAGTAGGTCAATAAAACAAAAAATCCTCTCATCTATTGAGAGGATTTTCTTATTCACTTTAAATATATCTAATAAGCCGCCATATAAAAACAAGTAACTAACACATGGCACCATCCAATCACCACTAAACCTCATCCAACCATCATATAACCTTCAAGCAACTAACACAAAAAAAGCGCCCACCAGTTTTTCAAGGGCGCTCACAGAAAAAGTCTAAACTTTAATATTTCTAATTTTACTTGTTATATACGTCCAAAATGTAACGAGTCCATATGCGGTAATAATCGACACAATTGGAAAGACAAGCAGTCCATATCTTGGAATGGTTAAGAAAATATTTGAAAAGAATATATATATTAAAAGTAAAGTGCTCAGGTAAACAAGAGGTTTATGTTTTCTCAATAAAATAGCAGATAAGAAACCAATCGCTACGACGAACATATTTTGAAACTTGAAAAAGCCGAGCCAAAATGCGGAAAACACGCCATTATAAGGTCCTAGTCCATCAGGGTTTCCTAAACTATCGAAAAATAACCATAAAGTTTTACCAACCGTAAACCAGCTCAACCAGAGTGGGAGATCTGTTTCGAACCCTTCAATAATTCGTTGTTTCCCAAATTCAGAATCAGATAATCCCGCCTCTATGGATTGTTGAACAAGCACGTCCTGAGGGATTAAGTAAAATGGATTAGCTCCACCTAGAAGGGGGCCACCTGAATGCGAAGAAAACAGATAATGTTCCCCGAACACGATTAGATTTCTGACGACCCAAGGCATCATGACGACAACGGGTCCGATCACCCAAATAAAACCTATTTTCACACCTTCTTTAAATCCTTTATGACCAACAACGATGAACCAAGCGAACAACAACATGGGAGCTGGCGTTGCACGGAACATTAATAGAAGTGATGCAACGATTCCAAATAAGATATGATAGCGGTATTTATCTTTCGCTAATGCAAATAAGAACAACCAAATCGTCAGAAGGAATAAAAAGATTGCGGGAATTTCAGTAAGGGCGGTTCTGAAATAATGTAGCGGACCGATATGTGTCATATAGAAAATACTAGCAAGGATTGCTACCCATTTATGTTTGAATAACCGCATCGAAATCGAATAGATTAGGATGACAATACCCAAATTCAACAGCATATTTGACATTCGATAAACCATAATATGATTCGTATTAAGTAAGTCTGCTATTTTGAATAATACGGTTAAATAAAGCGGATGGCCGTATGTTACATAGGCATTAGAGCCTTCAATATTATAGCCGTAAACTCCATCATTAATGAGTTGCCAAGCCATTTTCGCATAAAGTGACCCGTCTCTTGACCCGTATATCGAAATCGCTTCTCCAAATCGCTCCGGTTCGTTAAATAATGTTCCGGGGTGCATGATTAAGAAAAAGAGATTTACGATCAAATATATAAATAATATACCAATAAATACAATGTGATTCTTAATGAATTTCACGTGAATTGTTCACCTCTAACTATTTAGCTACAAGATATACTCCAAAAATAATAATAGCCATTCCACCCCATTGAGTTAGGGAAATTGTTTCCTTGAAAATGAAAAGTGCAAAGATTGCACCGAAAATATAACCAATACTTTGACTTGGATACGCAACGCTAAGTGGCAGCTTACTTAAAATAACGAGCCAAATACCTGTCGCAATAACATACAGCGTAGCTCCACCGATGAATAGAGGGGATAAGATGACTCCGATGAGGGTTGAAACGTTCCATTGTTCAATTCCTGTTACAGCCAGTTTCCATAAGATTTGCCCCGTTACGAGGAGAGAAATATTTATTAATAACAATAGATAAACCATGTCTTATTCCTTCTCTTCTAATTTTTTTTTCAATATCGCTTGTTCCTGCGTTAACGTCGTTAACTCTTTGTTTAGTTTAGATACTCTTCTAGTTAAATCGAAAATAAGTAGAAGGGAAAACAATAAACCAAATAGAAATAATAGAGAAGGTGCGTAAAAGATGCCAATATAGTCGCTTAACTTATTGATGAAATTCACATTAAGTGTAAGAAACCCCATTGCAACACACGTAACAATCCATAAGAGAGAATACTTCGTCTCCAGAATTCCTCTTCGAACCGACTCGATGATGATAAAAAATAAGAAGAGAACGATTAAAAATGAAAGTAAGCTAATATTCATATTAGTTCTCCTTAATTAATTTTTGCATAATAATGGAAAGTGTCACTTTGAACATATAATAGAGTGACTTAATGGGTGTAATAGATGACACGCCGCCTTGACGGGCATGCATATTAACCGTTTTTTCAATAATCACCATTTTTTTTCGTCGTAAATAAATAATGACTTCTGGCTCTGGATAATCACGTGGATAATCATAAGCAAATAAGGCAATAACCTTCTTATTCATGGCACGGTATCCAGAAGTTGCGTCTGTAAATTTTTGACCCGTTAACAAAAAGATGAGGTATTGAAAGTAATAGATACCAAATCTTCGTGCTAAACTTCCTTCGTATGCGGTCTTTTCCACAAAACGGGATCCGATACACATGTCGCAATCACCTGCAAGAACTGGTCTTACAATCGATGCCAAATCCTCTTCGTTATGTTGTCCATCTGCGTCGAATTGAACAGCAACATCATAACCAAACTCATGCGCATATCTAAAACCAGTTTGAACTGCACCACCGATACCTAGATTATTTATAAGATCTAACAAAATAATGTCCGGATGCGATCTCACAATTTCGGCAGTTCGATCTCTAGAACCGTCATTGATCACACATATATCCACAGAACTATGGGTCGTTCTTAATTTCTGTAGTTTATTAATTGTATTTTCAATCGCTTCCTCTTCATTAAAAGCAGGAACGATGATTAAAACAGTCGAATCTCCACTATGAGTATTCAACGGAAAGCCCCTTTCATTACAAATACTAGTATTCAAATCAATACTCCTGATAATAACATAGTTTATATAACTCAATCAAATCCATCATCCACACTTTAAATGCGAACTAATTAATGAGACACAAGTGATTTCATATATTTCTTTAATATTTCTTCGACGCCTTGACGTAAATCAGGTCGTTCTAAAGCAAAGGCTATAGTCGTATCGATAAAACCTAGCTGCTCGCCTATATCGTAGCGCTTACCTTCAAAATTATAGGCATAGACAGGTTCATTTCTATTCAGTCGCTCAATTGCGTCCGTTAACTGAATCTCGCCACCAGCTCCAATTTTTTGATCCTCTAGTAGAGAGAAAATAGCTGGTGTTAAAATATATCTTCCGACAATCCCAAATTGAGAAGGAGCATCCTCCTGTTTTGGTTTTTCGACAAATTGCCGAACCATCATTAAACGCTCGTCCGTACTAATCGGGTCTATAATGCCGTATCGATGAACGTCCTCCAAAGGCACTTTCTGTACACCAATCACACTACTTTGTACCTTATCAAAATGATTGATAAGCTGTGCTAGACAAGGAACTTCACTGGAAACGATGTCATCTCCAAGTAAAACAGCGAATGGCTCATCTCCTATAAATTTACGTGCACACCATATAGCATGTCCAAGCCCAAGTGGTTCTTTTTGGCGAATATAATGGATATCCACATTGGAAGGCGCTTGTACTTTGTTTAACAGATCATATTTTTCATGCTCTAATAGGTTTGCCTCTAGTTCAAATGCATTATCAAAGTGGTCTTCAATCGCACGTTTATGCTTTCCTGTGACGATAATGATATCTTCAATACCAGATGCAATAGCTTCCTCTACTATATATTGAATAGTTGGCTTATCTACAATTGGTAGCATTTCTTTTGGCATAGCCTTTGTAGCAGGAAGGAATCGTGTACCAAGACCTGCCGCTGGAATAATAGCTTTTCTTATAGAACCCATTGTATACACTCCTCTATTTATTTAACTTTATAACAATGATGTCACCCTTGACTCGAATCGAATCTGGATGAGGCCATGTTGGCATCTCTTCAAACCATTCACTATCTTGAATTGTGTTTTTTTCTAGTTCGCTTGCTAAGTGGAATGATTCACCAAACTCGTTGGCGAACAAATACTGGTAATGGTATGGCTGTGCTAAAATTGTTTCCCCAATAACGCCCGTCATAGATGGTAATTTGTCAGGAATTGTTGAGGAACCCAACTCGGACTTCAAATAATATGTACCAAATATCGCAAGCTTCGTGACATTTTCATAACCATCCGTTTGTTCCATACGGTCCAATACTCGGTTCGCATAGGAAATGGACTTTTCATACTTTAAAGTGGTATTAAAATAGGAAATGTTGGCGATTAGTCCAAAGTTAAAAACGGTTAATCCGAGTACAATAACTGTAGACCAAGCTATCCCTTGACCAAATCTTTTTTCACTAATCATTTGGTCATAAAACAAAATTGGGAGTATATAAAAACTAACAAGTCCCATTACCATTAGCATATGGTATTCCACACCAGGCGACACGAAATACATACAATAGGAAAGTACTGGCATCATTACGAAAACGCCAACTACAAGTACAATATGTCCAATTGATAGTCTACGTAAAGCCCATATTAAACCTGCAATAGTTATAAATACCAACACGATATTCAAAACATCCATGAAAGTCATTGGTATATCTGCCTGGAAGCCTCCAAAGAAAAAGTTCAGCATGGAATCCTTAATAGCGACAAAAGCCGATAACAAGTTCAAGGAACCAGCCCCGATTTCACTCAATCCTTGATAATCAGTAATCTCCCCAGCAAAATAGGTTTGATAGGTTTTAAATGTAATAGCATAAAGAATCATGCCGATACCAATTGTCCATACATAGCTAGTCCACTTATAAACCATTACTTTTATCTTTCTATTCCCAAATAATAGATCTTGCAACCATACTAATGCGATTAATGTTAGTGCAAATGGTAAATTTGCCTGATAAATGCCGACAGATAAATAAAAGATTAAAGCTCCCGCTATAAAGCCATATTTAAATTTTTGTGTCACTAAAACAGCTAACGCAGCGAGCAAGAATCCCATCATGTATCCATCGGCCGTGAACATATAAGAAAAGGTGGAAGCGACCGTCGGGAAACTTACGACCAAGCCGGCTGTTAACCAAATGGACAAGGTTTTCCGAAGCTTTAAAATCTCTACAATCAGCACGACTGTAATTGCTAAATAGAAAATAGACATTACTCCGATGACAAACGGTAGATCAAAGAATGAACTAATCCCACTAAAAGGACCGAGGAAAAAGCGTCCTAATTTAAATTTCAATTGTGTATTATGAATATTAATAAGTCCATCATGGTTAGGTAAATAATTGACAAATGCGTATAAATGAATCAAAAAGCCAATAACAACACTGGCTATAAATGCAGACTTCCACTCTGGGCGAAGCCACGTCTTGAATTTTTCTAAAATTTGTTCTGGCATACAAGTACTCCTTTTATTTATATTAATCCCTTCAAATTATAGCATAGCTCCACAGGTGAAATGTAGTCGAGTAGCAAGAGGGTTTATTGGTATAATAGATGAGACGCCAATAACGTGTAGTATAAGCACTTTAGAAAACACTAAGTTATATGAGAGAGGTTTTATAATGAAACATATAATAACGTTCGTACTTGTTTTATCTTTCATTTGGGCAATAGATCAACAAGAAGTAGTAGCTGAAACTGATCAGCCCAAGATAGGAGTTCTGTTTCATGGCCCAAGTAATACATATACAAAGACTAAAAAATGGAGTCTCTCCAATGACAAGGCAGAGAAACTCTATCAGCTCTATCAATCTCAAGATTTTCAAGTTTCCAAAATTACTGAAAATGAATTAAAAAGTTTAAGTGAGTTGCGCAAATATGACGCGATAGTATTCCCATATACGGTCATGATGAATGTAACAGAGCGTGAAAATGTGAAATTATACGTGCAAGATGGGGGAGGGGCTATCTTTGCTTTTGGAACTGCCCGAAATGAGTCTGCTCATATGGATACAGTTCTCATAAATGATAAAACTCCACTTATCTATGATACCTTAACTTGGATATGGGAGTGGGACAACCTTACGGAAGTATTTGCATCGCGTTTTATAGATGATGTTCAGTTAACCAACTTCACAGTGAACAATACATCGAACAAACATCCTATTTTAACGAACTCATATAAAGAACTTGGCAAAACAAATTTCTCCTTTACCAATACGAGACCTGCTGGGGATTGGGTGGAAGTGATAGAACCTTGGAATAATGCCATTTCACCACTACTAACTTATACAAATTATTCCGCAACTGACAAACCAGGTACTGTAAAAAAAGGCACAACAGGTGCTGCTTATGCAGTAGAACATGGCAAAGGTAGAATGGTGTATATAGGATTTAAAATGTATGACCACATAACAGCTGGGAAATTGCAGAGCTGGGACAAGACAACCGGCGACAAGGAAGGGCAAGTATTCTTAAAGCATTCCCTAAACTGGGTTGCCGAGCCACACACAACGGAAGTAAAACGAAAATATAATGTCTCACTAACGCAAAGTAATGTATCAGCTTATCAAAGAGCAAGTGACTTTGTTGTGTATAGTACAGTTTCAGTAGAAAACAAAGGCAATGTTCCAGCGCGGGGCACAATTCACGTAGACGTATTAGATTCCAATGACCAAATTATTGCTACGACTAAAAAAATGTATTTACCTGGACTATCTCCGGACAAGTCTAGTTATCGTATACGCAATGAAAAGTTCCAACTTTCTTTACCTAAAAAACTAACAAATGGAACGTATACGATTAAAGCTATATTTACCGAAGGAAGAAAGGATAGAACTGGAATTGCTCAGCAAATTCCGGTAGTAGCTTCAACAAAAATATTTAAAAAAGTATCCTCTTCCAACTATGCGGTCATCGGCGAGGTACCATTCTTTCCAGACGTCAGTAAGTCAAATGCAGCCTATCAAGATATGCTATCTCTTTATCAACTTGGAATTATTAAAGGCTCTAAAGGTAAATTCTATCCAACTGGGACACTTTCGCGTGTTCAAGCAACAGAAATGATTTTACGATCACTTGGCATTAATGCATCCGATTCTGCAACAATGAGCGTCACAGATATGAAAAAAGGAGATTATGGCTATTCAGTACTTGCAACCGGTGTTCGATATGGCATTATTGAACCGCAAAACGGCAAGATCAATGCCTTCCAACCAATGAACCGGGATGTTATGGCAAAAGCAATCGTAAAAGGATTTAAGTTACAAGGCATAAGCGACCATAACTTTAAAGACATAAGTCCAACTCATCCATACTATAAAGAGATTACTACATTATATACAAGAGGAATCACCACCGGTTTCACAGTAGACAATACGTATCGACCAAATGACACGGTAACCAGACAGCAATTCGCATCCTTTATCAACCGAGCATTGCACTAATAATTACGGAAAAGAATCGATCTAATCGGTTCTTTTTTTCTTGGGAAAATAAGAGAGTACGAAAACAAATTTCCATCAAGATATACTTTTAATCGTACTGCAAAATAATGGTTAAATCTCAAATTTTTCTTTTATAAGACTTGAATTTTCACAAAAAGTTTAACATCGTTCTTTTTGATAAACAGAAAAGCCGAACATATGGATGTTCGGCTTTTCAACAATTAATATATTCTTTTCTGAGCTCTGTCTAAGAAATCTTTGGATGGAGTTGAATAAGTAATATACCCACTCATATTTGTAACCCAGTAACCTCCACCAACATCGTACTGTCCACCGTTATCACTACTATATCCATAGACTCTATAAAACTCGCCCGGATTTAGTATACGTTCATAAGTAAGTTTACCATTTGCATCCTTTTTCCAGAGATTTATCGGTTTCAGAATATCGAGTCCACCTACTTGGTTTCTATTAAACTCAATGCCTCTCCATTCCATATAACCATTTCTATACTCAATGTGTGTATCCATCTTAGTAATATAGTGGTTATCACCTACATTATATTGTCCACCATATAAATTGTCGTAACCATAAACTCTATATAACTCATTTTCTTTTAATACTCTAACGTATTCTAATTCGTCTCCCACACGTTTCCATAGATTAATTGGTTGGTCAATTTTAATCCAACCTACTTGTCCGACATTAAGTGTGCCTTTATGCCAATCTATTGGCAATGTTGGAAGTTGAGAATCCATTGTACCATTTAAAAAAGGCATAGGATCAACAGCAGAATTACTAGCTCTACCTCCAGGATGTACCTCAAAATGAAGATGCTGTCCTGTCGAACTTCCTGTAGTTCCCATTAAACCAAGTTGTTGACCTTTACTAACGCTTTGACCAACTGCAACATTTAGACCAGGACGCATATGTCCATATAAAGTATCAATAATTTTACCATTGAAATTATGACGAATTATAACATAATTCCCCAATGTACTACTGCATTCATTTGAAACATTAGCACATCCATCAAAAACTTTTGTCACTGTTCCCGCAGTAGAAGCATATATAGGAACAATTCCATTTGCAGCGATATCAACACCAGCATGCAGCCTACCCCATCGAGGACCGTAGAAACTTGAGTATCCACCTTCAGCTGGCTTCATAAATATTGTGGATGCTGCCTCTGCTTTCATTGATGTGTTGAAGTTAAAAACGGAAGTTAAAATTACTAAACATACGAAATACTTGATTTTCTTCAAGATTATTCCTCCTAATTTGAAATCTCTCAAAGATTATCATAATACAAAAATAAATAAAATAGAGTAACTGGAAAAGGGTGCCAAAGAATTAAATGTCGAATAATGAAAAAGAACTAATATTGTTTACTATTGATTCTTTATGATTACTTATTAATAACCAAAAGACTTACTAAGGTTTCAATCTTAGATTATCCACGATAGATATGTATTAACTAGGGTAGAAACAATTCATAATCAATAAACAGTCCCATTTCGAACAATATTTGCTTAAAAGCGGGCTGTTATTTTCAACTTTGTTTCTCATGTTTTTTTAAATAGATTTCACATATCTGTAGATGATTATGTCCCAAAGACGAGAAATGTCACACTGCACTCCAATACTAGAGACTCATTGCCATTATGATAGCCATATTTAAAATCCTCGGACAAACAATTCAGAGATTGAGTCCACTGTTTATAACTTACACAAAATGCCTGCAAATTTTCAAAAAATCTAGTAACTCAAGGGTTAATCTATATCTCGAACAATTGGAATCTTTCCCTAATACCTAACATATGGTGAAAGGTATAGGAAATTTGGCAGTCCTACAATGCAACTAAAGATTAATAGGGGGCTAGTTTATGAAAGAAAGTAGAAAGCTTAGACAACGGACGTATAAAGCTGCGCTGGCAATGTCCTTAGCAACTGGGTCACTTGTAACATTGTCACCACCAAATGCATTTGCAGCGGATGTGCAAGAAAAATCATTCTCAGATGTACAAGCATCTCAGCATTTCTATGAAGCAGTAAAGAATTTGACTGCCCGAGGAATAATTACTGGTTATGAAGATGGCACGTTTAGACCCTCCAAAAACGTTAGCAGAGCACACGCGGCGAAAATAATGGCGCTTACTCTAGAATTAGATACAAAAAACGTTAAAGATCCTGGATTCAAAGATGTGAGCACAAACCATCCAAACTATGGAGCGATTGCTGCCCTTGTAGAGGCTGGCGTGTTAAAAGGCTATGAAAATAATACATTCAATCCAGATGGAAATTTAACACGAGCTCAAATGGCTAAGATTCTAGTGAAAGGTTTTAAGTTTGAAGAAGAGAAGTTTAGCAACTTACCATTTAATGATGTAAAAGACAATGAATGGTATGCGAATTACATTCAAACATTATTTGCCATGAAAATTACAACTGGTAAGAATGCGAGCATGTATGATCCAAACGCATCTGTCACACGTGGACAAGTTGCTTCCTTTATTTATCGAACGGAACTTACCAAAAAACAAGAAGCAATTATTATACAAAATATCTCCAATAATGAACTATCAGTTTCAGATGGAACGTATGCAATTCCAAAAAGCTTGGCTAATATCATAAGCGAATCCAATTTAGCAATATTGAAAGGTTCCCATGTACAATACACAGCGAAAGACAAGGAAATCGAAAGTATTAGCAACATGGAAATACAAGCAAACGGAACTGCTAATAACTATCTCGTATTCGATGCAAAAGGCGATAAATTTAATGGCGAACTTTCCACTAACGGCAATTTCATCACGATTAAAAATGTGATATTAGATCTACTGCAAATAAACAAGGGAACTACCTCAATCACAGTAGATGCTAAAGTTGAAAAGTTAAAAGTCTTATCTAAAAACACACAAATCACGCTCGGCACAAATGCTAAAATTGGCGACCTTATACTACCAACAGGGACACAAGCAAAAGATATCATACAAAACTATGATAAAGTAAAAGGAAATATCGCCAAGATTAATGGCGTAGCGAACTCTACTACAAATCCAGGGACAACCCCTTCACCAGGCGGAAGTAACACAAGCCCAGGAAATAATTCAGGACCCGGTGAAAATCCAGTAATAGAAACAGCATCTATCCCAATATACTCTGGCAAAACTACAATTACATCCGGTGATATCATTGAGTTAACTGTAACCAAGGGAAATAAAGTCTACTATACGCTTGATGGTAGTAATCCTACATCTTCTTCGAATGCTGTAGACGTTAAAGACGGTAAAGTAAGCATTCCTGTACTAGGAAAAGGAAACGTGACATTAAAGGCTTATACCGTTTTAAATAATGGAAAAGATAGTAGTGTAGCCACTTATGAGTTAACCGTATTGGATGACGAAAACCCAAACCTTGATGTGATAAGTGCAGCAATCAGCACACCACCAGCAAAAACCACGTATCAAGAAGGAGATTCGCTAGACTTAACCGGACTAGTAATCACCTTAACTAAATCCGATGAAACAACCGAAGATGTTGGGTATGAAAACTTTGCGGCAAAAGGTATTACAGCAAGCAAAGAACATGGATCCATGCTCACAACAGCAGACTCAAGTATAACTTTTACCCACACACTAAGTAACCAATCAGTCGAACAAGCTATTACCGTTACTCCTAATAGTGAAGAGAATTTTGAACTATCGCTTATGCATTTCAATGATACCCATGCCCACTTGGACAATGCTGCAAGACGTGTGACAGCGGTGAATGAAGTACGAGCTGTCAAACCGAACTCATTGTTATTGGATGCTGGGGATGTATTCTCAGGAACCCTCTATTTTAATGAATTTAAAGGACTAGCAGACTTAGAGTTTATGAATTTAATGAAAGTCGATGCAATGACATTTGGTAACCATGAATTCGACCTAGGTTCATCAGATGAAGGTCACAAAGCATTAGCAGATTTTATCAAAGCAGCGAACTTCCCATTCGTTTCAGCAAACGTAGACTTCACAAAAGACGATCTATTTACTGGCCTGTTCAATACGAAAATAGAAGGGAATCCTGAGAATGCCAATATTTATTCTGGAATTGTAAAAGTAGTGAACGGTGAAAAAGTTGGGATTTTTGGTTTAACAACTGCCGACACGAAAGACATTTCAAGCCCAGAAAAAATCACATTCTCGAACTATATTGACGATGCGAAAAAGATGGTTGCTGAGTTTGAAAAAATGGGCATTAACAAAATTGTTGCCATCACACATATTGGCTATGACGACAATCCAGCAGTAGACAATGATGTTGAACTTGCTAAGGCGGTCGAAGGTATCGACGTAATCGTAGGGGGGCATAGTCATACAACATTGGCAACGCCTGTTCTGATTGGTGTTAATGACGAGCCAACAGTTATAGTTCAGTCCGGTCAATATGCGGAAAACTTAGGAACACTCGACGTAACATTTGATGAAAACGGAGTTATTGTAGGGCATGCAGGTAAGTTGATCAAAATTGCAGACAAAGCAGCTGACCCTGATGCGGCAGTATTGTTGAAGAAATACACAGATAAGATTAAGGAAATTGAAGGAAAAGAATCTGGTGCAATTGCTATGAATGCATTAGAAAACCCACGTACAGACAGTAATAGTGTACGGAAAAATGAAACACCGCTAGGCAATGTAATCACGGATGGCATGCTAAATAAAGCAAAAGAGTATAACAAAAATGTAGTCATGGCATTCCAAAATGGTGGTGGAATTAGAGCTCCGATCAATCAAGGACTTATTACTATTGGAGAAATAATCACAGTTCTTCCGTTCGGAAATACATTGGCAACGATGGACTTAACAGGAGCCGAAATTAAAGAAGCATTTGAAATTAGCTTCAAAGATCTGCCGCTTGAAAATGGCGGATTCCTACATGTATCAGGTGCAAAAGTAGAATATGATTCCTCCAAACCAGCTCGCCAACGTGTCGTATCAATTGCTTATAAAAATGCAGACGGAACTTACACAGAAATAAAAGAAGACATCACGTATACAATTGCAACAAATGCCTTCACTGCTAAAGGCGGAGATGGTTTCGATGTACTGAAAAAAGCATACGAGCAGGGAAGAGTAACCGATTTAGGTTTATCTGATTGGGAAAACTTCCGTGACCACCTTGTAAGTTTAGGCACAGTGGATCCAAAAGTCGAAGGACGGATCATGGATGTAGCAGGAAAAGAAGTGGAATTCCCTGGAGGCGATATTCCTGCTAAAGATTTCTCAGGTACACCTAATGCACAAAAAGTATACAATGGCGACGTGACCGTTTCAGTTACAGATATTGCATTCCTTGGAAATGCAATTATCAAGGGGAATTTAATAATTACAGGAACTCCTTCTAATAATATGACACTTTCTAATATTACGGTTAAAGGCAACTTAGACCTTACAGGGCTCAACGGAGAAAACTTGAATTTTGATGGAATCACTGTGGATGGAGAGACAATTTTTTAATGCCAATTACCTAACCTTCGAATAGTAATTTGAAAGCTTGGTAAATTATTATAATAACTTTACTAGAAATCCCTATATAAAAGGAGAATTGTATAGATGAGTAAAAGGAATTGGAAAAGGCCCATAAATGCTTTCTTATCTGCAAGTTTAATAGCCGGTCTAGTAATTCCAGTGTTGCCATCGAAAGTTTTAGCAGCTACTAATGCATCGGATTTAATTATTTCGGAGTATATAGAAGGCAGTGGTAATAATAAAGCGCTCGAGCTGTTCAATGGCACAGATGCTACAGTTGATTTAAGTAAATATTCCCTAGAGTTATACCCGAATGGTGGAACAACAGCAACCAAATTAAACTTATCGGGTCAATTAGATACAGGAAAGACGTATGTTATTACTCATGGAAGCGCGAATGCCGATTTAAAAGCTAAGGGAAATTTAAGTAATTCAACCGTCATGGCTTTCAATGGTGACGATGCTATTGTCTTAGAAAAATCCAATGAAGTTATTGACTCGTTTGGGCAAGTAGGAGTACGAATCATGTGGGGTGAAAACGTTACCCTTGTAAGAAAAAGCTCAGTTACTGCTGGAGATAAAATTCAAAACGATGCATATGATGTCAATTTAGAATGGATTAAATATGGTATCGATACATTCGAGAATTTAGGCTCCCACAAAATAGACAACAGTGTCCCGGATCCTGGAGAAACTCAAGTAGAAGCAGTAACAGTTTCTATTCCATCATCGACTGTTCCAGCAGGCACTGAAGTTTCATTAGCTACGAACACGGACGGCGCTTCAATTTACTATACGACAGATGGAACTGATCCAACTAGCTCAAGTACTAAATTTGAAGCCCCAATTGTTATCGATAAAGACATGACAATTAAGGCAATCGCGATAAAAGAAGGTCTTGTAAACAGTCAAATTTCTACATTCACTTACACAGTTATCAGTGAAACAGGAGCATTATCCATTGGAGAGGCCCGCAATACAGCTATTGGTCAAACTGTGACTATTAAAGGGATAGTAGCAGCAAACTTGAAAAATACTGTTTCTGTACAAGATGCGACAGGCGGCATTGCAATACGTCCTTCAAGTCTGCCTGTTACAGTAGGAGATGAAGTAACACTTACTGGGAAATTAGCTGATTTCAGAGGACTTCTTCAACTAGACGGGACGACGATCATCAGCAAAACAGAAAATGTCGGAGCCCCAACTCCTAAGGTCGTAGCAGGAGCTGAAGTTAATGAAACCAATGAGTCCCTACTTGTCCAAGCAAAACAAATTACATTAACGGCAGTAAATGCAGGGAACTATACAGCAACGGATGGGACAACAGACTTCATCGTTCGCGATGAAAACAACGCATTAGGTTTAATCGTAGGTAATACGTATGAATCTATTACTGGTATTGTTCAGCAGTTTGATGCGGATTATCAAATTATCCCGCGTTCTGTTTCAGATATTGTAGCGGATAGCTCCATCATTCAACCTGTTATAGCAAATCCAGGGAGTGGAACTTTTGTTGGAAGCACAACAGTAGCACTATCCACAACAACAGCAAATGCAGCGATTTATTACACAGTGGATGGAAAAGATCCAATGGAATTTGGTGTAAAATATGAATCTCCAATTAATATCACAAAAACTTCAACACTTAAAGCGGTCGTAAAAACACAAGATGGAACTTTTAGTGAAGTAAAATCATTCGAATATACAATTACAGATAGTCTACAAATCCATGATATCCAAGGAGCAGGACACTATACTACTTTTGACAATCAAACAGTAGAAGGAATTCAAGGAGTCGTTACTTACTCGTTCTTGTTAAATGGTGCAACCTACTATCATATCCAAACACCAGATGAGTTAGCGGATACAAACCCACATACTTCTGAAGCCATTGTCCTTTACAGCGGAACAAACACATGGCCGATTAAAGTAGGAGATTTAGTAACAGTCACTGGGAAAGTGAGTGAATTTGCATATGACGGCTACGATGATCGTCAAACAACAGATTTGAAAACAACACAAATCAATGTTCGAAATGACCAAGGAGGAAAAATCTCAGTCATTAAAAGTGGTGTAGCTTTACCAACTCCAATCATAATCGATGAAACTAGAATGTCTCTAGCTAAAATTGATAGCGACAATCTTACAGTTTTCAATCCAACAGTGGACGCAATCGATTTCTGGGAAAGTATCGAAGCAATGCGCGTGCAAGTTGGAAACGTGAAAGCAGTAGCCCCTCAAGAGCATGGCGACTTAATCACAGTTTTGGAAAAAGCTCCAACGAACTCTCTTCATGGCGGAGTTTTATATGAAAAGGACAACCAAAATCCAAATCGCGTGCAATTCCGTTTAGAACCAAATGGACCAGGTCGTGATTTCGAAGTAGCAACTGGAGATAAGTTTAAAGGGCCGATTACTGGAGTCGTAGGCTATTCATTCCAAAACTTTAAGATCTATGTCTCTTTAGCTGATATGAAGGCTGCTCATTCAAAAGGAACTGCGACACCAGAAAAAACAACAATTGTAAAAGCAGATGATAAGCTAACAATTGCTTCTTATAACTTAGAAAACTTCTCGAATAACAAAACATCCACTACAGACGACAAAGCGCGTAAATTAGCAAGAGCAATTGCTACGGATATGCAAAGTCCTGATATTGTTGGTGTAACTGAAGTACAAGATAATAACGGAGAAAGCAGTGGAGACTCGAAGGCAGATCAAAGCTATACAAGACTTATTACAGCGATTAAAACAGCTGGAGGAGCAGACTACAAATATGTAAATATTGACCCTGTAAACAACTCAGATGGAGGTGCACCAAATGCAAATATTCGGGTTGGATTCCTATACAATCCGGACCGAGTAAAATTGACAGAAGGTGGTTCACCAGGAAGTGCGACAACGGCGGTTGGTTACAAAGATGGCAAGCTAACACATAACCCAGGTCGTATCGATCCAACAAATAGTGCATTTAACAGCAGCCGTAAACCATTAGTAGCTCAATTTGATTTTAAAGGCGAGAGCGTCATCGTTATTGCTAATCACTGGAACTCCAAAAGTGGTGATACACCATTATTTGGATCCATTCAACCACCGAAATACGACAGTGAAGGCCAACGTAAAAAAATTGCAAAAGTCGTGTCTGACTTTGTTGTAGATATTAAAACGAAAAACCCAGCAGCGAATGTTGTATCACTAGGTGATTTTAACGATTATCAATTTGCCGATGCCCTTTTAATTCACGAGGGTGAACAGATGACAAATATGATTAACAAAGTGGAAACGTCAGATCGATACACATACCTCTACCAAGGTAACTCACAAGTACTAGATCATATTTTAGTAACGAAAAATTTAGAATATAAAACGAAAATTGACATTCTTCATATTAATGCAGATTTCACTGATATGGCAGGACGTGCAAGTGACCACGATCCAGTAATGGTACAAATTGATCTATTAGAAGA
Organism: Psychrobacillus sp. FSL K6-1464; assembly: GCF_038003145.1. Classification (NCBI taxonomy): domain Bacteria; kingdom Bacillati; phylum Bacillota; class Bacilli; order Caryophanales; family Bacillaceae; genus Psychrobacillus; species Psychrobacillus sp. FSL K6-1464. The sequence goes on from NZ_JBBOOP010000001.1 coordinate 757,466, forward strand.
AGATGTTGTTATTCCAATTACAGCTGAAAAAACATACGACATCAAAAATCTTCAAACGAAAAAACTAACTATTAGTAAGCCTAGTGTTTCTATTACTCTTGATGATTCATCCGAAATCATGGAAGGCATTCTGGTCATGAGTGGTTATGCAGAATTCCATGGAGCTGGCTTTGCAGAGCAAACGGTAACGATTAAGCCAGAAAATGCTGGCGCAATTATGGATTTCAAAGGTACCATTGTCCAAAAAGTAATTATTGATGGTACGAACATAAAAGAAATAAGAGGCGCTGAAAATATTCAAGAATTTGAATTTATTAACGGAGCAGATAGTAAAAATATTAAATTCACAAATTCCAAAGGGGAACCCATTGTGGTTCCTTCTTTACCTGGTGAAAATCAAGCACCAGTATTAAAGAAAGGTATTCCGAGTCATACAGTTAAAATTGGAGAGAGCATTTCAATCCTATTAACGGATTATTTTGCAGACCCAGAAAACCAAGTACTAACTTTTACTTCTACATTAGGAACGATAGAAGGGGCAACGTTAAAACTAACCCTTGAAGAGGGAAGTCATATTGTAGGAGTTACCGCTACAGATGGTGAAGAAAGTGTAACAACAAGCTTCAGTGTACGCGTAACTTCGGCTAGTTCACCTACCGATGAATATTACAAAGATGCCAACGGTAAAGAAGGTCAAGCATTAAAAAATGCACTACATGAAATAATTGACGACCATACTCAACTTTCTTACGACCAAGTATGGTTAGCATTACGTGAAACAGATGAAGACCCAAACAATAAAAACAATGTCATATTGTTTTACTCTGGAGTATCCCGTTCTAAAACTGCCAATGGTGGAAACGTAGGTCAGTGGAACCGAGAACATACATGGGCTAAATCACATGGTGACTTCGGGACAAGTAAAGGACCCGGTACGGACATCCACCATTTGCGTCCGACAGATGTACAAGTGAACAGCTCAAGAGGAAATTTAGATTTTGATAATGGGGGAAGTCCTGTTAATAATTGTAATGGGTGCTATAAAGACGGAGACTCATTTGAACCGCCTAATCGTGTAAAAGGAGATGTCGCTCGAATTTTATTTTACATGGCAACTCGTTATGAAAAAGGAGATAAAGTAGATTTAGAACTAAACGAAAAGCTCGGTAACGGTAGCGCACCATATCATGGAAAGCTCTCCACCTTACTAAAATGGCATGAGCAAGATCCAGTAGATGAATTTGAACGCAATCGCAATGAAACCATTCAAAAATGGCAAGGTAACCGTAATCCGTTCATCGACCACCCGGAATGGGCAACATCAATCTGGAACTAGCACCTAATCCTAGAAATTTTAATAAATTGAAGTCCTGTAGAGATCCATCTCTGCAGGGCTTTTTATAATCTTCTTACACTTTCTATACGAGAGCAACAGACACCAATACGAGAGTTATCCTTATCTATACGGAAGAGTCACCGTCGTTACGATAGCCTCCCTACCTCACCCCCCATAAAAATACTAATTACTAATTTTTCTCATAGCATGGCCCATCTATTCATACAATGTATCAGTATCATATTTTGCATCAGTGTGCCTGATGCTTGTACAAAAATCCTAATGATACTTGCAGAAAGGATGCGGTCTTGAAAGAACATGCAGAAATGTTATTGCACAAAATTGCTGAACAGGGGGAAATCGAATGAGGAAGAAAATGTTTAATAAGGCCTTTAGTGCGTTCTTAATTCTAATGATGGTCTTTGCAATGCTAGCTCCAACAAGTGCGTTTGCTAACACAGGAAAGACGCCGTTTAAATCACAGGAGCCAAGCGAAAGTACATTGGCGATGAAAGCGGCTATTGCTGAACAACTAAGTCTTACAAATAGTGGTCCAACACTTCACAAAGATTTACAAGGATTATCTGGGGATGAAGAAGTGGCAGTAATTGTTCATCTTTCAGAAAAACCTGTAGCTCTTGAAAAAGGAATTACAGAGTTAGCGGGTAAAAGTTTTACGAAATCAGCGGCTAGCTCTGTCAAAGCAAAAGTAATTTCACAGCAAGCATCTGTAAAAAAAGAAATGAACAATAAAATGATTTCTTATAAAGAAATTTTCTCATATGACACTGTATTAAATGGTTTTGCAGCAAACGTAAAAGCTAGTGATCTTGCCAAATTACTTACTATTAATGGTGTTACATTAGTTGAGCCAGATGCAGTAGTTCACGCATCTGAAGGGCCGGATGCGACAGAACCAACTGATCCAACCACACCAGCAGACCCAGCAGACCCAGCAGACCCAACAGACCCAGCAGACCCAGCAGACCCAACAGACCCAACAGAACCAACAGAACCAACAGAACCAACAGAACCAACAGAACCAACAGAACCAACAGAACCAACAGAACCAACCACACCAGCAGATCCGACAGACCCAACAGATCCAATAGTACCTCCAGTGCTAAATACAGATCTTGAACTTGTTAAAGAAGACACCTTAGAAGCAAAAATGAATACAAGTATCTCTTTCTTAGGCATTGAAAAGCTTTGGAACGAAGGAATTGAAGGACAAGGGGTAAAAGTTGCTGTACTTGATACAGGTATTGATGCAGATCATCCAGAATTCGCAGGCATTTATAAAGGTGGAAAGAACTTCATTCCAAATTCATCCACTTATACAAAAACACGTACAGAAGATGATGCATCGGAGACATTACCTTCTGAACGTCCAACAGGAACACCTGAATTTAATACAACGGGAAGTTCATTTTATACATCACATGGTACACATGTTGCTGGTACAATTGCAGCAATCGGGGCAAACGAATATGGCATTAAAGGGATTGCACCTAAAGTAGATCTTTATGCATATCGTGTACTGGGAGCATATGGCAGTGGCTCAACTTCAGGTATAGTAAAAGCTATAGATACAGCTGTTATTGAAGATATGGACGTTATTAATCTATCACTTGGCGGAGGAGCAAACTCTGAAACGGATGCAGGATCATTTGCTATAAATAATGCCATGATGGCTGGGACTATCGGAGTTGTCGCAACAGGTAATGATGGTCCAAACCGTGGCACGATGGGAACTCCTGCTACAGCACGTTTAGGAATTGCAGTTGGTAACACAACTAATCCCGAAACGATGCATAACGGAGAAGTAAAAGTTTCAGTTGGAGACTATAACTTAACGAAACAACTTCAGTTAATGGGTACAACTTTTGGAAAAGATTTAGCAACACAACTGCAAGGCGAGTTTGACTTAGTGGCAGTACCTGGGCTAGGGGAAGTAAAAGATTTTGAAGGAATTGATGTGAAAGGGAAAGTAGCTTTGATTGCTCGTGGTTCAATTGCATTTGTCGATAAAATTGATAATGCGAAGGCGCAAGGAGCAGTTGCTACAATTATTCATAACTCAGCAACAGGATCGGGTACACCAAATGCATCAGGTACATTCCTTGGAGATTCATTTGCCTTCATTCCAACAGTTGATATGTCTTATACGGATGGAATGGCAATCCGTACGGAATTAGCAAAAGGAACAGGGAAAGTAAGCTTTGGTAAATTTGCTTCCACGAATACTGTTGGAGATGATGTAAATGACTCCAGTTCACGTGGACCTTCTACACCAAACTTTGATATTAAACCAGATGTAAGTGCACCTGGAACAAATATTATGTCTACTATTCCAATGTACAAAAAAGATTTCCCTGATGCAGTTTACGGGGAAGCATATGATCGTAAAACAGGAACTTCTATGGCAACACCACATATTGCAGGTATTGCTGCACTTGTAAAACAAGCAAATCCTGATTGGAATGCTTTTGATGTAAAAGTAGCGCTTTCCAATACTGCGAAAATATTGGATACAACGAAGTACGATGTATTTGCTCAAGGAGCAGGACGTGTGAATGCATATGCAGCAGCACATCCAGAAATTCTTGCGTATGCATTAGATACGGCTGTATTAGATAGCAATGGAGCTATTGTGGATAACGTGAAAGGAACAGTTACTTTCGGTCCTCAATCATTGAAAGATGGTAATATTTCCGTCACAAAAGAGATTTTAGTGAAAGATATTGCTGGTAAAGGTGGAAGCTATAACGTCTCAGTAGATGTAACCAAGTCATTTGGTGATGCAAAAGTGACGATAGACAAACCGACATTCAATCTTGCTGGAGAGCAAATATTAAAAGTTACGTTAACTGCTTCTAAAGCAACTGCACCAAACGGTTCTGAAATACTAGGATATATCCATATTAACGGTGGGGCTTCAGAAGTTTCCTTGCCATTTGCGGCTGACTTTGGTGGAGTGGCAGCAACGACAATACAAAATTATAAAATTACAGAAACAGATTTATCTTTTAATGGTGATGGAGTTAAAGATACTGCAGTCTTATCATTTACCTTAACTGGTGACGTAACTACTAACTATATTGAACTTTGGGATATTATGGATCCTGAAGGAGGCGAATATGGAGATGGTTATATTGGATACTTGCATTCAGGTGCAGCACTAGCAAAAGGATCTTATAACCTGAATGTTGCTGGACAATACAAACCATGGGGTACCGCACCTGCAACAACGATTCCAGATGGTCTATATACAGTTGACTTCACTGGACTTGCAGCTTCAGGAGTAGTTTCCGACTATGTAGGACCAATTGTCGTGAAAACTACAAAACCAGTAATTACTGGATCAGTAGCTGAAGGTAATGCAACAGGTAAAGTAACAGACAAATATATCGATTACAATGAAGAATTATATTTATACGGTTTAGAATACAACTTAAATGACAAATTAAAAGCTTCGTATATTGCCACTGAAAACGGGGTAGCAAAAGCAGCCGTTTCATTTAATTTGAATGAAGATGGTAGCTTTACATTCCCAGTAACAGCTGACACAGATTCAGTAAAAGTAATTATTAATGACGCTGCAGGAAATGTTGGCGAAGCATTAATTTATGAAAAAGTAGTGGAAGTCCCAGAGCCAGTACTATCAATTTCAGTAAACCCAACTAAGCTAGATTTAACAGCTGGAGAAACATCTCAACTGACTGTGACCGAAACATCTACGCCTGTAGAAGGTGATGCAACTACTAAAAATGTAACTTCAGACGCTAAGTATGTAGTAGCAGATGAAAATATTGCAAAAGTTGCAAATGGATTAGTAACTGCGGTTGGCAAAGGTTCTACTACAATTACGATTACACATGGAAAAAATGAAGTGACAGTAAATGTGACGGTTAAAAATCCTACAACAACAAACCCTGGAAATCCAAGCAATCCTGGAACACCAGGTGGAGGCAGTCCAGGAACACCGAATCCAAGTCCAACTAAACCAGATCCAGTTAAACCAACACCACCAGTAACACCTACACCACCAGTGACACCAACGCCAAAACCAATTATATTTACAGACGTACCTGCTAAACATTGGGCTGCGGATTATATCCAAAAAGCTGCATTATTAGGCTTTATGAAGGGATATCCAGATGGCTCATTTAAACCAGAACAATCTTTAACACGTGCACAAGCAACATCGTTAATCGTTCGTGCATTAAAATTAGAAACACAAGAAGCAGCACCATTCTCGGATATCGCAAGTTATGCGACAGAAACAAAATCAGAAATTGCTGCAGGCTTTAAATTCGGCATTATCAAAGGGGAGAATGGGAAATTTAAACCTTCTGAAAAAGTGACACGTGCGCAGCTTGCTTTAATGATTGAACGCGCATATGCATCTAAAACAGGTAAAAAATATGTAGCTACTAAAATAGCACCATTCTCTGATATTACTGCCTACGACGAAGAAACAATCAATGCCATCTCTATGCTTTATGAGCTACAAGTAGTGGATGGTTCTGATGGTAAATTTAAACCGGCAGATCCGACAACTCGCGCCCATGCTGCGAAAATATTCACTAATTTTATGGGTGGATTAAAATAAAGTAATTAACTCTCCTTCTGTCCTAAAAGGCGGAAGGAGAGTTAATTTTGTTCTATTATGAAAACCGCAAAATCCCTGCTCCGCCAGTATATTTTCATTTACTGAAAGTAACTCAAGAAGAGCCCCAAGTACCATCAGTGAACCCCATTAAACTCCCATGGATAGCGAGTATCGTAATAGCATATTGAAGTCCTTTTTCACCAGCTTAAAATAGTACAAACTTCCGTTCTACAAGTAAATATCTCTGTTCAGCGAGTATCAATCTACCGAGAGAGCTTATTCATCAAATGAAAGAAAGTTAGTCTTTAAATAGAGAACAACCGGCACAATATAAAGAGTTATATAGTTAATGGAATCTAATATAAATACAAAGGGAGACAATGCCTTTGGTTTTACGACAAAAAAAGAACCTCCATAACCGCACAAAGTAACGTTATATTCTAAATAAACTGGTTATACTGAACTATATAAAAGATAAAAATTTGGAAACTGTGAAGTGCGTTCTGTATCTGGGCACCTAGGACGTATGGAGTGATTGGTGCAACCGGCCTGATTAGATGTGAGCTTATTGCTCAATTTAATTGGGCTTTTATTATTAGAGGGGAGGGGTTTAGGATTAGCAAAGAGTATGGTAAACGAATTATTACAGTGACACAGAAAATGACTGGCTCCAACAGGTCAATTATTAATTTAAATTCATTTAAGTCGATTCTCCAACTGGCTGATGAAAAAAAGCTTCCGATATTTTTAAACAAGAATCCGGATGAAGGTCGTCCCATTTTTTTTATAGTAGAAGGCAATTATGTATATAGCTATGAGTCGGCAGGTAGAGAGCTAGTTCGAAATACTACTACAAATGTTTCAGCTTTTCGTAACGTGTATGCGGAGAGTTAATCCGATTGAAACTTTTATTAAAAAGTATCTTTCTAGTAATTTGAACTTATTATTTCTCTATCGATACGTTTCACTTATTTTGACTTCATTTCTCTATTTATCTGGATCTCAACCCTCACTCATTTTTAAAGTTGGTGCTGTTGGGTCTCTATGTATTGCAGCATGGATATTGACGGGATTACAACGGAGATATCGGGAGAATACAAATATAGTAAAAACAATTGTTTTAATTGAAACGTTTGGTATGACTTTGTTGCTCATATTTACTGGTGGCGTTTACAGTCCATTTAGCTGGTATGCATTGAATCCGATACTTGTTGCAGCAATCCTTTTAACCCCGCTATTTTGTTGGGGAATATTAACATTTTGTCTAGTAAGTGCAACATATATTGCACAACAGAAAAATAATATATTCATGCTTCTAGAAGGAAAATCCTATATCTATCTCGGCTTTATATTAATAACGATGCTAATAGGTTTGTTTTCTAGATTAACAAAAGAATTAAGGGAACACATAGAAGAGCTACACCAGGCAAATAATAAGCTAGCAAATATGAATGAGATATACGAGGAGACATTAAAGCAAATTATGTCCTTATATCACTTGTTGGAATCCCACTCTTCCAATATTAGTCCAAAAAAGCTAACAGAGACCATGACGCTAGCATTGATGAAATGCATGCAAAAGGATATGGCCTTCTTTTGGATAAAGGATTATACCTCTCAAAAAAACTATACTTCGAATGAGACAACTAATAGAAATCTAGATATGGATTTAACAAGAGACTGGGAGTATATAAGGCAACAAAAGAACGCCTTTACACATATTTATCAGAATGAACAGTATTGGATGAAGGTTATTAGGACAACGGAGTATATAGGAGTAATTGGTGTAAACATGTCTACTAATACAGAGATAAGAAATACTCTATTACTTCACCGTACATTCGAGTTTCTCGCAGAGCTTAGTGAATTGCTGCTGGAAAGAATTCATATGGATCGTATGATGGTTCATATGAAAATTACCGAAGAACGAAATCGGATTGCAAATGAAATACATGATAGTATATCACAGAAATTGTTTGGGATCGTCTATTCATTGCATAGTCTACAAGTTAAAAGTCGGAATATTGAAATTAGTGAACTTGAAAAGGAATTTGAGTTTTTGTCACAGACAGCTAATACGACAATGAAGGAACTACGGGCTTCTATTTATCAGTTAAGTACGGCTAAGAAGGGTGAAAAGCCGTTTCTTACGCTTATTGAAAATTATTTGGTGGAATATGCAAAGCTAAATGACATTCGTATTGTCTATGATCTTACTGGTGAAGAATCGTCCATTTCTACAAATAACAAAAACGGTCTATATCGAATCATATGTGAAGCGTGTGGAAATGCGGTAAGACATGGTAGGTGTACAGTAATCGAAATAACACTAGCTTTAGAAGAAGATAAAATTTATCTAGTCATTAAAGATAATGGAATAGGTATTCAGACGAAGATGGGATGTATGGAAGGACAAGGGATTGGGCTACCTAATATGCAAGAAATTGTCTATTCTATGGGGGGCACATTTCAGATAGGTGCACCTTATAAAATGGGAACTACTATTCAAATTGATATACCACAAGTTAAAAAGCAGAAAAAACAAGAGGTGTTGGGATAATGAGGGTAGTAATAATTGACGATCATCCATTAATTCGAAGAGGCTTGAATTCATTATTTTCCTTAAACGAATCTATGGATGTAATTGGAGAAGCTACTAATAGAAGAGAAGCGATGGAACTATTGAATGCAGTAAAACCAGACATAGCAATCGTAGACCTCCGATTAGGTGAGGAATCCGGAATTGAACTAATAATAGAGGCCATGCGTGTAGGTATTACCAGCAAGTTTGTCATACTTACTTCTTCCACGAATGAGGAAGACTTTAAAAGAGCAAAGGAAATTGGGGTGGTTGGTTATTTATTAAAAGAAGCCCTACCCGAAGAGCTTCTACATGCACTTCAAATGATTGGAAAGGGTCGTAAATACTATGATCCTAATGTTTTAGATCTACTCATGAAAGCTCCAGTTCCCTTGGATGAAGATGGTCATATTGAACAACTAACTCCTAAAGAGAAAGAGATATTAATCGAGCTAGGCAAGGGACATTCTAACAAAGAAATCTCCAAGACTCTTTATATAACCGAATTCACAGTGAAAAAACACGTCAGCCAAGTATTTGCGAAGCTAGGTCTTGCAGATAGAACTCAAGCAGCCTTATACGCCAACGCCACTGGCCTCGTCAAATACGTTGTGAATTCTTAATAGAATTAGTGGGGGTGGCATATTGATCTAATAAGTAGAGTTCTAAGAGGGTTTAATAGTTAAAATACAATAACAATAGAATAGGCGGAAAAAATATGAAAAAAATCGTGACTTTTATAAGTGCATTAATTCTTTCTCTTATACTTGCCTTACCTACAGTGAATGCTGCTAGTTATAGCGATATACCTTCTACACATGCATATCAAAAAGAAATATCATACTTATCTAGTTTGAATATTATTAACGGATATAGCGATAGTACATTTAAACCTTCCAATCTGGTGACTAATCGACAGGCTGCAGTTATGTTAGTAAGAGCGTTGAAGCTCGAAAATGAAGATACAGTGAATCCTGGTTTTAAAGATGTACCAACAACAGATTCAAGCTATAAAGAAATTGCCATTGCTACAGCAAATGGAATCTTTCCAAAAGGAACTAAATTTTCTCCCAACTCTCCTATCACACGTGAAGGAATGGCGCGTGCTTTGGCAAATGCATTCAACCTAACAGGAACATATTCTGGTACTTTTTCTGATGTATCAAAAGATTATTGGGGATATGAATATATTGTAAAATTAGCAGCTAATAATATCACAACAGGTTATGATGATGGATCATTCAAACCAAAGAATACATTAACACGTGCACATTTTTCGGTATTTTTAGCACGCTCAATTAATCCAGAGATGCGTCCGACCGCAGTAAACAAACCACAAGTGGGGATAGGATTCTATCAAGGCCTAGTTCCAAAAAATTATAAAAATCCAGTAGATTTAAGTTATTTCAATACTTCAACGGAAGGCTATAGTGGTGATTATTTTAACAAAGCTAGTTATACAGGCAGTAAAACTAGTGGTACTTATTCATTACATTTAACAGATGAAAATGAATATGCTGATAGTAATCACACATATAGTGAAGATAAAACCCAGTTTACGTTTGACTCACATTGGACGCCTAAAGTTACGGTAAAATACCCAGTAACTGTAGGTGACAAAACTAGCTCTCGACATTTATATAAGGAGTATACTTACAATGAAGCGATTTATGACGGAAATGGTGAATGGATAGATAGTAAGGAAATCCTTATGAAAGAAAGAGAAGAAACAATTACTAATAAGGTCATTTCTATCAATGGTACGAAAGACATTGGTGATAAGGAATTTCATAACCTAATTGTAATTGAACAGACAACAAATGACCCGTTTTTTGGAGTAGTAACCTACTATTTTTCGAAGAATGAAGGGTTAATGGGGTATTTTGGAAAGTCAATGACCTCTTCGAAAGAATTCCCTTATGAATAGCAATCATTCTAGTCTACTTAATGGGTGATCTAGGATAAGAAAATAACACTCTTTTTGTCCTTATGGGATGGAAGGAGTGTTTTAACTATGATGTAGAACTTCCTACTCCGCGAGAAACTCATGTTTGTAAGTAATTTTCCAAAGAAATTCAGGTAATCGCGTCGCTAGGTCTGAACACTTACCCAAGTAACCCTATACACTAACGCAATAGGTAAAGAGTTATCTGATCAGTCCCAGATGACTCTTTTTAAAATCGAATAAATCTTTATTTAGGCACTAATAATTACTTGTAAATATTTTAATTATGTATAAAATACCACTTTAATTACTATAATATTACAAAAAATGTTTGAAATAGACTTTTAACTAGATGTAACAAGAGATGTAATAATTCATGGTAACAATCACAAGATCACAAGAAATGTTTCAGAAGCAACAGACAACGAGAGCTATGTCTTCATGGTATCAAACGGTAAGTTGACGGCAAAAAATCTTGATATAGAATTAAATAATACCCAGTCAATACCTGATGCAAATTCAGTAGGTATCACTGTACAGACAGGAGCATCTCTGGACTTTGATGGAGGAAAGATTTCCGCACATAGTGAAAACAGAAGTGCATACGGAGTATACGCCCAAAATGGAGCAACTGGAGTAAGCATAAAGAATACGGAGTTTGTACTTAACGCAATACCTGAAGAAAGATACGATATTGCGATTGGATTAGAAACTGCAGATGCGAAAAACCCTGATCCATTTAGCATTCTTACGAAAGAAAACAATACTCTTCAGAAGGAACATATGAACTGTATCTCTATGTGCCGGCTGAATTCGAAGGAGAACCAATAGCGCTACTGGAAGCAGCAGTGACGAATGGACAAAAATACTATATTTAAAATATTTTCTTTTAGAATTATCTATTAGTCTGATATAGTTGTCCCAATAGAACATATTATTAATTTATCATAATAAATAAGGAGGAATTCACATGAAGAATATCAAAAAATCATACCAAAAATTATTCAAATTAGCATTAGCTTCATCAATTGCCGTAGGAGCAATGATAACTGTAGCTCCATATAATACGGAAGCTGCAGGTTTCTCAGATTTAAATTCGACTCATATACATTATAATAGTGTAATGGATTTATCGGCCCGAGGTGTTATTAAAGGATTTACAGATGGTACATTTAAACCGGAGGCTACGGTTACTCGTGGACAAGCCGCAAAGATTATTGCTTTAACATTAGACTTAGATACTAAAAATGTTGTGAATCCAGGCTTTGAAGATATTAAAACGGATAATGAATACTATGGTCCAATTGCTGCGCTTGTAGCTGAAGGTATTTTGTCAGGAAAAAAAGATGGTACATATGGTCCGGGTGAAAAGCTAACGCGTAGTCAAATGACGAAAATTATTACATTAGCATTCGGATTTAAAGAAGGAATGCTAACGGAAACCAAGTTCAAAGATGTGAAAGCAAATGACTGGTACAATGGATACCTTCAAACTCTATTGGACAATGAAATTACAACGGGGACAACTGCAACTACTTTTTCGCCATATGATAATGTGAAACGTGGTCAGATGGCATCGTTCGTCGTACGCGCGGAAACAGCTGCAGAACCAGTAACTGTTATTGGTGTTTATTAAATCTTGATAGGTACCAGGTTCTCAAACATTCTTAACTCTCGCAGTTATTGAATAGAAGAGGAAAAAGCCTTGCAAAGAATTATCTTTACAAGGTTATATTAATTTATCTTTAGTTTAATATGTTTTTTAATTTAGGAATATAATAATTCTCTATATATTGGGAATCTAAATCTACATAAAGGCGACCATCACTTAATAACCAAAAAAGTTCCCCGCCATTAGTCATTGATTCCGGATTTCCAACTGCTATTGCATTAGTTGGCTTCGTTCGTTTGTAAACTTCAGGCCCATCTTCTGTAAGGTGTGTTCCATCGGACAGTTGAAAGTACTTATCTTCTTTAGTGTTAAAAAGAAAACTTGGTCCAGAACTATAAATATGTTGTACATTAGAAATAGACGATACTCGCATGAAACCAATATTTGTTTTCATTGCTAGAAAGTCACCGTCGATAATTAACCTGTTATTAGAAACAAATACGTCATTGTCTTCAGTTAGGAAGGCATACATATCATCATCATTAACTGCAATTTGTGTTACAACTTGTGCAAATGGTAATTTCACAAGTTCATCTTGCTGATCTGCCCATTGGTTTAGTTGTCCTATACTTTGCACGGATCCATCTTTTTGTAACACAAACAGTACTTTGGAGCCTGCCTCAATTTGTTTTACATTAGAGGGTGTAAGTTTCTTTATCGGAAAATCTTCATTTGTACCAAGCTTCAGAAAGTCATTTCTATCATAAATATATAACTCACCGGATTTCGTCAAAGCGGCAACAAATGTCCCACCAGATGCAATGGTTTCAATGTTGCTCAAGGACTTAATCTGTTTAGCCCCAGTATATTCATCATTTATTTCCCATACAGTACCATCTTTCTTCAGAATATATCCATTTTCCAATTCCTTCACATTTTTCGACAATTGAGTATACGTTTTTATATAACGATCTACTCCTGTCTCAATTCCAGAATTCCATTTAATAACATTACCGCTTATTGATAAAGCTGCTATTAGAAACTCTTGCTTTTGAGCGTCAAATCCTATAGACAATGGTATTTCTGGCAAAGAATTATCCATTTGATAGGACGGTTCTAATACTCTTGCAAGAAATACCGCAAAGTGAATGCGTGTTAATGGAATGTTGGGTTTAAATGATCCGTCATTGTAACCTGTTGTAATATTATTTGACGCTAAAATAGATATAAAAGCAGCTTGGGGGTTAGTAACTGGAACATCTCTAAATGTTTTGTTATATTGCTTCTTTAGAGAAAATGCATTGACTATTATTTTAGCCATTTGAGCGCGTGTCAGAACTGCATTTGACTCAAAAATAGCATTCCCGTTTTTATCCGTCTTTCCACTAATAATCCCCAACTCAAGTGCACTCGCAATATATGCATAACCGACATCACTTTCCCCTACATCCGAAAAATTAGGATTTTTTATATTTGTATAATCGACTTCAAGCGAGCGTATTAACATAGAAACGGCTTCCAATCTCGTAATTTGGTCATTTGGTCTAAATTTCCCTTGTTCTTGTACAATCCCTTCATCAACTAAAAACTGAATTTCCTCTTTGTACTCCTTCACATCAGTAAATGCGGCATTTGCTATTCCAGGTAAACAAAAAATCGATAAGAAAATCAAACATAGAATTTTTTTCATAATGAGCCCCTTTAATCATTATTTTGATAATTGCAGTTTATTAGTTGAAGATTTTATTAAGACTAATGATGTGCACTTCCTATAACATTATTAATGGAAGAAGATAGATAAATATTAATCATTTCATGTATATGTTAGAAACTCAATAAACATGTCCAATAGATTTAGGGATAAAAAAGCATCCCTGTAAGACAGCGTCCCTGTGTCATCCACAATTTTGGGGGCAATTGAGTCTGACGCAGGGACGCTGGAAACGACCGAGGAGCTATAGAGTTACTACATATTCAAAGAGTGAAAAGTTCGCCGTGGGATTAATAGTGGGTACTTACGAGACTTAGTTATCATACCCACCTCCCATGTGAAATCTTACTCTAAATACTATGTGTTTTTCTATGCAATTCTCTGCTTCGTCATTTTGCATTTCAATGTACAGTTATTATGCAATACACATATGTTCATGCAAACCCACATAAATCAAATACTTTTCATAATTGTTTCTTACACAGGGACAAAAAAAGAGAACAAAAACAAAACGAAAAGTAGCAGCAAATGTTACTCATTCCTCATGTTCCTGAAAGAACTCAAATAATTTTTGTTTGCATAATTCTTCAAAAACCCCAACAAAGTAACCCGAGAGATTATAGATTTTTTTCTTTTGCGTAGCATGTAAAACAATAGTCAGTGCTTGGTAACCAACATCTTCGTAAAACTTTTGCTCTTTAGGGAGTAGCTGAATGCTACGGTAGGTAAGACTTCGATAAACTCCGTACAAACGGCTTACTAGTTGTTGATCGACTCCCAGCATAGCAAAAACTGTAGATTTGAAGTGCTGATAGAACGTAGGCTTTTTATTTTCATGAAAGTTATACACAGGATTTACAGAGCAGACGTTTTCTGTAGAATACGTATTATGTAATAATTCTTTTTTAGAGATTAAAGAGATATCGGTTTCTTTTTCCGAAATGATAACCGTAGCCCTTTGTATGACAAGGTTTTCCTGCTCCCCACGAGCTGTCAAACTCGACTGGTCATAGGAAGGTAAAATGACTAAAATATTGGCACCTTAGCCTTTAGAAACTCTGCGAATGGTAGGTACCTTTTTGATGATCAATAGCTTTTCTAACTTACGTAAAGATCTTCTAACAGTCGCCTCTGATTTATTCGTAGCATGACAAATCGTCGACACTTTTAAATGAGCAGCACCAGGAAACTTACATCCATATTGTGCTACCAGAGAGAGCAATACGCGGTCGGTCTGATTCATCTCCCCGTAATGCGCAAGAATATGTTTCTCCACATGCATATCCATTTCTTCAACTGTTTTAAAGGATTGATAGTCCGTAAGATAATTAGTCATCTGTTCTTTCCTCCCATTTAAACAATGATAAGTCGCACGTCATTAGCTAAATAGAAGTATTTTGGAAGAAAGGATACATAAAGCAGAAAGAAAATCGCGCCCCTACTTATCATACCGATTATAATTTAGCACCATTCCTGTATAATGAATTTACGTAATATTTCATTAATTTATTAAAGGAATCAAGACATTTAATTGCACTTTAATGGTCCACTTAGTTCTTGGTTAGTTTAATGTTGTAAATAAGACGCTACCTCAGGTAGGGATGTTTAATTAGATTATTATTCCTTAAAGAGCGACAACTATTTTTGCAACAGGTGCTATAGGAACAATAATTACAAAAGGATGCTCTTTAATAAGGAGTAGGGTGGGGGATATTATGTTAGAAAAGTTAGCTCAAGAGATTGCCAATACGACAAGTCAGGTTATTGGTCATGATGTACTAATTACTGATCAACACGGAATTGTTCTTGGTTCAAGTGATCTCACAAGGATAGGTACATTACACCAAGCTTCTCTCGGTGCTATTTTCCGCCGAAAAGAAATGACTCATAGTGAAACTGTATCAAGGAAGATGAAGGGCGTTAAAGCAGGAATGACCATACCGATTGAATTGTTTGGGGACTATGTGGGAACGGTTGGGATTACAGGGGAACCTTCTGAAGTAGAAAAGTTTGGGATGTTAGCAAAAAAATACGCGGAAATACTATTACGAGAAGAAATCTCTAATAAGTCTTCTCTCTTGCGTGAGAGAGCACTGCAGAGTCTAGTTCAGGAAATTTCTATATTTAATTCCATACATAATGATGAAATGTTATTACAAGCTCGAGGTAGAGAATTGGGATATGACTTGAAGCGAACACGCATCGCCATTGTTATTGATTTTACTCAATTCAACCATATGCCAAATGAAAACCATCAACAGTTGTTAAAAATGGGGTCACCAGAGTTACATTTAGACTTTTTAAAGATAGAGCCTAGAGTAAAAAAAGTTTTTTCTAGTAGTGAAGATATTACAATTTCCTTGGGATCAGACAAATACGTTGTTCTCCATATATTAGATAATAAAATTAATGAAAGTGAAGTTTATACAAATGTAAAAAATAAGTGTAATGGACTCATCTTAGGTTTAAAAGAGTTAGAGGTTTACGCATCCATTGGTATTGGCACAATCGGGTATGATTTAAACGGTATAAATGCATCATATCATGCCGCTTGGAGAGCAATTCGTATTGGTAAAAAAGTGGATAATTCTCCTGAGGTTTTTAATATAAAGGATTTTATCTTGGAAGAATTATTATCTTATATTCACGAAAACAATGCTCGTCGTTTCATAGATGAAACGCTTATCGAGTTGAAGAAATCTCCAGATTATGATGAACTATCTCGTACTATTCTAGTATGGTGTGAATCCAGCTTAAGTCCAATTAATTCTGCAGAAAAATTGAATATCCACCGTAATACTCTTTTCTATCGATTGACTAAAATCGAACAGATAACAGGAGCTAATCTAAGGGATTTCAGAAAAGTACTGCCATTTTATATAGCCTTGAAGATAACACAAATCAACGATTCTGAAATGGAAGAAATTTAGAATGTGCTCTGCGCACAAAAAAACAATGTTTTTTAATGGAATATTTAGTCTCTAAACATAATGCATATAACCACTTTACAATATAAGATATTTATATAAACAAAATTCAGAAAATTAAAAATGGTGGTGGTTGTATTTGGAAATTTTAGATTGGTTGATTGTTATTGGTTATTTTGCCTTGATTGGTTTGATTGGATATCAAACAAGCAGGCGTATAAAAAATGTAAAAGACTATAATGTTGCAGGAGAGAAAGTTACATGGACCGTACTTTTTGCAAGTTTGTCGGCTTCCGTATTAGGAGGAGGAGCCTCGACTGGTATGGCGGGAAATGTTTATAACGATGGATATGTCTTTATGTTTGCCTTTTTTGCCTATGGGATTGCTAGCATTTTAGTTGGTTATTTTATTGCTCCCCGGTTAAAAGCTTATAAAGGAGCACAAACCGTAGGAGATATTATGGAAAGGCACTACGGGAAGTCAGCGAAATTAATAACGGGAATTCTCTCGGTAGGATTATGTACGGGAATTTTAGGTGGGCAAGCGTTAGCGTTAGGTACAATGTTTAATGTGATTTTAGGTATTCCACCCGTTGTAGGTATTCTCATCGGTATGGGATCTGTCATTGTCTACACGGCTTTTGGCGGAATAATGGCAGTTATACATACGGATAATCTTCAATTTATCCTGCTGGGTGTCATATTACCGCTTACACTAATCATCGGGCTGTTTTCGGTGGGAGGAACGGATATATTAGTTGCAAATATCCCTGATCTACATTTTACGTTGTTCGGAAATTGGGAGATAGCTACGTTTATTGGGTTATTCGTTACTTTTCTTTTAGGGGAAGCTCTGATTCCACCGTATACACAACGAGTTTTTTCAGCTAAAGATTCTAAAACAGCTAGAAAAGGGTATATAATCTCTGGTTTCTTTTCCTTTGGATTCTTCTTCATCACAGCGTCTTTAGGCTTAATCGCTTTTGTATTATTCCCTGGGATTCAATCAGACCAGGCTTTGCCAACTATTGTAAAAGAACTTTTACCAGTTGGTGTTCTGGGACTAGCGATAGCTGCATTAATGGCCGTCATTATGTCTACGGCAAGTTCGTTTTTAAACTCAACGACCGTTTCTTTTATGCGCGATATCTATCCTTTTATTACGAGAAAAAAACAATCAGATAAACACGAATTATTTACAGGAAGAGTATTGACCATAATTGTCGGCATTGCTGCTTTGATTTTTGCTTTAAATGTCCCGAGTATCATAGCGGCATTGGAATATTCTTATTATCTTTGGGCACCGACCATTGTATTCCCGTTGGTGATGGGAATTATGCGGAAAATTCATAATCCAAAAGCTGGTATATATTCAATCATTGTAGGAATGGCTATCACTCTAATTTGGACTTTTCCCTTACAAGAACCTTTTGGTTTATCGGGGGTTCTCCCTGGATTTATAGCGAATATCATTACCTATATGACCATTTATCTATTAACAAAAAACAATAATGTAGTAGATTTAACAAATACAGTAGATAAGGGGATGCTCATGAATGATATTGTATAGTTTTTTACTCTACTTCATCCCAGTTTTACTGATAATAGTTACCCTTATTACGGGTTACGTATGCACAAAACAATATATAAATGATGTCATTAAGAAATAGCAAGTGTGGGGAGTAATAGAAGAATCGTTAGATAGAAAATGTAGAAGGAGGAATAGTATGAAAAGAACGGTAGCAGTTTTAGGTGGAGGAAATGGTGGGCATACGTTAGCCGCAGATTTAAGTTTGGCAGGACATACAGTTCATTTATTTGAAATGGAAAAATTCAGTTACGCAATGAAAGGCGTTTTTGAATCGAAACGCATTGAATGTCTTGGTGATGTCTTAAATGGAACTGCAGAAATAGCTATGGTAACAAATGATATTGACCAGGCATTAGACGGTGCAGAGATTATCCTTATCGCTGTCCCTGCTTTTGCACATAGAGATTATGCAAAGCTTTTAGCAAATAAAGTGAAAGCAGACCAATTAGTCGTTCTTTTACCCGGGACGCTTGGATCGTTAGAATTCGCAAAGATTTGGGGAGATTTAGGGGTAAATAGCGACGTGGTGTTAGCGGAGTCAGATACCCTTCCATACGCAACAAGACTAGAGGGTGCTGGAAGAGTTCGAGTTAATGTAAAGATTAAAGTCCAAATTGGGGTGTTTCCGTCTATCCATACGGATTGGGCGGTTGCGTTACTCAATGATATCTTGAATATCGTACCTGTAAGTAATATCCTTGAGGCAGGGCTAAGTAGTATGAATCCAATTGACCATCCTCCAGGAACGATTTTAAATGCCGGTCGCATTGAGCGTTCCAATGGAGAATTTTATATTTATGAAGAAGGAATGACTCCATCGGTTATTCGAGTTATGGAACAACTGGATGAGGAAAGATTAAATATAGGTCAACAGTTCGGTTTGAATCTGATGACGATTGCGGAGCTTCTACATACTTCAGGGTATGGCCCGAAAGGCACTACCTGGGAGGTATTAAACGGCAGCCAAAGTTTGACACCGATTAAAGGACCCACTTCTTTAAATTCACGTTACTTATCTGAAGATATTCCTTTTGGATTACGAACATTTGCATCTATCGCAAGTCATATTGGCTTAGAAACACCAGTCATGGATTCATTAATCACTTTAGGAGAAATTCTTGTAGGGGAATCCCTTCAATCAGATGAAAGAACAATCAAAGAACTAGGTATCAGCGAGCTTAGTAGCGAAGAAATTATAGAATTTATCCGAACAGGAAAGCGTAAAGTGGTTGTGTAAGTGATTAACAAACATTAGCATGCGAGGTAAAAGTTAAAATAAGCACATCAATAAAATCCCTGAAAACTTACTATTAGTAAAGTTTTCAGGGATTTTTATGAGATTCAATTACAGTGTTTCCGTACCGGCAGAGGAACATTAAGGATGTTGAAAAGAAAAAAATACCTAAATCATTATAATTAAAACCGACCTATTGAGTTATAGACATGCTTTAAAAGCATAGTATAGCTATATTGAAAATAGGGGGTAAATTCATTGTCTAATGCTTATATAGACATATTGGCATACTTTGGAATTGGCGGTGCCCATCCTGGAGGCTTTAGTCTAACCCAATCTATATTGGAAGCTGAAAATATACCACCAACCCATTCTGTATTGGATATAGGTTGTGGAACAGGGCAAACGGCAGCTTTCTTAGCCGAAAGATTTAATAGTCAGGTGACAGCGATTGATAAGCATCCCGTTATGGTAGAAAAAGCAAGACAACGATTTAAAAATAATAAGTCATCCGTCCATGTGATGGAAGGAGATATACAAAATATGGAATTTGTAGATAATTCCTTCGACTTAGTTATAGCCGAGTCTGTTATTGTTTTTACGGATATATCGAAGACGTTAAATGAACTTTCTAGGGTTTTGAAAAGTGACGGGACTTTAATTATGATTGAAATGGTAGCGGAGCAATACCTATCAGAAGAAAAACAAGAAAAAGCATGTAGTCTTTACGGTATCAATGAAATATTAGATAAAGATGAATGGATATTGCGTTTACATCAAGCTGGGTTTACTCAAGTTGAAATAATGAGGACGCCATCTGTGCTTCTTCAAAGTGAAATTAACGACATCAATCCATCGGAAAACATAAAAATGGAACTCTTTGAGCTATGGGAGGAGCATAACGAGTTTATATTTCATAACCGGGATTTCATCGGGTATCGTGCATTTAAATGTCGTAAAGCATAGTAGTAGGAGACGCGTGTCCCTGTGTAAGAAAATATTCTGACATTAAAAAGCTTGAACAAAATTTTAAATAAAGATGTTTAATCCGTTTTATGCGGGGTATATATTTAGTACAAGGCGGAACTACCGTAGGAAGGGACTGGTAAACGATGTGTTTACAAAAGACTTCGATGGATGATTTGCACAGCCTTGGCGGAAAATTTGCTTTACTGACGAAAGGTACGCTCGTCGGGAACCGATATATTTAGGTTCCGTTCCACCGTGTTTGTTTTACATGTAAGTGGAAGTTAAGTTTTTTGTGGAAGTGCACCTTAATGTCTAATAGTTTTTATTAGACCACATTACTGCACTGACGAGATGAAGTTTTAATTTGTCAGTTCCGGTTTAACCAAGCAACATAACAAATTTTCCGAGTGTATTCCCTGTTTAGGGAAAGAAGAAAGCGCAGTCCTTTTAGGATTGCGCTTTTTTCTTTTTTATGAAGTTTATTATTCATTTTCCTTAAATACTTCTCCAGCAATTCCCATTGCATGAACTGCTTTTGGAAAGCCTACGTATCCAGTACAGTGGAGGATGATTTCGATAATTTCTTCTTTTGTTAGACCTACATTTATGGCTGCTTGTAAGTGAACTCTTAGTTGATCGAAAGCACCTTGGGTGATCAGACTTGTAAGTGTGATGATTTCCCGTTGTGCGTGGGAAAGGGTGTTTCTCGAGTAGAGGTCGCCAAATCCAAATGATACGATCATGTTCCATAGATCGGGTGAAATATCTTTGATGCCTGCCATGCCATTACGTACGTCTTGCGAAAATAGTTCTTCCATAGCATTTATACCGGCCTCGTACCGTTTATTGGTATCCATATTATTGCCTCCCCATTGTTGGTGGTATTTCGTTTTCATCTACTAATACTTCAATGACAATTGGTTTGTTTGTTTGTTCAATCTTATGTAATGCTTCTGCTATTTTATCGGTTAACTCATAAGGGTTAAGGCAGGTAAATGCTTCGAGTCCCATAGATTCGGCAAAGCGTGCTACATTTAGCGGAGTTTCATAGACACCGCCGATAGATGTACCGATCATTTTTTGCATGCCTTTTTCCACCATATCTAAGCGTCCATTGTTTAGTACGATGAACAACACCGCGGAGTTATAATTGTACGCTGTTGAAAGTTCCGTGCCATGCATGAACATACATCCGTCTCCAACTAAGCATATGATTGTTTCTTCCGGGGCTGCAAGTTTTGCGCCGATGGAATAGCCAATTCCGTTGCCCATTGCTCCGAATATATCATCAAAGAAGAACGTTCCTGGCTTATATATGTCAAAATATTTGATGCCGTAAAAAGAGTGGCTCCCATCATCTCCGAAAACAATTGCATCGTGGGGAAGTGCATATCGCATCGAGCGCAATGCTTGGATAGCAGACATTCGTTCACCAGGGTTATTTTCCTGCAGCAATATATCATCGATTGGCTTTAAGAATGCTTCGCTATTTGTTTTTGGTATATCTTTTAATATTGCAGTCAGGTTTGCTTTTATATCTCCAAGTATAGGTGTAGTTGGCACTTGTAACGATTTACCTATAAAGGTTTGGTCATAATCGAAATGGATCAGATGCTCTGGATACATCGCTTCCGATAATCCAGCGATAGACATATCACTTAACTGCGAACCAATAACAAGCATTAGGTCCACTTTTTCTTTTACATATGCAGTTGCTTCGTCTGTACCACCTAATCCGAATGCACCTAGTGACAGCGTATGGTTGGAAGGAAAAGTACCTTTTCCACCTGGAGTGGTAATGACAGGGATATTCCAATGCTCAGCAAGATGCTGCACTTCTGCGTAGGCTTTACTAGAATGCACACCTTTTCCTAAAAAGAGAAGCGGACGCTTTGCTATATTTAGTTTATCTATTGCATCGCTCGTATTAGGGGAAATCATTGCATGCGATTCGGGTAAATCTAGCAGGAATGGTTCAATCTGTTCTAACAAAATATCAAATGCGATGGACAGATGTACGGGTCCTTTTACTCCCGATACTGCTTTTTCTAGTGCATGCTGCAGGAATGGCTGAAGCATATCTCCTCGTTCGACCCGAGCGCTAAATTTCGTGACAGATTTGAACATGTCCACGAGGTCCGCACCAAATATACTAGAATCCTGACCCATTGCTTTTCCGGTATCCTTCATCGAAGGGTGTCCAGTAATGATTAATAAAGGGAGATTAGATGCTTTTGCCTGGCCAGCAGCCGTGAGTAAATTAGTACCACCTGGACCAGACGTCCCAACTGCAACTCCAATTTTTTGATTCATCAAGGCGTAGCCAGCAGCTTCAAACCCTGCAGCCGCTTCGTGCTTACTTAATACAAATTCCATATCATGATTTAATATCTCAAACAGTATAGGGGATATTGCCTTCCCAGGAATGCCGAAAATATGATGAATTCCCCAATGCTTAAAATTTGCAACTAATACCGATGATGTTGTTTTCATGGTGTCATTCTCCCTTTAAGGTCATTATTGTTCTAAATAGATTCTCTCAATCTCGTCAACAGGAAGGGGTTTACTAAAGAAATATCCTTGCGAAATATCACATTGATGGGTTTTCAAGAATTCTAGCTGTTCCTTTGTTTCCACGCCTTCAGCAATTACCTCTTTATGAAGATTATGTGCTAAGGAGATAATTGCTTTAATAATGACAGCATCTTGTTCATTGTTCATAATTTCACTGACGAACGATTTATCGATTTTAATATAATCGATTGGAAAATTCTTAAGGTAATTAAGCGAACTATAACCAGTCCCAAAGTCATCAATACTAATGCCGATACCTAGTGCTTTCAACTGCTCCAATACGTGGATAGAGTATTCGTATTCCATCGCCATATACTCCGTAATTTCCACAACCACATAAGCTGGATTGATACCTGTTCGTTCCAGTACCTCTTCCATATAAGTAATGAGATTTCTAGTTAGAAATTGTTGCGTTGATAAATTAACGGACACTTTTACAGGTGTCATTCCAGCATCTTGCCACTTTTTGTTTTGCGTACAGGCCTCATCAATGACCCATTCCCCAATTTGAGTGATCATCCCGTTTTCTTCTGCAAGTTTTATAAACTTATCTGGAGGTATCTGCCCAAGCGTTGGATGTTGCCAGCGTATTAACGCTTCAAACCCAATCAATTGACCAGTTTCGTTATTAATCTGAGGTTGATAATGGAGAACGAACTCATTTTTCTCCAGTGCTCTTCTTAAGTCTACCTCGAGCATATAGTCGTCCAACATGGCATCTAATAATTCAGATGTATGCACGACATAGCGATTTTTCCCTTGCGATTTTGCCTGATACATTGCATTATCCGCATAGACCATCAGCTGTTCCATTGTAATGGGATAGTCGGGATATATAGCAACTCCAATACTAGCAGTCGTATATAGTTCCTTGCCGTCCACAAGAAATGGTTGTAGCAAGAGTTGAAGTATCTCTTCCGCTTTTGCTGTGACATAGTCTGTATCCGTAAAATCTTGCAATAGGAAAATAAATTCATCGCCGCCCATTCGTGCCAGCATCTCATTTTCTGCTAGGCAACCACTTAAACGAGTACTTACCTCGATTAATAACTTATCGCCGTAGGAATGACTAAAGTTGTCATTAATGATTTTAAAACGATCCAAGTCGATATATAGGAGGGCTAAGGTCTTGTGATGACCTGTACTTAGTTCCTTAATAATGGATTCTATTTCCTTATTCATATATCGTCTGTTTGGCAGATTTGTTAAATCATCGTGAAAGGCTAAATAATTATATTGTTCCTGCAATGTGTATCGATCTGAAATGTCTCTAAACTGGCCAAAGGCACCAATCATTTTGTCATCCTCGTAAATGGGTTGTGCATCGAATAGGCAAACTACTAGGTTACCTGCATCATCTTCAAATTTTATTTCTTCATTTTTAAATATTTTTCCACTTTCCAATACTTCTTTGAAATACCTTCCAGTTAAATGGGATTCTAAAATGTTTCTTCCCACGACTGATTCTCTACTGTTCTTTGAAATCATTTGAGCGAAATTATTAAACTCGGTTGTAATTCCTTTTTCATCTGTAATAACAATGCCGTTTCTCGTTCTACTTAACATAATCTGGTTCATAATATTAAGTTTCTTGTTTTGTTTTCTCAATAAGAGTTCTCTTTCGATCGAGTCAACAGACTGGGCGAGCATTGATAAAAACAGCTCATTTTGAAACTGGATAGGCATCATGATACACACACTACCGAGCAAGTCATTGTCATCTGTATAGTTAAATGTAGTACCGTAGCAAGCTATTTCTTGAAGAAAGGTATGATAATGTTGTTCGCCTATCAGACTAATCGGATGTCTTTGCTGCAATGTCAGGCTAATAACATTTGTACCCGTCTCTTCTTGAATGAACAGGCTACCAGGTTTAATACCGAATTGTTCAATAGTAGACTTGATCGTTTCGTCTCCCTCAATCTCAAGCAAATACCCTGCAGCATCCGAAACGACAACGAGTATCGGAGTGCCTTTTAAGGAATCTAGTAACTTGTTGGAGAAAAAGCTAACCACTGATAATATTTCACTATACGATTTTCGCTTCTGTTCAAAAGCCACTTCGCTTAAAAAAGTCTTTGGTCTAGACACCTCGTTTGGATCCATCCCTGCAACCTTGCAGATTCTCTTAGACTCTGTAATGTAGTATGGCTCTGTAGTATTCATATTCTCCTCCTATAAAAATCTCTTTCCTATGTATACCCTCTTTTCAGAAAGGTGTGTAGTTTTTCATATAAAATAACAAAAAAAAGAATCCACTCCTACAAAGGTTAAGACTGCTACGAAATAACCTGTAGAAAGAATTCCTAATCATAATTACTTTACTCTAAAAAGGGATTAAATTCAACAAAATGTCCCTGTGTAACAAACAATTCTGACAATAACGGATTTCAATATGTGTCCCTAGAATTGTGTCCTACACAGGGAACAACGTACTAATACATTACGTTTCCTACTCTAAAACATAACGTTCCCTGCGCCGTTACTACCGATAGACTCATTGGTTAATACAAGAGGAGTTTATTATTCTTAGGCTACCTAGGAATAAACGAATCATGCATGAATCTAAAGGAATATGGCATTGACGGATTTTGAAGAAGTATTGGAGCAGTTTGACCCGATGATTTCTGCTTGTATTCGAAAGCTAAACATTTATAAGAATCATGAAATCTATCGGCAAGCAGGGAGAATTGCATTATGGAAAGCATGGGTGAAGTTCGATGAGGGTAAGGGGAATTTTGCACCTTATGCTTATCGTTCCATATACGGTGGAATGTTGGATGAGTTGAAAAAAGAGAAGCGTCAGGAAGAGTACACTGACCCTGTGGAGGATGAGAAACTAGCAGTCATGCTAGAAAAATCAATTGTTCTAAGTATAGTGAGTGAGGATTTAGAAAGAGCGATTGAATCCTTGCAAGCACAAGAGCGAGAACTACTGCTATGGATTTTTGTGGAGGGAATCTCGCTCCAGCAGGCAGCGACTCGAGTAGGAATAACGATACCAGGTATTAAAAAGAGACGGGAAAGAATCCTTGTAAAATTGAGAGAGCGAATAGAAACATAAGGTTTTCAAGAGAATCCAAGCCGAGAAAGTAAATTTCGACACTTTCTCGGTATTTATTTAGTAATAGTTTACCACTCGGACAGGAAAAAATGGTGAGGGATAGGACTAAGTTCTAAATATCCTATAAGAAAAAGGGGGAATTAGGAATTATTTTTAAAATATTCAATAAATTTAGTTAATTTAGACTAGTAAGTTCTGAAGTGTTTTGATAGGATAGACATGTATAGAGAGGGGACAAAAAGGGGGAAGTGTGATGAAGAAGGTTAAAGGGAATTCCGAATTGGTTAATCCCGAGACGTTAATGCTAGAATCCGTATTTACTGGGAAGGAAAAGACACGAATCGTGACGACCCATGGTATTTATTATTCAGAAGAGAGTACTTTACATTTGTTGGAAGGCGCGTGTAATCGCTATGCATCGACATTAGAAGGTCGTTTAAAGGCAATAAAAAAATTGATGAATTATTCTGTAAAGACACCTCTGTTGATAGAACCAAATCTTTTCGGTGCTTTTCCAACTATGTCCTATAGACATTTGGAGTGTGTTTGGATATTCAATCACCCTATTCATGTGGAGGAGGTAACCAAAGGAAAGTCAATAATCCATTTTCCAAATGGTCACTCGGTTTTTGTCAATGCTTCCAAGCATGTATTGCTCAAACAACATCAAAGACTACACACCTCGTTAAATATATATGGTATCCACCACCATCGAAAAAAGTAGGGGATAAAGGAACCATAAAGTAACGTTTCAATTGTTTACGTAACTAAAAAGCTAAAGAATAGCATTGAAGGGTACTAAAATTATTGTCTCCTAACTAAATATTTTAAGAGTGTGGCGTCTGAAGATACTTTCAGATGCTTTTTTCTGCATATTATTGCAGTATAGTAAGTTTGTGGAATATTTTCCCTACTGTAGAAAAAATGCTGTAAAAACAAGAGTAATATATGGGTTTATCTGTTAAGATAAATACACATAATTGGAAAAGGTATAAGGTGGTATTGGTATGTTAAGTAAGCTTTTGCGTAAAAGGCAACCAGTAATAACCAGCGATTTAACTAAAAGAAAAGAACTTGCGCAAATAGAACAATTGCCTGCCCATATAGCTGTTATTATGGATGGAAATGGTAGATGGGCAAAAAAACGCTCTTTACCTAGAATTGCTGGACATTATGAGGGGATGCAAACGGTTAGAAAGATAACAAGGTTTGCCAATGATGTCGGGATAAAAACGTTAACGCTGTATGCATTCTCTACGGAAAACTGGAAAAGACCCAAAAAAGAAGTAGATTATCTGATGAGGTTACCAGAAGAATTTATGGGCACCTATTTACCTGAGTTAATCGAGCAAAATGTTCAGGTACAAATGATGGGGAATATCGATCTCCTCCCGGACCATACAAAAAGAGCAATAACAAAAGCAGTAGAAAAAACCTCTGATAATGATGGACTTATATTAAATTTCGCTTTGAATTATGGTAGTCGAGATGAAATTATTCAATCAGTTCAACAAATTGTAAACAAAGTGCAGCTCGGGACCATTTCCTGTGACGATATTACAGAAGAGTTAATCAGTAGTCACTTAATGACAAAAGACTTAACGGAACCAGATTTACTAATCCGTACAAGTGGAGAGATTCGCCTGAGTAATTTCATGCTTTGGCAGCTAGCGTATACGGAATTTTGGTTTACTGATACACTATGGCCTGATTTTGATGAAGCTTGTTTAATGGATGCAATCGAAAGCTATCAAAAAAGAAATCGAAAATATGGTGGACTTAAAGAAGAAGATGTAGAAGAAAAGTAAGAGATTGACAAACTTAATAGAGCAATAGAAACCCCATATCCATGAGTTATATGGGGTTTTGCCATATGAATTATTATTGAAAATGTTCATTTTACATACAATTTAGGTATTCAAATTTCTTCACATAATTGCAACCTTCACAAGCAAAACCAATTTGAACTTTGGTTTCTGGATGCTGATAGTAGATTTCATTCCAACCACATATATCACATTCCATCACATGAAAAATATCTCTAGGTCCGATGATAGTATCAAGTAGTAAAACAAAATCATTTTGCAATAACACACACTCCTTCGTTTTTTATTACTCACTATATCAGTAGGAATAGAAAAATATCGTCGAAACCTTGTAAAGAGTTGAAAATATTTTATACTATATTTTTTTACTGTTCTTTATTCATTGGCAAAGAATTTTGTGTAAACGGAAGATTTAAAATGAAAAAACATTATAATTTAGGCATAGTCTTGTTGTGGATGATTTTAATCTATTTTCTTTTCACAGCAAACTGTATACGAGTCTATTAGGTTAAGTAGCGTGGCTACTATGGTATTTACTAATATATTGGAATTATTTTTTCCAAATCCCGCATTTGAAGAAGAAAGTTTGGAACGGTAACATAGAAATCTTCGCACTCGTATTACCGATGTGGGCAGTGAAGCTTGCATTGTATACTTCTGTCTTCATTGGAAGTTTAGTAGGGATTTATCCGGCATTGAAGGCTGCTAGTATGAAACCTAGTAAGGCTTTGAGGTTTGAGTAGACTTTTGGAAAATTGTAGTATATATGAATAGAATTTGGTGTTAAACTTTTCATAGAATATTAGATTGGAGTGTCGTATTTGATGAAATATTTCATATATCCTGTAGTTTTGTTTGCGTTAGGACTGTTGTCTCCGGATATTTCCTATGCACAGACTGGAAACGATGAATTATCTGGAACAGATAGAGTAATTGTGGAGCTAATAAATGAGGAGGGTCAAGAAGAGATTGAGAGTTTAACTTGGGATGAGTTAGAAAAGATGGAAGATACTCAACAGGTAGAAGTATTAGAACCCGATTATATTCGCTCCATCGGTGTTGTTCAGACTAGTGAAGTGATGGAACCAACATGGTCAGTAAAGCGAATTGGTGTAGAACAGATGAAGAAACAGCTAATATCGAAAAAAAACGATGTAATTGTGGCTATTATTGATACTGGAGTAGACAATACACATCCATTGTTAGATGGTAGAGTGATGGCAGGTTACGATTTTGTAGATAATGACAGAAATCCGATGGACAAGCATATGCACGGAACGCATGTTGCTGGAATTATTGCACAATCCACGCCTGAGAATGTAAAAGTACTCCCTATACGTTCTCTAGATGAAAAGGGAAATGGATATGACACGAACATTGCTAAAGGAATTCACTATGCTGTAGATAATGGTGCTTCTATTATAAATATGAGTTTAGCGGGCGAAAACTATAGCACATATTTGGCAAATGCTATTGAATATGCGATTCAGCACGATGTACTAGTTGTAGTCGCATCAGGAAATAAAGGAATGAGTACGGAAAACTTTTACCCTGCATCCGAAAAAAGAGTAATAGTCGTTTCTGCAACAGATCAACACGATCAGGTAGCGGATTTTAGCAATACGGGTGCGTCGATTGACATTGCTGCTCCTGGTGTAAGTATTCTTTCCAGTATTCCAGGAGGAAAATATGCTCTTATGGATGGAACGTCAATGGCTGCACCTCATATTAGCGCTGTGTCATCCATGATAAAACTAGATGACCCGACTCGAACTATTCAAGAAATAGAAAAGTTACTCAAACAATATGTAGATGATAAAGGTGCAACTAACTGGGACTCACTTTATGGAGAAGGAATTGTTAATGTTTCTTCCTATGAAAAGCATTCTCTCATCCAGCAAACACTTGCATCGGCAAATTATATCAACTTACCAAAATACACAAACGTTCCACTTAACAAAAAGTGGACAATCAATTTTAATCGTATACTCACCGACACTAAAATCATTTCTGTAGCTCTATACTCAGATGAACAAGAAGAACCCATTAAGGTTTCTTTTACAAAAGGTACAGCTAAGTTAATGGTTACACCCATTACTAATTTTGAACCAAACGCTCCCTATTTGCTCGACATTAGAGTTGTTGGTGGCGATCGATACCTGATGAATTTCCAAACAGGTTCCATGTAGAGTAGCTGTACCAAACGAATAGAAACCATATTGACCGAAGGTGATCAAAATGGTTTCTTTTTCGATTAATAATAACTTTTCTATAAGTCTTTCTTTAAGTAGTAGTGCTTGTAGTCTCTTCCTACGTTATCTAAACTACCAAAGACTTCGTATCCATTTTTTTCATAAAACCCCAATGCTTGAAAGCTTAAAGTATCTAACTTTATAAAATCACATTCTTTTTCCCTTGCTATCTTCTCCATTTCTACTAATAATTTTGTTCCAAATCCTGATTTCCGTATATCTTCATCAATCATAAAAATATGGATTTCTAGCCAATTCCAACATACTTCAGCTAATATTCCACCCCGTACATTCCCATTATCATCTTTCAGATATAAATTAATTTCTTCGTATCTTCCTCTTAAATCTTCTGGAAAGTATTTTAAATTAAACTTATACAGCTCCTCATTAATATATTGTTTATCTGTTTTGTTTGTTTCTCTAGAAATATGTAAGTTCATAAGTGATTTCTCCTTCTATATTATGGAATAGGAAAGGTATGGAATTGGAATACTGAATTTTCACTTAATTGTTGGTAGGGATACTTTGTCAACCCAATCCTGAATGAATCGCTCTTGATGTGTATTCAAATTAGGTAGGTCATGACGGGGAAAAAAACGATGTTCATGACTTTCATCAGTTTTATGAAGTAACTCCCCTGTAAAGCTATATGTATGAAAAATAATCTGAACGCTGAAAATTTTATCGCCATTTTGATACTCTGTAAATCCTTCGTCACCTGAATAAAGACCAAACAATTGTAATTGTTCAACTGTTAATCCTGTTTCTTCAAGTGTTTCTCGAATAGCAGTTTCAAGAAACGTTTCTCCAGGCTCCATAACCCCACCCGGAATTCCCCATACATCCTGATCTGTACGATGTTGCAGTAAAATCTGATCCTTATGCTCAATAATAATCCCGCAACCTACTGTCATTAGCATTTCATTACCGATTAACGCCCGAATTGTTTGTATGTAACTCATTATTGCCTCCATAATCTTATGTTTTGATGAATAAATAGCATTCTAGAGACGAGGTCCTCCTTAGAAAACTATTTCTTTAATAATAGGTTCGACAAATAAAACGTGTAATCCTTCTTACTATAAGTTTATCTGGTGCTATATGGTTTCTGGCACGTCCACCATATTTAAAATAAGACTATAGTTTCTCATTGTGAAATATCTTGATTTCAAAACTTCTTTTGACTTTACTATGTAAGTAACTTACCATTTATGTAGAGCTTTTTTAATAAAGGAGGTATATATGATTAAGGAATGGAATTTATTACGAGCAGTTACATGTTTATGTATTGTTTTTTTACATAGCACAACGCAAACGGCTTCAATTGTTTCTTATCCCGAAATCGAGTACTATCAATTTTTTCGAATTCTTTTGTGTTTCGCAACCCCAACATTCATCGTTTTGTCGGTTATTATATTAGCCAATAGGTATTCTGAAAAATTACCAAGCAACTTCTGGGAAAGTAGATTTAAGTTTATTTTTCTACCATTTCTCTCTTTCGCATTAATAGATGCGTTAGTCGTTTCATATTCTACAAATACTGGTACATATTTTGCGGTGAAACTACTAAAAAATATAATGACAGGTTCCTTTGAAGGATGGTTTATCCTTGTTATATTCCAATTTTACTTTTTACATTTTCTTGTAACAAAATATAAAGTGTCGATGGCTTGGTTGGTTCCTGCAAGTATTTTAATAATGTTATGGTACTTAAACTGGATGGAAAATAATCCAGATATATTCTTAGATTTCAACTATATACTCAAATTACCCTTTCTAGCTTGGGTGGGTTATTTTGCATTAGGTTATATAATTGGAAAGAATTATACAGTTATTTCCCAAAAACTATTTAAGCATAGATGGGCAACATTGTTATACATAGGTGTATCTTTTTCGCTTGTTTTTCTTTCTTATGAAGCTGGAAATACTCTAGTTTATTCACGTAGATTTGATTTATTTCCATTTGTTTTATCGGTAACCTGTGCGCTGATTGCTTGGGGCCAGGCTATTCCTAACTTTAAAGTAGTGAAAATGCTTAATGACAATGCTTTTGGAATTTTCCTTGTTCACTGGCAAGTTCAGGTATTTTTAGCACCAATTACGGCAAATTACTTCCAACACACAAGTACCCGAGTTGTGGCATTGTTTATATTCTCTTTATTGATATCTTTAATCGTTATCAGATTAATCTCGCTACTACCTTTTGGAGAATATATTGTAGGAAAAACAAAGAAAAAAGCTCAAAATGATATCAAACTAGAACCGATTACAACATAAAGAAAGTCAGCAATCTTTTCAAATAAATTTAAGTGCTATAACTGCTACCAAGCGGTATAATATTCACTAGGTGATAAATATGAAAACAATCTCAATCTTAATACCAGCTTACAATGAGGAGCAGGTACTACATACTTTGATCAACCGATTAGATGCAGTAACAAGTGGACTGCCAAATTATCAATTTGAGTATTTATTCGTTAATGATGGCAGTACGGATAATACCCTATTTTTGTTAAAACAATTGGTGAATCATAGAAATGATATATCATATGTGAATCTTTCTCGGAATTTTGGAAAAGAGGTGGCGATGCTTGCTGGGTTTGACCATACAAAGGGACAAGCAGTTATTATTATTGATGCAGACCTACAAGACCCTCCAGAGCTCATCCCTGAAATGATTAGCTATTGGGAACAAGGCTATGATGATGTGTTTGCAAAGCGTCGTAGTAGAGCAGGGGAATCTTGGTTTAAAAAATGGTCCTCTTCCAGGTACTATAAGATATTGGAGACCCTTTCAAATATCCCAGTACAGCGCGACACAGGGGATTTTCGTTTGTTAGATCGTCGTTGTATTGATGCATTACAACAGTTACGCGAAGGTCAGCGGTACACTAAAGGTATGTATAGCTGGATTGGCTTTAACAAAAAGGAAATTCTTTTCGACCGTGATCCACGTGCAGCAGGGGAAACTAAATGGAATTATGGAAAACTTTTTAATCTGGCCATCGATGGAATTACATCTTCAACGATTGCGCCACTTCGCTTCTCTTCGTTGTTGGGTGTAATAATTTCTGTAGCGGCATTCTTCTTCATGATTATCGTTGTTATTCGTGCGTTTTTATATGGTGATCCTGTACCTGGATATCCATCTCTTATGGCAGTAATTCTATTTTTAGGTGGTATTCAGCTTTTATCATTAGGGATTATTGGAGAATATTTAGGGAAGGTTTTCTATGAGACTAAAGACCGACCTGTGTATTTTGTAGAAGAATATGTTTCCACTATCAAAAAAGATGATTCGGCTGAATAAGCTGGAATCATCTTTTTAATATTTTTCGGGATAGTAAAAAAGTAAATGGAATTGTAACTACGGAAGCAATAAGAGCACCGATTCGATCATCCACCCCAAAATATGTAGAAAGTATATATAGTACAATTGTCGATATAATTATTTGGACGATATATGTCAAAGGAAATCGGAAAAATTTTCGCCATGTAGGTTTTGTATTATATGTAAAGTAGGAGTTCAAATAAAATGATCCTATCATACTTATGACAAAAGCTATCCAGTGGGAAGGCAAAAAATGCCAATCTATAACCTGAGAAAATAGTAAGTACCACCCATAATAATGAAGCGTATTTAAAACTCCAACAATTATAAACTTCATTAACTCATTACGCATTTCAAAACCTCCATAAAGTGTATTGTACCTTAAACTATACTGTATCGTAAACTTTGCTAAAAAAAGGGTCATGTACCTAGAGGATTTTAGTTAAAAGGTAACTATGATTCGCTAGTATTCGACAGTACACTTAAAAGAGTACATTAGAAATGGGGGAAACGATGAAAAATTCACTAAAAATAATGGGAGCATTTCTCATCATGCTCCTCATCTGGAATAGTTATACGAATGTGACCAAAGCCTCTACTTTTCGTGAAGTATATACCGTGAACAGTGCATCCGGAGTTATTTTAAGAGAAGCTCCATCGACTGGTTCTACGTCACTTCATCACATGACTTACGGGACATCTGGAACTGTTTTTTCTGTAGAAAATGGTTGGGCTCGAATTCAAGTCGACGGTATAACAGGTTATGCGCCAGTTAGCTTTTTGAAAAAAGCAGTAGGGAACATAAAAATAGCAAGCTCTAAGGGTGGCGTTATTGTTCGAGAATCTGCAAGTGCAACCAGCAAGAATCTTGCAACACTTCAATATAAAATGATTGTCGAAGAATTTTCCGCTGAAAATGGATGGTCATTCGTTCAATACGGCAATATTACTGGATATGTTGCCTCTAACTTTATCGGGAAGCCAACTACTTATCCAGCTACAGTGACCTCTAAAAGTGGCGTAGTCGTGAAGAACATTGCGAGTTCGAGTGGTGCAAGTATTGGGGCACTAACAAATGGAAAGAATGTTTTAGTCCATTCAGAGTTAGCAGGTTGGGCATATGTGACTGCTGGAGATATGAGAGGGTATGTAGTAGCGAGCTTTCTTTCAAAGGGAACAGCTGCACCAATCACTAGCAATATAGTAAATCCCAAGCAGATCATTACACATCAAAAAATGACGACTTATTTACAACAGATCGCAGCAAAATATCCAAGCTTCACAGAACTAAAACAAATAGGAGCATCTGTAGAAAAGCGTCCCATTTATGCAATCCGTATAGGAAATGGTAAAAAAGAAGTATTATTTGATGCTTCCGTTCATGCAAGAGAACATATGACAACAAATGTTTTGCTCGAAATGATCGACACATATAGTGCACACTATGCGGCGGGTAGTTCTTACCAGGGATACAATGTTAAATCTGTTTTGGACAAGACAGCAATCTGGTTTGTGCCAATGGTCAATCCTGACGGGGTAACACTTGTCCAATTGGGAGCAAATGCAGTAGCAAACAAGTCAAATGTCCTTGCTATTAATGGAAGCAGTAACTTTAACCGTTGGAAGTCCAATATTCGCGGCGTTGACTTAAATGATAATTTTGACTCGAGATGGTCTAAAATTAACAATTCTAGACCAGGCCCTTCCTATATGCAATATAGAGGTCCTCGTGCATTTAGTGAGCCAGAAGCACAGGCATTAGGAAATTTCATGACTAGTAGACCTTTTAAAACGAATATCTCTTATCATTCATCTGGTCAAATTATGTATTGGTTTAATTATCAAAAAACAGCAGAGCTTAATAGAGATAAAGCTTTAGCCAACCAATTATCACAAATCACTGGATATAAGGTAATGCCTCCGCAATACCTTCCAGGTTCGGGAGCATCTGGTGATTACTTTATCCAAGAAACTGGGATGCCAGGTATCGTCCTCGAAATTTCACCATATGCAGGTGACAACCCTGTACCTTTAAGTAGATGGGATCGTATATGGACCGAAAATTCTAAGATTGGTTTATATATCGCAAATGAAGCATCTAAAAGATAGTCCTTTTACCTACAAATCGACATGATTTGTAGGTTTTTTTACATTTGAAACAATAATCAACATCACCTAGTTTACATACCTTATAAAAGGGGTACTCAGTTGCTAATGGTACAATGTAAAGTAGGGTGGGGAAAAAATGAGGAGTATGTTAGTTAAAATGGTGTTGGGATGTTCGTTAAGTTTAGTTTTCTTTTTTCCTAATATTGCTCTTAGTAGTTCAGGGGAGACAACAGAGACAAATAGAGTAATAGTAGAAATAACAGATAAAGAAGGAAATAAAGAAACAAAAAGCATTCCTGTAGATGAAGTTCAACCAAAATCAACCTTTAGGATATCCTCTTCTATGAGAGATCAGATAAACATTCTGCAACCAGATTATATACGAACAATTGATATGGCTCAAACAACAGATAAATATACTAAATCATGGTCGGTTAACCGGGTGGGAACAGAATGGATGAAATCAAAGATTGCTTCAAATGATGAAGAAGTAATCGTTGCTGTTATTGATACGGGGGTGGATTATACCCATTCCTTCCTAAAAGAGAGAATGATAGACGGTTATGACTTTGTTGATAATGACTCGGATCCAATGGATGAGCATTTCCATGGTACGCATGTCGCTGGAATTATAGTAGAATCAACAACAGCTAATATCAAAATTATGCCAATCCGTGCGCTCAATCATTCTGGCAATGGCTATGATTCAAATATAGCTAAAGGTATCCATTTCGCTGTGGATAATGGTGCATCTATCGTGAACATGAGCTTCCAAGGAAATGAATATTCCGAGCATTTAGCACAAGCAATTGACTACGCACTTTCTAAAAATGTACTAGTCGTCGTATCATCTGGAAATCTTAGTGATGATACAGCTAATTACTATCCTGCTTCCGAAGAGAAAATATTAGTTGTATCCGCAACTGACCAAACTGATCAAATTGCTAGTTTTAGTAACACCGGTCAATCCATTGACATATCAGCACCTGGCGTCAGTGTCGTTTCCAGTGTGCCAGGAGAAAAGTATGCCGCCTTGCATGGCACATCTATGGCCGCTCCATATGTGAGTGGTGTCGCAGCTATGCTAATGTTAGAAGCACCAACTAGTTCGATAAAAGAAATTGAAAAAACGTTAAAAACTTATGTTGACGATAAAGGTGTTACAAACTGGGATCCATTATATGGTGAAGGTATCCTTAATGTCTCTAATTATAAAAAGTATTCCCTAATATCGAGCGCGGTTAGTGCAAGTGATTATATTAATCTTCCCGAACATTCCAATGTTCCATTAGATAAGACGTGGACCATATTGTTTAACCAAGTATTCTCGGACGACTCAACGATTGCTGTTAAACTATACACTGAGAACTATGAGATTCCTATAAAGCTCACACCAAACTTAGCTAACAAAAAAATAATGGTAGCTCCTATCGAGAACTATCAAGCTAACACGGATTATCTATTAGAAATTCAAGTGAAAAATGGAGATAGATATTTGATGAGATTTACAACAAAATAACTCTTTTTAGACTTGTAGATACGTTAAAATTATCTACAAGTCTATTTTTGTGTCGAGGAATTGTGTTGGTAGTTGGAGGAGATTATGTTTTGGTTGAATTAGTTTAGGAGGTGGTTGGATGTTGTTGTATGGTGGATAGAAGAATTTATGTGTCAGTTGGTAGAAGTTATGTGGTAGCCAGTTGCTGTTTAAAACATTGAATAAGCCGCCACAAGGGCGGCGGCTTATTCAATGTAATTTTATATTCACTTGTTTTCTAAATATCTGCGGGCGCCTGCATAATTTCTTTTATATGCCCCAGCATTCATCGATTCAATTTTCACCTTGGATGAAGCATTCGGAGCATGAAGCATTTTACCTGACCCAACGTATAAACCAACATGATAGACTTTTCCTTTACCACTGGCTCCTGCAAAAAATACTAAATCCCCAGGTTGTAAATTCTTTTTAGATACAGCAGTTCCTTTTGTTGCCTGATAAAAGGAGTCGCGTGGGATAAGGATTCCATGGTTTTTATAGACAGCATAAATAATTCCTGAGCAGTCAAAGCCATATGCCGATGTGCCAGCCCATAAGTAAGGAAGGTCTAGAAATCTTTTTGCTTCATTAACAATATCCTTTTGAGATGGTTTTGGAATGGCAGCGTAATTTTTATATGTTTTAGCATCTTTTTTACTTAATAATTTGACTATATTTCCTGGTGTTTGCACGTAAAACCACTTTTCATCTTCTTTAATAATTGGGAGAATAGTAGAGTAACTGATATCCATAAACTTTTTCTTTTCTGCGTTATTATTATACAAAGTTGCCACCTTTGAAGTTACAATTGCAATGGAACAATTAGTATAGTTGGTCGTTGTAGATTTAATATGTGTTTTAGGAACCCAACCTGGATATCCTTCTTTTTGATAAGGTACATATTGATCTTTTATAGCGACACGAACCCAATTGCCCGTACTTTTAAGAACTGTTACTTCGTCTCCATATAGAGCCTGTGTATCTGTCTTTCCGACAAGCCACCATTTTTGTGATAGACTCATATCTTTTGTCCATTTCTTTATATCTACAGGGATTGAAGTGGAAGGTCTATCTACTTTTCTAGACATATTAGGTTTATTCCAAAGAGAGGTTACGGAAACATTTACTTTGAAAGTCTCTTTTTTACTTGGCTCTTCACACGATTTTGGAACAGGCACAGGAACCGGAACCGGAACAGGCTCTGGAACGGGTTCAGGAGATGGGGCAGGCTTACTTAAATCTTTTCGAAAAACAGGATTTAGTATTCTTGCTAAAAATACTACGTAATTAGATTTCGTTGTTAGCGAATCAGGTTTGAATGTATTATCTGGGTAGCCAGTTGTTATTTTGTTTGCGATAAGGGCTTGAATAGACTCATTGGCCCAATGAGAAGAATCGACATCTTGGAAAGAGAGAGTTGTTGTGCCAGTGAGCTTAAAGGCATTAGTTAAAATAATAGCCATCTGTCCACGGGTTAAAGGATCGTTTGGCTTAAATTCACCTGCTGCGTTGCCACTCATAATTTGCTCATCAACAATTGCTGCTATTAAAGGGAAATACTCATCTGTTGGATTTACATCAACAAAATCAGGAGTTGGTCTATTTTCTAGGTTAATCGCAAGGGCATTTATTAGGATTTCTACTGCTTGTATACGGGTAATAGAGGTATCTCCACCGAAGTCCGTAGTAGGATCAGATGTAAGTATTCCTTTTTCTATAAGATAGGTAATCTCAGCTATAATAGGGGAGTCTTCCGGAATATCTTTAAAAACTGGAGCAGCCAAAGTAATTGTTGGCAATAAGAATAATGTGAAAGCTAAGATTAAAATGGTGACTTTTTTGGACATAATTACCTCCTGAATGTTAAATAGTGTGCAAATAGTATATGGTTAAACATTATTACCTAGAACAATTTAATTACAAATAAATAGGACAATAATAATGGGTAAATTCCAGTAAATTTAATACTAACTGTAAATTTAGAAAAGTCAATTTATTTTTATTGGGATAATAGTAGGTAAAAAGGATAAGTATTTTACGCTATTTGGCCAAAATATAAAACTTTGTGTAACCTATTAGGTTGAAATGCGTTGTTAATGATGAGAGACTTCTTGTAGACTGATAGATTAGGAGGGGAAGTATATGAAGAAGTTAATGTTGATTTTAAGCTTTATATTAGTGTTAGGATTTTCATCTATTGTTCAAGCCGCAGGATTCCAAGATGTGCAAACGAGTCATCCATTTTATAAGCATATCAATTACCTATATGACGAGGGCATTGTAAATGGTGTGGATGCAGATCATTACAAGCCAAGTAATTTTGTGACGAGAAGCCAAGCTGCATTAATGGTAGCTCGAGCTTTGAACTTGAACTTAACGGCTAAGAATACTATTTTTACTGATGTAGGGGATGATTACCATGCATCTGGTGCTATTCAATCTGCAGCTGATGCAGGTATTATTAACGGATATCCTGATGGAACTTTTAAACCGAATAATTATGTAACAAGAGGTCAGATGGCTAGTTTTATCGCACGCGCATTTGAGATGGAGGAAGAGGCACTACCATTTGCGGATGTCCCCCTGAATTCTTCTGCATATTCGGATATTCGAAAAGCCACTGCATTTGGAGTAGTTAGTGGCTATGCGAATGGGGAGTTTAGACCGAACAATTCAGTAACTCGTGCACATTTTGCTGGGTTTTTGGCAAGAGCGTTGAATGATGATTTACGTTTGACGGCAGATACCTGTGGATATGATCCAAATATTAAATCAAACCCAGATCGTCAAACGATGAACTGCTTGCTTACAACTGCAGCTAGAAATGCTGAAGTGCCAATTCCAGCGGAAATCGTTAAGGGGATAGCTTCCGTAGAGAGTAATGGATGGATTCATTTCCAATCTAATGGTGAGCCAATTATAAGTAGCGATGGCGGTATTGGGTTAATGCAAATTACGAGTACAGCAGGTTATGACGTGGAACGTATAAAATATGATTTAGTATATAATATTGATACTGCTATCGATATGCTTGGAAAAAATTATAAAAGAAGCAGTTTGCCAAAAATAGAGAATGCTAAACCAGAAGATTTAGAGGGATGGTATTTTGCGATAATGGCATACAATGGGACGAAAGCAGTCAATAGTCCGGTCTATCAGGCAACCGGAAAAAGAAATACAAACGCATATCAAGAACGAGTCTATCAAACTATGGAGAAAAATGGATTATTAGAAACGAGTATTGACTTGTTAGATTTCAAAAAAGAAGACTTTATTTACGCGGAGGAAACAAACAATATAGAATTTGTTAAGAAATCATATCCATTAACTTCAAGCACCCTTACTACTGAGGAGTATGGAAATGGAGATAAAGTAAAATACAATGGATCAGGTCTTCGCAGTTCACCAAGTACTCAGTCGCCACTGACCTCGATTACAAAAGGTTCTGTAGTAACTATCATAGGTTCACCGGTATTTGATGAAAACAAAAATTCTACTAATCATTTTGTTTGGTATCCAGTCCAAACAGTTATAAATGGAAAAAGTGTAACTGGGTATATTGCTTCTCCGTACATTGTAAAGTAGCTTAAAACCGATTCCTTTCTTTGGGAATCGGTTTTTTTCTATGTTCTCCCCAGAAATTTTGCAATTCCTCACATAATTACACCTAATCACCACATAAACCTAATGTTTCAAATATACTTCTGCCTATTAACGTAATAGTAGTTTTTTAAATTTACGAATTAATTACACTATTTACTTATTATCTTTGTTACAATTGTGTTGGTTTAATATTCCAAGTTGAGAAAGAAGGAAATTATTTTATGTGGAAAAAAGTTTCAGCATCAGCACTTGCGTTATCGCTTACAGTAGGGGGATTTGCGAATGTTGACTATGCTTCTGCGGCAAAAAGTCCAGATGTTACACGTGGTGATTATGTAAAAACAATGATCGACGCTATGGGTATAGAGTTAGGTACTGGTAAATCCGTTAAATTTAATGATGTTCCTGATTCGTTAAAGCCCTACATTGAGAAAGCGCTGGAGTTAAAGCTTATAACTGGAAAGTCTGCGACTGTTTTCGCTCCAGATGAAAAGCTAACTCGTGAGCATGCATTTATTATTGCAACAAGAGCTATTGAAACAGATAAAACTTTTTCGGAGAATTTGTTAAACAAATTTACAGATAAAAATAAAATTAAGGTATCCAATCATAGTGAAATTGCAAAGGCAATTGGATTAGGATTCTTAAATGGATATCCAGATAAAACTGTAAGACCTTCTAATATTGTTAGTAAACATGAAATGAATAATATATTAAAACGCTTCTTGACAGAATATAAAAAGTCTCCATCTACTGTTTCGTTAAGAATCTTAGGAACTTCTGACATTCATACGAACATCGTAAACTATGACTACTATAAGGATACTGATTCTAATAGTTTAGGCCTTGCAAAAACTGCTACGCTTATTAAGAATGCTCGTTCAGAAAATAGCAATTCGTTACTTTTCGATAACGGAGATGCAATTCAAGGAACTCCACTCGGTTCGTACAAGCAAGCTGTAGATAAATTAGTAGATGGGGAAGAACATCCATCTGTAACGGCAATGGAACTACTTCAATATGATGGTGCTACATTCGGAAACCATGAGTTTAACTACGGTTTGGACTA
Organism: Psychrobacillus sp. FSL K6-1464; assembly: GCF_038003145.1. Taxonomy (NCBI): domain Bacteria; kingdom Bacillati; phylum Bacillota; class Bacilli; order Caryophanales; family Bacillaceae; genus Psychrobacillus; species Psychrobacillus sp. FSL K6-1464. The sequence continues at coordinate 799,352 of NZ_JBBOOP010000001.1, forward strand.
TTTAGATGAAGTAATGGATGATGCCAATTTCCCATATGTAAATGCAAATGTTCGTGATGCAGCAACGGGTAAATTAGCTTATGAGCCATATGTGTTAATTGACAAAGAAGTAGTTGACTCTAAAGGGAAGAAATCTATTATTCAAGTTGGAGTAACAGGTATCGTACCACCTCAAATTCTAAAATGGGACAAGTCTCACTTAGAAGGAAAAGTAAAGGTAGACGATTCAGTACAAGCAGTAGAAGCAATTGTTCCTGAGATGAAAAAAGCAGGAGCAGACGTAATTGTAGTTCTTTCCCATTCAGGTCTTGGAGATACCAAGCATGAGGTTGGCGAAGAGGATGTTACGTATCTTCTGACGAAAGTTAAAGACGTTGATGCTATTATTACAGGACATGCGCACCAAGTATTCCCTGGTAAAGTGGATGCATCTTTAACTAATGTGGATATCGAAAACGGCACTATTAATGGTATTCCAGTTGTTATGCCTGGTAAATTCGGTAGTCATTTAGGTGTAATCGATCTAGATCTAGTGAAAAAAGGTAACGAATGGGAAGTAAAACAATCTAAAGCGGAAGTTCGCACTATCGCTAAAGATTCAACGGATGTTGATAAAACAGTTGTAGACGCTGTAAAAGAAGCACATGAAGGAACGATTAAATATGTACGTCAAGCCGTAGGAACAACTACAGCTGATATTCATAGTTACTTCTCACAAGTACAAGATGATCCATCGATTCAAATCGTAACAAATGCGCAAACGCAGTACGTAAAAGCTAAACTAAAAGGTACAGCTAATGAGAAATTGCCAGTCCTTTCAGCAGGTGCGCCATTTAAAGCAGGAACAAGAAGCGATCCTGAGTACTACACATATGTACCAAAAGGCGAGCTAGCAATTAAAAACGTAGCTGACTTATATTTATACGACAACACTGTAGCAACGGTTAAAGTAACTGGAGCAGATGTTAAAGAATGGTTGGAAATGTCTGCGGGTCAATTTAACCAAATTGATGCAACCAAAACTGGCGACCAACAGCTGATCAATACAGACTTCCGCTCATACAACTATGACGTAATTGATGGGGTAACCTACGAAATTGATGTGACGAAACCAGCAAAATACGATGCAGATGGAAATCTAGTAAATGACAAATCATCACGTATTACAAATTTACAATACGATGGTAAACCAATTGACTTAAAACAAGAATTCATCGTTGCAACAAATAACTACCGTGCAAATGGAACATTCCCAGGCGTACGAAATGCAACAGCAATTGAAATCTACCCAGATGAAAACCGTCAAACAATTATCGACTACATTCTTGCAGAGAAAACAATCGATCCATCTGCTGACGGCAACTGGAAATTCGCAGCACTACCAGGTAACGCAACAATCGTATTCGAATCCTCTAAACAAGCAGAAAAAGTAATCCCTGCTGACGGCAATATTAAGTATGTAGGTGAAGGTACGGATGGTTTTGGGAAGTATTCTATTAAGTGACCCTGTGTAGCACACAATTCTGATATTTAACTGTAGTATGCACACTCTCTAGGTTTTCTCTGGAGGGTGTGTTTTTTTGTGTCCCTGTGCAGTTGAATATTCAGAAAACTATAGACAGTTATTTCGCTTTTTATTACACTAAGAATGTAGACTGCTATAATCTCTTATCCATTCTCTGCTTTCTCTACCCTCGAAATTTGTCCCTGTGCACAAAACAATTCAATGAAAAGTGAGGTATTTTATTCCATTGACTAGAAGAAGAAATTTAAATCCGGATTCTTACTACCATGTTGTTATGCGAGGAAATAATCGACAGCCAATATTCGGAACTCACCGAGATATGTTAGAACTTATGAGAATCTTCGAACGTGTCCACGATCAATACGCCTTCCATCTGCTAGCCTATTGTTTTATGACAAACCACTATCATTTATTGATAAAAACAGAAAGTGCTTCACTTAGCAAAATCATGGGGCTCATCAATCGGAGGTATACATATTTCTACTCGAAAAGGTATGACCATGTAGGTAGAATATATGAGCGTCGTTATTTTGCAAAAGAAGTGAAATCATATCCAGGTTTACTTGCAGTTAGTAAGTACATCCATCGGAACCCCATTAATACAAAGGAACCGCTCGTTGGTAGAATAGAATGGTATCCGTATAGTTCTTATCCTTACTACTTCAATGAAAGTAAAAAGCCCCCAAGATATCTTCAGACACATATACTAAAAGAATATCTACCATCCCCATATAAAAATACAAATCAAGCGTACTGTGATTTTTGCAATATTGTCCCTGTGCAGCAAACAATTAGATAACATTATCCCTGTGCATGAAACAATTGCGAATAGTTTCTTGCACAGGGACAAGACACTAAACCGTATATTCGATATTCCAACAATGTTAGACATTGACTTGTATATCCCTCAAATCTATGATTATGATAGATATGCAATATTCAATCAGTCACCTGGAACTACATTCTGAAGTAGAAGGGCGGAAATGGTTAATGATTACAAATAATTTTTATTCACAAGAAAATGTAGGACCTTTCGAAGTTTATAATTTAGGAGATTTTGAATTAGAAGAGGGTGGAATCATACCAGATTTGAAATTGGCTTATAACACGCATGGCGAGTTAAACAGTACAAAAGATAATGTGATTGTGATACCTACTTGGTTTTCTGGCACAAGTAAAGATTATGAAACTTATATTGGTGTAGACAGAGCAATAAATCCGAATGAATATTTTATCATTGTCATTAATCAAATAGGTAATGGCGTTTCCAGTTCCCCTCATAATAGCCCGGAGCCGATCGCAATGGCGAATTTTCCTAAAGTACGAATTGGGGACGATGTGCGAGCGCAACATAAATTCATTACTGAAAAGTATGGAATTAAAGAAATTGCTTTAGTCGTTGGTGGATCCATGGGTGCTCAACAAACGTATGAATGGGCAGTTCGATATCCGGATATGGTCAAACGAGCAGCGCCAATTGCTGGGACTGCTAAAAATACCGTGCATGATTTCTTATTTACGAAAACATTAAATGATGCAATTACGTCTGATCCAGGTTGGAATGGTGGAAACTATTCAACGCATTTAGAAGTGGCAGATGGATTAAAAAGGCATGCAGATATTTGGGCAGTGCTTGGACTTAGTACAGAATTTTATAGTCAGGAAAAATGGAAGCTGTTCGGTGTGGACTCGGTAGAAGTATTCACAGAAGGTTTTCTACAGCCTTTATTTCAAAGTTTAGATCCTAATTCACTCCTAACGATGGGCTGGAAATGGCAACGAGGCGACGTCAGTCGAAATACAGGAGGCAACCTGGAAGAAGCACTTGGGCGCATAAAAGCTAAAGTGTTCGTCATGCCAATTAACGAAGATATGTTTTTCCCTGTAAGAGATTGTGAAGCAGAGCAAAAACTAATCCCAAACAGTGAACTAAAAGTGATCAATAGTATTTGCGGCCACTTCGGACTTTTTGGAGGAGAAGGAGCAGATTACCATAACCAAATAGATGACTATTTAAATGAGCTTCTTGCTATAAATGTGGTAGAGCCCATTTTAGAATAGTGAAATGTCCCTGTTTAAGAACCGATTATGAATTGTTTCTTGCACAGGGCTAAATTTTATGTAACAGGAATTTCATGTTTTGTATACACTATAGACACATAACTATGTAGATAAGGACAATGGTATATAATACAATAGTTTTATAGAGGAGTGATTAATTTGAAAGACAAAGGTACTGTTTATATTCCAGAGAACCCAGTTTCGCGATTCTTATTTAGCGATACTCGTTCTGCGGTTATTTGGTTAATTATCCGACTTTATGTCGGTTATACATGGTTGACAGCAGGTTGGGGAAAATTAAACAATGATGCTTGGACAGGGGAAAATGCTGGAGCTGCAATTACGGGCTTTGTGAAGGGTGCACTTGCAAAATCACAAGAAGGCGCAGATGTGGCTGGATGGTATGCAACTTTCTTGGAAAACACCGTACTACCGAATGCCAAGTTGTTTTCGTTCGTAGTAGCAATTGGAGAAGTATTGGTAGGATTAGGATTAGTGTTCGGCTTACTTACTGGTATCGCAGCCTTTTTCGGTGCTCTCATGAACGTCAGTTTTCTGTTTGCTGGAACGCTTAGTGCTAATCCATTGCTATTCATCTTAGCCACTTGGTTAGTACTTGCTTGGAAAGTAGCAGGATGGTACGGATTGGATCGCTGGGCACTGCCATTATTAGGTACGCCTTGGAATAGTAAAAAGAAAAGTGCACCGCCTAAATAGGTAATTAAATAAAAATCCCGCAGAAAAACTTCGTGTTCATTACTAACAATGGGTTGGAAATGGCAACGTGGCGACGTCAGTCGAAATACAGGAGACAGTCTAGAAGAAGCACTTGGGCGAATAAAAGCAAAAGTGTTTGTTATGCCTATTAGCGAAGATATGTTTTTTACAGTTTTGTGAAGCCGAGCAAAAAATGATTCCAAACAGTGAGTTAAAAATAGTTAATAGTGTTTGCGGTCATTTCGGTCTTTCTGGAGTAGATGGAGCGGATTACCATAGACAAATAGATAATTATTTAAATGAACTTTTGTCTATCAATGTGGTAGAACCAGTTTGATTTTTTTGTCCCTGTGTAAGAAATAATTCTATTAAATTAGCCCTCAGGAATTTACTTCTTGAGGGCTAATTTGTATGGAAATTAAATAGTAAGCTGTCCCTGTGTAAGAAACAATTGCAAATTGTTTCTTACACAGGGACAGCATATCATGTTCAAACTTGAACGAGCATATAGTACAAAAAGCAACAAAGGGGAAAATATATTGAATCGTAAAATACTTGATAAACAAGCGATTTTGCTTAATATTACAGCAAAAGATTGGGAGGATGCTGTACGTATTTGTGGGAATTTACTTGTGCAAACGGGAAAAGTGGGAACAACTTATGTGGAGGCAATGATTCGTAATATACATGAGCTTGGACCATATATTCTAATAGCACCTAGTGTTGCTATGCCTCATGCACGTCCGGAAGATGGCGTGATTAAAGAAGGTATTAGTGTTGTCGTTTTAAAAGAGGAAATCGCATTTGAAAACGGCAAAGAGTTTAAGGTATTAATAGGCTTGGCTGCTTTAAATAGTAAGTCGCATATTGACATTTTACAAAAAATTGCGGAGGTGATTTCTCAAGCAAAGTCTATTGAGCGTTTAAAAAATGCAACTAGGTATGATGAAATTCTTCGTTTATTCAATGAAAAAGAGGAGCATGAGTCGTGAAAATACTAGCAGTTTGTGGAATGGGTTTTGGATCTAGCATGATGTTAAAAATGACAATTGAAAAAATATTAAAGGAGAAAGGTATTACTGCGGATGTAGAGACTGCCGATTTTACTACAGCATCGAGTATATATGCAGATTTTATATTCACTAATGAAGAATTTGCTAAACAATTGGAGGGGGGAAAAGTAAAGGTTGTTAGTGTGAAAAATATTGCGGATTTAAATGAAGTAAGAGGTGCATTGGAGTCAGTATTAAACACATAAGGGGGATAGCGTATGGCTTTTTTTGAATTCTTAATGAATGAAATTTTAAGCATTCCTGCTGTGTTGGTTGGTTTAATGGTATTTATCGGACTCGTTGCTCAGCGTGCCGCTGCGACGAAAGTGATGTCTGGGACGCTTAAGAGTATTATTGGTTTCCTTATACTGGGTGCTGGTGCCGGGGTCATTGTAGGTTCTTTAGATTCGTTAGGTGGAATTATTGATGAAGCTTTCCATATTCAAGGGGTAATACCGAATAATGAAGCGATTGTTGCTATCGCTCAGCAAATGTTCGGTACGGAAACAGCACTTATAATGGGATTTGGATTTATTGCAAATATATTATTTGCCCGTTTTACACCATGGAAGTATATCTTTTTAACGGGACATCATACATTCTTTATGGCAGCTTTGTTATCTGCTGTGTTAGGAACTACTGGGATGGATGGAGCTACTCTGGTTATTGTAGGTTCCTTATTATTAGGGTTTTTCATGGTAGCGATGCCTGCACTTGGTCAACCGTTTATGAGGCAAGTTACTGGAAATGACGATATTGCAATTGGTCATTTTGGGACGTTTGGTTATATTGCTGCCGGCTTTATTGGGAAATGGTTTGGCAATAAATCAAAATCTACTGAGGATATTGTAATCTCTGAGAAATGGTCATTTTTGAAGGATTCCTTAATCACTACTGCTTTAACAATGGTAGCTATTTTCATCATTTTAGCGGTTCTAGCAGGTTCTGATGTGGTGTCTAATTTCTCTGGAGACCAAAACTATATTATGTTCAGTATTATGCAAGGTATTATGTTCGCTGCTGGGTTAAGTATTATTTTACTCGGAGTCCGTATGATTCTAAATGAAATCGTACCAGCATTTAAAGGTATTGCAGATAAGCTTGTTCCGGGGGCAAAACCTGCACTAGATATACCGATAGTATTCCCATATGCTCCAACTGCTGTAATGATTGGGTTCCTTTTCAGTTTTGCTGGAGGGCTTATTAGTATGGCGTTGTTAGGTGTATTGTCATTGCCTCTGATCATTCCTGGTCTTGTTCCTCATTTCTTTACTGGAGCGGGTGCGGGAGTATTTGGTAATGCAACAGGCGGTCGAATTGGTGCTGCTGCAGGTGGATTTGTAAATGGTGTTTTAATCAGCTTCTTGCCAGCGTTTTTACTACCTGTGTTAGGAGAACTTGGTTTTGCTAATACAACATTTGGTGATTCTGATTTTGGTGTAATCGGTATTATTATTGGATACATTGCAAGTCTATTTAACTAAAATTAAAGGTAGCCTTCTTTCGATTGGGAGAAGGTTACCTAATTTTATGAGGAGAGGTATTTTATTGATAGAGTCGATTGAACAACTAAGATTGACAGCTACTGTGCTGAGAAAAAGGATATTATCTACTGCTTATTATAAAAAACAGGGCCATGTTGGTGGTTCCTTATCTTGTGCAGATATTTTAGTTAGTTTATTTTTTCATCAATTATCTATTGATCCTTCTAATCCAAGATGGGAAGATAGAGACCGCTTTGTGTTATCAAAGGGGCACACGGCATTGGGGTTATATGCAACATTGGCACTGAGAGGATACATTTCCGAAGAGGAACTTAAAACCTTCGATCAATTCGAGTCACGTTTACAGGCACACCCGGATATGACCAAGTTAGATGCGTTAGATATGTCGACAGGTTCCTTGGGACAGGGATTATCAGCTGCGGTTGGTATGGCAATAGGTGCGAAAAGGTTAAAGAAAGATTTTCATGTGTATTGTTTGATAGGCGACGGAGAATCGCAGGAAGGTCAAGTTTGGGAAGCTGCAAATATTGCTGAAAAGTATAAGTTAGATAACCTCATTGTTATTATGGATCAAAACGGGCTGCAGCAATATGGTTGGAAAAATGGCCATGACAGAATGAATCCAGAGAGTAACGGAAGAAGGAAGTTTGCCAGTTTTGGATTTGAAACATGGGAAGTAGATGGACATAGTATAGAAGATTTAGTTGCTGTGCTGGACGAGGTGAAGGGTAGGGGGAAGGGTCAACCTAAAGCAATTATTGCTAATACGACAAAGGGTAAAGGTGTTCGTTTTATGGAGAATAATTATGTTTGGCATTCTAAAGCGCCTAATGATGAGGAGTATATTACAGCGCTAACTGAACTAGAAGGGGGGGATTAACGGAATGTCCATAAGTGTCCGCGACCAATTTGGAAAGCAATTAGCGAAGTTAGCAAAAGCGGATTCTAGAGTTCTTGCACTTGATGGAGATCTTGGAAATTCAACTCGTCTCGATTCTATAGAGAAGGAAACAGCCGATTCCTTTTTACAGATGGGGATTGCGGAACAAAATATGGTAGGGGTAGCAGCTGGTCTAGCTTCGGTAGGATTTCAGCCTTGGGTGTGCAGCTTTGCCACTTTTTTAACCAAAAGAGCATTAGACCAAATTATAGTCAGTGTTGCCCAGACTAATTTTGATGTGAAGCTAGTTGGCAGCTATAGCGGATTGCTAACAAGCAACACTGGTAAAACGCATCATTCCTTAGATGATATCGCGATCATGACGACAATCCCAAATATGACTGTCATAGCTCCAGGCGATGCTAGGGAAACGGTTGCTGCTATGAAAGCTATGCATAGAACAGTGGGACCTATGTATTTAAGGCTTACTAGGGATGAAACGATTCCTTCCTTTTTACCTGATGAAGACTTTGAAATTGGAAAAGGTAAATCTTTGGCGGAAGGTACGGATATGTTAGTAGTAACTACCGGGAGTACTACTTATCGTGTTGCCGAGGCTATTAAACAAATGGAAGACGTTTCGATTGCTCATCAACATTTCCCAACCCTAAAACCATTTGATAAAGAGCTGTTAATAGAAGGAGCTAGAAAAGTTCGTCAAGTAGTAACGGTGGAAGAGCATTATAAACGTGGTGGTCTCGGAAGTATTGTTTCGGAGATATTGTCAGAAAGCTTACCAAGGAAGATTTACAGAATTGGAGTTCCCGACAATTTTTTTGGTTGTGGAACAGATGAAGAATTATTAGAGGCAACCGGGCTTTCGGTGGAAGCTATTAGGAAGTCGTTGATTGACTTGTCCCTGTGTAAGAAACAATTTTGAATTGTTTCTTACACAGGGATGTTTTTTATTAAAATGTAAATTTTGGTGGGTTAATTGGGTCTAATTATGGGTAAATGAAAGTAGTGAAGAGCCATGGGTACTTCGACATTCATAAAAAGTAACATATTGTTCAAATAGCTTTGTAGAGAAAGTTTACAAATTAGATGTTTCAAAATATTACTAGTCTATTAAGTTTTAACGACAATCACAAATCTAGCCAGAGTTTAATATAAAATGTAGCTAATTACCATTTAGACCCTTAGGAGGAAAAGACATGACAGCAATTGAATTAAATGATGAATTTAAAAAAATATTAGAATACGGATACATCTTAGGAAACGAAAATAAAACGATCAAAGCAAACGAGTTTATCGATGAGATGTCAGCTCAATTAAAAGTTTTATTTGAAAGAACAAAAGAATAATGATCCTGTGTAACAAACAATTTTGATAAATACTAGTTTCATAAACCAATTAAGAAAATCGCCCTCAAGACTTCCGAGTTTGAGGGCGATTTTTACTTAATGAGAGTTATCGGAATAGTTTGCAGCACAGGGACCAAAAAGGAACAACTAAAAAAACACCAAGAAAAGACAAATAAATACCAAAACAAACATTGATTTCTCAAAAAAAGGGATTATAATTAACTTAAAAATACATGTCATATACAGGTGTTTTATAGAATAAACTAATTATAAATAACACCATAAAACAAAAAAAGAGAATTGTATGGTGCATATAAAGATTCATATGTATTTTTATATTTTGAAAGGTGAGGGAAACATTGAATGTTGCAAATATAGGTATTATTTTTGATGAAGTTAATGCGGGGAAAAAATGGGCGAATGGCAGCAATGTATTTGAGAATTTTTTGTTTGAAATTTTAGATCACTTTAGACTGCCTTATAAAAAAATAAATGAAATAGATGAGTATAATGACTTTGATCTGTTAATCGTAGGTCACACGAGTAATAGTGTAGCGGCTAGCGCAAAAATATTAGCATATGCTCATGCTGGTGGAACGGTAGTTTCTTATGGCGGATTGGATGCTATTCGAAGTAAATTAGGGTTTGCTAATATGTTTTCATCTAGTAAGGGTTATGCAGATTTATCTGCTTTTTTAAACCAACCTACCCCTCTGCGTTTTCTGGATGCACAGCCGTGGATTCAAAAAGGTAATTTAGAAGTGAAGGAATTTGGCTCTGTAAGTGATGAGGCAAAGACATGGCAGGGAGCATCTGCGCTACAAAAAATTCAATATGGAACAGGAACGATTGAACGATGGTCCATCCCTATTCCTCAAACAATAGTGGGATTACAGCAAGGAACGAAAGCTGTTGTGGAGGATGGGACACCAGCACCGGATGGTTCGGCAAATTTAGATGAGGATATCCTAAAAGCAGAGGACGGCTTTGAACTCGATTGGGTTTTGGATAGAGCGTTTACTGAAAGTGGAATGCCTTATTTCCCACATCCATATGCTGACCTTTGGAAAGAAGTAATAATAGAGCATCTCATAAAAATTGCACTAGGAAAAGGACTAACACTTCCATTTCTAGACTTTTGGCCTGCTGGTGTAGAGCATGTGGCAATGATATCCCATGATAGCGATTTAAATGTAGATGAATCTGCTCAAATTACTTTAGATACTTTGAAGGCTGCAGATGTACAGACTACGTGGTGTATGATTGCGCCAGGATATAGCCCATCGATATACGATCAAATAAAAGAGAATGGCCATGAAATCGCCCTCCATTATAATGCTTTAGAAATGGAAGACGGGGTATGGTCCGAAGAAACTTTCCACTCTCAAAAAGAGTGGTTAGAAAAAACGACAAGCACGGCCAATATTGTTTCGAACAAAAACCACTATACACGTTTTGAGGGTTGGGGCGAGCTATACGTTTGGTGTGAAAATAATGGGATACAAGTGGATCAATCTAGGGGTCCAAGCAAAAAAGGAAATGTTGGGTTCTTATTTGGAACATGTCATCCTTATTTTCCGATTGCTTGGGCAGATGAAAAAAATAGATTATATGATGTTCTAGAAATTGGTTTCTTAACACAGGATTTAAATCACAGCACACTATCAGATGTGAGTGTTATTCAACCATTTTTAAATGGAGTAAAACTCGTAAATGGAGTGGCGCATTTTCTGTTCCATCAACATCATATTTACAACCAACCAAAAGTAAAAGAAGCTATTATTCAACTAATCACAACTGCTAAAGAACAAGGATTTACATTCTGGACTAGTAAACAAATAAATGATTGGGAACGAGCACGTCGTTCTGTAACAATTGATGGTACTAGTCGTTCTGGTATTAAGGTAACTAGCCTAGATGAAGAAAGTGATTTTGTGTTACTCATTCCTGTAGCTGATAATGTTGAATCTGATTTGGTAGTGAAGCGATTCGGTATTTGTTGTAAGCAAGTTAGAGTGAACTGATTATAATATGGGGGGCTAATAATGGGAGATAATATACTAGCATTACATTGTGGCCCGAAGGTAAAAGTGACACCTTTTGGAACAGGCAAACGTTTTGGATCAGAGGAAGCAAAGGAATTACTAGAGGCACTCGAGCAAAATACATTATTTTATCACTTTGGCAATAAAGTAAAACAGTTTTTACAGGATTTTAACGATCTATATAATGTAAAATACAGTGTCGCGACATCCTCTGGAACAGCAGCACTTCATGTTGCACTTGGAGCAGCAGGTATATCGGTCGGAGATGAAGTAATTACAAGCCCTATTACTGACCAAGGAACGGTGGTTGGAATTCTCTATCAAAATGCTATACCTATTTTTGCTGATTTGGACCCCCATAGCTATACTATGACTGCTGAATCTATCGAAGAAAAAATAACAGCAAAGACGAAGGCAATAATAGTTGTGCATTTAGCCGGCAACCCATGCGATATGGACCCTATCATGGAACTCGCCAAAAAGTATAATCTTAGAGTAATAGAGGATTGTGCACAGAGTTATTTAACTACTTATAAAGGGCAACTTACTGGTACAATTGGGCATTACGGATGTTTTAGTACAAATGATTTCAAGCATATTTCTACTGGTGACGGAGGAATGGTGACAGTAAACTCAGGGGATGAATCAGATTATTTTACGACGCATGCATTTGCAGATAAAAATTATCGAAGACAAGAAGATAATGTGATGAAGGATTTAGAATACTTAGCGCCGAATTACCGTATGACAGAGTTACAAGGTGCGGTTGGAATTGCACAGTTAAAAAAGCTTAATTGGATTTGTACAAGACGCAATGGGTTAGGGGAACGCTTACAGCAAGGAATCGCTACCGTTAAAGGTATTAATCCAATGAAAATTACCGGTGAAGGTTGGTGTAGTTATTGGTTTTATATGCTAACTTTAAATTTGGAACAGCTTACATGTACACGAGATGAATTTTCGGAAGCTTTAGCAGCAGAAGGAATTCCAAACCAACCTGGATATATTCCGAAGGTGTTATATGCACAGCCTATATTTCAAAAGGAGCAGGCGTATTTAAATAGCCATTATCCATTTAATCTAGGTTCCTATGATTATTCCATAGGAAGCTGTCCAAACGCCGAGAATATTTTAGAAACGGCCATTCGATTAAATATAAGTGAATTCTATACAGATCAAGATATAGAAGATATGATTATAGCCATCAGAAAAGTTGCTTCCTATTACTATAGGCACAATTCATAACAAAGTAATTACTTATTAGATCAACGTTGATTTCCGCTCCAACGCACTTTCATGTTTCGAAGCTAGCGCAGCGATGCAGAAACAGGCGGACGCTTTCCGTGGACACGGCTTCAATCTCCTCGTCACTACGTTCCTGCGGGGCTTTCAGCTCGTGCACCTGTCGCTTCGCTATCGGTGCAGAAAACATTTGCTGTTCCCACTGGAGTCGCCGCCTTACGCTCCAATTAATAAAGTTCCTTTTAACTAAATGGAGTTATTGAATATAGTGTTACATAAAGATGCGTATTTTATAAAGAAGTAAGTAAATATTTCTGGAAGGAGGGTCACCGTGCGTGATAATTTATTTGCAGATTACGGGATCCCCGTTTCAGCAGAGGAAGAAAGAACAGCTGCTATATGTATGAATTCAGAAGGTGACTATAGATTTGTGATTGCTGCGAAAGGGTTTGTTATTATTGTCAATTTGGAAACCGACGATGTAAAACAAGTATTCTTTCCGGAAAACAATGACGAATATCCTTATTCCTCCTTTAGTAGCAATGGATTATTTTATACTGGTGCAGCAAATATGTTTATGGTATTGGACCCTTTTAAGGAACAATTTATTCATTATAGTGTGATTGAAAATGGGGAAGAAATTGTAGGCTTTAGTTTTGCGGAGGATTTAGCAGGTAATATTTATTTCACTTCGTATCCCCACTGTCATTTACTAAAGTTTTCACCTCATTCAAAAGAGATTAAAGATTTTGGCAGTATGGACCTGACCGAAAAGTATCCAGGAACTGTTGCGATTGATCAGACAGGATGGGCATATTTAGGCATTGGAACGGAAAATAAAAATATTGTTGCCTATCATATAGAAAAAGGTTTGAAAAAAGGCCTTATTGAAGGACCGCAAAGGAAAAAAGGAACTGGATTTGTCTATCTAGGAGAAGATGGATCTGTATACGGACATATAGGAGATACCAGTTCTCCTGAGAGGATGAAGTTCTCTAATGGTGACTTCGAAACTGTCGCTATAGAAAAACTACCTCTTTCTTTATATGCAGGTACTGCATTTCAACGAATTCATCGATATAAAGAAGGAAACTATCGGGTAGAGAAATACACCCTTTCAGAAGGTTTAATTGAACTTATTCATAGAGAAACAACACAAACTAAAAAAATTCAGTTTAGCTATACTTCCGATGGAGCAAAGTTATCAACCATATATCTCGGACCAGATGATCATATTTATGGTACTTCCATGCATCCACTACAATTTTTCCAGTTTAATAGTTCCACGAACACAATGACTAATTTTGGTGGAGAGGTTATTGAAAAAGGAGGAGGCGGGAATATTCCAGCCTATGCTTCTAGTGGGAATTTACTTATTGGAGTCGCATACGCAGGTGGAAAGCTATATGAATTTGATACGACGAAGAAGTTCAAAAAGAGTCAAAATCCGAAGTTGGTATTACAAGAAGAGAGTATCCATCGACCTCGCTGCGCAATTACTCTAAAGGACCAAGAACATATTGTTTGGGGAGGATTTCCTGGATATGGAATGGTCGGGGGATCATTAGGTATCTATCATATGAAAACGGAAGTAAATCTTCTGCTGACACATGAACAATTAGTAGAGAACCAAAGTACGATTAGCCTCGGACAATTGAGCTCTGGAGATATTCTGGGTGGAACGAGTATTGAGACACCAGGGGGAGCAGAGTCACGAGAAAGAGAAGCACGTTTATATGTATTAGACTGGAAGACTCAAAAGGTAAAAAATAGTTTTGTTCCAATTCAAGGTGCTCGGGAAATTGCTCAAATTTTTGTGGACCAATTCAATCGTGCTCATTGTCTAACAGATCAAAGTATCTATTTTGTATGTGATCCATCTACCGAACAAATACTTTTTCAAACAGATTTATCTAACTGGGGGCAAATTGTACGAAATAGTTTTGCTTATGATGTAACGACTAATAAGCTCTTTTGTCTTCTAAGTGAAGCATTGCTTCGTATAGAGATCCAAGAGAAAAAGTGTGTAGAACCCCAAGTTATTCATGCTCTACCAATGAGTGCAAGTAGTGGTCTTGTACTCAAAGACAATCAAATTTACTATGGTAGCGGAAGTCATTTATGTAGTATTCAAACTAGCGAAGATTAGAGGAGGGATGAAGACCATCTATACAATAAAAGCGATTGAAAAAGACGGTGCCCAACCGTTATTACAGAATATAGGGAATATAGACGACTGGCATGAAAAAAGATCAAAGATACACCAGGATTGGTTAACTTGTATTGGTGGTCTTCCTCCTTTAGTTAAACCAGAGATGAAGATTAACTCATGGGAGATCTTTACCGATTATTACCTGATCAACATTTGCTATGCTACAGTTTTTGAAGACTGGGTACCTGCCAATCTTTTAGTTCCGAAACTACAACAAGTAGAAAATTTAACATCCAAAAGTGATGTACTTCATTTACTTAACTGCACGAATAGCGAGCAGTTTCCAGCAGTGATCGCTCTCCATCCGACGAGCGATAATGGAAAAGATGATATATGTACAACAGCGGGAAGAAAGAATAGACAGTATGGATTGGAGCTTGTAAAAAGAGGATATGTAGTCTTAGCTCCAGATACGATAACTGCAGGAGAACGCGTTTTACCAAACGACAAGCCTTTTCAAACAGCGACATTTGATAAGAAACACCCTGAGTGGTCCGCGGTTGCTAAGATGATTATTGACCATCAACAAGGTATTAGCTTACTAGAAGAACTTAGTATAGTAGACAACACCAACATTGGAGCTATTGGGCATTCGTTAGGTGGGTATAATAGCTTCTTTCTAGCTGGAGTTGACAGAAGGGTTAAAGCAGTTGTTTGTAGCTGTGGATTCTCTTTGTTTGCACAAGATCCAGAACAGCATCGGTGGGGTAAAAGAGAGTGGTTCAGCCATATTCCAAAGATTAGTGATTATATAAATGAAGGAATTGTACCATTTGAGTTCACTGAAATAGCTGCTCTAGTTGCTCCGACTCCGTTATTCATGTGGATGGGGCAAAATGATCACATATTTCCTCATTGGGAATCTGCAGCCAAAGGGTTAGTGGAACTTAACACCTTATATGAATGGATGGAAACAGGAGAACGCTTTATATCATTAATAGGAAACTCTGGGCATAACTTTCCATCTGAGATTCGTCAACTGGCCTATAGCTTTCTAGATCAATGGCTTAGTTAAAGTAGTCGTTCAAGTTTTCAAAGCAAATATGCTATCCTAAATAAATAAATATAAACTAATCAATATGGTAGGGAGTTGAGACAATTGCTAAAACGGAAAAGTGCATTTGAAGATCGCTATAACAAGTTCATACATGAATTAAAAAATGAAATTATTTCGGGAAAGTTAAAGCCTGGAGAATTCATTCTCCCTGAAAATACATTAAGCAAAGTATATGACTTAAGTAGAGTATCTATTAGAAAAGTATTGGCAGAGCTAGTAGATGAAGGCCTTATCGAGAAGATACCAGGAAAAGGAAACCGGGTAACTATTCCAAATGATACGCAAAAACAAACAATTACTTTAGGATGGTTTTCACATTCTTATGAGTTAGAAGTTGTTCATAAAATTATTGAACGATTTGAGATGCTCAACCCGTTCACGAAAGTAAATCTTCAATTACTACCTAATAGTCAATATGTTTATAATCTAAAACAATCTTTGAAGCATGAGAGCGGACCAGATGTATTTATATTATCTGATTATCATTTTCGGGAACTAATGGATTCCAATTCATTGGATATCATAGATCCCTACTTACCGTATTTTATAGAACCAGAAAAAGATAGTTATAAACAAGTATTTGAAATGTTCACTTACGACAAGAAAATTCCTGTAACACCTTTTGTATTCTCTCCAGTGATGATTTGCTATAATCGACGAATGTTTGAAGAGGCGGGAATTGCAAAGGATTTCAAAATGGAAAACTGGGATGATTTACTAGAGTTAGCAACCCGTACTACGAAGGAAATGGATAGAGAAGGCATGATTAACGAATATGGCTTTTGTTTTTCCTCCTCTACGAATCGTTGGCCGGTTTTTCTTTTGCAGAATAAGGGTAGTTTCATGGCAACCGATAGATCTAAATCCGTTATGAACAGTAAAGAAAATATAGAAGCATTGAATTACTGTGCTGATTTAATGTATAAGCATCAAGTTTCTCCAATTTTCTCTCATGGGAGTAATGAACTTGCGGAAAATCTTTTCATGCGAGAAGGAGCAGCAATGATTTTGACTACTTACTATTTTATGAATGAATTTAGAGATCATAAAATTGAATGGGACGTTGTTCCGCCTCCTCAAAATGATGCTCAAGGAACATTAATCATAGGAGGAGCTTTAGGGATTAGTGCAAATAGCAAAATAAAAGAATCTGCTCAAGCATTTGTTCAATTTATGGTAAGTACAGAAGCACAAACATTACTCAAGCAAAATGGTTGTACGATTCCAATGCTTCGCAAAGTTGCCGAGGATAACCATCTTCTGCAATCAGGCATTCATCCTGAAAAGTATAATGCTTTTAAAGAAGCTATGGGATTCTCCAAGACAATGAAAGACCTTCATCTCACCATTGAGGAGACTGAACTCGTAGAACGAGAGATGCAATTTTTCTGGGCCAATATGGAAAAGGCAGAGGATACGTGTAAACGAATTGAAGAACTTCTAAATTCAAAACAAGCGGTAAATAACGTTTAAACCTATTTGAAGTTCATCCATTCTCAAAGGAAATATGTTTTTAAAGAGGTGATTTACATGGAACTAACTGGTTGGAGAGGTTCACTATATCATTATATGGATTGGGCATTAAAGCTTGCATATCTCAATATTCTTTGGTTAGTAGGGATAATCATTGGTATAGGAATTGCAGGTTTTTTTCCCTCAACCGCGGCAATGTTCTCTGTAATTAGGAAGTGGACCCAAGAGGAGGAAGATATAAAGGTATTCGCTCATTTTAAAAACGAATATAAAAAGGAATTTCTTCAGTCCAATAAATATGGCTATTCCTGGGCAGTTCTCGGAGTAGTAATATATGTAGATTTACAGTTCTTCCGTGGCATTCCTACTATTTGGGCATTAATTATTTCATTGTTCTTTTTTATACTTGGTGCCATTTATATAGTTTCTTTACTGTATGCATTCCCTGTTTACGCTCAATTTCAATTAACTATAAAGCAATACTTTAAAAATTGTTTACTCATTGTCCTTTCTAATCCATTATTTTCTGTATTAATGGTCTTAGGATTTTATTTCCCCTATTATTTAATGACTAAGGTTCCAGGGTTAATACCATTTTTCGGAGGCAGTCTTATAAGTCTAGTGTTAGTGATTATTTCTAATAGAATGTTCGTAACATTAGAGAAAAATAATAAGAAGTATATAGAAGAACAAGAAATAAAATAGTGAGTGTTTAATATGTACAAATCAAATTATTATAGAATACATGTATATTACATGTACTGAATGGAGTTAAAAGAAAGCAGGAATTTGAAAGGGGAGATTAGTTATTGAAACTAAAAGTCAAAAAAATTGACCCGCTAGATTCACCTTTAGCAGTATCAAATAATATCCCGATTAAAAGAAAAAAGAATTCGTTGAAAAATAAATTATGGCGAGATCGCTATTTGTTACTACTAATCTTCCCCGGAGTTCTATACTTTCTTATTTATCGTTATATACCAATGGCAGGGATACTTTTAGCATTTAAGGATTATAGCCCGTTTCGAGGATTCGCAGAGAGCCCTTGGGTAGGGTTAAAGTATTTCAAACTAATCTTTGAAGATGCAGAAGTTATTCAAGTTATATGGAATACGTTACAAATTTCTATGCTACAAATCTTTTTTGCTTTTCCTATCTCTATAGTACTTGCCTTAATGCTGAATGAAATTAGAAATCAAGTTTATAAAAGGTTTCTCCAATCAATTGTGTATTTACCACATTTCTTATCCTGGGTAGTCGTAGTTGGGATAACCGTTATATTTCTTAGGAGTGAAGGGTTGATCAACGGAGTTTTAGTAAATTTTCTGGATCTCAATCCAATTCCGTTTTTAACAGATCCTACTTTGTTCAAACCTATAGTCATTTTACAGGTTATTTGGAAGGAATCAGGATGGGGTACTATTCTTTTCTTAGCTGCATTATCTGGTATAAGTCCACATCTTTATGAGGCTGCTGTGATAGACGGAGCAAGTAGACTGAGACAAATGTGGCATATCACTTTGCCAGCTCTTAAAAGTACAATTGTCATCTTATTAATACTTCGTTTAGGAAATGTCATGGATAGTGGATTCGAGCAAATCTTTCTAATGTTGAATCCTTTCAATATGGAAACAGGAAATGTATTAGATACGTATGTGTATTTTAAAGGGATCCAGCAGGCTAACTTTAGTTTTGCCACAGCTGTAGGGCTGTTTAAAGGAATTATAGGTTTAATACTTGTTGTACTTGCCAATAGACTTGCGAAGAAGTTTGGAGAAGACGGCTTGTATTGAAGGACTTATAGATTTTGGTAGGGGGGTAGATTATGTTCAAATCTTCTGGTGGGGAAAGGGTAATGGAAATCATTAATAACATCGTTTTGTTATTAATCGCTGTAACGATGCTCTTTCCCTTCCTTTACATTTTTTCTGTTTCATTTTCAAGCGTAAGTGATGTACTCAATAGTGATTTCCTTTTATGGCCAAAGGAATGGGTGACAGACGCCTATTCGTATATCTTAGGGTCGGATCAATTTATCCGTTCTTTAGGGGTAACCGTTTATATTACTGTGGTTGGAACATTTGTTAATCTAGTTTTCACATCAACGATGGCCTATTCTTTAACAAGAAATATTATTGGACAACGATTAATCTTGTTCTTAGTATTGTTTACAATCATATTTTCTGCGGGAATGATTCCAACTTATATAATTGTGAAAGAAACTGGATTATTGAATTCGTTATGGGCATTGATCATACCAGTGGCGATCAGTCCTTTTAACTTAATCATCATGACTCAATTCTTTAAAGGAATTCCGGAGGAACTAACAGAGGCTGCCATTATAGACGGGGCCAATGATATTCAAATTTTTACTAAAGTAATTTTACCGTTATCTAAGCCTGCTTTGGCAGCATTTGGTCTGTTTTATGCAGTGGGTCATTGGAATAGCTACTTCTCGGGAGTGCTCTACTTGAATGATCCGTCGAAGTGGCCAATACAAGTTATTTTACGCCAAATTGTTATTGTAAATGAACCAAATGCTGCACTGGGCGGTCATGCAGCAATGTTAGAGGCTTTACCTCCTCCAGAAACGGTTCAAATGGCGGCAATTTTATTGGCAACCTTACCAATACTTATTGTTTATCCGTTCTTACAAAAACATTTTGCAAAAGGAGTGATGCTTGGATCTGTAAAGGGTTAGTAACTAGAAATTTGTCTGTACTACTGTTTTACGAAGCCTTACAATAAGATAATTGGAGGGGTTAATGTGAAGAAAAAGCATAAAATAATTAGCTTTCTACTTCTTTTCCTAAGTTTTATGTTAGTTGCATGTACGGATGAAAAAACAGATGAAAAAGCAACTGTGGATGAAGGAAATGAAACAGCAGGAGAAAAAGCACCAGTTACACAAATTGATCCATTTGATCATTCAGAGAAATATACAATTACGGGGATGACATTCCGTTTTGGTGATCCACCTCCCTTAAAAAGTCCTGGGTTAGATATGATAAATGAGAGATTTAACGTAGATTATAAACCAGAGATTATCCCTCAAGGTGATTATGTGGAAAAATCTTCTGCCATTGTAGCATCAGGCGCTATGCCAGATTTAATTGGATTTCAAGCTGGCGATACCCGTTTTTATCAGTGGGCAGAAGATGGAGCATTTCTACCTTTAGATGACTATTTATCACATTATGCAACGTTAGGAAACATTCCAGACTATATTTATAATTCTTTTAAAGTAGATGGAAAGATTTACGGCATTCCACGTTATTCTAATCCATATCCTGTAACGCCAATTATTCGTCAAGACTGGTTAGATAAATTAGGAATGGAAGTTCCAACAAATTACGAAGAGTTAGAGAAAATTGCCATCGCATTTACAAAAGAAGATCCAGATGGGAATGGTAAGGACGATACGTATGGGGTAGCTATTGGAGAAAATATTAACCCAAGTTTTAATATGGGAACTTACTGGGACTTCAATTCTTGGTACCACCAAAATGATGATGGTGATTTTATCCCTGGTATCATTTCGGATGGAAGAAAAGATTTAGTTCAATTTTTTGCTAATTTGTATAAAGAAGGCGCGATGACAAAAGACTTTGCAGTACTTGATTGGGCTAGTACTAATAATGAGTTTTACTCTGGTAAAGCAGGAATTTTCGTTGCTGGTGTTTCAGGAATGTCACAGGAATACTTTGATGGATTATTAGCTATTAATCCGGATGCAAAGCTTGTAGCAATTCCACCATTTGAAGCACCTGACAAATCGAAAGGATTTACAATGGGTTCAGGTAACTCAGGTATTCTTGCTTTAAATGCTAATCTTGCTAAAGATGAGGGTAAAATATACCGTGCATTAGAGTTAGTAGACTTTGGGAAAACATATTTCCCAGCTGAGGAAAAAAATCCACAAAATGCGGACTTTGATTTCTATTTAGGTAAAGAAGGAACAGGTTATAATATGGAAAATGGATTACCTGTTCAAGTTCCAACATTCTCTTCTGAAGGACTTTCTCCGTCAACTTATTTCCTAGATAACAGAGAACAGGTGCCTGAGGATGCGAAGATTACCTACGCAGATAGCTATACATTACCAGAATTGAAAGAGATGACCGCATCATTACAAGAAATGTTTGAAACGACCGATTTATATGTGGATCCTTCTCATGGAGTGCAATCCCCAACAAACCAAGAAAAGGGTACAGATCTATTTCAATTCTTAATCAATGAACAATCGAAAATGATTGCTGGCCAAAGACCATTATCAGACTGGGACGCACTTGTTAAAGAATATTTAGCAAAAGGCGGCGAAGCAATCATTAAAGAGACAAACGAAGGAATTAAGTCAAAAGGTTATACAGAAAGAGAATGGAAGTAATAAGAATATAGCCTGTTCGCTCATGCGAATAGGCTATTTTTAAAATATTTTTCCATCTGAAGGAGATAAAAAATGAAGTTGGAGGGTATCAGTTGAAAACAGTCGAAGAACTAGAAAACTTAATGACCGAGCCATCGGATGCACTGGTAGAGGATATGCGTAAAATAGACGGAAATATTTTAATATTAGGTATTGGAGGCAAAATGGGACCGACATTAGCTATTATGGCTAAAAGAGCGATTGAAAAAGCTGGAATAGACAAAAAAGTGATTGGTGTATCTCGATTTTCCAATGGCACCTTAAAAGAAGATTTAGAAAAAGCCGGAATTGAAACAATTTCCACAGATTTATTAAACGATGAGGAATTGAAACTTCTTCCGAAAGAGAAAAATATCATTTATATGGCAGGCAATAAATTCGGGACAACTGGAAATGAACACTTTACTTGGGCAATGAATACATATTTGCCTGGTAGAGTAGCAGAGCATTTTAAAGGAGCAAATATTGTGGCTTTCTCTACTGGAAATGTTTATCCACTGGTACCACTTTCCCAAGGTGGCTGTGATGAACTGCATGAGGTTGCTCCAGTTGGAGAGTATGGTCAATCCTCTCTTGGGAGAGAAAGAGTGTTTACTTACTTCTCTCATAAAGATAATACGCCACTAACTGTTTTTAGATTAAATTATGCAATTGATATGAGATATGGCGTATTACTAGAAATAGCTCGTTCTGTATATAACGGAATTCCTTTAGACTTATCGATGGGTCATGTTAATGTTATTTGGCAAGGTGATGCAAATGAATATGCAATTAGATCATTGTTAAGAGCTAGCTCTCCTCCTAATATTCTAAATGTAACGGGACCAGAAACGTTATCAGTTCGATGGCTTGCAAATGAATTTGGAACGTTGCTAGGAAAAACTCCGGTTTTTGAAGGAGTAGAACAAGAAAATGCATTATTAAATAATGCCAGTAAAGCACATAAGGAATTTGGATATCCGCGTGTCTCCATAAGAGAGATGATTGAGTGGACAGCAACGTGGGTAGCCAACGATGGAGAAACGATTAATAAACCGACGCACTTTCAGGAACGGAAGGGGCAATTCTAAATGTCTTTAACACCAGAATTACAAAAGCATTTACAAGATGGAGCCTTTATCCCAGCTCATCCTTTAGCCTTGACAAGGGAGAAACAATTAGATGAATATGCCCAAAGAAGATTGACTAGATATTATATGGAGGCTGGTGTAGGTGGAATTGCAGTAGGTGTTCATACAACTCAATTTGAAATTAGAGATCCACAGTTTAATTTGTACGAAATTGTTTTACGGTTGGCGATGGAGGAAATTGAAAAAGCACAGTTACAGCGTCCATTCCTGAAAATAGCAGGTGCTTGTGGTAATACGGAGCAGGCTTTAAAAGAAACGAAAATAGCTAAAGAGTTAGGCTACGATATGGTACTTTTAAGTAACGGTGGGTTACAAGATTATTCTGAAAAGGAACTTATTGATCGAACGAAAGTTGTTGCAAATGAGTTGCCAGTGTTTGGTTTTTACTTGCAACCAGCTGTTGGGGGAAGAATCTTCAGTTATAAGTTCTGGGAGGAATTTGCAAGTATTCAAAACGTAGTAGCTATTAAAATGGCGCCTTTTGATAGGTATTTAACAATGGATGTAATTAGAGCTGTGTGTGCTTCACCTAGAAGAGATGAAATTGCACTTTACACTGGAAATGACGATAATATTATTTTGGATTTATTGACAATGTACGAATTTGAAGTAGATGGTAGGAAGGAGAGCAAAAGCATAGTTGGTGGTCTCCTAGGTCATTGGTCGGTCTGGACTCATGAAGCCGTGAAGCTTTTTGAGAAAGTAAAAGATGCTAGGCTTCATAGTCAAATAGATAAGCACTGGTTTTCTATTGCACAAAATGTCACAGATGCGAATTCAGCATTCTTTGATTCTAAAAATAGTTTCAAAGGGAGTATTGCTGGGATCAATGATGTGCTGAGCAGACAAGGTCTACTGCAAGGAAATTGGTGTTTAACTGACCATGAAGTTTTAAGTCCAGGTCAAGCAAAAGAAATCGACCGTGTTTATGAAACGTATCCACAGTTAAATGATGATGTTTTTGTACAGAATTTTCTTAGAAAAGACACGGAGTAGTTAATAGGAAAGACACATTAACATTCATGTGTCTTTTCGTTTTAAAGAAGGAAGGTTTTAACTTTACTAATAAATGCGGAGGATAGTCTATGAAAATAGGTTTAATAGGTTTGGATACATCTCATAGTGAGATTTTCACGCGATTGTTAAACGATTCGGAGGACGCTCATCATGTAAAAGGTGCTCAAATAACACATGTTATTCCAACTTACTCCGAAGACTTACGCATCAGTCGGGAACGTTTCCCTCAATACTACGAAATCGTCACCAATAAATATGGAGTTATTCCAGTTGAAGATGTAGAAGAGTTTATGACGGTCGTTGATGCAGTAATTATCGGAACGGTAGATGGTAGAAATCATTTAGAATGGTTTAAAAAAGTGGTTAGTTATAGTAAACCAGTATTCATCGATAAACCGATTGTCATGAACAGTTGGGAAATGAAAGAATTAATCAATCTTAGTAAAATTTATAATACCCCTGTTATGAGTTCCTCCTCTTTGAGATTTTCAGAATCAGTTGTACAAGCAAAAAGTGCAGATATCCAGAGTGGCTATTTTTTTGGACCGACCCCTCGTCAAGAGCAAATGCCAGGATACTTTTGGTATGGGATTCACTTAGTTGAAATGGTTGTCACTATATTTGGTACCGAAGTTGAAAAAATGAAAGTAGAGACATATAAGGATTGCGAACAAATTCACATGACATTTTCTAACGGAAAACACGCCATCATTCGAGGAGAAAACGAGTGGCATAATCGATTTGGAGCAACTATGCATACCAAAGAAAATGTTCATTCCTTACGTTTATGGGAAGAGGAGAAACCGTATTACGCAGGGTTAATCGAGCAAGTCGTACAATTTTTTGAAACTGGCATATCTCCGGTACCCATTGAGGAGACGAAGGAGATTGTTGGGTTACTCGAGGAGGTTTCGTCCCTGTGTAGTAAACAATTCTGAATGTTTTTAAATATACTTACTTTAGGTATAGTCCATTACACTTTAAACGTTTATACTAAATGGTAGATGGTGGTAATGTAGAAAGTAGGTAGATATAATGGCATCGATTGATCGCGAACTTTATGAATACATTCTTGTAAATTCAAGTAATATTACAACCAAATGGTTTACCGCAAAATGTGATTTTGACAGCCCTTTTTATTCTAATAATTTGAATCCCGAAATAGACAAAGTTTTAAAAGAGCAGCATGCATTAACTATTAGTACCGTAGCTTATGCTTTTTTGGAGGAAGAAAACGGCTTTCAGGAGCAACTTTTAATATGGGCTGAAACAGTAGCCCAAAGTAGAATTGAACATAATATACCGATCCATGACGTCATAAAGGCGCTAAATAAAACGCGTGAAACAATATGGCTATTTGTAGAGAACTTTGCATTTGCACATCATGATGATTTGCTCAATACCGTTGTGTTGAAGTGGAGTCGCTTGTTTAATACCGCATTCGATCAACTTATTCATAGTTTTTCGGAAAGGTATTACTATCTATCTAACAATAGATTGAATGCCCAACAAGCGTTGATAAATGAACTTAGTGTACCAGTCATACCAATTTTAGAGAGTGTCGGAGTTTTACCTATAGTAGGGGATATCGATACATTTAGGAGCAGGTTATTATTGGAAAGTGTCCCTAATACATGTGTGGAAATGAATATAGACAAACTTTTCATAGATATTTCATCTGTCACGTTTATGGATACAATGGTAGCAAATGAATTATTCCGTTTAATAGATGTACTTCAATTGCTTGGCATTAAGACTGTCTTATCTGGTATTCGACCTGAAGTGGCGCAGACTTCGATTCAACTTGGAGTCAATTTCGGGAATATTTCTACTTTTAGTTCATTAAAGCAAGCCTTGTTAAGGACTGGAGTTTATACTATTAGTGGAACTAGTAAAAAATAGAAGTTTAAAAAATAAAACACTTACAGGAGAGGTCTGTAAGTGTTTTTTTATGTCCCTGTGTAGCAAATAAATCTGAATGAAAAAAATAACGGGATTTAAGTATTAATAAATCTATTAATTTAAACCAATTATATTAGTATAAAATACTAATATATAATTTTGAATTAGGTTCAAAAGATATGCATTATATTTAGTAAACTAATACTATTTTACAATCTTTTGAATAATTAGAAATTTCGGTATTCGCACTAGTTTAATTGTGATAAATTGGTATTGTCACACTTAATTGGAAGTGTGAAAACTCAAGTTAAAGGGGAAATGAGATTTGAAGAAGTTTAAGTTTACGAAGTTCTTTAGTAGTATGCTAGCTGTGATTATGGTTTTATCTCTATTGGTTCCATTCTCAAATGCTAGTGCTGAAGAAGTTAAACCATTCAAGCAGAATAGTCAAAGTGAAAGTACTATTCAACTGAAGGCTGCTATAGCGGAACAATTGAGCTTATCTAAAGATGGCCCAACCCTTCATGAAAGTTTACAAAATGTGTCAGGCAATCAAGATGTTGCAGTAATTATTCATTTATCCGAGAAGCCTGTAGCACTAGAACAAGGAATTAGCCAAGTGAAAGGCAACAAATTCTCAAATGCGCGCGCAAATCAGGTCCGTGCAAATGTAAAAGCTCAACAAGCAAAAGTGAAAAAAGAACTAACTGTTAAACAGGTTCAATTAAAGCAAGGATATACGTTTGATACAGTATTGAACGGATTTGCAGCAACAGTTAAAGCAAGTGACATTCCGAAATTATTAACTGTAGAAGGAATTACGTTAATCGAACCAGATGCTACTGTTTATGCATCAGAAGAAAATACAACTAAATCTTCCGGTCTTATAAAAGATGAAACATTAGAAGCTCAAATGAATACAAGTGTTTCCTTCCTAGGCATTGAACAGCTATGGGATGAAGGAATTGAAGGACAAGGGGTTAAAGTAGCGGTACTTGATACAGGTATTGATGCAGATCATCCTGAGTTTGCTGGTATTTATAAAGGCGGGAAGAACTTCATTCCAAATTCATCTACTTATGCGAAAAATCGTGCAGATGATGATGCTTCCGAGACATTACCTTCGGAACGCCCAGCGGGAACACCTGAATTTAATACAACAGGAAGTTCATTTTATACATCACATGGTACACATGTAGCCGGAACGATAGCAGCAATTGGTGCAAACGAATTCGGTATTAAAGGGATTGCACCTAAAGTAGATTTGTATGCTTACCGTGTACTTGGAGCGTATGGTAGCGGAGCAACTTCAGGAATAGTTAAAGCAATTGAAACAGCTGTAATAGAAGAGATGGATGTTATTAATCTATCACTTGGTGGTGGAGCTAACTCTGAAACGGATGCAGGTTCATTTGCGATTAATAACGCGATGATTGCTGGAACTATTGGAGTAATTGCAACTGGTAACTCTGGTCCAAATCGTGGAACAATGGGAACTCCGGCTACTGCACGTTTAGGGATTGCAGTGGGTAACACAACGAATCCTGAAACAATGTATAACGGACAAGTAAATCTTACGGTTGGAGATTACAACTTAACGAAACAACTACAATTAATGGGCACAACATTTGGGCAAAATTTAGCAACACAACTACAAGGTGAGTTTGACCTAGTTGAAGTACCTGGGCTAGGGGAAGTAAAAGATTTTGAAGGAATTGATGTCAAAGGGAAAGTAGCTTTGATTGCTCGTGGTTCTATCGCATTTGTCGATAAAATTGAAAATGCAAGAGCGCAAGGAGCAGTTGCTACAATTATTCATAACTCAGCGACAGGATCGGGTGCGCCAAATGCATCAGGTACATTCCTTGGAGATTCATTTGCCTTCATTCCGACATTTGATATGTCTTATACGGATGGAATGGCAATCCGTGCGGAATTAGCAAAAGGAACAGGTAAAGTTAGCTTTGGTCAGTTTGCATCCACAAAAACACTTGGTGACGATGTAAACGATTCTAGTTCACGTGGACCATCTACACCAAACTTTGATATTAAACCTGATGTAAGCGCACCTGGAACAAATATTATGTCTACTATTCCAATGTACAAAAAAGATTTCCCTGAAGCTGTTTACGACGAAGCATATGATCGTAAAACAGGAACTTCTATGGCAACACCGCATATCGCAGGTATTGCTGCGCTTGTAAAACAAGCAAATCCTGATTGGAATGCTTTTGATGTAAAAGTAGCGCTTTCCAATACTGCTAAAATATTGGATACAAATAAGTATGATGTATTTGCTCAAGGTGCAGGTCGTGTAAATGCGTATGCAGCGGCACATCCAGAAATTCTTGCGTATGCATTAGATACGGCTGTATTAGATAGCAATGGAGCTATTGTGGATAACGTGAAAGGAACAGTTACTTTCGGTCCCCAATCATTGAAAGATGGTAATATTTCCGTCACAAAAGAGATTTTAGTGAAAGATATTGCTGGTAAAGGTGGAAACTATAACGTCTCAGTAGATGTAACCAAGTCATTTGGTGACGCAAAAGTGACGATAGACAAACCGACATTCAATCTTGCTGGAGAGCAAGTGTTAAAAGTTACATTGACAGCTTCTAAAGCAACTGCACCAAATGGTTCTGAAATACTAGGATATATCCATATTAACGGTGGTAATTCAGAAGTTTCCTTGCCATTTGCGGCTGACTTTGGTGGAGCAGAGGCAACACAATTAAAAGACTACAAAATTTCAACAACAGATTTATCCTTTAATGGTGACGGAGTTCAGGATTCCGCAGTTCTTTCGTTTACATTAACTGGTGACGTAACAACAAACTATATCGAACTTTGGGATATTATGAATCCTGAAGGTGGGGAATACGGGGATGGCTATATTGGTTACTTACATTCAGGTTCCGCACTAGCAAAAGGATCTTATAACCTGAATATTGCAGGACAATATAAACCGTGGGGCACAGATCCAGCAACTACTATTCCTGATGGCTTATACACTATAGACTTCACTGGTGTTGCAGCTTCTGGAGTTGTGCAAGATTATGTTGGACCAGTTATCGTGAAAACAACAAAACCAGAAGTTGCTGGAACAGTAACTGAAGGCGTTGCAACTGGTCAAGTAACAGACAAATATATCGATTATAATGAAGAACTATATTTGTATGGATTAGATTATAATTTAAATGAGAAATTAAAAGCTTCCTATATTACTACTGTCAATGGTGAAGCAACTGCACCAGTAGCGTTTAACTTGAACCAAGACGGTAGCTTTACATTCCCAGTAACAGCTGAAACAGATTCAGTAAAAGTAATCGTTAAGGATGCTGCAGGAAATGTGGGCGAAGCATTAATTTATGAAAAAGAAATAGTAGAACCAGTAATAACTCTTTCTGTTAACCCAACTACGCTAGACTTAACAGCTGGAGAAACATCTCAACTGACTGTAACAGAAACATCTACACCTGTAGAAGGTGATGCAACTGATAAAGATGTAACAACAGAAGCAACTTATGTCGTAGCAGACGAAAGTATCGCTACAGTTAAAAATGGAGTAGTAACTGCAGTGGCTGAAGGTACGACAACAATTACTGTTTCATATGGTAAAAATGAAGTTACTGTAAATATTACAGTAAAAGCACCTGTCGTTGTTGAACCTGTAGTAACACTAACTATCGACCAAGATCAGGTAGAAACTAGACCTGGTAAGGAAGTAAAAGTGAAAATTACAGAAGTTACAACTGTAGATGGTAAGACAATAGAAAAAGACGTAACGAACCTTGCGTCATACAAAGTTAACAAAAATAACGTGGCGTCCGTTAATGCTGGCGTGGTAAAAGGTAAAGGCCCTGGAGAAACAACAGTTACCGTAACATATGGTAAGCATACGCTGACATTCGATGTGACTGTAGTAAACCCGGGAAAGGGTAATAATAAGTAAAAAACACTAAAAGAAGCAGCCCTACTCGATAGAAATGTTGAGTAGGGCATTTTTTTGTCCCTGTGTAGCAAACAATTCATAAATTACTGTATTTAGGACTAACTTCTGTCTTTAAAGGAGCAACTATAACACTTCGAAGAGAAGAGATAGTTAATTATCAGAATAGTTTAATGCACAGGGAACAAGCGTAAAAAATGTTGTTGACTATAAGAGTATTTTGAATTATCATACTTGTAACCGGTTTCATAAATTCGAAAAACCGGTTGAATATTTTTTTAACACAATATGTAACCGGTTCCATGATTATTCTTACAATTTAAAATAGATACATTTATAAGTAAATATGAGGGGTGACGGGATGGGCAATGATATTAAAATTTTATCTCCATGTGGGATGTTGGGATATGGTTTCCCAGAGGAATCATTTCTACTAGGAATAGAAGAGGAACCACACGGAATTGTGGTGGATGCAGGTTCTACAGATGCAGGACCCCATAAACTCGGGGCGGGTGTTTCCATTGTTAGTAGGCGTGCTGCCAAAAAGGATTTAATGATTATATTAGAAAATGGAATTCCGAAAAAAATACCGATTATCATTGGTTCGGCAGGTGGAGCAGGAGCACAGGTTCATGTGAATTGGACGATGGAAATCATCGAGGAAATTTTACAAGAATTAAACCTCCAAGTGAAAATAGCTATCGTATGGGCAGATATTGCGAATGATTTAGTAATAGATTCAAATGTGCAAGGGAAAATAAAACCACTAAGCCCTAATATCCCACCTTTAACGGAAGAGGTGATTCTCGAGACCAATGGGATTGTAGCGCAGATGGGGCATGAACCTATTCTGGAAGCTCTTCAAGAAGGAGCAGATATTATCGTTTGCGGAAGAGCCTATGATCCATCTCCATTTGCTGCAATAGGAATATTCCATGGAAAGGACCCAGGGCTTTCCTATCATCTCGGTAAAATATTGGAATGTGGAGCTCTTTGCGCAGAGCCTGGAACGACGAAGGATAGTATTTTAGGCATCATCGGTGATACTTCTTTTAAAGTGAAGTCATTAAATCCAAAACGTAGATGTACATCAATTAGTGTGGCCGCACACACTTTTTATGAGAAAGAGCATCCATATATTCTGCATGGACCTGGTTTCACTTTGAACCTTGAACAATGTGAGTTCAAAGAATTAGAAGGTGGAGTTGTAGAAGTTTTTAATAGTAAGTATATACCTGAAAGTCAGTACTTTATCAAGCTAGAAGGAGCTCGAAAAGTTGCTTACCGTACTTTTGTATTAGCAGGAATAAGAGATCCGATTTTATTGGAAAATATTGATGATATTGAAGCCAGAGTGAAACAACAAGTAAGCGAATATTATGACGAAGTTCCAAGCAATTATTACCAAGTGAACTTTTACAATTATGGAATGAATGCAGTACTTGGAGACAAGGAAAAAGAAGTATTCAGTGGTCATGAAATAGGCTTAGTAATAGAAGTAATTGCAAAAGATCAAGAGCTTGCAAATAGCATTTGTTCTACCGCAAGATCAACTTTTTTGCACTTCCCTCATGAAAAAAGAAAATCTACAGCAGGGAATCTTGCTTTTCCTTTTGCACCAAGCGACATTGAGTTCGGCGCCGTTTACGAGTTTTCTGTATATCACTTAATGGAAATAGTAAATAATCCGTTCCGAATTGAATATAGATAGGGTGGGTACAAATGGAGAAATTATTTGATATAGCAAAGGTATTAAGGAGTAAAAATTCAGGTCCATTTGAACTGACAATGGATATTTTATTTGATAGTTCTGAAAAATATCTGAGGGTTAAAAACTCAAACAAAATTACTACGGAACTGATTTGCGAGCTTTATAACGTAATAGAAAGTGATGTACGTCATATTGTTTTCTTTGATCCCGCGATGGGCATAAAGATAACAATTCTCAGGGAAGTTTCTTCCGGAACTGTTGGAGAAAGAGATGTATATGGCGCACAGCAACATGCACCGTTGATGAACATACTAATAGATTAGGGTGTTAGACATATGAAAAAAATTGCAGTGATCGGCAGTATAAATAGTGATTACTTTGTTGAGGCTGACGAGCTCCCAAAGACAGGTCAAACGATAATTGGAAATAACTTTTTTAGGGCACTCGGAGGAAAAGGCGCAAATCAAGCAGTAGCAGCATCTCGTTTAGGAGCACAAGTTTCATTTTTTGGCTCTGTCGGCAAAGATGATAATGGCTATTTTGCAAAGGATACCTTTATACAAGAGAATATAGTCACTTCTTTTCTTCAATTTGAGAATAATGCGCATACAGGAGCAGCCTTTGTTGAGATTAGTAACTCTGAAAACCGAATCATTGTCATTCCTGGTGCGAATAGCTATACAAACAAGAAATATGTAGAGAATTGTTTAGAACAGATTTTGAAGCATGATATTTTTATATTCCAACTAGAAATCCCAATGGAAACAATTGACTATCTTATACCAATTCTCTATGAGCATCAAAAGATAATCATAGTAAATCCGGCTCCAGCTCAACTGATAAAACAAGATATTATAGATAAAATTACTTACTTAACTCCAAATGAATATGAATACCAAGAGGTACTGGATCAGCCAGTTATTAGTATGGAGGATGCACTAACCAAGTTTCCTAATAAACTAATGATTACTTGTGGGCAAGATGGAGTTAAATTCTTTGATGGGAACCGTATAGTACATATACCAGCCCATGTCGTAAAGGCCGTAGATACAACTGGTGCTGGAGATACTTTTTGTGGTGCATTTGCTGTTGCAATAGCTAATGGTAAAGAATTAAGTGAATGTATCGATTTTGGAAATATTGCTGCAGCTTTGTCTGTTCAAAAAAAAGGTGCACAAGCTGGAATGCCACGTAAACAAGATGTAGATCAAATTATTAAAGAGGAGCGAATCCATGACACAGAAAGGGATATTCCACAAAATTAAAAAAGACTGGGTCATTTACTTAATGCTCTTTCCGGCTATATTATACTTTGTCATTTTTAATGTGATTCCTATTATCGGCATGAAGCTCGCTTTTCAGGATTACCGTGTTATTGGGGATAATATTTGGGTCGGTTTGAAGCACTTTAAAGTATTATTCAGCTCTCCAGCTTTTTTTGATGTATTACAAAACACGATTATTATCAGCTCTATGAAAATTATTTTCTTTTTCCCAATTCCGATCGTTCTTTCATTGATGATTAACGAACTTAGAAATGGTCCTTTTAGAAAATATGTTCAATCTGTCATTTATTTGCCTCATTTCTTATCATGGGTGGTAATTGCAGGGGTATGGATTAGCTTATTAAGCCCTGATGCAGGTGGTATAAATGTTATCAGGAATTTTTTTCAACTGCCAACACTCGATTATATGACAAGTAAAGATCATATCCGATGGGTGCTTGTATTTTCGGAAATGTGGCGAAGTGCAGGATGGGATTCAATCATTTATCTCGCAGCTATTATGAAAATCAGTCCTTCTTTATATGAAGCAGCGCGTATAGATGGTGCTTCTACTTTTCAACAGATGCGTTTTATAACATTTCCACAATTGCTAAGTACAGTAGTAGTCGTTTTCATATTAAATTTAGGTTTCTTCCTTAATGCAGGTTTTGACCAAGTATTCAATATGATTAATGATTCTACTATTAGTAAAATAGATATTTTAGATACGTATGTGTATCGTATTGGGATTCTAAATGGACAATATGCTTATGCAACGGCAGCCAGTCTTTTTAAAGGGGTAATTGGTGTTATTTTAATACTAAGTACTCACTTTATATCGAAAAGGTTGACGGGGAAAGGAGTGTGGTAAGTGATGCGACGTTTTGTTAAGCGGTTTACTTGGTCCCAGTTTATCATTAGTACGGTATTGTTAGTCTTATCATTTATGGTACTGGTTCCTATCCTAAATTTGATGGCGATGTCCTTCTCGGACCCTTTACAAGTGCATAAGCTTAGCGGATTGGATATTATTCCTAAAGGATTTTCGTTTATCAATTACGAGGTGTTGTTTTCAAACCCACTTATCGTAAGAAGTATATTTAATAGTTTGTTTCTGACGATTGTCGGTACTGCCCTAAATCTATTTTTAACAGCTTTAGCTGCGTATGTTTTAGCAAGGACAGACTTTGTTGGGAAACGCGTGGTTATTCTCTTTTTAATCGTCATAATGGTTTTTGAACCCGGTCTAATTCCGGAGTATCTATTAGTAAAAGACCTAGGACTTTTAGACACCTATGCTTCTCTATTACTCTATAAAACAATTAATATTTTTTACTTGTTTATCCTGATGCGATTCTTTGAAGAAGTTCCTGATGGTATTTTAGAGGCTGCACGAATTGATGGAGCAGGTCATTTTCGAATCTTTACTCGAATTATGTTACCACTTTCTAAACCCGGCTTGGCTACATTGGGGTTATTTTATGGAGTTTATCATTGGAACGAATATTTCCGAGCGACGATTTACTTAACCGATCCTAATAAATGGCCATTGCAAGTAGTCATAAGACAATTTGTTGTAGAGAGAGATAATACGACTCTCTTAGGGGCACAGAATCTTCTATCTTATGAGCAGGTGCAGGCACTAGACTTTGGTTCTTTACAAGCAGGAACAATTATTATTTCCATCGTCCCATTGCTTGTTTTCTATCCGTTTATTCTTAAATATTATGCGAAAGGAACACTTGAAGGAGGGGTAAAAGATTAAGATACTTATTAGCATTTAACTGCAATACCAAATCAAAGGGGGAATTAAAATGAAGAAGATGCTTTTATTAGTTCTAGTTTTTGTCATGATTTTTGTAGCGGCTTGTTCTAACGATTCAGATGATGCAAGTGAAGCAACTGTCGATAAAGATGGCGTAGTTAATCTGAAAGTTGTATTCAAGGATGAAGGACCATCTAATCCAGTAGCAGTTAAGTACTTTTCTAATTTAGAAAAGGCTTTAAAAGAAGATAAAGATTTAAATGTGAAGTTTGAATTGGTTGAAATGCCTCAAGGTAACTATGCAGAGAAGTTAAATCTACTGTTAATGAGTGGAGAGATTCCAGACTTGATCTATTTCCAAGGTGGAGATCAACAAATTGCTAATCAAGATCTACTCGAGGATTTAACTCCATACATTGAGAAGTCAGAGTATATTAAGGATACTTTGCTACCTCATAATGAAGAAAGATTAAAAAATTATCCATACCTACTATGGATTAAGCCATTAGATTCAAAGACACCTGTTATTCGTAAGGACTGGTTCGAGAAGGCAGCTAGTTCAGATGCATTAATGGCAGACCCAACCATCGAAAATTACCATGCATTTTTTAAAGAAGTTGTTCAAAATGCAGACGGTGGTAAACCAGCTTATGCTGTAACGGTAGCTGGAGATATTGCGGAACTGGATACCGTTTTTAAAATGGCATTTGGTTTAAACCAAACTTGGTTGGAACAGGATGGAAAGTTTATAAATTCAAAGGTTTCTGAACAAGAGAAGGCTAAATTAACATTTTATAACCAATTATACAAAGAAGGATTATTAGATCCACAGTATTTAACGAAGCAATGGGATACAAAAGAAGAAGCTTTTTATGATGGTGATGCAGCTGTTATTACTGGTACAAACGGAAAAATTATTGATATCTATAATGGCAAAATGACACAAGTAAATGGTGCAGATGCTGAGGTTGTAGTACTTCCACCAGCAAAAGGAGAATTCCAAGGTTTTACTGCTACAGATATTACGAAAGAATCTCGTGGCTTAGCAATTTCATCTCAATCTAAGAGCAAAGATGTGGCTTTTGCAGTATTAGATTATTTAGCTAGTCCAGAAGGGCAAAAACTTGATCGTCTTGGTTTCGAAGGTGAGCATTTTAACATAACTGATTCCGGTATTGAATTAACAGAGAAATACTACAATGAATGGTACGCAAGATTCTGGGAACCAGAAGCTTTTGAATTAGAAAAACCACTTGTCACTCCATTATTAAGTGAGCCTGCACAAAATTCGAGAGATCTTGCAAATGAATTCTATAATCCTGACAACAGTTTCATAATTCCTGAAGAGTTTGTTTCTAAATGGGATGCGATGGAAAATATTTATAAAGACTTTTCTGCAGATGTTATTACTGGAAAACGACCAGTTAGCGAATTCGATAAGTATGTAAAACAGTGGAATGAAGCTGGCGGAGATGAAATTACAGAATATGCCAACGAAACAATCAAGTAAGGGGTAATATAAATGGTTTCTTTTCAAAATCGAGTAAAGGGAGTCCTCCTATCAACGGCACTTGGTGATGCGATGGGAGCAACAATAGAAAAATTAAACTATCAGGAAATAAAAGTGCAGTATGGTCGGGTAGAATCCCTTGAAACAAAATGGTATAAAGCGGATATCCCTGAAGAGGAAAGACTAGGAAGAATGAGGGGGAATGGAACAATTACAGATGATACCCTCATGACAAATGCATTGATACAGGTGTATTTAACAAAAAAACGACATCTAGATGCATATGATATGGGGGATGAATTCGTCAAGGAAATTGCATATAAAAAGCAATACATTCCTGAACTGGGGAAAGAAGCAATGATTATGGATCGACTGTTCTATCCAGAAAAGAATATCTTTATACGGCATGTGCTAGCAAACTGTGAACCAAGAGAAGGTGGTATTGGCAATATGGTTAACTGTGGTGCAGCTATGTATATAGCACCTATTGGTATAGTCAATGCAGGTAATCCTAAGGCTGCATATGATGAAGCAATATTATTCGCCATGGGACACCAAAGTAGTTATGGTCTGGAGGCGGCTGGAGTATTAGCCGCCTGTGTTGCAAAAGCCTTTGAAGCCAATACCACCATTGACGAGATAATTGAAACCGCTTTATCTCTCGCAAAAGATGGAACGAAGGAAGCTATTAAGGATTTAACAGATGCCGCAAAAGAGTTACGCATGAAAAATGCTGACATGGATGAAGTCATTGAACTATTGCATAAAAAAATGGAAAAGTATTCACCAATGAAGGATGACGTCCATCGAAAGTTTGAGAAAATCGGTGTTCCATCCAATCACTATACTCCAAGCAGGCTATTTTCCATTGAAGAGCTTCCAATGGCACTTGCCTTTATCGTGTTAAACGATGGAGATTTCTACACCTCTATCTTTGATGGTATTAACTCTGGTAGAGATACAGATTCCATTGGGGTAATGACAGGCGTCATACTCGGAGCAATGTATGGTGTAGATGTTATTAAAAAAGAAGATATAAGGCTATTAGAAGAAACAAACAAAACAAATTTCATTTCTTTAGCGGAGCAATTTGCTGAGGTCGCTGAAATAATTATAAAAGAGGATATTGCTCTTAATCAAAAAAGAATGAGTATCTTTAAATCGTAATAACCGGAATTGGAGTGAATCACGTGTTACATGAAAATTATTTGGAAAAGGTGTATGCGGGATTCTTGGGAATGAACGTTGGAATTAGACTTGGTGCACCGTTAGAACCTACAGAATGGACATTCGAAAAAATACAAGAAGTTTATGGCGATATTAGAGGTTACGTAAAGGATTATCATATGTTTTCAGCAGATGATGATGCGAACGGTCCTATATTCTTTATCCGCTCTCTCTATGATGATGCGAAGGATAGGGAAGTGACGGCAGAAGATGTAGGGAAGTCGTGGTTGAACTATTGTAGAGAAAACATTGGGATGATTTGGTGGGGTGGAGAAGGTATAAGTACAGAGCATAATGCCT
Organism: Psychrobacillus sp. FSL K6-1464; assembly: GCF_038003145.1. Classification (NCBI taxonomy): domain Bacteria; kingdom Bacillati; phylum Bacillota; class Bacilli; order Caryophanales; family Bacillaceae; genus Psychrobacillus; species Psychrobacillus sp. FSL K6-1464. The sequence goes on from NZ_JBBOOP010000001.1 coordinate 836,690, forward strand.
ATCTCAATCTAAAAAACGGGATTCCGGCTCCTCAATCAGGCTCAGTAAAACAAAATGGAATTGTCTTAGCGGAACAAATTGGTGGCCAGATTCTCATTGATAGTTGGGGATTAATATATCCAGGCGATTTTAAAAAAGCAGCTCATTTTGCAGAAGTGGCTGCTAGTGTGTCTCATGATAAAGAAGGTCTTTATGGTGCAAGATTTATAGCTGCTTGTATTTCTAAAGCTTTCACTGCGAAGTCCGTTCAAGAAATAATAGACACAGGATTATCGGTAATTCCAGGGGAGTCCACTTATGCAAAAGTAGTAAATGCAGTAATGGCATTCCATCTTCAGAAGCCAGATGACTTTCGTGAATGTCGCAACTACTTAGAAGATGAATGGGGATATGATAGATATCCTGGAATATGTCACATTATACCGAATGCAGGAGTATGTATATTAGCACTTCTTTACGGGAATGGAGATTTTGCAAGAACTATTGAAATTGCAACAATGTGTGCATGGGATACAGATTGTAATGCAGGAAATGTAGGGACGATTATTGGAGTGTATGGTGGAATTGATGATATTCCTGCTCATTATAGAAGTCCAGTCAATGATAGTATTGTTGCTTCCAGTGTATCAGGTTACTTAAATATTGTTGATATCCCAACATTCTCAGCAGAACTGGCGCTATTAGGATATAAAATGGCAGGCGAGACCCCACCCGAAAAAATACAGAACAAAGTAAAAAATGGGGAAGTGTTCTTTGACTTTGCACTTCCAGGATCCACACATGGCTTTAAATCGGATAATCCTTTTAAAGCGTTTATAAAGCACAGTGATAAAGTTGGACAAGGATCACTGGAGGTTATTTTTGATCGGATGTATGGAGACAGTCAAAGTAAAATATTTTATAAGCCTTTCTATCGCCGTGAGGAATTTAATGATGAAAAATACAAACCAACTTTTGCTCCAAAAGCTTATAGTGGACAGCAAGTAGCTGTTGAAATTTATCTAGACAAATGGCAAGGGTCGGGGATTTTTATTACTCCATATATTCGTAATACCTTTACAAAGGAATGCATGGTATTAGATAAAATAGAACTTGAAAATCAACAAAGGAACAGCATAAAATTCACTATTCCAGATACAAATGGCGCATTGATAGATGAAATTGGATATATTCTCGAGAGTCCTTCCGAATCCCTTAACCGTGCATTCGGGGCACTCTATTTAAAAAATTTCCACATCTTTGGAAAAGCTGAATATAGTATAGACTTTTCCAAACAATTTGTTGAATTTCTAAGTATCACTCCATTTGCCCATCATAATGGTAAGTGGTCATTAGTTGGAGATAAGATGACCTGTATATCAGAAGGTAATTGTTCGAGCTATACAGGTAATTACTATACAAGGGATGCCATTATTGAAACTGAGATTAATCCAATCAGTGGGAGTAGTCACCAAATGATTTTTAGAGCACAGGGGATTCAACGACATTATTTAGTCGGATTTGATGGAGAAGGTAAAGTATCCCTTATTTTCAATGATTTTGGTTATGAACGCTTAATCACTGTTCCATTTAGCTGGGAAAACGGTAAAAAATATTGTTTTAAGGTTGAGTATCAAGGAACAAGTATCCGATTTTCAATTGATAATGAGGAGCTTATAGAATTTGAGGATGACAAAATTACCTCAGGAATGATTGGTATTGGTTCTCTGGATAAGGGGGAAACGGATATCCTTTCGTTTCATGTAAAGGAAATAGGATGAAAACTAAAGGTTTGGAGATGTCGAAGTCATTCACGACTTTTCTCTGAACCTTTTCATCATAACTTGGCAGGGAGTTTGAGTTTTGTGAAGAAAAACGTAACGATTAGAGATGTAGCAAGAGAATCAGGTTTGTCCATCGCAACTATATCTAGATATCTGAACGGTAAAGGATATTTAAGCGAGCAATCAGAAAAGAAAATTAAAGATGTCATGGAGCGACTGGATTATAAGCCAAATGAAGTTGCTAGAAGTCTATCTAAGGGGAAAACGAATACTATTGCCTTAATTATCCCTGATATTACTAATCCATTCTTTCCCGAGTTAGTAGTCGCTATTGAGGGTGTTGCAAGAAGAAGAGGATATAGTTTATTTTTAATTAATACAGAGGAAGAGTTGCTTCATTCCACTGGATTTTGGAGGAGCCTTGAAAGTCGATTTATAGATGGTTTGATATTGGGATCCTTTCAATTTAACGGTGAGGTATTAAAAGGAATGGAGAATATGAACCTACCTTTTGTTCGTATTGACCGCGGAGCAGAAGATGATGAAGATAACTCGTTTGGAGTAAATAATAGCGATGGGGCTAAACTTGCAGTAGCGCATTTAATAGAGGTGGGTTGCCAGAAGATTGCTCATATAAGTGGACCAAGCGCCTATCCATCATCCTTAGAGAGAGTGAAAGGCTACCGAGAAGCGATGAAAAAGTATCTGCCCCTTCAGGAAGAGTGTATTTATGAAGGTGACTTCTCTTTAGAAAGCGGCCAAAAACTCACAAAAGAATTAATGAATAACCACGGAGATTGTGATGGGATTTTTTTCGGAAACGATCTTATGGCTATCGGGGCATTAAAAACGTTAAAGTTAATGAATATCCGAGTGCCACAAGATATAGCAATCATTGGATTTGATGGCATTCAGTTAACTCAAATGGTAGATCCCGAAATAAGTACGATTGAACAACCGATCTATGAATTAGGGAAACTCGCAACTACTCACCTAATCGACATGATAGAAAAAAAGAATGAAGGCAGTGCTTATGTTAAGCTAGACGTACATTTGAGGAAAAGAGAGTCTACTTTGGGAAACATCCCCAGGGTGTAACGCTTTAAGTTTATTTTAGAGAAACTATATTATTACTTGAACTAGAAGCATAAAAAAGAGGTTTCCTACTTAATGTGGGGAACCTTTTGTAGATATTTCAATAAATAGGTTCTATCCTCTGTTTCTTCAATAACTCGGCAAACTGATTTGCGGGTACTGGTTTGGAAAACAAATAACCCTGAACTGTGTTGCAATTATAGTTTTGTAGAACCTTCAATTGCTCCATAGTTTCAACGCCTTCTGCGATTACATCCATGTTTAAGTGATTTGATAATTGCAGAATCATATGTACGATAAAATTTGCATCTTCTTGCTTAGTGTTACTCAAATCTTTAATAAAAGAACGATCAATTTTTAATATGTCAATTTTTCCATTAAAATTATGCAAATGGGATAACGAAGAGTAGCCAGTTCCAAAGTCATCTAAAGCAATTTTAATCCCTAACTTTTTTAACGCATCTAATTGGGAGAATACAATTTCCTCGTTTCTCATAATAGAAGTTTCGGTAATCTCTATCTCTAAATAACGAGCTTCAAGCTTAGTTTGCTCCAGTGTTTCCCTAGTACTGTTAACTAAATCTGTCTCCATGAAGCGTGAGGCAGATAAGTTGATAGACACTGGAATAGCAGGAAGTTTCGCATCTTGCCATGCTTTATTTTGAGCACATGCAGTTTTCTTAACCCATTTGCCAATATCATTAATAAAACCTATTTTTTCAGCCAACGGAATAAAATCATTGGGCGATCTTAACCCTAATTTAGGATGATTCCATCTAATAAGTGCCTCGGCTCCAATAATAACATTTTCTTTCGTATTCACTTTAGGTTGGTAATACAATTCAAACTCGTTTCTATGTATTGCATATATAAGGTCCAATTCCAGGCCACTCAGCGATGATGCAAATACTTGATTGCTGTTTGTTCTTTCAACGTTATTTAACTGAGACTTGCTATTTTTTTGATGATTATTTTTATTAACTGCGCTATGCTTAATAGACGAGGGATTCTGTTCAAGATTCGCTTTAGGCTGCATTGGGTTTTCTCCTTATATATGATTTGGTTTTGAAAGAGAAGTCCAATAAGACTTTATCATAACAATCTTATTGGACGTGTCATCATTAGTTTGTGAAAGGTAAGTCATAAGTAGTAATTGGTTGTTTAAATGATTTTGCCTCTTCATTGTTACCATTTGGATAAAGTGCAACTGCTAATACGATTAATAAGATAATAGATAATTTTTTCATGTTTTTTTCCGTCCTTTTTTATATGATATGGGGTGATTCTGTTGGAAATGAAATATTTAGGCTTAGAGATTAGTAAACTGAGAGCTGAGGCGGGTATTTCCCAAAAAGAGCTCTCAAAGGATATTTGTACACAGTCAACAATTAGTAGAATTGAAGCTGGTGAAGTATACCCAGCAATAGATACATTATTGAAAATAGCTTTAAAACTACAAGTCCCAGTAGAATACTTTATTGAAATGCTATTTCATAAAAACGTTTTTAAAAGTGAAGAACTAATAAATGCTATTGAGTTTCACTTAAAAGAGCATAATTATCAAAAAATAATATCGATTATTAATTCAAATCAAATTGATAAAGATAATATTTGGTTAGATTTATACTGTGATTATATTTTAAATACTGCTAGATATTATTTAAAAAATATTTCACCAGAAGAATGTATAGTTAACTTAAAAAGTATTTTAAACTATTCAAATCCAACCACTATCCAGTTCAGATTTTTGCAAATAAAAATTAATAATACTATTGCTAACGTCTACGGTGAAAATGGTGAGAGTCAGAAGTGTTTATTTTATTACAATAAAATATTAAAAGAGCACATCCACAAAAACTACAGTGATTATAAAATATATAAAACTCTAATAACTGTTTTATTTAATAAATGTAAAATCCTTTATGATCTCAAAGAATACGATGAAGCTCTAAATACAGCAAATCAAGGAATCCAAAGGTCAAAGGAAAGTTCCTTTATGTTCCTAACTGGAAAATTCCTATACTACAAAGGCCAATGTTTAGAAAAGAAAGCGGCTCCTATAGATGAAATCAAAGAAGTGTATCAACAAGCACTGTTCTTCTTCGAGTTTCAAAATTTGCCTTTTTACATTCAAGCAATTAATCAAAATAAAAAGCAATTTTTACGGTAGACTGGGAGTCTTGGATTGATTCTCATAAAGTTTCTATTGGTAGAGTGATTTCCCCCATTTCCAAAAGAATATTACACACATTCGTTACTAAAAGATCATTTTACAAATGAGTACTAATTGCTTAACTATTCGTGTTTAAAATCCTTTTTACATTTCAAATATACTAGATAAATTGAAAAAAATCTGTAGGATATGCATAAATGGATATTTTCTTAAGTAATCTATAATTAGTTTCAACAACTTTTATTTAAAATTTTTCCTTAACAAGAATATCGGTCATTTTCTTAAGCTTTCACTTTGTAGAAGAAGCATCATAAATGGATATAAAATGGTGATACTAATGCTATTAGGAGGAATGCTCAATGAAAGTGAGAATAGAGTGGATTTACAAAACGAAGCGAGGAGCGGAGATGGATTTCTTTTCAGAGGAAGTGCCCGCAGCGCAAGCATTGTTATTTGCCGAAGATATGGAGCGTACCGGTCGACTAAAGCAAGTTACTTTTGTGGATAGGTTTGATAGTTCGTGGACAGTAAAGGAATTGAAGGGGTATTTGAAAGGTATTGAGACGGAGCCACATAATGTCACGGTTTATTTTGATGGGGGATATGATCGGGATACGAAAAGTTCGGGGCTAGGTTGTGTTATTTATTATGAACAAAATGGCAAGTCTTATAGACTTAGAAGAAATGCTGCTACGACGGGTTTGGAATCGAATAATGAGGCGGAGTACGCTGCTATGCATTTAGGTTTACAGGAATTGGATTTGCTAGGAGTTCATCATTTGCCTGTTCGATTTATAGGTGATTCACAGGTTGTGATTAATCATTTAAATGGTGAATGGCCAGTAATTGAGCAGGATTTAACTGGGTGGGCAGACCGAATTGAAGGAAAACTATCGAAGCTTGGCATACAAGCAGAATATGAGTTGGTGCCAAGGAAAATGAATGGAGAAGCAGACCGTCTTGCTACTCAAGGTTTAAATGGTATTGAGATTCAGGCTGTTATTGAGTTAGTAAAGGATTGAATGTTAAAATGATGTTGATCATTAACTATATACAATATAAATAAACACCAGTGCCTAAGAGAGACACTGGTGTTTATTTATATTTCTAATTTTATAAGTGTGCTGCATTTTCCTGTTTTGCTGGTGAATCATTATTATCTTCTGGTAATGACTCTTCTTTTTTAGCTAATTTTTTATGTTGTGACTTAGGAAATGCTTGTTTTGCCTCAGCTTTTGAGTTAGCATCCTGTACGTTTTCGTTATAATATTGGACGCTTGTCATTGCTCCCTCTTCCACCATACGATTATCATCTGGGTCGTTTGGATCAGAGTAACCTGTCTTAGTCGCCTGACTAGGTTTTGTGTTCTTAGAAGACATCATCGAATCGATCTTCGTTTTCGAATTTTTTACTGCTGTTTTTAATTGAGCTTTATTGTTTTTGTTTGTGAAATATACTGCTGCTAGCGCAGTAGCTGCTCCTATTATCAGAGATCTTTTATTTCCGTTTGCCATAAATCATCACTCCCTTTCTTTATATATACCCAAATTTTTTCATGCTCAATCCTTTTACTATTTATTTCATTTTCGTTTGTTTTTATATTCAATGGCAGTACAAATGCCCGATAACGTTTATCCTCATAATAGTGTAAAATAATTGTCTACATACATAAAAAGGAGAATAAAAGCATGACAGGAAACACACACATCATCGGCGGTCTTGCAGCAAGTCTTGCTTTTGCCCAAGTTTCAAATTATGATCCGGTATTATTAGTTGGAGCAGGCGTTGTTGGGGCAATCTTCCCGGACATATGTCACGGAGGTAGTAAAATCGGTCGCAAATTTAAAGTATTATCAAAGGTGATTAACACGCTTTTCGGGCATCGTTCATTCACACACAGTTTACTATTTTTAGTATTAATGGCATTTCTTTTGAATGGTTTTATTAACAATGATTCCATCATACTTGGTTTTCTTGTTGGGATGGCAAGTCATTACATACTTGATATGGCAACAAAAAATGGTATTAAATTATTGTACCCACTTAAGATAACGGTTCGATTTCCTGTAACTACGAGAACTGGTGGTACAGTTGAATATGTCGTATTTGCAGCTTTATCAGTACTAACTGTCTATTTTGGCTACGGTGTATTTGGTAAATATATATAAATCATTCAACATAGGATGTAATTCTGTAGAATATTTTGTCATAACTATATAAATAAAAGAGGCTTATTCCACTTGTCCCGTGGGCGAAACAGTGGAATAAGCCTCTTTTGTTAGTTATTGCACTCTTGCGAAACCGAAACCAGAAGCATAGTCGTCGCCAGTTGCTGCGCCGCTACCTCCTTTAATATCTACTGCTCTCGCACGGGTTTGTAAATTTGTGCGGAGTTGTGTATGGGACCAAGAGGGGTTTTGGGACCATACCTTTGCTGCCAGTCCAGCTACATGGGGAGTGGCCATTGATGTTCCGCTTATTGTATTATATCCACCATTATTCCAAGTAGAATATATAGATGCTCCAGGAGCTGAAATTTCTATATCTCCTTGTTGAATTACATAGTCTCCGTCAGTGGAGCTATATCCGCGTGAGGAGAAATCAGCAACCCGGTATGTACCGTTTTGTTGACGATTTTCTAGAGCTGCTACAGCCACAGCATTTACTAAGGCTCCTGGATAACCTATTGATCCTTGGGAAGGACCTGAATTTCCTGCAGCTGCAATTATTAATACTCCTTTGTTATAAGCGTAATTTACGGCACTTGTTATTAAACTATTACTAGCAGAAGAGCCAAGAGACATATTAATAACTGTTTTTGTTCCCGTAGAAACGGCTTGATCGGCTGCATGTCTAATTGCTGCAGCGATATCATCTGAATATCCCGATCCATCATCTCCTAGAACTTTATAAGCCCATAAGTCAGCACTTGGTGCTACTCCGTAAATTCCTGCTCCATCACTCCCACCATCTGCAAGGGCAGTGCCAGCAACATGCGTACCATGTCCATTTGCATCATTGCAGCTATTATTGACAATTGGAGTAGCGGTAGTAAAGTTTTTACATTGTTCCACTGTATTAGTTAAGTCATAATGATTAATATTTACTCCAGTATCTAAAACCGCAATATTAATACCTGCTCCACCAGAAGTAGCCGTTAAACTTGAATTATTATAAATAGCTTTTATTCCCCAAGGGGTTTGCTCGGTTGGATATTCACCTGCCATTGTTTCGAATTCAGAAGAACGTACATCTGCATCAAGTGTTACTTTGTCAATTTTTGTTACGGTTATATTTTTGTTTTTTTGAAGTGCTTCATATTGATTTTGGTTCATATTAGTGGAGAAACCATTCTCAGTTAACTCCCAACGAACTTGGTATTGATTTTTTATATTATTTTTTGTAGATTTATTATTACTTTCAACATAAACTCGAAATGTCTCTGATCCTTTAGCAGAATCGATTAATTCGGAAGAAGTTGCGTTTACTAATGAAGTACCTTGCAGTGGTATTGTTAATGACCCGATTAATGCTGCGCTTAGTAATAATAATTTTGCTTTGTTCATTTCTCCAAAACTCCTTTTCGATTTTTTTGTAGTGCAATTTAAAACTAGCATACAAAAGTAATTTTGTTTATTGGGAAAATTTAAACTACTATAGTATTATAAGAAAACTAGAAAGAATGTGATTATATGAAAATAGGACCATTGATCAAATATCATCGCACGAAGAAAAAAATGACCCAAGCTAAACTCTGCGAGGGGATTTGTTCAATCACGCATCTAAGTAAAATTGAGAATAATTTTAGAGAAGGAAATGCTGAAACAATTCAATTATTACTAGAACGCTTAAAAATTGATATAAAAGAAGTGGAAAAAGGGGAACGCAATATTCAATACCTACTCGATGAATTTGTTTCTTACCTTCAATATTATGACTTAGAAAAGTTACCTCTAGCTTATAAACAATTAGAAAATTTTAAGGACTTTATTATTTTTACAGACTTTATGTACTTGTATGAACTATATAAGTTTAGGTACTTTCTATCTATGAATGAGCTAAAGGAAGCAGAGAAACAATATAAATGGTTACATGTTCAGAAACAGAATTTTTCCCAACATGAGAGGTATTTACTTTCCTATTTCCATTCGATATCTTTAGTAACAAGAGGTAAATATACGGAAGCTGATAAGAATCTAATGAAAATTATTCGACAAAATATTAATCTAGGTGTTTTTAAAGGAGAGGTTCTTTACCATATTGCGGTAGTTAAAGGCCACTTGGAGGAATCAAATCAAGCAATAATTTACGGAGAAAAAGCTTTGGAATATTTTAAAGAACAAATTAACTTTAAAAGAATTCTTTACACGTTGTTATCGCTTTCGATGAATTATTCACGTGTAAAGGTCTATGACAAAGCACTAGAAACATATGGACACTTACTAAGAAACGCTGAAATATTTAATTATGATTCTTTACTTCCTCAGGTTTATCATAATATTGGAGATTTACATTACATAATGGGGAATTATTCTATAGCAAATGCCTATTTTAAGAAGAGCCAAACAAGAATGCTAAGAGATACGGAAGATTTTCTATTATGTCTTTTCAATCTTGGACAAACAGAATACCAACTACAAAATTGGGATGCGAGCAAAGGTAATTTTGCATTATTAAAAGAAGAAGCTAGTAAACTTAAGGTTCACCATTATGGAATGTACGCAACCTTTTATTTAATACTCTTAGATAACAAAAAGTCCAAAGCCATGGATTATTTAGAGAAGAAGTTATTGCCGTATATTTCTACTGATGGGCGTTGTGCTGATGCGTATAAACTTTTTTCAAACCTCCTTTCTGATTTTTACAAGGAAGAGGGTAAATTTGATAAAGCAGTTTATTTTAAACTTTAAGGAGGTGAATCTTTATGAAGAAAGCTTTCGTAGTTTTAGCTATCATAGTAGTTTCTATTTCAATTAACTTGAATGTAGACAAAGTAGAATCTGTCGCAAATAGTACAATGTCAGATAGTCTATATCTTCCTATTCATCCTCCTATTATTTAAATAAGGTATCGCTTTTTACCAGTCTTTGAGTCAATTAACTCTGAGACTGGTATTTTTTTATGATAATTGAAATCTAAATATTCTCATATTGACTAATGGGTAGTGGAAATGGGATAGTAGAGAGAATATTATTATAGGGGGATTTATATATGACCAAAGCTTTAGTATTAGGTGGAACAAGGTTTTTTGGTGTGCAGTTAGTCGAATCTTTGTTGCAACAGGGAGTTGAAGTGACCATTGCCTCGCGTGGTAATGTGGAAGATCCGTTTGGAGATAAAGTAAGTCGTATTAAAGTTGATCGTCTCGATGTGGGTGATATGCAGAAGAATTTTGTACATACGGATTGGGATATCGTATTCGATCAAATATGTTATTCATCTCAAGAAGCGATTGATACAATCGATGTGTTTGCCGGTAAAACGAAAAAGTATGTATTCACTTCTTCTAAATCCGTTTATGAACTAGGTGGTGGAGAACAAGGATTTATAGAAGAGGATTTCAATCCATTTGAATACAACTTAAATATTGGGCCAAAAGAAGATTTTTCGTATGGTGAAGGAAAAAGACAGGCAGAAGCAGCATTTTTCAGTCGTGCACCTTTCCCGGTTGTCGCTGTAAGATTTCCTATTGTAATTGGTATAAACGACTATACGGATAGACTCAATTATTATATTAAAAAAGTTCGAGATCAAGCGGATATTCATTTGGTCAACTTAGAAGCTGCCATGGATTTTATATCAGAGGAAGAGGCTGGCGATTTCTTAGCTTGGGTTGGGCAATCCGATTTTGAAGGTCCGATTAATGCGACATCTAACGGAAATGTGAAAATAGGAAAATTGCTTGCCTATATAGAGGAAAAGGTTGGCAAAACAGCGATAGTAGTAGCAGATAAGAAAAAAGAGAGTGATTCACCCTACAATATTTCTAAAACTTGGTTGATCAGCAATGAAAAAGCTGAGCGGCAAGGATATGAGTTTAGGGAGCTTAAAGAATACCTCCCTAGCCTAATAGAGGAGGCATTAATAAAAATAAATGCTAAATAGGTTCCTAGACTCTATTTAGCAAAAGTGAGTGAAAGATACTCGTATCACAAGCATACAATCATTATATATTCCACCAGGAGGAGTGTTTGGTATAAAAGCTGTAATTGGTGTGTCGTCAAATATAAAAGAGGATTTGCTATCAGTTCCAATGAGTAATGTGCGTGCAATAACACAATTTGGAGGAGTTCCAATTGTGTTACCAAATTTAGTAGGAGATGAAATTACAGAAATCGCAAATACAATTAATGGTCTTTTACTAACTGGTGGTGGAGATATTGACCCGACATTATTTGGAGAAGAGCCACTTCCGGGTCTAGGTAATATTGTTCCAGAGCGAGATCTATTTGAAATGGCACTTGTTCAAAAAATGCTAGAGTTAAATAAACCTGTTTTAGGAATTTGTCGTGGAGCCCAAATTATGAGTATTGCGATGGGCGGGGATATGTATCAGGATATTTATTCTCAAAAGGATGGACCATTACTACAGCATGATCAGCAGGCTCCAAATTGGCATGGCTCTCATTTTGTTGAAGTGACGGAGGAATCTTTGTTACGCAAAATAGTTGGAATGGAAAAATTTAAGGTGAACAGTTATCATCATCAGGCACTTAGAAATATGCCAACAGGTTTTATCGTCAGTGGTGTTGCTAGTGATGGCGTAATTGAAGCTTTTGAAAGTACGAAGCACCCATTTGTTATGGGAATACAGTGGCATCCGGAGAGCTTGTTAACAAAAGGGGATGCTAGTTCGTGTACAATATTTCAAGCCTTTATGAATGCATGTATGAAATGAATGTAGAATGTTTTGTCTAGCTGTTGGACCTAAGCTTTAATAAAAACGACTGTTTATACAGTCGTTTTTATTATTCTCCTTTTTACTTAAAAAATGTAATTCATGAAATGTTTTTTCTAGGGAAAGCTATTTGAATCATGAATGAGGAGGTATTGCTTTGAAAATAGGGCTGAGGCTAGGTTTTTTTGTTTGTGTGCTTTCCTTTTTAATATCGATTAATGTTTCGGCCGCGGAGAAAGAGCCGACGCGTGAAGAAATTTTGGAAATGCGCATGGACTACTATATAAAGTATTCAAGTGAGATGCTCCCGTGGTATTACTTGGCTGCAATTGACCAATACGAACGCAATTTACAAGAAGTTCGCAGTGATCTCCCAAAACGAGAGGGAGTTGTTGCGTTTCAATTTTCCGATGACTTTTGGGTTGGATTATTGAATCCTATAAGAGATGATCGGAATAGTACATCCATCACTTTTTTTGATGGTAGTGGACTTGATGGGAATAATGATGGCTTTGCTGATCTTAAACACGATGATGATGTGATGTTTACATTAACTAATTATTTAAGCGAGCGTGTCGTAACAGAAGAAGATTTTGAAAAAACTCTGAAGGACTATTACACTCGAGATGAAGCAGTTAAACAAATTATGACAAATGCTGAAATTTATAAGCATTATAATACGGTAGACCTAGATGGACGTGCATTTCCACTGGCACTTCAGCATAATTACAGTTACCGCAGTACTTGGGGTGACAGAAGAGGCTGGGGCGGACGACGGATGCACGAAGGAACCGATTTGTTCGCTTCCTATGGTGTACCTGTGAAGTCCACAACTTATGGAATTGTAGAAACAAAAGGTTGGAATGATTATGGTGGCTGGCGTGTTGGAATTCGTGATGTAAATAATACTTATCATTACTATGCTCACTTATCAGGCTATGCAAAGGAATTAAAAGAAGGAGATATTTTGGAGCCAGGAACCGTTATCGGCTATGTCGGAAGCTCGGGTTATGGTCGGGAGGGGACCTCTGGCAAATTCCCACCACATTTACATTATGGAATGTATAAATTTAACGGACGTACAGAATGGGCTTATGATCCTTTCCCATTGTTAAAACGTTGGGAGCAGCAGGAAAAGAGTGCGAAAAAGAATCCAGCAGCAAATTAGTTGCTGGATTTACATTTCTATAAAAGCAAGCGTTAACCAAAAAAAATGAAGGAATAACACACTTACATAGAGAAAAATAGCAACATTCAATAAAACTACTATAAATGGTCTCGATTTTAATTTGGAAACAATACCTATTAGTAAAATAGGAAGAGCAATTTTTATCAGATAAAAGCCTATTAAGTTACCTTCATATAGGTTCCGCATAATAGGATTTGCTTCTGTAATATGATGACTTTGAATACCAAAATCGGTAAAGAAAGCATCGAGAGTAGCAAGTATTAATAGGATTATTCCTAATTTGACTAATTTATTTTGTATGAATGAGAGGGGATTTGTAAGCAATAGAAAATGTACTCCTTTTACTTTTTTCTATTAGTATGTGATTGAAGCAGCGGATTATACTCTTCATTTGCAAAATAGCTTACAATGAGAGGAGGTAGGAAAGGATGTGCTAAAAATGAAGGATGTTCCATTTGTTTGTTCTTGGTCGGGAGGGAAGGATTCTGCGATGGCCTATTATCGGGCAATGAAAATGGGGATGAAACCGAAGAGGTTACTGACCATGTTCGAAGAAGAAGGAGAAATTTCTAAATCTCATGCACTACCATTTGAAGTAGTGACAGCTCAGGCAGAACGGTTAGGAATACCATTATCTATAAAAGAAGCAAGCTGGAGTTCCTATGAGGGACTATTTACCGAAGCAATGGACGAATGTCACGCTGAAGGAATTACTCATGGCGTGTTTGGAGATATTGATCTTGATGGGCACTTAGAATGGGTTCAAAATACATGTGCAAAATCGGATATAGTTGCGGTTCATCCCTTATGGAAAGAACCACGCCATAAAATTATTGTAGATTTGATAGATGCAGGATTTGAAGCCTGGATTGTAGTAGTGAACACTACAATGATGCCAGCTGAGTTTGTTGGTAGGAAGTTTTCAAAAGAGTTGATAGTACAATTGGAAGCTCTAGGAATTGATGCTTGTGGAGAAAATGGAGAATTTCACACGGTTGTAGTGGATGGTCCCATATTTTCTAGTAGAGTGCCTATAAAAATTGGACAGACTATAGTAAAGGGTGACTATATTTTCTCTCCGGTAATGATTAATGATTAATACAAACGGAAAAGGGTATCGTAAAGAAGAAAATACATATTATTTTGAAATGGTGGAGGAGAAAAATGACCAAAATGAATAGAGGAATTATAACTGCTTTATCGGCAATAGGGCTAGCACAGGGTTTGAAGGTATTAACACATAAGAAATTGACGGGCAATTGGGATTTGAAACAGGCGTTTACTACAGGGGGAATGCCAAGTTCTCACTCTGCAGGTGTCGCAGCATTAGCATCCTATGTTGCTGCCAATAAGGGAACTCGACATACAGAAACTGCTCTTGCTGTTGTTTTCGGGGCAATTGTTATGTATGATGCGCAGGGAATTCGAAGACATACAGGGGAAATTGCACAATTAGTAAACGATTTGGAAGATAATATTGCAGCAATTTCAGGGAATTTTCCAAGTTTTGAATATGTTCAACGAGAAGGCGAATTAAAAGAACTTCTTGGACATCAACCAGTAGAAGTAATGGCAGGTGCAATATTAGGAACTGCATTTGGGGTATTATGCGCTAAATTAGAAGATTAATTAATCCATTTAGATAGGAAAGGCCGAGTTAGATAGTAATTCTAACTTGGCCTTTCCTTTATTTATAGTCCATCTTCATACTCAATCTCTAAATCTGTTAAACAATTTCTAATAAATTGACAAAATAAAACCAAGTTGAAAAGATCCAACTTGGCTAATAAGGTTATTTTTTAGAATCTGTATAGGTTTTAACTTCCTTTTCACCATTATAAGCAATCTCTAAGTTAAAATTTTTATATTCTTCAATACCAAAGGCAAGTGTGACTCTTTGAATGACATCTTCATCTGCCATATCTTTGTTTAGTTGTAGCTCGCCTAAAACAGAATGAAGAAGTTCCTTGGCTTCTTCTCCTTTGATATCAGCAGCATCGAGTTCATTGGAGTAAAGAGAGTCTTTCGGTTCTTTACTGTATTGAGCAACTACCGCCTCTTTTGTATCAGCAGTATCTATTTTTAGATTAAACGTTTCGAATGCTACTTCTTTTGGCTCCTCTTCAGGAGTTTCTACAACACTATCCTCTTCTGTTGTTACTTCTTCTTGTTTTTGAACTTCTGATTCATTTAGTTCGTTTTCTTCTACCTCATCATTGTTGTCTCCACAAGCTCCTAGCAGTAATGCCGAAGTTAGAAATGTAGATGTAAGTACTTTAAATTTGGTGGTTTTCATCTAGTTGGCTCCTTTCCAGGTGTTTAAACCTACTCTTTTATTATATAACCCAAATTGTTAGCCCTAAACATTTCCATATAATTTAAAATAAATGTAGAAAATGATTATGACTATAACAATGGGGGTAAAGAACTGTAATATTAAAGTGTAGGAAGGTGATGGAATGGGAAATTATAAAGAAATTACAACAGTTAATCAGTGGAAGAATATCTTTGATGAGTCAAAGGATAAAGCAATCCTAGTGTTTAAACATAGTACAACATGTCCTGTGAGTGCACATGCATACGGGGAATTTACAGCTTTTAATAATTCAATAGAAAGTTATTTAGTGAAAGTTATAGAAAATCGAGCAGTATCTAATGAGATCTCAAAGGACCTTGGCATTCAACATGAATCTCCTCAGGCGTTTGTCATAGCAAATAGCGATGTTGTATGGAATGCCTCTCACTGGAAAATTACGAAAAAGGAGTTAGATAAAGCAACTGCATCATTATAAAAGATTGGAGCAATGAAATGGAATCAATACTAAAAGTAAAAAATTATTTAGTGGATAATGCCGAGAAGATTATACGAGACATGACGGATACAGCAAACGACAATCATAACCCGAAATTATCAACGGAAGAGCTGGAACAATTCATTCAAAAAAATACGCAGTTTTTAGTATTGTTGGCAGATTCCTTACAAGGTTCAAGAGAGTCGGCAGAGGAAGAACTGAAACAATGGAGTAAACAGACGGGGGAAGAAGAAGCTAAATTGTTCCGTCGATTTTCTAACATTATGAAACCGTACGCAAATCGCCGATTAATATTTTTACAAAAAATTTCTCAAATATCCATGGAGCATGGACTGTCTACAGAAGATGTTATTAAAGTAAATAATCGCTTTTGTTATTTAATGGATGTCAGTATGGCAGAAACGATTAGTGCGTATGAAATGTATCGGGACAAGTCAATAAAAGATCATCAACGTGAAATCAATGCACTATCTGCACCAATTGTTCCTATTCAGGACGGTGTGGCAGTATTACCATTAATAGGAGCGATTGATTATACACGGGTGCAGCATTTATTAAATTATGTTGTTCCGACCATTCCAGATTTGAAAATTGACTATCTCATTATTGACTTTAGTGGAACTATGGCAATAGATATGGAAATAGCACAGCATATATTCACTATTCACAATGTGCTCGGATTATTAGGTATCCATGTGTTATTCTCCGGTATTCGTCCTAACTTATCGATGACTGTTGTGAAAGCAGGGATTGATTTTACCTCTTTTAATACATATGGTAGTGTAAAAATGGCCATTAATAGTTTGAAGTAATAATCTGCAATAAATTCAATCCTATCTTCGAGGATTGGATTTTTTTGTATTTCTGTTTAATTTTTCTTTGTGGTGGGTAACTAATCTATGTCAAGGATATAAAAAGTTGAATTGAAGGAGGAGAGAGTATGCTAGATCGTTATTACTGGAATGATACCTTATCTTATATACCGGAGTTAGTTGTTGCAATTCTTGTGCTTCTTATTGGATTTATCGTTGCAAAAGTATTGGAAAATGCAACTCACAAATTATTACGTAAATTTAGGGTAAATGAACGGTTAGGAAACACGAAGTCTAAATGGACCGTAGAAAAAGTTATTAGTAAGGTTGTTTTCTTCATCGTATTGATTTTAGCACTTGTTTTATTCTTTAATATATTGAATTTAAATACGATGGCAGCACCATTTGTTTCGATGTATTCTGGTTTGACGGGGGCTTTCTTGAACATTTTGAAAGCTGCTTTGATATTATTATTTGCTTGGGTTTTAGCTACTGTTGTGAAAAAAGGGATTCAAATGCTTGGATCAAAGTTCAATTTGAACAAGTATTCGGAGAAAGCAGGGTTTGACGCAAAACCTGAAAATCAAATGAAGTGGACAGATACTGCAGCTAAAGTTGCGTATTACTTAATCTTCCTATTATTCATTCCAGCAGTGTTAAGTGCACTAGGAATTGATGGGTTAAGTGGACCGTTTGAAGGAATGCTCGCGAGTTTCTTTACCTTTATACCGAAGTTAATATCAGCGGTACTTGTATTTGCAATTGGTTGGTTTGTTGCGAAACTAGTTCGTAACTTACTAGAAAAGTTATTGCATTCAGCAGGATTGGACCGCTTAGCTGATAAATGGAAATTGTCCTCGTTTGTTGAGGGAACAAGTTTATCTAAAATTGTAGGCATCCTTGCATTTGTTTTAATAATGATTCCAGTTTCCATTACAGCACTGGAGATTTTAGATTTAGAAGGTATTTCAGGACCAGCCATTGCAATGTTAAATGATGTCATGACAATGCTGCCGAAAATTTTTGTAGCAATTGTACTTGTATTAGTTGGTATTGTTGCAGCTAAATGGGTCAAGGATGTGGTTGTATCTCTCCTTGAAAAATTAGGTGTGAATTCTATTTTTGGAAAAATGGGCTTCCAATCTGCTAATGGAGCAGCACCATCGTTTGCTATTTTAATAGGGACGATTGTACAAGTCATTATTATCCTACTATTTGTAGTGGAAGCACTTCAATTATTAGAGCTAGACTTTATGGTAACACTGGCAACAGGTATCTTTGCTTACTTGCCATCTGTAATTGCAGCTATTATTATTCTAGCGGTAGGCTTCTGGTTAGCTAGTTTAGTAGAAAAAATAGTTGGAAACGTGATGACGCATTCATCAGGAACACCACATTTCCTTCGTTATGTAGCAAAATATGCTATATTAGCATTTGCATTTTTCATGGCATTAGACCAATTAGGCATTGCCGCATCTATTATTAACGCAGCATTCATCCTTATTCTTGGAGGAGTGGCATTAGCATTCGGACTTGCATTTGGACTAGGTGGTCGTGAGCATGCTGCAAAATATTTAGCGAAAATGGAAAAAAGCTTAAATGATGCAGAAGTTTCTACTGAAAGATATCAACAAGAAAAAGAAACAATGAAAGAATCATTTAAAGAAAACTTTCAAGATCCTAAAAAAGCGGAACAAAGCTTAAAGGGCACAAGTCCCCATATGGACGAAGTGAACCCTATTCAAGAAGCGGATGTAAATGTTGTAAACCCGGCTCATGAGGAAGATTCCCCAAGCACGGGTTATAATATCCCATCAACGGATGATCTTCACCCGTTTGAAGACTTACCACCAATTGATGAAAGAAAAGATGAACAATAAAAATATGAATTGGCTCCAGCGAGTATAAAACTCGCTGGAGCTTTTTTTGGAAAGGAATATTTTTTGCATTTAGAAGGGAAAATTATTAATGACCACCATGATCATCGCTCGATTATTGCCGCGGATCAATCGATTCTTGCTATTGATCGATCGATTATTAGTGGCTATCGCTCGATTTTATAGGATCATCAATCGATTATCTTCAACCATCGATTGATTCACACTTTTATATGGTTGGAATTTCCCGTTAAAATAGTTATCGTTTTACTACTAATTATGTATAATAACATTAAAGTTATAATATTATATAAATTCAGAATAATTGAATGTGAGACAGGATAAAGGGGGAATAGAATGTTAGTATCAGAGAGATTGGCATACTTAGCAAAGAAAACACCTAAGAAAATTATCACTTCTTTTCAAGGCAGGGAGACAAGCTACAAGGAACTGTTCGAGCAGGCAAAACGTCTTGCAGGATATTTTCAATCGAAAGGGTATGAGCAGGAAGATATCATAGCCGTATACTTGATAAATTCCGATTATTTTCTGACTTGTTATTATGCATGTCAGTTAGGCGGATTTACAATTCTTCCGATTAATACGAAGTTAACTGCTCCAGAAGTCAATTATATATTTAAGCATTCAGAGGCAAAGGCCTTAATATATGATACTCGATTACACTCAATACTAAATGACCTTCCAGAAACAATGAATAGTTTCGAGGATATTTTATATTTAGGAGAAGAAAATACGCTTCTGGAAGTGTTCAATAATGATAGTTTGTTATTTAATGAAGGAAAAGTAGATGAAAATACAACGACTGTTATCTTTTACACATCTGGTACGACAGGTAAGCCAAAAGGGGTTATGCTTTCGGCGGCGAATGTTCGAGCAACGGCGAAGCTTTATGTGGAAGCACTTGAACTAAACTCAGCAGATCGTATGCAAATAGTAGCTCCTCTTTTTCATTGTGCAGCAAGTCATGTATTTAGTATCCCGGTTATTTATGCTGGTGGAACTGTTGTTATTGAAGAAGGCTTTTCTCCAGAACAAACAATGGATACATTAGAACAAGAGAAAATCACTGTCTTTTTTGGTGTTCCAGCGATGTATAGTATCTTATTGAATAGCCCTAAAATGGAAATACTCAAGTTAACTAATCTAAGATTGTTTACGTATGGTGCAGCGCCTATGCCATTTGAGTTAATCCGTAAAATAAAAGCAATGTATCCAGAAGTGAAAGTTCAAAATATATATGGGCAAACGGAAAACTCGCCGGCGGCAACGACGTTGAAGGATCGTTATGCCCTGGAAAAAGTAGGATCTGTCGGAGAGCCGGTACCCGGAACACAAGTGCGAGTAGTTGGCGAGCAAGGTAACCCTTTGCCTATTGGTCAAGTAGGTGAAATTGTTGTGAAGGGCCCTCAGTTAATGAAGGGATATTTGAAAAATGACGAAGCAACACGACAGGCCATTAGAGATGGGTGGCTGTACACTGGGGATTTAGGACGAATGGATGAGGACGGTCTATTATATATTGTCGACCGAAAAAAAGATATGATCATTCGTGGTGGAGAAAATGTATTCCCAGTAGAAGTAGAAGAGGTGCTTTATGAAATACCGGAAGTACTAGAAGCCGCAGTAATTGGTGTCCCTCATGAGGTATATGGGGAAGTTCCAAAGGCGTATGTAGTTTTGAAGGAAGGGAAACTGCTTAAAGAAGAAGATATATTGGGTAAATGCTCCAAAAGTTTAGCGAAATATAAGCTCCCCGTAGAAGTCGAATTTATCGACAGTTTACCACGCAATGCAAGTGGAAAAGTCCTAAAGACTACATTACGAGACTGATAATAATGACATTCTACTTCTGATAAGGAATAGGATGTCTTTTTTGTATTTCTCCAAATAATTAGCTAACCTGCAAAATTCATGTACAAGCGTAACTGATATAAAATAAAAAACAGGCAAAAAGATGCCTGGTCTTCTAAAAAAATGTAGATATGCTATTGATTTATGCTTCGAGCGTCCACATGTAACGGAAATCAGTAGTATGATTCATTCCATAACTACGTATTCATAATGTATTTTTATATACTTATCTATTAAAAAAGCTTTCGGAGAGAAGATCCGAAAGCTAGAGTGTATTGAATCATGCAGCAATTACGATTTTCTTTTTCAGGAATCCAAGGGTTATAGCTGTTATAAAGGATCCCACGAGAATAGCGAATGCATACAATAGTATATTTATCGCACCTCCATCAACAAGGCCGATCACAAAAATTCCACCGTGAGGAGCGCGCAAACCAATGTCAAACAGCATTACCAATGCACCAGTGACTGCAGCTCCGGCAACAGAAGCTGGGATAACGCGTGCGGGATCTGCTGCTGCAAACGGAATAACACCTTCCGTGATAAAGCTAGCACCGAGCACATAAGCTGTCTTGCCGGCTTCTCGTTCAGGTTTTGTGAATTTATTTTTGAAAAGTGTGGTAGAAATCGCTACGCCAAGTGGCGGTACCATTCCTGCTGCCATGACAGTAGCAATGAAATTAAAGTTTTGTGCATCAAGCATAGCAATGCCAAATGTATAAGCCGCTTTATTGACAGGACCGCCCATATCAATAGCCATCATGCCTCCTAGAAGTAATCCGACAAGCACTAGATTTGTCCCACCAAGGCTTTCAAGAAAACTTGAAATGCCTGTATAGACTTTCGTCAATTCAGGATTGACTAACATCATGATTATTCCAGTAATGGCAATTGAAAACACTGGGAAGAACAATACTGGATTTAACCCTTCAAGTGAATTAGGAAGTCTTGAAAATATTTTTTTGACTAACAGCGTAACATAACCAGCTAGGAACCCGGCAATCAGTCCACCAAGAAATCCGGAACCACCACTTGCTCCTTCAACGCCTGTTACGGTAATAGCAATCAGTCCACCGACCATTCCTGGTGCAAATCCCGGACGTTCGGCAATACTCATTGCGATAAATCCGGCTAGAACTGGAACCATTAGGAAGAAGGCATTGCCTCCACCAATAGTATTCAGCATAGCAGCGAATTCATTGTACTCAGGACTGTTAGGATTTGATGCATTTATGCCCCAGAAGAAGGAAATGGCAATTAGAATACCCCCACCTACGACAAATGGTAGCATATTGGAAACACCGTTCATTAAATGTTTATAAAACCCGCCTTTACCTTCACTAGAGGATGCTTCATCCTTTGACTTGTCATGCTTATAGATCGGTGCATCTTGGTTAACCGCTCGATTCAGTAAATCGTCTGTTTCATAAATGGCTTTGCCAACTGCAGTCTGGATGACATGTTTACCATCGAAACGAGCCATATCCACTTTGGTATCTGCTGCCACGATAATAGCTTCTGCTTCTGTAATTTCCGCATCGGTCAGCCGATTTTTTACACCACTCGAGCCATTGGTTTCCACTTTCAGTGTAATACCAAGTTCTTTTGCACGATCATTGAGTTTTTCTGCCGCCATATAGGTATGGGCGATTCCTGTCGGACAGGCTGTAACCGCTAGAATCTTTTTAGCGGATGAACGAGGTTCATCCTTTTCTTCAAGCGGCTTTTCTGACCCTTCGGCTTCCATCTCCTTGTCTGTAATCGCTTGCAAAACTTGCTGTTTAGAACTGGCTGCAAGAATACGTGAACGGAATTTTTCATCCATTAAAAATGTTGCTAGTCTTGACAAGGCTTCCAGATGATCATCATTGGCACCTTCAGTGGCTGCAATCATGAAAAATAGATGAGCGGGTTGGCCATCCAATGATTCATAGTCGAGACCATGTTCAGATCTGCCGAATGCAATGGCTGGAGCATCGACTGCTACTGACTTGGCATGAGGAATGGCAATGCCTTCGCCGATACCTGTAGTGCTCTGATTTTCACGCGTTAGGATATCCTTCAGGAACGCTTGGCGGTCCACTAGTTTTCCGGCCTGTTCCAATTGTCCAGTCAATTCTTCCAGAACCTGTTGTTTTGAAGTGGCAACTAAATTCAGTATAATTGTTTCTTCTGTCAATAATTGTGTAATTTTCATCCTGTCACATCCTTCATCAGATTGGGGTGATTTCTACTTGTTCAAGTAATACTTCGACGCCTTGTTGATCACATAAATCTGAACGGAAGGCCGTGGCGCTTCCACTTGCAACACCGTAACGAAAAGCTTTTTCAGGATTTTCGTCTTTTGAATAGGAAGCGATGAAACCAGAAACGAGTGAATCGCCTGATCCTACGGTATTGATGACAAGACCAGTCGGCGCTTTAGCTCTTAAAGAGAGGTCTTTGGTAACGAGTAAAGCCCCGTCGCTGCCCATCGACACGATGACATGTTTGATGCCATTTTCTAAAAGTCTTCTGGCATAGTGATGGGCATCCTTAATAGTTGTGATTTCGGTATCGAATAATTCTCCTAGTTCCTCGAGGTTAGGCTTGATCAAAAAGCAGGGTACTTTTGTCAGTTTTTTCAGTGCTTGACCGGAAGTATCAAGTACAAAGTGCACTCCGTTCTCCCTACAGATTTCCGCAAGGTGAAGAAAATAGCTATCGGAGATGGAGATAGGAAGACTGCCCGCAAGAATGAACCAATCGCCTGTTTTCATGCCTTTTACTTTATTCGTGAGAACTAGTAATTGTTGCTCCGTTAATTTTGGACCTGGCCCGTTTAATTCTGTTTCTTTATCTGCCTTTATTTTAATATTTATCCGGGTTATTTCAGAAGTTTCAATGAAATCAGTATCTACTCCTTCTTTTTGTAGAAATTCTTCTATATAGCTACCTGTAAAGCCGCCTGTAAATCCTAGGGCTTTGCTCTTAACACCAAGTCTGTTCAATACTCTGGAAACATTAATACCCTTGCCGCCAGGATAATAATATACTTCTTCGGAGCGGTTTAGTTTTCCATTTTCGAAAGCCGCCAGGAAAACGGTATAATCGATTGATGGTGTAATAGTGCAAGTATAAATCATTCGAGCACCACCTTTACTGAAGTTTTTTTTCTGAAAATATCCAAAGTTTCTGCCGGTATACTATCGATGATGAGTTCGGCCTTTTCCAAATCCATGATTTTCGCAAAACTAACTTGATTGATTTTTGAATGATCAGCTAGCACAAAGGTTTTTCTAGACAAGGAACTTGCCAATAGTTTGATAGCTGCTTCTTCAGGATCGGGTGTCGTATACCCATATTGCTCATGCAGACCATTAACACCAAGAAAACAAATATCAAAACGATAATTTTTCATAGCCTGGGCAGTTTGAGAACCGACAAATGCACTCGTTTTAGACTTAAATAATCCACCGGTTAAATACGTGGTGATGCCATAATCTTTCAAGGCATCAACGAGGGTCAAACCATTAGTTACAACCAAAAGGTTTTTGTTTTGCAAAAATGGAATCATTTGAAAAGTTGTGGTACCAGCATCCAAATAGACGCTGTCTCCTTCTTTGATCAGTTCCGCTGCAGCTTGTGCAACATGAATTTTTTCGGCTAGATTTTGAGTAGATTTATCTGTCACACTTTGTTCTATTAGATTGTTCCTAGTCAGAATAGCGCCTCCGAAAACGCGTTCTAGTTTCTGCTGGCTTTCAAGTTCTGTTAAATCTCTTCGAATTGTCGATTCGGAAGCCGCAGTTTCATCCACCAATTCTTGGATTTTTACCGTTTGTTTTTTTTCTAGCTTTTTTAAGATATAAGCATGTCTCTCGTTTGTTAACAAGTAATCAACCGCTTTCTTGAATAGAGTTAAATTTCTGTTAAATTAATAATACCTGAATTCATAATTTAATTCAATCACAAACATTCATAAACGTCCAAAAACAATCATTTTTTTCTCTCTTTCTTAATTTTGCTCTCAACCTTTATCTAATGATGAATGGCGACAATAAACTAAGTCTTTGAGTATCTTTATAACGAGATATTATCCTGGTGCATTTTTGAAAAAATGATATAAAAGTAATGCGTATTATTTTTAATAATATTTTTATGATTTTTATACAACTAATTTTTAAATACGAAAACGAAAAAATATTAAGTAACTCTATATGGGAAAATTTAATGACAAAAGTCTATGAGCTTATAGGTCTAGTATTTTTGGAGGTTTTTGATAGGAATTTTGACTATAAGATTATGTAATGGTATTTATTATAATAAAGGAAAAGTTTTCTAATACTTATAAAAAAATTCTAGTTTATAGATTTTTTGAAATTAATAATTTTATTAGGTTTATAAACTAATAGATCGAGGGTATTGGGTATTAGTGGAACTTTGAATGTAGGAAGTACCTGTGGGTTCTGTTGAAAGCACTACACAGTTATTTTATAAATGTCATAAAATTTCAAAGAAAAGGGAGATGTTTGGAATGTCAGGAATTATTCGCGTAACACCAGCTGAGTTAGATGCTATGGCTTCTCGCTACAATCATGAATCAGGGGAGGTTGCTTCACAAATTGGTCGCCTAGATGGCATGATCGGTGAATTACAATCGATGTGGGAAGGTTCTTCTAGTGCTGCATTCGCTGAGCAATATGAAAGACTAAAACCTCATTTCAATGAAATGCGTGAATTATTAAGTGAAGTAGGTATTCAATTAAGCCGCGCTGGTCAAGCACTACAAGATGCAGATCAACAAGTTGCTAGTCAAATTCGTGGATAATTTATCAGTTAGCTTGTAAAAAAGTAGGGCGTCATTCCCACACAGGAAGGCGCTTTTTCCTTAATTGGGGTGAAAAAAGTGTATATAGAAATTACTGTTGATCTTTCTAAATACGATGGAAAAATCATCGATTTAAGACTTTCCGATTATTATACAATGAAAAAAATGATTGATATTGCCTGGCAAGCCAGTTCTATTTCAAAAAATCCACGCGAAGGTCATTGGGTGCGCGTTGTGAATAAAGATAAAATATTCCCGGGACATTTGACGTTAGCCCATTGCGGTATAACGACAGGTGATCGAATTGAAATTATTTGATAGGAGCTACAAAGATGGTCAATCATTCACATACATACTTGAAAAACCGAATCGGTGCGGAAATTAATGAAGAACCTTCTAAAACTACTTTTGTCTTTCAGAAAGAGAGAGTTGGGTTTAAACGAACAGAAGAGATTATTTTTTTAAAAGAAGTTAATCCAAAAATAAAAAAAGACATAGTCATAACCGACGATGAGTTAATTATTCAAGCAGATATTCCCGCATCTTTTAAGAGATATGATGCTATCCATGTGGAGGATGAAAAGTCTAGGTGGATGTTTGCATACCAATTAGTGGAAAAGGTATATTCACATCCATACCCGCGCTTAAATTTAATCGTTTCTCCGGAAAATATTGTATATAGCAAAGGGATGGATCCGAGTTTTCTTTATTTTGGAGTGTTAGGTAGTTTACCACCCTTTGAAACAAATGATGAGCGGGTCTGGTTAGAAACAAAAGCCGTAGTTGCAGCTGCAATAGACGGCTCTTTCACATTTGAGGAGTATTTAAAGTATTCAGAGATTTTGGAATTGAAGGATCTAGGCTCTACGATTATGACGATGAAGGAAAGTGACTCGCTACTCAACTATATAAGTCAGCAAATGGAGCTATTAGAACAAAAAGAACTAGAAAATGTGAAGCTTCCTCGAAAGAAATGGAAATTAACTAAGTGGTTATCGATTGGGTTAGGTGTACTTATAATTCCTGCTATTGTATTTGCAATTATTTACTTCGTACATGAAAAGCCAAAAAACGAAGCCTTTATCGATAGTCAAATGTCATTCCTCGGTCAAAACTACAGCCAAGTAGTAACAATATTAAGCCCTTATAGCGTTAAGTCCATGCCGTTTATCGTGCTGTATGAACTTGCCTATTCCTCCGTTACAAATGAACGCTTAGATGAAGAACAAAAGAAAAATGTACTTTCTAATATTACCTTGCAAACGGATCCTGATTATTTGAAGTATTGGATTTATCTCGGACGTGGTGAGGCAGAAAATGCTGTGGATATCGCTAGAGCAATGGAAGATGGAGAGTTAATCACGTATGGTCTGTTGAAATTAAGAGAAGAAGTGAAGGCAGATAAAGATTTAACTGGTGAAGAAATGCAAGAAAAGCTAAATGAAATAGATCAAGAAGTAGCGGAATATGAGAAGTTAATGGAAGAAATAGAAGAACAAGAACAACAAGCAATAGAACAACAGGAACAGCAAGAACAAGAAAAAGAAAAAGAAGAACTAAAGAAAAAGGAAAAAGAACAACAAGCACTGGAACAAAAACAAAAGGAACAACAAGAACTAGATCAAAAGCAAAAGGAACAACAAGCACTAGAGCAAAAGCAAAAGGAACAACAAGATCAGCAAAAAACGGAACAACCAAAGTAATAGCAAACAAAAATATTGCTCCCTATATAAAATTCGAAAATGAATTGAAAGAAGGTGTACCTATTGCAACAATTATGGTTGTTTTATGACGAAAACTATCAGCAAATTACAATTCCTGAAAAAGGTTTTACCGCTTTGACGATTGGTCCAGCAATTGAACATGATATAACGATTCAGACGTTCCCTTTTATAAATGGACCATTAACGTTAAAAAAAGAGGAGGATGGACTCGCCGTTTATAGCGAAGATAATTCCTTTGGAAAATTAACAGACGATGAGGGATTGACAATTGAACAAAAGGAAAAGTCCCTCCACCTATATGCTTTTTCCACTCCGGTCTCTTCCGGAACATACTATATAGACTTTAAAAATGAAGTTTCATTTGATACCCAATTAGAAATCGCAACATTTCAAAGGCTGAAAACTAGTTTTCCAAGAATAGAATCTGGACATTTTTCACTAAATCAAATCGCAGATGGGTGGATTATAAAAAAAGACTACGGGTGTCCATTATATGTAAATGGGAAATTAGTGGATTCTAACACGATTCTAGCTAACGGTGATGTGCTTCAGTGGGCTTTTATGGAGATGAAATTACTTCAAAAAGACTTAATAGAGGTAACTGCTGCAGTTCCTTATACGACGAAACTTCCTATAATTGACATTCCGGCATCTGAAATATTGCAGATGTATCCAGATTATCGTCGAACACCAAGAATGATTTATGATCTTCCAGATGACAAAGTTTCGTTAACATTTCCTACCCAAGAAACGGAGGCTTCTGGAAGAGGATTATTGCTTATTATAGCACCGCCACTTGTGATGCTTGTTGTAATGGCACTTGTAGCTATTTTCATCCCAAGAGGAATTTTCGTCATTATTTCTATTACTATGTTTTTAACAGTATTAGTTACCTCTACCGTTCAATACTTCCGAGACAAAAAGAAAGATAAGCGAAATGCGGAAAAAAGACTTCGAGTTTATACCGCCTATTTAGAGAATATGAGAGAACAGCTTTATGAATTATCCGAGAAGCAGAAGAAAGTATTGACCTACCATTTTCCCTCTTTTGAAGAAATGAAACAAATGACGGAAGACTTGTCTAGTAGAATTTGGGAAAGAACGCTAGAAAGCCATGATTTTTTAGAATTCAGATTAGGAACAGGAAATGTGAAAGCTAGCTATGAAGTTAAACTATCCTCTGGAGATTTAGCAAACCGAGAAATAGATGATTTACTAGAACAAGCTCAGCGAATGGAAAAGGTTTACAAAGAAATTCCAGACGCACCAATTACAACGAAGTTATCAGAAGGCATCTTAGGTTTAACTGGTAAAGAAACCGTTATAAAGCGTGAATTACAACAAATAATTGGTCAATTGGCATTTTCACAAAGCTATCATGATACAAGATTTATCTATATTTTCAATCATGAGGAATATGCCGAAATGGAATGGATGAAATGGTTACCACATTTTAAACTGCCGCATATGCATGCAAGAGGTTTGATACATAACGAAGAAACGAGAGATCAATTATTATCTTCGTTATATGAAATTATTCGTGAGCGAGATACTGACGTCCAAAAGGGGAAAACAATATTTGCCCCCCATTTAGTTTTCTTCGTGGCAGATTATTCCCTGCTTGCTGAGCATGTCATCTTAGAATACTTAGAAAGCCAGCATACAAAAGACCTTGGCATATCTGTTGTTTTCGCAGAATCTGCGCAGGAACGAATGACCGAAAATGTTCATACGCTCATTCGATATGTAAATGAACGGGAAGGAGATATCCTCATTGAGGCAGGAAAGGCTGTTGATATTCCTTTTTATTTAGATGAATTTGATGCTTCGACTAATGAAAGGTTTACACGAATGCTTCGAACATTGAATCACCAAGTAGGCATTAAAAACTCGATTCCAAACTCGGTAGGTTTCCTAGAGATGTTTGGTGTGAAAGATGTAGAGGATGTACCAATAGCACGAAATTGGACATTGAATGAGTCAGCAAAATCACTTGCTGTTCCAATTGGTTTCAAAGGGAAGAATGAACTTGTTGCATTGAATTTGCATGAGAAGGCGCATGGTCCCCATGGATTGTTAGCGGGGACAACTGGTTCAGGTAAAAGTGAATTTTTACAGACATATATTTTATCGCTTGCAGTCCATTATCATCCCCATGAAGTAGCTTTCTTATTAATCGACTATAAAGGTGGAGGAATGGCTCAACCTTTCAAGCATATTCCCCATCTTTTGGGAACAATTACGAATATAGAAGGTAGTAAAAACTTTAGTATGCGAGCACTTGCATCTATAAATAGTGAGCTCAAACGAAGACAACGTCTATTTGATCAATATGTTGTGTCGCATATTGATGATTACACAACCTTGTATAAAGAAGGAAAGGCAATGGAACCTCTTCCTCATCTATTCCTTATTTCGGATGAATTTGCAGAGTTAAAACGAGAGGAACCAGATTTTATACGAGAGCTTGTGAGTACGGCTCGAATTGGGCGAAGTTTAGGGGTACATCTTATATTGGCTACTCAAAAGCCCGGCGGTATTATTGACGAACAGATTTGGAGTAATGCGAGATTTCGAGTTGCACTAAAGGTTCAGGATGCATCGGATAGTAAAGAAATCCTGAAGAACGGAGATGCGGCTACGATTACTGTAACTGGACGTGGTTATTTGCAAGTTGGAAATAATGAAGTGTATGAGCTATTTCAATCTGCATGGAGTGGGGCTCCTTACAAGGAGGAAGTTTTAGAGGGTGAAGACGATGTGGCACTTATCACAGATCTTGGTTTATATCCTCTTTCTGGAATTGCGACAAATGTGAAAAAGAAATCTAGTGGCTTGACAGAAATGGAGGCAGTTACTGCTAAAATTGCTAAGATAACTAGTGATTTGGGTATCCAAAAGGTGGCTAGTCCATGGTTGGAGCCGTTACCTTTGCGTCTTGAAAAACAACAAGAGGTAACTACTATTCAACCAGGGATCCCTGTAGGAATGATTGATGAACCAGAAAAGCAAAGTCAGTCATCAATTGCCTATAACTGGACAAAGGATGGAAATCTTGGCGTGTTCGGTTCCTCAGGGTATGGGAAATCATATACATTACTTACAACTATATTGGGACTTGCGGAAAATCTTTCTCCAGAAGAAGCAAATTTTTACTTGCTTGATTATGGAAATGGCTCGCTACTTCCTCTCAGACAGCTCCCTCATACTGCTGATTATTTCACGATTGATGAAGAGTTAAAAAGAGAAAAACTAGTGAAGCTTATGAAAGAAGAAATCACCAAAAGAAAGGTTACTTTCCAACAATCAGAGGTTAGTAACATTCATATGTACAATAATTTATCGACGGAAAAGTTACCTCTTCTATATATAGCCGTTGATAATTATGATATTGTCCGTGAGGAAATGGAAGAATTGGAAGCACAACTAATTCAATTTGGTCGAGATGGTCAATCGCTTGGAATTTACCTGTTTGTGGCTGCAACAAGAGTTCAATCCGTTCGACAGTCCTTAATGAATAATTTAAAAACTAAAATTGTTCATTATTTAATGGATGCAACGGAATCATTTACAGTAATCGGACGAGTACCATTTGACCTAGAACCTTTCCCGGGTAGAGCAATTCTAAAGAAAGAAGATGCCTACTTTACTCAAATTTACTTGCCAGCTAGTGGGGCAGATGACTATGAAGTATTAGAATCTATTAAGAATAAAGTAAGTAATTTAAGAGCGCAATATAAGGAAGGAACACTTCCGTTACCAATTCCAATGCTTCCACTAGAGCTATCAGCTTCAAGTTTCTCTTTCTACTTGGATGGAAAGAAAAAGGATGCAATCGTTCCAATTGGATTGGATGAGGATACAGTTCTTCCAATTACCATCGACTTTAAGAAAAATCGTCATTGTCTACTCATAGGGCAAGTCCAAAGAGGGAAGACCAATACGATCACTTTGATGCTTCACACACTGTTAGAACAGAAAACAGGGTTTATCTCTATATTTGATTCGTTTGACAGAGGATTATCCAAATTTACTGCTTATGAATCCATTGATTATCTGGAAACGAAAGAGAATTTAGTGGAATGGATTACTCGGACAGAGCAATATTATGCGGAAGTAGAACGGGACTATCTCGAAAGTATTCAACAAGGGAATCCAGGAGAAATCACGCTTTCTTATTTTATCATCGATGGCTATACAAGATTCCTGCAAGTAGCTGATATTACCATACAGGACAGACTAGCGAAATTGATGAAACGATTTGGTCACTTAGGATTTAATGTCATCGTGTCTGGGAATAACGCTGAAATTACGAAGGGCTATGATGCCTTTACGAATGAGTTGAAGCTTGTTAGACAGGCGCTCGTCTACATGAAAAAGGCAGAGCAGACTTTGTTTACAGTTGCATATGAACGAAAAGAAGCAGAGCTTCCACTTGGATTTGCACATTATATTTTAAATGGGAATGCCATTAAAGTTAAAATCCCTTTAAGTGAGTTGGAGAGGACGAACGTACAATGAAATCAACTAAAAATACCAGACTATTAAAATATGGTGTTGGAATTCTATTAATACTAGCTATTCCTATTATCTTTTTCCAACTGATGGGCGTTAATATTCTCGATTTGAATAACTCGAACAAGCGCACTATTGCAATCGTAAATGAAGATATGGGATTAACAAAAGATGCAGAACAAGTACAAATGGGTGTCGAAGTAGTCTCTATTTTAGCAGAGGGCTCAGATTTTGGTTGGAAAGTAATGGGACGTGGTGCGGCAGAAAATGGGTTAAAGTCTAACCAATACGATGCGATTGTTTATATTCCTTCCAATTTCTCGGAAAATATAATGTCTTATGATGAACAAAATCCGAAAAAAGCAGAGTTTGCCTATCAAGTTCAGCGTCAGAAAACGGGATTGCGTAAGGAACAGGTTTTACATGAAATAGAAGTAGCAACGGACCGCGTAAATGATAAAATTTCCACTCTATACTGGAGCTATATAGCGCAGGAAATGAATCATATTAAAAAAGAGTTTACGAGCATTTTAGGAAAAGAAACAGAATTCCTTAGTTCCATGTCTGCTTATTATAAGCCTGAGTCAGAAACATTAGCTGAACAGATGCAAACGCAAAAAGATCAAATGGCGGCATTGCAAACGACAATCGGATCAGCAAATAATGCACATAATAGTCGAATTCAAAATGCCGATACATTCGGATTGCAGATGAATAACTTCATCACCTATATTCAGCAATATAAAGAATTTCAAAATACACAAAGGCAAATACTACAACAAGTACAGGATGCCAGCTTGGCAAAAATTCACGCAACAGCAGCAACACAGGCTGAACAATTTAATCAGTCCGTGCAAATGTTAGAAGAAAGTAATAACAATATAAATGAAGAAATTCAAAAAGTGAATCATGTTATCGATACAAATAAAGAAAAATTTAATGAATTATCCGAACTACGTAAAAATGAAGTGGATCGTCAACTGACAGATTTACTAGTAGTGCAGGGAACTGCAATCGATCGCTACAATAATACAATCTTAGATAGTTTAGAAAAAGGCATAGAAGCAGGGAAAAGTGGGAATGCAGTTCTTGCAGCAACTTCCATAGGAACAGAGCCGAACCAATTTACTTCTATTAAAGAACAACTGGAGAAAAAAGCTGCGGACAAAGCTTCCGTTGTTCTACCTGGTTTAGAAGAACAGCGTGTGAAAGTGGATAGTATATTAACAGGGTTAACCTCTTTAAAAACAAAAGTGGCTGAAACGGATCCTGCATCGGCTTTTATAAGTGAAATTGATATCCTTCAAGCAGAATTAGGCTCGATTACAGCAGCTTTATCAGAAAGAGAAGCTACATGGGCTAATACAAACCAAACCGCAACGACTGACTATACGCAAGCTTCTGCAGAGTATGCAAAACTATTGGAAAACTATAACTCTATTTATAGAGAATACGAGTCTATACAACAAATTATAAATACTTACCCAACTGATACTGCACGTATTGGAATGGAAATAATGCAAAAAGAAAATGATTTGCTTGCTAACCCTAACGTTTCAAAGAATCAAAAAAGTAGATTACAAGAACTATTTGCAAAGGGAGCAGCTAAAACAGATACTAGTTCTTTGTTATCCTACTATGCTACTTTAGAGCAATTTGAATTTACGCTCAATGAGGGTGGAGGTAGTGCAAATAAGGATGCTATTTTAAAGGATGAAATTTTAACAGCATTGTTGAAAAATGTGGTAAATATTAATGAATTGGAGTTAGAAGGTTGGACTTCGGTTGAAGAAGGTATTCCAGAAACAGAACTAGGAATGTCTGATTTAAGTACAACATTTGCTGCAATCATGTCTGGTTACAAGGAAACTGCGGAACAACAGCACGCTTCTTTGATCAGCGAACTAAATTCTATCGATGAACAAGCAAATATTTTACTTGCTCAAATTCAGAATCCAGCGAATATGATTCCATCTGGAGAACCGGTGGCAACTACCTCTGAAGGGCAAGTAATGGCTGGTCAACAAAATGTCACTTCTCAGCTTGTAACATTAAGTGGAATGATTCAATCTTTATCGCAAAAACAAAGCAGTTTAGTAGATTATGCAA
Source organism: Psychrobacillus sp. FSL K6-1464 (assembly GCF_038003145.1). Classification (NCBI taxonomy): domain Bacteria; kingdom Bacillati; phylum Bacillota; class Bacilli; order Caryophanales; family Bacillaceae; genus Psychrobacillus; species Psychrobacillus sp. FSL K6-1464. The sequence continues at coordinate 870,341 of NZ_JBBOOP010000001.1, forward strand.
ATGATTTAACTGTGAAAGCAGACAATATAAAAGAGACATCTAATGAATTCAGTGGTAAATGGGATACGAATGTAAATGCTATGTCTGATTTTGATAATGATATTCAAGAGTTTCTAGCTAACACGTATGTAGATGGTCAGGAAAATGGATATGCATTTAATCACTTTGTGAATCCATTGGAAGTAAAAGGCGAAGCAGCTGTTTCGGATGAAATGGAAAAAGTTCCGCCTGTTATTTTATTTATCATTCTACTAATTAGTAGTTTATTAATCGGCTATTTCTCTTATCAGATGAAAGAAGGACCTATTGGACTCCAGTTAGCTCTGACTGCTCTATTGTCTATACTTGTTGGTCTTATTATCAGTTTCTACAGTATCTATATGTATATTTTAAATGACCACCGTGCACTAGAATGGACAATCTTTACTATTCTTTTATTGCTTGCTGGCGCAGCTATCATTCGTGCTGCATTAGAGTTCGGACAATCCGTTGGGTGGCTAGCTAGTGTGGCGTTGATGTGTTTATACATCATTCCATTATTAATACTTGCTGTACCTGATATTAATATGCCAGATGTCTTGTCTGCTGTTTATATGTCTATCAAATATGAACCTGAAACTAGCTTTATATGGGGAGCAGTGATTACAGCAATTATCTCTCTAGCAATGCTTGCTACTACTTACTTTATGAGTACTAATAAATCAAGAGCATCTGTGGCAGATGAAGCGTATGAGAGCTAAATACCGGTTCATCCTCCCACTGTTAGTATTAATGTTTATAGGAACTAGTTTTATCGTTGTTGCAGAAGAACCTAAAGAAGCAAAAGACTTGGATCCTTTGATTTATGAAAAACTAGAATTTAAGAAAAATACCGATTATCTACATGACAAGCAAAAAACAGAGATGAAAAATACAATTCCTGAAAAGCAATTTGATATATACTTTGACGGGAGAAATAAGCTTCCTAATCGAGGAGATACATCCTTTTTGTTTCAAACAGCTGAGCGCGGGGAAAAAAGTACCGTAACTGCGAAATCTTCAGAGCTAAAATTATTTTCTAGTTCTGATACAAAGAAACTAGAATTATCAGCTGCCGACATGAAGGAAGAGAAATCTTCAAATAATAGCGTAAGAAATATCCTGTTTTTCGGAATAATAGCGCTAGGTGTTCTGATGTTATTTGTCATTCTTTTACCAAGGCTAGTCAATGCTAATGATTCCAAAATAATTGCAAAATGAATTAGGAGGTAATGTATATGCTTGGTCATTATTATGCACTCTTAGCTAAAAAGAGGGAAGATTTGCAGAGATTAATAACATGTCAGTCTTCTTTGCAGGGGAAACAATCCGAATATAACACGAATGAACCCAAATGTTTGGAACCGGAACTAACATCCACTACTTGGCAAGGAAATCACGCAAATAAGTTTGACGATATAAGGGAATCTGGCATTCACACTAGTTATGTAGATATATCGGGAACTCAATTTTCTAATGTATTTAGTGCTATTTCCGCGAAAATTAGTGAATTGAATGCAGAAATTATATCGATTCAACAGATTATCACCAATATTGAAGCAGAACAAGCACGGCAAGCTCAAGCGAAAGCATACTAACTTGCAAGGGGGAGAAACGTTATGTCTACAGAAGTTAAAATCGTCTATGCAGATGTAGAAAATCAGCTTGGAGAAATGACTGGTACAGTTAATCTACTCAATCCCAAAGCAGAACCACCTATTAGTGGAAATACCCTAGATGTTGTTACAAAATTTAATGAGTTATCCTTAAAATTGGATCAATTACTTGTAAAATATCAAACATTGTCGACTGGGAATATTCAAACAACTTCTGCTTCTATTGACTTTATGGAAGAGTCCGATCAAAAAATATCAGCAGCGATGCAATGTACAGTAAATGGAACTAGTGTGGTGGCGAGATGAAAATACTAAGCGTACAACCATTTCATGAGGGACTTCAAGGGAATATTAATATGCTGTCAAGACTAGAAGGGGAAATTAATGCGATTCAAACTGCGGTTCAAGGCTTAGTTATGATGGAGGAAACGCTTAAAGGAGAAGGTGGGAATGCAATAAGATCATTCTATAATGATTGCCATCTCCCCTTTCTACATTTCTTTTTAACATTTAAAGATCTGTACAATACGACCCTTACTACGATGAATTCCGCCTTGGATACTTTAGAGCCGGATGCTAATGGCTATATTCGACAAGCATATCTGGAAGGAGAAGTAGAAGATGGGCTAAAAGAAATTTCTCAAGTAACCACTAGTTTAACGGACGAATCCAATAGTATTATCAATTCTGTTTCCGATATAGTTCCACTGCCACATTTAGACGATAGTGGTGTGCAAGAAGGTGTAACTAGCGCTAAAACATCTAGAAATAATACGGTTTCGGATTTAAATGAATTCGATTTGTCTCAAACCAATGCACTGCTTCTTATAGAGGCAGCCATGTTAAATATGGAAGCATGGCTAACAGATATGGAGTATTTAATGGAAGAAGGATTAACGGATGTTAACTTCCCAGCCGATAGTTGGAACTCAGTGCAAGATGCAACGCCGATTGGTCAATTTTATTTGCAGCATCAAATAGACATGCTTGCCTCAAATCCACGAGTAGAAGAAAATGGTGTGGAAGTGTCAGCCCCTACCCCTACTTCTACTGCTAAGGAAAGTTTATGGGAAGCTATTATGTCTACTGTAGGAGTTGGTATTGCCGATTGGAAAGAAAAACCTATTAATGCAGCTGCTACTTTATTTGGCACAGCTTTAGTTGGGAACTCCACTTACAAAGAAGTGAGATTAGCTGCCCAGGGCTTTGGAATTACTAGAACTACTAGAACAACGAAACAGAATGTCACGAAAACAGTTATTAAGATTACTAGACCAGACTTAATTGGAGTTAAAAATAAAACATACTCTGGAGCAAATGCGACAAACTATGAAAAGATTTTTAAAAGAGTAGATACAGCAACAAATATCAAATCCACGTTTCGTTTTTCTGCAAATAAACTTGGATATATTGGAGTATTTGCTACAGCCGGTGGAGATATCGTACATGGTATACAAAATAATGAGTCTGCGAGCGAAATAGCTGGTAATGTAACAGGTGACGTTGCAGTTGCTGGTACATCAATGGCAGCTTCAGCATGGGCTGGGGCACAAGCTGGAGCAATGGTAGGTGTAGCTGGAGGACCCTTAGGCGTTGTTGCAGGAGCTGTTGCAGGATTAGTCGTAGGTGTCGTCGTAACTGCTGTTTTAAGTAAAGTGAAAATTATGGACGTTGATGGTGATGGTGAGACCGATTCTATAGGTGATGCTATTAAAATAGGAACTAAAGGTCTTATTGACGGTGTTGCTGGTTGGTTTGATTAATAGATTAATTGGAGGAGAAAGTGATTAAACAGCAAAATATGGACAGTAATACATTGTCTTACTTAAAATTTCAAACTCCCGAGATGAATAAAAAAAATATTATAGTATTTTTCATTATACTTTTATATTTCACCGGAATAATTCCTATAATAGGTGAACCGTTTTCCTATTCTTTTTTTATGGCAGCAATAATACCAATTGCACTCATTTCTATATGGGCAATTGTTTATGTAATTGATCCTTATAAAAATGAAAAGTCCTATTATTTATTCTTCGGTATTTATGGAATAGTGAATACGTATGTATTTTTCTTAGTTGTAGTAAAACTACTTTATGTGAATATTGGAGTAGAAGGTACTAAACCGTTTGTTTTATGGCTAATGTTATTTATAGCTCTGTTAGTAGGAGTGAATATATTAAATGTTAGAGCTTTAAATTCAGGAACGTATGATAAGTTACAGAAGAAAAAGAGTCTAAATATGTCATGGGCAATGATTGGGGCTTTAGGGTATATTGTCGGTCAGTTTATATTATCGTTCATTTACAGTGATGACGCGGTAAGTACACTACTGATTGTGTTAGTTTCTTTACTTGCTCTTTTGACTTCCTATTTTTCCGTTTATATTCATCGTTATTATTTTATTCATAAAAATATAGAACTGGTAAAACAGGTATATCCAAACTTTAGTTTGCCGAAAAGTGAGAGAAATGCGAGAAAGAAAAAGTTAAAATAAACGGTATATTTTAGCTGGAGTTAGTAAGGAGAGAATTCTAATTCAAAAAGAAAAAATGGATAACATTTTCTCGTCTTATTTAAAATTTGACTCACCTAAATCTAATAAAGAAGGAGTAATAGGATACTTACTTTTATTTTTGTATTTAATGGGGGTTTTCCCTATTTTAGCGGTTCCCTTCTCATTGCCATTTTTATTAGCAGCTATTGTCCCTGCAGCTTTAATAACATGTTGGGGAATTATTTATATAATAGATCCTTATAAATATGAAAAATCCTATTATTTATATTTAGGGGTATACGGTGTCGTCAATACTTACATCTTTTTTGTAAGCATACAAAAAATGCTATACAAAAATCTTGAAATAAATGGTTGGGCTCCATTTATGTTTAATATAATATTATTCATTCTACTAATTTTGGGTATGAACTGGATGAACTGGAAAGCTCTTTATAGTGAGACATATTATAAGTTACAACAAAAGAGTTCTATTCCAGTAGGATGGGCATCTATCGCAGGGGCTTCATATATATTAGGACAAATAATATTGTCCGTTGTCTATACAGACTCGGGGATCAGTATATTAATGATAGTTTGTCTTACTCTTTTATCTTTTTTTACGGCATTTTTATCTATTAATATTCACCGATACTTTTTTATCAGAAAGCATATGGATAGAGCGTTGGCAATTTACCCAGAATTCGGTTTACCAAAGGATGAGAGGCACGGAAACGAAAAGAAAAAAAGAAAGAGAAGAAAAAAGAAAAAGAAATAGAGGAAGAAGGGAAAATAATGATTCCAACATTTACTATACAAGACATTTTTGTAATGATGCAAACGTTAAATACGAAAACTTTAATAGGCTTTTCGAATCCCTTCGAACATTTAACAAAGTACGAAATTGAAAGGGAATGGGAGAAAACCTATAAAAAACTACATAAGTTAAATCTAATTGACTTAGTCGATAAGGAAATAAAATTAGAAGAAAACTTTGGAAATGCACTATGGATCATGTCACGCACCAATATGGTTGTGGAGATTATAAAAGATGGGACAGAAAAAAGTTATTTTTATTTTAGTAAAGACCATGTAGTGGAATGCAAAGAGAACGATGACAGTGAGTTTACATTATATGTACATGGAACTCCAGACTATGTTTGGAATAATGTTATTTATCCTCGAATGCTTTTAGGTGTAGAAAGTCGCTCAAACGGTGAAGGGGAAACTATTCTTATACCTACTTCTTCCTATAATACGTGGGTTAAAGCACGTTCGATAACGGATGTACAGAGCCTGGAATCTATCAATTCGGGTGAGATTTGGAAGAGTGTTAGTAGTCAGTTGGATGCTGCATTAAAAAGTATGGTACATAATAATCGATTAATGGTATTTTTTAAAGAGGATAATCATTGGGTTATCGAAGGGATGCATGTGTTGACTTCACATAGAAATAATTGGACATTCAAAATGGTGAAAAAAGACAATAAAGAGTTATTGGAAGGAAAACAAAGTTCCAATTTGGAAATTGTTTCAGAAATCTTAGATGTGTTAGTAAGGATGCAAAATCAACAAACAACACTTAATAAGTGATAGTAGAGAAATCAAGCACCTTTTCGTCAGTTGAAAAGAGTGCTTGTTGTCTATGGAGTAATATTTGTTTTATTCTTTTATGTATTATATTAACCCTCCAACAATACTAATAATAATTCTTTTAAGTGGGGAGTGTATCAATGGCTTGTAAGCTGAGTGAACAGGATTTTGAAGTGCTAAAAGAGCCTCTTAAATCAGGAAGACAAGCACCTGGTTCAATAGCTGGGGCACTATTTTTAACTATATTTCTACAGGCAATTCTATTTTCATTAGAGTATTTCTTTGTAGGAGTTAACACTACCTATCCATATAAAGATGAAATACTTTCAGTTCATTTATGGATAACTGGTGTATTAATTTTATTTTCTCTTCTTTATTCTATTCCTGCAATATATAAAAGAAGCGACAAAATGCAGTATTTTATCTCCATTTTAGTATCGCAAAATTTATTTTCCGTTAGCTTTTTAATCTGTGCATTATTTTTGATAGGGAATGACGATGGAAGTGGAACAAAGGAGACCTCAGAATCTTTACTAAACTTTACCTATGTAACGCTTGGAATTGGGCTGTTGGTCTTCGTTCTCACATGTATTCGTTTCTATATTTTGTTACAAAGAGGGGAGTATAGAAAAGGATCAAAAAAAGAAGAACTTCGTGGACGGTTTGAAGTGAAATCATATATACCTGTTGCTACTGTTGCAGGTACAGGATTGGTTTTTGTCATACAATATATCGCTAGAATATCTACACTCAATGATTTAAATATGATCATTTTCATTGTTATAGGTATAGGTTTATTTTTTTACTATGGTATTTGTATTGCCAGAACAATTGGTGATATTATATTGTAAAATTCGTTTTCAAAGTTTTAACTTCAATGAGCGAGGTTATTTAAAGTAGAATACTATTAAATAATAGTAGAGAAATCAGGCACTTTTTTGTTATTTAATCAAAGTTCCTGATCTCTCTCAAGTAGTAATCTTATGTATTTTCATGAAGTATTTTGACATTTAATTTTTCTAATTGCGCTAGGTTGATTGTATAGCTGTTTTCGGTCTCTACAAATATTCCGCCATCAACTTTATTTCTTTCAGCTGTACGGATATCTGTATTCGTTTCGAATATCAGATTATTACCACCTTTAAATTTCAGGTAAAATTTATACTTTTTCAATTCATCAGTATTACGCAATATTCTCCCTCCTTTAACGGAGTATAGCATTTGTCTATCTAAAGGTTAATAGATATAAGATAGTTTTATTGGGTATATAGTTTATGAGACTTAATGAGGATACCTTTCTTATAGAATAAATTAGGTGATATTACTTAAGTAGTATATAATGAAGGGATGCTGAAAATACTGAATTAGAGAATATAAAGGAGTTTGATCATATGGGAAACAATACAATAAAAACGGAATTACCAGAGAATTATGAAGAACTAAAAAAGGCAGCTAATCGTACTGCAAGCTGGAAATCGCGTTACGATGCAGTAGTTGAATTAGGAAAGTATAATCACAGTCAAGTGAAGGATATATTAAGAACAAGACTTGCAAATGATCCGGTTTACAAAGTACAAGAGGCTGCTTTCCAAAGTTTATTGGATTTTGGAGAAGAAGCACAATTACCAAAGCGTAAAAAGTTTGAGTTAGTAAAAGGAGCAAACAAAGTGTTTGTTCGTGTTAAAAAGAGTTTGCCTAAAGACCATACATTTGAAGAGTTTTTAACAAAGTTAAAGAGAATGCGTATTGATGTATATGATACGTATGAAGGTGACAAAGGCGATGAATTCAAAACTTGGTTAGAAAACGAATGGTCTAACTTAAAATAATTTTAAATACAAAAAAGCAATTGTCTTCATAGGCAATTGCTTTTTTCGTGCATATAAATTTATTATTTATACTTCTGAATTAAGTTGTATTAGGTAATAAGATTAAGTTTTTATAGTAAATAATTTAGTAAATAATAAGTATAAGTAATAATATTCCTTATTAGATTGACACTTAATAGGGTAGCGCATATATTTTAAATAGATAGTTAGTAATGATTGGAGAGAATATCATGGGGAAATTATGGGATACACCTGAGAAGCTGCGCACTTTGCTATGTGAATTGGTTAGTTGGGATAGTATTACTTTAACAGAAGGTGAAAGAGCATTTGCACCAAAATTAGTGAATAAGTTAGGGGAACTTCGCTATTTTCAAGACCGTCCGAGTTTATTACAAATGCATGATGCGGGGCTAGGAAGACAAGTAGTGACGGCATTATATAAACATCCTGAGGCGACCGAAACAGTTGTATTGATCAGTCATTTTGATACAGTTCAGACGGAAGAGTACGGTGTATTACAGCCGCTTGCGTATTTTCCTGAAGAGTTAACAAAAAGATTGATGGAAAATCCGGAAGAATTACCAGAAAGTGCTCGTGCGGATTTGGAGACTGGTAAATATTTGTTTGGTCGCGGTACGATGGATATGAAGATGGGTCTTGCCTTACATATGCAGTTGATAGAAAAAGCAAGTGTCGAGGAGTGGCCGATCAATCTTATTTTGACAACGGTTCCAGATGAAGAAGTCAATTCTGCTGGTATGCGTGCTGCTGTTACACATTTAGTCCGAATACGGGAGGAATTCAACTTAACTTATAAGCTTTTTTTAAATAGTGAACCTTCTTTTTCTCAAAACCCTACTGATATTGCAGAATATATTTATACAGGGTCGATAGGCAAAATTATGCCTGCTGCTTTGTTTTATGGGAAGGAAACGCATGTTGGGGAACCTATGAAAGGTATGACTGCCAATTATATTGCATCTTTCTTAACACAACGTATGGAATGGAATGATTTATTCCGGGAAACAGATCTTGGAGAAAGTACGCCGTTACCTGTTTCATTGCAGCAAAAGGATTTAAAATTATCTTATTCTACCCAAACACCTTATCGTGCTGTTGCATTATACAATGTGTTTTTACTAAAACGTACTGCATCGGAAGTAATGGATCTGTTCGAGGAAGTAACAGAAGATGCAATGAAGGCATTGAATGAAAGTTATTCCATGATTTGTGAGCGTGAACAAGTAACAGGTGTGGGACAAGTAAAAGTTATACGTTATGCAGAACTATTAGCATACGCAAATAAAAAGCTAGGCATCGAACAAGTGGAACAGCTTAAAGCACAAACACTTTCTAATGAGGAGTGGGATGATAGAGAAAAATCACTTCGTATCGTAGATGATCTGATGATCCAGTGTCAAGAGCTTGCACCAGCAACAGTGATCCTATTCGCGCCACCTTATTATCCGGCAGTGAACACATCGGATGATCCGGTGATAAAAGATGCTGTAGAATTGATGCAGCAAGCAGGTCGATCGTTTAACAACAAAATTGATCAAATACATTATTTCAATGGAATTTCCGATTTAAGTTATGTCAATTACGTGGATGACGGCAAAGGTTGGACCGCATTTGAAAAAAACACACCTGTTTGGGGAGATACTTATGATATTCCTTTTAACGATATGGCGAAGCTAAAAGGTCCTGTTTTGAACGTTGGACCATTTGGTAAAGATGCGCACCAAAAAACAGAGAGACTTCATGTAGACAGTGCATTTGTGGAGATGCCCGAAATGCTAGAAAAATTGTTGAAGAGTTTATACTAAGTATAAATGTCTTTGCGACGAGTGACCGCAGGAGCATATGTTTTCGTAGTGACGAGGAGGCTGAAGCCAAGCCCACGGAAAGCGAAGTGGTGGGCCTTGCCGAGTTTAATATTCAACTCTATACATCTAAAATAAAGTTTATCTACAGTCTGAGACTTCCTAAAAAAGGAAGTCTTTTTTATTTGCGCTTGTTAGCTGATTACTTTCGGATATAAGATGCGTGTATGTTGTCGCTACAAATTTACTCACTAAAAGAGATAATTTACTTTCGAAACGAAAAAAACTGTTATATTTATGACTGATGGTTAGTTTACTAATTGCGTAACTTATTAGACTTTTTTGTATTTTAATAATATTTTGTTTATAAATATGTTGAATATCTTGGTTTTTTTGGAGATAATGAAACTAATAATTTTTTATGATAGGAGTAATTGGATGGAAATAACAATGAGAACTAATTTAGAACATAAAAATAGAGCAAATGATTATGTGCATGAAGTATTCGAACTAGTAAAGAATAGAAATCAAGGGGAAAAGGAATTTTTACAGGCAGCACGTGAAATCTTTGATTCACTACGACCTGTATTTCTAAAGCATCCCGAATATATACATAATGGCATTTTAGAACGCATAACGGAACCGGATCGAGTTATTACGTTTCGTGTTGCATGGGAAGATGACACTGGAAAAGTCCAGGTAAACCGCGGTTTCCGCGTCCAATTTAATAATAGTTTGGGGCCATATAAGGGAGGAATCCGTTTTCATCCAACGGTAAATAGTAGTATTATGAAATTTTTAGCTTTCGAGCAGACATTTAAAAATGCTTTGACCGGACAACCGATAGGAGCAGGTAAAGGTGGATCGGATTTCAATCCTAAAGGGAAGTCGGAACGTGAGATCATGAGATTTACCCAAAGTTTCATCACCGAGTTAAGCAAATATATAGGACCTGATATGGATGTTCCGGCTGGAGATATCGGTGTTGGGAAAAGAGAGATTGGTTATATGTTCGGTCAGTATAATCGTTTAAAAGGTGGTTACGAGGCAGGAGTGTTCACCGGAAAAGATCCAAACCACGGTGGGAGTCTAGGTCGTAAAGAGGCTACAGGTTATGGGACAGTCTATTTTGTAGAAGAAATGTTGAATGCAGAAAACGATACCTTTGAAGGAAAAAAGGTAGTCGTTTCCGGATCTGGGAATGTTGCAATATATGCTATGGAGAAAGCTATAGAGCTTGGTGCAGTGGTATTAGCGTGTAGTGATTCAAGTGGATATATTTATGATCCTCAGGGGATTGACGTAGAAACGGTTAAACAGTTAAAAGAGTTGGATAGTAAAAGAATTCAGGAATATATAAAGACTCATCCAAATGCAGTCTATCATGACGGCTGCACAGACATTTGGTCAGTAGCCTGTGACATTGCATTACCTTGCGCCACACAAAATGAAATGGAAAAAGAAGATGCTTTGTTGTTAATAGAAAATGGAGTAAAAGCAGTAGGGGAAGGTGCTAATATGCCTTGCACCGAGGAAGCTATTCTTGCATTCCAGGCAAAAGGGGTATTATTTGCTCCAGCTAAAGCAGCAAATGCTGGCGGCGTTGCAGTTTCCGCAATGGAAATGTCACAAAATAGCATGCGCTTATCGTGGACTGTGGAAGAAGTAGATGAAAAGTTGAAACAGGTAATGAAGAATATATATACAAGTTGTTATAGTGCTGCAGAAAGTTACGGCCATCCAGGTAATCTGGTAATAGGAGCTAATATTGCTGGTTTCCTTAAAGTGGCGGATGCAATGGTAGCACATGGCATTCATTAATCAATACAAAAAGGGGCAACTCGAATAGAGTTGCTCCTTTTGCATATTTATCATTGGTTCTTACTATGACAATAAAATTAACTGTGGTTACTGTAGTAATAACACCTTTCGGAAATCACTGTTGAAATAGGGATACTATTATTCAAGAATGGATGAAGGAAATAGATACACATTGCTTAACACTACAAGAAATAAAGAAAGAGGTTGGTCTCGACAAAGTCGCGACCAACCTCTTTAAAAAACTTACGGGAAACCTGATTAAAGCTTAAATTTATTAACAATCTGATTTAATTGATGTGCAATATCATTTGTCTCGTTTGAACGAAGGGCAATCTCATCAATGGAAGCAGTTGTTTCTTCTGTTGCTGCTGAAATGGATGTAGTAACCTGCTCAATTTCTCTTATCGATTCAGTAAGTTGCGTGATTAACTCAACGACCTGTTTTGAATTATCGGCTTCTATTGTTGTCAGCTCTGAGATCATGGAAATTTCTTCAACTGTAATGGCAACGGCTGTAGAAATATCACTTAATGATTGAGAGGTCTGAAGGACAGTAGAAGAACCTGTTTCGATTAACTTTGTACTTTCTTCAGTAGATTCTACTACTAACTTAATACTCTCTGTAATGTCTTTTATAATTGTTTCAACTTGATCAACTTCGCTATTGGATTGTTCAGCTAGTTTTCTTACCTCTTCAGCGACTACAGCGAAGCCTTTTCCATGCTCACCTGCACGAGCTGCCTCAATCGAAGCATTAAGTGCCAGTAAATTGGTTTGAGCTGCAATTGCTGAAATAGATCCAGTAATTTGTTGAATCTGTTTTGTTGCCTCATTTAGACGGCCAATTGTTTCACTTGTTTCAATAGAAGCAGTTTTGATTTTATCCATATCATGACTAATCTCACTTGCACGTGTCAGACCTTCCTTGGCAGTGTCCATAGTTGTTTTGGAATTTATGACCGTTGAATCTGCTCGATTTTTTGAAATTTGTAAACCTTGTGCGAGATTTTGCAAGATTTCGGATGAACGTTCTGCAGTAATCGTACCATCAGATACCGATGCGGCAGTTTCACTCATGTTTGTAGATACTTGATGAACAGCATCCTTCATCTCATTAAGAGAGATAGAGTTATTCTCGACATTATTTGTTAATTTTACTGATGTCGTTTGAATTGTTCCTATAATTTCTCTTAGATTTGACGCTAATGTATTTAATATTTTACTTAAATCTCCAACCTCGTCTTTACTAGTAAAGTTGGTGTCCTCGACTGTTAAATTACCTTTTGCAATTTCGCCAGCATGTGCAATAAGTGCTGAAAGTGGTTTTGTTTTTCTTCTTATTAAATATAAAGTAATTAATGATGCTAAAATCAGTGGAATCAAACTAATAAGTATCCCCTTACTAACTACGTCCCATGTACGATCTGATACAATAGAAGCATCAAAATCAATAACACTTATAGCGATAATATCTTTGGAAGGATCATGATCTTCAAAAATAGGTGCATATCCAGATAGTCTTTCTAAGTCAGCAAATTCATAAGCCTCTGAATAAGTAGCATGTTGCATTTCTACTAACATTGCAACAGCTTCTTTGTCTATGTAAAACTGATCTCCGGCTTTGAACCCATCTTCTCTTAAATTGTCATCCATAGCGAGCAGTTTACCATCTAAATCTATAATGTACTGCGTTTCAAAGATTTCCTTATGAGCAGTAGTCCAATTTAGTTGTTCCCCAACACTTTCAATTGCTGAAGTATCTCCTGCTAGAATCTTTTTAACATCATCCGGTTGGATTAACCCAGTTGTGATATTGGCACATCCATATGCCTCAATTCCTGCTGCTTTATATAACTCGTTATAAGCAGTGTTGTACGTGGCAACGGAAGTGATTAATAGCATAGAAGCAATTATCCCAACAATGATCATTCCTAGATGCACTGTTAAATTATTTTTCATTTTAAAATCTCTCCTGTCTAACTTTCAAACTTATATAACATTTATAACATAACAATAGGGATAAAGATATAGTATTATAAGCGCGATTAATGCGCGAATGTGACTAATTACCTTCCATTTTAAATTTAAATATATAATTCTTTGTCTTATTAACAGGCAAACTATTATAGGAAACACAGAATTAATTTATAAATTGATTTAGAAAAATTTGAATCTATTAATAAAAATTCTATCGAAACGACATAAACTCTGTAATATTATTGTTACACAACTGTAAAGGTAGTTTTGTTTGAAAGATGTTAGTATGGGTATAGAGAAATTTTCCGACATGAAAATGAATTTTTCAATCACATCTTTGGGGGAACATAATTTTGACTTCTTTGTTTAAAAAAATCATTACAATCTTTAGTTTAACTGTAGTTTTAGCCGCGGGAACATTTGCAGGAAATACAGAAGCAGCAAGCACTGTAGCATCCAATGAAATAGTATCGAGTGCGAAAAGTTTAGTAGGAATTAAATATCGTTATGGTGGAACAACGAAGGCTGGTTTTGATTGTTCAGGTTATATCGGTTATGTTTACAAAAGTAAAGGTGTTAACTTACCAAGAACAGCAGCAGGGATGTATAACTCTGGAAAAACAGTAAAAAAAGCAAATTTAGCAGTAGGAGACTTAGTATTCTTTAACACATCGGGTAAAGGCGTATCTCATGTTGGAATGTACATAGGTAGCAATAAATTTATCCATGCTTCAACTTCTAAAGGCGTTCGAGTAGATAAGTTAAATGATCCTTATTACTGGGGTAAAAAGTATGTTGGTGCTAAAAGAGTAGCAACTGTTACAGTAGCAAAAAAATAATTAAAATTATACAACCGTTCCGGCAATTTGCTGGAACGGTTTTTTGTATTAATATGGCGAGGATAGATTTTCCAATTGGTGATTTAGGCTCCCTGCTAACTATAATGAAATTCTTTTAGATATCGAATTAAATGAAGGATAGAAGAATTGAACAGAACGTAAATTGTGAATGAATATATAAAAAATAGATTATTAACATCAACCTCTATATATGTAAAATAGAAGACTAGCTATTAATATGTGACCTGACAACCTATACTATATTACCTAAATAAATAAAACCGATTCTAGTGAATACCAGAATCGGTCTTTTACAGTTGTTGAAAGTTATCGGTAAATAAAGTTTGTAGTGGATTCTAAAAAAGATTGTTTCCAAAACCCTTTCCTACAGAATGGGATAACCGGTCCTGGGGGATCTACTATCTTACTGAATGGTTACCTCTTTCATCCCGACAAGATTATTATTTCCATCATAGGATAAAAATAATCCTTCTGAAAAGAGGGATAAATCTATGATCTCATCTAACCTTTTTTCGAGTGCAAAATTGTTCTGGCCCCGATAGATTAGTTCATAATCCACTTCTCCTTCTAAAGAGGTGAATCGTACAATAACCCTTTTGATATCACCGCAGGCAATATCAATAAATGTATTCATATAAAAGCTAGATTTTGTTAACTTAATAGTTGGTGAGATAAAACCTTGATTGATAGGAGAACATCCTGGCGCGTATGTTTCACATGTCACTTCATCTAGTATAGACTGATAAGCCTCAACAAGATTGACATTTTCTTTTACGTTATAATAGCTACCACCAGTACTATTTGCAATTTGCGCTAATAAATATTCGTTTAATTGACTTGCATTACCAAGTCCAATAGTATATATTTTAATATTTTTTGATTGTGCTTTTTTAAGTATGGAAAGTATTTTACTAGTGTTTGATTTTCCATCTGTTATTAAAATTGCAATTTTGGGAGAAGTATCATTTGAAAATTTATCGATTGCTATATCTAATCCCTCTAAAATATTAGTTCCACCAGATTGACCAATATTAACAAAGGTAGGTCTTACATGGTTGGTTGGACCTTTCGCCAAAAAATGACCCTTTGAATTAAAATGAGCACCAATGTTTGTTGATGCATTAATAGCCGAAATTAACTCCTGAGATTTAGATATCCTTAACTTATCAGGATCACTTCGTTTCATACTACCGGAAGAGTCTATAATAAAACCAACCTCAAAATTTCTTGGACAACTAAAGTCGGTCATTAGCGGTCGATCAATTTGAACCTGATGACTATGTGTTTTATTGACAACTGAGGATAGCTCATTTGAATATCTTGGGTCCTTCTCAGAAACACGTGCAGTAAAGGAAGCATTTCCCGAAGTATTCGAGTAGATAGTAGTATAGGCAACTCCATTCACAAAGCTTACTTCATTATTTGTAAAAGAAAATTGTGGTGAATTAAAAACCACTTTCCCTTTATAGTCTGAAATTATTTGACCTCCAGGACGAACAATACTTGCTTTAACAGTGACATAACTTGAAAAATTATCCAAAGCACCTGTTGGACTATCCTTGGGCACTGATGGTGACTTATAATTATTCTCAACTACATGTTCGATTCGCAATTCTGCTTTGGGTACATAGCTAATTTGTACCTTAACTGGTGTTCTATAGCAGGCCAAATTTAAGTCATTACTTCTGTTATCGCTGACTCTAAAAGAAATTGTATCAACTAAAGTTTTGGCTGATTTTAAGGACGTTATTTCAGCAGTTAAATCAGCACCATCTGTATAAATAGTTGGAGAATTGGAAACCTTTCTCCCTTCTTCATTCGTAATAATTGCACCAGACTTGGATGTAACTACAAATGGAATAGTTTCATCGTAAGAAATGCTATTTCCATAACAGTCTTTTAGTATCAACGTTATAAATGATGTATCTACACCGTTTGCAATCAGTGTAGGTGATTCAATATCTAGATTAGCTATACGCACATCATGAGTTGAAGATGGGATATTTACTGGTTCATCATTAGGCGATGGGAAAACAATAGTTCCCGTATCAGGAAAATCAGAAGGTAACTCACTTGCTACATTGTCCTGTCCGGATGGGGCATTTCGTAACCCCTTGATACTAAATTTACCTCGACTTGCGATTCTATTAAGAAAGACGGTTGCATCTACACGGGTTAGTGTTCGTGCAGGTTTAAAATCTTCGTATGTTTTTTTTCCATTAGTTCCAGTGGATAAATTTTGTGTGTATAAGTATTGAACTGCATAAGTTTCTGTAAGATCATAACCGTCAACAGCAGCTAAAATACGTGCAAATTGCCCTCTAGTTACGCCCTTTCCTCTAATTTTTGTATTGGTATACCCATTTAAAGGGATATTTTTACTTTTGAAATACCGATAATAACCAGATGCGCTATCCTCGTTCTTCTTTGCTACAAAAGGGGAAATTGCCTTATAAGAAGTATCAAATTTAGATAATACGGAAACTAACTGTGATTCAGTGATTTCTTTATGTGGGCCAAATGTGCCATTGGGATAACCTTGCATTATACCGGTTTTAGTTGCCCACTCAATCGATGAATAAGCCCAGAAGTCATTTTTAATATCTGTGTATAAACTTGCTGCATTTGTCCTGTCTTGATTAAAAGTAAAAGGTATAGCTAGTAATAAAACAATAAGTAGAAGCAATGTCCGTATTGTAATTTTGTTCATTTTACTTGTCCTTTCTATTAATCGAAGAAGAGCATGTCATCCCGATAATTTTGTTTTAGATCAGATTCTAAGAAAGCCAAAAATCTAGAAATCATTGCAGAAGATTGAGCTCTTGTAAGAGGTTGATTTGGGTTGAAACGGTTATTACCATCTCCATTGATAAGGCCAAGTTCAGTTGCAACATATACACTATCTTTTGCATAGGCAGGTATAATCTTGTCATCTGCATAGTTAGTAGAGAATCCAGGAGTAGGAGCACGTCCTTCCATTCCCAAAGCTCTCACAAGTATTGCTACCGCTTGAGCTCTTTTAATTGGTTGGTTAGGTCCAAAAGAATTTGGATTAACTCCATTAATGATTCCTTTTTCAACAGCACTTTCAATGTAAGGGTAATCAGGATGTTTAGTATCAAGGTCTACAAAAATAGCCTTTTTAGGCGTAGCTTTCTTTTTAGATTCTTCTAAAACCCTTAAATTTACGGCCTTTAATACACCTACTGTAAATTGAAATCTTACCATTGGGGTATTAGGAGAAAAAAATTGACTTGATTCATCAAAGATTCCTAAAGAATATAGCTTCTCAATATCACTCTTAGCCCAATGATTGGATAAGTCCCTGAACTTTGGCACAATTAGGCGGTCGATTTTTGGAACATTGACTTGATTTAAATGTATAATACCTTTGGAATTTATATTACTAGACGCAAAAGGTATATTATAATTGTATTCCGAAATCATATTACTAGAGCTAATAACAGAATGTCCTCCAACAAAACTTGAGAAGGAAGGTATATTTGGTTCGTATTGAAGCGTTCTAGATTTGCTATCAGATACTTTACTTGTTACGTACGCAGTGCCTTTACTTGTGTTTATTTCAAAGTCCAATAGCTGTGTTTCTGTTGCTCCCCAGAAATTCTTATAACCTACATCCTTACCGTTTAAAAATACGGTAATTGTTTCCGTGTTTTTTGAATTCTTTTCTTTTTTTAGATATACTTTTCTTCCCACTACATTTCCAGAATAGTAATCACTTGCTGGTCGGTTATCAATTACAGATGCTTGAGAAAATTGAAAGTCATCTAAAGTATAAGTTTCATTATCAGTTGTTACTTTTTCTGAGTAGCTTTTGATAGATGTATTGGAGGTAGTTTGTCCTTTGTCTACGTGTGATTCTAATGTCGAAACATATGAAACACTTCTAGTTAGTTTGCTTCCATTAGGGTTAGATAGGTTAAACTTGTATGTTGTCGTTATTTGGTTCTTACTAGTTCGTTCCGTAACAGTTGCTTTACCACTGAAATGAATGGGATTTCCTGATAAAAAGAAAACCTCTTCATAAGTATACTCATTTAAAACGCCTCCGTTAAAGTCAGGAGCTTTTGCAAATGTCTCGATTTGAAACAGAACTAATGCTAAAAGTAACCCAGCAAAGTAGATAAATATGCTCTTAGAGCTTGATGCCTTTCTAATTGTAAACCCTCATTTCTTGTTAAATTGATCAGAGAAATAGTTTATAACCTATATGTCGATCAGCTTTTAATCGACCAAAATTAATCGACCTTTAATAATTGATTCGTGAATAATAAACAATCTATCATTAGGAGTTAAATCATCTATAGATATAACTTTGCCTTCTTTGATAAATGTTGTTTGCTCAATATTCATACTGTTGATTTGTCCAGCTTCATTCCAAACACCTTTTTGCCACTGACTAACATTTTTTACACGTATATTAGTTCTGGAAATCGTATTTTCAAAACGTCCGACAGAAACTAAATTTGATATCGGATGTGAAGAACCTACGATATGACTAGCAATAATATCATTATTTCTTACGTAAAAGTATGCATACTGTCCAATTCTCTCATCCATTTCGTTTCTAGAAACTACTTTTAAAACAGAACGTTTATAATCTTCAACTACATTTGAGTCGTCACTAAAGGTTAACCTAGTAGTAGAAACATCTTTCCAATAGTTATTAGATAAAATTTTGGCATTATTTATAGTTAACCCGTACGATCCAGTAGTATTAATCTTACCAAAATAGATTGCATGACTCGCAAGGTTGGGACTTTGGAAACCATCATTTGTTATATGTATAACATTTGCATAATCACTAGAGGTACGTCCGTCAGAGACAACAAATGCAGTTCCGCTAGACTGAAGACTATATGAATCAACTAATCTACCATTTCGAATAAGAATAGTGCCATTATGGTAAGATAATAAACCTACATTTCTTAAACCTATCTTTTTTATAGAAGTATTAATAGAAGTTAAAGGTTCATAAAATGTACGTTCATTACTTTGTTTAATCACCATTTTTTGTATTACTTCTTTACCGAATTGTTTGACAGTAACATAGTATACTTCATCGTATGTATAGTAGCGTAATTGATCCCTCTTAATTTCTTTATTTCCTACATAAATCGATGTTTTATTGGTGAAAGATTTACTTGTGTTATCAATAAAACTTTGTGATTGCCATTTCCAATCACGAAATACTTTTTCATCTGTGACGATTAATTTGTTTTGAATAGGATCGATTTTTTGTATTATTCCTTTATATAGACTCTCGATAACTTCTCCTTGTGTATTGATTTCAACAGATGTAATTATTTGAGAGTTATATTCGTCTATTTTTAACTTAATCCGATCTCCCTCATATAACACACTAAGATCTGATATTTTAGCATTTTTATAGAAGGCCGTACTACCATTTATATAGTAAGTTTTGTTAACACCGTTATCTAATCTAATAGAAAGGAAGGTTCCTTTTTTGTCGATTCTATTTACAGTTCCAGAAAAAGATTTTCCAATCGCATCTGTATTTTGTTGTGATACAGTTGATGAACCACGGAGTTCTACTACCTTTCCTAAATTGACATCAGCTTCTATTTCCATACCAAGCTTAAATGCATCAATTGATGTGGGAAGAGTATTAACTGAAAGTCGAGTATATTTATCGATTTTTAAATTTATCTTACTGCTTTTTTTATTTGTTATAGTTATGGATTTAAGACTTTTTTGATAAGAGCCGTCACTAAGCACAGTATCAAAAGTTACATGGTCAAAGTTACCTTTAACAAGAGTTGCTCCCAAGGTTTCTGATGGTGTTAACAATAAGCAACAAAAGAAAAGAATTGGGATATATATTAACTTTTTGAACAAATTTTCTCCTCCTCATAATTTTATAGATAGATCTAGAGATTATATCGGCAAATATCCTATGTTTGTTATAGGATTTGGAAATTTTGTAGATCACCTTTAAATTGTATGGAATCTTTTGAAAATAGTTTTAAAAAGGTATTTCTAATTTACGTAAAAGTAGTATAATTGCATATAATATATTGCACACTTAAAATTGTCGCAATTTACTAATTTATTCGATAGGGGACAAACACCATGAATAGTCTAAAAATCCGTTTCACAGAAAATGAAATGAAAAATGAGAAAACACCAGCTGAGCAGTTAGTGTTCGGTACAAAATTTACAGATCATATGT
Source organism: Psychrobacillus sp. FSL K6-1464 (assembly GCF_038003145.1). Classification (NCBI taxonomy): domain Bacteria; kingdom Bacillati; phylum Bacillota; class Bacilli; order Caryophanales; family Bacillaceae; genus Psychrobacillus; species Psychrobacillus sp. FSL K6-1464. The sequence goes on from NZ_JBBOOP010000001.1 coordinate 890,586, forward strand.
TTGTCGCTGATTATACTGAAGGGACAGGTTGGCATGATCATCGAATTGTCCCTTATCAAGCCCTTACTTTAGATCCATCAGCATCCATATTACATTATGGTCAAACAGTTTTTGAAGGAATGAAAGCATATCTATCAGAGGATGGAATTGTTCGTTTGTTTCGTCCAGAACAAAATATGAAACGTATGAATATTTCAGCTGATCGACTAAGTATGCCTCAAATAGAAGAGGAGTTAGCTCTTGAAGCTTTAAAACAGTTATTAGAAATAGATAAAGAGTGGATTCCTAAAGAGCCAGATACTTCGCTATATATTAGACCTTTTATGATTGCAACAGAAGCGCATCTAGGAGTGTCCGCTTCTAAAACATATACATTCATTATTATTATGTCTCCAGTAGGATCTTATTATAAAGAAGGAATTCATCCCGTAAAGATTTTAGTGGAAAGTGAATATGTACGGGCGGTAGCGGGTGGAACTGGAACAGCAAAAACTGCTGGGAATTATGCTTCAAGTTTAAAAGCCCAGGAAGTTGCCGATCGTGAAGGCTACGCCCAAGTACTTTGGTTAGATGGACTAGAAAGAAAGTACATTGAAGAAGTAGGAAGTATGAATGTATTCTTTAAAATCGATGGTGAGGTAGTTACTCCAGCCTTAAATGGAAGTATTTTAGATGGGATAACGAGAAAATCCATCATTGAATTATTAAAGTACTGGGGTGTCCCAATTACTGAACGCAAAGTTTCAATGGAAGAAATTCGTGAAGCGTACTTGAACGGAAAACTGGATGAGGCTTTTGGAACTGGTACTGCCGCTGTAATTTCCCCGATTGGAGAATTACGTTGGAAAGGGGAATTGTTCTACGTAAATAACGGAGAAACAGGAGAACTTTCACAAAAACTATATGAAACACTAACTGGTATTCAAAGAGGCGTTATAGAAGATCCATTTGGTTGGGTTGTTGAATTAAAAAAATAATATTTCGATATCGCTTCTCTTAACGGAGAGGCGATCATTTTATGTTGGCAGAATGGAGAATACTGATGAAACCACTAATTGGCATATGTGCCAACTATTTATCCGATGATGCAATAGGACTAGCAGCTGGCATTGGGGCGAAATATCAAGAATGGCAGTTACTAGCGGATGATTATATTGTAGCTATTGAAAGAGCCGGAGGGGTTCCAGTTATTTTACCTATCACTAGAGAAGTAGAAACTTTGATGCCACTCCTTCAGAAGTTGGACGGAATACTATTTTCTGGTGGTTCTGATATTGATCCGAATTTATATGGAGAATATCCGAAATTTGGTTTAGGAGCTATTGAACCACGCAGAGATGCTCATGAGATCAGACTGGCTCAGATTGCTTTAACAAAGTTTAACATACCGGTACTGGGCATATGTCGTGGAATGCAATTGCTTACAGTAGCAACGGGAGGCAAGCTTTATCAGGATTTAGCATCTCAAAAACCAGAAGGAATTAACCACTCCGTTCCAAAATCCATCAGACATCATGCATTTCATCCGGTTAGGATGGAAGTTGGTTCTGTATTGTATAATATTTATCAAGGTGACGTTTTGACAGTAAATAGTTTCCATCACCAAGCAGTAAAAGAGTTAGGACAAGGTTTTAAAGCAACAATGATTGCTCCTGATGGAATTATAGAAGGGATGGAATGGGAGGAGTCAAACCGATTTGTTGTAGCCGTACAATGGCATCCCGAAATGATGGAAGAGAAAGTGGATACGATCCGACCGATTTTCACTGCATTTGTTGAGGCTAGTAAAATGACGGCCGAAGTTAACGAATTAGTAGCATCAGTAGAGACTATAGCATAATGATGAAGAAAGTCCTCCCTACGTCAAGCTATATGGACGATGGAAGGATTTTTCTACTTCAATTTGAACAGTTTCACAGTACATAGTATAAGTTTGCATTTTTAATTCAGGATACTTTTTTATTAATGAATTTAGTAAATGCGTGTTAATATAAGAAGGTTTTCTTATTTTCTTATCCGTATAAAATATAAAGGAACTATAAGGGTAGTTTGCCAATCCTTCTAGGATAGCTCTTTGTGTATAAAGATGATTTCGATGAATATACTTACTAGCTTTTAATAACTCCTTCGCATCAGAAATCATATTAGTGTAATATCTAGTTTCGAATAACTGATCAGAGTATTTATATTTACGCTTAAAATAGGATGAGTATTGTTGATTAATGAATATTAAAACTTCAGAAAGTGGGATTATGGGAGAACGTATTAATAAATGGTAGTGGTTATTCGTAAGAGAGTAAGCGATTATAGTAAAAGTGTACATATTATTTGCCTGGTATAGCGTAGTAGTAAAAAATATGAAATCTTCTTTGTTTTTAAAAATATTTTGCTTATTATTGCCACGCATCGTAATATGATAAAATATTTCTGGTTGCCATACTTTCCTAATATTACCCATTTAAACCTTCCCCTCCTCTATATATTGATAACACTATATTTTATAAAAGCTTAAAATGCAATTGTCATAATTTGTGCTTTTAAGCAACAATTTCATTTTCACCTCAAAAACAGTCTCAAAACTTCATTTATCTCAAAGTTAAAGCCTCAAAATAAAATTCTTTAATAGTTCTCTATATGACAAGTAAACTAATGGAGTCAGTTATTATCGCATGATGTAGAAACTACATTGCCCTTTGTATGATAAAATAGGGGGAAAAGGAGTGTTTATATGAAGGACAAGGTGTTAATTGTAGAAGATGAAAAAAATATTGCACGTGTTCTTCAGTTGGAACTAGAATTTGAAGGATACGATGTAGATATTGCATATACAGGAACTGATGGATTGATCAAATATCGGGAGCAACAATGGGATTTAGTTTTACTCGATTTAATGCTTCCAGGTTTAAATGGCTTAGATGTATTGAGACGAATCCGTGCTACAGAAGACGAAACACCAGTAATCTTATTAACAGCAAAAAATAATACAGAAGATAAAGTCACTGGCTTGGATCTTGGGGCAAATGATTATGTTACTAAACCTTTTGAAATTGAGGAATTACTTGCACGTGTTCGCTCAGCAATTCGATTTACTAAAACATCGAGTGTACCTCCTGTTCAGGAGGAGAATATTCATGTTTTTCATACGCTTTCACTGAATGAGCAAACACGGGAAATTACTAATTCTGGAGAGTCTATCAATCTAACACCACGAGAATATGACCTGCTATTATATATGTTGAAGCATCCTAACCAAGTATTGTCTCGCGAACAGTTGTTAGATGCTGTCTGGGGGTTTGATTATTATGGAGATACGAATGTTGTAGATGTTTATATACGTTATGTTCGGAAAAAGTTAGAAGAAAAACAACAATCTTCTTTAATTCAAACAGTGCGGGGCGTCGGATATGTGTTGAAGGAGCAAAAGAATGAAGCTTAAAACGAAAATACATCTATTCTCTACCCTATTGACGTTCCTAATCATAGGATTAATGAATATAGGTGTATATTTTTTATTTGAGGATATGGCCTATGATTCGGAATATACCCAGTTTAACTCGGATGTAGATGAAATGATCCAGGCATTAAGTAAAATGCAAGAAAAGGACGATCCTGCTACTATTTTACGTACTTATATTCCTCCTAATGGTGGGATTCGCATCTTAAATAGTAAAGAAGAGCTGCAATTAGTTGTTCAGTCCATTGAAGAAATAACAAATTATCAACCAAACTTTGAAGATGGTGAACGTTACTCGATTGGTATGCTCAACGGGTCTCCTGTTTTGACGATTAGCAAACCAGTTATTTGGTCAAATGGAGAAGTAGTAGAAGTTCAAACGATGAAACAATTATTAGAAGTAGGAAACAATCTAGACTTTCTTCGACTTATCCTACTTGGTGTCACCGTAGGTGGAATGCTATTAATGGCCTTATCAAGTGTTACTTTAGGGAAAATTATTACGAACCCAATTAGTAAATTAATCAATACAATGTCCCATAGTAGGATTTCGGGTAAATATGAAAAAATTACAGTCCACCCAAATCGAAAGGACGAAATGGCACAAATGGGCATCGCTTTTAATGAAATGATGGAGCAGCTGGAACAAAATTATAAAAAGCAGGAGCAATTTGTTTCTGATGCATCTCACGAATTAAAAACACCGTTAACAGTAATAGAAAGCTATGCAAAACTATTGTCTCGACATGGTTTCAATAATATTGAAATTGCGGAAGAGTCCGTTCAGGCAATTATTAATGAAACTAGTAGAATGAAAGAAATGGTCTCACAAATGCTCGTTCTAGCAAAAAGCAATGGGAAACAACAACATAAATATGAATTAATAGATGTAAACATTTTAGTAACCGAAACTTTACAGTCGATGCGAACTGCATATGATCGAAATTTTCTTTTTAAAGATGAAGGACCATTCTATATAAGTACAGATACTGAGCAACTAAGACAATTGCTTTTTATCATTTTGGATAACGCTCGTAAATACAGTGAAAAAGATATAAAGACAACTATTGCTGAAACTGATGATGGAGTTACTATTTCTATTATGGATTATGGTGATGGGATTCCGAAAGAAGACTTGGATCGGATTTTTGATCGTTTTTACCGAGTCGATGAGGCAAGAAATCGTAAAACGGGAGGTACTGGACTTGGTATGGCAATTGCAAAAGATATAGCAAACCGGCTATCTGCAACTTTAACTATCCAGAGTGTGGTAGGATTTGGTACAACCATCCATATTTTTCTTCCTTCTAATCAAATTCTCATTGATTTTTAATGTTCGTCTATTAAGATGAATTTGAGGAGGCGTGCGTGAATGAAGTTTATGAAGATGAAAAAGTTTTTTATCGTTTGTTTCGCTACATTGGGAATTATAGTAATTGGATACATAGTCAACATTGGCTCAGATCAATTGCCTATAACCGAAAACAATGTACGCACCCAACTCGAGCAAATGTATGATGCAGAAGTAGCAGAAGTGAAGAAAAATGAAGATGTTTATGAAGCTATTATCGCTAAGAGTGGACAAGTGTATTTGGTCGAAATGAATGCAACCACTGGTGATGTAAACTCGTTAGAGCACACAGATGAATTCACTATTAAAGAAGTACCTATTATAAAAAAAGAAGTCACTAATGGAGTAGTAGATAAGAGCCCAGTAGTTAGCCCAAAATCTACAAAAACCAAGCTTACTGCTGAAAAAGGGAAAAGTATAGGAGTTTCCTCTAAAGGGAGTTCTAACTTAGTGATTGCCGAAAAACCAAAAGAAGAAACTTCTAAGATAAAAAACGTCGGAAGTTCCAAAAATAATGAGAACAAAAAAGAAGGAACTTCAAAAACAGTTGAAGAGAAACCTATTAAAGTTATTAAAGACGTGTTAAATAAAGAAGTGAATAAAACTGAAACAGCTACTAAGGACAATAAAAAAGTAGAAAATGAAAAAAAAGAAGAGAAGATAGCAAAAGCCGAAGCTTCTAAAATAGCTAATGAATCTGAATTGCTTAAAGAAGATTCTGAACAGTTAGAAGTACTGAAGATCGAACCAACAAAAGCCGAAGCTTCTAAAACAGCAATATTAGAAGTTCCCAAATCAGAAGAATCGCAATCCTCCACAGAAACAATATCACTAAAGTCGGAAGAAACTAGTGACAATAATGCTACGATCCTCATTACTGCAGAAGAGTCTATTAAGCTTGCTATTGCATACCAAAAAGGTATAGTAGAAAGTAATAAATTTATTCGAACGAATGAAGGCGGGTATTATTTAGTTGTGATGGAAGTAGAATCATCGAAAGAAAAGAAACCAAAAGCAACTTTGCAAATACATGCAATATCTGGAAAGGTAATTTCGATTACGTGGCAATAAACACTCTCATCAAATTCTAATATAACTCTCTTGGTATTCTCATTTACTTACTATATTATAAAGTTAACAAATGAATATTGAACAGCTATATTAATTGGGGAAATATATTAGGGCAACCAACCTTAAATTAAACTTGATAGCTATATAAAATAACCACCTCATTCTATTATTCCCCGTAGATGAGGTGATTTTTATTGCATAAAATAAATGCATAGTTAAAAAGCGCAGTTCACTTTGTGAAGTGCGCTTTTAATAATTGCTCAATGAAATTAAAGAACAACTGGATGATTGAGTTCCATCAAATAGTTTCTGTCTTTTTGGTTAAGGCGTGTTTTAGACTTTCCTTGGTAAACAAAAAAGACTTAAACCCCAAAATAAAGGATTTTTGGATTAATTCTCCTTTTATTTGCGTTTATTTCGTTTTGTTAAACGTCCAAGTGCAAATGCACCGGCAGCAAGACCAATCATTGTATTAGTATTTTTATTGAAAACTTGTTTTACAACTAAGTTCATATTGGCTGGACGCTCTGCAAGACGACGCATGAAGTAACCGTACCAATCTTGTCCAAATGGTACGTACGTACAGAAGTTGTAGCCTTCGCTAGCAAGTTGTTGTTGCATTTCTGTGCGGAAGCCATATAACATTTGGAATTCAAACTTATCATAAGGAATGTCATTATCTTTAATGAACTGTTTGATATGGTTAATCACATTATGATCATGAGTTGCAATAGAAGTAAATTTACCATTAAGAAGATGCCATTCAATAAGCTCTACATAGTTTTTATCAATTTCTTCCTTTGTTTGATACGCATATTCAACAGGTTCTTTATAAGCTCCTTTTACAATACGTAGGCGGAAGTTTTTGTACTTTTGAATATCTTCCTCTGCACGGTAGAAGTATGCTTGAATTACAGTTCCCACATTATCATAGTTTTTAGAAAGCTCGTCCAAAATATCGAATGATGGTTGTAAATGTTTGGTAGATTCCATATCAATATTGATGAAAGTACCATATTTATGTGCGATTTCAACAATTTCTTTTAAGTTATTTAATGCGAAGTCATAGTCAATATCAAGCCCAAGTTGGGATGGTTTTAAAGAAATATGCGCATCCACTTGATGTTCTTCAATTGCCTCAATTACTGCGATAATTTGTTCTTTAGCAGCCAATGCTTCTTCTTTTACGAAAACAAATTCGCCTAAATTATCTACTGTACAAGAGATACCCATTGCATTTAGCTTTTTGATGCTTTCAATAGTCTCTTCAATGTTTGTCCCAGCAACAACATGCTGTGCTCCCATTTTTAAACCATATTTTTTTGCGGCACCATTTAATACTTGATTCTCCGACAAAGCCATAAAGATATCTTTTAACATTGTAATGCTCCTATCTCTGTTTTGATGCTTAGATTATACCATAGTTCGCCTTGCTTTTAGTATTCATTTAGCTAACGTATGCCAAATTTTGTAGAAAAAAGGAGTTTGATATTTCTGGTTATTCAGAAACATTAAATAGGTAGGAGTTTAGATAAATTAAACAAATTGAGTTACTAAAGGTTTGAGAAAATAGATTTTGCGATTTGAAAGTATTTAAAAGAAGTAATATTTTTACGGTGATAAATATTAATAGAATATTACAAATATTATTTAATAATATTGTTGTATTACAGTATAGTGATTTCTGTTTATTGAAAAAAGATAGGGGTACCAAAATAAAGAGATTATATATTGTAAATTTTTCCATAGGTAATATTAGAACATCATATTTAGAGTCGCCCACTAATGAGAAAGAGGAGGAATTCTATATGAAGATTAATACTTTTAAAGTAACAGCTGCATCGGCTTTATTGGCTACAACAATTTTGGGATCACCGGTATTGGGAAATGCCCATGGTAAGGGAGAAGGTAGAGACGGTGGGCACAAAGATGACAAACAACGTTCTCATCAAATGATGAATCACAAACAGGATCGCAAAGAGCATCGACAAGGACGATATAATGGACAAAACCAAGATAATAGAGATAAAAGAGTGGATATAAAATTAAAAGACAGTAAAATTACTGATAAAAATAAAGTTAAAAATAAAGTTAAAAATAAGTTGGAGAAAGTAAAAAGCAAAACAGAGAAGTCCTCGAAAAAAATAAATAAAGTAAACACTTCAAATACAGTTCAAAATAAAGTGAAAAAAGTAGCGAAAGTTCCGGTAGTTTCATATGCAGAAGCAGATGAGTATGGGAAAAAGACCGTTTTACCGTTAATTGCAGGGTTGGAAACTGCAAGAGCCAGTTTAGATTGGGATAATCTAACGAAAAATTATAACTTATTATTCAAAGAATTAAAAAAAGGAAATGAGATCTTCGGTAAAGTAGAAGGAAAGGAGAATCGTGAAAGGTTGATTTCCACGTATAAAGTTCCTGCCATTGAAAAAAGTACAGAGCTAGCTTTGCCAATATCTATTTACAATGGTATTAATCAAATAGAAGACCTTTTAAAAGCTAAAAACACAGTGAAAGCGGCTGTGAAAATTGAAAAACTGAAATTGTTAGTAGACAAATTAGGGAGTGTTGAAAATGATGCACTACTCACTAATTTGGTTGAAAAAGTAAACTCAGTAGATTCGAAAATTAAAGCTACCAAGGCTACAAGTAATAACTATCAAGCAGTTTCAATATAAGATGAAAAAGATCAGATGATTAGTCTGACCTTTTTTTCACTCTAAACAACTTTATTGTTCATAGGTTAACATAAAATCCTTTATTCAAAGACGATCGTATCTATCAAATAACGTTGAATTACTTTCATATTTGGCTCATAACCTATTCCATTTCCTTTTGGAACTTCTATATAGCCATTCACCACAACTATTTCCGGGGAAATGATATCTTCCTCCCAATAATGAGAAGACCCTGCAGTATCACCTGGCAGTGTAAAATTGGGTAAAGAGGTGAGGGCGATATTATGTGCACGGCCGATCCCTGCCTCTAACATTCCACCACACCAAACAGGAACACCTTTTTCCATACATAAGTCATGAATTTTCTTTGCTTCCGTCAGACCTCCAACACGCGCAATTTTTATATTGATAACCTTTGTGCTACCAAGTTCGATTGCATTACGTGCATCAGCTACAGAAAGAATACTTTCATCTAAGCAAATAGGGGTATTCAGCTGTTTTTGTAGTTGAGCATGATCGACAATATCATCATAAGCAAGTGGCTGTTCAATCATCATTAGCTGAAAATCATCCAGTTGTTTTAAAAGTTCAATATCCTCGAGTGTATAGGCTGAATTCGCATCAGCCATTAGAGGGTAATTAGGAAATGCTTCTCTCAGTTTTTGAATCACTTCGATATCATATCCAGGTTTGATTTTCACTTTAATTCGTTTGTACCCTTCTTTGATGTAATTGCTGACTACTTCTAATAATTTCTCTATTGTTGTTTGGATGCCGATGCTAATGCCTACTTCAATTTTCTCGGTAACTCCTCCAAGTGCTTGTGAAAGTGATTGAGCAGTTCGTTTAGCATATAAGTCCCAAATAGCCCCTTCCACAGCAGCCTTTGCCATATTATTCTTTCGGATAGGTGCAAAAATTGCGCTTACTTCATCTGGATGACTAATTTCTTTGCTCAACACAAGTGGTATTAAAAAGTCCCTTATCATATGTAAAGTAGTTTGAACGGTTTCTTCTGTGTACCATGGTGCTTGGAAAGCTGCGGACTCTCCCCAACCAGAGTTTCCATTTTCATCAAAGACCTCTAGTAAGAAAAATTCTTTTTCTTGCATACTTCCAAAGCTAGTTACAAATGGGTTTTTCATTGTCATTTTCATATGCCGCATAGTTATTTTTTTTATAATCATGTTTAATAACTCCTCTAAAAACACTGTTATTATTCAACTTATCATGTTCTAGCTACTAAAACAAATTAAAAAAACCCTACTACTGTAGGGAAGTTAAGGTGTTTCATAATCCTCTTTTTCGATTTCCACTGTCGAAACAGGGGCGCCTTCCCAAATCATTTGAAGGGAAGCTTGTATATCTAAGTCATTTCTATAAGCCATTTCTTCTGGTTCAACTGGATTTGGTTTAATAGAAATCTCCTCCTTCCATTCTTTCTACTATTATATTAATCAAAAATAAAATAAATCATGGAACATTCAAATTTATTTTGATTATCAAAATCAGTTGAAAAAGGATTTTCAATGACGAAATGGCGGTGAAAATTCTATAGTTGTATTTAATAATATATTCTGACAATTGAAATAACTAATTGAGCAAGTAAAATAAGAGGAAATGAAGGGAGTGGATAAATTATGACAGTTGAGTATCTAGTACAAGTAATGAATCGTAGTATTCAAAAAGTGGAGGAAACAGTTGACCAGGTAGAACGTCATACAAATATGTCTAAGGCAGACCAGCATCAAATTATGCAAGCAGTATTGGAACTGAGTGACCGGATAAAATTAATTGAAATGCAAATAGATATAAATAAGATGAAAAGAATTCAGTAAATGTATGTAATACTTCGAGTATTATGTGCATGCTTAGTATAAGAGATTGACATACTACTCAAAATGATGTAAATTACCAAATGGACGAACGTTTTTAGTTCAATTGATAATAATATTCGTATTTAGGAGTGTATATGATGGAAAATGTATTCGATTATGAAGATATTCAATTAATTCCGGCAAAATGTGTAGTTAATAGTAGATCAGAATGTGATACTACAGTCACACTTGGGGGACATACTTTTAAATTGCCAGTAGTGCCTGCTAATATGCAGACAATTATAGATGAAAACATTGCAAATTATTTAGCTGAAAATGGTTATTTTTATATAATGCATCGCTTTGAACCACAAAAACGTATTGCCTTCATCAAGAGTATGCAATCACGTAGCTTAATTGCATCAATAAGTGTGGGTGTCAAAGAAGAAGAGTACACATTTGTAGAACAGTTGGCGGAAGAAAATCTAGTACCTGAGTTCATCACCATCGATATTGCGCACGGTCATTCTAATGCAGTTATTAACATGATTAAACATCTTAAAAAACATTTACCGAATAGCTTTGTCATTGCTGGTAATGTTGGAACTCCAGAAGCAGTAAGAGAGTTAGAAAATGCTGGAGCGGATGCAACGAAAGTTGGAATCGGACCTGGGAAAGTATGTATCACGAAGATTAAAACAGGATTTGGAACAGGTGGTTGGCAACTTGCGGCATTGCGTTGGTGTGCAAAAGCAGCTAGCAAACCAATAATTGCAGATGGTGGAATTCGTACACATGGTGATATTGCAAAATCCGTTCGTTTTGGTGCTTCTATGGTTATGATTGGCTCTCTATTTGCAGGTCATGAAGAATCTCCTGGTGTTACAGTCGAAAAAGATGGCAAGCAGTATAAAGAATACTTCGGTTCTGCATCTGAATTTCAAAAAGGCGAAAAGAAAAATGTGGAAGGTAAAAAAATGTTTGTAGAATATAAAGGTCCGCTAGAAGATACTTTAAGAGAAATGGAACAAGACTTGCAATCTTCTATATCATATTCAGGTGGAAATAAATTAGAGTCGATTCGTAATGTAGACTATGTAATCGTAAAGAACTCTATTTTCAATGGCGATAAAGTTTACTAAAAATTAATGTTATTTTAGATCTCTGAGTGCTACAATAAAGTTGAAATTTATTGTTTTGAATAATTACATTATTTGAGAAGAGGAGTGTTCTAAAATGACTATTAATATATATCTTACTTTTAACGGGAATTGTCGAGAAGCTGCAGAATTTTATGCAGAAGTATTTAAGACAGAAAAACCAGAGATTATGACTTTCGGTGAATCACCGCAAAGCCCGGATTTTGTATTACCCGCAGAAGCAAAAGACTTAGTTCTCCACACTCGCTTAAATATTAATGGAAGCAATATAATGTTCTCTGATACGTTTCCAGGATCACCGTTTACGGAAGGAAATAATATCAGTTTAGCTTTTGTAAGTAATGAAGAAGATACGGTTAAATCCGCATTTAATGCTCTTAAAGAAGGCGGTAAAGTGAGCATGGATCTTCAAGAAACATTTTGGAGTAAATGTTACGGTTCCTTAAGAGATAAGTTCGGTATTGAATGGCAATTTAGCCACGAACCAGATCAACTGCCACAATAAAATAGGAAGTCATGCAATGTTCAAGTATACATTGCATGACTTTTTTTATTACTAAATAATTCAGAATGTAATAATAAATCGATGCTGTTTAAAGTATACTAGCATATATATCTACTAGAAAATTAATAGAAAGAAGAGATCAACCGATGAATATACAGATAAATCCTCGAGCACTAGCATTGAAAATTCCTGGAACACGACAATTCTCCAATCAATTAGTTCATTACCCGGATGCCGTTAATCTAACGATTGGTCAGCCGGATTTTCCGACACCTACATCAGTAAAAGAAGCAGGTATCCTGGCAATTGAACAAAATTTAACCGGGTATTCGCATAATGCAGGGCTGCTAGAGTTAAGAAATGCAGTGAACTCTTTTTTCTTTGATAAATATGGTTTTTCATATGATCTTCAAAGTGAAATTATTATAACAAATGGTGCTAGTGAAGCAATCGATGCAGTCTTTCGAACAATTTTAGTAGAAGGAGACGAGGTTATTCTACCAGCTCCTACTTATTCAGGGTATGTACCTGTGATTGAACTTTGTGGAGCGAAAGTAGTGTATCTAGATACGACGGACACTAATTTCCAACCGTCTGCAGAAAGACTTGCAAACTTGATCAATGAGAGAACAAAAGCCGTATTTTTCAATAATCCCTCTAATCCTACTGGGGTTGTTCTTACAAAAGAGACGATGGATGAATTAGTTGATGTGATACAAGAAAAGAATTTATTTGTACTAACAGATGAAATATATAGCGAGAACACTTTCTCAGGAAAGCATCATTCCTTTGCAAGTTATGAGGAAATACGCGAAAAATTATTTTATATTCATGGTGTTTCCAAGTCGCATTCGATGACGGGTTGGCGAATCGGCTTCCTGATGGGGCCAGCAAATGTGATGGAGCATGTAGTAAAAGTGCATGCCTTCAATACAATTTGTGCTTCACTACCTGCCCAATATGCAGCAATGGAAGCACTCACAAATGCCAAAGACACTCCAAGTGAGATGAACTTGGAATATGTGAAAAGACGTGACTTAGTATTTAGTCGATTAACAGAGATGGGACTGACGGTGGAAAAGCCAAATGGCGCTTTTTATATTTTCCCTGATATAAGAAAGTATGGAATGAATTCCTTTGAGTTTGCTACGAAGCTATTACAGGAGGGCGGTGTGGCTGTCGTTCCTGGAAGCGCGTTTACAGCATATGGAGAAGGTTTCATACGCATTTCCTATGCGTACAATATGGCTGTGCTAGAAAAAGGAATGAATAGACTAGAAGAATTCCTTCTTACATTAAGTCCATCTCAATTCCTCTAGATTACGACGTGTTCATGACACAAATTAAAGGCTAATTCCATTATTTTGGAATAGCCTTTTTGCTATTGTCCTTCAAAATCTCCCGTAACACTAGTATTCAACCATCAACAGCGAGTAAAGCTTATTCGGCCACAGCTTCTTATTATTGCACTATTGTAGTTCCAAATGATCCTTCAATGTCCACGTGACATCGCTCATCTCTTCATCGTTGGGTACATAATACCAAATGCCGTCCATTCGCTGGCCACTACCATGCGTAAGCGTAATAGATTCGACATTTGTCAGTGAAGACTTATAACCTTTTTGAATATCCATCATTTGATCAAATGTCATATTTGTTCGAATGTTGTCCGCTAAGGAGGCCAAGAGATCCTTATAGTTGAGGAAGCTATTAAAAGAAGCCCCTTCCTTTAATATAGCTAAGAGAACTTGTTTTTGACGCTCCTGTCTTCCAAAGTCACCTAAGGGATCATTCATTCGCATGCGAACATAACTAAGAGCACTATCACCGTCTAAATGTATGGGACCAGCTGCAAATTGGTAACCGTTTTCTTCAAAAGCAGATCGGTTCTCAACCGTGACACCGCCAACACTATCGACAATCTCTAAAAAACTTTCCATATTGACCTGTAAAACATAGTCAATTGGAATATCTAGAAGATTTTCAACAGAACGAAGGGCCATATCTATCCCACCGAAGGCGTAGGCATGATTTAATTTATCCATTTTCTCTAATCCGATAATTTCTGTATATGTGTCTCTTGGGATGCTTAATACTTTAACTGAAGCTAGAGAGGGGTTAGCGGTGAGGACAATAATAGTGTCGGACCGTCCGATATCTGCATCCCGTTCATCCACACCGAGTAGTAAAATGGAGATTGGTTCCTTTTCTACGAGTTCTACTTTCGTTTTTCTAAGTTCAGAAACTTTGCGAATCTTTGTTTCATGGATTGTATCGAGTGTAGTGGATACATTTTGATAAATACTTGTTGCGTATATAACACCAACTAAAAGGAAGCAACTAATAATTGTAATCCAAATTGTTTTCTTCGACATTCATGGTCCTCATTTCTTATAACTACAAACCTTTTTGTAAATATATGAGTGTAAGTCCCAGAATATTAATTAGAACTGGTAATAGTATGTATAGTTTGGTTCTTTATTAAACAAGCGAAATAAATTAGATAAATTCTCAATTTACTTAAACTTAATATTTAAAATTATCTAAACTATAGTATAGTTAAAGAGATACATATTATAAAAGGGATGGTGTAGGAATGTATAGAAAAACTTACAAAAGTATAACAGCAGCATTAACGATTGCGGCTGGTTTGGGATTAGCTTTAGCACCTCAAACGAGTTTGGCAGCTGAGGGAGATTTTAACCTTACTATTATGCATACAAATGACACACATGCAAATGTGGATGCTGTTGCAAAAAGAGCGACAGTAGTAAAACAGATTCGTAGTGAACACAAAAATAATCTTCTTCTTGACGCAGGTGATGTTTTCTCTGGGACTCTATACTTTAACCAATATACTGGTTTAGCTGATTTAGAGTTTATGAATTTATTAAAATATGATGCGATGACTTTCGGAAACCATGAATTTGATTTAGGTGCTACATCAGATGGCCATTTAGGTCTTGCAGAATTCGTCAAAAAAGCCGGTTTTCCATTTGTAAGTGCAAATGTAGATTTCTCGAAGGATGTACTATTTGAAGGACTTCAAAATAAAGAATATTCATCTTCAGCTTCTAATGGTGAAATATATAATGGAATTATTAAAGAAATTGATGGAGAAAAAGTAGGTATTTTTGGATTGACAACTGCTGAAACTGTAGATATTTCTAGCCCTAATGATATAGCATTTGTGGATTATATAGAAGCCGCTAAGGGAGCAGTAGCTGCATTTGAAAAAGCTGGTGTCAATAAAATTATTGCTCTTACTCATATTGGTTATGATGATGCAGCAAAATATGATAATGATTTATTACTTGCGGAAAAGGTACCTGGAATCGATATCATTGTTGGTGGTCATACACATACAAAACTGGACGCACCTAAAGAGTTAACTGTAAAAGGTAAACCAGTTCTTATCGTTCAAGCAAATGAATACAATAAATTTTTAGGTCAATTAGATGTTTCATTTAATACGGAAGGTGTTATTACAGATCATACTGGTATTTTACATGATGTTACAGCGGTAGAAATAGCTGATCCAGAAACAGTAAAACTACTAAAACCATATACTGATTCTATAGACAAAGTAAAAAACACCTCAACAGGTAAAGTAGCTTTACAGGGTCTTAATGGTGGACGTGGACTTTGGGGCGTTCGTGCCGGTGAAACGAATCTTGGTAACTTAATAACTGATGGAATGTTAGCTTCGGCCAAAAAAATAGACTCTGAAACTGTTATCGCTATGCAGAATGGAGGGGGAATTCGTGCTTCCATTGATGCTGGAGATATTACTGTTGGAGAAGTTCTAACCGTAATGCCTTTTGGTAATGCTCTTGCTATAGCCTCAGTTACAGGTGAAGAGATTAAATCATTACTTGAACATGCTATTAGTGAGTTTCCTAAAGAAAAAGGAGCATTTTTACATGTTTCAGGTTTAAAATATGCTTTTGATGGGACTGCTGAAGCAGGGAAACGTGTTCTAAATATACAAGTTAAAGAAGGAGACAAGTATATAGAGTTAAATAATTCTAAAACATACAAAGTCGCTACAAATACATTTACAGCAAAAGGTGGAGATGGTTTCAAAGCTTTTGAAACTGCTTATGCTGAAGGTAGAGTTAGTGAACCAGGAAATGTAGACTGGGAAATGTTTATTGAATATATCACGACACTTGAAACAGTTAATCCGACAGAAGAAGGACGTATAAATGCAGTACTTCCTTTCAAAGACATAAATGCAACTGACTGGCACTATTCTTACATCCAAGACATATTCTATTCAGGTTTAGCGAAAGGAACTAACAGTACAACCTATTCTCCAAATAAACAATTGACTCGTGCTCAAGCTACATCACTAATTGTACGTGCACTTGGTTTGGAAGCAAAAGGGACTGCTACATTTACAGATGTGGTTAATCTTCACGCTGATACAAAAGCTGAAATTGCTGCTGCGGCTGATGCTGGTATTATAAAAGGGGTTGATGGTAAGTTCATGCCTCACAAGGCTATCACTCGTGCACAATTTGCGTTAATGCTTAACAGAGCTTATGATGCGAAAGTAGAAGTAGACTATGTAGTAAAAGGCAAATCTACATTTTCCGATTTAGGGAAATATGATGGAGAGTTTGTTAAAGCTATTAACATGGTAGAAGAATTAAATATTGGTTCTGGTACTGATGGGAAATTTAGACCTACTGAAGGAACTACTCGTGCCCAGGCGGCAAAATTTGTTTCCAATTTTACTAATTTATTAAAATAGATTCTAAAAGTCCCTTCACATCCATTGTGAAGGGATTCCTAGTTTATAGTCTACTTTTGATGTGTATACATAATATAAAGGAGGTAATTACTTGAGAAAGTTTAATAAATTCCTATTGTTGGGTTTAATCATGCTCGTGCTGTTTCCAGGAACTGTCCAGGCTTCTCTATTTACAGATGTTAAGGACGATGAATGGTATTATCCTGTATTAGTCTCCAACCAGAAAAACAATATTATTACTGGTTACCCAGACGGGACTTTTCGTCCTAATAATTCTATAAGTAGAGCCCAAGTAGCGCAAATTATAAATAGAGTTTTAAAATTATCTAATTCTACAAATTACCAACCTTCATTTATTGATGTTTCGAGTGATCATCCTGCATATCAGGACATTGCTGCGCTAACAAAAGCGGGAATATTTAATAACGGTAGAAATTTCAATCCCAATGATACTTTGACGCGAGCACAGCTATCTAAAATTATCGTTTTAATAAATGACTTCCAAGTGCAACAAGAAGTAAAAAGTTCATTTACAGACGTTTTGGAAAGTCATTGGGCGAACTCTTATATATCTTTTTTAGCAAAAGCAGGAATTACAACTGGTAAAACTAAAACTACTTTTGCACCTAACAATGCAGTAACAAGAATTCAGGCGCTAGTATTGTTAAATAGAAGTATGGAATATAAGAAAAACCCTTCAACTGATGAAACTATTTATGATCCATTTGAAAAAGTTTATAAGAAAATTGAACAAGCAAATGAGAGTTTTATCTCTGAAACTATTAAACTAGTTAATTTGGAGCGAAACAAGCATGGGTTAACTGCATTAGTTGAAGACAAAGTGCTATCCCAAATAGCATTTATAAAAGCGGATGACATGATTTTAAATAATTATTTTGAACATACTTCTCCAATATATGGAGCACCTTGGGATATGGCAGATGGGTTCGGTTACTTCTATAAGACCTTTGGTGAAAACATTGCCCATGGTTATGAAGAGTCAAATGAGGTGGTTACAGCATGGATGAATTCTCCAGGTCACCGGGCGAATATACTAAATAGTAAGTACACAACAATTGGTGTAGGTATAGCTTTAAATGAAAGTAACCAATATTATTATGTCCATATGTTCTCCAGTAAATAACACAATAAAGAGCTGATCAAGTCGTTTTAATCTTGAATCAGCTTTTTAATGTGTTATTTAAACAAATTCTGTAGTAATATCCTCTTGTTTTGTCATTAAAAAGAGTTATTTGTAGGGAAATTATGAAATTGAGTAAAAATGAGGATATTAATGGAAGCGAATCTTTGATATTATCGTAGGAGGATAAAGGAGAGGAGCTCAAAAGTGTTAGATAAATTAAAAAATATTATTACTATCAGTCTTGTGCTAGTATTAGCTTTTTCGCTATCGCTACAAGTGAATGCTGCAAATACTTTCTCAGATGTGTCGAATTCGGATGAAGGTTATAAAGAAATTGAATATATATATGTCAAGGGGATTATAAAAGGTTACAAAAGTGGCGGAGGTCAAAAGTTTCAACCAAATGAAGTATTAACTCGCTATCAAGCAGCTAAAATGCTTGTTCTAGCAGGTGGACATGGACCGTTAAAGGTTAGTAAATCGAGTTTCAAAGACGTTAAATTAAATGAATCTGAATACATTGAACAAGCAGTTAAACTAGGATACATGACCGCTACAGGAAATGGAAACTTTAGCCCTTTCAAACCTTTTACTCGGGATGATATGAGTATGGCTCTAGTAAAGACTTTCAAGTTAAGCTTAACTGAACATGCAAATAAGCCTATAATATTCACAGATATAAATAATAATGATGCATTAGCAAAATATGTTAAAGCTATAATGTATAACGGCATTACAAAAGGTTCACAAGGGAAATATATGCCGAATAGTGGAGTAACACGAAAACAATTTGCTCTTTTTATTGCTCGAGGAATGGAAGACGAATTTAAAGTAAACAAAGAAGTAGACGGGGTTACTGTGCCCGACTCTAGTAAGTCGGTAGGACAAGTCATTATTAATGTTAATAATGATACGTTAAATGTTCGAGCGGAGCCAAGCAATTCTGGAACAGTCGTAGGTAAATTAGTGGATAAAGAAAAGGTATTTGTCTATGAAATTACAGGAGACTGGCTAAAAATAGATTATAAAGGCAAATTACAGTACATTAGTAAATCATATACCAGTTTCTTAGATGTAAATGGCAAAGAAATTGGTGCATCTACAGGAAAAGTATCAACGACATCACCTGATTTAAACATTAGAAGCAAACCAACTTCAAACTCAACTATTGTTAATACTGTAAGTCAAAATACGGAATTGCTAACGTATGGGCTATACAATGGCTGGTATTTAGTAAAAGTCGATAATATACCAGGTTATATTAGTGCAACCTATACAAAGGATGCAACTAAACCTGAAGTAACAGTACCGGACAATTTAGGCAACCTGACTGGTAAAGTAACTGCAGCATCACTAAATGTTCGAAGTGGTCCAGGAGCATCTTATGCAAGTGTAGGTAGTTTGACAAAAGGTAAGGTAGTAACAGTCGAAAGTCTTAATGGCGCTTGGGCCAAAGTTAAATATGCTGGTGGACAAGGCTATGTAAGTAAAACCTACTTAAAACTGGTGAACCAATCTGGAAGTGTATTAAAGAACAGAATTATTTTAATAGATGCTGGTCATGGTGGAAAAGATCCAGGTGCTTCTAGTCAAGGTGTTACAGAGAAAAGTGTTGTAATAAAAGTAGCAAAACTAGTAGAGCAAAAGTTAAAAAATGAAGGTGCAAAGATTATCATGTCAAGATCTGGTGATACATTTCCATCACTCCAAGAGCGTGTGGAACTTTCCAAATCTACTAACTCTGAACTTTTTGTCAGCATACATGTAAATGCCGTTGCTAATAAAACAGTAAACGGAACTGAAACTTTCTACAATTTGTCAGCAAATGATAATGGAGAGGAAAGTAAAGTGCTTGCAACGAAAATTCAATCAGAAATTATAAAAAATGCTAATATGAATAACCGTGGTGTAAAAGAAGGAGAGTTTTACGTCATTAAAAGAATGGAGATTCCATCAGTGCTGGTGGAATTAGGGTTTATAACAAATCAGCAAGATTTTAATAAGCTAGTGAATGACAAATATATTGAAATTTATGCTCAATCTATCTTTAATGGAATACGTGATTACTACTCAGTTCAATAGTATTCCGGTTCAGAGGCAGTGCTTAGTCAATCAATGACGAAGTGCTGTCTTTTTTGTCTGTAATCTTTTTGTTATATTCTTGTTATTTATATGTGATGAAACTGTAATGTTTAGTGCCTCCAAATGATGGTATGCTTACTACAGATTTTGCTAAAGAGAGAGGTTATACAACATAATGTTTAGGAATTTTTTAAAAGTATGTTTACTAAGTTCAGCCTTACTGATGATGAACATCTCAGCAGCTAATGCTGCATCGCCAAGTGAAATTAAAACGAAAGCTTATAATTATATTGGAACACCATATGTATATGGTGGCACTACGTCTAAGGGCTTTGACTGCTCTGGATTTATTCAACAAGTATTTCAGGATACAGCCATAGTCTTACCGAGAACAACTTCAGAACAATTTAAAGAAGGAATAACTGTAAGTAAAAGTGATTTAGAGACAGGTGATTTGGTATTCTTTAATACATCTGGCAAGGGTGTTTCTCATGCCGGAATATATATTGGATCTAACCAGTTCATTCATTCATCTTCCTCCAATGGAGTAAGTGTTTCTTCTATTAATGATCCTTATTATTGGGGCGATAAATACATAGGTGCAAAGAGAGTATTAGACCAATCACAAACTTCAGAAAAAGTTGAAGTAAAATCTGCAAGTATAGATATGAGCATTTTTGCTAGTAGAGCAGAAGTAGCGAAAAGTATCGTAGAGCAATTGAACCTTCCGCTAGCAGCTGCAAAAGCAAATTATTCAGATGTCCCATCAACTTCTAAATATTATGAAGCGATAAATTCAGTGACCGCAGCTGGAATATTTAGTGGTAATGAACAAGGTAAATTTAATCCTTCTAAACCAATAACTAGAGCACATGTTGCGAAAGTTTTAGTCGAAGCTTTTAACTTGAAATCGACAACTGGTACTTATAACTTTAAAGATGTAAGTAATTCACACTGGGCGAGTGAATATGTTCAAATTTTAGCTCAAAATGGGATAACAATAGGAAAGCCTGATGGAAGCTTCGGAATAAATGATAATGTTACTTATTCACAAATGAATACCTTTATGACAAGACTTAAATAAGTTAGATAGCTAAAATATACCCTTTGAGTAGTGATTATAAACCATGTAAATCATGGAATTTATATGACTACTTAGAGGGTTTCTATTTTTTAAAAATAAGAATTTAACAGTAATAGTAATTTGCAGAAATTGGACATAAACTTTTCAATGCGAAAAGGTATTTTATAAGTAAATATGATATAATAAAAAAATGCAATCTAGGGACTAGTTAGTTCCAAACGAAAGGAAGAACAAGATGAAGAGTGTTATTGTCCTTAGGCACTGTTACATAAAGGCATCATTGAATTTTTTTTCAAGCCTGCAGTTTATACTCAGTAAAAGCATAAACTTTGTAAATAAAGTAGCCTCATATAGTTATCAACAATTTCATTCGAAAATATATTATGACAATCTAATACTTCCTATTAATACAGGTGGGATTGGTTATGAATAAATTGAAGTTCGCATCTATATTTTTACTATTATCTACAATAGTTTTGAAATTCTCAAGCATGATTCGAGATCTAGTTATAGCAGCTTACTTTGCCGATTCATTTGAAGCAGATGTGTATTTTGCTGCTATGACGATTCCAAACGCAATTATCTTGTTTTTACTTACGGGTATGAAAGATGCTTTTTTACCAAGTTATTATAAGTTTGAGGCGATTGGTAGAGGAGATTCTCATCTAACAAATATTATTAAGGGTACTTTTTGGATAGCTTTAGGAATAGCGGTTATTGGAATGCTACTAAGCTCACCGATTATACATACATTTTATCCGAGTTTTTCTGAATTTGAAGGCGGAATGGAAATTGCCATTTGGACAAGTATAATATATTTTTCCTCCGTTGTTTTAGTTGGAGTAAATGCTGTTTATGAGGGTTACTTTGATGCAAAAAAGAAGTTTTCTTTTTCTGTCTTTTCACAAACAAGTGTAGTATTAGTAACTATTGTATTTACGCTATTATTTCATGATTTAATAGGAATAATCGCTGTGCCAATCGGATATTTAGCAGGAACTATATTGAGTTTACTTATTAAATTTGTTTATCGAACACCTAAGAAGTTTTTAAGCTGGAAACAGAAAATGGATAAAAAAGAAGTATTCGATTTTTATGGAATCTTCCTACCTGTTGGCTTGACTATAGCAGTTGGTCAAATTAACTTGACGGTAAATACTTTTTTTGCAGCTAGAATAGGTGTAGAAGGTACTGTATCAAATCTGAACTATGCATTTAGATTAGTTAATATTCCACAAGCAATCTTTGCTGTAACAATAGCAACAATTGTTTTCCCTATAATCGCTAGTGCAAGATCAGAGAATAATATGTTGAAATTCCGTAGGGGTATAGAAAAAGGAATATTATACCTACTTGTTTTCTTAACACCAGCTTTAACTGGAATGGTCTTTCTAATGGAAGAGTTAGTGAGTATCGTATACGAACGTGGTGCATTTACTGCTGCTTCTACTCAAGTAACAGCATCCTATGCAGTTTTATATATAGGTTCAACGTTCTTTTATTCTATTCAGGCTATAATTGCAAAAGGGTTTTATACTTTGGAAAAGGGTCATTATATGATGAGAATCGGTATAATCTCGATTTTTCTTAATATTATATCGAACTGGATATTTTCCAATTATTTTGGTGCACAAGGGATAGCGTTGTCAACTTCCATTGTTGCCGTTTTGTATTCTACAATTACTTTTGTAACTTTATGGAAGCTCATTGGTGGAATGAGCAAACTCTATTTGTTGAAAAATACTTTGCAAGTTGTAATTGCTACAACTACCATGTTTGTAACTATTAATATGGTAGACAAATTTACGGAAATAGCTGATTTACCACCACTATTACACATATTAACAATTGCTTTACCTGGTGCAGTAGTTTACTTTTTAGTTCTCATGTTATTCAAAAATGAATTCGTGAAAACTATTTTATCTAAGGGAGGAAATTCATCATCTATCTAGTGATGGTTACTAAATTATGAAAAATAACATAAAAAAACAAATTAAAAATTTGAACAAAATCGATACATTCTCACCATATTTCTTTTTACCATTTATATTAGTTTTATATTTCTTTATAAGTCTTTTTGATTTTCACCGATTTGAATTATTTAATGTAAATACATCCATCTGGCCGTCAGTTTTCTTAGCATTACTCTTTTACTATTTAGGCGTTTACTTTGTAGACAAAAAAGGGTGGACTTTCCCCACTCTTGGACTTTCTTTTCTTAGAGGGTATGTAATGTGGATGATTTGGGCACTTGTAATAATAGGAGCACTTGCATATTTTACAATGATGACAGGTGGAGATGTGGGGATTTCTGATGAATCCGTGCGTCGTAATCTTGATCCAAAGTTAAACTTTTTAAGTCAGCTACTTTGGTTTGGTGCTATTCTCATATTATCTTTAAAAATTATTAAGGAAAAAACTCTAACTAAAGGTAAATTGCTTATATATGCTGTTATTTATGGCGTAATAATGGTGGCATTCCTGATGATGGGATATAGAACACCTATTATATTAATGCTATTTACAGGACTGATTATTTTTCATTATGCTGTTAAACGCATTAAGTTAACTTGGTTTTTAACTACCTTATTAATAATAGGAGTTTTCTTCTCACTATTCGGTTTCTTTAGAGTACTATCTGAAGATACAACCAAGGACTTTAACTCCAGAGAGCAACCAGATGTTGAACTGTCCGAGACTGATGAAGAAAAGTTAATTTCAGTTGAAAGAAAAGTTAATCTTGTTCCCAAATGGATACGTTCACTGAACGGAGAAGCTGTTACTGGACATATCGTTTTAAGTAAAATTATTGAGTCTACAGAAGAAGATGGTTATCTATATGGAGAAATACATGGTGGAATTTTCTCTACCGTTCTACCTGGTGAGCAAATTTCACCTCGTATGAAGGTTACAGAAATCGTAAACTCATTAAGCGTTGAAGAAGGTAAATATATAACTCGACCAACTAGAACTACAACACCAACATATATTGGTCAGCTCTTCTTAGACGGAGGATACTTGTTAGTTGCAATTGGATTCCTATTATATGGAGTGATCATTTCCATGTTGTATAATCAGGTAAAAAGAAACGGATACGATAGTTACCAAGCGGTGGCATTTGCGTTTGTATTAACTATTTTTACAGTTTCTATGCATACTGGATTGTTAGACTTAATATTCCTTCTAATGATTGGCTTTGTTATATTAACCGCAGCGTTGAGTAATGATAAGAAGTTAAAAGTTACGTCTTAATACAAACAACATATAAAAAAAGTCTCACACTTAAACCTAGTGTGAGACTTTTTTTGATGAAAATAATTTCGGGAGTTTGATCTACTTTAGTCAAAGTGGCAAGAGATTGGTAGTAAGTAAAAAAAGAAAGAGCAGAGAAACTGCCCTTTCCATGAAAATTATTGAATCGTATTAATATCACGAACTAAGTCTTTATGAATAAACAAAGTCTGGTAGGTAGGAGAATCTGATAAAACTTCAACAAAACCATTAATATTAGGATTTACAATAATAACAGGCATATTGGAAAGCTTATAAGTAAATGCTGCCGAGAAATTTAGTGATGCATCCTTACGTACATTGACACCAGATGTTGTTGTCATTCCAATTTTGTAAGCTCCAGCATCTTTGAATCCTAAGAATTTATCAATTTTGTAGTATTGGCCAGCAGCTTTCGCACCCCAATATGGATCTGAAGCATATCTTACATTGAAGCCAATTGATTTATTTCCAAAAATTGCTCCATTTGCATACCCAGCAGTAGGGGGAATATAGTTTAAATTCCAAAATTTCTCCATCAGCTCTGTAATATTAGCTTCTACCGATGTAAATTTTTTGTTTAATGGATTTGTATCTGTTACATATAAACCAAATAGATTATTGTTGGTAAGAGCGTGACTACTCAATCCATAAGTACTTTCGTTTTGAGCAAGTGCTAGAATCATAAGAGCATTAACTTGATATTTTGCTTCTGTAAGTTTTAATACTTCTCCTAAACCTACTAATTTACTGTTTAGTGTCGCGTCTTTATAATTTGGATAGCTCTTAGGAGATTGTTTATAAAGATTTTCAAGTCTGGTTAGTTCACTCATAATGTACGAGTCTATTTCTACAGCTGTATAATTTGTTTTGGACCGTGCAGGAAGGAACTGATAGTAATTAAAGTATTCCCCTGAAATAGCTGAATTATTTTCGTTATAGAAAGTATAACCATTCCAGCTGTAATATTTTTTTCCGGCCAGTAAGGAAGATGGTGCTTTTCCTATTATATAAGAAGCTTCCCTATTAGTAGAGTTATAGAAAATAGTATGTTTTAACTCACCATTTGTGACACTATAATAGGATCTGTTTGTTAAGAGTACATATGGCTTTAATGTTACTTTATCTAGTTTTACATATCCTATTCGATCAGCATATTGCACTTTTGCCCAGAATATCTTCTTACCAGAATAGTCCTCTTCAACCTCCGTACCCAAGTATTCCATTTCAGTATCAGTAGTTGCCGATGTTGAGACATACCTATTTTCTTCTTTAGGTAGGCTATAGACAACTGTATAGCCGTTTGTAATAACAAGACCAGATGGCATTTTAATAATGTTACCATTGCGTTCTATAACTTGGTTGGTTTTGGTAATTCCTTTTTGAGCTTCTTCAAATGACTTATATGGCTTACTATTAACTAATTCTTTGTTCACTATTTCTTTTACTTCAAAGGATAGGAAGTCTGGAAGACCTGCATAACCATTATCCTTTGCCACTTCTACTAATCTGTATATGAAAGTAGCTGCTTGTGCTATAGTTGTACTTTTTTGGGGATAAAAGTATACATTGTTTCCTTCTGAACTTCCTTTTATAATTCCTAATTTTGCCCCAACAGAAACAGCAGTAATATACTCTTTCACAATATCTTTAGAATCTGTAAAAGTTAAATTGCCAGTACTTGTCGGTATTGCTAAATAATCTAGTACGCGTGAGATCATAACGGCCATATGTTGGCGAGTGATAATCTCATTAGGTTTAAATTTTCCATCGGGATACCCTGTAATTATGCCAACTTCTGCTGCACTTAGAATATCTTTGGCAAATGGATGTGTAGAATATACATCTGTAAACGTACTCTCACTACTTGTGGGTAGTTGTAAGATCTTTGATAGGTAACTAGCAAATTCTCCCCTAGTAACAGCACGGTATGGATAGTACTTACCGTCCTTATCGGGAAGTAAAATGTTATTTTCTACTAAATAGGTTAGTGATTTTTCATGCGAATTGCCAGTAAAATTACTTGCGGATGCATTTAGACTAGTAAATATACTAAAAGAGAGTAGCAATAAACCTACTAAAATAATTATTTTCTTCATAATTTAACACCTTTCTAATTATAGCTTGAATCATATTTTAACAGAATTAAACATTTTCTTTAAGAGTAAAAGGTCTCTAGTTTCATGAAAAATTGGTAAATGACTATATAAAATGAAACAAATGGAACATAGAATTCAAGTCTACAGTTTGTTATGCTCTTAATAGAATAGAAAGGATGGTGTAAGCTCTTAATAAAATGGAGCGTATAAATATGAAAAGTAAAGTTTTAAAAATAATTTTTATGTTACTAGTAATTATGATTATGGTGCCTCTTCAAGGATTAGCAGCACAAACAATAAACAAAGATATGAAGTTATCTACGGGAGTTCAGTACAAACAATACACAAATACTGGAGCTAAAGTTAACTCTATTAATCATCTAGCTATTAATCTAAATGATGCATATACAAAGGTAAGTATTGGATTGCCAAAGGATTTTAAAACTAAGGAAACGACAACTAGTATTGCGACTCGAGACTCTGCGGAAGGCAATAGAGTAGTTGGTGCAGTAAATGCGGCATTTTTTGATATGAGTGAGGGATATCCACTTTTTTTACTCTCCCAACAAAATGAAATATTAAACGGTGGAGTTCTACTCGATTCAACTACAGAATATTTTAACCAACCGATTGCTTTTGGGGTAACGGCAAATGGAAATGCAGAAATAGATCTTTATGATTTTGATATAAAGATGAATTATGATAATTTGTCCTATGATATATCAGGACTGAATAGAGAAAGACGTGCTGATGAAGCAATTATCTTTACACCACAAAACATAAATACCGCTACAAACTCCAATCAATATGGTACCGAAGTAGTGTTTGAAACTGATACACCAATAAATTCTACATATTATGGTCAAAAAATTACGGGGAAAATAAAAAGCATTCATATGGGTTCTACCGCAAAAGTAACAATTCCCCAAAATGGTTTTGTATTATCTTTTCATGGTCCTAAATGGCGTGCAATTGGAGATAAGATGAAAATTGGAGAAGAGGTATCCGTTTCATTCGATATTGACTCTAAGTGGAAAGATTCACAATTCATGCTTGCAAGCGGACCAATGCTTGTAAAGGATGGAAAGAAACACGTTACTATGAATCTCTCAAGTTCTAGAGCAACTGAAGTTACTTCACGAAGTGCTATAGCAATTAGCCAAGATAAGAAAACTGTTCATCTAGTAACTGTTGATGGAGCAAATAAGAAAGGGATGAATATGTCCCAATTCGCAGATTATCTAGTTAGTCTTGGAGTTGATCGAGCTCTTAACCTAGATGGTGGTGGCTCGACAACTATGGGCATTAGAAACTATGGAAGTAATGCAGTTGTTTTGGCAAACACCCCTTCCGCAGGATCTCAAAGAAGAGTTTCAGCAATCTTAGAGGCTATTAGTACGGCTCCAACAAGTAACCCGAACTCTATCAACCTTTCTCGTAATACCGTGGGTACTATGTTAGTAGGCGCAACTTCTTCCTATAAGATTAACTATATATTAGATGAATTTTATAATCCTATAACAGTAAGTACTAGCAAGATAGTAAATAAGTCAGATAATAACTTAGTGTCATTTAATGGTACAAGTTTTACTGCTTTAAAAGAAGGTTCTGATAGAGTCCGTATAAATTACGATACTGCTACCCAATCATTCCCTCTAACAATTGTTTCGGGACCTACTAATTTGACGATTAAAGCTAGTGGGACATCAGCAAATGTTAATAGCAAGCTGACATTTTCCGCAACTGCAACGGATGTAG
This sequence comes from Psychrobacillus sp. FSL K6-1464, assembly GCF_038003145.1. Classification (NCBI taxonomy): domain Bacteria; kingdom Bacillati; phylum Bacillota; class Bacilli; order Caryophanales; family Bacillaceae; genus Psychrobacillus; species Psychrobacillus sp. FSL K6-1464. The sequence continues at coordinate 918,818 of NZ_JBBOOP010000001.1, forward strand.
ACAAAAAAGCCTTGATTTATTCACCAGAACAGCTGAAATGGACAGTTGAAGGGGATATTGGGACTGTCTCATCAGCTGGAGTATTCACAGCGGGTAACAAGGCAGGAACTGGTAAAATAATTGCTCAGTTAGGTACAAAAAAAGCATCAGTCGGAATAGAAGTAAAATCAACAACAAAACCTACTACAAAATTTAGTGATATCCTAACTACAAATCCGTATATTACCGAGATTAATTATTTAACTAGTAAAGGTTTTATAAATGGTTATGAGGATGGAACATTTAGACCGAATAATGACATTACTAGAGCGCATGCGGCACTACTAATTAGTAGAATAAAAGGGTTAAACCTAGAAAGTATTACTGATCCGAATTTCCAAGATGTGCCAAAAACGCATCCATATTATAAAGAAATAGCAGCCATAGCCAATTTAAATATTGTATCCGGTAAACAAAATGGAAAGTTTGATCCAAATGGCAAGTTAACTAGAGCTCAAATGGCTAAGATTTTAGTTAATGCTTATAATTTATCAGGAACAACAAATAAAAAATTTACGGATGTATCCAGTCAACACTGGGCTGTTAATGAAATAAGTGCATTAACTGCAAGCGGAGTTACCACTGGATTCCAGGATGGGACATATAAGCCGGAAAGCCCTATTAATAGACTACATTTCAGTGTGTTCTTATATAGAATAACTCAATAGTTAATAAAAGCCTCTCCATCGTATGTGGCGAGGCTTTTATTATGTTATAATCAGATATTATAAAGACAAAAGGATGTTAAATAGATGAAAATAGGGATTGTGGGGAATTATGGGAATAATAATAATGGGGATGAAGCAATTCTATCAGGCATCCTTCAACAATTATTACATAATTTTCCTATACAAATAGAAGATATTACGGTTTTCAGTAACAATCCTCAACAAACTGTTAACCGTTATGGCGTAAAAAGTTATCCCCTCTACTATAAAAAGGGGAGGAATATCAATACTTTTATACATACGTACAAAAAAAATAGGAACTATATTAAATCACTGGATTTGTTGGTTATTGGCGGTGGTGGAATACTTATGGACTTTTATAAAAGAGAAGCTCAATTGTTTGGAACTTATGCATTAATGGCTAAGAATATGAGTGTTCCATACGTTGTATATGGCTGTGGTGCAGGTCCTATTCACACTTCTATGGGAAAATGGAGCTTAAGATTTATGTGTAGATTTGCAGATAGTATATCTGTAAGAGACCCACAATCGAAGCAACTTTTAGAAAGTATTGGTGTCAAAAGACCAATCACCATTATAGGAGATCCAGCATTTACCTTAAAACCAACATCAACTTCAAAGACTTACAATTCAACTCCAACTAAAATAGGGGTTTCTGCAGTGCCTTTCTTCAATTCCAATTATTGGCCACAGGGCAGTGAATCTAAATACAAGGCTTATATAAATGCAATGGCAAAAAATTTAGATAAACTAGCAGAAGCGCATGATGTAGAGTTTACTTTTTTCGCAACTAAGTTTCCTCAAGATGTGGATGCGACAAAACATATTAAAAACTCGATGAAATACAAAGAGCATGTCCAGATTATTGATAAAAATCTAATGCCACAAGAAATACTAGAAATAACTAACTTACAAGATGTTGTTATTGGAACTAGATTACATTCACTTATTCTAGCTAGTGCAACAGCCACACCTATCATTGCGGTTTCTTATCATAAAAAAGTAAACGATTTTATGCATTTAGCGGGCTTAGGAGAATACTGTTTTAGTATGGATAGTATTGAACACAGTGAACTTATGTTTAAAGATTCTTTTAGTAAGATGAAAAAAGATTGGGATGGAACCGTAGAAAATACAAAAAAACTTTCCACTCATTTTAATGAAGAAGCTCGCAAAGGAGCTTCACAATTTACGAAGGCAGTGAGATAATATGAAGAAAATTTTTGTTATTAGTAATATGTATCCTACATCCAATCACCTATCCTATGGTATTTTCGTGAAAAATCAGGTGGAAGCTTTAAGAAAAGCGGGTATGGACGTCGAAATAGGAGCAAATACAAATCCGGCAACAGGGATGAAAAATGCTCTTAAAAAGTATACTTTATGGGCACTAAAGGTTATGAAAAAAGGAATATTCCAAAAAAAGAGTATTTCTATCACTCATGCACATTATGTATTTCCGTCAGGAGTTTTTTCATTATTCTTAAAGAAATTATTTAAAATTCCTTATGTAGTAACAGCACACGGCGGAGATATTGAAAAGATGGCAAAGAAAAATGCCACTATTCGAAAATGGACGACTACTATCTTACAAGAAAGTGCACATATCATAGCTGTTGGGCCGACCCTTGCAGAGCAAATTGAAATAGACTTTCAGGTGCCTAAGGATAAAATTACGATTATGAGTATGGGTGTTAGTCGAGAAGTTTTCAAGATTGGCGATCAAAGCGAAGCAAGAAAACTTCTAAAATTATCATCAGATGAATTCCTATTCTCTTTTGTAGGAAATGTGATTAGACAAAAAGGTGTAGAAGAATTACTTCAAGCTTTTCAACAGGTTAAATTAGCTACAAATAGGAAAGTAAAACTAGCTATAATTGGCTCACGTCGAGATACATCCTTTATGGAAAAAATAGCACCTCTTTTAAACGACGATGTGCTATTAATTGATCCTGTTAAACAAGCAGATCTTGTCACATGGTTTCAAGCAAGTGATGTTTTTGTGCTGCCATCACATATTGAGGGCTTTGGATTAGTCGCTTTAGAGGCTATCGCATGTGGTATACCAGTTATTGCTTCGGACGTAGGGGGATTGTCTTCCTTATTAGCCAATGATGCAGGTCATTTAGTAGCTTCGCAAAATGCAAGCGCCCTAAAAGAGGAAATGTTAAAATCACTGGAATTTGAAAACTATTTTAATAGTAAAGAAACTGAGAAGATATTATATAAGCATGATGAAAAAAATATTATAAAAGATCTAATATCAATCTATGAGACTGCTGTTCCTGAGGGTAACAAATAGTGAATACATTTTTAAAAATTGTAGGAGCAGTAGCAGTTATAAATATAGTTGCTAGATTGTTTGGTTTTTTAAGAGAAATGATTATAGGCTATCAGTACGGTACTAGCTATATAGCAGACAGTATTTTTACCGCGTACACAATTCCAAATTTCCTCTATTTAGTAATTGGTGGTGCATTTACTACTGCTTTCATATCCATATACAATCAAAAAAAAACAGATCAAGGATTATTTGTTAAACAAGCATTTACAACTGTAATTACGACAATTATTATAATTACTATCCTAATGTTATTGGCAACGAATCCAATATTGAATCTATTTTTCGGAGAAATGTCTGATGAAGAAAGTAGACTCGCTAGAAATTTGTTTTATTGGATGATGCCATCAACAATCTTCTTAGTCTTATCAACTTGGCTTAGTGGCATGTTAAATGTTAATGGCAAGTTTCACTTATCTAGTATCTCCATTCTTCTATACAATGCAGTATTCTTAATAATTTCCGTAGTGAGTTCTTATTGGATAGGACCAATCGCATATGGAATAGGCGCTTTAATCAGTGCATTGATCATGGTTGGATTTCTTATAAAAGGGTATAGAAAGCTAGAGAAGTTTCCAATTGGTGTATCTTTTCAACAAACCTGGACAACAAAACAACTTTGGAGGCTTGCACTTCCAATTATGCTTGGTGGAGCAACGATTCAATTTTATGCACTCATTCAGCGTATATTTTCAGCAACTCTATCAGATGGGTTTGTTTCGGCAGTAAATTATGCGACGAAGCTTACACAATTCCCACAAGCTATATTGATGACAGCAGTGACGACAGTAATATATCCAATGTTAAGTAAAAAAGTTGCTGAGAAAGATCATAATGCAGTAAAGAAAATATATACTAGTGGACTTAGATATTTAGTTATACTGTTAGTACCGGTGACCATTTTTTCCTTTTTTTATGCTGAAAACCTTATTCAAATTATATTTGAATACGGAAATTTTGATGAGGTCTCTACTGCTATAACAGCGCCAATTTTAGAAATATTTTTATTAACCATGTTCTTCTTAGCTGCGAATACGTATGTGACAAGATTCTATTATGCAAAAGGGAACTCAATTACACCAGTCATCTTTAGTATTATTAATGTCTTTGTTATTAATATAATTATAATTTATTTCTTTATTGACTCTATTGGAGCAATGGCTATAGCATGGGGAACCTTAATTTCTTCCGTTATAAATTTCATTATGTTATTTGTATATGCTAACAAGAAATATGAGTTAACCTTTTTTAATAGCTGGAACAAAGGAATTGGAAAGATATTTGTTGCGATTTTATTAATGGGATTTGTAACATATTTTTCAAACGAATTTATTCAATTATCTTCTAAATGGTTAACATTTTTGGTTGGATTGAGTATATTTGGATTCAGTTATGTGTGTTTCTTCCTATTGCTTAAAGTTGCTGAAGCAAATATAATTTTGATGAAACTAAAAAGTAGTATAAAACGTCTTATAAATATAAAAAATAAATGATATTATGTATATTTCCATGTTATAATGTATTGGATTTGAATAATACAGATTTAGATGAGGAGGAGAGACATGCTTGCCTTTACACTAGTGTTGGCATTTGTCGCATCCGTACTATTTACACCACTTGTAAAAAAATTAGCGTTTCGCGTTGGAGCAGTAGATAAACCAAACTATAGAAAAGTTCATGCTAAGATTATGCCGAGACTAGGTGGATTAGCTATCTTTATGGCCTTCCTGGTTGCTTTTTTTGTTTATAGACCCGATGGTCAATATGACAAAGCAATGTTACTTGGAGCGTTAATAATTATCATTACAGGTGCTTTAGATGATATGTTTGAGATTACAGCAAAAGCAAAATTACTTGGGCAACTTTTAGCAGCCTCAAGTGTTGCCATATATGGGGGACTACAAATTGAGTTTATAAACATTCCATTTATAGGCTATGAATTACAGTTTGGTTATTTTGCAATCCCGCTTACTATTTTATGGATTATAGCTATTACAAATGCAATAAATTTAATCGATGGTTTAGATGGATTGGCAGCTGGTGTTTCTGCCATAGCACTTTTAACACTATCAGGAATGGCTATTATAATGGGGACTCCATTTGTTGCTGCAATGGCAGCTATATTGGCAGCTAGCACATTAGGTTTCTTAGTATTTAACTTTTATCCTGCGAAGATTTTCATGGGAGATACAGGTGCACTGTTCCTTGGGTATATGATATCAGTACTTGCATTACTTGGATTTAAAGGTATAACAATGTTTGCATTGATCATCCCTATAATAATGCTTGGTGTACCTATTTCAGATACATTCTTTGCAATTGTTAGAAGATATCGCTCAAAACAGCCATTAATGGCTCCAGATAAATCTCATTTACATCATTGCTTATTAAATGTAGGATTTACACATCGTCAAACAGTTCTTATCATTTATGCAATAGCTGCAATGTTTGGTATTGCGGCATTAATATTCTCACAAGCAACAATGTGGGGAGCAATCCTCTTGCTAGTTGTTATGCTTATAGCGATTGAATTATTTGTAGAAGCAGTTGGTTTAGCAGGAAAAAATTATAGACCACTCTTAAATTTAGTAAAAATAATAGGTAGATCATAAAAAAACCTTTCATTCTATTATATAGAATGAAAGGTTTTTTTATGTTTATAGAGAATAAAAGATTATTAGAATATGTTATGGTGAATGAAAAAGGAGCTAAGAAGAAAATATATTTCTTCTTAGCTCCTTATCTTTGCTAAGGGCGACTATCTGCTGCATAATTACTGTTTGTATCGGAATTATTGCCTGAAATATTACTTGTTTCTGGCTGTAATCCAAGATGGCTTTTAAGAATATCTCTCGTTTCATCAAGGCTTTCATCGTCTAATTTCCAATAATAAACACCAGTTGACATATCATCATAACCTTCAAGAGATAGAGTATCTATTTGTGGCATTCCCTTTTTAATATATTCAAAGAAGGATTTCATTTCATCAAATGTTAAATCAGTCTTCATATTTTCTCCGACAGCATCAATCACTTCACCGTATTTAGTAAAGGACGAGGCAGAACTAGCTTTCTTAATAATAGAAGAAAGGATCATTTGTTGACGTTTCCCTCGTTCAATATCATTATCAAGTTTTCGAGTTCTAGCTAAAGCTAATGCTTCTCGACCGTCAAGCTCTTGTAATCCAGGGTTTAATGCAACTGTACGTTGATCGTTCTCATCTTTTTCTAGTAACTTATAAGGAACCTCGGCTTCGATTCCTCCTAACGCATCGATAACATCGATAAATGCATCAAAGTTCATTTTCACATAATAGTCTACTGGTACTTCTAGTAAATCTTCAATTGTTTCTATAGAAGCTCTAGTCCCACCATATGAATGAGCATGGGTAATTTTATCTTCATACCCGACTTCATCTATATAAACATATGAATCACGCGGGACACTTACTAATTTTACGGTTTTGGTCTTGTTGTTCAGCGTAGCTAGCATGAGTGCATCAGAGCGGCTGTTTGTGTCACCTTGACCACGTTGCTCACTATCGTCAATTCCTATAAAAAGAACTGAGACATTATCATTCAATGGTTCAACTTTCTCATCGCGTAATGGAGATTGATCCCGATTATCCACAATTTCAAAAGCTTTGTCTGCAGCAGTTTCTGCCTTTTTGGTTAAGAAAACTGCATAGGTAGATAAAGAAATAAGTAAGGACCCAATTACTATAAGAGAAACGGTTAAGAATTTGCGCTTCTTACTACTTTTCTTTTTCTCCTTTTTATATGCTCTTCTATTCATTTTTATAATCTCCCTTTATTCTAGATAACGCTAATAAGACGAAGAATCGACAAAATAGTTTCTTAAAATTTGGCATGCCCCTTATTATACTATGAATTTGATTATAGGTAAATTTATTTCATTACGAATTCCAAAAACTCTTTTTCGACAAGTTCGACTTTCGCCTGTCCATTAGTCATTTCAGCCATCCAGTTAATAAAGGTTTCTTCTTCATATGCTTTTGTAAATACCATTACTTCGACAAGATCCGCATAGTTAATCTCTTTTAGAGGATAGACGGAGTTCCGAACTTCATTTTCCACTTTTCCTAGCCATGTGTAGTCTATAGAGATCTTCATCAGATGATGCAGCTTTCGTTCCACCACTTTTGCGGCGTCAATTCCTTCTGTAGTTGCTTTCCCGTAAGCTCTGATAAGTCCGCCACCACCGAGCTTAATACCCCCAAAGTAACGAGTGACGACAACAACTGTATCCTGTAGACCCTGTTTCTTCAATACTTCGAGCATTGGGACTCCTGCAGTTCCACTTGGTTCCCCATCATCATTGGCTTTTTGTATATTGTCATGCTCGCCAATAATGTAAGCAGAGCAGTTATGATTAGCACTTTTATGCTTTTCTTTGATATTATTAATAAAATCTTGCGCTTGTTGTTCTGTTTCAGCCCGGCTCACATACGTTAGAAAACGTGATTTTTGAATGATTAATTCGCTCTCGCCACAGCCTTGGATAGTATGGTAATCTTTTCTCATAGATATATTTCCCCTCCTGATTCTATTGAAACATAGTTGTAAAGTAATTTTAATTTATTTTTAGTCACTTAGTGCTATAATAGGACATGTCATCATTTGTGAATGAGGACTCATTTGGGCGCATAAAGGAGAAAAAACAGATGACGAATATGAATTTTGAAACGCAATCGTTAGATGTTATTTTCGATCGAATGGTCGAAGTGATGGATCATTCGAAAAAGGATATATTCATTATAAGCGAACAGAGTCGACAAAGCTTTGAAGAAATGAAAGTGGAGTTAGAAATTATTCGTGGAGATATCGAGACAATTATTATAGAAGGAGATTTGCTCGAATCAAAATCGAGGCACTCCCGAAATCGATTAGCTGAGGTTTCCAAGAATTTTGACTCGTACGATGAACCACAAGTTCGCCAAGCCTACGAAACTGCAAATGAAATTCAAATAAATCTTCTCATCAAACGTAGTGAGGAACGTCAGCTTAGACTTAGAAGAGATGATTTAGAACGCAGATTACAGGGCTTGCTAGAAATGATTGAACGTGCCGATCATCTGGTCAATCAGGTGAATATCGTCATGAATTACTTAACATCCGATTTGAAAAATGTAGGAGCAGCACTTGAAAATGCAAAAATTAAACAAGATTTCACCTTGAAAATTATCGAAGCGCAAGAAGAAGAGCGTAAAAGACTTTCAAGGGAAATTCATGATGGCCCTGCGCAAATGCTAGCGAATGTTCTTCTTAGAACAGACCTAATCAATCTTACATATCAGCAGCGTGGTGGAGAAGCAGCGATGAAAGAAATTTTAGACCTAAAAAAAATGGTTCGTGATGCTCTTTCAGAAGTACGTCGTATTATTTACGATCTACGACCTATGGCATTAGACGATTTAGGTTTAATACCAACACTTCGAAAGTATATAACAACAATCGAAGAATACAACCCAACAGGTAGGATTAATTTCCAAAACTTTGGAGAAGAGAAAAGACTAGATACCAATTTTGAAGTAGCCATTTTCCGTATTGTCCAAGAGTGCTTAACGAATGGAACTAAACACGGGAAGTTTACTGAAGCTTGGGTGAAAGTAGAATGGTTGAAACAAAAGATAAATATTATCGTCAAAGATAATGGAGCTGGTTTTGATCCAGAAGTAGCAAAAGAAAAATCCTTTGGTTTAATCGGAATGAAGGAACGAGTGGATTTGTTAGAAGGATCGATGAAAGTTATATCATCCCCTGGTAAAGGAACTAGTATTTTGTTTAGTATTCCATTAAATGAGGAATAGTAAATATGGCTTTTTAATTATAGGAGGAAATGAACATGACAAAAATTATAATCATAGATGATCACCAACTATTTCGCGAAGGAGTAAAACGTATTTTAGACTTTGAAGACTCTTTCGAAGTAATAGCAGAAGGTGACGACGGCCATGACGTTTTAAGTCTTTATGAAAAATATCTTCCAGATGTAGTATTGATGGATATCAATATGCCTACTAAAAATGGCGTAGAGGCTACAGGAGAATTACTAGTGAAATTCCCTGATGCAAAAGTAATCATCCTTTCTATCCATGATGATGAGTCATACGTATCACACGCACTAAAAACAGGTGCTCTTGGATACATGCTAAAAGAAATGGATGCCAATGCAATTGTCTCTGCTATCAAAGTAGTAGCAAAAGGCGGTTCATACTTACATCCAAAAGTTACTAAGAACCTTGTTGCAGAATTCCGTCGCTTAAGCGAGCGCGAAAACAAAGGGAACTTCCATCAAACAGAAATTCGTCGTCCATTCCATTTACTTACAAAACGTGAATGCGAAGTACTTCAATTGCTAACAGATGGCCAAAGTAACCGCACAATCGGAGAAACACTATTCATCTCCGAAAAAACCGTAAAAAATCACGTATCCAGCATCCTTCAAAAAATGAACGTAAACGACCGCACCCAAGCCGTAGTAACCGGCATCAAAAATGGTTGGGTTGAAGTACGCTAATAATTATATAAAGAATCCCACTCCAGTTTTGGAGTGGGATTTTGTTTTTGGAAAAATAAAAATGAGAAAGTTGCGCCAAACGAAGTGAATGTTGCGAATAAAGTCACCAATGTTGCGAGAAACCACTTGGAAGTTGTGAAACCACCTCGGAACGTTGCGCATCGCAAAATCATCACTCCCGATTCAATCACTTCTCCACAAAATACCGACTAGGACCAGATCCATATGCTATCAAATCCATACTATTCAACATACGCGAAGCGCTATATTTAGAATCTATCATACAAAATCTCCGAAACTCTTTACTAGTAATTTTTTTATCAATTAGCCGAAAGTAATCTCTTACAGCCGATATATGTGCATAGCGATCATTTTTCCCGCAAGCCAAACAATGCCAAGTAGTGTATACACGTCGCATCCCCAAAACCCCACAACCAGGACACTCCACCCCTGGCCGAATCTCGCTAGCATTAATTCGATAATATTCACAAAGTGGGGGATACTCAAAAGTAGACCTATTCTCTAACAACAGCTTCTGAATCACATCTAACTGTTCTCCAGAAAAACCAACAACACCAGAACTATTGTAAATCTGTGTCACTCTCTCAACCATGCTCTCTAACTTATAAATGGGATAATGGGTAGGTTTTTTCATAATGCGGCAGGACTTAGCGGTCATGATAACTGCACCAGTCACTTTCATTTGTGGGTGGGTCTTTCGTAGAAGTTCTTTCATGAAGCGAATATTTCGCATCAATTGAAAATACGGATTAGAAATGGGGGTCTCTGTTCCATTTTCATCTTTATAAAATTCATCTAACTCTTCATTAAAATACAAGCGTCCACTTATATTCTTCGACTCCAACACTATACAACATCGGTCGGTCACTAAAAGACAATCTATCTGCACTTTCCAATCATCCAACTCCAAGCAGACATCCGAGAAAACGCGAAACTTACCATGCAAACGTAACTCCCTCAATCTCTCAACAAGTCGATCCTCTCCGCGCACTCCAGCATCCATTTTCCGAATCTCTTCACGAATAAATTCAAAAGACGGAGCTCCATCATTCAACCTTTTCAACAAAGTAAAATGTCCACTCAATCCTTCAGCTCCTTTCTACCTATATCTTACATTCCAATACCGGAATATTCTACCTATTTTAAATGGGAACTTAATAATTGAGTTTTCGTCCTAATTATGACAAAATAACCTTCAGCAGGAGGAGACATATATGAAAATAATCCAAGCAATTACACTCGCGGCCTTCACACTAACGCTGGCAGCTTGCAATAGTAACGACGAAACAGCACAAAACGCTAATTCCGCAACCGACATCGCTCCAACGAACACACAAACAACAACGGATCACGGTGCAGAAGATAAAAGCGAAACCAATATAGGCTTCGAATTGTCAGGTGACAATATTGAAGAAGCAACAAATGTACCAGAAAAAGAAAAAACAGCATTACTCGAATCTTTCACGGAATACATGGAATCATTTAACGCAGAAGACCCAGAACGCTATATGAACACAATTTCCAAAAATCCAGAAGGCTTTAACTACGACGCTGAAAAAGTCAAAGTAGAAGAAACGTTCAACGACTTTAACACGATCCGTACAGCTGATAATATTACGATTATCGAATACGATAAATCACAAGCGCAAGTATTCTCCAATATCCATACTTCTTTTGAACAAATGGACACAGGTGCTAAACTTGAACAGAACGGACGCCAGGTAACTGTATTTGTCAAAGAAGATGGCAAATGGCTAGTTTCTAGCGTCTACTATATAGGCGAAACAACTGAATAACAACGTATTCCCCAGACATATATGACAAATATCATGTTTGGGCTTTTTTATGCTTTCATTTCTACCAATTATTCAGTAAACTACAAGTAGGAGTGTGATTTATTAAATGAAGACAGCAATCGTAACCGACAGCACCGCATATATCCCGAAAGAAATTCGTGACCAACTGAATATTCATATGGTGCCGCTAAGCGTTGTCATCGGAAATGACACCTATCAAGAAGAAATCGACATTAACACCACAGAATTCTACGATAAAATCCGTAAAGGTGGAGCGCTTCCAAAGACATCGCAACCAGCCTTAGGAACATTTATCGAAACATATGAAAAGCTAGCAAAAGAGAACGACGCAGTTATCTCTATCCATCTATCTAGTGGTATCAGCGGAACACTTGCTGGAGCAGAACAAGCAGGAGAAATGGTAGCTGACCTTGATGTACGAACATTCGACACAGAAATTTCCTGTATGGTCCAAGGCTTCTACGTACTTAAAGCTGCTGAAATGGCTGAACAAGGTGCTTCACCGGATGCCATCCTACAAGAACTAAACAACATGAAACAAACGATGCGTGCATATTTTATGGTCGACAATCTAGACCATCTTCACCGCGGAGGAAGACTAACTGGCTTCGAACGCGTCATCGGTTCCGTACTGCAAGTAAAACCGATTCTACACTTTGAAAACAAAGTCATTGTACCATTTGAAAAAGTTCGTACTCGTAAAAAAGCGATGAAACGTATTTCGGACATGCTTCAAGAAGACTCAAACAAATTCAACATAAAAGCGACAATCATTCATGCTAACTACGAAAACGAAGCAATCGCATGGAAAGAAGAACTTCAAGCAACAATGCCAAACGTAGACTTCACGATTAGCTACTTCGGTCCCGTAATCGGTACACATCTTGGGGAAGGGTCCATGGGTCTCGGTTGGTACAAGATTAACTAATGAGGTGAATGCTCATGAACAAACAGCTCCAACAATTTCTAACCGGCCGCATATGGCTTCGCGAACACACCCCATTCCCACGCGAAGTCATCGACGCCCACATCGACTCCGGTCACATCCACCTAAAGCCTGGAGTCCTCACAAAATCAGATTCCAACCTTTTTTGGCAATCAAACATGAACACCTGCAACAGATGCCACAATACGAACCCATCCTTATTTCACTCATTCAACTGTGCCCTTTGCAACAAAATTTGTACGTATTGCCGCCATTGTATCCGAATGGGGCGGGTGAGTAGTTGTTCTGAATTACTCCTTTGGGACAAGCAGCATGCTCGCAGCGCGAACGCACATGTCTTTGCATGGAGCGGCCAGCTTACACCTCTTCAACAAAAGGCGAATGAAGAACTACTTGCTAGTGTCGAGCAAAACCAATCCCACCTAGTCCATGCAGTATGCGGAGCAGGAAAAACAGAACTCCTATTTCCAGCTATCTTTGCATGTTTACAAGCTGGCAAAAGAGTTTGCGTTGCTGCCCCAAGGACCGATGTTATTTTAGAGCTATTCCCTCGATTCCAGAAAGTCTTCCCAGACACAACGATCCACGCATTATTCGGTGGAGCACCTGACCAACAAGGATTTCCTGAACTCATACTAGCAACAACACACCAACTCTATAGATTTGAAAATGCCTTCGACGTCGTATTTGTCGACGAAGCAGATGCCTTTCCTTACTATGCTGATGAAACCCTCCAAAAAGCAGTTACTAAAGCCGCAAAACCAGAAACTGCCATACATTATGTAACAGCTACTCCAACTAAATCATTAAAAACAAGCAACCAATCTATTCTCACAAGAAGATATCACGGCTACGACCTTCCAGTACCTAAATTTGTAAGTCTATGGGGTTACGCTCGGCAACTCAAAAAAGGAAAAATTCCTCTGAAAATACAAAACTGGATAAATGAAAAGATAGAAACAAACACGCCTTTTCTTATCTTCTTGCCTACTATCGAAATGCTTGAGAACTTCCCAGGTGATTTACCAAGGGTTCATGCAGAGCACCCAGATAGAAAAGAACTAGTTATGCAATTACGCGAAAAGAAAATCCCTGGCTTACTAACAACGACCATATTAGAAAGAGGAGTTACTATTGAAAACGTGCATGTAGCTGTAGTTGGAGCAGAGCAGCCCATCTTCACCTCCAGTGCGCTCATTCAAATAAGTGGACGAGTCGGTAGATCAGCACAGTATCCAGATGGAGATATTACTTTTTTTCATCACGGGATAAGCAGAGATATGGATAAAGCGCAGGATGCGATTGAAGGGTGGAATCTTTGATGACCTGTTTAATCTGTGGCACACTTTACCAACCATCAGCAACCTGGTCGAAGCTTTTTTTATACGAGGTGGATTCTTCTACTTGCAAGAGATGCTTCGCAAAATTTGAAATCTCAAAGTCGACCATCGATTTTACCAATTTCCTAGACACTCCTTATGAAGGAGCAGTAGACTCAGTCTTTTGTCTATACACTTATAACGAACCGATGAAAGAATATCTACACCAGTACAAATTCCTCCAGGACGTTGCATTAGCAAAAGTATTTTCGGGGAAGTTACAACAAGCATTTCAGAAGAAAGAAGGCATTGTCGTACCCATTCCAATGCACCCAGAAAAACTAAAGTTACGTACATTCTCTCAAGTAGACGAGCTCCTAAATGCAGCACAAATTCCTTTTCAACAAGTACTTACCAAAACAACATCCGATTCTCAAGGGAAGAAAACAAAAAAAGAACGATTAAAAACAACTAATCTTTTCGAAGTAATAAGGACCATCGAAGCAGCAAATTATATTTTATTCGACGATATATACACAACTGGCGCTACCATCCATCATGCAGCGAAGATATTAAAGGATGCGGGTGCCAAAAGAGTCGACGCAATCACTTTAATAAAAGGGTAACTTGCCGATAAATAAAGGGAGAATATTATTTGGAGGTAACAACATGGGTGAACTAAAAAATTGTCCTTCATGCGACGAGTTTTTTAACTATACGGGATTGAGAGAAGTATGTAACAATTGCGCAATGAACGAAGAAAAACTATATGAAACGGTTTACCGCTTCCTTCGCAAACGCGAAAATCGAGCAGCAACCGTAGAAAGAATTGTAGAAGCTACCGGAGTAGAAGAGTCATTATTACATAAATGGGTACGTAAAAACCGTCTTCAACCAGCCATGTTCCCGAACCTAGGCTATCCATGCGATAACTGTGGAAAAATTACACAGTCAGGTAAACTATGTATCAAATGTACGGACGAATTAAAATCCGGTCTTCGTCAATTTGACGCAGCAAAAGAATTCCGCGAAAAAGTGTCTCAACAAGAAACAGGGACTTATTATTCAGACAGTAAGAAAAAATAACTCTCACCTTGTGTGGGAGTTTTTCCTTGGGGTGATTAAAAGAAATCAAAATTGAGTTACACTCAAAGCCATACGAGTTCCATCTAACAATCCATGAGTTCAACCCACCCCCACTCCAGTTCTACCAAAAGACCTTCTAATTCCACTAAGCCCTTTAATTCCCAAGACCTATTCCACACAAATCGTTCAAATTACTCTAAACACTTCATATTTCCTGCCGAAATAATACATAGACACTTTGAAAAAAGAGGAGGATGAAGTTTATGAAAATCACAAATATTGGTGTAAACCAAGTAAATCCATACAAACGTAATCAACAACAAGCTGAAAAAGTACAAAACACAACCAAAACAGCTGCAGATCAATTAGAAATTTCGTCTACTGCGAAAAGCATGCAAACCAAATCACCGGTAGAAGTAAAACAAGCGGAACGAGTTGCGGCTATAAAAGCTGACATCGATGCAGGAACATACAAAGTAGATGCAAAACAATTAGCCTCGAATATCCTGAATTATTACCGTCTATAAAAGGAGCTTACGAACATGTCCATCGATAACATTTTGCAATCACTAACCAAACTAGACATGCTTCACAAAAGCTTGTTAGAGGTTGCATACAAAAAAACAGAAGCTATCAAAACAGGGGACATGGACAGTCTAAACCAGCTGCTCAAGGATGAGCAGGCACATGTTGCAGGCATTTCACAGCTAGAACAACAGCGTCAAACAGAGGTAACGGATTACCTTCGAGCAAAAGGAATTGCTCCTACTGACAACCCTACTGTTGCACTTGTCTTAGAAAATACCAACACAGATGAAGAAAAAGCTCAACTAACCAAAGCACGCAATAATCTATTATTAACGCTAGAAACATTAAAACAACAAAACGATCTAAATCAAAAACTTACCATGCAATCACTTCAATTTGTTAATTTAACATTAGATGCATTAAGACCCAAGCCAGACCAAATAAACTATTCGAGATCTGAAGTACAAAGTCCCTCAAAAGACAAAACCTACTTCGACTCACAAGCATAAGGAGGCGAACCCATGGGCTCTACATTTATGGGACTAGAAACAAGTAAACGCGGATTATACACGCAACAATCTGCATTATATACAACCGGACACAATATATCTAATGCTAATACAATTGGATATTCTCGCCAAAGAGTGAATATGGAAGCAACTTTAGGCTATCCCGGAACAGGACTAAACGCACCAAAAATTCCAGGTCATCTGGGTACAGGTGTGCAATCACAGTCAATTCAACGTATTCGTGATTCTTTCGTTGATACGCAATATCGTCAAGAATCCAATAAACTAGGTTATTGGGAAACAAGGTCTCAAGCAATAACACAAATGGAAGATGTGCTTAATGAACCGTCCGATTATGGATTAGCTAAATCAATGGATGAGTTTTGGAAATCACTACAAGACTTAAGCGTCAACCCTGAGAATGGTGGGGCACGTTCTGTAGTTGTTCAACGTGGAATAGCAGTAGCTGATTCTTTCAACTACTTGTCCAAATCCATCTCCCAAATCCAAGAAAATGCAGGTAAAGAAATCGGAATTTCATTAAAAAATGTAAACTCGATTTTAGAACAAATCGCTAGCATTAACGAACAGATACAAGCGATTGAACCGAACGGCTATATGCCTAATGATTTATATGATGTTCGTGACACGCTGCTAGATGAGTTATCAACTTACTTCCCAATCGAAACTAGTAACGTTAAATCAGGTGGTAATTCATTAGCTATTGCAGAAGGTTCCGTGACAGTTTCATTGAAATTAAAAGACGGTTCATCCTTAAAATTGATTGATGGAAAAAACTTTGCTCAGCTTCGTAATTCTGGTGCAAGTGAAACAGATGGGATGACACCCAAATCTGCAATCGAAGGTTTTCATATTGTCAGATTAGACTCTAGCAGAAAGGATGTTCCTCTAAATAATGATTGGACTGATGCTTTAGCAGCTGTGCCGCATGACATTACTAAATTTAGCGATTTAGGCAAACTTAAATCACTTGTGAATTCATATGGTCAGGCTACTGGTGGTCCAATAGCACCTGTAAAAGGATTATTGCCAGATATGCTTGCAAAATTAGACAAAATGGCAGAAGCATTTGCGACTGAATTTAATAAAGTTCATATGGGTGATCCAACTGACACTGCAAAGTATCCACAAGGTTCAGATATTTATGGAAAACAAGGTGAAACTTTCTTTATTAATAAAGATAAAGCTGATAATAGCGGAGCCGGAATAACTGCAAAAAATATCTATATTTCCTCTGATATTATTAAAGATCCTGGAAAAGTTGTGGCTTCTGATTCAACGCCTGGAGAGGCTGAACCAGGTAACGGCAAATTTGCATTAAAATTAGCAAATATGAAATTTGCAAGCCTTGATGATTTAGGAAAAGTTAGTGCACAAACCTATTTCGAAGGTCTTATTGGTCAATTAGGTGTAGATGGTCAACAGGCTACACGTTTGGCATTCAATTCCGCAACACTTCAGCAAGCAGTAACAGAACGTCGTGCTTCCGTAAGCTCAGTATCACTGGATGAAGAAATGACAAATATGATTATTTTTCAACAAGCATACAATGCTTCGGCGCGTATGATTACAGTAGTTGATGAAACATTAGATAAAATAATCAACGGCATGGGCCGTGTGGGACTATAATAGGGGGAACTAAACATGCGTGTAACCCAAGCAATGCTATCAAGCAACATGCTTCGTAACTTATCCACTAGCTATAATAAAATGGGGAAACTTCAAAATCAAATTGAGACAGGTAAAAAAGTAAACCGACCTTCTGATGATCCAGTGGTTGCGATGAAGGGGATTGGATACAGAACAGCGTTAGAAAAAGTAGAACAATTCCAACGTAACATTGGAGAAGTAAATAACTGGTTGGATAGTTCGGATGATGCCTTTGATAAAGTTGGTTCTGCATTGCAACGTGCTAATGAACTAGCGGTAAAAGCGGCAAGTGAGACAACAACCGTTGATGATCGGCAAAAGGTTCTGAGTGAATTAGACCAACTAAGACAACATATTCAAAATATTGCTAATACAAAAGTTGGAGACAAATATATTTTTAGTGGAACTAAAACAACTACAGCTTTATTTGATGAAAAATCGGGTGGATATCCGACAACAAATATAGATGCATTTAATAAAGATGTGGAAATAGAAGTATTCGATGGAATAACACTTAAAGTGAATACAAATGCAATCGATGTATTTAAAAATATCGATCAAATGTTTGCGGATATTAAAGAAGGAAATGTCAACTACAGTGAGGCTATCGGAAAAATTGACGAACAAATGAATGAAATACTAACAACACGTGCTGATATTGGAGCTCGTCAAAACCGTGTAGAGCTAATGAATGATCGACTGCAATCACAAGAAGTAATTGCGACTAAACAAATGTCCGAAAATGAAGACGTGGACATGGAAAAGGCAATTACTGAAATGATTACTCAAGAATCAATTCATCGTGCAGCCCTTTCAGTTGGTGCGCGAATTATTCAACCGAGTTTAGTAGACTTTTTACGATAATAACAAAAGCGTTTGGACATATGCTCCAAACGCTTTCTTTAAAGGGTGAGAAAAGATGAATATCCCAAAACTCCAAGTAAACTCAACAAAAGCACAAATTGGTTTAAATATACAAAAACCAGTGCAAGAAATTGAACAGCCAAGCGCGAATCTAGATTTGCAACAACCAAAAGCAATACAAACGATGAGAACAACAAAACCGCAACTTTCCATAGACACGGAGCAAGCTCGGGCTGATATTGATTTAAAAAGCGTCAGAAGAAGAATCGAAGAGTTTGCTGCTGAAGGACGTCAAGGTGTATCAGAAGGTATCGCTAGACGTGCGCAACAAGGCACCGAACTGATGAAAATTGAAAACGGTGGAAATCCGATAAAATCACAAGCTCAACAAACGGGAAGACAACCATACTCTGGCTTAGCGATTAAATTCGTGCCCTCTTACGGTAGCGTAAAAGTAGACTTTCAACCAGGAAGCGTTGATATCCAAGTAGAACCACAACAAGTGATTAATAATACAACAACTAATAAGCCAATTCACAATTACACTCCTGGAAAAGTGAAAGTGGAAATGCAACAGCACTCATCCATTCAATTAGATTGGCTTGTATAAATAGATAGGAGTAAATTATATGAATCTCAAAACAGCATACTCAGGAGAAGTGGAAATTGATACTGCTGAAATACTTAAGTTTGAACATGGAATACCAGGGTTCGAATCCGAAAAAGAATTCGTAATACTTCCCATTGAAGACAACGAGGAGTTTACTGTCCTCCAATCTGTTCAAACAGAAGCTTTGGCATTCATTGTTACAAATCCTTATAACATAACGGTAAATTACAATATTGAACTGGACGAAGCGACGGTTCATGCTCTTCAAATAAAAGAGCAGAAAGAGGTAGCTGTTTTTGCAATTGTCTCTTTAAAAGAAACAATTGCAGACTCAACAATAAACTTAAAAGCACCTATTATTCAAAATACATCCAATAATAAAGCTAAACAAGTAATCTTAAACAATGAGGACTACAGTATTCGTCATCTTATATCATCAGAAAGTCAAAAGGGGTGATCATATGCTAGTATTATCCCGGAAAGCTGGGGAAACGATTTGGATTGGGGAAGACATCGAAATCATAATCTCAGAAGTAAAAGGCGAACAAGTAAAAATAGGAATCAGCGCACCAAGAAGTATTGAAGTAATTCGTGGCGAATTAAGACAGGATGTGTCTACTTCTAATACTGAAGCAGTACTTAAAAACATTGACATTTTCAAATCAAAAAAGTAACGATTTAATAAATCGACAAAAAGATTCAAAAAAATATATAAAACTATTAAACAATGGAAAAACATTCCGATACTATCTATGTAAGCAAGAAAAACGGGGTCCGGCCGGCTCGGTTCTCTTGTCTCATACAAAATACAAAACACTGCTCACAAGGAAGTGAGCAACACATTCCAAGGAGGAACTTATAATGAGAATTAATCACAATATCGCAGCACTTAACACACATCGCCAGTTAAATAGTGCATCTACTGCACAATCTAAATCAATGGAAAAATTAGCTTCAGGTCTTCGTATTAACCGTGCTGGAGATGACGCAGCTGGCCTTGCGATTTCTGAAAAAATGCGCGGTCAGATTCGCGGATTAGATCAAGCTTCTAAAAACTCTCAAGATGGGATTTCCATGATCCAAACAGCTGAAGGTGCCTTAAATGAAACACATGATATCCTTCAACGTATGAAAGAACTTTCAACACAAGCTGCGAATGGGACAAATACAAAGTCTGATCGTGGAGAAATCCAAAAAGAAATCAATGAGTTAACTTCTGAAATTAACCGTATCGGTAACACGACTGAGTTTAATACGCAAAGCCTATTAAAGGGTGGAAGTGGTTCTGCAAACGTAACATCAACAAATCTTATAACTTCAGGTAAACTTGCTAATGGTACAGCAGCTAGTCTTACACAAGCAACTACAACAGATGCTATTGCGGATTTATCTAACGCAGCAGCAGATGGTACAACTGCAGAATTTACAGTTGGTGGAAAAACATTTACAGTTACTTTTGATCAAGCTGATACTGCTGCAAATAGTAATTATGTTTCTACAGATGGTTTGACAGTTACACTAGGGACTTCAGATGCAACAAATGCAGCTGGAAGTGCTACTGCATTAGCAACTATTTTAAATGAAGCTTTCGGGGCAGCAGGAATTGATGCTCAATATCAAGCTACAGATGATGGCACTGGGAATCTAACGATTTCAGCAATTGCTGGAAGTGATGCAGATGGAACAGCAGGAACTATTGCAGACTCAAGTTTCTCAGCAGTAGGAGCAGGTGTTGCTGGTGCAGCAGCCCCGGGTACAATTACTGCCGGTTCTAAAGCAGTAACTGCTGATATTGACCTTTCAAGCATAGCAAACGCTGCTGATGTTGCATCTCTTGTTGGAAAAGGATTCACAGTAGACAATCAAGTAATTGAGTTCTTTGATGGAAGTAAAGGTAGCTATGAAGGAAATGGTATCGGTATAGATATTCATAATGCTCTTGATAGTGGAGATGTTGTTGCAGATCTTGTAGCACAAACTGCTGGTAAATTAAATAATGTAACACTTAAACAAGGTACATCAGTTGATGATTTAGTAATTGAAGCTAAACAAGCTGGAACTAATGGTAATAATATTTCTCTATCTGATGGAGGTAGAGAAAAAGAATTTACTGCTTCTTTCCAAGTAGGTGCAAATGAAGGTCAAAGTATGTCAATCAAAATTAGTGATATGCGTTCTGAGGCACTAGGTTTAACTGGTAAAGCAGGAACTGGAAACTTTACTTCGACTAATAATGTTACTAACGGTACAAATAATACTTCTGTTGAAGCGGGTCTAGATGTGTCATCACATGAGAGTGCTTCAGCTGCAATTACAACAATTAATGATGCGATTGAGAAAGTCTCTTCTCAACGTTCTAACCTTGGTGCATTCCAAAATCGTTTAGAGCACACAATCAATAACTTAAACACATCTTCTGAGAATCTAACTGCTGCGGAATCTCGTATTAGAGATGTCGATATGGCCAAAGAAATGATGAATCAAACTAAGAACTCAATATTAGCACAAGCAGCACAAGCAATGTTGGCTCAAGCTAACCAACAACCGCAAGGGGTTCTACAACTTCTTCGTTAATATTAATAAAAAAATGGCCTTCTCCTTTTTGAGAAAGGTCATTTTTTATTATTCATTTAAATTTTTCTGGCTTTTCTGGGGTGCCAGGATTAATTAAATATTTGTTTTGAGTAAATATAATTTTCTATCGCTTAATGTTGTTTCATCTGATTTTTTTCCAGATAATAAAGTTCTACTTCAAGTGACTTTAAAAAAATTACAAACTTGCTTCTTTATGCTGACTATCTCATTGGAACAAGATTGTCAGTGTACATAATGAGAACAGAAGTATCAGTAGTAGCTGATTCTAAGTAAGTCTCAATAAATTCTGCAGTAAGCTTACATAATTCCATATTCAATAGTATTAAGTCATTTTACTACCACTCTCAATATCCATTTCTAAAAGAATTTCACGATATTTTCAAAATGCTCTAAAATCCCAATGAAATTTTATTACCCTACATCCTGCTCAAAGTAAGCATTATTAACTTCTGAGGAGACATTTGCATCCACATATTGAGAAAAAGTATTAAAACTTGATGGCTCTCATTCAAAATCCTGATTGAAGGCAATAAGTATTTTTATTTTAGACAGGATAATTATATTACTCATATCGGTTTAATCAATTTCTTGAAAACCAATAATGCGTCTACTCATTTTTCTTATTCCGCTATATTACTGTATATTTTTGGGAAATATAACGTGGTTAATTACTTGAAATTAAAGTTTCAATAGTAATTGAAGAAAGAATAGCATTACAAATCCAAATAAAAATTTCATTTACTCTATTTTCTAGATGGTTATTAAAATAATTTATCACCAACCGATATAAAAAGTAAAACATATATTAACAAGGGGGCAAGACCCGTATGGTCAATCGAATATCTGATTCTATTCTAAATGTTCCAATCAATGTAGCAGTAAAAATAGCTGATGTCGAGCCAGTTGTGTCCACTTCTACTCAATCTGACTATATTCCTTTATCAAAAGAAAGTGCTGAACAAGAGCATTTACCTGGTGAAAAAGCAAAGAAAATGACAGATAGTATGAATCAGTTTATGGAATCGACTAATACCAGCTTGCGGTTTCAATATCATGAAGAGCTAAAAGAGTACTACGTGAGTATTGTAGATTCAAGGACAGATGAAGTAGTGAAAGAAATTCCTTCAAAAAAACTTATGGATATATATGCAGCTATGCGTGATTTCCTAGGAATTTTAGTTGATCACAAAATTTAGAGAGTAGGTGGAAATGTGCGAGTTACGGGACTAGCAAGTGGTATGGATACAGAAACAATGATAAAAGATATGATGAAGGCGCAGCGCCTTCCATTAGATAAAATAATTCAAAAGAAGCAATACATGGAGTGGCAACGGGATGATTATCGAGCTACAAATAAAAAAATGTTTGATTTTCGCAATTTAACTAGTGATACAATGTTGCGTCAATCTACATATATACAACAGACAGTGACCAGTTCAGCACCTGACGATATTAGTGTACGAAATGTTAATTCTACCAGTAACTTTACTGGTAAAATTTACGTAAAGGAACTTGCAGAATCAGCTACAATGCAAAGCTCGGGTCGTGTGCTGAATTCGGAAGCAGATTTGAAAAAAACCCTAAAGGAAATAAAGCCAACGATTAATGTACCAACTACATTCAATATAAAAGCGATAAAAGAAGATGGGAATTTAGATACAAAAGGCTATGATGTTAAAATAGACGAGAACTCCACTATGCAAAGCATTTTGGATGATATTAATAAAAACTCAGGTGTGACAGCTATTTTTGATAGCTTTACTGGTCAGATAGCGATTACCTCCAAAAATAGTGGGAGTTCACAAAATAGTTCGAATGAAATAGAGTTCAGTGGTGACTTTGCAAAATACTTCATGTTAATGGATACCAACAATGTTGCTGCAAAAAAAGAATTAAGAGGAACTGATGGCAAAAATGCCGAGTTTACTTTTAACGGGTTAGTAACTCAAAGACAAAGCAACACCTTTCAAATCAATGGATTCGAGGTTTCATTGAAAAAAGCTAGTAAGACAGACATTACGTTTAGTTCCGCACCCGATACAGATAAAATTCTTGCATCAGTAACTAAGTTTGTAGATGAATATAACAAGTTGATTGAAAGTTTGAATAGCGAGATTAGAGAAACAAAATATAGAGATTTTCAACCTCTATCTACTGAACAAAAAGCAGATATGAAAGAGAAAGAAATTGAGCTTTGGGAAGAAAAAGCGAAAAGTGGGACACTTAAAAATGACAGTGTCATTTCCAGTGCATTAAGCCAATTGCGTTCGGCATTAAATTCAGCTGTTAGCGGGGTTGTTGGTGCTGGTCGATTAAATGAAATAGGTATTTCCACTTCAAACAACTATATGGAAAATGGGAAATTAGTAATTGACGAAACGAAATTGCGCAAAGCGATTTCTGATAATCCTAACCAGGTGTATGAACTTTTTGCGGCAGATGGTGCTACGGATTCAGAAAAAGGATTGGCTAGGAGATTAGTAACTACATTAGACGATACGCGAAAAAAATTGATTGAAAAGGCTGGTACGGATACAGCAATAAGCACTACTTTTTCACTTGGACGTACATTAAAAGGTTATGATGATCAAATTACTCGATTTGAAGCTCGTCTTCAAATGATTGAAAGTCGCTATTATAAACAATTTTCGGCAATGGAATCTGCAATACTACGTGCAAATAACCAATCGAGTTACTTAATGAATGCATTTAGTAGCGGGCAATAATAAATAAGTTATAAGTGTTAAATAAAGAGGAGTGTTATCGTGGCTATAAATAATCCATATCAAGCCTATCAACAAAACAGTGTTACTCAGTCTACACCGGGAGAGCTAACACTTATGTTGTATAATGGCTGTTTGAAGTTTTTAAACCAAGCGAAAAAAGGAATTGATACAAAAGATATTGCATTGAAAAATACGAATATCCAAAAAGCACAAAATATTTTACGTGAGTTGATGATTACACTGGATCCATCCCAAACTATTTCCCAATCAATGGCAAGTATTTATGAATATATGATTAACCGTTTAGTAGAAGCAAATATAAACAATGATGCAGCGATTGTGGATGAAGTATATGGAATGACTACTGAATTCCGTGATACTTGGAAACAAGTAATTCAAATAAATCGTCAAAGACAATACGGCTCTACTGGTGAAGTATGATTCGTGAAAGCCTTATTTCTTGGAGAGATGTTACGGAGCAGTTAGTTGTTATTTTAGATGAACGAGAAGAAGAAAAACGAGATGCCATTATTACGCAAATAGAGGAATTAATAAATAAACGTGAGGATTTACAATCTTCTATTCAAGAACCTTTTACCGACGAAGAAAAGTCATTTGGACAAGCACTTCTTCCTTTAGAAAAAATACTTCAAGCGAAGCTGAAAGTCTATTTGAAGGATATTCGTTTGGATATATCAGATCAACAAAAGAAAAAAGTCTCTGTAAACGCCTACATGGACCCATACAATCAAGTATTCCGAGACGGTACTTTTTACGATAAGAAAAAATAAGCAAACCGGCATTAGCTCATGCTTGTGCCGGTTTGACTTGTATTTACATATGAAATGGAGCTCTATAATAATGACAACTTTAACAGAAGATCAAACACAATTAGTTCGGGAATATACAACAATGCTTGTGAATGTTGATGAAGCATTTGAATATGTTGTTGCTAGTTTTTCAGATTACTCCAAAACAGAAAGTGACCTTGTGTTGAGTGACATTCTTTCATCCTTTGTTCAGTTTATACAAGTGAATGAGGACTTAACAACTATTTATCATGATAATAGTGAAGTGAAGAACTCCATAATTGACTTCAAAAAAGTTATTTCTGAAGCTGAGAAGTTAGATGGCATTTTTGAAAAGTCTCAGGAAAAACAAGAAGTGGTTCAAAAATCACTATACCCAGCATATAAAAACTGGTATGAAACTATTCATCCACAACTAGTCGTGTATACACAAGTATAAAATCAAACCCAATGAGAAAACATCATTGGGTTATTTTTCAATCCTCAAAATTTATACTCCTTCAACAACCCCTCCAACTTCAAAGCCAACCCAATACTCCCATCTACCTTCAACTTACCAAACATAAACGCAGTAGTACTATTCAACTCCCCAGCTAGTAGTTTCATAAAGTCTTTCGAGCTCAATGTTAACTTGCAATCTGCCTTGGTCGAAGTATCGTCCGAAACTTCTGCAATCCCATTTGCTAAGACTAGCTGTTTCACACTTGGATTATCACCAGTTAAGTTAAACTCATAACGTACATTTTCATTGTGAATTGGTGCAGGATTTTCATTCATTGTAGTTTCAATTAGTTGCCAAGTTTCGTTCATATATAATCTCCCTCTCTAAATATGACTGAATATTCAGTCATATTTAATTTTCTCATATTCGTCCCGTTTTGGCGAGTTAATATTTCCTGGGAAATTAATAAATAGTAATGTGATTAGTAAGTAGAAATGGTATTATAGATATAATAGTTAAATAGAAGGAGGGTCTTTATGTTCAAGAAAGTGCTAATAGTAACAGTCTTACTTATTTCATTTGCATCATCTGCTAGTGCCAATACCTTATATGAAGTTAAAAAGGGTGATACACTATCGAAAATAGCAAAGCTTAATAAAGTAACAATCAATGATCTTCGTTCATGGAATAAGTTGACGAAGGATAGTGTTTATATCAAACAAAAGTTAGTTGTGAAAAAGCCCGCTATTACGACTAAAACTCCGGCAAAGGTTGTTACTACTAAACCTGTAGTAGTTACTAATACATCGAAACAGGAGACAGTAGTAACTCCAGTACAAGTAAAGGATGCACAGCTGATCACTGCACCATTTCAAGAACAAGAAAAGAGTTTATCTGCTAAAGGACAAGCTATGTATCCCTTAATAGTAGATTTTGCAATACGTCTAGAAGGCATACCGTACGTATATGGTGGTTATACAATGTCGGGGTTCGATTGTAGTGGATTTATTTATTTCTTACATACACAAGCAGGTTTAGATATTACGAGACAAAGTAGTGAGAGTTACTTCGCACAAACATCTGTTGTTTCGATACCAGTTGTAGGGGATTTAGTATTTTTCCAAAATACATATAAACAAGGGATTTCTCATATGGGAATTTACATAGGTGATAATAAGTTCATCCATGCGGGTTCGAAAAGTGTGGAAGTGACGAGTTTAGATTCTTCTTATTGGAAAGAACATTTTGTTTCATTCAATCGATTTAATGCATTAACTGTGAAGTAAGGCAAAGGGGGATTTGACATGAAGTGGACTATCGGTAGGAAGATGTGGCTGGGGTTTGTTGCTATTTTAGTATTATTAATCATCGTTTCGGTTTTATCGGTTATGACGATTATGGATACGAGTGATAAATATCGATTTTTGCTAGATGATCGAGTAGTTAAAGTGAATCTAGTAAAAGATATTGAGTTATCTCAAAAGGACACGTCCGGAGCACTTATGGATTATTTACTATTTACTACAGATGCATCCAGAGCAAGTGTAGAGGAACATCAACAAATTACGAATAATTTAACTGCTGAATTACGTAATAAGATGTTTTCAGAAGAGACGTTAGAGATGATGACAGAATTTGAAAAGAAAAATGATATGTTCGCTGCTATTAATGCAGATGCGATTAAAGCGAAAATGGAAAAAGATACTGCGGCGGTCAATAAACTTACTGCCAATGCGAAAACTACAAATGCAGATGCGTTAGTAGTACTAGAAAAAATTGAAAAGTTTTTACAAGACGATATGGATAAAACTAGAGAAGAGCTTACTAGTTATGAATTTGGGGCAAAAGTATTCGTTAGCTCCTTAGCGGCATTAGGTGTTTTACTAGGTGTTATACTTGCATACTTTATCAGTAGAAGTATTTCAGCACCCGTGAAGTGTGTTACGGCTGGCCTTACAGAAATTGCAACAGGTAACTTATTAGTTGATCCTATTGTGATTAAAAATAAAGATGAGGTCGGCGAAATGGCCACAGCATTTAATGCGATGTCTAAAGACCTACGAGACATCGTGTCAGGAGTTCGAGATTCTTCTACGCAGCTTGCGGCCAATGCAGAGGAACTTTCTGCTAGCTCCGAAGAAAGTTTAGCATCTTCTCAAATGGTAGCGAAATCTGCGGAAGCTCAGATGGTTTCAAGTGAGCAGCAAGTACATCATATGGATTCATCCGTTCAGTCATTAACAGAGCTATCACAAGGAATTGGTCAAATTTCTGTTAGTAACGAAGAAATGCTAGTGGCTGCAAATGATGTACAAAAACTAGTTCACACAGGATCTAATGTTGTATCAGATGTTGCTAAACAAATGGATACTATTCATACAACATTTAATGATACGACTATTATCATGAAGAATATGGCGAAGCATTCCAATGATATTCAGACTGTTACTGCTTTAATAACGGATATATCTGAACAAACAAACTTATTGGCATTGAATGCTGCCATTGAAGCAGCACGGGCTGGCGAATATGGTAAAGGCTTTGCAGTTGTAGCGGATGAGGTGCGTAAACTTGCAGAGCAATCTAAGAATTCTGCGACAGAAATAGCTTCTATGGTTCAATTGATTCAAAGTGCTTCAGGTGAGGCTGTTCATGCTATAACAGATGGTGGCGAGAAAGTGGAAGCTGGTATCGCTAAAACAACCGAATCCTTAAAGGTATTCCAAGGCATTGAACAGGCTGTTGGAGAAGTAGGTCTTAAAGTAGAATCGGTTTCTGCAGCTATTGAACAAATACAAGCTATGGCGGAGTCTGTTTCCCAGGGCGCGATAGAAGTACAGCGACTTGCAACGCTTGCAGCAGATGGAGCTAATGATACTAGTGCGGCGACAGAGCAACAAATCGCTGCAAATGAAGAGATTTCATCCAATGCACAAGCATTAGCGGATCTTGCTGAAGCATTACAAAATAATGTTAGTCATTTTAAAATTTAAATTAAACCTGTCTATCCTATGTCATCCTAAATGGCATAGGATATTTTACTGAAAGTTTTCAAAATTTATGTGTCCAAATACCCTTCTATTATGTATAATGATATAGTTACATTAGAATCATATAATACTAATATAAATAGGAAAAAGGGGATACAAATGAAGTTAACAATATCTAAGAAAATGTGGTTTGGTTTTAGTGCTGTTTTACTATTACTAGTAATCACAAGTATTATTACTCAAATAGGAACGTCCATGCTAACGGATAGATACAAAGAATTATTAGATGATGACGTTGCAAAGATAGATTTAGTAGAAGAGATCACGGTCATTCAAAAAGATATGGCCACTGCTATATTAGAGTTTGTTATGTTTGGTAAGAGAGAAGCAGTGGATAAGTTTGATGCTGAAATAGAGAAAGGTTCTGTTGCAGCACGAGCTTTAATAGAAAAAGCTCCTGATGCAGAGTCCATGGAGTTAATGAAAGAACTTCAAACAGAAACAGTGAAGTTATTCGAAAATAATAATAAAATTATAGAGTTAAAATCTGTAAATAAGCCTTTTGAACAATATGCAGCAAATTCATCGAAAATTAATGCCGGGGTTCTTGATATTTTGGCAGAACTACAACAAGTACAAGAAGAAAATTTGGCAGATACACGAGCGGAATTAGAGAAATTTGAGGCAAACACCTCAAGATTACTAATTTTATTAACTATTGCAGCAATTATTATTGGAATTCTGATTTCTTACTTCATCGGAAAATCTATTTCTAATCCAATTCAAAAAGTAACAAAAGGTCTGGAAGAAATTTCTAATGGTAACTTAGCCGTTGAACCAATTATTATTAAAAATAAAGATGAAGTAGGCACAATGGCGAAAACATTTAATAAAATGTCGAGCGATTTACAACAAATTGTATCCAGTGTTCGTGATTCATCGATGCAGTTAGCAGCAAATGCAGAAGAACTTTCTGCTAGCTCCGAAGAAAGTCTTGCATCCTCTCAAATGGTAGCGAAATCTGCCGAAGAGCAAATGGTTGCAAGTGAACAACAGGTAAAACACATGGAGTCATCGATGAACTCAATGGAAGGTCTTAAGCATGGCGTATCAGAAATTGCTTCAAGTAACGATGAAATGTTACAAGCGACAGATGGCGTGCAAACTTTAGTAACGAAAGGTTCTTCTGTTGTATCTGAAGTAGCTAACCAAATGGAAACGATCCATACTACTTTCACTGAAACTACTGAAATTATGAAAGATATGGCTAAGCATTCTGATGAAATTCAAAACATTACATCACTTATAACGGATATCTCCGAACAAACGAACTTACTTGCATTAAATGCTGCAATTGAAGCAGCTCGTGCTGGGGAATATGGTAAAGGATTTGCGGTTGTTGCGGAAGAAGTTCGTAAACTTGCAGAGCAATCGAAAAATTCCGCTTCTGAAATTGAGTCAATGGTTAAACTAATCCAAACTGCATCAGGGTCAGCAGTTAAAGCTATAACAACTGGTGGAGATAAAGTAGAGCAAGGTCTTGCGAAAACGACAGAATCTCTTCATGTTTTTGAAGAAATTGAAACTAGTGTAGTGGATGTAGTGAACAAAGTAGAGCTTGTAACATCTGCTATTGGACAAATTCAAGAGATGGCTAATTCTGTTACAGAGAGTGCCCAACAAGTACAAACAATTGCTACGCACGCTGCAGATAGCGCAAGTGACACAAGTGCCGCTACAGAACAACAATTAGCTGCAAACGAAGAAATCTCTTCCAATGCTCAGTCTCTAGCAGATTTAGCAGAAAAACTACAAAACGAAGTAAGTCACTTTAAGATATAACTTTCAAAGACCCTAAATTGTAAGTTGGATTTAGGGTCTTTTACTGCTAAAAAAAATATTTCGACAATAAATGTCGTCAACTTTCAACTTGTATAATTAGGTTTAATTAGCATCTATAGAGAAAAAGGGGATAATTATGAAATTAACAATTTCTAAGAAATTATGGGGTGGATTTACAGCAGTATTGGGGATGTTAATAATAGCGAGTGCTATGTCTATGTGGACAACTTACGACATATCAAGTAAATATGATTCACTAATTGATGAAGAACTGGAACATGTGTCTCTTATCGAGAAAGTGGAACTAATTCAAAAGGACACGTCGACTTCAGTATTAGAGTATTTAATGTTTAGCAAACTAACTTCAGTAGAAAAACTAGAAAACAATTATAAACAAGTGACGGAGATTACAACTTCCCTTTCTAGTGATCTTAAAGATACGACTTCAAAAGAGTTAGTAGAAGAATTACAGAAGAAATCTAAACAACTATACGAATCAAACAATCAAATAATCGAAATAAAAAAGAAAAACGGTATGTACCAAAAGAATGCTTCCGAATCTACGAAGCTTAACTTGGAGATTGCGGATGTATTAGTAGAACTAAAATCAAATGTTGAAAAAAGAGCAGAGCAAACAAGGGACGAATTAAATACATATGTAGGAACAGCTAATATTGTTACACTAATATTAACCATTCTTAGTATCGTTGTTGGAGTACTCGTATCACACTTTATAAGTAGAAGTATAGCTAAACCTATTACTAAAGTGACGAATGGTCTTGTAGAAATTGCAGACGGCAATTTGACAATAGAGCCAATTATTATAAAGAATAAAGATGAAGTTGGAGAAATGGCCACTACTTTTAACAAAATGTCTGGTGATTTACAACGTATAGTTTCTGGTGTCCGTGATTCATCGATGCAATTAGCAGCAAACGCGGAAGAACTAACTGCTAGTTCCGAAGAAAGTTTGGCATCTTCCCAAATGGTCGCAAAATCTGCGGAAGCTCAAATGTTAGCAAGTGATGAACAAGTAAATCACATGGATGCTTCAATGCAATCCATGACAGACTTACAAAAAGGTGTTTCACAAATTGCTTCAAGTAATGATGAAATGTTACAAGCTACAGACGGAGTGCGATCTCTTGTTACACAAGGGTCTAAAGTCGTTACAAATGTAGCTAGTCAAATGGATAATATTTATACAACTTTCCATGAAACAACAGAAATTATGAAAAACATGGCAAAGCATTCCGATGAAATTCAAAACATTACTTCCATGATTACAGACATTTCCGATCAAACGAATCTGCTGGCATTGAATGCAGCAATTGAAGCAGCGCGTGCTGGTGAATACGGAAAAGGATTTGCAGTTGTAGCAGAAGAAGTGCGCAAACTTGCGGAGCAATCCAAAAACTCAGCAGCAGAAATAGCAGCCATGGTCCAGTTAATCCAAACGGCATCGAGTTCAGCAGTTAAAGCAATCACTTCGGGCGGAGAAAAAGTGGAAGAGGGCTTAGCGCAAACAACTGAATCTCTAAATGTCTTCCATCAAATTGAAACAAGCGTTGACGATGTAGTACAAAAAGTAGAATCCGTCACAATCGCTATAAGTAATATCCAAGAAATATCTAGTTCCGTAACCGAAAGTGTCCAACAAGTTCAATCATTAGCAACACAAGCAGCAGACGGAGCAAGTGACACAAGCGCTGCAACCGAACAACAATTAGCAGCAAACGAAGAAATTTCAACCAATGCTCAATTCCTAGCAGACTTAGCAGAAAAATTACAAAACGAAGTAAGTCACTTTAAAATATAAGTAACACGACTCCTATTGCTTATAGGAGTTGTTTTTCTGTAGAGGCAGAGGGAAATTGCGCAAATGAACCGCAATGTTGAGCTAATGACGTAGTACGTTGCAAATAAGATAACTCATGTTGTGCCAACAAGAACAACGTTGCGAGAAACTAGAAAGTTGCGCAAAATTATATCACCCTAATTCTCAAAGATTATCTCCTAACATTCCAGAACTCGTCACAAAGTTATCAAGGGAAATCAGGTATACTTGCGGTAGGGAGTTGTTTCGAAATGTATACATTCATTATTTTCATACATGTGATAAGTGCAGTTTTATCGATAGGTCCGTTTTTTGTTCTGTTCCCGTTATTAAATAGGATGAAAGGCAAAAGTAAAGAGATGATCGATACATCTTTAGAAGTGTTTCAAGCAGCTATTCGTCTAGTTAAACACGCTGGTCATGTGCTTGTAGGGTCAGGGATTCTCCTTGTATGGCAAGGGAACTGGTCATGGACAACCTCGTGGGTGGTTATGACAATTGTCGTGATGGTAAGTTCAATCGTATTCCTAGCAAGAGCATTTAAACCAAATATTCGAGAATTCCGCGCAGAAACGATTGATTTGGATACACTCATCAATAAATTAAAGTCCAATGTGTGGAAATATATATTATTGTTATTACTCATGCTTTGGTTCATGGTTGCAAAGCCAAATTTGTGGTAACAGATGACCCTTTCTCTTTTTGGAGAAAGGGTTTTTATTTGTCAACTTGCGATTATCGAAGTAGATATTGCGATTTGTATTTAATGACTTGCGATCATTCCAAACCATTTTGCGATTCACTGTGTACAACTTGCGAATAGACACACACAATTTGCGATTCAAAAGATATAACTCCTCCACAACTCTAATATCTTCCAAACTCATGTCATTTTAACAAAAAGTTCATAATTATTTTTTCTTTCTGCGAAATGCGATATATCGCAGATGAAAGCGATTACAAACAAAAAGAATATTCGAAAATAACTGACAATTTAAAAATTGGGTGTTGACGGGGCATTTTAAAGGCGATATGATATCAACAATATATTAATTATTGTGAGAAAATTCACAATGATAAATATTCAGAGCTGCAAAGCTAAACGCTACATAAGCGGAAAGTATAGGAGCGATTGAATTGAGAAGTGACATGATAAAAAAAGGCGTCGATCGCGCCCCACACAGAAGCTTGCTTTATGCAACTGGGGTTAAAACGAAAGATTTAGATAAACCGTTTATCGGTGTTTGTAACTCCTATATTGATATTATTCCTGGTCATATGCACTTAAACAAATTTGCCGAAGTTGTGAAAGCAGCTATTCGTGAAGCAGGAGGAATTCCATTTGAGTTCAACACGATTGGTGTAGACGATGGAATTGCAATGGGTCACATCGGCATGAGATATTCACTTCCTAGCCGAGAGCTTATTGCAGATTCAGCTGAAACAGTTATTAATGCGCACTGGTTCGACGGAGTGTTCTACATTCCAAACTGTGACAAGATCACACCGGGTATGCTAATGGCAGCGGTAAGAACGAATGTCCCATCTGTGTTTGTTTCAGGTGGTCCGATGGAAGCTGGTACTTCAGCTGACGGGAAACAACTTTCACTCACTTCTGTGTTTGAAGGAGTAGGTTCTTATAAGTCAGGTGGTATGTCAGCAGAAGAGCTACTAGATATTGAACAGAATGCATGTCCAACATGCGGATCATGTTCAGGTATGTTCACTGCAAACTCCATGAACTCCTTAATGGAAATGCTAGGAGTGACACCTCCCGGCAATGGAACGATTATCGCAACATCCGATGAACGTCATCGCCTTATTAAAGAAGCAGCACATCATCTAATACGAATGGTAAAAGAAGATGTGAAGCCTAGAGATTTAATAACAAAAGAAACGATCGATGATGCATTTGCGCTAGATATGGCAATGGGTGGTTCAACAAACACAGTTCTCCACACATTAGCAATTGCACATGAAGCTGAAATTGAATATAACGTGCGTGAGATTAATGAAGTCGCAAAACGTATTCCTTACTTATCGAAGATTATGCCAGCATCTGATTACTCCATGCATGATGTTCATCTAGCAGGAGGAGTTAGTGCCATTATAAAAGAGCTTTGTGAGATTCCTGGAGCTGTTCATCCAGATCGACTAACGATTACTGGAAAGTCACTCTATGAAAATGTGAAAGAAGCAGAAATTACGAATGATCGAGTCATACGCCGAAAAGAAAATCCATATAGTCCTGTAGGAGGCTTATCCGTATTATTTGGAAATATTGCTCCTGAAGGTGGAGTTATTAAAGTAGGTGCGGTGGATCCTTCTATTAAAGAGTTCACTGGTAAAGCGATTGTGTTTGATTCGCAAGAAGCTGCACAAGAAGCGATTGATGATGGTACCGTTCAAGCAGGTCATGTCGTTGTTATCCGCTACGAAGGTCCAAAGGGTGGACCAGGAATGCCGGAAATGCTTGGACCAACTTCCGCGATTCAAGGTCGCGGATTAGGAACACAAGTAGCACTAATAACAGACGGTCGTTTCTCCGGAGCTTCTCGAGGGATTTCAATCGGACATATTTCTCCAGAAGCCGCAGATGGTGGACCAATTGCTTTAGTTCAAAATGATGATTTGATCGCTATTGATCTAACAAATAGAACGATAGATTTACAAGTTAGCGATGAGGAATTAGCTACTAGAAAAGCAAACTTACAACCATTTGAACCAAAGATTAAAAAAGGTTATTTAGCAAGATATTCAAAACTAGTAACATCAGCAAGTACTGGTGGAGTAATGAAAATCTAAGGATAAACTTTACAAACGGTTTTTATTAAAAATAAAATATATAAATCATTGATGAGGCAAAAGTTAAAGGAATCTTGTATTAACAGAGAGTCGGTGTGGTGGGAACCGACAATACAACCTTTAGCGACATCCCCTCGGAGTGAAGTGTTGAACGGGAAACCTTTTAGATACTTCCGGGTGTAGTTTAGCTACTCTCGTTATAAATGGATAGTGGGCAATTGCTTGTTATCTGCGAGGTAGCGGTTGCGCTACGAACTAGGGTGGTACCATGAAAAGAATTTCATCCCTATACAAAAGAACGATGGTTTCTTTGTGTGGGATGAGATTCTTTTCTTTTTTATACATTTAACTTTAGCCATTTAAAGTGAGAGTTAAGTGAAGTTTTTCAAGCGAACTGGGCGATTTGATTAAAAAGGAGGAATTAATGATGAAGTTGACCGTTGAGGAAACTGAGCAAGTTTATGAAGAGCCAATAACCACACAGGCTCCTACACAGTTGAATGGTGCAGATGTTTTTATCGAAACGTTAAAGAAGCATCAGGTTGAAGTAATATTTGGTTATCCAGGTGGTGCGGTTCTACCAATTTATGACGCATTGTACAAAAATCCGATTAAACATATTCTTGCAAGACATGAACAAGGCGCTATTCATGCAGCGGAAGGATATGCCCGTGTTTCTGGAAAAGTTGGAGTAGTGATTGCTACTTCGGGACCAGGTGCAACGAATTTAGTTACCGGCATTGCCGATGCGATGATGGATTCCATTCCGTTAGTCGTGTTTACAGGGCAGGTTGCTACAACCGTGATTGGTACAGATGCATTCCAAGAAGCAGATATTATCGGTATTACGCAGCCTATAACTAAACATAATTACCAAGTAAAAGATGTAGCTGATTTTCCAAGAATCATTAACGAAGCTTTTCATATTGCTTCTACAGGTCGTCCAGGACCAGTTGTAGTAGATATACCTAAAAATATGGCTACCGGATTGTTCGTAACGCCAAAAGATGAAGATCAGGAAGTAAATCTTCCAGGGTATCAGCCAACGACAAAGCCAAACTTTTTACAAATTCAAAAAGCGGCTCAAGCTATTTCTACCGCCAAACAACCGTTAATCCTTGCTGGAGCAGGAGTATTATTTGCAAAAGCATCAGACGAACTTGCTGAATTTGCTGAAAAATATCAAATTCCAGTAACGAATACGCTGCTAGGATTAGGGGGTATCGAAGGTAATCATCCACTATTCCTCGGAATGGCAGGCATGCACGGAACTTATACAGCGAATATGGCCATTCAAACATGTGACTTACTTATAAATGTTGGTGCACGATTTGATGATCGCTTAACAGGAAATTTAAATTACTTTGCTCCAAACGCTAGAGTTGTTCATATTGATATAGATCCAGCAGAAATTGGCAAAAACGTTCCAACAGAAATTCCGATTGTAGCGGATGCGAAAGAAGCATTAGAAGCTTTGATAGCGCATGAAGCATCGAATAGAAATACAGCAGCTTGGTTAGAAAGCTTAAATATTTCTAAAGAGCAATATCCATTTCATTATCAAGCTAGCGAAGAACGTGGATTGCTTCCACAGCAAGTTATCGAGCTAGTACATGAGTATACAAACGGAGACGCGGTTGTCACAACAGACGTTGGACAGCATCAAATGTGGACTGCACAATATTATAAATTTAATCATCCACATAATTGGGTAACATCCGGTGGACTAGGAACGATGGGATTTGGTTTCCCAGCTGCAATTGGTGCACAGCTAGCAAAGCCTGATGCGAAAGTGGTTTCAATTGTTGGGGATGCAGGTTTCCAAATGACGTTACAGGAATTATCTCTATTACAAGAACTGAGAATTCCAGTAAAGGTAATTATTTTAAACAATCAAGCACTTGGTATGGTCCGCCAGTGGCAAGAGACCTTCCACGGTGAAAGGTACTCACAATCATTAATTTCGGTTCAACCAGATTTCGTGAAACTAGCAGAAGCTTACGATATCAAAGGGTATAAAATTGAAACGTTTGAAGACGCGAAGGTTCAGTTAAAAGAAGCATTAGAATCAGATGAGCCAGTTTTAATCGATTGCCGAGTAGTACAAAAAGAATTAGTTTATCCAATGGTTGTTCCAGGCACAGCCCTACATGAAATGATTGGGGTGAAACCAGAATGAAACGAATCATCACAGTAACCGTGATCAATCAAAGTGGAGTTCTCAATCGTGTGACTGGCTTACTCATGAAGCGTCAGTTCAACATTGAAAGTATCACAGTAGGGCATACAGAAAATCCGCAAATTTCTAAAATGACATTTGTCGTAAATGTGGAGGATGAGCAAAAGCTTGAGCAGCTATTAAAGCAGCTACAAAAACAAGTAGATGTTCTGAAAGTAAATGATATTACCGAAAAACAAATTGTCGTAAGAGAACTGGCACTCGTAAAAGTTGCGTCGCCACCAACTGTAAGAGCAGAGGTTAATAGTATTATAGAACCTTTCCGTGCTTCTATTATTGATACTGGTAAAAACGTAGTCACTTTCCAAGTAACAGGTAGTCCAGAAAAAATTGATGCATTCATCGATTTGCTCAAACCCTATGGCATTAAAGAACTAACAAGAACAGGCGTAACCGCATTTGTTCGCGAGACACAGAAAGTAAACGGCCCACAGCTATCCATTTTGAAATGAAATAGTGGCTTATGAATATGTAATGAAAGATTTTAGAAACTTATTTAATTGGAGTGTAATGCGGCGACTCCAGCGGGAAAAGCGAGTCCAGGTGAGACACCACAGGAGACTTAGAAGAACGAAGGCTAAAAGCGCCACATCGTGTGGCAACACCTTCGCGACCAACATTGTGTTGGCCTGAGGAGGCTCACGGACCGCCCGCGGAAAGCGTCCGCATGAAACGTAAATCTGCAAAAGTGATTAATGAATAAAAAATATAAAAAACCCAAATTCGAGGAGGAAATAACAATGGCTAAAATGTATTATAACGGAGATATCAACGAAGGACTTTTACAAGACAAAAAAATCGCAATCATCGGGTACGGATCACAAGGTCACGCACACGCACAAAACCTGAAGGATTCAGGATTTGATGTAGTAGTTGGTATTCGTGCAGGTAAATCATTCGATCAAGCAAAAGAGGATGGTCTAGAAGTATATTCTGTAAAAGAAGCGGCAGAAAAAGCAGACGTTATCATGATCTTATTGCCAGATGAAAGACAAAAAGCAGTGTATGAAGCAGAAATTGAACCTTCGTTAAAAGCCGGCAAAACATTAGTATTCGCACATGGCTTCAACGTACATTTTGGTCAAATCGTTCCTCCAACAGATGTGGATGTATTCCTAGTAGCACCAAAAGGTCCTGGTCATTTAGTGCGTAGAACATTCGAAGCAGGAGCAGGAGTACCTGGATTATTCGCAGTTTACCAAGATGCAACTGGTCAGGCAAAGGATCTAGCTCTTGCTTATGCAAAAGGTATCGGAGCTGCACGTGCAGGTGTTCTAGAAACAACGTTTAAAGAAGAAACGGAAACAGATTTATTCGGAGAGCAAGCGGTACTTTGTGGTAGTACAACTGCGATCGTTAAAGCAGGTTTCGAAACATTAGTAGAAGCAGGTTACCAACCAGAGCTTGCTTACTTTGAAACTTTACACGAATTAAAACTAATCGTTGACCTTATGTACGAAGGAGGAATGGCTACAATGCGTTCTTCGATCTCAGACACTGCAGAGTGGGGAGATTTCGTATCAGGACCACGTATCATTGATGCATCTGTAAAAGATCGTATGAAAGACGTATTAACAGATATTCAAGACGGTACTTTTGCAAGAGAATGGATTAAAGAAAACGAAACAGATCGTCCAAAATATAATGCTATTAAAAAAGCAGAATCAGAGCACCAAATTGAAGTAGTTGGAGCAAAATTACGTGAAATGATGCCTTTCATCAATGAAGGGAAAAAAGTCAAGAAAGAAGTGGTGACTAGTGCGCAAAATTGAATTCTTTGACACAACTCTACGTGACGGCGAACAATCAGCTGGTATTAATTTAAATACAAAAGAAAAGTTAGAGATTGCTCGTCAGCTAGAAAAGTACGGTGTTTCCATTATTGAAGCAGGCTTTCCTGCTTCATCCCCTGGGGACTTCGAGGCAGTTAAGCTAATTGCAGATACGGTGAAAAATTCAGTTGTTACTGGTTTAGCTCGGTCGATTAAAAGTGATATCGAAACTTCTTGGGAAGCGTTAAAAGGTGGCGTGCAACCACATCTACACACATTTATCGCAACTTCACCGATTCATATGCAATATAAGTTAAATAAAACACCTGAGCAAGTAATCGAAATTGCTGTGGAATCTGTGAAACTAGCAAAAAAATATTTTCCACTTGTACAGTGGTCTGCAGAGGATGCAACTCGCTCCGACAAGGATTTCTTAGTTCGTATTATGAATGAAGTCATTAAAGCAGGAGCAACAACAATTAATATTCCCGATACAGTGGGCTATGCGAGTCCTATTGAATACGGAGCTCTCTTCAAATACTTAAGTGAAAACGTAACAGGTATCGAAAAAGTGAAATTATCAGCTCATTGTCATGATGACTTAGGAATGGCTGTAGCTAATACATTAGCAGCTATCGAAAATGGAGCAACGCAAGTAGAAGGTACGATTAATGGTATCGGTGAACGTGCGGGTAATGCAGCACTGGAGGAAGTAGCTGTTGCACTACATATTCGCAATGATTATTACCAAGCAGATTCTGGCATTATATTAAAAGAAACAAAACGTACTAGTCAACTAGTAAGTCAGCTTACAGGCGTTGTAATTCAGCCAAATAAAGCGGTTGTCGGAAAAAATGCATTTGCACATGAATCTGGAATTCACCAAGATGGCATGCTTAAAAATCCGGAAACGTATGAAATCATTACACCTGATCTTATCGGTGACGTAGCTACTGAACTTGTTCTTGGAAAACATTCGGGTCGTCATGCTTTCTTCTCGAGAGCGGCGGAAATGGGCTTCCAGCTAAGTGATGAGAAACTAAATGCCGCATTTGTCGCATTTAAGAAATTGGCAGATCGTAAGAAAGAAATTGCAGAAGAGGACTTATTTGTTCTATTAACTGATCAGCAAGTGAAGAGCGGAGAAGTGGAATTGTATGAATTAGAGGAATTAGTCGTCCACTATGAAAACAATGTCCCAACCTCTACGATTACTGTAAAAGTACCATCAGGTGAACAAGTAGTGGAAACTTGCGCAGGTTCTGGTGCAGTAGAAGCTATTTTCAATACACTAGAAAAGATCGTAAACGGCGAAGTTCGCATTTTAGATTACCGTGTATCGTCTGTATCTAAAGGACGCGACGCACTCGGTGAGGCAGTAATCAACTTAACACTCAACGGCAAAACATCCACGGGTAGAAATGCTTCCCAAGATGTATTGAAAGCATCTGCCAGAGCGTATATCAACGCCATCAATCGTCAATTAGTAAACGTTCAAATAAAAGAACAAGCCGCAGTAGGACAATAACTAAGTTAGTGAGTTAATTTCAGAACAAATAATAAAATCCGAACAAAGTTGATTTCCGCTATAGGCGGACGCTTTCCGCGGGCACGGCTTCAATCTCCTCGTCACTGCGTTCCTGTGGGGCTTTCAGCTCGCGCTATTCCCGCTGGAGTCGCCGCCTTACGCTGCAATCAACGAAGTCCACTTTAATTAATAGGATAATATCACATAGTTCTTCGTGTTTTATTATTAATTTTATGTAAATAAAAAAATGGGAGTGAATGAGATGGAAAAAACGATAACGGTATTACCGGGAGACGGAATCGGTCCAGAAGTAACAGAGGCAGCAGTAAAGGTGCTTCAAGCAATTGCAAAACGTTATAACCATACGTTCAACTTGCAATACGGATTAATAGGTGGAGCAGCAATTGATGCTTGTGAAAACCCACTTCCAGAAGAAACAATTAACGCATGTAGTCAAAGTGATGCCATCCTATTAGGCGCAGTGGGTGGGCCAAAATGGGATCAAAATCCATCTCATTTACGTCCGGAAAAAGGTTTGCTAGCTATTCGTAAGCATTTTGGGTTGTACGCGAATATTCGCCCAGTCAAAGCCATTCCTGCATTACTAGAAGCTTCGCCTCTTAAAAAGGAGGTAGCAGAATCAGTCGATTTAGTCATTGTACGCGAGTTGACGGGTGGTTTATATTTTGCTGAACCACGGAAGAAAACAAATGATTACGCAGTCGATACGTTAGTTTATACCCGCAATGAGATTGAACGAATTGTAGATACTGCTTTCCAGCTAGCTAGAAGCCGTCGGGGCAAGCTTGCTTCTGTGGATAAAGCGAATGTATTGGATTCTAGTAAACTATGGCGTCAAATTGTGGAAGAGAAAAAACAAGGATATCCAGATGTGGAAGTAGAGCATATGCTTGTCGATTCAACAGCGATGAAGCTAATTACGAAGCCGGATTACTTTGACGTAATTGTAACGGAAAATATGTTTGGAGATATTTTAAGTGATGAAGCTTCCGTAATCACTGGTTCCTTAGGAATGCTGCCATCTGCAAGTACTCGTGAGGATGGTTTTGGTTTATATGAACCGGTCCATGGCTCTGCTCCAGATATCGCTGGACAAAACAAAGCAAATCCGGCCGCTACAATTCTTTCAACAGCAATGATGCTACGTGAGTCTTTCCAAATGGAAACAGAAGCAGCAGCTATTGAAGAAGCAGTATTCAATGTATTAAATGATGGTAACTTCACAAGTGACCTAGAAATAAAAGGAAAACGAGTGCTATCTACTACAGAATGGACGGCTAAAGTTTTAGAAGAATTAGACTCAGAATTTGTATCAGATAGTATTATGTTTTCTTATGTCTAACCAAAAGGAGAGAAACTAAATGGCAAAAACGATTATTGAGAAAATTTGGGATGAACATATTGTGTACGAGGAAGAAGGTAAACCAGACCTTCTCTATATCGATTTACACTTAATCCATGAGGTGACATCTCCCCAAGCGTTTGAAGGGTTACGACTGAATAATCGTAAGGTGCGTCGGCCAGATCTTTGTTATGCAACGATGGATCACAATGTCCCAACTCGAAATAGAGAACAGATTAAAGACGTTATCGCTCGTAAACAAATTTCTACACTTCAACAAAACTGTGAAGAGTTTGGCGTTCCACTTGCCAATATGGACCACCCGGACCAAGGGATTGTTCATATTATCGGACCAGAGCTGGGTCTAACTCAGCCTGGTAAAACAATTGTTTGTGGAGACAGTCATACATCTACACATGGTGCATTTGGTGCCATAGCTTTTGGTATCGGTACTAGTGAAGTGGAGCATGTACTTTCAACGCAAACTTTATGGCAAGCTAAACCGAAAACAATGCAAATTAAAGTGACGGGTGAGCTTGGATATGGCGTTGCTGCAAAAGATATTATTTTGGCAATCATTGCGAAGTTTGGTATCGATATGGGTACAGGTTATATCGTCGAATATACTGGCGAAGCGATTCGAAAGCTATCAATGGAAGAGCGTATGACGATTTGTAATATGTCGATTGAAGCAGGAGCACGTGCTGGTTTGATCAGCCCGGATGAAACTACAGTTGAATTCCTTAGAGGGCGTGAACATGTACCGGCAGGGGAAGCTTTTGAAACAGAAGCAGCACGTTGGTTAGCTCTAGCAACGGAAGAAGGGGCACTTTACGATAAAACGGTAGAAATTTCTACAGATGAAATTGAGCCGTTTGTCACATGGGGTACCAATCCTTCGATGGGTTCTGGTGTATCGCAAAATATTCCATACACATCTGATTTTGCTGAAATAAGTGACCAACAAGCACATGAAAAAGCATTAGCTTATATGGGACTAGAACAAGGGATGCCGCTAGAGGACATCGCAATATCAAATGTATTTATCGGATCGTGTACAAATGCACGCTTAAGCGATCTTCGCACAGCAGCAAACGTTATTGTAGGGCGTAAAGTACATCCCAATGTAACGGCAATTGTCGTTCCAGGATCGCAAACGGTTAAAAAACAAGCAGAGCAAGAAGGCATCGACCAAATATTCCTTCATGCAGGATTTGAATGGCGCGAATCAGGCTGCAGTATGTGCCTAGCGATGAATGATGATATCGTTCCAGCAGGAGAGCACTGTGCATCCACTTCTAATCGAAACTTTGAAGGCCGTCAAGGTGCGGGTTCGAAAACACATCTGATGAGCCCAGCAATGGCAGCAGCTGCTGCAATCGAAGGTCATATTGTAGATATTCGCAAATTTGGACTAGTAAATGCATAAGGAGGAGGAAACCAAATGGAGCCTATCAATGAAATTAACAGTGTCATCACCCCTTTAAATCAAAAAAATGTAGACACAGATCAAATTATCTCGAAAGAATTTCTAAAACGTATCGAACGTACTGGATTTGGAAAATACCTATTTTACCACTGGCGCTTCGATGTGAATGATCAACCAATTAAAGACTTCGTATTAAATGATGAACGATATAAAGCATCTGCAATTCTAGTAGCTCATGATAACTTTGGATGTGGCTCCTCCCGTGAACATGCTCCTTGGTCCATCTTGGATTACGGATTTCGAGTAGTCATTGCACCGAGCTTTGCGGATATCTTCTATAATAACTGCATGAAAAACGGAATTTTACCGATTAAGTTATCGGTGAGTGAAGTGGAAGCCTTGCTAAGCAAAGAAGTATACAATGTCGCAGTTAATCTAGAAGCGCAAACCGTAACAGGCGAAGATGGTGTGGTATATTCATTTGACATTGATCCATACCAAAAGAAAATGCTTCTAAATGGATGGGACGAAATTTCGTTAACCTTCCAATATGAAGATAAGATTAAAGCTTATGAAGATAAAAGAATAGCTAATTAGCAACTCGAAAACACCACTCCCTGATTGAGGAAAGTGGTGTTTTGATGTTTTACAAGAAGAGTGATTATAATGTTGCGAGAATGCGTCCGAGAGTTGCGTAAATCGAGGTATACGTTGCGTATACGACGTAAGATGTTGTGAATAATAAAAAGGTTGGGCAAAACTGTAATGCTCTGATTTAATCCCATCATTTGCGATTTGTATCGACTAATTTGCGATTCCACACAATCATCTTGCGATATGCATCAACTAATTTGTGATTCTGTCCTCAGACCTTGCGATTAACACCAACTAATTAGCGATTATTATTACAAGCTTGACCTAAACTCT
The DNA here is from genome assembly GCF_038003145.1 of Psychrobacillus sp. FSL K6-1464. NCBI lineage: Bacteria > Bacillati > Bacillota > Bacilli > Caryophanales > Bacillaceae > Psychrobacillus > Psychrobacillus sp. FSL K6-1464. The sequence continues at coordinate 963,102 of NZ_JBBOOP010000001.1, forward strand.
TCTCTTGACTTTATTAAGTAACTAAAATATAATTACTTACGAAAAGTAACCTATATAAATAACTGGAGGAATCAACATGAAATATCATAATAAACCAAACACATTTGTAGAATTAGTAGAGTTAAAGGTAGCAGATCTTCAGCGTTCCGTAGAATTTTATGAGAATATCATAGGCTTTACAATATTGGAACAGCAAGCTAACAAAATATATCTTACTGCCGATGGAAAAACAGCACTTCTTTCTATTGAACAACCAGATGATATTATGCCAACTCAACAAAAAACTGCTGGATTATATCACTTTGCGTTATTATTACCAACACGTGCTGATTTAGGGGCAATTTTAAGATATTTTTCTGAGCTTAACATTAGAGTGGGAGCAGGAGATCATTTAGTTAGTGAAGCACTATATTTAAATGATCCTGATGGAAATGGCATTGAGATTTATACTGATCGTCCAGATTCTGAGTGGAAATGGGAAAATGAGTATGTGGAAATGGCTACCCTTCAAATTGATGCACAAAGTATTTTGACGGAAGGGGCTAATACCCCGTGGAATGGTTTGCCAGCAGGAACTGTAATGGGACATATTCATTTACATGTCTCTGAACTAGACTTAACGAAAGAATTTTACAATGCTTTAGGTTTTGATGTGATGACTCCTAATTATCCTGGTGCATTATTTATGGGAGCTGGTAAATACCATCACCATATTGGATTAAATACTTGGGCTGGAATTGGAGCACCTCCTACACCAGAAAACGTGGTTGGGTTAAAAGCATTCTCTGTCGTTTATCCTTCAAATGAAGAGCTACAAATAGCAATTACGAAAGTAAAAGCATTTGGATCAGAAATTTTTGAAGAAAATGGTATATACACCGTTAAAGATCCTTCTCAAAATAAAATTAAATTAACTATAAAATAAACAAATGACTCCGAGAAAATCGGAGTCATTTTTGAATCTTCTCCCTCTATCTATAGCTTCAACAAATTTCTACTCTCGCATCTTCATTTCGTTCATTTTTGAAATCATCTATCTGTGACAAAATATGCTTGAATTCGAACTTCCAAATCTATATAAGGTATTTTGTTGTTTCTTGCATTTATATCGACACCTCTAATCAGAGTATTCGACAGGTTAATACAATAAATTAAAGAGAAAAAAATTGAAATTTTACTAAGAATATTAAGAGGTTACACCGAAAGCTCCTTTGTAAATTTGTAAAATCCTTGTAAAGTTTCAGAAAACACACTCATTTAAGCAAAGTGTTATGCTATATTTCAGTGGGAGGTCGGAATGCCTATGAAAAAATGGTCTGCTATACCACTTCGAATGAAGTATTTAATTGCTATTTTTAGTTCCTTTATCTTATTTGGAGCGATGACTGTCTTATTGATTTTCCAAGTAGTTCACAACCAAGATTTAGCTAATGATATGGAAGTCTACTCACAAAATGTCGAGAGTACGGATATTATGCGATCGGAGGTAGCGAGTTTATATATTGCCATTTCCAATTTTGCTGGAGATCCTCTAGAAGAGTTTGACAAAGATTATGAATCGACAAAAGAGAATCTAATTAATCTACAAATTTCTTCAAGTAAACAGATGCCCTATGTAGATTGGAAAACTTTCTCAGAAACCTTACAATCAATACAAACTACATATGAGAATAACTTAAAGGAATCGGTTATGAACAAAGAAAATGTCGCCAAACGAAGACAACTTCAGTCCATCAATGAAAAGTACGTAAGCCTGACAGTATTGCTAAAAGACGCTAGACAACTTGAATCTGACAAAAGAATTCTTTTAATAGAAGAAATGTCAGAGAGCCAGAAAAATACAATTTATATTGTCGTTGCCTCGTTTCTAATCGCGGGATTACTATCACTCGCTCTAGTATTATTAACAAATCGACAAATTAAGACTCAGCTTTCGCAAGTAGTACTATCTGCAAAAGATATATCTCTAGGAAAACTAAATAGTGAACAAATACACATATTAACAAACGATGAAATAGGAGAAGTATCAAAAGCGATGAATGAGATGAGAGCTAATCTTATTAACATCGTAAAAACGATTAAACTTACTGCAGAAAATCTAAGTGCTAATAGCGTAAAACTAAAGGGATATTCTAAGAATACGGTCGATAGTACAAATACCGTTAAACTAGCTATCCATGAAACTGGTGGAAGCATGCGCAATCAAAAAGAAGCTTCTATCGGTATCCGCTCCTTTCTAGAAGAATTCTCCCATACTTTTGATGAAGTAACAGAGAAGGTTATTAAGTTAAACGGGGATTCAGCTATTGCTGTACAAATGGCGGATGAAAGTGCACTGGCATTGAGAAAAACGGCTGTAGAGTCTGCAAGGTTACGAAACTTATTTAAAGAAGCAGATCAAGAAAGAAAGTTACTTCAAGAAAGAACAGAGGAAATCGCTAGAATGACCACAATTGTACAGGCGATTTCAAAACAAACAAATCTCTTGGCACTGAATGCTGGCATAGAGGCTGCTAGATCAGGTGAAGATGGTAAAGGATTTGCTGTTGTAGCTGCAGAAGTGAAGAAATTGGCAGATGAAGTATCTGGTACAGCAAATACTATACGTCAAATATCCAATTCGATTACTCAACAAGGTACTCAAATGGCAAATGTGTTTGTCGAAGGAATGGAAACTTCCAAAAATAATGCTGCAACGTTTAAAATGTTACATCAAAAGATGGATAAAATAGTTTCCTACATAAGAGATTCCAAGTATCAAAACGACCATATGAAAGATTCTATGTTAACTATTGAAAAAGAAAAGAATACTTCTGAGAAACTCATTTTTGCATTAATAGAATCGATAGAATCTAACACAGTACAAATGGAACTAACAGATGACATGCTTCTAGCTAATGTTCAAAATATCGAAAAGCTATCTAAATTGATAAATGATGTGAATGAGCAGGCAATTATTTTGGAGAATTCAAGCACAAGATTTGTAATATAAACTCTACCTAACAAGTAATCTTTTTTATACTTGTTAGGTTTTTTATATGCAAACCCTTGGAAATACTCGTTTTTCTTTGTAACACAATTGTTACATAACTGTAAAATTAAAAAGGTTTAAAGAATGGTAACATGAGTTTAGAGAAATAATCAGAAAATTTAAGACCTTGGGGGAACACGATGAATTTGAAATCTATGTCGCAAAAAGTCACGGCTATGTTACTATTATCTGTTCTCTTAGTAACAGCACCATTCGCAGTAAATACGCAAGCCGCAAGTTCTGTTAACTCATCTGAATTAGTCGCAACAGCTAAAGATTTAATTGGAACGAAATATCGTGGTGGCGGTACAACAAAAGCAGGTTTTGATTGTTCAGGATTCGTAAGTTATGTGTATAAAGATTTAGGAGTAAGCCTTCCGAGAACATCTTCTGGAATGTATGCTTCGGGTTCTAAGGTAGGTAAAAGTGATTTAGCTTCTGGTGACCTAGTATTCTTTAATACAGCTGGTAAAGGTGTATCGCATGTTGGTATATATATTGGAGACGGGAAATTTATCCACTCATCCTCTTCAAAAGGTGTGAAAATCGATAAGTTAAGTGATCCTCATTATTGGGGAGACCGTTATGTAGGAGCTAAACGAATTGCGGATGTAACAGTAGCGATAAATAAATAAAACATATACATGTCTGTTCTATCGTATAATTTACGGTAGAACTTTTTTGTTTCTTAAAATAGTGTAAATTATCTCATATCATTTGATAATTCTTTCCTCATTATGCATAATGAAGAAATATAAAATTTAAAAATATCGGAAGGAGAGGTGGATTTGAAGTATAATCGCAATGAATATTTTCGTTATACATTTGAAGAACCCTGTGACGCAACCTTTCGTCTAATCAAGCAAAACGAAGGCAATGTTGGTGTGGAGTTATCAAACAAAGGTGCCTGCAAAATCATAGACATAAGTCCGAATGGCTTGAAGTTGTTTAGCGATTTATTTATCTCCATAGATCAATTACATCATGTGGAATTGAATTTCACGTTAGATACAAATCCTATTTCCATGGTTGGGGAATTTGTATGGTCCCACCGCAAAGCATGGGGCCATGAGTATGGTGTTAAGTTGGTTGGAGATAGTGAAAGTGAACAGATGATTATTGGAGAGCTAAAAAAACGTAGACGGAAAGAAATGGAACTTAAAAAGTAAAAAATATTACAAGTTTCGACAAAAAATAAATAAAAACTTTAAAATAAGAAGGATATTTTAAAGGTGGTGTTGAAATATATATATAGAGTTAAATTAAAGGAGGAGTTTTCATGCTAAACTTTAACATTCGTGGAGAAAATATTGAGGTGACTCCTGCAATACGTGAGTACGTTGAAGGTAAGATTGATAAAGTAGACCGTTACTTCAACGAAGAGATTCAAGCGACTGCAAACGTTAACTTAAAAGTGTATAACGACAAACAAACAAAAGTAGAAGTAACAATTCCTATGAAAAACTTAACACTACGAGCAGAAGAACGTAATGCAGATATGTATGCTGCAGTGGACTTAATCGTAGATAAACTAGAACGTCAAATTAGAAAATATAAAACAAAAGTAAATCGCAAGTTCCGTGAGCGTGAAGGTGTAGCTACATTTTTTGCTACAATCGATCCACCTGAAGGAGCAACAGATCATTCCGAAGAGGATGAATATAATATCGTCCGTACAAAACAGTTCGACCTAAAACCAATGGACCAAGAAGAAGCAGTATTGCAAATGAACATGCTTGGTCATAACTTCTTCATCTTTACAGATGCTGAGTCTAATGGTACTCATATCGTTTATAAACGCAGAGATGGAAAATACGGCTTAATCGAAACTAACTAAGCCTTTAAAGACTCATATCCAACTCTCCTCGTAATTGCGAGGAGAGTTTTTTGATTTAATAATGGACCTTATTTGCGTGCCTTTAGAACGAATGGTAAAATGTAGAGTAAGATATTAAATGGGAAGTGAAAATAGATGCTGGGTGTATTAAACAAAGTGTTCGATTTGAATAAACGTGAACTAAAACGCTTAGAAAAAATTGCGGATAAAGTAGAAGCATTAGAAAGTACAATGGAAGCCTTAACTGATGATGAACTTCGTGGGAAAACAGACGAGTTCCGCGGACGTTATGCAAAAGGAGAAAACATAGATAGTTTACTGCCAGAAGCATTTGCAGTAGCACGTGAAGGATCTAGACGTGTACTTGGAATGTTCCCTTTCCGTGTTCAAATTATGGGAGCAGCTGCTCTAAACGAAGGTAATATTGCGGAAATGAAGACTGGGGAAGGTAAAACACTAACTTCTACATTATCCATTTATTTAAATGCAATTACTGGTCTTGGTGCGCATGTTGTTACGGTCAATGAATACTTATCTAGTCGTGATGCTGCGGAGATGGGAAAATTATATAATTTCCTAGGTTTAAGTGTGGGATTAAATTTAAATTCCATGTCCAAAGAAGAAAAACGTGAAGCTTATGCTGCGGATGTTACGTATTCGACGAATAATGAGCTTGGGTTCGATTATTTAAGAGATAATATGGTGTTATACAAAGAAGATAAAGTGCAACGTCCACTTCACTACGCTGTAATTGATGAAGTTGACTCAATCTTAATCGATGAAGCTAGAACGCCGTTAATCATTTCTGGACAAGCCAATAAAGCAGCACTTCTTTATAAACAAGCAAATGCATTTGTACGTACCTTAACAAAAGAAGTAGATTATTCTTATGAAGAATCTACAAAAGGTGTAACACTAACGGATACAGGTGTTGAAAAAGTAGAAAAAGCTTTCAATATAGATAACTTATTTGACTTGACCCATGTGCGTTTAAACCATGCAATCAATCAATCACTTAAAGCCCACGCTTCTATGCATTTGGATGTCGACTATGTCGTTCAAGAAGGTGACATTGTAATCGTTGATTCGTTTACAGGTCGTCTGATGAAAGGTCGTCGTTACAGTGATGGTCTTCATCAAGCGATTGAAGCAAAAGAAGGCTTAGAAGTTCAAAATGAGTCAATGACAATGGCTACAATTACGTTCCAAAACTTTTTCCGTATGTACGATAAGCTATCAGGTATGACAGGTACGGCAAAAACGGAGGAAGAAGAATTCCGTAATATATACAATATGAACGTTATTGCGATTCCAACAAATCGTCCAATAGCAAGGGATGACCGTGCAGATTTAATCTATGCTTCTATGAATGGTAAATACGAAGCAGCAGCGGCTGATATTGCAGAACGCAATAAAAATGGTCAACCAGTTCTAATAGGTACTGTTGCCATTGAAACCTCTGAAATTATTTCTAAATTGTTAACTAAACATGGCATTAAGCATAATGTATTAAATGCCAAAAATCATGAACATGAAGCAGAAATTATTGCGACTGCGGGACATTTAGGTTCTGTAACGATTGCAACAAATATGGCTGGTCGTGGTACAGATATTAAATTAGGTGACGGTGTCATTGAAGTTGGTGGATTAGCGGTTATTGGTACAGAACGACATGAATCTCGTCGTATAGATAACCAATTACGTGGACGTTCTGGTCGTCAAGGTGACCCAGGGGTAACACAGTTCTACCTATCGATGGAAGATGAGTTAATGCGCAGATTTGGTTCCGATAATATGCGTGCGATGATGTCTAAGCTTGGTATGGATGACTCACAGCCAATTCAATCTAAAATGGTATCTCGTGCTGTGGAATCAGCACAAAAACGTGTAGAAGGAAATAACTTCGATTCACGTAAGCGTTTATTACAATATGATGATGTACTACGTCAACAACGTGAAATCATTTATAAAGAACGTAATGAAGTACTTGAAACAGAGAATATGCGTGTACTAGTTGAGTCGATGCTATTTGGAGCAATTGAACGTTTAGTTTCTTCTCATACAAGCTCTGAGAATAAGGCAGACTGGAGCTTAAAAGGGATTGAAGATTATGTTCAAGCGAATTTGTTGCCAGAAGATGTCATTACACAATCAGAATTAGAAAGTTTATCTTCTGAAGAAATGATCGAAAAAATCAAACAAGAAGTTATAAGTTTCTACGATGCGAAAGAAGAAGAAATGACTGCCGAACGTATGCGCGAGTTTGAAAAGGTAGTATTACTTCGTTCTATTGACTCTAAGTGGATCGATCATATCGATGCAATGGATCAACTTCGCCAAGGAATTCATTTGCGTGCATATGGGCAAACGGATCCACTTCGCGAATACCAAAGTGAAGGATTCGCTATGTTCGAAGCAATGGTCGATTCCATCCAGGAAGACGTTGCTAAATACGCGATGAAAGCTGAAATTCGCAATAACTTAGAACGTGAAGAAGTAGCAAAAGGGCAAGCTGTAAATCCAAAAGAAGAAAGCGGCCCAGTGAAGAAAAAACCTATGCGTAAAGAAGTTTCTGTCGGACGAAACGACCTATGTCCATGTGGTAGCGGTGAAAAGTTCAAAAACTGTCACGGTGCAGTAAAATAATATAAAAGCGCAAGACGCCTGTAACCCTCGACCAGCCTTGGAAAACTTTATCTTAATCGTAAAGCGACTCGAGAGGTTGGCGTCTGTAGCAAGCCACTAAGAAATGCAGAATACGTTCACATGTCGTTACAATGTTATTGTAACGACAAAGTTTGAGCTATAACTAGACACCAGAAAGTCGGAGGAATACAAATGATAGAAATTGCAACAGTACGTAATGAACTAGATAGAACTTCAGGAAAGTTAAAAGACTTTAGGGGGTCTCTTTGACTTAGAAAACAAAGAGGTTCGTATTCAAGAATTAGAGGAGCTAATGACATTTCCTGATTTTTGGGATGATGCACAAGGAGCTCAAAAAGTAATAAATGAAACTAATGCTCTAAAAACAATAGTAGAAGAATATCGTTCTCTTGAATCTACGCAAGAAGATTTGGAAATGACTTTGGAATTGATCAAAGAAATGCCAGATGAAGAGTTGCAAGAAGATCTTGGGAAAGAACTCAATGAGTTTACAAACAAGCTGAGTGACTTTGAATTACAAATGTTACTTAGTGAAGAATACGACAAGCATAATGCAATTTTAGAATTGCATCCAGGTGCGGGTGGTACAGAGTCTCAAGATTGGGGTTCTATATTGCTTCGTATGTACCAACGATGGGCAGATAAACGCGGCTTTAAAGTAGAAACGATTGATTATTTGCCTGGAGATGAAGCTGGTATTAAATCGGTAACTCTACTCATTAAAGGACATAATGCATATGGCTATCTAAAGGCGGAGAAAGGCGTTCATCGTCTTGTACGTATTTCACCTTTCGACTCATCAGGGCGCCGTCATACTTCATTTGTATCCTGCGAAGTAATGCCGGAGTTTACAGATGAAATTGAAATTGATATTCGGACAGAAGATTTGAAAGTTGATACTTATCGTGCAACTGGCGCTGGTGGACAGCATATTAATACAACTGACTCAGCAGTTCGTATTACGCATTTACCAACAAATACGGTTGTTACTTGTCAGTCAGAGCGTTCGCAGATAAAAAATCGTGAGCATGCGATGAAATTATTAAAATCAAAATTATATCAATTGAAGATCGAAGAACAAGAAGCACAGTTATTAGAAATCCGTGGGGAACAAAAAGAAATCGGATGGGGAAGTCAAATACGTTCGTACGTATTCCACCCATACTCCATGGTAAAAGACCACCGTACAAATGAAGAAAGCGGTAATGTTCATGCCGTTGTAGACGGTGAAATTGATCCGTTTATTCACGCTTATCTACGTTCGAAAATAAACTAATAGACGTTTTAGAAACCGATGTTATAATTATATAGCATCGGTTTTTTAATTTTCAGAATATAAAGGACAGGGGAAAGAGTAATGAATATTAATGAGTTGAAAAATGAAGACTTACAGAGAAAAAACGTCATTTTATTTTTAGCTTATGCATTAGCAGCAGGTTTAGGATTACTTGTTCAAATTATTATTCAACAGGCAGTAGTTGTCATTATTTCAATTGGAATTCCATTTGTCATATCCATAATTATGTTTATTATCGCTCGAAAGTCGATATATTTCGCACGTATATTCCCTTATTTTGTCATACTAGCGGGGACTATTACAGCCGTCAGCATGAGTTATTTCAATGAAGTAAGCATCGCTACAATCGTTTTAGCCCTTTTCATTCTAATTCTAAGCAGTTTACATTCAAAGCAGAGTATTTTTGTATACGGTTACATTTTATGTGTGTTCGCAATGATATTAAATGTAATGTGGGATGATTCAGGTATATTTGAAGGACGAACTGTGAATATTTTCTTCATCCAGTTCATAATGGCACTAGGTATCTTCTTACAAGTAAGGCAAAGTAAGAATCTATTCACGAAAGTTGAAAAACTTTTAGAAGATGCTAAAGTTAAATCTGATGAAGAAACATTTCTACATCAAAAACTGGAAACTGCAGTGTCTGTCATTACATCTAATTTGGAGCAAATTCGTACGAATACATTTAATACAAACAATGCACAGGCAGAAATGCTTATTGCTGTAGGGGAAGTTAGTATTGGTTCTCAAAAACAAGCAGATCATGTAGTGGATATTGTAAAATCTACTGAGGCCACTTCTGATTCAGTAAAAGAAATGGCTGGACATTTACATGAAATCGTCAAACAAGCTGAATTTGCAGAACAGAATGCTTCGGACGGTTCTATAATGATGGAAAAGATGAAAAATGAAATTGATGAATTCACCGTATTTTTTGTGGAACTCAATAAAACATTTAACGGTCTTTCCGAAAAAATTAATGAAACAAATAATTTTGCGAGTGATATTCGTCAAATAACAGCACAAACTAATCTTCTAGCCTTGAATGCATCTATAGAAGCCGCAAGAGCTGGAGAACTCGGAAAAGGGTTTGCCGTTGTGGCAGAAGAAATCCGAAAACTTGCTGGTGTCACTGATCAGTCTCTAGAAAAAATAGATGATAATTTAAACCAATTAAACAAATACAATCAAGAAGCTCTTAAAAAGTTAGAAAATGGAGTAAATCAAATTTATGCACAAGTTTCAACAGCCGATAAATCAAATAAATCATTTAATAAACTTCATGAAACAATGAAGAAACTGCAAAACGAGTTAGCTAAGTTCTTAAAGGATGTAGATATTATCTCCAATAATACAGAATCCATTAATATTAGTACGAGTGAATTTGCGGCTATTATTGAAGAAAGTACCGCGACTGTAGAAGAATTCAATGCAACACTTGTGCAAATAACAGAAGATCAGCAGGCAATTGCCAACTATATCGATGAAACATATAAAGAAGCCCAAAGCATTAATACAAAATAGACTTAAAGAGTGTGTCTTAGGACATGCTCTTTTTAAATACAAAGTATATAAAAATATAGAGTGAACATTGTAGTTCAAGGATACTGATTTCCATTTCAGGTGGACGCTTTCGGCGGGGTATCGACTTTCTCGCTTATACGTAGGAGTCGCCACCCTGCATTCCAATCAGTAAGTGAGTAGTCATTAACTATTAATTTGAAATGAGCTTATCTAAACACGATAAAAGGTAAGCTTATAGTAACTAACATATTTGCCTAGAATGTTAGTTAGTGATTTATACGGCATATTGTCCGAAGGCAGTCAATTTAATAGTTACTTATTTTAATAAAAATACAAATATGGTGTACTTTGTGTATTGTTGCGGAGGGAGGCGACTCCAGCGGAATAGCATGAGTTGAAAGCCCCGCAGGAACGCTTAAGAGGAACTAAGGCTAAGAACGCCACTTCGTGTGGCAACGCCTTCGTGACCAACATCCTGTTGGCCCGAGGAAATTGAAGCCATACCCGCGGAAAGCGTCCGCCCAGAGCAGAAATCAACTTTATATTTTTATTTTTAATTACTTATCCATGAACTTGAAACAGTTGTGTATGTATAACTCACTGTTTTGGAGAGATAACATCTATATAAGACAATCCACAGCTCTCCTTTTCATCCACTTCACTTCACCTTGTCAACACGCTATCTTGTTGAAGTTCACAAATTACTTTTCACTTGTTATACTAGTGCAGGCAAACAAAGAATGTGGATGAAAGAGGAATGAAATGGAAACTAATATTAATCGTAGACAATATAAAGAACCACACCCCATTATTAAAAATTCCAAGGATTATGTTTATGTAATCATTGGTGCAGCTATTATTGCGATCGCATTCAACGTTTTTTTGTTACCGAACCAGGTAGCTTCTGGTGGAGTTAGCGGAATTAGTACAATCTTAAAAGGAGTCTTTGGTTGGGCGCCTGGACTTGTGCAATATGCATTTAATATTCCATTGTTTATAGCAGGACTTATATTTTTAGGCGCAAAATTTGGTATTAAATCGTTTGTCGGTACATTAGTGCTACCAGCAGTTGTACTATTGACTGCTGCCTGGGAACCATGGACGATGAATCCATTACTTGGCGCATTGTTTGGTGGAATTAGTGTTGGTTTAGGTTTGGGTATCGTTTTTAGAGGTGGAGCATCTACAGGCGGAACAGATTTAGCGGCACAAATTATTACGAAGTATACGGGATTCTCTCTTGGGACAAGTGTGCTGTTAATAGATGGATTGATCGTACTTAGTGCAGCTTTTGTTTTTGATATTGAAAGGGCCCTTTATGCGTTAATAGCATTATTTGTTACCACTAAAACGATTGATCTCGTGCAACTAGGTTTTAGTCAATCAAAAATGATTTATATTATTACGAATAAACAGGATGAAATTAGAGATGCTATATATACCGAGATTGATCGCGGTGTAACGAAACTTCCAGCTCATGGTGGGTATACGAATGTGGAAAGACCAATTTTAATGGTCGTGGCTTATCAGACAGAGTTCACAAAGTTGAAACATATCATTAAAACTATTGACCCTGCTGCTTTTGTCATAGTTTCGGATGCCTATGAAGTACTGGGAGAAGGTTTCAAAAGATCATAAGTAAGGTATAATGAGTATGCAGATTAAATTTAACTTAGGGAGGTAATAACATGAATAAGAAACTCTTAGCTTTAATATTTGGAGCAGGATTAGTACTTGCTGCATGTGGTGGCGGAGATGATAAAGCTGATAAAGATACATCAACAGACTCTGGAACTACAACTACTGAAACAGCTTCAGTTGACGCAGAAAAAATTGTTAGCGCAAAATGTATTAGCTGTCATGGTCAAAACTTAGAGGGACAAGGTAACTTCCCGGCCCTTAACAATGTAGGTTCACGCCTATCACAAGATGAAATTTTAAATGTAATTGAAAACGGTAGAGGCGCAATGCCAGGAGGTATTATTTCTGGAGATGACGCAACTGCAGTAGCAGAGTGGTTAGCTGCTAAGAAATAATCTTTGAAAATTAACAAACGAAATCAGCTGCTCTTTGAGTAGCTGATTTTTTTATTGAAATAAAAGAAGGAATCTTCTCACATAATGTAGAATATGGGGTAGTGGGTACAAGGTATGTAAGTTAAATTTACTAGTTAGGATAAAACGTAGATTCGACTTTAGACAATTCCCCCTATAATTACCTATAAAATGAAATCTAATTGTAACAAATAATAGCGTATCTAATGTTATAATAGGCGTGTTGCATTTTATGACGAATCTAAATAGGTGGTTTATTAATGATAGAAATGATAAATGTCTACAAGAAATACCCAAATGGTATTGTTGCCGCAAACGGTATTGATGTAAAGATTGAACAAGGTGACTTTGTCTATGTAGTTGGACCAAGTGGAGCAGGAAAAACGACATTCATCAAAATGATGTATCGAGAAGAACGCCCAACCTCAGGAGATATTTTAATAAATGGTATCAATTTAGCTACTCTAAAAAATAGTAAAGTTCCACTTTTAAGACGCCAAATCGGTGTAGTGTTCCAAGATTTTAAATTATTACCACGTTTGAGTGTTTATGAAAATGTGGCGTTTGCATTAGAAGTTATAGAAGAAACACCAAAAGTGATACGACAAAAAGTTATGGATGTATTAGAACTGGTAGGGTTGAAAGGCAAAGCAAGAATGTTCCCAACGGAGCTTTCAGGTGGAGAACAACAACGTGTGTCAATTGCAAGATCCATCGTCAATAGACCCAAACTTGTTATAGCAGATGAACCTACAGGAAACTTAGACCCAGAAACCTCATGGGAAATTATGAATATATTTAAAGAAATTAATGCTCGAGGAACAACAATTATTATGGCAACTCATAATAGAGAAATTGTTAATACTATTAGACACCGTGTTATTGCAGTTGAGGGTGGATTAATCACTCGAGACGAATACGGAGGAGAATACGGTTATGAAGGGTAGAACATTAGCAAGACACTTTAGAGAAAGTTTAAAGAGCATCAGTCGTAACGGATGGATGACATTTGCTTCGGTTAGTGCGGTAACAGTTACATTATTACTTGTCGGCGTTTTCGTCATGATTATGATGAACTTGAACAAAGTAGCAGATGACTTGGAGAAAGACGTAGAGATTAAGGTCTATGTCGAATTAACAGCAGATGAAGCAGCTATTACAAAGCTAGAACAAGATATTAAAGACACAACTGGAATTGAAGAAGTTACATATTCTCCAAAAGGAGAAGAATTAAGTAAATTAGTAGTTGATTTTGGAGAAGATTTACGATTATTTGAACAACAGAATCCACTACATGATGTGTTTTATGCTAAAGCTACCAATCCTCAGGAAACAGAAAAAGTGGCAGCAAAATTAGATCGTCTCGATAATACGTTTGAAGTTAAGTATGGGGAAGGTAAAATAGAAAAACTATTCTCCTTCTTGAACACAGGGAGAAATGTTGGATTAGTGCTAATCTTGGCATTACTATTTACAGCAATGTTCCTAATATCTAACACCATTCGTATCACAATTGTTGCAAGAAGAAGAGATATCGAAATTATGAAACTAGTAGGAGCAACGAATTGGTTTATTCGTATTCCATTCATCTTAGAAGGTATGTGGCTAGGGATTTTAGGAGCTATCATTCCTATAACATTAGTTACAGTACTCTACTCTAATATCTATAAATTGTTAGAGCCAAAATTAGAATCAGGAAACTTATTTAAACTGCTCGAATTCTCGCCATTTATTTATCAAGTAAACGCATTAATATTATTAATGGGTGTACTTATTGGTATCTGGGGAAGTTTCATGTCGGTTCGTAAATTTTTACGGGTATAATTGGTAAATTGAAGGGAGCAAGATAGGTTTTGAGAAAACAGTCTAAATGGATGCTAAGAATTATGGCTATAGCTACTACTGGGGCGCTTTTAATAACGACTCCTAGCGCTTTAGCGAATACTCTAGATGATTTGAAACAGGAACAAAAACAATTAGAGCAAAAGAAAAATAATATTGACTCAACTATCAAACATACAGAAGGTAAGATCGATCAAAATGTATCGAAAATAGATCAAATTATGGCTCAAATTAAAGAGTTAGACACTAAGATTATTAATACAGAATCACAGATTTCGGAAGTATTAAACCAAATAAAATTAACAACTACTGAAATTGAAAAGTTACAAGCTTCTATTAAAGAGCTTGAAAGAAAAATTGAAGAACGCGATCAACTACTAAAAGAACGTATTCGTGCTGTTCAAGTAAGCGGAGGATCTGTAAGTTACCTAGATGTTTTATTAGGGGCAAATAGTTTCATCGATTTTATCGACCGTTTTTCTGCTGTCAACACACTGATGGATGCAGATCGTACTATCTTAGAAGAGCAAGCAAATGATAAAAAACAATTAGAAGAACAACAGGCAAGTTTAAATAAAAAATTGCAACAGCAAGAAGATAGCAAAAATGAACTTTTAAGTTTAAAGGCCTCCCTGGATGGACAAAAAGCTTCTAAAGGTAATTTAGTAGACCAACTAGAGGTAGAACAAGCAAAATTACATGAAGAAAAAGAAGGTTTAGAAACGGAATATGACGAAATTCTAAACTTAAGTCAAGAAACACAAAATAAAATCGTTTCTGAACAAAAAAGATTAGCAGAAGTTGCAAGAAAAGCAGCTGAAGAAAAGAAACGTAAAGAAGCAGCAGAAAGACAACGTCAGCAAGCAGCAAGTGGCGGTGGCGGTGGTGGTTCTTCAATAGCCATTCCAAATGTCTCTGCTGGGGCATGGACAAAACCAGCATCAGGTCGATACACTTCTGGATATGGTAGTAGAACACACCCAATTTCAGGAGGAATAAAAACTCACTACGGTATTGATATTGCGAACAGTACAGGTACACCAGTACTATCTGCTGCTGATGGAGTTATTTCTTACGCTTCTCCACTGAGCACATACGGGAATGTAATCATGGTGACACATTCTATTGATGGCCAGACATTTACTTCTTTATATGCGCATTTAAGTAGTATTAAAGTTGGTGTTGGACAAGTTGTATCAAAAGGTCAGATTATTGGAGCGATAGGTACTACCGGTAATTCTACTGGACCTCATTTACATTTTGAGATTCATATTGGAAACTGGGAAGGTATGGCCAAAAACTCTGTTAACCCACTGAGATATATTTCATTATAATAGTAACCAACGCTTTTCCATTCGTGGAGAAGCGTTTTTTTATTGTAGATTTCATAAATAAAATTCAAGATAGCTTATGGAAAGGGACTACTGTGATTTCCGTTCCGTGCGGTCCGTGAGCCTCTTGCAGAGTCTCACCTGGACACGGTGTTGCCGCAGGAGTCGCCGCACTGCACTTCAATCAATAAGTGAGTAGTGTTAACTTTGAAATTGGATCGATTTTAGTAGTATAAAAACGATGAAATGGAAATTTTAATATAGGAGGAAAAAACCCTAGCTAGATTATTCAGCAAATAACCGATTGTAGTAAGTAACAAAAGGCAGTTACTACTGTGATTTACGTTCCGTGCGGACGCTTACCGCGGGCGGTCCGTGAGCCTCTTGCAGAGTCTCACCTGGACACGCTGTTGCCGCAGGAGTCGCCGCACTGCACTTCAATTAATAAGTGAGTAGGTGTTAACTTTAAAATTCAATTGATTTAGTAGTATAAAAACGATGAATTGGAAATTTTAATATAAGGAAAAAACACTAGCTAGATTATTCAGGAAATAACCGATAGTAGTAAGTAACAAAAGGCAGTTACTACTGTGATTTACGTTCCGTGCGGACGCTTTCCGCGGGCGGTCCGTGAGCCTCTTGCAGAGTCTCACCTGGACACGCTGTTGCCGCTGGAGTCGCCGCACTGCACTTCAATCAATAAGTGAGTAGGTATTAACTTTGAAATTGGATTGACTTAGTAGTATAAAAACGATGAATTGGAAAAGGTTAGTTAAGAGAAAATGATTCAGATCTATAGAAATTAGAATCAGTATCATCAGTGGTGCTTAGGAGGTGCGCCTTCCAAGCCGCATGAGCGCGAAGAATGAGACTTCCTAAAGGATGAAGGAGCTAAAAGCGACCATCCTGGAAGGCTCATGCGTAGCGTGCGGCTAGCGCCGATCCGTTTAGAGAACATTTTATTAGCATAAGAATGAGTTACTCGCTCTGGGTCTGTAATTTATTAGCGTCTGATATCTTAATAATGAACACTTCATAACTATAGATATTCAATTTAGTATCATCAGTGGTACTTAGGATGTGCGCCTTTCAAGCCGCATGAGCGCGAAGAATGAGACTTCCTAAAGGATGAAGGAGCTGAAAGCGATCATCCTAGAAGGCTCATGCGTAGCGTGCGGCCAGCGCCCATCCGTTTAGAGAACATTTTATTAGCATAAGAACAATTTAGTATGATCAGTGGTACTTAGGATGTGCGCCTTCCAAGCCGCATGAGTCCGAAGAATGAGACATGAAGGAGCTGAAAGCGATCATCCTGGAAGGCTCATGCGTAGCGTGCGGCCAGCGCACATCCGTTTAGAAAATATTTCATAAGCTTACTTTTCACTACATAGTCACAATTGCAACTCTTTTAATTCGTATTTTAGGCAACGGATAACATATAATAAGGGCAGAGAAATATATGTACCAAGTAGGAGGTATTATATGAAAAAGAAAATAATTGCGCTAGTAGTTATTGCTGCTCTAATAGCAATAGCCACAATATCGTTTGTTAGAGGTAATATCGATGAACAAGAGGCATTTGCAGGGGAGCAGTTGGGCACAGATTTGGCAAACAATCCTGCCAACGAAGGTTTAGGTCAAGGGAATGTGGCACCTAACTTTACACTCACGACATTAGCTGGCGAGGAAGTTACGCTCGCAGATTATAAAGGGAAGAAAATAGTTTTAAATTTGTGGGCAACTTGGTGTGGACCATGTAAAGCAGAAATGCCACATATGCAAAACTATTACGAAGATATGGCAGAGAAAGAAAATGTAGAAATTTTAGCTGTCAATTTGACAAGTAGCGATGTTGGAATCGATAAAGTGAAAGCCTTCCAAGATGATTATGCACTTGGCTTTCCTATACTTTTAGATGAAGATGGAATAGTTGGAGAAACCTATCAAGCGATTACAATACCAACGACGTATATGATCGATACGACAGGGACCATCCAAAATAAGATTGTTGGTCCAATGGATGAGCAAATGTTAGCAGACTATATAAGTAATTTAAAATAAGAATCGATTTTTGGGGCAAGTATTAAACTCCTCTTTTCACACATATATTAGTGGAAAAGTAGGAGGTTGAACTTGCGCAAAAGTCGATTTTTTCTTTATGGATTGCTAGTCGTTGTTGTTTTAGGTATCGGGTATATGTGGTTGATGAAACCATCAGCTACAGAACAAAAAGATGTAAGCAATAGTCAAGTCATTGATGAAGCGTTTCAATTAATCAAAAAAGAAGCAGTATTCTCCAAAAATGACAGTCTGCTCGTTGAAGGAGCCATTCGTGGTATGGCTGAGGCATTAGAGGATCCGCATAGTACGTATTTAACTATGGAAGAAGCAGCGAATCAAGAAGCATCACTAGCAGAGGAAAGGGTTGGAATTGGAGCGGAGATTATGCTTTCGGCAGGAAAGTTTGTCGTAGTAGCACCTTTAAAAGATTCACCTGCTTTTAAAGCTGGCTTAAAGCCTCAGGATGAAATCGTTCGAGTAAATGAAGAAAGAGTAGAAGGAAAGTCAATGACTCAGTTAATGCAGTTATTAAGCGGTAAAAAAGGTACTAGTATCAAAATGACTGTATATCGGTCTAGTGAGAATCGCCATGTCGAATTACATATGAAACGGGACACGATTGCGATGCATACGGTTTCCAGTGATGTTTATGAAGTAGATGATTATTCTCTAGGCATTGTCAATATTTCATTATTCGGAGAGAAGACTGGAGAAGAATGGGAGAAACAAACGAAAGCTCTGGTAGAACGAGGAATAGATGGACTTGTAATTGATGTTCGAGGAAATCCAGGTGGCTATTTATATAGTGTTTCGACAATAATCGGTACTTTACTACCGAATGGTTCCACTTTTGCTTATATGCAAGATGCCAAAGGCGTTTTGGAAATGCTAAATACTGAAGCAAAAGATAATCAGTATTTAAACAAGCTCCCGGTGGTGTTGCTACAAAATGGGGGTAGTGCTTCAGCAAGTGAAGTATTAGCTGGGGCTTTAAAGGATAATAAGCGTGCAATGATTGTTGGCGAAAAAAGTTTTGGTAAGGGGACAGTGCAAGAAACACACCCACTTCAAAATGGAGGAAAGCTTAAAATCTCCACTCATAAATGGCTTACTCCGAAACAAGAGTGGATCCATCACAAAGGAATTCAAGCAGATTTACAGGTCGAGCCAGATGAATTATATATGATGGATATAAAATACTATCAAGGGAATTTTCATGTGGGAGACTTCGGGGAGGAAGTAAAGTATGTTCAACAAGTGTTAGGGGCACTTGGTTATAATATCAGTCGTCAGGATGGATATTTTGATGAAGATACACAGGATGCTATTGAAAAGTATCGACAAGAGAGAAGCCTAGACGAGTATAACGAGATCGATGATGTATTATTTCAGTCATTATCAAAAACTATTCTAGATTATAAAACTAGTAGAGAAAACGATAAACAGTTCCAAATGGGAGTAAGTTATTTACTTCACGATATCAAATAACAAAGTATATACGAAAATCCTATACGCAAAGCCCTCTACGTTTGTTACAATAATAGGAAGTATAGTTGTAAGTGAGGGGATGCGTATGGTGCAAGAAGTATTAATCGAATTGGTTAAAGGAATTGGACGTTTTTTCCTTCATCCAGCAGTATATGTTACGCTTCTCTTCTCGATATTGATCGGATACGTTCGCGTTAAAAGAGAAAGAAGACAATTTCGCACGAGGCTACTATGGGGATGGACCGAGGCAAAAGGGTTCTTGCTAGATGGTATCATTTGGGCACTTATTTTATCAGTTATTAGCGTAGCTATCGGATTAGTTATTCCTAATTCATGGCTATTGATATATAGCATGTGGATGCTATTATTTATACTATTGTTTACGTATCAGTTTGGTTCTGCTATTTATACAATTGCATTAGGTACGGCAACTGCCTACGCTATGTATACATTTAACTGGAGTTTAGACGTATTTACTTGGACTGTTTCGGGGCTAGATATTCTTCAGGCAGGAATTGTGCCAGTTGCTATAATTGCTGGATTGTTACTCATTGTAGAGGGCGTCCTTATTCAAAAGCATGGGTCAGCTCAAGCTTCACCAAAACTGGTTACTACTCATAGAGGTATCGAAGCGATTGTATATCATGTGAAAAAATTATGGTTATTACCTATACTACTGGTGATCCCGGGGGATGTTATTCCTACGTATTTACCTTATTGGCCACAGTTTACATTAGGAGAAACTGCTTTTTCTTTCGTTGTATTTCCATTTGTAATTGGTTTCCAACAAAAATCTCAACATTCTCTACCGATTCATTTTTTTGCTGGGTACGGTAAAATTGTTTGGCAACTAGGAATTGTTATTACAATAATTGCAGCGATCGGTTATTTTGAGCCATTAGTAAGTGCAATTGCTATACTAATAGGTGTCATCGCGAGATTGCTAATAACTATTATAAAATACCAACAAGAAAAAACAGGGAACTATGCTGTATCGCCACAATCGAATGGTGTTATGATTGCAGGTGTGCTTTCTGGATCTCCTGCCGAGAAAATGGGTCTTTTAATAGGAGAACGTATTGTTAAAGTGAACGGACAGAAAGTTGAAAACGAACAGGAATTATATGAAGCAGTTCAAATAAATGCTGCTCATTGTCGCCTAGAAGTGCTGGATTCAAACGGAGAATTACGTCTTCGTCAGCACATACTATTTAGACATGATCATTATCGACTAGGTCTAATCTTAGTTAGATAGGAGAAGCTATGGAATCACTATCAATCACAACTCAAATAATATTGGCTATTTTTGCTCCGGGATTAATGGTCGTGTTATTTACACGTATCACTTTCAATCATTATGTTGCGCTAGTATTAACCGTAGCATTATTCGCAGCATCGGTCTACGCAGGCTATACACATAGATGGTGGATTTATGTGATTGACGCTGCATCCCTTACATTAGGATTTTGGTATAGTACCAATATGAAAACTAGTAATAATAAAGAAAATCCGCCTCTGTAAAGAGAGCGGATTTTTTGTTCTAAAAACTATGTACAAACAAACGGATTAAAATAATAAGCTATATACAGCTAAAACTCCAATTGTTCCAAGAACTACAATCATTACATTTGAAAATAGAAAAGCTAAACTAAACGCTACGGCTGCTCCTATTAAGCCAAATAAAAGATTGTCTTGTTGGACATATAAAATAGCCGGGAATATTAAAGCTCCTAATACTGCATAAGGAATATTACGCAATACGCCCGATACGACTGGAGGCAATTCTTTCCCTTCTAAAAAGGTAAGAGGAAATGTCCTTGGAATATATGTCACCAGTGCCATCCCAAGCAAAGTCCACCAATACCACATCCCCATTTTGTTACGCCCCTTTCGGTAAGTTTTTCCCTCTTTTTGCATAAATGACTTCAATTAAAATAGAAGATACCAATGTAGCAACTAAGATGGACCAACCAGTTGATAATAGCCCGGTCCAATAAAAGAAACCGTTAATTACTGCAGCTACAAGCGCAAGCATTACCACTTTACGATTTCCACGCATGGATGGAACAAGCAATCCAACAAACATCGCATTCAAAGCAATGGACATTGCTGCTTGTAAAAATGCCGGGAGATTTGCACCAATGACATGTCCAACTGCGGTAAATATAACCCAGCTGCTATATGCAATTACAGCTACGCCAAAAGCAAAGGGAGTAGCTATTTTACTTTCTTTTTGTGTAGCTAATACTGAGAAACTCTCA
The DNA here is from genome assembly GCF_038003145.1 of Psychrobacillus sp. FSL K6-1464. Lineage (NCBI taxonomy): Bacteria > Bacillati > Bacillota > Bacilli > Caryophanales > Bacillaceae > Psychrobacillus > Psychrobacillus sp. FSL K6-1464. Next base: position 984,498 of record NZ_JBBOOP010000001.1, read on the forward strand.
TCTGTAATACCAAAAGCATAAATCCCTTTGACCCATCTTTTTTCACTTTGCATCTTTTCATTAAGTGCAGCCGTCATTAAGAAGTGACGAATATTAACGACAAATGTATTTAAAACGATTAAAATAGGGTCAACCCCTTTTGAAATAAGTGTGAGGGACATATATTGAGCTGCTCCTGCATAAACAAAAATACTCATCGCGGTTGCTTCCCAAATAGATAGTCCGGTCGTCTTTGCTAGCAAGCCAAATGTCAGTGCAACTGGAAAGTAACCGATCGCTATACTGACTCCAGCTTTCAAACCCGATAAAAACGAATTTTTATTCACAAAATGTTCACCACCTAAATGCATAATCATCAAATTATACTATAATTAGAGAGTTTTATGTACAGCAAAAATGGGAATAGTATAAATATACATATTTGGAGGAGAGCCAAATGCCGGAATGGTTTTCATTAGAAACTTTAACTAACTTAACACATGATTATCGAGCACTTGGACCGCTAATTGGTATCTTATTACCTTTTTTGGAAGCCTTTCTTCCATTTTTACCTTTAGTCGTTTTCATAGTAGCAAACGTCAATGCCTATGGATTATTGTTTGGATTTTTAATATCCTGGATAGGGTCTGTAGCTGGTTCCTATGCAGTATTCCTAGTCATCCGAAAATATGGACGAGCTCGCGCATTAGGTTTTATTACAAGACATATTAAAATTCAAAAATTAATAAAATGGGTAGAGCGAAATGGATTTGGACCACTCTTTTTACTCGTTTGTTTTCCATTTACACCTTCTGCTCTAGTTAATATTGTTGCAGGTCTTTCAGATATGAAGAAAAACACATATTTCTGGACACTGGCATTAGGTAAACTCATTATGATTTTCGTTGTTAGTTTTATTGGATCTGACATCAAAGCATTAATCACTCAACCAATTAGAACCGCTATTGTTATTTTGGTAATTGCTATACTATGGTTTGTAGGTAAGGCAATTGAAAAGAGATTAAATAAAAAAGTAGAGGCTGATTTTAGATTGATCAGCAGCGAACGAAAAAACAAAAGAGGAGAAAGTCTTGAATAATGTGAAAAAAGAAATATGGGAATGGTTGGCAGCACTTGTAATAGGTATTTTAATCGTGACACTTGTCAAAGTATTCCTCGTGACAAATTATGAAGTAGTGGGTCAGTCAATGATGCCCACATTAAACGATAAAGATAAGGTAATAGTTAGTAAAATGACAGAAGTTAAACGCATGGATATTGTGATCTTCCATGGTGATCAGCAAGAAGATTATGTAAAACGTGTAATTGGTCTGCCAGGTGATACGATTACCTATGAGAATGATGAGTTGTTTATAAACAATAAAAGAATAAAAGAACCTTATTTGCAGTCTTATAGTGCGTTCAATAATCCAAATGAGAACTTTACAGGTGATTTTGAATTAGAGGAACTAACAGGAAGTCAAAGGGTTCCGTCTGGAAAGTTATTTGTTCTAGGCGATAATCGTATTTCTAGTATGGATAGTCGATATTTCTATTTTGTAGATACTGAAGAAATTGTTGGTACGGTAAAAGCACGCTACTGGCCAATATCACAAGCTACATCCCAATTTTATTCCGAATAATTTCCCTCTCTGTAGTATGTTTTGTACAATAGAGATAGGAGATTATTCGGTTTTTTAATATTCCACAAAATATTGGATAACTCTAACATTCACAAAAATTATATTCAGCATACTAAGCAAATTAATAGATTGTTCCTAGAAGGATATGTTGCTTTACGCTACATATGAACCTTCAGGAAGTCGTTAAAGCTCCTTCATCCAGGATTATTTATCCGTCCTGAGAGGTAAATGAGCACCGAGAGCAAGTAACGAATAGCAGTGCAAGTAACCAGTAAAAAGGTTGAGATTTCATTATAAGATATTAACTCACTAGAAAGGAGATTGAAAACCCAATGTCGCTACGAATAGTCAGTGGCCGATCAGGCTCTGGAAAAACAACTTTTATCCACGAAGAAATAATCACAGCTCTACAAAAAGCTCCTATAGGAGACCCAATATTCTACATAGTACCTGACCAGATGTCCTTTTCCAGTGAATATGACCTTGCAGCCGAATCTGGACTACCTGGGCTAATAAGAGCACAAGTAACGACATTTAAACGACTAGCATGGCGCGTTCTCCAAGAAACAGGAGGAATAGCTAAAGAAGAAATAAGTGGCTTCGGTTACCGAATGCTCATTCGTAGCCTACTTGAAAACCACAAAGACGAATTTACACTATTTAAACGAGCAGCAACCAAAAGAGGATTCACCGATCAAATTGAAGTGCTACTAAAAGAGTTTAGTAGATACTGTATGGATTATTCCACAATGGCAAATGCCCTAAACAATTTAGAAAATGTAAATGCACCCAAAACACTTATTGATAAATCCTCTGATATCATGCTGATGCTTGAAAAGGTTGAGCAAAAATTAGGCGTTAGCTACATTGACGGAGAAGGATACTTAACCTTATTAGCGAATAAAATAAAAGACTCTAGCCTCCTTGCAAATACAGATTTATATATAGATGGGTTTACTTCATTTACGCCGAGAGAATTAGAGATTATCGAGCAATTAATGAAACAAGTAAAACGTATTACCGTTGCCCTTCCTATGGAATCATTACAGGATGCAGTAGACGAACAATCTCTTTTTTATCAGCCTGCCAATACATGTGCAAGATTATTAGAAATAGCGCAGATGGAAAAGGTAGAAATTGAAGAGACTGTACATCAATCTGAACAGAAACGATTTAGGTCACCAGAAATTGCTCATATAGAGGCAAATCTTGATCAGCTTCCTCCTTTGCAAGCAAAATCAGAAGGAAATATTCACATAACGGAAGCAGCCAATCGTCGTGCGGAGATGCATGCTATAGCAAGACACATACGTGAGCTCATGCAACAAAAAAGTATTCGGTTTAACGAAATGGCTATTTTGCATAGAGATGCTGATACATACGAAGGTTTAATCGAGACTATTTTTCCACAGTATGATATACCGTTTTTCATAAGTAAAAAGAAACCGATGTTACATCACCCGCTCATTGAACTTAGTCGAACTATTCTTGAGATAATCCGAACAGACTGGAAGTATGAACCAGTTTTTCGTGCAGTGAAGACGGATTTGTTTTTCCCATTAGATGCTTCTAAAAAAACTTGGAGAGAGCGTGCTGATCGTTTAGAAAATTTTGTGTTGGCATTCGGAATTTATGGAGATAGATGGCTAGATGAGAGACGCTGGGTTTATAAAAAATATCGAGGCTTAGAGTTTTATTCCAAAGTCCAAACAGATGAAGAGAAGAGTATTCAAGCTGATATTCATACAATGAGAGATTTAATCGTCGAACCAATAAAACTTCTTTCCGATCAGCTGAAACAAAGTAGAACTGGTAAGGATTTTGCAATAGCTATTTATACATTTATAGAGGCACTTAACGTATATGAAAAGTTACAAAGCTTAAAGCAAGCGGAAGAAGAAAATGGCCAATTGCTTCTAGCTTCCGAACATGAACAAGTGTGGAACGAATGGGTAAATGTAATAGACCAATTTGTCTTGATGTTTGGTGAAAAGGAAATGTCCTTGGAGGAAGTAGCGAAAATTTTAGACGAGGGTTACGACCAACTTACTTTTTCGGGTATTCCGCCGACGATTGATCAAGTAATAGTTGGAAATGTAGATATTATTCGGCTCACAAATATTAAAGCAGCATTTGTAGTAGGTGTTAACGATGGAGCATATCCAAAACGGATGGACCATGAAGGGTTGCTAACAGATACTGAGCGTGAATGGTTCACGCAAATTGGCTTTGAACTAGCACCTACATCGAAAATGCGTTTAATGGATGAAAACTATTTAATATACAAAGCACTCGTAACAGCATCCCATTTCTTATATGTATCGTATCCGATGGCAGATAACGAAGGGAAAGCATTGTTGCCTTCCTTGTATATAAAAAAACTTCATCAGATGGTAAGCGACTTACCGGTTGAAATAGCTGTTGTGGATCCAAGTGATATGCTCTCGGATGAATTAGACTTAACTTCCATTAGTCATCCACGCCCTACATTACCTTATGTGGTTATGCAACTTCGAGGAGCACTAGCAACAGGTAAGTTAACTGAAGTGTGGCAGTCCGTTTATCAATATTATTTAGAGGATCCATATTGGTCCAAATTATTGAAGAGAATTACAAAGCCATTAATCCATGGCAATAAAACCGAAAGATTAAATGAAGAAATGACTGCTGCTTTATACGGAGAAACAATGATTTCTAGTGTGTCTCGGGTAGAGAAATACTATAGTTGTCCGTTTGCACATTACGCATCCTATGGTCTAAAGCTAGAAGAGCGTGCGGAGTATAGATTAGAAGCGCCACAAATGGGAGACTTATTCCATGCGGCGTTAAAATGGATTGCGGATGAAACGAAGCGTATAGATATACAATGGTCTGATTTAACCCGCCCGCAATGCCACCAGCTTGCTAGACAAGCGGTCGATTATATTGTGCCTGTTTTTGTCCACCAATTGTTATTAAGTACAAACCGCTATCGATACATTCAACGAAAATTGGAACAAATCGTTGCTAATACGTTAATCGCTTTAAGTAGACATTCTAAAGGCTCGGGCTTTGTCCCGATAGCTATAGAAGCAGGGTTTGGTCCTGGAGAGGTATTACCAGCTTTAGAAATTCCATTGAAGCGTAATCGGAAAATGCAATTGCGCGGCCGAATTGACCGTGTAGATGCAGCTAATATTAACGGCAATATGTTTGTTCGAATTGTCGATTATAAATCTTCTAAAAAAGGGATTGATTTGAATGAGGTATACCATGGTATTTCTCTTCAAATGTTAACTTATTTAGATGTCGCTGTTGAAAATGCAGATGTGTGGCTACATGAAGATGCTGATCCAGCAGGAGTTTTATATGTGCATATGCATAATCCATTTATCCAATCACAAAAAGAAATGGAAGAGGAAGAACTTGAGGATGCTATTTATAAATCATATAAAATGAATGGCCTTCTACTTGATGATCCAGAAGTAATTATGGAAATGGACGACCAAATCTCAGGATTTTCAAAGGTTATTCCCGTACGCATGAACAAAGACGGAAACTTATCGAAATCATCGTCCAAAGTAGTAGAACCGGAGCAAATGAGATTACTACAGTCCTTTGTTCGTAAAAAGCATGAACAAGCCGGAAACGGGATGAATGCTGGCGATACTCGAGTATTACCCTATCGAATAAAAGATAAAATGCCATGTAATTATTGCTCGTTCCGTAGTGTTTGCCAATTTGATCCCGCGGATCCCGCACAACAAGTACGTGCATTGAAAGTGGAGCAGCCTGAAATAATAGCTGAAAAAATACGTGAGGAGATGAGTCCACATGAACATTCCTAATATGCCAGCAGAGTTAACATGGACACCTGCACAATGGAAGGCTATCTGGGCAACAGGTGCTGATGTACTTGTATCCGCTGCTGCAGGCTCGGGAAAAACTGCTGTTCTCATCGACCGACTCATACAAAAAGTCATTGCAAAAGAACAGCCGATCAATGTCGATGAGTTACTGGTTGTTACTTTTACTAATGCTTCGGCAGCAGAAATGCGTCATCGTATGGGAGAGGCCCTTGAAAAGGCTATTGCAAATGATCCAACATCGAATCACTTACGAAAGCAACTAAGTCTATTAAACAAAGCACAAATTTCTACATTGCATTCATTTTGTTTAAATATTGTTCGACAATACGCTTATATGCTTACGATAGACCCAGGATTCCGTATTGCAAATGAAACAGAAGCTGCAATTATGCGTGACGATATGTTAGCAGAAGTGCTAGAAGAAGCTTATCATGTCGACAATCCAGAGCCTATGTATCGATTATCGGACAGTTTCACATCCGATCGTGATGATCAATCCATCGAAGTGATGATTGAAAAGCTCTATTCTTATTCACGCGTTCATCCGGAGCCAGAGAAATGGTTACTGGCAATACCCGAAGCATATAATCTTTCGGAAGACATGACTATAGATGAGTTATCCTTTATCGGTTCATTGAAACTTGCGATCATACATCATTTAGAAGAGGCAATCGCCGTAACTGAAGAGATTCGTCGACTTGCAAACGAACCAAATGGGCCAGCACCTCTTGCAGATACTGCGGTAATCGACCAGCAAATGATTCAAGAGGCAGTAGACTTGATGAAAAATAGCTCTTGGCAAAGTGTTTTTCATTATTTCCAGGGCATTAAATGGGGAAGAGCGGCAGCGATAAAAAAAGACTCTTGCGATGAAGGGTTGAAAAACCAAGCGACTAACAAACGTACGAAAGTGAAGAAAATCATCAATGACTTAAAGGATAATTATTTCACTCGAACACCTGAAAGATTGTTAGAGGAAATGCGTTTAATGGCCCCACAGCTGCAAAAACTAGTGGAATTGACTATAGCATATGGGGAACGTTATACCACAGCTAAAAATGAAAAAGGTCTAGTCGACTTTTCAGACTTGGAACATTACGCATTAGATATTCTATCGGAGCAGGGGGAAAATGGTGAACTCATTCCTTCCGAAATAGCGAAGGAATATAAAGCTCGTTTTAAAGAAGTGCTTGTGGATGAATATCAGGATACAAATTTACTACAAGAAACCATTTTACAATTTGTTAAAAGTGGAGATGAAAATACTGGTAATATGTTCATGGTAGGGGATGTAAAGCAATCCATTTATCGTTTCCGTTTAGCGGAGCCAATGCTATTTTTAGGGAAATATCTCGCATTTAACGATCTTCCAATCGATTCAGGTATCAAAATCGATTTAAATGCCAATTTCCGCAGTAGAAAAGAAGTATTGCATGCAACGAACTATATTTTCAGTCAAATTATGGGTGAACAAGTTGGGGAAATTCAATACGATGAAGCAGCTTCGTTAAAACCTGGAGCACCGTATGAAGAAATCGAAACTCCTGTTGAACTGGCACTGTTATATGAAGTGGAGGACGGTAGTGCAGAACCAACTGAAGATGACGAAGAAACAATCGAAGTAATGGCAGAAGAAGAACTTAAAAAGTCACAAGCTGAAGCACGATATATTATTTCAAAAATAGACGAACTGATTCAATCCGAAGCAACTGTCTACGATCCATGGACAAAAACTCATCGACCCGTCCGGTATAGCGATATGGTCATATTAATGCGGTCGATGACATGGTCAGGAGAGGTTACAGAGCAATTTAAAGAAGCGGGTATTCCACTATATGCAGAGCTTTCGAAAGGATATTTTGAAGCAATTGAAGTGCTGATCATGCTACATACGTTGCGTACAATAGATAATCCATATCAAGATATATCACTTGCATCTGTTCTTAGGTCGCCGTTTGTTGGTCTAACAGAATCTGAGCTTGCACTTATCCGATTATCTGCTCCAAAAGAGCCTTTCTACGATGCGATGAAAACCTTTGTGTCTACCGGAGGAGCTGGACTATCATCTGATACTGCTGAGAAGCTGCAAAGATTTTTACTTCAATATGAAGATTGGCGCGATTTAAGTAGGAGAGGCTCACTTGCCGATTTAATATGGCAGATTTACCTAGATACGCATTACTACGAAATAGTAGGTGCGATGCCAAATGGTAAGCAAAGACAAGCAAACCTTCGTATTCTACACGACCGTGCAATCGATTATGAGAAAACTTCTTTTCGTGGGCTGTTCCGCTTTTTACGTTTCATCGATCGTATGCGTAAACGAGGGGATGACTTAGGGGCTGCACGTTCTATAGGAGAAAAGGAAAATGTTGTTCGTTTAATGACTATTCATTCTTCTAAAGGATTGGAATTTCCAGTTGTGTTCTTAGCGGGAATGGGAAGGCCCTTTAACCAAATGGATTTTAATGAAGCTTATTTATTTGACCAATCTTTTGGACTTGCAGTAAAAGCAATTGATCCTGACAAGCGAATTTCTTACACTTCATTGCCATTTTTGTCTATGAAGGAACAAAAGCAAATGGAATTGAAAGCAGAGGAAATGCGAGTTTTATATGTAGCAATGACACGTGCGAAAGAACAATTATTCCTCATTGGGTCTATAAAAGATTTAGCAAAAACGTTAGAAAAATGGGTTGATGCCCAAAATGTTTTGAGTGAAGAAATGTTACCGGGTTATATGCGTGCGAAAGCGAAAGGGTATTTAGACTGGATTGGTCCAGCTTTAGCAAGACATACAAATTTCAGGCAGCTATCGGAAGTAAATGAAGCAAATCTCGTAGATAGCGAATCAAAATGGAAGATTGTTGCTAAATGTGTAGATGATTTAAAGCGCACTGTACAAGAGGAAGAAAAAGAGGCTGTTTTACTTGAGCAGCTAATAGATCCATCAAAAAGTGTTTATTCGCAGGATATTAAGGACCGTTTCGATACACCATATGTCCATGAAATTTCTACTCATAAACGTTCAAAGCAAACAGTTAGTGAGATGAAGAAAATTCAGCAGCTAATGGAACAATCGGACGATGACTATTTTAAAATGTCTGGTCCAACTAATCTAAAAAAAGTTGCAAAGCGTCCTTTCTTCCTGCAGCAGGAAACAGCTTTGACAGGTGCAGAAGCAGGTACTGCGGTCCATGCATTTATGCAAAATGTCGATCTTCAGGAACAAAAAAATGAAGAGCAGGTTCTCCTATTTGCAGAAAGGCTGGAAGAACGTGAAATTTTAACTAAAGCTGAACGAGCTGCTATAAAACCTAAGCAAATGGTTTCCTTCTTCCAGTCAGAAATGGCAGAACGTCTACGAAATGCGAAAGAAATTATGCGAGAATTTCCTTTTACGTATGCATTAGAGGACGCAGATGGAGATAAACAGATTATCCAAGGGGTCGTAGATTGCTTGTTTTTGGAAGAGGATGGTCGTTGGGTTTTATTGGACTATAAAACAGATAAAGTAAAGCATTTAGTTAAGGACGACTCCATATTACAAAAAGAGATGCAACAACGTTATCAGCTGCAATTGTCTCTTTATACACAGGCAATTGAGGCGATATTACAAGTAGAGATAAAAGAAAAAGTACTATACTTATTTGACGTAAATAGAACAGTGTCATTTTAGGGGGAAAAAGCTTGGCTATTAAACCAACAGGAGTCAATGAACGAATTATTTCGATAGATGTCATGAGAGGTTTTGCTCTACTCGGCATATTTGTCGTTAATATGCTATTTTTCCACTCTCCATATATTTATATAAATCCGTATACTTGGTTTCAAAATCCAAGTGATTTTGAAACGTTTAAAATGATTGACATTTTTGTACAAGGAAGTGTATATCCACTGTTTTCCATGTTATTTGGTTACGGTTTGGCTATGCAATTTCTGAAGTCTACGGCTAACGGCGGTCCATTTGCCAAATTTGCCGTTCGACGATTGACTATATTGTTAATAATCGGATGTATTCATGCGTTTCTTATTTGGGCCGGTGATATTTTGATAACTTATGCCCTAGCAGGATTTGTATTAATACTGATGATTAGATTAAAGCCAATTTGGTTACTACTCATTAGTATTTTCTTATTCTTAATACCAAATGGATTACTTTATGGTTTAGTATATTTAGGATCTTTATTAGAGCCAAATGCCACGATTATTTATACTGGCATTCAGGAAATTGAAGCTTCTATTGTTGCATATGGCCAAGGATCATGGGGCGATATTTTCTCTCAACGATTAGCAGACTGGTTATATATGAGTGGAAATGGACTCATCGTCATTTCGATGCTATTTACTATCGTCCCCTTCCTACTACTAGGTGCAGCAGCAGCAAAATGGAAGCTTATCGAAAGAGTAAGAGAATTAAAAGTATATTGGATGATTACAGTGTTAGTAATGTTAATAGTCGGTACAGTTATTAAATGGCTTCCATATTTACTAGAAGCAAACTTATTTACTATGGGTATCCAAGATACTTTTGGAGGACCACTTCAAGCAATAGCCTACGCAGGTATAATTGCATTAGTTTGCTCGATTCCTTTCGCAGCAAAAATACTTTCACCAATTTCGAAGGTTGGTAGAATGTCGATGACGACCTATTTAATGCAATCTATTATTGCGACTACTATTTTTTATGCTTATGGATTCGGATTATACGGGAAAATCGATTTAAGCACAGGAACGTGGATGGCTATAGGGATTTATGCTTTTCAAGTAGTCTTTGCAGAGATTTGGTTTACGAAATTTAAGCAAGGTCCGGTAGAAATGTTATGGAGAAAACTGACTTATTCGAATAATTAGTCGAAAATAGATGAAAATGAAGTTAATTTGTAATAGACTAAGAGATAGATTAAAACTTTTAAGGGAGTGTCCATCAAATGAAACTGTTATCATACCGTTTAAACGACAAAATTTACTTCGGACCAAAAGTAAAAAAAGAAGAGGCAGTATGGGATGTATTACACATTCAGGAGACGCTCCAAGTATTACCCAAATTTCCCACTACTATTATAGATGGAGTAGGTTTAGGGATGGATTTTCTCGAACAAATCCGTAAATTAGTAGAAGCGGCAACAAAGGCTGAACAGCCAAATAACTTCAAACGTTCCTTTACAGAAATAGAGTGGCTTTCACCAATTCCAAGAACACCAAAAAATATTATGGCAATTGGTAAAAACTATGCAGATCATGCAAAAGAAATGGGTGGAACGGCAAGTCAATTTGTTGTATTTACGAAATCTCCCACTTCCATTGCAGCAGATGAGCAAACTCTATCATTACACGCAGATATTACAAATTCCTTCGACTACGAAGGCGAGTTAGCTATTGTAATCGGTAAACAAGGAAAAAATATTCCAGAAAAATTAGCTTATGATTATATATTCGGTTACACAATTGCCAATGACTTAACTGCGCGTGATCTACAAACGAAGCATCAGCAATATTTCTTAGGGAAAAGTCTTGAAGGGTCATGTCCTATGGGGCCTTATGTAGTAACGAAGGATGAGTTACCAAATCCACAGGAGCTAGTTGTTGTGACTAAGGTAAATGATGAGATTCGTCAAAATGGTAAAACTTCCGATATGGTGTTTTCAGTGGAACAAATTATTGCCGAGATTTCTAAGTCTGTTACCCTCGAGCCAGGTGATGTTATATTAACTGGAACACCGGCTGGGGTCGGCAAGGGATTTAATCCACCACGTTACTTAAAATCAGGAGATGTAGTAAAAATATCTATTGAAGGAATAGGTACATTAGTGAACAAATTCGAGTAACATGGTACACTAAATAGGATAGTAGTAAACTACAAGTATATTGAGGTGGAAAAAATGGATTTTCTAGCAAGAACAGATTTACACATTACCACTTGGGTAGTCGCACTAATCCTATTTTTTGTAGCATTAGCGATTGCTAAACCTAAAGTAGTTCATATGATTTTACGTTTGTTCTACATCCTAATCATCATTTCTGGGGTTGCTTTGTTCATCAAGGGCATGGACTTTGGTGAAGGAATGCTTTACGGATTTAAGTTCCTAGCAGGCATATTAGTAATTGGAATGATGGAAATGACTTTAGTGAAAAAGGCAAAAGGGAAACCGTACACAACTTTCTTAGTGTTAGTATTTGTTTTCTTCTTGATCGCACTTTTCCTTGGGTTCAAATTACCAATGGGTATCAACTTTTTAGCATAGGTTTTGGGAAGCTTTCACTTAGTGAAAGCTTCTTTTCATTTTATTGATATTGTGCTATTTTGAGAGAATAAGAGAGGGGGAGCTTTAGGTGGGAATAACATTGCTAATATTAGTCATTGTTCTAATGCTTGTTTTTGTAGGTGCGTCAGTTGTCATTGCAAATCTACAAAAAAACAATACTGATTCTCCTGGTGAACTCCAATCACATATCCTTCAAGAATTTCATAAAATCGAGAAACCACCAGAGTGATTGGTGGTTTTGTTTTTTATAAAAGTGTACTGCGGACAAGGGAATTGGAAAAAGGAACAGATGGTGTTTTCAGCCTATCAACATCTCAAAAAGTCACTCGGTAGTCGTAATGTAAAACATTGTTATAAAGCACTAGAAATACTTTTAGTATAGCTGTCACAGTTTGGACGAAATATAATAGATATTTAATGCTTTAATGGCGAAACAATAGCGATTAAAACAGAGCTTTGTTAAAATGAAATGTATATGCGTCAAAGGAGGATTTACCTTGAAGTTTACAAAATGGATTATAACTGGATTGCTGATGAGTAGTCTTTGCCTTACAACAACTCAGGTGAGCAATGCAGAAACGAATAACTCTATACATAACGAAAGTATTTATGATCTATATGTAGATCGTTACTTCAATAAATTAGGAACGAATGATTATGAGGTCAATCCCAAAGATCCCAATGCATTCGCAGGTGGGGACTTTCTAGGTGTTTTAGAAAAGATGACACATATTAAAGATATGGGTTTCACTACAATCTCTATTGGTCCTGTTTTTTCTACTGAATCTTATGATGGAAAGCGAATCTTGGATTTTGAAGAACTAGAGAGACACTTTGGGACAACGGAAGAATTTAACGAGTTATTAGATGAATCACACAAAAAAGATATGAAGATTATGGTTGAATTTCCTCTAAATAACTTTAGTGACCAACATATTTGGTCAACCGACAACAAAAAGAGTGATTGGGTACTATCAACAGAAAATGGTCAGATGCAATTGGATTTGACTAATAATGATGTACAACAGGCTCTTATTGATACCATCGTAAAATTTGCAGAAACCTACAAAATTGATGGAGTTAAATTGTCAGAGTTGGAGGGAGCGCCAACTGCATTTATTAATGATTTAATCGCTGCAGTAAAAGAAGTTCGTGATCCTATGTATGTCATCGCACTCGAAGAGTCAGAAGCGAATTTTGACTTGGACTATTCAGAACAGCAAATGATAGATTTCGTGGATACTTTCAAAAATACAGATTTACCTTCAGAGTCTATTTCTTCTACAAATGAAGATAGCCTTGTAATGGTGGATAATTTGTTAACAGAGAGAATTACGTATCATAGTGCAGTGGAAAATATGTTTCCGCCTACTCGCATTAAGATGGCAATCGGTACAATTCTTACATTACCGGGAGTACCGTATATGACATATGGTACGGAAATAGCGATGAATGGTCAAAAACCACAAGATAGCCACCAAATCATGAATTTCCGGGTAGATGAAGAGTTAATTGAATACTTAAAGGATATGGCCTCCATTCGCACAAAGTCTGAAGCAATGCGAACTGGTAAAATGGAATTATTAGAAAACAAAGATGGTTATGCAGTATACAAACGTTCTTCGGATGAAGAAACATTTTATGTGGTAGTGAATAATACAAGTGAGACCAAAAGAATAGATCTTTCTAGTGATGAAATCGGTGAAGATAAAGAACTGCTTGGTTTATTTGAATCGGATATAGTCCGTGCTACCGATGATGGTTCTTACCGTTTAGTATTAGATAGAGAGATTGTCGAAGTATATCAAGTTAAAGATGATACAGGACTAAATAGTGCTTATATCGCTGCAATGGTCATTGCTTATCTACTGTTTATGTTATTTTTGATCATTGTTTGGCGTAAAGGGAAACAACGCCGAGTAGATGAAGAAAAAAGTAAATAACTAAAAAAACTGTCCACCTGTATTTACGGGTGAACAGTTTTTTTGTGGGACTGCGAAAAACTATTTTTTACTAGGGAAATTATGAAGAGGTGGAGATACCAACCACCCTTTACTTTTGTTTAAGCGTAGAATTTTTGCACCAATTTGAGTTTTAGCTATATGAAATTGTCCGTAAAGCATAGCAATATCTTCGCGGATACTTTCACCCATTACTTTGCTACATGCTACTAGTCCAGCAGCTGAATCCATGGCTAATGCCGCTCCAATTTCAGGGTCATTAAATCGTGCACCAACCGGAATATCTTCAAGTCGAGCATCTGCGCGAGCAGGGGGTGCAGGTGGTAAACCAACGGAATTTACTTTTAATATCTTCTCAATTTGTTTATTTTCTTCTTCCATAGCTTTATAGCACTCTTCTATCAACTGTTTTAGTTCATCATCACCTGCATGATTATAAAAAGTTTGATATGCGGCGATTAACCCGTTATTAATTACTAAGTTTGACCACAGAGCATATACTTCACCGTAATGTAAAGGTTCTTCTTTTGGATTACCACTCAAAATTCCCATTGTCTCACTCCTAGTTTATATTTTCACAGAATTTCTCCATGTAAATGGTAGTATGTGAAGTAAATGAGAAAGTATTCTCCAAAAAAAATAAGATCTACATAAACTATAGATCTTACTTTAACTTTTATGGTCGTTTATTTAAGAAAAACAGTCCCATTGTTCCTGGACCAACGTGCGCACCAATAGTTGAACCGATGGAATATATTTCAATATTCTTCGGATTGAATCTTTCTACAATCATTTGCTTTAAATCTAGTACTGTCGCTTCATCATCACTATGACAAAGAGCGATTGTCTGTTCACTTATAGTATCTCCTCGTTCATCCATCATATCAAGCATACGCTTCAACACTTTTTTACGTCCACGGATTTTCTCTAAAGGCACGAGCTTGCCTTCTTCTACGTGGAGCAGTGGTTTAATATTAAGTAACCCTCCAACAAATGCGCTCGCTTTAGAAACTCTCCCACCACGTGCTAAATAATCTAAATCCTCCACGGTAAATAAATGTTCCATATGCTCGGCATGAAAATGTGCTTTTTCAATAATTTGAGCCGCATCCATTCCTTCATCACGCAGTCTAACTACTTCTTTAACGACCAAACCATATCCTAGTGATGCACATTGAGTATCGATAATCGTCAGTTTTAAATCTGGATACGTTTCTAATAATTGTTCCCGCATCATCATAGCTGTGCTATAGGTTCCGGAAAGAGCCGATGAAAATGCAATATATAATCCTTCTTCTCCTGACTTTGCAAGATCTTCAAATAAGCGTAAAAATAATTCAGGTGAAACTTGTGAAGTTTTTGGATGCTTCCCTGCACGTATTGCAGCATAAACTTCCGAAGAATCAATACTAATAATATCCTCGTATTCATCTTCCTCAATATGAACTCTAAGTGGTGCTAAAAGAACGTTATTTTCTTCAAAAAAACTCTTAGGTAAATCTGAAGCACTATCAGCAAATATTCTCATTTCCCATCCTCCTGTAACTCTATTTATTTGTATTAATTTCATAATTACTTGTTTCAAATTTAATATAACTTTTGCGTGGCATCATATTTTTAATCATTTTTAGAAATTGTTGATTTTGGTTGTTGGAGGGTAACGTGTCCGCCTGGAGTGAAAAACAGCAGAATCTATTTAGTTAAGTTTAATCTTTCTATTAGGAATTCTGCAATACCATCTTCATTATTCGTTAAAGTTACTTCATTGGCGATGGATTGAAGAGGACTAATTGCATTACCCATAGCTACTCCAACACCAGCATATTCTATCATTTCTAAATCATTATCTTCATCACCAAACGCAATAATACGTTCCTTTGGTATGTTTAAGAACTTGGATACTTGGGAGAGTCCAACCGCCTTATTTAAACCATGGCGTACAATTTCAATAACATCCCAAGGTGCACCCCAACGACGATGATCGATTACTTCCGCGTGAACATCTCTTAAATGCTGGCGTACTAAATCGACCGAGTCTTCTTCTGCGTGGATTAGTAAACTAGTTGGGTCTGTTTTCAAAAGGCTGCGTAAATCTCCGGTAGTTACCTGTGGATTCCCTAATGAAAATGCTGAGAGTATTTTTTCATCGTGATAATGTAAATATACATCATCTAATACCTCCGCGAGCATATTTTTGATGGAATAACCTTCTACCGCTTCAACTACTTGTTTGACAACCTTTAAATCTATCGGTGTATGTACAGTTTTCCATGAGGATCTTCCAGGATGATGAACAAATGCTCCGTTAAAGTTAACAATTGGTGTACTCAAACCGAGCTCTTTATAATACATTTCACTGGATCTATAAGGTCTACCAGTGGCAATCATTACTTCATGTCCCTCATTTTTTGCCTGCTGAAGTATATTTTTAGTTTTTGTTGAAATTACTTTTTCATCGGTCAATAAAGTACCATCTAAATCTAACACGATTAAATGTGGTTTCATAAAAAAAACTCCCTTCTATCTTACTTTAAAGTGTATCGTTTTCAATGAATAACGTCAAAATGTAAAATCAGTCTCTTTGAACTCTTAAGATTACTTTGGTAGAATAATGATAGAAGAAAGGCGGGATAGCAATGATAGTTACTACCGAGGCATGGGGAAACATTCCGTTATTACATATTTTTAAAGAAGAAACAAAAAAGGATGCTTCAATTGTCATCTTTTTACACGGATTTGAAAGTGGAAAAGAGCATAACCTACATTACGCTTACCAACTTGTACAACAAGGCTGTCGCGTCATTTTACCAGATGCACATCTACATGGAGAACGAGATGAAGAATTAGATGAAGTAGAAATAAGTCTTCGTTTTTGGGAAATTGTTTTAACTTCTATCGAAGAAGTTGGGCATATTAAGCTTGAGTTAGAAAAACGAGGCTATTTCACAGGTCAAAAAATTGGTATAGGTGGAACGTCAATGGGTGGTATTACTACTCTAGGTTGTTTAACTGTCTATCCATGGATTGACGCTGCTGCTATTATGATGGGTACGCCTGGTTATGTAGAACTTGCGAAAGGACAAATTGCTTCCGTTGAACAAAAAGGATTCAAAGTACCATTGAATGCGGTTGAACGAAAAAATATGTTCGACACATTAGCTACTTTTGACGCATCAAACTATCCTGATAATCTTATTGAAACGCCATTATTCTTCTGGCATGGAGAAAAGGATCCTGTAGTACCATATGAACCAACTGCCCAATTTATCGCTTCGCTTAGAAAGCGATATGATAAAAAGAATATAGTCTTGATGAACGAGAAGTCAGCGGGACATGCAGTATCACGAAAAGGATTGCTAGCTTCTATGCAGTGGCTTGCGGATAGTTTGGCATAAACTGTTGAGTTTGATATGATTGATATATAGCCTGTTAAGCGGGATAAAATAGAGGAGGTTTTCAATATGAGTCAAGATGAAGAACAAGACATGAAGGATAGTATGATGGCCGCTCTGGAAAATGTTATCGACCCTGAACTAGGCATAGATATTGTCAATTTAGGTTTAGTATATGATGTGCAGTTAGCAGATGAAGATATTGCAAAAGTTACCATGACATTAACATCAATCGGTTGTCCAATGGGTCCACAGATTGTAGATCAAGTAAAAACAGCACTTAGTGAACTACCTGAAGTAAAAGGAACAGATGTGAATGTAGTCTTCAATCCACCATGGTCTAAAGACAATATGTCCCGCTACGCTAAAATAGCACTAGGAATTAGATAATAAAATACATCGAGTAAAAAGTCGAATCATAGTAGATTCGACTTTTTATTATGAAGCTCCACAATAGTGCCCTGAGTTAAACACGATTCCACCTAAGTTTCACCTTCCAAAATCCAAACAAAAAAGCCGCTGAATTAGCTCAGCAGCTAGTCAATTCGACAAATATGCAATGGACAGTTATCACACTCAACTTCTGTGCGTAAAAAAGGTAGATTATGAATTGTAATCATACCATTATCTAACGATAGAACCCTTTTTTTCTTTAAGTCATTTAAAATCCGATTTACAACTTCTCTGCTAGTAGCACAAAAGTTGGCCAACTCTTGATTGGTCAATGCGCGATCTATTAGTATACCACCATCCTCTTGTTTTACCCCATATGTATTTGTTAATCGAATTAATGTGGACAATAACGCACCTTTTTTCCCATGGAGCAATAAATCTCTTAAGCGAGTTTCGTTTTTTAAATTATGCACTTGTAGGATTTGAAGCCATTCTTTCATAAGAGTAGAATCATCCGATAAGTATTTTTCCAATGTAGAACGAGATAATACTAATAAGTGGGTAGGTTCTATTGCATTTGCCGAAACGGAATGATACAAAACTTCGCAAAAAATAGAAGTTTCTCCTATAATCGTATTATTTCCAGTAATTCTCAAAGTTAATATTTTTCCGCTTTCTGTATCCTTACTTATGCGAATGGTACCTGTTTTTACAAGAAAAACATCTTCTGACCTTTCACCTTCTAAAAAAATGGATTGATCTTTATCTACTTTTAAGTTGACTCCATATTGTTCGAATAGTGCATGTATACCTTGTGAATTGGAACTTTGTTCATTCATAATTATTACTTCCTTTCCGATATTCACATTTGTTTTCATATGTGCACTTTCATATATAATAGCATATTTAGGTAATTTACTTAACCAAATATCATGCCATATTTCTTTACAAAGGTTATAGGGAAAACGTATACTTATATTAGTCAAAGAAGGTCAAACTATTTCGCGAGGAGAGGTTTGTAAAATGCAAATGAAACAGCAAGATGAAAAAAGTCCTTTAGAAACGTACGGTAGAAATCTAGTAAATGCAGTCAAAGAGGGGAAAATGGATCCTGTTATTGGGCGTGATCAGGAAATAAGGGATGTTATTCGAATCCTATCGAGAAAAACAAAAAATAATCCTGTATTAATAGGCGAACCAGGGGTAGGGAAAACGGCCATTGTAGAAGGACTAGCCCAGCGAATTGTACGTAAGGATGTACCAGAAGGCTTGAAAGAGAAACAGATTTTTGAGCTTGATATGAGTTCGTTAATCGCTGGTGCAAAATATCGCGGAGAATTTGAAGAACGCCTTCAAGCCGTTTTAAAGCAAGTGAAAGATAGCGAAGGACAAATTATTTTATTCATCGATGAAATTCATACGATAGTTGGCGCAGGGAAATCTGATGGTGCAATGGATGCCGGTAATATGTTGAAACCAATGTTAGCGCGCGGGGAATTGCATTGTATTGGAGCTACAACACTCGATGAATATCGAATGTATATTGAGAAGGACCCAGCACTTGAAAGACGCTTCCAACAAGTAATGGTCAGAGAACCTTCTATAGAAGATACAGTTTCCATTTTACGCGGACTGAAAGAACGCTATGAACTACATCACGGGGTGCGAATCCATGACCGAGCAATTGTAGCAGCGGCAGAGCTTTCAAATCGCTATATAACAGAACGGTTTTTGCCAGACAAAGCAATCGATTTAGTTGATGAGGCTTGCGCGATGATTCGGACAGAAATCGATTCAATGCCGCAGGAACTCGACGAAGTTACAAGAAAAATGATGCAGCTTCAAATTGAAGAACAAGCGTTAATGAAAGAAAAGGATGCCGCAAGTCAAAAAAGACTAGAGCAATTGCGTAAGGATTTAAAAGAATTAGAGACTTCAACAAGTGAAATGCGAACAAAATGGCAGCTAGAAAAAGAGGCTATTCGAGTAATTCAACAAAAACGAGAAGTACTGGATCTCTATCGCCGAGAATTAGAAGAGGCGGAAAATCAATACGATTTAAACTTAGCAGCAGAGCTTCGCCATGGTAAAATTCCCACACTAGAAAAAGAGCTTCAAGTGTATGAAAACCAAGTAAATGAAGATACAGAAACTCGTCTATTACGAGAAGAGGTAACAGCAGACGAAATTGCCTCTATTGTTTCAAGATGGACTGGTATTCCTGTAACAAAGCTGGTAGAGGGAGAAAGAGAAAAGCTTTTACGCTTGAATGAAACATTAGGAGAGCGAGTAGTTGGACAAGATCAAGCTGTCCAGTTAGTGACAGAGGCGGTTTGGCGTGCAAGAGCAGGTATTAAAGATCCTCATAAACCAATTGGATCTTTCTTATTTTTAGGACCTACGGGAGTTGGTAAAACGGAACTTGCTAAATCATTAGCGGCAAATTTATTTGACTCTGAGGAGCATTTTATACGTATTGATATGTCGGAATATATGGAAAAGCACAGTGTTTCTCGTTTGGTTGGAGCACCTCCAGGATATATCGGGTATGAAGAAGGCGGTCAATTAACAGAGGCTGTTCGTAGAAATCCGTATTCAGTCGTGTTGCTCGATGAAATAGAAAAAGCACATCCAGATGTCGCAAATATTTTATTGCAATTGATGGATGATGGACGAATAACAGATAGCCAAGGTAGAATTGTAAACTTTACAAATACAATTGTCATCTTAACTTCTAATATTGGCTCAGGGTACTTAGCAAATACAACTGGGGAAGTATCGGAACAAGATGAAAGCCTTGTGATGAGTGCATTACGTGAACATTTTAAACCAGAATTATTAAATCGCTTAGATGATATTATTATGTTCCATTCCTTAACCACGCATCATTTCATTAAGATTACAGAAAAATATGTGAAACAACTTCAAAGTCGTTTGCATGAACAAGAAATTGAGTTGCAAGTAGATGATTCAGTGATACAGTGGATTGTTGAGGAAGGTACAGATGCAGCTTTTGGTGCAAGACCATTGAAAAGATATATTCAACGTTACTTAGAAACGGCAGTAGCTAAACTGCTAATCGGTGGTACTGTTCTACCTGGCAGTAAGGTAGTTGCTAAAATGGAAGAGGATGAACTGAAAATCATGATGGAAAGTTAATAAAATCACAAATATTAGGAAGAACTACAGGAAAACCAGACAAAAAGACGCGCGGTCCTCAAAAAACAGAAACGTAGAATGCCGTTGATTTCCTCTGCGATCGGGCGCTTTCCGCGGGCACGGCTTCAGCCGCTTCCCTCGCTTACGCTCAGTCCAGGGTCTTCAGCTCGCGCGGTCCCGCTGGAGTCGCCGCTCTGCGCTCCAATCAACTAGACATACTTTATATAAAAGTATAATTGGATTTAAAACCACTTAAATATACTAGTTCTATCTTAAAATAAGTAATGATGAAATAGACTCAAATAAAAGAAAACCCAATCGCCTCTACATGATAAAATAGTATTCCTAACTAGGCAGACGGTTTTATCACTTTATTAACTTTGATTACTCTTATTATCTTAGGGATATACTTTGCCCTATCTCAGAGTGAAGAACTACACTTTATATTGCTTGAAGTTGAAGGTGGCGACTCTTAGCGGGAGAGCTTGAGCTGAAGAACCCGCAGGAGCTTGCGACGAGGAGGCTGAAGCCAAGCCCGCGGAAAAGCGTCCACCTGAAATCGAAATCAGTAGCATTATTCATCTTAAAAGTCCCGTAAAACCAGTGTTCATCTTGTATTTTTATATACTTTCTTTTCTATCACTAAAAAAAGCCTCCCGTGTGGGAAGGCTTTTTTAGTGATGTGCTTTAGCTGTTGGTTCCTCAGGAATGATAGCTGCGATAATTAGAACCATAATTGCAACTGGAATGGACATGATAATACCATTCATGAACACAAATTCAACGTTTTGCACGGAACTTACTACATAATTTAACATTGTAACTAAAACTACTGACCAAAATACTGTCATTATATATTGCATGTAATTTCACCTCAGGCGCTAATTTTATATATATATCATAACATAGCATAGCATATTACAAAAGAATATTTGGCAAAAGGAACTCTGTTGTTGAAAAATGTACATATATTCGTTATTATTAATACCAGGTACTAATAATAGATTATAAGAAAAGAGGAACTTTCATGAATGCGGGAATAATTGGTTTAGGAACATATTCACCTGAGCATGTTTTGACAAATGAAGACCTTGAGAAAAGAATGGATACATCTGATGAATGGATAAGAACAATGACTGGTATAGAAGAACGTAGAATTGCTGGAGAAGAAGAAAATACATCTCATATGGCTGTGAAAGCTGCAAAAGAAGCAATAAAAGACGCAGGAATAACAGCTGATCAAATTGGATTGATACTTGTAGCGACGGTAACACCAGACCGTCCTTTTCCAAGTGTTTCAACAATGATACAGGAACAAATTGGCGCAACAAATGCTGCTGCAATGGACTTGTCGGCTGCTTGTGCAGGTTTTATGTATGGACTTGTTACAGCGAAGCAATTTGTGGAGTCTGATACATATTCCCACGTGCTTGTTGTGGGAGTAGAAAAACTCTCTAAAATTACTAATTGGGAAGATAGAAATACAGCAGTATTATTCGGAGATGGTGCTGGTGCTGCGGTAATTAGTAAAGTGTCAGAAGGACGAGGAATTTTATCTTTTGAACTCGGTGCTGATGGTAGTGGTGGGAAGCATTTATCACAAGAAGGTCCTCATCTTCACATGAATGGACGAGAAGTTTTTAAATTTGCAGTAAGACAAATGGGCGAATCTGCGATTAATGTAATAGAAAAAGCTGGTCTAAACAAAGAAGAAGTGGATATGCTCATTCCACATCAAGCCAATATCCGTATAATGGAATCGTCCAGAGAAAGACTAGGATTACCAATTGAAAAGATGTCTAAAACAATCCATAAATACGGTAATACATCTTCGGCTTCTATCCCATTGTCGTTATATGATGAAGTGATAAATGGCAAAGTAAAAGATGATGATATTATTGTGATGGTTGGCTTTGGTGGAGGATTAACTTGGGGTGCAATTGCATTAAAATGGGGAAAATAAGCGAACAATTTGGAAGGATGAATCTTACATGATGAAACGCAGAGTAGTAGTTACGGGTTTAGGAGCTGTTACACCACTAGGTAATAATATAGAAACAACTTGGTCGGGTATTAAAGAAGGAAAATCTGGTGTAGGTATGCTGACAAGATTAGATGCATCACAGTTTGCTGCTAAGGTTGCTGCTGAAGTAAAAGACTTTGATATAGAAAAATATATTGAAAGAAAAGAAGCACGAAAAATGGATCGCTTTACCCATTACGCATTAGCTGCTTCTATTATGGCTGTCGAAGATGCCAACCTGACAATAACAGAAGAAATTGGTCTTCGTACAGGAGTATGGATTGGTTCTGGTATAGGGGGAATGGAGACTTATGAAGCACAATTCCGTATCTTTTTAGAAAAAGGAGCACGCCGAGTAAGTCCATTTTTTGTACCAATGATGATTCCAGATATGGCAGCAGGGCAAGTATCCATTCATTTTGGCGCGAAGGCTATTAATTCTTGTTCGGTAACAGCTTGTGCATCTGGCACAAACTCAATTGGAGATGCATTTAAGGTGATTGAACGTGGGGATGCAGACGTGATGATTACAGGCGGAGCAGAATCACCTATTACTCATATGTCTGTAGCAGGATTTGTATCAAATACTGCCCTTACGTTAAATACAGATCCTGAGAAAGCATCTCGTCCATTCGATGCAAATCGCGATGGATTTGTAATTGGAGAAGGCGCTGGGATTATTATTTTAGAGGAATATGAACATGCCGTTGCACGTGGAGCTAAAATTTATGCGGAAATTATCGGATATGGCTCAACTGGAGATGCACATCATATTACAGCACCAGCACCAGGAGGCGAAGGTGCAGCTCGTGCGATGAAACAAGCACTTGACGATGCTACAATTTCACCAGAACAAGTAGATTATATTAATGCGCATGGAACGAGTACACCATACAACGACCATTTTGAAACAATGGCAGTGAAAACTGTGTTTGGAGAACATGCATATAAACTTGCTATGAGTTCTACTAAGTCTATGACAGGCCATCTTTTAGGTGCTGCAGGTGGTGTTGAAGCAATCTTCACTGTATTAGCATTAAAAGAGGGAATATTACCACCGACAATGAATTTAGACACTCCAGATCCAGAATGTGATTTAGACTATGTGCCAAATGCTGCAAGAAAAGAAGACATCGAATATGCTATGAGTAATTCCTTAGGTTTCGGTGGACATAATGCAAGTATTTTATTCAAAAAAATATAAAATTATTCTCTCAAAGCATTTCCAAGGTTTATTTGGAAATGCTTTTTTTGAATTCTATAATTCATCGCTTTAAAGTGTTGATTCGTCAGTGTTTTAATACACAAAACAACTTTTTTGTAAGAGAAAATGTTGAAATATGACGAATATATTAATATTCCAATAAAATATTTTAATTATTTATATATGCTTCAATCCTATGTTATAACTAGCTTTTTAGATTATTTAAATTTTCTCAAAGTATCCAATTAATCAAATAATGAAAAAATAATATTGCGATTGTAATAGAACTGTAATAGAATTTAACCAGAAGGTAATAATAAACAGAAAATTTAAACATTGAATGAGCAAGTAGACTTCTAAAATAATAGTTTAGTAGAGCGATTACTGAAAGGAGCAATATGTTGAACAACTTAGATCAGCTTTTAACCATAAACGACTTACATACAGGTTTTCGCATAAAAGATACATATTACGATGCGGTTGATGGTGTATCCCTAACCTTAAGAAGAAATGAAATACTTGCAGTAGTGGGCGAGTCAGGTTGTGGGAAATCTACATTAGCCACTTCTATTATTGGACTATATGACCATAACAAGACACGAGTTCAAGGAGAAATTCTATATAATGGGGAAAACCTAGCCCTGTTGAAAGAGGATAAGTTAAATGATGTCCGTGGAGAAGAAATAGGAATGATTTTCCAAGATCCGTTATCAGCTTTAAACCCATTAATGAGAATTGGTGAGCAGATTGAAGAAGGTCTTGTGTATCATACTAAAATGTCAAAACAAGAGCGCAATACACGTGTATTAGAATTACTAAAACAAGTAGGAATCCCGAATCCAGATCGAATTGCTAAACAGTTTCCCCACCAACTTTCAGGCGGGATGAGACAACGTGTAATTATTGCAATTGCTATTTCTTGTAAACCAAATATTATTATTGCTGATGAACCGACAACTGCATTAGATGTTACAATTCAAGCTCAGATTCTGGATCTGTTGAAAGAACTTCAAAATGAAACAGGAGCAGGTATTGTATTAATCACACATGATTTAGGTGTAGTAGCTGAAACGGCTGACCGTGTTGTAGTTATGTATGCTGGGCAAATTATTGAAGAAGCACCTGTAGATGAGTTGTTTGCAAATCCTAGACATCCATATACACGTTCACTACTAAATTCTATTCCACAGATGAATAGTGAGAATGAAAAGCTACAAGTAATACAAGGAATGGTACCATCGTTAGTAAAATTACCAAGAGTAGGATGTAGATTTGCAGATCGTATCCCTTGGATTCCTGCTGAAGCACATGAAGAAAATCCAACATTGCATGAAGTATCTCCAGGTCATCTCGTTAGATGTACATGCTGGCAGCATTTTCACTTTGAAAGTGAAAAAGGAGGTAATCCCCTATGAGTTTCATGCAAATTAATGACCTAAAGGTGCATTACCCTATTCGTGGAGGATTTTTCAATACAGTTGTAGATAATGTGCACGCTGTAGATGGAATAAATCTTGAATTTGAAAAAGGGAAAGCATATGGACTAGTAGGAGAATCAGGTTGTGGAAAATCTACAACTGGCAAATCTATTATCGGTCTAGAGAAAATTACATCTGGAAACATTATTTATGAAGGCGTGGATGTTACAAACAAAGTAAGAAGTAGAAATTCCGCCTATAACCGTGATATCCAAATGATTTTCCAGGATGCACACTCTAGTTTGAATCCGCGAAAAAGAGTAGAGGATATCATCGCAGAACCTATTCGTAATTTCTTGAAACTTTCTCCTGGAGAAGAAAGAAAAAGAATAAATGAATTACTGGCGATTGTTGGGATGAGTGAGGAAGCAAGAATCAAATATCCCCATGAATTTTCAGGTGGACAAAAACAACGTATAGGTATTGCAAGAGCAATTGCAAGTAATCCTAAACTAATTATTGCTGATGAACCAGTATCGGCACTCGATTTATCCGTTCAGGCACAGGTTTTAAACTTCTTAAAAGATATTCAAGAGGAGTTTGGATTGAGTTTCTTATTTATATCCCACGATCTGGGAGTAGTTAAACATATGTGTGATAATATCTCGATTATGTATAAAGGACGTTTTGTAGAGTCTGGTAATCGAAATGATATTTATACAAATCCTCAACATATATACACGAAAAGATTACTGTCTGCAATACCGGAGGTAAATCCGACAAATCGCGAAGAGCGAAAGAATATTCGAAGAGCTGTAGAAGTAGATTATTTAACGAATCACCATAATTATTATGATGAGAATGGAAGAGTTTTTGATTTACAAACAATCTCCAATACACATCAAGTGGCAATGAGTGCTCAGAACAAAGGGGGCATGTAATATGTGGAAAACAATAATTAGGCGTATTCTCGTAATGATTCCACAATTATTTGTACTTAGTCTTTTAATATTTATTATGGCGAAGTTTATGCCTGGGGACCCTTTTACAGGATTAATCACTCCAGAAACAGATCCCGCTAGAGTAGAAGAACTTCGTATTAAAGCTGGTTTCTATGACCCATGGTATGTTCAATATGTGAACTGGATTGGGAATGCTTTTCAAGGAGACTTTGGACGTAGCTACACCTTTAACGTCCCTGTTGCTGATTTAATCGGAGAGCGTGCGTTGAATACATTATGGTTATCTTTGTTAAGTGTATTTTTATTATATTTAATTGCCATTCCACTAGGAGTTATAGCTGGTAGATTCCATGACTCTCTCCTAGATAAAACGATTGTATTGTATAGCTTTATAGTTTTTGCCATACCAACATTTGTATTAGGATTGATCAATCTGTTCTTCTTCGGATATGAATTAGGTTGGTTCCCTACTAGTGGGACTGTAGATATTAAATACGAGTCTGGAACAGCTGGCTTCATATGGAGTAAGTTCTATCATATTTTATTACCAGCGATTACGTATGCCTTACTTGCGACTACTGGGATTATTCAGTACCTACGTTCCGAAATTATTGATTCTAAGTCGTTAGATTATGTACGGACTGCGAAAAGTAAAGGTATTCCGATCAATAAAGTATATTCTCGTCATATATTACGTAACTCGTTGTTACCGATTGCAGCCTTTTTAGGGTTTACAATTACAGGACTTCTAACTGGATCTATCTTTATTGAAACTATTTTTGGATATCATGGTATGGGACAATTGTTCATTCACGCAATTAATGGGCGTGATTATAGTGTAATTACAGCACTTGTTATGCTTTTTGGATTCTTAACATTATTAGGAAGTCTATTATCCGATATCATCATGAGCATCGTTGACCCTCGAATTAGGATTGACTAAAAAATAATGGATAAGGAGAGTCCAAATAATGAAAAATACGGAAGCTATTGAAGCATCAAAAGAGATGAAAGTAAGCTCTCCCCCGACTGGTTTCCAAGTTATTGCGCGGGAGTTCATGAAAGATAAATTAGCAATGTTCTCATTAATATCGTTAATTGTAGTTATTGGAAGCATATATATATGGGCATGGCAAATTGACCAAACTCAGCTTATGCGAATAAGCTTGCGTGACAAGCTAGCAGAACCAGGTGAAAAATTCTGGTTAGGAGCCGATAAAGGTGGGCGGGATATCCTTGGCCAATTAGTAGTAGGTGCGCGTAACTCATTGACAATTGCAATATCAGTTACATTATTAACAGGGTTTATCGGTGTAGTCATTGGTTTAGTGACAGGCTATTTTGGAGGATGGATTGATAATATCTTTATGCGTATTATTGATTTCTTCATTACTATACCTTCTCTTATGATTATCATTGTATTTGTAACTATCGTACCAAAATATAATATTCTCATATTCATTTTAATAATGAGTGTATTCTTATGGGTAGGTACTGCGCGGGTTATTCGAAGTAAAGCTCTTTCTGAAAGTAGGAGAGACTATATAAATGCATCGAAAACATTAGGCACAGGTAATTTTGTTATTATTTTCAAAGAAATGATGCCGAATTTAAGCTCTCTATTAATCGTGGAGATGACACTAAATTTTGCTGGAAATGTCGGATTGGAAACTGGACTATCGTTTTTAGGTTTTGGTTTACCGCCGTCTACACCAAGTTTAGGAACACTTGTAAGCTATGCAACAGATCCATTCATAATGGAAAATGCCTGGTGGAACTGGTTGCCAGCAGCATTACTAATCTTATTACTTATGTTAGCGATCAATTATGTTGGTCAGGCAATTCGAAGATCTGCTGATGCACGTCAACGACTTGGTTAAAAATAGTTATTAGACGCTAGAGCGTTTGATATATAAAAAGAGAATAAAAAGGAGGAAAAAGAATGAATAAGAAACTTTTAGCTTTACTTGCATTACTTTTGACAATGATGCTAGTTCTTGCCGCGTGTAATTCAGATGAAGACACTTCAAAACCTGCTGATGAGCCGGATAAGACAGAAGACGGTGGAGAAAAGGAAGATGATGGTGCAGAGGAAAATGCTGAAGAGCCTGCCTCAGACGATTTATTCTCTGTAGTACTTGATAACGAAGGTGAAGCTATAAAAGGAGGAACTTTACAAGTTGCATTAGTAAATGATTCTCCATTCCAAGGTATCTTCTCTTATACTCTATATGAAGATGCTTATGATGCAGAAATTATGGATTTCGCAACTAATGTACTGTTTGACACAGATGGAGATTTCCTAATTTCTGATGGTGGTATTGCTACATTAGAAGTTGACGATGCTAACAATAAAGCAACTGTTAAGATTAAAGACGGAGTTAAATGGTCAGATGGAGAGCCTCTTAAAATTGAGGATTTAATCCAACCTTACCTAATTATCGGTCATCCTGATTATGCAGGAGTTCGTTATGATTCAGACTTCCAAAATATTGTCGGAGCTGTAGAATATCATGATGGAAAAGCAGATACAATTTCTGGTTTGAAAAAAGTGGATGAAACTACTTTAGAAATTTCATTCAACAAAGTTTCTCCTGCAATCTACTCAGGTGGAGATGGACTATGGTTTTATGCTGAACCAAGTCATATCGTAAAAGATATTCCTGTTGCTGAATTACTTGAAAGTGATGCTGTACGTAAAAACCCAGTTACTCTAGGGGCATTCAAATTCGACAAAATCGTTCCTGGTGAGACTGTACAATTTGTACGCAATGACAACTACTGGAAAGGTCAAGCGAAACTGGATGGGGTAGTGATCAAAACAGTTCCAACTGCATCAGCTGCTAAAGCATTAGAAACTGGTGAATACGATATGGCTCTTTCTTTCCCAACAAGCGCTTATGAAAATGTAAAAGATCTTGAAAATATTACGCTTCTTGGTCGTCAAGAATTGTACTACTCTTATGTAGGATTCAAACTTGGGAAATATGACTATGATGCAAGTGTTGCAATTACAAATGAAGAAGAAGCAAAAATGGGTGACAAAGTACTACGTCAAGCAATGGGTTACGCTTTAGACATCGAGCAAGTTAATGAAGTATTCTACTTCGACTTACGTGAACGTGCTAATTCTCTAATTCCACCAGTATTTAAATCATTCCATGATTCTTCTATTGAAGGATATAACTATGATCCTGAAAAAGCTAAACAATTATTAGACGAAGCTGGATATAAAGATACTGATGGCGATGGTTTACGTGAAGATAAAAATGGAGAAAAACTTTCTATTAAATTAGCAGCTATGGCTGGTGATGAAACACAAGAGCAAGTAATCTCTTACTACCTACAAAACTGGGGTGAGGTTGGCTTAGACGTACAATTAGCTACAGGTCGTCTAATTGAATTCAACACATTCTATGATAAAGTTCAAGCAGATGATCCAGAAATCGATGTATTTATGGGTGCATGGGGTACAGGTACAAACCCATCTCCAGCAGGTTTATACTCTAAAACAGCTGTTTATAACTTCAGCCGTTACACATCTGAAGACCTTGAAGGATTGTTAACTGCAATCGATTCTCCTGAAGCAATTGATGGAGAGTTCCGTGCTAAGAAGTTCCGTGAATGGCAAGAATATATGCAAGATGTTTCTGCTGTAATTCCTATGCAATTCCGTTACGAATTACGCCCAATCAATGATCGTGTGAAAAACTGGGACTTCGGTTATGACACTGATTTCGATTATATCGATGTTGAACTAGTGGCTGATACTCCAGTTAAATAAATATTTTTTAAAAAAACCGCTCTTAAACGAAAGTTTAAGAGCGGTTTTTCATATGGTCTTATAAGGATGTGATACTAATAAGATTATTAATATTTTTAGTCAGTTATGGAATAGCAGTTATTAGCTGCTCACATTTAGTACTTTATTTGAACTTTTTATCGCTAGGCTA
Organism: Psychrobacillus sp. FSL K6-1464; assembly: GCF_038003145.1. Lineage (NCBI taxonomy): Bacteria > Bacillati > Bacillota > Bacilli > Caryophanales > Bacillaceae > Psychrobacillus > Psychrobacillus sp. FSL K6-1464. Next base: position 1,014,699 of record NZ_JBBOOP010000001.1, read on the forward strand.
CTCTTGGAGATCCGTCCTCATGTATATGATGGTGTCGACGGATTTTATACTTTTATGTGTGTCTATACTAGCAATTACTTTAGTCGTCTTCTTCCGAGACCCATTGCAGCTTCCATCTTAACTAAAGTTTCATTTGCAAGAGCCTGGGCTTTCTCTGCTCCTAAGTCTAAAATTTCATCCAGCTCAGTAGAATTGAGCAACTGCTCATATCTTTGTTGAATAGGGGTTAAATGCGCAATAATGACTTCGGCCACGGAGGCTTTGAAATCTCCATATCCCTTGCCTTCATATTTTTGTACAAGTGTTGGGATGGATACGTCTGTTAAAGCGGATTCAATTGTTAAGAGATTAGAAACTCCGGGTTTGTTTTCAGGATCGAAAGCAACGATACCTTCAGAATCTGTAACAGAGCTTTTAATTTTCTTTTCAATTTCCTTTGGACTATCCAAAAGTCGTATCGTAGCTTTTAGATTGGAATCTGATTTACTCATTTTCTTCAGTGGGTCTTGTAAGGATTTAATACGAGCTCCATTTTTGGGTAATTGAATTTGCGGAACTGTCAATACTTCACCATAGCGTTTGTTGAATCTTTCAGCTAAGTCTCTTGTTAACTCGACATGTTGAGTTTGATCATCACCAACAGGTACAATATCTGTTTGGTATAAAAGTATATCCGCTGCCATCAATGGTGGATAAGTTAACAATGCTGCTGAAACCGCATCTTTACCAGTAGATTTATCTTTGAATTGAGTCATTCTTTCCAATTCACCGATATAAGAAATACATTGCATAATCCAGCCAGCTTGTGTGTGAGCAGGAACTTCAGACTGTATAAATAATGTGGACTTCTCCGGATCAATACCGACAGCAATATATAATGCTGCTAATGAGCGAATATGATCACTTAGTTCTTTCGGGTCCTGCGCAATTGTAATAGCGTGCTGATCTACAATACAAAACACACAATCATAATCATGTTGTAATGCTGTGAATTGTCGGAAGGCACCAATGTAATTCCCTAGTGTGATAATTCCTGTTGGTTGTACGCCTGAAAAGATCTTCTTCATTTTTACTATCTCCTTTTGTATTGAAAAATAAAAAAAACATCACGCATCCCTATAAAAGGGACGAATGATGTTAAATCCGTGGTACCACCCAGCTTGCTAAAATAATTAGCCACTCTTGTTTCGTAACGTGAACGGGACGGTATATGCTACTTTACTTTCACATATACTGCTCAGAAGCCCATTCCATCTACCGTATGATCTGTTCACAGCGACCACAGACTCTCTTAGCATACGTCAGTAAATGTACTTTTCTTCTTCAAAGCTAAATTATTTAGTTTTGATTATTATATATAGAAGAAACACAAAAATCAAGGGATCTTAATTAGCTATAATAGATGAACAAAGCGATACACATACAAAACAAACTCGATAGTCCTAATGCGATAATCGGTTTATGTGGAAAAGAAAATACTTCTGATGGTAATCGCATCTGGCTTACATCATTTTTCATATGTTTAGGAGTAAATACTTTACGTGTACTTTCCGTAAAAAAATCAAAAAAACCTCCTGAAACGACATAAGTCATTAACCCTATAAATGTAATTGTACCGCCGACAAAAAAGGACATATTTATATAAGGTACGAGTTGGATTGTCTTATTAACTGCAAGCATTAATGTAACAATTATTACCTGACAACTAAGAAAGTAAATCAATCTTTTTTTCATATTTCACCTCTATCATTTTTAAATTATAAAATAGACACAGAAAATATGCAAAAAATTGATTATTTAAATTGCCAAAAAAAAGCAATTTCTTTTCCAAAGATTCACAATTGTTAGGACAATGTAATGATATTGTTACACTATTGTAAAAATATAAAAAAAAAACCTGTACAAGCTAGAAAGAAAATGTATAATAATAAATGTAATGAATTTTTCTGAATATTTAAGGAGGTTATTTATTTGAAGAATAGCAAGCTTGTATGGCTTTTAAGCCTACTGTTAGTTGTTGCTTTATTCCTAGCTGCATGTGGTGGCGATGATAAGGAAACTAAAGATGATACAACTACAGACACAGACGATAAAGACGCAACAACTGAAGAAACAGAAGTAGCAGCAGACGAGGAACAAGTTCTTAACTTGATCATGACTGCTGAAATTCCAACAATGGATTCAGCTCTAGTAACTGACGCAGTTGGTTTTGATCTACTTAACAACGTAAACGAAGGTTTATACCGTTTGAATCAAGAAAACATTGCTGTTCCTGCAATCTCTGATGGGGAACCCAAAGTTTCTGAAGATGGATTAGTTTATACTTTCACATTACGTGATTCTAACTGGTCTGATGGTACTCCAGTAACTGCTAATGACTTTGAATATTCATGGAAGCGTGCTATGAACCCAGATACTGCATCTGAATATGGTCCATATATGATGGCTGGTGTCATCAAAAACGCTACTGCAATTTCTAATGGCGAAATGGAATACACTGAGTTAGGTGTTAAAGCACTTGATGAAAAAACTTTAGAAGTTTCTCTTGAAAAACCAATTCCTTACTTCTTATCACTAATGTCATTTGGAACATTCTTACCACAAAGTGAAGCATTCGTTACTACGCAAGGTGAAAACTACGCGAAAAACTCTGAATCACTTTTATACAACGGACCGTTTACACTTGCTAAATGGGACGGAACAGGTTTATCTTGGCAACTACTTAAAAATGAAGAGTACTGGGATAAAGAAACTGTAAAGCTTACTGAAATTAATTATGATGTTATAAAAGAAACTGCAACAGCAGTTAACTTATATACAAATGGTGAAAAAGACCGTGCTGGACTATCTGGAGAATATGCAATGCAATATGCTGCTGATCCAGAGTTAGTAAATGAATTAGAAACTTCAGTATTCTATTTCAAATATAACCAAGAACGTAATGGAGAAAAAACTCCACTTGCTAACGTAAATATTCGTGAAGCAATTAGTAAAGCATTCAACAAAGAAGATTTAGCTTCTGTTGTATTAGCAAATGGTTCGACAGCTGCTTATTCATTCATTCCTTCAGATTTCGTGTTTGATGAAGATGGAAAAGACTTCCGTGACGTTAACGGAGACATGGCTGTATTCAATGTAGATGAAGCAAAAGCTGCATGGGAAAAAGGTTTATCAGAACTAGGAGTTACTGAACTTTCGATAGAAATTCTAGGTGGAGACACTGAACTTTCTAAAAAAATGGATGAATACTTCAAATCTCAATTAGAAGGTAATTTACCAGGATTGTCTATTACTCTTAAAGAAGTTCCATTTAATGTTCGTTTAGATCTTGATACAAACCAAGACTATGATATTCAAGTTGCAGGATGGGGACCAGATTATCAAGACCCATTCACATTCTTAAGCCTATGGGAAACTGATGGCGGTAACAACCAAATGTCATTCTCAAATCCTGAATACGATCAATTATTACAAGATATCAATGGTTCATTGGCTCTAGATACTGAAGCTCGTTGGGAAGCAATGGCTAAAGCTGAAAAAATGATCGTTGATGAAGAATTTGCAGTTGGACCAATCTACCAACGTGGATTAATGTTCCTTCAAAAACCATATGTAAAAGGTATAATTGCTCACCCATTCGGTGGAGATTATAGTTACAAATGGGCATATATTGAAGGTAAATAAGCTTATTAATAATTTTTAAAATCTCATAGCTAGAGAGTATATGGTTCCTAATGGATCATGTACTCTCTTTTTAAATGAATCAGAATTCACAAAATATTTAATATTATATTTTAGTTTTGACAACTATCCACATTAAATGTTTAATATATTAGTAGCATGTTAATGTCAAAAAAATATTGTTTGTTGGAGGTGCAAAGATGACAAAATACATTACTCGTCGTATTTTTTATATGTTTATTACGTTTTTCCTGATTGCGACGGCAACATTTTTTTTAATGAAGGCGCTTCCAGGATCCCCGATTAGCTCTGCTTCAAAACTATCCCCTACACAACTTGCGGTAGTTGAAGCGAAATATGGATTAGATCAACCGATTCCAGTACAGTATGCTAAGTATATGCTGAATCTAGCGCAAGGTGATTTAGGAAATTCATTCCAATTTAAGAATGCCAGCGTTACAGATTTAATAATAGATCGACTAGGACCATCTCTGATACTGGGTACTCAAGGTTTAGTTCTTGGTGTGACTCTCGGTATACTATTGGGCATGATTGCAGCATTAAGGCAAAATACTATTTGGGATTACGGTAGTACATTCGTGGCTATCATCGGTATATCTATTCCATCTTTCGTTTTTGCAACTTTCCTTCAATATTGGTTGGCAGTTCAATGGGAACTATTCCCGGTGGCATTGTGGAAGGATGGCTGGATGTCCAGCGTACTCCCATCTATTGCTTTAGCAATGGGACCACTTGCAACAGCTTCTCGATTTATACGAACGGAAATGATTGAAGTTTTAAGTTCGGATTATATTACTCTAGCAAAATCTAAAGGGGCCAACGGTTTTGAAATTGCATTTAAGCATGCTTTCCGAAATGCATTGATCCCGCTAGTTACAGTTTTAGGACCACTTGCAGCAGGATTATTAACTGGATCTCTAGTTATTGAACAAATCTTTGCAATTCCGGGTATCGGAGAGCAATTTGTTAAATCCATTATGTCTAATGACTTCTCTATAATTATGGGAACTACATTATTCTTCTCTGCATTCTTAATTGTCGTAATATTCTTAGTAGATGTGCTTTATGGCATTATCGATCCACGTATTCGTTTGTCAGGAGGTAAAGATTAATGAAACACGACTTACAAAAACCACCTGCATCTTCTTTTGAAAGAATTGAAATTGATTCTAGTCATGCGGAGCGTATATCAAAACCAAGTTTGAGTTTCTGGCAGGATGCTTGGCTTCGTATACGCAAGAACAAAGCGGCTATAGTTAGTATGTTCATTTTGGCATTCATAATCATCATGGCTTTTGTCGGACCTATGATTAGTCCACATGACTCGGAAACACAAACTATCACACACGCTAATTTACCACCAAAAGTTCCGGGTATTGAAAAGCTTGGAATAATGAATGGTGTAGGAACTCTTGCAGGTAAAGAAGTAGACTTATATGAGATGAAAAAGGTTGATACTTATTATTGGTTTGGTACAGACGGTCTTGGCCGTGATATGTTCTCTCGTGTTTGGGAAGGTACTCAAATCTCCTTATTTATCGCTTTTGTGGCAGCATTAATCGATATGGTAATCGGAGTTGCATACGGCGGTATTTCTGGATACTATGGTGGTCGTGTTGATGATATTATGCAACGTATTGTAGAAATTCTATACGGAATTCCAACACTTGTAATTGTTATTCTCATGCTTAGCTTTATGGACCCAGGAATAACGGCTATTATTATTGCTATTACTATAACCGGATGGATTGGTATGTCCCGTATAGTGCGTGGTCAAGTATTAAAATTCAAAAATCAAGAATTTGTATTAGCTTCACGCACATTGGGTGCTACAGATAGTAGAATTATTACTAAACATATTTTACCTAATATATTAGGTATTATTATCATTAATACAATGTTCACTATTCCAACTGCCATTTTCTTTGAAGCCTTTTTAAGCTTCATTGGACTAGGTTTACAACCACCTGATGCATCACTTGGGACACTAATAAACGATGGATATAAATTAATTAAGTTCCAACCACATATTCTATTGTACCCATCGATTATTATTAGTTTACTAATGATTGCATTCAACTTACTAGGTGATGGACTACGTGACGCACTCGATCCGAAGATGAAAGACTAAAGGAGGAAAGCGAATATGGAAAAGATATTAGAAGTTAAAAACCTAGAGCTTTCCTTCCATACATTTGCTGGTGAAGTAAAGGCCATTCGTGGCGTTAACTTCGACTTAAAAAAAGGGGAAACACTGGCAATAGTAGGAGAGTCTGGCTCTGGTAAATCAGTTACAACAAAAGCAATTATGCGTTTGTTACCTGAATCTAGTTCAGAATTTAAAAATGGTCAAATCTTATTTAACGGAAAAGATTTAACTAAGTTATCAGATAAAGAGATGCAAAAGATTCGTGGAAAAGATATTTCAATGATTTTCCAAGATCCAATGACTTCTTTGAATCCTACAATGACTATCGGCAACCAGATTATGGAACCAATTTTGAAACACCAAAAAATTGGGAAAGCTGAAGCACGTAAAGTAGCAATAGACTTATTGCGTTTAGTTGGTATGCCGAAACCTGAGGCGCGTATTAAGCAATATCCTCACCAATTCTCTGGTGGTCAACGTCAACGTATTGTTATTGCTATTGCGCTAGCATGTAATCCACAGATTCTTATTGCGGATGAGCCAACTACTGCATTAGATGTAACGATTCAAGCACAAATTTTAGAGTTAATGAAAGACCTTCAAAAGAAAATAGATACATCTATCATCTTCATTACACATGATCTTGGGGTCGTGGCAAATGTTGCGGATAGAGTAGCTGTTATGTATGGTGGTAAAATAGTTGAGATTGGGACCGTAGATGAAATATTCTATAACCCTCAACACCCTTATACATGGGGCTTACTAAGTTCAATGCCTTCATTAGATAGTGCTGATGAAAAATTATATGCAATTCCAGGAACACCTCCTGATTTATTGTATCCACCTAAAGGTGATGCATTTGCACTACGTAGTGATTATGCTTTGAAAATAGACTTAGAAGAAGCACCACCATTTTTTAAAGTAAGTGATACGCACTCAGCTGCTACATGGTTGTTACATCCGGATGCTCCACAAGTTGAGCCTCCACTAGCAATTGTAGAACGTATGAAAAAGTTCCCAGGCAGCCGCTATTATGAAGGAACGGAAGGAGGGACTTACTAATGGCTGAAAAATTACTAGAAATTAAAAATCTTAAGCAGTATTTCAATCAAGGTAAGCCTAATGAAGTTCGTGCGGTAGACGATATCAGTTTCGATATATATAAAGGGGAAACACTTGGACTAGTAGGGGAATCTGGCTGTGGTAAATCCACAACAGGTCGAACAATTATACGCCTTTACGAAGCAACAGATGGACAAGTAATTTATGATGGTATTAACGTTCATGATAAAAAGTCGAAAAAAGATTTAAAATCATTTAACCGTAAAATGCAAATGATCTTCCAAGATCCTTATGCTTCGCTAAATCCGCGTATGAAAGTACTGGATATTATTGCGGAAGGTTTAGACATTCATGGACTTGTTAAAAATCCAAAAGAACGTAAAGAACGTGTTGTGGAATTATTAGAAACTGTAGGGTTGAACCGTGAGCACGCTGACCGTTATGCACATGAGTTTTCTGGTGGACAAAGACAACGTCTAGGTATTGCGAGAGCACTAGCTGTTAATCCAGAATTCATCATTGCCGATGAGCCAATCTCGGCATTAGACGTTTCTATTCAAGCACAAGTAGTTAACTTACTAAAAGAATTACAAGAAGAAAAAGGCTTAACGTATTTGTTTATCGCCCATGATTTATCAATGGTTAAGTATATTTCCGATCGAATCGGTGTTATGTATTTTGGTAAGTTAGTAGAACTAGCTTCTGCAGAGGATTTATATAAAAATCCAATGCATCCATATACACAGTCACTATTGTCAGCTATACCACTTCCAGATCCAAATTATGAGCGTACTCGTGTGCGTAAATCATACGATCCTGCTTCTCATAATTATCAAGATGGGGAAGAGATAGCAATGCGCGAAGTAACGCCTGGACATTTTGTATATTGTTCAACAAAAGAGCTTGCCACTTTACAAGCTATTTCAGGTTCACAAGTATAATAAATCAGCGACCATTCATACGAATGGTCGCTTTTTTTGAAAGAATGTATATAAGGTACTGCACTGGATACCAAGTAAATGATATGAAAATACTCACACCTAAGCGATAAACCCTTCCTTGAAGTATTACTTACTAGATTGACTGGAGTGTAGTGTGGTATCTTCCATAGGGCCGAGAAAACGTCAGCGGAAAGTATTTTAGTGGACAAACGATGTGGTTCACCTCTTCAAGTATTAGCTGACTAATTTATTCTGTCCGAAGTGCATTTTATATCATAAATTGATTTAATCGTATTTTTATGGGTATACATACAAGGTAAATATGAAATTCTCGCACTCTATTTATTTTTGGTCTAATGGCACTTTCTTTCATAGTTTGAACTTGTTAGAATAGAGTGACTTATAGGAGAGGGATTTTTAAAATATGAAAAAGTATCTAAGAGCAATAGCTTCGACATCGATAGCAATGACAGTATTTATACCTGGTGCGGTTAGTGCGGAAACAAATTTATTTTCAAAAGAATTTTCTACTAAAGAATTTAGCTTTCAAGCAATAGACGAAACTCTTGTATCTGCATCTAAATTATTCACATATGATTCTGGTTTGACATTTGAATATCCAGATGCGGTAAGAGGTGTATATGTAACAGGGCATTCAGCAGGTGGAGAACGTTTTAATGATCTAGTGAATTTAATGGACATAACAGATTTAAACGCAATGGTTGTTGATATTAAAGATGATTTTGGAAACCTTACATACATCCCCAAAGAAGATTCAGCATTAGCAAAATACGATATTGGGAAACCATACATAAAAGATCCGCAAAAAATGTTGAAAACCATGGAAGAAAAGAAAATTTACCCGATAGCGCGTATCGTTATCTTTAAAGATACAGAGCTTGCGGAGAGAAAGCCTGAATGGTCATTTGTAGATGGTACATCAGTCTGGAAAAATGGACGTGGGGAAGCATTTGTTAATCCTTTTATGAAAGAGGTATGGGATTATAATGTGGAAATAGCAATTGAGGCAGCTAAAATGGGCTTTAAGGAAATTCAATTTGACTATGTTCGTTTTCCAGAAGGTTTTGAGAAGAGAGAAAACACGTTAAAATACTCAATGGGTGAATATGAAAAGTCAGACCTAGATTTTGTTCAACGTAGGGTTTCGGCAGTTACCGATTTTGTAGCTTATGCAAAAGAAAAGCTTAAACCATATGGTGCTCAACTATCGGTTGATATTTTTGGATATTCAGCTACATTACCAGAGGCACCGGGAATCGGTCAAAATTTTAGTAAAATATCTGAAAATGTGGACGTAATTTCTTCCATGATTTACCCAAGTCATTGGACCTCTTACTTTGGAATTGCAAAACCAGATTTAGAGCCATATAGATTAGTACAAGAATATGCGAAGGTTGAAAATGCTAAACTGGCAGAGCTGCAAAACCCGCCTGTCTCACGTCCATGGCTACAAGATTTTACTGCTTCGTATTTAGGGGCGGGGAATTATCAACAATATGGTAAAGAGGAAGTAGAGGCCCAGATTAAGGCATTAAGCGAAGCTGGGATTAAAGAATATTTATTATGGAATGCAGGCAATAAGTATACTAAAGGCGTAGATTATACTCCTTAGGCATAGAATAACAAGAAAGTAGAATGATATTATCATTCTACTTTTTTCTTTTTTGAAACCTTTTTGCATTTAAAACGTACTATTAAGTATAACAGTTATTTTCATTAAGTATCACTAATTGAGAAAATAGTATTTTATGTTGGAGATGTTTAAGTTCTTGAAATGGTGGGTAATAATTAGTATATAACTAAAAATGATTCATTCTATATAAGGATTACCTAATAAGTAACACGAAATTGTGACAGTAATTTTTCCTAGTTAAATTTTTCATTAAAACGTATTTTAAAAAAATTAAAAGTGGTGTATACTAAAGAAAGTATATAACTACATTAAATTAATTATAATCTACTTTATATAACACAGACATTTGAAGGGACGTGTTTTTTAAAATGATGGTAACTTTATTCACTTCACCAAGTTGTACTTCTTGTAGAAAAGCAAAAGCGTGGTTAGAAGAGCATGAGATTGCATATAAAGAACGTAATATTTTTTCAGAACCACTTAGTATAAGTGAAATAAAAGAAATCCTTCGTATGACAGAAGACGGAACAGATGAAATTATATCAACACGATCTAAAATATTTCAAAAGCTGAATGTTGATTTAGAAAGTCTCCCGTTACAACGTCTTTACGAACTAATTCAAGAACATCCTGGCTTGCTACGTCGACCAATTATTTTAGATGAAAAGCGTCTACAAGTTGGTTACAATGAAGATGAAATTCGTAGATTCTTACCTAGAAAAGTACGTGCTTATCAATTACTTGAAGCACAACGTCTAGTTAACTAGTGTAATATTAAGCTAATTGTTTTTCAAAGTACTTTTTGAAAAATAATTGGCTTTTCTTTTTTTCTTCCACTTGCATTCAAGGCTAAATTTTTCTACAATCCATGTAGTTTGATTAATAATTTTAAAAGTTAAGCAGGAATCCTTTTCTTTTTTTTATAAACGACATACAATAGTAATAGACACTACACATTTGAGACGGTAAGAAGCGAAAGGAGATGTGTTAAATGGATATCGAGCGTATCAATGATAACACTTTCAAAGTATACATTTCATACATCGACATTGAAGAAAGAGGCTTCAGCCGAGATGAAATCTGGTTCAATAAGGATAAGAGCGAGCAGCTTTTTTGGGAAATGATGGATGAGGTTCATGATGATGATCATTTTGAAGAATTAGATGGTCCTTTATGGATTCAAGTTCATGCGATGGAAAAAGGTTTGGAAGTGATTGTTACAAGAACGGAATTAACAAAACAAGATGAGCGTTTAGGGAATAATTCAGATGCTGATGATATATCTAGTAAAATATTTAAAAATGGGGTATCAAGTTCTATCGGTCCACATGAGTTTGATGATTTTTCAAGTTATATGGATGAATTAGATGAAATTCCAACGGATTATACATTTGTTTTTGAAAGCTTTGAGGATGTAATTGGTCTAGCAAAAAAATTAGATGAGGCAGATTTACAGACTTCTTTGTATTTTTATGAAGAGAAGTATTATTTGCATATCGTTTTTGATTTTGATGAAACCGAATTTGAATTGGTACTTAATACATTAAGTGTTGTTTCAGAGTTTGCAAATAATTCAAAGACAACCATTCATATAATTCAAGAGTATGGGAAAGAAATAATTTCCAGTGGAGTTCTAGACGAATTAAATAAACATTTTTAAAACCTTCTATTTATAGAAGGTTTTTTTGATTGCTTCTTTATAGAATCTTTCTGGATATGGGCTAATACTTTTGTTTAAAGTAGTTGCATTATTTTCTGAAAATTTGTATATTGGTATTTGGAGGTGATACCAATATTATCAGCTGTAACAAGAGATGGAGAAATAATCATACCTGCACAACATTCTCGAACCTTTTTAAATGTTTTAAAAACGAGCAATACCTTCTCCTGCGCTCAATGTAGCGAACAAGTTATTTTGAAAAATGGACCAATAAAAATCCCACATTTTGCTCATACTCGGAATATTTCCTGCAATCAGGCTTTTTCAGAAGGAGAAAGCGAGGACCATTTAAATGGTAAATTGGATTTATATGAGTTTTTGCAGAAACATTCATCATACGTAGAATTAGAAGCTTACCTACCTTTTCTTCATCAAAGACCCGACCTATATGTTCAAAGCAATGTATCCAAATTTGCAATAGAATTCCAGTGTAGTCAAATCCCCGTTACCACAATTCAGGAGCGTACAAATGGCTATATAACTAAGCAAATTATTCCTCTATGGATCTTGCGGACACCGAGAAGTTCCGACTTTCCAATCCATGAGATAGGCACTATGAAGCTATCCTCCTTCCGGCAACAGTTCTTTTATACGACCCCAAATGGAAAAGCAATACTCACCTATTGCCCTCGAACAAAGTATTTTCATTATATTTCAAATCCAATGCATGTAAAGGCTAATAATTATATTGTTAAAGTTAAGAAGCTATCCTTGGAAGAGCAGTCCTGGCCCTTTGCCATACTAAAAAAGAATTCATGGGAAGAGTTTCAAAAATACTTATGCTTATACAAGCACCAGCGCTCCAAGCATTTAGACAATCTATACTTTTTTAATAGAAAAGGAGTCCAATCCTTGTTCCTCCAAATATGCTATAGATGGCGAATGCATCCCAAGAAAGTACCTTTTTTTATAGGTATTCCAACTAAACTAGCTGTTATTTTTCCTACCCATGCGATTGAATGGCAAATTCAGTTTATAGATTATTTACATCAACTAGGTATATCCATTCCACAAGCAGACTATCAAAATTGTGAAACTTTTCTATTAGATAGAAAGATATCATCCCAACATTCCACAGACCATATAAAAGCAGTAAAAAACTATCTTAATACGCTTCAACGCTGTCTAATTTCTACTGAAGATGCAATATATAATAGTAAAATGAATTATTATTTAATGAAACGATTGTTATACAGTGAATTCCTTGCAAATTGATTTGAATATTGAGAAAATAGAAGATGATTCGAAATTCGAAACAGTAAGAGGGGGAGTTTAGTTTGACTACAGATACAAAAAATAAAATATTGACTCGTGACGAAGTAGCAGAAAATTTAACTTGGAAATTAGAAGATATTTTTGCTTCAAATGATGAATGGGAAAAAGAATATCTAGAGGTAGCGAAATTGTCAGAGAAGGCATCTTCTTATCAGGGAACAATCAGCAATGGTGCTGACGCTCTGTTAGAAGTGTTGACTTACCGTGATGAAATTACTTCAAGATTGCGTAAACTATATACATTCGCACATATGAGAACGGACCAAGATACTGCAAATAGCACATATCAGGCGATGGATAGCCGTATAAAATCATTGTATGTGAAAGTGTCTACTGTGCTATCGTTTTTAGTGCCAGAAATTCTTTCCGTCGATGAGACTGTAATTGCTAGTTATTTAGCTAAAAACAAGGATTTACAAGTTTATAAACAATTACTTGAAGAGATTAATAAAGAGCGCCCTCATGTACTTCCAAAAGAACAGGAAGCATTATTGGCACAGTTTTCGGAAGTTGCAGGTGCATCAGCTGATACCTTTGGTAAACTAAATAATGCAGATTTAGAATTTCCATTTATCAAAGATGAAGATGGCAATGATGTCCAACTAACCCATGGCAGATACTCACGTTTCTTAGAAAGTGAAGATCCGCGTGTACGTGAAGATGCTTTTAAGGCGATGTATGATACGTATGGAAAATTCCGAAACACATTTGCTTCAACGCTTACAGGGAATATTAAAGGAGACAATGTTAACTCTAAAATTCGTAACTATAAATCGGCACGTGAAGCTGCTATGTCTAACAATCATATTCCGGAGAGTGTATATGACAACTTAGTCAATACAGTCAATAAAAATGTTCATTTACTTCATCGATATGTAGCTCTAAGAAAAAAAGTATTAGGCTTAGATGAAGTGCATATGTGGGATTTATACACCCCATTAGTGAAAGAATTGGATATGGAATACACATATGAAGAGGCGAGTGATGCGATGCTTAAAAGCTTTGAACCTCTAGGTGAAGAGTACGTGTCTATTGTCAAGCAAGGACTTGAAAATCGTTGGGTTGATGTAGTAGAAACGAAAGGTAAACGATCTGGCGCTTATTCGTCAGGAACTTATGGTACGAACCCATATATACTGATGAACTGGCAAAACAACGTTAACAACCTTTTTACGCTTGCACATGAATTTGGCCATAGTATTCATAGTTATTATACTAGAGCTAATCAGCCTTATGTTTACGGAGATTATTCTATATTCGTGGCAGAGGTAGCTTCTACATGTAACGAAGCATTATTGAATGATTATCTACTAAAAACGATTGATGATCCAAAGAAACGTATTTACTTATTAAATCACTGGTTAGAAGGGTTCCGTGGAACTGTTTTCCGTCAAACTATGTTTGCGGAGTTTGAACATATTATTCATCAATTGGATCAAGATGGTGAAGCTTTAACAGCAGATAAACTGACAGAAGAATATTATAAGTTAAATCAAAAGTACTTTGGGGATGATATTGTAATTGACGAACAAATAGGATTGGAATGGGCTAGAATTCCTCATTTCTATTACAACTACTATGTATACCAATATGCGACTGGTTTAAGCGCTGCAACTGCTTTAAGTAACCAAATTTTGACGGAAGGTAAGCCGGCTGTAGACCGTTATATTAACGAGTTCCTAAAAGCAGGATGTTCGGATTATCCAATCGAAGTATTGAAAAAAGCTGGCGTAGACATGAACACTGCTGCTCCTATTGAAGAAGCGTGTCGCGTATTTGAAGAAAAATTAAATGAATTAGAACAACTACTTTTAGGAGAATAACAACAAGGCTTGGCTTAATGCCAAGCTTTTTTTGTGGAAATATACCGTAAGCACCAAATTACCTGAAAAAGAGATGCTGGTCGTAGTGATGTAAAATGCGATGAAACATCTAAAAAGAAACTCGGCAATCATACGGATGAGCCGTCCAGTGTAATTCACCAACGGAAAATAGGTTTTAATATAGTGTCAGCTTTATCGTTCTCAGTAGTGCGCTGATAATATGTTAGGGATAGAGGTAAGACGTCCTATGATGTATGACGAATTTGTGAAAAGATAAGCTAATATATTGTATTATATAATATGGCGTGGTAAAGTAAGAGTGTGAAATAAATCACAAGATAACATACACCCCTTTGTTTGAACGTGAACATTTCTCCCATCCCCTTTGTAAATGAAAACACCCTTTCCTCGGTAGGAGGAGAGGGTGTTTTCTGTATTATGACAATAAACAACGGCCTATCTTATAAAAGATAGGCCGTTGTTTATTTATTTTAACCGCCATAATACGGTATTTGGTAAGAGTAGTCTTTCAACCTTTTGCAATAATAGAAGTTTTTTAAGCTCACGTTCTGCTAATTGATTAGAAATATTATAATAGCTTGCAATCTCACTTGTAGTTAAAGAATGGAATCGATCAAAAAGCTTTTCAAGCAACGGAGGGTCTTGTATTTCAGGCTCTTTATTTAACATTTCTTGTAGAATTTGTACATATATCTCGTAAGGATAATTTCCGGAAACTTTTAAGCCTTCATCTTCGATATTTTCATTAAAGAATACAATACTTGGAAAAGAGTCGACTTCCATTTCACAAGTAATGGATAAGTCGCTTTGGAAGGACCTAGCACATTCATTGGAAATAAAGTCTCGTGTAAATTCATCAACATCGAGTTTAACTTCTTCTGCTATTTCCTGTAAAACAGAAAAGGATGTAACATTTTTAGTCTTCAAAAACAAATATTCTTGTATTTTTATGAAAAACCGTAAAGCAGCTTTTTTCCCTTGGAATTCAGCTGCTTTTACAGCAATTGAAGGGAAAACTGAATGTTCTATTTTAGAAATACTGAATGGATCATTACTCAAATCGGCATTGGGAAAGTTACAAACTGTATTTAACTTATTCAGTTTAGTACTTAATACAGTGCGTACAGTAAAGTACTGGCCATACTCTACTTGCAATTTCCGTAGGGTAGGTTGCATATCCCAACAAGTTGGACAAAGTGGGTCCAAAAAAACATACATTTCAAGCGGCTTGTTTACTACTGGGGATGTGCACGTATCAGACGGAATTTGTATTCTTGTCACGTTTTCTCCTCCTCATGACTCGTTTGATTGACCATGTGGTTGGCTGTAAGTTCTAAGCGGCGATAAAATGTATCCCGAGACTTCCCTTCTAATCCTACTGTATCCATCGCATCTCTCATACAGGAAAGCCATGCTTGTGCTCTTTCAGGAGTGATCGGGAATGGATTATGTCGCATTTTCATCATCGGATGTCCGTGTTCTTCTGTATATAAATTAGGTCCACCTAAATATTGAGTTAAAAATTGTTTTTGTTTTCTTGCTGTTTCCGATAAATCATTAGGGAAAATCGGTATAAGCAGTGGATGCTTTGCTACATTGCCGTAAAACGTATCCACGAGCAGATGTAATTTTTCTGCTCCGATTTCATCGTAAGGAAGTATAGGCTGTTGTGTCATTTTCTTTACCCCTTTGCTCTAGCACTATATTCATTCTATCAACGAAACCTAAATATCTCAAACAATTAGATTATCTCATAGTAAACGGTAGTCGAATTTTAGTATAGACAACTAACGAAAAATCTAATGAAAATAAGCCTTTTAATCCCTTTTGATAGGACAAATATATTATTTTATCTTCTTCCTTTACCAAAGGGAATGGCATAAAAAAAACAACCTACTAATATTAATAGGTTGTTAATGTTTCGGTTATGCATGGAAGTTATTCATCACTTTTTGTACGTAATTTTGTGTTTCTTTATATGGTGGAATACCATCGTATTTTTTTACTGCTCCTGGTCCTGCATTGTATGCAGCAAGCGCTGTTTCAATATTGCCATCAAATTTAGTAAGCATTTGACTTATATATTTTGCCCCACCCATTATATTTTGTTCAGGATCTAATGAATTAGTAACGCCTAAATACTTAGCCGTACCTGGCATTAATTGCATCAATCCGGAAGCACCAGCAGAACTAGTAGCAGAGGGGTTAAAGTTAGACTCTTGTTTAATAATAGAAGAAATCAGTTTTTCTGGAACATTGTACTTTTCTGCAGCTCGTTTAATAATTTCATCATAGTCTGTCCCATTTGTAGTAGGGGGTGAATAAGAAGAGATTAAATTCGCTAGACCACTCTGTGCAGAGTTTACACTAGATGGAACAAATACAGGGGATTTTCCACTATATAATAATGAAGAAATATCTTCATTTGTCTGACTCCCTGTACTAGCTTGTAAAACTTGTCCTAACATATCAGAAAATAAGGAAGGATTGGAAGAGTCATTTTGAGAGCTTTGCACACTACCTAAAGTTTGCATTGCATTTATTTCCATTAAAACTTTTAAGGATTGAATATCCAAAGGGATCAACCTTTCAACATATTGTTATATTTTACTAGGCGAGCAATTTTCTTATCAGTGTGTCGAAATGGAATATTATGTGCTTCCAACAATTCAAGAAACACTTTTTTTCCATATTTTACATCACTACTCTCATATTCTACCTCATAATCCTCTGTTTGACTATAAATGGAGTGATCTAAAAAAAGAGTCCCGTTTTTATAGGACATTTCGACACGATTTGTTTGTAAGCTTCCGATACAGAGTAAAGGAGTGGCAAGATTAAATTGCTGTAGAAAGGGAATAGAAGGGAAAGTGGATTGATTGATAATAGCATCCCTTTCAAAATCAGACACTTCTACTGTATTTTCTTCCATCACATGTTCTTCTATCGGTCGTTTAAGAGTAAGTTCATTTTTATTTGTTAATACGCGCAAGCGAAAGCCCATCCGATTGTCCTTGAAAAAGTTATTTTGTGTATCAAAGTAATAATTTGTTTGGGTGTGAAAGTCCTTTTGATCTATTTGAAAAAAGGATACAAAGCATTCAAATTCTTGTTTTGTTAATAAATTTTTAAACTCTATTTCTTTTTCGGATTGCATATTACACGACCTTTCCTATTATTTCTATTATATGCGCTTTTCAAAGAGATTCAATATGTTAAAATAGTGGAAGCATAGACAGAAAGGAACGATTTATTTTGCCTATTACTTATAATGTGCTTAGTGGTGTTCAATTAGAAAATGATATACGCTTTACGCTAGAAGTATTACCTAATAATCCTCAACTAAAAGCAGCGGGTCAAATGATTACTGATTCAGACTCTATGGCTTTTATTTATCTCTTAGAAGATGAAATAGGATATCATTACTTAAAGTTTGGTCAAGAAGTTTGGCCATTACTTGTAAACACCTTAAAAGCTGTAAAAGATCCATCGTTGCAAATCGGTGACAAAGAATTGATCTTACAGGGCTTTAAAGAGGAACTGAACATGCTAATTTTCAATATAGAAGGTAATGACAATTACGGTGCAGATTTCTCCAGAGCAGTGGAAGAAGCATTTAGTGAAATTTTACAACCATAGAACTAAGGTCATTGGAAGTGGAGGACAAGCTTATGGGGCAATGGGATCGCTTTTTAGAGCCGTACAAGCAAGCTGTGTCAGAGTTAAAAGTAAAACTAAAAGGAATGCGCGCGCAGTTTGAAAGAGATAATACAAATTCACCTATCGAATTTGTAACTGGTCGTGTCAAACCGTTGGCAAGTATATATGATAAATCACTTGAAAAAGGAATCTTATTTGAGCCTTCTGATACGTTAGCGCAAGAAATACCAGATATTGCTGGTTTACGGATGATGTGTCAATTTGTAGATGATATAGAAACTGTCGTAGTTCTGTTGCGCGCTAGAAATGACATAAGAATAGTAGAAGAGCGCGATTATATTTCCCACAAGAAACAAAGTGGGTATAGATCCTATCATATGATTATTGAATATCCAGTTCAAACAATTCACGGGGAGATAAATATTCTCGCTGAAATTCAAATACGTACATTAGCGATGAATTTTTGGGCATCTATCGAGCATTCATTGAATTACAAATATAAAGGAATCTTTCCAGAAGAAATTAAAAAAAGACTTCAATATGCGGCAGAAGCAGCATTTCGGTTAGATGAAGAAATGTCTTTAATCCGTGGAGAAATTCAAGAAGCACAAAAATACTTTAGTGAAAATAAGGAACTTTCTCATCCAAATCTCCTGGAATCCAAAAACGAAAGAGAGGGAACATGAATTATGAAATTTTTTATATTGTCCCGAAATGATGATTTATCGAATGAATTAATGGAAAGTGCCAAAACGTATCTAGTAGATTTTGGACTCGTTATTGATGAAGAAAATCCGGATATCGTCTTATCCATTGGTGGGGACGGCACATTATTACATGCATTTCATAAATATAAACATTTAACCCCTTCTGTTGCTTTTGTCGGACTTCATACAGGGCATCTAGGATTTTATGCGGACTGGAAACCAGAAGAGATTGAAAAACTTGTTATTAGCATCGCTAAAAAAGAATTTGAAGTAATAGAATATCCTTTACTTGAAGTAACGATCAATTATAAACATGGGGAAGACAGTTCGGTCTATTTAGCATTAAATGAGTCTACTGTAAAATCACCTGATGTTACATTAGTAATGGATGTGGAACTGAACGGAGATCATTTTGAGCGATTCAGAGGAGATGGTTTATGTATGTCTACTCCATCCGGGAGTACGGCATATAACAAAGCACTTGGAGGGGCCATCGTGCATCCTTCGTTAGAAGCTATTCAACTTGCGGAAATTGCATCTATTAATAACAGGGTCTTCCGAACAGTTGGTTCATCACTGGTCTTACCGAAACATCACTCATGTTTACTAAAGCCTGTGAAAGGACCGGATTTCATGGTGACTGTAGACCATCTTCAGTTATTACACAAAGATGTTCAATCTATTAAGTATCGAGTAGCAGATGAAAAAGTTCGTTTCGCTCGGTTTAGATCATTTCCTTTTTGGCATAGAGTACATTCTTCCTTTATCGATAGTGATTTAGAAATATGAAAGAAGATTTAATCCATTTAGAATTTCGAGTAAATGAGTCGGAACAATTACTTCGGGATGCAATTCGGCAATACGGTATTTCGAAAAAAGCACTGACTAGTATTAAATACGAAGGTGGGCTAATTACGGTTAATGGAGTGGAGAAGACCGTACGCCATAAGTTAGATATAGGGGATTCGGTCAAAATTACATTTCCACCTGAGAAAAAGAGTTTGGGATTAATACCTCAGCAAGTCGACTTTCCAATTTTGATGGAGGATGACCATCTTCTCATTCTTACAAAAGTTGCCGGCATAAGCACAATTCCATCTCGCGAACATCCCATCGGAACAATGGCCAATTATATAGCTGGATATTTGGAGAAAAGTGGACTGTCTTCTACAGTACATATTGTAACTAGGCTTGATAAGGATACTTCTGGTATCATTTGTGTGGCTAAGCATCGTCACGCACATCATTTATTAAGTGAAATGCAACAATTAGGCCAAATATCACGTGCTTATGAGGCTTTCGTTCACGGTCATATTGAACAAGATGAATTAGTTATTGATGCTCCTATTGGTAGAAAAAATGGTAGTATTATTGAACGTATTATCGATGACAATGGTAAACAGGCTAAAACCACTGGTCACGTATTATCTCGTTTTGAAATCGACGGAAAAAAACTTACGCATGTACGATTATATTTACATACTGGTCGTACACATCAGATTCGAGTACATATGATGTCTATTGGTCATCCATTAATCGGAGATGATCTATATGGTGGTGAACTCCAAATCATAAGTAGGCAAGCACTTCATGCAAAAGAACTAAAATTGATACACCCATTTACAAAAGAGCGTATGCACTTAGTTGCTCCATTTCCAGAAGATATGAAAGCGCTGATTCCCACTAATTATTCCTAAGTGACAGGAAGAATGGTGGGATTTCATATTTTTAGTAATTGAGTTCGTATTTATAAAAAGTTAATGGTAGCCAAACCAACCTCATCGGTTTCTAATCCAGACGGACACGTCATTCCCTGTCACTTCGTCCACAGGGCGGTTTTAACATGGGAATCGCAGCCTTACGCTCCAATCAGCGAAGGTCATTAAACAAATACGAATTATAGGTTATAATATTAAGTTATTTTGTGTGTTTCATATTGTTGATTTAGTTAAAAGATAACCTAAATTTTTTATTAAATTATTTCCTAGGGAATATTAACATTGCTTATTTAGTGCTTACTTCATACAATAAATAAGCAAAATGCAGAGAGGAGGAGAAAGTGTGAAAGATGAAATCACCCAAGAGCCCTTAGAGGAATCTATCTTAATTGAATTTCTATTGAATGAATCAATGGAACAGTTTAGAGAAGAATTTATGCAACTACATCCGTATGATCAGTCCATATTTTTTGAAAAGGTGGAGCCAGATGTACGTATGAAAATTTATCATTACCTTTCTCCTAAAGAAATAGCTGAACTATTTGAAGCAACAAAATTTGATGGCGAGCAATATGATTTGTTTATGCAGGAAATGGATATTACATATGCTGCAGATATGCTTTCCTTTATGTTTACAGATAATGCAGTAGATGTTCTAAATGAGTTAGGTAAAGATAAGGTTGCTAGTTATTTAAACATTATGGATAAGGAATCTGCAAAAGAAATTAAGGACCTCTTGCATTATGAGGAATATACAGCTGGGTCCATCATGACAACAGAATATGTAGTCATTCCAGAAAATTCAACATGTCGCTCAGCAATGACTATTTTGCGTAGCGCTGCACCTGAAGCAGAAACCATTTATTATTTATTTGTGGTGGACGATGATCATAAACTATCCGGTGTTATTTCACTGCGTGATTTAATCATTGCAGATGAAGATACATTGATAAAGGATATTATGAATGATCGCGTAGTAAGTGTTTTAGTAAGTGTTGACCAAGAAGAAGTAGCAAGAATGATCAAAGACTATGATTTCCTAGCTGTTCCAGTAGTAGATTTTAAAAATCATTTACTGGGAATTGTAACGGTCGATGATATTTTAGATGTATTAGACGAAGAAGCATCAGATGATTACTCGAAACTTGCTGGTGTATCCAATATGGACACCTTTGATAAAGGACCATTACAAGCTGCTAGAAAAAGACTGCCTTGGCTTATTATTTTGTTATTCCTAGGAATGCTCACTGCTAATCTAATGAGTATTTTTGAACAGACACTAGATAAAGTTGCACTTCTTGCTGTATTCATTCCCCTAATCGCTGGTATGGCTGGTAATAGTGGGACTCAAGCTCTAGCCGTTGCAGTTCGTGGTATTGCAACAGGAGATATAGAAGAAGAAAGTAAGACGAAATTACTTTTTAGGGAAGCTGGCACTGGACTGATTACCGGTCTCATTTGTGGTTTGCTTGTGGTCGGAGTAGTATTTTTTTGGAAACATGATTTGCTAATTGGTATTTTGGTTGGTTCATCGATCTTTGGTTCGATTTTTGTTGCTACTTTGGGAGGTTCTTTTATTCCTTTATTGATGCATCGAATGAAAATAGATCCCGCAGTCGCATCGGGACCATTTATCACAACAGTAAATGATGTCGTGAGTATTTTAATTTACCTTGGATTGGCCACTTTATTTATTTCATCATTGTAGTTTGTATCATATTTTTTAAAATTGCATAAAGTAAAGGAAAAAGGATGTGCTAATGAACTCATTTAATGATCCTTTGCTCTTTATAAAAGGCCCACCAGTTTTTCATCTGCCACCAAATGAACGAGCTGTAATTCCATACGAATTACTAGATGAAAGTACATCGATTTATGAAATACAGAAAAGTTATTCGACGAAGACACTAGCAATTATAGATAAATTAAAATTTTTAGCAAAACCATTTCAACGTAAAGTATATCAACCGTTAATATTTCATCTAAAAGGTGGAGTAACTGTGCCAGGTGAAGTAGAGCGGGTTGAAGAAAGTCAAGTTACTTTACTAGTTGGAAAAGAAGAATTGATGACGGTTCCATTAGAAGAGATCGAAAAGATTATGTGGCGTGGAAGTATATTGAAGTGAACTTAGGCTATCCTATTGTAGGATAGCTTTTTTGTGTTTAAAGAAATCATTGACAGGTGTTTCAAAAAAAATCACTAAAAAACCGCTCGGGTTCCCCCGAACGGAATAGACACTACAGATGAAACGATCAGTCACATACATCTAAAAATACATCGGCGATACATTCAATTGCACAGAAACAATTCAAATCTACAGTAATACAACTGCCAGTTGATCTGAAATTTCTAACTTTACAAAGTTTTCTTAAGTCGATTTTTGTACCACAATCGTTTAATAAATCAACTTCGTTACGTTCTCTGTCAAGTGGCTCTAAAACTCTTAATGTTGCACAGCAACCATCAAAGATATCTTCTACACGGAAGTAAACTGAAATACAATCACAATCAAATCTATCATTATCACGGAAGAACGCTTTAAAAGGATCTCCATCTTTCGTTAATAACATAAATACTCGTGTGTCTGCTTGACGTCTACTAGCAGGGCTAACAAGACCTCCAAGTGGTTCTAGAAAACAATTTGTCGGACATTGAGGGCAATCATCTGTTGCTTGATCTTGAATGTCCTTAATAGCACGGACAACATCACAAACACAATTTCCAGACTGCGTTACATCGGTAACATCACCTAATTTTCCACAACCCATTAAAATTCACCTCCTCTTCATCTCTTACTAACGTATGTGGGAAGTTCATCTTGACAAGGGCAAATATCTCGTAAGCAATTTGCATATTTCAAATACCAGCGAGCATACTAACACAAAAAAAGGAGCATGTAATCATATGAAAAAAAGCTTAATTGTTTTTCTAATGGTTTTATTGTTGGGCGCTTGTTCAAGCGAGAAAGAAAAAGTGATTTTCCCCTCAGATAATTCCTCTTCATTAAAACCAATCATGCAAAAACAAGATACGATTTATGGTTATAAAAGTGTGATAAATGAGGAAGATATTTTAGTTGCAATCAATATAAATCGCTTCGATCGTTTTAATAAAGCAAAAATCGAAAAAAAAATTACTAAACAAATTGAAAAACAATTTCCGGAAAAGAAAGTACTTGTTACAGGTGATCAAAAACTTATGTGGGAAGTAGAAACCATCATCGAAAAGAAATTGAAACAAAAGGAACTGAAAAAGTCGATTGAAAAAATAAAATTGTTATCAAAGGAAGAGACCTAATGGACCAACAACAATTTCAAAAAATAGTAGATGAAAAAAATCCCAAAGTGCCATTTTTTATGAACATACTCAAAGCATTCATTGTTGGAGGAATCATCTGTACTATAGGACAACTTATTACATTTTTCTATATGCGCTTTTTCCCTTTTACAGAGGGAACTGCTGGAAATCCAACGGTTGCTACGTTGGTATTTATCGCAATGATTTTAACTGGAACTGGTTTATATAAAAAAATTGCACAAATTGGAGGTGCTGGATCAGCGGTACCCGTTACAGGATTTGGTAATGCAGTAATTTCAGCTGCAATAGAGCATAAATCGGAAGGGTATGTATTAGGGGTTGGAGGCAATATGTTCAAACTTGCAGGATCGGTTATTGTATTTGGTGTGCTGTCTGCATTTGTCGTTGCACTTATTAAAACAATATTAGTGAATATAGGTGTTGTCTCATGGTAAATACGTTTGGAACTCTTCAGTTTACATCTAAAATTTGTATAGCCAATACGGGAACAGTGGTGGGACCAGTAGAAAAGGATAGCACTTTTGCTGATTCCTTTGATGAGGTTCTTTCATTAGAAACAGAAAAGGATGAAACAAATGAGCAGGCACATGCTCGGATGATTGAAAGTGCATGTCATTGGGCTGCTAAAAAAGGTCATACTCAGGTAGATAAAGTAGATGTTCTGATAGGAGGAGATCTTATCAATCAGTTATCTCCAACAAATTTTGCAGCGCGGAGCCTGGCTATCCCATACTTGGGAGTTTTTTCAGCTTGTGCCAGTTCGATGGAATCGGTTATTCTTGGCTGTCTTTTGTTGGAGTCAGGAAATGCGCGTACTGTACTTGCGGGAGCTTCTAGTCATCATCAAGCTGTAGAGCGTCAATTTAGGTACCCGTTGGAGTATGGTACTCAAAAACCTAAAACATCTCAATGGACTGTAACTGGAGCAGGTTTTTCTCTGTTAGAAAAAGACTTGAAAAATACTCCAGTCGTCACCCATGCAACTATTGGCAAAGTGGTGGATAGTCAACAAACAAACCCATTACATATGGGTGCAGCAATGGCCTCTGCTGCTAGAGATACAATCGAGCGACATTTAACGAATACGAATAGTAAAATGGCTGACTTCGATGTAATTATGACAGGGGATTTAGGCAATATAGGAATTTCTATATTAAAGGAAATGTTTCAAGATGAAAATACTGGTGTTATCTTGCAAGATGCGGGTGCTCAGTTCTATGGAAATGATAAGTTTTTCAATGCAGGTGGTAGTGGAGCAGGCTGTTCGGCTGTTGTTTTCTTCGGTCAAATATACGATCAGTTAAAAAAAGGATCTTTTAAACGTGTATTGTTAGTAGCTACAGGGGCTTTATTATCCCCTTTAACATTTCAACAAGGGGAAACAATCCCTTGTATTGCTCATGCTATTGAATGTCGTATGGAAAAGAGGGGTTAACATGATTTCATCATTAGTGACTGCTTTTATCGTTGGTGGTTTGATATGTGTTATTGGTCAAATTTTCATGGATGTATTTAAACTAACACCTGCACATACATTAAGTACTTTAGTGGTATTAGGTTCTATATTAGATGGGTTTGGTCTATATGAGCCATTGATTGACTTTGCTGGTGCAGGAGCGACGGTTCCTATAACTTCCTTTGGAAATTCTTTGACACATGGAGCACTAGCAGAAGCAGAAAAGCATGGGTTAATCGGTGTATTGACTGGAATGTTTGAAGTAACAAGCTCTGGTATAAGCTCTGCAATATTGTTTGGTGTCATTGGTGCGTTCATTTTTCACAAGCGGAAGACAATGTACTAGTTGATTCGCCCTTTTTTCCTTTCTCCTCTCGCATACAATAAGTTGAAGAGGAGAGGAGGGAAAGAGTATGTATGACTACTGTGGTGGAGGATGCCAAGGATACCAAGGATACCCGGGGTATGCTGGAGGCAACGAATATGGTGGCAACAAAAGTTCAACCTTTGTACTAATCGTTGTATTGTTTATATTACTAATCATTGTTGGTAGAAGCTTTCTCCCTTATTAATAAAAAACAATAAGATGTGAGGGGGAAAAATTATGCAAAATTCATTTTTTAAATCTATAGAAAATAAAACCGGTGTGTCAATGGATGACCTATTTACGCTTGCCAATGCCATCTCACATGCTGATTTTACGGATGAGAAACAAGTTCGTAAAATTGTACGTAAAGTTGGCAAGTTAGCAAATAAACCTGTTTCTCAGGAATTAGAAGATGAACTTACACGCTCTATTTTACAGAGTGGGAGTTCGTTAAGTTTAGCAGATATTCAAAAACTATTATAAGTTTGTAAATTAATTAAACTTTTTATAAAAAAATAGGTTTAAGAATAATAGGATGGGGTAAAGCGTAATATAATAAAAATAATGTGGAGGTGGAGAACATGGGATATATTCTTCCAATACAACCGATTCAATCACAAGTTTATGCTAATAGAATGATTGGGAATGATTATAATTTTGCTTATATTGATAATATTCAACTTGTAAAATTTAAATCTGGTTTTGATGATCACTTAGAAGAGCAGGAACAATTTTTAGAAGAGGAAGCAGAGCAATTAATGGAACAAGAAAGACCATCAATCCAACCATTATTTAAAGGCTTTATCCATCCAAATCCAGTAAACTTATCTCCACTAATAGCTGAAATCAGTGGTAAAGGAAACAGTGTTAATACGTATGTTTAGTTCATAGTATTAGAAAGATCGCTTATCTACGATAAGCGATTTTTTCAGGATAAATCTCAATTTTGAACTAACAACAACGAAAATAAAAGGTCCAGCTAATTCCATCATGGGATTAGCTGGACCTTTATTTATTACTCCGTCTGACTTAGTACTATGGTTATTTTTTATGTCCTTTTTTCTTTTCGTCTGAATGTTTCTCATGGTCAGCACTTTTTTCACTTGATTCTGTTTTTTCGTGTTTTTTCTTTTTATCTTTTTTGTCTTCATCTGTATTTTCAAAATTACTGGATTCTTTATGTTCTTTTTTAGTGTCTTGTTTTTTCTCTGAATCCTTCGAGGTCTTTTTTTCCTTTTTCTCTTTATCTTCTTTACTATCTTTTTCTTTTTTCGCATCCTTGTCTTTTTTGTTCTCTGATCCTTCCTTTGCTCCTATTGTTTCATCTTCTGATTCGCTTACATTTTTATCAGCAATATCATTTGATGTATCTTCCGACTTATGATGAGGCATTTTTTTCTTTTTGTGGTCTTTCAAAATACTCACTACTTTCTATGATTTAATGACACTATTACAGAATATGAAGAGATGCATCATATTGTTCGGGGAGTTAAGATGATGGGTGCTTGTATAATTAAAGTGAAATGGGCGTTTAACCAATACTCAGGTCCTCCAAGATACATATAGATACAAGGATAACTAAAAAGGAGGTTAGAAAGATGAATAAGAAAATGTTACTCTCTCTAGTAGACAAAGTAATTAAAGTAGATAGAGGTGGCCCAGAATCGAGAGTAGGTTTACTCTTGTCAGCTGAGGACGATTACTTTACTTTATTAACAGAAAACGATGGAATTATATATTATAGTACACAACATATTAAAAGTTTGACGAATCATTCTAAAAACGAGACAGAATTCAATCTTGAAATACCGAAAGATTTTGAGTATATTCAAGCCGATGATTTCAAAGGTATTTTGAATTGTCTAACATTACAGTGGGTAAAAATTAATCGTGGTGGGCCTGAAACACTAGAAGGTGTTTTAGATTCAGTTACAGATGATTACGCAATAATTGTGGCGAACGAAGAAATAATTCGAGTTGCTTTATTTCATATTCGTAATATTAGTTATGGAGTGAAGATTGAAAAAACGAAAAAAGACAAAGATAAAAGTGGTAAAGAGGAAAATAAAAATAATAAAGAAGATAATAAAAATGAATCAAAAAATCAAGAAGAAGCAAAGTAAAGCTAGTAAATAAGTATGCATTCGTCGCTTTTTTAATTAAAAGCGACGAATATTCTATAAGGGAGGTGACCTCCAAGTGCAGAAAAGAAACTTCGAAAACGTATTATATGCCAATGAAAAGAAGAGTATAGGATTGTATTTAGCTAATAATCAATTCGTTGAAGGTATCTTATTAGATATTCAAGAAAATCATATTGTTTTGGAAGTGAATGAAAATACTTTCTATATAGCGATACATCAAATACAAGCAATTTCTAAGAATACTACCGATTTGTCTCTAGCAAAGAAGTTTAGTCCATATCTAGTTAGAAATGATATGACAGATGTGTTAATTGCATTAAGGTACCAATGGGTTACGGTAAACAAATACGGAATTCCTACTCTTTACGGAATATTAAGCAGTATCTTCGAGGATCATATCATTCTAATAAATAGGAAAGAATTATTTTTTATTCCTATTTCACATATTACCGATATTTCTAGCAATATATCTGAAAGTGACCTCTATTTTTCCAATAAGAAGGAACAACTGGCTATCCAAAAACTATACAGATTTAGTATTAGCAAAGGTTCTATTGAGGTTAGAAATGAGAATTTAACTGTGGAACAGGACAGAACTAAACTAATGGCCAATAAGATTGTTGCAAATGTGACAGCTCCTCTACGCGAACCGGAAGTAAGGAAGAATACAACCCCTGGTGAATTAACAGAGAAAGTTAGTACTTTAGTTAGTAAACAAGAAGTTGAGGCAGTGACGATTGGGATTACTGATAAATTAGTGGACCCGATTAAAATAACTGGGTTAGAGGATAATGACACTTCTGCTAAAGCTGAATTGGAGCAAAAAGGTAGCAGTGGAGATTTAGCAATTGCCGAGGCTATTATTTTAGAGTTAGAAGAGGAAGTATCCAGTATAGATGAAGTCGAAAGTGAAGTAACAGACTTAATAGCTGAAGATAAATTATTAGATAAAGCTATTCCTCCTCAATCAGAAGAACAACTTGAGATTTACCTAGATGAAATAAAAGATCAAATTGAAGAAGAACAAGTTAGTTTTGATTCCAATGAAGAACTAAATATTCCTGAAAAAAGGTCGAAAGTGAAGGGGAAAGATGTACTTCTAACGGCTTGGAGCTCAATGAATAGTGATCAATCTACTATTACATTACCAAAGAAAAATGATTTGAAAAATAAAATGACACCCCCAATTGAAAATAAATTAGTGGCCACGTCCAAGCCGGAGCTAAATGAACAGACAGATTATTCAAAACAATTTGGTGGAAACTCGGATGGGCAAGACAAACTAGATATCTTAGATAATCCACCGCGAACATTAGAAAAAAAAAAACCTCAATTAAATGTAAATGTGATGAGTAAAAAAGAAGTGAATGAAATGTTGGAGCAGCAATACTTTGCCTTGATGAATTACGCAGCAGTTCAAATTTC
Source organism: Psychrobacillus sp. FSL K6-1464 (assembly GCF_038003145.1). Classification (NCBI taxonomy): domain Bacteria; kingdom Bacillati; phylum Bacillota; class Bacilli; order Caryophanales; family Bacillaceae; genus Psychrobacillus; species Psychrobacillus sp. FSL K6-1464. The sequence goes on from NZ_JBBOOP010000001.1 coordinate 1,043,842, forward strand.
AAATGCGGTAAATTTTAAACAAACAGATAACAAATTATATTTTCACCCAAGAGTCGAGGGCAGTCCAGAAAAAGTGAGACAGTATGAAATGATTTATGGTTATCCAATATATGACTCTAGGCACGACACAGCTGCAATAGAAAAACAATATATATCGCTAATGAGACATGCAACGACAATGTACCGGAAGTTAAGACGGTAGTGTTTCCAGGACGAGTAAATACTAAAAGGAGTTGTGACCTTGAATAAAATTATTCAAAGTCTACTGAAGGAGTATGTCCAAATAGAGGTGTCAGGAAAAAAGTATTAAAGGGTACTCTAATTGATGTGGGAACAGATATTATAGTTATTTTCAATGGTACAGATTATATGTATATTCCTATCATTCATATCCATAGCTTCTGTCCTCTAAAGAAAAATGAGTTAGATACCCTTGCCCCAATAGAGTCTTCTAGTATTAAAAGTGGTGGAAATAATCATGAACTATCCTTACGAGTAACGCTACATCAAGCTCAGGGAAAGAGCACTGAAATATACTTAATAGATGATCAGCCCCTACATGGTTATATCACTGAGATAATGGATGATTATTTTGAATTTTATTCGCCGATTTATAAAACTATGTATATATCTACCAAACATTTAAAGTGGCTAATTCCTTATCCTACAAATGAATGTCCTTACGGGTTAAATAATCTGAAGTTCCAACTATCAGTGACAGAAGCTAGTGCGGATACTTTTAAAAACAAAATAGAAAAATTTATAGATAAGATTATTGTTTTTAATATTGGTGGAAGTAAGAGTCATATTGGAACTATAAAAAATGTAGAAGAACAAGTTGTCGAGTTGGAGGCAGCTAGAGCAGTTAAGGATTATATAAATATTGATCATATAAAAACGATTCACGGAGTATAAAAAATGTATATATAAAATTAGAAGCATGAAATATTTCATGCTTCTTGAAGTTGGGGATAGATAGAATTTATTTATTCTATTATGTAAAATAGTGAGTTTTATAGATTATTTTAGAGAATATGGACATACACCTCGTTTCTCTAATGGGAAAGGAATATACATACAAGGAAGGGGACAATCATAATAAGGAGAGGAAATGGTATATGTATGAGTTTGCAAATTGGAATCGCCATTCTGGTGTTCCTATCTACGATGTTAGTCATTTTTGTAAGACCTAGAGAAGTAAATGAAGCTTGGCCAGCAACAATTGGCGCTGGGATATTATTATTTGCAGGAATTGTGACTTTAGCAGACGTGTTTGATATTATCGATAAAGTTGGAGGGGCGTCCATTACGATAATATCGACAGTTGTCATGGCTGTCATATTGGAAAGCTTCGGTTTTTTCAACTGGGTAGCTACTAGAATTGTAGCTTTTTCAAAAGGATCAGGTTATCGATTGTATTGGTATATACAGTTATTATGTTTTGGAATGACATTATTGTTCAATAATGACGGGAGTATTTTGATAACAACTCCCATTTTAATACTACTACTTAAGAACATGAGACTAAAACCTCCTCAACAAATCCCCTATTTAATCAGTGGAGCTTTAATTGCGACTGCCTCCAGCGCACCTATCGGAGTAAGCAATCTAGTTAACTTAATAGCATTAAAGATTGTTGATATGTCTTTATGGATGCATACTTTAATGATGTTTGTCCCAGCAACTTTAGGGTTATTATTTATGTCCTGTTTGATGTTTGTCATTGTGAAGAAAAGACTGCCTGAAACTTTACCAAACTCTCTCATTAATGTGGAGGAATCATTTTTTACTCAAAACTTTCATCCACTGAAAGCAAGTATCTCCCTGGAGACGAAACATAAGCGTAGTAAATTTATGTTCAAGATCCTATTCTTTGTCTTAGTTGTAAGAGGGATGCTATTTTTTGCTTCTTATGTAAATATTCCCATTGAAATCGTTGCAGCAATTAGTTCGCTTATTCTATTACTATGGAGAGGGTATTATTTAAAATCTAATCCAATAGATATTTTGAAAAAGACTCCATGGCATATTCTAATTTTTGCATTTTCTATGTACGTAATTATCTACGGCCTACACAATGTCGGTCTAACTGCACTACTAGTTGAGTGGTGTGAACCGATTGTTCAGCAGGGGTTATTCCAAGCTAGTTTCATCATGGGGGGGTTAGTGTCCATACTATCAAACCTTTTTAACAATCATCCTGCCTTAATGATTGGGACGATAACATTAACAGAAATGGGCTTAGACCCGATTACTTTAAAAACGATTTATCTTGCCAATATTATTGGGAGCGATATGGGTTCACTGTTGTTACCAATTGGCACACTTGCTTCCCTTATTTGGATGGACATTTTAAGGAAAAATAAAATTAAAATTACATGGAAAGATTATTTGAGCATCTCGATAAAAGTAATTCCTATAACAACGATTGTAACGTTAACCCTCTTATACTTTTGGGTGCAAATCGTTTTTAATTGAAAGAGATGAAAAGCCTATGATTAAGCGGGAACTTTTCAAACAAAATGGAGATTTCCTGCTTTACTATTTAAAACAAAAAACCATAAAAAGTCTTATCTCCAACTAGGATGTTTATGAAGTTTGGAATATTTTGATGAATTTTATATGGATACATATATGGTTTGAATTCATTCGTTAATAGTATTTATATGATATAGCATGAAAGAATGTCACGGAAATGAAAATTTTGTAAATATTGGTCACTCAAAAAGTTTCCAAACGTAAAATGGAGAGTCTGACGTTAGTCAAAACTCTCCATAAAATTGTCGTATTAAATTTGTTTCTCCATCGCTCTGTGAGGAATTCCAGCCTCTAAAAATTCAGGTGAAGTAATAGTATAATTTCTTTTTTCATAAAAAAGAATGGCCTGACTTTGTGCATTCAGCTTTAGCTTATTAATGCCGGTAGAATTCGAGTAGTCCTCCATGCATTGCATCATGAGATTACCTAACTTTCGTCCACGATAACTTGGAAGAATACATACTCTTTCTACTTTACCTATTCCAGGTTCAATAACTCTAATTCTACCTGCGCCGAATGGAGTGCCTTCGTCGTATGCTACAAAATGTACTGCCTCTTCGTCATGCTCATCCAGTTCAAGATGAAGAGGGACATCTTGTTCTTCAACAAAAACTTTTCTTCTAATTTTTATAGCATCTTCATATTCTTTTTCAGTTTCCACTTTCTTTGCGTACACCAATACTTACTCAGCTCCAGACAATCTAAATGTTTCGTATACAGTCCATGATCCATCTTCCAGTTGATATAAAAGATGTAGGCGATCGATTTCTTCTTCAAACTGTGCACCAATCATTTTTAATTGTGGCAGTATATCATCATGTTCACTTGCGTTCATCTTTTGAGCAATTGTAATATGAGGAACAAAAGAATAGCTTTCATCCTCATTATATTGAATATCATTTAAATCCTCATGCAGTTTAACTAGCTCAGCTGTTGGTTCCACATGAAAGTATATAGCATTAGTAACAGGGGCAAATGAACTTACCTTAGTTGTTTTTAAAGTAAATGGTTTATGATTACGCACTACTTTATTAACCTTCTCAGCGATGGTTTTAATCTCATTTTCATCGGCTTCAAATACACCTTTGACCGTCATATGTGGAGTGATTAAAGCATAGTGAGGGTCATAACGCTTTCTATAGGAGTTTGCGAAGTCCTGTACCTTTTTAGATGGAAAAGCAACAATTCCGTATTTCATTTTTCATTACCTCCTCAAATTATTAAAATAACAATATTACCTATTATAACAAATCTTTCTCTATAGGCTAAAATTTTGCAACAACGCTCTTTTTATATCTGGTTGCCAAAGCTTCCAAGTATGGTCTCCTGTTAATTCGTCATAAAAGGTCAAAAATCCTTTATTTTTAAATAAATTGTGTAACTCTCTATTTGGAGTAATGAAGTCGGTTAATAAACCGTCCCCTGTTTTCACGGCTTTTTCTTCCGTTCCAATGACGTGGTAAAGAGAAAATGCATGAACGTCTTTATATTTCTCGACGGATTCTATTACAGCCTGATTGACAAGTGGGGAGTGCATTATTACTCTTCCAAATGTATTTGGATAGGCTAAAGCTGTCATGAGTGAAACAGTAGCAGCTAACGAATCGCCTATTAGTGATCTTCCCATTCCAACTTGATAAGTAGGATAGTTTTCATCTATATACGGTACTAATTCTTGCGCCAAGAAACGTTTGTAAGCAGGAAATTGAGAACCATCTGGATGATATTTATCTCTTCGATCTTTTACGTTTTTATAAGGTACTCCAACTATGATTAAGTTCTCAATTGCTTGTTCTTCATATAACTCATCAGCCATTCGAGAAATTCTTCCTAGTTGAAAATAGTCTTTTCCGTCAGATGCTATTAGTACAGAGTATTTATAGAGAGGTGAATAATTTGGAGGCAAGTATATTAGAAGTTGCATTTCTTCCTGTAAAGCCTCACTAAAAAACGATATATCTTGTATAGTTCCCTTGTTCATAATTTCCTCCTAATATCATTCATGTAGTACAGAAATTGTATCATATACTAGCAAAGAGGTATAATAAACGAAATGATGAAACAACAAGGGGGATAACAATATGGATAGACAAACATCTAGAGTCCATTCTCGTGAAGTAGAGCAAGCTACAAAAGACGCGTTAAAAAGACGTGGAGTTACTTTGGAAGAAATAGCAGAGATTGTATTTGAGATGCAATTTCCTTACAATAAGGGACTTACTATAGAACATTGTATAGAATCTGTTAAAAGTGTATTGAAAAAAAGAGAAATGCAACATGCGATATTAGTTGGTATCGAACTTGACGAGTTGGCAGAGAAGAAAATGCTATCTGCACCATTGCAACAAATAGTGGAAGCAGATGAAGGTTTGTTTGGGGTAGACGAAACAATTGCACTGGGAGCTGTATTTACTTATGGCAGTATAGCAGTAACTACATTTGGCCATTTAGATAAAAATAAAATTGGACTTATTTCAAAATTAGATACTAAAATTGGAGGAGCAGTTCATACATTTTTAGATGATTTAGTGGCGAGCATCGCTTCTAGTGCAGCTTCACGTTTAGCGCATCGGACAAGAGATTTAGAAGAACAAAATGAAACCTTTGCAGATATTTCACCTGAAGAAACAGTTCCAGAAGCTAAAATAAAAGGCGCAAGAACATAATAAAGAAATACAGTCAGTGGCGACATCATCTCCCACTGATTGCATTTTTACTCACCGGACTTTTTGAAACCGGCTTGTATAGCATCCTGCTCAGTACAAAACCATTCTTCAGGATTAGTTTGTTCATAATATTTCCCGCTAGCTATATGGTAAATTTTTTTGCCTTGCCGATTAATATTTCCTTTGATATTACATTGTTCAGTTGTGGATTTTTTTTCTTCAGCATTATTATTAGTTAGAACTTCAGCATTAAAACCTCTATTAGTAACATAGTTATCGGTCTCCCATATACCAATACTTCTTTCTTTAGCCACTTTAGAAGCTTCCTCAAACTCGTCTAAATATCGAGTGTTCGGAGGGAAGATATAGGCTGTCCTTGCTAGTCCCTCTTCGAGCAAAGTTTCTTGGACGCTTTCGCCGTCTACATACACATAAGCGAGCATTCTACCATAGTCGTCTAGTCGATTTCCTACATCAAACTCAATGGTTACATTCCCACTCTTTATTATTTCCTTGTTGCGTTGTTTTGCTTCTTCACCAAATGGTTGTTTTCCTAGAGTGTGATGATTTGTTTCGGGAGTGTCTATTAACAAGTATCGAACTTTTTCTATGTCTCCATTATATTTAACTTTAATCGTATCACCGTCAATAACTTCCACAACTTCAACAGCTATTTGATTGGTACTTCCATCAGTTTGAATCACACCATTAGTGGAACTTTCATCACAACCATATAGAAGTATAGTGAATAGAACTAGATAAGAAAAAATCTTCTTCATTTATTATCACCCATTGTAGTTTAGCATATAAATAAAGAGGAAATAAAAAATCAGCTTTTCCTTATATAGTAGAAGGGAAAAGCTGAAATCCTAAATAGATTATTCAATTAGTGTTTCTCCATTTCACCTTGATCCTCTTGAAAATATAAAAATGTTTCTTCTTCTAGTTCATTTAAACGCTCTTTATTTAGCCCTAATGCGAAAGCACCTGTAAAAATGGGCTCCCACCAAGTTTCTGTTTCAGTCATTATTATTTCCTCCCTTTTAATAATTTGTTTTGTTTATATATACGATTTTTATACCCTGCTGAGCTTCGCATATAAACCAATTACGTGAAAAATGAATCGTTTAGCACAGGGATTCTGAAGTCTTATAGACTTATAGTTGTAGTCTATTGGTGGAAATGACTTCTTGCAATTAGTATTCCACGAAAGGTAGACTTCATGTATTGCATATTAAATGTTTATTCTTTCTTCTATTAGAAAAAAATAGTATGATTCCTTTAAGATTAAATGAATAAAAGGGGAGAATAAAAAATGAAATTTTCAGAGCAACAATTAAACCATATGCTAGAAGAGCATCAAGCCTATTTTTATGCTGGAATGACTCGACCTGTAGAATTTCGAATAGCCCAATTAGAAATACTTAAAAGTACGATTAAAAAATATGAAGTAGAAGTAATAGAAGCATTATACAAGGATTTAAGAAAGAGTGAATTCGAAGCCTATGTCACAGAAATAGGATTAGTTTATGACAATATTTCCTTTATGATTAAAAATATTGCGCAGTGGATGGAACCGAAGTACGTAAAAACACCTGTTGCTTTAATGCCATCTAAAAGCTTTGTTGTAAATGATCCTTATGGAACCGTATTAATAATTGCACCATTCAATTATCCATTCCAACTTATTATGGAGCCGCTAATTGGAGCAATTATTGGAGGGAATTGTGCAGTTATTAAACCTTCAGAAGCAACACCTCACACCACTAATATTGTGAAGAAAATTATTTCTGAAGCATTTGATCCGAGATATATTAGAGTATTAGAGGGAGAGAAGGAAGAAACCTCTTTGTTAATACATGCTCCTTTTGATTTTATATTTTTTACTGGAAGCGTCCAAGTAGGAAAAATAGTGATGAAAGCAGCTGCAGAGCGATTAACACCCATTGCTTTAGAATTAGGTGGGAAAAGTCCAGCGATTGTGGATCATACTGCAAATTTAGCTGTAGCAGCTAAACGTATTGTATGGGGGAAATTTGTGAATGCAGGTCAAACATGTATAGCGCCCGATTATGTATTAGTGGAAGAATCGGTAAAAGATAAGTTTATCGAACAGATGAAAAAAGCAATTACACAGTTTTACGGAAAAGAATTGCAACAAAGTCCTGACCTAGGAAGAATAGTAAATGGTAATCATTTTGATCGCCTTAAGAGAATTTTAGAAGAGGAAAGTGACCATATTATTTTTGGAGGGAAAACGGATCGTGATGATTTATTTATGGAACCAACTTTATTGAATGGAGTTGATTTCAATAGTCCGTCGATGGAAGAGGAATTATTTGGGCCGATACTACCTATAATTGCTTACAATGATTTACGGACTATAATCCAGCAAATTCGTAAGTTTCCAAAACCTTTAGCTGCTTATATGTTTAGTGAACATGAGAAAGCGCAGCAATTCTTTCTTCAAGAGCTACCATTTGGAGGAGGCTGTATAAATGACACAATCACGCATGCTGGAAGTGCTCATTTACCATTTGGCGGAGTAGGGAACTCAGGAGTACAATCCTATCACGGAGAAGCAAGCTTTACTCTATTTACACATCAAAAGTCTATCGTGAAAAAAAATACAAGCTTACCAGTAAATATCGTTTTCCCACCTTACAAGAACAAAGTGAAGTTAGTGAGAGGCTTACTAAAGTAATGGTATCAGCCAATAGAGCTTTATAAAATGAGATAAGTCATTCTAGTCTTTGTACTAGAATGGCTTTTTTAAAATACTTAATAGATTTCAAAATGTCACAATTCATAAATAATAGGTGAGTTATTATGGTGATTCCATTGACAAAGAGTGACTATTTTACTAAGATTAACATGAATTATTAATACTAAACAATCATTTTTAGGCAGGTGAGGCACTATGGAGTCTGTATTTAATACGAATACCGATGAATTATTATATAAAGTTAAAACTGCAATCTTCAATGAGTCATTGGGTAGCGATATAGCACTTCAGGAAAAGCTAGATGATGCCTTTTTTAAAATGGAGCTTATGGATTATGCAGTGAATGAAACAATGATAATAGCGGTAACCAATAAGGTAGGACAAATATTATTCGTTAATGACCGCTTCTGCAAGATTACAGGATACTGTAAAGAAGAACTAATTGGAAATACACATAGAATTATTAACTCGAAAACTCATCCTGAATCTTTCTTTAAAGACATGTGGTCTACTATTCTAAATGGACATACATGGTCAGGTGAAATATGTAATAGACGTAAGAATGGCGAATTATATTGGGTGAAAACGTATATAATACCTGTTGAAAATAACGGATACGATACCTATTTTCTAAGTATCCGCACTGATATTACTATAGAAAAAGAAAAAGAAATATTATTGCAGTCCAAACTACTTTCTTCTTTTGAAACCGTCGTACACCATATCAACAATTTTGTCTTCAAAGTGGAAAAAGATAGAGAAAATAATTATGGTTTTTCATTGTTGACCGGAAAATTAGCCTCAGAATTTTTAGCAAAAAAAGGTCTACAAACGATTCAACCTAGCGCTAATTCTATGGAAAATAAAATATTAATTCCTATCTACAAAATGAATACATACTTCTCAGAAGAGATGACAGATCGATTATTATTTCATCTAAAAAAAGTTATTACTGGTGAGGAAGTTTCTTATAAGGAATGGTTAGATGATAGATGTATACATATTACAATCTCTCCTGTTGAAACAAATGGAACAATAAGTGGCGCGATTGGTATTGGAAACGATATTACGGAACTTGAGTCGGCAAGGACTAAATTGACTGAGCTTGCCTACCGCGATCATTTGACAAATACGTTTAATACTGCGGCTTTAGAAAAAGATATTGTACAAGTGATAAACGAAAACACACCCTTTAGTTTTCTATATATTGATTTGGACAGATTTAAAAACATTAATGATTCCCTTGGTCATTTTACTGGTGATTCCCTCTTGAAGTTAGTAACGGCTAGGATTAAGGATTTTTACAACACTACAGGGGAGTTATATCGCATTGGTGGGGATGAATTTGTTGTACTTATTAAGGGGCAAGTGGAAAGAACTAAAATGCTTGAAAACGCAAAGCTACTTATTCAAAAGGTAGAAGAACCTTTTAATATAGAAGAAATGGAAATTCATATATCTTGTTCGATTGGAATAGCGTCCTTTCCACTACATGGATCTAGTTATAAAGAAATTCACCGAGCGGCTGATTTAGCATTAAATATTTCAAAGGAAAATGGTAAACGAAATGCGGTGCTGTTTGATTGGAAACATATGGAGGGCTATGTCAACAAAGTAAGCTTAGAAAGTGATATACGTAGCGGATTGGACAAGCATGAATTTTATCTTGTCTATCAACCAAAAGTCAATTTAAAAAGAGGAACGATTGAAGGCTATGAAGCATTGATACGTTGGAATAAAAAAGGAAAAGAAATTATTCCTCCAAATGATTTCATACCTTTCGCAGAAGAAACGGGTCTCATTATCTCAATTGGTAAATATGTTTTAGAAGAAGCATGTAGACAAGCAACACTGTGGATTAAACAAGGGGTCCCTTTTAAAACTATTTCCGTTAATATAAGTCCTATAGAGCTAGAGCAAAATGATTTCTTAGCAAGTGTACATACAATTTTAGAAAAAACAGGTTTACCTCCTCATTATTTAGAAATTGAGTTGACCGAAAATGTTTTGATGAAAAATATGGAAAGATTACTGAAACTATTACATGACCTTGAGTCAATGGGTATTAAACTAGCAATGGATGACTTCGGTTCTGGTTTTTCTAATTTCCGATATTTAAGTGAGTTACCGATTCATACGTTGAAAATTGACCGTAGTTTGACAAGCCAAGTATTAATAGGGAAAGATGCAGTAATTGTATCCTCTATTATTAAAATTGGTCATAGCCTTGGTCTCGAAGTAGTCGCAGAAGGAGTAGAGACGGCGGAGGTCATTGAGTTTTTAAGAGGAAATGACTGTCAAACTGTCCAAGGATATTATTTCTCTAAACCTTTAGAGGTCTATCAAGTACCTGACTTTGTGTTGGGAAATTAAATAAAAAAGTGGATTTACTCTTTCGTCTAGTCTATGACAACAGATAAGTAGTATTACTTTATCTAATGATAATCTAGAAGCTAAAAGTGAATCCGCTTTTTTAGTTGTTGAAATAGTATCCTAATTAGGTGTATCTGATTATATTAGATTTTGTTAAGATAAGACTAAGGTAGTGAAAGGGGATAAAAAAGTGTCATATACATTTGAAGCAAAAGAAACGGTAGCATTATTAAAGCAATTAGTAGAAATTCCTAGTCCGTCCGGTTATACAAAAGAGATTATGGACTTTATGGAAAATATATTAAAGCAACTGAAAGTGAATTATATTCGGACAAATAAAGGTGCATTAATCGCTACTATAAAAGGAACAGATGATACAAAGCATCGACTTTTAACAGCCCATACAGACACATTAGGTGCGATGGTAAAAGAAGTGAAAGGTAGCGGAAGGTTAAAACTTACGATGATAGGCGGCTTTAATTGGAACGCTGTGGAAGGTGAGTACTGTACTATTCATACAGCAGATGGCAAAAAAATTAGAGGTACTATTTTAATGCATCAAACAACTGTACATGTATATAAGAATGCCAGTGGTTTACCTAGGGATGAGCAAAATATCGAAGTTCGTATAGATGAAAAAGTATTAACGGCAGAAGATACACGTAAATTAGGTGTAGAGGTTGGAGATTTTGTTTCATTTGACCCTCGATTTGAAGAAACTGAAAATGGTTTTATCAAATCTCGCCATCTCGATGACAAAGCGAGTACAGCATTACTACTGCAATTAATCAAAACCATTCAAGATACAGACATGACATTACCTCATACAACACATTTCTATATTTCTAATAATGAGGAGATCGGATATGGTGGTAATTCTAATGTGCCGGCTGAAACAGTGGAATATTTGGCTGTTGATATGGGTGCTATCGGAGATGGTCAATCGTCTGATGAGTATACCGTGTCTATTTGTGCAAAGGATTCTTCAGGACCTTACCATTACGAGCTAACTCGACGATTAGTAGAATTGGCTAAAAATGAAAATATTGAATATAAGTTGGATATTTATCCTTACTATGGATCTGACGCATCGGCGGCTATTCGTGCAGGATATGATGTGAAGCATGCACTATTGGGACCTGGTATTGAAGCATCTCATGCATACGAGCGTACACATATTGATTCGTTGGAAAATACAGCAAAACTTTTATATAGTTACGTAAATACAAAAATGTCTTAAGAGTCCTGCTTATTTAAGCTTAGCGCCTAACCTGCCAGATTCAATTTCGAATATAGGTTAAAGGTATACTGTGCCTTTAACCAATTTTTGAAGTGATTTCTAGGACGAAATTGGCGCTTTCGCTTTTTTTATCAAACTTCAACGTCATGCTCCATGAGTGATAACATATGGTTCGATAAAGAGGGAAATGGTTTTTGCTGCGGTGTTTCCAATGATTTTCAGAGTAAACATAAGCACTTACACTTTTTTTACTTGTTTTTTGCTCCCTAAATCCATATGATAAGAAAGTGAAATAAGAAGGAGATATAACAGAATGGATATAAAATTACAAGATGAAATATTGAAAAGAAGAACCTTTGCAATTATTTCCCATCCCGATGCTGGTAAAACGACTATTACGGAAAAGCTTTTGTACTTTGGTGGAGCTATTCGTGATGCAGGTACAGTTAAAGGGAAAAAATCCGGGAAATTTGCAACGTCTGACTGGATGGAAATCGAAAAGCAACGTGGAATTTCGGTAACATCATCCGTTATGCAATTTGACTATAATAATTGTCGTATAAATATATTGGATACACCTGGACATCAGGACTTTAGTGAAGATACGTACCGTACACTAATGGCTGTTGATAGTGCAGTTATGATAGTCGATGCTGCAAAAGGTATTGAAGCTCAAACGTTAAAACTATTTAAAGTTTGTCGTATGAGAGGAATTCCTATTTTTACGTTTATAAACAAACTTGACCGTCAAGGGAAAGAACCACTTGAACTTATGGAAGAGTTGGAAGAGGTTCTAGGTATTCAATCATATGCCATGAACTGGCCAATAGGTATGGGAAAAGAATTTTTAGGGATTTATGATCGTTTTAATGGACGGATTGAACAATTCCGTACGGATGAATCAGAGAGATTTCTTCCTATAGATGAGAATGGAGAACTTGCCGTAGATCATTCGATGAAAGCAACTTCTTATTACACTCAAGCAATGGAAGATATTATGCTGCTAAATGAAGCAGGTAATGATTTTGATGAGGAAAAAGTACTTGCAGGTGATTTAACACCAGTATTCTTTGGTAGTGCTTTAACAAATTTCGGGGTTCAAACATTTTTGGAGACTTATTTACAGTTTGCTCCAACCCCTCAACCACGCATGACTGAAAAAGAGGAAGAAGTAAATCCACTAAATGAAGATTTTTCTGGGTTTATCTTTAAAATTCAAGCAAATATGAATCCAGCTCATCGTGACCGTATTGCTTTTGTGCGAATTGTCTCTGGTAAATTTGAGCGTGGAATGACCGTGACTTTGGCTCGAACGGGGAAAACCTTCAAAGTGACACAATCTACACAATTTTTAGCAGATGACCGTGAAACAGTTGAAACAGCAGTTGCGGGAGATATTATTGGGCTATACGATGTGGGGAACTATCAAATAGGGGATACCGTTGTCGGAGGTAAAAAAGCATTTACGTATGAAAAGCTACCTCAATTTACACCGGAATTATTTGTGAAAGTAACTGCTAAAAACGTACTTAAGTCGAAGCATTTCCATAAAGGAATCCAACAGTTAGTGCAAGAAGGAGCAATCCAATACTATAAGACACTTCATACAGAAGAAGTTATTTTAGGTGCTGTTGGACAGCTTCAATTTGAAGTGTTTGAGCATCGTATGAATAACGAATACAATGTCGATGTTCGAATGGAATCGATTGGCTCAAAAGTAGCCCGATGGATTGAAAATGAGGAAGATGTAAAGGAATCGATGACAGGTCCACGCTCGATGCTTGTCCGAGATCGATATGATAATTATGTATTCCTGTTTGAAAATGAGTTCGCTACTCGTTGGTTCCAAGACAAATACGAGCATATTAAACTTTATAATTTACTTTAATCTCCAAGAGGTTGCCTATCAGGTGACCTCTTTCTTTTGTAATAATGGAAATTTTTTTACTAGCGGTCGAGAGCCAAATACTAGCGCTTCCAGTGGTTATACCTCTCGGAGCTCTATATATTATTGCTGTCATACTAGACTAAGAGTTCTCGAGGCACAATAACTTTCCAAGTGAAATTTTTATCCGAAAAAAGCGTGTAATAGCGTTCAATCTCATGGGGGCTTTTATTTACATGTGATAAAAATTTGAACTCTTCTTCTGTAGAGCATATGATATAAATAGCACAATAAGAAGGTGGTCCCCCGAAAATGAAAATTAGTGACTTTTCTATAAAAAGACCCGTATTTACAATTGTTATAATGTTCTTAATCATAATTCTGGGCGGGGTTTCATTTTTTAAAATACCTGTTACGTTAATACCAGATTTAAATCCACCAATCGCAGTAGTTGTTACAAATTATCAAGGGGCAAGCCCAGTTGAGGTAGATGAGAAAATTACGAAGCCTTTGGAAGCTTCACTTAGCACTTTGCCAGGAATTGAGTCTGTAAATAGTACTTCGCAAGAAGGGGCAAATTTCATCTTGCTAGAATTTGATTGGTCTACGGATATGGATGCCATTCAAATGGATGTTATGCAGCGTATCGATATTATTCCTCTCCCTGATGGAGCAGACAAACCACGATTCCTTAAATTTGATCCTGCCCAATTCCCGGTTATCCAACTTGCACTGAATGCGGAGAATTCTGAAACTGATATTCAGCTAATAGCTAAGCAATTAGAGAAAGAACTGTTAAGAACTGAAGGAGTTGCAAGTGTTAATATATCTGGTTCTTTGGTGGAAGAAGTGCAGATTTTACTGGATCAAGAGAAATTAAAAGCTAAAGGACTTACACAGTCAGATATTGTACAAGTCATTCAAGTAAATAATATTTCCCTTCCAGGTAATCCCGTTGAAACAAACGAGGATAAATCACTTACTACTCGTATCATTAGTACACTAACGTCTGTAGATGATATTAAAAACTTAGTTGTCACAGTTAACCCGTTAGATGGAACGGCAGTTACAATTGCCGATGTAGCAACGGTAGATTTAACAAAGGCAGAGCAGTTTTCGGAAACTAGAGCCAACGATACACCGGCTGTTTTACTATCAGTTTTCCAAGAATCTAGTGCTAATACAGCTAATGTCTCCACATCTTTTCAAGAAGCATTAGATAAGCAATTGGAGAAAAAGGCGTTTCAAAATGTAAATGCCAATATACTTTTTGACCAAGGTGACTATGTAAAAATTGCTATTAATAATATTGGAACTACTCTTATAACGGGTGGATTACTGGCAATGGTTATATTATTTATATTCTTAAAGGGCATAAGAAGTCCTATTATAGTTGGGGTTGCCATTCCGTATTCCGTTATTGTAACGTTTGTTCTTATGTATTTTGCTGGTTTTTCTCTAAATATTATGACGTTAGGGGCATTAGCTCTTGGTATAGGGATGCTTGTGGATAACTCCATTGTTGTTATTGAGAATATTGAACGACATTTAGGTTTAGGAAAAACACCAAAAGAAGCTGCTAGTATTGGAACGAAGGAGGTAGCAGGTGCTATAACTGCTTCCACTTTGACTACAATAGCTGTGTTTGTTCCAGTTCTCTTTTTATCTGGTCTAATTGGACAGATATTCACAGAATTTGCGCTTACGATATCTTTCAGCTTGTTTGCATCATTAGTAGTAGCCATTACTGTTATTCCGATGATGGCAAGTAAATTATTGAAAAAGCCAAAAGGAAATATAGAGGCTAGAAGAAGAAGGTCGAAAACGTATAGTAATTTTGAACGATCGATTAAGTGGACTTTAGGTCATCGTGCCATGATATTAATAATTACTGTGATTCTTTTAGTAGTTTCGACTATCGGCTTATTCCGCGTTGGGACAGAATTTTTACCCGCTACAGATGAAGGATTTGTTACTATTGCGGTAGATCTAGAAAAGGGCTCTTCTTTTGCAGCTACTGATAAAATAGTCAAGAAAGTAGAAAAGATTCTTAAAAAAGAAGAGGATATCGAGGTTTATGTTAGCTTTGTTGGAGGCAGTCAAGAAGGACAGTCTAGAGGAAGTGCAAATTCTAATACAGCAGAAATTTCTGTGAAATTAAAAGCATTAGAGGATAGAAATCGTTCTGTTTTCACTTTTGTAGATGAAGTGCAACCTAAGGTGGTAAAAGCTGTAGGAGCTGATGCAGAGATAAATTTCAATGTCCAAACTGCTTCAGGTTCTTCTCCGAATGTTGTGTCATTTACTGTGTCGTCTAACGATAAGAAAAAATTAGACACAGCAGTGAATCAATTACAGCAAGATTTAACCGGCTTAGATGGAGTTGTCCAAGTTACAAATGATTTAACTACTAAAGTAGAAGAAGTTCAGATAAATGTCATTCGTGAGAATGCTATAGATTATGGAATTGCTCCTGCGCAAATAGCCCAGACAGTAAATAATATGACGAGAGGGGTATTAACTTCTCAAATTATTGATGAAAATGATCAAGTTTTAGGTGTGTATGTAAAGTTTGATGAAAAGTATAGAAGTAATCTAGAGCAGTTGAAGCAATTGCAATTACGTACTCCTTCTGGTCAGTACATTGCTCTGGAAGAAATTGCGACAATTGATATAGCAGAAGGACCTGTAGCCATTCGAAGTGTCGATCAAGCTAGTGCAATCTCATTTTCAGTAAAATATGAGTCGGCGTATTCGCTAGGTGAAATGTCAGATTTAATCGATGAGATTATTCAGGAACAGAAATTTACAGAGGATATTGCCGTATCTTTTGGAGGCGATCGAGAATTATTAGATAACTCCAAGAATGATATGATATTAGCTGTAATACTTGCTGTAGTATTGGTGTTTATAGTGATGGCAGCACAGTTTGAATCATTCAAATATCCTTTTGTAATTATGTTCACTGTTCCACTCGTGGTGATAGGTATTTTCATTGGACTATTTACGACTAATTTACCAATAAGTATTTCTGCTATAATAGGAATTTTAATACTGGTGGGAATTGTTGTAAACAATGGTATTGTGTTGGTCGATTATATTAACCAACGTAAAAGTGATGGTATGTCTTCATATGATGCAATTATTACATCTGTACGTGATCGTGTACGTCCAATACTGATGACAGCATTGACGACAATATTAGGCTTAGTACCATTAGCTTTAGGAATTGGGGAAGGTACCGAGATTAATCAGCCAATGGCAATCACAGTAATAGGGGGATTAATAAGCTCCACTTTCCTCACACTATACGTAGTTCCGGTCATCTATAGTCTATTTGATAAAGAAACTAGAAGGAAACATCCAAATATTCTGTAAAATAAGGAAAAGAGTCTTCAGTTGGAGACTCTTTTTTTGTATACTGTAAAAAAGGGGTGTTTTTATTGTCGTCAGCATTAATAACAGGATTTCCAGGCTTTTTGGCAAAGAATATTATTAAAGAGTTAAGAAAGCAGGATGCTTATTCCAAAATATATGTACTTGTACTCCCTTCACAAACTGGTTTAGCGGAAAAAATGATCGCTGAAATTTATCAAGATCAACACCATTCTCAAACTATTGAAATAATAGAAGGAGACATAACTCTACCGGATGCGGGGATTATTAAGAATACACTTGAAAAGTTACGAGACGAAGTCGAATATATTTGGCATCTTGCCGCTATATATGATTTAGCTGTCCCTAAGGAAATTGCATGGAAAGTAAATGTTCACGGTACAGAAATGTTTAATAGAGTAGTTACACAGTTCTCTAAACTAAAGCGATATACATATTTTAGTACGGCTTATGTTGCAGGTTTGAGAGAAGGGAAATTATTAGAAACAGAATTAATTCGTCCAGCAGGATTTAAAAACCATTACGAAGAAACAAAATATGAGGCTGAATTACTTGTTGAAAAGTTAAAGGAAACAATACCCGTTACAATTATTCGACCGGGAATAGTAAGAGGCCACTCAGAAACTGGAGAAACGATTAAATTTGATGGTCCATACTTCTTTGTAAATATGATTTCTAATCTAAGAAAGCTTCCTTTTCTCCCTTATTTAGGTAAATCCACTGCATGTATAAACGTAGTTCCAAGTGATTACATAACGAAAGCAGCCATCTATTGTTCACATAGCGAAGAAGCCATTGGTAAAACGCTTCATTTAACTGATCCCAATCCTTATCCAGTGGAAGAGGTATATAGAGCATTCGTAAAAGAACTTACAGGAAAGTATCCTAAAGGAAGGCTCCCGCTACCAATTGCGAAAACCGCAGTTGCTTTGTCTCCAGTTAGGAAATTCTTACAAGTTGAAAAAGAAACATTAGATTATCTAACATGGAATGCCACATTTGATACGACAAATGCTGAAAGTATTCTTACCAAAGGAGATATTACATGTCCAGACTTCATTCAAACGGTACCGACAATGATAGCATTCTATAATAAGCATAAGAATGACACTTCTTTTCATATTCCGATAAAGTGAACTTGAGCCCTCATTTATTTAAGACGTTTTAGCAGATTAAAAGTGATAATCATACGAATCGTTAATGTAGCATATAGTAGTTATTAGTTTACAAGAGGAAGAATAATGGTATAATTAGAACATAATTAAATAAACTTTTGACTAACGTCAAAGGGGAGTAGCTATAGGGAAACCTATTTCATAGTCGTCATTACGTGGTTATGCCACCGGTTATGATAGCAATTATAATATTTTTGCTTAGCAAGACCTTTGCCTTTTTAAGGCATGGGTCTTTTTATATGCAAAAAAGGAGGATTTTTTTATGGACACGGCAATATTATTGGAATACGGTTGGGTGTTATTAGTTCTAGTTGGTTTAGAAGGATTATTAGCAGCCGATAATGCAGTCGTAATGGCTGTAATGGTAAAACATTTACCGAAGGCGCAACAGAAAAAAGCATTGTTTTACGGTTTACTAGGTGCTTTTGTATTTAGATTTTTAGCGTTATTCATGATTACTTTCTTGGTGAATATTTGGCAGGTTCAAGCATTAGGAGCGGCATACTTGTTATTCATATCTATAAAACATATTTATGATCAACGTAAAAGCCCTGGACCACATATAGATGTGGAAGGAATGGAGCCTAAAAAAGGATCCGGTTTCTGGATGACTGTATTAAAAGTAGAGTTAGCAGATATAGCATTTGCTATTGACTCTATGCTAGCTGCAGTTGCAATAGCAGTAACATTACCATATTGGGGAACTTATGAAATTGGTGGTATTAATGGAGGGCAATTCGCAGTTATGTTCCTAGGCGGAATCATTGGTCTAATAATTATGCGATTTGCTGCACATAAATTCGTACAATTACTAGAGAAGATGCCTACATTAGAAACAGCTGCATTCTTAATCGTAGGATGGGTTGGGGTTAAACTTACTGTTATGACTTTATCACATCCAAACGTTGGCGTGTTAGATGAGCATTTCCCACATTCTACTCCATGGAAGTTAACTTTCTGGATTGTATTACTTGCGATTGCTATTGGTGGATACCTTTTAGGTGTTGCAAAACAGAAAAAAGAAGCAAAATAATTAGAGTAAAAGCGTAAAAAGATAGTTTTAGCTATCTTTTTACGCTTTTTTTTTTTACAATGAGATAATGATTACTCGAAATGTTGAAAGGAAATAAAATAATGAAGCAGCCACAACTTAAAAAGAGATTAAAATTTACACCTGCTCAAGTAATTGTTACGTATTATTTTATTGCTATAGCTATTTCAGTAGTTCTTCTTTCTCTTCCAGGAGTGCATAAACCTGGTGTAGAAGTCGCATTCATTGATAGTTTGTTCACGGCAGTGAGCGCAGTCTCTGTTACTGGTTTGACTGCAGTCAGTATTTTGGATACATATAGTGTCTTTGGTTATTTCATGATTATTCTTATTTTACAACTTGGTGGAATTGGAATTATGTCACTAGGGACTTTTGTCTGGTTAATAGCTGGGAAGAAGATTGGTTTACGTGAAAGGCAGTTAATAATGGTTGATCACAATCAATCTAACTTATCAGGCGTCGTTCATCTAATAAAAGAGATTGTTAAAATTCTCTTGCTTGTCCAAACTATTGGCGCAGCGCTATTAACTGTCTATTTTACACAGTATTTTGATACGATAAAACAGGCAGCAATTCATGGGATATTCACATCTGTATCCGCAACAACTAATGCTGGGTTTGATATTACTGGGCAATCATTATATGCATATCATAATGATTATTTTGTTCAAACGATTACAGGAATATTAATCGTTTTTGGAGCGATAGGGTTTCCAGTTTTAATTGAGGTAAAAGAGTTTTTATCGAACAAAAATAAGAATTTCCGCTTTTCTTTGTTTACGAAGTTAACGACTATTACATATGGAGCATTGTTGCTATTTGGAACTGTTATGATTTTTATATTAGAATTTTTTAATTCATTTAAAAGTATGCCGTGGCACGAGAAGTTTTTTACTGCATTTTTTCATTCAATTTCCACGCGGTCAGCAGGACTAACGACGATAGACGTTACTATATTTAGCGAAGGGACCAATTTTTTGATGAGTGTTTTAATGTTCATTGGTGCTTCACCTAGTTCTGTTGGAGGCGGAATTCGTACTACAACTTTCGCTATTGCGCTTCTATTTTTAATCCATTTTTCAAGGGGCAAAGAGAATATCCAAATTTTTGGTCGGGAGATTCACTTAATAGATGTGTATCGCTCGTATGCTGTTATTATTCTAGCTTTAGTAATGGTTTTCACTGCTACCATACTTCTGACTGTAACGGAGCCTGGAGTTCCAATTTCCTCCTTAATATTTGAAATTACTTCTGCTTTTGGAACTTGTGGTATGAGTCTAGGTATTACAGGGGATTTGTCGAATATTGGAAAGGTTATTATTATGATTCTGATGTTCATAGGTAGAGTTGGATTAATCTCCTTTTTATTCACATTAGGAGGTAAGCATAACAAAACAAAGTATCATTATCCGAAAGAACGTGTAATTATTGGGTGAATGAAAAAACGAGCTATTCCTTTACGGATAGCTCGTTTTATTTTAGAAAAATAAGAAAGGCTCTATATTATTTGTGCACAAATGATAAGTGAGGAAACTCTGATTTACCAAAGGTAGTCAGTAGATATCCTTCTTTTTCTTCTATAGATCCTTGCATAAATGCATCTACATCAATAGAAACTGGTGTGATGAAAGTTTGTTTGTATAATTCTCTTTCATTCAGCTGAAGCGTTGTAAAGGACTCTCCAGCAAGCTCTGGGTTATCTAGCAATAATTTATACATCTTGGATTGTTCTTCCTTACTAAGGTCATTATTCCACCAAGGCTTACGAGGTTGAAACTTTTGGTTAGATAAATAATCTAATTTCATGACACTTCGAATAGTAGGCAACGATATATGATCTAGTCCTTCCAAGAACGTATAAAGTCTAGTATATAAATCCTCCAATTGATGACCGATTCTAGACCAGTTACGCTCTTCCCAGAATGTACCGAACTGTTGGAAGAAATCGAAAGGAGATTCAAATACATATTCGAATAAATACTCTAATGTGCGGTCCATCCGGTGAGCATTCCAATACTTCTCCAGAACATCTTCTACTTGTTTAATACGCAAAATATCATCGAAGGTTAACACATTATTTGAAAATATTTCATATGGAGCTTGATCTACATAAACGTAGCCATATTTCTGGGCTTCAACTCTTAATCCAGTTCCACGAAGTAATTTTAGAAAACCTAACTGAAGTTCCTCCGGACGCATTTCGAAGACTTCATTAAAAGTATTTCTAAATGAAGAATAATCTTCTTCTGGAAGACCTGCGATCAAATCTAAATGTTGGGCAATCTTTCCACCACTTTTAACCATAGTTACAGTACGTTTTAGCTTTTCAAAGTTCTGGCGACGTTGTACAAGTTCATTTGTTAAATCATTTGTAGATTGAACACCTATTTCAAAACGGAATAATCCTGCTGGAGCATTGTCGTTTAAAAATTGAATTACTTCAGGACGCATTATATCTGCAGTTATTTCGAATTGAAAAACAACTCCCGGTTGATGTTCGTCAATTAAAAATTGGAACATTTCCATCGCATAACTTCGACTAATATTAAATGTTCGATCCACAAATTTAATGATTCTTGCACCATTTTCCATCAAATAACGAATATCCTCTTTGACTTTGTCACGGTTAAAATATCGAACCCCAACTTCTATAGAAGATAAGCAAAATTGACAAGAGAAGGGGCACCCTCTACTTGTTTCTACATAGACAATACGTTTCGACAAATCAGGTAGATCTTCTACAAAACGATAGGGGGAGGGAGATAATCTTAAATCGAGTTTTGGAGGTAGCGGATTAAGTATAAATTTGTCATCTCGAACATAAGCTAAACCAGGAACATCTTTTATAGTTTGTTTATCTGATAAATAATTTAGTAAATCTTTAAAGGACTGTTCTCCTTCACCGACAACTACGTAATCTATTTCTCTAATTTGTCGAAGCCAGACATTAGTATCATAAGAAACTTCAGGACCACCTAAAACGACAACAACAGATGGGTCCACAGTTTTTAGCATTTTAATAACTTTTATTGTTTCTTCAATGTTCCAAATATAACAGCTAAAACCAACTACATTAGGCTTCTTTTGATAAAGGTCTGCCACAATATTAAACGTTGGATCTTTAATGGTATATTCAACTATTAAGGGGTGATACTCGGGTTCAGCATATGCTTTTAAACAGCGTAGTGCCAAGTTTGTATGTATAAACTTAGCATTCAATGTAGTTAATATAATATTCATTGTTCATAAACTCCTTTATTAGTATTTCTATTGTATCAGTCATTACTACTGTCGACAATATAGGTCAAAAGAATTATGTCAATCTGTCCGTCATTGTGGAATAATCAGAATAAATAATCATGTATAAATAAAATCTCTGTTTTTCAATCTTGTGGTGGAAATAATCCGAAAAGGCGGGTGTTTTCTTGTTAACAAAATATGAATATAAAGAAAATTTAGGGAATATATTCGAGCTTTTCTCGAGTGGACTTATATTTATTAATGACAAAGGGATATTATTAGATATGAATTCATATGCCGAAAAAATTCTAGACATCAACAAAGATGACTATGTTGGTAATCATGCTAATGATTTATGTGAGATGTTTAGTGTAAGTGATGAGGAGAAAAAGTTCTTAGTAAAAAAACTTAAAAAAGAAGGATATTTGGAAAATCATATGGAATACCAACCGATCGTTGGTGAATATAAATATGTACATGTAGTAATTTCTAAACAAAGTGATAGTGATTTATATTTATTAGAAATTAGTGATGAATCGGAAAAAATATATATGAAGAAAAGATTGGATCAATCGGAATCACTGCGAACATTAGGCCAATTAGCAGCAGGAATAGCACATGAAATTCGAAATCCTATGACATCTTTGAAAGGTTTTACTCAATTATTAACTCAAAATGCAACGGATGATGCGAAGCGTTACTTAACTGTAATTAATGAAGAAATCAATAAAATGGAAGAAATACTTACACAATTTTTAGAACTCTCCAAACCAAGTAAATCTAAGTTTACTGTCATAAATATTGAAGAGATAATACTAGAAGTAGTGAGCTTTATGGGTCCCCAAGCATTACTAAAATCAATCAACCTTCATGTTACTAGTCAAACAAACGGAGAGTGTCAGGTAATTGGCGATAGTCAGCTACTTAAGCAGGTATTTGTAAACGCTATTAAAAATGGAATGGAAGCAATGCCTGATGGGGGAAATATTAATATTTATATTTCTTATAAGATAGGGAAGTTTGTTAGTATTTCTGTCTGTGATGAAGGACAAGGCATTGATGATGAACATATCAATAAAATTTTTCAACCTTTTTTCACTACTAAATCAACCGGGACAGGTCTAGGGCTCTCACATGTTTACAAAGTAATTGAAGAGCATGGTGGAAATATAGAAGTTAGTAGTGTAGTAGAACAAGGTACTACTTTTGAATTTGTCCTTCCATTAAATAATAGTTTATAAAGCTTTTTGACATTTCAAAGCTTAGACCTATATAATAGTGGGTAATGTATTTTATATAGGTGAGGATGACGAAATATGACAGCTGAACAGTCAAACAGTGCATTAAAACTATTCATAGTATTATCTCGTGCCCATAAAGTAATCCATGAATGTACGAATCAGTTTTTTCAAGAAAATGGTTTAAATCCAACCGAATTTGCTGTACTAGAGCTTTTATATCATAAAGGTAAACAACCCCTTCAGCAAATTGGTAACAAAATTTTGTTGGCAAGTGGTTCTATTACGTATGTAGTTGATAAATTAGAAGGACGAGGGTATGTTAAAAGAGTATCGAGTCCTACGGATAGACGTGTAACATATGCAGAAATATCCGAAGAAGGTACGTTGTTTATGGATGAACTATTTCCGCGCCATGAGGAACAATTAGTAAGTCTTATGGGTGCATTATCCGAAGATGAAAAGCAGGAAGTCATTGAACTTACAAAAAAGTTAGGTTTATCAATTAAAAACTTATCATATTAATATTTTATCCTTTGAACCTTGCAATGTGAGCGGGGTTTTTGTTTTTTACCGAAAGAGATAGTGAGTGAAATTTGAATCTTCGAATGGATCACGCTCTAGTTTTCAAGAAAAATACTAGCCTGTTTTAAAAAGATATTAAAAAAAGAAGGAGTGGTCATGACGTTAGTCATGACCACTCCTTCAATAATTAGTCGGTTAATAATATAGCGAGTACTGTAATTATTTAGATTTAATTGTTTCAGCCATTTGTACAAATTTCTCAAGTGCAGGTGTAGCAGCTGTGTCAAAAACAGTTAACTTAACGAGCAATCCATCACGTTCAAATACATATCCAGAAACTTTGCCATCAGTTGTATCGATCTGATGAGCGGAAACATTTTTGATAGAATCATGTGTAGGAATCATATTGTCGTCCGTAATTTCTGTAACAGTAGAAGATTCATTGGATGCTTGCAATGAAGCCATTATATTCTCTTGAATTTCTTCAAGAGTAATTTCCTCTGCCGAGAAAGTTTCAATACGCATAGATTGTAAATCGTTTTCTTGGTTAAATAATAGGTCTTTATTTGGTTCTTCAGCAGTTAACTCATAGCCCTCCAACACAGTGATGGAATAGTTATTACTATCACTTTCCGTTGAGGTCCCTTCTAATTCTTTCTCAGGTGAAGCAGCTTGTGTTGTATCAACCTCACTATTTTCCGTTACTTCCGTATTTTCAGTTTCTTGTGTATTACTATCCTGTTTCTCGGTTGATGTACTTGTCCCACAAGCTGTGAGAATTACTGTTAGTAATAGCATAGAAAGTAGCGTATAAATTTTTTTCATCCTTATTCAGCTCCCTTTTATAAAATAAAGTCTTTGCTTTTCATTCAATACTTGTCCAAATTCAGCATCTCAAGTTGCTACAGAATCTCAGCGATTGTTGGCTAACAAAGTACTCGCACATATTGACGAAAAGGTTTTTCATATGTTTCAAGTGATGGGTAATATTAAAAACAATAGAACAAGCAATGTGATATGGGCGAGAACAATTGCAGTAATACTACGTTTCCACTCATATAGTATACCAAAGATGATCCCTACGAAAAATCCTCCTAATATACCTATCCAAAAACCAGTGAAAATGAACGACAATCCAAATAGTAACGAACTTAACACAACAGCATATTTAGGCTTCATAAATTTTTTTAATTTTTGTTGGATTAGTCCTCTCCAAAATACCTCTTCCCCAGGAGCGATGATGAATACTAACAGGAGATAATGCCAGATAGCGGATGGTCCAAAATGATTTAGAAATTTATCTATACTATTTGTCCAACTAGCTGGTCCCATGTCGATTAATAAGTATGATACTTGAATGCCTGCATAAGCAAATATCCCGAACATAACTCCAAGAAAAATTAAGCGAACTGAATTGTTGTCTTCTTCCATTTTGGAGAAGTAGAAAAAAGCTGCCATTAGGAAAAACACAGAAAACGTATAAAAGTACCAAAAAACTTCTTCATTCGAAAAAGTAATCCAGGACAAAAAGTAAGCAAGAAATAGTGAAAATACTAACTGATAAATGGATAATTGACGAAACATAATACACATCCTTCTTATATTTAAAAAACCGTCCATCTTTTGAGAGGAACGGCATGACGTTTAATCTTCATTACTATATAATATTTTATAACGCTTATGATTTATTACTGTCTTTTCTTCTGCCTCAAGCTCGTTAAAGTTCTCCATATAAGTTAAGTTAACGATTACAGAATTTTCATTGACTTTCTCTACAATGCCTTGAAGACCATCTTTGAATTCAATAATATTCCCAACTTCAGCTATTTTCATAGAGTGCCCCATCCCCTTAAGAACGTAATATAATACAGTTTGCCTTAAAATAAGGAGTACGTAAAGTATTTTCACTGAAAATCTTAAAATATTTGTGAAAGGAATGAGATATATGCATGAATCATATGAAGAAAAACTTAATATGCTTAAAAATAGAGATCTTAAAGAAATAGTCATCGAAAAAAATGAATTTCTAGCTTTTAGAAAAGAATTAGTTTTGCGAGAGGATTTTAAACACTTTTCTGGTAATGCAAAACAAGGTGGGCAGGTAGTATACACTTATTTAGATGTAGCTAGAAGTTAAGGATGTCATTAATTGTCGTCCGTTTATTGGTTTAGCGCTTTTCAAAAATAGGTATACTTTAAAGAATATACATTTTTAAAAGGGGCGATTCAGTATGTCAGAAACAAGGTCAAATCAATTAGAAGTTACAAGAGAAAAAATGATAAAGTGCGCGATAGAAAAAGGAATCTTAAACAATGAAACGATTAAGTTAAGTGAAGAATTAGATCAATTATTAAATGATTTCCAATATACTGATATGAGTGATATAGAAACAAAAATAGAAGGATAATAGGGGGAGAGAGTAGATTGAGTAATATATCATTATTACAACAAGAACTGAACAAAGCTATCATTGGGAGAGAAACAGAAATTAAATTTATGTTAATGGGGTTGTTAGTGCAGGGTCATGTACTATTGGAAAGTGTTCCTGGCTCCGGTAAAACAATGATGGCTAAAGCTTTTGCAGAAGCTATTCATGGTGAATTTAAGCGTCTACAGTTTACTCCAGATGTATTACCTTCAGATGTTACAGGTATTAGTTATTTTCATCCGCAAAAACAAGAATTTGTTCTTCGCGTAGGACCAATAATGAGTAATATATTACTAGCTGATGAGATTAATCGTGCTACTCCTCGAACCCAGTCTAGTTTGTTAGAAGCAATGGAAGAAAAGCAGGTCTCAATAGATGGGGAAACAATTCCTCTGTTAAAACCATTTATGGTAATTGCCACACAAAATCCTGTCGAATCCCAACAAGGAACTTTTCCATTGCCAGCAGCGCAGTTAGATCGGTTTTTGTTTAAATTGGCGATAGATTATCCTTCAAAGGATGAAGAAAAAACTATTCTAAAACAATTTGGTCGCACTCCAGGAAAAGTAAATATAGAGAAAATCGTATCTTTGGATCAGATCGAGATGTGGTCTGAACAAGTGAAAGAAATAACCGTGCATGAGGATATCATGACCTATATTATTCAAATTGTGCATAGTACAAGGAATCATCCGTACATAGAACTTGGACTTAGTAGCCGTGCTTCTCTGGCTATTCTCCAAGCAGCGAAGGCATATGCATTTGTGAACAACAGAACATTTGTAACACCGGATGATGTGAAGAGTGTTATCGAACCAGTATGTCTTCACCGCATGAAGTTATCACCTCAAGGAATGCTAATTCATAATTTAGCAGAGATTTTAACAACAATAGTTGAAGAGGTGGAAGCACCAGTGGAGGCTAATGTGCGATGAATTGGAATCGTCATGGTGCAGGCATGAAGAATACTAGAATGTATATAGATGTTCTAGTATTTTCTCTTATTCTCTGCTTTCTATTTAAGCAGTATATTTTAGTAACAATTATTTCATTTTTATTGATAGTAGCACTGTTACAAATAATTTATTATCACCGAGTTGGAAAAAGGTTCGAATTTGTAAATGAAAAAAAAAGAATACGCTTAATGAAAAACACTTCCTCTAATTTTACATTGACTTTTCACAACAAAGGACTCCCAATTTGGAATGCAGTTCTAAAAATTAGTTTTCAAACGAATATAGCTCCAGATGGTATAGGCAATACAACTATAGGGGAGTTTCACGAGGTTAGAATTCCTTTTTCAATAGGATATAAAAAAACCGTTTCCTTAAAGGTACCTATTAAAGGGATATCCAGAGGCCTTGCTAGAATTAGACAGCTCGAAGTACTGATACCTCATCCATTAACAGAAGGATCTATATTACTAGAGTACAAGCCGTTTATATTAATGGATGCTATTGTTTTTCCTACTATAAATGAAGTGAAGACTAATTTTCCACCATCTAAATTGAAGCAAGGTGACTTACCTTTGAATGCTTCTTTGTTTGATGATCCTTTCTTCCCTGTAGGTACACGGGAATACGAGCCTGGCGATCAATTTCATCATATACATTGGAAGGCTAGTGCAAAGACGGGACAATTACAAACAAAAGTTTTTACACGTGTGGCCAATGTGTCTGCTCTATTTGTTGTTAATGTTGGGGAAAGATACAGCGTTCTTTCTGATTTTGAAGAAAAAATAGAATGGCTAGCTTCCTACATAGATGCTTGCTACAGAGAAGAGATCCCTTTCTCATTTGCTATAAATATCCGAGCAACAGGAAAAGTTCCTTTTGTACATCTACCACTTGGTAGTGGGGATTCGCATCGTATCCAAGCAATGGAATTGCTTTCCATCCTATCGATAGCTAATAGTATTATTCCTTTTGATAAATTACTAGCATACATAGATATACATGAGGAGTTACCAGTGGTTACGTATGTAATGACGCCTCATGTAGATAATTTTACATTGTGGCTCCATCGATGGGAGCAGAGCACGAATGTAATATTAATGGCGTCTACAAAGGTAGGGGGCATATCTAATGAATGAAGTGCTTAGTTCGAAAATGGTTCAAGCGG
Organism: Psychrobacillus sp. FSL K6-1464; assembly: GCF_038003145.1. Taxonomy (NCBI): domain Bacteria; kingdom Bacillati; phylum Bacillota; class Bacilli; order Caryophanales; family Bacillaceae; genus Psychrobacillus; species Psychrobacillus sp. FSL K6-1464. The sequence continues at coordinate 1,072,444 of NZ_JBBOOP010000001.1, forward strand.
AGTCCCTGGGCAAATACATACAAGATATATGGATAATTGCCTTAGTGTCCGTTATTTTTCATCAGGAAACGAATATTGTGTTACCTTTTTTATGGATCATACTTCAGGTTTTCATTGTTAGCTGCGTGCAAATAATCATGAGTAAAACTGGTCCAAGGCCAATAATTCCGTATATAGTTCCTATGAGTGTTTTACTAATACTATTTCTTTTTAATAGCCCACTCTGGTTATACATAATTGGTACGGGAATATCTATATGGCGCCTACAAATACGATTTAATAAAATTCAAGATGAACAGTCAGTAGAAAGTAATTATCATTTGAGTTTCTTCCTAGTATTTTTAGTAGTTCATTTTATTTGCTTAATCATTGGGATTGAGGACTATATTTTTCCTTTATATAGCATCGTCATTTTAGGTATTGTGATCCAAGGTGCAACGAGACTATATGCAGTGTGGATAAGCACAAATAAACAAAATTCAGCTTCCTTGGCTCACGTAGCAGGTGGATTTTCTATCGGATTAGTATTTGTAGTTGGTTTATCAATGTTGGTTTATTTTACAATACCATTGTTAAGAACTGGGTTCGGTTTTCTGCTAGGTAAGGTGATGACTATAGCTATCATTCCATTTGTCCCTCTATTGGAATATCTAGACAAGTTATTAAATAAGTTAGAAATAAAAATTCCGGAAGAAATGGAACGTATCCCATCAGAAGAGCAAACGGAACTTGAACCACAAGAAGTTGTATCCGAAACTTTAGGAGGAGCATTTCCATTTGAACTAATCTTCATTGTTTTAGCTATCCTGGCGATTGTACTTTTCCTTCGATTTCTAATGAAAAACAAACCAGATGAGCTAATTGCAGAGCCAAGTGTAATTCATTATTTGAATAAAGAATTAGAAGATCAAAAAGAAGAGCATGAACACATTGGTCAGCAATCCCTGTATAAAGTGGATACGTCTCTATTAAGAGAGAAGTATCAACAATTTGAAGTAGAGGCTTCGTTCTATACTTATAACCGGGCTAAAAGTGAGACAGTTCGTGATTGGTTCCGACGAATGGAATGGGTCGTGCAGGACGAGTTCTTTCAAGTATACGAAGAAGTAAGATACGGGGGCCAAATGATTTCTTCAGAGAAGGCCCAACTTTTTCAAACAAACCTGGAAACAATAAAAAAAGAATTTTTTTTTGAAAAAGATGTTTAAAAAATATAGAGCGGGGCATAATAATAAAGAACACAGCAACATTCTCATTTCCCCCTTTTTAAGGATCATCCAAAAGTTATATGGATGGTCCTCTTTTTTTGGTACACTTAATGTATTAAAAAATATAAATGGGGGATTAACTATGTCAAAAAAATTTAGTGTTGGTTTTATTGGTACAGGTGTAATGGGGAAAAGTTTAGTAAAGCATCTATTGAATGATCATCATGAAGTAACGATTTATACAAGAACAAAAGAGAAGGCAGCTGATTTAGTCAAAGAAGGAGCAGTATGGGTTTCTTCCCCTAGCGAGGTTGCAAAGAAAGTAGAGATATTATTCACTATGGTTGGCTATCCACACGATGTGGAGGAAGTGTATTTTGGCGATAATGGTATTTTTCAAATAGACAATGTCAATCTAATTGTGATAGATATGACAACTTCGACACCAACCTTAGCTAAGAAAATTGAAGAAAAAGCAAAAGAGAAAGGGATGCTATCGTTAGATGCCCCTGTTTCTGGAGGAGATATTGGTGCACAGCTAGGAAAGCTTTCTATTATGTGTGGTGGGGAAAAATCGACATTTGAACAAGCACTTCCTATTCTAAGTCTATTTGGAGAAACGATTTTATACCAAGGGGCAGCTGGTGCTGGTCAGCATACTAAAATGTGTAACCAAATAACTATCGCTACAGGTATGATTGGTGTTTGTGAGGCATTAGCTTATGGAAGAAAGGCTGGCTTAGACTTAGACCAAGTTTTACGCTCCATTTCAACAGGAGCAGCAGGATCATGGTCACTTAGTAATTTGGCCCCAAGAATGATAGCAGGAAATAATGAGCCTGGCTTCTATATTAAGCACTTTGTGAAAGACATGAAAATTGCTTTAGAAGAGGCGGATAAAATGGGTCTTCGATTACCAGGTTTAGCACTTGCCAAATCCTTATATGAGGAACTAATGGAAGACGGGTATTCCGAAAATGGTACACAAGCCCTAATAAATATGTACAAATAATATAGTAATTATTTACTACTACATGTTATAATAACTGTACATATTATGAAGGTAGGCGAATTATCGTGAGCGACCAAAAAGGAATATTACTTGAAAGTGGCACAAATGAATTAGAAATCGTGGAATTTCAGGTTGGACAAAATAAATTTGGTATAAATGTGATTAAAGTTAAAGAAATAATTCAGCCTATTGGCATTACATTTATTCCACACGCGCACCCCCATGTGGAAGGGATTGTTCAACTTCGCGGAGAGGTATTGCCTGTAGTAAGCATGAACCGAGTCTTAGGAATTCCTGTTCAAAACAAGAGTGATCAAGAAAAATTTATAGTAGCAGAGTTCAATAAACAACGTGTCGTTTTCCATGTAGATAATGTCACGCAAATTCATCGTATCTCTTGGGATCAAATTGAAAAACCATCAGATATTTATCAAGGTAGCTCTTCCCATGTTATTGGAGTTATTAAAAGACAAGAAGAAATGATTCTATTAATAGATTTCGAGAAAATTATTGTCGATATTAATCCAGAATCAGGTATTAGTGTGGAGTCTGTGAAAAAACTTGGTAAACGTGAGCGATCAGATAAAAAAATTGTAATAGCAGAGGACTCCCCTTTACTTCGTAAACTATTACATGACACTTTGACGGAAGCAGGTTACGCAAACCTAGAATTTTTTGAGAACGGATTAGATGCTATTAACTATTTAGACCAACTAACTAAAGTGACGAATGATATTGCTGAGCATGTACAAATCGTTGTAACAGATATCGAAATGCCTCAGATGGATGGTCATACATTGACTAAAAAGATAAAAGAGCATACTATTTTATCCAAGTTGCCTGTACTTATTTTCTCCAGTTTAATTACGGATGATCTTCGTCATAAAGGAGACCAAGTCGGAGCAGAGGACCAAATTAGTAAACCAGAAATAGCTGAGCTGGTCTTGAAAATCGACAAATTTATTTTGTAGGTTCGTCTAGGTTTATATTGAATAACTCAAAAAAACTAGCAAGGGGATTAGTTTCTTCCTGCTAGTTTTTTTTGTATATAATTTCTTACCTGTCTAAATAGGATTTCATGGTACGTTTATAGTTTTCTTTCATGTAAGACTTAGTACAAACAACAGGTTGCTTTGAAGTCTTTTTTACAATAAGTTGAGGACCAATATAATCGGTAAGTAACTGTTTAGCCATTTTTAAATTCATCTTTCTAATTGGGTTTCGATATGAGTCGTCTAAATGCCCAAGGTGGGGGAGGTTCTTAAAATCTTCTTTTACCGGAATCATATGAAAATAGTAGTCGGCATACTGGATTAAGACAGAGGATTGTTGTTGACTATTTTTAGGGTTTCGTACGAAATGAAGACCAACTTTTTTTGCTTTATTTTCAGCTATTAACTTTTCAATCGTTAACTTTTTTAATTCGTATAGCGGTTTGTTGTCTATTGCTGTTTTCGCATGACGATTAACAGTATAAATTGCTGTTGCTATGTTTTTTTCATCAAATATAACGGACATATAATCCTCCTCGAAAGTTGCTCCATAATTATATCATACCAATTTTGTAGTTAATTGTGTACACAAACCAAAAGAATAGTGAAAAATAAATATATTTGAATAATTATCCTAAAGAAAGTAGTGAACAAACCGATAAAATGAAGTAAAGTTATTTATATATCAAGTACTTTTATGTAATCATTGGAGGACTATATGCATAATTCATCAAATAAAAATTTAGCTATCAGTGATTATTTAATAAAGATTATCGACGAAAATCCTTTGATTCCAACATTTTTGTTGAAAAAAGAGGAACAAAATAAATTTTCATTAATTTATGTAAATGATGTTGCTACTTCAATTTTAAATCCGTTTGATCAAAGCACATTAGAAGTAGTGTTGAACCAATTACAACCTATGCTTGTCAATAATAGTAAGCATAAGCTTTATCCAAATATACCTTTTACTATACATAAAAAGTTATTTACATATGATATAACCATTGTCCTACTAGAAGATGGAATAGAACCGATCTATAGTGTGACAATGTATGATAGGACGAACGAGGAGAAAGAAATAAGTATTTTAAAAGAGTTTAAAGATAAATATCTGTCTCTTTTTAATAATAATTTGGACCCCGTCATATCAGTTTTTGAGAATGGAGAGATCCTCGATCTAAATGGTACTACTTCAAAAATTTTAGGGTATAATCCAAAAAACTTAGTAGGGCAATCTATTGAAATGTTAATAGACGAAAATTCGAGGAGAAATTTCCAGTTAATGATGAAACAAACATTAACAGGCTATCCTACAGAAATGCAAAGTTGCTTAATACAGCATGTTAAAGGGCATTATATACCGATGTATATAAAAGCTATCCCACTGGAAAAAAATAATATTGTGACTACTTTTCACTTAGTTCTGCGCGATACAACCGCAGAATCTGATGAACAAGAACAGCTATATTATCTTGCATATCATGATCACCTTACTGGCTTGTGGAATAGACGTGCATTGAAGGAACATTTACAAGATAATGTGGTGAATGCAATGTCAGGAACTGAAATTTCAGTAGTTAGGATAGATTTAGATCGTTTTAAAATGATAAATGAATCACTTGGCTACAATTACGGTGATGAATTGCTTAAGAAAATTGCAGATCGACTTGGATTATATATTGATAAATCCAGTAATTTATATAGACAAAGTGGCGACGAATTTGTTTTTATAGCGGTTGGTAAATCTAGAGACGAAACTAGTGACTTTGCAGAGAATATATTATTAGAACTTTCTAAACCTTTATACTTAGACCATCAAGAATATTTCGTCACGGCTTCAATTGGGATTTCGATGTTCCCCTATGATGGGAAAAAAATGGATGAGTTACTTATCAAAGCAGATCAAGCATTATATATTGCTAAAGATAGAGGAAGGGCACATTACCGTTTCTATCAAGAACAAATGAACTTAGCTTTTCCTAATGATGCATTAATGGAATCACATTTAAGAAGAGCAATTGAGAAGGAAGAATTCTCTATCCATTACCAGCCACAAGTTAATCTAGTAACTGGTGAGATAAATTCGTTTGAAGCATTACTTCGTTGGAATAATAGAAAGTTTGGATATGTATCACCTATGAATTTTATACCACTTGCAGAAGAATCAGGAATGATTATGCAAATAGGAGAATGGGTGCTAGAAGAAGTTTGTAAGCAGCTAAAGTATTGGCAAGAAAAAGGCTATCGCCCAGTTAGAATCGCAGTAAATATATCGCCAAAACAGTTTATCCAAGATAACTTCGCTAGAAAGATTAACGAAAAAATACAAAAGTATGGTATCAGTCCGAGTTCGTTAGAAGTGGAGATTACCGAGAGTGCTATGACCGATATGCAAGATACTTTTTCTACTTTAAAAGAACTGAAGAATATAGGAGTTGTTATTTCAATTGATGACTTCGGAACTGGTTATTCTTCACTAAGTTATTTAAAGAAATATCCTATTGATATTATTAAAATAGATCAATCTTTTATCAAAGATATGGAATTAGACGATAAAAATGCAGCTATTGCTAGAACTATTATCCAACTTGCGCACAACTTAGGGATGGAAGTAATTGCTGAGGGAGTGGAAAAGGATCGACAAGTAGAAATTCTCAAAGCGGCAAATTGCCAAAAAGCTCAGGGCTATTTGTTCAGTAAACCTGTCTCAATTGAACATATCAATGAATCTTATATGCAACGCACAAAGCCGTAAATTCGTTTAGAGAATTTACGGCTTTTTTTTATTATCTATGATAATATAATGAGTGAATGTTCATTCAATTTAAAGGGGTGTTTATATTGTTAAAAGAGAAGACGATAATAGTTACTGGTGGTTCAAACGGGATGGGAAAATACATGGCGATGAAATTTGTTTCAGAAGGAGCAAATGTAGTCATAACTGGCCGAGATTTAGAAAAGTTGAAGAGCGCTAAAAAGGAAATAGAAGCATATGGTAGTAATATAGCGTACTTCCAAATGGATGTTCGTGAGCCTGAGCATGTAGAAGCAATGATTCAATTTGCAGATCAAACATTTGGCCATATTGATGGTTTAGTTAATAATGCAGCGGGTAATTTTATAGTAGAAGCTGAAAAACTTTCCCCTAATGGTTGGAAAGCAGTAATCGATATCGTACTTAATGGTTCTTTCTATTGTTCAAGTGCTATTGGAAACTATTGGATTAGCAAGGGGAGTAAAGGTTCTATTTTAAATATGCTTGCTACATATGCATGGGGGGCAGGAGCAGGAGTTGTCCATTCAGCTGCTGCAAAAGCTGGGGTAATGTCGTTAACAAGAACTTTAGCGGTTGAATGGGGAAGTAAATATGGTATCCGTGTAAATGGTATAGCCCCAGGACCTATCGAACGTACTGGTGGAGCAGGAAAACTATGGGAATCTGAAGAAGCTGCGAAACGAACACTTCAATCAGTACCACTGGGCCGACTTGGAAAACCAGAGGAGATTGCAGAACTCGCAACATTTATATTATCCGACAAGGCTTCATATATGAATGGAGAGATTGTTACGTTAGATGGCGGGCAATGGTTGAATCCTAATCCTTTCTAACATAAAAGTAAGCGATTACATGGTTTTTTTATTCCTTTAATATGCTATGATAGTTACATAGGGTGTTTTCTTATGATGAAAGCAAACAAAGGAGTAGGATGCAATGATAACTGTGAGCAGCAAAGACTTTTTACAAATTCCTATTTTGGAATTCATTATTTCTGCAGAGAAGGTTGCACATGTACAATTAGGAAATAACGCAGAACATGCTTTACTTGTACTTACTAAAACTGGATATTCTTCGATTCCAGTATTAGATGTAAAATATAGACTTCAGGGTTTAATAAGCTCTCAACAAATTACGGATGAAATTTTAGGATTAGAACATATTGAATATGAACGTTTACCAGATTTAAAAGTTGACGATATTATGAAAAAAGACATCGCGGTTATTCATGTAGATGAAAAATTTCAAAAAGGGTTGGATTTATTAGTAGATAACCCGTATATTTGTGTCGTAGATGATGAGAAGACCTTTTTGGGGATTTTAACAAGAAGAGTTATTTTAAAGCAAATGAAAAAGTATCTTTATCAAGCACAATAAAATTTTAAACAGTTAGAAGGGAAGGCCAATCCTAGTTGGCCTTCTTTTTTTAGGAAAGTATACATTTGAACATAGAGTTTATGACCATGTGAGAATAAATACTAAGGATTTTTGTTCAGGTGTAGCGATGATCAATAACCGTCGCTACAATATCTCATCTGTCTCACTCATCCCGCCGAAGTGATACCCTTGAACTTATAGTACTGTACCGGGAGCTTCTATCCGTTTTTTCTTATAAGCGTATAAAGCTTAAAATAATCCTATCCGAAAAGAGGTAAGCAAATGGTAACAGACTTTTTAATAATTCGTACATTAGCTGAGGAACAAAATATGAGAAAAGCAGCGGAAAGACTGTTTTTGTCTCAACCGGCATTGTCTCTTAGGCTGCAAACAATTGAAAAAGAGTGGAATACTAAGCTTTTTTTGAGATCACAAAAAGGTCTAACGGTTACGCCAGAGGGGGAACTTGTCATTGAGTTTGCTAACCAGATGCTTCAACAAAGAGAAGAAGTATTTGAAGCAATTCAATCCTTATCATCGAAAGTCCATGGGACATTGAAAATTGCATGTGCTTCGATCGTTGGACAAAATTGGCTGCCAAAAGTATTAAAAGACTTTGTACAAACTTATCCAGAAGCGAAAATCTCATTATTGACCGGATGGAGCTCAGAAATTGTGAAATCTATTTATGATGGCGAGGCGCAGATTGGCATAGTGCGTGGCCAATCTGACTGGAAGGGAAATAAGATTCATTTATTTAGAGATACTTTATATTTGGTGGACAAGGAGATGACGTCGATAGAGGAAGTGTTGACGACGGATAAGCCCTTTATTCAATTTAAAAGTGATTCTAACTACTACCAGGAAATTCAACAATGGTGGCAAAAACATTTTACGGTTAATCCGAAAAGGCAAATTATTGTCGATCAAATTGAAACTTGTAAGCAAATGGCGCTAAATGGAATAGGTTATGCAATTCTACCGTCGATCACTTTAACGGGTCATGAAGATGTCAACAAAATACCATTAACGAATAATGAAGAGCAATTTGAATTGACAAGAGATACATGGTTAATCGGCTATGATGCGGCTTTCAATTTACCCCAGGTTAATGCTTTTGTCGAAATTGTAAAAAAACATGCAAATAACTTTCAATAATGGAACCTAACGATACCATTAACGTACTAATACATATATAGACAAGGGGGGAAAAAGATGTATATTAAAAAGTTTGTGGTGGTTATTTCAGCATTAATATTTTATTTAATATTTACGCCATCATTAGAAGCTTTAGCTGCACCTGAACCTGAACTAAATGTAAAAGTAACAACTGGGTTTAATGGAAAAGCAAAATATGGGGAAGGATTGCCTATAACTCTAACCGTAGAAAACAAGGGAGATGCATTTTCAGGTGACATCGTCCTAGATTTAGCGGAATCCTATCGGTTAGGAAATGCCCAGTCTATTCCTTTTGAAATTGGCGCAGGGGAAACAAAAACTATCCAAATTGCAGCAAGTGGGCTATCGGAAGACTATATGTATTCTGGAAATAGTGTTCAGTTGATTCACTTTTTTGAAGGAGGATGGGAAAAAGGGAAATCTATTGCCTACAAAGGAAATAAGACGGTGAAACCAAATTTTTCAGACCCTGCAACGACTTTCTATTTAACATTGACGGAAAGTGCAGATCGCTTAAAGGTTCTCACTCAACTGAAACAACCAAATCAGGTGAACAACGAAATTATCCATGTAGCCCAGCAGAGTAACTTTACGTTACCTGATGAAGGGGTTGCTTGGGAAATGGCAGATTATATTATTATCGATGAGTTTGTAATTGCTGATTTAACGGAACAACAACAGCAAGCATTTATCGATTATGTATCGTCAGGTGGAATAATAGTAATTGGAGCCTCTGATAATGTAATAGGTGAGCTTGGAAATCTAGCTGACTATTTACCACTAAACTTACATACGACAACACAAAGTATTACTCCTCAGAATCTAAGTGCATTAACAGGGAGCTTGTTGACTAATGATTTAAAGTTATATGATGCGACTTTAAACAATGGGTCTACCCCACTAGTCCAACTTGATGGGATGATACTAGCTGGCAAGAAACAATTGGGAAGCGGAACAATCATCCAAACCACTTTTTCACTAGGGGATGCACCATTGGCAGATGATCCCGTTTATAATGACTTAATGTCTACTATATTGCAGTCAGTTCAAGTGAAAAATACACAAAGTATGTATGGTTATAATATGAAAGACGAGCTTGTATACAATCTAGGGGAAACGAATTCGTTATTTAGTTCCTTTAAGGTATCTACACCACTAATGATTGGAATTGTCGTATTTTATATGATCATAATAGTTCCACTGTTATATATTATTTTGAAAAGAAAAGATAAGCGCGAGTATGCTTGGGGTATCATTCCTCTCACTGCAATAATTGCATCCCTGGCTATTTTTGGATACGGCGCCAAGGATCGAATAGCAAGGCCGCAAGTTCAGCAATCATCATTTCTTCAAGTAAATGAAGATAAGAGCCTACAAGGATATTATGCTGAATCTATATTGAGTAACAAAGGTGGAGATTTCACTTTTGAAGCGCCAAATACTACTACGATGGTTGCAAAAAGAGGTACTAACTCATTAACAGGTCAAACTGCAAATGTGCATGAAAATGCTATTATGGAAAAACATGCAGCCAAGAGTGAACTGATCTTCCGTGATGTTGGTTATTGGTCTGTATCTTCCTTATTTGGGGAGACCCAATTGCAAGATGTAGGTAACTTTAATGTAGATTTAACAGTAGATTCTAGTAAAATACATGGTACAGTTCAAAGTAATTTTCCTTTTGGCTTAAAGGATGTTTCTATTTGGTCGGGTAGTAAGCTATATAAGTTAGGTGACATGGCTGCTGGAGAAAAAATAGAGATAAATAAGGATTTGGGTACCGTTATGTTAATGCCCATTTCTAACCCATACGCTAGTGCAAGCTATGGAACATATAATGCAAATCAAATGGATCTAATAACACAACGTAAGCAAGCACTTTATTCATCAAGTCTTATGTTAAATAATTCAAATTCAACACCTGCTATAACTGGTTTTGCAGAAGATAATATTCTTCCAGTTGAGTTGAAGGATAAAAAAGTGGAGCTTTCTGCCTTGCATTTAGTTATTCAACCTTTCACAGCTACTACTATTTTCTCTGGTGAATTTACACTCCCAGCTAATACGTTCTCAGTAGTTGTAAATACCGAGCAATTCGGTAAATACATGGAACCAGTCCAAGGCAATAACTTCGAGTGGTATTTAGATGATGGAGAATATAATGTGCACTGGAAAGTTCCAGACACACTTCCTTTAGATAAGGTGAATTGGACGCAGTTACAGATAGCGAATACAGATCGAAATTCTCATACTATTGAAATTTGGAACTTAGAAACAAAATCTTTTGAAGAGATTACAGAAAGTCGATTTACTTTAAATGAAAATATTAATACGTATATCGATCAATCAGGAGTAATCCAATACAAATTAATTAAAAAATCAGTACAAGGCGATCCATATACACGACTTCCAGAAGTGCGTATGAAGGGGGAAGTGAAGCAATGATAGAAATTAAAGGATTAACTAAAAAATACGGCTCATTTTTTGCACTTAATGATCTAAATTTAACGCTACAAGAAGGCACTGTATTTGGTTTCGTAGGTGCAAACGGAGCAGGAAAATCGACCACTTTTTCTATACTGGCTACATTACTGCAACCAACCTCTGGTGACGCCATTGTAAATGGCAAAAGTGTAAGGACAGATGCAAGTGAAGTACGTAAACAAATTGGTTATATGCCTGACTTTTTTGGAGTGTATGATCAGTTGAAAGCAAATGAATATTTAGATTTTTATGGCGCTAGTTATGGGATTTCTGAAGCGGAAAGAAAAGTATTAATTCCACAGTTGCTCGAACTAGTGAACTTGACTCATTAGCGTTATGAATATGTGGATTTACTTTCACGAGGGATGAAACAACGCTTATGCCTTGCACGAGCATTGATACATGATCCAAAGGTTCTTATATTGGATGAACCAGCTTCTGGACTTGATCCAAGAGCGCGGGTAGAGATGAGAGATATTTTAAAGCAGCTAAAAGGAATGGGGAAAACGATTCTTATATCCTCCCATATATTACCGGAGTTAGCGGAAATGTGTGATGAAATAGGTGTAATAGATGGGGGAAGACTGATCGCGCATGGCTCCGTTGCAGATATCCAAGCTCAGCTTGCAGGAGAAAGACATATTACGGTGAAAGTAAAAGGATTATTAGAAAATGTTGCTACTTTTTTTGAAGAGGATCCTTTTGTCTCTTCTGTGGAATTACACACGGATAAAAATTCAGTGACCTTCAATTATCGAGGGACTGATGACGATCAAATCGATTTACTTAAAAAGGCAATGGACCATTCGATTAGAATTATTTCCTTCGCCGAGACAGAAACGGATCTTGAGGATGTCTTTATGGAAATAACGAAAGGAGCGAAATAAATGAAGCAGGTGTTTTCTAACCCGGTATTGGTAAAGGAAATAAAGTTGCGCTTTCGTTCCCCAAAAAGTTTTGTAGGAATTCTATTTTATTTAATTGCTATGTGTATTTTTGTCTTTGGATTTATCTTACTAACAACTCAATTTACAGGAACTGGATATTTCCGTCCAGAAGAAAGCTTTTTTATGTTTGCAATGCTTACTTATATACAATTAGGTTTAATACTTTTCATCACTCCAGGCTTAACGGCAGGTGCTATTAGCTCAGAGCGGGAGAAACAAACATTGAATATATTATTAACGACCGCACAAACTTCTTTCCAAATTATTTCGGGCAAATTAACGTCATCTATTGCCTTTTTATTACTATTATTAATAGCCGGATTACCTATTTATAGTATGGTTTTCTTATTCGGTGGGGTATCACCAGGTCAATTAGGAATTATATTCTTGTTTTTCTTTTTAACGATGCTTGCTATTGGAAGTATTGGAATTATGTACTCGACCATCATTCGTAAGACGATTGTTTCTATGATTGCAACATATGGAACAATGATTTTCTTAAGTGCGGTGACGGGTTTTATTTACTTAGTAATTACAGGAATGAACAGCATGGTAGCTGGTTCGATAGCATCTTCCCCGTTCGGGCATTTCTTTGCGAGTATAAATCCGGTGGTCCTCGTCTTAACACTTATATCACCAGGGTCAGATACATTTATAACAGATACAACGAAGGTCGATTTCCCTATTTGGGCAGGCTACGCCATCTTCTATATTTGTATTACAGTAATATCAATTTTCATATCGGTGAAAAAATTACGAGTAAATATGAAACGGACAAAATAAGGAGGACAAATGGATGACTACTCCGAAAAAACTGATCAGATACGTCCAAAGGGCAAGAAATAGTCTAGCTATGGAGCATTATGTCAGAATGCTCCAAGCGGCCCTCTTTTATGGTTTTAGTGCCACTGCGCTTATCCTATTGGTATCTCGTTTATTTGTCTTTCCATATTATTTAAGAACTTCCATCATTGTTGGAAGTTCTGTTTTTATAGGCACTTATCTTTATGCTTTTTGGAAAAGACCCTCAAGTGGAGAAGCAGTGCAAAAGTTGGACGCATATTTTGTTGATAATTTACTTGTAAGTGCTTTAAGTTTTCTAGAGGGGAAATCTCTTCTTGCTAAAGGATTAATAGACAAAGCAGAAACAAACAGTGAGAGTGCTTTCCTTCTTTTTAAGAAGCGTGACAAAAAATACTTTAAGCCCAAATGGATTATAGGGCTTGTTTTGGCTTTTGCAGCAGTTCTCAGTTTGTATGTATTCCCAGCTGCAACGCAATTAGAAGCTAAGGATTTGGAACAAGAGAAAGAGATTGTAAAGGAACTAAAGAAAGAAGTAAGTAAGCTTGAGAAAAAGGAATTGTCAAAGCCAGTAAAAAAAGAATTGAATGATCTTAAAGAAAAACTTAAAGATTTAGATATAGCAGAAGAAACTTTGCGTGAAGTGGTGAAAAAGCAAAAAGAATTAGCACTAAAAGAACAGAAGCTAGAAGAAAAGAAAAAGGTAGCCGAACAAGAAGGGACGTCTGAATCCTCTTTAAGTACCGAGGAGCAAAAAGAACTCGCTTCGTTAGAGGATATTAATAATGCACTAGCTAAAAGTGCATCAAATTCTCGAACTACACTAAGTAAGATGGGGAAATCTTTACCATACAGTGCTGGGGCAGCTCAAAATAATAGTTCGCAATCTTCAAGCAATAAAAATGGGCAGCAGGGAAAAAATCCACCTAATTCTGGCGCAGGACAAAGTCAAAGTCAAAGTCAAAGTCAAAGTCAAGGCCAGGGACAAGGACAGGGACAAGGACAGGGACAAGGACAAGGACAGGGACAAGGACAAGGACAGGGACAAGGACAAGGACAGGGACAGGGACAAGGACAAGGCCAAGGACAGGGTCAAGGCCAAGGAACAGGGTCAGGAGCAGGTTTAGGTTCAGGAAGTAGAGATTTACTGTCTATACCTACAAGGATTGGTGGAAACGGGAAAACTTCAGTCGATTCAGGTGGACTTGGAGACGGAAATTCTGCTAGTGAACAACCAGCGGATACTGCTATAACACGCGGCTCATCAAGACCATATAAAGAGGTAGTTAATGATTATTCGGAGTCTTATATAAAAAGTTCCGAGCGCATGCAATTACCAGCTGACTTACAAAGAATCGTTCAAGATTACTTTTCATCAGTTGAAAAAAGAGAATAACGGAGGGGAAACATGACTTATACAACAGAAGACTATATGGATATGAGTAAGCGTTTAGATGATGTTCGAACGGAAATAGGTCAATTTATAGTTGGTCAAAAGGAGGCTGTTGAATTCTCCATTTATTGTGTGTTGGCTGATGGGCATGCCCTCCTCGAGGGATTACCCGGATTGGGTAAAACAATGCTCATACGGACAGTTTCGGAAGTGTTAGATTTATCCTTTTCACGTATTCAATTCACGCCTGATTTAATGCCATCTGATATAACTGGTACTAGTATGATTGAAAGATTAGAAAATGGTAAACAACAATTTACCTTTCAAAAGGGACCAATCTTTAGCCAAATGGTGTTAGCTGATGAGATAAATCGCGCCACACCTAAAACACAAAGTGCACTGTTAGAGGCTATGGGAGAAAAAACAGTTACCGTGCTCGGTGACACTAAACAAATGGACCGACCTTTCTTCGTCCTTGCAACGCAAAATCCAATTGAAATGGAAGGTACCTACCCTTTACCAGAAGCTCAAATGGACCGGTTTTTATGTAAAATATTAGTAGCATATCCTTCTAAAGCCGAGTTAATGGAAATAACAAAACGCACGACAGGTGGATTAACGATTCAACTGAATAAAGTAATGAACGCAGAAGAAATAGTGCGTGCACAGCAAATGGTAAAGGAAGTCCTTATAGCAGATGATATGTTGGAATATGCAGTAGATATTATTGCCGCAACGCATCCTGAGGAAGCAAGCATCCCTGAAATAGCCCAATATGTTCAATATGGAAGTGGTCCTCGTGGATTACAAAGTCTCATAAAGTTAGCCAAAGCGAGAGCATTGGTTGCTGGGAGATATCATGTGTCGATAGCGGATATTAAAACAGTGGCTAAACCGGTATTGAGACATCGTTTATTACTCAATTATGAAGGGGAAGCGGAAGGTAAAACGGCAGATGCACTAATCGATCTTATCTTACAAACAGTAAAACAAGGACAAGTTGTATGAGTAGTGAACAATTAGTACCAAAGGATTGGGCAGGTAAGCTAAGTAGATTATCCATCTCAACTAAATCGAAACTCAGAGGCCAACATAAAGGCTCCCACCGATCTCAGCGTTTTGGTGCATCTCTAGATTTTTCGGATTTTCGCGAATACTCGCCAGGTGATGATGTACGGCAAATAGATTGGAATGTTTATGCACGTACAGACAAGTATTTTATTAAACGTTTTTTAGACGAACAAGAAATGCGAGTGCATATCTTACTTGATACGACTAAGTCTATGGGAGATTCACTGAAATGGAACTTTGCTAAGCAATTAGCTGCTTCTTTAGGAATTCTTGTATTACAGAGAGATGATCGATTATCTTTTTCAGCTGTTAATGAAGACAAAAAGCCGCCCTTTAGAAGAAAGGGTGCAACCTACCGAAAAGCGTTCGTTCAAACTATTTCTGACATAGACGAACCAGAAATGACTTCCACTTTTACAGATAATGCACTTCCTTTTTTACCGAAAGATAGTACTGTATTGTTTGTGATTACAGATTGCTTAGAAAGTATTGAGTCATGGGAACGATTTCTACAGAAATTGCCAAAATTCGCTGGTGATATTCGAATATTACAAGTAGTTACTGATGAGGAGCTCGCTCCATCATACGGTGGGGATGTTCAATTAGAAGATATTGAAACGTTGGAACAAGTAAATGTCTCTATTTCCTCCAGAGTACTTGAATCATTTCATCGAGAAAGAAAAGAGCATCAACAACGATTAGAACTACTTTGTCATAAGTTTGGTATTAAAATACTGCAGGTAAATGCACATGAAGGAATATCACATACAATGTTTCAACAATTATTAAGAGCAAATTGGGTGCAATGAGGTGAATAGGTTTGGGTATTAATCAGTTAATATATTCTTGGACAGCCATTTTCCCAATTGCTGTGCTTTTATATTATTTTTTTCGAAAAAAATATGTAAAAAAATCTGTTTCCTCTACACTGTTTTGGCAGGAGGCAATGAAAGAAACAAAGGCATCCCCATATTTACAACATTTGCAGCGGAATGCTTTGTTTTATTTACAAATGCTCGCCATGCTTTTGCTTGTTCTAGCATTACTTCAACCTTATTGGAAAACAAAATCGATTGCTGGGGAACAGATTGTGTTTGTCGTAGATACTTCTGCAACGATGAAAGTAAATGTAAATAACGCTACTTCTCTTTTTGAACAGCATAGAAGTAAAATGCTTGAGTTAGTCGAGGAATTATCGGGTAAGCCCTTAACATTAATCACAACGGGAAATGAGCCAGTTGTCCTATTGAGGCAAGAAAAGAATACAGAGCAAATGATTAAAGAGATAAATAAACTAGAGATAAGCTATGAAGCAGAAAATATGTCAAAGTCTCTTGATTTTACCCAATCCTTTTTTCAGGATAAAGCAACCTCTGTGTATATTTTTACAGATGATTTAGAAAGGCAATCTCTTCCGTTGCAACATGAAAATGTAAGCTGGAATGTGGAAGCTTTAACAACTGAGGTTACCAATGCATCTATTAAAAGATTTGGTGCAACAGAAACAGCAAATGGAATTTCTACACTAGTTCAAATTGAAAATCAGTCAGAAAAAGAGAGTACAACAGAGCTGACGATATCCAATGAAGAGAAAATATTAGTAACGGAAGTTGTCAATTTACCGCCAAAAGAAACGATTACATTATCTTTTGATGAACTAGTCAATTCAAGTTATTTAAAAGCAAATATAGACATCCAAGATTCTTACCTTTTAGATAATGAAAATATTATATTCATGCAGGATCAATTGTCTAATGTTTTCATAGATAGCACCATACATTCGCTAGTTCGAACTGCTTTTCAGTCATTAGACATTAAAGTGAGTAGTGTTCCTCCAGAGCAAGTTGGTTTGTTGAAGGATGAAGGTATGATGGTCACCAATCAGTTTGGCGTAAATATAGAGGATGAAAGGCCAATCTTATATATAGGCAGGAACGATGCTATACCAAAGGAAGTAAATGGAAACGTTCAGACAACTGAATCTCCATTATTTGCTTTTGCTGATTTAAGGGACATATATGTGAGTTCAGTGTATCCGCCTATAGAGGGCTATACTACTATTGCTTCTGTAGGGGATGATCCATTCATCCAAACCTCACCATCTGGAAATATTATTATCCTTGCAGATATTCAAATGACAGATTGGCCACTGAGTCCTACGTTTCCACTATTTATGTGGAGTGTTAAGGAGCAACTTTCATCAGGAAGTGATTATTTAGGAACATTCACTCCTAACGAGAGAAAGCCTTTATCTCTTGGTGCTTTGGACGAGTGGGAAATTTATACGAAGAATGATGAATATGAGTATGCTATTGAAAATGGTGGGAAGTTTGTAGCACCAAATAAACCAGGCTTATATGTTCTACGTTCGAAAGATGCTGAGAAGAATCTTTCTGTCATATTGCCTCAAGAGGAAAAAGTAATTGAAAAAGGTACTTCATATAAAGTGAATGGACAACAGATGAATGCTGAGGAAGACTATCAAGCCAATTCCTTTGTTCCATTTATATTAATATTACTAATTTTACTATTTGTAATAGAGTGGGAGGTGCAAAGAAGACGTGGATTTACGAGTTGACCAACCACTTTGGCTTTTACTATTAATTCCTATTGGCTTTTATTTTCTTTGGACTTGGCGAAAAGATAAGAAAATCTTTAAGCGAGAGGGGAAAGTAGTCTTTAGTATACGGATACTGGCTATTCTGTGCTTAATATTAGGAATTACTAATCCCTATCTTTTGTTACCTATCAAAGAAGAGCAGGTTCTGTTTTTGGTAGATCGCTCTGCTTCTCTACAAGGAACTGACAAACAAATAACGGAGTGGGTAGATGAAAGTTTAAAATCTAAAAAAATGAGCCATTTAGTAGGTGTTTATACATTTGCAGAGAATTTTCAAACGGAAGTAGCACTAACAACGGGAGAAGTGAATTTACCAGTTTTCACTCCTATGTCAGATCCAAGTAATACAGATTTAGCGAAAGCCCTGCAGCTTTCAACAGGTATTATTGAGCCAAACAAAGCTACAAGAATTGTCCTCTTTACAGATGGGATAGAAACAATTGGATCTGTTAGTGATGAAATTGTGAAAATCGCAGGAGGGAATGTCACGATAGATGTTGTTCAAATGGCTCGACTGTCATCGGAAGATGTCGCTATAACTTCCTTTGAGACGCCGCCTGTGGCTTTTGAAGGAGAACAGCAACAATTAAATGTTACCCTAGATGCCACAAGTGAAGCAGTGGCCGAGTTACTTCTATATCAAAATGATCAGCTACTCACGCGCGAACAAATAAATGTAGAACCTGGCACTAATACGTATACATTTAGAAATGCATCTAAGGGCGAAGGATTACTTAAATATGAAGTACAAGTTGTGCTGGCCGAGGATGGACTAATAGAGAATAACAAGTTGACAAGTGTCACAAATGTAGAGAGTTCTCCACGACTTCTAATAGTTACGCATGACGGTAATTCTTCTAATATTGCCACAGTCATTGATCAACAAGCGATTACAACGGATGTTATAGATGCAGGTGTCCTGCCTTTTGATTTATCAAATTATTTATCATATGATGCGATTATATTTGATAATGTACCTGGTCATGTCGTCGGTGAACAGAAGATGATGGTTATTGAACAGGCTGTGAAAAACTTTGGTGTAGGCTTTATGATGGTCGGAGGGAAAAACAGCTTTGGCTTAGGAGGCTATTTTAAGAGTCCTATTGAGCGATTATTACCAGTGGAGATGGAGATAAAAGGAAAGCAACAACTGCCTTCACTGGGGTTAATTATCGTTATGGATAGGTCAGGTAGTATGAGTGGAACAAAATTAGAATATGCGAAGGAAGCAGCAGCACGTTCTGTAGAAATGCTTCGAGAAGGAGATACACTCGGATTTATCGCTTTTGATGATCGACCATGGGAAATAATTGAGACTGCTCCATTGAATGACCAAGAAACAGCTGTAGAAAGCATACTATCTGTAGGGACAGGCGGAGGAACAGAAATTTATACGAGCTTAGCGCTAGCATACGAAAATTTATCACCTCTTAAACTTCAGCGAAAACATATTATCTTGTTGACAGATGGTCAGTCAGCTACCAACAATGACTATCAAACGTTGATAGAAGGTGGTAAAGAGGGATTAATAACAGTCTCCACTGTTGCAGTTGGGCAAGATGCGGATAGATCTTTACTAGAAAGTTTAGCAGAAATGGGAGGGGGCACGTTCTACGATGTCCAAGATGAATCTACTATTCCTGCTATAATGTCCACCGAGACAGCAATTATCTCAAGAACCTATATTGAAGATAATCCGTTCTATCCCACTATTTTTGGAGATGCTGCATGGACAAGTTTGTTTGCAGAAGGAGTTCCTCAAATGAATGCCTATATTGCCACAACACCTAAACAAACAGCTTCCGTTGTTGTTGAAAGTGAAAAAGAGGATCCGGTATTAGCTGAATGGATGTATGGACTCGGTCGCACAATTGCTTTTACATCGGATTCCACTGGTGAATGGAGTGGTGACCTAGCGAGATGGGCTAATTGGGGAGATTTTTGGAATACAGCAGTCTCCAGGTTACTACCAGCATATAGTGAGGTGCCTTTTTCTATTCAAAAGTCCTCGGATGAATCCTTTACTGTTACAGATCCGTCAGGAAAGTCATCATTTTTGGACGTAGCAGTTGTCAATGAAAAAGGCGAAGAGGTTTCTGTTACATCTGAAGCAATTGCACCAGGTAAAGCAAGGGTAACAATAGATAGTGAACCAGGATTAGTGTTTTTCCGAATTTCCAATGAACAAGATGCTGTTTACCAGGCAGGTATTTCCGTTCCTTATAGCGAGGAATACAAAATACAAAAGCCGAATACAGCAATTCTGGAGATGATTACAAGTAGAACAAATGGAAAGATGCTAACTGAACCATCTGAAGCTTTCCGAGAAATGGAACTCTCTAGTTCAGAGAAACAATCTATTCAACAGTCTCTTCTATTGTTAGCTATCTTCTTGTTCTTTATCGATATTACAATAAGAAGATTTGGTTTCCACCTATTGCTTTCTCCGTTCAAAAGATCTGGTAAAAAAGCGGAGCCAGTAAATACGACTACAACCTACGTGGGGAAACTAGTTAGAGAAAAGAAAAAGAGATAAGGCATAAATTTACCAAAAAAGGATGCTTGATGGTTGTGACAGAAGTCATAACCATCAAGCATCCTTAAAATTTCACTCGGAAATCATACAGCAAAAACGTCTTAATCAAATTTCACTTCCGAGAAAGAGTATTGATAAGTTAATTCGAAATTAAATTATCGGGTTTTTTCTTTTAATCCATATAAGTGTGATAGCCCACGAAGCTAGTAGTATGATAGATCCTACAATGAACGGATAGCTTATATTAATATCAAAAAACATCCCTGCTAGCGCTGGTCCAATCATACTTCCTAAACTCATATAAGCATTATTCATACCAGCAGCAAATCCTTGCTCATTACCAGCCATTTTAGAAATTACTGTATTTACTGCTGGTCGGATGAGTGTAGTTGCAGTAGAGAAGATAGATGCGACAAGTAATACAAGTGCAAAGCCGTCTACTACAAAGAATAGTAGAAAAGCTATTGCAGCAACAACCAAATTGACTAAGATAACATTTAATTCGCCAAAACGTTTAAATAGTTTCTCCACTACTAACGTTTGCACGATGACACCTATAAACCCACCAACTGTTAAGACAACAGCAATATCCTGTGGAGTATAGTTATACTTATGATCTACATATAATGAGAACGTCGTTTGGAAGTTTGCTATTCCAAAAGTGAAAACAAAAATTATGATTAACATCATGAAGTAAGGTGTCTTCACTGAATTTTTCATCTGTGTGATGATGTTTTCGCGCTTTTTAGGCTCCGACGGTATTTCGGAAACAGTATTTTTAATATCGGGTAGAATGATTAAAGATATTATTCCTGCAATCAAAGCTGCTAAAGATGCCATGTAAAATGGGAACGATAAGCTTACACTTGCTAAAAATCCTCCAAGCGCTGGTCCAATCATAAAGCCTAGTGACATAGAAGCTCCTAAGAATCCCATTCCTTTCCCACGCTCTTCTAATGTAGTAATATCTGCAACAAATGCCATAGTGGCTGGTATTAAAAAGGCTCCCCCAATACCACTTATAAATCGTGCAGCATACAACATCCATTCATATGTAGCTAACCCAAACCATAATTGAGATGCCGAAAAAATGACCAATCCTACAATAATTAGTTTTTTTCGTCCTAGTTTATCAGATAGGTCACCTGCAAGTGGGGAAAATAGAAACTGACCTAATGCAAAGGAAGCTATAATAAATCCGAGAGCTTGACCTGCAACACCAAAGGTTTCTAGGTATTGAGGCATTACTGGAATTACTAATCCTATCCCCGACATAGCAATAAACATATTGAACATTAAAATATATAATGCCGAACTATTTGTTTTCTTCGCCATAATACTCCTGCTTTCTGTAATTACTTTTATGCGTCTATAGATTCTACCATATTCCTAAAAGAATAAAAACTTTCGAGTAACGAATTATATAATATTTAACATAAAAAAAACCGAGAAAAAAGACGCCCAATCTTCTAAAAATATGCCGTTGATTTTCGCTGCGAGCGGACGCTTTCTGTGGGCACGGCTTCAGCCGCTTCCTCGCTACGCTCCCCACGCTGAAAGCGCCCGCTGAAATAGAAACCAGTAGTATTATTATTCATTCTCTCTTTCAATCACTAAAATAGTGTATATGGTAATTTATTATATAATTTCTACGCAATAAAAAGAGCCGTCACTATGACGACTCTCCCATTTAGTTAGCGCTCATTTTAAATTCTAAGAATAGCTCGTTATATTTACCAAGCATTTCAAGACCTAGGTTTTTATATACTTCTAGATTTTCTCTAGCTTCTTCTAGAGGATAGAACCGCTCATCGGAAGTTACTTCTTCATCCATTAACTCAATTGCTGCAGTATTAGGGATGGAATATCCAACATAATCTGCATTTTGTGCGGCAACTTCTGCATCTAACATAAAGTTGATAAACTCATGAGCACCTTCCACATTTGCAGCAGTTTTAGGTATAACCATATTATCGAACCAAAGATTCGATCCCTCTTCAGGGACTGAATAATCTAATCCTTCGTTTTCCCACATCATATCAGCTGCTTGCCCAGAGAAAGTAATAGCCACGGAAGCTTCTTCATTTATCATTAGCTGAGTTACTTCATCTCCGATAATTGCTTTTACATTTGGAGTCAATTCCTTCAGTTTCGCCGTAGCTTCCAGCAATTCTTTTTCATCCGTAGAGTTAAGGGAATAACCGAGACTATTTAATCCCATCCCAATAATTTCACGTGCACCGTCTACTAGTAACACTTCACCTTCTAAAGATGGGTCCCAAAGTGATTCCCAGCTATCGAAGGTCTGTCCGTCTAGAAGAGAAGGATTGAACACAACTCCAACTGTTCCCCAGAAATAAGGAATGGAGTATTTATTTTTAGGGTCAAATGCTAAGTCTAAAAAGTATGGATCAATATTGCTTAGATTCGGAATTTTAGAATGGTCAATTTCTTGCAATAGATCATTTTCTTTCATCTTTTCAATTGCGTACTCTGAAGGTACCGCAATATCATAAGAAGTTCCGCCTTGTTCTATTTTTGTCATCATTGCTTCATTGGAGTCAAATGTTTCGTACACAACACGATAACCTGATTCTTCTTCAAATTGAGAGATCAAATCGGGATCGATGTATTCACCCCAGTTAAAGATAGTTAATGTATCACTACTGGCATTGCCAGAGCTTTGGTTTAAATATTTATTGACACCAAACAAAATGATACAAACGACAACAATGGCTATAGTTGCTCTAGTTATTTCTTTCATTTTCGAACCCCCATTCCGACAGGGTTTTTCCCACGTTGGCTAACAAAATAATACCCAACCACGAGAACTAGTGTCACTATAAATATGATTCCCGATAAAGCATTAATCGTTAACGTAATACCAGTTCTTGCCATCGAGTAAATTTCAACTGAAAGTGTGCTAAAGCCATTTCCTGTAACAAAGAAAGTTACTGCGAAATCATCAAGAGAATATGTTAAGGCCATAAAAAATCCTGCGAAGATTCCAGGTTTAACAAAAGGGATAATTACGCGTGTCAGAATATCCCGTTTGGATGCGCCCAGATCTGCTGCTGCATCAATGAGCGTACTATTCATGTCTTGTAGCTTCGGTAATACCATTAATACAACAATGGGTATACTAAATGCAATATGAGAAATTAATACGGATGCAAATCCAAGTTTTACCCCAATAGCTGTAAATAGTATCAGGAACGATGCACCAATAACAACATCGGGACTTACTATTAATACATTATTTAAAGAAAGGATAGATCTGCGCAGTGATTTGTTTCGCATAAATACAATGCCGATTGAACCAAATACACCAACTATTGTTGCTATTAATGCAGAAAGTAAAGCAACAATTACTGTATTGAGAAGTATCATGATCAAACGAGTATCTGAAAAGACAGCAGAATAATGTTCCCAAGTAAATGATTCAAACTTATTCATATTTCCACCACTATTAAACGAGTAAAAAATCAGATATAAGATAGGCGTATATAAAACGATAAATACAAGGGCTAAGTAAAACTTCGCTGACTTACTTGTTTTTTCCATTTGCATAAGCCCCCTTATCACGTTGACCAGTAATGATCATTATAATTACCATAAAGATGATTAAGAAAACGGCGATTGTGGAACCCATTCCCCAGTTTTGGGTAACTAAGAATTGCTGCTCAATAGCTGTACCCAAAGTAATAACTTTATTCCCCGCGATTAATCGAGTAATCATGAATAGCGAAAGGGAAGGGATAAATACAGCTTGAATTCCAGCTTTTACCCCATTAATAGTTAATGGTAGAATCACCTTTGAAAATGTCGTCCAGCTAGATGCACCTAAATCTCGACTAGCATCCATTAAGGAAGGATTTAACTTATCCAATGAATTAAAAATAGGCAAAATCATAAATGGGATAAATATATAGACTGATACAAAAACGAAACTAAAATCTGTAAATAAAATTTGTGTTTCTTCCAACCCAAATACATTTAGAAATGCATTTACAGGCCCATATAAACCAAAAATCCCGATAAAAGCATAAGTTTTCAATAATAAATTTATCCAAGAGGGAATGATGATTAACAGCAACCAAAGCTGTTTATGTCGTGTTTTTGTTAGCAAATATGCTGTTGGATATGCAATAAGTAAAGTGAAAAAAGTTATAAGAAATGCATACCAAAACGAACTCAAGGTTAACTTTAAGTAAACTGAAGTAAAAAAGTTTTGATAATTATCTAAAGTGAAGTTTCCACTTAAATCGAAAAAGGAATAATATGCAATTAAAGCAATGGGAGCAACAACAAATAATACAATCCACACATAATAAGGTATTAAATAAAATGCTTTGGTAGTTTTAGTTTGCATATGCGTCTTCTCCATAAGACTCGAGACGTTTGTCAAATTCTTCTTCTGTTTCATTTAAACGCATAACGTGAATAGCCTCCGGGTCGAAATCTAAACCAATAGAAGCACCAACGTCTGCTTTTTTCGTAGAATGTACTAGCCATTCATTTCCCTCATCATCGTAAGTAGAAAGTTCATAGTGAACTCCTCTAAATAATTGTGTATCTACTTTTACCTTCATTTTCCCTTTGTCAACAGCTGTTATTTCTAAATCTTCTGGACGAATAACGATATCTACTTTTTCGTTTGGATTTAGTCCTTGATCCACACATTCAAACTCTTTGTCACCAATTTTTACGCGGAAATCAGCGACCATTGTACCAGAAACAATATTTGACTCTCCGATAAAGTCAGCTACATAGCGATTAATCGGCTCATCATATATATCCATTGGAGTACCACTTTGTTCAATTTCGCCTTCATTTAACACGAAAATTTCATCAGACATTGCCAATGCTTCTTCTTGGTCATGTGTTACGAATATAAAAGTTTTGCCAAGTCTTTGTTGAAGCTCACGTAACTCATATTGCATTTCAGAACGTAATTTTAAATCTAATGCAGAAAGGGGCTCGTCCAATAGAATGATTTCAGGATCATTTACAATGGCACGTGCAATTGCTACACGTTGTCTTTGTCCGCCTGACATTTCAGCAATTTCTCTTTTTTCATAACCTACTAAGTTAACAAATTTCAAAGCTTCTATTACTTTTTGTTCGATTACTTTTTTGCCAAGCTTTTTAATGCGAAGACCGAATGCTACATTTTCAAATACATTTAGATGTGGAAATAACGCATAATCTTGAAATACTGTATTTACCTGTCTTTCATTGGCGGGGACATTATTAATGAGTTTGCCGTTAAAGTAAATACTTCCACTTGTAGGTTGCATAAAACCAGCGATTAAACGTAAAATTGTTGTTTTCCCACAACCAGATGGACCTAGTAAAGTATAAAATTTCCCTCGCTCTAACTCTAAGTTGATATTTTTTAATACGGTCGTTTCTGCATCATATGATTTTGTCACATTTTCAAAACGAATAATAGTATTGTCAGACATAATATACCTCCATTGTTATTTAAGTATCTTACAAATAAGAATTGTTAACGACATAGATTACCTTTGAAATTTCTTCCGCTGCATTTTGTAGCAGATGATTATCAGAAGCATCAAAATAAAGTGATTCACCAGCTGTAGCTATATAGTTTTGTTTACCTATAGTGAGTGTCACTTTCCCTTGTAGCACGTATATGAAAGTCTCGGAAAGAGAAGGTTCGAATTGTTTAAATTGTCCCCCAATATCCAATGAAATTAGTACTGGCTCCATTTCATTTTCATTGGATTCTGAAATTAGCCAATGAAGCTTGTACTTTTTTTCATCATCCAAGTAAATAGTTTGTTCTTCTTTCGGGTAATACACTTTCGTGCGAGAATGATCATCGTCATCAAAAAAATCTTTTGGCTTGGAACCTAGGACGTTTAAGATTGAAAACAATGTTTCGATAGAAGGAGAGTTTATATCTCTTTCCAATTGAGATATAAAACCTTTACTTAAATCGGTTCTTTCACCTAATTCTTCTTGTGTCAGACCTTTTTTTAAGCGCAACTGTTTAATTTTTTTCCCAATTTGCATATTTTTAGGCTCCTTCGGAAATAAACTAGTATTTTTCAGACAAAGTTTATTTTAACACAACTTAAAGTTTACTTTAACAATTTATTTGAGGAATATCAAAATTTTTTTCTTTAACAGAACAAACGCTATTTTTGAAGAATGCATATACTAATGAATGCTGAAAGAAAGAAGGGATATAGGCAGTGAAGTTACGTACTAAATTACCGTCATTTCCAATGGATCCGAGATGGATAAATGGACAGATAAACAATGACAAACTAATAGGGGAAAAGCCCGTCCTAGTTTACTTTTGGTCAGTGAGCTGTTCATTATGTGGAGGAGCATATAATAACATTAGGTTGTGGAAAGAAAAATATAAGGAGAACTTTCATGTAGTAGGCATTCATATGCCAAGATCTAGAGATGACTTATTCGAGAAGCCTATTCTAGATGCAATTCAACGTGGAAGGATGAAGGATTCTATTTATTTGGATCATGAACTAATCGTGACTAATCAATTTCAAAATCGAGTAGTTCCATCTTTTTATTTGTTTGATAAGAAAGGGCTATTAAGGCATATGCAAGCAGGCGAAAAAGGAATGATGATGTTAGAAAAAAGGCTGCTTATGCTTATAAATGAAAACGTAAAATAATGATTAAATTCTCTATCAATTAAAGGATTGGATATGTTAAACTTATCGCATTAGATATGTAGGAGGCATTTAGGATGCACAAAGAATTTGTTGTAGTCGGTTTAGGTAGATTCGGTGGTAGTATTGTCAGAGAGCTGATTGATCAAGGAGCAGATGTTATGGCAATTGATATAGCATCTGAACGTGTAGATGAGTTTGCGACCATTGCCACTCAGGCGGTAGTTGCTGATACAACAGACGAAGCTGTGCTGAAATCATTGGGTATTCGAAATTTTGAACATGTTATTGTTGCTATTGGAGACGATATTCAATCTAGTATTTTGACTACCTTAATGCTAAAAGAGATTGGCGTTAAGAAAATTACAGTCAAAGCACAAAATGATTACCATGAAAAGGTGTTAAGAAAAATCGGAGCAGATCAGGTAGTACATCCTGAAAGAGATATGGGTATTAGAATTGCAAACAATATTCTTTCCAACAATGTATTAGACTATCTTGAACTTTCTGATGAACATTCTATTATGGAAATAAGAGTCAATGAGAAAATAGCAAGTAAATCACTTATTGATTTAGATATCCGTGCAAAATATGGCATTAATATTGTGGCGATTAAACGAGGGAATAATATTATAGTTTCTCCACAGGCCGATGAAAATCTAATACTTAATGATGTGTTAATCATTATTGGAGCGGACGTAGATATTATACGTTTTGAAAAGAAAGTATTATCTTAAAAAAAGTATAAGTTATATAAAAGAGACTGTTTGTGACTCATGTCATAAACAGTCTCTTTGTGTATTAGTGAACTAATAGATAACCCAAAGAAATCATTCTCCAAGTGTAAACCGAACACATAATTACTATTTCTCGTGAAATACTAGGTTTACGAGGAGGTGTGAAATGTCCAAAAAACCGGTTAGTACCAATAAGGAAGATGGTCACTTAGCATGGTGGCAACTATCTCTTATCGGAGTAGGTTGTATTATTGGCACAGGATTTTTCTTAGCTTCTAGCATAGCCATCCAAATGACTGGTCCTTCGGTTATATTGGCTTTCACTATGGCAGCTTGTGCTACCTATATTGTGTTTGAGGCACTTGCTAAAATGTCAGCGAATGATCCACAAAAAGGATCATTTCGAACTTATGCCAAAAAAGCTTATGGACGTTGGGCGGGATTTAGTAGTGGGTGGGTTTACTGGTGTTCTGAAATATTGATCATTGGTAGTCAATTGACAGCGATATCTCTGTTAACCAAACTTTGGTTTCCAAAGGTAGCTCTATGGATATTTGCATTAATTTATGCAATTTGTGGATTGTTAGTGTTATTCATAGGAGCAAAGGCATTTGGAAAACTAGAAAGTGTATTCGCAGTGATGAAGATTGCTGCTATTTTTATGTTCATCATAATTGCAGTTTTGGCATTGACTGGAGTAATAGATGGCAACCCTAAAGATAATATTCCAAGTACATTAGAAGGTTTCTTTCCGAAAGGAATTTTAGGTTTTTGGAGTGCTCTTCTATTTGCATTTTATGCACACGGTGGAATTGAAGTAATGGGTGTCATGGCTATTCATCTGAAAAAGAAAGAAGATGCACCAAAATCAGGTAAGGTCATGTTAGGATTACTTGGTATAATCTATGTCACGTCTCTTATTTTGGCGTTATTATTAATGCCATATACTAAATTTAAGGATGACAAGAGCCCATTTGTTACAGCATTATCCGGTTTTAATCTGGATTTTTTTCCTCATGTTTTTACAGCGGCTATTATTATTGCGGGTTTTTCAACTATGTCAGCATCCCTATTCTCAGTTACGACAATTCTTACTACCTTATCTGAAGAGGGGGATGCACCAGCCATATTTAGTAAGCAAACAAAAAAGAAGTTTAAGATGCCTTTACCAGCAATAGCTCTAACTTCTGTAGGTCTTATTCTTTCGATAGTTACTTCCTTGTTGCTACCAGATAAAGTTTATCAGTATATAACTACTGCAGCCGCATTAATGTTGCTTTATAATTGGCTGTTTATCTTAGCTATGTATCACAGGCTAGTGGATACAACGAAAGCTGATAAGGTAAAAAGAGTAATCGGTATTATTCTTGTTTCGGCAGCTGTCAGTGGGGCGCTTTTTCATTCAACTAGTCGACCAGGTTTCTTCATCAGCCTCATATTCCTATCAATTATCGCGATCATCGTATTATTTTTACGCAAAAACTGGAAAAAAGAAGAGGTTTAAAAAAGTAATTGATAAGCTTGAATGCCAAAATAAATTCCGAAACCAAGCATGGACAAAGAGGAAATGATAGAAATGATAACTAAAAATTTATTGGAAAGAAATTTCCGTGCACCACTAGATAGGAAAGCCATAAAAGTATCCCATAAAATAATACCCCCAATAATTGCAAAGCTATATAAAATGAGTTGACTATCCGTAATTTTTTGAGAGGCTTCAGCTAGTACTGAACCAAATATTCCTAACCAGAAAAGAATGGTTAAAGGGTTTAGCAAAGACAAAAGAAATCCTGAAGATAATGACTGTCTAAATCTAACTCTTTTTTCTTTATGGAAATTTAACTTAATCTTATGGAGCGTTAGTAGACTTTCTATCCCGGTGTAAGTTAGAACAAAGCATCCAAAGGACCATAGAAATATTTTGATATATGGAGAATCAACAAATTGTCCCACTCCAAAATAGACTAACACCATATATAAGATATCAGCCAACAAAGCACCAAAGCCAAAAATCCATGCATGAAAGAATCCGTTCTTTATACCTGTATTTAATTGTGCCGCATTGACAGGTCCCACGGGTGCCGCTAAGGAAATACCTAAAAAAATATAAGTAAATATTGAGTTCATACTAGATGCCTCCATTGAAATGATATCCATGTATAATATTCAAAAGAGGGGACACGTACAACTAAGTTTTAGGGAAAAAAAATAACCTCAGAATTTTAAATTCTGAGGTTATTACTTATACTTCCATAATAATCGGAAGTATCATTGGACGACGTTTCGTCTTTTCATATAAATAAGGACTTAGAACGTCTATAATTTCATTTTTTAGTTCAGACCATTCAGTCTCTTTACTTTGAATAGTGTATCGCAAATGTTTGTTCAACATTTGTTGTGCCTCATTAATCATTGTTCCTGATTCACGCATATAAACGAAACCACGAGAGATAATATCAGGACCTGATACAATTTTTTTCTTCTCCATATCAGCACTTACTACAACAATAACTAAGCCTTCCTCTGATAAGACACGACGATCACGAAGAACAATATTACCAATATCTCCAATTCCACTTCCGTCAATATAAATATCGCCAGAAGGAATTCGGCCAGCAACATGTGCTTCATCCGCACTCAAGGCAAGTACTTCTCCGTTTTCCATAATAAAGGTATTATCCGGATCTACATCGCAATCTACTGCTAATTCAGTATGAATCTTCAGCATTCGATACTCTCCGTGAATAGGCATGAAGAACTTAGGCTTCATAAGACGAAGCATAAGCTTATTCTCTTCTTGTGAACCATGCCCGGAAGTGTGAATATTGTTTAATGAACCGTGGATTACTTCTGCTCCTGCACGGAATAGTAAGTTAATCGTACGATTGACACTTGCTCTATTTCCAGGGATAGGTGAAGAAGAAAATACTACTGTATCTCCAGGTTGAATTTGAATTTGTCGATGTGTACCGTTAGCGATACGAGATAATGCTGCCATCGGTTCCCCTTGACTACCTGTACAAAGTATAAGTACTTCGTTCGCTGGTAATCGGTTCAATGCGCTTACATCCACAAACGTTTCTTTTGGAGCTGTAATATAACCAAGTTCACGACCGATTGTCATAGCATTATCCATGCTTCGACCAAAGACAGCAATTTTACGACCGTGAAGAACAGCTGCGTCGGTTACTTGTTGAAGTCTATGAATATTAGATGCAAAAGTAGCAAAGATAATACGACCATCTACCTTACGGAAAATAGAATCCATGCTTTCTCCGACTTTACGCTCTGACATTGTAAAATTAGGGATTTCTGCATTTGTACTATCTGATAGTAAGCATAGCACTCCATCTTTTCCGATTTCAGCCATTTTTGTTAAGTTAGCTGGTTCACCTACAGGTGTGAAATCAAATTTAAAGTCACCCGTATGCACAATATTGCCGGGTGGTGTTTTTACCACTATCCCAAATGCATCTGGAATACTATGTGTTGTACGATAGAAACTTACAGAAGTTTTTCTGAACTTGATAACATCTTCTTCTTGAATAACGATCATTTTTGTTTGGCGTAGTAAGCCATGCTCTTCTAATTTATTTCTTAATAAACCAAGGGCAAGCTTTCCTCCGTAAACGGGTACATTAATTTGTTTTAAAAGATAGGGAATACCACCGATATGATCTTCGTGACCGTGAGTGATAAAGAGTCCTTTAATCTTGTCCACATTTTTTACTAAATAAGTGTAATCAGGAATTACATAATCAATGCCGAGTAAATCATCCTCTGGGAATTTAATACCAGCATCGATTAATATTATTTCATCTTGGAATTGAACGCCATATGTGTTTTTGCCGATTTCGCCTAGTCCGCCGAGGGCGAAAACCGCAGTTTGGTCATTTTTTACAAATTTCATATATTAAATCTTCTCTACTTTGTAATTCTCGCCGGCTTGTTCGTACTCTAAATGATTACCTTCAAGCAACTGAATTAATTCGATATTATATTTGCGGTCTATTAATAGCGCACGAACTTCGCGCTCAGTTTCAGCCTCTACATATAAACATTGTGTGTTTTCGCGAACTGGTACTTCTAGTACATTCTCTTGATAATAAACTTTAAAAATCATTTTATACTCTCCTTTTTCACGTTCAAAATAAATCAATTCTCTTTATATTATCATGACACTTATTTAAAATAAAGAAAAGCCCTCCATTTTAGAGGGCAAAAGTATTTTACCTGCGTTACGAGTAGTGTAATATCCCGATTTTAAGCCTTGTCCTAAAACTTTGGCGTTAGCGGGAGATTAAATTTAAGTAAGCGGTCAAATGTTAAAACTATCAATCCTGTAGTGAAAAACTGAGGATTGAAGCCTACTTTAAGCAATCGTTTTGTTTCTAAGCATTCCACCGAGCCGTCTCAACCATTTCCTTTTCAGGCGTTTCAACATGGCTATTCACTCCTTATAGAGTATTATATACGCAAGAGTGAAATGTGTAAAGGATTATGACTGAAAAGTCAAATAATTCGCATTTTAGAATGGAGGATTTTTATGAAAAACAAAATTTTATTTTTTGATATTGATGGAACGATTTTAGACCATGATAAAAATATTCCCGATGG
This sequence comes from Psychrobacillus sp. FSL K6-1464, assembly GCF_038003145.1. Taxonomy (NCBI): domain Bacteria; kingdom Bacillati; phylum Bacillota; class Bacilli; order Caryophanales; family Bacillaceae; genus Psychrobacillus; species Psychrobacillus sp. FSL K6-1464. Next base: position 1,104,868 of record NZ_JBBOOP010000001.1, read on the forward strand.
AGTAGAAGAGTCACTTCAAAAGGCCAGAGATAACGGACATGAAATTGTCATATCGACTGGACGCTCTCCTTTTACTGCTCAAGATGTTTTAGATCGATTGAAAATAGATTCATTTGTTTGTTATAATGGTCAAATTGTTCAGTTCAGAGGAGAAGTATTACATAAAGGGATTGTTGAGAGGGAAGAATTGGCCCGACTAACGGAGTATGCTAACAAAAGAAAGCAACCAGTTGTGTATATGGACAGTGATGAAATGGTTTCTAGCTTTCCAGATCACCAAGATGTATTCGATAGTATATCTACACTGAAAATAAATTTCCCGCGTTATGCAGAGGATTTCTATTTGACGAATGATATTCATCAAGCGCTTATCTTTTGCAGTTTAGAGGAACAAAAGGAATATGAACAAGCTTTTCCAAATTTAAAATTTGTCCGCTGGCACCGTGTTTCCTGTGATGTTCTTCCTAAAGGGATTTCAAAGGCTAAAGGGATGGATCTTTTGTTAAAACATATTGGAAGAGGACCCGAAGATGCGATAGCTTTCGGTGATGGCCTAAATGATATAGAAATGCTTCAGTTCGCTGGTACAAGTGTCGCAATGGGGAACTGTGTCGAAGAGTTAAGGGAACATGCTACCTTTGTTACGGATCATGTATCAGAGAGTGGGCTTTCCAACGCAATGAAAAAATTAAGGTTAATTTAAGGAGTTTACTAGATGTCCAAAAAGTTTGTCCTCATATATGGTGATGCATTTGTCGATTATATTGCAGAAGATCAAAGCAATAGTCGATTCACAAAGTTTTTAGGTGGTGCGACCGTTAATGTTGCTGCAGGAGTAGCACGACTCGGAGCAGCAACTTCGTTCATAACTGTAACCGGAGAAAATGAAACATCTGAATTTGTTAGAAATGAATTAGCAGAGGAGGGAGTAGATCTATCCTTTTCGCAAATAGTTCCCGAAAAAGAGGTTAGCGGTGTATATGTACATCTCTTGGAGAACAATGAACGTCATTTTGAACGTTATGTTGATGTTACCCCTGACATCCAAGTAGACTTTTCCGCTATTAAGAACGAGATAATTCATGAAACATCTGTTTTTCATTTTTGTTCTGGTACCCTATTTCATCCTATAGCTCTTGGGACAACTAGAAAAATTGTAGAGAATATGAAAAAGTCAAATGTACTTATTTCTTTTGATGCTAACATTAGACCATTACGTTGGAGTAGTGAAGAGAGTTGTAGAGAAACCATCTCTTCCTTTTTTAACATGGTTGATGTATTGAAGTTAACAGAGGAAGAATTATTCTTTTTAACGGAAACGACATCTATAGAAGATGGTATCAAATCTATGCAGCAATATAATATCGAGGCTTTACTTATTACTATTGGTGCAGAGGGGACTTATGCGGTGCTTCACGGGGAAGTAGTACATGTTCCGGTAGAAAAAGTAATACCAGTTGATACGACTGGTGCTGGAGATGCTTTTGTCGCAGGCATTCTTTCAAAGATATACTTGGAGGGGCATCCTTCCACAAAAGAGGACTGGATACGTTACATCGCATTTAGTAATAGGTTAGGTGGGATCTGTGCCACTAAACCTGGTGCATTATCTGCTATGCCAAGATTGAAAGACTTACAATAATGGAGAGTGCAAAATGGTGGTTATAGTTGGTGCAATTACAAATAAAAAGTCTCGAATAGCCATCATATCACTACTACAAACGACAAATTAGAAACTTGAATACGATAACTAAAACGCCGGTTCTACATACGTAGGACCGGCGTTTTGTGTAAAAGTTTAAACTCGTTCATAAGGTACCGAATCTGGAATCGGAGCATATGGATTTTCTTTGTTGATGTGATCATAAAACATGATGCCATTTAAATGATCGAGTTCATGTTGGAAAGCAATAGCTGCTAATCCTTTTAAGCGTTTTTTAAATGGAGTTCCATCTGGGTAAAACCCTGTCGCGGTAATGCGTGCATATCTTGGCACATATCCTTCGATTACTTCATCTACAGATAAGCAACCTTCTCCAGCAGAAATATACGTTCTTTCTACGGAGTGACTAATTATTTTGGGGTTAACTGCTACGAAGCTTACTTCTAGATCGTTTTCATCTTCTAAGTGAAGTGCGAACATTCTTTTGTTAGCATTTACCTGTGGAGCAGCAATTCCAATTCCTGGTCGTATTTTATATTTTTCAACCATTTCATCGTCTTGGCTGTTAATAACATATTCCAGTAAATCATTGGCAAGAATTATATCTTCTTGTGATAATGGGAAGATAAGATCTTCTGTTTTTGTACGTAAAGATGGATGACCATCTCTGACAATATCATTCATTAAAATCATTTTTAATCGTCCTTTCAATGTTCATATATCTATTATAGCGAAATTTGTCTGTATACTAAACAAAAAACAGCCTATTCGTCAGTTGAATTTAATAGTTAATACAATTATAGTTGAATGGGTATAGGAGGTTACATGATGAAAATAAACAAATTTGTACTCATTTTAAGTAGTATATTACTACTTGCCGGCTGTAACTTTGGGGAGTCGACACAAGAAAAGTTATCTAACATCTTAACGGAAATTTACGATCAAGAAGCCGATTATAGAGATGTACAAAAAGAATTAGCAGAAACAGAATCCAAAGAACAGGCAAACTTTCAGAAAATGATGGAACTGACTAAAGATCAAAAGGAAGAACTTACTACAATGGTAGAAGATACGGCAACTCTATTAGAAACTAGATTAACTTTAGTAGAAAAGGAAGCTGCATCGATAAACGCTACTACTGAGGATATTAAAAAAATTAATACACTTATTTCAGAAACCAAGGAAGCTTCGGAGAAAGAAACTTTAAAAAAAATGGAGACTTCATTGGAAGAACGTATTACAGCATATGAAGAAGTAACGACTATCTATAATGAGTTAGCTGATCTGCAACAAAATTTATATAATATGTTAATAGATGAATCTGCAGATATAACTGTCATTCAAGCACAGGTTCAAGATGTAAACATGCACAATGAAGTAGTGAAAAAATCCGTTGAAAAGTTTAATGAAGCAACAGCAAGGGTAAATGAAGTGAAGGAAGAAGTCTTAACTTCGTTACAGAAAGATGGAAAATAAAAAAGCAGCTCTACGCAGAGCTGCTTTTTTATATAAATATAGCAATCTGATATAGTACAGACATAATTTAGTAGTAGTACAGTTTATATAAGTTCTAATATTCCGACAATTAAATACATGGGTTTCATATGATTGACCCTGGATTTATTCTTGAGTATACTAAAAAGGAAATGTTGTTGTACTACTATAATTAAATAATAATTTTAATACAGAAGAAAAGGAGAGATGTAATAATGGCTGCAAACAAACCAGCGCAGTTAGACCCTATGAAAACGCTTCATGAAATCGAAGAAAAGTTTGAAATGTTTCAGATTTTAAATGAAGAAGGGGAAATTGTAAACGAAAAAGCAAATCCTAACTTATCTGACGAGGAACTAGTAGAGTTGATGAGTCGTATGGTTTATACACGTATTTTAGATCAACGCTCTATCTCTTTAAATAGACAAGGACGTTTAGGCTTCTATGCTCCAACAGCGGGTCAAGAAGCTTCTCAACTAGCTTCTCAATATGCTTTAGAAAAAGATGATTTTATCTTACCTGGATATCGTGATGTACCTCAAATAGTTTGGCATGGCTTACCTTTATGGCAAGCGTTTCTATTCTCACGTGGGCATTTTATGGGGAACCAAATTCCTGAAGGTGTAAATGTTTTCCCACCACAAATAATTATTGGTGCTCAATTTATCCAAGCGGCTGGTGTTGCACTTGGTATGCAAAAACGTGGTAAAAAAGCAATCGCCATTACTTATACGGGTGACGGTGGATCATCACAAGGGGACTTCTATGAAGGTATTAACTTTGCTGGAGCATTCCGTGTTCCTGCAGTGTTTATCGTTCAGAACAACCAATTTGCGATTTCTACCCCTCGCGAACTACAAACATCTGCTAAAACAATTGCACAAAAAGGAATTGCAGCTGGTATTCCTAGTGTTCTAGTTGATGGCATGGATCCACTTGCTGTTTATGCTGCTACGAAAGATGCTAGAGAACGTGCCATTAAAGGTGACGGACCTAGTCTTATTGAAACAGTATGTTATCGTTACGGTCCTCATACGATGGCTGGCGATGATCCGACTCGTTACCGTACTTCAGAAACTGATTCTGAATGGGAAAAGAAAGATCCATTAGTTCGTTTCCGTAAATACCTGGAAACAAAAGGTATCTGGAGTGAAGAAAAAGAAGCAGAAGTAATTGAAAAAGCAAAAGAAGAAATTAAAGAAGCTGTTAAGAAAGCAGATGCAGCACCAAAACAAAAAGTAACGGACCTTATCAATATTATGTATGAAGAAAATCCATATAACTTAGATGAGCAATTAGCTTATTACACTGAGAAGGAGTCGAAGTAACCGATGGCACAAATGACGATGATTCAAGCAATTACGGATGCACTCCGTACTGAGCTTAAAAATGATGAAAACGTTCTAGTCTTCGGTGAAGACGTAGGCGTTAACGGCGGAGTTTTCCGTGCAACTGAAGGATTACAAAAAGAATTCGGAGAAGATCGTGTATTTGATACACCACTTGCTGAGTCAGGTATTGGTGGTCTTGCCGTAGGTCTTTCCCTACAAGGGTTCCGTCCTGTTCCAGAAATTCAATTCTTTGGATTTGTTTTTGAAGTAATGGATTCTATAGCTGGTCAGCTAGCTCGTATGCGTTTCCGTACAGGGGGAGCATTTAATGCACCTGTTACAATCCGTTCTCCATTCGGTGGAGGAGTTCATACACCAGAAATGCATGCTGATAGTTTAGAGCTTCTTATGACTTCAACACCAGGTGTAAAAGTGGTTATTCCTTCTACTCCATACGATGCAAAAGGACTATTAATCTCTGCAATTCGTGATAATGATCCAGTAATTTTCCTTGAGCACATGAAATTATATCGTTCATTCCGTGGAGAAGTACCGGAAGAAGAATATACAATTCCTCTTGGAAAAGCTGATGTTAAACGTGAGGGTACAGATTTAACAATTATTGCTTACGGTGCAATGGTACACGAAAGTTTGAAGGCAGCGGAAGAACTTGAAAAAGAAGGGCACTCTGTAGAAGTAATCGATTTACGTACAGTTCAACCTTTGGATATCGAAACAATTATTGCTTCTGTAGAAAAAACGAATCGTGCAATGGTTGTTCAAGAAGCACAAAAACAAGCAGGGATTGCGGCAAACATTGTAGCAGAAATTACAGAGCGTGCTATTTTAAGTTTAGAAGCTCCAGTATTACGAGTAACTGCTCCAGACACTGTTTTCCCATTCTCTCAAGCAGAAACGGTTTGGTTACCGAATGCTACGGATATAGTAAATACAGCTAAAAAAGTTTTAACATTCTAATTTAAAATCTGCTATAGAAAGGGTGAATACATTGTCATTTGAATTTCGATTACCAGATATCGGTGAGGGTATACATGAAGGTGAAATTGTTAAGTGGTTTGTAAAAGCGGGCGATGAGGTACAAGAGGACGATATTTTATGCGAAGTGCAAAATGATAAAGCGGTTGTAGAAATTCCATCTCCTGTAAAAGGGAAAGTTACAGAAGTTCTTGTAAGTGAAGGAACAGTAGCTATCGTTGGAGATGTGCTTATTAAGCTTGATGCTCCTGGTTATGAAGACCTTAAATTTAAAGGCGATCATAGTGATGAGGAAAAAGCAGAAGAAAAAACAGAAGCGCAAGTTCAAGCAACTGCTGAAGATGGCCAATCAGTAGACAAAGAAAAAGTTGAAACTCCAGCAAAAAATGTTGAAGCTTCAGCGGAGAAAGTGACGACAACACCTAAAGAACAACCAAAAGGTGATACACGCGTTATTGCTATGCCTTCAGTTCGCAAGTTTGCACGTGAAAACGATGTAAGTATTTCGGATGTAACGGGTTCAGGTAAAAATGGCCGCGTTTTAAAAGAAGACATTGAAACTTTCTTATCCGGAGATCAGCCTACTGCAGTGGAAGAAAAAGCTGAAACAACTACTAATGCAGAAGCTGAACAACCAACTAAAACTTCAGCACCAGTTACATTTGAAGGTGAATTCCCTGAAACTAGAGAAAAACTTTCACCGATGCGTAAAGCAATCGCTAAAGCAATGGTACATTCTAAACATACAGCTCCACATGTAACGTTAATGGATGAAGTAGATGTTACTGAACTTGTTGCACATCGTAAGAAATTTAAAGAAATTGCTGCTGAAAAAAATATCAAGTTAACATATTTACCTTATGTAGTTAAGGCTTTAGTAAGTACTTTAAGAGAATTCCCTGCGTTAAACACATCTTATGATGATGAAACAAACGAGGTAATCCAAAAACATTACTTCAATATAGGTATTGCAGCTGATACGGATAAAGGTCTATTAGTTCCGGTTATCAAAAATGCTGATCGTAAGTCGGTTTTTGCAATTTCAGATGAAATTAATGCACTAGCTGGAAAAGCGCGTGATGGTAAACTTGCTGCTGCCGAAATGAAAGGTGCATCTTGTTCTATTACAAATATCGGGTCCGCGGGTGGACAATGGTTCACACCAGTTATCAACCATCCAGAAGTCGCTATTTTAGGAATTGGTCGAATTTCAGAGAAACCAGTAATAAAAAATAGTGAAATTGTGGCTGCACCTGTGTTAGCATTATCATTGAGCTTTGATCACCGAATGATCGATGGTGCGACTGCTCAACATGCGTTGAATCACATGAAGCGTTTGCTTAGCAGTCCAGAATTATTATTAATGGAGGCGTAAAAAATGGTAGTAGGAGATTTCCCAATCGAAACAGATACACTTGTAATAGGTTCAGGCCCTGGTGGATATGTTGCAGCAATTCGTGCAGCGCAAACAGGACAAAAAGTCGTAGTTGTGGAAAAAGAACATATCGGAGGAGTTTGCTTAAACGTAGGATGTATTCCTTCTAAAGCATTAATCTCTGTTGGTCACCGTTTTGAACAAGCAAAACATGCTGATGATATGGGAATTACAGCTACAGATGTAAAAATCGATTTTTCTAAATCACAAGCTTTTAAAGACAGTGTAGTAAAAAAACTGACTAGCGGTGTTTCTGGATTATTAAAAGGAAACAATGTCGAAGTAGTTATGGGCGAAGCTTATTTTGTTGATGCTAATACTGTACGTGTAATGGATGAAAAATCTGCGCAAACATATACATTTAAAAATGCAATTATTGCAACAGGATCTCGTCCTGTAGAAATTCCAACTTTTAAATACTCTAAACGTGTTTTAAACTCTACTAGTGCATTAAGTTTACCTGAAATTCCAGAAAACTTAGTTGTAATTGGTGGAGGATATATCGGTACAGAACTAGGTTCAGCATTTGCTAACTTGGGTTCAAAAGTTACGATTGTTGAAGGTGGCGATGATATTCTTGCTGGCTTCGAAAAACAAATGACAACAATTGTTAAAAAAGGCTTGAAGAAAAAAGGCGTGGAAATAGCTGTTAAAGCATCTGCAAAAGGTGTGGAAGAGTCAGATACTGGCGTAGTAGTAACTTATGAAGTTGGCGGAGAAGAGAAAAAAGTTGAAGCTGATTACGTTCTAGTTACTGTAGGTCGTCGTCCAAATACGGATGAAATGGGTCTGGAGGAAATTGGCATTAAATTCGCTGAACGTGGATTATTAGAGGTTGACAAACAATGTCGTACAAGCATTTCTAATATTTACGCTATTGGTGATATTGTTGCTGGTCCTCAGCTTGCACATAAAGCATCATACGAAGGAAAAGTAGCTGCAGAAGCAATCGCTGGGCAAACATCTGTTGTAGATTACCTAGCAATTCCTGCTGTTTGCTTTACAGATCCTGAAATGGCTACAGTGGGTCTTAATGAAGCACAAGCGAAAGAGCAAGGATATGACGTTGCTGCAGGGAAATTCCCATTTGGAGCAAATGGTCGTGCACTAGCTTTAAACGCTACAGATGGTTTCGTAAAACTAGTTTCACGTAAAGAAGATGGTTTATTACTTGGAGCTCAAATCGTAGGTCAAGGTGCTTCAGATATGATTGCTGAACTTGGTTTAGCAATTGAAGCGGGAATGACTGTTGAAGATATTGCAATGACTATTCATGCTCACCCAACTTTAGGTGAAATTGCGATGGAAGCTGCAGAAGTAGTTATGGGTCATCCAATTCATATTCTATCTAAATAACTTCTAACTTAAGTTTAACAATAGACTTGTTCGCTTTTGCGGCAGGTCTATTGTTTTTATTGTGGAAAGAAATTCTTCTGTTAAAGTTAATATGACTTTCTATATTTGAATAGTAATGAAGGGAATTGGGGAAATCCGTCGAATGAATAAAAAAGGGGTGATACATATGCTTGAAAACTCAAAAGGTATTGTAAGAAGAAAAGTAATAGTAAATATGAATGAAGTGCTTGAAAATCATAGAGATGATCATCTTCATATTTTGTATAAGTACCGTGGATTCGAAAATTACACTTCACAGTTATTGAATTATATTGAAGACGGTATCGCAGCAGGTGATTACGTGGTTCTTATAGAGAACTCTCGTCTTTACCCTGTTATTCAAAAAGAATTAAACGCACGTTTAACGAAAGAACAATTAGAGTTAATTCATTATGTAAATAGTATGGATTTCTATTGGTCAAGTGGAAGTTATCATCCTCCCTCAATCGCAGAGTATTTTAGTAAAACAATACAGTCTTATGTGGAAAATAAACTTTCTTTTCGCGCATGGGCACATGTCGAGTGGGCTAGCATGGAAGAGCCGCTACATCTTATAAAAGATCTTGAGGAAATAGTAGATGAAGCGGTAAATTCACTTTCCTTTCCCTTAATCTGTGCATATGAAGGAGAGAAAATGCCAGATTTTCTCAAAAATAGTTTGATGGAAACACATCCTTATGTTCTACTGGATGACGACTTCATAATCTCGGAACAATATCAGTCTTCGAAAACACTCTAAGGAAATCCTCTTTAGTGTGTTTTCTTTTTAACTACTATCAATCTAGTTTGCCTGTTAAAATATAGAGGAAGGGACTGGGTGATCATATTGAAACATACAACTTGGATGATATCAGCAGTAATGTTACTTGGACTTTCTGCATGTAGTGACGGTGATGAAAAGCCTAAAACAGTAAAAGAAAGTAATGAGACTACTACAGTATCTCAAGAACCTGTAGTAGAAGAAGTGGAAGAGGTTGTAGAAGAAGAAGTGGTGATCCAAGAAACTGAATCACTATACGAGCTAAATGAGGCAAATTGGACATTCAAACCAATTAAAGATGCCAATCCCAAAGCAGTTTTGCTTACAATCGATGATGCTCCTGAAAAATACGCAGTAGAAATGGCAAAAACGTTGAAAGAGTTAAATGCACCGGCTATATTTTTCGTAAATGGTCATTTTCTAGACACAGATGATGAAAAGAATAACTTAAAAGCAATTTACGATATGGGATTCTCTATTGGAAATCATACGCAAACACATGTAAATTTAAAAGAGAGCTCTGAGGAGCAGCAAAAAGAAGAAATTATAAAAGTAAATGAGACAGTAGAAGCTGTAATTGGCGAAAAACCGAAGTTCTTCCGAGCGCCTTTTGGGGTTAATACAGATTTTAGTAAGAGCCTTGTTAAGCAAGAGGGTATGCTTTTAATGAACTGGACATATGGATATGATTGGGAAAAACAATATCGGGATGCTGCTAGTTTGACGGATATTATGGTGAACACTGAATATTTGACAGACGGGGCTAATTTGTTAATGCATGATCGGGAATGGACTGCACAGGCATTACGAGGTATTGTTGAGGGTCTTCGTGCAAATGGATACGATTTAATTGATCCAAAAACAATTAAAGGAATACAATAATCTAAAGACCTTTGGATAATCCAAAGGTCTTCCTTTATGAATAAGAAAGTAGCTATTCTCTATTATTCTAAAATCACTTACCTGTTCTAAGACTTCCAGGAGGGCGAAGTACAGACAAACGTCCTTTGGTTACTGGGGAAGCTTGTCCAAATCATATCGGGAACGCATTAAACAGGTTTTGTACTTAAAGGTCCTGCGTATTTTTGTCTGGTTATATTAATAGACAGTGTATCTAAATCGGCGTAGAATTATTCCCTATATATCTATCAGTTTCTTGGAGGTGGAAGCTTTAAAAGAAATTCTTTTAAAGCAAAAAAATGGTTAAAGTTATCCGAATTGTATTTCAAGTAATTATTTTATATCTTTTCTCGTTTATCGGGTCATGGATCGTTCAAAGTCTCTCTCTTCAATTTCCAGGGAGTATTGTCGGGTTGTTATTACTCTTTGTTTGCTTATATTTCAGAATAATACCGGTAGAACTTATAAAAGATGGGGCTGGATTTTTATTGGCTTTTCTAGCGTTATTTTTTATACCAGCGACTGTTGGCATAATGGATTATCCAGAACTCTTATCATGGGCTGGTTTAGGAATGGTATTAGCTATTGTACTTAGTACTGTAATTACTATTATTTTCACAGGAAGGTTCTGTCAGTACCTTGAGCGGAAGCTATTAGAAAAGGAGCTGATTGAATGATTGCATCCATGATGATAGTAGGAACTATTGTGCTTTTTTATATTATGTCTATCGTCTATAAACGATTTACATACCCGTTATTGTTACCTATTCTTTCTACAACTGTACTAATTGTTCTTATTTTAATAATTAGTAAAACACCTTATGATTCCTATATGTCTGGTGGTAAGTGGATAAATGAATTATTAGGGCCAGCTGTTGTTAGTATGGCCTATCCATTATATATTCATAAAGAGAAAATCTATAAATACAAGTTCCCGATTATCTTAAGTGTATTAAGTGCTCTTTTTTCAGGGATAATCAGTATTATGATATTATCTAAGTTATTGTCATTTGAAGAACATATTCTATTATCATTATTACCGAAATCCATCACTTCACCTGTTGCTATTCCGATAAGTGAAACAATAGGCGGTATACCAACTTTAACAGCTGTCTTCGTTATTCTTGCAGGTTTAGTGGGGGCTATTCTGGGACCCACTATTTTTAAAGTTTGTCGTATTGATAAGGCGATAAGTCGAGGGATTTCCATGGGAAGCGCTTCTCATGGTATTGGTGTTTCTAAACTAGGAGAATATGGTGAGGAAACGTTAACTATGGGCTCTGTTTCTATGACTTTGAGTGCTATATTAGGGTCTTTCATTTTCCCGTTAATTGCTCTATTAATCTAGTTCTAAATTTAAGACTTCATTACAGTATGTGCATAATATAACGTATAAAAAAAGGAACTCATCACTACGAGTTCCTTTTTTGTCAATATATAGCTTGATGTTCTTTAATGACATGAATCATTTCAAGTGTATCGTCCTCAGGACCTTGTACAGGCAATCCTGCTTCCATATTCATCGCTATATAATCGATATTACCCTGTGTAATTATTTCCCCGGGAATAAAGATCGGAATACCAGGCGGATATACCATTACAAACTCTGCAGAAATACGTCCACTTGCCTCTTTCAGAGGTACAGACTCTGTAGCCGCATAGAAAGCATCTCTTGGAGACATGGCAAGCCCAGGTATTTCAGGCAAAGTAACAAAAGGTTCTACTACCACTGCATCGGATTCATGTGCTGCAACCATTCTCGAAAGAGCATTAACGAGTAAATTAACCTCTTTCTTTGTATCTCCGAGTGTAATAAGGCATAAAATATTATACAGGTCAGAAAGTTCTACTTCTATATTTGCTTTTTCTCTCAGCCATATTTCCGCATCATAGCCTGTCATGCCTAAGTCTTTCACACTTATTAAAAGTTTAGTAGGATCAAAGTCAAATGTTGCAGACGTTTTTAAAATTTCATCTCCAACACAACGGATATGCGGAATAGCGTTAATACGTTTACGTGTATCTTTTGCAAGGCGAATGGCATCACCTATCAAGTCTTCCCCATGAATGGCTAACTGACGTCTAGCGGTGTCTAAAGATGCTAGTAATGGATAAGAAGTAGAAGTTGTCGTTAGCATAGACAAGATAGATTGCACACGCTTAGTAGAAACTAACCCTTTTCTTACATTCAATATAGAACTTTGCGTCATGGAGCCGCCTAATTTATGCACAGAGGTTGCAGCCATGTCCGCACCAGCTTGCATTGCAGAAATAGGAAGAGAATCGTGAAAATGTATATGAACTCCGTGTGCTTCGTCTACCACAACTGGAATTCCCTTTTCGTGAGATAGCTCTACAATTCTTTTAAGATCTGCTGCCAATCCAAAATAGGTAGGATTAATAACTAGTAGTCCTTTTGCATCTGGATGTGCCTCTAATGCTTTTTCCACTGACTCTACGGAAATACCATGAGAGATACCTAATTCTTTATCTACTTCAGGATGGATAAAAACAGGGATCGCACCTGCAAAAACAATAGCGGACATAATCGATTTATGTACATTTCGCGGAATAAGGATTTTATCTCCAGGTCCACAAATAGTAAGTATCATGGTCATAATAGCACCACTTGTCCCTTGAACGGAGAAAAAAGTTTCATCCGCACCAAATGCTTCTGCCGCTAAATGTTGTGCTTGTTTAATGACACCTTTAGGAGAATGTAAATCATCTAATGGTGCAATATTGATCAAATCTATTGAAAGTACATTATCTCCAACGAACTCTCGAAATGCAGGGTCCATCCCTTTTCCTTTTTTATGCCCAGGAATATGAAACTGGATTGGATGACGATTACGATGCTTAAGTAATGCATCGAATAATGGAGTTTCTAATTGTGACAACGCGCCAACCACCTTAAGATAAATTTTTTTAAAACAAAAGAAATTATAGCATCTCATGTTCATTAATACTATTAAAATAATTGTCATTTGTATCATCAGAACAATTTTATTACACTATTCATATAAGGGGGGATTAGGAATGACTTTTCAAACAAAGGTTACTGATTTATTAGGTACTAACTTTCCGATTATTCAAGGGGGACTGGCATATTTAGCATACTCGGAGTTATGTGCGGCTGTATCAAATGCGGGAGGCTTAGGACAGGTAACTGCTATGAGTTTGAAGACGCCAGATGAGCTACGTAAAGAAATACATAAAGTAAGAATGTTAACGGAGAAACCTTTTGGTGTGAATTTCGCAATTGGACAGACTGGGAGACCTTATGAACATATGCTCCAAGTTGCTATTGATGAAGAAGTTCCAGTGATATCAATGACTGGTGGAAATCCAGCTCCTATTTTAGAAAAACTAGCAAATACATCTATTAAAAAATTAGTGTTAGTTGCAGCTAAGCGACAGGCTCAAAAGGCAGAACAACTTGGGGCGGACGCAGTAATGGTTGTTGGACAGGAGGGCGGGGGGCATTTAGGTAGAGATGATGTCGGATCTATCGTGCTAATTCCTCAAGTGGTTGACGCTGTATCCATTCCAGTAATCGCTTCTGGTGGTATTGCAGATGGTCGAGGATGGATGGCTGCTCACGCACTTGGAGCAGAAGGGATTGAAATGGGGACAAGGTTCATCGCCACAAAAGAATGTATACATGCCTCTATGGCTTATCAAAATACATTAATAAAGAGCGGAGAAATGGATACAGTAGTTATCAAAAGATCCATTGGTGCTCCGGCAAGAGCTTTAAAAAATAGTTGGACTGATGAAATTTTAAGTATTGAAAAAGAGAATCCAACATATGATGCTCTTAAGGACTACATTAGCGGTAAGGCTAATAAGCAATTTATATATGAAGGCGATGAACGAAATGGATTTGGATGGGCTGGACAGTCAGTCGGGTTAATCGAAGATATACCTTCCGTACAGGAGCTATTCAATCGAATGGAAATGCAAGCAATGAACATACGAAATAAATGGAAATAACAGGAGGCAATATTATATGGAATACACATATCCTTTCTCTTTGGATTGGTCCACAGAAGAAATAGTAGATGTAGTGCAATTTTTTGAAGCGATAGAAAAAGCATATGAAAATGGGATCAAACGAGAGGAACTATTAAAGAGATATCGTAGGTTTAAAGAAATAGTACCTTCTATTGCAGAAGAGAAAACATATTTTCGTGAATTTGAAAAAGAAAGTGGATATATAAGTTTTCCTATTATTAAAAAGATGAAAGAACAATCGGAGAATATTATCATTAAAGGATAAAAATACCTCCTATACTCAAATAGTATAGGAGGAAAGTTTTTTACTTCATTTGGACCATCGTTTTATAAATTGGTATTAAATGATCAAAAGTTTCTTCTGCAAATTTCAAAAATTCTTCCTCTGTAAATTGAACTGCTTCGTCTTTACTAATATGGCGGCCTACTAAAAATTCTGCTTTTTTTACATCTTTTAACCGTACCAGCAGTTGTTCAAGACCTTCTTTCTTTTCTTCTTTTAACAAGGAGGCATCTGGCTTCATATGATCACCAGAAATGATAAAGTCCGAAGGCAAGTTGTTAAACAAATTTTTTTTCTTTAATAATCGGTCAGCAATGTTCACTTTATCGGGTGCTTCATAAATAACCGCCAAGATAATAAAAGCATGACTTCCCCATAATCCTATTTGGAAGTGAGGGAGTGCCTTGTAGCCTCTTTTATAAGGTGCAAATGCTACCCAACTATCTTTTGGAGGATTCACTGACCGTCTAGCATGCTTTGCTACATGAGCGTAATACTCTTGTCCGAGTAATGTAGAAAAATAATGACTATAATGATTTCCTAACTCTTCGAACTTAGGTCTAACTTTTTCGATCAATCCAGCCATTCTGTTTTCAAGTCCATCTATTTGAAAGACATCAAAATCTTCCTTTGTCCAAAATGTTTTGCTCATATGTAAACTCCTTTCAACTTCTATGTTTATTTTATAGGAAAATTGGGTAAAAATCTTGTAAGTAGTATTTTTCAGTAGACATTATTTATATAACCGCATACTTTATTATAAAGAATCTTCTGAATATTACGATACAAAAAAAGAAGGGGTGGTAGTGATGAGACAGGTAGTGCATATTATTCGTAAAGAAGACTTGGAAAAAGAAAAAATACAAACATTAAAAATGGAGTTAGACTATGAACTTGCAACGTTATTTGATGCAATGACGACTAACAATGAAAAAGAGATAAATGGATCTAAAACCCGCCTAGCTGAGATTCACCAGCTTTTGGAGGAACTCAATGCTCTCGATTAATGTTCCAATTATAGGAGTACCTTAAAAAAACACCTGCTAATGATAAGACAGCCGGTGTTTTTTTCTTTATACTAATAACATAAGCGTTAAAAAGGGGTGGGACAATTGGATTTACACAAGCTAGATACATACGCAAAGTCGTTAATAAAGGAAGCGGCATATAACATTAAAACTTCCTTATCTTCTGAACTCATTATTGAATCGAAATCCGAAGCCAATGACTTGGTTACTAATATCGATAAAGAAACAGAGCAATTTTTTATTAGGCATATAAAAGCAGATTTTGCTGAACATCGAATATTTGGTGAAGAAGGATTCGGTGATGACATAAAAGATTTAAACGGCTATGTATGGTTACTTGATCCGATAGACGGTACAACAAACTTCATACACCAAAAACAAAATTTTGCTATCTCATTAGGAATATTTAAAGATGGAGTAGGAATTCTTGGGTATATATATAATGTGATGGAGGATTCATTACTTAGTGGGTCTTTAAATGGTGGTGCCTATCTGGATGATTTGCGGTTGCCGAAGTTAAGTTCTGCTTCAGTGGAGGAGGCAGTCGTGGGAGTAAATGCAAGATGGGTAGTGCCAAATAGATATGTACATTATGAAGGGATGGTGAAATTACTTCAAACTGTTAGAGGTACTCGGTCACTTGGTTCCGCAGCAATCGAAATATCATATGTAGTAACAGGAAGGCTAGATGCCTATATGTCCATGCGATTATCGCCTTGGGATATAGCCGGTGGATTGGTTATTGCAAAAGAGGTCGGAGCAATTGCTACGAATTTAGCATTTGAACATCTAGATTTACTAGATGCTGATAGCTTTATCGTTTCTAAACCAGGATTACATGAAGAATTATTAAAGGATTATATTCAACTAAAATAAAATCCAGCAGTATGAATCCTGCTGGATGGTATCTCGTATTTAAAGTAAACCTTCATCACGCATTTTTTTCTTTGTTTTGAAACCAAATCCCATAATAACAAATAATAAGATAAGAAATATAAAAACAAGTGGAATATTTCGCAATGCAATAGCGATTCCTATAAGTGCCATTGATAAAATTGCACCTAGAGAATATAGAACAAAAATCCATTTAATACTACCCAAATTGATTACCTCCAAAATAAATGATAAAAAATAATGTTACTTTAGTTTCACTTGTGATATAATAACACAGTTATGGACTCGAAAAAAGAATATGGAGTGGAAATATGACAAATATACGTCAAGATTTAAGAAACATTGCAATTATAGCACACGTTGACCATGGAAAAACGACATTAGTCGACCAATTATTGAAACAATCAGGAACTTTTCGTTCAAATGAACATGTTGATGAAAGAGCCATGGACTCGAATGATATAGAACGTGAACGCGGAATTACCATTTTAGCAAAAAATACAGCAGTCGATTACAACGGCACACGTATTAATATTCTTGATACGCCTGGACATGCTGACTTCGGTGGCGAAGTAGAACGTATTTTGAAAATGGTAGATGGTGTTTTACTAGTAGTAGATGCATATGAAGGTTGTATGCCTCAAACCCGTTTCGTATTGAAAAAAGCATTAGAACAAAAATTAACGCCAATCGTAGTAGTAAACAAAGTAGATAAAGATTCAGCTCGTCCACTAGAAGTAGTAGATGAAGTTCTAGAATTGTTTATTGAATTAGGTGCGGATGAAGATCAATTAGAATTCCCAGTTATTTACGCTTCAGGTGTAAACGGAACTTCTTCTTTAGATGAAGATCCTGCTAAACAAGAAGAAAACATGAAATCACTTTTCGAAATGATTATCTCTGCTATTCCAGCACCAATTGACAACTCCGATGAGCCATTACAATTCCAAGTAGCTTTACTTGATTATAATGACTATGTTGGCCGTATTGGTATTGGTCGTGTATTCCGCGGAACAATTGAAGTAGGTCAACAAATTTCATTGATGAAACTTGATGGTACTGTTAAAAATTACCGTGTAACTAAATTATTTGGTTTCTTCGGTTTAAAACGCGATGAAATCCAATCAGCTAAAGCTGGGGATCTAATTGCTGTTTCTGGTATGGAAGACATCAACGTAGGGGAAACAGTTTGTCCTACAACTCATCAAGAAGCATTAGTTCCATTACGTATTGATGAGCCTACATTACAAATGACTTTCTTAACAAACAACTCACCTTTCGTAGGTCGTGAAGGTAAATGGATTACTTCAAGTAAAATTGAAGAGCGTCTTCGTTCTCAATTAGAAACTGATGTATCTTTACGTGTTGAAGATACTGATTCTCCAGATGCTTGGACTGTTTCAGGTCGCGGAGAGCTTCATTTGTCGATCTTAATCGAAAATATGCGTCGTGAAGGCTTTGAATTACAAGTTTCAAAACCACAAGTAATCATCCGTGAAATTGACGGGAAAAAATGTGAACCAATCGAACGCGTTCAAATTGATGTACCAGAAGATAGTGTAGGTTCAATTATTGAATCTATGGGTACTCGTAAAGGCGAAATGATTGATATGGTCAACAATGGTAGTGGACAAGTTCGTTTAATCTTTATGGTTCCTGCTCGTGGGTTAATTGGTTATTCAACTGAATTCATGTCAATTACTAAAGGTTACGGTATTATCAATCATACATTCGATAGCTACCAACCAGTAGTTTCTGGTCGTGTTGGCGGACGTCATCAAGGTGTACTTGTTTCTATGGAAACTGGTAAATCAACAACTTACGGTATGATGGGTATTGAAGACCGTGGTACTTTATTCGTTGAACCAGGTACTGATATATATGAAGGTATGATCGTAGGAGAAAATACTCGTGATGCTGATATCACTGTAAATATTACAAAAGCAAAACAAAAAACTAATATTCGTTCAGCAAACAAAGACCAAACGAACGTAATTAAAAGACCTCGTATTTTAACGCTTGAAGAAGCAATTGAGTTCTTAGGGGACGATGAGTATTTAGAAATAACTCCTCAGTCAATCCGTTTACGTAAAAAAGTTCTTGAGAAGAGCGAGCGCGAACGTGTAACGAAAAAAATGAAAAATGCAGAACTTTAATAGCAACTGAAAGGGTGAATAACCTTGGAGGAAAAGCAATTCGTATTTGGTAGAATGTCTAGTATATCAAGATATATTTATGAGGTTATGCCAACTTACGATATAGCTGGTTATGTACTATTTCTTTTAATCTTCTTTCTGTCTGTGCTTGTGTACAAGCTTGGATTTGCAAAGAAATTGCGTTTTAGCCAAAATATCGTCATTTATGCATTTTTGTTATTAGGTTGTCTAATGTTGACATTCCTTGCGTTTTTCCTTCCCGTAGTGGAGGGATTAATCGTGGCGGCATTAATCCTAATAATTTATAAAATACGTTTACGACTTGAAAAAAGACAAAGCCCGACTACTTAAATGTAGTCGAGCTTTTTCTTTTGAAGATAAACATTGATAAAGGAAATTCACTGTGAATACAGGTTTTCTGATGCATGTAAGAATGAAAATACTGCTGATTTCCGTTTCAGGTGGACGCTTTCCGCGTGCGTTGCCTAAGCCTCCTCGCTTCGCTGCGGGGTCTTCGCCTATCACTTTTCCCGCTGGAGACGCTACCTAGCACTCCAATCAATATAATGAGTAGTACTCAACTATAAGATTAAGCATAGCTTATCGCTAAGATGATAATAGTAGTCAAAGTTAATATAGTGATATTACCTAAAAGTTAGGGATACTATTCTGTAATGAAGGATAAAGAAGGAAGATTTCCTTTCTCACTAGTGAAAATGCAGTGAAATAGTAGATGTTTACTAATTAAAGAAGCGGAGCCTGCGAACGAAATTACATCTTCGTGAGCTTGCTCTATCAATTGGAAAGTAACTTATCTCTAGTTATCCAAAAACGTACTTAACTGTTTCTAAGAGTTGTAGGAGGGGGACGGATAGATAAACGCCATAAGATTACCGAAAAAAGGGATGCTGGTTGGTTGTGACGAACAGTCACAACCAACCAGCATCCCTAAAAAATTCTCTCGGTAATCATATAGAAAACGTATATCCAAAGCCCTTCGAAAACGATAGAAACTGGTATTGACCTAAAGCTAATTTACGATGTTTAATGTTTAAAATTCATTTTCAATCAGTCGTGAACTCTTATAAAAAATGAACTTTCCGCTTGCTAGACGGCGGTTTGTTCTTTCTTCAATGCGATCATGGCACTCAGGGCACATGTACGTGTGAATTGGGCGGTTTCTGAGTTTTTTCGCAAGTGGTAAATCATCTGGAAGCTCATCTATTCGATCGCAAATCGCGCATTGTACTTTCATCTAAACATCTCCTATTCTACACGGAATGCTGTGACAAATTTGATTGGAGCATTAATATTTGTTCCATCTTTTTTCAATATATGAACAGGACCATCCTCACGTAGTGGTTTACCTTTATGACTAAATTTCAATAATAGCTTATCTAAGTCTTCTAAAGAGAATATATATTCTTCCTCAGTAGTTTCAATCACAACTTTTGTGGCATTTGGCAAAGGTTCAGAATTTAGGATAAATGGCTTCATATCAATTCCGAAAGTACTTGTCAGTGCTTTTGTCCGTTCATATTTTTTCTCTGTTTGAAGAGTTGGTGGATTTGTAGAGCCCTCGATAATCTCTCGTGACCAATGAGCAGATGTAACTTTTGTATACTCTTCTAGTTCATCTTTATATTCATACTTCCCAGAAAAAAACTCATCCAGATCGATTTTACGATCATCAAAAATCCAAACAGTAGGGTCTAATGTAATATTAAATTTAACTGCACCTTTAACTGGTATAATAAGTTCCAACAGAATTGCCTCCTCTAAACTATCTAATCTTCATAAGTATACCTTTAAATTAAAAAGTTCTAAAGAATATTTAACTATTTAGCTAACTTCAATAAGAGAATGCTTGCAATTTCCCTCTTCAAAAGATACACTTTAGGGAGCTAAATAATTAGAAATAATAAAAATGGGGGCGTCCTCATGGATACTAATATACAAATTTCGTATCAAGAAAAAGCTTTAGAGCTTTTGAAAAAAGATGCAGAAAAAATCGCGCAGCTTATAAAAGTGCAGATGGATAATTTAATGATGCCTCAATGCCCTCTATATGAAGAGGTTTTAGACACGCAAATGTTTGGATTATCTCGTGAAATAGATTTTGCGGTAAAACTTGGACTTTTAGAAAAGAGTGAAGGAAAAGAGATTGTTGCCTCACTTGAAAAAGAAATGTCTGTTTTACATGAGATCCATACAGAAAAATAATAAAACTCAAACAAACTATCTGTTTGAGTTTTTTTTCTATCCAAAGAAATAGAGGTATGATTATATGACTACATATTTAAAACGTTACGCTAAAAACTTTGACTACCCATTATTTTTTGTATACTTAGCTTTGTGCCTTTTCGGTTTGGTAATGATTTATAGCGCCAGTATGGGGTGGGCCGTACTCAATTATGGGTGGGAGCCAGATTACTTCTTTAATAAGCAAAAAACTAACTTATTACTTTGTATTCCGGTTTTATTTATAACGGCTTTTTTTCCATATAAACATTATAAAAACAAAACAGTAATGAAACTCATGCTTCTTGTGATGTTTACACTTTTATTTTCCGTCCACTTTATCGGTGTGGGTGGAGAGAGTGGTTCGCAAAGTTGGATAGATATAGGTTTTAATGTACAACCATCCGAAATTGCTAAACTAGTAATAATTTTATATTTCGCAGGTATATTTGCAAAAAAATCAGAAAATGGTACATTAAATAAATTAAACGAATCTGTTGGACCACCATTAATCGTGTTATTTTTTGTTTTCGTTTCAATCATGATGGAGACGGATGTTGGAAATACAATGATTATTAGTTTCGTTGCTATTTCAGTAATTGCAGCAAGTGGAATTAAATTTAAATCATTTTCCAAAATAATCGGATTAATTGGTATAGTTATAGTAGCAGGATTGTTTGCCATCTATATGCTAAAAGATGCGTTGTTGACAGAACGTCGTAGAGGGAGGTTAGAAGCGTTTTTCAATCCTTTTGATTACGAGCAAGGATTTGGATATCAAATTGTAAATGGTTATATTGCTATTGGATCAGGTGGTTTAACTGGTTTAGGCTTAGGGAATTCCAATCAGAAATATGGATATTTACCAGAACCACATACTGATTTTATCATGGCTATCATAGCAGAAGAACTTGGACTAATCGGAGTATTAATTGTTTTATGTGGATTGTTTTTTATTGTTTTTAAAGCTATTAGTATTGCTTTATCTACAAAAGATCCACAAGCTCGCATGATCGCTGCGGGTATTGGTAGTATTATAGGGTTTCAAACCTTTATAAATTTAGGTGGAATGCTTGGAATTATTCCGCTAACTGGGGTACCACTTCCGTTTATAAGTTACGGGGGTACTTCCGTAATTATTTTATCGGCAGCACTTGGGATATTGATGAACGTATCTATGTTCGTGAAGCATGAAAAAAATAGACAATAAGGGGCGAATTGAATGAATAAGATTAAAAAGATTGTAGTTGCAAACAGGGGAGAAATTGCAATCCGTATTTTTCGAGCATGTACGGAGTTAAACCTTCGAACAGTCGCTATATATTCAAGAGAAGATACCGGCTCGTTCCATCGATTTAAATCCGATGAGTCTTATCTTGTTGGTGAAGGTAAGAAGCCTATTGATGCATACTTAGATATTGAAGATATTATTCGAATTGCTAAAGAAAGTAAGGCTGATGCCATTCATCCGGGGTATGGTTTCCTTTCTGAAAATGTGGATTTTGCGAAGAGATGTGAAGAAGAAGGAATTATTTTCATCGGTCCAACATCCAAGCATTTAGATATGTTTGGCGATAAAGTAAAAGCCCGTGAACAAGCAACATTAGCGGGTATACCTGTTATACCGGGTAGCGATGGTCCTTTAGATACTGTAGAAGAGGTTAAGGCATTTGGGGAAGCCCATGGCTATCCATTAATGATTAAAGCTTCTTTAGGTGGCGGTGGACGCGGGATGCGCGTTGTTCAATCGGAAGTTGAGCTTGAAAGTGCATTTGAACGTGCTAAATCAGAAGCAAAAGCGGCTTTTGGTTCAGATGAAGTATATGTAGAACGCTGTATTTTCGAACCTAAACATATTGAAGTTCAAATTCTAGGAGATACTCAAGGTAATTTAATCCATTTATATGAACGTGATTGTTCTATACAAAGAAGACATCAAAAGGTCGTAGAAATAGCACCTTCAAATTCCTTAAATTCAGAATTGCGCGATAAAATATGTGATGCAGCTGTCCAATTAATGAATAATGTATCTTACATAAATGCAGGAACAGTAGAGTTTTTAGTGACAGATAATGAATTCTTTTTTATCGAAGTAAACCCACGCATTCAAGTGGAACATACAATTACAGAAATGATTACTGGGGTGGATATTGTCCATGCACAGATTAAAATCGCAGATGGTATTGCTCTTAATAGTGAAGAGATGGGGATTCCAAAGCAAGAAGATATCCCATTATTCGGATTCGCTATTCAGTCACGAGTAACAACGGAGGACCCTTTAAATAACTTCATGCCTGATACAGGAAAGTTAATGGTATATCGTTCGGGTGGAGGATTTGGCGTACGCTTAGACGCAGGAAATGGTTTCCAAGGGGCTATCATCACCCCGTACTACGATTCTCTGTTAGTTAAAGTTAGTACTTGGGGTATGTCCTTCAAGGAAGCTGCTGCTAAAATGGACAGAAATTTACAGGAGTTCCGAATCCGGGGGATTAAAACGAATATCCCATTTTTAGAAAATGTCGTAAAACATCCGAGCTTCATTTCTGGACTATTTAATACGAGTTTCATTGATTCTACACCTGAGTTGTTTTTATTCCCTAATCGCAAAGACCGTGGTACTAAATTGTTAAATTATATAGGGAACGTTACTGTTAATGGTTTCCCAGGTATCGAGAAAAAGTCCAAGCCTATCTTTGGAGAGGCTAGAACACCTAGTTTTGATCTGAGCACTGCTCCACCTAAAGGCACAAAACAAATTTTAGATGAACAAGGTGCCGATGGAGTGATTAAATGGGTGAAGGAGCAACAGGGCGTTCTATTAACGGATACAACTTTCCGAGATGCACATCAATCATTATTAGCAACACGCGTTCGCTCTCATGACATGTTCGGTATTGCGAAAGAATCAGCGCAAGGAATGCATAATTTGTTTTCATATGAAATGTGGGGAGGAGCAACTTTTGACGTTGCTTACCGCTTCTTAAAAGAAAATCCATGGGATCGTTTGATAAAAATGAGAGAAATGATTCCAAATGTCTTATTCCAAATGTTATTCCGTGGAGCCAATGCAGTAGGATACAAAAACTACCCAGATAACGTTATAAAGGAATTTATACAAAAATCTGCAGAAGCGGGCATTGACGTGTTCCGAATCTTTGACAGCTTAAACTGGATAAAAGGGATGGAAGTTGCGATAGATGCAACTAGACAATCAGGGAAGATAGCAGAAGCTGCGTTATGTTACACAGGAGACATTTTAGATGACTCTAGAGACAAATATACGGTGCAGTATTATAAAGACATGGCAAAAGAATTAGAAAGCGCTGGAGCGCATATTCTAGCGATTAAAGATATGGCTGGATTATTAAAACCTGAAGCAGCTTATCGGTTAGTAAGCGAGTTAAAGAGCACGGTTGACATTCCTATACATCTTCATACACATGATACAAGCGGTAACGGAGTATTTACTTATGCAAAAGCAATTGAATCTGGTGTAGATATAGTCGACACGGCATTAGGGGCTATGGCAGGTCTAACCTCTCAACCGAGTGCAAGTAGCCTAAGTTATGCGTTAAAAGGATCGAACAGAGAAGTTATAGGAAATATCGATGCTTTTGAGAAAATTTCTTATTACTGGGAAGATGTCCGCAAGTATTATCAAGACTTTGAAAGCGGTATGATGAGTCCCCATACGGAAGTTTATGTTCATGAGATGCCAGGTGGCCAATATAGTAATCTTCAACAACAAGCGAAAGCAGTAGGGCTTGGCGATCGCTGGGAAGAAGTAAAAGAGATGTATTCTCGCGTAAACATGTTATTTGGTGATGTGGTAAAAGTTACTCCTTCTTCTAAGGTAGTAGGGGATATGGCTCTATTCATGGTACAAAATAACTTAGACGAAGTTTCTGTCATTACGAGAGGTAAAACCATCGATTTCCCAGATTCCGTTATAGAGTTTTTTGAAGGATATATTGGGCAACCTTATGGGGGATTCCCAAAAGAGTTACAGAAAGTAATTTTAAAAGATCGTGAACCAATTACAGTGCGTCCGGGTGAATTATTGGAGCCGGTTGATTTCGAAGCGATTAAAGAAATGCTATTCCATAAATTAGATCGCCCTGTTACTAGCCAAGAAGTTCTTGCTTATACGCTATATCCAAAGGTTTTTGAAGAATATAGTGAAACAGATAAAAACTTTGGGGATGTTTCCGTACTAGATACGCCGACGTTTTTATACGGATTGAGATTAGGAGAAGAAATTGAAGTAGAAATCGAAGTTGGAAAAACGTTAATCATCAAGTTGGTGTCTATAAGTGAGCCGACTCATGATGGTAACCGTATTATTTACTTCGAACTAAATGGTCAACCACGAGAAATTTCTATTCAAGATATGAATGTAGAAGTGAGTCATTTATCAAAACCTAAGGCGGATTTAACGAATGATGGTCATATTGGAGCAACTATGCCAGGTACTGTTCTGAAGGTTGCCATTTCTACAGGAAGCAAAGTAAAAAGAGGTCAACATCTTCTTATTACAGAAGCGATGAAAATGGAAACTACAGTGCAAGCACCATTTAATGGAGTTGTAAAAGAGATTCATGTTGTTGCTGGAGAAGCAATTGCAACAGGTGATTTATTGATTGTCATGGATAAAGAATAATTAAAAGGCTGTTAGACATTTCTGTCTAACAGCCTTTATTCTTTTTAGTTATTCAATTTACTTCTGGATAACAATAGAATCATATAACAGAGTAAACCGAATAGTAAGGAGATAAATAAAGAATGTAGTAAAGCTAAGTAAAGATTAAGTTTAGTTAATACAACTAACATACCGGTAACTACTTGGCACGAAACTAATATTAAAGAGATGGTCCATCCCCAGTAAATTGCGCGTTGCTGTTTATAATTTCGCATTACATGAATCGCAATAATGAGTATCCATATAAATATTAATCCTGCAGCAGCTCGATGTCCCATTTGGACCCACTCGTATAAATTAGTAGGAAGAGCAAACTGGTCATTATTGCATAAGGGCCAATCGTTACATATGAGACTAGATTCTGTATGTCGTACTAATGCGCCGGTGTAAATAACAATATAAGAATAAAGTGTTACACCAATTGTATGGAATTTTAATGTTTTGCCGATTCTAATCTTATCTGTATCAAACTTGCGATCAATCTCAAAAATTAATAAGGTCAGTAATAACACCGAAGCAAAAGAGATTAGAGAGATTCCAAAATGAAGAGCCAGTATAAAGTCACCTTGTCCCCATTTTACCTGGGCAGCACCAATTAATGCTTGCGCTACTAAGAAAAAAACTGCCATTGCTGATAAAAATTTTGTTTCTCGGACATGTCCAAGTGCTTTCCATGCCCAAACTGCAAGTGCTACGATTAATATACCAACAGCACCTGTAACTAGACGATGAGAGAATTCAATTAATACTTCAGCTGTTATAACATCAGGTATAAGTTGTCCATTACAGCCAGGCCAGTGTCTACCGCAACCCATACCACTATCGGTCTTAGTAACTAATGCTCCTCCTAATAGAATGAGCAGCATACCTACTGTAGAAGCAACAGCTAACCATTTTAAAATTTTATGAATGTGCATTACGCCACCTACTTTGTGTATCTTGCTCGTCTTGAAAAGACGGTATCTGCTTTTTGATGATATCGAATCGCGATGGAAAATACAATGTATAACCTTCAAACTAATATACCTAGTTATAGTTATTCACAAAATGTTCATAAATTCGTACTCTAACTTTCACAAATAAAATCTAGAAATGATTTACTATTGATATGTTCTGAGTATAAAAAAACTATCTAAACTATATTTATGCGAAAATTATCATTAACTGTAGAAATTAAGAAAGATTTTCGTTATAGTAAAAGGTAGCGGAATATGCTTACAACTTTGAAAGGAGGGGCAGCATGTCAAATGGTCATTCTATTACCGCGACTAATGAGAGGGAATCTGAACAAATTAATAATACTTTTTATCAAGATTTTCTATCGCTCATTAAAATAGGTATAGTTAACTCTAACTTATTTACAACATTTACTGGTATGTGGCTAGCATTTCAATTTACGGATCGAAACTTTCTTAGAGAGTTAGACATATTATTTTATACGCTAATTGGATCAGGCATGATTATCGCAGGTTCTGCAGCTATGAATAATTTTATCGATCGTGATATAGATCCTGTCATGAAGAGCAAAAAAGGTAGACCTACAGTTACTGGACGTTTTAGTCCAACATCAGTGTTAATAACTTCGTTTTCACTAATGATTGTAGGTGAAATATTGTTGTTTATGGCCTCTACTTCAGCTGGAGTTTGGGGACTAGCAGGAATCGTCAGTTACGTTGTGTTATACTCGATGTGGTCTAAACGAAAACATGTGAGTAATACTATAGTTGGCAGTATATCTGGTGCAATACCGCCGGTGATTGGGTGGGCAGCTGTTGAACCTAGCTTAGGTTTTGGAGCATTAGCTTTATTTTTAATTATGTTTGCATGGCAACCTCCACACTTTTATGCGCTTGCGATGAAGCGCACGGAAGAATATCGTGCTGCTAATATTCCCATGCTGCCTGTAGTAAAAGGTTTCAAACGTACAAAAGTGTCAATTCTTTTATGGATTCTATTATTATTCCCATTACCATTTTTATTGATGGATTTAGGTGTACTATTTGTTGTGTTGGCAACAGCACTTAACTTGGGGTGGTTATACTTCTCTATAAAAGGTTTCCGTGTGAAAGATGATATCAAGTGGGCGACAGGGATGTTTATATATTCCTTAAACTATATGACGATATTATTCGTAGCTATAATTATTTTTTCTATCTTTATCTAATTGCTGGAATTCTTTCTTTAGTCAACAAGAATTCATATAAACAGAACCACAGTCCAAAGAAACATGAAAACAACTATGAAAGAGGGGTTTGATTTAGCTATGATGAGAGGGCTTAAAAAATGGCGACTTTTTTCACTGTTAGCAGCTCTAACGATTTTCTTATCGGGTTGTGGCGAAGAATACTTATCAACGCTTACACCTGCAGGACAAGTCGGAAGAGATCAATTTAATTTGTTATTACTATCATCTGCTATTATGGCTTTAGTTATTATTGTAGTAGTAATTATTTATGTTGTTGCACTAGTGAAATTCCGTCGTAAAAAAGTTGGGGAAGATGTTATTCCTAAACAAGTAGAAGGAAGTCATACGCTTGAAATAGTATGGACAGTTATTCCAATATTACTGTTAATCGTTCTGGCTATTCCAACTGTTTACTATACGTATAAACATGCTGATGTAGCTGCAATGGATCAAGTAGACGAAGAAGGTAACAAAACAAATGTAACAGTAAATGTTACTGCTAAACTTTATTGGTGGGAATTTGAGTATCCAGACCTTGGAATAGTTACATCTCAAGAGTTAGTAGTACCAACTGATCAAAAAGTATTTTTCAATTTAAAAGCTGCTGATGTGAAGCACTCCTTCTGGATTCCTACAGCAGGTGGTAAAATGGATACAAACGTAGAAAACGTTAACCAGTTCTATTTAGAATTTGATGACGCATCTGCAAGTTTAGAACAAGGTGTGTTCTATGGTAAATGTGCGGAACTTTGTGGACCGTCACATGCTCTAATGGATTTCAAAGTTAAAACATTGGAATCAGACGATTTCAATGCTTGGGTTGAATCTATGAAAACTACACAAAATGTTGCAACAGATGATCTTGCAACAGAAGGTGAAGAAATCTTTAATACTAGCTGTATAGCTTGTCATGCTACTTCAGGAGCAGGCACTACAGGTGGAGTGGGACCAAACTTAGCTACTTTTGGTGACCGTAATCGTGTTGCTGGATTTATGGCTCATGATGAAGAAAACTTAAAAAAATGGATTAATAATCCTCAAGAGTACAAACCGGGTAACTTAATGCCTCAGCCAGAAGCTATTAACGATGGCGAAAAGTTTAGTGAAGCTCAATTAGATGCTCTTGCAGCATACCTAATGGGACTATCTGTAGAAAAATAAGTTCCACAGATAAATTATGAGGGAGGTTAAAGTTGTGAGTTCTATCGCAAAGAAAAAAGGCTTTGGCGCAACTTTATGGGACTATTTAACAACAGTAGACCATAAAAAAATTGCAGTCATGTACCTTGCTGCCGGCGGTTTGTTCTTCGTAATCGGTGGTATTGAGGCAATGCTTATTCGTATTCAATTAGCACAACCAGATAATGATTTTGTTAGTGCTGGACTGTTCAATGAAATTATTACAATGCACGGAACAACGATGATTTTCCTAGCGGCCATGCCGATATTATTTGGATTTATGAACGCCGTTATGCCACTTCAAATTGGTGCACGTGACGTAGCTTTTCCATTTCTAAATTCACTTGGATTTTGGTTATTCTTGTTCGGTGGTATTTTCCTTAACCTATCTTGGTTTATGGGAGGAGCGCCTGATGCGGGATGGACTTCTTACGCATCATTATCGCTAGCGTCTCCTGGTCATGGTATTGACTTTTATGCACTTGGACTTCAAATAGCCGGTGCTGGTACTTATATAGGAGGTATTAACTTCCTTGTAACGATCATTAATATGCGTGCACCAGGTATGACATACATGCGTATGCCATTGTTTACTTGGACTACATTTGTAGCTAGTGCATTGATATTATTCGCATTCCCACCACTTACTATTGGTTTATTTTTCTTAATCTTAGACCGCATGTTCGGTGGTAACTTCTTTGATCATACAATGGGTGGTAATACGATTATTTGGGAGCATTTATTCTGGATTTTCGGGCATCCTGAAGTATACATCTTAATATTACCTGCGTTTGGTATATTCTCAGAAATATTTGCTTTATTCTCACGTAAACGTTTATTCGGTTACTCTTCTATGGTTTTTGCAACTGTATTAATCGGTTTCTTAGGCTTCATGGTTTGGGCTCACCATATGTTTACGGTTGGTTTAGGACCAACAGCCAATGCTATTTTCGCAGTTGCTACTATGGCAATCGCTGTTCCTACTGGTATGAAAATATTTAACTGGTTGCTTACGATTTGGGGAGGAAGTATTAAAGTTACAACTCCAATGCTTTATGCGTTAGGATTCATTCCTTCATTCGTAGCAGGTGGGGTAACTGGTATTATGCAAGCAGCAGCTCCGCTTGATTATCAATTACATGATTCATACTTTATCGTTGCTCATTTCCACTATGTAATCGTAGGTGGGGTAGTGTTAGCAATTTTAGCAGCAGTACACTTATATTGGCCTTTAATGTTCAACCAAATGTTAAGTGAAAAACTAGGTAAATGGACGTTCTGGTTCTTCTTTATTGGATTCCATTTAACTTTCTTCATACAGCATTTCTTAGGACTAATGGGTATGCCACGTCGCGTATTTACGTTCGGAGCAGATCAAGGTTGGGATTTATTCAACTTAATCAGTTCAATTGGAGCTGCATTCATGGCAGTGGGAGTTATTATTCTAGTAGTGAACATTATCATAACAGTTGTTAAGAATGTACCTGCTGGCAATGATCCATGGGAAGACGGCCGTACTTTAGAGTGGGCTATTCCTCAACCAGTTCCGTTTTATAACTTTAAACAAACTCCACTTGTTCGTGGATTAGATACATTCTGGATTGAAAAACAAGAAGGTAATAAAGAAGGTATGACATATGCAGAACCACTTTCTGATATCCATATGCCTAACAATTCAATCATTCCAATTGTTATGACTTTCGGTTTGTTTATCGCTGCATTTGGAGCATTATATAACGGTGAAAAAGATTGGGCTATTCCTGTTATAGTATTAGGTTTAGCAATTACACTTGGTTCTATGGCTGTTCGTTCTATAAAAGATGATCATGGATTCCATATTCACAAAGAAGATTTAATGAATGATAAAGGGGGTAAATAATAATGGACTTTAATAAAAAGTACACCCCACAAACTTGGCCAGATCATCCTGAGCAAGTTACTTTAGAAGGTAAGAATAAGTTTTTAGGTTTTTGGTTATTCCTTGGTGGAGAAACTGTACTATTTGCAAGTTTGTTTGCTACGTATTTAGCGCTTAAAAACAAAGGCCCAAGTGGGATGGAATTCTCTACTAACACACTATTCGAATTACCATTAGTATTTATTATGACGATGATTCTATTAACTTCATCGCTAACTAGTGTGTATGCAATGTATCATATGAAAAACCATAATTTTAGAGGTATGCAAACTTGGTTGGCTATCACAGTTCTGTTGGGATTAGCATTCTTAGGTTTAGAAATTTATGAGTTTAATCACTATGTACATTTAGGTTTTCATTATGGACAAAGTGCTTTCTCATCTGCATTCTTTACGCTTGTAGGTACTCATGGATTGCACGTTGTAATTGGACTAGGATGGATTATTCTATTAATGGTACGTAATGCAAAACGTGGATTTAGTTTGTATAATGCACCAAAATACTATACTGCTTCCCTATACTGGCATTTCATTGATGTAGTTTGGGTGTTCATCTTTACAGTAGTATACTTGATGGGAGTTGTTGGTTAATATGTCACACGACGCTCAAGTTTATGTGAGATCTCAAACAGAATTTGATTATATTAAGCAAAAACGCAAAAAGGATATGCGTAACCAAGTTACTACTTTTGGGATTATGATATTCTTAACTTTAATTTCTTTTACAGCAGTAGCTGCTGGATTTTCTGTCTATCTAATCGTTCCAGTGATTTTATTACTTGCTGCAATTCAAGTAGTGTTACAGCTTTACTACTTCATGCATATGAGTGAAAAAAATCATCAGGTAGTTGCGTTTTTCTTATACAGTGCTGTTTTGTTAGCTTTCACTTTTATCTTAACTTTCCTTACTATTATTTGGTGGGGTTAAACAACTTAAAGCCGAGACAAAGTTAAAAACTTTGTCTCGGCTTTTTTTGAGTAAAATGATATTTGAAAATAGGGAAATGTCATAGTTCGTTCATTGAAGTTATTGGGTTTGACCTATATAATAGAGGAAGTTACCTAAAAAGGAGCGATGATACTTATGCCTATAAGTATATTTGGATTCCAAGCATTATGGAGCCCTATAATGATTGGTGTTATAGTATTTTTAACTATTTTATATTTTTTAATAACGGTCAAATGGCGAAATGACTTTAAAGTATCAGAGCCACTAAAAAAGAAAGAGGCTGCTTATTTTCTAATAGGTATAGTTCTTTTATATATTGTGAAAGGTTCACCTGTAGATTTAATGGCACATATAATGTTCTCTTTCCATATGGTTCAGATGGCATTATTGTTATTGTTAGTTCCGCCATTACTGATGAAAGGTATTCCTTGGTGGGTTTGGAAAGTAGTAATAGAATTGCCAGTAGTTCGTAAGGTTTTTCCAATATTAACAAAGCCATTACTAGCGCTTATAGTATTTTCTGGTTTGTTTTCGATTTATCACATTCCTTTGTTATTTGATACTATCAAACTGGATGAAGGACTACATGGCACATATACGTTTATCCTGTTCATCTCAGCAGTTTTCATGTGGTGGTCTATTATAGATATTGAGGAAGTTACTCAACGACTACATGGTTTAAAGAAGATTGGCTTCATAATAGGCAGTGCAGTCTTAATAACTCCTGCATGTGCGTTAATTATATTTACTGGGACACCTTTATATGATACGTATACGAATCCAGATGTTTGGTTGAAAGCAATGGAGCTATGTGTACCTGCAAGTACATTAGCAGGACTATCATTGAGTGGACCTGAATTATTTTCTAATATGTCACCTATCGATGATCAACAACTGGGTGGAATACTGATGAAAATCGTACAGGAAATAATTTATGCTGCATTTTTAATGTCTATTTTCTTCAAGTGGTATAAAAATGAACAAGATAATGCAGATGAAATCACACAAAAAGCTCTGGATGATTTAAAAGTCCAAGCTGACCTTTAAACTTAATAAAGTTATTCGAGGAGAATGATTAATGAATTTACCGGTTCTACCAACTATAAGTACATTTTTTATCGTGTTAAGTGCGGTGTTAGTTGCAATAGGTTGGGCACTTATTAAACAAAGAAAAATTAATGCCCACAAAAAAACGATGACTGCTGCTGCAATTTCGGCTTTACTTTTCTTCATCATCTATGCATCGCGAACTATTTTCATCGGAAATACAGCTTTTGGTGGTCCTGATGACATTAAAATTTACTACACTATCTTTTTGATATTCCATATTACATTAGCAACGACTGGTGCAGTTTTTGGCCTAGTTACTTTATACTTAGGTTATAAAAATAACATTAAAAAGCATCGTAAGATTGGGCCAATCACCAGTGTTATTTGGTTCTTTGTTGCAATAACAGGGGTTGCTGTGTATTTATTGCTATACGTATTCTATCATGGTGGAGAAACTACCTCAGTTATTAAAGCAATAATAGGTGGATAGGTAAAGAACAAAACAAAAGGCAACGTTCTTATGGATTTATTCCATAAGAACGTTGCCTTTTAAAGATCATTAGAGTAGCTGCATTCTATTTTGCACTTTTACTTAATCATTTAAACCTTAAAATTTAGTTTTAGCATGCCGGACTCTTTTGCAGTGATAAATATGATAACAACGAGTGGACCTATTAAAAATCCAATAAAACCGAAAAGCTTTGCTCCGATAAACATAGCTATAAGGATTGCTAATGGAGATATACCCATTTGGGAACCCATCAACTTTGGTTCCACTGCTCTACGTATTATTAGTAAAACGACAGCTAAAATAGCCAATTTGGTTCCCATCACCATGTCTCCAGTTAAATAATGATAAATAGCCCAAGGTGCTAAAATAGCTATTGAACCTAATATAGGGATGATATCGATTATCCAAATGACAACAGCCATTATTAAAGCATATTTTGGTGTAATAATAAGCAGTAGACCAAGGAATGCTGCACCTAAGATGATGAAGCTTGCTATAATTTGGGCTTTCATAAATCCAATAGCCACTTTTTTTATACTAGCAAACATAAATCGTACTTTACTTGCAGTATTATCAGTTAAATAATAAAAAAACTTTACTTGTAAATTATGCAAATCTAACATAAATAAAAAAAGAGCAATAATAAAAACTATAAAACTAACTAAGAAGTTTGGAATATTCGTCAGCAATGCAGTAATATTGCTATAGCTAAGTATATCTAGCAGGGCATCTCTCATACTTTCTAGTGTAGCGTCAAATTTATTTTGAATGGATTCTACTACTTCTTTAGGGAGTCCTTCTGTATATCGAAATAAACTGTTTTGCATATCAATCCATAATCCAGTCCAGTTATTAATATATGTAGGAATAGTCTGAGAGGTATAAATAAGCTGGCTAAAGAGTTTTGTTATTATTAAATATAAAAGTCCGGAAATGACACTGATAAAAAGAGCAAAATTTGTTATGACTGCAGGTTTCCGCTTCCATTTAAATGTTTTTTGAGTGAACTTTACAATTGGCTCAATTATAATAGCAGTCAGTAATGCGAGTATAATAGGTATGGAAACTGGAAGGATAAATATTATTAACAACAAAAGAAAAATGCTTACAAAAAGATATTTTATATATTCCTTTTTAAAAAGATTTAAGACCATCATACACTCCTTTTCTATCGTTTATTAACAGTATAGACAAATTAGTAAATTTTGAACAGAAAAAACGCAAGAGAATGAAACTCTTGCGTTTTAGGATATTCCTATTATGCGTGAATTTCAAAAGCAGCTAACTCTGTTTTTACTGCAGCTAATGTTTGTTCACTTGATTTTAGTAAATGTTTTGGGAAAACTTCATTTTCACCATATTCAACACCATGAGGATAATAGTGTTTTCCTATAACAGGTTTTAAAAGAGTAATATTCGCATCATGAGCACCTACATCGCCATCTTTTGTAAAACCAAATACTCGAAGATAAAAAGTACCTTCTTTGATTATATACTTTTTATCATATGTTACACGTTCATAATCCCATTGACCTGCACGAACTAAACCATGCTTTTTCATAAGATCGTCTAATATATTTAGATCAATGACAGTGTTTTCTATACCAGTGTTTTCGAAATACATTAAATTGTCCTCCCTCACGTTCATATTCCAAATAGAATCTGTTCCTACTAATATTAATGCAAATTTCATAATGTTGCAATGGTAACATTGTGTCTTTCTAGTTAAGCTTGGTATACTAGGAGAAATGGGGGAAGAAAAAGGTGAAAAAGATATGATGAATAATCTAATTAGAATTGTTATCGCTATAGCTATAGTACTAGTGATATTTATATATTTTGATAATCCTGTACATGAAAATAAACTGATAACTGGTTCCAATAATTCAGGTCAAGTAATTCCTGATACTACTCCGGAAGTTGTGGAGGTGGAGACGGTATTTACACGTCCTAAAGATGGCATTTCAACATTAGTAGGAGAATCGGCCCAATCGGTTGTGGAGATGTTAGGAAAACCAACTAGAACCGAGCCATCAGCATTTGGTTATGAATGGTGGGTGTACAATCAATCTCTTACAACTTATTTATTAATAGGTATAGAAGGAGACAAAGTAACTCAAGCCTTTGCAGCTGGAAAAAATGTAGAAGTGGCTCCATATAAAATTGGGCAACAACTAGCTGATATATATCGATTTACACTAGTACAATCGGAAATTACATTTTCCATAGATTCAAATACGTATACTTTTACACTTTCGGAAGAGGACATAAACAATAGAATACTAGTTCAGTTTGATAATTTATTTGCTATGTTATACATTGATACAGAAAGTCAACAATTAGAAGCAGTGAGATTTACAGATCCAAAGACTATTTTGTTACATAAGCCATATGATATTTTATATAACGGAATTATGGTGGAAGCAAAAACTCCCGACTCTCTTTCACAAGTAGCAATAGATCGTGCCAATGAGCGTCAAATTTATGAACTGACAAACGTATATCGTTATCGGAATGGTCTTCAACTTTTAGTATCTGATAATGAATTGCAAAATATAGCGATGGCTAATAGTGAAGAAATGGCTAGAAACAATATTGTGGCCAATGAAAAATTTGAAGTATCTAAGTTTAGTGATCAATTGAAAGAATCATCCATTGAATTTTCTAGTGCTGCCGGTAATACAGCTGCTTTTTACTTTGATGCTGGGGAAGCTGTAAATGGTTGGTTGAACTCTAAAGACCATCGAGAAATCTTATTAGGTAAAGACTTTACACATACTGGTATTGGGGTATACGGTAGCTATTATACTCAAAACTTTATCGAACGAAAAGCAGTAAATACACCCAAAAACATACCTCAATAAATTAGTTAGAGACAAAGGTACCTTCACTATCCAAATACAATGACCGAATATGCAAAGGCACTTGATGAAGAGCAGCGAATGTAGCTGCTCTTTTTTGTATGACTTCGATTGGCTCATCAATCTTTTCTTCAAGCTCTTTATAAGTCATAAAAGGAATAAGTTCCACATTGTCACTAGTAAACGGATCTGACGTCATTATACCAGGTACATCTTTATAAAATTCAACTACATCTGCATTCAAATGATAGCCATAGACTACTGCTGTTAAATCACTACCTCCTCTTCCTAATGTAGTGAAATTATGGGTACTTTCTGAAAAACCTTGAAAACCAGGAACGATAACACAATGGAAATTTTTAAATGCATGGTTTACAGAACTAAGATCTACTTTCTTTATAAGAGCATTTCCATACGTATCGTTCGTAATAATGCCAGCACTTTTCCCATAAAGAAGAGTAGAAGATATTCCTTGCGCTTTAAGTTCTGTTGTTAATACGGCACTCGAGATTAGTTCTCCACATGCGGAGAGTAAATCAGTTTCAATACTACTGTCGTTTAAAGGAAGCAAATCTAAAAGAGTATCAGTTGCATAGGGCTTTCCTCTACGTCCCATTGCTGAAACAACGACAAGAACCTGTTGATGGGTATTAATTGCTTGTTGGATTCGTTGTATTACTAATTGTCTGTTCTGATGATTTTGCATGGCAATACCGCCAAATTTTTGAACAATCATAATCTCAACCACTCTATTCGTGACATTTCAAACACTCCGTTCATACGATACAGGGAATTCATTTTACTGTATGCGATTTTACAAGAATGGTGTAGGGAGTGTGGTACTATTTATCCGTTAAACGAACTTTTAGAAGGATTAACATATAGGATTATCGGTGACTTTTCAATATGCCGTAAGAGCAAAATCATCAATTATTCAAAGCAAATTAAAGAAGGGGATATTTTTGTTTCCGAAAGAAATAATCTTCGCATTATTGATGAAGCAATTCAACTAGGGGCAATTGCAATAATTTCAGAAGTTTTTATAGCTGACTGCAGTGTTCCTCAGATTATTATTCCTTCGGATTTGGACCGGTTAAAGCAGAAAATTAGTGAAAAAACATACGAACTATATGGAACCAAAATGAAAACTGTAGCAATAACAGGTACTAATGGTAAAACTACAGTTGCATCTTTCATTGCTCAATTACTCATGCAGCAAAGGAGATCCGTTTGTGTAATTGGAACATTAGGCGTGTTTATAAACGGTAGGCAGTTGAAGCAAAATTTCCGAAATAATACTACGTTGCCATTCTATGATTTTATCCAAATTGTTCAGCATTGTTACAAGCATTCTGTTGAGTTCATTATATTAGAAGCATCTTCTCAAGGATTATTGGACAATCGATTGGGAAGCTATCCAATCGATATAGGTGTATTTTTAAATATTGGAAAAGATCATCTTGAATTTCATGGGGGAATGGTTCCTTACAAGAAATCAAAAGAATTACTCGTCCCGTTATGTAAAAAACTAGTAGTTAACGCAGATGATGATTGGTGTAGATCAGTAGCAGAAAATTCTTTTTTACCTATTACTAGTTTCGGTATAGATACTCGTAATGCGGTTGCTTTTAAACAGGAAAATGAAGCAGAAGACGAGATAATATATAAATTTAAGGTAAAGAACGAAGAGATTGAAGTGCGAATGAGAAATAGTGGATTTTATAACGGTATGAATCTCGCTGCAGCACTTGCGTCGTTATGGACTTTGAATATCCCGCTACAAAATATAAAACCAGTAACACTTCCAACTGGTAGATTTCAACAAATTGATAACCTTAAGGGGATAAAAGTATTCATCGACTATGCGCATACTCCCGATGCTCTAGAAGTATGTCTTACAACTATTAAATCCTTCGCTAAAAATAATATTTACGTTGTTTTTGGATGTGGAGGAGATAGAGATAAGAAAAAAAGAAACGAAATGGGGAAAGTTGCGACAACTTTTGCAACAAAGGCTATAATCACCTCGGATAATCCTCGTAGTGAAAGTCCAGCAGATATTATAAAAGATATTGTAAGAGGATTAGATGTACAGAAGTTTCAAATAGAACTAGATCGCAAAAAAGCTATTATATATGCTTTACAAATGGCGCAAGCAGGGGATACCGTGTTAATAGCAGGAAAGGGACATGAACAAGAGCAAATTTTACATGACCTTGTAGTCCCTTTTTCTGATCGTGATGTAGTTAATACCTATTTTGAAGAAGAGGGCGGGTTAATCACAAAAAATGATCCAGTAGCATAAGCTATTTTTCTTCCATCCGGTTGTGTTACCGTACATTCCATAACTATCGTTTGACGACCCTTATGTAGATATTTAGCAGTTGCGATTAAGGTTTTTTCTGTTGATGCTTTAACATAATGAATTGTCATATTCGTTGTAACTGCACCTTTGCCCTCAGGGTGTAGATCCTTGTTGATTAAAAAACCCATCGCATTATCGGAAAGTGTAGCAATAATACCGCCATGAGGCATATTGAAACTATTATGCGAGATTGGAGTTATTGGCATCGTGACAGTACATTGGCCTTCGTCATACTGGGTGTCCATTTGAAATACAGCATTTAAGTATGTAGGTGCTTCATTTTGTTGTTTTTGTTGAATCGCATTTAGAAAGTTATTTACTAGGCTAAGTTCTTGTTCTGATGCGTTTTCTGTCACTGTTTCAAATAAATTTTGTAGTTTGTTCATTATTTTCTCCTAACAATAAGTTAATAGTTTGGCATTTATTTTTACTTTTCTGGTATGATTAACAAGATTGGAGGTTAATCAAAATGATTATGACAAACGAATGGGTCGAGATAATGGATCAATCGGATATATTATGTACTATGATTCTTTCCTCTGAACAATTTTATCAATACTTAGATGCACATCGTGCTGTATATACAGATACATCTTTAGTAGGTGAGGTTAATAGCTTCACTAGGCTAAAAGAGCAATACGAAGAGGTTCAACGTTTCGGGAAATACCATCCTGATTATTCGAAAGTTATGAAAGACATCCGAGTAACTAAACGAAAATTAGATATGGTAGATGCAGTGGCGAACTTGAAAGTCGCTGAGAACGAATTGCAGGACTTACTGGACGAAGTGAGTTTATTAATTGGTAAATCTGTTTCAGAAGGTGTTAAAGTACCTGTTAGTAACCCATTTTTTGCTTCTTCGGGTTCTAGTTGTGGAAGTGGCTGCGGTACAGGTGGATCTTGTTCTTGTTCAGCCTAAAGTTTCAAAAGTTATGAGATGTGTGCATAAAATGCACACATCTTTTTTTATAAAGAAATAAAGAGTCAATTTTATAATTATGTAATTAGTAATATTATTCGAATAAAGTTGATTTCCACTCCAGGCGGACGCTTTCCGCGGGCACGGCTTCAATCTCCTCGTCACTGCGTTCCTGCGGGGCTTTCAGCTCGCGCTGTTCCCGCTGGAGTCGCCACCTTGCGTTCCAATCAACAAAATCCACTTTTAATAATATAAAATTTTTCGTTATATAAATCTAAGTATTTGAAGAAACGGATTGATTAAGAGGTGTAACCTTATAAACACTGTAATTTCTTCTGCACTGGACGCTTTTTGGTCCTAGCCGTAGTTGGGCACTACTATCTCAATTGATTGCAGTGTAAGGTGGCGACTCCAGCGGGATGAGTGAGACAGATGAGATATCACAACGACGCGAAGCGACGGTGATGGCTCATCGCTCACCCCGCGGAAAGGGTCCACCTGAAACGGAAATCAATAGAGGTGATATATATTATAGTTGAATCATACTTCTTCTAATTTAGAAACTAATCTAATTTCAAAACTTCCATTGCTAAGTCGGGTCTGTCGGTAATTATTCCTTTAGCGCCATTGCTGATAAGTTTTTTCATCACTTCTGGATCATTAATTGTCCAATAGTGAACAGGGATATTTAATGAATTCAAAAACTTTATAAATCCAGGATTATCAAGTGGAAATACATTTGATTTGACTGGAATCTGAAAAACATCTGCCTTTGGATGATATAGATGTTTTAGTTTGCTTGAGTATGCTGTATAGGCTTTTCTTACTTCTTTTTCACTGGCAGCAATTGCAACCGAGTTTTGTGCATATAGGTTAAATCTATCTAGTTGATCATCATAAAAACTCGCAACCACAACTCGATCGAATGCTTGATGTTCCTCTAAAAGTCTCCAAAGTTTTGAAGGCATTAAACTACCTTCATAGGTATTGGGTGCATCTTTCATATCCATATTGATAAGCATCTGTGGATATGAATTTAATAATTCCCCTAAAGTGATAATCTGTTCTCCACAATTTTTGTAAGAAGGAACTCCTTCAATATCTAAAAAATGATGCCCAAGATCTGCTTCTTTCAGTTGGGCTAACGTATAATCAGATATTCTACCAGTAAAGTTAGTAACTCTGTTTAATTCTTCATCATGAAATACAACTATCTCTTCATCTTTTGTTAGTCTTATATCAATTTCAAAACCATGGACTCCAAGTTTGGCGGCTTGTTCAAATGCAGAAGGAGAGCATTCGGGTGCAAGTGCGGAGCCCCCACGATGAGCCAATATAATAGGTTGTTCATATTCCAATGCTTTTTTGGTGGTACGACTTTCGGGTTTAGAAAGTACTTTAGTACTAGCCCATGCTGCACCTGCAGCAGCAGCAAGTGCGAAAGCTACAT
This sequence comes from Psychrobacillus sp. FSL K6-1464, assembly GCF_038003145.1. Taxonomy (NCBI): domain Bacteria; kingdom Bacillati; phylum Bacillota; class Bacilli; order Caryophanales; family Bacillaceae; genus Psychrobacillus; species Psychrobacillus sp. FSL K6-1464. The sequence continues at coordinate 1,145,549 of NZ_JBBOOP010000001.1, forward strand.
TTGATTTTTTACCCATAGTTTCAATTCCTCCTTAAAAGAGTAAAATGTTTTTTAAAAAATATATAGGCATTTTCCTATTATATCTAAAGAACACAAAACTGTCAGTTAGTTGTTGTTGCTATCAAATTCCTCCCTATGTTATTCTTGAGAGGAAGAAATGAGGGGAAAAGTATGACAGAAAGACAAGGACTAATTGTCTATGTACATCATTTAAAACAAGCTAAATCCTTGCGTAAGTTTGGTCACGTTCATTATATTTCTAAAAGACAAAAATATGTCGTATTATATTGCGATCAAGATCAAATTGACGCTGCTAAGCAAAAGATGAACAAACTGCCTTATGTCAAGGAAATTTTAGAGTCATATAGACCGTTTTTAAAAACTGAATTTGAAAATAGTAAACCAGATAAAGCAAAAGAATACGATTACAAAATCGGACTGTAACTAGCCTATTGAAGCGGTGGTATTAAATTGTTTAAACGTAAGATACCGATTATATACTGATAATATAAATTAACATCCACATAGATGGAAGAATGTTTTATATCGACTGTTACAGGTTGGATAGCTATTTCGTTTAAAGCTTCCTTAAATATACTGAGTCGTTTAGATTCTTTTTGGGTTTCAACAATACCCTCTCGACATATATATATGGGAAAGAAATTTGCAGTATTTACTGGTTTTAGAGCAATTGCTATGGAAAAATATTTTATATCGTCTTTAGTTGAAGAAAATATAAATGCTTGGTGTATACGCTCTTTGTTTACTTTTGCGAGTTCACATAGCTCGTAAATATCGCCATAACCTTCGCCTAGTTCTATAAAACGTTGGATCAATTGAAAACACTTCCTTTCTCATATATCTTACCACTTTGTTGGAGGACAATTCTATGAAATTTGTTTTAAGTTTTTTATGCCTATTCCTAATTGTAACTAATAGTGTTTTGCTCTTATTTCAATATGATGCGTACTCTTCAGGATTAGAAGAGAATGGACAAGTATTCTTCTATGAACAGGATGTAGAGATGAAAGTAAAAAAGGATAATATTGTTATTAAACAACATTTTATCAATCTTCCTGAGGAAGAAGTTATTGTAACATGGCCGATTAATAGCGAAAATAGAAGCTGTGATTTAGATACGAGTGATAGCTGCAACCGCTTAACTGAAGACATGACGACGTTTAAAGCAAAAGAAAACTCTAAACAGAGCATTTCCTATGAAATTCCTTTAGTAGACGGTTTAAAGGATGGCCAATTAATCCAAGACTTCCTAGTAAAAATAGAAACTGGGGCTGTTTCGCTAACTTCACTTCAAATTACAGATGAACTAAAAAGAGGCGGTATGTGGGTATCAGGATTGCCTTTAATCGGTAAAACTTCCCTTGAGCTAATCGATTATTCACTTTCTATTGGCGCTGGGGATGTAGAAGAATTATATTGGCAGCAGAATGTCTTGCCTATCCAATATGAAGATGATTATTTTACAGTATACGCTTCGACTACTTTGCCGGATGAAATCACTAACTTACTTGGGGAGTTAGATTATATGAATAGCGAACATTTAGCTGTAATTTTTGAGAAAAACAAAAGTAATATTGATGCTTCTCGAATTGCATTTGTTCAACAGGAGGATATTGCTTCTATTCAAAATGAACTTATCGTTAAGAATATACAAGCACAATATGAATTACCTCGAGAGGATCAATTGATAGCTGAAGTCCTAAGTAGCTTTTTGTTAGACTTGCCTGTTGGCTCTCCAAAATCCAGTTGGATGTACGAAACGATAACAAATTATTTAACTTCCGAACAACGAAAGAAGTTTCAAACTGCTTTACTTAACAACAAACAACAACTTACTGCAGCAAAGTTTGATGAGATTTTGACAGATATTATCAATCTAAAAACTTCCTTCTTTGTTTTGAATGAGCAGGCAGGGGCTGAAAATTTTCCATTATTATTTGAAGATTATAGACCCTTATATATCAATGAGTTACAACAGGAAAAGATGAAAGTTCTTTTTAAGGATGGCAAAATTCTTTATGAAGCAGAACCGCTGCTTTCTAATTTGGGATATACACTTAACCACACAGACAAGGGTTTATATGTGCAAAATGCAACAAGAGCATTTCGTTTTCCGATTCAAGAACCTTTCTATGTATTAAATGAAAAAAGATATGATGCTTTATCAGAACCATTTGAAGATATAGGTTCGCAGTTGTATATTGAAGAAGCGTGGATGATACGTTTGTTTTTAGTGAATATTGAGAAACAAGAAAAACGTATAAATATTACACAATCCGCACTATTTTAGCATTGGAGTGTAGTTATGAGAGTAATATCAGGTTCGAGGAAAGGACTGCCATTAAAAGCAGTCCCTGGAATGAATACAAGACCTACCACCGATAAGGTAAAAGAGTCTATTTTTAATATGATTGGTCCATATTTTGATGGCGGTATTGCCGTTGACCTGTTTGCAGGCAGTGGTAACTTGGGTATCGAATCTTTAAGTAGAGGTATTGATACATGTATTTTTATCGAAAAAGATCCAAAAGCTATCCAAACTATAAAAGATAATTTGACGAAGTGTCGTTTGGAGGATTCTGGTGAAATATTCAAAGCTGATGCTACGAGAGCGGTAAAGGCTATTGAGAAAAGAGAACTCAAAATTGACTTATTATTTGTGGATCCTCCATATGACAAGTTAGTGTATTATGACTTAGTTCAATTATTAGTAGATAAAGGATGTATGAGTAAATCTGCTATTATTGTTTGTGAACATGAGAAAAATGTCACACTTGAAAAATCATATGGTGACTTTGAGCTAGTGAAAAAAGAGATATATGGAGGTACGGTCATCTCTATTTATCGTTGCCTTAAAGAAGAGGAGAATTAAATTGGGAAAAATAGCAGTAGTGCCAGGAACTTTTGATCCAATTACGAATGGTCATTTAGATATTATAAATCGAGGAGCATCTATTTTTGGAGAGGTTTTTATCGTTGTTTTGAATAACTCATCCAAAAACCCACTTTTCTCTGTGGAGGAAAGAATGCAATTGATCATAGATGCTACTTCTCATTTGCCAAACGTCAAGGTTCAAACATTTTCAGGGTTATTGATAGATTATGCTGAAAGTGTAAATGCAAGTGTTATTATTCGTGGTTTACGGGCTGTTTCTGATTTTGAGTATGAAATGCAAATCACTTCTATGAATCGAGTACTAAATAATAAAATAGAAACGTTCTTTATCATGACCAAAAATCAATATTCCTTCCTAAGCTCAAGTATCGTAAAAGAAGTAGCTAGGTATGGGGGCAAAATAGATGAACTTGTGCCATCTCATGTAGAGAAAGCATTAATAGAAAAATATAATACATATTAATGAATAGAGAACCTTGCGATTATGCAGGGTTCTTTTTTAAATATAGATAAAAATGCCTTATGCACAATATTCATGACGCTTTAAAGGATGAATAATACTGTTGTACTGTTATCAGGCAAACGCAGTTCAAGCTATCCTATTAAACTCTCTAAGGGTTAAGATAATAGAGGATAAGGGCAGTTAAAGTGAATGTATGGATATTACCGTCTGCCTAAACAGAGATATGATTTTGTAGTCTTAAAAGAGACATTATATCAGATTATGTATCTTTTATTATTTTTACTATCTCAAAGTGTTATAAAAAGAAAAACAGTACTGGAATTATTAGCATATGAAGAAAGCGGAAAAGAATGTATTTACGAATACTGATATTTGCTTTTTGAGCAAGAACGATTATTTGCATATGAATACTTATACCACTAAAAGCAATAATAAAAGCAACTACTAAAGGTAATAGTGCGGAGCCTGACAACATTTCACCAGCTAAGCTAATCCCACCAGTCATTTCAAAGAGAGATGCGACGAAAACAAGTAAGGTAGGGGAAATATTCGGTAAAATTTCTTTGACAGATTCAAATACGATAAAACTAACTGTAGTAAAAAATATAACCGTTGTACCGATTAGCAATAGTATTTGATATGTCTCTTTAATACTTTCCTGAAATGGAGAATCAGAAGGCCTTTGAATATGTGTACTTGGTTGAATGGGTGGAGATAATACAATAAATACTAGCAAAAAAACTAAATTCACAGCATGTATAATGATTAAAAGTTTAATGCCAGCAATTTCTGCATGGAAAATTTCAATTCCTACAAAGCCTATAACAAACATTGGACTAGGTGCATGGCATATCGCAAGCAACCAACTTGCATTGTTTTTATTTAGAGTACCTATATCTTTTAACGATGTTATAACTGCAGCTCCACTTGGAAATCCACCTATTGCACTTAGCAAATAAATATTTAAATACATTTTATATTTGTTCGTAGTATTTAAAAACGAGTTTTTAGAACGAATAAATAGCTGTGTTATTACTAAGTAGGGGAGTAAATAGGGTAGTAAAGCGGTAGTGAAAATCCTCATTCCTTCTAGTGCACCTTTGTGGGCAACGCCAGGCTGTAAAAATAAAAGTATAATAAGTGCCCAACTACCGATTGTTATTAGTCTATGCATGTAAAATTCATCCTTTGTTCACATAAATTTTGTCAGAAAAAAATGGAAGTGATAAACTAATATTCAAATGTGTTGTAGAAAGAGAGGGATAATTAAATGAAGAAGAGAAATCCGATAATCCTTCTTTTCATAGTAGTAATAGTGTTAGCGTTAGGTTTTTATCCAATGGACTCTTATATTTCTAAACCAGGTGGTGCATACGAACTTGAACCATTTGTAGAAGTAGATGGTGGGGATCAGGATGACGAGGGTACATTGAGTCTCCTAACAATCGCACTAGCAAAAGCTACCCCGCTTACTTATGCTTTTGCCAAAATAACGGACAACCAAAAAATATACAAAGCAAATGAAATTCGCCAAGAAGACGAAGATGAAACAGAATATAATGTTCGTCAATTAAAGCTTATGTCTAATTCTCAATTTAATGCTATTTCAGTTGCATTTAACCGAGCAAATAAGCCCTACACTATATCAAATAATGGGATATTTATTTTTAACGTGGTGGATGATAGTGCAGCTGATGGAATATTAGAAGCTGGCGATAAAATTTTACAAATGGATGATATCGGAGAATTAACCGAAGAGTCTATAAGAACATACTTAACTGGCAAAGGAGAAGGCGATGTCATTCGTCTAAAGGTTGAGCGTGATGGAAAACAGTTGGATAAAGAAGTATCCCTTAAAACAATACCTGGAGTGCTTGAAACGCCAAGTATCGGTATTAGTTATACGGCAGACAAAAAAGTGGAAACAACTCCTGTCGTACATATTAACTCCGAAGATATTGGAGGACCATCTGCTGGACTAATGTTCACCTTGGAAATCTTAAATCAATTATTACCTGAAGATATTACGAAGGGCTATAAAATAGCAGGCACTGGTGAAATGGGTCCTGATGGGACAGTAGGTAGAATTGGTGGGATAGATTTAAAAGTTATAGCTGCGGACAATAAAGACATGGAAATAATGTTCGCGCCTGATGATGATATTGATCCAACTATTTTAGCAAATAATCCTGATTTGACATCTAATTATGAAGAAGCACTAAAATCTGCAAGAAAAATAGGTACGAAAATGAAAATCGTACCTGTGAAAACGATTGATGATGCTCTTGCTTATTTAGATCAGTTAAAGCCCAAATAAGCTATTCGATAATGGGAGCAATACGAAAATCACTTCCAACCATAGATTCTCCATACGAAGACTGTAAACCTAAGTAGTAGAGGTCGGCAGCTTTAATATCTAATTGCAACTGTGTATCTTTTTTACTTGCGGCTACTCTACTTACAAGTGGAAGCTGCAAGTCTTTTTTTATGCTCTGCAAATATGCCTGTCCATTCTTGTTCATTGCTAAGGGTCTTATATACGTGGGGAAATCGATTTCTCGCAATTGGTTCCAAGTAAAATCTGTATAAATATGTGTTAGCATCCGCTGAATACGTGTCCATGTAAAACGCTTAGATTTTATCTGTTGCATAAAAGATTGAAAGTTCGTATGTGTTTTTGCCGCTTTCCAAATAGCATTTTCCATCCCTTCGGTAATTTCTGCTATTTGACCAAGCTCTTCTCTAGAGGAGCGAATTATTAGTAATCGTAATGCTGGATAGAACTGTTCCCAACTACCAAAAGATTTGTTATTGCTTTCCCATTCTGTTAATCCTAAAAGGCTTGTACTAGGCATGAAAGCATTTACCTCCGAAAGCTTCTGACCTTCAAAAAGCAATTTGCGAATACCCGTGGCACTGGCAATAGTTTCTGTTTTCAGAGCATCATCATGATAATTTGCCACGACACGTTGAATTGTCTCTGGCTTAATATCACTATTTAAATGGTTTGCAGCCTGTATGTAATGGTATCCTAATATATTATTGGGTTTAGATAAATCTACTAATCGAACCGTCGTAGCTTCAGAAATTTCATTATAGGCTTCATTTAACGCTTTAGGATAACTAATACCTTTTTTCATATAACTTGCAATGGCCGTATTATATTCGTCTTTTTTGGTTAATAATAGATTATAGGTTTCTTGAAATGCTTCTAATGATCCCTCTTCACTGCCGAAACAAAAGGAATGACATTTTAAAGCATCTAACAAGAAAATAGCACCTTTAGCAAAATCACTTGCCTGGGCAGTTGCAAATGCATAGGGAAGTTCAATTACTAAGTCAACACCCGCTGCAACGGCCATTTTTGATCGAGTCCATTTGTCAACAAGTGCTGGTTCGCCGCGCTGTAGAAAGTTCCCAGACATCACAGCAATGATAATATCGCTATTTGTTTTGATGCGGGTTTGTTGCAAATGGTGTAAATGACCGTTATGAAATGGATTATATTCTACAACAATTCCAGTTGCTTTCATATTCAAATCAAATCCTTTCTTTTATGCAAGTATAATGTTAAAATATTGTAGTGACAAGAAATTATCTTGACATCTAAATTCAGTCATTATATAATCAACTTTGTTGTCTTGAGGTGATAATCGTATGAAATGGACAATTCATCAGCTATCTAAATATCGTGAGAACGGACTAACTTTAGATGAATTCGTGGAACTCGAAAACGTGAAGAAGCGGAACCAAGACGTTCGAAGGATTTCAGCCGTTCACGTAAAAGGGCACTGCACATTTGGTGCAGCGCAAATGACTTGTCACTTTCAGCTTTCTGGAACTCTTATTTTACCGTGTGCACGCACATGGGAGGATGTAGAATTTCCATTTGAGATTGAATCTGATGAAATCTTCAACTGGTCTGAGTCAGCATTAACTTCTGCTAGCGACTATGATAATTTTCATGTAGTAGAAGGGGATGTTATTAACGTTGACCCAGTTCTAGAAGAATTAATTCTTCTGGAAATTCCAATGCAAGTGTATAAAGAAGGTGCAGACCACTTTAGACATGAGGGTGGAAATGGTTGGAGCTATGCAACAGATGAAGAACTTAAAGAAATGCAGGAAGATGAACAACCAAAAGTAGATCCAAGACTTGCTGATTTAGCAAAGTATTTTGATCAGACAGACGAATAATAGATCTGTAAGGAGGTGCCACCTATGGCAGTACCAGCTAGAAGAACTTCTAAAACTGTAAAAAGAAAACGCCGTACACATTTTAAATTATCCGTACCTGGTATGGTTGCTTGTTCAAACTGTGGTGAAATGAAATTGGCTCACCGTATTTGTAAATCTTGCGGTCAATACAAAGGGAAAGAAGTATTGAGCAAATAATTCAGTATTTGTTCCTTAAAAGACTACCAAAGAGATCATGGCTCTTGGGTAGTCTTTTTTTCTATATATATTTTAAAAAGGGGTGTCAGAATATGGATTATACTATAGTAAAAAAAGATGAAATTATCATTTTTGAAATAAATAGACCTGCCATTCATAATGCGATAAATATGGAAGTCTTAGCAGGTTTTAAAGAATTAGTACATACAGTGAAAAATGATAGTTCCATCAAACTAGCAGTAATTACTGGAGCAGGTGATAAGTCTTTTTGTTCTGGTGGTGATTTATCTGTTCTTCACAAGTTAAAAACAGAGCAAGAATCATTTGAAATGTTAAGTGAGGCGGCAACTATTTTGTATGACGTCGCTACAATGACTATTCCAACATTAGCATTAGTTAACGGAACTGCAGTTGGTGGAGGCTGTGAGATTGCAACCTTATGTGATTATCGTTTAGTAAAGAAAGACGCAAGATGTGGATTCATACAAGGTCAGTTGGCCATTACTTCTGGATGGGGTGGTGGAACCTATTTATGGGAAAAAGGAATGCGTCAGGATCACACTCTCCAAATGCTTACTGAAGCGGTACCTTACTCATCTGACAAACTTCAAACTATTGGGTGGGCAACGGAAATTTTTGAAGGACATAAATATACAGCACTTGAAGCTTTTGTGCAAAGAATGATTGTGCCTCATGAGACTGTATTAAGAGCATACAAAATGCAATTAATACGTAAGTGGGAGCAGTCAAAATTATACGAAAGAATTATGGAAGAGGTAAGAACTTGTTCTGTTCTTTGGGAGCAGGAAGTACATCACGATGCGGTCAATTCATTTTTATCTAAAAAGAAATAATATGAGAGTCTATTTGCACCCACTTTGCATATATTAATAAAAAAGCAAAGGGTGATCCAGATGAATGTGAAATTGAGAAAAGATAGTTGGACTGAGGAAGAAGATAATCTTCTAAAAGAAATAATTTTGAACAAAATTAATCAAGGTCACACGCAAATTTCTGGTTTTCAAGAAGCAAGTGTATTACTTGGTAGATCTAAGCAAGCTTGTGCATTCCGGTGGAACAAAAATCTACGCCCTCAAATTATGAAAAAAGAACATAAACCAACTTCTTATTCTACTAAAGAGGCAGCAGATTCCTCCTCCCTTCAAAACCATTTGCAACTGGCGATGGAAAGTTACGATGAGATGAAGCATTCTTATAATGAAATTTCAAGTGCATACAATTTGTTGAAAAATGATTATGAACAGCTTTTAAACTGGGTTAAACAAGGTATTACGCATATTGAACGCAAGTAAAAGAAGCCTTTTTATAGGGCTTCTTTTGTTGTTCCTGGGGAGACAAAGCAGAATTTAGTTGAAATCGCTTTCAACAATCGTATAGACTAATATAGATGGGGGAAATGTTCAAACGAAGGGGGAAGTAAGATGAAGAAAGTATTAATCGCCAATAGGGGAGAAATCGCAAGACGTATTATTAAAACATGTAAGCGATTAAATATTGAAACAGTAGCAATCTATTCAGAAGCTGATAAAGATTTACCTTATGTGAAAGAAGCGGACTATGCTTTTGAGATTGGCCCGAGTCAAGTTCAGCAATCCTATTTAAAAGTAGATGATATTATCGCTCTTGCAAAAAGAGAAAAAGTGGATGCGATTCATCCGGGATATGGTTTTTTATCAGAGAATGCTGATTTTGCTCGTAAAGCAGAGGCTGAAGGTATAGTTTTTATCGGTCCTAGTCCTGATACAATGGAAAAAATGGGAGATAAAATCGAGTCAAGAATTACAATGATCAATGCAAACGTGCCAGTTGTCCCAGGAACAGAAGCGGGACTTGCTTCTGTAGAAGATGCAATAACGGCAGCTTCTTCGATTGGATATCCAATCATGCTTAAGGCAAGTGCAGGGGGTGGCGGCATAGGGATGATTCGTTGTGACGATGAAGAGACCCTCCTTAAACATTTTGAATCGATTAAAACACGAGCAAAATCGTATTTTGGTAGTGATGTAGTTTTTCTTGAAAAGTTCATTGATTCCTCTAGACATATTGAAGTGCAGATTTTTGGGGATACACATGGTAATATCGTTCATTTATTTGAACGAAATTGTTCGGTTCAGCGTCGTAACCAAAAAGTTCTAGAAGAGGCACCTTCTCCGAACTTCCCACAAGAAGCAAGAGAGAAATTATGGGAAGCTGCTGTGAATGCAGCGAAAGCTGTAAATTATATAAATGCTGGAACGGTAGAATTTATAGTAGATCATAATCATCAGTTTTACTTTTTAGAGATGAATACTCGACTACAAGTAGAGCATCCCATTACCGAAGCTATCACTGGGTTCGATTTAGTGGAATGGCAGTTAAGAGTTGCTGCCGGGGAAGAACTACCTGTGAGAGACCAAGCTTCGATAAAGTCTAATGGACATGCGATAGAGTTTAGAATATATGCAGAGGATCCAAAAACATTTTTCCCATCACCTGGAACTATTACAGTTCAAAATTGGGAAACAGATGAGGATGTCCGGATTGATGCTGGTTATGCGGAAGGTGACAAAGTTACACCATTCTATGATCCGATGATTTCTAAGGTTATTATCCATGCAGAAAATAGAAAATTAGCAATAGAGTCTGCACAAAAAGTATTCTCTTCTGCTAAAATAGAAGGTGTGAAAACAAATATTCCACTATTCCAACAGTTCTTGGATGATGAGAGTTTCATCAGTGGGGAGTATTCAACATCCGTTTTAGGGGAATGGATGAACAAACAAAGGGAGGAAGTTTCAAAATGAAAAATTTAGAATCGACTATGGCAGGTACAGTATTTACCGTAAATGTAGCAATTGGAGAAGAAGTGGCAGCTGGACAAGTAGTAATGGTGTTGGAATCCATGAAAATGGAGATTCCAATTGAAGCAGAAACAGCGGGTAAAATTGCCACAATCAATGCAAATGAAGGCGACTTCGTCAATGAAGGCGATGTATTAGTAACGTTTGAATAAAGGGGGTTTTACAACGTGGGAGAAACAAAAGCGTATAATGATAGATTAGAAGAAAAACTGGCATCTGTTTATTCAGGGGGACAAGCAAAATACCATGAAAAGATGAAAGAGCAAAACAAATTATTTGTACGAGATCGTTTAGCGTTACTTTTTGATAATGGGGAATACATCGAAGATGGTCGCTTTGCGAATGTGGAAGCAGGAGATTTGCCAGCAGATGGTGTTGTGACTGCTACCGGTAAAGTAAATGGGCAAACTGTTTGTGTCATGGCAAATGATTCGACTGTGAAAGCTGGGTCGTGGGGATCACGTACTGTAGAAAAAATAATTCGTATCCAAGAAATAGCAGAAAAAAATAGAGTACCAATGTTGTATCTAGTAGACTCAGCGGGTGCGCGTATTACCGATCAGCTAGATATGTTTCCAAATAGACGAGGAGCAGGAAGGATATTCCATAACCAAGTAAGGCTATCAGGGTTCATTCCACAAATTTGCCTATTATTTGGTCCTTCCGCTGCTGGGGGAGCTTACATCCCTGCTTTTTGTGATATTGTCTTTATGGTTGAAGGCAATGCTTCGATGTATTTAGGCTCACCTCGTATGGCAGAAAAAGTAATCGGTGAAAAAGTGACGCTAGAAGAGATGGGTGGAGCCCGTATGCACTGCACAGTCAGTGGAGTAGGGGACGTTCTTGTTTCAACAGAAGAAGAAGCAATTGCCGAGGCTAAACGCTATTTGGACTTCTTCCCGGCGAATTATACGGAGAAACCAAAACAAGTGGAACCTAAAACCATTAAAGAAGGAAGAACACTAGAAGCAATCATTCCTGAAAATCAAAACGCGCCATTTGATATGTACGAAGCAATTGAAGCCATTATCGATGAAGGTACGTTCTTTGATGTGAAGAAGTTGTTTGCTCCTGAGTTAATTACAGGCTTAGCGCGAATTGATGGCAGAGCAGTAGGAATTATTGCCAATCAACCAAAAGCTAAAGGTGGAGTGCTATTCGTAGATTCAGCGGATAAGGCTACAAAATTCATCTCACTGTGTGATGCGTTTTCAATTCCGCTACTATTCTTAGCGGATGTTCCTGGGTTTATGATAGGAACGAAAGTAGAACGTGCTGGAATTATAAGACATGGGGCGAAGCTTATTGCAGCGATGAGTTCTGCAACAGTTCCCAAAATATCTGTTATAGTACGTAAAGCATACGGAGCAGGTTTATATGCAATGGCTGGTCCTGCATTTGAGCCAGATGTGTGCATTGCCTTGCCTACAGCTCAAATAGCTGTAATGGGCCCAGAAGCGGCAGTAAATGCTGTGTACTCAAACAAAATTGAGGCAATCGAAGATCCAAAAGAACGTCTGAAATTTGTTCAACAAAAACATGCGGAATATAAAGAGGAAATTGATATTTATAAACTTGCTTCTGAAATGATTATCGATGAAATTGTAGCACCAAGCGATTTACGCGCAGAACTAGCAAATCGACTACGTTTTTATGAAGATAAACAAATAGTAAATGCACCTCGAAAACATCCGGTGCTTCCTGTATAATAATGATAAAGCTAAGGTCTACCCCAGAGGTAGACCTTTTTTAAGAGAAAGTATATATAAATTTACCATAACACTGGGTTTATAGAACTTTTAAGAACGGAGCGGAAAGAAACAGCATACCTACGTCTCTGATCTTAGAAGACCAAGAGTCTTTTTTCGGTTTTGCTAGAGTGAAAAAGTACCTGCTTTATTAAAGAACTTGGGGGTGACTTATGAAAATCGGTATTGTTGGTGCAGGAGCGATAGGCCTCCTATTTGGTGCATATTTGTCGGAATCAGATCATGACATTACTTTTTTAGTCAGAAAAACTAGTAAAGTCCATCATTTATACATAGAAAAGAAAACGGAAAATCCGAAACAAATTACTTGTGATATAGTTTCGGACATAACTGATTTAAAACAAATGGATCTTATTATTATTGCAGTGAAGTATCATCATCTTACACATTTAGAAGATCAGCTAAATTCTTTACCAAAGCATATCCCTCTTCTGTTTTTGCAAAATGGTTTATCACACATATCTTTTCTACGGAAGTTACCACAAGAAACTGTCCTTATTGGTTCTGTATTACATGGTGCTACGAAAATAAATAATTCCACGGTTCAACACTTAGGAATAGGTCCAACTTATATCGGGTTTTATAAAGGGCAATGGGCTTCCATTAATAGTTTAATGGGGGGGAATAACGAGGAATTCCCTTTAATCTTTACCGGTGATATCGAACAAATGCTTATGAAAAAAGCTATGTTAAATTGCTTGATTAATCCTTTGACTACTATTGCTCAAGTGACTAATGGAGAGCTAGTTGAAAATGACTCCTATAAAGCTATATTGAGAGGCATGTACGACGAAATGATGTTTGCTTTTGATGACTGGCGAGAAAGGCTTACATGGGAGGAGGTTGTCTCCCTGTGTGAAAATACCAGGGAAAATCGTTCCTCTATGCTCAAGGACTTTGAGAATGGGCGAATGATGGAGTTAGATACCATTGTTGGAGCTATAATAGAAAAAGCCGCTCAAAGAAATAAAACTTTGCCTATTTTACAAGCATTCTATTTATTATTAAGTGAAATAAACAAAGAAGGTGATTACCGTCGTTAATGTTCTTTCGATTTTTGTAATATACCCAGTAGTCGTGTTTTTGCTTACATTTATCATTTGTAAATTTGTTTTACATAAAAGAAAAAAATCAATTGGCATTGCGTCCGATGTTTCGACTTTCTTTTTATACTTTTCTACTGCTAATTTGTTCTCATTCCTTTTCTCGAAAGGGATTGGTTGGTATCTTATTATTTTTTCCATTATATTAGCGACGATTATGACATGTTTAGACTGGCGTTCTAAAAAAGAAATTGAAATAATTCCATTGTTGAGGAAAATTTGGAGAATCCTATTTTTACTATTATGTTGTTTTTATGCATTTTTATGGTTATTCGGAGTTATCCAATATGTTTTAACCTATATAAGCTAATAATTTTTACACATATATAGTAAGTGTTATACTCTTAAAGTATTTAAAATGATAGCTTTGGTGAATTTTCGCCAAAATGAACTTGAAAATAATAGAGGTGGAAAAATAGTGCGATTAGAGCAGTACACACAACCATTCGCTTCCTCATTTTATAAGAAATATTTGGAGGATGTAGCTAATTTATCTTCTTTCTTTCATTATGAATGGAACCAAAAGGCACTTAACAAAAGGGTTAAAGAAGCTAATTTTACTAAACATAAAAGAACTGAGCTTGCTGATGTAATTACTTCTTATATGAGTGAATATGGTATTTCCAAAAAAAGTAGTCAGCATATAAATGAACTTAAAGACAATGGGGTTGTAGTTATAGGCGGGCAGCAAGCAGGGATTCTTTCTGGACCGTTATATTCAATTCATAAAGCAATTTCGGTTATTATATTGGCAAAACAACAAAGAGAAACTCTAGGAGTACCTGTTATACCTGTTTTTTGGATTGCTGGAGAAGATCATGATATCGATGAGATAAATCATGTATACATAGATAGAAGCCGAACACTTCAAAAGCTAGTTTATCCAGAAAAGTCTCGAACGAAAAAAATTGCATCTGAAGCTACTTTTGACCACCAGTTAATAAAAGAGTATTTGGATGAAATTTTCAAAAGTTTACCCGAAACCTTATATACGAAAGATCTTAAATCTAATGTTTTAGAGCTTTTAGATAATAATTTAACGTATACAAGCTTTTTTACAGCCTTAATGAACGAACTATTTCAAGAGGAAGGTTTACTTTTAATAGACGCTGCGTATGAGCCATTAAGAAAATTGGAAAGTGATTATTTTCAACTTCAAATATTACATTCTTCAGAACTAGCTAAAGTAGTATTTGAGCATGAAGAAAAAATAGCACTTGAAGGATTTGGTACACCGATACAAGCAAAAGAGTCAGCGGCTCATTTGTTTTATGTTGAAGCAGGAGAACGTTTCTTATTAGAACGAGTGAACAATCAATTTGTTCATGAGGCAAAGGGAATCTCATTTACATTGGACGAGATGATGGAAATTGCAAGAGAACATCCGGAGAAGTTAAGTAATAATGTGGTAACTAGACCAATCATGCAGGAAATGGTCTTTCCAGTACTAAGCTTTATTGCTGGACCAGGCGAGATTGCATACTGGGGCGCATTAAAAACAGCATTTGAGTTGTTTGACATGAAAATGCCAGTTCTAATGCCCCGTATTAGTATTTCGATAGTCAATGCAAATACGCAATCCTTATTAGAAAAGTTATCCTTTACGATTGAAGATGTGTGGGATGGATCTTTACAAGATGCTAAGTTGCACTATATAAATAGCAATCGTAACGAGGAAGTTCCTCACTTGATAGAGGAAATAAAAGCAGATCTTATAGAAAAGTACGGGAAGTTGGAGCAACTTTTGATGAAAGACGGTTTGAAGTTATCTCCATTAGTACAAAAGAATTTAAAAAATCATGAAAAACAATTGAATTTTATTAATAACGCAATTGAAGATACATTCCTTAGTAAGTTAGATGCGACTACTAATCGTTATGATCGTATTAGTATGAACTTAATGCCTAACGATGGTCTTCAAGAACGAACATATACACCGATTCAATTGATGAATGAGTATGGTCCATCTCTGATTAAACAGCTATTAGAAGTACCATATGAATTTAATGGTAAACATCACGTGATTTATTTATAATTTGTATCCCCACTTTCATTAGTGGGGATTTTTTTCTTGTTTTACAGTTTTCCAACTAGAGAGCCCAAGATTCCAACTAAACGTGCCAAAATCCCAACTAAGGGTACCAATATTCCAACTAACGACTAAATAGAGCTTCCTTCGCTTGGATTCTTGTCACTTGCCCCCACTTTTAAGATAATTCCTTCCTAATTTCACTGGAAATCGCAATAAACACAGGAACTTTTCCAAACTTTTCATGTATCAAAGTTATAGGATTTCTTTGTAGAATTTACTAGAAAACGTGTCTCAACAAGTACTAATTACACATTTTAAAGAAATATCGTCCTGTTTTTAAAAAAACGGTGGAGGAAAGTGGGGCGTTGTGGTATGTTAATGACATAAAGTGGGGTGAGTAGCATGTTCATGGGCGAATATCAACATAACGTTGATGCAAAGGGACGGTTAATAATACCATCCAAATTTCGAGAACACTTAGATGACAGTTTTGTCCTTACACGTGGTCTTGATAATTGCTTATTTGGTTATCCTATGAATGAATGGCGAAAACTCGAAGACAAACTTAAAGAACTTCCTGTAACGAAGAAAGATGCTCGAGCATTTACTCGTTTTTTCTTTTCCGGTGCAACCGAAGTAGAAATAGACAAGCAAGGGCGTATCAACATTCCGAGTAATCTCAGAAGTTATGCGAAGATGGATAAGGAATGTATCGTACTTGGAGTGTCAAATCGGCTTGAAATTTGGGCTAAAGATGCTTGGGAAAATTATTTTGTGGAGTCTGAGGATTCTTTCAATGATATTGCAGAAAATATGATTGGCTTTGATATATAACTCATCTAACTGGGTTTGTCCCGGTGGATTGCATTAAAGTCTAGACAAATGTCTTGGATTTCAGAGTTAAAGTTTAACTAGGAATAAATACGCCAAGATGTATTTTATTAAGAGGAGGAGAAACGCTTGTTTCATCATACGACCGTATTACTAAAAGAAACAGTAGATGGACTAGCTATTCGTCCTGATGGGATCTATGTGGATTGCACGCTAGGCGGAGCTGGCCACAGTGAATACTTAGTACAACAATTAAATGAAAAAGGTAGACTAATTTGCTTTGATCAAGATATGACTGCCATTGAAAATGCAAAGCTAAAACTTGCACCTTATTTAGACAAAGTTACCTTTGTCCATGCAAATTTTCGTTATCTAAAAGATGAACTTAACCAAATTGGTATTGAAAAGGTTGATGGGATTTTATATGACTTAGGTGTATCCTCTCCCCAATTAGACACACCGGAGCGAGGGTTTAGTTATAACTACGATGCCCCGTTAGATATGCGAATGGATCAAACAAGTGAGTTAACTGCTTACCATGTAGTCAATGATTGGCCATATGAAAAATTACTTAAGATATTTTTCCGTTACGGAGAAGAAAAGTTTTCTAAACAAATTGCGCGCAAAATTGAGAAGGCAAGAGAAGTTGAACCAATTGCTACCACTTTCCAACTTGTTGAGCTTATAAAAGAAGGTATTCCAGCTGCTGCTAGAAGAACGGGTGGACATCCTGCTAAACGAATTTTCCAGGCGATCCGAATTGCTGTAAATGATGAATTAGGTGCAGCAGAAGACTCACTAGAAGATGCAATTAAGCTTATAAAAGTAGGAGGAAGAGTAAGTGTTATTACCTTCCATTCCTTAGAAGATAGATTAACTAAAACAATTTTCAAAGAAGCATCTTCTTTACCAGAGTTACCACCAAATTTACCAATGATTCCAGCTGGTATGGAGCCAATGTTAAGAGTGGTTACAAGGAAACCGATAGTCCCTTCGGAAGAAGAGTTGGCAGTAAATAATCGCTCTCGTTCGGCTAAGTTACGTATTGTGGAAAAATTAATCGAAAAGGGAAGTGTCTAAATGGCTTTACGTAAACAGCAATCACAAACATACATACCACGCCCTTCTTACACTGAACAACCACAGGTACAGAAGCAGGCGAAAAAAAATAATAATCTTATTTCTAAAGGAGAAAAAATACTATTAGTCGGGTTGTTAGCAATAGTTACTGCTTTATCTGTCATGATTATTCAAACGGAAAGCGCTGTGCGAGCAACTACTACAGATATTGCACTAATGGAAAAGGAAATTGACTCTACTATAAAAAATAATACTGACTTATCAGTACAAGTAAATGAATTATCTACCTATGACCGTATTTGGAAAAAGGCGGAAGAGCTCGGTTTGAAACTGAATGAGCAAAACGTTAAGGTAGTGCCAGGACAATGAATAAGAAATTTCGTTTTCAATGGGGAGCCTTTCTAATGTTTTTATTATATGGAGGGCTCTTTTTCTTATTACTTAGTCGTTTTGTATTTATACAATATACGGGTACTGCTGAAGGTCAAGTATTATCAACGAAGGCAGAGCACAAGTATAGTAGAGAACAGGTTCTTCAAGCTAGTAGAGGGAAAATAGTTGATCGTAACGGCGAGATAATAGCACAGGATACACTTAGCTATAAAATGATCGCTGTCATTAGCCCGAACGCTTCTAACAATAGTGGTATACAAAGGCATGTTAGTGATCCAGCTAACACGGCCAAAGTTTTAGCAAAATATATTGATATGACAGAACAAGAGATTGCTAGTTTACTAGAGAAAAGTATAAAATCCGAGAAATACCAAGTTGAATTTGGTAAAGCTGGCAGGGATATTAGCAACAAAGTTATGGAAGAGATAAAAAGCAACAAACTACCTGGAATAATTTTTATCGAAGATTTAAAAAGATTATATCCTAATGGTCAGTTTGCTTCGCATTTGATAGGTTTTGCTTTAAAGGAAGAGAAAGAAGATGGAACAGCTGAACCTGTTGGCAAAATGGGTCTTGAATATATTTACGATGAAGAGTTAACCGGCACTCCTGGGAAAGTGGAATTTAAAAGTGATACTAAAGGCTTCTTACTACCGAATGCTGAGAAGATGGTGACAGAAGCTAAAAATGGCTTAGACATCTACCTCACTTTAGATAAAACCATACAAAACTTTTTAGAAGAAGCGATGAATACGGCACAAGAAAAATATAATCCAGAACGGATTACGGCTGTTGTAGCAGATCCAAAAACTGGGGAAATATTAGCTATGTCCCAGCGCCCTTCCTTTGAACCGAATACAAGAGAAGGATTATCTACTAACTGGCTAAATGAAGTAACTGAGCAAACGATTGAGCCAGGATCTACCTTTAAGATATTCACATTAGCCGCCGCTATCGAAGAAGGGGTCTGGGCACCTAATGCTACATATAAATCGGGTTCCTATAAGATCTTTGATAGAACTATAAGGGATCATAATGTAGTAGGGTGGGGGAATATAACGTATTTAGAAGGTTTCCAACGTTCATCCAATGTTTCAATGGCGTACTTGCTTAACCAAATAGGAGAGGAAACGTTCAATGAATATATTAAACTCTTTGGATTTGGAGAGAAGACGGGTATAGACCTTCCCAGCGAAGCAACTGGAATTATAGCAAATGCTGGTCCAGTTGAACGTATAACTACAACATATGGTCAGGGAACAACCGTAACACCTATACAAATGGTGCAAGGAATGACTGCTATAGCAAATGAAGGGAAGATGATGCAACCCTTTATAATTGATAAAATTGTCAATCCTAATACTAATGATGTAGTGGAGAATCATAAAGAGGTTGAAAAGAAATCTCCTATTTCTGCAGAAACGGCGCAGCAGGTAAAAGAAATATTGGCAAGTACGGTAACGTCAGAAAAAGGTACTGCCCAGAAATTTAAGTTGAATGGATATACTTCAGCAGGTAAAACTGGTACTGCTCAAATATCAAAACCTGGAGGGGGCTACTACTGGGGAAGAAATGATTTCCTCTATTCTTTCTTAGGAATGGCTCCAGTAGAGGATCCGCAGTTAATTGTTTATGTGATGGTTCATCGACCAAAATTGGAAATGACGGAAACTGGTTCTGATACAACATCCGAAATTTTCAACGCAGTGACAGAAAGAAGCTTGAAATATTTAAATATTGAGCCGGAAAACTTGGAACTTGCAAAATCAATTGAAATGCCGAATGTAGTTGGGGAAGATTTAATGGCAAGTCAAAGTAAATTGGAAGCACAAGGATTAAAGACAGTAGTTATCGGTCAGTCGGATAAGGTAGAAGAACAATATCCAGCGGCAAAAACAAGTGCTATTTCAAATAGTATAGTCTTTCTAAAGGGACAGGGTGATATTCAATTACCTGACTTTAAAGGTTGGTCGAAAAGAAATATTATGATATATAAATCGTTATCTAAGTTACCAATAGAAATTGTTGGAGAAGGTTTTGTAAATGAACAGAGCTTGACTGGAGGATCGATCGTAACTGCAGATACTCCAATCGTCGTGAAACTTGCAACTCCAGCAGAAGTGACAAATAATAAGGAAAATTTAGACGAATCACAAACTGATTTACCTCAGGACTAAATAGGGATAGAATAGTTAGTGTCATTTTCTCATAGGTTATCTAAAACGGACTAAAGGGGATTTGGCAATTTCAAAGTTAAAACAAATTGTACGTCTGCGCCTGATTTGGATTATGATTATTTTTTTGTTCGTCCTAGTTCTTCTCAAATTAGTTCAGCTTCAATTTTTCCAATTTGATGAGCTTACGACAAAGGCAAAAGAAAGCTGGGATAGAGAACTACCTTATGCTTCTCTCCGTGGGAATATTTTAGACCGTAATGGAGAAGTTATCGTAGGAAACAAGCTTGCACCGACATTATTTTATATGCCTTCTCAAAATGAGAATCCAGAGCAAGTAGCTGAAGAAATTGGTTCCTTAATAGGGATGGACAAAAGTGAGCTTTTAGAGCAAATAAACAAAAGAGCATACTTGGTGAAAATTGCACCTAAAGGAAAAAATATCTCGAGTGAACTTGCTATGGAAATACAAGATAAGAATATTAAAGGTTTATATGCAGGAGTCGATTATTTAAGAGACTATCCATATGGCAATATGTTATCTAGATTAATAGGTTTTACTGGTTATGATGCACAAGGGCTTGCGGGAATCGAGTACCAATATGATTCTATTTTAAAAGGCAAATCCTCTGCTGTACGAATGTTTACCGATGCAAAAGGAGTACCACTTCCACATGTGGACGATGGATGGAAAAATGGTGTAAAAGGCAATCATGTACAGTTGACAGTGGATTTAGATATTCAGCAAGTAGTGGAACGTGAATTATCGCAAGCTATGCAGAAATATGAAGCGACACAAGCGATTGCGATTGTTATGAACCCCAAAAATGGTGAAATATTAGCACTTGCTTCTGCTCCTAATTTCGATCCGTCGGACTATCAAGAGGTGGATTCGACCGTTTACAATCGTAACTTACCAGTCTGGATGACTTTTGAACCTGGTTCAACTTTTAAGATTATTACATTGAGTGCGGCATTAGAAGAGAATGTAGTAGACTTACAGAATGATCACTTTCATGATAAAGGATATACCATGGTAGAAGGCTCTAGGCTTCGTTGCTGGAAAAGATCAGGACATGGAAATCAAACATTTTTAGAAGTTGTTGAAAATTCTTGCAACCCTGGTTTTATTGAGTTAGGAAATAGAGTAGGCGCAGAGAAGTTACAAGAATACATACGTAACTTTGGGTTCGGTAAATCTACAGGTTCAGGGATGGCAGGGGAATCCTCGGGTATTCTATTTAGTAAAGAGAACTTTGGACCAGTTGAACACGCCACAACCTCTTTTGGTCAAGGTATTTCAGTCACCCCTATTCAACAAGTGCAAGCTGTAGCTGCGGCAGTAAATGGTGGGTATCTATATAAGCCATTTATTGTAAAAAATACAATAGATGGTGAAACAAACGAAATCTTATCAAGTAGTGAACCAGAGATGAAGCGTCAAGTTATTAGTGAGGAAACTTCAGCCATTGTGCGAGATGCTCTGGAACATGTAGTTGCGGAGGGGTCGGGTAGAAATGCTTATCGTGATCAACTTCGAATTGGTGGCAAGACAGGTACAGCGCAAAAAGTTCAAAATGGCCGGTATATGGATGGAGAGTACATTGTATCCTTTATAGGTTTTGCACCAGCAGATAATCCAGAACTTATCGTATATGTTGCCATCGACAACCCTAAACACAGCACTCAATTCGGGGGAGTAATAGCAGCCCCTATTGTTGGTCAAATTTTGGAAGATTCACTGAAGACAAAAGGAAGCGGCACCCAGATAGAAAAAGAGTATAGATGGGGAGATGTAGAGCAAGTACGTACACCGAACCTGGTAGGAACAAAAAGGAAGGAAATAACGTCCTATATGTATCCTTTCAATATTGTTTGGCATGGTGATGGAGACGAAATAATTTCTCAGCTGCCAAAAGAAAATGGGCTCATCCCATTAGATGGAACAATTCATGTATACACAAATAAATAAAATAGTACATTCATTAATAGTTGATCGTATTTAAGGAGATTTTTTTATGACATTGTCTACAACGGTTATTACACTTATTGTTAGTTTTATACTTACAGTTATTCTTGCTCCAATTGTTATTCCTTATTTAAGAAGGATGAAATTTGGTCAAAGCATAAGAGAAGAAGGGCCTCAGTCGCATCAAGTAAAGGCAGGTACACCTACAATGGGAGGGCTGATTTTCTTAACCTCCATCATTATTTCAACACTTGCTCTATCCCTTTATTTTGATAAATTAACGACTCAGTCCATTGTTTTGTTAGTTATCCTAGTAGGTTTTGGTGTTATTGGATTTTTGGATGATTTTATAAAAGTCGTTTTAAAAAGAAATTTAGGCTTAACATCTATCCAGAAACTAATTGGTCAAATTATTATTGCGATCATTGCCTACTTCTTATTAAAACAAGGACCCTTTGATACAAATATAGTTATACCATTTACAGAAATGGAACTTCAATTAGGTCAATTGTATATTGCATTTCTTATCTTTTGGCTAGTTGGTTTTTCAAATGCCGTTAATTTGACAGATGGCTTAGATGGATTAGTTGCAGGAACAGCAACAGTTGCCTTTGCAGCATTTGGTGTTCTAGCACTTGCTTATGAACAGAGTGATATAGCTATATTTACATTCTGTGTATCAGGAGCACTTTTAGGGTTTTTATTGTTTAACAAATATCCAGCAAAAGTGTTTATGGGAGATACGGGTTCTCTTGCATTAGGTGGTGCGCTGGCCATGGTATCTATTCTAGTGAAACATGAATTATTATTGCTAATTGTTGGGATTATCTTTGTAATTGAAACGTTATCGGTGATATTACAAGTGATTAGCTTTAAAACAACTGGCAAGCGTATATTCAAAATGAGTCCGATTCACCATCACTTTGAATTGTCGGGTTGGAATGAACGTAAAATAGTTACTGTGTTCTGGGCAATAGGTTTCATAGCTGCAATGATTGTAGTCTGCTTGGAGGTTTTGTGAGATGAAGAAATTACCACATGTAGTTCATAAAAAAATACTTGTTTTAGGTTTGGCAAAAAGCGGTACTGCAGCAGCTGAAACGCTACATGACTTAGGAGCATTTGTTACTGTGAATGATGCAAAGCCATTCGAGCAAAATGAAAATGCTCAGTACTTGTTGTCAAAAGGTTTAACTGTTATTTGTGGAAGTCATCCGGAAGATATCTTAGATGAAGGCTTTAGTTTAATCGTCAAGAATCCTGGAATACCTTATAACAATCCAGTTATTACAGAGGCAAATAAAAGAGGAATACCTGTATGGACAGAAGTAGAACTTGCGTATCGTATTAGCGATGCTCCAATGATCGGAATAACCGGTTCAAATGGAAAGACTACAACTACTACATTGATATTTGAAATGCTTGCAGCTGCCGATAAAAAGCCCAAAATAGCTGGTAATATTGGTACAGTTGCAACTACTGTTGCAAAAGAAGCGACAGCAGAGAATATTATCGTAACCGAATTATCTTCATTTCAGCTTATGGGTACAGAAGAGTTAAAGCCAAAAGTTTCTGTACTACTTAACTTATATGAAGCGCATTTAGATTACCATAAAGATTTTCAGGAATATACAGATGCTAAATTTAAAATTACCCAACAACAAGATGCTACTGATTGGCTAGTTTATAATGGAGAACAGCAAATAGTGAAAGACTATGCTCAAATGAGTAAGGCAGCCAAAATACCTTTTTATGTTAGTAGTAAGACAAAAGAGGGTATAAGTGCAGATGAGCTATACGTCTACTGGAACGGTGAACGATTATTTGAACGATCTATTATTGCGCTGAGAGGTAAGCATAATTTAGAGAATGTACTTGCTGCGACAGCGACAGCATTACTGATGAAATGTCCTATTGAAGCTATTATACAAGTATTATCAACATTCCACGGGGTTAAACATCGTACTCAATTCATCAGGGAATGGAAAGGCCGTAAATTTTATAATGACTCAAAAGCTACAAATGCACTTGCAACTAAAAGTGCTCTAGAAGGTTTTACAGAGCCAGTTATATTAATAGCAGGTGGTGTGGACCGCGGCCATTCATTTGATGAACTAATACCTTACTTAGATCGTGTGAAAGCATTATTCCATTACGGAGCAACTAAAGATCGATTGCAAAAGTTTGGAGAAGAGCAAGGAATCTCCTCGGTAGTTAGCACAGAAACCTTAGGTGAAGCATTTAAAATAGCATTAGCGACTTCATCCGAAGGGGATATCGTATTGCTTTCACCTTCATGTGCAAGTTGGGATCAATATGAAAGCTTTGAGATTCGTGGAGATGAATTTATCGACCATGTTACATCTTTAAAAGAGTAATGAAAGGATGACCTAAACGAAAGATACAAGAAAATTTATTTTCCTATCTTCTGTATTGTTTTTATCCATCATTGGTATATTCTTTGTCCACTCAGCGGGTTCCTATTGGAGCGAAGTCCATTACAAAGGACAAATGCCATTTGCATTAAAACAAGCAGCATATCTTATTGTAGGGATAGTTGGAGCCTTCATTATTCAAAAGGCAAGTTTCATACGGTCTGATGGATTTTGGAGAGGATTATATATAGTTGCAATTCTCATGCTAATCGGCGTTTTAATCCCTGGTATTGGAGTGGTTCGAAATGGATCACAAAGTTGGATTTCTCTTGGATTTATGAATTTTCAACCAGCAGAGTTAGCTAAAATAGCAGTATTAGGAGTGTTAGCTAACTCTCTAGCAAATGTAAAAAATTCTAGAATGAAAATGTATATTCAAAGTGGCCTTTTGTTATTATTGCCAATTGGCTTTATCATGGTTCAACCAGACTTTGGTTCCGCTTTTGTATTGGTTGTTGCTGTATTCTTTTTATTGTTTGCAGCAGGACTTCCGTTCAAGTTCTTTCTTTGGATAGGTATGAGTGGCATTATTGCTTTTGTACTGCTAATTGTTTCTGCTCCATACCGACTTGTGCGAATACAAGCCTTTCTAGATCCTTGGAATGACCCACTGGGATCCGGATTTCAAGCAATACAATCATTGCTTGCAATAGGTCCAGCAGGATTATTTGGTTTTGGGTATGGAAATAGCCGCCAGAAGTTTTTGTATTTGCCTGAACCACAAAATGATTTCATCTTTTCTATTTTATTGGAGGAGTCAGGTTTCATCGGTGGGTTCATAATCGTATTAGCATTTTTAACGTTTTTTTCAACCAGTTTTTCGATGGCTGCGCGTGCAAAAACACGTGAACGTCAGTTAATGATTATTGGATTTACCTCTCTATTAGCAGTACAAACATTTTTAAATATGGGGGTAGTTACAGGTCTATTGCCAGTGACTGGGGTAACCTTGCCATTCATCAGTTATGGAGGTTCTTCGTTAGTGATGACCTGGGGGATTATTGGAATTATTTTAAACTTAGCTCAAGAAACTGAAAAAGAAGGGAGGCGGTAGAATGGAAAAAATCATCGATATTGAAGATCGTATACCTACCTTAAAAGAACGCAGAAGACGTAGAACAAATAAAAAATTTTCCATTCTACTTTTTCTCTTTGTTACTACGTTATTAATAGTTTTATATTTTCAATCCTCTTACAGTCAGGTTCAAAAGATTACAGTGAACGGTGAAAAACTAGTACCTAAAGAATTGTACATAGAGGAGAGTACCTTGAATATTGGCGAGTCGATGTGGAGTTTTAATGAAAGTAAAATTGAAAACCTCTTGGCTAAGAACGCATGGATAGAATCAGTTCAAGTTAAGCGAAAGTGGTTAACATCCGTTCATATTCAAGTTAATGAGTTTCATCAAATAGGTTATTTAGAGGATGGAGATTTTCTTCATATAATTTTAGAAAATGGACAGATTATTAAAACAGATGGACAAGTTTTACCAAAGGATGGACCTATCTTTTCAGGTTTTGACAATGAAAAAAACCGTTTGAGGATGATAAAAGAATTAAAAGTATTGGACAGCGAAGTGTTAACAGGTATTTCTCAAATTAAATATGCACCAACTGAAAATGATGCATACTCTATCCAAGTATTTATGAATGATGGAAATGAAGTTAAGGCGATCATTCCGTCATTCGGAGAAAAAATGAATTTTTATCCTTCCATTGTTTCTCAGCTAAATCCCGAAGTGAAGGGTGTTATTGATTTGGAAGTAGGGACATTTTTCCAACCATTTAAAGATGTGTATAATGTACCAGTAGAAGAGGAGGTTGTGGAAAGTGAAGAAGACCAAACTCCTTAAAGTACCATCTAGAGGGCTTATTACTATATCGATGGTAAGTTTAGTGTTAGGATTTATACTTGCATATTCGTATAGTATCTCATCTGAAGATAACGAAAAAAACGCTTCAAATCTCTCGAATTTCCAAGAACAAGAAAAGTATAGAGAAAAATTAGTGGAACAAAAAGAACGCAATAAAGAGCTAACAGAAGAAATTACTGATAAGCAACAAAAAATCCGTGCTTTTGAACATTCTTTTGTAGAGAGTGAAGAAAGTGTAGAAGAATTAGTAGAGGAAGCAGAAATACTTCGATTATTGATTGGAGATATTCCCTCACAAGGAAAAGGTATTACTGTTTCATTGGAAGACGGAGCTTATAATCCTTCTCAAGAAAATCCAAATGACTATATAGTACATGAAAGTCACGTATTCAAAGTGATTAATGAGCTTAAAATATCTGGTGCAGAAGCTATATCTATTAATGGCCAAAGACTTCATGCAAACTCTTATATAAGATGTACAGGCCCAGTGATTGTAGTAGATGGAAAGACCTTTCCAGCACCATTTACGATTGAAGCAGTAGGAGATCCGAAAGTATTGCTTTCTTCCGTAAATCTAGGAGGAGGTGTTGTTGACCAACTTACTAGTGATAATATAGTGGTGACTGTAGGAGAAAAAGATTTAATAACAATGCCTGCTTTACGTGAAGATGATTATAGCTAACTAATATAGTAATGCTACTCAACTGGGTGGGGTTTCTTCAATTCCCACTGGTAGTAAAACGGGATTTAAGGAGGCCGAATAATGAGAAAAACCGTCTATATTCGGTTTACTATAGTTTTGTTAATAATTGGATTTATGTTAGCGATACAATTTAACACAGTTCAAAATCCTGAAACAAGAGATACACGAGATATATGGGCTATTCGTCAAGAATTATCCAAAGAAACCGAAACACATTCCGAGCTGCTTTCGGAAATTTATGTATTAGATCAAACAATCTTGAAATATGGAAACATGGTAAGCGAAAGTGCAGAACTTGCTTTACAGGATACAGTAGAACAATTAAAAAAAGATATAGGTCTGGTTGAACATACGGGTCCAGGAATTATTATTAAAGTGGAGCCATCCTTAGAAAGCGTAGCACTTGGACAACCTGTGGAAGGTATTTCACCAGATTTGCTCATCCGACTTATCAATGAAATCAATCGTTTTAAAGCAAATGATATTGAAGTGGATGGTAAACGAATTATCTATTCTTCCCCAATTAGAGATGTAAATGGTAAAACTACAGTGAATAATATACCAGTAAGAAATGCACCATTTACTATTAAAATTGGAACCTCCACTTTTGAGGATGCGCAAAAAATGTATAATCAGTTAGAGGCCTCCACAATCGGAGATGACTTTTATATTGATAATTTAAAACTGAAGATTGGTAAGCCCGAGCAAAATATCACGATTTCCTCTTATGACCAAGCTCTAAATAACCAATTCTTAAAAGAAGTACCGGAAGGGGAGTCATGAAATGTGGTTGCCATTATTAGGGCTGATACTTGGGATTTCCCTCGGTTTATTAACGGAAATACAAATCCCTGAAATATATGAAAGCTATTTGTCTATAGCGGTATTGGCAGCACTTGATACTCTATTTGGAGGCATACGTGCACATCTACAGCATGTCTATGATGACAAAGTATTCGTTTCAGGATTTTTCTTCAATATAGCCCTTGCTGCAGCTTTAGCATTTTTAGGTGTACACTTAGGGATAGATTTATACCTAGCGGCGATTTTTGCGTTTGGTGTACGATTATTTCAGAATATAGCAGTTATCCGTCGAATTTTGCTCACAAAATGGTCAGAAAGAAAAAATTAATAAATTATTAGGTTTAAATTGACTATTTCTTTAGAAAATTTTAGACTTTATACTATTTTTACACTAGAATAATAAATAAAGAGTTCTTAGGAGGTGCCACGGGTTGAATCAATCAGAATTATACGTATCACTAGATATTGGGTCGTCTTCCATTAAGGTCTTAATAGGCGAAATGAATGAAGACTCGCTGCACGTAATTGGTGTTGGAAATGTAAAATCAAACGGAATTAGAAAAGGCACCATCGTAGATATAGATGCAACAGTTCAATCAATTAAAAAAGCGGTAAGTGAAGCCGAAAGAATGATCGGTATGTCTATTAATGAAATTGTATTAGGTATTCCGGCAAATATGGCAAATATACAAAATGTTAAGGGAGTAGTGGCTGTTAATCGTGATGATAGAGAAATAACTGATGGTGACTTAGAACGTGTTATAGAGTCAGCTCAAGTTATGTCTATTCCTCCTGAGAGAGAGCTTATTAATATAGCACCAAAACAATTCATCGTCGATCACTTAGAAGAAATTAAGGATCCACGTGGAATGATCGGGACACGTTTGGAGCTTGACGGTATTATGATGACTACATCCAAAACAATTTTACATAACGTGTTAAGATGTGTGGAAAGAGCTGGCCTTCAAATTAGAGAGATTTACTTACAGCCTTTAGCTGGTGGACACTTTGCATTAACGGAAGACGAAAAAAATCATGGGACAGCTTATATCGATATAGGTGGTGGTTCCACGACGATTGCTATTTTCAATGAAGGCCATTTAGTCAGCACTTCCGTTATTCCAGTTGGCGGTGACCATATTACAAAAGATTTATCGATTGTCTTAAAAACACCAACTGAACAAGCTGAAATGATTAAACTAAAATATGGACATGCTTTCTATGATGATGCTTCAGATGATGAACTATTTGAAGTACCAGTAATAGGTGCAGATATGAAAGAACAATACTCACAACGTTATATTGCGGAAATCATTGGAGTTCGACTAGAGGAATTATTTGAAATGGTTCTAGAAGAATTTTATCGACTTGGGTTACAAGACTTACCAGGCGGAGTAGTTATTACTGGTGGAGTTTCTAAACTAGAAGGCTTAGGACAGTTAGCAAGACATATCCTTCAAACAAGAGTGAGACTATATACTCCAGATTACATTGGGGTTCGAGAACCTCAATATACAACTGCAGTTGGTCTTATAAGATATGCCTATAAAGAAGATCTTTTCTATGGTAAAATTGGTGATAGCCATGCGTTAGCGCATTCGGTTTCAAATGAAGCAGTTGCCGTTTCTAAAAAACAAAAACAGTCTGCTCAATCGACTAATGAACACAAGGATAGCGCCATGACAAAAGCAAAGAGATTTTTTGACAAGTTTTTTGAATAACAAACCATTTATCATAGCAGATAGAACATAGGAGGCAATAGCATGTTAGAATTTGAAACAAATGAAGATCAATTAGCGATCATTAAAGTTATTGGAGTAGGTGGTGGCGGTAATAACGCTGTAAATCGTATGATTGAACATGGTGTTCAAGGTGTAGATTTTATCGCTGTTAATACGGATGCGCAAGCACTTAATATGTCAAAAGCCGAAGTGAAATTACAAATTGGTGGAAAACTAACTCGTGGACTTGGTGCAGGAGCAAACCCTGAAGTCGGGAAAAAAGCAGCTGAAGAAAGTAAAGAGTTAATCGAGGAAGCTCTTAGAGGAGCGGATATGGTATTCGTAACAGCCGGTATGGGTGGCGGTACTGGAACTGGTGCAGCACCAGTTATTGCTCAAATCGCACGTGATTTAGGGGCATTAACAGTAGGTGTTGTAACACGTCCATTTACTTTTGAGGGGCGTAAACGTGCTACTCAAGCAGTAGGTGGAATTAGTATGATGAAAGAATCAGTAGACACATTAATCGTCATTCCAAATGATCGTTTGTTAGAAATCGTTGATAAAAACACGCCAATGCTAGAAGCATTCAGAGAAGCGGATAATGTTTTACGTCAAGGGGTTCAAGGTATTTCTGATTTGATCGCTGTACCTGGTCTTATCAATCTTGACTTTGCAGATGTTAAAACTATTATGTCTAACAAAGGTGCTGCTCTGATGGGTATCGGTATTTCTGCAGGAGAAAATCGTGCAGCTGAAGCGGCGAAAAAGGCTATTTCAAGTCCACTGCTTGAAACTTCAATAGACGGTGCGACAGGAGTCTTGATGAATATTACTGGTGGATCTAACTTAAGTCTATTTGAAGTGCAAGAAGCAGCTGATATTGTTGCCTCTGCATCCGATGAAGAAGTTAATATGATCTTCGGTTCGGTTATTAATGATAACTTAAAAGATGAAATAGTTGTAACTGTAATTGCAACAGGATTCAATGAAGAGTTAATCACACAAAAACAACCGCGTAGCACAGGATTTGGTGGAAACAGAGCACCACAACAACCAACAACAGCACCTATTAGAGAACAACGTAAAGAAGAAGTGCCGCAACAACAAGCGCCTCAACAAGAACGTCATGTTTCTCATAACCAACAAGAGGATGCGTTAGATATCCCAACTTTCTTAAGAAATCGTCAACGCAGAAACTAAATTAATATGCAAAAAGCAATCACTTCGGTGGTTGCTTTTTTTTTTTGAGTAAGTATATAAAAGTTATCGTTAATACTGGGTTCATGATAACTTCTTTGAATGGATTATCCTGCTGATTTCCGTTTCAAGTGGGGTTCAAAGACTAAGAGCGCCACATCGTGTGGCAATGCCTTCGTGACCAACATCTTTTTGTCCTCCGTGGGGTGAGCGATGAGCTATCACCGTCGCTAACGCGTCGATGTGATATCTCATCTGTCTCACTCATCCCACTGGAGTCGCCACCTGCCACTGCAATCAAATATAAGTAGTACTCCACTATAAGGGTATAGCATTGTTTTTCGCTTAGATGATCAGGTTGGTCAAAAATTAGAAAGTAACCAATTATTTGTAATCGCTTTTCAATTAGAAATACTATAATCCAAAGAAGGATGAAGAAAGTAGATTTTCTTTCATACTGGTGGAAATTAAGAGAAATAATAAGTGTTCATTAAGTAAAACAGCAAAATTGCAAACGAAATTACATCTTCGAGAGCTTTCTCTATTAATAGTTAGTATTTATTCTCTAGTTATCCAAAACCGAACTAACCTGTTTCTAAAAGTTGTAGGAGGGCGGCGGAAAGACAAATGCCAAAGATTACTGAGAAAAAGGGATGGTGTTCGTGACGTCAGTCACGAACACCATCTTAAAAAAAATCAATCGGTAATCATACAGCAAAACTTCTGTCCAAAGCACTCCAGAAACGATAGAAACAGGTTTTTACCTTCAAGGACCGTGTATCTTTTGCCCGGTTTTTCTTATGCATTACAAAGATGGAGGATATAAACTTTACACGACTTTTTGTTAAATCAAAATTTTTCCTAGTTATTATTATGTCGTAAAAAAAGAACGTTTTTGAACGGTCTTTTGACAAATTTCTTACACTTTAGATGCTAAGCTTTAATCAAAAGGAGGGAAGTTATGTATGCGGAAGTAATGATTGTAACCAATACTTTTTTCAATTACACCGTTTTAGCATTTGCCAATAAAATTGGGTGGATTGAAAATCAGAAAAGGTATTTATTTCTTTCTGCTCTAACAGCTGGAGTAATTACAGTCGTTTTCTCTCATTCTTTATTCGCAATATTTTTATCGTTTTTTGTAATGATTTCAATCGCTTTTTGGAAAAAACGTTCACAG
This sequence comes from Psychrobacillus sp. FSL K6-1464, assembly GCF_038003145.1. Lineage (NCBI taxonomy): Bacteria > Bacillati > Bacillota > Bacilli > Caryophanales > Bacillaceae > Psychrobacillus > Psychrobacillus sp. FSL K6-1464. The sequence continues at coordinate 1,177,453 of NZ_JBBOOP010000001.1, forward strand.
ATAATTAAAGCAATTATATTAACATTACTTGCTAGTGTCTTTGCTGGAGGATTGCTTACAGCTATCGCACCTTTGTATGACAATAGTGGTAATTTGTTTATGATTATTAATTTTGCCTTAATAGCGACTGGTGGTTTATATTTTTTGACAAAAAATGTATTGCATTTAAATATAGCAAATTCCGAAAGAGAGCTATTATATTCATCCAACGTTACGTTATTTGGAGTTTCTCAAGAATTAACCCTTTTTATAGATTCGGGAAATGTGTGTACAGAACCATTATCCAATGATCCTGTTCACTTTGTAGCGGCAGAAATGTTGCAAGAGATATTACCATATGAGTTATTTAAAGCAATTAGTGAATGGGAGTTTGAGGGAAGTGCTAGTTTGGATAAGATACCAAAAGAGTATGTTAGCAAATTACGATTAATACCAATTGCAACGATACAAAAACATAAAACATGGGTTATTGGTATCAAGTATGATCAGTGGTTGGTTGACGGTCAACCGTTACCTAAAGGATATATTGTGATGACGAAAGCAAAAGAAAAGTTTCCACATGAGGCGGATGGAATACTGCAAAGTTCCTCATATTTTCACTTGAAGAAAAGGAGTGTAGGCTAATGCTGATGAAATGGTTCCGTAAAGTTTATTATTGGGTACTATCTTTTAGACGAAAAAGTGTACATTATATTGGAGGCAATGAATCATTACCTAAACCATTATCGAGAGAAGAAGAAAGAGAAATGTTACTCGCATTTATGGATGGCGATGATCATGCAAGAGATGTACTAATTGAAAGAAACTTAAGGTTAGTTGTTTATATTGCGAGAAGATTTGATCAAACAAATACAAATATAGAAGATCTTATAAGTATTGGTTCTATAGGTCTTATAAAGGCAGTAGAAACATTTAATCTAGATAAAGGTATCAAGCTTGCCACTTATGCATCTAGATGTATAGAGAACGAAATTTTAATGCATTTACGAAAGACGAACCGTATGAAGTCAGAGGTTTCTTTTGATGAACCTTTAAATTCGGATTCAGATGGCAATGAACTATTATTATCAGATATTTTAGGGACTAGTGAAGATTTAATCATTGAAGATGTGGAAAAAAAACTAGAGCGCCAACATGTGTTCGAAGCAATAAATTTACTTGGAAATAGAGAAAAATATATAATGCAATGTCGGTTTGGGTTAAACGGCAAGGAAGAAATGACTCAAAAAGAAGTTGCTGATCATTTAGGTATTTCACAATCATATATATCCCGATTAGAAAAGAAAATAATATTGGATTTAAAGGAGCTCTTAAACGAACCTATTGCTTAATGGGTGAAATTGGATAGTATCATAAAGAATAATCTTACCTATACCGGACAAACTGACTTAGAACAATTAAAAAGTCCGGAGGAAGATCTATGACGAGAACAAAAGTTGAATTATGCGGCATTGATACATCTAAGCTTCCTTTACTTAAGCATGAAGAAATGAAAGAATTATTTATCCGATTACAAGCTGGTGAAGAATCTGTTAAAGACGAACTAGTAATGTGTAATTTAAGGTTAGTTTTAAGTCTAGTACAAAGGTTTGCTTACAGGGGAGAGCAAGCTGATGATCTGTTTCAAGTTGGTTGTATTGGACTCATCAAGTCTATTGAGAACTTCGATCTAAAGCATAACGTCCGTTTTTCTACGTATGCAGTTCCTATGATTATTGGAGAAATAAAAAGACATTTACGTGATCACCATTCAGTACGAGTATCAAGATCTTTGAGAGATATTGCATATAAAGCTATGAAAGCAAAGGAACAGTTTATAAACGAGCATTTACAAGAGCCAACCTTGGATGATTTATCCAAAGAGCTAGATATTCCGGTGGAAGATATTTTAATTGCTTTAGATGCCATTCAGGATCCAGTGTCTTTGCAAGAACCGATATTCAGTGACGGTGGCGATGCTATTTATATGATGGACCAATTATGCGACAATGATGTATCGGAAGATCAATGGGTCACTTATTTTACTGTGAAAGAAAGTTTTCAGAAGCTAGATACAAGACAAAAGAAAATATTAACGAAGAGAATTTACTATGGTGCAACGCAAACAGAAATAGCGATGGACTTAGGGCTATCACAAGCGCAGATATCTCGATTGGAAAAGAGTGCTTTATCAACTATTCAAAGTCAATTGAATCCATAATATTACTTCAGCAAAGACAGACGTTTTTTTCTTTATAGAAAAAAACGTTTTTCTGTTTCATAAATTTAGAAAACGACAATAGTTAATACGTTTTGCAAGTCCCTGGGTTAATATTTCCCGGTTTGCGTGTAAAACTTTGACGAAAGCATGTTGTTGAAAGTGTGTATTCATCCTAACAAAGCTAGTAAAAGAGTTCCCTTATGAGTAAATCCAAACAAAGGTTTCATCATAATGGAATGGGTTTTTTTCCTATTTCGTTCATATACTAAATAAAGGGGGTTAGTGATGAAATTTTCAGATGCACAGCAAAAAGAAGTAATAGAAGCGAAAAGTGGTCAATTATTAGGCTATATCGTGGATGCAGAAATTGATAAAGACACTGGTTTTATTATTTCATTTATAGTAGAGGAAAATGGCGCTTATCCAACTTTTTTTAATAAAAAAAGAGAAACGAAGAAAATAGCAGTACAAAATATAGCGATAATTGGAAAAGATGTTATAATTGTCTCAAAAATATAGTCTTATAATGTTCTTCATTGATAAAACAACTTTTCATTGATACAATAAATATAAACAATTGATGAAAAGTTGGGTTTCGAATGACAAATGTAAAACAAAATTTAGAACAAATTCAACAACGTATGCAAAGTGCTAGCAATCGAGCAAATAGAAAGTTAGAAGATATAACTCTAATTGCAGTTACAAAGGAAGTTTCTGTTAATCGAACAAATGAAGTAATCGAGAATCGTGTTATGCATTTGGGTGAAAATAGACCAGAGGGTTTAAAGAAGAAGTTAGATGCCATTTCTAGTGATGTTCAATGGCATTACATAGGGTCACTTCAAACAAGAAAAGTGAAATCAGTAATTAATCATATAAAATACCTCCATTCATTGGATCGGATGAGTCTTGCAGATGAAATTGAGAAAAGAGCTACCTCTACGAAGGATTGTTTTGTACAAGTAAACGTATCGCAAGAAGAGTCAAAGCATGGTCTTCCTTATGATGAAGTAGAAGCATTTATAGATCAACTCCACAACCATGAAAAAATTCGTGTTATTGGACTTATGACGATGGCTCCTAATACAGAAGATGACACAATCATCCGAAATGTTTTTCAAAAATTGAAGCAACTTCAAAGTAAAATAGCAGCTAAACAAATAGTTAACGCACCTTGTACAGAACTTTCCATGGGAATGTCTGGAGACTATGAAATAGCAATAGAAGAAGGTGCTACCTTTATAAGAATTGGAACAGCATTGGTTGGAAAAGAGAAGGAGGGTATTGAATAGCATGAAAAACTGGATGAAAAATTTCTTTTACTTAGATGAAGAAGAGGAAGCATCAGAAACGCAGCAGTCAAGACCTCAACAACAAAAAACGGCAGATAACAATATAAAGCAACAAACAGCAAAGTCAGTACCTAAAGAACGTAAATTCAATACCACGCCTAAGGAAATAAATACTCCTAATCTTGTTAGTATTCAAAATGTCCAAAAGTCTTCCAAAGTAATATTAATAGAGCCAAGAGTATATGCAGAAGCACAAGATATATCTGAACACTTAAAAAGTAAAAAAGCAGTGATTGTAAATTTGCAACGTATTGACAAGGAACAAGGAATTCGAATTATCGACTTTTTAAGTGGAACAGTGTACGCTTTAGGTGGAGATATACAAAGAATAGGTACGGATATATTCCTTTGTGCACCCGATTCAGTAGAAGTCGATGGAGCAATATCGGATTATTACTATAACGACCTAGATTAACAGAGGAGTAATTATACTATGGCATTAGTTTTAACTTTATTAAGTTTAGGTGTTCGAATTTATTCGTATGCATTAATTGCATATATTTTAATGTCTTGGGTACCTAGCATTCAACAATCGAGTTTCGGGAAGTTTTTAGGTAGAATTTGTGAACCATACTTAGAACCGTTTAGAAAAATTATTCCACCACTAGGAATGATTGATATTTCACCAATCGTTGCAATTTTTGTATTAAACCTAGCAATGACGGGTATATATTATATAGCTAATATAGTTCTCTAACCTCACTTCCGTGGGGTTTTTTACTATAATTGAAAGGGAAATATTATAATGGAAAATGTATTGCAACATTTTAGAAAAGAAGAACAGCCTTTTATTGAGCAGGTTGTAAGTATGATGCGGGAAGTAGAGGACCGATATGCACCTAAGTTAACGGACTTTCTAGATCCTAGGCAACAATTTATAGTAGACTCGATTCGTAGACAATATGAAGATATTGGTTCTAGCGCTGAAGGTGCATTAGAGGATGCGGAGAGAAGAAGAGTTCTATTGTTTCCTTCCTATTATGTGCCATCGGAAATTGATTTCTCTATGAGAGTAGTTGAGGTCCATTACCCTACTAAATTTGTAACGTTAAAACATAAGGACGTGCTTGGTTCGATGATGTCCTTAGGAATTGATCGGAGTAAATTTGGAGATATACGTGTACAAGATGGTGCCATTCAGTTCGTGGTAGCTTTAGAGGTACTGGATTATGTACGAGCTAATTTTACATCTATTGGAAAAGTGAAAGTTCATATCGATGATGTAGGAAATCCACAAGACTATTTTGTTCAACAGGAGGAATGGATGACTGAGACCTTAACGGTAAGCTCACTCCGTTTAGACACTGTAATTGCCTCAATTTTTAATATTTCTCGTCAAAAGTCTGCATCTCTTATTCAAAGTGGGAAAGTGAAAGTGAACTGGTCCGAGAAAGATCAAGTATCCCTTGAATTACAAGAACTCGATCTCATTTCTATAAGAGGACATGGAAGAGTGAAATTAATCATGATGGAAGGCAGGACAAAAAAAGATAAAATTCGATTACAAATAGGTAGATTAGAACTAAAAAATTAATTTTTATAAGAATATTTCAAATATAGATGTATTCAATCTCGTAGAAATGTATAATGGGAGAAAGAATATAAGTTTAGTAAAGTGAAGGAGATGTTAAAATGCCACTAACACCACTTGATATACATAACAAGGAATTTAGTAAAGGATTTAGAGGGTACAATGAAGATGAAGTAAATGAATTCCTTGACCAAATAATGAAAGACCTTGAAATTTTGACGAAAGAAAAAAAAGAATTAGAAACAAAGCTTAAAACATCAAGCGAACAGGTTGGTCATTTTACTTCGATTGAAGAAACACTACATAAATCCATTGTCGTTGCTCAGGAGGCTGCAGAAGAAGTCCGTCGCAATTCACAAAAAGAAGCGAAGCTGATTGTGAAAGAGGCAGAGAAAAATGCTGACCGAATCGTTAATGAAGCTTTAACGAAAGCTAGAAGAATTGCGATGGAAATAGAGGATCTCAAGAAACAATCAAAAGTTTTCCGCAATCGCTTTAAAATGTTAGTAGAAGCACAGTTAGACTTAATCAATACTGATGATTGGAATCATTTAATGCAATATGATGTGGATACAGAAGTAATTGATCGACTATCTGTAACAGAAGATTAACATTTCTTGACTCATCGCCATACTTTACCTATAATAATTTCATATCATATAATATGCGTAGAAAAAGACGTCTAAATTTGTTTTTGATAAAGCGACCTGAGGATGGTGAGAGCTCAGGAATATAAACTCTTTAGATTATCACTTTGGAGCAAGGGCACTGAACTTTTTAGTAAGTGTCTTCGGTTAGTGCCCCGTTATGGCATTCTAAGCGGCGATTTTTTGAGAAATCGCAAGTAGGGTGGTACCGCGAGCATAACTCCTCGTCCCTTTTTGGGATGGGAGTTTTTTTGTTTACGTGTAGATTAATACAATTTTTACGTTTTTACTAATTAGGAGGTAATAAGATGGAATACAAAGATACGTTATTAATGCCTAAGACAGCTTTCCCAATGCGTGGAAACTTACCAGTGAAAGAGTTAGAAATCCAAGCGAAATGGGCAGAGCAGGATATCTATAAAAAAGTACAGGATCATACTAAAGATCGACCATTTTTTGTACTGCATGATGGACCACCGTACGCAAATGGTGATCTTCATATGGGTCACGCATTAAACAAAGTATTGAAAGATATGATTGTCCGTCATAAGTCTATGACAGGTTTCCACGCACCATATGTTCCAGGTTGGGATACACATGGTCTTCCAATCGAGCAAGCATTAACAAATAAAGGTGTGAAACGTAAAGAACTGTCTTTAGCAGAGTTTAGAAAGCTTTGTGAAGAGTATGCTTATCAACAAATTGATAATCAACGCTCGCAGTTCAAACGTCTGGGTGTTCGTGGTGACTGGGAAAACCCATATGTTACATTGACTTCTGATTTTGAATCACGTCAAATCGAAGTATTCGGTGCGATGGCTAAAAAAGGATACATTTATAAAGGATTAAAGCCTGTTTACTGGTCACCTTCTAGTGAATCAGCATTAGCAGAAGCTGAAATTGAATACCAAGATAAAAAATCACCATCTATCTATGTAAGCTTTAAGGTAACGGAAGGTAAGGGAGTTCTTGAAGAAGGAACAAAGTTTATCATTTGGACTACAACACCTTGGACTATTCCTGCGAACTTAGCTATTTCTTTACATCCAAAAGTGGAGTATGCAGTTGTCGAAACGAATGGTTCTAAGTTTGTTGTTGCATTAGATTTAGTAAAAGCTGTTGCAGAAGAATTAGGCTGGGAAGAATACACAGTAGAGCGTACACTATTAGGTCAAGAAATGGATCGCTTAGTTGCAAAACATCCTTTATACGATCGTGATTCTCTTATCATTCTTGGGGAGCATGTAACAACTGAATCTGGTACTGGTTGTGTTCATACAGCGCCTGGTCACGGGGAAGATGACTTTTATGTTGGTAAAGCTTATGGATTAGATGTCCTTTGTCCAGTGGATGACCGCGGTGTTATGACTGCTGAAGCACCAGGTTTTGAAGGATTATTTTATGATACAGCTAACAAAGCAATTACAGAAGCTCTAGAAGCTGCTGGTGCACTTGAGAAACTTACATTCTTTACGCATTCATATCCACATGACTGGCGTACAAAAAAACCAGTTATTTATCGTGCTACTGCTCAATGGTTTGCTTCAATTGAGGCATTTAGAGATGAATTACTACAAGCAATTCGAGATACAAAATTTACTCCTGCATGGGGAGAGACTCGTCTATTTAACATGATTCGTGATCGTGGAGACTGGTGTATTTCTCGACAACGTGTATGGGGAGTTCCAATTCCGGTATTTTATGGGGAAGATGGAGAACCAATCCTGACAGAAGAGACGATTTCACATGTTTCTAAACTATTCCGAGAGCACGGATCGAATATTTGGTTTGAAAGAGAAGCGAAGGAATTATTACCTGAAGGATTCACTCATATTGGTAGTCCAAATGGTATCTTTACGAAAGAAACAGATATCATGGATGTATGGTTTGATTCGGGTTCATCTCATCAAGGTGTTCTAGAAGAACGGGATGATTTAGTATTCCCAGCTGACTTATACCTAGAGGGATCAGATCAGTATCGTGGTTGGTTTAATTCTTCTCTAATCACAAGTACTGCTATGTTTGGTCATGCTCCTTATAAAGGATTGTTAAGCCATGGTTTCACATTAGATGGCAATGGTCGTAAAATGAGTAAATCCTTAGGTAACGTTATCGTTCCTTCCAAAGTGATCAATCAGTTAGGTGCGGACATTGTACGTTTATGGGTAGCTTCCGTGGATTATACAGCAGATGTACGTGTTTCTGATGCGATTTTCAAACAAGTATCCGAAGTATATCGTAAAATTCGTAATACTTTCCGATTCTTGCATGGCAATATCAGTGATTTCCATCCGGTTAATAATCGTGTGGAATTTAAAGATCTACGTGAAGTCGATCAATATATGTATATGAAACTTCAAGAAGTAATTTCTACAGTAAGAGCGGCATATGATCGCTATGATTTCGCAAGTGTATATCATACGATTAATAATTTTGTATCAAGTGAGCTAAGTTCATTCTACTTAGACATTGCAAAAGATGTTGTGTATATCTATGGGGAGGATCACCCAGATCGTCGTGCAATGCAAACAGTTATGTATGATACGCTACTAGCGCTATTAAAACTATTAACACCTATTCTGCCTCATACAACAGATGAGCTTTGGGCTTACTTAGAGCATGAAACAGCAGAAAGTATTCAATTAACAGATATGCCAGAAGCCGTTAATTATCCTGAATTTAAAGAGTTAGCAGCTAAGTGGGATAAAATTATGGAATTACGTGATGATGTTCTAAAAGCATTGGAAGAAGCACGTAATGCAAAAACTATTGGTAAATCATTAGAAGCTAAAGTAGCTCTATATGTAAATGATGACTATAAAGAATTATTTGAAACAGATGCGATCGACTTTGCTCAATTGTTTATCGTTTCTAAGTTTGAATTAGGCGGGGCTCCTTCTGACGCACCTGCTAACAGCTTGGCATTAGAACATGCTTCCGTTGTAGTAGAAAAAGCAGATGGTGAAAAATGTGAGCGTTGCTGGACAATTTCCGAAACAGTGGGAACAGTAGAAGCACACCCAACATTATGTGCACGTTGCGCAGAGGTTGTGAAGTAAATAGTCGAAGAAATGTGGTCCTATTTTATATAGGGCCACATTTTTAAATATTTCGTTTTAATGAAGATAGCCCTTAAATTCAACAATATACCTCATAACTGTAATGGAAGTCTATAATACAGCCGATCTAGTGCATAATATAAATACTCCTCATAAGCTGAAGAACATTTTCTATATTGAAATTTCTCTGCTCTTTTACGAATTGTATGGTTCTGTGTTAAACTAAGTGGAGAGTGTTCAATTTTTTACTGTAAAGAATTTGTTATGTGGGGGAAATAATGTGTGGAAATTTTATGGACTAGCTGCTTTTTTCATTGCGTTAGATCAATGGACCAAATGGCTTGTCGTTAAGAATATGTCACTTGGTGAACGAATTATTTTGTGGGACCCTTACCTAGCGCTACTTTCTCATAGAAATAAAGGAGCAGCCTGGGGCATTCTGCAAGGAAAAATAGGATTCTTTACCATAGTCACTATCATTGTTATCATTGGAATTATCTATTACTTCCATAAAGAAGCAAAAGGAAAACCGATGTTTCAAGTCGGTTTGATGTTACTGCTTGGTGGAGCAATTGGGAACTTTATTGACCGACTTTGGAGAGGCGAAGTAGTAGATTTCGTCGATGTTTTAATACCTATTATCAATTATGATTTTCCTATTTTTAATGTGGCGGATGCTGCACTAACTATCGGAGTTATAATTATAATAATATTTGTATTTCAGGAAGAACGAGCTGAAAAGAAAAAGGTGAAGTAATGGAAGATTTAACATTTATTATTGAAAATGAACAAGCAAAAGAGCGTATTGATAAAGCAGTGGCATCTTTTGAATCAGATTGGTCACGTACGCAGATCCAAAACTTTATAAAAGATGGACATGTTACTGTAAACAATGAACCAGCCAAGTCCAATTATAAAGTGAAAGTAGGAGATGTTATTGTCGTAACACCTCCCGATGCTATACCACTGGATATCCAAGCAGAAAACCTAAATTTAGAAATTATTTATGAAGATGCGGATGTCGTAGTAGTTTATAAACCTCGTGGAATGGTAGTACACCCTGCACCAGGGCATACAACTGGGACCCTCGTTAACGGTTTAATGCATCAGATTAAAGATTTGTCGGGTATTAACGGAGTTATGCGACCTGGAATTGTGCATCGTATTGACAAAGATACAACAGGTTTACTGATGGTAGCTAAAAATGATGTTGCACATGTCTCTTTAGTAGATCAACTGGTTAAGAAAACAGTTACTCGTAAATACACAGCAATTGTGCACGGTCGAATAGCGCATGATAAAGGGACAATAGATGCACCTATCGCTCGAGATAAAAGAGAAAGACAAAATATGGCAGTAGTGGATAACGGCAAACATGCTGTTACACATTTCCGCGTATTAGATAGATTTGATAAATTTACGTTAGTTGAATGCCAATTAGAAACTGGACGTACTCATCAAATTCGTGTGCATATGAAATATATTGGTTACCCACTTGCTGGAGATCCAAAATATGGTCCGAAGAAAACGATTAACTTTGATGGACAAGTTTTACATGCAGGATTATTAGGTTTCATTCACCCGAAAACGGGAGAATACTTAGAGTTCTCATACCCACTTCCAGATGATTTTACTAATTTGATACAAAATTTAAAAAATCAAACGTTGATTAATGAGGAATAGTACTCTATACTAAAAACAAGCAAACATTTACTTGCTAGTAATTTAAAAACTATATAGCTTCACCTTTAATAACAGTCCAGAGAGGCTGAGAAGGTACATGTGAACGTGACTCACTATCAATCTGCGGATTTTTAGGAATCACTCTACTTAATAACGCATTTACAACCTTCTAGGCTCTCGAGTCTAGAAGGTTTTTTATTTTGTTCAAAGGAGATGAGAAGGAAATGGGAGAAAAAGCAAATATTCTAGATGAGAAAGCGATAAATCGAGCACTCACAAGAATTGCACATGAAATTATTGAACGTAACAAAGGGATTGATGAGTGTATTCTAGTGGGCATTAAAACTAGAGGAGCGTTTTTAGCGAAACGTTTAGCAGATCGGATCGAGGTAATTGAGGGCAAGCCGATAAAAACAGGAGAGCTCGATATTACACTTTATAGAGATGACTTATCGTTAAAAAATAATACCGATGAACCTTTAGTACAGCAAGTGGATATTACGCATGATGTGAAAGATAAAAAAGTTATTCTAGTGGATGATGTTTTGTACACAGGTCGAACAGTACGAGCGGCAATGGATGCAGTTATGGATCTTGGAAGACCAGCTCAAATACAGTTAGCGGTATTAATCGATAGAGGGCACCGCGAGCTACCTATTAGAGCAGATTATGTTGGCAAAAATATACCCACTTCTAGTGGGGAGAGAATTGTCGTCAAAGTAACGGAAACAGACGAGGTAGATGCAGTATCCATTTACGAATAAGAATCTATTTAAAAGGTAGGGAAAATTCATGTCAAATGCCATTTTAGATGTAAATGATAAGCCATCAAGTGGACAGCTCATCACTTTAAGTTTTCAACATATGTTTGCAATGTTCGGATCGACTATTTTGGTACCGCAACTAGTAGGTTTGAGTCCTGCAATTGCATTATTAACAAGTGGGATTGCAACAATAATCTTCTTACTCGTAACTAAATTTCAAGTGCCGGCATATTTAGGATCGTCGTTCGCATTCATCGCACCAATTCTTGTGGCAGTAAATGGCTTGAATGAAGCGGGGGAAGCTATTAATCCGGGTAATGCAATGATCGGTGCGGTTTTCGTAGGATTGGTTTACGGAATTGTGTCGCTCGTAATTTGGAAAAGTGGCTATAAGTGGATTATGAAGCTGTTACCAGCAATCGTTGTTGGACCAGTCATCATGGTCATTGGATTAGGACTATCTGGTGTGGCAGTGGATATGGCGATGAATATAACAAATGCAGATTCAGGCTTAAAAGAATATAGCTTCTTACATTTCTCAGCGGCATTAGTGACATTGTTTACGGCAATTATCTGTACGGTTTTCTTTAAAAATATTATTAGTACAATGCCAATCTTAATAGGTTTAGTGGTGGGTTATATATATTCCATTATTATTGGGATTGTTGACTTTGCCCCAATTAAAGAAGCAAAATTATTTGCTTCACCAGACTTTATGCTACCTGGGCTACATTATGACTTTGTCATTACTACGAATATTTTACTAGTAATGGTGCCAATCGTCATCGTTACTATATCCGAGCATATTGGACATCAGCTCGTATTAGGAAAAGTTGTAGTGAGAGACTACATAAAAGAACCAGGGCTGCATAGGTCATTATTAGGTGATGGCTTAGGTACTTTAGTAAGTGCACTTATCGGTGGTCCACCTAAAACTACCTACGGGGAGAACATTGGAGTTTTAGCCATCACTCGTATTTATAGTGTCTATGTGATATTGGGTGCTGCTGTTGTGGCAATTCTACTATCATTCTTTGGAAAAGCGATGGCAGTTATATCAACGATACCAACAGCAGTCCTAGGTGGCGTATCTATTCTGTTATTTGGGATAATTGCAGCAAGTGGTTTACGGATGTTAGTTGATGCAAAAGTAGATTTCGGCAATAGTCGAAACTTAGTTATTGCATCCGTCATTCTCGTAATAGGAATTGGAGGAGCAAAATTCATCGTTACGGAAGCACTTAGCATTGAAGGTATGGCTTTAGCAGCAATTATCGGAGTTATACTAAATCTCATCCTACCTGGAAGAAAGCAAGCAGAAAGTACGGATTTATATCAAACTAAATAATTGGCCTTTTAAGAAGTTGAACAGTGAGTCAGCAAAAGGTTCGGATAGCAAGTTGGGATATTTCATATGATCCTGCTACTTGTCTATGCTTAAACGAACCTTCTCGAGACTTTTTCGAGGAGGTTTTCCTATTATTTGGATATTATCAAAAAATGCTTGGTGAGAAAGAAAGGTAGATGTTAAATGAAAAATTTGGTATCAATGAAAGAATTATCGACAGATCAAATACTTTCCATATTAAATCAAACAAAAGCGTTTCATGATGGTACTTCCTCAACCTTGAGGAATAATTACATGGTTTCAAACCTATTTTTTGAGCCTAGTACCAGAACGAAGATGAGTTTTGAAATGGCAGAAAGAAAGCTAAATTTAGAGGTCCTTCCATTCGATGCTGGATTCTCAAGCACCCTTAAAGGGGAAACACTTTATGACACAGTAAAAGTTTTAGAATCTATCGGTCTAGATGTATTAGTAATTAGGCATGAACAAAATAATTATTTTGAGGAACTCGTTGGAAAAGTAAAACCTGTAATTATTAACGGGGGAGACGGTACAGGAAATCATCCGACGCAAAGCCTTTTGGACATTTATACTATTTGGCAAGAGTTTGGGACCTTGCAAAATAAAGTAATAACAATTGTTGGGGATATTAGCCATAGTCGTGTTGCCAGATCAAATGCAGATGCACTTACAAGACTAGGCGCACAAGTCCGATTTGTATGTCCACCAGAATGGCAAGGAGAATTCGAAGCATTTAATAATTTCGACGAGGTAATAGAAGATAGTGATGTTCTCATGATGCTTCGTGTTCAACACGAAAGACATGATGGGAAGACAATATTTTCTAAAGAGCAATATCACCAAGCGTATGGTCTCACACTAGAACGAGAGAAAAAAATGAACAAAAGTGCAATTATCATGCATCCAGCACCATTTAACAGAGATGTGGAAATAGCCACTGAATTAGTTGAATGTAATCGTTCAAGAATCTTTAAACAAATGGAAAATGGTGTTTTTGTTCGCATGGCTGTCATTGAAATGATTTTGAAAGGGAGAGAATAACATGACAATAATTATTCAAAACGTTCAAATAGTTAACAATGAAGGGGAATTTGAAACGACTGCTGTTTTAGTTGAAGATGGTAAGATTGCTGCAATCGGAGCCAATGTCACATCAACTGTAGCACAACAAATAGATGGTAAAGGTCTCTTGCTCTCTCCGGGGTTTATTGATGTTCATGTACATTTACGTGAGCCAGGTGGAGAGCAGAAGGAAACGATAGAAACAGGAACAAATGCTGCCGCTAAAGGGGGCTATACAACTATTTGTGCTATGCCAAATACAAGACCAGTGCCTGATACAGCCGAAAACTTCTCACATGTTTTAGATTTAGTAGAGAAAAACGCACTTGTACGTGTCTTGCCATATGGTTCTATTACTATTCGACAAGCAGGTAAAGAAAGAACAGATATTAAATCGTTGAAAAATCTTGGAGCCTTTGCTTTAACGGATGATGGTGTTGGTGTTCAAGCTGCAGGTACAATGCTGGAAGCAATGGAAGAAGCTGCGAAATTTAATATTCCAATTGTTGCGCATTGTGAAGATAACTCGTTAATCTACGGTGGAGTTATGCATAAAGGAAAACGAAGTGAAGAGCTTGGATTGAAGGGGATCCCATCAGTTTCAGAATCCGTACATATTGCGCGTGATATTTTACTCGCAGAAGCAGCAGGGGCTCATTATCATGTATGTCATGTAAGTACAAAAGAATCTGTACGAGTAATACGAGACGCTAAAAAAGCAGGTATTCACGTAACAGCGGAAGTAAGTCCTCATCATTTAATACTTTGTGAGGATGATATTCCATCTGATGAAGCAATTTGGAAAATGAACCCACCACTTAGAGCTAAAGAAGATATGATGGCACTACGAGCGGGGTTAGTAGATGGAACTTTAGATTTTATCGCCACTGATCATGCTCCTCATACAGAAGAAGAAAAATCAAATGGATTTGAAAAAGCGCCGTTCGGAATTGTCGGTTTAGAGACAGCATTCCCATTATTATATACTCACTTCGTAAAACCTGGTGAGTGGACATTACAGCAACTATTGGATTACCTAACTATTAAACCAGCCAAAGTATTCGGATTTGAGTTTGGGAAGCTAGAAGTAGGATCACCAGCGGATTTGGTTTTAATAGACTTAAAAAAAGAACAAAAAATAGATAAAGAAACATTTATATCTAAAGGAAAAAATACACCGTTTAACGGAATTGTTTGTAATGGTTGGCCACAACTGACAATGTATAACGGAGAAATCGTATGGCAGGAGGAACAAATATGAAAACAAGATATTTAATATTAGAAGACGGTACGGTGTTTAAGGGAAATGCATTTGGTAGTGATGCAGGGACAATTGGTGAAGTGATTTTTACAACTGCCATGACAGGCTATCAAGAATCTATATCAGATCCTTCTAACTGTGGACAAATATTGACGTTTACGTATCCAATGGTTGGTAACTACGGTGTAAATCCTGATGATTTTGAAGCTATTAAAATAGGTCTTTCCGGAGTGGTTATAAGAGAGCTTGCGGAACAACCATCAAATTTCAGAAGTACAGGTACTTTGAGTGAATTTTTAAAAGGGAAAAACGTTCCAGCAATTGAAGGAATCGATACGAGAAAGCTTACTCGTATTATTCGTAAGCATGGTTCTCTAAAAGGCAGACTTACAAATGCTGGTGAAGAAGTGAATGTGGATCAAATTGTAAAAGAACTTCTCGCTACGGAAATCCCCAAAAATGTAGTGCAACAAGTTTCTATAACTCGTCCATATCCAAGTCCCGGACGAGGAAAGAGAGTCGTACTTGTGGACTTTGGTATGAAACACGGCATATTAAGAGAGCTAAATAAAAGAGATTGCGATATTATTGTTGTCCCTTATAATACATCAGCAACTGAAATTCTAGGTATGTACCCTGATGGTGTCATGCTATCTAACGGACCTGGAGATCCAACTGATATTCCAGAAGCAATTGAAATGGTCAAAGGAATTATTGGGAAAGTGCCGATTTTCGGAGTATGCCTTGGACATCAACTTATTTCACTTGCAAGTGGCGCTACATCCTTCAAGTTAAAATTTGGACATCGCGGAGGAAATCACCCAGTAAAAGATCTCAGAACTGGAAAAACAGAGTTAACTTCTCAAAACCACGGTTATGCAATTGATGCAGATTCCATCGCACAAACAGATTTAGAAATAACACATATAGCGTTAAATGATGGCACGGTTGAAGGAGTAAGACATACTAAATTCCCGGTATTCTGTGTTCAGTTCCACCCAGAAGGATCATCGGGACCAGAAGATTCAAAACATCTATTTGATGAGTTTATCGAACTAATGAATGCTGAAAGCAAAAAGGAGAGTTCACATGCCTAAACGTAAAGATATAAAAACAATACTAGTAATAGGTTCTGGTCCAATTGTAATCGGCCAAGCAGCGGAATTCGATTATGCGGGTACACAAGCATGTATCTCACTAAGAGAAGAAGGTTATAGTGTTATTTTAGTGAATTCAAATCCTGCAACTATTATGACAGATACAGAAATTGCAGATAAAGTTTATATTGAACCTCTCACGTTACCATTTGTTAGTAAAATCATTCGTAAAGAACGTCCAGATGCCATCTTACCAACACTTGGGGGACAAACTGGACTAAATATGGCAATTGAACTCGATGAGTCCGGCATTTTAGATGAACTAGGAATTGAAATATTAGGTACAAAACTGGAAGCTATTCACAAAGCGGAAGACCGAGATTTATTCCGTACGTTGATGAATGAATTAAATGAACCAGTTCCCGATAGCGATATTATTCATAATCTGGAAGAAGCAAAAGCATTTGTTGAGCGAATTGGTTATCCAGTTATTGTCCGTCCGGCATTTACAATGGGTGGAACTGGCGGGGGTATTTGTTATAACGATAACGATTTAGCTGAAATAGTGACAAGTGGTTTAAAATATAGTCCGGTTACACAGTGTTTACTCGAGAAATCCATTGCTGGATATAAAGAGATAGAATACGAAGTAATGCGTGATTCTGCGGATAATGCAATTGTTGTATGTAATATGGAAAACTTCGACGCTGTTGGGATCCATACTGGGGACTCAATTGTTGTTGCTCCTACACAAACATTGTCAGACCGAGAAAACCAAATGCTTCGAAATGTATCTTTAAAAATTATTCGTGCACTTAAAATTGAGGGTGGATGTAATGTACAGTTAGCACTGGATCCACATAGCTTCAATTACTATATTATTGAAGTGAACCCACGAGTTAGCCGTTCTTCTGCATTGGCATCAAAAGCAACTGGCTATCCAATTGCAAAACTTGCCGCTAAAATTGCTGTTGGTCTTACATTGGATGAGATGATGAATCCAGTTACCCAAAAAACCTACGCTTGTTTCGAGCCAGCATTGGATTATATTGTTGCCAAAATTCCTAGATGGCCATTCGATAAATTTGAATCGGCAAAACGTAATCTAGGAACACAAATGAAAGCTACTGGAGAAGTAATGTCTTTAGGCCGTACATTTGAGGAAGCAATTCTTAAATCAATACGTTCACTGGAAACTGGGCACTTCCATATCGAAATGAAAAATAGTGAATCAATTACAGATGCGTGGATGGAAAAACGCATTCGTCGTGCGGGTGATGAAAGATTATTCTTTATAGGAGAAGCACTCCGCCGTGGAGTATCTGTAGAAACGATACATGAGTGGAGTCAGATCGATCAATTTTTCTTAAACAAGCTTCAAAATATCGTGAAGTACGAACAAGTAATCCAAGCAAATCCTTTCGATCAAGAAGTGTTATATAAAGCAAAACGTATGGGCTTTGCAGATAAAACTATTGCAAAATATTGGCATGTAACTGAATTAGAAGTTTATAAATTTAAAAAAGAAAATGGAATTGTACCAGTTTATAAAATGGTCGATACGTGTGCAGGGGAGTTTGAGTCTGAAACACCTTACTTTTATGGAACATATGAAGAGGAAAATGAATCTATTCGTACGGAAAAGGAAAGTGTGATTGTGTTAGGGTCAGGGCCGATCCGTATTGGTCAAGGGGTTGAGTTTGACTATGCAACTGTACATTCTGTATGGGCGATAAAAGAAGCGGGCTATGAGGCTATTATTATTAATAATAACCCTGAAACAGTTTCAACCGATTTCTCCATTTCAGATAAATTATATTTTGAACCACTCACATTAGAAGATGTTATGCACATCGTAGACTTAGAGCAGCCAAAAGGGGTAGTTGTTCAATTTGGAGGACAAACGGCTATCAACTTAGCTGCTGGGTTGGAAGAAAGAGGAGTGAAAATTTTAGGTACAACGCTAGAGGACATTGATCGTGCAGAAAATCGTAATAAGTTTGAAGCAGCTCTTCATGAAATAGATATTCCACAGCCACTCGGAAAAACTGCTGTGTCTGTAGAAGAAGCAACGACCATTGCCAATGAAATAGGATACCCAGTATTAGTGAGACCTTCATACGTACTTGGTGGGCGTGCCATGCAAATTGTCTACACCGAAGACGAGATTAAACAGTATATGGAGAATGCGGTGGAAGCAAGTCCTGAAAAACCAGTTTTGATTGACCGCTACTTAACTGGAACAGAAATAGAAGTAGATGCAATTTGTGATGGTGAAAATGTGTTAATACCAGGAATCATGGAACATATTGAACGTGCAGGAGTCCATTCTGGTGACTCAATTGCTGTGTATCCTCCACAGAAGCTTTCGCAATACCAGATGGATACATTGGTAGATTACACAACAAGACTTGCAAAAGGATTGAAAATTGTTGGATTGATGAATATTCAATATGTTATTTCAAAAGATGAGGTTTATGTTATTGAAGTAAATCCACGTTCAAGTCGTACTGTACCATTCTTAAGTAAAATCACATCAATTCCGATGGCGAATATCGCAACAAAAGCGATTTTAGGTCAATCAATTATAGAACAAGGTTATACACCAGGACTTGCTCCAACTAGCCCAGGTGTATATGTAAAAGTACCAGTGTTCAGTTTTGCGAAACTTCGTCGTGTAGACATTACACTCGGACCTGAGATGAAATCTACTGGTGAAGTAATGGGCAAAGATATCACGCTTGAAAAAGCATTATATAAAGGTTTAGTAGCAGCGGGTATGGAAATTAAAGATCATGGCACAGTGCTAATGACTATCTCAGATAAAGATAAAGCAGAAGGCATCGAAATTGCGAAAAGATTCTATGCAATAGGATTCCGCATTATGGCTACTCAAGGTACTGCTGAAGCAATTAAAAATGTTGGGATTCCAGTAGATATCGTTGATAAAATAGGTTCAAAAGGAACTACTTTACTAGATGTAATTCAAAAAGGGGAAGCACAATTTATCATTAATACGTTAACAAAAGGAATGCAGCCAGAACGTGATGGATTCCGTATTCGTAGAGAATCCGTAGAAAATGGCATCCCTTGTTTAACTTCATTAGATACTGCAGAAGCAATGCTGCGTGTCATTGAGTCAATGACATTCTCAACTGAAACGATGAAACATCAGGAGGTAAAGGCATGATTAGACAAGAACAAATGCAAGTCGTAAAACAAAGTGCTATTGCGACGAACATTTTTGAACTCACATTGACTGGACAGTTAGTACTGGATATGAAACAACCAGGTCAATTTGTCCATCTAAGAGTGTCTGATCAAATGGAACCTTTGCTAAGAAGACCAATAAGTATTTCATCTATAAATGAAAAAACTTTAGAATTTACAATGATATACCGCGCAGAAGGCAGAGGGACTACACTTCTTTCTGAAAAGAAACCAGGGGACCAAGTGGATGTACTTGGACCCCTTGGAAATGGTTTTCCGATTGATAAAGTAGAAGTGGGTCAAAAGGCTTTGCTAATAGGTGGCGGAATTGGTGTGCCACCTCTATTTGAACTATCTAAAAGACTTGTGGAAAAAGGTGTAAAGCCTATTCATGTATTAGGATTTCAGTCGGAAGATGTTGTTTTTTATGAAAAACAATTTCAAGAACTTGGAGAAACTTATATTGTGACAGTGGACGGTAGCCATGGCTCTACTGGTTTCGTAACAAATGTGTTAGAAAAGCTAGAAGATGATTTTGCAGTTTACTATAGCTGTGGACCAACACCGATGCTAGCTGCTCTAGAAAAACTATACCCAGAAAAAGAAGGTTATTTATCTTTTGAACAACGTATGGGTTGTGGAATAGGAGCATGTTTTGCTTGTGTTTGCGATACAACAGAAAAAATAGAGGCTGATTATGTGAAGGTTTGTTCAGATGGTCCAGTGTTCCCGTCAGGAGTTGTTCGAGTATGAATAGATTAGCTACCCTTTTACCGGGTCTTTCTTTGAAAAATCCAATCATGCCAGCTTCTGGTTGCTTTGGGTTTGGTAAAGAATATGCGAAGTTATATGATTTATCGCAATTAGGTGCCATTATGATAAAGGCCACAACTCCTGAAACAAGATTAGGTAACCCTACACCACGTGTGGCAGAAACGCCGTCAGGAATGTTAAATGCAATTGGCCTGCAAAATCCAGGCCTAAAGAAAGTATTAGAAAATGAACTGACTTGGCTCGAACAATACGAAGTGCCAATTATAGCAAATGTTGCAGGCTATACTACAGAAGATTATGTCACGGTAGCAGAGGCAATCTCTCAAGCACCAAATGTTCATGCGCTTGAGCTAAATATTTCTTGTCCAAATGTGAAGCAAGGGGGAATTACATTTGGAACAGATCCTTCTATTGCTGAGGAGTTAACAAAAGCGGTGAAAGCTGTTTCCGCTGTCCCTGTATATGTGAAGCTATCTCCAAATGTAACGGATATTGGAGAAATTGCAAAAGCGGTAGAAGCAGGCGGAGCTGATGGTATTACGATGATTAATACATTATTAGGATTGCGCTTGGACACTAAAACTGGTCGTCCAGTAATTGCAAATGTAACTGGTGGTCTTTCCGGTCCAGCTATTAAGCCAGTAGCACTTCGTATGGTTTATGATGTAGCCCCAAAAGTGTCTATCCCCATTATTGGAATGGGTGGTATTACTAACATTGATGATGTCGTGGATTTCTTATCGGCAGGAGCAAGTGCGGTTGCGATAGGGACAGCAAACTTTGTTGATCCATTCATTTGTCCTAATTTAATCGAACAGCTTCCAGCAAAATTAGATGAACTAGGATTTAACACCGTAACAGATTTAGTTGGAAGGAGCCATCGACTATGAAAAACAGTCCAATTATTGCATTAGACTTTGCTTCTGCAGAAGATGCATACCAATTTCTCACTCCATTTGAGCAGTCATTATTTGTAAAAGTAGGGATGGAATTATATTTACAAGAAGGGCCTTCTATTGTGTATAAACTAAAAGAGATGGGTCATGATGTTTTTCTTGATTTGAAGCTACATGATATTCCAAATACAGTAGGGCATGCGATGAAAGGTCTCGCTCGTTTAGGAGCAGATTTGGTGAATGTGCATGCGGCAGGTGGAGTAGCAATGATGATTGCAGCGCGTGAAGGATTAGATGCTGGTACCGCTGCTGGTAGTAAAAGACCTTCTATTATTGCTGTAACGCAACTAACTTCCACTTCTGAATTGCAAATGCAGCAAGAACAGCTGGTACAAACAACGATAGACACATCAGTTGTTCATTATGCAGAGCTAGCTAAAACAGCAGCGCTAGATGGAGTCGTATGCTCCGTTTTAGAAGCCAAGAAAATTGCATCTGTCTGTGGTGAAGAATTTTTACGTGTTACTCCTGGTATTCGTTTAGCAGAAGGAGAAGCGCATGATCAGGTACGTGTTGCAACTCCAGTGAATGCTCGACTCCTTGGTTCTTCTCATATTGTGGTAGGTCGTGCAATAACAAAAGCGAATGACCCAGTACAAGCATATGAAACTATTTTAAAAATGTGGGAGGAAAATGCATGAGCTTAGAAAACAAAATTGCCAAGGCACTTCTAGAAGTTGGTGCAGTTGCATTAAAACCGAACGATCCATTCACATGGGCTTCTGGTATTAAATCTCCAATATACTGTGATAACCGTATTACGATGTCATCACCTGCTATTCGAAAAGAAATTGCTCAGGGATTAGCAGAAGCCATCGACAAAAACTTCCCAGGAACTGAAGCAGTAGCTGGTACGGCAACTGCGGGGATTCCCCATGCTGCTTGGGTGAGTGATGTACTGGAACTTCCGATGATGTATGTCCGTTCAAAAGCAAAGGAACATGGTCGTGGCAATCAAATTGAAGGTAAAGTAGTCGCAGGACAAAAAGTAGTAGTCATTGAAGATCTAATCTCGACAGGTGGAAGCAGTCTAGTGGCAGTAGAAGCCCTTCAAAAAGAGGGTCTAGAAGTACTAGGTGTTGTTAGTATTTTTACTTATGGACTACTAAAAGCAGATCAAGCATTTAAAGAAGCAGGGATTTCGTTCGTCAGTTTAACAAATTACGATGCTTTAACAACTGCTGCAAAAGAAGCAAGAATGATTAAGGCAGAAGACATTCCTATGCTTGCTAAATGGCATAGTGATTTAAAAAGTGGACTACTACAATAGACTAAGTTGTAAACGATCTCTCTACAAAAGAGGGATCGTTTTCTTATAGACAATTTTAACTTGAAACTAATTCTATTCTTACTCGTATATTTAGAAGGCTTTTTGTTAAGAGGAATTATGGGGAATTCAAAAGTTATTCATGAGTATACTGAAAAAAGGATAGAGCTATTTTGGTGGATTTTTTATCTGGTTGTTTTAACAGTAGGCTTTATTATGGCGTAACATTAATAGTTTTTCCGGTATATTTGCTTATTCAATTCGGTCACCTTGGTTACTTATCTTATTTACTTTTATTCCTTTAGGGGTTTGGATAGTAGATATCAAATTAGTTAACTATACCCCCAAAGTGCTTTGGAATAATAATCATCTTTCCTCTTATACTTTGCTTGATTGAAACGAAATGAATAGTTATGCACTTATTTTTGTTATATGATGAGTTAATGATATGGAGAGAGCGAGTGTAAGCGATGAAAATTTTAACAGTGATGGACCTTGTGAATAGATTTTCTCTAGAAGTTTTATCTGGTCACAATCAATTCCATCGGGTAGTAAAGAAAACAAAAGTTCGACGTCCAGGCTTGGAGTTTATGGACAAGTTCGATTTTATAGCAACGGAACATATTCAAATCCTAGGGAAAAATGAAATAAATTATTTACACACACTCCAGATTGAAGAGTGTAAGTTACGTATAGGTAACATTATTCAATACGATCCACCTTGTATAATAATTACCTCCAACCAGGCCGAGCCTCCCGGTCTAATACAATATTGTGTAGAAAATGATATCCCACTATTGCGCACTCCTGATTCTACAAGCGCAGTAAGTGCAAAACTAGATGCATTTGTTGTAAAAGCGATGGCTCCAGAGATTTCAATTCATGGTGTTTGTGTGAATGTATCTGGTATGGGCATTTTGTTGCGGGGGAAATCTGGTGTCGGTAAAAGTGAAACAGCACATACACTAATAGGGCGTGGCCATAGGCTAGTAGCAGATGATATCGTTGTGTTAAAAAAGCTAAGTCCACAGACTCTTTTAGGTTCCCATAATGAGAAAAACAAAGAATTTTTGGCGCTACGAAGTATTGGTTTGTTGAATGTAGTCCGCCTATATGGCCGCACTGCATTTCAAGAGGAAACTCGAATCGCATTAGATATTGAGTTAACTAAATGGGAAAGCAATACATTAAATAATGAATTAGAATTAGAAACAAAATTTATAGATTATATGGGTGTTCAAATACCGCATATGCAAATCCAATTACAACCTGGCCGTGATGTTGCGGGACTTATTGAGGCGGCGGCAAATAATTGGTATTTAAAACAGCAAGGATATAGTGCTGCAGAAGAGTTTGTAAAGCGATTAGAGGAAGATTTTGAAGAGGAAGGTTAATATTAATTGTTGGTTACATCATATTAGCAATAGGACTATAATACTTGGTGGGATAACTGAAAACGTGCTATGTAGTCACTCGAAGTTTTCGACTGGTACTAAGCACGTTTTCAGTTTGAAGAAAGTATAGTCAAATATTGCTTATTGTAGAATGTTTGGTGTAGTTGAATTCTTATGACTTGATTTCGATACTTCTACTATGATGGATGAGTCTATATTCGAATTGTTAGATTTCCCGTTTGTATCAGAGTTTGCTTTTGCGGGAGCAGCTTGCTTATCATTAGTACTAGAAGCTGATTTTGAGTTGTTTCCACTTGATGTAGCATTTTTCTTACTAGTTCCCTCACTAGTTCCGGAAGCTTGTTTTTGCTCATTTTTAGTACCTGATGATTGTTGTGAACTTGCCATATTCGTTACTTCTTTGACTGCTTGACTTAACTGAGGGGCAATAGTTTGAGCGAGGTTACCGATTGATGATGAATTGCTCCCCATATTACTTTGGTCAGCCGAATTGCTAGTCTGATTTCCTCCTGCGTTCTGTGAGCCAGAAGTATTTTGAGACGAATTAGCATTTGTTAGTTTTTGTGCAAGACTTCCAACCATTTGCATGATCCCACCATGCTGGTTATCAGTATTCCCACCTGATGCATATTGTCCTGTTTGAGTTCCATTAGCCATCTGATTACTGGGATTGGCTTGTGCACCTGATTTAGCATTTTCATTTGCTAAATTATCCATCACCGTACCAATCGCTTTTGTCGGACAAAACTTTGTTGCTCCTTCAGCAGCTTTCATAGAACCAAAAAGGACGAGCATCTTCCCGCTTCTGCTTTTAGGTTCATGTAAAAGTCGTACAGTTCCATAAGTGGTCATTACTGAACCTAACATGAACCGAAAAAAAGCAGTTCCTGGACTAAGGTTTTGTTGGTTAAATGCCATTTGTCATGACCTCCTTTTTTCATTTTTTATTTCTCGGGAAATACTTTAATGTCAAAAAACAGATAATTAATTTAATCTTATCTGTTTCAGCATTATAATCCCCCCATCTACAGGTTTTATGCTATTGAATTGTTTTCCTTATCGATAGAGGGAATTATCTTTTCATCATTTGATCTTGCGCCATTCTAACCATTTCTTTCACCATACTCCCACCAATTGGTCCACCAATTTTGCCTGCTTGTGCTGAAGTAAGTTTACCGTTATATCCATTATTTAAGGGAATACTTAACTCTTCTGCAACTTCGTATTTTACATCGTCCGGATTATTGCTTTTTAGCTTATAACCTTGCTCCTTCATAACTCGCAACTTTAATTTATCTAACTCCTCACGTGCAGAAGGTACTAGTATTTTATTTTTTTGCGCCATTTTGTTTCACTCCTTTTTGGTAGTCTTTCCGCAAAAGGAATGCTTATTCTTTTAAAGATAATGCCCGATGCATAAAGAATTATATATAAATAACTAGGAATTCACTTTACCCTAATATTTTAAATGATTTTAATTAATATAATTAATTTCATTAATATTGAAAAAGATACTATAATATCATTTGGCGGTAAAAATTATCGCCATTTAAATAGGATTCCTATACAATATGAGGAATATTATTCGTATGGGGGAATTGACTATGGAACTTCGCAATCTAAAGACCTTTTTAGTTGTAGCTGAATGTGGAGGATTTACTCGAGCTGGTGAGCAGTTGGGATACACACAGTCGACAGTTACAAATCATGTAAGGGCATTGGAGGAAGCTGTTGGAAATCGCCTTTTTGACCGGCTAGGAAAAACAGTTGTTCTAACAGATGCAGGGAACCATTTAGCATCGTATGCAAAGGAAATATTACATCTTTATCAGGAAGCGGTCGATTCTTCCCGATTAAATACAGAGCCTTCCGGTACAGTATTGATCGGAGCAAATGAATCTTTAATGGTATATAGACTGCCAACTATTTTATATGAATTCAAAAGGCTGTATCCAAAAGTCCAACTTATATTACAACCTTCCGAAAGTCAGGAGCTTAATAATGAGTTGAAATCTGGGAAATTTGACTTGGCTTTATTTACAAATCCTGAAAAATTAGGACCTGACATTGTTACGAATGATTTAGTAAGAGAGACGTTGGTAATGATTGCACCTGCAGGACATCGATTATGTGGTAAAGCGATGATAACTCCAAACGACTTGGAAGATGAAGTATTACTTTTAACAGAGACCGGAAGCTATCGCGATTTGCTAGAAAGATGGATTAAAGAGGAGGGTGTTGGTTGTTCACGAATAGCTTTTTGGAATATCGAAGCTATTAAACAATCTGTGAAGTGTGGATTAGGTCTTTCCTATCTCCCTTTGATGACGGTGAGAGAAGAACTAGAACGAGGCAGCTTAGTTGCTTTACCTTGGGTGCACAGTGATGAGTTTGTGACTACTCAACTAGCGTATCACAAAGATAAATGGCTTACCCCAGCAATGAATAAATTAATAGAAATAATCGAGAAGCACGCAAAGAAATGGGAGTCGGAAGACCGACAGTAAACTACATAGAGTGAAACCTCCATCCATGGAGGATTACAGCCTGTAAAAAGGGATAGAGTAGAATTTTTGCCTGGTTATTCGTAGGAGGATATACATAATATGGCACAACAACGTATGAAAGAAATATTGTTAATCATTATTGGATCATTGTTATTCGCAGTTGGGATTAACTATTTTGCAATTCCGTACAGATTATCCGAAGGCGGGGTAATTGGGGTAACGGTAATTACCTATTATCTATTTGAATGGTCACCAGGGGTTGTCAACCTGATGATTAATGCGGTCCTTTTGGCTATTGGTTATAAATTTTTTGACAAAAAGACAATGATATATACAGTAATTGGAATTGTTTTTTCTTCTTTGTTTCTGTTTCTAACAGAAGATGTAGGTCATCAATTGAATGGCGATACATTGCTAGCTGCTCTTTTCTCTGGTGTGTTTGTAGGTCTTGGTCTGGGTTTAATGTTCAGAGCAGGCGGAACTTCCGGAGGATCAGCCATTTTAGCTCGGTTAGCCAATCAGTATTTAGGATGGAGTCTAGGAAAAGGTGTTTTAGTTATTGATATTATTGTTATTGCGGGATCTGTATTTATCATTGGACAGGAAAAAGCAATGTACACGCTTGTTGCCGTATTTTTAGGTTCAAAAGTGATTGACTATGTAATTGAAGGATTAAATAGTCGAACTGCAGTGACAATTATCTCTGAACATTCGGAGGAGATTCGCCAATTTATAGTGTCCAATATGTCGCGTGGTGTAACAATTCTAGAAGGTCGAGGCGGGTACAGTCAAAACCAAAAAGAAGTTCTCTATATTGTTATAAACCAACCTGAACTAGTACAGCTGAAGCAAACTGTCAGTAGCGTAGATAAAAATGCGTTCGTTGTTGTTCACGAAGTCCGTGATGTATTAGGTAGTAGTTTTAGTGTCAATTAAAATAAAAGAAGATTTGGGTTAATAATTTTAAAGGCCACTTGATGTTAACACATCAAGTGGCCTTTCCCATTGGTATTGATATTTCCCATATAACGTTTGGAATGAACAAGGAAAGACTAAATTATTTATGTCTTGGTTAAGCTTGTATTGAGTCTCTAATGGTTGGTTCTTAGAAAGGTTGAAAATTAAAAGTCTTACTCTATAGGAAGTGTATTATCCGCTTGTATTATGAATATGGTATGTAAAGACTATTTTGGCTTAAGTAAAATATTTTCCTTATTTTCGGAAAGAGGTGTTCAAGATGAGTTTTAAGATAGCAATCTTAGTATGTATAACTCTAATGTGTCTCATTGCTATAATAACTTATTATTTAGGGAAAAAGGTATCAACGAACTTATTCAAATATATCCCTGTTTTTGCTTTGGGTTTTGGTTCAATCTTTTTTTACACTAGGCTAAAATTTATATCGTACCCAAACTCCTTCGAGAGTATTTTCGATAAAGTAGCTATTTTTTTACTTCTAGTCGTGTTCACTATCGCTTTGTTAGAAGCAATCATCATAGAGATTGTAGCTAATACAGAATTATTTCGAAAAGGTTTTCTAGTTATGCGAAAAAGATTAAAATTATTAACTATAAAAAAAGAACAGGTCTGACAGAAGTAAAGATTTACTTCCAACAGACCTTTCTTTTAGCTTTTTTTAGAGATTAACATCTTTCTACTTCTTCATATTTCTAATCTTTTCTTCGTCCGGTGTGATAAATAAGGTGGTCTGTTCAAAATAGATGACAAATCCAGGTTTTGCCCCATTTGGTTTTTTCACTTGTTTAATTACGGTATAATCTACCGGAACTGAGGAAGATTCGCGTGCTTTACTAAAATATGCTGCAAGATTTGCCGCTTCTAATAGTGCTTGTTCTGACGGATTCTCTGAATGTATAACTACATGGGATCCAGGGATATCCTTTGTATGAAGCCATGTATCCGTTTTACGAGCTAATTTAAAAGTTACAAAATCATTCTGTTTATTGTTTTTGCCGACCGATATCTCGGTACCATCCGAGGCGATAAATCTTTCTGGTGTTGGCTTAACGGGCTTTTTCTTCTTTTTCGAAGCACGCATTTTCAGTAATCCTTGCTCCATTAACTCTTCTCGAATTTCTTCAATATCAGTTGGAGAGGCTTGCATTACTTGTTGGAGCAGCAACTCAAAGTAAGCAATATCATCTTTGGTAATTTCAAATTGCTGTTCTATTTTTAATAATGCAGTTTTAGCTTTTGTATAACGGCTATAATACTTTTGTGCATTTTGCGTAGCAGTTTTTCGGACATCTAAAGGAATCACAATTGTTTTTTCATTTTCATCGTAATAATTTACTAGCTCTACTTCTTTTAATCCTTTTTCAATCGCATGTGCATTTGCCATGACTAGCTCACCAAATAGTTGATAAGTTTCTAAGTTCTCTGCTTGTTCAAAGTCTTTTTGGAGTTTTTTCATTTTTAACTTCAATTTGTTTAATTCGTTTTGAAGCCATTTTTCTAAATCTCCTGCTTGCTGCTTCACACGGTCGCGTTCTGCTTTTGCAAAATAGACCCGATCCAATAAATTACCTAAACTTGCTTCATCGAATTTGTCGCCTTCCAAATGAGTTAATGCATTTGGTGAATAATAGGATTTTCCATTTACTTCTACAATTTGTTTTGTAGAGCCACCATGCGTAATCTCTTGGATAAACTCCTTATAAATCTCCACTCTATCCGTTGAACTTTGGAATCTATACATGATTTCCTTCGCATGTAATGGAGAAAAACCAGAAATTTGATCCATAATTTCTTTCGAATCATTAGCCGATTTAAGTACTGCTTCTAGTTTTTCTGAAACATCGAGTGGATTCAGCTTGTTTTGAGAAGGAGGAGCAATATAGGGCTGTCCTGGTAAAATAGTACGATAACTATTCATAGAAGGAGAGAGATGCTTTATACTTTCTAAGAGTAAATTGCGAGTTGGATCTACTAAAAGCAAATTACTGTGACGTCCCATTATTTCCATATGAATTTCACGGGAAATATCATCACCGATTTCGTTTTTACTTTGTATTTGGAAAATAATAATTCGATCACTTTCATGTTGATGAATTCCAGTAATAATTCCACCTTCTAAATGCTTACGCAATACCATACAAAATAGTGGTGGTTGGGCTGGATTGTCAATTGTTTCGTGTGTAATTTGTACACGTGAATAAGATGAATGAACTGAGAACAAAAGTTTGTAATTTTTACCTTGAGCTCTAATATGCATTAATATCTCTTGTGAATTGGGCTGGTGTATTTTAGAAATACGTCCGGACACGAGTTGTTGTAATTCTGTTGTCATAGATATAGTAAATAAACCGTCAAATGCCATAAGTACTCCTCTTTCAAATCATTATTTTTATTGTGCTGCGTGCGCCTTCTATATGTCGAGCTCGAGCACCTAGTGCCTAAAGTTACTTCAAAATATCGAGGTCGTAGAATGTAGGTCATTTATTCGTTGTGACACGACGTCACTAAATTAGACGACTTCTAAAGCATCGGCGCTTGCACTTATCTAATATATCTTATCATTTTCCAGTACACTTGTGTTATAATAAGTTAAGTATGTAATTGGAAGAAGTCGTTGTAGTATGACTGTATTTGAAGGAGACGTTATGCGAAGAGAAAAAGGTATATTGATCGTTTTATCAGGTCCATCAGGAGTAGGTAAAGGGACAGTTAGAAAAGAGTTGTTTTCCGAACCCGGTACAAACTATGAGTACTCTATTTCTATGACTACAAGAAGCCCTCGTGAAGGTGAAGTAGACGGAGTAGATTATTTCTTTAAACAAAAAGAAGAATTTGAACAACTGATTGAAGAAGGTAAATTGTTAGAGTATGCAGCATATGTGGGGAATTATTATGGAACTCCTATCGACTATGTGAATGCTACGTTAGATTCGGGACGCGATGTTTTCTTGGAAATTGAAGTTCAAGGAGCAGCGCTTGTTCGCGAGAAAGCTCCAGAAGCTTTATTTATATTCCTTGCGCCTCCAAGCCTTTCTGAACTCCAACAAAGACTTATTGGCCGAGGAACGGAAACAGAAGATGTCATCAGTTCACGTATTCAAGCTGCACGACAAGAGCTTGAAATGATGCATTTATATGATTATGTAGTAGAAAACGATGAAGTGTCTAAAGCATGTGCGAAAATTAATGCAATTGTCGTAGCCGAACATTGTCGTCGTGAACGTGTAGAAAAAAGATATTCAGCTATGCTGGAAGGAGAAATTTAATATGTTATATCCATCTGTAGATTCTTTAAAAACGCAAATCGATTCAAAATATTCTTTAGTGACGGTCGCATCCAAGCGAGCTCGTCAGTTACAAGAAGAAGGCGGAGAACGTCTAACTTCATATGTGTCCTATAAAAAAGTAGGAAGAGCGTTAGAGGAAGTTGCAGCTGGTGAGTTAACTATATTATCATCAAATGATTCTGTAGTTTATGAAGACGAAGTTTAAATATTTTTGTTAGCAATGACCTCCCAAAGAATGTACGTTTCTTTGGGAGGTTGTTGTTTAGAGGAGAGAATTCATAATGTTAACTTCTAAAAAAATTCTTATCTGTGTTACTGGTGGAATTGCTGTATACAAAGCAGTTGCGCTGGTTAGTAAATTGACTCAAGCAGGCGCAAATGTAAAAGTAATGATGACAAAATCAGCAATGGAATTTGTGCTGCCGTTAAGCTTCCAAGCAATGTCTAGGAATGATGTGTATTTTGACACATTTGATGAAAAGGATTCTAGTGTAATTGCACATATAGATTTAGCAGACTGGGCTGACCTGGTAATTGTAGCACCAGCAACAGCTAATGTAATTGGTAAGTTAGCAAATGGTATTGCAGATGATATGGTCACTACTACTTTATTAGCGACTACTGCTGATGTATGGATAGCACCTGCGATGAACGTACATATGTATGATAATGCTGCGGTTATTCGCAATATTGCCCAACTTTCAAAAGATGGATTTCATTTTATAGAGCCTTCTGAAGGTTTTTTAGCATGTGGATATGTTGGGAAAGGTCGTTTAGAGGAACCAGAGAAGATTGTACAGTTGGTGGAGGGATATTTTGTCCCGAAAGAACTACCTTTAAAAGGGAAAAAAGTTGTAGTTACAGCCGGACCAACAAGAGAGAGAATAGATCCTGTTCGTTTTTTAACTAACTTTTCTAGTGGGAAAATGGGTTACGCTATGGCAGAAGCAGCAGCTAGTCTAGGAGCTGAAACAATTTTGATATCAGGACCTGTCAGTTTAAGTCCACCACCAAATGTAACACTTGTTTCTGTAGAAAGTGCCAAAGAAATGTTAGATGCCGTTTTACTTCATTTTGATACAGCAACAATGGTTGTCAAAACTGCTGCTGTGGCAGATTACAAACCAAAGGAAGTTCATTTGCAAAAGATGAAAAAACAACCAGGGGAGTCTGTAATTGTATTAGAAAGAACTACTGACATTCTTTTGGAGTTAGGGGAACGAAAAAAAGACCAATTATTAATAGGTTTTGCAGCAGAAACAAATGATGTGATCCACTATGCTAAAAGCAAGTTAGATAAGAAAAATGCAGATTATATTATTGCTAATGACGTGACGGAGGAAGGATCTGGATTTGGAACAGATACGAATGCTGTTACGTTAGTAGGTAAAAATATAGAACAGTATTTTGGACATCAAACTAAAAAAGTGCTCGCTCTACAATTACTGCAAACTATTATTCAATTGGAGAAAGATGATGCCAAATGATAGTAGAAGTTATCGTAGATGTATCAGCCTATCCTATTGATCGCCCTTTTGACTATATAGTTCCTGATAAATTAGAGACAGTGATAGAGCGCGGAAGTCGAGTGCATGTACCTTTTGGAAATAGAAAAGTACAGGGGTTTATAACGAATATTAAAGAAAAATCTGATTTAGATATGTCCAAGCTAAAAGCGATTATCTCAATAATCGATGTGGAGCCTGTTATAACCGATGAATTATTACAGCTTTCCAAGTGGATGACACAAAAAACACTCTGTTATGAAATAGATGCACTTCAAGTGATGTTACCCGCCGCTCTTCGTGCTTCATATAAAAAAGAAATTCGATTAGTAGAACATGATGGTATAGATATAGAAACATTAGCTCTGTTTGGGTCAAAAGAGTCTATATCATACGAAATTTTTGAAAAAGCCGGCATGCTAAAACAGATGAAAAAATATCTGGAACAAGGGAAGTTCCAGTTAGATACTGTCATTAAGCAACAAGGTAAGGTAAAAACAATTACCAAGTATCGTATGGTACAGGATGAGGAATTAGTTCTATCACAACTAAATACGCTACCAAAAAATGCAATCAAACAAAAAGAACTTATTGAATGGCTTTTACTTAAGAAGCAACCCTCGTATACAATGCTAGAACTTAAAGATTCTACGCAAACAAATAATCATACGGTTAAAGCTTTAATAGACAAAGGGATCTTAGAAACAAAAAACAAAGAAATATACCGTGAAATAAACAGCCTAGAGTATAACGATCAGGATCATAGATTTAAATTAACAGACGAACAACAGGAAGCACTTTCTAAAATTAACAATGCACAGGACAATAATGAACATACTACTTTTCTGTTACATGGCATTACGGGTAGCGGAAAAACGGAAATTTATTTGAATGCTATTGAAAAATCAATCAATGAAGGCAAACAGGCAATTATGCTTGTACCTGAAATATCATTGACTCCCCAAATGACTAGAAGATTTAAATTGCGTTTTGACGATCAAGTAGCTGTTATGCATAGTGGGCTATCAGTCGGAGAAAAATTTGATGAATGGCGAAAAATTTGGCGTGGGGAAGTTAAGGTTGTTGTAGGAGCAAGATCTGCCATTTTTGCACCTTTTAAAAATTTAGGTTTGATAATTCTCGACGAGGAGCATGAATCTACATATAAACAAGAAGATACACCAAGATACCATGCAAGAGATGTTGCTATATGGAGAAGTAATTTTCATCAATGTCCCGTTATTTTAGGAAGTGCAACACCTTCACTTGAATCATATGCACGAGCTTCCAAGGGTGTATACAGTTTGTTAACATTACAAATGCGTGCAAAAGAACAGCCCTTACCAGTCGTGAATATTGTAGATATGCGTGCAGAGTTGAAAAATGGTAATCGTTCCATGTTCAGTGTAGATCTTGCGGATGCTGTAAGAGAAAAGCTAGAGAAAAAAGAACAAATTGTATTATTTTTAAACAAAAGAGGATTTTCATCATTCGTACTTTGCAGAGATTGTGGAACTGTAGTTGAATGCGATAATTGTGATATTTCGTTAACTTATCATCGAGAAGGCGAGCAACTGAAATGTCATTATTGCGGACATGAAGAACCTGTACCGAAGCAATGTCCAGAATGTCAAAGTGAGCATATACGATTTTTCGGAACGGGAACTCAAAAAGTAGAAGAGGAAATCACTAAATTATTTCCTTATGCAAGAGTTCTACGGATGGATGTAGATACGACTAGGACAAAGGGTTCTCATGAACGGATCTTAAAACAATTCGGAGACGGAGAAGCAGATATTTTGCTTGGTACCCAGATGATTGCTAAAGGGCTTGATTTCCCTAATATAACACTCGTTGGAGTGTTAAACGCGGATACCACTCTGCATTTAGCCGATTTTAGAGCCGCTGAAAAAACATTTCAGCTTATGACACAAGTTAGTGGTCGAGCTGGTCGACACGATAAAGAGGGACAGGTATACATTCAAACTTATACCCCAGAGCACTATGCCATTGAATATTCAAAGTCACAGTTGTATGAACCGTTCTATCATAAAGAAATGCTAGTACGAAAACAGTTTGAATATCCACCTTTCTACTATTTAACACTTGTTCAAGTAACACATGAAAATGTTATGTTAGCATCGGAATATGCAAAATTAGCGACTGATTGGTTACGAGAAAATCTGTCCTCTACTACGATGGTCATAGGACCAACATCTAGCGCTATTAGTAAGATACAAAATAGATATCGTTACCAATGTTTGATAAAATACAAAAAAGAACCAATACTAGTTGAAAAACTTCAACAGTTAATAAAAATATACCGAACAGAGTGGATAAAAAAAGGAATCATTTTAACGATTGATTTAGATCCATCCACTATTTTATAAGGTGTTTGAAAAGAGGAAAAGAAATGGCAGTACTTTCAATCATTACACATCCCAATGATGTATTATTAAAGAAATGTGAAGAAGTTACCAAGTTTGACAATAAACTAGCGAAACTTTTAGACGATATGTATGACACGATGGTTGCTTCAGATGGAATTGGCATAGCTGCACCACAAGTTGGAGAGACAATCCAGGCAGCTATTGTCGACTTAGGTGAAGGACAAGATATTATCGAAATGATTAATCCTGAGATAGTGGAAGTCGGAGGTTCAGAAATAGAAGTGGAAGGATGTCTTAGTTTTCCCGACATTTATGGAGAAGTAGAACGTCCATTTTTTGTGAAAGTAGAAGCTCAAGATCGAAAAGGAGCTTTATATGAATTACAAGCAGAGGATTATGAGGCAAGAGCGATTTTACATGAAATTGACCATTTGCACGGTGTTTTATTTACGACTAAGGTTGTTCGTTACGTTGAATTAGATGAAATTGAAAATGAGGTGGAAGAAGTATGACTTCTATTATCTTCATGGGTACCCCAGCATTCTCTGCCCCTATCTTGAGAATGTTAGTAGAAGAAGGCTATAAAGTAAAGGCTGTCGTGACTCAACCAGATCGACCAGTAGGGCGGAAGAAAGTGCTAACGGCCCCACCTGTCAAAGAAGAAGCTATTGAACTTGGCTTACCTGTCATTCAACCAAACAAACTAAAGGGATCAGAAGAGCTAGAGCAAATTATTGCACTAAAACCAGATTTGATCATCACCGCCGCTTTTGGTCAGATTCTTCCAAAAGAATTGTTAGACGTTCCTGAACTGGGATGCATAAATGTTCATGCCTCGTTGCTTCCTGCATACCGTGGAGGAGCTCCAATTCATCAGGCGATTATTGATGGCCAAAGCAAAACTGGTGTCACTATAATGTATATGGAAGAGAAATTAGACGCTGGAGATATCATCTCGCAAAGTGAGATATCTATTGAACATACGGATGATACCGGACTATTATTTGAAAAACTAAGTGCAGTAGGCTCTAACCTACTTAAAGAAACACTGCCTTCGATTATCGCTAAAGAGAATAATCGGACAAAACAAGATGACAGCCTAGTGACATTTGCTAAAAATATTTCTCGTGAACAAGAAAGAATGGACTGGAATAATTCAGCACTACAATTACACAATCAAGTCCGTGGGCTCCATCCGTGGCCTGTAGCATATACAACATTAGAGGGACAAGTAGTGAAGGTATGGAAAGCGGATACTATTAACACTCAAACAAACGAAAAGCCTGGAACTGTTGTAAAAATTGAGTCGGATTATTTCGTTGTACAAACTGGCAAATCAGATGCAATTCGCATTAATGAGTTACAACCAGCAGGTAAGAAGAAAATGTCCGCTGAAGATTATTTGCGCGGTGTAGGTTCGAAATTGCGAATAGGAGATACTTTTGAATGACTAAAAAAAATGAAAAGATTTGGACAGGTAATGTTCGAGATGCAGCCCTTACTATATTAATGGCTGTTGAAAAGCAACAAGCTTATAGTAACTTACTGTTACACCAAACAATTGAAAAATATACGATTGACGCTAAAGACCGCGCTTTGCTTACGGAACTAACATACGGCACACTTCAATATAAAATGACACTAGATTACTATTTGCAACCGTTTATAAAAGGTAAGTTAGATGACTGGGTGAAGCAATTACTCCGATTATCCTTATATCAAATTCATTATTTATCTCGAATTCCTGATCATGCTGCTGTGAACGAAGCAGTAGAAATCGCGAAAAGAAGAGGACATAAAGGGATTGCCTCAGCGGTTAACGGTATATTACGGTCCATTTTAAGAGAAGGCGTACGTTCAACGGAAGATATTAAGGATAGAGAAGAGAGACTTTCCATCGAAACTAGCCACCCTCTATGGATGGTGAAGCGTTTCATATCCCAATATGGTTTTGAAACAACAGAAAAAATGTTAAAAGAAAACAACGAACCACCTGTGACTACTTTGCGAGTAAACTTATTTAAACGTACCGTTGATCAAGTAATTCATCAAATGACTCAAGAAGGTCATGTAGTAGCTAAAAGTGAAATCATTCCTGAATGTATTTACCTGATCAACGGACAAGCAGCGAGAACAACTGCTTATCAAGAGGGCTTTGTGACCATTCAAGATGAAAGTTCAATGATTCCAGCCTATGTTCTTCAGCCAGAACCTGGAATGACCGTTCTAGATATGTGTTCTGCACCAGGTGGGAAAACTACTCATATTGCTGAAAAAATGAAAAATACAGGGAAACTTGTAGCAATGGATATTCATCAGCATAAATTAAAGCTAGTGAAGGAAAATGCGGAACGCTTAGGATTTAGTTTCATTGAAACAGTGGAGATGGACGGAAGAAAAGCTAGTGAAAACTTTGCAGAACAATCATTTGATCGAATACTTGTTGATGCTCCGTGCAGTGGACTTGGCGTTATGAAACGTAAGCCAGATATTAAATATACTAAACAGGAAAAAGATTTTGCTTCTCTTAAACCAATTCAAATGAATTTGCTTGAAGAAGCATATAAACTATTAAAACCAGATGGATTAATGGTCTATAGTACTTGTACAGTGGATTTAGAGGAAAATGAAGGTACAACACAACTATTTTTAGATGCGCATCCAGATATGAAACTTCAGCATTTTCCAGACGTTATTAAACGTATAAAGAATCAGGAAAAAGAAGGAACGCTTCAAATTTTCCCACAAGATTTACGCAGTGATGGATTTTACGTAGCTCTATTCCAAAAACAGAAATAGAGAACACTCTTTGCCAAATTCAAAAGAGGTGAATGATAAGATGAAGTTTGTTGTGAAGACGGATGTAGGTATGAAAAGAACGGTAAATGAAGATAGAGTAGAGGTTTTTAGGCGAGAAGACGGTCGTTTGCTGGCTGTAGTTGCTGATGGAATGGGTGGGCACAATGCTGGGGACGTAGCTAGTGACTTAGCTGTTTCTGAATTTAAAAAGTATTTTGCTGCATTCAATCCATTTATAGTAAAAGCAAAAGACTGGTTAACCTATACATTTCAATCGATTAACCAAACAGTCATGAGACATTCTAAAATGAGCGTAGAGTGCGCAGGTATGGGTACAACGTTAATCGCGGGTTTGTTTGAAAATCACCAAGGGATTATTGCCCATGTAGGGGATAGTCGCGTCTATTTAATATCTCCTGCGCAAGTGCTTCAAATTACACGAGATCATTCATATGTAAATGTGCTCATCGATTCGGGTGAAATAAGTGAAGAACAAGCGAAGACCCATCCCAACAAAAATGTTCTCATGAAAGCCATTGGTACGGAACGAACAATTCAACCAGATTTCTACGATATCGAGTTCCAACCAAACTCTTATTTACTTTTTTGTACAGACGGTTTGAGTAATAAGATAAGTGAATCATTAATGCAGTCCATTTTATATTCCAGTAAGACACTGGAAGAAAAGGGTCAAGATTTAGTGGAAGAAGCAAATAGTTTAGGTGGAGAAGATAATATTTCTTTAATCCTATTATATAACAATGCTGAGGAGGTGTAAGGATGCTGTTAGGCAAACGAATAAGTGGTAGATATAAATTACTTGAAATGATTGGCGGAGGCGGCATGTCCAATGTATATTTGGCACATGATATGATTTTAGATCGCGACGTAGCGATAAAAATATTACGGTATGATTTTGCAAATGAAGAAGAATTACGCCGCAGATTCCAACGTGAGGCCCTTTCTGCAACAAGCCTTACACATCCACATATTGTCAATATATATGATGTAGGCGAAGATGAGGATATTCATTATATTGTGATGGAATATGTGAAGGGTAAAACATTAAAAGAATACATATTGCAGAATGCACCGGTTTCACCAACAAAATCAGTATTGTTTATGAAGCAACTTACTTCAGCAATTTCTACTGCGCATAATAATCATATTATTCATCGTGATATAAAGCCACAGAACATTTTGTTGGATGAAGAGGAAAATGTAAAGGTAACTGACTTCGGTATTGCGATGGCACTTAGTGCCACATCTTATACACAGACGAACTCTGTTCTAGGTACAGTGCATTATCTATCGCCTGAACAAGCGCGAGGCGGCACAGCCACGAAACAGTCGGATATTTATGCTTTAGGTATCGTGTTATTTGAGCTATTAACTGGACAACTACCATTTTCAGGGGAGTCTGCAGTATCAATAGCCTTAAAACATTTACAAACTGAAACACCGTCTATACGGAAAATTATTC
Organism: Psychrobacillus sp. FSL K6-1464; assembly: GCF_038003145.1. Lineage (NCBI taxonomy): Bacteria > Bacillati > Bacillota > Bacilli > Caryophanales > Bacillaceae > Psychrobacillus > Psychrobacillus sp. FSL K6-1464. The sequence continues at coordinate 1,216,049 of NZ_JBBOOP010000001.1, forward strand.
CCTCTATACCACAAAGCATTGAAAATGTCGTTTTCAAGGCTACAGCAAAAAACCCAAAAGATAGATATCTTACGGCAGAAGAAATGGCAGATGATTTAGCAACTGCTCTATCACCTGAAAGAGCAGAAGAAGCAAAATTTGCAGTAGCTATTGATGATGATGCAACGAAGGTATTGCCTGTTATTAAAGAGCCTGTGCCATTTAATGAGATAGCGGACACCCAAAAAATGTCCACATCAGATAAAGTTTCAAAACCAGGGAAGCCGAAAAGTAAGAACAAAAAAAGGAAGATATTTGGTGGGATATTAGGTGGACTAGTCCTATTAATATTACTAAGTTTCATTGTATTTCCGGGTCTCTTTAAAGCAGAAAAGGTAGAAGTTCCTGATGTTTCCAACCTAGAATTAGAAGAGGCGATTGAACAATTAGAGTCAGAAGGATTTAAAATTGGCGATGAAACATTAGAAGTTTCAGATGAAGTGGAAGAAAACAAAATTATTCGCACCACACCGGAAGCCGGTAAGTTTCGTGAAAAAAATAGTGAAATTCATTTATTTATATCGTCTGGAAAAGAATCTTTTGTCCTTGAAAATTATATCGGTAAGAATATAGATCAAGTAACTACATTGTTACCAAATTTCAATATAGAGATAAGTGAAGACTTTGATGATCAGCCAAAAGGAACTATAATAAAACAAACACCTGCTGCAGGAGAAGAGGTCATACCAGATGAAACAGATCTTCTATTTTCTGTCAGTAAAGGCCCTGATTTACGCACAGTTAGTGATTTGACTGATTGGAATGAAAAAGCTTTAAGTGATTATGAAAAATCATCTGGATTTAAGATTAAAGTTGCAAACAGAAAAAATTCGGACTCCATTCCAAAAGGAAATGTGATGGAACAATCACCGAAACCAAATGCAAAAGTAGATCCTGGAAGTACAATAAACGTAACAATTTCTGACGGTCCAAAGGCCAAGCCTACTAAATTCGTCGTGAAAACAGTTACGATTCCTTATGAACAACCTGCCGAAGAAGAGAAAGAAGAACCCGTTGAAGGCGAGGGCGATGAGGAAGAGGAAATAAAAGAAGAACCAGTTGCTCAGAAGCAAGTAGTTCGGATATACATTGAAGACAAAACACGTTCAATGTTGGAGCCTGCCGAAGAATTTGAACTTACTGAAACGGTTGTAAAACAATTGAAATTAGAAATTAGTGAAGGTGAAAAAGCAGCATATCGAATTGAGGTAAACTCTAAAACAATCTTGCAAGAAACAATTGGGTATGATGATTAAGAATAGGGAGGTTTCGGATGCCAACAGGTCAAATAAGAAAAGCATTAAGTGGATTTTATTATGTTTACGATAATGGAAAGGTTATCCAGTGTCGCGGGCGAGGTATATTTAGAAACAGAGGAGAATCACCTTTAGTCGGTGACTTTGTTGACTATACGGTGGAAGGAAATAATGATGGGACCATTACAGTTATCCATGAGAGAAAAAACAATTTAGTCCGTCCGCCTATTGCAAATATCGATCAGGCGATATTGGTTTTTTCCATTAAGGAACCAGACTTTAATACAATCTTACTCGATCGATTCCTAGTAGTATTAGAATCTTTTCATATTGAACCGATTATTTGTTTGACGAAAAGTGATCTAATGGATGAAAAATTAGAAACTCAAATTAGGGAATATATGAAGGATTACGAAAAAATAGGGTATCAATTATTTATGACATATAAAGACGATCCAGCGTTTGATGAGAAAATTACTCCTCTATTGGAGGGAAAGACAACTGTTTTGGCAGGTCAATCTGGTGTGGGTAAATCTACTTTGTTGAATACTATTTTACCTTCCTTAGATTTAAAAACTGGTGTTATTTCTAATGCATTAGGTAGAGGTAAACATACGACTAGACACGTGGAACTTATCGAGGTTTGCGGAGGTCTGCTCGCTGATACACCAGGTTTCAGCTCATTTGAGTTTGACTTGATGGAAAAAGAAGAACTTTATCGGTGTTTCCCGGAGTTTGTAGTTAAGCAAAATGATTGTAAGTTTAGAGAGTGCATGCATGTTAAGGAACCGAAATGTGCAGTAAAAGAAGCTGTAGATTCTGGTGAGATTAAAGCATATCGTTACAAACATTACTTGCAATTCTTAGAAGAAATTATGGATAGAAAGCCGAGGTACTAAATTATGGTGAAAATAGCTCCATCAATATTAGCATCAAACTTTTCTAAACTTGGAGAAGAAGTATTAGAAGTAGAAAAAGCCGGTGCAGAACTAATTCATATCGATGTAATGGATGGTCATTTTGTTCCCAATATTACAATGGGACCAATTGTTGTGGAGGCACTTCGCCCACTTACAAAATTACCTTTAGATGTTCATTTAATGATTGAAAACGCAGATCAGTATATTGAGTCATTCGCCAAAGCGGGAGCAGATTATATTACAGTTCACGTAGAAGCGTGTTCTCATTTGCATAGAACTATCCAATTAATCCGTTCATTCGGTGTTAAACCTGGCGTTGTACTGAACCCACATACCCCAATAGAAACAATCCAGCACGTACTGGAAGATATAGATATGGTTCTTTTCATGACTGTTAACCCAGGATTTGGTGGACAGAAGTTTATTCACTCGGTTGTCCCTAAAGTGAAGCAGTTATCTGATATTATCAAACAACGAAATCTATCGATTGAGATTGAAATTGATGGTGGTATAAATGAAGAAACGATTAAACCTTGTGTCGAAGCTGGAGCTACTATATTAGTTGCAGGATCTGCCATTTATAATGCCCCTGATAAAGCAAAAGCTTTGCAAGCGATTAAAGCGGCCGGTTTAAGTGTAGTACCAAAATGAAACGTGTAGTTGTTTGTTCAGGTGGACCATCTAAGGAAGTTGTTGATTTTAAACAACTTCCTTTTCATCGAGACGAAGCTATTTTTATAGGTGCTGACCGGGGTGCATTGTGGTTGTTGAAAGAGGGCATATTACCAAATGAAGCAATCGGTGATTTTGATTCCCTAACAACAGAAGAGCTAAATTTGATGAAGACTAAAGTACAAAAAGTTACGGAACTACAATCGGAAAAGGATGAAACGGATACTCATATTGCCATCCTCACTGCTTTAGACTATAAACCCAATGAAGTAATCGTAACAGGAATAACTGGCGGACGGTTAGATCACTATGAGGCAGCTTTACATGATATTTGTCGTTTGCAATTAAAAAATCCATCAATAATATTTTCCATCCAAAACAAACAAAATATTATACAGTTTTTACCTGCAGGAACACATCAGATAAATTATGATGATCATTATAAATATGTGTCTTTTTTCTCTTTTGGAGAACAGGTAGAAAATATGACTTTACATGGATTTTTGTACAATGTTGATAAGGAATTTATGGATGTAGGGAATGCAAAATTTACAAGTAATGAACTTAAAGACCAAACAGGTACTATCTCTTTTACCGCGGGCATATGTTTAATGATAAGAAGTAGCGACTAAAAGGGAGGAATTGTGTGAAGGTCTACACATTTAGATTGCCTAAATCCGTAAGTAGTTTTGTGAAGGTATGTATACGGCTATTTAAAAAAGAAGAAAAGAAGAAATGAAAAAATGCCAGGTCGACGAAAGTCGGTCTGGCATTAATTATGAGTGCGATTAAACGCGCTCAATTTTTCCTGATTTTAAAGCTCTCGCAGAAACCCATACACGTTTTGGTTTACCGTCTACAAGAATGCGTACTTTTTGAAGGTTAGCTCCCCATGTACGTTTAGTAGAGTTCATTGCGTGAGAACGAGCATTACCCGAACGAGCTTTACGCCCAGTGATTGCACATACTTTTGGCATTATATTTCCTCCTTTAAAAAAGAAGCTGAAAGATTTTTCAGTTCGATATTTCACATACTTTAATAATTTACCACAGACCTTAATGAAGTGCAAGACTTATCAAGAAAAAAACCTTTACAGTATAAAAAAGTGTAAGCGCCTATGCAAGCCCCGAAAAGCGCTGGAGGGATTTCAAGAAAAGGCGTCCTTTGCCTTTATTGAAATCCTGAAGCGACTCGAGGGGCTAGGCGTTGGAACTAGCCAGTATAAAAAAGCGTAAGACGCCGTTTAGCAGCGAAAAACAATGGAAGACTTAGTTTAAGAAAAATAATAGTGCCGCTGTGATTTCCACTTCAGCGGACGCTTTCCGTGGGCGTTGCCTCAGCCTCCTCGCTTCGCTGCGGGGTCTTCGCCTAACGCTGTTCCCACTGGAGTAGCCACCTTACGCTACAATCAATAAGTATGTAGTAATATATTATAAGATTTAACAAAGCATATCGCTTAAATGTTAAGGTTGGTAAAATTTTAGAAAGTGTTATTTGTAACCGCTTTTAAAATAGAAATGTTATTACCCAATAATAGTTGAAGATTGCATACTCCCTTTATACTAGTGGCAATAAAGGAAGTAGTAAGTGTTTGCCCTCTAGAGAAGTATTATAGCTCCCGAAATTATATCTTCGAGAGCTTCCACTATGTATTGAAAGGTATCTTTTCTCTAGTTATCTGAAAATTTACTTCCTGTTTCTAAGAGTTAATGTAGGGTATAAGACAGACAAATGCTATAAAATTACCTATACAAAGAAGTGATAAAACAGGTTGTATAAAACTAGCACATTTTCCCAAACCGTTGAAAAAGTGGACGAAAGTAAACGTCTCTTTTATAATTTTAATGGGTGTAGTACAATAAAAGATAGTCAAAAAGACTTGGAGGTCTTATCATGTCAATTGAATTGAAAAATGAATTCGGACTAATTGATATATCACAAGATACAGTTGCTCAAATTGCTGGAGGAGCCGCTATTGAATGTTATGGAATAGTTGGTATGGCTTCAAAGCATCAAATTCGCGATGGATTAACAGATATATTAAGAAAAGAAAACTTCACTAAAGGTGTTTTAGTGAGACAAGAAAAAGAAGATTTACATATTGATATGTATATTATAGTTAGCTATGGCACGAAAATTTCAGAAATAGCCTACCAAGTACAGTCAAAAGTCAAATACACACTAAACAAATCTCTTGGTATGTCAGTGAAATCCGTTAATGTGTATGTTCAAGGAGTTCGCGTGGCAAACGTGTAAATAAGGAGAGAAAATAATGAAATCAATCAATGGTATCCAATTTGCAGACATGGTTCAGATGGGAGCACATCATCTTTTCCAAAATGCTGATTATGTAGATGCATTAAATGTATTTCCTGTACCAGATGGTGACACAGGGACTAATATGAATTTATCCATGACTTCGGGGGCAAAAGAAACAGCAGCCCATACTCATGAGCATATTGGAAAAACAGCTCAAGCACTTTCTAAAGGTTTACTTATGGGTGCTCGTGGAAATTCAGGAGTAATTTTATCTCAATTATTCCGTGGCTTCGGTAAATCAATCGAACAGTTAGATGTATTAAATGCAAACCAATTTGCTGATGCACTTAACTATGGTGTGGAAACTGCATATAAAGCGGTTATGAAGCCGGTTGAAGGTACTATCTTAACTGTTGCAAAGGATTCTGCTCGAAAAGCTGTAGAGGTTAGCGAAGATGTGGATGACATTCGTGAGCTAATGGAAGCGATAGTAGATGAAGCCAAAAAATCATTGGATAGAACGCCTGATCTTCTACCCGTCCTAAAAGAAGTAGGAGTAGTTGATAGCGGTGGGCAAGGACTAGTGTTTGTTTATGAAGGATTTTTAGCGAGTCTAAAAGGGGAAGCATTACCGAGTAAGACGGTAGGGTCTTCAATGGATGATCTTGTTAGCGCTGAACATCATATGAATGTTCAAGGATTTATGGATACTGCTGATATTGAATTCGGCTTTTGTACAGAATTTATGGTTCGTTTTGAAGAAGGAAAAAAATCATTTGATGAAACGGCTTTTCGTAATGATTTAAGTGAATATGGGGATTCTTTACTAGTTATTTCGGATGATGAAATTGCAAAAATTCATATTCATTCAGAAACACCAGGTGAGGTTTTAACATATGGACAACAATATGGTGACCTTATCAAGATTAAAATTGAAAATATGCGTCAGCAACATACAGAAATCGTGGGAGAAGGATATTCCACTGGAGCAGCAACGAAAAAAACAGAGGTTCATCCATATGCAATTGTTACTGTAGCGATGGGGACTGGCGTTTCTGAACTATTAAAAAGCTTAGGTGCATCAGCAGTTATCGAAGGTGGACAAACGATGAATCCATCTACTGAAGATATTGTCAAAGCTGTACAAGCGGTTGGAGCAGAGCGCGTATTGATCTTACCTAACAACAAAAATATCGTAATGGCTGCCGAGCAAGCTGCGGAAATACTAGGTATCGAAGCTGCTGTAGTTCCTACCAAAACAATCCCGCAAGGAATGGCTGCAATATTAGCCTTTAACCCGCAAGCAACTGTCGAGGAAAATAAAAACAATATGACCGAAGCATATGCACATGTCAAAACAGGACAAGTAACATTTGCTGTTCGAGATACATCTATTGATGGAGTCGAGATTAAAAAAGATGATTTCATGGCGCTTGCAGAAGGTAAGATTGTACTTTCTAAACCTTCCTTAAAAGAAGTAACTACTAGCTTGATCAAGTCATTAATGGATGAAGAGTCCGAAATAGTTACGGTCATTTATGGAGAAGATGTAAGTGCAGAGGATGCGAACGAATTCGCAGCTTTTATTGAAGCACATTATAAAGATATAGAAGTAGAAGTGTATAATGGGAAACAACCACTTTACCCATATATCTTATCTGTAGAATAATTTAGAAACCATGTAGAGCTAATCTTCTCTACATGGTTTTTTTATGTTTATAATTTACAACGAAAAATATTAAACAAGACCACATTGACTATTTAAGGTCTGGAACCCATATTTTATAAAGGATATTAGATTGGCTCACCCTGTGCCATGAATGGTTTGGTTCGTATCCTAATACATACACTAGAAAATATATCCCCGTATCTAATTGCCGAAGTTTACTAGATAAAATATAATACTTTGTTTATTTTGAGGTTAGAGTGTAAAATGGGGGTACTAAAACATCATGTGGAGGTTTAATCAGTGAAATTTAAATCTGTTTTTGATATTATCGGGCCAGTTATGATAGGTCCGTCCTCCTCCCATACTGCTGGGGCAGCTCGTATAGGGCGAGTAGCTAGGGACTTATTTGGAAAACAGCCTACATGGGCAAAAATATATTTATACGGGTCTTTCGCAGAAACATATAAAGGTCACGGAACGGATAAAGCAATTGTTGGTGGTTTGCTAGATTATGATACTTTTGATGAACGTATTAAAACAGCGTTTGAGGACGCGAAGCAAGCTGGTTTAACATATGAATTTATACCAGAGACCGCACATACAGAGCATCCGAATACTACACGGATCGTCATTGGTGACGAAAGCCGTGAAATGTCTATGGTCGGAATTTCTATTGGCGGCGGAAAGACGGAAATTACAGAGTTGAATGGTTTTCCACTACGTCTTTCAGGTGAACTAGCGGCTATTTTAGTAGTTCATGAGGATCGTTCAGGGTGTATTGCAAGTGTGTCAAACTGTTTAGCAAAATATGATATTAATATTGGACATATGGAAGTTTCGAGACGGGAAAAAGGAAATATGGCTTTGATGGTTATTGAAATCGATCAAAATGTGAATGAACAAATATTAAATGAAATTAGTGATTTGCCTAATATTACGCAAGTAACAAGAATCGCCGATTAAGGGGGAATACAAATGGAAGTTCTATTTCGTAACGTTCGTGAATTAGTAGAGCGAGCAACCCGGGAAAACAAACTGATCTCTGAAATAATGATAGAACAGGAAATAATGATTACAGATCGTTCTAGAGAAGATATAATGGCTCAAATGGATCGTAATTTGACGGTTATGGAAGAGGCTGTTGAAAAAGGCCTTCGTGGTGTTCAATCTACTTCGGGTCTCACTGGTGGAGATGCAGTTTTACTACAAAACTATCTTAAAAAAGGAAATACTCTTACAGGAGGGCTTATGTTAGATGCTGTTAGTAAAGCAGTGGCAACTAACGAAGTTAATGCTGCTATGGGAACGATATGTGCAACGCCAACAGCGGGTTCGGCGGGAGTAGTTCCTGGTACTTTATTTGCAGTAAAAAACAAATTGAATCCTACTAGAGAACAGATGATACGGTACTTGTTCACATCTGGTGCTTTTGGATTTATAGTAGCGAATAATGCTTCTATTTCAGGAGCAGAGGGCGGTTGTCAGGCAGAAGTTGGTTCTGCTTCAGGAATGGCGGCAGCAGCAATCGTAGAAATGGCGGGAGGATCTCCTGCTCAATGTGCGGAAGCTTTTGCGATAACATTAAAAAACATGCTTGGGTTAGTTTGTGATCCAGTAGCTGGATTAGTAGAAGTACCTTGTGTGAAAAGAAATGCGATGGGTGCCGCTAATTCATTAGTGGCAGCAGATATGGCGCTAGCGGGTGTAACTAGTCGAATTCCATGTGACGAAGTAATAGATGCAATGTATCGAATTGGTCAATCGATGCCCTCTACTTTAAAAGAAACTGGTCAAGGTGGTCTTGCAGCAACACCTACTGGTAGATGGTTAGAGTCTAAAATTTTTGGTGGAGCAGTAGTTGGAAGTGGAAACTAATAAGTATGATTTAGTCGCTTCTCTAAAGGGAGTGGGAAGTAGTACAGCAAACGCCTTGCAAGACCTAGGTATTGTTACTTTAGAGGATTTAGTTATGACATTCCCTTATAGGCACGAGGATTTCCGACTAAAAAATTTGGCAGAGACTGCGCATAATGAACGAGTGACAGTAGAAGGAAGGGTCGAAAGTGAGCCTTCCCTTCTTTTTTTAGGGAAAAACAAATCCAGAATGCAAGTTCGAATACTTGCAGGACAACACTTAATAAAGGCTGTATTTTTCAACCAAGGCTATTTAAAAGATAAGATAATTCCAGGTTCTATTGTAACCGTATCGGGAAAGTGGGATCGAGGTAGACAGGTCATTAATGTCTCTACTTTTTCGATTGGACCAAAAACGGATTTACAAGATTTTGAACCGGTATATTCTTTAAAAGGCTCGATCAATCAAAAAACATTTCGTAAGTTCATGAGGCAAGCATTGGATCATTTAAAGGGATCTTTAGTAGATCCACTACCAGATTCTATTCGATTACCATACCGTTTACCAGGTATCTCTGATGCTTTAGAAGGTATTCATTTCCCTCTAGATGCGGAACATTCCAAAGATGCAAGAAGGCGCTTTGTGTATGAGGAATTATTAGTTTTTCAATTAAAAATGCAGGCTATTAAAAAGGTTCGAAAAGAACAAAATTTAGGAAATGGGATTGCCTTTCATAATGATCTAGTTAAGAAGTTAATCGAAACTTTGCCATATGAACTTACAGATGCTCAAAAAAGAGTCGTCAATGAGATATGTCGAGACTTACGGGAACCTCATCGTATGAATCGCTTACTTCAGGGGGATGTTGGGTCTGGAAAAACAATAGTCGCCGCAATTTGTTTATATGCCGTAATTACAGCGGGGTATCAGGGGGCATTAATGGCTCCTACCGAAATCTTAGCTGAGCAGCATGCTAGTTCACTTGACGAATGGTTAGCTCCTATAGGTGTCCGAATTGCTTTACTGACCGGTTCAACAAAAACTAAAGCTAGAAGAGCAGTCTTAGAAAATCTAGCAGCTGGGACTATAGATCTTTTAATAGGGACGCATGCATTAATTCAACCAGATGTTGTATTTAAAAAGCTTGGGCTTGTCATAACCGATGAGCAGCATAGATTTGGTGTGGAGCAGCGGAGAGTCCTAAAAGACAAAGGAGAAAATCCAGATGTTCTTTTTATGACCGCGACTCCTATTCCTCGTACTTTAGCTATTACGGCTTTTGGGGAAATGGATGTTTCTATTATCGATGAAATGCCTGCAGGTCGTAAGAAGATTGAAACACATTGGATGAAACCTGATCAGCTACATAAATTGATAGCTCGATTAAAAAGTGAACTGGCTACCGGAAGACAAGCTTATATAATTTGTCCTTTAATCGAGGAGTCTGAAAAGCTTGATGTCCAAAATGCGGTAGATGTGTATAACATGATGACAGAAGAACTGAGGGGCACCTCCACAGTTGGTTTAATGCACGGAAGACTCCATTCGGATGAGAAAGAACAAGTAATGAGAGATTTCTCAGAAGGTGGTATCCAGGTATTAGTTTCCACTACAGTTGTAGAGGTTGGTGTAAATGTTCCGAATGCAACATTTATGATAATTTTCGATGCAGAGCGTTTTGGTCTAGCCCAGTTACATCAACTACGAGGTCGAGTTGGTCGTGGTGAACATCAATCATTTTGTGTATTGTTAGCTGATCCAAAGTCCGAAGAAGGAAAAGAGCGAATGGTTTCCATGACCGAGACTAATGATGGCTTTATACTAGCAGAAAAAGATTTAGAACTTCGAGGTCCTGGTGACTTTTTTGGGAAACAACAAAGTGGACTTCCAGAATTTAAAGTAGCAGATCTTGTGCATGATTATCGTGCTTTAAATACTGCTAAAGTGGATGCTGAGAGGTTATTAGACTCTAAAGAATTTTGGGATTCGAGTGAAATGGCGGGACTCCGCGAGATGCTGATAAATTCAAAAGCTATGGATGGAGAACGAATTGATTAAAGAGAATGTAAGAAGGATTTTGAATCTATTCTTGCATTCTTTTTTTAATATTTATATACTGATATTAGTACCAAGTGCTAAAATGGTGGTGAGGATATGAAATACTCCAAAAAGGATAGGCAGAAATTACTATTAGAAACATTAGATAAAAACCCGTTTGTGACGGATGAAAATTTAGCTTCTACTTTTCATGTAAGTGTTCAAACTATCCGACTGGATAGAATGGAATTATCTATTCCGGAATTGCGAGAACGTATTAAGTCAGTTGCTGCTCATAATTTTGGAGAAGACGTCAAGTCTCTTCCAATTGACGAAGTAATTGGAGAGATTATTGATATAGATTTGGATAAACAAGCGATTTCCATATTAGATATTACACATGATCATGTTTTTGCTAGAAATGGTATAGCAAGAGGACACCATTTATTTGCTCAGGCCAATTCATTAGCCGTTGCGGTTATAAATGATGATTTAGCGCTTACTCGAAAGTCTAATCTTACATTTGTCAAACCTGTAAAAGTAGGAGATCGTGTAATTGCTAAAGCAGTCGTGACATCCAGTGATGTCGAAAAGAATAGTACGTTAATAGAGGTTACTAGCAAGGTAGAAAATGAGACGGTTTTCGTTGGTCAATTTAGCATGTACCGAGTAACGATGTCATAAAAAAGGTGATTAATAATGAAAATTTCAATAGATGCAATGGGTGGGGACAATGCTCCTCATGAAATAGTAAAAGGCGTTTACGAGGCGTTAGAAGCGTTCCCAGATATAGAAATTCAGTTATATGGTGATGAGGAAAAGCTTGCCTCGTTAATAACGAAACATCAACGTTTAACAGTTATACATACAGATGAAGTAATTGAAGGGACAGATGAGCCTGTTCGTGCAATTAGAAGAAAGAAAAACTCCTCCTTGGTTAAAATGGCTGAATCTGTGAAAAGTGGAGATTCTGATGCTTGCGTGTCAGCGGGGAATACTGGCGCTTTAATGGCGGCTGGATTATTTATAGTTGGTCGTATCGATCAAGTAGATCGTCCTGCTTTAGCACCGACATTACCTACGCTTGATGGAAAAGGGTTTGTTATGTTGGATTTAGGTGCCAATGCCGATGCAAAACCTGAGCATTTAGAGCAGTTTGCGGTTATGGGTAGTATATATGCTGAGAAAGTTCGCGGTATTTCGAATCCACGTGTGGGGCTGCTGAATATTGGGACAGAAGATATTAAAGGAAACGAGTTAACTAAAGCTGCCTTTCAGCTCTTAAAAGACGCACCTATTAATTTCGTGGGTAATGTTGAATCTAGAGATTTACTTAATGGAGTAGCGGACGTGGTTGTGACGGATGGTTTTACTGGGAACATGGTACTTAAAACGATTGAAGGTACAGCTTCGGGCATATTTACTTTATTGAAGGAAGCTTTTAATACATCTGCTAAAACAAAAATATCTTATTTATTGGCAAAAAATGAACTTAAAGTGCTAAAAAACACATTAGATTACTCCGAATATGGAGGAGCAGGATTATTCGGTCTGAAAGCTCCAGTTATTAAAGCGCATGGTTCCTCGAACGGTCGAGCTATCTATCATGCCATCAGACAGGCTCGTACAATGGTGGAGCATAATGTTGCGGACATAATTTCAACTACATTACGAAAGGAATCACCCAATGACTAAAATTGCTTTTATCTTCCCTGGCCAAGGTTCACAAACAGTGGGCATGGGTCAACAATTAGTAGAGAATAATACAGATTGTCATCATTTTTATGAACAAGCAAATGAAGTATTAGGATTTTCTTTGAGTGAGCTTATGTTGAATGGACCTGCAGAGGAACTTACCAAAACCTATAATGCACAGCCGGCATTACTCACTACAAGTTCCATGATTGCACACAAACTAAAACAAGCTGGAATCATACCTAATTTTACCGCTGGTCATAGTTTAGGTGAATATTCTGCCCTAGTTGCGTCAGATGTTCTAAGCTTTGCAGAAGCGGTTTTATTAGTTCATCAAAGAGGTTTATATATGAATGAAGCAGTACCTGCCGGAAAAGGTGCGATGACTGCGATTCTCGGATTAGGCAAAGATGAATTAGCAGCTGTTACTCATGATGTCACTTCAAACGGTGAGGTTGTGCAAATAGCTAATTTAAATTGTCCAGGTCAGATTGTTATTTCGGGAACTGCTGCAGGAGTATTAGAAGCATCAAGTAAAGCAAAAGAAGCTGGTGCTAAAAGAGCGATTCCTCTAGTAGTAAGTGGACCATTCCACTCCGAACTAATGAGACCTGCAGCGCAGCAATTAGATGCTGCAATTTCAGCAATTGAACTAAAGCAAGCTGCTATACCTGTCATTTCAAATGTAACTGCTGAACCAGTTACAGATGCTAGCCATATTAAAAATTTACTAGTTGAACAATTGTATTCACCTGTTCGTTGGGAAGAATCGATTCAACAGATGATAGAGCAAGGAACGACTATTTTTGTAGAATGTGGTCCTGGTAAAGTTCTAAGTGGTTTAGTGAAAAAGATCGATCGATCTGTAACTACTTATTGTGTGCATGATGAAGAGACATTACAGCAAGTTATTACTGAGCTAGGAGTTGAGCAACATGGGTAAATTAGATGGGAAATCTGCAATTGTAACTGGTGCTTCTCGCGGGATAGGAAAAGATATTGCTTTATACCTTGCGAATGAGGGAGCTAAGGTTGCTGTTAACTATAGTGGGAGTAAAGAGAGAGCAGAAGCTGTGGTAGAAGAAATTAAAGCTTCAGGTGGAGAGGCTTTTGCTATTCAAGCGAATGTAGACAAAGCAGATGATGTTCAAAATCTAATAAGCTCCACTTTAGAGAAATTTGGTTCGATTGATATTTTAGTAAACAATGCTGGTATCACTCGTGATAATCTACTTATGCGTATGAAGGAACAAGAGTGGGATGATGTGCTTAATACGAATTTAAAAGGTGTCTTTCTTTGTACAAAAGCTGTGACAAGACAAATGATGAAACAACGAGCAGGGAGAATTATTAATATTACGTCGATTGTTGGAGTTTCTGGGAATGCAGGGCAGGCCAATTATGTCGCTGCTAAAGCTGGGGTTATTGGTCTAACTAAGTCATCTGCTAAAGAATTGGCCAGTCGTAATATAACAGTGAACTCGGTTGCACCTGGATTTATAACAACAGATATGACAGATGCTTTACCGGAGGATATTAAGTCTCAAATGTTAAGCCAGATTCCACTAGCTAAATTTGGAAATCCGGTAGACATCGCTAAGGCGGTTGCATTTTTAGCCTCGGAAGACGCAAATTATATAACTGGTCAAACAATTCATGTAAATGGCGGCATGTATATGTAAGGCTCCAGTCTATATAGGAGTTTTATGTATAAATTGTAGAAGCACTTTCATTACAAAGCAGTTTTTTGTATAATCATTGAGGGGAGGTGACTAATGTGTCAACTGTTTTAGAACGCGTAACTAAAGTAATCATCGATCGTCTAGGAGTAGATGAGAACGAAGTAAAATTAGAAGCATCTTTTCGTGAAGATTTAGGTGCAGACTCTCTAGATGTGGTAGAATTAGTAATGGAATTAGAAGATGAATTCGATATGGAAATTTCAGATGAAGATGCTGAACAAATTTCAACTGTAGGTAGTGCAGTTAAATATATTGAAAGCAAACAAGGTTAAATATTATGCAGTAGGAAGTCTACTACATAAAATTTAATAGTAGCAGAGGCGTTCTACTTATTCCATGTGAATAAGAGAACGTCTCTATTTCTTTTTGCACATTAGGCTAGAAACGGGTAAACTTAGATGAACATATGATAAGTGGAAAGGCAGATAATTCATGAAAGTAAATCGCAAAAAAAATAATATTCGCAGAGTAATTTTTTCAGAAACTGTAAAAGAACAATTTGAGCAGTTTCAGGAGCATTTCCAAATAAGATTTGAAAATCCAACATTATTGTATCAAGCCTTTACCCATTCATCTTATGTGAATGAGCATCGTCGTAAATTTTTTGCCGATAACGAACGTCTAGAGTTCCTTGGAGACGCAGTATTAGAATTGTCCGTTTCTCAATATTTATTTCAAAAATATACTGGCATGAGTGAAGGCGAGTTAACTAAACTCCGAGCGGCCATCGTTTGTGAGCCATCTCTTGTATTGTTTGCAAATGAGTTGAACTTCGGCAAATATGTATTGTTAGGAAAAGGGGAAGAGCTAACGGGCGGTCGTGAAAGACCTGCACTTTTAGCAGACGTTTTTGAAGCATATATCGGTGCATTATATTTAGATCAGGGATTAGAAACAGTTATAGAGTTTTTAGAAAAAATTGTTTTCCCCAAAATCGAACTCGGTGCTTTTTCGCATGTGATGGATTATAAAAGTCAATTACAAGAAATTATTCAACAACAAAATATTGGTACGTTAAGCTATGAAATAGTAGAGGAAAAAGGACCGGCTCATAATCGTACTTTTGTTTCTCGGGTTATTTTAAACACTAAAGAACTGGGTATCGGCGATGGTCGTTCTAAAAAAGAGGCAGAACAACAAGCTGCAAGACTTGCTATACTCGCATTAAGGGATTCAGAACAGGGGGAATAGTCATTGTTCCTTAAAAGATTAGAAATTGTTGGATTTAAATCTTTTGCAGACCGTATTGGAATTGATTTTGTTCCAGGAGTTACTGCAGTAGTAGGGCCAAATGGTAGTGGAAAAAGTAATGTTACAGATGCAATAAGATGGGTTTTAGGAGAGCAGTCTGCGAAGTCTCTTCGAGGTGCAAAAATGGAGGATGTCATTTTTGCCGGAAGTGATTCTAGAAAAGCATTGAACTTTGCAGAAGTGAACTTGATATTAGATAATGCAGACCAACGGGTAGCTCTTGATTTTTCGGAAATTAGTGTGACTAGAAGAGTGTTCCGTTCTGGTGACAGTGAATACTTGTTAAATAAACAAACATGCAGATTGAAGGATATTACGGACTTATTTATGGATTCTGGGCTTGGAAAAGAAGCGTTTTCTATTATTTCTCAAGGCCGGGTTGACGAAATACTAAATAGTCGACCTGAAGATCGCCGTACTATTTTTGAAGAAACTGCAGGTGTTTTAAAGTATAAGCAACGAAAAAAGAAAGCTGAATTTAAGCTAATTGAAACAGACGATAACTTAAATCGTGTTCTCGATATTTTGCATGAATTGGATAGTCGAATGGAGCCTTTGCAGATTCAATCCTCTCTGGCGTCCGATTATTTAATGATGTCCGCAGAACTTAAGGATATTGAAATTGCAGTTATCGCTCATGATTTAAGGGATTTTGTTCAAGAAAATATGGAATTAAAAACAAAGTTAAGCGAACTTCAGCACATCAAACAGTCTCTACTTTTACAAATTGACGAGCTGGAAAAAAATATTCAGCAAGACAGAAAAGTAATGACCGCTATTGATGAAAAGTTGGATACAGAGCAAAGTGAACTAGTAGAATCCAGTTCTGAATTAGAACGCTTGGAAGGCAGAAAGCTGCTTTTGGCGGAGAAACAACAAAATGCTAGTCAACAAATATCGCAGCTTAAAAAGGCGCTAGCAGAAGAACGATATAAAGTTCAAACGCTAGAAGAGCAAATGAAAACGAATAACAAAGAAAAATCTAATAAACAAGCTCAACTTAAAGTGCTTCGTGCTAAAAAGGTTCAAATCGATCATGTGTTGAGTAAATCTGCTTCTGAAATGGAAGAAGAAATTGAAGAGTTGAAAAGTACATATATCGATTTGCTAAATGAAGAAGCAACTATGAAGAACGAGATGAAACATATGGAGCAACAACTTCACTTTGAACTCGTTACTTCAGAAAAAATGGTTGCAGACTACCAAGAAATTAAAAACGAATTAGAAAAGCTAACAATCCGCAAAAACGAGTTAGACCCGTTATTGTCAAAATGTCAAAAGGATCTACAAGCAAGGCTTACGGATTATAAAACAAAAAGAGAAGTTTCAGAACGTCTAGAAGGTTCCTTTGAAGAGCAACAAACAATGCTTCAAAAAGCCTATCAGATGAAACACCAAATGCAAGCAAGAAGAGATTCATTGGAAGAGTTAGAATCTGAGTTTTCCGGGTTTTTCCAAGGAGTTAAAGAGGTTCTTATTGCGCGAGATAAGAAGGAACTAAAAGGTATTCACGGAGCAGTTGCTGAACTAATTCAAATACCAGAATCATATATGACGGCAATTGATACTGCTATTGGTCCGCAATCTCAGCATATAATTACGGATAGTAGCCAGGATGCTAGAATTGCAATAGATTGGTTAAAGAAGAAAAGGGTAGGGCGAGCAACATTCCTACCACTCCAGGTTATGAAATCTCGTAAAATAAACGAGTTCACACTCAATTCTATTCAAGACCATCCATCTTTTGTGAATACAGCAGATAAACTTGTTAATTATTCTGAAGGCTATCAAATTATTGTAGAAAATCTTCTTGGTAATATTATAATTGCCATAGATTTAAAAGGGGCCAATGAAATGGCTGCTCGACTGCAATATAAATTCCGTTTCGTTACATTAGATGGAGATGTAGTAAATGCCGGAGGATCTTTAACAGGGGGGTCTGTTAAACAGCAGTCTTCTTTATTTACTCGTAAAGCAGAGCTTGAACAACTTAATATCAAGCTAGTAGAACTAGAAAAATCTGTTTTAGAAGCAGAAGTTTCTGTTTCTAAAAGAAAACAAGAAGTACAAGACTTGAAAATAGATTTAGAAGACACTCGAATTTCTGGTGAGCAACTAAGAGAATTAGAGCATAAACTTCTTTCTGAATCTAGAGAATGTGCTGCTATAATTTCTAGATTGACAAGTCAGTTATTGGAATATGACGAAGAAAAAACAGAAAAGAATCATCTCCATGAAGGCTTAGTTCAGAAAAAAGCGCAAACTGCTGCCAGAAGTAAAGAAATTAACGAGTCATTGATTTCTATTCAGAAAACAATTGATGAACTACAGTCGTTGAAGCAACAATCTTTGCAAGAGAAAGATAAATTCCAAAATGAGTTAGGCGAATTACTTTCTCTTATCGCTGTTGTCAATGAACAACTATCTCAACTTGAGAAAGAAAAAGTTCTTTTGGAACAGTCTAGTACGGTGAGTGTACAAAAAGTGACAACCTTACAAAAGGAAATCGCTTGGTATGAAAATGATGACCAAGGGGAGACATCTCCGGAAGAATTAATAGAACTAATCGAACAACATAAAAAGAAAAAAGAGTATTTAATCGTTCAAATACAATCAGGTAAAACTAAGCGGTCAGAACTTGCACAATTAATATTGCAAGCAGAACTGTCATTAAAACAATTGCAACAACAAGCTAATATACATCTTATGGATGAACGAACGTTAGACATAAAACAAAGTAAAATTGAAGTAGAAATGAAGACGTTACAAAATCATTTAGAAGAAACTTATGAAATGACATTAGAAGATGCAGAGCAGAATTATCCATTTGACATGGACGAGGATTTGGCCCGTAAAAAGGTTAAATTATTAAAGCGCTCTATTGAAGAATTGGGTCCGATAAATCTTAGTTCCATTCAGGAGTTTGAACAAGTAAACGAACGTCATTCATTCCTAACTGAACAAAGAGAAGATTTGTTATCCGCTCAAGAGACATTACATGAGGTTATTAAAGAAATGGATGAAGAGATGACCATTCGTTTTGAAACAACCTTCAATGAAATTCAACGTCATTTTAAAGTAGTGTTCCGAGAACTATTTGGTGGTGGTCAGGCAGATTTGTTATTAACAGACCCAACGTCGTTACTTGATACGGGGATAGAGATTCTGGCTCAGCCTCCAGGGAAAAAATTACAAAACCTTTCTTTATTATCTGGTGGAGAACGAGCACTTACAGCCATTGCTTTACTATTCTCGATTTTACGAACACGCCCAGTTCCATTTTGTATTTTGGATGAAGTGGAAGCAGCACTTGACGAGGCTAATGTCACACGTTATAGCGATTATTTAAAGAAATTCAGCAACGATACACAGTTTATCGTGATTACACATCGTAAGGGTACAATGGAAGGCGCGGACGTCCTATATGGTATTACCATGCAGGAATCTGGTATTTCCAAATTAGTTTCTGTTAAATTAGAAGAGGAATTAGTAACTTAAAAGGAGTTTATATATGAGCTTTTTTAAAAAATTCAAAGAAAAAATGTTAGGTTCTACTCCAGAAGCAGAAGAAACAGTTTCTATTACAAATAAGTTTAAAGAAGGTCTTTCCAAAACAAGAAACCAGTTTACATCAAAGGTGAATGATCTAGTAGCCAAATATCGTAAAGTGGACGAAGACTTTTTTGAAGAACTAGAGGAAATATTACTACAAGCGGATGTAGGTTTCGAAACAGTTACAGAATTGATGGATTCATTACGCTTTGAAGTACAACGCAAAAATATTAAAAATACTTCTGGTATTCAATCGGTTATTTCTGAGAAGTTAGTAGAAATTTATAATGCTGGTGAGGACGACGTAACGGAGCTTCAACTTGAAGAAAGTGATTTATCTGTTATTTTGTTTGTCGGAGTGAACGGCGTTGGTAAAACAACGACGATAGGAAAACTTGCCCATCGTTTAAAAGGGGAAGGAAAAAACGTTATGCTAGCAGCAGGGGATACGTTCCGTGCTGGGGCTATCGAACAGCTGCAAGTTTGGGGAGATAGAGTAGGAGTCGAAGTTATTAAGCAGTCAGAAGGCTCCGATCCTGCAGCAGTTATGTATGACGCTGTAAGAGCTGCTAAGTCTCGCGGTGTAGATGTGCTAATCTGTGATACTGCAGGTAGGTTACAAAACAAAGTAAACTTAATGAATGAGTTGGAAAAAATTCATCGTGTAATTTCTCGTGAAATACCAAATGCTCCTCATGAAGTGCTACTTGCGCTTGATGCTACTACAGGACAAAATGCACTTGTTCAAGCACAAACGTTTAAAGAAGTAACAAATGTAACGGGTATTGTCTTAACTAAGCTAGATGGTACGGCAAAAGGTGGTATCGTACTCGCGATACGCAATAAACTGCATATTCCCGTAAAGTTTGTTGGTCTAGGAGAACAGATGGATGATTTACAACCATTTGACGCAGAAAAGTATGTATATGGTCTTTTCGCTGATGGATTAGACTTGGAAGAAGCAGAAGAAAAAGAGTCAGACAAGTAATTTTACTTGACAGATGTCTTTTCTCTTACTAAACTAGAGTATGATAAGTGATTAGCGAATGGGGGAAGTAATAACCCCATGCTGTAATTGATATGGTAAGGAGAGATGGGAATGATTGAAAAAACAACTCGCATGAATTTTCTCTTCGATTTTTACCAGGCTTTATTAACAGATAAACAAAGAAGCTATATGCAACTTTATTATTTAGATGATTTGTCTCTTGGGGAAATAGCAGAAGAATATACTATTTCAAGGCAGGCTGTATATGACAATATACGTCGAACTGAAGCTATGTTAGAAGAGTATGAGGAAAAACTAAGTCTGTTTTCCAAATTTCAACGTAGACAAGAAACGGTGGAACAACTACTTTCTCTTGTAGAAGATCAATCATCTGAAAAAGAACTGATTCAACTCATTAATCAATTAAAAGAATGGGATTAGGAGGCGAACGTGCATGGCGTTTGAAGGATTAGCAGAGCGACTCCAAGGTACACTTCAGAAGATTAAAGGTAAAGGTAAAATCTCTGAAGCTGATGTAAAAGAAATGATGAGAGAAGTTCGTTATGCACTTCTTGAGGCAGACGTTAACTTAAAAGTAGTAAAAGAATTCGTTAAAAATGTTTCGGACCGTGCCGTTGGTCAAGACGTGATGAAAAGTTTAACGCCTGGTCAACAGGTTGTTAAAATCGTTAAAGATGAATTGACCGAACTGATGGGTGGAGAGCAAAGTCAAATTTCTTTCTCTACGAGACCACCTACGGTTATTATGATGGTCGGTTTGCAAGGGGCAGGGAAAACAACTACTACTGGTAAATTAGCCAATGTCCTGCGTAAAAAGTACAACAAAAAGCCCTTATTGGTTGCTGCGGATATTTATAGACCAGCGGCCGTTCAACAGCTGCAAACTATCGGGAAACAGCTTTCTTTACCTGTGTTTGCATTGGGGACCGATATTTCCCCTGTTGAAATTGTTAAGCAGGCTATAGAACAAGCCAAGGAAGAACATCACGATGTAGTTATTATAGATACTGCTGGACGTCTTCATATTGATGAGACGCTTATGCAAGAGTTAAAAGATATACGCGCAATTAAAGAACCTGATGAGGTATTTTTAGTTGTAGATGCAATGACTGGTCAAGATGCAGTCAACGTAGCAAATAATTTTAACGAAGCTATAGGTATTACCGGTGTCGTTTTAACAAAATTAGATGGAGATACACGTGGTGGTGCTGCGTTGTCTATTCGCTCCGTTACTCAAAAACCGATTAAATTTGTCGGGATGGGTGAAAAAATGGATGCGTTAGAGCCTTTCCATCCGGAACGAATGGCTTCTAGAATTTTAGGTATGGGCGATATGATGTCACTTATCGAAAAAGCTCAAGCAAATGTCGATGAAGAACGTGCGAAGGAATTAGAAGAGAAATTCCGTACGCAAAGTTTTACATTCGATGATTTCTTAGAACAAATTGGTCAAGTGAAACAAATGGGACCTTTAGATGAAATTCTAAAAATGTTACCAGGTGCAGGTAAAATCAAAGGGTTGGAAAATGCGAAGGTAGATGAAAAACAGATGGATCGTGTAGAAGCCATCATTTATTCGATGACTACGCAGGAAAAAACAACTCCCGAGATACTTAATGGACCAAGAAAAAAGAGAATTGCTAAAGGGTCTGGTACATCTATTCAAGATATAAACAGATTACTGAAACAATTTGAAGATATGAAAAAAATGATGAAACAAATGACCAATATGCAACAAAAAGGCAAGAAAAAGATGAAAATGCCTGGTCTAGACTCATTATTTAAATAAAAAATATAGGGTGTTAAGAAAAAACACTTTACAAACAAATAAAAGCTTGATAATATACTATCTTGTGTGAAACTATTCGGAGGTGCAATGAAAATGGCAGTAAAAATTCGTTTAAAACGTATCGGAGCTAAAAAGTCTCCTTTCTATCGTATTGTAGTAGCAGACTCTCGCTCACCACGTGATGGTCGTCAAATTGAAACAGTAGGTACTTACAACCCACTTACTAAACCAGCTGAAGTTAAAATTAACGAAGAATTAGCGTTAAAATGGCTTCAAGACGGTGCAAAACCATCTGATACAGTACGTAACTTGTTCTCAGAACAAGGAATTATGGAGAAATTCCATAACGCAAAACTCGGCAAATAATCGGAGGGGACAATGTGAAGCAGCTGATCGAAGCAATCGTTAAACCGATAGTTGATTATCCAGAAAATGTGAAGGTTGAAAAAGAAGAAAATATAAACCGTATAGTTTATAAACTTTCTGTTCATCCTGAAGATATGGGAAAAGTAATTGGCAAACAAGGGCGTGTCGCGAAAGCAATTCGTACAATTGTTTACTCAGCAGCAGGCAGTCACCAAAAGAAAAAAACATATGTCGACATATTAGATTAAAAAGGAAGAACAATTTGTTCTTCCTTTTTTGATAGGTAGAAAACATTATACTCAGTATATGCGTAGCTCCGTATATAAAAATGTCCTGTTAACAATTGTTTAAGGAACTTGTTAGAATGAATAATCCCATGATTTCCGTTACAGCTGGACGCTTTCCGCGTGCGTTTCCTCAGCCTCCTCGCTTGGAAAACATATGCTCCTGCGGTTACTCGTCGCAAAGACATTACCCAAACAAAGTTTGGCCAATGTCTTCGCTGCGGGGTCTTCGCCTAACGCTTCCCGCTGGAGTCGCCACCTTGCACTACAATTAATTAATGTGCAGTACTACACTAAAAGATTGGGCATAGTTTATCGCTAAAATAAAAAGATTGGTCAAATTTTTAGCGATCAATTAAAATCAATTGTAATTATTTTAAATTAAAAAATGTTATCCAATAATAGATGAAGAATGCAGAGATCAATTTATATTATTTGGAGAGAGAAAATACGACATTGTATGCAACTTTTCTTATATTAAGTGGTTATTGTTGAATGTAGCGCAGGTCGGCGACTCCAGTGGGACAGCACGAGGGAGAGACTACAGGCTCGAGCCGTGCCCACGGAAAGCGTCCGACCGGAGTGGAAATCAACGGCATATTTAAATTTTTTTTGACTAGGAGGTAATCTTAATGGAATGGTTTAATGTAGGTAAAATAGTAAATACACATGGTATTTGGGGAGAGGTTCGAGTAATCTCTACGACTGACTTTGCAGATGAACGCTACGAGGTTGGAAGTGAACTTGCTTTACATAAAGCGGATGGTTCTAAACCAATTATGGTTAAAGTAGCAAGTCATCGTAGACATAAGAACTTTGATCTATTAACTTTTGAAGGTTATTCATTGTTAAAAGATGTAGATGTATTTCGTAATGCCATTTTAAAGGTATCTGAAAAATATCTTTCAGATTTAGAAGAAAATGAGTTCTATTTTCATGAAATTATAGGCTGTACAGTAGAGTCTACCGATGGCGAAATCATTGGAACTATAACGGAAATTATTCAAACGGGTGCTAATGATGTATGGACAGTACACCCAGAACAAGGGAAAAAAGATCACTATATCCCATATATTGAGGACGTAGTCAAATCAATTGATATTGAACATAAGAAAATTACCATAGAAGTATTGGATGGTTTACTGTCATGATGAATATTCACATTCTTTCTCTTTTTCCAGAAATGTTTACTGGTGTATTTAACTCATCCATTTTGAAAAAGGCCCAAGAAAAGAATGAAGTAGAAATAAATGTAGTGAATTTTAGAGACTACTCAGGGAATAAACATCATCAAGTAGATGATTATCCTTATGGTGGTGGGGCGGGTATGGTATTAAAGCCAGAACCTATTTTTAATGCCATAGAGGCACTTCCGCCGAGTCAAGGGACAAATAGACGTATTATCCTTTTGTGTCCACAGGGAGAGCGTTTTACGCAGAAAAAAGCGGAAGAGCTTGCTATGGAACAAGAGCTTGTTTTTATTTGCGGACATTATGAAGGCTACGATGAACGAATTCGGGAATATCTAGTTACTGATGAAATTTCTATAGGGGACTTTGTATTAACAGGCGGTGAGTTAGCAGCCATGACTGTGGTAGATAGCGTGGTAAGGTTACTGCCTAATGTATTAGGAAATGCAGAATCGCATGAAAAAGATTCTTTTTCGACTGGTTTGTTAGAGCATCCCCATTATACTCGTCCGGTTGAATATCGAGGTTATAAAGTTCCAGATGTTTTAATGTCTGGAAACCATGCGGCAATTGATAAATGGCGCAAACAACAATCTTTAAATAGAACGTTCACACGCAGACCTGATTTATTGGATAAAATAGAATTGACCTCGGAACAGGAATGTTTATTAAAAGAAATAAAAGGATAGTAATTTTATAATAATTATTGCGTCCGGTAATTAGGTGTGTTATATTTTATTATGTACTTTTATGGAAAGTACTGATTTTGGGTGTTCCGCTGCAACAGCAACTGTGTGTAAGAGCATTCTACAGAAGGAGAGAAAATGATGCAAAACATTATTTCAGAAATCACTAAAGAACAATTACGTTCTGACCTTCCTACATTCCGTCCTGGGGACACAGTTCGTGTTCACGTTAAGGTTGTAGAGGGAACTCGCGAACGTATCCAAATGTACGAAGGAGTTGTAATTAAACGTCGTGGTGGCGGAATTAGCGAAACTTTCACAGTTCGTAAAATTTCATCCGGTGTTGGTGTTGAACGTACATTCCCTGTACATACACCAAAAATTGCAAACTTAGAAGTTACTCGTCGTGGTAAAGTTCGTCGTGCTAAATTGTACTACTTACGTGACCTACGTGGTAAAGCAGCTCGTATTAAAGAACGTCGTTAATAGCAAAAGTAGATGTTGTAGCAAAGGTGGTTCCACTTTTGCTACAACATTTTTTATTTGAAGATAAGAAATTATACAATGTAGCATGAACACCCGATTTGAAGAACATTTAAGGGTGGATAATACTACTGATTTCCGTAGAGCATATAATAGAGTCATTAAAAGGGTATTTACTTTTTGTTCATAATAAACAAATCACACAAACTCCACGAAAATTGGATATTTGTTTTTGCTTGAAAAGAGTTTTCCTTGTACAATAAAGAGAATAACCAAAGGGGGCAAGTTAATGGAACAAGCAAAAAAGCAAAAGAATGAATTATGGGAATGGTCAAAAGCTTTATTAATTGCTTTTGGACTAGCTGCGATAATTCGCTTCTTTTTATTCACACCTATCGTAGTAGACGGAGAATCAATGATGCCCACATTAGAAAATGGGGATCGTATGGTTGTTAACAAGATCGGCTATATGGTTGGTGAGCCAGATCGTTTTGACATAGTAGTATTCCATGCCCCAGAGCAAAAAAATTATATTAAACGTGTAATAGGCCTACCTGGTGATCATGTTGAGTATAAAGATGATCAATTATACGTTAATGGAGAAGAAGTAGTTGAACCTTATTTAGATCAATATAAAAGTGAAATAACAGAAGGTACACTTACAGATGATTTCACTTTAGAAGAGATTACTCAAGAAGAGATAATCCCAGAAGGATATATTTTTGTTATGGGTGATAATCGAAGATATAGTAAAGACAGTCGACATATTGGACTAGTCGCTATTGATGAAGTTATTGGTAATACGAATATTGTTTTTTGGCCTCTGAATGAAATTAGTTTTATAAAGTAACAGGAGGTGCACGATGACAATTCAATGGTTTCCAGGTCATATGGCCAAAGCACGAAGAGAAGTAACCGAAAACTTAAAATTAGTGGATATCGTGTTTGAATTAATAGACGCACGATTACCACTATCATCTCGAAATCCAATGATAGATGAAGTGATCCATCAAAAAACGCGATTACTTATTTTAAATAAAATGGATATGGCAGATGAAATGCAGACTAAAAAATGGATTGCTTATTTCGAGGGAAAAGGACATCCAGCAGTGGCGATTAACTCTCTAGAGGGAAAAGGACTACAAACTGTATTCAAGGCCGCAAAAGAGCTTTTAAAGCCTAAATGGGACCGTATGAGAGATAGAGGAATAAAACCTCGTGCAATTCGCGCAATGATTGTTGGAATTCCGAATGTAGGGAAGTCCACGCTGATTAACCGTTTTGCCAAGAAAAATATAGCAAGAACAGGTAATACGCCTGGTGTTACGAAAAGACAACAATGGATCAAAGTAGAAAGAGAAATTGAATTGTTAGATACACCGGGTATCTTGTGGCCAAAGTTTGAAGATCAGCAAGTTGGTTATAAGCTTGCGCTAACTGGTGCTATTAAAGATGCAGTTATTAATATGGAAGATTTAGCAGTATATGGTCTAAACTTCTTGCAGGACCACTATCCAAAGCGGATGGAAGAACGGTATCAGATTACAGAAGTAAGCAAAGATTTAGTAGAAACTTTTGATCATATTGGCAAGTTAAGAAGATGTTATAGAAATGGTACCGAAATAGATTACGATCAAGTATCAGAACTAGTTGTTCGAGATGTGCGCAATCTAAATCTAGGTAGGTTAACGTTTGATTTTGTGGAAGAATATTAATGTTACTGATACCCTTTTTGCCAAATGGTAAAAAGGGTTTTCTCGTTTCTAAAGAGTGTTAGATGGAAGTGGATTTGTTGAATTTTATACATTATTGCCGATACATAGAATAAGAGATAGAAAGCTGATGTGAATGAGATGTTAAGTATAAAAGAGATAAAAGAAAAATTAGAGCAATCTACAGGTTTAGAAACATGGATAACGGAGTTAGAGCAGGATGAACGAATTGGTGCACGCAAACTGTGGACAAGTTGGAAAAGAAAACAACAACAATTACTAGTAGAACGTCAGGCACATGAAGAAAAAGTAGCCTTCGATAGAAGTTATTGTTCGGAGGATAAGAGTTTAGTAGCGGGAGTGGATGAAGCTGGAAGAGGTCCTTTGGCAGGTCCGGTCGTCACAGCTGCTGTAATCCTTCGAAATGATACGAAAGAATTAATAGGCCTAGATGACTCAAAACAAGTTACTAGAACTAAACGAAATGAGCTAGCTATAGCGATTAAACAAAATGCAATTGCGTACAGCATACACTTTCAAACAGTTGAAAAAATCGATCAGTTGAATATTTATGAAGCAACGAAACAATCCATGACAGAAGCTGTATTAAACTTAGAAGAAAAACCGAATGTCGTATTAGTAGATGCGATGAAATTGCCTATTGACATCGAAACGCATTCTATTATAAAAGGGGATGCAAAAAGCTTGGCAATTGCAGCAGCATCTATTTTAGCTAAAACCGCTCGAGACGAATACATGGATCAGTTACATGAGCAATTTCCGATGTATTTATTTAACAAACATGCAGGCTATGGTACAAAGTTACATGTCGAAATGATAGAGAAATATGGTCCTACCCAGCACCATCGAAAATCATTTGAGCCGATTAAATCAATATTAAGAATGAGGTGATTACGTGACTTCCACATCTTTTTCAATTACTCAATCATCTGCAGCTTCCGGGATAACTTCTTCTTTACAAGCACCTATGAAGGAAGGGCAAGTAGTTCATGGAAAGATTAAAAAATTGTATCCAAACCAAACTGCCGAAGTACAAATTGGCAATCAAAAAGTAATAGCAAAATTAGAGACTCCACTAAAAGCTGGGGATTCTCATTTTTTTCAAGTAGAGAAATCAGCACCTGAATTACAACTAAAGGTAGTTACAGGGCCTCTCACACAAGGAAATACGTTAGCACAACAAGGCCAACAATTATTACAAGCAATGAACTTACCAAAAACAACTGAAATGCAAGCAGCTGTGCAGTTTTTTATAAAACAACAATTACCGGTTTCTAAAGATACATTAGTACAAGTAGAACAATTATTAAAACAAATGCCAAAAGATGTAACGTTAAAAGGTGCCCTCGAGGCTATCCAAAAAATAGTCGATATGAAACTGCCTTTAACTTTTACTATGCTCCAGACAGTAATGAGCGGGAAATCTACGGATGGAATGCATAATATTCTTCAAAATTTACAAACCCAATTACAGCAGGATCAAACAGTTATGCCAGGTTTAAAAAATAATATCCTACAAAACATACAAAAGTTAGCAGAGCCATTTAATGGCCCAGTTGCTGGAGCGATACTAGGTAAGCAGATAGAAAATCTTCAAAACCAACAATCCCCTCTATCATCACGCTTACCGATTCTACAAACGTTAAAGGAATCCAATGCACTGCCAGCTACTGCGAGCATTTCGAATCCAACCCCGATTACTGGTCAGCCGGCAATTGCAAATTCAGCTGGAGAATTGTTATTAAAACTTGAACAAGCTTCTCCTACAGAAAAGGGGCAAGTGTTAGAACAAGTTCGTAGTTGGGTTAGTCAACAATCTTCATTAACGACCACCCAAAAGAATGAAGTGATAGCTTTACTGAAAAATAATAGTCAACCTAATCAACTTCAGCTAGTGAATAATGCATTGACAAAAGTATTTGCCGAGCAAAGTCAGCAAGCAATTTTTACAAAAGATTTAAACGGGTTAACTCCCAAGGACCACTTGGTGTCGTTATTAGGGAAAGGCATTACGGAAGAAGCTATAACTCAAAATTTACAAAATGTAACGAATATAAGTAGAAACCCTGCCAACAGTAATATACTTACTCAAACGGTCATTCAAGCAGAGCAACAAGTTATGCAGCAATTAGATGGAAAAGCATTTGAGCACGCTATAAAAGATGTCTTACGATCTCTAGGATTCGGTTATGAAGCAAAACTAGGAAATAATAGCGAGGAAATAAGACAACTAGCTTCTCAATTAAAGCCACAAATTGTGGAGTTAATGCAAAACCAGACCATTTCTACTGCATTGAGAGATAGTGCAGAAACAGTGCTTGCACGCATGAATGGATTACAAATATTATCCAATGAAAATGGGCCGCAACATCAGTTGCTGATGCAAGTTCCTTTAGAGTTTCTAGGTAAAAAAATGGATGCTACACTTGAGTGGAATGGTCGGATGAAAGAAGACGGTAAAATCGACTCCGATTTTGCTAGGATTATGTTTTATTTGCAGCTAGATACTTTAAAAGAAACTGTTGTAGATATGCAAGTACAAAATAGAGTCGTTTCGATTACTTTATATAACAATGACAAGGATTTAGTTCCAGTTGTTGATAAATTTAAAGAAATATTAAAGCAAGGATTATCATCGGTAGGATATCAGCTCTCGGGAGTATTCGTAAAAAGCTTTGAGGAACAAAAAATCACATCGGCTTTGATGGCAAAATCAAAGGCGCTTGATGCACAAGGAGTAGACATTCGTATATGAAAGATGAAAGGTATACTCGAAAAGAAGCTGTAGCAATAACGTATAATCCCGATCTTAATGATGCACCGAAGATAGTAGCAAAAGGAAAGGGTAAAATAGCAGAAAATATTTTAGCGAGAGCCGAAGAATTTAATGTTCCCGTACAAGAGGATGCAAGTTTAGTAGAACTTCTCGGACAATTGGATATAAACCAATCGATTCCAGAGGAGTTATATCAGGCGGTAGCAGAGGTCTTTGCTTATATTTACAAAATAGATAAAGAAAAAGGAAATGCTATAAGATCTACCGACGCATAGTCTGAATATTCGTCGTATTACGCAAATGCTATACTTTTGTGGACAAAATGTGACACTTTTAATACAATTAGAAGGGTAGTAAATTACTTGACATAAGTTTGATTGGAGGATGTAAGATGAATATCCATGAATATCAAGGAAAACAACTCCTTAGACAATATGGTGTAGCGGTTTCTAACGGGATTGTAGCTTTCTCACCTGAAGAGGCAGTTAAAGCGGCAAAAGAATTAGGAACAAGCGTTATCGTTGTTAAAGCTCAAATTCACGCAGGTGGTCGTGGTAAAGCTGGTGGAGTTAAAATCGCTAAAAATTTAGATGAGGTACGTGAATACGCGAAGGAATTATTAGGTAAAGTACTTGTTACTCACCAAACTGGTCCTGAAGGTAAAGAAATTAAACGCTTACTTATCGAAGAAGGAAGCGACATCAAGAAAGAATATTATGTGGGTCTAGTTTTAGACCGTTCAACTTCACGTGTAACATTAATGGGCTCTGAAGAGGGCGGTATGGACATTGAAGAAGTGGCTGCAAATTCTCCTGAAAAACTTTTCTATGAAGAAATTGATCCAGTTGTAGGATTAACAGGCTTCCAAGCACGCCGTATGGCATTTAATATGAACATTCCTGCTAAACTTGTGAACAAAGCAGCTAAATTTATGCTTGGTTTATATCAAGTTTATAAAGAAAAAGATGCTTCAATCGTTGAGATTAACCCATTAGTAGTAACTGCTGATGGCGATGTTTTAGCGCTAGATGCTAAATTCAACTTCGATGGAAATGCTCTATATCGTCATCAAGACATTTTAGAGATGCGCGACTACGATGAAGAGGATCCAAAAGAAATTGAAGCTTCAAAATATGACCTAAGCTATATCTCTTTAGATGGAAATATCGGTTGTATGGTTAATGGTGCTGGACTAGCTATGGCAACTATGGATACGATTAGCTATTACGGCGGATCACCCGCAAACTTCCTTGACGTTGGGGGCGGCGCGACTGCTGAAAAAGTTACAGAAGCATTCAAAATCATCCTTTCTGATAAAAATGTAAAAGGTATTTTTGTTAATATCTTCGGTGGAATTATGAAGTGTGATATTATCGCTGAAGGTGTTATTATTGCAGCGAAAGAATTAGGATTAGTAGTTCCACTTGTCGTTCGTTTAGAAGGAACTAACGTAGAATTAGGTAAAAAACTATTGAATGAATCGGGCTTAAATATCGTTGCTGCAGATTCAATGGCAGACGGCGCTCAAAAAATCGTTAATCTTGTAGGATAAGAAAGGCAGGGACAAAAAGTGAGCATATATATTAATAAAGATACTAAAGTAATTGTACAAGGAATTACGGGCTCAACTGCTCTTTTCCATACAAAGCAAATGTTAGAATATGGAACTAAAATCGTTGCTGGGGTTACACCTGGTAAAGGTGGAACAGAAGTAGAAGGAGTACCAGTTTTCAATACAGTTGAAGATGCTGTTAAAGCTACTGGCGCTAATGTTTCAGTAATTTATGTTCCAGCACCATTTGCTGCAGATGCGATTTTAGAGGCTGTTGATGCTGATTTAGATATGACTATTTGTATTACTGAACATATCCCAGTGCTAGACATGGTTAACGTTAGACGTTACATGGAAGGTAAGAAAACTCGTCTAGTTGGACCAAACTGTCCAGGTGTTATTACTGCAGATGAATGTAAAATTGGTATTATGCCAGGATACATCAACACTAAAGGTCATGTAGGAGTAGTATCTCGTTCAGGAACACTGACTTATGAGGCTGTTCTACAGTTAACTGATGCAGGTATTGGCCAATCTACATCTGTAGGTATTGGTGGAGATCCGGTCAACGGAACAAACTTCATCGATGTTCTAAAAGAATTCAACGATGACCCTGACACATATGCAGCAGTAATGATTGGGGAAATTGGTGGAACTGCAGAGGAAGAAGCAGCTGCATGGATCAAAGAAAATATGACAAAACCTGTCATTGGATTCATCGGTGGACAAACTGCACCTGAAGGCAAACGTATGGGTCATGCTGGAGCTATTATTTCTGGTGGACAAGGTACTGCAGAAGGAAAAATCAAAGCAATGGAAGCAGCTGGTATGAAAGTTGCGGCAACACCATCTGTTATTGGTGAAACTTTAATCGAAGCGATTAAAGAAGCGGGTATCTACGATTCTTGTAAAACACATTAATAAAGAGGTACGGCGCATCGGATGGTGCTGCCGTATTTTTTAAAATGAATATAACTGATTATTCTGTCATCTAAAGGCTGACTCCAGTGAGGATTCCCTTGAGCAACTTCAGAGTTCCCGAAATAGTATCAAACTTATATATTTCAGGGCTTTTAGCGTATGTAGAATGCCTGAAAAGTGTCGTATTATCCGGTACAACACAAAGTTTTAAACCAGGAATAACTTATAAATCAGGCGCTCCCGCTTGTCAAAAAAAAGGAGGAAACCAATGGGTAAGAGTCCGTTTATTAACCGCTTTTTAGCTTTACATTATGTGTTTCCAGTACCATTAAATAAGCTATTTCCTCTATTAGAATATGATCCAGAACTAGAGAAATTTGAAAAAATTCCCCCGCAAAAATTGGCGAAATTATGTAAAATATCCCTCGAACGTGCTATTAAACTCCAAAAAATATTCCTAGAATTTGTCGAAATTCCAATGCTGCAAATGTATAAAAAACACTCGATTATCCCCATTCTATTTTCTGATCCCAACTATCCTAAAAGTCTATTAGATTTGTATGACCCTCCTGCAGTAATATATTTAAAAGGTAAGACAGAACTACTTACGAACTCTAAGAAACTAGCAATTATTGGTTCGAGAAAAGCAACAGATTATTCGGCCGAAAGTATTAAGGCAATACTTCCTCCTTTAATACAAGAAAAGTATGTGATTATTAGTGGTCTTGCAAAGGGGGCAGACACATTAGCCCATCAAATAACTATGAGCTTAGGTGGAAAAACGATTGCAGTACTAGGAACAGGTTTCTTTCACGTTTATCCTAAACAAAATCTTAAGTTAGCTACCGATATGGAGAAAAGTCAGTTGTTATTAACAGAGTATCCTCCGTATATAACTCCACAAAAGTGGAATTTCCCTATGAGAAATCGAATAATAAGTGGACTCTCCCAAGGTGTAGTTATCACAGAAGCAACAGAAAAGAGTGGTACAGTTTCTACTATGGAACATGCTTTAGAAAATGGTAAGGAGATTTTTGCTATCCCGGGATCTATCCTTTCTCCGCTATCTATAGGACCGCATTTGCTTATATTGGAAGGTGCGAAACCTGTGTGGAATGGACATCAAATACTGGAAGAGTTAAATAAATAAAAAAACAAAAAAATGAAAAGTCTTGCTTTTATAAGAAAACTGTTATACATTTTGCAACAGGTATTTGTTTTGTAGATTAAAGCGAGTTACCTTCTATAAGGAGGGAAATTTATGTCGGATTATTTAGTAATTGTAGAATCACCAGCAAAGGCAAAAACAATAGAAAAATATCTTGGGAAAAAATATAAAGTCAAAGCATCGATTGGTCACGTTCGTGATCTCCCTAGAAGTCAAATGGGTGTAAATACAGAAAATAATTACGAACCAAAGTATATTACAATTAGGGGTAAAGGCCCAGTACTACAAGAATTAAAAACAGCAGCCAAAAAAGCGAAGAAAATTTATCTCGCGGCTGACCCCGACAGAGAAGGGGAAGCAATTGCATGGCACTTAGCTAACTCATTAAACGTTGATATTGAATCAGATTGTCGAGTAGTATTCAATGAAATTACAAAAGAAGCAATCCTCGAATCGTTTAAACATCCTAGACCAATAAATATGGATTTAGTAGATTCTCAGCAAGCAAGAAGAATTTTGGATCGACTTGTAGGTTACAATATAAGTCCTATCCTATGGAAAAAAGTAAAAAAAGGCCTTTCAGCTGGCCGAGTTCAATCTGTAGCTCTTCGTTTAATCATTGACCGGGAAAATGAAATTAATAGTTTCACGCCGGAAGAGTACTGGACGATTGAAGGACAATTTGACAAGAATAAGAAAGCCTTCGATGCACTTTATTATGGAAGTGAGAAAGAAAAGAGAAAACTTTCAAATGAAGAAGAAGTAAAAGAAGTACTGAAGTCGATGAAGGGCAAAAAGTTTGAAGTTGCCAATGTCGTTAAAAAAGAACGGAAACGTAATCCTGCCCTTTCTTTTACTACTTCATCCCTTCAACAAGAAGCCGCAAGAAAACTAAACTTCCGAGCTAGAAAAACAATGATGTTAGCACAGCAACTGTATGAGGGAATCGACCTAGGGAAAAAACAAGGAACGGTCGGCTTGATTACTTATATGCGTACTGATTCTACAAGAATCTCGGATAGTGCAAAAGCAGAAGCTCAAGAATATATAAAAAACGAATTTGGATCTGAATATATTTCTACAAAAAAAGTAGAAAAGCAATCGAAAAAAGCACAAGATGCCCACGAAGCTGTTCGACCAACAAGTGTACTTAGAACACCAAGTGAACTAAAAGCGATTCTATCGCGTGACCAACTAAAATTATACAAACTAATATGGGAACGTTTTATAGCAAGCCAAATGGAATCTGCTATACTAGATACAGTGGCTGTTGACCTTAAAAATGGGGAAGTTTACTTTAGAGCAAATGGCTCCCAAGTTAAATTCCCAGGATTTATGAAAGTGTATGTGGAAGGTTCAGATGATCAAACCGACGATAAAGACAAGCTATTACCAGTTTTAGAAATCGGAGATAAAGTTAATGCATTGGCTATTGATCCGAAACAACATTTTACTCAACCTCCTCCAAGATACTCAGAGGCAAGACTTGTAAAAACATTAGAAGAATTAGGGATAGGTAGACCGTCTACTTATGCTCCAACATTAGATACGATTCAAAAACGTGGTTACGTTGCATTAGAGACGAAGCGTTTTGTTCCTACTGAACTTGGAACAATCGTCCATCAGCTAGTATTTGAATTCTTCCCGGAAATTTTGGATATTGAGTTCACTGCCCAGATGGAAAGAGATTTAGATAGTGTAGAAGAGGGACAAGTAAAATGGGTCGAAGTTATTGATGGCTTCTATCAAGATTTTGAGAAGCGTGTCGTGTATGCTGACGCTGAGATGGAGAAAATTGTTATTAAAGATGAACCAACAGGAGAAGATTGTGAAAACTGTGGTTCACCAATGGTATATAAATTAGGGCGTTATGGTAAATTTATGGCTTGCAGTAACTTCCCAGAATGTCGTAATACAAAAGCAATCATCAAAGAGATAGGGGTCCCATGTAAAGCATGTGGGGAAGGCCAGATTGTGGAAAGAAAAAGTAAAACAAAACGTTTGTTTTATGGCTGTAACCAATATCCAACTTGTGAATTTGTTTCTTGGGACAAGCCGATAAGTCGACCATGTCCGAAATGTAACGAAATGTTAGTTGAAAAGAAATTGAAAAAAGGTATACAAATACAATGTGTTGCGTGTGATTATAAAGAAGATCCGCAAAGTTAGAAAGAAGGATACGACATGACTGAAATAGTAAACGTTATTGGTGCAGGATTAGCAGGAAGTGAGGCAGCGTGGCAAATTGCAAAAAGAGGTATAAAAGTACGTCTTTACGAAATGCGCCCTGTTAAACAAACTCCTGCGCATCATACGGACAAATTTGCTGAATTGGTATGCTCCAATTCGCTTAGAGCTAACAACTTAACTAATGCTGTAGGCGTTATTAAAGAAGAAATGCGTATGTTGGACTCTATTGTTATACAATCTGCAGATAACAGTAGTGTACCTGCAGGAGGTGCTCTTGCTGTAGACAGACATGATTTCTCGGGTAGAGTTACAGATGCTATACGCAATCATCCGCTAATCGAAATTGTCAATGAGGAAGTAACAGAAATTCCAGAAGGTATAACGGTAATAGCAACCGGTCCATTAACTTCTCCAGCTCTTGCTGAAAAAGTGAAAGACATGACTGGCCAAGACTACTTGTATTTCTATGATGCAGCTGCTCCTATCGTTGAAAAGGATAGTATAGATATGGATAAAGTGTATCTAAAATCGAGATATGATAAAGGCGAAGCTGCATATCTCAATTGTCCAATGACGGAGGACGAATTTAATCGTTTTTATGATGCACTAATAGCTGCGGAAGTTGTGCCTTTAAAGGAGTTTGAAAAAGAAATTTTCTTTGAAGGCTGTATGCCAGTAGAAGTGATGGCAGCACGTGGGAGAAAGACATTATTATTTGGTCCGATGAAGCCTGTAGGTTTAGAAGATCCTAAAACTGGTCAACGTCCTTATGCAGTAGTTCAGCTTCGTCAAGATGACGGTGCAGGAACACTTTACAATATTGTTGGTTTCCAAACACACTTGAAATGGGGACCACAAAAAGAAGTACTGAAGTTAATACCTGGTCTTGAAAACGTAGAGATAGTCCGTTATGGAGTTATGCATCGTAATACGTTCATTAATTCGCCATATGTTCTAGAACCAACTTATCAGTTAAAAGCAAATAACCAAATTTTCTTTGCTGGTCAAATGACGGGTGTAGAAGGTTATGTGGAGTCAGCTGGTAGCGGGTTACTGGCCGGGATAAATGCAGCTAAGCTTGCAAAAGGGGAAGAATTGGTCGTATTTCCACCTGAAACAGCGCTTGGAAGTATGGCGAGATATATTACTGAAGCGAACCCGAGAAACTTCCAACCTATGAATATCAACTTTGGTTTATTCCCTGAATTACAGCCGAAAGTTAGAGATAAAAAGGTGAAAGTAGAACAATTGGCAAATCGAGCGTTGACGACAATTCGAAATTTTATGAAAAAGACTGCGTTATAATTGCTAAAAGCCTCTTAAAAGTTGTATACTTTTAGAGGCTTTTACAATGGTTTATACTGGAGTTGATAATCATTATTGGATTTGAAGAACTTCATGCATTTATACAATACATACAATTAGAAAAAAATTATTCCGTTCATACAGTTCAGGAGTATGAAAAAGATATAAAGCAGTTTTTATCTTTTTTAAACAATGAAGGTGTTACGGATCTAAATGAAGTTGAGTATATTCACGCAAGATTGTATGTAACAAAGTTATATGATGAAAAGTTAGCGAGAACCTCTATATCGAGAAAGATATCCTCCATTCGCTCTTATTATAAATTCCTACACAAAGAATATAATGTTCGAGATGATGCGTTTCAATCTTTGTTTCATCCTAAAAGAGAAAAAAAACTTCCTCATTTCTTTTATGAAGAAGAAATGGTGCAATTGTTTGAGGAAAATAAGGGAACAGATTCTCTATCTGTACGAAATATTGCTATATTAGAACTATTATACGCGACGGGGATACGAGTGAGTGAACTTACATCGATTGAACTGCGTCATATAGATAGTAGCTATGGAGTCGTGCGAGTGATGGGTAAAGGAAGAAAAGAACGATATGTCCCGGTCGGTGATTTTGCTTTAGCAGCGATAGATGATTATTTACAAAATAGTCGACCAAAACTGATGAAGAAAACCTCCCATACATTTTTATTCGTCAATAGTCGAGGAGTGCATTTAACGACAGATGGCGTAAGATATATTTTGAACCAAATGTTGAAAAAAGCCTCGATGAACTCAACTATTTATCCACATATGCTAAGACATACATTCGCTACACATTTATTAAATAATGGTGCTGATCTTAGGAGTGTGCAAGAGCTATTAGGACATTCCAGCTTATCTTCCACACAGATATATACACATGTAACAAAAGAGCATTTACGTAAAACTTATATGAATGCGCATCCGCGTGCGTAAATATTGGAGGTAATTTTAAATGGGTAATATTCATGCAACCACGATATTTGCAGTTAGTCACAATGGTAGCCAAGCTATGGCCGGAGATGGTCAAGTGACATTAGGTAACCAAGTAGTGATGAAACACACTGCGAAAAAAGTAAGAAGGCTTTTTAACGGTCAAGTTGTAGCAGGTTTTGCTGGCTCCGTAGCAGATGCTTTTACACTTTTTGAAATGTTTGAAGGCAAGCTGTTAGAATATAACGGCAATCTACAAAGAGCAGCAGTCGAACTTGCTAAACAATGGCGAGGAGATAAAATGCTTCGTCAATTAGAGGCAATGCTTCTAGTGATGGATAAAAATAGTTTGTTACTTGTTTCTGGAACTGGAGAGGTAATCGAACCAGATGATGGTATTTTAGCTATCGGTTCTGGTGGGAACTATGCATTAGCTGCTGGGAGAGCATTAAAACAGTTTGCAGGAGAAAATATGACAGCAGAAGAAATTGCTAAAGCGGCTCTAACTACTGCTGCAGACATATGTGTTTTTACAAACCATCAAATTATTGTGGAGGTATTAGGTGAATGAAAGAAGCTAACTTAACCCCAAAACAAATTACAGAGCATTTAAATAAATACATTGTTGGACAGGAAGCTGCTAAGAAAGCAGTAGCCGTTGCACTACGAAATCGTTATCGTCGACAATTATTAGACGATGAGATGAAAAATGAAGTGATTCCGAAGAATATTCTAATGATTGGACCTACCGGAGTCGGTAAAACAGAAATCGCTAGAAGAATTGCTAAGTTAACGAAGGCTCCATTTATCAAAGTAGAAGCGACCAAATTTACTGAAGTAGGCTACGTCGGTAGAGATGTGGAGTCTATGGTAAGAGATTTAGTGGAAGCAGCTATTCGAATTGTTCGAGAAGAAAAGATGGACGAAGTGAAAGACCAAGCTATTCGATTGGCGAACGACGCGATTGTTAAGTTACTTGTACCTTCTTTGAAGAAAAAGAACGCAAATTCCAATCCATTTGAAGCGTTATTTGGAGGGAAGGAAGAAGATACTACTGATGTAGAAGATACAGATGTACGTTTAAAACGTTCGCAAATTGCCGAAGATTTAAGAGATGGCAAATTGGAGGATGAGTTTATTACTGTGGAGGTTGTTGAACAAACTCCGTCTTTATTTGATGCTCTACAACCAGGTGGTATGGAGAGTATGGGCATGAATATGCAGGATGCCTTATCTAATCTTATGCCGAAGAAAAAGAAAAAGCGTAAAATGAAAGTAAAAGATGCCCGAAAAGTATTAATGCAAGAAGAAGCGAACAAACTAATAGACAAAGATGAACTTGCTCAAATAGCCATAGAAAAGACAGAACAAACAGGGATCATTTTTATTGATGAAATGGACAAAATAGCAAGTAAAAATAGT
The DNA here is from genome assembly GCF_038003145.1 of Psychrobacillus sp. FSL K6-1464. Taxonomy (NCBI): domain Bacteria; kingdom Bacillati; phylum Bacillota; class Bacilli; order Caryophanales; family Bacillaceae; genus Psychrobacillus; species Psychrobacillus sp. FSL K6-1464. The sequence goes on from NZ_JBBOOP010000001.1 coordinate 1,254,833, forward strand.
GGAGGATCTTCTGCGGATGTTTCGCGTGAAGGTGTTCAACGGGATATTCTACCAATAGTAGAAGGATCTACAGTTACCACAAAATATGGTGCAGTTAAAACGGACTATATTTTGTTTATAGCAGCAGGAGCTTTCCATATGGCTAAGCCGTCTGACTTAATCCCTGAATTACAAGGTCGTTTCCCAATTCGTGTAGAATTAGAAAAATTGACAAAAGATGATTTTGTCCGTATTTTAAAAGAACCGCGCCAATCACTAATTAAACAATATGAAGCTCTGTTGGAAACCGAAGGAGTAACTATTACGTTTTCAGAAGAAGCTATTGAAAGAATTGGTGAGATTGCGTATGAAGTCAATCAGGAGACCGATAATATAGGAGCGAGACGTCTTCACACTATTTTAGAGAAGATTTTAGAAGAGCTTTCTTTTGAAGCATCTGACATTTCTCCTGCTCATATACAGATCACTCCTGCATATATTGACGGCAAACTTGACAATATTGTGAAAAACAGAGATTTATCTCAATTTATATTGTAAAATCAAATCGTATTAGTATCTAAAACAATTAAAAACCTTTAGAATATTAAAATAAATAGGAAAATTAAATGGAGGATTCAATTCATGAATTTATTAACGAAAACAAGAAAGATTAACTCAATGTTACAAGCTTCTGCTGGTAAGCCAGTAAACTTTAAGGAAATGGCTGCTACTTTAAGCGAAGTAATTGAAAGTAATGCTTTCATCGTATCTAGAAAAGGAAAATTATTAGGTTTTGAAGTTTATCAACAAATTGAAAACGAACGTATTATTAAAATGATGGAAGAGCGTCAATTCCCTGAGAAATATACAAAAAACCTTTTTCATGTGGATGAAACATCATCAAATTTAGATGTATACAGTGAGCACTCGGTATTCCCTGAAGAAAATCGTGAACTATTTAAAGATGGTCTAACGACAATTGTTCCAATCATCGGTGGTGGAGAGCGTTTGGGTACATTAATCTTAGGTCGTCTGAAACAAGAATTTGAAGACGATGATTTGATCCTAGGTGAATACGGTGCAACAGTAGTTGGAATGGAAATCTTACGCGAAAAATCAGAAGAAATTGAAGAAGAAGCTCGTAGTAAAGCAATTGTACAAATGGCTATCAACTCACTATCTTACAGTGAACTAGAAGCAATTGAACATATATTTGAAGAGTTAGATGGCAGTGAAGGTCTATTAGTAGCATCTAAAATAGCTGATCGTGTTGGAATAACAAGATCTGTTATCGTAAATGCACTTCGTAAACTAGAAAGTGCTGGAGTTATTGAATCAAGATCACTTGGGATGAAAGGAACATATATCAAAGTATTAAATGATAAGTTTCTTGCAGAGTTAGCTCAGCTTAAAATGAAATAATTTTTAAAACACCTTTCCTCGTCATGAGGAAAGGTGTTTTTTTTATGGGAAGATTATCGCGAATACGAATAGTTGTTTTTTACTATTTTGATGATAGAAACCTATACCATGACCAGGATTGACACATAATGTCGATGTTTATCAAATAAAAAGGAAAATAGTCCTATTAAATTGATGAGAAATGAATAGACACAATGTTACATAATCATTACAATTAGATTATTGTGATATTCAAAGATAGTTATTAAAAATCATGTCGAATTATTTAAATAACGAGGTGAAAAAAATGAGTATATTTAGTGGTACTATTTCAAGTTTAGAAAAAGGCTTAGACTTTTCTGCGACGAAACAAAAGACAATTGCGCAAAATATAGCAAATGTCGACACACCAAACTATAAGTCGAAAAGCGTTAGTTTTAATGAGTTTTTATCTAGTGCTAAGCAATCCACTATCTCTGCAAATAGAACGCAAGCAAAGCATATTGATTTTGAAACTAAGTCAAGTACAGCAGGTGTGTTCAATTATTCAAATTACAGCTACAACCATAATGGTAATGGTGTAGACATGGATAAAGAACAAGCAAATCTAGCAACCAATCAAATCTACTATAATGCATTAATAGATCGAATGAGTGGTAAGTTAAATACGCTACAAACTGTTGTTAGGGGAGGAAGCTAATTATGTCTATATTCCACGGGATGAATACAACAGCATCAGCGTTAACTGCACAGAGGCTTAGAATGGATGTAATTTCCTCTAATATGGCAAATGTAGATACTACTCGAGCTAAACTTGTCGATGGTGAATGGCAAGCTTATAGAAGGAAGTCTGTAACATTGAAGCCGATTGATGGAAATTTTTCGAATTTTTTAAATGTAGCGATGGGTTCATCGGACAATAGAAGTGTTGGAAATGGAGTAAAAGTTACTAATGTAAAAGAAGATACAGAAACTCCTTTTAAATTAGTATACGATCCAACACATATTGATGCTGATGAAAATGGATACGTGGAAATGCCAAATGTTGATCCCTTAAAAGAAATGGTGGATTTAATATCGGCTACACGATCTTATGAAGCAAATGTAACAGTATTCAACGCAAACAAAGCAATGTTGTCTAAAGCTTTAGAAATAGGTAAATAAGAAAGAAGGTATAGTCTAAATGGCAATAGAATCCGTTTCATTATTTAATCCTTCACAAATAAATCCAGTTTCACCAACTTCGAAACTAAGTCCTTCGGAAGCACAAGGTGCCTTCGGCGACTTTTTAAAAACAGCCATTCAATCTGTAAATGAAAATCAAAAAGCTTCCGACATAGCTACTGAAAAGCTTATAAACGGTGGCGATATCGAATTACACGATGTAATGATTGCCTCTCAAAAAGCAAGTATTACATTAAATACTACCTTAGAAATTAGAAACAAAGTTGTAGAGGCATATCAAGAAATTATGCGTATGCAAGTTTAACCTCTTTCGGTTAACGCGATAAATTTGGCAAAAATATTCACCATAACCGGAGGATAATAATGAATGAACGTATAAAGAAAATGACAAGCGACGTAACAACTTTTTGGAAAAGTCGCACTAAAATGCAAAAAGGGACAATGATTGGCAGTTTGTTAGCGGTTATTATCCTGGCGATAGTTATTACTACAATGATGAATAAAGTTAACTTCGTTCCGCTGTATACAGATGTATCTCCATCTGAAATAGGACGTATTAAAGAAACATTAGATGCACAAGGAGTTCCCAATGAAATTGCTCCAGGAGGGACATCTATCCTAGTACCAGCAGAGCAAGTGGATTCGTTATTAGTACAACTAGCTGCGGAGGGTTATCCACAATCAGGTATGATTGACTATAATTTCTTCTCTCAAAATGCTGGATTTGGTATGACTGATAATGAGTTTAATGTACTAAAGCTAGCTTCTATGCAAACAGAACTCGGTAAGTTGATAAAAGGTGTCGAGGGAGTAAAGGAAGCGCAAGTAATGATTACATTGCCGGAAGAAGGTGTATTTCTTTCACAAAGCAATGAAACTGCTAGTGCGGCAATAATTTTGAATACAGAAGCTGGGTATAAATTTACAGATTCACAGATTTTGTCCTTATACAACTTAGTATCCAAGTCCATTCCTAATTTAGCTGCAGAAGATATTAGTATTAGAAATCAGTACTTAGAGTACTTTGACTTAGAGCAAGCAAATGCAAATACAGCCGGTGCAAATGTAACCGATCAAATGTCAATCAAGAAAACAATTGAGCGTGATTTACAACGTCAAGTTCAAACGATGTTAGGTACTTTGATTGGACAAGATAAAGTAGTTGTCTCTATTACTACAGATATTGATTTTAAACAGGAAAATCGAGAAGAGAATCTAGTAGAACCTGTTGATGAAGAAAATATGGCTGGAATTGAAATTAGTGCACAGCGTATTTCTGAAACCTTTACCGGTGAAAATCCTGTAGCAGGAGGTACTCCGGCAACAGAAGATGCAACTGACAATTTCACGAACTATGTAGAAGGCTCCACATCAAATGGAGATTATGAACGACTAGAAGATACGATTAATAGTGATGTAAATCGAATTAAAAAAGAGATAGTTGAAAGTCCTTATAAAATTAGAGACATAGGCATTCAGGTTATGGTGGAACCACCTAATCCAGAAGATGTAACAACTATGCCTGACGGTGTAGAACAGGATATAGAACAAATTCTTGCAACAATCATCCGCACTTCTATAGATGAAGAAGCAGGAGGAGAATTGACAGAGGAATTACTACAAGAAAAAATTGTCGTATCAGTACAACCATTTAATGGGAAAGCTACTGCGGTAGCAAATACACAATCAGCTATTCCTTGGTGGGTTTATGTAATAGGTGGAATTCTACTTGTTGCAATAATTCTATTAGTAGTATCTTTACTTCGCTCTAGAAAAACCGATGAGGAAGAAATGATTATTCTAGAAGAACAACGTGAGGAATTTAATGTCGATGATATTAACACAGAAAAAGAAACAGAATCGACTCTTAGACGAAAACAATTAGAGAAAATGGCGAAAGATAAGCCAGAAGAATTTGCGAAGTTATTACGTACTTGGATAGCGGAGGATTGACTTTATACCAAAAATAAAGTTAAAGCCTCCGGCGAATGTCATAGATTCTGAAACAATATTATCCGGCTTGCCGGATTCAAAATCTTGATGTAAGTACGCCGAGGCGTAATTGATTGGGGGAACGGCTGTGAACAAGAAAGAAAAAGATTTAAGTGGTAAACAAAAAGCCGCGCTCTTATTAATTTCTCTCGGACCTGAAGTGTCTGCTTCTATTTATAAACATTTAAATGAAGAAGAAATTGAGCGTTTAACTCTTGAAATTTCAGGTGTAAAAAAAGTAGAGCCTAACATTAAAGAAGATATAATAGAAGAATTCCACACGATAGCATTAGCACAAGACTATATCTCACAGGGGGGTATTGGATACGCAAAAACAGTTTTAGAAAAAGCATTAGGCACTGAACATGCTCAGGCAATTATCAATCGACTCACATCTTCTCTACAAGTGAGACCATTCGATTTTGCCAGACGTGCAGAGCCTGCCCAACTGTTTAACTTTATCCAAAATGAACACCCACAAACAATAGCTTTGATTCTTTCCTATTTAGAGGCGCAGCAAGCAGGAATTATTCTTTCCTCTTTACCACAGGAAATGCAAGCAGATATAGCTAAACGAATAGCAACGATGGATTCCACTTCTCCTGAAGTTATTAGTGAAATAGAATCAGTACTTGAACGCAAGCTTTCTTCAACAGTGACACAGGATTATACGGAAACAGGCGGTATAGATGCTGTCGTAGAAGTATTAAATGGTGTGGATAGAACTACGGAGAAAACGATTTTAGATGCTTTAGAAATACAAGATCCAGAACTTGCAGAAGAGATTAAGAAAAGAATGTTCGTATTCGAAGATATTGTTACATTGGATAATCGCTCGATTCAACGAGTTATTCGTGATTGTGAAAACGAAGATTTATTACTTTCTATGAAGGTTTCTAGTGAAGAAGTTAAAGACGTAATTTTCCGCAATATGTCTGTACGGATGGCCGACACATTTAAAGAAGAAATGGAAATTATGGGTCCAGTTCGATTACGTGACGTAGAGGAAGCACAATCTAGAATAGTAACAGTGATTAGAAGACTTGAAGATGCAGGTGAAATAATAATTGCTCGTGGTGGAGGAGATGACATCATTGTCTAAAATTTTCCGAAATGTATATTTGAATGAAACAAAGGAAAATTCCAAACCAATTCAAATAAGGAATTTATATGTTCAAGAAATGATGAACACAGACGAGCCGTTAACGATAGATGTTCTTACACAAGAGAGAAGTAAAATGTTGGAACAGGTAAACCAAGAGATAGCAGAAAAACGAGCTTTATTAACCAAAGATATTGAAGAGACGAAACAGTACGTTGAAGATCAGCTGAATGCGTGGGAAGAAGAAAAGATTGTTTATCAGCAACAGGCATATGACGAAGCCTTTATACAAGGCTTAGAAGAGGGACGTTTAAAAGCTCAAGCCGATATGCAAAACTCGCTAAAACTTGCTAATGAAACGATGAAAATTGCTCATGAGAATGCTGCAAATTATTTACAACAACAAGAACAGGTCATTTTAGAACTAGCTCTACGAACAGCAGAGAGAATTATTGCCACGAAGCTAGAGGATAATGAAGAACTATTTTTATCTATTGTAAAAAGAGGGTTAAAAGAAGCGAGAGAAATGAAAGTGATTAAACTATATGTATCTCCCACTTACTTTGAACTTGTATCTAATAATAGAGAAGAGCTTTCCTCCATTTTTCCTGTAGATGTTCCATTTATGGTTTTTGTTGATGAAGATATGAATGAAACTGATTGTTATATAGAAACAAATCACGGAAGAATTGTAGTAAGTATTGATGAGCAATTGCAAGAATTACGACGTAAGCTTGTGGATATTCTAGACAATATGGAGTGAATGTGATGAAAGCTGTAGATTTAATACAACAAATTTCGAATATACCTACATTTAAAAAATATGGTCGAGTTAGTCGAGTTGTTGGATTAATGATTGAATCACAAGGTCCTGAAAGTTCCGTAGGTGATGTATGTAAAATCCATATAAACTCCGTCAAAACAGGAGCTTCTATTATTCTTGCTGAAGTTGTTGGTTTTAAGGAAGAAATTGTCGTCTTAATGCCCTATACGAATATAAGAGAGATATCTACTGGTTGTTTAGTCGAAGGAACGAATAGTCCATTAGAGATTAAGGTAGGGCCGGAACTTATAGGAAAAGTATTAGATTCCATGGGCAATCCAATTGATGGATCTGTTTTACCAAAGGGTTTAATGACTGTTGGAACAGAAAAAGATTCTCCAAATCCTTTAACTAGACCACCTATTGAAGAGCAAATAGAAGTAGGTGTTAAGGCAATTGACGGAATGCTTACTGTCGGAAAAGGCCAAAGGGTCGGTATTTTTGCTGGCTCGGGGGTAGGGAAAAGTACATTGCTTGGAATGATTGCTAGAAATACTAATGCGGATTTAAACGTCATTGCACTAATTGGAGAGCGCGGCAGGGAAGTACGAGAGTTTATCGAAAGAGATTTGGGAAAAGAAGGTTTAGAGAAATCGATTGTCGTAGCAGCTACTTCTGACCAGCCTGCATTAATGCGGATTAAAGGTGCTTTTACAGCTACTGCTATTGCAGAATACTTCCGAGACAAAGGGTTAAACGTAATGCTTATGATGGACTCGGTGACTCGTGTAGCGATGGCACAACGGGAAGTTGGTCTTGCAGTTGGAGAACCTCCAGCTACAAGAGGATATACGCCTTCTGTATTCTCTATCTTGCCTAAGTTGCTTGAACGAACTGGCACAAATGAAAACGGCACAATTACAGCGTTCTATACTGTATTGGTAGATGGCGATGATATGAACGAACCAATAGCTGATACAGTTCGCGGAATATTAGATGGTCATATTGTGTTGGATCGTTCACTTGCTAACAAGGGACAGTATCCTGCTATTAATGTATTAAAAAGCATTAGTCGATTGATGAATCATATTTCAGACGACAAACATGTGAAAGCAGCGGAAAGATTACGAGATTTATATTTCACGTACGATAAATCAGAAGATCTTATTAATATTGGTGCATATAAGCGTGGGACATCTCGTGAGATTGATGAAGCTATACAATATGAACCTTTAATTACTTCCTTTTTAAAACAAGGTTATTTAGACAAAGTATCTTTGGATTCTTCCGTCGATGAATTAGTGAAATTATCAGGTGGTGTTTCATAAATGGTTGCTTATCAGTTTAAATTTGCTAAAGTTCTAACGATTCGAGAACAAGAAAAATCAGAAACGGAATTGGCTTACAAAGAATCCGTGTCGTCCTTCGAGAAGGTCGCTACAGAGTTATATAATTTGTTGAAAAAGAAAGAAGATACAACAGATACTCAAAACAATCTGCTTATTTCTGGCCTTTCAGTAGACAATATTCATCATTATTCGAATTATATCGACGGTCTTCAAAAAAGAATTGATGTTGTTCAAAAGGAAGTTGTCCAAGCAAGATCTAAAATGAATTGGATGGAAGAAAAGCTACTCGAAAAGTCATTAGAGGTAAAAAAGTTTGAGAAGATTAAAGAAAAAGACCTATCACAGTTTCAAGAAGAGCAACAAAGACTAGAAACGATTCAATTAGATGAAATATCTTCTTTAAAGTTTCAAAACAAAGAGATTAGGTGAGTAGAAGCATGGCTGAAGCAAAAGGTTTAAGTAAAATAAAAATGCTCTTTTATTGGTTTATCATTCCTCTTTTATTTGCTTTACTTCTCTTACTGGTACTTGCTCAAATAGCAAATATAAATGTTTTTGAAAAAGCAAAAGAGATAACTGGTTTTAGTGAAGAGCAGGTATTAACAGTAGACAAAAAAACAGAAGTACTAGAAGAAAGAGTAGTCTCGTTACAAGCTGAAATTCAAGAAAAAGAAGCTCGAATTGATAAAGTTCAAACGGAACTTGATAATTCTGCAACTGAGAAGGAAGCATTATTAATAGAACAAGAAAGATTGTTAGAAGAAATTGCAACATTAACAAGGAATCAGGAAAGTGCTAAACGAGATTATGCTGAAGTTGTTTCTACATTTGAAAAAATGTCCGCAAAAAAGGCTGCTCCAGTTATAACAAAGATGAGTGATGCGGAAGCTTTACGTATTTTGACAAGTCTCAAACCAGATACGGTAGCAAGCATTTATGAAAAAATGACTCCAGAAGATGCTGCTAAATATACAGAGTTAATGACGAAATAATTATTTCCATTTGAAGGGAGGTGAATATAAACGTGAATATCGCAATGCCCGTCAATACAAATGTAAATGCTGCTATTCAAACTAGTAGTAAAATACAAACGACTATGAATAACAGTCAAAAGTTTGGTTCTGTATTTGGACAGATTTTATCCAATTCACAAGTACAACCGATTGTTACAGAACAAGGAAATCCCGTTGGAAATGTACTCCAAGATCTGTTAGCAATTCTAAATGCAACTTCCATAGAAGAGCTAGAATCAGTATTAGGAACGGAAGATTTAACTGTAAATCCTAAAGAGTTAAAAGGACTTTTAGATAAATTATTAGGTACTGACAGTGATGTGAACACGAACGACGAAATGCAACAATCAAATGTTTGGGATTTGCTAGCCGGTATAAATGAACAGGCAACCAAACTTACAGATGCGATTATTTCTTCTTTAAATGGACAAGGGCCAAGTACTCCAACTGATGCAAAACAAGCGATTGAATTCCTAAAAACTGCACAGTTAATAGGAAATAAATCGGATTTAACCATTAAAGAAGAATCTACACTTTTTGATATGAAGCAGTTGCTTGAAAATGTGAAGGAAGTAGTAAGTAAATTACCAACTAGTGAAACAATTTCTTCATCACAACTATTAAAACAACCGATTATTCATACTCAAATGGTAGTCAAACAACCTGCTCACACTTTACAAACAGAAGTTGTAACTGAAACAAAAGAAATTACATCAAATGTACAAGGCAGTACTACTACAGTAGTTCAAACAAAAGTAGAATCAGTTTCCTTAACCTTACCAACTGAGAAGGCTGGTCAGTCAGAGGAATTTATAAAAGAATTACAAAAAGTAATGAACCGTGTGCAGTTTGGGCAAACAGGCGGTGTAAATAGACTAGTTCTTAAGCTATTTCCAGAGCATCTAGGTACGATTCGAATTGAATTGATACAAAAAGATGGTATGTTAACAGCAAGAATACTAGCATCGACTGCTTTAGGTAAAGAAATGTTGGATTCTAACTCAAGTCAATTGAGACAAGGTTTTGCAGGACAAAACATTCAACTGGAAAAGTTAGAGATTAGCCAGGCTTTACAAGACTCGGTGAGACAAGAGAAGCAACAAAACTTCCAACAATCTTTTAAACAACAACAGCAAGAGCAGTCTAATGAAGAGACAAATACGGAAAGTCAGGAAACACCAATTTCCTTTGACGATTTCTTAACAGATATGGAGGTTTAACAGATGGCAGATTTGACCCCAATTACTAAAGGTATGTATTTATCTAACAAAGCGATAACAACAAAAACCACTGGTAGTAGTGAATTAGGGAAAGATGCTTTTTTAAAAATCCTAATGACACAACTGCAAAATCAGGATCCAACTAAACCGATGGATGATGCACAATTCATCTCACAAATGGCGCAGTTTTCATCTTTAGAACAAATGACTAACTTAACGAAAGCCTTTGAAGAATTTGCAGGTGTACAACAACAAAGTCAAATGATCGAATTCAGTAATTTTGTAGGCAAAGAAGTAAAGTGGCATGAACTTACGGATAAATTAGATGCTGATGGAAAGCCCATTACAAATGAAGGTGCTGGATCTATTACAGGTATTAAGTTTGTAGATGGAAGCGTGGAATTCACGTTAGCAGATGGAAAGAAGATAAACCCTGGAAATATCTCAGAAGTATTATCGGGTAGTTCTAATTCCAATAGTTTAGTAGAAGCTAGCATGCTCATTGGTAAAACAGTAGGTTATCAAAATGGCGATACTGTAAGCTCAGGAGTAGTACAATCAGTTTCAAAAAAAGATGGAAGTATTGTATATAATTTAGGTGGAGATGTGTCGATCAAAGCCGACCAGTTTATATCTATCCAATAAGAACGGAGACTTGCAATGGACAATCTTTCGGTAAATCGTGTTCCGCTGCAAACAAAAATCCGTCAACCAATCACATCAAATCAGGTAGCTTCACCAAAACAATCTTTCTTACATCATTTACATGAAGCATCTGTTCGAACAGAATTAAAAGTAAGCAAACACGCCAACCAACGTTTACAAGAAAGAAATATTTATATTTCAGATGCAGAATGGCAAATAGTAAGCGACAAAGTTTCAGAAGCACGCTCTAAAGGTGTGAACGACTCACTCGTATTGATGGACCAAGCAGCATTAATCGTCAGTGCCAAAAATTCCACTGTCATTACTGCAATGAATCGCACGGAAGCGAAAAACCAATTATTCACAAATATTGACGGTACAATCGTACTGAACTAATTAAAATAGCAGGACCTGTAAAGGATGCTATGTGCAGCCGACTGATAGAAGCTAGCACGCAAATTGAAGGGAGAAAAAATATATGATTCGCTCAATGTACTCAGGTATTTCAGGTTTAAAAAACTTCCAAACAAAATTGGATGTAATAGGTAACAATATCGCAAATGTTAACACATATGGATTTAAAAAAGGTCGTACTGTATTTAAAGATTTGATATCACAAACTACCGCAGGTGCTTCTGCTGCAACAGAAACTCGCGGGGGGGTTAATGCCAAACAAGTTGGTTTAGGTTCGCAGTTAGCAGCAATAGATACAATTCAAGCAGGTGGAGCACTGCAATCTACAGGAAATACGCTTGACTTAGCGATATCAGGGGATGGATTTTTTGTAGTAGCAGATGGTGTAGGAAGAAATGATGGTGCAACGCCTGCTGCTCCAACAGATTTTGAAAATCCTGTTTATACTCGTGCAGGCAATTTTTATATGGATAATAAAGGGTATTTAGTTAATGGAGATGGAAAATACGTATATGGTGTATCCGCTAATGTTGATGCTGATGATCTTGACACTGATTTTCCAGTTGCAACTTTACCAGAAGATCCAAAAATAGTCAGTGGTGCTGAACCAGCGGCAGATACAATGAGACCAATAAGAATTCCTACTAATGCTCAAAGTATGAGCATCGGTCAAGATGGTACAGTTACTTTTGTTGATTCAACTGGTACATTGAAATATGCTGGGCAATTAGTTTTAGTTAAATTTCCAAATGCCGGTGGATTAGAGAAATCAGGTTCGAACTATTTCAAAGATTCTTCTAACTCAGGCGAACCTTTTTATGGAATTTCAACTACACAAGGAATGGGATCAATAAACTCTGGTTTCTTAGAAATGTCTAACGTCGATCTTTCAGAAGAATTTACAGACATGATCGTTGCACAACGTGGATTCCAAGCGAATACTCGTATTATCACAACTTCAGATTCTATTTTAGAAGAATTAATCAACTTAAAACGTTAATCTATTAAACTTTAAATTTACTTGAAAGGGAGGGTTGGGCCGTTCCTAAATGGTTCCGGCCCTTCATTATGATTAAGCTTACTCGTTTAAACGGCAAGGAGTTTTCGTTAAATGCTCTGTACATAGAGACTGTGGAGTCTTTTCCAGATACGACGATTACACTTACAAATGGTCATAAATATGTAGCGTTGGAATCTAGGGATGAAGTATACTCCAAAATATCTCAGTTTTACAAAGAAGTACATATTTTATCGAACCCGCATATAAGAGGTGAACAAGATGAAGAGTAAAAATAAACTATTAACCATTATGCTTATTATTTTAGTTTCGATTACATTAGTAGGGGTAGTAGCTTTGCTAATAGTAATGCAGTTAAACAAAGCAGATAAAGATGATAAGCCGACCATTGATGAAATTATCGAATCCTCTGTAGATATACCAGAGATAACTACTAATCTAGCGTCAAATAAATTTATCCGTATATCTTTAAAGGTCCAGACGGACAGCGTTAAAGCAGCAGAAGAATTAACTAAACGGGATTTCCAAGTAAAAAATATAGTGATCACAGAACTATCTGAAATGACTCCTGAAGAATTAGATGGTAAAAAAGGTAAAGCAGTATTTGAATCAGCGCTTAAAACAAAAATTGGTGAGCTAATGGATGATGGAGAAATTCAACAAGTTTATATCACTTCTTATATTATTCAATAAAGAATTTTTAAAAATTGGAGGTGGGCAGATTGGCAGGAGATATATTATCTCAATCGGAAATAGATGCGTTGTTGAGTGCACTCTCGACAGGTGAAATGACAGCAGATGAAATGAAAAGCGAACAAGAAGCTAGGAAAATAAGGACATATGATTTCAAAAGAGCACTTCGCTTTTCAAAAGATCAGATTCGAAGTTTAACGAGAATTCATGAAAACTTTGCTCGTCTATTAACCACATTTTTTTCTGCCCAGTTAAGAACATACGTACAAATTTCGGTCGTTTCAGTCGATCAAATACCTTTCGAAGAATTTGTTCGTTCGGTACCACATATGACATTGATCAATGTGTTTGAAGTACCACCGTTAGAAGGTAATATTCTGATGGAGATTAATCCGAATATTGCTTACTCCATGTTGGATCTAATGATGGGTGGAAAAGGACAAGCTCATACAAAAGTAGATAATTTAACGGAAATTGAAACGAAGATTATGACGAATTTATTTGAGCGTTCGTTTGATAATTTACGAGAAGCCTGGATAAATATTGCGGATATCGATCCGATATTAACAGAGCTAGAGGTTAATCCACAATTTTTACAAATGATCTCTCCCAATGAAACAGTTGTTGTGATATCTTTTAATACAATTATTGGTGAAACAAGTGGAATGATTAATATTTGTATTCCTCATGTAGTTTTAGAACCAATTGTACCGAACTTATCTGTGCGTTATTGGATGCAAACAAATAAAAAAGAAGTTTCACCTGAACAATTAGCTGTTCTGAAAAAACGAGTGAATGCTGCAGAAATACCTATAGTCGCAGAAATTGGGACAACGGATATATCTATAGAAGATTTATTGTATTTACAATTAGGAGATGTCATTCAGTTAAATACTAAAATTGATGACTCATTAACTGTTAAAGTTGGTGGTATTCCTAAATTTATTGGTCAACCTGGAAAACTAAAAAAACGAATGGCTGTACAAGTCATTGAAACTGTGAAAGGAGGAGAGGATGATGATGAGTGATGATATGCTCTCCCAAGACGAAATTGAGGCTCTCCTTAGAGGAACGAATATAAATGAGGAAGCTTCGAAAGAAGTAGAGATGGAAGATGTAAATGTAGAAGATTATTTAGATTCATTTGCTCAAGACACACTTGGAGAAATTGGTAATATCTCATTTGGTAGTTCTGCTACAGCCCTGTCTTCACTTTTAGGACAAAAAGTAGATATTACTACACCTAGTATTAGTATGATCAATAGTAGAAAACTACAAGAAGAGTTTCCTCATCCATATGTTGCAGTGCAAGTACAATATACTGCTGGACTAATCGGTATGAATCTTCTCGTTATAAAACAATCGGATGCTGCAATTATTGCAGACTTAATGCTTGGTGGGGATGGATTAGATCCAAAGCCCGAGCTTAGTGAAATTCAGTTAAGCGCAGTTCAAGAAGCGATGAACCAAATGATGGGTTCCGCAGCAACATCAATGTCTACCGTTTTCAACAAAAAAGTAGATATTTCACCGCCTACGATCGACCTTATGAATCTTATGGAAGGGGAAGGAACCGATGCCATCCCTGAAAATGAGTTACTTATTAAAATATCTTTCCGTCTTAAAATTGGAGATTTAATCGATTCTAATATTATGCAACTACTACCATTAGAATTTGGGCAAAGCTTAGTGAAATCCTTAATAGGAGAAGATGAACCTGAATTAGCTGCTACCATTACAGAAGAAAAGGTATATCAAGCGCCTGTTCAACAGCAGCCTTCCATGCAAACACAACAAGTACATGAAGTGCCTTCGCAAGCGCCAATACAGTATACTCAGCAGCAAACACGACCGCAGGCACCGCCAGTGGAAGTGCAACAAGCACAATTTGCAAGCTTTGAAGCGCCGAGTTTATCGCAAAATGAATCGAGAAATTTAAATTTACTACTTGATATTCCTCTCCAAGTAACAGTAGAATTAGGTCGTACTAAGAGAACTGTAAAAGAGATTTTGGAACTAACAAGTGGCTCCATCATTGAACTCGACAAACTGGCTGGAGAGCCTGTTGATATTCTTGTCAATAATCGACATGTAGCCAAAGGGGAAGTCGTTGTTATTGATGAGAATTTTGGTGTACGTATTACAGATATTTTAAGTCAAGCAGAACGTATAAACAATTTAAGATAAGCACTGGAGGAGACATATTATGTCGAAAAGAATTTTAGTAGTAGATGACGCAGCTTTTATGAGAATGATGATTAAAGATATTTTAAGCAAAAATGGTTTTGAAGTTGTAGGTGAAGCTGGAGATGGAGTTCAAGCAATTGAAAAGTACAATGAGCTTAAACCAGATTTAGTAACGATGGATATTACAATGCCAGAAATGGATGGAATTGCAGCTTTGAAAGAGATTAAAGCAAAAGACCCGACTGCGACAATCATTATGTGTTCAGCGATGGGCCAACAAGCGATGGTTATTGATGCAATCCAAGCTGGAGCAAAAGATTTCATCGTTAAGCCTTTCCAAGCGGATCGTGTAATTGAAGCTATTTCCAAAGCTTTAGGGTAATGACATGAGGAAATTTCCCCTCGTTTTAAGTGTATTTCTTTTTTTAACTTTTGGAACTCAGCTTGTTGTGAAAGCAGAGGTAGATTCAAATGAAAGTGTTGAACAATACCTAAATAACAATAATTCCAAAAATGAAAAAGATTCTGAAGCAATTATAGAAGAAACCCCAGATACTACAGAAACGACAGAACCCGTTTCTGCAGGTGTTTCTGTTACAGCATGGGATTACATTAAAATGGTGCTTGCCCTTTTGTTTGTTATTGCTTTACTCTACGGTGTACTTCGTTTTGTAAATAGTAGAAACAAAACCTTTCAAACCAACCAGCTTATTCAGAATTTAGGTGGGGTCGGGGTAGGTCAAGGTAAATCATTACAGCTAATGCAAGTAGGTAATTCTATATTTTTGGTTGGTATTGGCGAAGATATTACTTTGTTAAAAGAAATAACCGATCCAGTAGAGATAGAAAATTTAACAAAAATATATGAAGCAAAAATAGATATTGAAAAAAGTATTCCTTACATATTTGAGATAGTTGGTCGCTTGAAAGACAAAGGAACCTCACAGAAGAAGGAAAGTAAGCAACCTTCATTTAAGGAGACATTCCAAAAGAGACTTCAAGATATTCAAAAAGACCGTAGTAATGTATTAAAGGATTGGAAGACGAAGGAGCGCGATAACAATGAATGAATTTGTCCAGTTTTTTTCGGACAGCGACCCGGGGAATCTTTCCACATCTATAAAATTGATGCTTTTACTAACGGTCTTATCTTTAGCTCCTAGTATATTAATATTAATGACTTCTTTTGCTAGAATAGTTATAATTTTATCATTTGTACGAACTGCACTAGCGACTAACCAAATGCCTCCGAACCAAGTGATAGTTGGGTTAGCGTTGTTTTTAACATTTTTCATCATGGCTCCAACATTACAACAAGTCAACGAAGATGCATTAACGCCTTTGTTTAATGAAGATATTACTTTAGAAGAGGCTTATGAAAATGCTAGTGGTCCCTTCAAAGAGTTCATGAGTAAGCATACAAGACAAAAAGATTTGGAACTTTTCTTAAGATATTCAGAAGCAGAAAGACCTGAAACATTAGAGGATATTCCGTTAACGGTGATGGTGCCTGCTTTTGCGCTTAGTGAGATTAAGACAGCTTTCCAAATTGGATTTATGATTTTTATCCCTTTTTTAGTTATTGATATGATTGTGGCGAGTGTACTGATGTCAATGGGTATGATGATGTTACCGCCAGTTATGATCTCTTTACCGTTTAAAATATTATTGTTTGTATTGGTAGATGGATGGTATTTAGTGATGAAGTCTATATTACAAAGTTTTTAGGAGCTGATTGTATTGAATAATGAAATGGTAATTTCAATTGCCGAACGAGCAATTTGGGTCATTCTTCTTGCATCAGGTCCTCTTCTTTTAGTTGCTTTAATAACAGGTCTTGCGGTAAGTATTTTTCAGGCGACCACACAAATCCAGGAACAAACTCTTGCATTTGTGCCTAAAATTGTTGCAGTTTTAGTAGCTATCGTTTTCTTTGGTCCATGGATGCTTTCACAAGTAACTTCATATGCAGCAGATATTTTTGAGAATTTGATAAGATACATTGGTTGATACGATGGATGAAATTTTACCGAATTTAACTGTATTTTTACTAATCGTTGCCCGTGTAACCGCATTTTTTGTAGTGTTACCATTATTCTCACATCGAACAATACCTGCATCACATCGGATAGCATTTGCTGTAGTTCTATCTTGGATGATGTATTATACGTTGGATGTAGAACCGTTTGAAATAAATGGAGATTATATTCTGTTAATCATTAAAGAAGTTATATCTGGATTATTTATAGGTTTACTAGCCTATATCATTATGTCAGCCGTTCAAATTGCGGGTGGATTTATCGATTTTCAGATGGGATTTGCAATGGCTAACGTTATTGACCCACAGACAGGTGCACAAAGTCCTTTAATTGGTCAGTTCTTGAATACTTTAGCTCTATTGTTGTTATTAGCACTAAATGGTCATCATTTATTGTTGGATGGTATTTTCTATAGCTATCAATTTATGCCGTTGGAAATGGTCTGGCCAGCTTTTGGGCAAGAAAATTATGTGGAATTTATTATGAAAACTTTTGCTGGCGTTTTTGCTGTTGCATTTCAAATGTCTATCCCAATAGTTGCGACACTATTTCTTGTGGACGTAGCCCTTGGTATAACTGCGAGAACGGTACCACAGTTAAATATTTTTGTCATAGGATATCCGATAAAAATAGGTGTAGGGTTTTTAGTCCTTCTCGTGATGATGGCTGTACTAATGGCAGTGATACAGAAAATGTTTGAAATTTTGGTCGTCGCAATGCGTGACTTGATGATAATTTTAGGTGGTGGCTAATATGATTGCTCTACGCTTAGATCTGCAGTTTTTTGCGGGAGAAAAAACAGAAAAAGCTACTCCTAAAAAGAGAGAAGATTCTCGTAAAAAAGGGCAAGTCTTAAAGAGTCCAGATGTAACAAGTGCCATTGTGTTACTCTCTGTTTTTGTTTTTCTATTTTTCTTTGCTGGTTTTTTAAGAACAGAGATATTTACATTTTTTAGTGTTGCATTTACTCATTATATGTTGATAGAAACCTTGACTATTGATACTGCAATCATTATTTATAAGGATATGTTAATTGAAATGGCTATGGTTCTGCTACCAATCATGTTAGTGGCTGTAGTAGCGGCTATAGCGGCAAATTTCTTTCAGTTTGGACTGCTATTTACGACAGAACCATTGAAATTTGATCTGAAAAAGATTGATCCTATAAAAGGTCTCAAAAGGATCTTTTCGATTAAAGCAATAATAGAGCTATTAAAATCTATCTTAAAAATATCATTTATTGGTTCTGTAACTACTTTAATATTGTGGATGAATTTGGAACAGGTATTATCTCTGTCATTCAAAACAGGTTGGGATACACTCTCCACTGTTGGCTGGTTAACCGGAACTATGGGTATAGCTGCATCCTGTGTATTGTTGTTCATATCCATTTTAGATTTCTTTTATCAAAAATTTGACTATGAAAAAAATCTGAAGATGTCTAAGCAGGACATTAAAGATGAACATAAAAACTCGGACGGGGATCCAATTATAAAGTCACGTATACGTCAAAGACAAAGGGAAATGGCAATGCGTCGGATGATGCAAGAAATCCCTACAGCAGATGTTATTATTACAAATCCAACACATTTTGCTATTGCTTTAAAATATGATGATGAATCAATGGAAGCTCCAACAGTAGTTGCAAAAGGTGCCGATTTCGTTGCACAAAAGATAAAACTAATTGCTAAGGAAAATAACGTGGTCATGGTAGAAAATAGACCACTAGCTCGTTCAATGTATGACCAAGTAGAAGTAGGTCAACGTATTCCAGATGAGTTTTTCAAAGCAGTTGCTGAAGTATTAGCTTATGTGTATCGTATTAAACAAAAAATTTAATGGCAAAGTTAGAGGTGGAAGTAAATGCAAGTCCGTGATATAACCGTATTGGCAGCTGTAATATCTATAGTGGCGATGCTCGTAATACCTCTTCCTCATTGGTTAATAAGTTTTCTTATTATTATAAATATTACAATAGCGTTATTAATATTAATGACTGCTATGAATATGAAAGAAGCTTTAGAGTTCTCTGTATTTCCAACTATCGTTCTACTTGTTACTTTATTTAGGCTTGCATTAAATATTTCTACAACAAGAGCAATTTTAGCAGAAGGTGATGCAGGTAAAGTAGTTGAAACCTTTGGTACATTTGTTACTGGTGGGAATATGCTCGTTGGTTTAGTCGTATTTGCTATTTTGGTTATTATCAACTTTATCGTAATTACAAAAGGTGCGGAGCGTGTTTCTGAGGTTGCAGCTCGTTTTACACTCGATGCTATGCCTGGTAAACAAATGAGTATTGATGCGGATTTAAATGCAGGGATGATTTCTGAGAAAGAAGCTCGTGAAAGACGTGAAAAGGTTAGTGGCGAAGCGGACTTCTACGGAGCTATGGACGGGGCAACCAAGTTCGTAAAAGGGGATGCCATTGCGGGTATTATTATCGTTATAATAAACTTGTTATTCGGAATTATTATTGGTGTTGTTCAATTTGGACTTCCTTTTGGGGAAGCCGCAGTTCTGTTTTCTACTCTTACAGTTGGGGACGGTCTTGTTTCTCAAATACCAGCATTATTAATATCCACAGCTACAGGGATTGTGGTAACAAGAGCTGCATCTAAAGGTAATCTGGGTGGAGATATAACAGGACAATTGTTCAATCAGCCAAAACTTCTTTACGTTGCAGCCGTGACAATAACGCTTTTAGGTATTGTAACCCCGATTGGTTTAGTCTTAACTTTACCTATTGCTATTGCACTTGCCGTAGGAGCTTATATGATAAGTAAGGCTAGTCAAGAGGGTCCTGAAGAGTTGGAAGAATTTGAAGAGGAAGTTACAACGGATAATATGAAGAGTCCTGAAAATGTCATTAATCTATTAAATGTAGATCCAATAGAATTTGAGTTTGGTTATGGTTTGATTCCATTAGTGGATGCTGCCCAAGGCGGAGATTTACTTGATCGTGTTGTAATGATTCGTAGACAACTAGCACTTGAATTAGGTGTAGTTATTCCAGTAGTGAGAATACGAGATAATATTCAACTTCAACCAAACGAATATCGGATAAAAATAAAAGGTAATGAACTGGCTAGAGGCGAACTTCTTTTAGATCATTATTTAGCGATGAGTCCTGGTGATGATGATTCGATTGAAGGAATAGATACTGTAGAACCTTCCTTTGGATTACCTGCTAAATGGATAACGGAATCTGTCAAAGAGGAAGCGGAGATACTAGGTTATACCGTTGTCGATCCTCCAAGTGTTGTTTCGACGCATATGACAGAAATTATCCGTAATAATGCACATGAATTATTAGGTCGTCAAGAAACAAAACAATTAATAGACCATATTAGAGAGACATATCCAATCTTAGTAGACGAGTTAACACCTACTCCATTAACTGTAGGGGAAATTCAAAAAATATTGAGCAATTTACTAAGAGAGCATGTATCTATTCGAAACTTGCCAATCATTTTTGAGACACTTGCTGACTATTCAAAAATGACGTCGGATGCCGATGTATTAACAGAATACGCAAGACAATCTCTAGCGAAGCAGATTACAACTCAATATGCCGGAAATAACAATGTACTAAAAGTATTAACAGTCTCCGGAAAAGTAGAAAAACTTATTGCCGACAGTATTCAACAAACAGAACATGGGAACTATTTATCCATTGATCCTAATGATTCACAAGCTATATTGGAGTCTATGGCAAAAGAGATAGAGCGAGCTTCCATGATGGAACAGTCTCCAATTATTCTTTGTTCTCCTGCAGTAAGAATGTATGTTAGACAAATGACGGAAAGATATTTCCCTCAAGTCCCAATTCTTTCCTATAATGAATTGGAATCCTCCATTGAGGTACAAAGTGTCGGGGTGGTGAATGTAGATTGAAGATGAAAAAATATACGGCTAGTACTATGCCCGAAGCAATGAAATTAATTCGTAAAGAACTTGGTGATGAAGCAGTTATACTAAGTTCTAAAGTAGTCTTTTCTAAAGGGTTTTTAGGTTTGTTTAAGAAAAAATCTATTGAAGTGTTAGCTGGAATGGATACAATCGAACAACCGAATAATACATTTGAGATGCCAACTATGGTGTCTCAAGAACAACAAAATGTTTCTTTAGAGATCCAAAAAGAATTAGCAGACTTAAAACAAATGGTTAAGAATATTAAAATTCCGGAAATGTTAAGTTCATACCCAGCTGAGATGAAAACTCTTATGGACTTTTTAGAAGAGCAAGAATTGTCAGAGGAGCTGATCACATCTGTTTGTGATGAGCTTTTTGTGCATCATAAAAAGAATACTGATGCTTTTAAAATAGAAGATCAACTTAGTCTAACCAAAAATTCTCTCCAAACTCAAATGGAGCATCTTCCGTTTGGTGGAATTTCTTATACTAAAAAATATATAAATGTACTTGGACCAACTGGTGTAGGCAAAACTACTACGATTGCTAAAATAGCTGCACGTGCAATTTTAGAAAAAAAGAAAAAGGTTGGCTTTATTACGACCGATACATATCGTATTGCAGCTATTGAACAACTAAAAACCTATGCTGGATTATTACAATCTCCATTAGAAATTGTATATAACGAAAATGATTTACAAGAAGCAATGGTAAAGTTCGAACATTTAGATATCGTTTTTATCGATACGGCAGGTAGGAACTTTAAAGAAACTAAATTTGTAAGAGATTTGCAAAAGCTAATCGAATTTGAAGTGGATACGGAAACCTTCCTAGTACTCTCGTCTACATCTAAACAAAAAGACATGGAAGTGATAATAGAACAATTTAGTGAATTTCCTATTGATAAATTTATCTTTACGAAGATAGATGAAACAAATACTATTGGCTCAATTATCAATTTAATGGTTAAATATAATAAGGGACTTGCTTACTATACGGATGGTCAAGAAGTCCCGGAAGATATTATGGAAGCTAGTCTTGAAGAATTACTCAAATTGTTTTTAAAGGGGATTCGCTATGAGAGATCAAGCTGAAGAACTTAGAATGAAAATGCTACGTAATCAAAACAGGCTTGGGCGCTCCTTAGCGGTAGTTAGCGGTAAAGGTGGAGTTGGAAAAAGTAATTTTTCTATAAATTTCAGCACAACTTTAAGTGGGCATGGCAAAAAAGTGGTGCTAATTGATATGGATATTGGAATGGGCAATATTCATATTTTACTAGGAAAATCCGTTCAATATAACTTGAAAGATTATTTAGTTGGAGAACAGCCCATAGAATCTGTGTTGTTTGAAGGTCCAAATGGCTTGCAATATATATCTGGAGGTTCAGGGTTAAGTGGTGTGATGGAGTGGACAGATGAAATGTTCAATCGCTTAATAGAAGCTTTCGAATATTTACAGAAAACCTTTGACTACATCGTTTTTGATATGGGGGCCGGTGCAACTAGTCAGACATTAGATTTGTTAATGTCTGTGGACGATATTATCGTCATTACGACAGCGGAGCCTACCTCTATTACGGATGCATATTCTATGATGAAATACATTTATTATAAAGATTCTGAAAAAAATTTCTATCTTATTTGCAATAGAGCCTTTAGCGATGAAGAAGGGGCTGAAACAACGGGGAGATTAAAACTAGCTATGTCCAAGTTTCTCTCCAAAGAAATTACAATATTAGGTGTATTGCCGGAAGATACAGTTGTTCGAAAGGCAGTAAGGGAACAAACCCCATTTTCTATCTTATATCCACAAGCTGAAATTACGAAAAAGTTAAAAAAGATAGTCTATACATTTACCGACTTGGAAGATGCAATAGAAGCTACACCTAAGCAAACTAATTTCATATCTCGATTAAAAAGTCTTTTTTCAGGAAGGACGTGAGATTATGGACAATAAGTCAAAAAAGAAGTTATTAGTTGTAGATGACTCTGCATTTATGCGAAAACTAATCAGTGATTTCTTTGTGGATAGTAAATCGATAGAGGTAGTTGGGATCGCAAGAAATGGAAAAGACGCGATCGGAAAAATTAAAACTCTACAACCAGATGTTCTCACTATGGACGTTGAAATGCCTGTGATGAATGGTTTGGAGGCGCTCCGCCGAATAATGTTAGAAACACCAGTTCCTGTTGTAATGCTTTCCAGTACGACGAAAAGTGGAGCGGAAAGCACGATGCAAGCAATGGATTATGGGGCGGTAGATTTTATCGCAAAACCAAGCGGTACTATTTCCTTAGATTTACATAAGGTAAAAGTGGAGTTAGTAGAAAAAGTGGAACATGCTGCACAAGTATCCATTAACAAAATGCAGAAACGCTCATCATTACCTATCAGTAATCGAATATCAAAAAGTATCGAGTTGAGGAATATACCTGAGAATGCCAATACTGTTAAATGGGACAAGGCCAAAAAGAAAATGGTCTTAATTGGTACTTCAACAGGAGGACCTCGAGCTCTTCAGGAAGTAATTACAAAACTTCCAAAGAATATGAAAGCTCCTGTATTAGTCGTTCAACATATGCCGGCTGGATTTACAAAGTCTTTGGCACAAAGGCTCAATCAATTATCTGAAATTGAGGTAAAAGAAGCAGAAGATGGGGATTTACTACAAGATGGACACGCGTATATAGCACCTGGTGGCTTTCATATGCGTATACAGAAAAGAGTTTCGGCCTATTACATCGTTCTTGATGACAAAGAACCGCCTCGAGCAGGACATAGACCAGCGGTAGATGTACTTTTTGAAGATAATAGTCAGTTCAATGATTTCGACAAGATTGCCGTTATTATGACAGGAATGGGATCTGATGGATCTCTCGGTCTAAAACAGTTAAAAAATAGTGGAAACGTTGTGGCTATAACGGAATCGGCGAGTACATGTATTGTATATGGAATGCCAAAAGCTGCAGTAGAAACTAATTTAGTAAATGAAGTAGTAGATTTAGATCAAATAGCAAAAACTATCATACAATATCTACCTTAAGGGGTGTTAATCAATGGATACAAATCCATATTTTGAAATGTTTATAGAAGAAAGTAAGGAACATTTACAAGCCTGCAATGAACATTTACTAGAATTAGAAAAAAATCCTGAAAACATTGCAATTGTAAATGAAGTATTCCGCTCTGCACATACTTTAAAAGGTATGTCCGCAACGATGGGGTATGAGGATATCGCTAATTTAACACATAAAATGGAAAACATTTTAGATGAAATTAGAAACGGGCGTTTGCATGTAACAGTAGAATTATTAGACGTTGTTTTCATTGCTGTAGATCAATTAGAAGAGATGGTAATGGATATTGCTTCTGGTGGAAAAGGAAATCTAGATGTAACAGATACTGTTCAAAAGCTACATAAAATAGAAACAGGAGAAGAAATTCCAGTTGCTGCTACTACAGTAGAAGCCGCTGTAGAAAGTAATATTTCTCAAGAAAATTGGTTGTCTTATGATGATTATGAAATGACAGTTATAGAACAATCAGTCGAACAGGATTTCTCTACGTATGAAATTTCTGTCAAGCTGCGCGAAGATTGCTTGCTAAAGGCTGCAAGAGTATATATGGTCTTTGAATTATTAGAGAAAATGGGAGATGTTATAAAATCTTCACCCTCCGTTGAGAAGTTAGAAGGAGAAGATTTTGATGAAATTTTCTATGTAGCTCTAGTTACAAATGAGCCTTCCGAAGATGTGCAGAAGAAATTGATGAAGGTATCTGAAGTAACAGAAGTACTAGTTAACTCAGTTACATTAGAGCAACTGAAAAAACGCAATAATATCGAGGGTGCTAAAGTAGAAGAGACTCCATTTCCGGAAAAAACAGAAGTTATAGAAGGTAGTCAAGAGGTAGTGGCAGTAAAAACTACTGAAAAATCTCCTACTTCTAAAAGCAATCAAGTTCAGTCTAGTAAAACAATTCGTGTAAATATAGAACGTTTAGATGTATTGATGAATTTGTTTGAGGAGTTAGTAATTGATCGTGGTCGTCTACAATCAATCTCTGAGGAGTTACACAATAGCGAACTAGATGAAACAGTAGAACGCATGTCCCGTATCACTGGTGACCTTCAAAATATTATATTAAATATGCGTATGGTTCCAGTAGAAACGGTATTTAATAGATTCCCGAAAATGGTGCGTCAATTAGCGCGTGATTTAAACAAAAAGATCAATTTAGAAGTTATTGGGGCAGAAACTGAATTAGATCGTACCGTCATTGATGAAATTGGAGATCCTCTTGTTCACTTAATTAGAAACTCTCTAGATCATGGTGTTGAAAGTCCTGAAATTCGTTTAGCTAAAGGTAAACCAGAGGAAGGTACAGTTGTTCTCCGTGCATACCATAGCGGAAATCATGTATTTATCGAGATTGAGGATGATGGTGCAGGTATTAACCGTGAGAAAGTGTTGAAAAAAGCTATAGCAAAAGGAATTGTATCGAATGAAGTAGCGCAAACACTAAGTGATAAACAAGTAGCAGAGCTTATTCTCTCTTCCGGTTTCTCTACTGCCGATGTTATTTCAGATGTTTCGGGTAGGGGAGTTGGTTTAGACGTTGTAAAAACGACGATTGAATCTCTTGGTGGTTTTATAGATATTTCGTCGACGGAAGGAAAAGGTTCTCTATTTTCTATCCAATTACCGTTAACACTTTCTATCATTTCCGTAATGCTTGTAGAACTTGGAGAAGAAATTTACGCTATCCCGCTATCTTCTATTATTGAGACTGCTATTATACGTTCTTCTGATATTTTAAATGCTCATAACCAAAAAGTGATCGATTTCCGTGGGAAAGTTGTTCCACTAGTATTTTTAGAAAATGTTTTTGATGTTCCGAGAGAAAGTACTGATGATGAATTCCATTCGGTTGTTCTTGTCCGTAAAGGAGATAAAATGGCTGGTCTCGTAGTAGATTCATTTATCGGTCAACAAGAAATTGTTTTAAAATCACTTGGTGCATATTTATCAAGTGTGTTCGCAATCTCTGGTGCAACTATTTTAGGTAATGGTAAAGTAGCACTTATTGTAGATTGTAATGCATTAATCAGTTAAAGAGCATCAATTAGAAAGGATGAGATAGCATTATGACAGAAGCCGTAGATTATAAAAATTTAAAAGTAGTCGTTTTTCAATTGGCAGATAAAGAGTATGTTATACCTGTTAGTCAGGTACAAGGCATTGAAAAACTTATATATATTACACGTGTGCCTAAAACTCCAGACTTTGTAAAAGGAGTTATCAACTTACGAGGAGTAGTTACTCCTATAATAGACTTAAAGAATCGCTTTGGATTAGGTGAGAGCAGTTTAGGTGAATCTACTCGTATTATTATAATTACGTTGGATGATATGAATGTCGGTGTAATTGTTGACTCTGCTAATGATGTATTAGATATACCTCTTGATGCAATTGAACCACAGCCTGAAGTGGTTGGAGGAATGGAATCAGATTTTATAGCTGGAGTAGCTAAAATCGATAGCCGCCTTTTAATACTACTGAACTTAAATCTTGTGTTAAATCCTATAAAGTCAGGAGTTTAATAAATGTACGATAATAAAATAACTTCTATACATTTAGATGTCTTAAAGGAAATAGGAAATATTGGTGCTGCGCATGCTGCAACGGCATTATCGACATTGTTAAACAAAAAGATTGATATGAAGGTTCCAAAAGTAGAAATGGTATCCTTTGATGACATGATGGATTTAGCGGGAGGTCCGGAGAGGGTTGTTGCTGGTATTTATCTTCGGATTGAAGGAGATGTAACAGGTAGCATGTTCTTTGTACTACCTGTAGAACAAGCAAATCGATTTATCCGAAGATTGATACAAGATGAGGGCTTCGATTTTCAAACAGGTGAAGTTTCTGAAATAGGTGTCTCTGCCATGCAAGAGCTTGGTAATATACTTTCTGGTTCTTATCTATCTGCACTATCAGATTTTACTTCTTTAAAAATATATCCTACTGTACCTGCCCTAAGTGTAGATATGGTAGGGGCTATTATTAGTTTTGGATTGGTAGAGTTATCTCATGTAAGTGATTATGTTATTGTAATTGATACTGCTATCAATGAAGAAGATGTTCCGAATGAGGAAAGTGTGAAAGGGCATTTCTTTTTATTACCGGATCCAGAATCATTTGAAGCTATTTTTAAAGCTTTAGGAGTTAGCTAATATGAACGCACAGGGTCAAATAGTTAAAGTCGGTATTGCCGATATGAATATTGCAAAAGCTCCGGATAAAATACGTACTTCAGGACTTGGTTCATGTGTAGGGGTTGTTTTATATGACGACAGATCCACGACAGTAGGCATGGTCCATGTTATGTTACCAGATTCAAGTCTTGGTAGGACTGAGGTAGTAAATATTGCGAAATTTGCGGATACTGGTATTCCTGCTATGGTGGAGCAACTCAAAATAGAGGGTATTCAGCCTTTTAAGTTAAAAGCTAAGATTGCTGGAGGAGCTCAAATGTTTCAATTTTCTTCTACTAAAGATACAATGCGAATCGGACCACGTAATGTTGAAGCAGTAAAAGAGTATTTAAAAAAGTATTCTATTCCTATAATCGCAGAAGATACTGGGGGAAATAGTGGTAGAACGATAGAATTTGATCCTATAACCAAATTACTAAATATTCGAACGGTGAATCAAGGAGTGAGAGATATATAATGGTAGGAACTATTCTTTCTAATTTTTGGGTAGCGCTTATTGCTTTTACTATATACTTTTTATTCTCATATCCTTTTATAGAGGGAATGGGTATTATTCTTGAAGCATGTATTATCTCTTTTGGATTTTTCCTTCTAACATTTTTAGCTAGGGCAATTATTAGTTATATAATTAGTAATCCGCAGGAAGAAATAGAAGACATACCTATTGCGGATGTTGCCGGTATTTTAAAATCTGAAATTTCTCCAGAAGATTACGCTGAGTTAGTAAAGACAATGTTAGAGGAAGATGAAAAACCCAATACAATCTAACATAATATATTAAAAAATGAGGGGATCGATAGTTTCGATTCCCCTTTTTAGTGAGATTTTTGTTATAATAACTCTAATGATCAGATATATGGGAGAGGGGGATAATTGTGGCAAATCAAGATTCGACAGATGAACAGGTTCTTTGGAAGAGTTGGACTGAAAGCAAAGATCCTCAAGCCGGAGATTTACTCATGAGAAAATATGTGCCACTTGTAAACTATCATGTGCAAAGAATTGGTGCGGGTATCCCTAAAAATATATCTAGAGAAGAGCTTAAAAGTTTAGGAATGATGGGATTATTTGATGCTCTGAACAAGTTTGACTATAGTAGAGAGCTGAAATTTGATACTTATGCTTCCTTTCGTGTAAGAGGGGCTATTATCGACGGTTTAAGAAAAGAAGATTGGCTTCCACGTTCTTCAAGAGAAAAATCCAAGAAATTAGAAACGAAAATTGAAGAACTCGAGCAAAAGTTGATGAGACATGCGTCTGCTGAAGAGATAGCAGAATTTGTCGAGTTACCTGTTGAAGAGATTTATCAAACTGTACAGGAACATTTTTTCTCAAATGTACTGTCTATAGATGAGCAATTACAAGAAAGTGAAGAACCTGAACATAAATCATATGTAATTCGAGATGACTCTCAGAAAACACCAGAACAACAAATGATCCAGCAAGAATTAATTGGTGATTTAGCCGGTCAAATTCAACAATTAAATGAAAATGAACAATTAGTGTTAAGTTTATTTTATACGGAAGAACTAACGCTCACAGTTATTGGGGAGATGCTTGGTCTATCTACATCGAGAATATCTCAAATTCATTCGAAAGCACTTTTTAAACTCAGAAAACTATTAATGCCTGAAATGACGAATGTATAGATAAAGGGGATACTACTATGAGTTTAAAACTAGCAGAACTTCAAATAGCTATTCCTAAAACCTTTGATGCTGGTAAAATAGCAGATCAAATACAACAACAAGGTGCAATTAGTCAATCTAACGCGCAAGCTGCCTCTGAAAAACAGCTAGAAAAAAATAGGGAAACCGTCATCAAGTCTTCGGAAACTTCGGAGACAAGCTCTCAGGACGAAGAGAAAGAGCGTATGGAGCACGAGCGGCAGAACAGAGAAAAGAAAGAGCGAGAATTGAAAGAGACAAAGCATCCTTTCAAAGGAAACTTTGTAGATTTTAGTGGTTAGGAGCAGTTATGTTAACGACTTTATTAATAATATTATTCTTAATGCAAGTTATAAGTTTTTACTTCATTGCTCTATTAAATGCCAAGATTTCTAAGTTTAATGAGATGGAACGAAAACAACAACAAGTTTTATTGGACATTGAAGATTCTTTTAGTGCTTATATAGCAGAAATCACAGATGAAAATAATCGCCTTATACAGGAATTACAAAATACAGAAGTACCTCATACTACATTTTCTAAAATTGCAGAAATTCCATCAACAAAGGAAGCTAGAGTATTTGAACCACCAACTTCTTTCGTCTCTAAGCAAGTTGCAGCAAGTAGTTATATGAAATCAGCTCAAACAACAGTAAAAAAAGTACCGGAAACTATGAGAGAAAAAGTGTTATTTCACCATGAAGATGGAAGAGATCCTGACGAAATAGCGAAAATTCTCCAAATAGGAAAGACTGAAGTTGAACTTTTCCTGAAATTTAAAGATTAAAATAGTTGAAAGTATAAAAATGATATGTTATATTAGAAAACGGTATGAATACACACGCAGTTCGGATGGACTTAGCAGGTGCTCTATTTATAGAGTAGCTAAAGAAAAATGATGAATGCGGAAGACTAAACCAAACCAGGAGGAAACAAATCATGTCAGTAATCTCAATGAAGCAATTATTAGAGGCTGGTGTACACTTCGGTCACCAAACTCGCCGTTGGAATCCAAAAATGAAAAAATACATTTTTGTTGAACGTAACGGAATCTACATCATCGATCTTCAAAAAACGGTGAAAAAATTAGAAGAAGCTTATGATTTCATGCGTCAAGTAGGTCAAGACGGTGGGAAAGTTCTTTTCGTAGGAACTAAAAAACAAGCTCAAGAAGCTATTAAAGAAGAAGCAGAACGTTCAGGTAACTACTATATTAACCAACGTTGGTTAGGTGGTACTTTAACTAACTTCGGTACTATTCAAAAACGTGTAGCTCGTCTTAAAGCTATTGAAAAAATGGAAGAAGACGGTACGTTTGAAGTACTTCCTAAAAAAGAAGTTGTTCAACTTAAAAAACAACACGAACGTCTTGTTAAATTCTTAGGCGGTATCCGTGATATGAAAGCTGTTCCAGATGTAATGTTCGTAGTAGATCCACGTAAAGAGCGTATTGCTGTTGCAGAAGCTCGCAAACTTAACATTCCATTAGTAGGAATTGTTGATACAAACTGTGATCCAGATGAAATCGACTATGTAATTCCTGCAAATGATGATGCAATTCGTGCAGTTAAATTATTAACAGCTAAAATGGCGGATGCATTACTAGAAGCAAGACAAGGTGAAGACGAAGAAGTAACTTCTGCTGAAGTTGCAGCTGAGTAATACCTGAGTAATACGAATGTAATTAACAGGTGATAAGCGGCCAAACCTCTTATCACCTTTTTTTGAGAAAATGACATATTAATTGTACTAGGAGGAATTTATAATGGCAGTTACAGCACAAATGGTTAAAGAATTGCGTGAAAAAACTGGTGCAGGTATGATGGACTGTAAAAAAGCATTAGTAGAATCAGACGGTAATTTAGAAGCAGCAATCGACTTTTTACGTGAAAAAGGTCTTTCTTCTGCGGCTAAAAAAGCAGATCGTATCGCAGCGGAAGGTACTACTTTCATCCAAGTGGAAGGAAACAAAGCTGTATTACTAGAAATGAATGCTGAAACTGATTTTGTTTCTAAAAATGAATCTTTCCAACATTTAGTAAAAACTGTAGCATCTCATTTATTAGCTACAGAGCCAGCTTCAGTAGAAGAAGCACTACCTACAATTATTGAAGAAGGATTAACAGTAGAAAACTTAATCTCTAACGCAGTTGCGAAAATTGGAGAAAAAATTACATTACGTCGTTTTGTAATTGAAAATAAAACAGATGCAGATGCATTTGGTCCATACCTACACATGGGAGGACGTATCGGGGTTCTTACAGTAATTGAAGGATCAACTGATGAGCAAGCGGCTAAAGATGTAGCAATGCATATTGCAGCATTAAACCCTTCTTATATTTCACGTGATGAAGTTTCTGCTGAAGAAGTAGAACACGAACGCAAAATATTAACAGAACAAGCTCTAAACGAAGGAAAACCTGAAAATATCGTTGCTAAAATGGTAGAAGGTCGTCTTGGTAAATACTTTGAAGAAGTTTGTGTATTAGACCAATCATTCGTTAAAAACCCAGACCAAAAAGTAAAAACATTTGTTGAGTCAACTGGTGGTAAACTAGTTTCATTCACACGTTACGCTGTTGGTGAAGGAATCGAAAAACGTGAAGACAACTTCGCTGAAGAAGTAATGAACCAAGTAAAAGGTAACTAATATAAGAAAAGCGGCAGACACCGATCGACTCGATGGTTCAGCGCTTCCCCCGCGGAAGGCATTATCTTGAAACGAAAACCGGTAGTCGTCAATATGCGTCGTTGCTAGAAATAATATCAATAACAACCGGGGGACACGTAATTTGTGTTCCCTATTTTTCAAGATAGAGATGGAGGATACCTATGAGCAAACCACAATACGAAAGAATCGTTTTAAAATTGAGTGGCGAGGCATTAGCTGGAGAACAAGGTTTCGGTTTATCTCCTGACATTATTAAATCTGTAGCCGAACAAGTGAAAGAAGTTGTAGATCTTGGAGTAGAGGTTGCGGTAGTTGTAGGTGGAGGAAATATATGGCGAGGTAAAGTAGGAAGCGAAATGGGCATGGATCGTGCTACAGCGGACTATATGGGTATGCTTGCTACAGTTATGAATTCACTTGCTCTACAAGATTCTCTTGAAAAAGCGGGTGTCGAAACACGTGTTCAGACATCAATCGAGATGCGACAAGTCGCAGAGCCTTACATACGTAGAAGAGCCATTCGTCATTTAGAAAAAAAACGAGTAGTTATTTTTGCAGCGGGAACAGGTAATCCATACTTCTCTACTGACACAACTGCAGCTTTAAGAGCAGCTGAGATAGAAGCAGATGTTATATTAATGGCCAAAAATAATGTAGATGGTGTTTACTCTGCTGATCCTAAAACGGATAGTACGGCAGTGAAATATGATACACTATCATTTATCGAAGTAATTCAACAAGGACTCCAAGTAATGGATTCTACAGCATCTACTTTATGTATGGACAATGATATAGAGCTTATTGTATTTTCGATTATGGAAAAAGGAAATATTAAAAAGGCTGTGCTCGGGGAAACCATAGGGACAGTCGTTAGGAGGAATTCTTAATGCCGAAAAAAGTGATAGAGCAAACAAGTGATAAAATGACTAAAACAATATCAGTTTTTAGTAGAGAATTATCTACTATCCGTGCTGGGCGTGCTAGTGCTTCCCTACTTGACAAAATTACAGTAGATTATTATGGAGCTCCAACCCCTATCAATCAAATGGCTGGTATTTCTATACCAGAAGCTCGCTTATTAACAATCCTTCCTTATGATAAAACTATTTTAGGAGATATTGAAAAAGCGATCATGAAATCAGATTTAGGTATTACTCCTACTAATGATGGAACACTAATTCGTATTGCAATTCCAGCATTAACGGAAGAGCGTCGTAAAGAATTAGTAAAACTAGTAAAAAAAGAAGCAGAAGAAGCAAAAGTAAATGTTCGTAACGTTCGTCGTGACGGTAATGATGATTTGAAAAAACTTGAAAAATCTGGTGGAATTACAGAAGACGAGTTAAGAAATTATACAGAAGAAATTCAAAAACTTACAGATGCTAACATTGAAAAAATTGATGCAATTACTAAAGATAAAGAAAAAGAAATTTTAGAAGTTTAACCCTTATGAAGATGTAGTGAAGGTTAATGCTTTAATGAATACCAAAGTCTTCTTCAAATGATTTGTCTAGGTTAAGTATTTCTGAACTTTTATTTAAAAAAGGCGTCCTTTGAAAGGGACGTCTTTTTATATATGGGTTTATTTGTTATGATAGGGATAGACGTTCGACTTGGTAGATTGGGGGGTTCTAAATGTTTAATAAACTAATTCGTAAAAATGAGAAAAAGATCAATATTCATTTAGATGAACGTAAAGAAAATGCCCAAAAGGAACAGTTACCTAGCCATATTGCAATTATTATGGATGGGAACGGTAGATGGGCTAAAAAGAGGTCACTTCCCCGTATTGCTGGTCATCACGAAGGTATGAAGACTGTAAAAAAAATTACTCTATTTGCAAATGAAGTCGGGATAGATACGTTAACCTTGTACGCTTTTTCCACAGAAAATTGGAAACGTCCAAAAATGGAAGTCGAGTTTTTAATGCGACTACCCGAAGAATTTTTAGGGACGTATTTACCGGAGTTAATCGAACAAAATGTTCAAGTACGAATGATGGGAAATCATGATATGCTGCCTGAGCATACAAAAAGAGCTATTTATAAAGCGATGGATGAAACTGCCCAAAATGATGGACTGATTCTTAACTTTGCTATGAATTATGGAAGTAGAGATGAAATTGTACAGGCAGTCAAACGTATTGCAAAACAAATCGAGCAAAAAGAGATTTTAGAGGATGAAATTACAGAAGAATTGCTGACAAATAATTTAATGACCAAAGACTTGTCGGAACCAGATCTTCTCATTCGAACAAGTGGTGAAGTTCGACTGAGTAACTTTATGCTTTGGCAGCTTGCTTACACGGAGTTTTGGTTTACAGAAACGCTTTGGCCAGACTTTGATGAGGCATGCTTATTAGAAGCTATTGAAAGTTATCAAAAAAGGAATAGAAGATATGGTGGACTTAAGGGGGAAGAAGTAAATTGAAACAGCGGATAATAACAGGTGCTATTGCTTTGGCACTATTTCTCCCAATTGTTTTGTTGGGAGGACCTGTTTTCACTATATTAGTATACATAATTGCAGCAGTAGGATTATATGAAATGCTTCGCATGAAAGACTTAAGTTTATTTTCATTCGCCAGTTTAGTTTCGTATTTACTCCTGTTTCTATTGTTATTGCCATCATCATTTACAGATGATATTTTTCATTATACAGGGCACACGAAATTAGAGTGGGTGTTTGTTGGAGTATTTTTAGTATTAATCTATACAGTATTAGTGAAAAATCGTTTCACTTTTGATGATGCAGCTTTTGTCATTTTAAGTACACTATATGTTGGTATTGGTTTTTACTATTTTATTGAAACAAGAAATGAAGGTTTAGCATACGTTATTTTTGCATTGCTGATCGTATGGACAACAGATTCTGGAGCTTATTTTACCGGACGAAAAATTGGGAAAAGAAAATTATGGCCTGATATTTCTCCAAATAAAACAGTAGAAGGTTTTGTTGGAGGCATTATTTGGGCATTAATCACTGCTTTCATTATTCAATCGATAAGCCCGCTTACTTCATCGATGCTTGTATTGATAGGAATTACAATTATTTCTTCTATTTTTGGACAACTAGGTGACTTAGTAGAATCAGCGATAAAAAGACATTATAATGTGAAAGACTCTGGTAAATTATTGCCAGGTCATGGTGGAATTTTAGATCGATTTGACAGTATTTTATTTGTCTTACCGCTTCTTCACTTTTTACATTTTATCTAAGGAGACGACATTATTTCATGGTTAAAAAAATAAGTTTATTAGGTGCAACTGGTTCTATCGGGATACAAACACTGGATATAATAAAAGAGCATCCAGATAAGTTTCAACTAGTAGCATTTTCAGCGGGAAAAAATATAGAAATTACGAAGCAAATAATTCGAGATTTTTCAGTTCCTCTAGTTTCTGTTTTATTTGAAGAGGATGCAGTTCTGTTAGGGAAAGAATTTCCACGAACAGAACTAGTATTTGGTGATCAAGGATTAGTACAAGTTGCTGCTCATGCAAATGCAGATGTTTTAGTGAATGCTGTACTTGGAAGTGTAGGATTAAGACCAACATTAGAAGCTATTAAAAAAGGAATAACAATTGCAATTGCGAACAAAGAAACATTAGTAACTGCTGGACACTTAGTAATGAATGCAGCTAAGCAATATAATGTACCAATACTGCCGGTCGACAGCGAACATTCAGCCTTGTTTCAAGCGATGAACGGAGAAAAGCGTTCTGAAATTGCAAAGCTCATCATTACTGCTTCAGGTGGAAGCTTTAGAGACTTTACTCGGGAAGAGCTTAAAAATGTAACGGTAAAAGATGCACTGAATCATCCTAACTGGTCTATGGGGTCGAAAATAACAATTGATTCAGCCACAATGATGAACAAAGGTTTAGAAGTTATTGAGGCGCGAGTATTATTTGATATTCCTTATGATGATATAGAAGTGTTACTTCATCGAGAGAGTATTATACATTCATTAGTTGAATTCCAAGATACTAGTGTTATTGCTCAATTAGGAACACCAGATATGCGTGTACCTATCCAATATGCATTGTCTTATCCGGAGAGATTGACAAGAGAGTCAGCTCCACGACTTAACTTAGCTCAAATAGGTAAGTTACATTTTGAAGAAATGGATTACACACGTTATCATGCTTTGAAATTAGCTATTGATGCAGGACGAGCAGGCGGAACTATGACAACGGTCCTAAATGCTGCAAACGAGGCTGCTGTATCCTTGTTTTTACAAGAAAAAATTGGTTTCTTAACAATTGATGAGCTAATCGAACGAGCTATGGATGAGCATACGATTCTTTCAAATCCAGATTTAGAAACTATTCTTCATGTAGATGCAAAAACAAGAAAATCTATTGAGAACATGGTAAAATGAAGAGATGTGAAAGTAAAAGCATAAACAGCTAGAAACTAAAGGTGGGATATAGTGGAGACAGCCATTGCGTTTATAATTATATTTGGAAGTATTGTATTTTTCCATGAACTCGGGCATTTTATCTTTGCAAAACAAGCTGGAATCATGGTGCGTGAGTTTGCAATAGGTATGGGTCCAAAAATCTTTGGATATACAAAAGGTGAGACTCTTTATACACTACGATTATTGCCTATCGGTGGATATGTTCGTATGGCAGGAGAAGATATGGACTCCGTTGAGCTACAGCCAGGCTTTCGATTAGGAATCCGTTTAAATGATCAAGACGAAATTGATCAGATTTTATTAAATCAAAATAAGCATTATCCTGATATGTTGTTTTTAGAAGTAGAAAAATCTGATTTAACCGATAAAATGTTTATCGAGGGATACAATGAAGAAGAAAAGTTAGTAAGGTACAATGTAGCACGAAATGCTGTCATTAATGAAAAAGGCAGTGAAACAATCATTGCGCCAGCAGATCGTCAATTTGGATCCAAAACAGTTGGGCAGCGATCACTAACTATTTTTGCAGGACCCCTTTTTAACTTTATCCTATCGTTTTTCATATTCTTAGCGCTTGGGTTGTTTCAAGGAGTACCAACATATGAACCTGTTATAACAACAGTTGTGAAAGACAGTCCTGCTGCTCAAGCGGGCATGCAAGATGGCGATTTGGTAACTAAAATAGATGGATCTTCCATCACGACATGGGACGAATTATCAGAAAAAGTGAAAGTAAGTTCAAATGAACTGATGGAATTTACAGTAGAACGTGATGGACAAGAAGTTAATCTGTCTATGACACCCCAAGAAGTTGTAGCTGGAAAAGAAAAAGTTGGACAAATTGGTGTACAATACACTAGTCCAATGGAAAAAAATCCTGCCAAGGCGGTTGTCTTTGGAGCAGAGCAAACATATGAATGGACTAAACGTATATTTACTATACTTGGCACATTAATTACTGGTAATTTCTCTATAGATGATTTATCAGGTCCTGTTGGAATATATAAAGCGACTGAAGAAGTAGCGCAATATGGTGTATTCAATTTAATGCATTGGGCTGCAATACTAAGTATAAATCTTGGAATTATGAATTTATTACCATTACCAGCATTAGATGGTGGTAGACTATTATTCTTCTTGTTTGAAGCTTTACGAGGAAAACCGATAGATAAACAAAAAGAAGGTATGGTCCACTTTGTCGGTATTATGCTATTGATGGTACTAATGGTTGTCGTTACATGGAATGATATACAAAGATTTTTCTTCAATGGGTAAAAAATTTTAAGGGGGGAAGTTCAATCATCTGAACTTCCTTTCTTTTACTGTGTATATAAAAGCACAAGCATCTATTACACCCCAGACTAGCGCTGGAGCTAGACAGATCAGGGAGGGATACAAACTATGGACGACGGTAAAATGAGGATGCATTTGTTATTGCAGCAACTGGAGTTAACAGAGGATTCCTTCGTAAAGCATTTTGAACATGCATCCATCGATCGATTCACTGTACATAAAAAAAATAGACAATGGGCTTTTCAAATTCAACTACAGGCCGTATTACCAATAGATGTATTTACGATTTTTCAAACAAGGCTAATTGAAAAGTTTTCTGGTATAGCGAATATCTTACTCACTATTCAAAGTGAAGGAAAAGACGTATCGCAGGAGCTTATCAACCAATATTGGCCATTAGTTCTGAAAGAATTAAGTGACATGGCACCACCTTTAAAAGACCGACTATTAAAACAACAACCCGAATGGAACGGTCAGATGATTCATTTAACCTGTGGGCAGGAAATTGAATTGCGAACGTTTAAAAAGAAATATATCGAACAATTGTCAGATGTATATGTCGGGTTTGGATTTCCAAAAATAGCATTCGACTTCCGTTTAGTTGAAGATACAGAAGCAATAGCGCAAGCGCAGTTAGAATTTCTTGAACAACGTCGTTTAGAAGAAGAAATGTTAGGTCAAAAAGCGTTAGAAGATATGCAAAAACGTGATCAAAATAGAACAGAGAATGGCAATCAGAATACAGACGGTCCTTTCCAACTAGGAGTGCCTCTTAAAAAAGATGAACCAATTATTGACATAAAATCGATTCAAGATGAGGAACGCAGAGTAACGATCGAAGGTTTTGTATTCGACGTCGAAGTCAAAGAGTTGCGAAGTGGTCGTTCTCTTCTGACTGCAAAAGTTACTGACTATACAGATTCTATTTTAGTGAAGATGTTCTCTAGAGATAAAGAAGATGCCCAAATGATGGAACGACTACAAAAGGGAATGTGGATAAAGGTTAGAGGTTCCGTGCAAAACGATACTTTTGTACGAGACTTAATCATTATGGCACAAGATATGAATGAGATAAATCCGGCGGTACGAATCGATACAGCGAAAGAAAAACGTGTAGAGTTACATCTACATACACCGATGAGTCAAATGGATGCTGTATCCTCTGTATCCTCACTTGTATCACAAGCAGCAAAATGGGGACATAAAGCTATAGCAATTACAGATCATGCGAATCTACAATCATTTCCTGAAGCATATGCTGCTGGGAAAAAGAATGGTATTAAAATTCTATATGGATTAGAAGCAAATCTTGTACATGACGGTGTTCCTATTGCTTATGATGAACAGCATACTGCATTAGAGGATGCTGTATATGTTGTATTTGATGTTGAAACTACAGGCTTATCTGCTACTTACGATAAAATAATTGAGTTGGCAGCTGTAAAAATGCAAAATGGTAATATTATCGATAAATTTGAACGATTTGTTAATCCGCATCACGCTCTTTCCGCTACTACGATCGAGTTAACTGGAATTACAGATGACATGGTTCAAAATGCACCTGAAATAGAACAGGTTATAAAGGACTTTTATGAATTTATCGGCGATGGCATACTTGTTGCTCATAATGCATCTTTTGATATGGGCTTCTTATACGAAGGTTATCGAAGAACAGGAATAGATTATTTCAGTCACCCGGTTATAGACACATTAGAGCTAGCTCGGTTCTTACATCCAGAGATGAAGTCCCATCGACTTGGTACTCTAACTAAAAAGTTCAATATTGAGTTAACACAAGCACATAGAGCGATCTTTGACTGTGAGGCAACAGGATATTTACTACTACATTTGTTAAAAGAAGCTGAGGAACATAAGATAGAGTTTCTAGATGACTTTAACAAGCATATTGGACAAGGGGATTCATATAAACGAGCTCGACCAACTCATTGCACAATCTTAGCTAAAAATGAGGTCGGTTTAAAAAACTTGTTCAAATTAGTGTCACTTGCTCATACAACTACTTTCTATCGTGTACCTAGAATAAAAAGGTCAGTGCTGCAAAAACATAGAGAAGGACTGATCATTGGTTCAGGGTGTGATAAGGGAGAGGTTTTTGAAGGTCTAATGCAAAAACCATTAGAGCAAGTGGAGGAAATTGCACAGTTTTATGATTACTTAGAAATACATCCTAAAGAAGTATATTCACATTTAATCGAGGCAGAACTAGTTAGAGACGAATGGAACTTAGAAGATATCATCCGTAAAATGCTTAAACTAGGTAAAAAATTGAATTTACCAGTTGTAGCAACCGGCAATGTACATTACTTGCATGAAAATGATGCTATTTTTAGAAAAATACTTGTAAACTCACAAGGTGGAGCTAACCCGTTAAATCGTAACGGGTTACCTAAAGTACATTTTCGCACAACTAATGAAATGTTAGATGCCTTTGCCTTTCTTGGAGAAGACCTAGCAAAAGAGATTGTTGTCACTAATCCTCAAAAAATAGCCGATTCTCTTGAAGACATAAAACCGATTAAAGATGATTTATATACCCCAAAGATTGAGGGAGCAGATGAGGAAGTTAGATCTCTTACTTATTCCAAAGCAAAAGAAATTTATGGGGAAGTACTACCAGAGATAGTAGAAGCACGAATTGAGAAGGAATTAACATCTATTATTGGTCATGGTTTTGCGGTAATTTATTTGATTTCACATAAATTAGTAAAAAAATCTTTAGATGATGGCTATTTAGTTGGATCCAGGGGATCAGTAGGTTCTTCTCTTGTAGCTACAATGACAGAAATTACAGAAGTAAATCCACTACCGCCGCATTATGTATGTCCAAGTTGTCAGCATTCAGAGTTTTTCCAAGACGGATCGGTTGGTTCTGGGTTCGACTTACCTAACAAAAATTGTATTAACTGCGATACACCATATGTAAAAGAAGGGCAAGATATCCCGTTTGAGACTTTCCTTGGATTCAAAGGAGATAAAGTTCCAGATATAGATTTAAACTTTAGTGGTGAGTATCAACCTATTGCGCATAATTACACCAAGGAATTATTCGGTGAGGACTATGTGTTTCGTGCTGGTACAATCGGAACGGTAGCTGAAAAAACAGCTTATGGATATGTCAGGGGCTATATGAACGATAATAATTTGGCTCTTCGTGGTGCCGAAATTGATCGTTTAGTTCAAGGATGTTCTGGTGTTAAGCGATCAACGGGTCAACATCCAGGTGGAATCATTGTTGTTCCTGATTATATGGATATATATGATTTTACCCCAATACAGTTTCCAGCTGATGCGCAGGATTCTGAATGGAAAACAACTCATTTTGATTTTCATTCCATTCATGATAATTTACTGAAATTAGATATTCTAGGGCATGATGATCCTACTGTTATTCGTATGCTCCAAGATTTATCAGGAATTGATCCGAAAACAATTCCTACAGATGATCCAGAGGTAATGAAAATATTTAGTGGGACGGAATCGCTAGGCGTAACGGAAGAGCAAATAGACTGTAAAACTGGGACACTTGGAATTCCAGAGTTTGGTACTCGTTTTGTAAGACAAATGCTAGAAGAAACGAAACCTTCTACTTTCTCAGAACTTGTCCAAATATCTGGTTTATCTCATGGGACAGATGTCTGGTTAGGAAATGCTCAAGAGTTGATACAAGCGGGGACTTGTCAGCTCTCTGATGTAATTGGATGTCGTGATGATATTATGGTTTACCTAATCTATCAAGGGTTAGATCCTTCCTTAGCATTTAAAATTATGGAGTCAGTTCGGAAAGGTAAAGGGCTAACTCCAGAATTTGAAGCAGAGATGAAAAAACAAGGGGTAGCTAATTGGTATATTGAATCCTGTAAAAAGATCAAATACATGTTCCCGAAAGCACATGCTGCTGCCTATGTATTAATGGCAGTTCGTATTGCATACTTTAAGGTGCATTACCCCATAATATATTATGCGGCATATCTTACTGTAAGAGCTTCTGACTTTGATTTGATCTCAATGGTCAACGGATCTCAAACAATTCGAGCAAAACTAGATGAGATTAATGCAAAGGGCCTTGAAGCATCTCCAAAAGAAAAAAACTTATTAACAGTATTAGAAATTGCATTGGAAATGACAGAACGAGGCATTAAAATTCAAAAAGTTGATCTATACAAATCACATGCAAATGAATTTATTATAGAAGGAAATACATTAATTCCTCCTTTTGATTCGATACCAGGATTAGGTACAAATGTTGCTTTTCAAATTGCTAAAGCACGAATCGATGGTGAATTTTTATCCAAGGAAGATCTTCAACAAAGAGGTAAAGTATCCAAGACAATCATCGAATATATGGATGCGATGGGCTGTCTAGAAGGTCTGCCAGATGCCAATCAGCTTTCGTTGTTTTAGGAGGTAATTTGCAAGGCACCATGATGTATGGTAATATAAAACTACCAATGTTTCATAGTTCTGTGACGAAAGAGTGGGATTTCCCGCTCTTTTCTGTTGTTATATAGAAAATCATTGTTGTGTAGGAGGCTTATATGAGTAATATTATTAGTAAAATTGAAGAGCTTGTATCGCCTATTTTACAAGAGTTAAATTTAGATCTTGTAGATATAGAATATGTAAAAGAAGGTCGAGATTGGTTTTTACGTATTTATATTGATACTCCAAATGGCGGCATTGATATTGAACAATGTGCTCAAGTTAGTGAAAAACTAAGTGAAAAGTTAGATGTAGAAGATCCAATATCAGAAAATTACTTTTTAGAGGTTTCTTCTCCTGGAGCAGAACGACCTTTGAAAAAGGATTCGGATTTCACGAATGCGATTGGTAAGCATGTTTTTATCAAAACATACGAGCCAGTGAACGGAGCTAAGGAATTTGAAGGAACATTACTTTCTTATTCAATAGAAGAAGGCGCATTAATTGAAGTACGTGTGAAAACAAGAAGAGTAAAAATTCAAATTGAAAAAGAGAAAATTGCGCTTGCCCGTTTAGCAATTGATTTCTCTGCATAACGTATATGGAGGAGTGAAAGCAGTGAGTAGTGAATTTTTAGATGCGTTAACTGCGCTCGAACAACAAAAGGGAATTTCAAGAGATGTTTTAATAGAAGCAATAGAAGCTGCTTTAGTAACTGCTTATAAAAGAAATTTTAACCAAGCCCAAAATGTTCGTGTCGATATTAACCTAGCTACTGGTACTATGCTTGTTTATTCAAGAAAAGATGTAGTAGAAGAAGTAGCAGACGACCGTCTGCAAGTATCCTTAGAGGATGCTCAAGTTATAAATCCACACTATGCGATTGGTGATGTAGTTGAAGAGGAAGTTACACCACGTAATTTCGGTCGTATTGCAGCTCAAACGGCGAAGCAAGTTGTTACTCAACGTGTACGTGAAGCTGAACGTGGTCTTATCTACGAAGAATATGTGGATCGTGAAGATGATATTGTAAATGGTATTGTAGAACGATTAGATGCTCGTAATATTTACGTGGGATTAGGAAAAGTTGAGGCTGTATTACCAGCAAATGAACAAATTCAAACAGAGACATTCCGACCACATGAACGTATTAAAGTGTATATAACGAAAGTAGAACGTACTACTCGTGGACCACAAGTATTTGTTTCTAGAACTCACCCTGGCTTACTTCGTCGTTTGTTTGAAATGGAAGTTCCAGAAATCTTTGAAGGTATTGTAGAGATTAAGTCTATTGCTCGTGAAGCAGGGGACCGCTCGAAGATATCCGTTTTTGCACATAATGACGAAATTGATCCTGTTGGTTCATGTGTTGGTGCAAAGGGAGCTCGAGTACAAACAATTGTGAACGAGTTAAGTGGAGAGAAAATTGACATAGTTGAATGGTCTGAAGATCCAGTAGTGTTTGTTGCAAATGCGCTTAGTCCTTCTAAAGTAATCGACGTTCAAGTAAATGAAGATGAAAAATCTACAACGGTAGTAGTACCAGATTATCAGTTGTCACTTGCAATTGGTAAGAGAGGTCAAAATGCTCGTCTTGCAGCAAAACTGACTGGCTGGAAAATCGATATTAAGAGCGAAACAGATGCAAGAGAACTTGGAATTTATCCAAATGAAAATTCTCCACAGCTTATCGTAGAAAAAATGGATGAAGAAGAATTGGATGATTTCGATTTTTATAAAGAAGAACAATAAGCAAGGATGGTGATTTAAAATGGCGGTTCAAAAGAAAATACCGTTACGTAAATGTGTTGCTACTGGTGAAATGTTTCCGAAAAAAGAAATGATTCGTATAGTCCGTTCGAAAGAAGGAGAAGTTTCCGTAGACCTAACAGGTAAAAAATCTGGTCGTGGCGCTTATGTATCCAAATCTATCGAAGCGGTAAACCAAGCGAAAAAGAAAAATTCACTAGGCACTCATTTAGAAGCACCAATTCCAAATGAAGTATATGACCAGTTAATCGTTGTTATTGAAAGAGATAAACTCAAATGAAAATAGAAGAACAGATATCTAATCTTTTAGGTTTAGCGACTCGAGCAAGAAAAACAATAACTGGTGAAGAATTAGTTGTAAAAGAAATAAGAAGCCAAAAGGCAAAACTAGTTGTTTTATCAAATGACGCTTCTAAAAATACAGCAAAAAAAATTAATGATAAATGTGCATCTTTTAACGTTGAGCTGCATGTCTTTGGAGACCGGCACGATCTCGGACATGCGACGGGAAAAGAGGCCAGGGTGGCAATAGCCATTATGGATGACGGTTTCGCTAAAAAACTGTCCGGCCTTCTCAACGAATATAACCGGGGGTGAGCTAATGACTAAAATCAGAGTTCATGAATATGCGAGACAAATAGATAAATCGAGTAAAGAAGTTATTGAGCAATTAGGAAAGATGAATATTCAAGTGACGAATCATATGTCTACACTTGAAGGAGAAACTATCTCTAAACTAGATGGTATTTATAAAAATTCTTCACAGTCAAATACTAAACCTGCTTCAACATCTTCAAAACCTGCACAACAGACTCAATCAAGACCATCAAACTCAAACCAAGGTCAACAAAGACCAACATCTGGCGG
Source organism: Psychrobacillus sp. FSL K6-1464 (assembly GCF_038003145.1). Classification (NCBI taxonomy): domain Bacteria; kingdom Bacillati; phylum Bacillota; class Bacilli; order Caryophanales; family Bacillaceae; genus Psychrobacillus; species Psychrobacillus sp. FSL K6-1464. The sequence continues at coordinate 1,299,162 of NZ_JBBOOP010000001.1, forward strand.
GCAATCAAGACCGTCTAACCAAAGTCAACAAAGACCAACATCTGGTGGCCAATCAAGACCGTCTAACCAAGGCCAACAAAGACCGGCATCTGGCGGACAGTCAAGACCGTCTAACCAAGGTCAACAAAGACCAACATCTGGCGGACAATCAAGACCGTCTAACCAAACGAATACAAATGCTGCAGCTTCAGGAAGTAATACGCAATCTAGCAGCACGCAAGGAACAAATAACCAACCTAAAAAGACGTTTACAAATAACAAAGCTCCAGCGGGTGCTTATCGTCCAGGTGGTCAAAATCGTCCAGGTGGCAATAGACCGGGTCAAAAATTCCAAAAACGTAGAAAAGGTCCTACTACACCAGTTCAACCACCAGTACCAAGAAAAGAACGTGAACTTCCAGCGAAGATTACGTTTACCGATTCTTTAACTGTTCTTGAACTTTCGAAAAAAATTGGTCGTGAACCAGCAGAAATTATCAAAAAATTATTCCTACTTGGCGTAATGGCAACAATAAACCAAGTATTAGATAAGGATGCAATTGAACTTATTTGTGCAGACTATGGTGTAGAAGTTGAAGAAGAAATCCGTATCGACATTACTGATTTAGAAGTTCACTTCGATCCAACGCCAGAAGACAGCACTAATCAATCAGAGCGTCCACCAGTTGTTACAATTATGGGTCACGTCGATCATGGTAAAACAACACTTCTTGACTCAATTCGTCATACAAAAGTAACTGCAGGAGAAGCCGGTGGTATTACTCAACATATCGGTGCTTACATGATTGAAGACAACGACAAGAAGATTACATTCCTAGATACACCAGGACATGCTGCATTTACGACAATGCGTGCACGTGGTGCAAAAATTACGGATATCACGATTCTTGTAGTTGCAGCTGATGATGGTGTTATGCCTCAAACAGTAGAAGCTATTAACCATGCGAAAGCTGCTGAAGTGCCAATTATCGTAGCAGTAAATAAAATGGATAAACCATCTGCCAATCCTGACCGTGTAATGCAAGAGTTAACAGAGCATGGCTTAGTTCCTGAGGCATGGGGTGGAGATACTATCTTCGTACCAATCTCAGCACTAAAAGGAGAAGGAATCGACAACTTGTTAGAAATGGTTTTACTTGTTTCAGAAGTTGGAGAGTTAAGAGCAAATCCAAAACGTCTTGCTTTAGGAACTGTAATTGAAGCTCAACTTGACAAAGGTCGTGGTTCTGTTGCTACATTACTAGTTCAAGATGGTACATTAAAAGTTGGAGACCCTATCGTTGTTGGTCATGCATTCGGACGCGTAAGAGCAATGGTTAATGATCTTGGTCGCCGTGTGAAAGAGGCAGGACCATCTACTCCAGTTGAAATAACTGGTCTAAACGAAGTGCCACAAGCTGGAGACCGCTTTGTAGTATTCGAAGATGAAAAAACAGCTCGACAAGTTGGAGAGTCTCGTGCATCAGAAGCACAAGTTACTCAACGCTCAGAAAAAACTCGTGTAACATTAGACAATTTATTTGATCAAATGAAACAAGGGGAAATGAAAGAACTTAACTTAATCGTTAAAGCAGACGTACAAGGAACTGTTGAAGCGATGGCTGCTTCCCTTATGAAGATAGATGTAGAAGGTGTTAACGTTCGCATCATTCATACTGGAGCTGGAGCAATTACAGAATCAGATATTAGTTTGGCAGCTGCATCGAATGCAATTGTTATCGGATTTAACGTTCGTCCAGATACAAATGCAAAACGTATGGCCGACCAAGAAGGCGTAGATATTCGTTTACACCGTATTATTTATAAAGTAATCGAAGAAATTGAATTTGCAATGAAGGGGCTACTTGACCCTGAGTTCCAAGAAAAAATTATCGGTCAAGCCGAAATTCGTGAAACTTTCAAAGTATCTAAAGTTGGTACGATTGCTGGTTCTTACGTAACGGAAGGTAAAATTTCTAGAGATAGTGGTGTACGTGTTATTCGTGAAGGAATTGTTATTTTCGAAGGCGAACTAGATACGCTAAAACGCTTTAAAGATGACGCTAAAGAAGTTGCTAAAGGATATGAGTGTGGTATCACGATTAAAAACTTCAATGATATCAAAGAAGGCGATATCGTGGAAGCTTATATCATGGAAGAAATTAAACGCTAATGATTGTCTATGCAGACTGTGAATTTCTCATTCCTACTGCACATTCTTTAAAAGAAAAACGAGCTGTTCTTCAAAGAATGCTCACAAGAACAAAACAAAAGTATAATGTTTCTATTTCAGAATTAGATCATCAGGATACGTGGCAGCGTACTAGCATTGGAATCGTTGCAATTGCTTCTCAAAAAGATGCGGCCGAACGAGAGCTAATGAACGCAATCCGATTTCTTGAATCTAATCCTGAATGGGAATGTATTAATATAAGTAAAGAATACTTATAAAAGAAAATGAGGTGTAGCGATCATGTCAATGCGTGCTAACCGAGTTGCTGAGCAAATGAAAAAAGAATTGGGCGAAATTATCGGACGAAAATTAAAGGACCCACGTATAGGTTTTGTCACTATCACAGATGTAGCTGTTACTGGTGATTTACAACAAGCGACCATTTATGTTACGGTGCTTGATGGAAACCGCGCGGATACTTTAAGAGCTTTAGAACAAGCTAAAGGATTTATTCGTTCTGAAATAGGTCAACGTATTCGCTTACGTATAACGCCTGAACTAATCTTTGAATATGATGAATCTGCAGCATATGGTAATCGTATAGATGATTTATTAAGACAAATTAATAAGCCATCTGAGTAATAAAAACTAAGAAGTCTGCTTTGTTATTAAAGCAGACTTCTTTGTTATATATACAAGGGGTGAACTGGATGTACGAAGGAATATTGCCTTTATGGAAAGAAAAAGGAATGACCTCACACGATTGTGTTTTTAAACTTAGAAAAATATTGAAGATGAAAAGAATTGGCCATACAGGAACATTGGATCCAAGTGTGGAAGGAGTTTTACCTATTTGTTTAGGGCAGGCTACAAAAGTGTCAGAATATATAATGGATCAAGGAAAGACGTATATAGCTACTATTTCTATTGGTACATCAACAACTACTGAAGATGCAGACGGTGACATCGTTGTAAATGACATAACTCCTAAGTCTTTTTCTCGTGAACAAATTTTAGAAGTATTAGCGAAACTGACTGGGGAGATTACTCAAATTCCCCCGATGTATTCTGCAGTAAAAGTGAATGGAAAAAAACTATATGAATACGCTCGAGAAGGAAAAGAAGTAGAACGCCCAAGTAGGAAAGTGATGATTCGCAATATAAGATTATTGGATGAAGCCCCTACTTTTTCAGGACAAGAAGTTACGTTCAACATTGAAGTCGACTGTGGAAAAGGTACCTATATTCGTACCCTTGCTGTTCAAATCGGTGAATTACTGGGATATCCAGCACATATGTCATCTCTAGTAAGAACAGCTTCTGGAAGCTTTTCTAAAGATCAGTGTCTCACTTTAAGTGAGGTGCAAGCTGCTGTGGATGAAGGTTCATTATCTGTAACATTACTTCCCTTAAAAGATGCATTAGCGACTTGGCCAACAGTTGAAGTCAATGATGATAACAACAAAAGTATAACTAATGGACAAGTAGTAGAAATTCATCCGTTATTAGCTGAAAACGAAAAAATAGTTTTCGAACTGTTGGAAAATCCGATAGCAGTTTATATTAAACATCCGACGAAAAGTGGTATGATGAAACCAGAAAAAATGTTTTCATCTGAAAAAGGAGATTAATATGGACGTATATCACTTATCCTATCCAAACCATTTATTTAAAAATGATAAAAATGAAGCTTACTCTTTAGCGATTGGTTTTTTCGACGGAGTGCATAAAGGGCATCAAGCAGTCATTCAGGAAGCCCTCGATAAAGGGAAAGAGAAGAATATCAAAACAGCTGTGATGACATTTGATCCGCATCCTTCATTAGTACTTGGTGGCAGAAAAGAGAAAGTATTTTATATTACACCTATTCAAGAAAAAACAGATATATTGCAAAGCTTAGGGGTAGATGCAGTTTTTGTTGTTCGGTTTACTTCCGATTTTGCAAAGTTAACACCCGAAAAGTTTATAGAATTCTTTATAAACGGGACGAATGTCAAACACGTTACAGCCGGCTTTGACTTTTCATTTGGAGCTTTTGGTAAAGGTACCATGAAAGATATGGAGATTCTTTCTGAAGGGAAATATTCTGTATCAGTCGTAGAGAAAAAACAGCTCGTGGACGAGAAGATTAGCTCAACTAGAATAAGAGCTGAGCTAACGGCGGGTAATATGGAGCAAGTCAGAGAATTATTAGGCCGACCTTTCAAGTTAACAGGAGTTGTGATCCATGGTGACAAAAGAGGGAGAACTATAAACTTTCCAACGGCGAATGTTGAACCGACCGAAGGGCAATTTACACCAGCAACTGGCGTGTACGCAGTTAAAATACGCGTTCAGGAGACTTGGCATGAGGGAGTATGTAATGTAGGTTACAAACCAACATTTAATAATCCCGATGAAAAAAGACTTTCTATTGAAGTACATATTTTTGATTTTGATCAATCTATTTATGGTGAGGAAGTAACGGTCCATTGGTATAAGCGAATTAGATCGGAACAAAAGTTCAATGGAATTGACGAGTTAAAAGAACAAATTGGAAAAGACAAGCAAGTTGCCATTGAGTTTTTTAAAAATGAAAATAAATAATAAAGATAGCTACCGGAGATTAATTTCGGTAGCTTTTTTAAAAAATAGAAAAATATTGTGTTTTAAGAGTCAAAAAATGAATAAATAATACTTGTGATTTCCGTTTCAGGTGGACGCGTTTCGCGGGGTGAGCGATGAGCTATCACCGTCGCTAGCGCGTCGCTGTGATATCTCATCTGTCTCACTCATCCCGCTGAAGTCGCCACCTTACTCTCCAATCAATTGAGTGAGTAGTACTTAACTATTGATAGATCATAGCTTCTCGCATATAGAATAATAGTAGCCAAATTTTATATAGGGATATAACAGTCTAATATTGAATTGGGCTGTTATCATGTAACAAAGAATGTAGAAAGTGGATTTTCTTTATCTTAGTCTCTGTCAGCCAAAATTTCAATCATATAAAGTGGATATAATTGATTGGAGCGCAGAGCGGCGACTCCAGTGGGAACAGCACGAGCTGACCCAGGACTGAGCATAAGCGAGGGAAGCGGCTGAAGTCGTGCCCACGGAAAGCGTCCGCTCGGAGCGGAAATCAATGGCCTATCTACATTTGTATTTTTAGAGGATCGTTTTTTTACTTTGTTTTTAAAAGAATAATTCAATCTTGTTACTTACTAATTAGTTGCTTCACCAATCTATTTATGATAATCTTTATAAGTACAATACCGTACTTAACCTTTCCTTGGCTTTTTCGATTCTCCAACGATTGCTCAGGATTAGGGGATAACAAGAATTTTAGGAGGAAACCAACATGGCAATTACACAAGAACGCAAAAATGAATTAATCGCTGAGTACAGAACTCACGAAAGTGATACTGGATCTGCTGATATTCAAATCGCAATTCTTACAGAAGAGATTAACTCTTTAAACGAACATTTACGTACTCATAAGAAAGATCATCACTCACGTCGTGGTCTATTCAAAATGGTTGGACGTCGCCGTAACTTATTAAAATACTTACGTGAAAACGAAGTATCACGTTACCGTGATCTAATCGCAAAACTTGGTTTACGTCGATAAGATTCGATTTAGGAAAGCGGGATTTATCCCGCTTTTTCTTTTGCATAAAAAACTTCGCATAGTTGAAAGATTTTTGATACACTACTTATGATACATATAACTTTTATATACCCTTTTTTAAAGGAGTTTTTGAAGTCGAGAGGAGTCCAGATTACATGAGTGAAAAGAAAGTATTTACGTACGAATGGGCAGGACGCCCGTTGCAAGTAGAAATAGGACAACTTGCAAAACAAGCGAACGGGGCAGTATTAGTACGATATGGTGATACAACTGTATTATCTGTAGCAACTGCATCGAAAAACCCTAAGAATTTAGATTTCTTCCCTTTAACTGTGAACTATGAAGAAAAACTTTACGCTGTAGGTAAAATCCCAGGCGGATTTATCAAACGTGAAGGACGTCCTTCAGAACGAGCAATCTTAACAAGTCGTTTGATTGACCGTCCAATTCGTCCTTTATTCCCAGATGGTTTCCGTAATGAAGTTCAAGTGATTTCAATCGTGATGTCTGTTGATCAAAACTGTTCTTCTGAGATGGCGGCAATGTTAGGTTCATCTTTAGCGCTTAGCGTTTCAGATATCCCATTTGACGGTCCAATAGCTGGCGTTCAGGTAGGTTTAATTGGAGAAGAACTAATTATCAATCCAACTGTAGAGCAAATGGGTAAGAGCACTTTAGACTTGGTAGTAGCCGGGACAAAAGATGCGATTAACATGGTTGAAGCAGGGGCTAAAGAAGTTTCAGAGGAAACGGTACTTGAGGCAATTATGTTCGGTCATAATGAAATTATCAAGTTAATCGAATTCCAAGAAAAAGTAGTAGCTGAAGTTGGAAAAGCGAAAAAAGATATTCCTCTTTTTGAGTTAGATAAAGTGCTTTTTGAAGAAGTAAAAGGTATTTGTGAAACAAAACTTGTACAAGCAATACAAGTACAAGAAAAACATGCTCGTGAAGATGCTATTACTGAAGTGAAAACAGAAGTCATTGCACTTTATACAGAAAAAGAAGCAACTGATGAGACGTTGAAGCAAGTACGTGAAATTTTAGATGCAATGGTGAAAGATGAAGTTCGTCGTTTGATAACAGAAGACAAAATTCGTCCTGATGGTCGTGGAGTAGCGGAAATTCGTCCACTATCTTCAGAAGTTGGCGTATTACCTAGAACTCACGGTTCTGGATTGTTTACACGTGGACAAACACAAGCTTTGAGCATATGTACTTTAGGGCCCCTTGGTGATGTGCAAATTATCGATGGAATTGGCTTAGAAGAAACAAAACGTTTCATGCATCACTATAACTTCCCTCAGTTTAGTGTAGGAGAAACTGGTCCTATCCGTGCTCCAGGTCGTCGCGAAATTGGTCATGGTGCTTTAGGAGAGCGCGCTCTAGAGGCAGTTCTTCCAGATGAAGCTGATTTCCCATACACACTTCGTTTAGTAGCAGAAGTGTTAGAATCCAATGGATCAACATCACAAGCTAGTATTTGTGCATCAACTCTAGCAATGATGGATGCAGGTGTTCCTTTGAAAGCACCAGTTGCCGGGATTGCAATGGGACTTGTGAAAAAAGGTGAACATTATACTGTGTTAACGGATATTCAGGGAATGGAAGATCATCTTGGAGATATGGACTTTAAAGTAGCTGGTACATCTAAAGGTATTACAGCACTTCAAATGGATATTAAAATTGATGGACTATCAAGAACAATTCTTGAAGAAGCGTTAGAGCAAGCTAAAATTGGTCGTATGCAAATTTTAGAAAGTATGCTTGCAACAATTTCTGATCCACGTGAGAAACTGTCCAAATATGCACCTAAAATTGTTGTGATTAAGATTAATCCGGATAAAATCCGTGATGTAATTGGACCAGGTGGTAAACAAATTAATAAAATTATCGATGAAACTGGCGTGAAAATTGATACAGAGCAAGATGGTACAATTTATATCGCATCAGCTGATGAAGAGATGATTGCACGTGCAAAAGAAATTATCGAGAACATTGTACGAGTAGCGCAAGTTGGCGAATATTATCTTGGGAAAGTTAAACGAATTGAAAAATTCGGTGCTTTCGTAGAATTATTCACTGGCAAAGATGGCTTATTGCATATTTCCGAAATTCAAGAAGAACGTACGAAAAATGTGGAAGATGTTCTAAAACTTGGGGATGAGCTATTAGTGAAAGTAATTGAAATTGATAATCAAGGTCGTGTCAATTTATCTCGTAAAATTGTTGTAAAAGAAGAAAAAGAACGCGCTGAGCAACAAGAAAACAAATAATTAATCAATTACATCAGCATGACAAAAAAGGTTGACCGTAGCCGTGTTGCTACGGCAACCTTTTTAAATAGCTGAATAGAATAAACTGAGGTGTTAATTTGATAAATAAAATAACTTGTAAAAATGGAATACGAATTGTTTCAGAACATATTCCTTATGTACGATCTGTGGCTGTAGGGATTTGGGTCGAGGCAGGATCAAGGTATGAGTTACCAGAAGAAAATGGCTTAACTCATTTTATTGAGCATATGTTATTTAAAGGAACTGAAACGAGAACTGCGAAACAAATTGCAGAAGAATTTGATCGTATTGGTGGTAATATCAATGCTTTCACTTCTAAAGAGAATACATGCTACTATGCAAAAGTATTAGATCATCATGCAGAACATGCGGTGGAAATACTAGCAGATATGTTTTTCCACTCTCAATTTGATGCAAATGAAATTGAGAAAGAAAGACAGGTTGTTCTGGAAGAGATTAATATGGTAGAGGACACACCAGATGATATTGTGCATGAATATTTATGGCAAGCGATGTACGAAAATGACCCGCTTGGTGCGCCTATTTTAGGCACAGAGGAAACGTTGAATTGTTTCACAAAAGAAACGATTCAAGCATACATGAAAAAACATTATACCCCAGAAAATGTAGTTATATCTGTTGCGGGTAATATTCCAGAAGGACTACTAGAGTATATTGAAACATTATTTAGCCAACTAGAAAAATCGAGTAATGAGAAAATACCTATGGCAACTCCAGAGTTGAGAGCAGTACATGTCGAAAACTTTAGAGAAACTGAGCAAGCGCATCTTTGTTTAGCCTATCCAAGTTTAAGTGTAAAGGCTGATAACATTTATAGCCTAGTTGTGATGAACAATATCTTGGGTGGAAGTATGTCTTCTAGGCTTTTCCAAGAAATCAGAGAAGAAAAAGGTCTTGCTTACTCGATCTATTCTTATCATTCGTCATATGAAGATACTGGTGCTCTTGCTATTTATGGTGGGACTTCTAGCAACCAATTGGAAGAACTATCTATGTCAATTCAGCAAGCGATACAAAATGTTCTTGAAAAAGGATTCACCGAAACAGAAGTATCTAATGCAAAAGAGCAATTGAAAGGTAATCTACTCCTTGGCTTAGAAAGCTCCAATGCTCGAATGAGCCGTAATGGTAAAAATGAATTGCTGTATGGTGAACATCGTTCATTAGATGAAGTAAGTGCGTCAATTGATGAAGTCTCCTTACAATCGGTAATGGATCTTGCTGCAGAGACATTTTCCCATAAACCAGCCATCTCAATCATTAAACCAAAAGTCGATCAAATTTGATCGGCTTTTTTTATATGGGAAATATATTTTTTGTTTTTTAAGGACCAGGCGTCTTCTTTCCCGTTTTTTTATATTCACTTTGTACTGAGAAATGGCATATATATAAATAGAAATCAATAAGGGGGAGAATGATTGTTACTTTCGGAACTTGCAGAAAAAGAGCTGATCCAAGTTAAGGACGGGGCGAGATATGGCAAACTAGCAGACACTGAGTTACTCTTCAATCCTGAAAATGGGAAAATAGAAGGTTTTGAAGTTTTTCAAAAAACAGGATCCTTTTTTCAAGGAAATAAATCAGCGAAAAAAAAGGAATTTATCTCATGGGAAGAAATAATTCTCATTGGTAAAGATAGAATTCTGTTTAATGAGGCAAACAATGAAATTGGAAATAGTGAATATTCGTGAAAAAAAAATGTGCAATCATAGGTACAGACGCCCGTCTATCGTTTTTGAAGGAAACATTAGATAACGAACTAGAAGTGAAAATCTTTCCAACGACGATTTGGACGGAAGAACTAAAAGTCGCAATAATGGATTTTCAACCTACCATCATTTTTTTACCTATTCCACCATTACAAATAGATAGTTCTTTCGTTTTGCCTGAGTCATGTCTTCTCCTTTTCGTTGGAAAAACGAATACAGAAATTGAACAGGAAATACAAAATAGCCAGGTCCATGCTTTTTATTATTTAGAGGATGAACAGTGGATTTGGGAAAATGCAAATCTTACAGCAGAGGGATTTATATATAATTTTTATAGAAGTGAAAACGAATCTATTTATAATAAAAAATTCATCATAACTGGGTATGGAAGAGTGGGAAAAAGACTTGCTTTTGCTCTACATCATTTGGGCGCAGAGGTAATTATCTCGGTTCGCTCTGAACATCAATTATTTGAGGCAAAAAGCTATGGATATCAGATAGAACAATTTGAGCATGTTGTTCATAATCAAGAAGCAGATACCAGCTATCTGATAAACACTATTCCAAACAGATGGCTGAGCACGTCTGATACGGCTAGATTTAAAAAAGTGTATGATCTAGCTTCAAATCCAGGATGTTTACTCGAGTCAGCCAATTCAATCCCAACAAATTATATCCATTCAACTAGCTTACCAGGATTGTATTTTCCCAAAGATGCAGGATATTTGATAGCAAAAGCTGTGCAAACTCAATTGGCTCTACTGGAGGGGGAAAAATAGTGTTAAAAGGTTTTCGAATTGGATTAGGAATAACTGCTTCTCATTGTACTTATGAGGAAGTTATCCCAATGATTAAACAGTTTACTGATCTAGGGGCAACTGTAGTTCCTATTATTACGTATTCTGTATTAACTGCGGCAACACGTTTTGGAACAGGGGAAGAATGGATTGAGAAAATAGAAGAGGCAAGTGGTAGTAAAGTAGTCTCAAAAATAGTGGAGGCAGAACCATTTGGACCTACAAACCCACTGGATTGTATGGTAATTGCTCCGATGACAGGCAACTCTATTAGTAAGCTTGCAAATGCCCAAACAGATTCACCTGTGTTGATGGCGGCAAAAGCAACATTGCGAAATGGAAAACCAGTAGTTCTTGGAATATCCACAAATGATGCATTAGGATTGAATGGAATGAACATTATGAAATTACTTTCTACTAAAAACATATACTTTATCCCCTTTGGCCAAGATAATCCTCATAGCAAACCAAACTCACTCATTGCTGACTTTACAAAAATAATTCCAACAGTTGAACATGCGATTCAATTCAAACAATTCCAGCCTTTGCTCATAAGTCATAAATTATAAATATTGATGAAGATGTATTTTCATGTATAATAAAATACAATATCAAAAATAGCATAGGTCTAGGGGGAGAGCTTTTCATGTCACAAGGTTATACAGTAGCAATTGTAGGAGCGACAGGAGCAGTTGGTCAAAAAATCATTGAAAAATTAGTAGAAAGAAGTTTTCCATACAAAACGTTAAAGCTATTAGCTTCTAAAAAATCAGCGGGTAAACAAGTAGAGGTAGATGGAAGTTCTTATACTATTGAAGAAGCAACACCTGAAGCTTTTGAAGGTGTAGATGTAGCATTTTTCTCTGCAGGTGGTTCAATTTCTAAAGTTCTAGCAAAAGAAGCTAGCAATAGAGGGGCAATCGTAATTGATAACACAAGCGCCTTCCGGATGGATAAAGATACACCACTTGTAGTTCCTGAAGTAAATAAACAAGCCTTACATGAGCAAACAGGGATTATTGCTAATCCAAATTGTTCTACTATTCAGATGGTTTGCGCACTTGAACCAATTCGTCAGAAATTTGGTCTAACCAAAGTAATAGTTTCAACTTACCAAGCGGTATCGGGTGCCGGAGCTGCTGCAATTAATGAATTGACAACACAAAGTGAAGGTATAAAAGATAAACAAGCAAAACCAGAAATCTTACCTGTTAAAAGTGCTGAAAAGCATTATCCTATCGCAGGTAATGTTATTCCTCAAATTGACGTGTTCACCGAAGATGGATTCACTTTTGAGGAACATAAAATGATGGATGAAACTAAAAAAATTATGTCTTTACCAAATCTTGCTATTGCAGCAACTTGTGTAAGAGTGCCCGTTGTTACCGGACATTCCGAATCTGTCTATGTAGAGGTAGATCAAGAGAATGTATCAATCGATCAGCTAAAACAACTACTTGCAAACTCAGAGGGGATTACGTTACAAGACGCTCCTGACCAACAATTTTATCCTATGCCGTACTATGCAGATGGTAAAGACGATGTATTTGTAGGACGCTTAAGAAAAGATCCTTCCAACGATAAAGGATTTCATATGTGGATAGTATCAGATAATTTATTGAAAGGTGCAGCGCTAAACTCTATACAAATTGCAGAAGCACTTATTGCTGAAGGTATATTAAAAGAGGTGTAAAAATGAAGATAGGAACAATTGCTACGGCAATGGTTACCCCATTTCAAATAGATGGTTCCATCAATTATACTGTGACAGAATTATTAATTGAACATTTACTTTCGACAGGGACTGACTCTCTTGTCGTTTGTGGGACAACAGGAGAATCTCCAACTTTAACAATGGAAGAAAAACTTAAATTTATTAAATTCGTAGTAGAGAAAGTAAACAAAAGAGTACCTGTCATAGCAGGTACTGGAAGTAATAGCACAGCCGCATCCATTGACTTGTCTATAAAGGCTGAGGCTCTGGGAGTGGATGGCCTAATGATTGTCACCCCTTATTATAACAAACCCAATCAACGCGGGCTGATAGCTCATTATGAAGCTATTGCAAATGAAACAATACTGCCAATTATCATATACAATATTCCAAGCCGTTCTGTTATCAATATGGAACTTGATACATTGGTAGCTTTAAGTGAAATACCCTCCATTAAGTTTTTAAAAGATGCTAGTGGTAATTTAGATCAGATGACTCGAATAATGGCTAAAACAAAAGGGAATTTAGAAGTGTATAGCGGAGATGATTCACTGACTCTTCCATTACTAGCAATAGGGGGTACTGGAGTAATTTCGGTTGCTTCCCATATTGTAGGAAATGATATGAAGAAAATGATGGAAGCTTTTCAAAATGGAAATCATACGGAAGCTGCAAGAATTCATCAATCATTATTGCCGTTAATACAGGCACTCTTCAAACACCCCAACCCGATTGTCGTAAAATATGCGCTTTCTAAGATAGGATTAGAAGTGGGAAGCTTACGCTTACCACTCACTGAGATGACAGAAAGAGAAAAGCAGGAATTTGATGTAATCTGGGATGAATATTTGATTACTCAATAATTTGGCAGAAAGGCTGAAGATTTCCTATTTCAGCCTTTTTTTTATTTGTGTGAATCGCTGACGTCAGATATAATGAAAATACGTGGATGTTGGTCGGGTTAACTTCTTTTATAAAAAATTTAACAAGCTAACGTAAATAGATATCTCCCACCCTTGGAAAGGGCGGAGAGACGAATACTAATTAATAGGTAATAAAGATTCAGGAAGTACAAGCATTTGCTAGAAAGTAAAGCTTTCGGAGGATGTAAAAGGTGTTGAATGGAGTCTTAGACTACAGAAAGCCTAAAATCGTATTACTATTCGATAGTTGCAAACTGAACTGCATGACGCAGGACTAAGCACCATACACATCTAGATACAATTTCTCTGTGGCGTAATTGATTTATAGGAGGAAAAGATTTGGTAAAAGTAAAAAATGAACTTATTCGAATTATACCGCTCGGTGGAGTTGGAGAAATCGGAAAAGCAATGTACGTAGTAGAAATAGATGAAGAAATTTTTGTCGTAGATAGTGGTTTAATGTTCCCAGAAAATGAAATGCTAGGAATAGATATTGTAATTCCTGACATTACGTACTTAGTAGAAAACAAGGATCGTGTAAAAGGGATCTTCTTAACACACGGTCACGAAGATGCGATTGGTTCCATTTCATATTTACTTCAAAAAGTACAAGCACCGGTATATGGCTCTAAATTGACTATTGCTTTAGCAAAAACGCATTTAAAAGCGTTACCGACGAAACAACCAGTCAAGTTTTTCGAAGTAACAAATAAAAGTCGCATGAATTTCCAAGGAACCTATGTTACTTTTTTCCATACAACGCATAGTATTCCTGATTCTCTTGGGATTGTATTCCATACGTCTGAAGGTGCAATCGTTCATACCGGAGAATTTAAGTTTGACCAATCGGCTAAAGGAAAGTATCGTCCTGACATAGCAAAAATTGCTGGTTTAGGAGAAGATGGTGTATTTATACTTCTATCTGATTCAACAGAAGCAGAAAGACCAGGTTATACAACTTCTGAAGCGGTAATCGAAAACCAATTATCAGAAACATTCCACGCTGCTAAAGGTCGTATACTAGTCGCACTATATGCATCTAATTTTATACGAATTCAACAAGTTATCGACAAAGCAATTGAAACAGGCAAAAAAGTCGCAATTGCAGGAAAAAGCTTAGAAAATATTTTCGAAATAGGGTTAGATCTAGGGTATTTCACTGTAGAAGAGGAGACAATTATTTCTATCAAGGAAATCTCTAAATACAATGATGAAAATATTGTAGTTATTGTCTCAGGTACACAAGGTGAACCACTAGAAGCCTTAGAAAAAATGATCCGTAAGCATCATAAAGATATTAAAATAAAAGATACAGATACTGTCTTGATCACGTTTACACCTTCCCCAGGTATGGAGGTAGGAATGTATAATACGATGAACCAAATTGCAAAAGTTGGAGCAAAAGTTCTTACTTCTGAAAAAAATGTTCATGTATCAGGTCATGGTAGTCAAGAAGATTTAAAAATGATGTTAAATCTAACAAAACCTAAATACTTTATACCAATTCAAGGGGAATATCGCATGTTGATAGCCCATTCAAAATTGGCTCAAGCAATTGGTATGACCAAATCGGAAATTTTCATCGCCGATAAAGGGGATATCGTAGAATATAAGAGTGGTAAAATGAGAATGAGTGGTCGAGTTCAAGCTGGCAATATCTTAATAGATGGAATCGGTGTTGGAGATGTAGGCAATATTGTTTTACGCGATCGCAAGCTGCTTTCACAAGATGGTATATTTATTGTTGTTGTTACTTTAAACCGAGCACAGAAGAAAATTGCTTCTGGACCAGAAATTCTTTCGAGAGGATTTGTTTATGTTCGTGAATCTGAAGAACTAATGGAAGAGTCTGCTAAGCTGGTCAGAACTGTTGTTGAAAAATATGTGAATAAAGAAACGTTTGAATGGACAAACATTAAACAAGAAATCCGTGATACGCTAAATTCATATTTATTCCAACAAACCAAAAGACGTCCAATGATTATCCCTATTATTATGGAATATTAATATGAATAAAGGATTTCCTTTCCGAATACGGAAGGAAATCCTTTTTATCTTAAAAGACAAGAAAGTATATAAAAAAGTAACTTGAATAAGGCATCCGTGGCAGGGGAAAGAATGAATAGTATTCTGATTTCAATACAGTTGGACGATTTCTGCGTGTACGACTAGTATGAGGGAAATGTCTGTCCATAATCCTCCCGAAAACGTTCGTTGCCTGTTTAAGGACCTGGCGCATATTTCTTTTTTTTCTTCTAATAGATTTTTAAAATTACTTAGAAAGTAGGTGACACTTTGGCAAGAAAGAAAAAAAGACCAACTAAAAAGCCGTCAAAAACAATGCATCCGCTCCTTTATGAAATTATTGGACTATTAATTATTGGATTATCCATTATTTCGTTTTTTGAATATGGGCTTGTGGGTGAATTTTTGTCTTATATTAGTTATTTCTTATTTGGGAATTGGCATATTGCAGTTCCATTTATGCTAATCGTGTATGCACTTATTATAATGATCAAACAATCCGTACCGGCATGGAACCATAGATTACTTTTAGGTTGTGCTTTTGTTTTGGGAAGTTTATTGTTATTTAGCCATATCGCATTATTTCAACAATTATTTGAAGGAAAAGCATTAGTAACCAACTCTGTTTTAAGAGAAAGCTATCGCGTTCTAGTAGAAAGCGGTGGGATTACTAATAGAAATACCTCATTAGGCGGCGGAATAATAGGTGCAATACTTTTTGCATCATTCCATGTTCTGTTTGCTTCGGCCGGTGCAAAAGTAGCGGGCTGGCTAATGTTATTTATAGGAATTGTGTTACTGACTGGAAAAGCCTTAGTTCCTTACTTAGTAGAAACGTTTCCGAAGCTAAAAGAAAGCTTCCTAAACAGACCGAAAAAAAAGAAGAAAAAACCTACACCTACAGCTACTCCTGTTAGTGGTCAGTCCCGTCGAAACAAAAAACAGGCTGCACAGGAAGAGGCTGTAACTGTAATAGAAGCAGTTCCTTTAGAAACAGAAGAAGAGGAGCAGTCTACTTCACCGATCATATCTGCATTTACCGAACGTATAGCTAGAAAAGAAGTGGTAGAGCAGCCATCTGAACCCGTTGAACCTATAGAGATTAATTTGGAAAATGAAGCAGTTGAGAATGAAGATTATCAACTACCTTCTATTAGTTTGTTAGATGCACCTGCTCATAGTGATCAAAGTGGTGAATTGAATGCGATTCAAGCTAATGCTAAAAAACTAGAACAAACATTTTTAAGTTTTGGTGTTAAGGCAAAGGTTACTCAAGTTCACTTAGGTCCAGCAGTAACAAAATATGAAGTTCTACCTGATGTAGGGGTGAAAGTTAGTAGGATCGTTAGTTTACATGATGATCTAGCTTTGGCCTTAGCAGCGAGAGATATTCGGATTGAGGCACCTATACCTGGGAAGTCGGCGATAGGGATCGAAGTACCAAATAAGGAAGTAGCTATTGTGAGTTTGAGAGAAGTTTTGGAATCAGAAGAAAATAATATGCCGAGTCAGAAGCTATTAATTGGCTTTGGACGCGATGTAACTGGGCAAGCTGTGCTGGCCCAATTAAATAAAATGCCACATTTACTAGTAGCCGGATCTACTGGAAGTGGGAAGAGTGTCTGTATCAATGGCATAATTACAAGTATAATGATGCGAGCAAAACCGCATGAAGTGAAAATGATGATGATTGATCCAAAAATGGTAGAGCTTAATATGTATAATGGGATACCGCATCTACTTGCACCCGTTGTAACGGATCCACGAAAAGCATCACAGGCCTTGAAGAAAATAGTCTCTGAAATGGAAAGAAGATATGAGTTGTTTTCTCATACAGGCACAAGAAATATGCAAGGGTACAATGAGCATATTGACAGATGGAACGAAGAGAATGAAGAAAAACATCCGAAACTTCCGTTTATAGTGGTTATAGTAGATGAATTAGCGGACTTAATGATGGTTGCTTCTAGTGATGTAGAAGATTCTATCACTCGCTTGGCTCAGATGGCTCGTGCAGCTGGGATTCATTTGATTATTGCTACACAAAGACCGAGCGTTGACGTGATAACAGGGATTATTAAAGCTAATATTCCTTCAAGAATTGCATTTGCAGTTTCCTCAGCAATTGACTCCAGAACTATTTTAGATATGGGAGGAGCAGAAAAACTATTAGGTAGAGGGGATATGTTATTTCTTCCAGCCGGTAGCTCGAAGCCAGTCCGAGTACAAGGGGCATTTTTATCAGATGCAGAAGTTGAAAGAATTGTAGATTTTGTTATTGAACAACAAAAGGCTAATTATCAAGATGAAATGATTCCAGATGAAGTGCAAGAGTCGGCAGAACAGTTAGATAGAGATGAATTATATGATGATGTTGTGCAACTAGTAACTGAAATGCAAACTGCTTCCGTCTCATTACTTCAAAGAAGATTTAGAATTGGTTATTCCAGAGCAGCCAGAATTATCGATCAGCTAGAACTTAGTGGGGTTGTCGGACCTTATGAGGGAAGTAAGCCAAGACAAGTACTGGTTTCTAAACACTCTGTGGATGATGATATTATGTAACCTAAAAGGTTAAATAGTATCACACTTTATAGAAAAAGTATGACAAAATAATTACAAATTCACATACTTTTTGTATCAACTTTTAAAATAATATAAATAAAAGTATTTATTTCATGTATTAAAAATGTTATAGTATGACTGATTAGTAGGAAAGTTTTACATCAGAGGTCTGATCTCTTCAAAATGGTGGTGTTTTAGATGACAATAAAAGTAGACCATCGGCATTTATATTTACAAGTGATTGATCGTCTTAAACAAGACATCGATAAGGGCTTATTCAAAGAAAAGGAAAAGCTTCCTTCAGAATTTGAATTGGCCAAGTCATTAGGAGTAAGTCGCGCAACTTTAAGAGAAGCTCTTCGCTTATTGGAAGAAGAAAATGTAATAGTCAGAAGACATGGAGTGGGCACGTTTGTAAATTCTAAGCCCATTTTCACGTCTGGTATCGAACAGCTTTCTAGCGTCTCATCTATGATTCGTAAGGCTGGAATGGAACCAGGTACAGTTTACTTGAGTTCTATGCAAGCGATTCCATCTGAGGATGATATTTTAAGATTCCAGTGTGGAGATGAGCAATCGATTGTTACAATGGAACGTGTCCGTACTGCAAATGACGAACCGGTTGTGTATTGTGTCGATAAGGTTCCGAAAAATTATTTACCTAATGATTTTCTCATTAGAGAAGAAGGCTCTATTTTTACTGCATTAGAAGAGTCTGGAGAAATACATATTTCATATGCGGTGACTTACATTGATCCTGTGGGTTACCACGAGATCGCATCTCCTACTTTGAACTGTGAGCCAGAAACTTCCTTGCTTGTTTTAAAACAACTCCATTACGATGAAAACGATCGTGTGGTTTTGTACTCGAAGAATTATTTTCGAGCGGATAAATTTAGCTTTCACGTTGTTCGGAAAAGGGTGTAAAATGCAACAATTCCTGCTAATAAGAAAATAAATGGGGGTTTTCAAATTGACAAAACGTAAATTTGGATTAGGTCTATCACTAGTACTTGCTGCTGGAACTATCCTAGGAGCATGTGGGTCTAAAGATGAAGAAACAACTACACCAAAAGATTCAGAAGGAACAGGTTCTGAAGGTACAACTGAAGCAGTAGATTTTTCTATAGCAATGGTAACTGACGTTGGTGGAGTAGATGACAAATCATTCAACCAACTAGCTTGGGAAGGTATTGAAGCTTTCGGCAAAGAAAATGGTCTTGAAAAAGGCGATGGTGGATATGATTACCTACAATCTAATTCTGATGCAGATTATATTACAAACATCAATAACTTAGTACGTCGCGATTTTAATGTAGTTTATGGTATTGGTTTCCTAATGGAAGAACCAATTAAAACAATTGCTACACAACAAACAGACGCTCAACTTGCAATCATCGATGCAGTTGTCGATGCTCCTAACGTAGCTTCTGTAATGTTCAAAGAGCAAGAAGGATCATTTCTTGCAGGTGTTGCTGCTGCTTTAATGACTGAATCAAAACAAATCGGTTTCGTAGGTGGGATGGAAATTCCAGTTATCGAGCGTTTTGAAGCTGGATTCTTAGAAGGTGTTAAAGCTGTTGATCCATCTATTAAAGTAGATGTACAATACACTGGGAAATTTGACGATGCTGCACTTGGTAAAACAACTGCAAACCGTATGTACTCTTCAGGAGTTGATATTATTTTCCACTCTGCTGGTGGTACTGGTAATGGTGTATTTGCAGAAGCAAAAGAACGTAAAACAAAAGATGCTAATGCAAACGTATGGGTAATCGGAGTTGACTCTGACCAATACGAAGAAGGTGCAGTTGGTGATACTAATGTCACTCTTACATCTATGCAAAAACGTGTAGACATCGCTGTTCAAAACATTGCAAAAGAAGCAATGGCTGGTAACTTCCCTGGTGGAACAACTGTAACTTATGGTTTAGCTGAAGAAGGTGTTGGTCTTGCGGATTCTCGTGGAGCTATTCCACAAGATGTTCTTGACCAAATTGCTGAGTTCTCTAAGAAAATTGCTGATGGGGAAATAGTAGTTCCTGAAACAGTAGAATAATAATATTAACGAACATCATAAAGACCGATCTCTCTCGGTCTTTATGATATTTTAAATTAGTAGACGAAAGATTTTAACTATTCAAAAGTCTAGAGTCTTTCGTGTATTAATTTAGTACTAGTATGATAGTGGGGAGTGAGTTCATTGGATTATGTAATAGAGATGCTTGGCATAAGGAAAGAGTTTGGATCGTTTGTTGCAAATGATAACATTACCCTTCAGTTAAAAAAGGGAGAAATACATGCTCTTTTAGGAGAAAATGGTGCTGGTAAATCCACGCTTATGAACATTTTGTTCGGATTATATCAACCAGAGGCCGGCGAGATAAAAGTAAAAGGAAAGACAGTTAAAGTTACAGATCCAAATGTTGCCAACGATTTAGGTATAGGAATGGTACATCAGCATTTCATGCTCGTTGAAAACTTTACAGTAACAGAAAATATAATATTAGGTAATGAATTAACTAAAGCTGGTATTGTGAATATAAAAGATGCAGCTAAGAAAATTCAAAAATTGTCTGAAATGTATGGATTAGATGTAGATCCTAATGCGAAGATTGAAGATATTTCGGTTGGGATGCAGCAACGAGTTGAAATTTTGAAAACGCTTTATCGTGGTGCGGATATTCTTATTTTTGATGAGCCGACTGCTTCACTAACTCCTCAAGAAATAAATGAACTTATACAAATTATGAAACGCTTAATACAAGAAGGTAAATCGATTATATTAATAACACATAAGTTAAAAGAGATTATGGATGTATCTGATCGAGTAACAGTTATTCGTAAAGGTGAAGGAATTGGTACTGTTATAACTGCAGAAACAAATCCCAATGAATTAGCATCATTAATGGTTGGTAGACAAGTAGAATTCAAAACTGTTAAAAGTGAAGCTAATCCAACAGACGATACACTTGTTGTTAAAGACCTAGTAGTCGCAGATTATCGTGGTATTGATAAAGTAAAAGGCCTAAACCTAACAGTCCGCAAAGGAGAAATTCTAGGGATTGCTGGTATTGATGGGAATGGTCAAAGTGAGTTAATCGAAGCAATCACTGGTCTTCGCAAAGCAAAAGCCGGTTCTGTTTCGATAAACGGGAAAGATATTACGAACAAAAAGCCACGTAAAATTACGGAGGCTGGTGTAGGGCATATTCCACAAGATCGTCATAAGCATGGTTTAGTTTTAGACTTTTCAATTGGACATAATATTGCATTACAAACTTACTATCAAAAACCTATTTCAAAAAGTGGAATTATGAATTATAAAAAAGTTTCTGAGTTGGCGCAAAAAGTTATAAATGATTTTGATGTGCGGACACAAGGAGAGCATACACCTGCTCGTGCACTGTCTGGAGGAAATCAGCAAAAAGCAATTATTGGACGAGAGGTTTTACGTGATCCAGATTTGTTAATCGCAGCTTTACCGACACGAGGCCTTGATGTAGGAGCTATTGAATTTATACACCAACGTCTTATTGAACAACGAGACAACGGAAAAGCGGTACTTCTACTCTCATTCGAATTAGATGAAGTTATGAATGTATCCGATCGTATTGCAGTTATTTATGATGGACAAATTGTAGATACATTATTGCCAAAAGAAACCTCAGAACAAGAACTTGGTTTATTGATGGCGGGTCAAAAGAAGAATTCAAACATAGCTAAACAGGGGGATACAACTCATGTCGAATAGAGTAGTCAATATACTTGTCCCTGTAATTTCTGTTATTTTAGGATTGCTTGTAGGTGCCATTGTCATGCTGGTAAGTGGGTATGATCCTATACTAGGTTACACGGCACTATGGAATGGTATTTTTGGAGATGCTTATGCAATTGGAGAGACAATTCGTCAAATCACTCCATATTTACTTGCTGGTTTATCCGTGGCATTTGCTTTCCGTACGGGACTATTTAATATCGGGGTGGAAGGGCAATTATTAGTTGGATGGTTTGCCGCTTCTTATGTAGGGATTGCATTTGATCTACCGATGTATATCCATCTACCATTCGCTATTATCGCAGCAGCATTAGCTGGAGCGGCCTGGGCTTTTATCCCAGGTTTATTAAAAGCGAAACTACAGGTACATGAAGTAATTGTTACAATTATGATGAACTATATTGCCTTACATACAACAAACGCTTTAATTAAAGTGGTGTCGGATGGTGGAGACAATACAGGAACGATTAATGCTTCGGCTTCATTGAAATCTGCATTTTTCGAAAGTATTACAGATTACTCTCGTTTGCATTATGGTATTTTCATAGCTCTTGCTATGGTACTGCTAATGTGGTTTATATTAGAAAAAACAACAACTGGTTATGAGTTAAAATCGGTTGGATTTAACAAACATGCATCTGAGTATGCAGGGATGAATGTAAACAAAAATATCATTCTTTCGATGGTTATTGCTGGAGCATTTGCTGGATTAGCTGGTGCTATGGAAGCATTAGGTACGTTCCAATATGCAAATGTTAAGGGTGGATTTACTGGAATTGGATTTGATGGAATAGCAGTAGCTTTATTAGGTGCCAATACACCACTAGGAGTAATTTTCGGTGCGGTGTTATTTGGATCATTAAAATACGGAGCTCTCAATATGCCAAACGAAGCTGGTATTCCAGTAGAAATCGTTTCTATTGTAATAGCTATTATCATATTCTTCGTAGCGTGTGGATACGTTATTCGCTATTTCCTAGAAAAAGCGAACAAGAAAAAGGAGGCGAAGTAATATGAGCTTCTTAGATGTTTTATATTTTATTATTCCAGCAGCTATTTTCTATGCAGCTCCGTTAATCTTCGTAGCAATAGGAGGAGTCTTCTCTGAACGTTCTGGTGTTATTAACATCGGACTAGAAGGTTTAATGGTTATGGGAGCATTCATCGGTATTCTATTTAACTTAATGTTCGTGGATACATTTGGCGCAATGACTCCATGGGTTTCGTTAATCGCAGCAATGCTTGTATCCGGGTTATTCTCTGTTATGCATGCTGTAGCATCGATTTCTTTCCGCGCGGATCAAACAATATCCGGGGTTGCGATCAATATGCTAGGTGTTGCAATTGCTCTTTTCTCGGTGAAAATGATCTATGGTAAAGGGCAAACAGATTATATTCAAGAACGATTTATCCGATTCGATATTCCATTCTTGAGTGATCTACCAGTAATTGGACCTATGTTATTTAAAGATGTATATGGTACCTCTATTTTAGCGATTGGTATCGCTGTGATGGCTTGGTTTGTTATTTATAAAACTCCATTTGGATTACGTCTCCGTGCAGTTGGGGAACATCCAATGGCAGCAGATACAATGGGTGTAAATGTAACAAAAATGCGTTATATTGCAGTTATACTATCAGGTGCGCTTGCAGGTTTAGGTGGAGCAGTATATTCTCAATCGATTTCTGGTGAATTCAGTCATACTACTATAAATGGTCAAGGGTTCATGGCACTGGCTGCCATGATATTTGGTAAATGGCATCCACTAGGAGCGCTTGGAGCGGCATTGTTCTTTGGATTCGCTCAGGCATTAAGTATAATTGGTGGACAAATACCATATGTGAAAGAAGTGCCAACATACTTCTTACACATCTTGCCTTATGCTTTAACTATTTTGGCGGTTGCTGGATTTATTGGAAGAGCATACGCACCAAGAGCAAGTGGGATTCCTTATATCAAAGGAAAACGTTAATTGATAGTTTTGTAGTGAAGATACTCTAAATTTTTTATAATTTGATTGGAACATAAATCGACAGTCAAGTATTCAATCATTAAAATTTAATGGAAAAAATGGAAGAGGGGCCAATTAATTGGTCCCTTTTTGTTTGTACTGATATAATTAGAGGATGTATAGTGAATCACTATCTGAGATACACTAGAAAGAAAAAGGGGGATCACTTATGTTTCAACAATTTGAACTTGCAAGTGGCGTAAAGCTTTTTGTGAGACCAACAGAACAATTTAAAACGATCAATATATCGTTCAAATGGAAACAACCATTAACAGTAGAAAAAGCGGCTGTGCGTGCAGTATTAGCGAATATCTTACAATTTAGCAATGAAGTATACCCTACAAATGTAGCTTTTAGAAAACGTTTAGATGATTTGTACGGTGCCGTCTTATACTTTGATACGACGAAAAAAGGGAGCCACCATATTTTTTCATTGAACGCAGAAACTGTAAATGACGCATACTTATCCAATGAAAAAATTGTCGATGAAGTCTTTTCTTTATTACATACGGTTATTTTCAAGCCAAATTTGGTGAATGGGAAATTTGATGAGTCGATTGTTAAACGAGAAAAAGAACAGGTTATTGAACGTATTCAATCTATGTATGATGACAAAACAAGATACGCTCAACAGCGCTTGTTAGAGAATATTCGCCCTAATAGTCCTGCTTCCATAACGTCTAATGGGACAGTAGAAGCTGTCAAAGCAATTACAAACGATCAACTGATTGATATGCATCATGATTTACTAACAAAAGATGATTTATCCATCTATATAGTAGGGGATGTTAACGTACAGGAAATAAAAGATAAAATGCAAAGTCATTTTTCTTTTGCTGATCGTACAGAGAAGATTGTAAAAGCAGTAGATATACCAAAAGAAAGTAATAACAAGGAATTTCTTCATGAAATTCAAGATATGAAACAAGGTAAGCTCCATATTGCTTATCAAACACCTATCACATTCTTCTCGGAAGAATTTCCGGTTATGCAGCTGACGAATGGTATTTTAGGTGGATTTTCACATTCGAAGATTTTTATGAACGTACGTGAAAAGGAAAGTATGGCCTATTATGCATCGAGCAGTTATTCTTCGCTCTATGGTTTAATCTTTGTGCTAGCAGGAATAGATTCTAATTTACAAGAAAAAGCAGTTGCATTAATCGATGAACAACTAAAAGCATTGCAAAACGGTGAAATCTCTGACTTAGAATTAAATCAAACGAAATCCATGCTTACCAATCAGTTGAAAGAAGCTTTGGATTCAGCACGTGCTCAAATTGAAATTTATGATCAATATAAAGAGCTAAATACCTCTTTCACTGTTGAAGATTGGGTAGAAAAATGGATGCATGTTACAAAAGAAGAAATACAACAAATGGCTTTAACAATTGAAAAGGAATTTGTTTATTTCCTTTCAGGTAAGGAAGGTGCAACAAATGAATAAAGAGTATTTTCAACAATTAGATGAAACATTATATAAAGAAACACTTCCAAATGGATTAGATGTCTATATTCTTCCTAAAAAAGATTTCTCTAAGACATTTGTCACTTTTACCACAAAATATGGCTCGATTGACCGTGAATTTATACCTCTAGGTAAAGAGGAGCCTGTTGTTGTTCCTGATGGAATTGCCCATTTTCTAGAACATAAAATGTTCGAAAAAGAAGAAGGAGATGTATTCCAAAAGTTCAGCGAAAAAGGGGCATCTGCGAATGCATTTACTTCTTTTACGAGAACAGCGTACTTGTTTTCCTCGACCGACCATGTTTTAGATAATACGAAAACTTTATTGGATTTCGTGCAACAGCCTTATTTTACAGAACAGACAGTAGAAAAGGAAAAAGGAATAATTGGTCAAGAAATTACTATGTATGATGATCAACCAGATTGGCGTTTATACTTTGGAACAATCGAAAATATGTATAAAGAGCATCCAGTAAAGATTGATATTGCTGGTACAATTGACACGATTAGTCATATTACTGCAGAACATCTTTACGAGTGTTACAACACTTTCTATCATCCATCAAATATGGTGCTTTTCGTAGTGGGAGCTGTTAATCCAGAAGAAATGATGGATTTCATCAAAGCAGATCAAGCAGCGAAGAAATTTGAGGAGCCACAAGAAATTAAACGTTTCTATCCTGAAGAACAAAAAGCAGTGGATATAAAAGAGCGTACTCTTCAGATGGATGTTCAAAAGCCTAAAGTTTTATTCGGTATTAAAGCTAGTAATACGGATATTTCCGGTGATGAAATGTTAAATTACGAGTTGGCAATGCAAGTTGCGATTGAAATGATATTTGGCAGAAGTTCTGCATTTTATCAAGAAATATACGAAAATGGTTGGATTGATGAATCTTACTCTGCTGATTTCTCTATGGAGCAAGGATATGGATTTACAATGATTGGTTCAGATACTGTTAATCCAACTGAACTAAACGACAAAATAAAAGAAACGATTAAGCACTTTGCTTCCAATTGGAACGTAGAAGAACAGGACTTACAACGTATTGTCCGTAAAAAAATAGGCTTTTTCTTACGTGCGCTGAATTCGATAGAATATATTGCCAATCAATTTACTCGTTATTCATTTAATGACATGAATTTGTTTGATGTAGTACCAGCTCTAGAAAAACTTACAATGGACCAAGTGAAATCTGCATTTCTATCGTTAGCAGACGAAGATGCTCATACTGTGTTTACCATATTACCTTTTGAGAAACAAAATGACTAAAAAGTTTGCATTAGTGCTAGGTGCATCTGGTGAAATTGGTTCCGCAATTTGTCGTAATCTTGCAGAAGCTGGTTGGTCCTTGTACCTTCACTATGCTAATAATAATGAGCGTATTGAAAAGCTGTTAACAGAACTAAATGAGTCCTATTCTGAACAAGAGTTTATGGTTGTGCATGCTGATATGAGTAAGGCAGATTGTATTGAAAAAATTGTAGATAGCATCTTCGCCCTTAATGCAATTGTATTTGCCCAAGGGCATAGCCTTTACAAAGGATTAGAGGATACTACTATAGATGAGATTCGTTTGTTGTTTCAAGTGCATGTAGAACATCCTATGGCCTTATTAGGAAAACTAAATAGCAAGCTTCGACAACAGTCTAGTAGCTCAGTCGTCTTTGTAGGTAGTATATGGGGAGATACGGGTGCATCTTATGAAGTGGCTTACTCTGCTGCTAAAGGCGCTCAGCATGCTCTTGTAAAGGCTTATGCTAAAGAGGTTGCCTTACAGAGGACAAGGGTAAATGCAGTTTCTCCAGGTTTTATCGATACAAAGATGAATACCCATATTGAAGAAGAAGCTCGTCAGCTGATTTTGGAAGAAATCCCTGCCGGTATTTTGGGATCTCCACAAGATATAGCGAATGCTGTCGCATTTTTAACGAGCGAAAAGGCAAGTTATATAACCGGTCAAGTTATTCGAGTAAATGGAGGATGGTATATTTAATATCCTCCTTACTGTTTTTTATAGTGAGCACAAGGGTAAAAGAAAGGAGAGTATTACAGTCTCTTTTCTTTTTTTCTTTTATTCGACTACAAAATCATATATGATAGAACTAATCATGAAGTGAAACGTCATCTACAGAGAAGGGAAAGATATAACATGGCTAGTGAATGGTTTTTTGAATATGAAATTCAAGTTAATCGTCCGGGACTTTTAGGTGACATTTCTTCTTTACTTGGTATGCTTCGAGTTAATATTGTAACGATCAATGGTGTAGATGAAGGCAGACGGGGTATGCTTATAAAAGCAGAGAAAAAAGAAAATATTGAACGTTTTGAACATATTATTTCTACTATGGAAACGATTCAGTTGACTAAATTCAGGGAACCCAAACTCAGAGATCGACTTGCGGTTCGTCATGGCCGGTATATTCAGCGTGACGCAGACGATAAAAAAACCTTTAGATTTGTGCGTAATGAACTAGGGCTCTTAGTAGATTTCATGGCTGAAATCTTTAAGCAAGAAGGGCATAAACTAATTGGGATTAGAGGTATGCCGAGAGTAGGGAAAACGGAATCGGTCGTCGCAGCAAGTGTATGTGCAAATAAAAAGTGGATATTCTTGTCTTCTACAATGATTAAGCAAACGATTAGAAACCAATTGGCAGGGGATGAGTTTAGCGATCGTAATATTTTTATATTAGATGGAATTGTAACGAGAAAATCAAACGATGAAAAGCATCTCCAATTAGTCAGGGAAATGATGCGGATGCCAACAATCAAAGTTGTTGAACATCCGGATATGTTCATCCAACATTCGGAGTATTCTATTGATGATTTTGATTATATTATCGAGCTTCGTCACACTCCTGACGAACAAATCACATATGAAATGATGGAAAAAAACCACGGAATGTCTGACAAAGGAATGACTGGCTTTGGCGGATTTGGTGGATTCAATTTTTAACGGGCAGGTGTTTTAGTTGACTGAACTTGGGGCTCGCTTAAAAGAAGCGAGAACAGCAAAAGGTTATAGTATTGAGGATTTGCAAGAAATAACAAAAATTCAAAAACGGTACTTGGCAGGTATTGAAGAAGGAAATTATGCAAGTATGCCAGGTGCATTTTATGTTCGTGCATTTATTAAACAATATGCAGAGGCAGTTGGATTAAATGGAGACGAATTATTAGAAACGTATAAATCGGAGATCCCTTCGCCATCCAACGAGGATGTAACTAAGAGTATTCCTACAACTCCTTCTAGAAGAGCATTAGGAGGCCGATCATCTAGTAAGATCATGGAGATTTTCCCAATGATTATGGTAGTAGTCTTTGTTATCGCAATTATCATAATGTCGTGGTTTTTATTCCAAAACAGGGCCGATGAGCCGGAAGATACTGTAACAAGTGATGAGCTAACACAAGAGAACAAGCCAACATTTGAGGACAATGAAAATATACAACCTGCTGATAAGGAAGAGCCTAAGGAAGAAGAAACAGTTGAAGAGGTAGAAGAAGAAGTAGAACCAAAACCTACACAACAGCTAAGTTTCGTCGATTTACAAGGGGTAACTTCAAATTATAATTTAACCGGTGCGGAAACCTATTTAGTAAAATTGGTCGCAGTAAATACTACATGGTTGAATATTAGGGATGAAAACGACAAAATTATTGCAGATCAATCTGTAAAGGCTGGAGAAACGTACGAATTTGATGCAAGTGCATTATCGAAAATACGTATACGTCTTGGACACGCTCCTGGAAATATTGTTACAATAAATGATGAAGTTGTAGAGTTTAAAAGTGCAGAAATTACTCAAAATGCAGTAATACAGTTCAACAAATAGTCATCTTTATGATGGCTATTTTATTTGATATTGAAAGGAGTTATTTTTTATGAAAATGAATATACCAAACCAAATCTCTTTGTTCCGTATATTTTTAATCCCAATTTTTATGTTTTTTATGCTTATAGACTTCAATTGGGGAGATATTACACTACTGGGAGCAACAATTCCAGTTGGACATCTAGTAGGTGCAATTATCTTTATAATTGCTTCGATTACTGATTTTATAGATGGATACTATGCGAGAAAGTATAACTTGGTTACTAATATGGGGAAATTTCTTGATCCTCTCGCAGATAAATTATTAGTTTCTGCAGCTCTAATCATTTTAGTTGAGTTTGGAATGGCACCGTCATGGGTAGTTATATTAATTATTAGCCGTGAATTTGCAGTAACTGGCCTTCGATTAATATTAGCGAATGAAGGCGAGGTAGTCGCAGCCAATCAACTAGGCAAAATAAAAATGTGGACTCAAATCGTTGCGATTTCTTCCCTATTATTGGGTAATATATTCTTTGAAATGTTCCATATTCCTTTTGATATGATCATGCTTTACGTTTGTTTATTCTTCACTGTATGGTCTGGGTGGGATTACTTTTATTTGAATCGCAAAGTGTTACTAGATTCTAAGTAGGAAGGAAGTTCTTTATGAAAGCAGAAATTATTGCAGTAGGTTCTGAATTATTACTAGGTCAGATTTCTAATACAAATGCCCGCTTTATATCTACTCAGCTAGCAGAGATTGGGTTGGACGTATATTATCATACGGTTGTAGGAGATAATGCGGATAGGTTGGTAGAATCGATTAAAATAGCAGAAAAACGTGCGGATTTAATCATATTCACAGGTGGGTTAGGTCCAACAAAAGATGATTTAACAAAAGAAACTATTGCCAAGCATTTAGGATTGAGCTTAGTGCTAGATAATCATGCAATCATCTATATTGAGGATTTCTTTAAACGTATGGGTCGCAAAATGACAGATAACAACAAAAAACAAGCACTTGTGTTAGAAGGAAGCACCGTACTAGAAAACAAACATGGTATGGCACCCGGTATGTTACTAACTACCGAAAGTCATTCATATATGCTTCTTCCTGGACCGCCAAAAGAGATGGAGCCAATGTTCCAATTTGAAGCGAAGCCATTGTTACCGAAGCTCCTTTTAGATGAAAATGTTATTATGTCCCATGTTATCCGTTTCTATGGAATAGGGGAGGCCGAGCTAGAAACAGAAGTCCAAGATCTCCTAGATAACCAAACGAATCCTACGCTAGCATCCCTTGCATCAGATGGAGAGGTTACACTCCGATTAACAGCAAAGAGTAATTCAGAGGATGAGGCTTGGAAAAAGATTGAAGAATTACAAGCTGAAATTTTAAACAGAGTTGGTAAATTCGTTTACGGGTATAATAATGACTCTTTACCTTCGAAACTTAGAGAAATACTAATTGAAAATGACTTGACTATTTCAGCAGCTGAAAGCATGACGGCAGGACTTTTTCAATCAGAACTTGCTGCAGTGCCGGGAATGGGAGAAGCATTGGTTGGTGGTATGATCACTTATACAGAAGACGTGAAGATTAAGCAACTAGGTGTAGATGCTGCAATTATTGAGAAGTATAGCGTTGTTTCAAGTGAATGCGCCGAGCAAATGGCACTTAAAGTAAAAGAAAAATTTCAAACCGATATAGGTGTAGGTATTACTGGAGCTGCAGGTCCTGATGGTCACGGAGGGCAACCTGCTGGCACGATTTGGATTGGAATTGCATTAGGTGATTTGAAGCCAGTAACATATAAACTCAACCTTTCAGGTTTACGAAACACGAACAGAATTAGAACAGTAAAGTTTACAATCTATTACTTAATACGATTACTGCGTGAGCAAACATTATCGAAAATTTAATTTAGATCAATAAAACGGCCCAAAATCCAATTTTGAGCCGTTTTTCACACTCAAAATTAAATAGACGTAAAAAATAAACGAATGAACGTTCGCTTTTTTCTTGTAAATTTCTCAAAGACCGAGTATAGTAAGGATAGAAATAAAAAACATCATCATTTCTTTTAGGAGGAAATTAATTGGCTAATAATGATCGTAAAGCAGCATTAGATATGGCGTTAAAACAAATAGAGAAACAATTCGGTAAAGGTTCTGTTATGAGATTAGGAGAAAAAACAAATCTTGAAATTTCTACTTCTTCAAGTGGCTCTCTAGCATTAGATGCTGCATTAGGAATAGGCGGATATCCAAGAGGACGTATTATTGAAATATATGGTCCAGAAAGTTCAGGTAAAACAACTGTTGCTCTCCACGCAATTGCAGAAATACAAAAAACTGGTGGGACAGCTGCATTCATCGATGCTGAGCATGCATTAGATCCAGTTTACGCACAAAAACTAGGTGTAAATATTGATGAATTACTTTTATCTCAACCGGATACAGGAGAGCAAGCACTTGAAATTGCAGAAGCACTAGTACGTAGTGGTGCAATTGAAATACTAGTAATTGACTCTGTAGCAGCTTTAGTACCTAAAGCTGAAATTGAAGGAGAGATGGGAGATTCTCATATGGGTCTTCAAGCTCGACTAATGTCTCAAGCATTACGTAAACTTTCTGGTGTTATTAATAAATCGAACACAATCGCTATTTTCATCAACCAAGTTCGTGAAAAAATTGGAGTAATGTTCGGAAATCCGGAAACTACACCAGGTGGTCGTGCGCTTAAATTCTATAGTTCTGTCCGTTTAGAAGTAAGACGTGCAGAAGCAATTAAGCAAGGTACAGAGATTATGGGTAATAAAACAAAAATTAAAGTAGTGAAGAACAAAGTTGCTCCACCATTTAGAACTGCGGAAGTAGATATTATGTATGGTGAAGGAATTTCTCAAGAAGGAGAAGTAGTTGATATTGGTTCTGAATATGACATTATTCAAAAAAGTGGTTCTTGGTATGCGTACAATGAGGAACGTATAGGACAAGGTAGAGAAAATGCAAAACAATATTTAAAAGAGAATCCTTCTATTAAAGCAGAAATCACTGGTAAAATCCGTGAATCTCTTGGAATGGCGGCAGGCTCTTTAACGATTGGTGCACATGAGATTGAAGAGGACGAAGACGAAGAATTTGAATTATTATTAGAGGATAAGTAATAACGACAAAAAGTCTCTCATTCATTTGAGAGACTTTTTTTGAAAACATATAAATTGTATGTTGTAGACTAGTTCCTTCTGGATAAATAATAATCCTGTTATAATTTCCGTTTCAAATGACTTGTCATTCATCCCGGGCTATAAAATTATTAACATTATCAAATAGAAAATGGCTTATTTAAGCGCTTCTAAAAGGATAGAAACAAGTTTTGATCTTTTAAAAGCTTGTGTTTAAATTCATTTGAATGGAATTTTGCACAAACATCTATCTATTTTGTCCTACTTTATATATATTATACCTCCCTTCCTTGACAGAGTATTTCTACATCTATACAATTAAAATTGTATAATTTCTTTATTATTAAATGATTATAGGCATTACGTATATGGTTTTGTATATACGTGCCGACTGAAACTAAAAAGTATAGCATTAGGGGGTGTTCGAATGACAGAAATTATCATCTCCGCTTTGCTTGGTCTGATTGTCGGTGCCGTTGTTGGTTATATTTATCTAAAAAACGTGAACGATTCAAAAGTGACTGGTGCAAAACAATCTTCAGCTAATCTCATAGATGAAGCAAAGCGAGAAGCGGAAGCGTTGAAGAAAGAAGCACTTTTAGAAGCCAAAGATGAAGCTCACCAATTACGAAATGAAGCAGAATCTGACATCCGTGAACGCCGTATGGAACTGCAAAAACAGGAAAATCGGTTAGTACAAAGAGAAGAGAACCTTGATCGTAAAGATGATGCTCTAAACAAGAGAGAAGTAAGTCTTGAGCGTAAAGATGATGCTCTAACTGAAAGACAACAGCATATCGAACAAAAAGAACGCAAAGTGGATGAACTAGTTAAAGAGCAACAAACAGAACTAGAAAGAATTTCTACTTTAACCCGTGAAGAAGCGAAGTCAATAATTCTTCAGGAAGTAGAGAATGAGCTTACTACTGATATTGCTGTGATGACAAAGGAATCGGAAACTAGAGCTAAAGAAGAATCCGATAAAAAGTCTCGAGAGATTCTTTCCCTTGCGTTACAACGTTTTGCTGCAGACCATGTTGCTGAAACAACTGTCTCTGTAGTTAATCTGCCGAATGATGAGATGAAAGGTCGCATTATAGGACGTGAAGGTCGAAACATTCGTACACTTGAAACGTTAACTGGTATCGATTTAATTATTGATGATACACCAGAAGCAGTAATCCTTTCAGGTTTTGATCCAATTCGAAGAGAAACAGCGCGTTTAGCACTTGAAAAACTGGTACAGGATGGACGAATTCATCCGGCTCGAATCGAAGAAATGGTAGAAAAGTCTAGAAGAGAAGTAGATGAACAAATTCGTGAAATTGGAGAACAAACTACTTTCGATATGGGGATTCATAATTTACATCCAGATCTTATGAAAATTCTAGGTAGACTTCGTTATCGTACAAGTTATGGCCAAAATGTATTAAAACACTCCACAGAAGTTGCCTACTTGTCAGGGTTGTTGGCAGCAGAGCTTGGTGAAGATGTAACACTTGCAAGACGTGCAGGGTTACTACATGACATTGGGAAAGCAATTGACCATGAAGTGGAAGGCAGCCACGTAGAAATCGGTGTCGAGCTAGCAACAAAATACAAAGAACATCCAGTAGTTATTAATAGTATTGCTTCCCATCATGGGGATACAGAAGCTACTTCCGTTATTGCTGTATTAGTGGCAGCTGCCGATGCATTATCTGCAGCACGACCTGGTGCAAGAAGTGAAACATTAGAAAACTACATTCGTCGCTTGGAGAAATTAGAGGAAATTTCTGAATCCTATGAAGGTGTAGAAAAATCATTCGCTATTCAAGCTGGTCGAGAAATTCGTATTATGGTTCGTCCAGATCAAATTGATGACTTAACTGCTCATCGTTTGGCAAGAGATATCCGTAAACGAATTGAAGAAGAGTTAGATTATCCAGGTCATATAAAAGTGACTGTTATTAGAGAAACTAGAGCAGTAGAATATGCAAAATAACATCTAGTATAGATGTGAATGCTTTATGGTAGTATTAACAAAAAGGGCTTCGAAATGAAGCCTTTTTTTCGTGAAAGGAATTGATGTAGTAATGAGAATATTATTTATAGGTGACATCGTTGGTTCAATGGGACGAGACACGTTAGAGGATTATCTACCAAGACTGAGAAGAAAATACGATGTAGATGTAGTCATTGCTAATGGAGAAAACGCAGCGGCAGGACGTGGGATTACAAAAAGTATTTTCCAGTCATTGCTCCATATGGGAGTAGATGTGGTAACAATGGGTAACCATACTTGGGATCAAAAAGAAATCATGGATTTTATCGATGACACAGACTACTTAATACGACCTGCCAATTTTTCAGAAGACGCACCTGGTAAAGGAATGACGTCCATTTCCAAAAATGGTCATACCATATCAGTGATCAATATGCACGGTAGAACGTTTCTACCACCACATGATGATCCTTTTAAAATGGCAACAGAGATGGTGTCAGAAGCCAAAAAGCTATCACCCATTGTCTTTGTAGACTTCCATGCCGAAGCGACAAGTGAAAAAATTGCATTTGGTTGGCATTTAGATGGAAAAGCTTCTGTTGTTGTAGGAACACATACACATGTTCAAACTGCAGATTCTCGTATTTTACCTGGAGGTACCGCATATATTACAGACGTGGGAATGACAGGTCCTTATGATGGAGTTTTGGGTATGAAAAAAGAGGATGTACTTTACCGCTTTCAAACAAATATGCCAACGCGATTCGAGGTACCGAAGGAAGGTCGTTCTGTGCTCAGTGGTTTCTTCGTAGAAGTGGACAATACTACTGGTAAAGCGATACACCAGGAAAGAATTTATATAAATGAGGATTACCCATTTAAAGGTTAAAAAGTCTAAAAGATTACTCCTGCGCATACGTTAGGTTATGGACCAGAAGCAAGTTCATAATATAGCGACAAAAGGAGAAATGATAGTGGATTCTTTAAAAGTATCTTCCCGTTCAAACCCAAATTCAGTTGCTGGGGCATTAGTTGCAGTAATAAGAGAACAAGGGTATGCAGAGATGCAAGCAGTAGGAGCAGGAGCATTAAACCAGGCTATCAAAGCGATAGCAATTGCCAGAGGATTTGTAGCTCCAAGTGGAACAGACTTAACTTGTTCTCCTGCCTTCACCGATATTGTCATTTCAGGTGAAGATAGAACAGCTTTAAAGTTACTTGTTGAAAAAAGATCAAAATAGACGAGAGGTCGCTGCTCATAGAGTAGCGACCTCTCTTTTGTAAGAGGTCTTGTGAGCGCTGCTAATAACGCAATGATTTCCGCTGGATTTGCTTCAGCCTCCTCGCCGCCTTTCACTCCAAACTATTCGAATAAAATGTGACGATAAGCTTCCGTCAAAGGTCTGAATTTCTATAAAAATATAGAGAATACATAGTGATAACTTAAACTTCATGATAAACTTATGAAGGAAATTAGTATTTAATCGAATAGTAAGGAGATGTTTATATGTTGCAACAGCTTTCTTGGAAAGTAGGAGGGCAGCAAGGAGAGGGAATTGAGAGTACAGGAGAAATATTCTCAATGGCGATGAATCGCCTTGGATACTATCTATACGGATACCGTCATTTCTCTTCACGTATTAAAGGTGGCCATACAAACAATAAAATCTGTGTACGCCCAACACAAGTTCGTACAATACCAGATGATTTAGATATTTTAGTAGCATTTGATCAAGAAACAATTGATGTAAATTACAAAGAGTTAACGGAAAAAAGCATTGTTTTAGCAGATGCAAAATTCTCACCAGTGGCACCTGAAGATTGTAAGGCCCCAATGTATATCGTCCCTTTCACAGAGATAGCTGCAGAACTTGGGACATCTCTTATGAAAAATATGGTAGCAATTGGCGCCAGTGCAGCATTACTTAACTTAGACAAAGCAGTATTCCAAGGTGTGGTAGATGAAATCTTCGGTAAAAAAGGACAAGAAGTAGTAGAAAAAAACATGCAAGCTATTCAACAAGGTTTTGATACAATGGCGGAGCAGCTCGGAGATCGTCTAGGAGAATGGGAGATTGCTCCTGCGGATGGAAAACACCGTATGTTCATGATTGGAAACGATGCAATTGCATTTGGGGCATTAGCTGCAGGTGTTCGTTTTATGGCAGCATATCCAATCACACCTGCCTCAGAAATTATGGAATATATGATTAAAAAACTACCACTCTTTGGTGGTGCAGTTATTCAAACAGAAGATGAAATTGCTGCCGCTACAATGGCGATTGGTTCAAACTATGGAGGTGTTCGTGCATTTACTGCATCAGCGGGTCCAGGACTGTCGCTCATGATGGAAGCAATCGGACTTTCTGGTATGACTGAACAACCACTTGTAATCGTGGATACACAGCGTGGTGGACCTTCAACAGGTTTACCAACTAAACAGGAACAATCCGACTTAATGCAAATGATTTATGGAACTCATGGCGAAATTCCAAAAGTGGTTATTGCACCAAGTACTGGAGAAGAAGCTTTCTACGATACTATTCAAGCATTCAATATTGCAGAAGAATTGCAACTTCCCGTAATAATCTTATCTGATTTACAACTATCACTTGGTAAACAAACAGTGGAGCCATTTGATTATTCGAAGGTTGAAATTCGTCGTGGAAAATTAGTGGAGAATGAAGAAATACCGGTAACGGAAGATAAATCGTACTTCAAACGCTATGAACTGACTGAAGATGGGGTATCACCACGTGTCTTACCAGGCACACAGCATGCGATTCATCATGTAACTGGTGTAGAGCATGATGAAACAGGTAAACCATCGGAGGCAGCTACAAATCGTAAGGCTCAAATGGACAAACGTTTAGGAAAGCTTAATCATATTAACTTCAAAGAGCCTGTATATGTAAACGCACCATATGAAGAGGCTGATATACTATTTGTTGGTTTCAACTCTACTAGAGGTGTGTTGGAAGAATTACAACAAACACTTATTGAAAGTGATGTTAAAGTAAATCATGCGCATATTCGCTTAATCCACCCATTCCCAGTGGCGGAAATGCAATCACTAGTTGCGAAAGCAAAAAAAGTGGTAGTAGTGGAAAACAATGCAACTGGACAATTAGCAAATATCATCAAAATGAATGTCGGTGGTCATGATAAATTGGTGAGTGTCACAAAATATGATGGCACACCATTTTTACCATTACAGCTTGCAAAACAAGTAAAGGAGTTGCTAACAGATGGTAACATTTAAAGATTTTCGTAATAACGTAAAACCTAACTGGTGTCCAGGGTGTGGTGACTTCTCAGTGCAGGCAGCGATTCAACGTGCTGCTGCAAATGTTGGCATTCAACCACATGATTTAGCTGTAATTTCTGGTATCGGTTGTTCTGGACGTATTTCTGGATATATTCACTCATACGGTTTTCATGGCATTCATGGGCGTGCACTACCAATAGCTCAAGGCCTAAAAATGGCAAACAAAGATTTACACGTTATCGCTTCTGGTGGTGATGGAGATGGCTTTGCAATAGGTATGGGTCATACCATTCACTCGATACGTCGTAATGTAGATATAACTTATGTTGTTATGGATAACCAAATCTACGGATTAACAAAAGGGCAAACGTCTCCACGTTCAGCAGAGGGCTTTAAAACGAAGTCAACACCTGGTGGAGCAATTGAACCATCCGTGCAGCCATTAGAACTAGCTCTTACATCCGGAGCAACATTTGTAGCGCAAGGATTTTCTTCTGATATTAAAGAGCTAACTGCTATTATTGAGGCGGGCATTAATCACAAAGGCTTCTCGTTTATAAATGTATTTAGCCCATGTGTAACATACAATAAAGTAAATACGTATGACTGGTTTAAAGAGCATTTAACTAAGCTTTCTGCTGTAGAAGGATATGATTCTACAAACAGAGATGAAGCTATGAAAGTAGTAATGGAAACAAAAGGTCTTGTAACAGGTATCATATATCAAGACGAAAATGCACCATCATACCAAGAACAAGTTCCTGGGTATGCGCCAACACCACTTGTCGATCAAAATTTGAAGATGAGTGAACAGGAATTCAATGCTTTAATTCAAGACTTTATGTAATGGTTTAAGGGCTCATGAATGTCAAAAGTTCATGAGCTTTTTTTCTGCGAACGAAAGCCCATTAAAAATGGATTATGGCCAATAACAAGCCAATATAGCCCATAAATACTAAGCAAGTCCATAAATGATAGAGTATAGCCCATAAATATTCTCATATAGCCCTCTAGCATGAAGATATAGCCCATAACCTCTCCCAACTAATCCCGATATACTAAGTATATGCACTTAATTTGTCTAATTAGGCAATTTTAAGCTGAAAGCCTTGTGGCAATACATAACTATTCAGTATAATAGTAGGGATATTCGTACTTTTCACGAATGAAGGAAAGGAGAGTTCTTATGAACGAGGAATCACGTTTACAAAGTACTCAAGTGAAGGAAGCTAGCTCTTTGGATAAAAAATCCGATAAGGATTATAGTAAATATTTTCAAGCAGTCTATACTCCACCATCATTAAAAGATGCGAAAAAACGTGGCAAAGAAGAAATAGAGTACCATAACGACTTTGCTATTGCAGAACAATTTAAAGATATGGGTCAAAACAGAAAATTTTATATACGCACATACGGTTGTCAAATGAATGAACATGATACAGAAGTAATGGCAGGTATTTTCATGCAACTAGGTTATGAACCTACGGATACTGTAGATGATGCCAATGTGGTTTTACTTAATACTTGTGCAATTCGTGAAAATGCTGAAAATAAAGTATTTGGTGAGCTTGGTCACTTTAAGCATTTAAAACAAAAAAATCCTGATGTCCTAATTGGTGTATGCGGATGTATGTCCCAAGAAGAATCAGTTGTAAAAAAAATATTAAAAACTTACAATCAAGTAGATATGATTTTTGGAACACATAATATTCACCGTCTTCCTGAAATATTGAACGAAGCATACCTTTCAAAAGAAATGGTTGTAGAGGTTTGGTCTAAAGAAGGAGACGTTATAGAAAATCTGCCGCGAGTACGTAAAGGTTCTATTAAAGCCTGGGTCAACATTATGTACGGCTGCGATAAATTCTGTACATATTGTATCGTTCCATATACACGTGGAAAAGAGCGTAGTCGTCGTCCGGAAGATATTATTCAAGAAATTAGACATCTTGCTGCGCAAGGATACAAAGAAGTAACATTGCTTGGTCAAAATGTTAATGCTTACGGAAAAGACTTTGAAGATTTGAATTATCGATTTGGTGATTTAATGGATGATCTTCGGAAAATTGACGTAGCACGTATTCGTTTCATGACTAGTCATCCTAGAGACTTCGATGATCATTTGATCGAAGTGCTTGCCAAGGGTGGAAATTTAGTCGACCACATTCATTTACCTGTTCAATCTGGGTCTTCGGATATTCTTAAAATAATGGCTCGTAAGTACACAAGAGAGCACTACTTAGAGCTAGTTAGAAAGATAAAAGCAGCTATACCGAACGTCTCATTGACAACGGATATAATTGTTGGCTTTCCAAATGAAACAGAGGAACAATTTGAAGAAACAATGTCTTTGTATAAAGAAGTAGGATTTGAAATAGCATACACGTACATTTACTCTCCTCGAGAAGGTACACCAGCTGCAAAAATGGTAGATAACGTACCGATGGAAGTGAAAAAACAACGACTGCAGCGATTAAATAAGCTGGTGAATGATATGTCTGCGGAGGCTATGAAAAAGCATGATGGACAAATTGTGGAAGTTTTAGTCGAAGGTGAAAGTAAGAATAATCCTGACGTACTTGCAGGTTATACGAGCAAAAGTAAACTAGTAAATTTTGTAGGACCAAAAGATATCATTGGGACATTAGTTAAGGTTAAAATAGTAGAAGCAAAAACATGGTCACTTACTGGGGAACTAGTAAATGAAATAATCGAGCAAAAGGTGGGAGTATAATGTCTACAACTAAATATACAAGAGAAGATATTATTGAAAAAGCAAAAGAAATAGCAACAATGATTGCAAATACGGAGGAAGTTGAATTCTTCAAACGTGCAGAAGAACAAATTAATGAGAATACTAAGGTACGTGAAAAAATAGCAAGTCTAAAAAGCTTACAAAAACAAGCAGTTAACTTTCAACATTTAGGGAAAGAAAAAGCACTTAGCCTAATAGAAGGAAAAATTGCTGCTATCGAAGAAGAAATCGATGGACTACCAATTGTACAAGAATTTAAACAATCCCAAGGTGATGTAAATAGCCTTCTACAATTAGTAGCTAATTCCATTTCTAACAATGTAACCAATCAAATTATTGAAGCAACTGAAGGTGATTTACTTAGAGGCGAAACTGGTTCAAAAGTAAAAAACACAACATATGATGGTTGCTCATAAGTAGAGCTTAAAATAGAGCATGCATGTAATCCTTACACGATTATATGCATGCTTTTTTCAATGCTTCTAAAACCTGAAAATACTAAATAGGTTGACAATTAAATAAACTTATATGTTAATATTAATAAGTGCAAGGGGATTTTATATAAAAAGGGAGGAAATGGAATGAAAAGAAGGCAATTAAAGTTGTTGAGCATACTAAGTATTTTAGTTTTAATGATACTTGCAGCCTGTGGTTCTACAGATGAGGATTCTTCTGATAGTGATTCAGGTAAAACTAAAGAGGATATTAAATTTTTAAGTATGCTAACTGGTGGAACGCAAGGAACCTACTATCCGTTAGGTGGAACTTTTGCGGATCTAATCACTACGGAAACAGGTGTTAAAACTACTGCGGAGGTATCTCAAGCATCAGCAGCTAATATGACAGCATTACAAGAAGGTGAAGGAAATATCGCTTTCGTTCAAACGGATATTGCTTACTATGGTACTGAAGGAATAATGATGTTTGAAGGTAAGAAAACAGATGCTGTTTCTGCATTAGGTGCGTTATATCCTGAAACAGTTCAATTAGTAACATTAGCGGATTCTGGAATTACTTCTTTTGAAGATCTTAAGGGGAAAAAGGTTTCTGTTGGAGCTCCAGGATCAGGTACTTATGCAAATGCAGAGCAATTGCTTGAGATCCATGGTTTGTCAATGGAGGATATTGAAGCACAAAGTTTAGATTTCGGGGAGTCAACAGATGGTATTCAGTCTGGACAAATTGATGCTGCATTTATTACGGCTGGTTATCCAACTGGTGCTGTAGAAGCTCTAAATGCTACAAACAAAGTTTCGATTATTTCAGTGAGCGATGAAAAAGCAGATGCATTAATCGAGAAATATCCATATTATGCGAAGGATACAATCCCAGCTGGTACTTATGGTATTAAGGGAGAAACACCTACAGTTTCAGTACTTGCAATGCTAGCAGTAAACAAAGATCTTTCTGAAGACTTAGTATATAAAATAACAAAAGCGATATATGGAAATACAGATAAAATTAGTCATGCAAAAGGTGAATTCATCAAAGCTGAAACAGCTCTAGATGGTATAGGAATTGAAGTTCATCCCGGAGCAAAAAAATACTTCGATGAAGTCAATAAATAATTATAAAGTAAGAAGGGGCTCTGTTGCGAATTGCTTCGAGTCCCTTTTTGTTAAAAAAAGTGAGGATTAATCACTTTATGAAAAAAAAAATTTGGCCATTTTTGATTATTTTCTTTTTAACTTTATTTTGTTTTATCCCTATTTTCTCAGCTTTTACTTTTACAGAAACTAGGACCGAGCACCCAAGTATTCATTTTATCCCATTAGAAAAAAAGGATCACTTTCAAATTATTTTTACACATACTATTCACCTGACTGATGTGATAGAGAATTATAGAGTATTAGAATCAAATGAAATTAAATTGGCTTCTATGCAATATAGTGATGTGGCGATTGGCATGCCTGGTTATGCAGAGGAAGGCCAGACATTGAGTTATGAAAATGGTCTTTACACGCTTAAATACGATAAAGCGGTATTAAAGGATTTTATTTTACATATTGGAGATGTGGACAATAAATTAGATTTTCATTACAACGAGAAAAGTTTCGATTTAAAAGAAGAGTTAGATCGAGGCAAGTCTTATGAATTTAAAGTTAAAAAAATATCACTCTTTGAAAAAGTGAAAGGAGTCGAATTAAATGAAAGATAAGAACCAACAACCATTACAAGACGATCAGTTTGAAGAGCTATCTTTGGAAGAACAGCAAGAAATATTAGAAAAGTACGATCTAGAGTCGAACACTCGGACATTAGGTGGAGTGCTAAAATATATTATCTATTTTGGATTAATGGCATTCTCTTTATTTCAACTTTATACAGCCATATATGGTCAATTTCCCGCTCAAATACAACGAACAGTCCATTTAGGTTTCGGTCTAGTTTTTATCTTTTTACTTTTTCCAGCACGTAGAAAATTTTCGAAGACAAAAATACCATGGTATGATTTCATACTAACAGCTGGTGCTTTGTTAATCGGAACTTATTGGACGATAAATTATACTCGTTTAGTACAAAGTTTAGGTTCATTGGAGAGTATGGACTTCATTGTTGGATTACTAGCAGTATTGCTTGTATTAGAGGCTTCTAGAAGAGCGGTTGGTTTGCCTATTACTATAATCGCTGCAATCTTTTTAGTGTACGCATACCTAGGACCTTATTTCCCAGCATTTATGGCTCATAGGGGTCAAAGTGTCGATAATATTGTGAATTTAATGTTCTACACAACTGATGGTATTTTAGGAACACCTCTTGCTGTTTCATCTACTTATATTTTTGCCTTTTTGCTTTTCGGAGCATTTTTAGTGAAAACTGGAGTAGGACAATATTTTAATGATTTGTCTGTTGCAGTGGCTGGAAAGTTAGTTGGAGGTCCTGCAAAGGTTGCTATTTTTTCATCTGCTTTACAGGGTACTATTTCGGGAAGTTCGGTAGCAAATGTTGTTACTTCTGGTGCCTATACAATTCCAATGATGAAATCGCTTGGGTATAAGAAGGAGTTTGCTGGTGCAGTTGAAGCATCGTCTTCTACTGGTGGACAGTTGATGCCACCAATTATGGGTGCAGCCGCATTCTTAATGGTTGAATTTATCGGACGTGGAGTAACGTACTGGGATATTGCAAAAGCAGCGGCAATTCCAGCTCTATTATATTTTACTGGAATATGGATTATGACCCATTTTGAAGCGAAGCGTTTAGGTTTAAAAGGATTAACAGATGATCAAATGCCAGATCGGAAGGAAATCTTTAAAAAGATTTATTTAATTTTACCTATTTTCCTAATCATTATTTTAATGATGGTAGGCGTTCCTGTTATTCATTCAGCGTTATATGGGATTTTAGCTTGTATTGCAGTAGGGTTTATCAACAAAGATACGAAACTTGGTATCAAGGAAATTTTAGATGCTTTAGTGGATGGGGCAAGAACAGCTTTAGCGGTTGTTGCAGCTACTGCGTGTGCAGGAATTATCGTCGGAGTAGTAGTAAAAACTGGATTAGGCTTAAGTCTAGCTACAAGTTTGGTTAAATTAGCTGGAGGAAGTATCTTATTAACATTATTCTTTGTTATGATAGCTTCTCTAATTTTAGGGATGGGTGCACCAACTACAGCAAACTATGTAATTACATCTACAATTGCAGCACCAGCGATTATTACTTTGTTAGCGCCTGATGTTGCACAAAGTGCAGTTCCTATTGTTGTTCTATTATCTGCACATTTCTTTGTTTTCTATTTTGGAATAATAGCAGATATTACACCTCCTGTTGCACTCGCCGCCTTTGCCGCTTCAGGGATATCTGGTGGAGATCCTATAAAGACCGGTTTAGAGGCTTCGAAATTAGCAATTGCAGCCTTTATAATTCCATACATGGTGGTCTTTTCTCCAACATTGTTAATGATTGATACGACTTTGTGGGAAATTATCTGGGTCACATTTACTGCAATAATAGGGATGATTTCTATTGGCGCTGGAATGATAGGGTATTGGTATAGAAAGGT
Organism: Psychrobacillus sp. FSL K6-1464; assembly: GCF_038003145.1. Taxonomy (NCBI): domain Bacteria; kingdom Bacillati; phylum Bacillota; class Bacilli; order Caryophanales; family Bacillaceae; genus Psychrobacillus; species Psychrobacillus sp. FSL K6-1464. The sequence goes on from NZ_JBBOOP010000001.1 coordinate 1,343,253, forward strand.
TAATTGGTTGGAAAGAATTTTGGCAGTAGGAGCAGGATTACTATTGATATACCCAGAGAGTATGTCGGATATAATAGGGCTTGTATTATTTGGGGTACTATTTGTAATTCAATTATATACTCGGGAAAAGGAAGACACGAAAATTATAGCAGTATAAACATAAAAAATACGAACCATAATGGTTCGTATTTTTATGTTTTCTTAAAATCGAGAGATACTTGTTTAAATATTAGGGAATGCCTATTATAGGGCATTCTCTTTTAATAGGCAAAAGAGAGGCGAGGGAAGCGTATATGTAGCATGTAAGGGTATAATAATGAATAATAAGTAACTAGTATTGCTTTTTCAACTCAAGAAAGGAAGATTCGATGAAGGAAGAGAATTTAAATGTAGGATGGAACTTGGAAAATACGTATACCGAACTTCCAGAATTACTGTATACAGCTATAAATGTAAATCCTGTTAGTAATCCTAAACTGGTTATATTAAACGATGCGGTGGCAACATCTCTTGGGCTAAATTCGAAAGAGCTAGAAAGTACTCATGGTGTTGAGGTACTTGCTGGTAATAAGGTGATTGAGGGCGGTATACCTTTAGCTCAGGCTTATGCTGGTCATCAATTTGGAAATTTTACCATGTTAGGTGATGGAAGAGCACTGTTGCTTGGTGAACAAATAACTCCGTCGGGGGAGCTAGTAGACGTACAATTAAAAGGCTCTGGTAGAACACCATATTCTCGTGGGGGAGACGGACGAGCGGGCCTCGGGCCGATGTTACGTGAATATATTATTAGTGAATCGATGCATGCTCTAGGAATTCCAACAACCAGAAGCTTATCAGTAGTTACAACCGGAGAGAGTATTATGCGAGAAACTGTTCAACCGGGTGCAGTGATGACACGTATTGCTGCAAGTCATTTACGTGTAGGTACTTTTCAATTCGCTGCAAAATGGGGCACATTCGAAGATCTTAAAGCTTTAGCGGATTATGCAATAGAAAGACATTACCCAATTTTATTGGCTAATGAGAATCGCTATCTTGCATTCCTTAAAGAAGTGATTGAACGCCAAGCGGCATTGATAGCAAAATGGCAAATTGTCGGTTTTATACATGGAGTGATGAACACAGATAATATGACGATAAGCGGAGAGACAATCGATTATGGACCTTGTGCTTTTATGGATATATATAATCCGAAAACAGTATTTAGTTCCATTGATAGACAAGGTCGTTATGCTTATGAAAATCAGCCAAATATAGCCGCATGGAACTTAGCGAGATTGGCAGAAAGTTTATTGCCTCTTATTCACGAAGATCCGGATGAAGCTGTGCAGCAAGCGCAAGAAGCGATGGCGGCCTACCCTGTAACTTATGAAAATTATTGGTTAACAGGAATGGGGAATAAGCTAGGGATTTTTAATATAGAAAAAGAGGATATTTCCCTAATCGAAAACCTTCTTGAACTTATGGAGAAATACGAAGTAGATTATACAAATACATTCCGATTATTGACTCTTGATAAAGTGGAAGAAACTGAATTATTCGGTAAAAATGGATTTGAACAATGGTATGAAAAATGGAAAACTAGACTTGAAAATCAACAGGTGTCAGAAGAATTTATAAAGCAACTAATGCAGAAAAGTAATCCAGTAGTTATTCCGAGAAATCATCGAGTAGAAGAAGCGCTTGATGCAGCAGTGAATAATGAGGACTATAGTGTATTAAACAATTTGCTAAGTGTAATTTCACATCCTTATGATTACAAGGCAGACTATATGGATTATACAACTCTTCCTCCTGATACTTCAGGACCGTACAAAACGTTTTGCGGTACTTAATCCAAAGGAAAGAAAAGTCTGTGAACCTTAAAAGTTTACGGGCTTTTCTCGCTTACAGGAGAGGATAAATATCAAAAACTGAAAAGTATTACGTTATGCAGATTTAATCTTGTAACTCAGTCTTTTTTTCTTTAAAATTAATAGTAATCATATTTGTTTAATCTTTTTATGAATAAGGGAGTTTTAGAAATTATGCAGAAAAATAAAGTAGCGGATAAAGTCCGTAGAATAATTTTAATCGTAATAGGAGCAGCTATAGCTGGTTATGCACTGGAAGCAGTTTTAATACCAAACTCAGTTATTGACGGCGGCGTAACAGGTGTTAGTATCATGGGAACATATTTGTTTAATATACCACTTGGACTTTTACTCTTTATATTAAATATACCGTTTGTATATATTGGTTATAAACAAGTGGGGAAAACCTTTGCAATAATGAGTATTATTGGTATAGCATCCCTATCTATTTCAACAGTTTTAATGCATCAAATTGAGCCGATTCTAAGTGCAAAAGATCCACTATTAGTAGTAATATCTGGAGGGGTAATGCTAGGTATTGGTATTGGTGTGGTATTACGTAACGGTGGTGCACTTGATGGTGCAGAAGTTTTAGCGGTTCTAGTATCTCGAAAAGTACCATTTTCAGTAGGAGATATAATCTTATTTATTAATGCGTTTATTTTTCTAGGTGCTGGTTTTATATATGGTTTAGAAGGAGCACTCTATTCAGCTACTACTTATTACATAGCTAAAATAGTTATTGATGTTATTCAAGTTGGACTTGAAAGTTCCAAATCAGTTCGAATAGTTAGTAAAGAATCCGAGGAAATTGGGTCTGCCATACAGGATCGTTTAGGTCGTGGTGTAACGTACTCCAGTGGTCGCGGAGGTTTCTCCAATGAAACTATGGATATTGTCACATGTGTAATCACTCGCATGGAAGAAAACAAGTTAATAACAATTATTAAAGAATTGGATCCTGGTGCTTTTATTGTGATCACAGATGTGGCAGAAGTAAGAGGCGGTACGTTCAAAAAACGAGATATTCACTAAAATATAAATACCCGTTAAATGAGTATATATGCTCATTTAACGGGTATTATTGTTTTAAAGTTATTTTCGTTTCTTCTTCCCGAGATCTTTTACAGAAGTTTTGTTTTTATCTACCACTTTTTCAAATTCTACTTGAACCTGAATACCATTTTCTTCTGTTTCCAGTACATTAATTACTTTACCTTTTCTACCTTTGATTTTAAGATCATCATCGATGAAAGGGATATCTCTTAATACTTGAGTTAAAATAACCATATTTTTCTCCATAAAATGAACTGCAAACATTTCCATTTCCCCTTACTTTATAATTTAGAATCTATGTATTTTATGATTATTTAAAAGTTATAGAACTTTTAAATGGATAAATCATATTAGTTTATCGTTAAATTGTTTAGTGTTAAACTAAATTGGAAATCATTAGAGAAAAAGGAGTGTTAAAGATGAGTAAACTTCAAGATAAAGTTGTAATCATTACTGGTGGTGCTGGTGGAATTGGATTTGGGATGGCAAAAGCAATGGCTAAAGAAGGCGCAATCGTTGCAATTGTAGATGTGAATGAGGAGACAGGTAAAGCAAGTGAGAAATTATTACAAGAAATTTCCCCAAGATCAATGTTTTTAAAAGCAGATCTTATGGATCGCGAAAACTTACCAAACATCATTAAAACAATAGTTGATAACTATGGTAAGTTGGATGTACTTGTAAATAATGCACATGCATCAAAACAATTAACGATTGAGAATATTACACAAGCGGATCTTGATCTATCATTTGGGACTGGATTCTATCCAACATTCTATTTAATGCAGGCTGCACTGCCTTACTTAAAAGAAACAAAAGGAAATATTATTAACTTTGCTTCAGGGGCAGGATTGGCTGGTCATGAAACTCAAGGAGCATATGCTGCTGCTAAAGAGGCAATTCGTGGGATATCACGTGTAGCTGCAAACGAATGGGGTCGTTTTGGTATTAATGTGAATATTATCAGTCCGGTTGCTAACTCAGAGGGAGTACAAGCATGGGCAAAAGCTCAACCTGAATATTATGAAGCAGTACTAAGTAAAATACCGATGGGTCGTTTCGGTGAAGTAGAAGAGGATATTGGTCGTGTAGCAGTATTTTTAGCTAGTGAGGATTCAAGATATATTACAGGTCAAACGATGATGGTTGATGGTGGATCCATCATGCTGCGTTAATAGAAGGATGTAGTATGGAGAAAACAAATTTATTTAAATTGATTCATGCAACTGAAATAATCTCAAACGAAAATATAGTTAAATTCTCTTCTAAATTTGAATTTCCAGTGGGAATATCTGCAATTTTGGTACTAGCTCAATTACGTACAAATGGTCCGGTAATGCAAAGTGATTTAGCAGATACCTTAGGGTATACAAAAGGAGCAATTACAAATATTTCTAGCAAGCTCGTGAAGTTCGAATTAGCGGAACGACTGTATAGTGAAGAAGATCGCCGGACGATCCATCTTCAGATTACAGAAAAAGGGCGATCTGCTTTAATGGAAGCACAAAAGATTGGCGAAGAAATATTTGTGGAGTTATTTGAAGAGTTGACTGTGGAAGAATTAGATCAGTATTTATATATACAGCAAAAAATATTAAACAGTATGAAAAATAAAAGATTGTCATCATCATGATCTAATTATTTTTTAGAGAAAAGTTAGCTAAGACCCTCAACATAAGAGGTTCTTAGCTTTTTATGTTTTTCAAAATCCTTTTGTATAATGTAAAAGTACTTAACTCCTTGCAATTAAGATATGAAATTGTTATGCTAATAACAATTTTATAACATTCCTTCGGGGTCGGGTGAAATTCCCAATCGACAGTAAGAGAGCAATCTCAAAGCCTGTGAGCCGTAAAACGCATGATTTGGTGAGAATCCAAAGCCGACAGTTAAAGTCTGGATGGGAGAAGGAGAAAGTCGCCTATTTGGAGGTTTTTTAGTTATGCTAAAAAAGGAACAACAGGCTTATTAAAGTATGACTTCTCTCGCATCCATAAATTTGGGTGCGTTTTTTAATGTCTAGCTATAGCGCTTGTCAGTGCCAACAAATTTGGGCAAGTCAGTTTGTTGGGACATGATCCCGCGGGCATAGGCGCTTCTATTTTTTAAAATTGAATAACTATCCTTCGGGGTCGGGTGAAATTCCCAATCGACAGTAAGAGAGCAACCTCAAAGCCTGTGAGCCGTAAAACGCATGATTTGGTGGAAATCCAAAGCCGACAGTTATAGTCTGGATGGGAGAAGGAGTAGTTCAATGCTTTTTGAGAGAAAAACACAAAAGGCTTATTTGAATCTACCTAATTTCCCTCCGACACTTATGTGTACGGAGGTTTTTGTTTGAAGTAGGCTTTAGATTCCATCTAAAAGTACTTACTAATAAGGAGGATACGATGTTTACAGGAATTGTTGAAGAGCTTGGCACCATTAAGAACGTACAAACATCTGCTAGCAGTATGCAACTTATTATCCGAGCAAAACGAATTTTAGAGGACATCAAATTAGGTGATAGTATTGCAGTGAATGGTGTCTGTTTAACAGTAATCGCATTTTCAAGATTTGAATTTACAGTGGACGTTATGCCAGAGACGTTTTATGCAACTACAACAAAATTATTAAATAGCAGTTCAGTTGTCAATTTAGAAAGAGCATTAGCGGCAAACGGTCGATTCGGTGGACATTTCGTTACAGGACATGTGGATGGTGTGGGTACCATATTGAAAAAGCGCCATGCAGCAAATGCAGTGTATATCGATATTATTGTACCAGAAGAGGCAAGTCACTTTTGTATTCCAAAGGGATCTATAACGATTGATGGAACAAGTTTAACTATTTTTGCTATAAATAAGTCGACAGTAACAGTTTCATTAATTCCCCACACAAATAAGGAAACAGTTCTAGGTGTGAAAAAAGCGGGTGAACTCGTTAATATCGAAGGTGATATGCTAGGGAAGTACGTGCATCAATTTAGTACAAAGAAAAGTGAATCGACTATCATCACCCAGGACTTTTTACAGCAGAACGGTTTTTAAGGAGAAATTAGCATGCTAAATACGATAGAAGAAGCAATTACAGATTTAACACAAGGAAAGCTTATTATTTTAGTAGATGATGAAAACCGCGAAAATGAAGGCGATTTCCTTTGCTTAGCAGAATTTGCAACACCAGAAAACATCAATTTCATGGCTAAGTATGGTCGAGGATTGATTTGTATGCCTATCCATGAAGAAATCGCAGAGGTATTGCAATTACATCCGATGGTTTCTAATAATACAGATTCTCATCAAACTGCATTTACTGTGTCGATTGATCATGAAAACACTTCAACGGGCATAAGTGCGTTTGATCGATCAGAGACGATGTTACAAGTCATTAAACCACAAGCAAAGGCACAACAGTTTAAACGACCAGGACATGTCTTTCCGCTAATCGCAAAGCCAGGTGGTGTACTGGAAAGACGAGGTCATACGGAAGCTGCAGTTGACCTTGCCATGCTTTGTGCCTCAGCTAAATCAGGTGTAATTTGCGAAATAATGAACGATGATGGTTCAATGGCACGCTTACCAGATTTACTGGAACTTGCCAAACAATATCAATTAAAGATTGTCACAATCGAAGAACTATCAAGGTATTTAATAAATATTAAAGCTAGCTAAGGAGAGAATAAGATGGTAAAAACAATCGAAGCAAATTTAATCGGAACAGATTTGAAAGTAGGTATTGTTGTCGGACGTTTTAATGATTTCATCAATGCAAAACTAGTTGACGGTGCAATAGATGGGTTAAAACGTCATGGTGTCGCTGAAGAAAGTATTGAAGTTGCTTGGGTTCCTGGTGTATTTGAAGTACCATTTATTGCAAAAAAAATGGCGGATTCCCAAAAATACGATGCAATCATTGGTCTTGGTACAGTAATCAGAGGTTCAACGACACACTATGATTATGTTTGCAACGAAGCAGCAAAAGGAATTGCACAAGTAGGTTTACAAACTGGAGTACCAGTTATTTTTGGTATCGTCACTACAGAATCTATAGAACAAGCTATTGAACGGGCAGGTACAAAGGTTGGAAACAAAGGATACGATGCAGCCGTCTCTGCAATTGAGATGGCAAATCTGTTAAAGGTCATGTCGTGATAAAATTGGTTCACTTAAATTTAGAAATGACTTAGAAACAATAGAAAAAGTATAAATAATTAATCCGAAACTTCATGGATTTGAACATGGATCAATTCATTAGTATCAGTAATATATTCAATTTTAACAGAGACTCCAAATTCTTTGTCACTCTCTTTTAACCTTAGACTGAACTTTTCAATGGTAGAATTTCCTTTCGGTTCACTTCCTTCATAAAGATAGTCAATTATACTTGCATGGGGAAATTTGGATTGAGTTTCTTTTACAGCAACTTGTCCCCATTTAGCATAGGCAGGGGTTTCCTGATGAGTAGGAGCGGTTGTAGGTATATATGTTGTTAATGTCTGCATAGAAGCTATAATGGTAAGTTCGATAACTAGTTTTTGCATAATTCATCACTTCTCCTTTCCTTTAGAATGTGTCATTCAAAAGAAATCATTCTATCGTTATTTTGATTCTTAATGAGGAGAGCAATAATTCTGACAAAATATAAAATTGTAATATAATGAAAGAAGAACATGATTTGAATTAGAGGGGGCAACATAATGGAATTAGGATTAGCTGGAAAAGTAGCAATCGTTACGGGCTCAAGTAAAGGGATAGGTTTACAAACAGCTTTACAATTAGTGCAAGAAGGAGCTAAGGTAACTCTTTGTGCTCGAGGAGAAGAACAATTAAAAGAGGCTGCGGCATTTATTAAAAGTGAAACAGGGGCACAAGTACTTATTGTTCCTGCGGATATTACCAAAGAAGAAGCATGCAAAGAAATTATTCAAAAAACAGTAGATCATTATGGACGTATTGATATTTTAGTTAATAATGCTGGTACTTCTTCTGCAAACCCTTTTGAATCAGTAGAAACAGATTTGTGGCAAACAGATTTAGATTTAAAATTATTTGGAGCTATACATACGTCAAAAGCTGTAATACCCTATATGAGAAAAGTGGGCGGAGGAGCAATTGTAAACGTAACAGCAGTATTAGGAAAAACACCTCCTGCTAGTTCGCTGCCAACAACTGTTAGTCGAGCAGCTGGAATGGCATTGACTAAAGCGATGAGCAAAGATTTGGGAAAAGATAATATCCGAGTTAATACAGTATGTATTGGCCTTATTAGAAGCAACCAAATCGAATTGAAGTGGAAAAAAGACGCTCCAGAACTTACTTGGGAAGAATATTCTAAAAATGTTGTTGGTCCAACGATTCCACTTCAGCGAATTGGTGAAACAGTAGAAGCAGCAAATGTCATTACTTTTTTAGTGTCAGATGCCGCGTCTTACGTAACGGGAACATCTGTTAATATTGATGGTGGATCTGGTGGGACGCTTTAAATAAAAAAAGAACCCGAATGGAAACCCCTTTAGGGCCATTCGGGTTTAAAGATGATAGGTCATCTTACAGGTTCTAATTCGGAGTAGATAACAGATCCGTTTCTTTGGAGTTTGTGCCAATTATGGCGATTACCGAAAATATAAAGGATGGATCCATAGAAGAAGAAAAAGGTATCCAGCATGCGATATGTTACAGATTCCCAAATAGTAAATAATACAATTTTTAACCACTGCTTAGAAGAAAAGGTATAACCAAAATGTCCAGCGCGTTGAACCGCTACTAATCTTAAAATGAATTCACTAGACCATGCAGTAATAAGCAATACAATGGTAAATGGAGATATGTTCCCTAAATATAAGGTAATTGGTAATATAAAAATTGTGATTACCCCTAAAATGCTAAGTACAATGGATTCGAATAATAAAAAAAAGGAGAACCTTTTACTTAGTTTGGTAAAAAAATCTTTTTTATATAGATTAATACAATCTAGAAAACCTTTTTGCCAACGAACTCGCTGATGTAATAGAGATTTGAAATCTTCAGGTACTTCTGTATAGCAAACTGCCTCAGGAACAAATATCATCTTTTCACCGAGTTTCCGCTCATGAATAAATTTATGAAGTCTAAAAGTAATTTCCATATCCTCTCCTAGCGTATCTTTAAAACCACCAATTTGTTGTAGGATAGATAGACGAAAAGCTCCGAATGCCCCAGATACCACTCCTAATACATTTAACTTTGCTTGTGTTACTTTCCGTACATAAAAAGAAGATAAATAACCAGATAATTGATACTTGATAATCCAATTTTTCCCGTAAAAATTATTACCTCTTCTATTTATTACTTGTCCCACTTGTACCATACCACCAGCAGCAATCACTTTTGGATCAGAGAATGATTCATTAATTCTAGTAAGACTATCACTTTCTAATATGGAGTCGGCATCAAGGGTAATTACAATTTCTCAAGTTGCAATGGAGATACCGGCATTAAGGGCAGCGGACTTACCACCGTTTAGTTGATCGATTACGTAAATTTGTGGAAAATTTTTACTTTGAAAGAGTCTAGAAAAATTTATGGATGAATTATCTAAGGTTATTTCTTTTTCTACTTTTAATAGATCAAGTAGCTCATGTAAAACATTCATCGTATTATCGGTTGACCCATCATTTATAAATATAGCTTCTTTGTTATCGTAGTTTAACCTTTGCCAACTTTCTAGACATTGTAAGAGAACGAGCCCTTCATTAAATGCAGGGATTAACACAGTAATTTTTTTCTCCTTATTTGAAATGTAGGGTGCTTTTTTAACTTTTAAGGATCTATATATATATTTTAATTGTAATAAGAGATAAAGTACGAAGATTGCTGTAAATAAAAAAGACCAATAACTCAATTTGTTCCAACTTTCTAATATTAATTATTTTTTGAATAAATTCGGACGTAATCTACTTCCATATAAGAGGGGAATTTCGTTTCTTTGTCTGGGTCCCCAACCCAAACCCCGCCGACTATAACGTTCATTAATAAGTACATGCTTGTATTGGCAAAATTCTTGATCTTGAATCTTTCAATTTCATCGATCGAAAAAATTATTTCCTTTTTAGTCCAATCTAGCGTATATAAATGCCATTGACTTCCATTTATATTGGTAACTTGATATTCACGTTTACCTGGTCCTGAATGACCGACATGCCAAATTTCGTTAGGAAGTTGACCCAACATCTCCACTATATCGATTTCAGGAAAGGCAGCATGGTTTGTTGGTAGTAGCCAAATCGCAGGTAATAACCCTTGTCCCACTGGTAGTTTTGCACGTATCTCAAATTTTCCATAAAGCTGTTCGTGGAGTCCTTGAGTAGTTACTGCACCTGAACGGTAGGGATAACTTTGAAATGGTTTATTATCAACTTGTAATTTTAAAGTGCCTGAGGAGCTAGAAACTTGTTCCGGTAAATAATGATGCTTACGACCATGATCCTTATAACCTGAATTTAGTTTGTTCCATTTCTTACTCGACACTTCTAAATCATCAAACTCATCTTGAAATGTTAGAGTCCAACCTTGTTTTGCATAATAATCATATTTTGGTATGTCTTTCGTTGAGAAATCCTCTTTGGATACTTGTATCAATTGATTTTCAACAGAGTCTTGACTCGGGGGATTTGTATTTTGCTCGCTACAGCCATATAAACAAATAACAAATATAAGAATTAAGTATTTAATAGACCTCACTTCCTTCTTCTAGGTGAAGTATATTCATAAATAAGGTAATTTATTCCACTAAACAATAATTTTTTTAGGGCGAATTGCACAGTAAAAGAAGAAGAGGAGAGATTTAAATAGGAAGTATGAGGATTTCCTTTTTTATAAGTGGAGACAGGTCAATTGATATTATCCTTTTATCTTTCAAAACTGATTCGTCACACCTCAGCTTCAGTAGAATAATATAGTGCTATGAACAACCTAATACATTAGGGGTGAGCGTATGCCGGCTATAACGGGGAGACAGTATATTAAACGGATTGATGAGCTAAAAACGGATATTTGGATAGAGGGGAAACGTGTAACAGGTAACATTTCGGAGCACCCTGCATTTAAAGGAATTATTAAGAGTCAGGCTGCATTATATGAACTTCAGCATCATCAAGACTTAAAGGATATTTTAACGTATCTATCTCCAACAACTAAAAATAGGGTTGGTATTTCATATTTACAACCAAAGACGAAGGAAGATTTAGTAACAAGACGCACAATGATTCAGCAGTGGGCTAGGAGTAACAACGGGTTAATGGGGAGAAGTCCAGATTATATGAACACAGTTTTAATGGCTCTTGCTTCATCCGTGCATCTGTTGCAGGATCAAAAAAACTGTTTCCCAGAAAACCTACAATCATTTTATGAATACGCAAGAGAAAAAGATATTTCTATGACCCATACATTTATAGAGCCACAAGTAAATCGGACTCAACTGTATATAGAACGTTCGAAAGAGCCAATCGCTGCAAAAATTGTAGATAAAAACGAGCATGGTATTATTATAAAAGGGGCACGACTTCTTGCGACACAAGGTGGAATAACGGATGAGCTTTTAGTTATTTCTGCAAATGGGAAGGAAGAGGATGGAAATGGTTTCGCATTTTCAATACCTAGTAATACAACAGGGTTAAGGTTCATATGTAGAGAATCATTTGTTGGAGGTGATTCGTCTTTTAACTATCCATTGAGTTCAAGGTTTGAAGAAATGGATAGTATTGTTGTATTTGATAACGTATTAGTGCCTTGGGAACGTGTATTTTTTTATGATAATGTTCCTATCACCAATATTTTTATGCGATCGAATTCTTTCTTGCCTTTTACACTTCATCAAGTAGTATCTAGGCAAATTGTGAAAACTGAATTCATATTAGGAATAGTCCATTCTATTATTGAAACTATTAATATTGGGGAATACCAACATGTGCAAGAAAAAGTCTCTGAAATAATTATTGCTTTGGAAACGATGAAAGCACTAGTGATTAAATCAGAAGTAGAAGCCAAAATAGACAAAGGTGGATGGATGCAGCCAGATCGGTCGACATTACAAATTGCTATGAATGTATATCCTCGCGTATATCCACGTTTTACAGAAATTATTCAACTATTAGGTGCCAGTGGATTAATGTCTATTCCAACAGGAAATACTTTTCAATCACCTGTAGGAAATGAATTAAATCATTACTTACAATCTCGTGAAAATACGGGTGAGGATCGTGTCCAACTTTTCCGCTTAGCGTGGGACTTAACGATGAGTTCTTTTGGTACTCGGCAAACGTTATACGAACGTTTCTTCTTCGGAGATCCTGTTAGACTAGCTAGTCAGCTATACTTCTCTTATGACGCAGATGAATATATGCAACGAGTGACAGATTTTCTCGATTTGTCAAAGGAACATTAAGGGAAATGGAAGCTATAAATTATATAATTGTATAGAGCCAACCCCATCCTTCATCTTAGATGGGGTTTTTGTATGTCTTCTATACAAATAGTTTATAAGACTTATCAAGCAAATACCTTGAAGTAATAGTAACTTGATTCTATTATCTAATGGAGACGTTATATAATGAAGGGAAGTAAATATATGAATAAAAGACTTCAACCTGTTCCTGTATCAGTTTTGGATTTAGTGGCAGTAAAGGAAGGCCAAACAAACAAAGAGGCTTTTGAGGATATGGTTAGCCTAGCGCAACACGTAGAAAAGATCGGTTACAGTCGATACTGGCTAACAGAACATCATAATTCACCGAATGTTGTTAGTTCAGCAACTTCCATTCTAATCGGCCATGTGTTGGAAAATACCGAAACGATTAAAGTAGGATCAGGTGGAATTATGTTACCAAATCATGCACCTCTTGTAGTTGCAGAGCAGTTTGGGACACTGGAAAATATCTATCCAAATAGACTAGATTTAGGACTTGGTCGTGCACCTGGTACAGACATGCAAACAGCTCGTGCACTCCGCAGGACTACACAGGAAACTGCTTTTTCTTTTCCACAGGACGTGGTAGAATTGCAAAATTACTTTAAATCGCTAGATAACCAAGGAGCTGTTCGCGCATTTCCGGGAGTCGGTGCCAATGTACCAATATATATTCTAGGTTCAAGTACTTCAAGTGCACAATTAGCTGCTCGTTTAGGACTACCGTATGCATTTGCTGCACATTTTGCTCCTCAGCAGTTGGATCATGCAATACAAATTTACCGAAATCAGTTTGTTCCTTCAGAGTATTTATCTGAACCTTATGTGATTGTTTGTGTAAATGTAATAGGAGCAGAAACTGATGAAGAAGCGAAACTGCTTTCTACTACTAGTGATCGATTTTATTTAAATGTGGTGTCTGGTAAAAAGAGCTTATTACAGCCGCCAGTGGAAAGCTTGAATGGTGTGTGGAATCATTTAGAGGAAAATGCAGTACGTGCAATGTCGACTTATACTTTTAAAGGCAGTCGAAATACAATAACTGAGCAATTAGAACCATTCTTAGAGACATACCATGTAAATGAATTGATGGCAGTTACATACGTTTATGACCAGGAAGCTAGAAAACGTTCATATGAAATATTCAAGGAAGCCGTTGACCAACTTTAACAGCACACGAAACATGACGAATCCCTCCTCCGGGACTTCGTTATGTTTTTTTGTTGTTTAAGAAAGTTAATTAGGTTTGGTTAATATTATTCGTTAACTAAATCTTAAAAGCTGATTTACAAATTAAAATCTTGGGTAGTAGTAGCATTGGATACTAAACGCATAGTAGAATCTGAAATTTGTAACTAAGAAAATAAAGATTTTTAAAGACTAGGTACTGTTGCTTTTCCAATTAAAAAATTTTGCATAATATATATTATTAAATGTTTTAATGGAAGCGCTTTCGTCTTTGTTTAAATTGTCTAGAATAAAAGAAATTGGTTAACAATCACTGTATAGATATTATTAAAGGAGGTCTCGTATATGAAAGTCAACAATGCTATGGAAGTATTAGATCGGATGCGTTTACCGAATGGAGCCTATACTGCCAGTGTTTCGCAAGACTACAATTATGTCTGGATACGTGATATTGTATACACAGTTTTGCCTTTTTTACAAAGCCAATCTGATCGGTATGAAAAAGCATATTATGCGTTATTTGATCTATTTAAAACCTATGAATGGAAAATAGACATCCATAGAGAACAAAAACCAGTCTACCTTTTTGAATATATCCACTCACGCTATTCTACAGATTTAGAGGAATTGAACCAAGAATGGGGTCACGCTCAAAATGATGCAATTGGAGCATTTTTATGGGGTGTGGGAGTAGGGGTGAGCCATGGTCATAAAGTTATTCGTGATGAGAAAGATATCGCTATTGTTCAGAAGCTGGTCGATTATTTAGAGTGTCTTCAATACTGGCAGGCAAAGGATAATGGTATGTGGGAAGAGAATATGGAACTTCATGCCTCAAGTGTAGGAGCTTGTGTTGCTGGATTACGTTCTGTGAAAATGTTAGTAAACGTAAAGGATGAACTAATTCAAAAAGGTGAAGAGACATTGCGTTTTCTCTTACCTAGAGAAAGTGAAACAAAAGAAACAGATTTATCCCTGCTTTCACTTATCTATCCATATCGTATAGTTGAAAGGAAAACTGCTCTTAAAATAGTTGAAATGGTTTCTGAACAACTTGAACGCACACATGGCTGTATTCGTTATCACAATGATCAGTATTATAACGAAGGCAGCGAAGCAGAATGGTGCTTTGGACTACCTTGGCTCGGACTATGTTATTTGGAGCTAGGTATGTATGACAAAGCTTTCGAATATATTAGTAAAACAGAGCGAATTATCCCAGAAAATTGGGAAGTTCCTGAGTTATATATTGGTGGTAAAAATGTTCCGAATGGTAACACTCCACTTGCTTGGTCTGTCTCACTTTCCTACTTATTTTTAAATCGTATGATTGATGCATCTTCTACCCCAAAAGGGAGGACAGCTAATAGCTAATCTCTGGTCAATGCACTTTAGTGTATTATCGTTATTAATATTTACAGAACAAAATATATTAGTAAAAGTCCTTCAGTGCATGGAGGATTTTTTATTTTGTCGAAATTTATATATTATTGGCAATAGTGAAATATTAAAAGGTGTTTAAAGATTAATGGCGAATAATTTAGGGGAGAACTGGTATTTGAATGAAAAGAATCATAGATTGAAAGAGGTGTTTAAATGGTAGAGATTATGAAGTTGGATCACCGGCGACTCCCAAGTGATTTTGATGTATACCTTTTTCATGAAGGAACATTGTATGAAAGCTATAAGATGCTTGGAGCTCATCTAATTGAAGAGAACGAAGTGCAAGGAGTTCGTTTTGCAGTTTGGGCACCGAATGCTAAAAAAGTATCGGTTGTAGGTAATTTTAACAATTGGATTGGTACAATGCATCGATTGGAACGTTTGGATCAATCTGGAATCTGGGTGCTATTTGTTCCCGACTTAGCACAAGGAGATATTTATAAGTATGAGGTTACAGGTCCAGACGGACAAAAAGTATTAAAAGCAGATCCTTATGCTTTTTATTCGCAGCTTCGACCAGAAACAGCTTCTATTATCTACAATTTAAATGCATTTGAATGGTCAGATCAGAAATGGATGACTCAGCGAGTAAAGAAAGATATGTATCATAAACCGATGGCTATTTATGAAGTTCATTTGGCTTCCTGGAAACAAAAAGAAGATGGTGAGTTTTATAGTTATCAAGAATTTGCTGACGAACTAATTGTGTATGCAATCGATAATGGATTTACCCATATTGAGTTAATGCCTGTTATGGAGCATCCTTACGATGGTTCATGGGGTTACCAAATTACTGGTTATTATTCAGCTACTAGCAGATATGGGACGCCTGAGCAATTAATGTATTTTATAGATCAATGCCATCAACAAGGGCTTGGTGTGATTCTTGATTGGGTGCCAGCGCATTTTTGTAAGGATATCCATGGACTTGGAAGATTTGATGGGACGCCTCTGTTCGAATCAGCAGATCCCATGCGAGCAGAGAGACCTATCTGGGGAACATATAGCTTTGACTATAGTAAACCCGAAGTCGTCAGCTTTCTCATTTCAAACGCCATATTTTGGATGGATGTCTATCATGTAGATGGATTTCGGATTGATGCAGTTTCATCCATGATTTATTTAAATCATGATAATCCTCTTCCTGTAGAGTTGAAGAATCAGTATGGTGGAGGAGAGAATCTCGAAGCAATTGAATTTCTAAAAAAGCTAAATGAAATCATTTTCCGGAGATTTCCTGGCGTACTTATGATGGCGGAGGAAGCTACGGAATGGCCACTTGTAACAAGTCCTACAAGTCTAGGGGGTCTTGGGTTTAACTACAAATGGAATATGGGCTGGTCTAATGATGTACTCAAATATATGAAGCTGGATGTGAATGAACGACCGAAGCATCATCACTTATTAACCTTTTCCTTTTTATATGCATTTTCGGAAAACTTTGTTCTTCCATTTTCGCATGATGAAATGGTTCACGGCAAAAAGTCATTACTAAATAAAATGCCCGGTGATTACTGGCAAAAATTTGCGAACTTACGCCTTTTATTTGGCTATTTGTTTACGCATCCCGGCAAAAAGCTTTTATTTATGGGTAGTGAATTTGGTCAATTTGACGAATGGAAATATCAGCAGGAGATGGATTGGATGCTGTTAGATTTTGACGCTCACTCTAGTTTTTTTAATTACTATAAAGAGTTAAATAAATTTTATCAAAAAACCACTTCCCTATGGCGGCTGGATCATGAGCAAGCCGGATTTCAGTGGATCGATGCTGACAATACGGAACAAAGTGTGATTACGTTTATGAGAAAAGGAAAACGGAAGGGTGATTACTGCATTATAGTTTGTAATTTTTCAACCGAGGTTTACCACAATTATCAAATAGGAGTTCCTACTAAAGGTAATTATTATGAAGCATTTAGTAGTGATGCTGCATCATTTGGTGGTTCGGGACAGTTGAATTCTACCATTAGGAGCACTAATCCATTTCCTTGTAACAACCAACCTTATAGCCTAGAAATAACTGTACCACCATTAGGAATGGCGATATTCATGAAAGAAACAAAAACTAGAAAAAGGGGAGACCATCTAAATGGCATCTAAAAAGTGGATTGCAATGCTTTTAGCAGGAGGTCAAGGTTCGAGGCTCGGGGAATTGACGAGTGACTTAGCTAAACCCGCAGTACCATTTGGAGGGAAATACCGAATTATCGATTTTACGTTAAGTAACTGTACACATTCGGGTATCGATACCGTCGGCATACTTACTCAATATCGGCCGCATATTTTAAATTCATATATTGGAAACGGACGGCCATGGGATCTGGACCGTAATAACGGTGGGGTTTCTATGCTTCCACCTTATCAAGGGAAAGATGGCGGTGAATGGTATAAAGGTACGGCTAATGCTGTGTACCAAAATTTTCATTTTATCGATCATAATGATCCGGAATATGTACTTGTAATTTCGGGGGATCATATTTATAAGATGGATTATAACAAAATGCTTGAAGATCATATGGAAAATGATGCACATGCGACCATTGCTGTCATAGAGGTACCTTGGGCAGAAGCAAATCGCTTTGGTATTATGAATACCAACGAAACTGATCAAATTATACAATTCGATGAAAAACCACAAAATCCAAAAAGTAACCTAGCCTCCATGGGTGTATATATATTTAATTGGAACCATCTTAAACAATATTTAACAGAAGACGAAGAGGATATTAGCTCTTCTAATGACTTTGGAAAAGATATTATACCAAAAATGCTGAAGAATGAAGCAAAACTACAAGCGTACCGATTTAAAGACTACTGGAAAGATGTCGGGACGATTGAAAGCTTGTGGGAGGCACATATGGATCTTTTGGAAGAACCATCAAATTTTAAGTTAGGAGATCCAAACTGGCAAATTTACGCAGGAAACGCTAACCACCCTCCACAATATATATCAGAAGATGCGAATGTAACCCAATCATTAGTGAATGAAGGCTGTTTAGTATTTGGGAATGTCGACCATTCTGTTCTGTCATATAATGTTCAAGTTGGAAGTGGCTCAAATGTAAAGAATTCGGTCATTATGCCAAATGTAAAAATTGGAAATAATGTAATAATAGAAAAAGCAATAATCGGTAGCGGTACAGTTATAGAAGATGGGGCAATAATCTCTGACACGAAAAAAGGACTTATATTAATAGGAGAAAATCAACAAATATCTTCGGAAAGTGCTTTGCTGCAAGCTTTATAATAGGAGGTATTTTTAATGAGGAATGTCTTAGGTGTTATTAATCTTGTAAATGAAAGACCTATATTAAAAGAATTGACCCATCACCGTTGTTTAGCTTCCTTACCTTTTGGCGGACGCTACCGAATGATTGACTTTACAATGTCCAACTTTATGAACGTCTCAATAAGTAAAGTTGCTATTTTCACCAAAGATAAATATCGGTCATTGATGGATCATCTTGGCTCCGGTAAGGAATGGGATTTGGATCACCGCTCACAAGGTCTATTTATACTTCCGTCCATTCATCCAGATGAAAAGATTAAAGGCGACTTACAACAATTCTATGATCATTTAGAATTTTTTCAACGAGCAACTGCAGATACTGTAATTATTGCACCCGGTCACCATATTTGTAAAATTGACTTTAATGATGTGTTAAAAAAACATGAAAGCAATAAAGCAGATATTACGGTTCTGTATAAGGATTATGATGGGGGGGCAGTTAAAAGGCCCATTTATCATCAGTGTTCACTGGACACAGACGGTGCAGTTCGTGATATAAACTTTTTTACAGCACCGAAGAAAGGTGACCATATATGTTTAGAAACATATGTGATTAAGAAACAACTTTTAATAGATTTAATAAAGAATTGCATAGAATACGATGAATATGATTTTTTAAAAGATATTGTGAAAGCTAACTTGATAAATCTTAAAGTGCAAGGGTATCAATACACGGGTTATATGCCATTTATTCACTCCCTAGAAACATACCATGCTAGTAATATGGAGTTTCTTAACCCAGAAATTCTTCGACACTTTTTCTATGATTCATGGGAAGTTTTCACCAAGATCAAACACGAAGCTCCTGCCGAATTTACGAATTCCTCCAAGGTATCTAACTCATTAATCGCCAATGGATGTATTATTGAAGGCACTGTGGAAAATAGTATTATTTTTCGTGGAGTAAAGGTTAAAAAGGGAGCGGTGGTGAAAAATAGTATCATTATGCAAAAAGGGGATATTGAAGAGGGAGCACGTATAGAAAACGTAATTACGGATAAACAAGTAATTATCACTAAAAATCAGAAAATCACAGCGATAAATAAGCCGGTTGTTATCAAAAAAGAAGTAGTAGTTTAAACGGGAGGTCCACTTACATGAACGTGTTATTTGCAGCCTCAGAGTGCGCTCCATTTATAAAGACAGGGGGGTTAGGCGATGTGATTGGTGCTTTACCCCATTCTTTAAAAGAACAGGGCGTCAATGTTAGCATAATATTGCCTAAATACGATGATCTCCCATTACAGTTTAAAGAACAAATGCAATGGATTAAAAGTATTGAAGTACCTGTAGGATGGAGACGTCAATTTTGTGGTATAGAGAAAATTCACTATCAGGGAATAACCGTATATTTTCTGGATAACGAATACTATTTTAAAAGACATGGTAGCTATGGATTTAGAGATGATGGTGAACGGTTTGCATTCTTCTCTCGGGCTGTACTAGAAGCTATACCTTTTTTAGAAGAGCGCCCGAATATAATACATTGCCATGACTGGCAAACAGGATTGATACCTGTCCAATTGAAAGCCAATTATAACAACAACCCATACTATCAGGGATTAAAAACTGTGTTTACCATTCACAATTTACGCTACCAAGGGGTATATCCTAAATCAGTTCTGTCTGATTTATTGGATCTTGACGACCAATATTACCGTATAGATGCCTTAGAGTTTTATGGGAGTATTAGTTATCTCAAGGGAGGACTAGCTTTTGCAGACTGCCTAACGACTGTAAGTCCAACCTATGCATCTGAAATACAGTCTTCCTACTATGGAGAAAAACTGGACGGGTTTTTACGTAAAAGAGGTGCTAATCTGAAAGGAATCATAAATGGAATAGACAATGACTGCTATAATCCTAAAAGTGATGGAAGTCTATTGCTTCCATTCGATGATTCTAAGGGAAAGGCAGCTAATAAAAAACATTTACAGGAAACACTCGGCCTACCTATCCAAGCTAATACCCCGATCATATCAATGGTTACTAGATTAGTTGACCAGAAAGGGATAGATTTGATTTTACATGTCTTTCATGAAATCATCGGTTTGGATGTTCAGTTTGTTTTACTAGGAACTGGAGATCATCAGTATGAAGAATCGTTCAGATATTTTGAAGACATTTATCCTGATAGGGTGTCAGCTAATCTGTTTTTTGACGAATCATTGGCTCGACAAATTTATGCTGGTTCAGATATATTTCTAATGCCATCCCAATTTGAGCCATGCGGAATAGGGCAATTACTCGCCTTTCGATACGGAACCTTACCGCTCGTCCGTGAAACAGGGGGGCTGAAGGATACAGTAATTCCTTACAATGAAATAACCGAAGAAGGAACCGGATTCAGCTTTGCTAATTATAATGCCCATGAATTGTTACATACAATTGAACGTGCAGTAGGCCTATTTCGCTTCCAACCTACAAAGTGGAACAACCTGATAGAACGCGCAATGGATTTGGATTTTAGCTGGTCAGCGTCTTCTCTACAATATATAAAATTGTATGAGGAACTCCTAAAATCGGATAAATAAAAACAGAAAGGATGACGCAGACTCAAAAGTTGCGTCATCTTTAGTCTGCACTTAAAAGTCAAGTGAGCCTAGAACACCAATTAATGATTTTTATCTGTTCTTTTGGTTATTTTGTTTTTCATTTTTACTTTTGGCTTCGTTTGAAGATAATTCTCCTGAAAATTCTTCTCGATTATCGCTTCGTGAATTTGGTTCTTTTTTCTTAAAGTTTGGTTTGCTTTTGTTTGACAAAGTTAAGTCACCTCCTAGAGTTTAATGTGCTCCGTATAGTTGGAGTTATTCAAAATGATAAGTTCTTTAATTTTAAGGTGAAAAACGTATTGGTTCGTTGAAGTTCTATATTTCATTTTTTCTGCTTACACTTAATGTAAGTAAGTGTGAATGGAGATGAATGGTCTTGGTAAAAAAATACGGAATTTCCGCTCTTTTGTTATTTGGAGTATATATATTAGTGATGTATGTATATATTTTTCATAGCAATAGTGGAGGTATACCTGAATCCTTGCAGGGGACAGTCGCAGATCCGCATACTTTTATGTCGGAACAAGAAGTATACCTGAGTGAGGAATATTCAAAAATAAAGAATTACCTCTTTTTTGTCGCGACACCTTTTGAGTGGCTAGTTTACATTTTCATATTAGTTTCTGGCCTTTCTCAAGCGTTTGAAAACTCGCTACTCATTAAAGTAAAATGGGGAATTATTAAAAAAGCAGTATATTTATTCTTGTTGTCCTTGTTTATATTCATCGTGTTATTTCCATTGGACTATTATAGGTATTATTTAAGTAAAAACTACGGAATCAGCAACCAAAATTTTTCTTCTTGGATGCGAGATAATCTCATCGATTTTTGGGTCAACTATGGTATGACTGTAGTGATTGTAACGGTTCTGTATTGGCTTATTTATAAAAACACAAAGAAATGGTGGATAAATGCTAGCCTCTTAATGATTCCGTTCTCTATATTCATGATGTTCATTCAACCAGTAGTAATCGATCCATTATATAATGATTTCTATCCGTTAACGGATAAAGAATTAGAAACAAAAATTCTCACATTAGCTGAGCAAGCAAATATTCCTGCCAACCATGTATATGAAGTGAATATGGCAGAAAAGACAAATGCTCTGAACGCTTATGTAACGGGAATCGGGAGTAATTCAAGAATCGTATTATGGGATACGACATTAAATCAGCTAACAGAGGGTGAAATTCTTTTCGTAATGGCACATGAAATGGGCCATTATGTAGAGAAACATATTTATATTGGAATAGTAGTGTACACTTTCACGACCATTTTA
The DNA here is from genome assembly GCF_038003145.1 of Psychrobacillus sp. FSL K6-1464. NCBI lineage: Bacteria > Bacillati > Bacillota > Bacilli > Caryophanales > Bacillaceae > Psychrobacillus > Psychrobacillus sp. FSL K6-1464. The sequence goes on from NZ_JBBOOP010000001.1 coordinate 1,365,345, forward strand.
GGATTATGGTTAATAGCAAAACTAATGCCTTGGATTATCGCTCGTTTCGGAAGTCGATTAAAAATAAAACAGATACATGCTATTCATTCGTTTCCACTGTTTTTACTAATTACATCCGTTCTATCATTCGCTTCAAGTCCATTAACAAATTACATTTCCAGGTATGAAGAAACAAGAGCTGATGACTACGCAATCGAGTTAGTGGCAGAGCCAAGGGCTGCTGTGAGCACTTTTCAAAAACTAACCATAGCTGGATTAAATGAAGTGAATCCTCCACTCCTAGTAAAATGGTTTCGATATTCTCATCCAACAATGCTTGAAAGAATTAATAAAGTAGTTGATGATACCAGTGAATAAAGAAAAAAAGACTTGCCCATTACGGTGCAAGTCTTTTGGTAGTTCATATAACTAAAGAAATTAATATTAAACTTCATTTTTTATGGCTAATTTTATCGTTAAAGTGCCTGTAAAATAAGGCCGATTGTAGAGTATATTATTACCGTAAAATAAATAACAATCATGTGCACTAAAGAGAATTTGAACATTTTATTTGCCCAATCTTTTATATCCATTTTGCGTGTACCGAATAGGCTCAACCCTAACCAAAATAAGCCTAGAGCAAGTGACACTAAGGTTAGACCTAAGCTTAGTGGTAAAAATAAAAAGCTAGATAGCACTAATAAAATTAAATAGAAATTTGTTTGAATATATGTGCGTTTTTTCCCCATGACAACAGGGAGCATCGGTATTTTTGCTGCAGCGTAATCTGCTTTCTTGCGAATGGCTATAGAGTAAAAGTGTGGCATTTGCCATATGACCATTATTAAAAATAACGCCCAACAAGCTGGATGCCAAATATCAGGACCCACTGCTGCCCAACCGATTAAAGGAGGCATAGCTCCTGAAATACTACCAACTTCCGTATTCCAAATAGTATGACGTTTTGTCCACATTGTATAAGGGACTACGTAGAAAAACACCCCTAAGAACCCTAGTAAAGATGCTAACGGAGAAGCTATATATAATAAAATTAATCCGATTACTAATAATAAAATAGCAACGATCAAAACTTTCTTAATCGATATTTCACCTGTTACAGTTGGACGAACCTTAGTCCGTGCCATAATGGCATCAATATCGCGGTCATAAATGTTATTGAATGAACCTGCCGCAGCAATTACAGCTGCTGTACCTAAAAATGCAAACACTACATTCCAAATATTATCTGTAAAGCTGTACTGATATGTATATAATGCGAGCATTAATCCAGCAACCATTGGAATTAGATTGGACTTGATAATTCCTGTTTTAACTACTTGAGCCCATAACGTCTTTTGTGATTTTTTGTTCATTGTATTTGTTAGCTCCTTGTTTACCCACTTGAACTAATATAACCTAATTGCTTAGCAAAATTCCATTATATTATCTCTTTTTCTTCATTACTTATGAACATTTTAGGGCTATTTCTACATATATAAGACGGATGTCGAGCATTTTTGTATTTAGAACAATGCAAGCAGTACCTAAATTTCTCTCAAAGTCTTTGTATATATGATTCTATCACTATTTTCGGGGCAAAATATGTTTTTATACTTATCAAATTCTTTGGTATAGAATATGACCATCTTTTGAACATACTAAAAAAATGAAGTATTTTAAATGTAGAATGAAAGATAGATATAAAATGGAATTTAAATAAGGAGGGGACAGTTTGATAGATAAAGAAAAACAAATAGAGACACTTCTCTATGGAAATCCATTAGACTTTGCTTGTAAAACGCTGGGTGTTCCAAATATGAGAAATCATAAATACTCTAAAGTTTTTACAGTTAGCAATGAAGAGGTATATGAATATATTTCAGTCCACGGTCTGCCACATAGTGATTCAGCGAGTAAGTATTCTCTAGATGAGGGTTTCCATTATTTTGAGGAAGAAGGTAAATGGTATACCTTTTTTAGAGAGAGAGGTTGCATCTACAATGAACAGAACTTTGATGACTATGAACTTGGTAAAAAGTATATAGTTACTACTTTGCTACAATTAAGTGGTACTGGGTTATATTAGTTGTTGTTTTTAACGAACTATTGTAAATTTGGCCTATCCATTTTCAACTTTCACCTCCTATCAATAATGGTATTTTGATTAACTGCAATATACTTGATTTGTCAAAAGCATAAAGAAAGAAATTTTTAAACTTGTGTTGTATATTGTTTATTGAGGAGGGATTATTTATGATTAACGAAGAAATAAAAAAGTTATCGGATATTTTGTTACAAAGTCTCTATGATTATCATTTTGCTAATAATGGCGGAAGTTATACATTACCTAAAGCAATGGTTAATGCTGACCCCAGTAGCAAACATGCTATTGAATACCTTATCGAAGAGGGTTATGCCATAGATAGTGGGCAAGGATCAGAAAACCTTGTTTTAGCAATAACAGCTCAAGGCATGGACTATATTAATAATAAATAAGTAATCAAAGGAACGTCCATCCGGGCGTTCTTTTTAAATGTATACAGGAGCTTGACGATTGGGAGAAAGTGACGAGAGAGCAGTCAATTTCGATTCAATAGTGCATTTAATGTGTATTCAGTAAATGGAAAACGCGACAGACAAGTTCTCTGTATTTTGCTAATTGGATTGGATGGTTGTTAGGTGTGATAAACTAAAGATGTTAGGGAAAAGGAAGTGGACGTTGATATGGAGATAGAGATTTCAGAAACAACAGAAAAACACATTTTAGAAAAGTATCCACATTTAACAAAAAGCGATGTACAAGTTCTTTTCTCAGAAGGACAAATTGTTAAAGAGCCCGAAGATATTTCATTTAAACCAGAACATGAATTAAGATTTGATCACTTAAAACGATCAAGTTGCACGCTACACGTTCCCAAGACGATAGCAAACATATTAGAAGTTGACTCAACTATCGACTTAATCCCAGATGAGGATGGGATTATCTTCAAACAAGAACTGGAAGGCAATTGAACTTTGCCTCCCAGTAATGTACATTTGTTAAAAGCTAAACATTGAATACTAACGAAGGACAACTGATGGTAGTTGTTCTTTATTTTGCCTAATTAATTTGTGACAATCAATTCCAATCACATTATGATTATTGAGGAGGGGTGTGTATACCCTGCCAATTCTACTAATGGTCTTTTCGTTAATTATTTCATAACTAAACTTGCTCAATAAATTCGTTTCCCCCCTTGACCATTACCTATTTTGACTAGCATTATTAAATTTCATGTATACTATTGTTAAATAGGATTTTGGAGGGACATTTTTGGAAAAACTTATTATAAATGCTGGAGAAGTACAAAAATTTTTAGCTAAACAGCATGGAAACGCATTTGATATTTCATCAAGTTCGCTTGTTTCAGACTTGTATAGCGCTTCTCTGCTAGTACGCCATGATATTGAAAAAGAACTTTTAATGAATCAGAAGCTTTCTTGGTCGGCCATGCTTATGCTTTATACACTTTGGGTTTGGGGGCCAAGTGAAACAAGAATTATCGCAAAACGATTACAATTAGCTACTTCGTCGGTAACAAGCTTAACGAATACACTTGAAAAAAAGGGGCTCGTTTTTCGTACGTATGAACCAAAAGACCGCCGATTAGTTTTAGTAAATCTAGCAGCCTCTGGAGTTGATTTACTTACTGTCTTATCTAAAGAAGTAAATGAGAGAGAACAGGTTCTTACGAGCAAATTAACAAAAGAAGAAATAGATCAATTCAACCATTTATTACATAAATTACTAAATAAATAATTTCCCTTATATAAGACCATAAACAAAAAGGTTGTGAGTAGACACAAAAATGTCTGCTCATAACCTTTTTTAAAATAACTATATACAGGACTAATTAAAGTGGGTATTACAAAAGTTGCAAAATATTAGTTCCAGTGACCGGCCTTCATTAATTTCTCTTTTTGTTTAAATGCAACCGTTACTAATAACATGGAGATAACGATCATCACGATAATCGCGACTAATACAATATTATAAGAATCTGTTAAATCTTTTATTAATGAGTAAAGTGGTAAAGCTACGATACCTGCAACAGCTAAACCTATAGAAGCAGTAGCATAAATATCAGCATAGTTTTTGTTACCGAATAATGAAATGGTAAGTAGAGGTCCTAATGTACCGATAGATGATGACAAGAAACCAAATATAATAGCACCGATCATAATCATTACTTTAATTTCACCGAATAACAGGAATAAAATGAATGTTACTAAACCAGAAATTAAGGCTACAAAAGTAGTACCTTTTGCACCAATTTTATCTGCTAAGAAACCAAATGTTAATGAACCAATTAATAAACCAACCATGAATAGCCCCATTAAAGTACCACCGAATGCAGTATCGAAGCCTTTAGTAATTGCGAAAGTTGGTACGTGTTGTGCGAATGCAGCAACAGATGTTAAGAAGAAGAAAAATGCCATTAATGCGAAAAAGGCAGGAGATTTTTTCGCAATGTTAGATGCGATCCCTTTGTTTGCTTCTTCATTAGCAGCAGTTGCTTCCGTGTCTTCTGCGTTTATTTCGTCATCTCCATAAGCACCTTTTTTACCAGGAGCAAAACGGATGAATAATAAAATTACGATAATTGCCCCTACACCTAATGTTAAACCAGAAGTAGTGTAAGCTGAACGCCAGCCTTCATTTGCAATTAATTTACCAACCCAAGGAGCGATAAAAGCACCGAAAGCACCAACAGTCGCCATCATAATACCTAAAGCTAAACCTTTAGATTTTTTGAACCAGTTGTTAATAATTACTGGACCAGCGATTTGTGCAACGATAACATAACCAATCGCACATGGAATGGCAAGTATGTACCAGCCCCATACGCTGTTCATGAAGCCCATTGCAGCGAATGCACCTGCGTGGAAAATAACACCTACAATTAAAATAATACGGATATCCGCTTTTGTGATTAATTTACCAGCAAATGGTAAGAATATCATCGTTACGATTGACATAATCGATACGTATAAAGATAAACTAGATAAACTCATACCTAAGTCATCTGAAACAGGTGTTAAGAATAAACCTGTTGCGTTGTTAAGACCACCACGAGCAAAACCCATCATGATCGCAACACCTAGTAAAACGAACCAAGCATAATGAATGCCTTTTTTTGACTTGTTTGCCATCTTAATATAACTCCCTTTATATTTTCTTCTAGATGTATGCGATTTCAAAGTATTAAAACCAAAAAAAGCTTTATAAGGACAGTAAGCCTATCAATAAATTAATGTGAGGTTTTAAGTTTAATACCGAATATAATGGTTGTTCACTCGTGACTCGAATGACAACTGTTATACCTTAGGAACTTTAAAGCATAATTAGAGACTTCAATATTATGCAACAAAAACTACAAAATGGAAATCTTTTTATTTCAATTCGAATGATATTTTATATTTATGTGAAGATATACTCTATTAAACTTAATAGTAAAACCCTTAAACAAGCGGAAATCACAGGGAATAACCACTAACGTTGGTGGTTATTCAACTGCGTTTTTTTGAAGAGGGCATATAACCTTGCATAAAAATGTTGAAGATTGTCCAATGCTTTTGAATACCTAACAACTAGCTGAAATTGATGATTACCAAACTAACTACTTATGAATTGATGGAATACTTCATTACCATTAATCCGTATTGGTCGAAGTAACCGAGTTCAAAGGATAAATTATTTAATAGGCTTCACAAAAATAGGTGTGTGGTTTATAAGTTGAAAATGTTGTTTAAATAAAAAAAGTCACAACCCTATATATATCAAAGGTTGTGACTGCATTATTAGTATGGTCCCGAGTGGCCTCGAACCAGCGACCCCCATTTTGTCAAAGAACTCACCGCTAGCTTGACGGATGAGGTAAACAGTATCACGGATTTGGTGAGTAATATTGTTGCCTTTCCCGTGATAGCGAAGTGCTGAAGAGGTGGGGATTAGTTCACTATCGATTTCTTTGAGCAAAAAGCTTTTTCTTTATGTTTAAGTAGTTTTTCATTTCGTAAGTCAAATAAAATAGATTCGCTCGTACTTCAAATTCTTCTCTTGTCTTCGGTAACTCCATCTCGCGGATTATGGCATTTAATTCATCTAACTTATTTATTGAAATGTTCGTTGTATCTCCCGAGTGAACGTTCCTACTTAAATCCTCCAAGAATTCTGCGAACATTTCTTTCTGTTTGATGTCTAGGCTAAAGGAAGAGAAAATAGCAATGATTTTCATCATATGCTTTAGAAGTTCTAGTTGATCCTCTCTCATTTCCAAATAATAATAATCTATATTTTGTTTTCGTAATAGTTGATTTTCTACATCTTGATTGGCAAGGCTTTTGGATTGATTGATTAAATCTTCTACTTCAAGTATTTCCTTCCCATCCCAGTTCCGCATATTATCCCTTAAATGGGCAGAGAATTCATAAAGTATAATTTCAAACCGTTTTTCAATCTCCTTTTTAAAAACCTCAATATCTCGTTTGAAATTTGGCATGAAACTATTGACGAGAACAGCAATTCCCATCCCGATGAAAATAATGTATAGCTCGTTCAGAAACATTGTCCAGTCAGCATTCTTTACCGTATAAACATGTAATACGACAACCATACTTGTGACAAAACCACCCTGAATGTGAGCTCTTACGAGGATTGGAACAAATAACAAAATAAATAAAGAAAAGACAATGGGATGATAACCTAATACCTCGAATATCAATGAACCAAGCAGCAAAGATAAAAGGGAGGCAAAGAATTTATCCTTAATAGTAATTAATGTCTTTTTTTTCGTTTTCTCAATACACATAATAACAATAATTGCTGCAAATGTTGCAAATTCCAAATCCAATAAACTCGCAATCCACATTGCCAGCCCTGCTCCTACAGCAGTCTTTATCGTCCGATAGCCCATACCAGTCATGGAAGCACCACCTTATTTTATTTTCTATGTAATACTTGCAGGTTATCTGTTTTGATATTCACTTAATTCACATATATGTATTCAATAATACACTCTTAACCAAATTCCATCGACTTCGATCAATATGTAGTGTATTCATTGAATAGTTCCCGAACGATTACTCCTAATTCATCTATTTATAGTTTAACACGGAGATAATAAACTTTTATATACTGGTGCATCTTCAGTCGTTCAGATTTAGATGTCTCTACAGTAAATGTCTCGTAGGAGTTACGCAATTATGAGTACAAATAGCTAACACAATTCGAAACACGGATATTCTTTCCATGTTAAAAGAAATTTATTTGAAAATATGTAAGCTACCTTGGTTCAAGATTTAGTGCAGAGAGATACGTGGAATAAAGATATATTAAGATATTATGTGCATATAATTACCAATTAAAATCCTAAGATTATCATGTAAACTATAAAGATGAGAAGTTGAGAATCTCCCTTCGAAACTCTCTTACAATCATAATGAAAATAGATTGGGGCCTCACTGTTGAAGAAGTGAGGCTTTAACTTATTTATTCATTTAACTTACATAGAAGGTATGATAATTTTTAAGGAGGATAGATTACTATGGAAAAATATATTGTTGAACAAATTGACGATTTCTTTGGTGTGTTTTCTAATAATAAAAACAAAGATCTAAATCGTTTACTTATCCCGTATAAATTGATTAAGGTTCCTTTGAGTAAAGGGGACGTAGTCGAAATAGAAAGAAATGATAAGGGGTACCAAATAAATGTTTTATAAGTAAGAGATGTAGTGGAGTAATTATTCTAGTCATTTTTAAACGCCTATAATATAGGTGTTTTTTTATATTCAAAAAATTTAAGAACAGTTCGTAAAAGTTCACTTTTACGAACTGTTCTTAAAGTGTCATTATTGTGGACTTTATCCTTATGATTATTTCACCAAGACAAAATCAATGATTGGTCTTGTTTGTAATTCTTTTTTTGCTTCTCGAATCGGTTTGATTGCTGTTAATTCAACAACCATTTCGCGAACAACATTCCGCTTAGTCATTACATCTTCCAATATTTGTTGAAACGATAGATGTTGGTATTTTTCTTCGCTTACGAGTAAAGTAATCTTATCAGCTTTCCAATCTCCTCTATATCCATAATCGGCCCGCCAATAATAAGGTTGTGAAAAATAACCGAATGATTGTAAAAAGTACTGCTTTACATGAGTTGGGTCTTCAAAAGCATCATCACTTGCTCCGTATGGAAGTCGAAATTTGGCCTTCGCACCCGGTTTTGCAATCCGATGAAGTTCCTGCATCATCGGTAATGTATGTTGAATATGTTCAATTAAATGACTCCCATAAAACTCCTCAATACTGTTATCTTCAAACGGAAGTGGAACTTCCGCACAGGCATCCAAATTTGCAATAACATCCACACCTTTTAGTGCAACAAAATCCAGATTGATCCAATCCTCAAGAATTGTATGCCCGCATCCAAGATGAAGACGATTTAACTCCATTTGTTCAGCATTACTTTCATTCAATAACATTCATTCCTTTCAGAAACAAAATGATCAATTAAAAACGTCTACAATTGCTCAAACTAGTATATGAACGAATTTCTTTTCTGTTCACAGTCCTTGTCATATCGTGGGACGCCTGAAAAGTCCGGTGATCTAGCTATTCTACAATGAGAAATAAAACTAAATTGGAGAAGTATTCCGATTTAACGAAATTAAAAATGAAAAAACCAACAAGATTTAAAGGAAGGTGGTTAATTTTGTATAATTATAAATTCTCAACTGCTTATTTTGCTTCCTCTGGAGCAAGTTTTTCTGCATATTATGAAATTAATTGATCATAAATAGCTGAATTTGGTATATTCATAGTTTCTTAAAATGATGAGCCTTTTTCAATGTGGCTACTTTCCATTCAAATTTAATGTGCCTGTCTTCAATATTTTCCTGTGGAGTAAGCTCAATATGCAATAGATAAAGCAGATTTAATTAGGGTTTGAGACGTATCATAAGGGGTGCTTATAATGATAGGCGGTAGTCATTCTTTCTACACTCTAAGTCAACTTCGAAAGAGGTTAGGTGACATCTTCTAGTTATCGGTTAAAAGTAAAGTAACAAAACAAAAAAAGCACTCACATACGTGAGTGCTTGGGGAGAAAATAAGGCTTACCAACCACGGAACCTTACTATATTAGTATAATACAGTTTGGTGGGGTTTTAATTTCCTTTATTTAGCTGTATATCCAATTACCCAACAATGACCTATATTATTTCGAGCTACCGGTTAAATAATTAATATGATTGAGGAGGATTATGAATAGAGAAACTCTCAAATCAATGTGTGAGTGATCTAGCACGTTCCTTTAAATACAAACCATTTTTTTATTGTGCTTTGAAATTATTAGTGTCCATTTGGGCATGATATCAAGTAGAAGTTACCTAAGGAGGAAAGGAATTGGAAGTATTATTAAATAAAATACACGAAGATATTGATTATCTCAACTCGCAGGGTAAGCAGGTAAAGGAAATAAGAATGAACCCAAACATTTTTGAGAGTATGATTGAACTTACTGATGTTAAGTTTTCAAAGGGTGTAGCTACTGTATTTGGAATTATTATCAAAGCAGATGAAAGTATTGAAAAATATGTATTTGTTCTTGATGAGGTCACTTAATTACAAGTGGCTTTTTTTGTACCCCAACAATACTACAAATAATCATTACTAACCACATCTATTAGTACAAAGAAGTTGTGTGCAGTAATATAGCTGAATTTTTTGTTTTTTTGTAGATATGTATCTTCTTAACCTTTTTCTCTTTTTTAAATATTTTTACATCTTTTAATGGAAAAATATAATATTGACGATTCAAATTAAACTTGTTATGATTCTCCTATTGTTTTTAAAAAGAAAATATATACCTTGTATAAATTCAAGAATATGGCTTGAGAGTTTCTACCAGCTACCAATAAATAGCTGACTACAAGGAATGGGAAATTAATGATATTTTTTTATCCCATTTTGTAGAGAAACTTTGTCCAAATAGTGGTCAAAGTTTTTTTGCTATCCAGAGAAAGTAAAATGAATAGGTTGTAACACGAACCTAGGATCATTACCTTCAATCTTGCAAATAGGAGATTACAACATGAAAAACTTTTTTAAATTTGCAGAACGGGGTACTTCCTATAAAACGGAAACACTTGCCGGTATCACAACTTTCTTATCTATTGCCTATATTTTAGTCGTGAATCCAATTATCCTAAGCCAATCTGGTATGGATCATGGTGCTGTATTTACTGCAACTGCTCTTACTGCAATCATCGGTACACTTCTGATGGGCTTACTTGCGAACTTCCCAATCGCCATTGCACCTAGTATGGGATTAAATTCATTCTTTACTTTTTCGGTATGTATTGGAATGGGTATTGACTGGCAAGTTACTTTAACGGGCGTTTTTGTTGCCGGAATCATTTTTATGCTATTAAGTTTAATGAAAATTCGTGAGAAAATTATTAATATCATTCCAATCGATTTAAAATACGCTATCGCTTCTGGTATTGGATTTTTCATCACATTTATCGGTTTAAAAAATGGTGGAATCATTATCGGCAATGCGGATACATTTGTTTCGATTGGTGATTTAACTTCACCGATGACCTTATTAGCTATTATTGGTCTTATTATTACAATCATTATGTTAGTACGTGGGATTAATGGCGGTATTTTCTACGCAATGGTTATTACAACGGGTATTGGTATGATTTTCGGTTTAATCGAAGTTCCTTCATCGATTATTGGAAGTATCCCAAGCCTAGAACCAACATTTGGTGTTGTGTTTGGCCATTTAGATGAAATCTTTAATGTACAAACACTGACAGTTATTTTCACCTTCTTAATCGTTGCCTTCTTTGATACAGCTGGTGCATTAATTGGATTAACGAGCCAAGCAGGAATGATGAAAGGTAATAAGATTCCGAATATCGGTAAAGGATTACTTGCTGATTCTGCTGCTGGTGTAATTGGTGCTATTTTAGGTACCTCAACTCCTGCTACAAGCGTTGAATCTTCTGCTGGTATTGCTGTCGGAGGAAAAACTGGCTTTACTTCTGTCGTTATAGCGGCTTGTTTTGTAGTTGCTTTATTCTTCTCCCCACTTGTTAACGTTATTTCGGTGGAAGTTACATCAGCTGCATTAATTATTGTAGGTGCCTTAATGGCAATGGAAATCCGTAAGATTGATTGGACGAAGTTAGAAATTGTCATTCCATCATTTTTGACAATTATTATGATGCCTCTAACTTCTAGTGTTGCAATCGGTATTGGATTAGGTTTTATTCTTTATCCAATTTGTTTAGTAGCACAAAAGCGTTATAAAGAAATTCATCCAATTATGTATGTTCTTTGTTTATTATTCCTTTTATACTTTGCATTTATCGTATAGGAAAGAGTATTAGAGACCTAGGAACACACATTTGTGATTGGATAGAAAGCAACACCTAAAGGAACATACACTATGAAAGAAAGTAATAGTACAGTTTTATTTAACCCTGCTTATTAATTTGAGCGGGTTTTTTTTGTTAGATGTTTTGTTTAAAGGAACCAAAGAAAGAAACAAATATAATTCTTAATGACAAGGTGGATTACCTTAGTCGCTCAACAATCTTTGCATAATCTATAAATATTAATTAGAAAGGAGGAGGATAAGATGTCTGGTTATAATGGAGGAGACTGCTACGGCGATAATTCTAATAACGGATCTAGCTTCGTATTGATTGTAGTATTGTTTATCTTACTTGTTATTGTGGGAGCTAGTTTTATGAGTTACTAAAAAAGGAAAATTACGAGAGAGTTAGCTTAGCCAATAACACTTTTTAGACATGGATATAATGATATGTCTTCTTTCAGGAAAAGTGTTAGTTAAGAGAACTTTTCTTTTTGTACTTCCTTCTTTAAAAGCGCCTTCTCATTCATTGAGATGGTCGCTTTTTTATTTCCCCAAAAATTACTAGTTGTAAAATAGAACTATTGTTCGTATACTAAAAAACAAGAGGGGGAACGAATGTGCGTATAAATATTTTGAAGTCGTTGCAGTATGATCAAATATCTGAAATGATTTATATGAATAATAACGGTGAAATTAGCAAGCGAAGAGTAAAGGTATTAAGTGTGGAAAGTAATACATTTAAAGCTTTTTGTTTTTTACGAAATACTAAAAGGACTTTTAAAGTAAATAATGTACTAGCATTTGTTCCCTTCACACAAAAGGAGCGTGAAGTTATATGAACGTTGAATTTTACGAACCAGTTTTTGATTTATCCAAGGTTCAAGATAGAGGGAATAAAAAATGGGTAGCTATGATGCTTCCCGAACACGTTTCTTTACTTAGAGAATACGGTAAAGAGATTAAAAGAGAACCTATCCCTGAATTAGATGAATGGGATTATGATGCAATTCAACATACTTTAGATATGGCCATTAAAAGCAAAGCGGATACTAAAGTTAAATTGTGGAGAGATGGAGCATTCTTTTACAATAGAGGAATTGTAGAAAGTGTGGATTTACGAAGAAGAGTTATTGAACTAGAAGACCCATTTTCTTTGCTACAATTAAAATTAGATGAAATAGTAGATGTAACCATAATAGATTAAGGTTGTGAAAGTATTGGATAGAACCGAGGAACTATTTAACCAATTAATGGATGAGCATCCTCCAGAATTAATACTTGGTGCATTAGATGAAATGTCACGAATGAATAGGAACGAATTATTATCACTTGGAAGTAAAAATATAAATAGAGTTGAGGCTGCAGAAGCTAAAAACCACCAACCTGATTAATGGAAGGTGATTTATTTTATTAACAATAATTCTATTAAAGTGCTTGTCTTTCTGACATATAAAGCGTTAAATCGTATAGGGAATGATTAGATGCAAAATGTAATTAAACCAATTAAAGTAAAGTTAGAAAACCAATCATAAACAATAAATCTAAGGGGTGCTTATTTCAGAAACCTTAACAGATAAAAGGACTTCTATGAATAAATAAAACATGACTTAATGGCAGACTTACACGTCTGCCAATTTTTTATTATTTTTTGTAACGAATTCCTCATAACTTAGTCTTATTTATGAAAGGAGGTAGAAATGTGCCTGAATTTGAGAGGATTTACAATCAATATTTTAGGGATGTCTACTCGTTTGTACTGTTGTTAAGTCGCAACGAAAAGATAGCTGAAGAAATTACACAAGAAACATTTTTTAAGGCATTAAAAAATATTGATAAATTTAGCGGGAAGTGCAAACTTAATGTATGGCTTTGTCAAATAGCTAAGAATACATACTTTACCTATCTCAATAAACAAAAGCGTTTTGATACTGACGATATACCTGAAGTAAGTGTAAGTAGTATTGAAGAAATCATACTAAATAAGGAAGAAATTTTCCGTATTCACAAGGTATTACGTCACTTAGAAGAGCCTTATAAAGAAGTTTTTACGTTAAGAGTATTTGGTGAACTTTCCTTCAAACAAATAAGTGAACTCTTTGAGAGAACGGAAAGTTGGGCGAGAGTCACGTTTCACCGAGCCAAACGTAAAATTCAAGATTTGCTAAAGGAGGAATAGGAAATGAGTAAAGTATCATGTGAAATAGTTCAAGATTTGCTTCCATTATATTATGACAATGTGTGTAGTGATGATAGCAAAAGAATAGTAGAAGAACACCTTGTTGAATGTGAGAGTTGCAAAGAGGAACTATATAGAATAAAAGCTGATTTTATATTACCAAAAGAAGAAATGGAGAGAAATAAGAATGATGGCAATGCTATTAAAGGTATTTCATCTTTCTGGAACCGTTCAAAAACCAAATCATTTATTAAAGGGGGAATAATTAGTGCATTATTGTTATCGTTTATCACATTAGGATATTACGGTTTGTTTCATTGGCACATAACAAACGTTCCAATCGAAATGGTAGAGATAAAGAACGTAAGTAAGTTGGAAAACGGAAGTATCGTTTATGAAAATGATATAACAGATGGTTATAGTATATATAGAATAAAATATGATATGGATGAAAAAGGGAACTTTTACTTAACTCCATTACGACCAATAATTAAGAGCAGGGCACAGCCGCCATATTCTATGGTGAAGGGGTATGATATTTTTAATATCGAAGGTCAAGAAATGAATCGTGAGGGTGCGGAGATAAAGGCGTTGTATTACGGAACTCCAGAAGATAATATATTGATTTGGAAAAAAGGAATGGATTTACCCAAGGCAAGCAAAGATATAGAAGATATGTTTCACGTTGAATAAAATGAGGGCGTTGCATTCGTCCAACTATCAGTTACTTTAATCGTATGAGGGAGATAACCGAGTGACCTAAAGGAAGTTGCATTACACGGTTATTCAAATGATACTGAAGATGAAACTTAAGATAGAGTATTACCGACTATATATACAGGGGGTGTTACATTGGTTCAAAAATTATTTTATGTACTGATTGCATTAATATTTTTAATGATTAGTGGATGTTCGAATGATGGGGAAGTAACCACTGTAACAATTGATAGTATTGATGCTGAAGAGATTTTAAAATTGGATTCTAATGCTGATATTTTTCAATATGATGGAGTTATCTACAAAACTAATATTGATTGGGTTGAAGAATTGTCTTTAACAAAAGATGTTCAAATCGGTGAAATAAAAACAAAAAATGATGCAAATACAAATTTTAAAGATGAGATGTCGAATAAACTTCCTGTTGGTGCAAAGATTTTTTCTGCCAAAGAAAGAGGAGATATTTTAATTGTTGAATCTGAAGGAGAAATCAAAAAATATCTTGTAATCGTTGAAGGGTAGATGGACTCATGGATAATATTAAAGTGGTTAGAAAGCTTACGCTTATTTTAGGAAGACATCATGATGGAGAAGAAACTCTAAATAGTATAAAAACAGAGTATTCTTCTAAATCTGTGGAAGAATTAGTAGTTTTAGCTTAAGTGGGGATTCAATTTGGAAAATCATAGAGGCATACCTAATAAGAGCAAGAGCAATTCTGAAATTAACTCATGAAGGATTAGCTATTACTGAAATTGTAGGAAATAGTCCAGGTGCACGTACATATTCAACTGTGCGCGCATTTTTTAGATACTTACGTCCACATTTTTCCTTCATTATCCAGGTATGTACATACTCTAATTCACCAGGGTTTAAATCGATGAAAATGAAAGGCTAATTGTTATTGGCAAGTAGCGATAAAAACTACCAGTGGATGAGTGTATTAGCAACATTCTTTAGACTCCAGCTTTTTAAATAACAACATTTACTTACATATTAGCAAGTTCTCTCAGTAAAGATAAAATCAAACTACATATTCATTACTATCTATTTAACTACTATTTTCTTTATCTGGTAGTGAAAGAGTCACGTTCTATTTTTTGTTTATTAATTCGTATGGTTTATTTTTTTGGATATTATCACTTCTCCCTTTACCTTCTCACGTATAAATGGAATATTATAACTATTAATAGTTTGCTAGAGGGGGAGAAGCATGTTCATCTGTGGGGTATTATTGTATAATAAAGAATATTTTGAAGTGGCTATTTCTATATGCTCGATGAGGCAAAGCCTATGAAAATATTGGATGTAGATATATTTCAAGATGGGTTACAGCGCAACCTAACTATGTTAGACAGGCTAAGCAGTGAAATGAAATCAATCCACCAGGCGGTGGAGGGTCTAGTTCAGATGGAGGATCAATTAAAGGGAGCAGGAGGTAATGCCATCCGCTCTTTTTACCAGGAATGTCATTTACCGTTTCTTCATTTTTTTCAATTGTTTTCTGAACAGTTTAAACAAGTGCTTAACCAGATGGAGGCAGCACTTCATTCACTGGAACCTGATTCCTCCGGTTACATACTCGAAACTTTCCTTGACGGAGAGCTAGAACAGGGACTTACGCTTATTGGCGAACTCACTGCTAGCTTAACGGATGAGGCAAACAGTATCATGGATCAAGTGAGTGATATTGTAGCCCTGCCCCATTTAGACGATAGCGGAGTGCAGGAGGGAGTCATTAGTTCTAAAAGAAAACGTGATGATACCTTAACGCAACTTTATGAATTTGATGCTACCCAGACATACGCACTGAACCCCATTGAACAAGGTTTGCAGTCAATGGACACATGGCTGACGGATATGGAAGGACTGTTCCAAGCTGGGGTGAAGGATATAAACTTTTTGCCGAGTCAGTGGGATGTCCTTACGTTTAGAAATGATATTAGAACAGAGCTGTTCTCAAAAGTATACTTAAATCCAAATGACTTATGGGTAAAAGAACAGGAGCAACTAATCGGTACGATGATTACTGCAGCGACTTTCCAAACGTTGGAAGGAAAGAAACTGAAGACTATTGAAGAAAACGTAGCGGAAAATATAAAATATCATGCGTATGATAATGGTTTACTCATTAAAGAGTATGTTGTAGGGCAAACAGTTTTCTATGAAGTTGTTTCCAAAGTTGAATATAAAGAAGAGGTTATAGTCGACAAACCGAAAGAAAACAAATTACTAGATTCTTTTCAGTTTGTATTAGATATTGCAGGGCTTATACCTGGTGTTGGTGAAATAGCAGATGGCATAAATGGTGTTATCTATTCAGCCAGAGGGGATGCATTAAATGCGGGACTTTCTTTTTCGGCGATGATTCCCTTTGCAGGCTGGGCGAGTACGGCTGGAAAATTCGTAAATAAAGGAAGCGATTTATATTCATCAAGAAATGTTTTGAGTACGGAGAAGGTGGAGTCCATCTATTCGCCAATTTACCAGGATGTCGTCAACAGTCCACTGGGCAAAACTCAAAATCAACTAGATACCTTATATAAAACTCATTCCGAATTGAATACGCCAAATGCCCTTATGTTTAATTTGCCACCTGTAAAAACTGATATCCCTACGACCATCAAAAGTGGAGATGCGGATATTGGAGCTAAGGGTACGGATAAAGTTGATGCTCAAAAAATTATAAACAAAGACGGATCTGTTACTATTAAAGGTGAAGGAGTCATTTCAGAGGTTATTGATAATAGACCTTATCAAGATCCTAAAAGTAGACCATCATTTAGAAAGAGAGTACCCGAAGTAACTTTTGAGAATGCAAAAGGTCCAGATGGATTGGTGCGAGATCCACTCTATCCAGAAAAAATAATTGAATGGGAACCTGGTCAACCTAGAAAAAATGTTTGGGACATGGGACATCTTCCAGAACATAAATATTCCGATATGCATAAGAGATATTTAAATGGTGAGTTAACACCAAAAGAATTACGGGATTGGTATAATAATCCTGATAACTATCGTCCAGAATTACCGAGTACTAATAGGAGTCATAAAATAGAATAATTAACAGGGGTGTTGACAATAAAAGTAGATTTAATTGCAAAATTAAAAAATACGAGTGAATTTATGAAAGTATACAAAGATGGTGATGAAAAAAACGTATTTGATGGGAAAAGTTTGATATTTTTTTCGTTGTCAAATACTGACTTACCTTCACGCTATGAAATCAGTAATTTTTTATTAGATAAAAATATTGATGTCTTATGTAAAAATGATGAAGGTGAGACCGTGCTACATGTTTTATTAGGGCAACGAAAAAATGATATTGAGGAAACTTATAGATTATGTAAAAGATTTATCGAAAATGGTGTTAATATAAATGAGAAAGATGGAAAGGGGCAAGTTGCATTAATTTATATAATTCGAATGAATAAATCAGACGAAGAATTAGAAAAGTTATATAATTTGTATTTTTCTCAACCAAATTTAGATTTTAATTCTAAAGATAATACAGGATTTTCAGCTATTGAATACGCTAGAAAATTCCCATATAGATCAAGTTTTATTGAAAGGGTTGAAAGGTATGAATCAAAAAGAACCTATTGAATTTATTAAAAAAGCTGGGGCATGTATTGTTTCAAAAAATATAATAAATGAAACAGGAAAGTTGAAATGGATATTGAGAGAGAAATCTATAGATGCAGTGGATAATGGTTGGAGATTTTTTTCAGAAAATGATGATGATGAATACATTAATAATCCTGATAATTTAGTAGTTTGTGATTTTAATACAGTAGCAAATATAGAACCGGCCATTTTGGGAATATACGAACTACCAATAGGTAGTGACTTACAATTAGTTTCTGAAAATGGAAAAATAAGATTTGTTGATAATTTAACTGGTAAAGAAGTTTGACGATCTTTAATTAGTTTTAATTTCAAATTAATTGGTAGTCATGGATTGGATAGTACTATTGCTCTTCCTAACCTTGATGATGAAATTGTATCACTAGCTAGTCATTTAAGTCTTTACATTAGGCTGTGAACTGACTATCCTAATAAAACACCCTATTATGCAGCCAATTGACGGTATTGAACCGACGATTGGCTGTTTAGTTTCGTGTGAATATGGAAATATGGAGATCGTCAGTTTGCATTAGATTTAGCCGGGCTCATACCTGTTGTTGGTGTGGTATCAGATGGCGTAAATGGTGTTATCTATGCGGCAAGAGGGATGCTTTAAATACTGGACTATCTTTTTCTGCGATAATTCCCTTTGCAGGCTGGGCAAGTACGGGTGGAAAAATTCGTAAAAGGAAGCGATTTATATCAATCAAGAAATGTTTTGACTACGGAAAAATTAGAGTCCACCTATTAGCCAGTTTATCAAGATGTTGACAACAGTCCACTAGGCAAAACTCAAAATCAACTAGATACCTTTTATAAAACTCATTCCCAATTGAATACGTCAAATGCCCTTATGTTTAATTTGCCACCTGCAAAAACGGATATTCCTAAGAGTATCAAAAGTGGAGATGCTAAGACTGAAATAAAGAATGTGGATGTAGGGGCTAAGGGTACGGTAAGGCAGATAGACTATACTAGAGGTTTTGACGTGGCGCCTAAATATAGTTCTTATGAGCAAAGGGTAAAAACTACACCCGTTAATAAAGGTGAATGGAGTAGCGAACGAGCAGAATCGTTATTTATCTCTGATAAGACCGGAGAAATTAAAAAATATCTTGATGAGGCTGGTGTTGACTGATTTGAGTACAAAAACGGAATGCCAGACTTCTCTTCATTTTCCAAAGGTGAAATTAAATTAGAAAACATGACTAATGATAGAAAATCAAATTTTTCGATTGCTAATGAAGAATTGGCGAAAAAGTGGAGTACACCAGATCAAAAATGGACAACAGAAGATATAGCTGATTGGCGAGAAGATAATAAATATACTTGGCACGAACTTAATGACTTGGAAACAATACAATTGGTACCAAGTAAAATCAATAGTGTTTTTAAACATTTGGGTGGAGTTGGCGAATATAATATAAAAGTTAAGTTAGGAGAGTAATAAGAAATGACAATTATTAATGATGATTTATTTGGAAAACTTGAATATAAAAACGACTTTTGGAGAGGAAAAACAACTATTAGAATGTTCGATTTGGAAAAAGAAATAATATTAAGCGTTGATGCACAAGAAAGTGCTGATTTTTCAAATGTACAAAGAGAAGCATTTCTTAATTTTATTCAAGATATGAAAAATATAATAAATGAGGCAGAAAAGCAAGTATATGATTACTATATTGAGAACTATGAAGAGTACAGAGAGATGTTAGGGAATAATTCAGAAGCAGACAATTTTGCTCCAAAAATTGATTCTATTTCAGATTTAAAAAGATTAGTGAAGCCAACTGAATTAATTGTAAGAAGAGTAAGGAAGAATGGAAAAAGAAGACTGGGTTTGCTTTGCGATGTCTCTTGGGATATTGAAAATGGTTTAGGAATAAAAATTGAAGACGAAATTGTAGAAGAAGTAGGTTATCAAGATATTGTACTTTAAATCAGCAAATATAACTGATGCTAAGATTGACCTTGAATGGCTAACAGCTTATTCAAGGTTTTTTTGATGTCGTCAACAGTCCACTGGGCAGAACTCAATATCAACTAGATACCTTTTATAAAACTCATTCCCAATTGAATACTCCATATACCCTTATGTTTAATTTGTCATCTGCAAAAACGGATATCCCTACGAGTATCAAAAGTGGAGATGCGGATATTGGGGATAAGGGTACGGGTAATAAAACTAATGCGTGAAGGCGTGGATCACCAGTATTAATTATGAAACATGACAAGTTGTCGCTAATAGGAGTAGTAAGAAGTGGTGACGAGGAAGAAAGCCATACGGAGTGTTTAAAGACTGATTTCTTTAATCGTATTAATAAGGAATTTAAATTTGTGCCAGAGAATACGTGGTAGGTTAGTTATCTAAGTTGAATTAAACAATAAATAGTTAGTTAGATTTGAGCAAACTCATTTGTTGTTGATGAGTTCGCTTCTCCTTATAAATCTTATTAATAAATTTCATTTATGCTCTTCTTTTTCCAAACCCAATATTACTACTTTAAAACTAAAAAGTATGCGTAAGTCCAAAATGAGGAACTATTTTATTAATCAATTTGAATAGCAAAGTGAGATCCATGATTGTGGGAGAAAGTTAGCTGTTTTACCTGGTTCATATATTTTCTCCCTAACAATTTTTCTTTGTTTTTCTTATAATTTCAGAAGTTTTACTATTCATATGTTTTTTTAGATTTTCTTCTAATTTTATAATTTTCTAATTTTTTGATTAACATTTGTAAATTCACTTTCCATAGAATTAATCTTTTCCAAATGTTCAACCCTTTGTTTTTGGTATTTAATTTCTAGTTCTTTTTTTTGAATCTCTTTATTATCTAAATTTTGATTTTTCTTTCTGTTATTAAGTTCTGATACATAGAATAATACAAATGCAAAAGCAAAAGAGAGCATGGTTGCTTGGGGTCCATATTTATCAATCATCGGAATTATAGCTGGGTTAACATTTATATTCAATATGGACAATTTTGTTGTGCAATTATTCATCTTCCTTTTATGTATCATAACATTTTTAATTATTGATTTAAGAATTTTTGGTATTAAGTTTGGACATGAGGATATTACGCATTTCGAAAGAATTTTAATATGGCTAGTAATACTTATTATTGCTGTCTCTTTTTTATCATTTTTTTGGGAAAGTCTGTACAAATTGATGGTTTATTTTTTTGGATATTATCACTTCTCCCTTTACCTCCTCGCGTATAAATGGAATATTATAACTATTAATAGTTTGCTAGAGGGGGAGAAGCATGTTCACCTGTGGGGTATTATTGTATAATAAAGAAAATTGGGAAGTATTTATTTCTAAGAAGAGGCAAAGCCTATGAAATTATTGGATGTAGATTTATTTCAAGATGGGCTACACCGCAACCTAACTATGTTAGACAGGCTAAGCAGTGAAATGAAATCAATTCACCAGGCGGTGGAGGGTCTAGTCCAGATGGAGGATCAGTTAAAGGGAGCGGGAGGAAATGCGATACGCTCTTTTTACCAGGAATGTCATTTGCCGTTTCTTCATTTTTTTCAGTTGTTTTCTGAACAGTTTAAACAAGTGCTTAACCAGATGGAGGCAGCACTTTATTCATTGGAACCTGATTCCTCCGGTTACATACTCGAAACTTTCCTAGATGGGGAGCTAGAGCAGGGACTTACACTTATTGGCGAACTAACGGCTAGCTTGACGGATGAGGCAAATAGTAACATGGATCAAGTGAGCGATATTGTTGCCCTTCCCCATCTAGACGACAGTGGAGTGCAGGAGGGAGTCATTAGTTCTAAGAGAAAACGGGATGATATGTTAAACCAACTCTATGAATTTGATGCTACCCAGACGTATGCACTGAGTCCGATTGAACAAGGTTTACAGACGATGGACAAGTGGTTGACGGATATGGAAGGACTGTTCCAAGCTGGGGTGAAGGATATAAACTTTTTACCGAGTCAGTGGGATGTCCTTACGTTTAGAAGCGACATTAGAACAGAATTGTTTCCGAAGGTATACTTAAATCCAAATGACTTATGGGTAAAAGAACAGGAACAGTTGATCGGTACGATGATTACCGCAGCGACTTTCCAAACGTTGGAAGGAAAGAAACTGAAGACTATGGAAGAAAACGTAGCGGAAAATATAAAATATCATGCGTATGATAATGGTTTACTCATTAAAGAGTATGTGGTAAACGAAACTGTTTTCTACGAAGTTGTTTCTAAGGTTGAATATAAAGAAGAAGCCGTTACAGTCGACAAACCGAAAGAAAACAAATTCCTAGATTCTTTACAGTTGGGTTTGGATATAGCGGGATTTATACCAGTTGCAGGTGAAATTGCAGATGCGGCAAATGGTCTTATCTATTCAGCTAGAGGGGATGCATTAAATGAGACACTTTCTTTTTCAGCGATGATTCCGATTATAGGTTCAGTTAGTACGGGTGGGAAGCTTGCGGTAAAAGGAAGTAAGGCAATAGAGGAAGCTCAGGATGCGATACTTCTGAGATACGCTCAGGGTTAGTGGAAGTAATAAGATTAAATAAATCGAAATATCCGGATATGTTTAATAGATAACAGGGGGTAGACTCAATTGGAAATTCTATTTGAACTTACTGAATTAAAGAATAATCGATTGTTAAGAGATGAGAATGAAGTAGAAAAATTTGAGAAATCTATAGAAAATATTTTAGAGATGAAAGATGTTAGTCATATAGAAGTATTGTGTCAAGGGTTTGATGATTTAAATGAAAACGACGAAGTAATGTTTGGATTGATTCATGCGATTGAATCTTATGATAACATTGTTGATTCTGAAGCATCTCTAAAAGTATTAGCAAACTCTATTCCTAAAATGCTTCCTCATGCTAAAGAATGGTTAAAGATACTTCAAAAGAGGATCTTAAATCATGAGCCATCGTTGAATATTTATAAGGAAATTATACCTACCTTGAATAAAGATGTTCAAGCATATATTATTTCTCAATTAATTGTTATTAAAGAAAAGAACACAAGTAAATTTGAAAAAAGTGTAAATTTAATATTGGAATACTTAAAATAATATTACAACCTTGAATGGATACAACCTTTCAAGGTTTCTTTTTGCTCTTTTTACCAGGAATGTCATTTACCGTTTCTTCATTTTTTCCAGTTGTTTTCTGAACAGTTTAAACAAGTGCTTAACCAGATGGAGGCAGCACTTCATTCACTGGACCCTGATTCCTCCGGTTACATACTCGAAACATTCCTAGAAGGAGACAAGAACAGGGACTTATACTTATCGGTGATCTCACCGCTAGCTTGACGGATGAGGCAAACAGCATTATGGATCAGGTGAGCGATATTGTCGGCCTTCCCCACTTAGAATAGCGGAGTGCAGGAGGGAGTCATTAGTTCTAAAAGAAAACGTGATGATACTTTAACGCAACTTTATGAATTTGATGCTACCCAGACTTACGCACTGAGTGAGTGGCACTTAGTTTCAAGGGCTCCACAATTTAAGTATTGGAATATTGGTGCTGAAGAGATTAAAGATTTAAGAACAGCTATAACCGATGTCAAATTTGTCAATCCAAACGGTGTTCATGGAGGATTAGGCTCAACTAAAGCACATAATGAATTGTTAGCAATAATAGATACTTCTAGCGACTATAATACATTTGTTAGACGACTTAATAATTGGGCTAATTAAGATTAGAGGGTGGAGTTTCGTCTTTACCACAAGGTCTAAGATTAAAGTAGGAGGATACTATAATGGAAAAACAAGGATGGGTTTCAATTTGGTTAGGGAATATTAACGATGAGGACTCAATAGGAGAGTATGTTGATTTAACGTATGATGAGGAGGGCGAGTCTGTCCCTTCCCAATTCTTTATCGATTTTAATATTGATATGGATGAAACAGATGAGGATACTATAGAAAAAGCGGTCTATAAGAATAGTAGTAGTGATATTTCAGCATTATTAGATGGCTGT
Source organism: Psychrobacillus sp. FSL K6-1464 (assembly GCF_038003145.1). NCBI lineage: Bacteria > Bacillati > Bacillota > Bacilli > Caryophanales > Bacillaceae > Psychrobacillus > Psychrobacillus sp. FSL K6-1464. The sequence goes on from NZ_JBBOOP010000001.1 coordinate 1,389,257, forward strand.
TCGTATGAAGAAATTGTCATCCCAAAAATCCAGAAAAGTATAAACCTAAAGAAATCATATAATGCAGTAATTTTAATATATAATTTTGAATATAAAAATGAAATTAGTTCAACAGGTACTTTTGACTTTATTGCTACTACAAATTATGAATAAGATAACTTTAAAAGGTTCTAATTAGTAAGTCTCCAGGCAAAGAGATTGATATACCTGAGATATAATGTAATTTATGTGAAACCTTGATTGGCAAAGTGCCTTTCAAGGTTTCTTTGTTGAAGAGATACCTAGTGACGAATGAACTATTTATTACTTACAGAATAGAGATAAACCTTGCAATCCCAATCTGATGTTTTAACAAATTTTTTAGTACGTACAACACCTTTAAATTGTATGCCCTATTTAATGAATTTCATTTTGTGTAAATAACTGTTCAACTAGAAAAGCAGAACAGAACAGATACTATCACACGTTTAAGCAGATGGTGAAATAAAGCGAGAATATCAGACATCTAGAGATTTTATCATTCAAAGCATAGTTCGAGATATTATTTTTAAGAAACAGGAAATCAAGAAGGTGGATAAAGAGTTAAAGGTAACTATTCAGACATTAGGTATGCAGCTTGAAACTATGCCAGGAATTGATACGGTTACTTCGTCCGCTTTAATTGCAGAAATCGGTGATATTCATCGGTTCGTAAACTCTGATAAACTTGCAAGATATGCAGTAATAGCCCCTATCAAAATGGGTTCGGGCGGTAAGGAAACGATGAAGAAAACGAAACAAGGTAATCGAAAGCTATATGACATCTTTTACTACCTAGCTGTCCAACAAGTTCAAGTATGTAAAGGGAGTAAAATTCCTCGTAATCCTGTCTTTTACGCTTACTATAATCAAAAGTTAAGTGAAGGGAAATCTAAGTCTCAAGCCCTTCTTTGCATTATCAGAAGATTAGTCAGAATAATCTATTGTATGATGAAAAATAAGACGGCTTATATCATGCCAGATCAACCTGAAACTATAGCTAGTTAATCATATGGATGGTGGTTGAATAGACTGCCATCCTTTTATTAAGTACTTTTTTGAAATTCCTAAGGGTACGGATAATGCTAAAAGGCCAGGGGGATATCTAAAGGGAGATGTTGATGAACATGGCTATTTAAGTCCTGGGGTTAATCGCGCAACAGGAAATAAAAATATTGCTTCAGATAATCGAATACAGTCTCACCATCCAATACAAAATGAATGGGCGAATAGATGGGCTAGAGAGGGAGGATTTGATTATAACGAAAAGAAAGCTTCCGCAATACTTCTCCCTTCAAGCTCGGGCCAATCCCATGCAATAATTTCTTCTATGCAGAGGAAACGGAGAAAAACTGAGGGCTTTAATTCAGATATACGTTATGAATTTAATGAGAGCTATAGGGAAATGATTGAGGCAGGAGTTGATCCAAAAACTGCCCGTAAAGCAATGGGAGATGCATATAAATATTTTGATAGTTTAGGAGGATTTGTCAAATGATTAAATTATCCAAGGTTTCAGACTTGGCAAAAAATACAGCAGCAAGTGATATTGAAATCCAAGAAGTAGAAAATCTATTGAAATTAGAATTACCAAATGTATACAAGGATTTATTAAGATATACAAATGGCTTTTCAATAGGTGGTGGGTTGGTTATTTATGGTACGGAAGATCTAGTGGAAAGAAATGAAACTTGGGAAGTAGATGAGTATGCAAGTGGGTTTGTTGCTATCGGTGACGATGGTGGAGGAAATGTTTTTCTAATGTTTCAAGATGCGGATGAAAAAGAGGTATTAGTTATTGATTCTGGGGATATGAATCCAAGCCATTCTAATTTAGTTACCTCGGATTTTAACAAATGGGTGAATAGTGGTTGTTTAAATGAAATAGATCAGAAAACAAGTATTGAGATCCCTGATACTTGTAATATTTTGTTAGTAAAACCTCCTAATGAAGGCTTAAAAGATTTAATAAAAATAAAGAACGTATTAGGAATTGAAATTTCAACAGCAGATTTGCTTAAGGGTTCAAAAAACCCTCCATTTATATTAGTAGAAAGATTTCCATATGGTAAGGCGAAAAAACTAATGGAAAAATTAGGTTCAACTAGTACGGTGCTGAGTATAGAACCTATTCGGCACTGACTGTCCTTTTTGGGGCCGAAATAAAACATAAAACACCCTATTATGCAGCCAATTGACGGTATTGAACCGGCGATTGGCTGTTTAGTTTCGTATGTATTATGGATCAAATGAGCAATATTGTTGCCCTGCCTCATTTAGACGATAGCGGAGTGCAGGAGGAAACGGTGATACAACAGGGTTTCTTATATGTACTATCCAAAGGATGGTCTCGACTGGTCTCGAACCAGCGACCCCCACCTTGTCAAATTTGTTCCCTTAAATAACCGGTTAAACTGAATTCAATATAGTTAAATAAGTCTGATTTAATAAGGTTTTCATGACTGTTAAAGTCATTCCAGTAAAATAAGTTCGGTACAAAAAAATAATTATGCGGACAAATTGCAGACAAAAGAGTAAACAGGTGGTCTGTATTACTCATTTAATGAAAACAGATTGATGAATCTACAATAGTGAAAGATATGGAACTAAAGGAAGCAAGAGCAGACTACCAAGCAAGGTGAGAAAAGGAGAAATTGAAAAAGGTCATCATAAGCAAGGTTTATCTTTTGGTGGTGAAAATGTAAATTCTAACATAAAGAAAACAGGAGAGTCATCTAATCGCCGTGAGCAAATTGATGATTTGGATTTGGATTTTTATCGTGAGTTGGGTTATGGTAAAAAGGATGCTAAGGTATTAAAAATACATGAGAATGAAGATAGTATTATTTTATTTAGTAATAATCCACAACATACAGAGTTACTACCTTTCAAAATTAAGTTTTGAAATTGCAACGAGAAAATGGAAGTAGATAATTCGTAGGGTGAAAGTAGGTGTATTTATGAATGGATCACAAAATCTTATGAACAGTATATGGTTTGGAGAAAAACCAACTCTTTCCCAATCTCAAATCAAAGAAAATTTATTGAAGGCCGTTACAGAAACGGAAGTTATACTTAACTTAATAGAATTATATAAAATAGGGGATTTTACTCAAACACCATTATTAATACAATTAATGAATCATACTAAAGATGAGGCAGTTTTGAACTTATGTATTAGAGTATTTTTAGTTATCGCAACGCATGATGACATAAGGGAATCAAATAATCTTCGCTTTCTTGGTGAGGGAACAGAAGAAACAATAAACACTTTTGCATCAGCAGCCACTACATCACTCTCTCTTCATATAATTCCATACTTATTAGCATTACTTGAAGAATGGGATGAAATTAGTGATACATCTCTTATTATTAAAGATTCTATTGGTTCTTTCCTTAACTTTGAAGAACAAATTGGGGAAGAGGCAACTGTAGATGAAATAGGGGATTTTTATTATAAATATTGTGAGAAGCATGAGACGGGAAATTATTACTTTCAAGAAAATTTAGCTTTTCCTGGAGACTTGGCAAAAAAGTTAGTACAGAGAGTTATGATTGCAGCAAATAATGAAGAACCATTAAGTATGGAGTTAATCCCATCTTTATTATCAATTTGGAGTGGTGAAAAGGCGCCTGGGGATTTTAGCACTATCATTAGTGCAAGCAATTATAAAGATTTTATTGAATATATAAATGGACTTTCCATGAAAAACTGGGAAAAGGGTAAAAAATATTTTTACGGATACAAGCTTTAAACAATAAAAGCCTGGTAAATGGTATTTAAAGTTATTGATATATATTTTATATTGCAGTAACATTCTAGAGATTTTTAGATAAGTTACATGACTAAGATATGATTTACCAATACGACATTTTAAATCTATGAAGTTTTTTTAAGAAAAAACTCCAAAATTTATGAAATTACACAGGCTCATTGGTTTAAAGATAGAAAAAGTACAGAATTACTTTATATAGCTAACTATAAAGCACTTGATTGCACTGCATTTTAGGTAACAAGTGTTTTTGTTTTACATAAGATATTTAAGTTATGAACGACATTATTGATACTTTACTGAAATTCATAGCCCATGAAGGTAGTACATCATGGAGTACGGGGAAGATTTAAAAATACGCCAACAAGATTTTAGAGATGGAAGAATAGGTAATGGGTTCAATTCAAAAATTAAATGTTTTTTTTACAATTGTATTCATAAAATAAAAGAAAACTTTGAGAATAGGGATGATGTGGATGAAACAACCTTAGATCTTATTTCAAACCTAGAAGAAGTTAAAACGATTTACTTCATAAATTCAGATAAATTCGGAGCACGTAAAAATGTGTCCCTGTGTTAGAAACATTCGGGTTTATTTAAACAAACATGAATACTTAAATATTCATGTTTGTTTCAAACACAGGGACAAAATTGAATTGGAGTATATAATTAAAGGAGTAGAAGGACTTGATAATGAATGAGATTTTTGTTAAATCACTTTATGAGTCTATAGTTAAAGAGAATCTGAAAATATACAAAAACTTGTATGAAACTACGAATGTGACTCCTAAAACGGATGAAGAGAGTTTAACTGATGAAAATAAAGATATATTAATGAGGATAATTGAACAAACCATGATTGATACTATTTCAAACATGCTAGGAGTAATTGATGGAAGTTCAACTTTAAAAGATTGTTCGTTTGAACCTAAATTACTGCTTGATTCTATTGATACTGAAGGAGAACTGCAAGATTCGTTTTTAGAATTCATAGAAGAAAGTGATAGTATCAGCTAATTGAATTTATTATTACAGAGTTTTTCATTTAGAGCACAATTAAGATAAATTTCTATTACCTTGATTGGCTAAATGCCTCTCAAGGTTTTTTTCTATGATTTATATTAAATCAGCTGATATTTGAATGAGACAATTAGAAAATAATTTGTTTGAGAATCGAGAAAACACGAAAATTTTTTGTGAAAAGCATTGTGCGCTACACTTTATAAAGCAGGAAATAGGCATGGTGGAAACCGAAAGAAAACAAATTCCTAGATTCTTTACAGTTTGTATTAGATATTGCAGGGCTTATACCTGGTGTTGGTAAAATAGCAACTGGCATAAATGGTGTTATCTATTCAACAAGAGGGGATGCATTAAATGCGACACTTTCTTTTTCGGCGAGGATTCCCTTTGCAGGCTGGGCGAGTACGGCTGGAAAATTCGTAAATAAAGGAAGCGATTTATATTCATTAAGAAATGTTTTGAGTACGGAGAAGGTGGAGTCCATCTATTCGCCAATGTATCAAGATGTCGTCAACAGTCCATTAGGCAAAACTCAAAATCAACTAGATATCTTATCTAACACTCATTCCCAATTAGGTACGCCAAATGCCCTAATGTTTAATTTGCCATCAGCAAAAACGGATATCCCTACGAGTATTAAAAGTATAGATGCCGATGTTAAAACTGAAATTAAGAATCTTGATGTTGGGGCTAATGGTACGGATAATGTTAAACCTACTAGTAATAGACTAAAATATATGGGGAGAACACCAAGTAAGTTATCAAAAACTGAAAGAGAAGTTATTGAAAGAATGTCTCAAGAAGATAAGATACAAAAAGTACGTGGCAAAACTCAATTCTTAGACGGTGAAAATAAATGGCGTCCCTTAAATGAAGCGGACATGGCACACAAACGGATGCCGTTACTTGGTGGAATGAAGTTGGAAGGGATTTATGGTCCTAAGTCTAAGGAGGTAAGAGAATGGATGCTTGATTCCAATAATTATTATCTGGAACATTATAGTATAAACCGTTCTCAAGGTGCTAGTTTAGGTCGGAAATATTTACCATCGGAAAATTAGGGGGAGTTTATATTGGAATTACAAGATGAACTTTATGAAAGAATAGTTAGTTTATGTTCACAAGGTGATGACTTAGTTAATAATTTTGAATTTGAGAATGCAATAATAATGTACTTGAAAGCTTTAGATTTAGTTCCTGAACCTAAACATAATTGGGCAGCAAGTACCTGGATTTACACAGCATTAGGTGATACATGTTATATAAATAAAGATTTTGATGCTTCTAAAGACTTCTTATTTAATGCGATTAATTGCCCTAATGGAATAGAAAACCCTTTTATATTGTTACGTCTCGGTGAAGATTGGTATGAATTAGGAGATGTTAATAAAGCGAAAGAATATTTACTAAGAGCATATATTCTTGAAAGATACTCAATTTTTGAAAACGAAGATGATAAATACTTTGATGTTATTAAAGGTGAAATTTAGGAGATGATTAATAATGGCTTATGTAACAGGTGAAAAAGGTGCTCACATACAGGGATTGATGGATCAGAGCAATGAAGAATTTGATAAAGGAAATTTAGAAGAGTCTGTTTCTTTATTAGAACAAGCATGGGGAGAACTTCCGGCTGACAAAATAATTTTTGATGAAAGTTTTTTAATAATATGGGGTATTTTAGATATATCTATTATATTAAACGATACTGTAAGGATGAAAAAATGGGTTGATAATATATTTGTCGCTGATCCCGCAAGAGGAGATACAGGAGAAAGAGAATTGTGGGCTGGAAAGGTGGCTTTTGAGTTAGGTGATTTATCAGTAGCAAAAGAGTATCTTGATACAGCAAATCAGAAATCAAGAGGTAGGTGCTTTGGTGTAGAAGATGCGAAGTATTTGAAATTTCTAAAAAACAATAAATAGTATGGAACATATATGAACTTAAAGCACTTGTCTACTGTAAGCGACAAGTGCTTTTTTACATTTTTACTTACATGGGTCTAAAGATTACGATTATTTATAGGTTAAATGACTGGAGATTATAGTGATCAGAAGGATTTTTTGGGTCCGGTATCAGAGAAACATATTTGTAATGCAGAAGAAAACCTTGGGTTGAAGTTTCCACAAAGCTATCTTGGAGATGCTGGTATTTCAGAAGATACTGTAAACGATATTACAAATAAAGCGTTAAATCATATGAAAAATACTCTATAATAAGGAATGATAAGATGCAAAATGAATTAAACCAATTAATGATGAAGTTAGAAAAATCAATTATGAATGAGAATTTTATTGATGTTACTTATGATGTTGTTGAAGAAATAGAAGAAAGGGAGGATGCTTTTGAAGCCATTTTGCCCATTTTTAAGTTGATGGAAAAATATCCAAATATAAATTTTGGTAGACCTGGGCCTCTTGTGCATTTTGTTGAAAAGTTTTATAAAAATGGATATGAAGAAAAGCTTGTTGAATCACTTAAAAGGGAACCTACACAACATACTGTTTGGATGTTAAATAGAGTTATCAATGGTTCTCAAGGGGACAGAAAAGCATATTTTATAAATGTATTGGATAATATTATTGCGTTTCCTAATCTTGATGAAGAAATTGTATCACTTGCTAGACATTTTAAGTCTTTACATGAATAAGTATTAAGTTAAAAGAATTTCAATATAATCCTGATAACTATAGATTAGAGACGCCTCTACAAATCGAAGTCATGAATTTGAATAAATAAAAGGGGGTAGAGAAATAAAAATATTAAATATTTTTGATGCTGCTAGAGATGGAACGCTTGATGACTTAAAGAGGTTTTACGATGGTAACATTAACCAAGTTGATGAGGAATTAGATATTAATTTACTGTATAGCATTGGCAAATGATAAAAATTCAAATGAAAAAATTAAAATTATTAATTTTTTAATAGAAGAAGGAATAGATTTAAATTATTCTACGTGAAAAAATAATAGATATACTTTGCATATGTTTTATTTCAATGTCCTTCGTCCTAGTCCTGATTATAGTTTAGAGGTTACTAAAATCTTTATTGATAATGGCTTAAATATAAATGCCGTAGACAGATATAATGCAATTCCTTTTAAATATGCAATTACAATAAATAAATTACCAACTAACGATAATAAAACATTATATAAATTACTTTTGGATCATGGCTCAAATTATAAATTAGAGGATGTATTTAATAAATCTTGTTTAGATTATTGTAAAGAATATTCTTGGAGAAATGATTTAGTAGATATTATTAAGGAGTATGAACATGGAAAAAATTAATTTGGATTATGGTGGATTTGTTGTTTCAAATAACGTAATCGAAGGGAAACCGATAAGGTATACGTTCCGAGAAAAGTCAGATATTCCAAAATTGAATGGATGGACAATTTATTCCATCGAAGATAATGATGATTATGTTAATAATCCTGATAACTTTAAAATAATGGGGGCGACTTCAATAATAAAAATTGCCCCAGTTATGTTAGAAATTTTTGATGCTCCATATGGAACAGATATATGTTGGCTATATGAAGAAGGAGTTCATATTGGATTTTATGATTTAGTAAATGAGAAAGAAATTAGTATTAGTGAAATTTTAAGTGATAAATAATTTATTAAATGTTAACACTGGCTATGAATTAGGAGACGTTAATAAAGCGAAAGAATATGCACTAAAAGCATATATTCTTGTGACTTGAAGCATAAACTTTCCGTGTGGAAGGTTTATGCTTTATTTAGTTCTACAACAGAATTTATCAATTAAGTAATCACTTCTGCATCTAGGGAAGAAGTTTTGACATTGACAGTCTAAGGGTACGGATAATCTCGGAATTATCTCAGCTAACTCAATGTTCGCCTGGAAATGTTATTTTTGGTCAATTAGATAACTTAGGACGACCAACTGGAGTAATAGCTGCAATTACACAGGATGTGATTGTGACTGGTAGTAAGGCTAGTCAATCAATTTTGCCACATGGATTCTTAGGTGGTGGACCAGGGAGTCTGGGTCATGCGCGGGGACATTTATTGAGTAACCAATTGGGTGGTTCAGGGAAAGATGCAAGAAATTTAGTCACTCTTTACCAGTTACCTGTAAACTCTCCAGTTATGAGAGATTTTGAGACTTCTGTTCGATCAGCTGTTGATAGAGGTGAAGATATAAGATATCTATCAATTCTAATTTGGCTTTTCTTTAGATGTAACAATATTAAATAAAAAATAGGAGTGTATATATTTGGATAAATTAATTAAAATTCTTCCTCCACCAGAATTTCCACAAAAAACTGAAGATAAAGAACAATGGCGAATTTTTTTTGATACACTTGGTTCGGAATTGCCTTCAGATTATGTGAAATTTATCGAAACTTATGGTACTGGTGGCGTTGACAATTTTTTGTGGATATTAACTCCATTTGTAAATGATGATAATGTAAATTATCTTGTGAAACAGAAGGAAATGACGAATGCTTATATTCAATCTAAGAAAAGTTTTCCACAGTATTATAAACATGATGTTTACCCTTCAAACGGTGGATTACTTCCATGGGGATACACAGATAACGGTGATGAATTATACTGGTTAACCGAGGGAGGGCCTGACGAGTGGAAAATTGTGGTGTACGAGTCGAGGGCACCGGAGAATTATACTTATTTACTTACAATGGTAGAGTTTTTATATCGAATAATAACTAAAGAATTAGTATGCAATGCGTTCCCAGATGACTTTCCAAGTGATGAAACTGCATTTGTTTCAGTAAATGTTGAGTAGTTTACTTAACCTTGATTGGCTTAATGCCTCTCAAGGCATTTTATTTAAAACAAAGCTGCAGCGACTTTTCTAGCGATGCATGGAAAGAAAGTTAAGACTATTGAAGAAAACGTAGCGGAAAATATAAAATATCATGCGTATGATAATGGTTTACTCATTAAAGAGTATGTAGTAGATCAAACTGTTTCTACAAAGTTGTTTCCAAGGTTGAATATAAAGAAGAGTCCGTTACTGTAGACAGACCGTAAGAAAACAAATTACTAGATTCTTTACAGTTTGGATTAGATATAGCAGGCTTTATACCTGTTTTTGGTGAAATAGCGGATGGCGTAAATGGAGTTATCTATACGGCAAGAGGGGATGCATTAAATGCAAGCCTTTCTTTTTCCGCGATGATTCCCGTTGCTGGCTGGGTAAGTACGGGTGGAAAATTCGTAAATAAAGGAAGCGATTTATATTCATCAAGAGATGTTTTGAGTACGGAGAAGGTGGAGTCCATCTATTCGCCAATTTATCAAGATGTCGTCAACAGTCCACTGGGTAAACTCAATATCAATTAGATGATACCTTATATAAAACTCATTCCCAATTGAATACGCCAAATGCCCTTATTTTGCCACCTGCCAAAACGGATATCCCTACGAGCATCAAAAGTGGAGATGCTGATGTTAAGACTGAAATAAAGAATGTGGATGTTGGTGCTAAGGGTACGGATAATCCTAGAACAAGGTTACCAAGAAATAATGGTCATTGGGGAGGTGAACCAGGTAATGGAAAATGGTATTCTGATAAGCCAGAAGTTATAAGTATAACGAATGGTGAAGGGGTGGAATTTGCAAAGAGTAGACCTAACTTCACACCTTGGTCAGAGGGTAATATTGTATTTGAAAAAGGAAAGTTAACTGGTTCGAATGATGACTTTTCAATAGTATATGAAAAAATACAACATGGGAATGTTCCGCATATTGGTTCTGCATCTGATTTAAGAGGAGGATATTAAATGGAACAATTAAAAAAGAAGCTAGAGGAAGTAATTGACTTTGATATAAAAGAGATAGATAAAATTTGGGGTGAAGATGACATAAAAACACTTGAAGAAAATTATAAGTTAAAGTTACCTCAAGATTATGAATTTTATTTGCAACATTATGGTAATGATTATATTAAAGAAGATTATCGTTTTATTCCTTCATTAGATTTGCCGAAAAAAATTAAGCAAACTCAATTCGAGATAGACTCTATTTACGGATTATATAATGACGAGAATAAAATTGATAACAAAGCAAACTATTATAAAAGTATATTACCAACTGATTTATTTCCAATTGCAGATTTACCAGGCAAAGATTTAATTTGCATAGGAAAGTCAGATGATAAAAAAAATAAAATATATATTTGGTTTCACGAAATGGAAGGAGAGAATGTTTTCTTGGTTTCTGACTCTTTTGAAGGTTTTATACAAGACTTTAAAAGTATAAAAGTAACTAAAAACAATCTCGATAACGTTAAATTAAATTTGGGTGATAAATTAAATGCACTTCTAAATAATGCTTCTAAAAAAATATAAATGAATTAAGTTAAACTAACGAAAATTTACAAATAATTAGAGTTGCGGAGGAGAAATAGAAATATTTGAGAATTTTAATGAGTGCTTTAAAGCGAAAAAAACCTTGATTGGAAAAATGCCTTTCAAGGTTTTTAAATTCTAATTTCTTTCCTTGTAGTAAAAGAATCATGGTCTATTTTTTGTTTATTAATTCGTAGGTGTTAGCGGAGTACAGGAGGGAGTTATTAGTTCAAAATGAAAATGTGATGATATTTTAACGCAAATTTTTTGAATTTGCTGGGTGGGCAAGTACGGGTGGTAAACTTGCTGTAAAAGGAAGTAAGGCAATAGAGGAAGCTCAGGATGCGAGCGAAGCAGTGGATAATGGTACTAATGGAGATAGAGGTATAGATACAACTGTTAAACCAAATGATGTAGTGCCATATCGACCTAGTAATTCAAAAATCATCATGGTGTTATGGATGTAAGGGCTAAATATAATGTTCCAAACTATGTAAGTAGGGGTGGGAATACCCCAACAGTAGCACTTTTAAAAGAACAATATGCTGCTACAAAAGCTATTTATTGGCAATCAGTCTCTCCAAGGGAGATACAAGAACTAACAGAAAGAATGTTTGATGCTGCAAATGTTCCCAAATCAGCCAGACAAGAATATTATAGTTCCATTAATAAATATAATTCGGGAGTGAAGCTAATGGAAAAGATAAAGCAGTTGCTCACGCACATAAACACGTTACCACATTGTCGTATCTTTGAGCCTTCTGGATTACCCATTATTGACGAAGAAAAACATATTTTATCTAATGATTTAAAAGAGTTTTATAGTCTTTGTGGGGGATTAGTTCTATTTGAAAATGAAGAGTATCCAATTTATCTTGTGTCTCCTGATAAGTTTGTACTGGCAAATCCAATAATTGTAGGAGAATTATGTGAAGAAGATATTTCATCTAACTGGTATATTATTGGTAATGATGGAACGGATGAATACTTAACGATTGACCTCAATGAAAATAGACTAGGTAGATGCTACGATAGTTTTTATGACCGTCATGGGCTTGTAGGGGAATCCCAGATTATAGCTACTTCGTTTACTGATTTACTTGACGCACTTATAAAAAATAAAGGGCAATATTGGTATTGGCTAAGAAGTGATTTTATCTCCCTAGGTGATGCATATGATGATATTGAATAGCTAATCATTTGTATAAAGAAAAAAGTCGACCTTGATTGGCTATTTGCCTTTCAGGGTTTCTTTTTTTGTTGGGGACTATCCAGTGACGAATAGTTCATTGGTGCAATTACCAAAAGGATGATAAGCAGGTTAAGAAGTTTCATTAGAACAGAGCTGTTCCCAAAAGTATACTTAAATCCGAATGACTTATGGGTAAAAGAACAGGAGCAACTAATCGGTGCGATGATTACCGAAGCGACTTTCCAAACGTTGGAAGGAAAGAAACTAAAGACTATAGAAGAAAACGTAGCGGAAAATATTAAATATCCGTATGAAGTTTTTAGGAGAAATGATATAGACTGGAATCATCTAAGAACTTCTGGAGATAAGAGATTTATTGGTAAAACAAATGCTGAAGCATTTGGTAGTGGGTTAGCGCCGCAATTACCTGATGGAGGATTTGCAACTCTACTCTCATATTGGACAAGATTCAAGAGGTCCTTTAGCTGAAGCAAGTACAAGATATCATGGAGTTGGAAAATATGGTCGAGATATTTTACACAGCCAATTTGTTAAAAGTAAACCTAATCCTAGTTTTCCTATAGATCGAAAAAAACTCAATGCAGATACAAGAGAATATTGGGAATTTAGAGTAGAAAATAAATAAATTGTAGAGAGGGATTGTAGTATGGATAAAAAAATTTTTGAAATGAAAAAAAGTTACGAAACTCTTTTTCCTGAAGATGGAATTAACAATGCAGAGTTAATAGAAATAGAAAAAAAATTAGAAATAGAATTGCCAGAATCTTTTTGCGAAATATCAACATTTTTTAGTGGCAGATATTTGGGTAGTATAAGTAATTATTCTTTTACCAGGGTGGATAGTAGCTTAAATATCATCGATGAAACAATTAGATTGAGAGAGACTGTAAATTTGCCAACCAGATTTGTCGTTCTAGCTGAGCCATCAGAAAGTCTTATAGTCATGGATACAAAAAGTACTCCCTCAGTTATTTGGTTTGATGCAGTGGAAATTTCTGAATTAGAAAAAAACTCTTTTACCTCAAAACCAGATGAATGGGATACCTATGCTGATTATTTTAAAGTATTTCTTGAGGAAGAAAAGGAAGAGCGAGGGTTATAGGTTTCACAACTCCTTATAAGATATTGTGATAGTAGGTGATACATGTTAGTGAATAAAGAATTGGTGCTTTTAAAGACATCTTAGTTTATGCGATTAATTGCCCTGATGGCATCGAAAACCATTTATTATGTGTCCACTTGGCAGAACTCAATATCAACTAGATACCTTATATAACACTCATTCCCAATTGAATACGCCAAAAGCCCTTATTTTGCCACCTGCCAAAACGGATATCCCTACGAGCATCAAAAGTGGAGATGCCGATGTTAAGACTGAAATAAAGAATGTGGATGTTGGTGGTAAGGGTACGGATAATGTCGTCACTACGGATAGTCGTCCTGATTTCGTCGGTAAATTAAAAGGTGAGGAAGTCATACTTCCTAATGTTAAAATAGAAAAGGTTACGTTTAATAAAAGAAATCCAAATGACACAGCTCATTTGCGAAAGGATTTTACTAAGTTCAGGAAAGATATGTTGAAATCTATGGCTAATAATCCTGAAAAAATAAAAGAACTAAAAAAGGCTGGAATTTCAGATAATGATATTGAAGATATGAATGAATACGGACTAGTTCCTGACGGTTGGCACGTCCATCATAAAATCCCTTTGGATCAAAGTGGTACCAATGATGTGGAAAACTTAGTTCTAATAAAAAACGATCCCTATGACAAGGTTATTACAAATGAGCAAAATTCATTAACAAAGGGTATGAAACCTGGGGACAGTAAAATAGTTGATTTTCCTATTCCAGAAGGAGACATTTATCCTCCTAATAAGGAATAAATAATTTTAGAAGGTGATTATATCTGGAGAGAGCAAGTTAGTCAGATTTCCAAAATAAGAGAGAAACGAAATCGAAAACTCAATTTACCTACCAATGAAAACGAGTTATCAAGATTTCGTAAATCTGTAGTAGAAAAATTTGGTGAAGATGTACTGCCACAGCAATACTATGAATATCTACAAACAGTTAATGGGATTGAATTTAATGGACTCATAATTTATGGAATTGACCAAATTTTTTTGGAGTCGAAGCCAATAAATCATGTGGATAGTTTTTTTGATGCGAATGAGACATGGGAGTCAATTAAAGACGAAGATGAACTGATTTTTTTTGGAGATTCAGATATAGCTTGGTATTGTTATAATGTTTCTAAAAAAAGTTTTGTTGAACTAGATAAGCCTTCAGGTGAGCTTATGGAAAATTTTTGCGATTTTGACACTATGCTTGAATCTGCTTTCTCTTCAGCACTTAGTTAAATGTATAATCCGCAGCCAATTTTTGGAGGATGGACAGTGTAGTGTAGCACACAGAACCATACCAACAACTAACTGTTTAAAGGTATGAGATAATAGCAAATGATTCTGGCTATTTGTTATTGGAATTCGTAAAGAAAGAAATTGAAGATTATTATTCACTATTTCTGACCTTGATTGGCTTATGCCTTTCAAGGTTTCTTTGGTTAAAACTGAAATTAAGTTATCAAAAACTGGAAGAGAAGTTATTGAAAGAATGTCTCAAGAAAATAAGATACAAGACGGTGAAATTAAATGGCGTCCCTTAAATGAAGCGGACATGGCACACAAAACGGATGCCGCTACTTGGTGGAATGAAGTTCGAAGGGATTATGGTCCTAAGTCTAAAGAGGTAAGAGAATGGATGCTTGATTCCAATAATTATTATCTGGAACATTATAGTAGTTACGACACTCAAAGGCATAAAAAAAGACCGTCTATTGACAGTCATGTTCTGAAGTTAAACTACTCATTATTTAACATTAAGTAACTTCTGTTTAAACTCACTCAACACTCTTTTTCGTTCTTCATAATCATCTTCACCGGCTTCTTCCCAAAGCTCAAGGTCTGCACCACGTTTAATCAATTCAATAGCATTCTTACGCACTTGTTCTTGAAGACACTTTTTATCTAACTGTATTGCTGAAAGACCAATATATACTAAAGACAGTACTTCCAAATTATCATCAATATTATATTTACCTAAATATTCCTCTAATATTATTTGAGTTGCTAATTCTACAGATTTACCTTCTTCCAAGTAATCAATAAAATCACCCCTTACATCACAAGTAGTATCATCATCAAATATTCCTGTTCCCCAAGCACCCATTATTAACACTCCTCAATCTTTTACCTTTAGTTTAACTGAAAACAGTTTTTATAAATAGAATTTCATAAGATTATTTTCTTCAATTACGAAGATATAGGGAACTATCAATATTCAACACATTCAAGAGAGTACTCATATTCACGAAACAATGCACCACCACACCACTCAAAAGGCACCCTCAATAGTCGCTACTAAAAAGAGGTGTCTAGGGAAATAATGAATAGGTTATATAAACACCCTCACAGCGTCTACAATGAGATATGAGAGGTCTAAAGAAGAAGAGGGATAAAAAAGGGGGAGGGGTGAAGGATAGAACTAGCCTCATGTGGACCGTGTAGAGAGGGTAAAGAGAGTAGAGAAAGAAGAAAAGAATAGGTAATGTATGACAAAGGAAAGGAGAGAGAGAGAACGGCAACCAACAACAAGACAACAGAAAAAGAGAGAAAGGAATAACTGAAAAAGGGTAATTAAGTACAGATGACGCTATTAGTTCTGCTTATTGGAATTGGTATAGATTCACATAATAGGAAGGGTATATTGGGAGTCTTAAGGCCTATAACGCCCTCGACAGATGCCCAAACTAGATTAACACCATTTTTAAAACTGTTTTGTCACAAACCTTGTTGTAGAAGGCAATTCTAAGCCTTTTAACTTTCATTCAGTGGGTAGTTATCCATCTCGAATTGTCTAAAAGGCAATGTAATAAAGGGATGGTTAGAGATTTAGCTAATATTTAAGCAGCTACTTTAAAAAATAAATTTTGTGGAATTTTATAGAAAGTATTTCTCTGTTTTGGCGATAATCATCAACACAACAAACTGAATTTATGATAGTAGAGTGAAATAGCCGTTTTGGAGATATTACTTTGCCCCTACATGAAATTTCACTATATACCACTTCACTATGTGAATAGAAACACCGGTTATCTGTTGTATTACGCACGGAAACAGGGTCAAAACAAGATCCTCGAAATGTGTTACGTGCGTTGAAAAGACTGATTACCACTTCAAACGTAACCCGTATTCGATTCCATGATTTCGGTCATACACACGCCATCTATTTTAATTTCTAAGGGTGTTGATGTTGTGAAGGTGTCAAAACGTTTGGGACACGCGAATCTAAAATTACCTTAGAAACATATGCTCACCTCGTACCAGATGAAAATTACGATTTAGCAGATGTTTTTGAAAAAGCACTGGAAAAAATCTCGTGAGCAATCCGTGAGCATTTGTAAAATCCGAGGTTTAGTATAGGAAGTGTTCCGAAAGAAAAAAGCCCTGTAAACGTTGTTATATCAACGTTTACAGGCTATAGAAAATGATGGTCCCGACTGGTCTCGAACCAGCGACCCCCACCTTGTCGAATTTGTAACCCCTGAAGTTTGTCAACGGTGACCGCTTCTTCTTTATATTCAACCCTTCGTTCCGCACAAATATTTCCAACTAGCCATGAATTTTCCACTGAAACTCAGATTAATTAAACGGTTGCCTCGACTAAATGTGCTGTTTTTAGGCGGCGGCGTACTACAACACCAAACCATGCAGCTAGTACTGCTTTTATTACACCTACTATAATAAACGGTGCCACGCCACCCATAAATGCTGCTGTCCACGTCAAGTCAGCAATGATTTTTAACCAAACTGTCCCGAATAACAGTGTGACAACCATACCAATTAAATTTGCCACAATTGCATGTGAAATTGTGACACTAAATTTTCTCAAGTAAAGTCCCATAAGTATCGCTGATGGCAAGAATCCAATAATATAGCCACCTGTTGGCCCAACTACAATCCCTAATCCTCCTGAAAACCCACTGAATACTGGCATCCCTACTGCGCCAATTAATATATACACTATTACCGATAATACACCTAATCTCATTCCTAAAATGGTAACGACTAAACCGATTGCTAAAGTTTGCCCAGTAATTGGTACGAGTGGAAGAGGAATCGTCACCTGCGCGAGTATAGAAATAATTGCTGCGCCAATTGCTGCTAATACATATTGATAAGTACCACCCTTTTTCAAAATAAACTGCCCCCTTTAATGTGTTAACCTGTTTTTTTTATTTTGGTTAACACAAAGGTAAAACACTTCACTTATATTGTCAATGAAAATTTTTAAAAAAAATTTCAGATGATATCTATTCGAATGCATAGTCGGTAGAAAAAAGCAGTAGCCGTCCCTCGATTAAAAAAAATGGTGTAACAGTAAACGAAGACTATTAATTAAAAACTTGCAGTGACCTAAACAAACGAGACAAATAAAAACACCTTTCGTTGAAAAACGGGTATACAAAACCTAAATTCAATGCGGAGATGTTTTTTCTATGGGTACAAGAGTCAGTTATCCAGTAGAAGTAAAAATGAAGGCTATTGAAATGCGATTGGCTAAGGTACCTGTAAAAGAAGTAATGGAAGAATTAAATATTCGAAACTATACGCAGTTGAAAACATGGATGAGATGGTATCGAAATGGAGAAATCCACCGTGTTTACCAACGAGTTGGCAAACAATATACCTTCGGCAAAGGACCGGAATATGAAAGTGAAACAGCCAAACTACAGGCCGAGAATCGGTATTTAAAACAGCAGATTGAAGTCTTAAAAAAGTACGAGGAATTGGAAAGGAAGTGGCGCCAAAAGTAGTGATTCAATTAGTAGAAGAGTTAAAGGGTGTAATGCAGGTTGGAGAGATCTGTCCTCACCTTGGCGTAGGTTGCTCATCCTACTTAGGTATGGTTTTTACTCTTTAGACCTAGATAATATAATAGGAAATTGTGTGTTGTTATAATTTCAAAAAAAACGTTTTTAAATTCGTCACACATCGGTCACGTAACACTAATTTTCACTTATTTTAAAGGTTATAAATGAAATTGAAAAAAGCCTGAAACCGTTGAGGTTAAAGGCTTTTGAATAGATGGTCCCGACTGGTATCGAACCAGCGACCCCCTACCTTGTCGAATTTGTAACCCTTATATAACCTGGTTAAATTGAATTCGATTAGGTTAAATAAGTCTGGTTTAATAAGGTTGTAGAGACAGTGAAAATCATTTCAGTAAAATAAGATCGGTACAAAAAATTAATTATGCGGACAAATTGCGGACAAAAGAGTAAACAGGTGGTCTGTATTACTCATTTAATGAAAACAGGTTACGACAGTTTTAATAATAGCTAATCGGTAAAATGTCTTAATTACAGTATTGCCTTTGTCGTATATGTCTTATAGACTTTTTAAAATAGAATCCCCTTTAATCCATTGCTAACATCCTTTAGATTCTCGCGTTTTAAATAACAACTTTTACAATCCCATAGTAAGATTCCTCATCAAAGATGATTTTATTAATGATGATAGTACTAAATAAAACTCCGTATTCACTTCTATCTATACAACCACTGTTTTAATTTGGTAGTAGTTTAATAGTCACGGTTAAAAAAATTATATTAATCCCTAAGAATTGTTTTATTGGAAATGGTAACTTCTCTCTTTACCTTCTTGTTTAAAAATGGAATATTATAACTATTGGTAGTTTACTAGAGGGGGAGAAGAATGTTCACCTGTGGGGTATTATTGTACAATAAAGAATATTGCGAAGTAGTTATTTCCAAAAGCTTAATGGGGAAAAGTCTATGAAAGTATTAGATGTAGATTTATTTCAAGAAGGGCTACAACGAAACATTACTATGTTAACCAGGTTAAGTACTGAAATAGAAGAAATCCACCGTGCAGTGGAGGAGTTAGTTCAGATGGAGGATCAATTAAAAGGAGAAGGAGGAAATGCCATTCGCTCCTTTTATGAGGAATGTCATTTACCATTTCTCCAATTTTTCCAGTTGTTTTCCGTACACTATCAACAAGTCCTTCACCAAATGGAAGCAGCACTTTACTCACTAGAACCTGATTCTTTCGGTTATATACTCGAAACATTTCTAGAGGGAGAACTGGAACAGGGGCTTACAGAAATTGGCCAACTGACGGCTAGTTTGACGGATGAGACAAACGGTATTATGGACCAGGTGAGCGATATTGTCGGCCTGCCGCATTTAGATGATAGCGGAGTGCAGGAAGGAGTCATTAGTTCTAAGAGAAAACGTGACGATACTATCTCGCAACTTTATGAATTTGATGCAACTCAAACGAATGCATTACAAACCATTGAACAGGATATGCAGACAATGGAAACTTGGCTCTCGGATTTAGAGGGGATGTTTGAATCTGGACTAACAGATATTCATTTCCAAACAGAAAATTGGGGAGTTTTGACTTCTAAAAATAATTTGAAGACAGAATTGGCGTATCGTACATCTCCGATAGCTGGACTTTCCAACTTATCAAATAGAGAAAATCAGTTGACGACTATGCTCCAGGCATTTACAACTGGTAGTGGTCCAATACGATTTGGCTATGGGGGGTTAATTAGCATACACCATCCTTTTGTTGGTACAGATATGATTGCCTTATCTTGTCCTAGACCAGAGGTCAATGGAATGGAACAAGAAGATATTAATCAAAACCCATTCGTCAAATCCTTCCATAGTTTCAAGGGCATTGCTCAAGACTTTTGGAATGGGGTAGGTATACGCCGTGAAAATGCACTAGATTCTCCATATGATTTTGTAAACTATTGGACTTTCGGAGCTACAGATGGGATTTTGTCTGGAGCCAAAGAAAGAAAAGACAAGATGTTCGAATCGAAAAGCGATTTTGCTAATTATGCTACATTCGGTTTTAGTGGCATGGTTAAAGAAGCAGTCTCCCCGGAAGAATCTTTTTCAAAGGAGCATTGGCTAAATAGCTTTGGATTAGCTGGGAGTATTTTTGGAGTTGGAAAATTGGTGCCATCGCCAGGTAAGAAATCTGGAACTGCTGCAGTGGACAGTAAAGTGATAGATGTGACTGACAGTACAATTGAAAATGGTATTGGTAAAACTGGAGAAGGAATTTCTAAGGGTACGGGTAATATTGGTAAGGAAGCTAGTGAAGCTGGCAAACATGTAGTGGACGTGAAAATCCCTGAAAATATGAAGAAATGGGATTATCCACCTAGTGACGAATTATATAAAAAATATGAGAATGTATATAAGAATCCAAAATATTATAATCAAAAAACAGGAGAAATTCATTGGCCACCTAATGATGGATTTGTTTCGGGAACTCAAAAAGTGGAAACATTACAACCTGGAACGGGATTGGATAGATATGGTAACCCGGCAGGTTCCTTTTTAGCTCCTGAAAGCGATTCGTTCCCAAGTAGAGCTTTGGCTCCGCATAGTGAACAAGCGCCTTATTATGTTTATGAGGTTATAGATGATTTTGAAGTAACTTTAGGGAAAATTGCTCCTTGGTTCGATCAGCCAGGTGGAGGAACACAAATTATTAAATATAAATCTAATGGTCGACCATACTCTATAGAAGAATTAATTGAGCTTGAAGTTATTAAACAAATAAACTCATAATGGAGTGGTAAATATGGACTTAATTGGTATATACAATTTAGTAGAAACCGAATTTAAAGTGATTAAAGGGGAAAAAGATATTATTTATGTTGCACCAGTAAGTGGAGAAGATTATCCTGAAGCTATTGTTAAGTTAACTTTCAATGAAGTAAATAATCAGTATGAGCTTTTTGAAATTGTTAGAGGAAAAGAATACAAAGTAGATGTATTTTCAGATAAATATAAATCAGCATTGGCTTTATATATTTTTTCGAAAAGTAAGTTAGAAGTAAGAAAATATGATGAAAATGTTCAAAATGAGATTAAAAATGCAACATCATTAACCGATATTCAAAAGGTATTCAAAACTTTTTCAGATGAACAGTATTATTCTTTTTATGCACTTAAGCCAGACCGAATAATTTTAGAAAAAAGCACAAATGATAGATATAATGTATTATTTTTAGGAAAAGGTGATTCTAAGATTTATATAGATAAATCTAGGAAGTTAAATAGTGCCGCTGTTGTTCTATATAATTTTTCTTTTAAACTAAGCCAATTTTATGATCTAATTAATATGATTGAAGTAACAACGGATTCTGATTTTATGGCAACTCTAAAAGAATTATATCTTTTGGGGTGAAAAATGCAAATATATATTTTTTAAATTGTTGAAAAAGCAGGTTGATGCCATTACATAGATAGAGCCAGCTCTGAGAGAGCTAGTTATATTTCAGGTTTTCTTGCATTTCGTGAGTTGCCTTTGATTAAGGAGGCCGCAAAAGAACTCAATAAGCAACCAGATATTTATTTGTTTGATGGGAATGGATACTTACATTATCGACACATGGGTATTGCCACACATGCTTCTTTTTATTTAGATAAACCAACAATTGGTGTAGCAAAAAGTTATTTGAAGATTAATGATGTAGATTTTACTATGCTGATAATCAAGAGGGATCCTATACAGATATAATTATAAATAATGAAATATTTGGTCGAACTTTAAGAACAACGAAAAATGTAAAACCTATTTCATGTGGTAATTGGATTGATTTAGAGACAAGTACTGAAATTGTCATGAGATTGATTAATAAAGAAAGTCGGTTACCTATACCTGTTAGATTAGCAGATCTGGAGACGCATATAGTGAGGAAAAAACTACAAGATCACTTATAAGTTACATTAAAACTTAGTCAAGGTTTTAATGTAACTATAGAGTCATGGGGAGAATTTTAATAGGGAGATATTAAATGGGTAAATATTCCACTTACAATAATAAAAATTATCCAGTAAATATTCGTAATGATAAGTTCAGATTAAAGAGTAAAGAGCATGAAAGTGGATTTAAAGAGCTAATTGATCTAGGTGGAATTATTCACTCTGATATCTTTATTAAAGAAGTAACCTTAGATGAGATTGATTTATTATTTGAATTGAAATATAAGATAATTTACAAAGGAAAAGAATATGATCCTTTTTCGACTGGAGAACTGGTGATTAATAGTGGGGAACTTACTTTGTTTAGTAGTGATTACGAAGATTATGAAAGTAACGGTTTTATAAAAGTAGAACAGTTTGTTTTTAAGAAACAAGTTAGTATTGATGAGATTGATGCATTAGTAGAGGTTATAGAGCCAGTATTGGAATTCAACAAATTTCCGAAAGAAAGAAAAGTAGTACCGAGTAATCAAATTGAAATGTATTTTAGACAATTTTAGTTCAAACATGAACATTCCTATTTTCCCATTTGGTTACTGTAATTGATGATAAAGTAATAAGGTGATTTCTAGATATGAAATTTGATTTAAGCTTCAATAAAATCTACTTACAATTTTGTCTAACTAGAAGAAAAAACCTAGAAACATTGATATGTCAATGTTTCTAGGTTTTTTGATCCAACCACTATTGAACAGGATATACAGACTATGGAAACTTGCCTTAACAATCTAGAGGGAATGTTTAAGTCTGGAGTATCAGATATCCATTTTAAACAGACCATAGCTCAACCTTGACTTCTAAATTGGTTATTTAAAAAAACAACTTCAAGGTATGAAGGAATTTTTGATAATGAATCCTATTTTAATGCTATTGATACCAAAAAAAGTGGAAGTATTGAAGAGTTGAATAAAATTGTAAGGACTAATGCGCAGAATCCAATTTCTAACTTGGATTTTATTGATTTTCAGGCCATTACCACGATTTTCAAGATAATGTGAAAAAAGTAATTGGAAATACTGATGCCACATATGGTTTGAAAGATACTGCTGTTCCGTGGAAGTAGGGTTTTTCAGGAGAAAGATATTAATGGATGGAGAGCAGAGTAGAGTAGAGTAAATTGTAACACCATTAAATGCTGAAATGTTAGAAAAAATCGGAAGCATTCCGAAATACTAGGGGATAATAACGTGACAAAGCAAGAGTTTCTAAATAAATTTGAATCTGAAAAACTAAAATTAGGTGAATACATTATTATACTGGATAAGATATCAAATGCTCCGCTTGTAATTGGATGTGCATTTGATCAAGGTATGTGGAAAGTTTATAAAACAAAAGAACGTGGAGGTCACTATATAATTAAAGAAACTGGTAGTGAGAATGAGGCGTTTGATTTTTTTTATGAATTAGTATTAAGTGCACATAATAGACTTCTGAATTAATGTTTTTAAAGGTGGCTATTAAGCATGGTTGTGTTCATTACCTTACCACCAGCTGAAGTCTAAATCTCACTAAACCTCAACCATTAAAAATATGGAAATCCTTGTGAGAATAATCTTAGTAGTTGTTATGACAGGGATTTATTCCTGGACCACTTGCTGAACTAGGCAATAATCCTGCTTCTAACTTTACAAGTGTATTTTATAGAGCTGGTACAAATGATAACCCTTATGGATAGTGGTTTACTGAAGAAGCTCCTGTTTCTGTAGCACAGGTCAGAATTGATTCTTCTGTTAAACTACAATGGATAAATCTTAAAACGGGTGTTTTGGAAGTGACTTCTCCTCTTGAAGCGGTTTATGAAATAAAAATACTAGAAGGTACAACTGTTTATACTGGTCCAGTTGGGTATCAAGGTGGTATTTATTTGGGAGGACAAAATAATATCCAAACGTTTGTTCAAAAACCCTGGGATATAGATAATTTAGAAATATTAAATAAGTTACCTTTGAAATGAGGGAAATAAATGAAAGAAACAGTTCAGCTCAACAAAATATCATTATTATTGAAATAATTATTAGAAGTTTTAATGAAATATGGACATAGTAACAGTCATCTTCATAGCAATCAAATAATAAATATTCTATCAATCATCGATGATAAAGAATATGATATAAATAATAAAGTGGAAGATATACACTATTTTATAAATAGGTTATATATGCCAAAATCTGGATTAGATTAGTTTTACGTTAGACCTGATTAAACGAGCGATTCCAAAAATATAAATAAAAGACTTAGTAAAATTAAAGAAGAACTTTATATTCTTATATAGATGTTAGAGTCTTGTTTGATCCAAGCGAAACTAATGCACACTATATTATTGAAAAAGGTAATAAGGTTATATCAATATTTAACGGTAGAGAATTTATTTCAGAAGATTAATGAGGTGAATAATATGTTGAAAAAGGGTTTATATGGAATTTATAAGGGAGTAGAGTTTAGAATAACTGTTGATATGGATAATAATTTAAAAATCATGACTGACAAGAAAGAAAAAACAGATTCAACATTTGAAGATACTTACCAAAGTGGAGTTTACACTAAGATAGTGAAACCGAACGAATTAGTGGATTGTGTAAGTGTTACTCCTTTTGGAATTATTAAAGGGGAGAAAGTCCAAATTCTACAAGAAAAAGAAAACAAATATCAAGTTGCCACTGGTGCTTTACTAGTGGGAAGTAATCTAAATCTGCCAAGAATAGATAGAGATTCCTGGCTTGGTTGGGTATCAAAAGGTGAGGTTAAGCTATTTGAAGAGATAACTCCTATAAATCCGGAAGACTTATAATGAGTGTTTAAAATCTAGAAATACTACAGTGGATGGTACAGAAATAGATGAAATGAAAATGTGACTAAAGTAAAAGAAATATTGGTATTGGTAAGACTGGTGAAGGAATCTCTAATCGTACTGATAAAGTTCAAACTGGGGGCAGGGAACTTTCAGTTGATGAATATCTAAAGCAACTTGATAAAGCAGAATAGATGTATGAATCCTTTAGAAAATCCAAAACTGATGTCCAGTCTATTGCTAAGAGTACTAGAATGACCGAACAGCGAGTACAAAGTATAAAAGAGCATTTATTTATAAAAGAGCACATAAAAGAACATGGAATCGGACGCTTTGAATCAGATTCTCAAATTGAACAAGCATGGGATAGGTTTCAAAAAGGTACTTATAACAAGAATGATATTGATTTACTGAATCATGAACTTTTTGAATCAAAATTTGAAGGAATATTCAAAACAGATTACTGTACCGCACACGATAAAACAGTTGAATCTGGGCTTCCGTGGTATCCAGCAGAGGAGGAGTAAAAATGGCTTCGTATGTTTTACTATTAAAGGAATATGAAGATGATGAAACTGTAGTTTACAAATTTGGACCTAATGAAGAGATTATGGGTAAAATTGAGTTAAATAAAATAACCAGAAAGTTTTCAGAGTTAGAAAGTTTACCTGATCAAAATATTCCCTCTAAGTTTTATTTTGATCGAGCTGCTCAAAGATTGGCAGTTTGCCTTGTAAGAGAAAATGGTATATTTCCAGATAAAACAGCTTTTGAGTCATAATATAAAAAAACCTTGTTGGGTGGAGGGCACTGACTATAATTTTTGAGACAGGAATAAAACACCCTATCATGCAGCCAATTGACGGTATTGAACCCGCGATCGATTGGCGCCAAAACCTGAATGAAATAATATTCATTTTTAAATAATGGTATAAGAAAATCTAGTGGTCATATTTAATAATAGATTATTTTTCAAAAAGCTCTAAACAAATATAGAAAATAGCTTGATCGAATATGGGATTGTGACTTACAATTGTCCACCTAATGAATCTTAACTTTAAACGAAAACAGTCAATAAAAATCCCATCTATTTAAATTTAGATGGGATTTTAATGATGGATGTACTTTTAATCAACATGCACTAATCGCCTTTGAAGAACTTAATTATATCATAGTAAACATTTTAAGAACATACGTATGGAATTGTACAATTTTAGTGTATCCAAGGTATTATTTAATAATGTAAGAAATTAGATAGTTGAGCGGGTTAAGGTCATTTTCTTCAGCTGTCTCTACAATGGTCATGAACCATTCCTACAGAATATCGCAATACCTAAAAATATTAATTATAAGATAGGAAAATGCCCACATGTTTGACTAGTTGATCATTATTTTGTGCTTACGATTTTAACAAAGTAACTAATTACTCCCCTTCTGATTTACAGGCGGGGAGTATTTGTTGCTTACGATTAAATTAAATTAATGCAAGAAAAAAGTGAAAAATATAATAAAGGACGTTAATGGAGTGTTTTAATTGAATAATTATTTTCATTACCCTAAACTTTTTGATCTATATCGTTTTTGAAGTGAAATTGCAAACATCTACTTTTGAAAAACATCTTTTCTTTAAAAAAGTGCAATTTTCAGAAGAATAAGAATATTGTATACTCGTAAAAAACGAGGAGGTAATTAGTATGCAAACAAATGGAAAAGTAAAAATCCCGGAAGGAAAAAGTGTAGCTGTAAATATTGGGGTAGACTTTGATGCTGCTTCGGTATGGTATGGAACATTTAATAAAATATCACCTGCATATTTAGCTAGAGGGGAATTTGGAGCTGAAGTAGGTGTACCAAGACTTCTAAATCTTTTTAAAAAGTATGATATCCAAACTACATTTTGTATCCCTGGCCATACTGTAGATACTCATACAGAAGTGGTTAAAAGAATAATTAGTGATAAACATGAAATCTGTCATCATGGGTATGCACACGAAAACCCAACAGACATGTCATTTGAAGAAGAAGAAGCTATTTTATTAAAGGGACTAGAGGCATTAAAAAGAGTAGGTGTAACTCCGGTGGGTTATCGCTCACCAGCTTGGGATTACAGTCCAAATACTTTGAAACTATTAGAAAAGCACAATTTTAAATATGATAGTAGTTTAATGGGGAATGACTTACATCCTTATCGCCCACGTGAAGTGGAAGTGGATTTTGATAAAGGGAATAAATTTGGGGACCCAAGTGATGTTATTGAAATCCCAGTTTCATGGTATCTAGATGATTTCCCTACACAAGAATACGTTATTGGTGGCGGAGAAGGTATGAGATCTAATACAGAAGTATACGAGCGTTGGAAATCCATTTTTGATTACGCTGTAAATAATTTAGAAGGTTCTTGTTACGCATTAACGGTTCATCCACAGACAATAGGGCGAGCACATAATATTCAAATGCTTGAAAACTTAATCATTTACATGAAAGAAAAAGGCGCATGGTTTACGACTTTAGAAAATATCAGCAAAGCTTACTACGAAAATTAATTCGGAGGTGAATTAGATGGATGTAAAAATTGCAAATGTTCAATTTCCGTTTAAAAAGTATGAGAGTTTTATTGATTTTGAGAATCAAATTCTAGGAATCTTTGAAAATGTACCAAAAGATTGTGATTATGTATTGTTTCCGGAATTAATGACAATTGGATTGTTAACAACATTTGATGGGTACGAAAACTTTACGAGTGCAGATAATGATAAATTGCACATATATCTTGAAGATTACATTACATTATTTAATTCTATTTCAACTGAAAGAAAACAAGTAATTATTGCTGGATCGACGGTTGAAAAAGAGGGCGAACAATACTATAACACTGCCTACATTTTTAATGGGAAAGGAAGTTATGTTAAACATAGAAAGACACATATTTTCCCTGCTGAAGCAGAATGGAACGCGAAAGAAGGCGATGTGTTAGAAGTGTTTGGTATCGGACCAGCAAAAATTGCAGTGGCGACATGTTATGAAATTGAAATCCCAGAGATTTCCACTATTTATAGTAGAAAAGGTGCTGAAATTATTTTCTGTCCTTCTTATACGTTTACGGAACATGGTTTCTGGAGAGTTCGACATTGTGCGGAATCGAGAGCTATCGAAAATCAAGTTTACGTAGTTCATTCCCCGATTATTGGAAGTATAGAAGGGCCGGTAGAGCCGGGGTTCGGTAAATGTTCTATTATTACGCCATGTGAGCCGCCATGGGTAGCCGATGGAATAGTTATTGAAAGCCAACTGGATAAGGAAGATGTACTAGTTACGACATTAAACATTGATACACTTTATGATAGAAGAAAGAACGGGGTAGCCACTACTTATAATGATCGATTAAGAAGAAAAACATTATTCCAAAAATATGAAGAGGTGATGAAATGAGAAAACCCTTATTATTTTTTCTAACAATGGTACTTTTAGCATTGGCTGCTTGTAGCAATACCGGTGAAACTGTAAACACTTCTGGACCTGCAAAAAACGATGACCAAGAAGAGTCTACTGATGAGGGTAAAGGAGATATCACAGTTGCTTACTTCTCAGCCGGAGCAAGTAACAATTATTTACAAACAGGAATTCAAGAAGTAGAAAAAGTAGCTACTGATTATGGATGGAAAGTTGATGTTTATGATGGGGGATTTGATCCATTAACACAATTAAATCAAGTTCAAAATGCTGTAGCACAAGATAAATATGATGCCTTTTTAATCGAAGCGGTAGATGGAAATCAACTATGTGATATCGTACAAAGCCAAGTACTACCAAAGGGCATAGCGGTATCTGCTATCAATATTGAACTATGTGGAGCAATTGATGAAGCAGCAGAAGGAACACTAACTTTCGTAGGTGGTCAAGGTGTAAATATATATGAAGACATCTATAAAAATATTGATGAAAACAATCCTGATGGAGGAAAAATTGCTGTTATCGGTGGTCCATCTACAGGTACACCATACCTAAATAACATTAGAGGGATGGAATCAGTTATTGCTAATAATGATAAATGGGAAATTGTTGGCCCATTCTCTACAGACTACACAGCTAACCAAGCATTTCAAGTAGCTCAAAATACGGTTCAAGCGAATCCGGATTTAAAAGTTATTTTTTCAAACTATTCAGGGATGACAAATGGAGTTGTAGAAGCAGTGAATGCGGCTGGTAAAAAAGGAAAAATCAAAATTTATGACTTCGGTGGCGATGAATGGTCGTTTAATGCAATTAGAAATGGTGATATTCAACAAACAGTAATCATGCTACCGAAAGAAGAAGTTCAACGTGGTATGGAAGCAATAAAGTTACATTTTGAAGACAAAGAAGTACCAACATTCTACGATTTAACAACAGAAGATATTCTTCCAGGTACACCTTATGTAAATCTGGAGAATATTAAAGATTTTGAAGCAAAAGGATTACCTGAATACTAATGTGAGGTGGATATTATGAGTAGAGATTCAAACTTTATCCTCATTAAGAACTTGTCAAAGAAGTTTGGGGATTTTTACGCAAATAAAAACATTAATATCTCTATTCCCCAAGGCGATTGTCATGCATTTATTGGACAAAACGGTTCAGGGAAATCTACACTCATAGGTATGCTTTCTGGCAGGATCGCTCCATCAGAAGGGCAAATTTTCATAGACAATGGGGAACTTCATTATGGAGAACCTCATATGTCTAGGGAAATAGGGATAGCTACAATTTTTCAAGAGTTAACGATAATACCAGAAATGACAGCGTTAGATAATGTATTTCTTGGCTTTAAAAAAGATTCTAAACTTTTTGTAAATAAAAAGCTTAGAATCCATCGATTTAACGAACTTGCTGAAATGTTAAATACAAAAATTTCCCCTAATACACTGGCTAGCAGCCTATCAATTGCAGAGCAACAAACGCTCGAAATTATGCGTTGCTTAAATTTAAACTCGAAAATTTTAATTTTAGATGAACCAACATCATCTTTGGCACAGTCTGAAAGGGATGCACTTTTAGAAACATTGTTAGGTTTGAAAGAAAGGGGCATAACAATTATTTATGTCAGTCATCATCTTAATGAAATCATGCATATTTGTGATTCATTCACAATTCTAAACAGTGGGAATGTAATTGAACATACAACAATTGAAGGCTGGACGAAAGAAAGCATCGTTCATAGCATGCTTGGTGAAGAAGTAGACAGCGATTTTAAAAAACTATTAGATTACGAATATCCTCATCAAAAACCTTTTGACGAAGTGTTATTTGCGGTTGAAAATTTGTATAGCTTTGATTTTCTAAAGAATATTTCATTTCATATTAAAAAAGGTGAAATTTTAGGATTAGGTGGGTTAGTTGGATCCGGGAGATCTGCCATAGCAAGCACTTTATATGGATTAGGAATGAAAGTGCAAGGTAAAATGATTTTGGAGAACAAAGAGTTTAATTTACCCAAATCACCTAGAGAAGCAATTAAACGAGGAATTTTGTTAGCTCCGGAGGATCGAAAGAAGATTGGTCTCCATTTAGACTTAGAAGTCCATGAGAATGTAAATATGATTGATCTTCCAAGAACGGGGAAGGCTATATTCTTCTCCAAAAAGAAATCTAAACAGTTAGCAAGAGAGTTTATAGAAGATTATAAAATTACAAGACCCATTGAATCACGTGTGAAAAACCTTTCAGGTGGAAATCAACAGAAAGTTTTATTATCCAAAGTGACAAGTGTGAGTCCAAAAATATTAATCGTAGATGAGCCGACAAGAGGAATTGACTTAGGTGTAAAACTTGATGTGCTAAGAAAATTAAAGGAATTAGCATTAAAGGGCGTTAGTATTATTGTCATTTCATCCGAATTGGAAGAAGTCGTAGCGGTAAGTAACCGGATACTAGTTATCTCTCAAGGAGAGATTGTGAATGAGTTAGAAGGAAAGGATATTTCTGTTAATAAAATCATCGAATCTGCATTTTTAGAAAGGAGTGAAGTACATGGCTAATAATATCCTACAACCCGAATCAGTCAAACTATCCCAATTGAAACAATTAAACTTCAAAACGTTATCTTTAAAATATGGGGTAGTCGTGGCTTTTCTTGTTTTAATGTTAACATCGTCCTTTTTATATTCGGGCTTTCTAAATCCAACAAATATTTTCAATATGCTTAGCCAGCTTGCAATTATAGGAATTATGGCTGCAGGTATGACCTACGTCATGATTACAGGTGGTTTAGACATGTCAGTTGGTGGTATTTATGCCGCTACAGCAGTTGTAGCTGCTAGTTTAGTTGATACTTCATCTATCTTAGTAGCAGTCTTAGTAGGATTATGTGTTGGTTTAGTGTCAGGTTTAATTAATGGGATTCTAGTGACAAAATTTAAGGTTCCACCATTTGTTGCAACGTTAGGAACAGGTTCTGTTTTCACAGGATTTGCATTAGTTTATTCCAATGCTCAACCATTTTTTGTGAAGAATCAAGATTATAAATTTTTTGGATCAAATTATATAGGTGTTATCCCCGTATCTGTCATAATAATGTTCGTAATATTCGTAATCCTAGGTGTTGCGTTAGCTTATACATTATACGGTAAATCCCTTTATGCGGTTGGAGGAAACAAAGAAGCAAGTCATCTAGCAGGTTTAAAAACAAATCGACTAATTTTAAGTACTTATATGGTTTCAGGTTTATGCGCATCGGTTAGTGCAATTATTTTATCTTCCAGATTAGCTCAAGGGCAAGCCAATGTTGGTGCCTCTATCACTCTGGATGTTATTGCAGCGGTTGTTATTGGAGGAACTTCTTTATCGGGGGGGCAAGGGGCAATTTGGAGAACGTTTATCGGTGGCAGTATATTAATTATGATTTCAAACGTACTTGATAGTCTTTCTATCAGTAGTTATTGGCAACAAATCTTTAAGGGTTCCATTATCATCATTGCAGTTATGATCGATTTTTATGGTAGAAATTATCTTCAGAATAAAGGGGGATCCTAATGAGATTAAAAGACAAGGTTGCAATTATTACAGGTGCAGGGAATGGGCAAGGTTTGGCTGAAGCTAATTTATTTTTGGATGAAGGTGCTAAGGTAGTAGCTACAGACATTAACCTAGAAAATTTAAAAGCTTTGGAAAAAGAATATAAAGGCAATTTAATTGTTCTTAATCATGATATTTCTAAAGAAAATGACTGGGAAAACGTAATTAGTAAAACTGTCGAACAGTTCGGAAGTATTGACATTCTGGTTAATAATGCAGGTGTTCCATCTAGAGCTTCTGTGCAGGACGAAACTTTACAGGGCTGGGAACTAGTAATGGATGTTAATTCAACTGGAACTTTCCTTGGTATTAATAAATGTTCAAAAATCATGATTAAACAAAGGTCTGGAAGCATTGTTAACATATCTTCTGTATATGGAATTATTGGAGAAAAGGGTTACGCATCCTATCATGCCTCAAAAGGTGCTATTCGAAGTCTAACAAAGGCGTCCGCTCTAGATTTAGCTGAATATGGAATTCGGGTAAACTCGGTACATCCTGGAATGATAGAGACTGAAATGACGAGAGACTTGTTTGAAAATGAAGAAAAATCAGTTTGGATGAAGGATATCACACCGTTACCTGCATTAGGAAAACCTAAAGATGTTGCTTATGGTGTACTTTATTTAGCCAGCGATGAAGCTAAATTTGTTACCGGTAGTGAATTAGTTATTGATGGTGGTTGGATTGCTAAGTAGAGCCAAATAAAAATTAACTTATAAGGTGGGATTGAATGCAAGAATGCGTGATTATTACAGGAGCTGCAACTGGAATCGGAAAGGCAACTTTAAACAAATTTCAAAGTGAAGGTTATATGGTAATTGGATGTGATATAAACGTCGAAATAGGTAGAAAATTAGAATTTGAATTTGGGGAAAAAGTTATTTTCTTTGAATTGGATGTAACAAAAGAAGAAATGTGGGATAATCTTAAAAAATATATATTAGAAAAAAACTATCAAATTAAAGCATTATTTAATAATGCTGGTATATTTATAATGAATAGTATAGGAGATACTACTGAGAAAGAATTCAATGATATGTTTGATATTAATGTCAAAGGTTGTTTTTTTGGTCTGAAATATATTGCCCCTATTTTATATGAACAAAAATCTGGATCTATTATCAATGCATCCTCTAATGCGGCTTTATTTGGTGCCAAAGGATTAGGTATATATGGTGCAACTAAAGGTGCTGTAAGGACACTTACAAAGAATGCAGCTATGGAATATGCCCCTTACGTTAGAGTGAATTCCATACATCCCGGGTATATTCATACTCAAATGATTGAATATGCAGCGAAACTATCAAATAAAGAGCCAATTGATCAAGCAAAATATGTTCCGCTTAAAAGACTGGGTAATACAGAAGAAATTGCAGAATTAGTATACTACTTAAGTAGTGATAAAGCTTCCTACATTACAGGAAGCGAATTAGTAATTGATGGTGGTGTTGCAGCTGGTCAATCAATCTGGGAAGAAGAAACTTAAAATAATATTAGGTGGTGAGAATATATATTTACCAATTAAATATAAATATATAATCTTAACCACCTTAGTTTTTATAATACCTTATATTATTTTCATGTATGGTTATATTGTTCAGACGGAAACTCAACAAAAGGAATTATACATTAGAAATAAATTGGAAACGTTGGAGAAAACAGATTATTTATACTCAAGTTTAAGTTTATCTAAAGGTAGCTTTAACGAAAAAGTGTATCATGAGTTTTTAACATCAAGTTTAGATGGATATTCAGACATAATTATCTTGGGTGAAAATAGAGAAGAAATTCATTTCACTAATAATAGTCATATTGTAAATAATCCCGAGTACTTTAATGGTTTAGATAAATCTCGATTTAATTCATATGAAATTGAATATCTCAATGTTCATAGAGTGTTGATGTATTCTTATAATGTCAATGCAAAAAAATATTACATAATCGTTGAGCCTACTAAAAACGCATTAAATGGAATTAAAAAGAACACTAAAAACATTATAATAGTCATTGTTTTATCTGTACTTTTATTATTAGCAGTAATGTATTTGTATTCTAATAAAATCAGTTCAACGCTATATTTATTAACCGAAATAATAAAAAACTATCGAAGTAAAAATATTCTTTTAAAATCAGATATTAAATCAAATAGAATTTTCTATGATGAGCTTTATAAAATTGAAAATGAGATATATGAAACTATAAATTATTTAATCGAAAGAGATAATAAACAAACAATGGTGTATTATAAATCAAAGCTTGAAAATCTACAAAATCAAATTAACCCCCACTTTTTATATAACACATTGGAAAACATTAATCAGTTAGCAATGATGAATGACATAGAAGAGATCTCGAAATTGAGTAGAGGTCTGGCAAGTTTATTTAGATATAATACCGAAGATCGAAAAAATATCACTACGGTAAATAAAGAACTTTATATTATTTCAGAATATATCAATATTATGAAAATAAGATTTCCGAATATTTTATATAATGTTCATATAGAAGACGAGTATATAGTAGATTCGGAAATGTTAAAGTTTACATTGCAGCCATTGGTAGAAAATATCTTTAAACATCAATCAATAAGTAAAGATTTTGAAATAAATATATCTGTTGTAGAAAAAAATCCCCATAGAATTATTGAAATCTACACTAACCAGACCATTAATAATGTATTAGATATTAGTAAAATCAATAGTTCTATAAATAGTGAAAAAGAAGATGATGGGGCTGGGATAGGTTTGTATAACGTTAATAAAAGGATCCAACTACATTATGGAGAGGATTATGGAATCTACCTGAAATTCAGGGATAAAGGAATCCTTGTCACTACGGTATTATTACCAATTTAATTAATCTAAAACTTCAAGACCAAGGGGCTAAACTAATTATGAATTTATTTATACTAGAAGATGAAGCTTTTATACGTGATGGTCTTGTGTTTTATTTTAAAAAGAACTTCGGTGAAGAATTGAATATATTCTCTTTTTCAAATGGAGAAGAATTGATTAATACTACTAAAGATTTTGCGCCTGATATAATTATATCTGATATAAACCTTCCAGGAATAAATGGTATTGATACAGTACGTTCTATTCAGGAACAATTCGATTTCAAAACTATATTTCTCTCTGGATATAATGACTATAATTATTTAAGATCTGCTATCCATTTAGGAGTAGAGGATTATCTTTTAAAACCTGTTGATTACCTTTCTTTAAGGAAAATAGTTTTATCTTATATAAATGATAAGCATAGT
Organism: Psychrobacillus sp. FSL K6-1464; assembly: GCF_038003145.1. Lineage (NCBI taxonomy): Bacteria > Bacillati > Bacillota > Bacilli > Caryophanales > Bacillaceae > Psychrobacillus > Psychrobacillus sp. FSL K6-1464. The sequence goes on from NZ_JBBOOP010000001.1 coordinate 1,424,624, forward strand.
AGTATATATGAGGAAAATAAGTGTTTCTTAATGAAAATGATTAACAACACCTATTTTAAGGATGACATAACAGGAAATTTAAAAGATCTAGAATATAAGAATTTTCACGTGTCACTACACTCATTTTATTCTGATTCTAAGTTACCTAATAATTCAATTTCTTACTCTATCCCTTTATTTGATGAAGAGATCATCATTGTAAATTCTATTAATAAGTTAAATTGCTCTTGTAGATATTGCTTTTCTTTAAATAAGGAAAATATTAAATCTATATCGAAAATTGTTAAGGATTTAATTCTGCTTAAAGATATTCACACGAAGCAAAATGGATTATATAAAAAATTTAATGATTTATTTATTAATTTTAATAATCCTAATGAAATAAGGATGTTGCTCTCTAAAATAAAGAATTCAACGGATATGAAACAAAAGTCAGATATTATTCTTGTATTTCTTATTCAATATATGAGTAATTTCAAAGATTTAAGTAACTTTGACCTTTTAAAGAAGATCGCAAATCTATCTTCTCAAAACTATTTAAATAACGAAGATATAGAGACGATTATTAATAATTATGTAACACCTTTAATTTTAAATCTGTCAAAAGATTCTTCGATAGATAGTTTGTTTATAAAGGAAGTAATTCAATTTATTGAATTAAATTTTACAAATCCAGAATTAGACTTGAATTATCTATCTTCAATATTCAATAAAAGTAGTGCCAATCTGAGTATTATAATAAAAAAAGCACTGCAGAAAAACTTTGTTTACTATTTAAATGAGTTGAGGATTGACAAAGCGAAGCATTTGTTAGCAGAAACCAAAGTTAAAATAAATGATGTAGGGCGAGAAGTTGGTTTTAACAACGACGAATATTTCTCAAAGGTTTTCAAAAAATACACTGGAGTAACACCTCTAAAATTTAGAAACATTCATATTATCTAATATAATAGAGTATTAAAATTGTTTCAGACTATCATTGAAATCCAATTAAGATACATCTGGGATACAAGGAAGCGTAATGATGTAATGGATCAACTCACAGCTTATCGAGATAATTTTTATTCGCAACACATCTATGCGATTTCGTTTCCAGGTATTTGGCGGTCATTTAGAGCAATTCAAGAAGTTTGGGCGGTCTATCCGCAGCACGAAAATAACAGGAAAATAGTAAAACCACGCAATATGCGATTAGTAGAATTAACCCAAAATATCGATAAAGAGCCTTTTGTGACTCAGTTAAAAGAATCCTTTGAAGATATACAGCGCACTTGGAGAACGTTAAGAGAGGTCAATAGTAAATAAGGAAAGCAGAAGTTAAATTCGAGTAACCAGTTCAGTTGTCTGAAGAAACTTTTTAAAAATATTGAAATTAAATGAAAATTATTGGTTCCAACTTTATTTTTATTTATGCAAAACTTCATAGCCCTTGAACCCGCAATTTAAAAGAAGTAGAGGTTTCAACTTTTTTTGTACTATACAATTTTTGTTAAATGACAACAAAGTAAGGTACTGACATTTTCAATAGAATAATTCAAATCAAAGCACGACCCAAGTTTTATTGGGTCGTGCTTTTTAATATATGGGCTATCATTTAATATACTTATTATAGCAACCTAAAGGAGACAGTTGTTTTGATGTCTAAACGGAAGAAAAACAAAGAAAATGAAAGTGAAAATGGTCGTTATTGTATATAAACTTGTTCGTTACCTTTCAATTTATTAACTACTCCGCCATTAAACTCCAACCACTTTTCCTTTTCTCGCTCCACTGCTCGATTTTGCCATTCAAACCAAACGTATGAACATTCACTACAATGACTCTCTACACCACTATTATTGTGCAGATCTCTACGTATAAATAAAGTCCTTTTGCGACAGCAGTAGCAATAAATTATTTTATCTTCACTTTTTTTAATTATCATGAATATTACCTCCAATATACTATATTTATTGTCTATTATTTGGTTATTTATTCTATAACAAATAAATTTATTAAATAAATTGGTTATGTTAAAGGTAAGGGTTGATTTTTCATGAGGAGGTATTGTTTGTGAAATGTTACACTTAAACTAACGAAGCAGTTGTGCGGCCGAGCCTAGGTCGTATCATATAGCGGGTGGGATTCCCGTCGAGAAAGAACTAGCCATTCACTCGTAGCGAGTCTTGGGGGGCTAATGGTAACATTAGCCTTTAAGCGTAGACAGTTAGGTGGCGGGCCGAAAGCCAACTGGTTGAAGGGATTGAGCTCCATAATGTTAGTAAATCGAGAGGGCTGATGCCTTAACTGCGGTAGAAAGCTACATTTTATCCTTCGCTAATGGCAAAAAGGATAAAACCTCTCTGGGGTCAGAGACCTTGGCACGTTACACATGGATATGATACGGCAACTCGGGAGACCCTACCGGTCTTTTCTTTTTTTTTAGAAGAGTATGGTGTACAAGCGATAATAAGCAAGGAAGCCAAATGCCGTTGTAGGGAGTCGGATAGCAGCGTAGTACCAATGAAGTTGGGTAATGCCGATGGAGGAAAGGCTGCTACCAAGTTATCACCCTTACTAGGGACACATTTACTACACGCGGAGGTAGGGATAATAAATGGAAACAAAACTATTAAGGATAGCAGAATTAGCAAAATCTGAACCGAGAATGAAATTTACATCACTTGCACATTTACTAAATAAGCAATCTCTAGTTCAATGCCATCATGAATTACTTAATAAGAAGGCAACTGGGATTAATGGCACAACTAAAGAGCAATACAGTGAAACACTAGAGGAAAATATAGTGGACTTAGTAAGTAGGCTCAAAAGTAAAAGTTATCATCCTGTTCCCGTAAGGAGAATGTACATTCCTAAGCTTAACTCCAGCAAGAAAAGACCGTTGGGGATACCGGAACATGAAGATAAGATTGTACAGAAAGGCGTTACAAAAATACTAAATGCCATCTATGAAAATGATTTTCTAGACTGCTCTTTTGGGTTCCGCCCAAATCGTAATTGCCACGATGCTTTGAAGATTTTAAACCATTATATTGAAAAGAAATCAGTAAGTTATGTAGTAGATGTAGATATCAAAGGATTCTTTGACAACGTTGATCACATATGGATGATGGAGTTCTTAAAACTGCGAATTGCTGACCCTAACCTACTAAGAATAATAGGTAGGTTTCTTAAAGGTGGATACATGGAGGAAGGCAAGAAATATAAGACAGATAAAGGCACACCGCAAGGTGGAGTCATATCTCCGATACTTGCCAATCTGTACCTCCATTATGTTCTGGACCTATGGTTTGAGAAGAAGGTCAGGAAAGAGTGTAAAGGCCACGCATATATAGTTAGATATGCAGATGATTTTGTGTGTTGCTTCCAATATAAGAGCGAAGCTGAGGTGTTCTTTCAATCATTAAAGGTAAGATTACAGAAGTTTAACTTAGAAATAGCGGAGGATAAAACCAAAATTATTCCCTTCGGGAGGTTTGCGGAGAAAGATACAAAAAAAACGGGGAATAGAAAACCTGCGACCTTCGATTTTCTCGGTTTCACACACTATTGTGGGAAGAGTAAACAGGGAAATTTTCGTGTGAAACGGAAAACAAGTAGGAAGAAGCTACAAGCTAAACTGAAGGAATCGAAAGAATGGATAAAGAGTAACCGAAATAATGATATTCATATGATTATGGATAGATTTAAACGCTCGCTTGTAGGTTACTACAACTACTATTGCATAACGGATAACACTCAAAGTGTTTACCAATTTAGAGACAAAATTCAATATTTACTCTTTAAATGGCTCAACAGAAGAAGTCAAAGAAAATCCTTTACTTGGGATAAATTCAATCTCTTTCTTCATAAATACCCGTTACCTTCACCAAGAATTAAAGTGAATATATACGATTTAAGAAAGAAGATTGGCTACATTTTGTGAATGATGACTAGGAGGAGCCGTGTGCGTGAATAGCGCAAGCACGGTTCTGTGAGGGGGGAGGAACACAATCTACCGTAAGGTAGAGAGGTTCCCTTCTACTCGACTAGTTGAAGAAGAAAATGGGAGTTTTTATGTCGCATTTGACACAAACTGCGAAGTAAAAGTAGAGAGTGTCCTAAAAGTAATTAGAATATAACCATAAAGATATATGGTATTGCGTAAACAATACACATTATGGCAAATACGGTTAGAAAGGTAATGATTGGGTGAGGTAATTTATTATAACGACTGATCAGAAGAATACCAACTAAGATAATAATAAAGACAAACAATAACTGTGACATGTTATGACCTCTCTTTCATGCATTAAGTTTACCATAAGAAGGAAGTTTCTTCTTAAGTTACATCAAGACTACTTTTATAAGTTTAAGTCACAGTTCGACCATAATGTGTAATAAATGGGCAGGTGCTTCTTATTCAACTAACGGGTGCTTTACTTCAAGAAGGAGTGAAGCCTATTTTTTTATTGAACTAACGCCACAGTTTAGTTGAAGTGAAGAACTAAAAGGAGTTGTTAAAATGGGAGAGAAATATAGAAATATATTAACTAACGTATTAGGTTATATAGGGGTTATTTTAATCTCAGTAGTTATTTACAAACTATTTTTTGACTATAATAATCAGTTTTACTCTGGAATTTTATTTATTGGAGTATTACTTCTGATTTATAACGCTCAGTTATTAAAAAAGAAATAGCTGTATTTATTAGTGTTAAATTATGTGTACCTTATTTAACTAACGTCGTGCTTTACTTCAAGAAGGAGTAAAGCCTTTTATTATTGAACTAAAGTAAGCAGGTTACTTGAAGAAGGGATTTAAGTTGGAATCGTAGAATAAGTTACCTAATGATGTTTCGCTTACTTATACAAAATATATTAAATGAGGTGAATTTAATTGAGGATAGGTAATCAATTAGTTATTGAATGGACCATTGCGAGAGTTTACGAGGATTTTTCTTTTTCAAAGGCACTAGATAATGCCATAAAGCACGCAAGTTTAAATGAAGGGGAATCGGTCGAACTTCACCAATTAGTAAACGTTGGTGAATTTAATAATGAAAAAGTATTTTTGATTATTTTAAATGTTATTTCCAGTAAAGACTAGAAGTTATTAAACTAAACCAGCTAATAGTTTGTCAATATTTTCACTAAAAAAATTATTAACCTCATGATATACTAAAAAAATACATGCCAAATAACCTTCCTCTAAATCACTTTTGGAAGGTTTTGGTGAATTAATATAAATACAGTTTCTATGCTATATCCTGGAAAGTAGTTCGGTTTTTTAGTAAGGCATAAATCCAGTGTAAGAGCTTATTTACACAGGCAATAATGGCTACCCTAAAGGGTTTTCCTTCTTCTCGTTTCTTGTCGTAAAACTCTCTCAGTCTTTTATTGCGAGGAATGATTTCATCCGTTGTCTTCTTTTTACGGGCATCTCGGATGCCACTTTGAATAGCCATATACAGGGCATGACGAAGTCTGCTGGAACCCCGTTTGGTAATTCTGTTAATGGATGCAGTAAATTTACCCGAAGAGTAAACGCTAGGATCGACTCCTGCGAATGCAACGAGTTTTTTGGCGGCGTCAAACCGATCTATCTCTCCTATCTCCGAAATAATCGTTGCAGCGATTTTTTCACCGATTCCGGGGATAGATTGGAGTATTTTATATTCTTCTATCTCTTTTGCGATTGAATCTATTTCATTTGCTAGCTTTGATAGATGCTCTTGATATTGCAGAACAATATTTATTAACATCTCCAGATTAAAAATATGGCTTTGATACTGGTTATGTTGAAACGGGTTTCGAAGAGCGGCCTCTCTTAATTTCTGTGCTCTTTCGTTTGCCCATTTCTCCGATCGGCTGTTACAGAGGGAAGATATCTTCTCCGTCAATTCTTTTTCATCGACACTTAATACGCTTTCGGATGTTGGAAATGCGAGTAAGGTAAGTAGTGATACCTTAGAGTAGAGACTTCCAAATACACCTCTAAATTCAGGGAATACCTGATCTATTAAGGAATGTAGCTGTAACTTAGTTTTAGCTGCCATTTCCGCAATACTTTCTTGTTGTCTTGTTAAATTACGAAGGTTTAATAGTTGTATTCCTCTCTTTTTATATGGTTCTAATTCTTCTTTATAATAAAGTTCACAAAGATGATAAGCATCGATCGCATCCGTTTTCACCTTACGTAAACTAGAGCTTTTGGCTCTATGGGAAATAAGGGGATTGATCACTATATAAACATAGTTTTGTTCCTCTAAAAACTGGACAACTGGAGTATGGTAGTGTCCAGTTGACTCTAATACGACCGAAGGTTGATAACCGCCAGCTGATTTTTCTATTTCTTGAAGAAAATCAAGAAATCTCTTCAATCCTTCCAAGTTATGTTGAATACTAAAGCTCTTTCTATAGGGTTTGCCTTTATCTAAAAATGCTTGAACCTGACTCTCTCCTTTAGCTACATCAAGACCCACCACTGGGTTCATACGTAAATTCCCTCCTAGTAATATAAAATTAGTCGGTATCCCCTAAGGCTTCTTGTAATGTCATAGGTTCGCTTGTTAAACGGGATCAATGTCCCAACCAGCCTGAAACATGCTTATACAAGTAGGGGGTGAACAGTTTAGCTGACGGGATCGAAGAAATTAACGACAATGGGATATGATATCAACGAAAACGCAGCGTAAGCTAGCGTTATTTTTTATATCTTATAGAAGAAAATAAGGATCTCAAAAATCATTTGAGATCCTTATTAGATATTAAATTTATTGGAAATAGAGTGATATTGTTAATAGGTGTTTCTATTTTATTAGAACTATTTTGATGGTGGGTTTCCAAAATTTTCTCGATCTGTTCATTTTGTTGCTTGATACTCTTTAATAAATCACTATTATCTAGTAATTCTTTTCTAATAATATCAAGGCCCTTTTTGTTATCGGCACTATCTTTCAGAGACATTGAGATTGCGAATAAAGATAATCCCAATGCTATTAATCCGAAAAAATAGCTTCCATCAAAAACTTCGTAAAATGAATAGAACAGGATATAAGCTAACACAAGATACCCTACAATAGTAAGAAAGTTTGAAAGGTAATAAGGTATTTTAATCATTTTGCACTACCTCCTTTTTATTAGCTTATAACGGTATTGATTAGGAGTCAAATGCCCTTAGAATAGCTGACTTATCTGATAAACTAAGGAGATAGTGGGTGTATTAAGCAATGGATTTTTAAATTCAAAGAGAACTCAAAGATACTGTGGAGAAGAGTTATAAAAACATTCATAAAATCGAGTGATATTTATAAAATTTATTTTTAATATACACTAGGAACATTATGTGTCGTAATGAATGTTAGTGATTAAGAAGGATTCTTCCTCTTTTTATCGAAATAGGGATAAGAGGTGAATACTTATTGAGTTATCCAGTTGACAGAAAAGTTATTGATTTTAATGGACAGACATTCATTGTTGATTTGTGGGTTGTCGATGGTAAATATAACGCACATGCGCAAGAAATTTATGTGAAAAAATACCACTCTTCTCATGGTGAGGGGTTTCCATCAGCTTCAATTGCAGAGTTTACAGTTATTAATGAATTAATGAAAAAACAAAAGTGAGAGCATCCACAATGGGTGCTCTTTTAATTTTGGAAAAGAGGTGATTAAATGTCGTTGCCAATAAGAGTTATGACGAGACATTTTCAACTAATTAATGAAGTTAATCTCTACTCGTCATTACAAATTACACGATCTTGGCATGGTATAGGAGCCTTAGAGTTAAGGATCAATCGATACCTACCAGGAGCAAGCAAATTAATAAAAGGAAGAATTATCTTCCCACACAACAAGCTTAACAAAGCTTATGTTATTAAGCATTGTGAAATTGAATTAGATGCAAGTGGTAAAGCATCGGAAAATTGGATTATTAGAGCATTACGATTGAAATCATGGACAAATCAACGAATAACCTATCCGCCCTCCACAACTGCATATGACAATAAACAAGATAATGCAGAGAATGTCATGCGACATTATGTGACAAACAACATTATCAATCCTGTGGACGACAACAGACGAATGAAAGATATTATCCTCAGTGTTAATCAGATGAATGGAGAGAATATTAGTTGGCAATCCAGATATAAGAATCTTGCTGAAGAACTGGCTGAAATAAGTTTATTGAGCGGTCTTGGTTGGAATATAGAGATTGACATTGAGACAGAGAAATATGTTTTTAAAGTGCTTAAAGGTCGCAATTTATCAACAGAACAATCTATACTAACACCTGCTATTTTTAGTCCAGAGTTTAATACACTTGGACAAATTAGCTATGCGGAATCAGAATTAAACTTTCGTAATTATGCAGTCGTCGCCGGACAAGGTGAAGGTATAGAAAGACGTATCGTAGAAGTTGGAGAATCATCTGGTCATGATCGCTATGAGTTATTTGTGGATGCTAGGGACGTATTAGAGGTAACAGATGATCAATACCCAGCTCTTCGTACTCCAGAAGAAATTGAAGCCGATTTAATCAATCGAGGAAATCAAACGTTAACCGAGTATGTACAGGAAGTTTACTTAGAAGGACAGGCTCTTACTAAATCTAGATTAGAATACGAAAAAGATTATGATCTAGGTGATATTGTCACGTTACAAAATCGTGAATGGGGAATTACCCGTGATGCTCGAATCACAGAGGTAAAAGAAATCTATGAGCCTAGTGGAAAACAAATTGAACTCGTTTTCGATAATAGTAGACCTACTTTAATCAGTAAAATAAAGCAGCAAATGAGCGGTATTAAAGCAGAAATAACGAAATAGAATGTCCACATGGGCGTTGTTTTTATGTAAGGAACGTTATACGCAGCATAAGCTAGCGTTTATTTTTTTTATGTCATTTATAATCCTTTATCACCATATAATTGTTAAGGTATTATTTCATAAACAGGGAGGATTATATTGTCAGAATTATTACATTGGGGAAATGCTGAGTGGGAAATTAAACACAATGAGGTATTGTCGGACTATATTGAAACTTATAGAGCATGGTATAAGGTTCTTGGAACATGGGATTTGGCCGCTGATCAAGTCATAATTTTGATTAGAAAAAACCATGAAGATTTTTTCTCAAACAGAACTGATAATGGGTTAGTTCAAAGAATCAGAAAGTTAGAAAGAGTAATGGCCGATGTTGAGGTATCAGATAAATATTACGATAAACCTTTTCAAGGTACTTCATTAAGAAAAGATTGGTTTGACAAGTGAATGATTAGAATTTAAGCACTCACATTAGAGGGTGCTTTTTCTTATGCCCTCCACAGTTTTTTGAACGACTATATTAAATATTGAAAGTGAACGCTTTGGTCGAAAAAATAAACAATAAGAACATAAAGCATTTTAACAATAAATAATAGTCTAGAAGGATTCCCCTCCTCTTTTGTCGAATTGTGGATGAAAGAGGGAGGGATTTGTTTGAATAAATTTATCGAGTGTTCAGATGAAATAGATGCGGTTGTAGGGGAAGGTCTTTATGCTGAAAACGGTCAGTTTTTCCATGTAGCCACGTCCGACAGTTCGGTTGCTGAATCTTTTTGAAAAACGTCAACAAGATGCATTGATGGTCAAGAAACTCACTTTTAAAAAAGAAAAAGGAAAAACGGTTTTTTCAGGTCCATTTATGGTGAAAGATTTTAATGGACCAGATGAAGGTGAATGGAATATTAAACTGAAGAAATCATTACGAAGATAAAATAATCAAAAGTAGGGGCATCCAATTGGGTGCTCTTTTTATTTATCCATATATCTAAAGTGGGACTAAGGATGATGGAAGGAGAGAAAGCAGGTGACACGTTTGCAAATAACTGGGTTTAAATCGATTGGAGCATTAATAGCAAGCTTCGGTATGTATATGCTACAGATAATCAACGAGGCGATAGTGGTACTCGTTTTTTTAATGTTATTAGATATGGTAACAGGTGTCATGAGGTCGTTTATGACCAAGAGTTGGAACAGTACGGTGGGAATGTCGGGTGTCATAAAAAAAGTGGCCATCTTTGTATTGATAGGCATGGCTGGTGCCGTAGAATATGTTGCTTTATCTGCAGGACAAGACAGTAAGGGTCTTGTGATACTTGGAGTAACGAGCTTTTTTATTGTTAACGAGTGTATTTCAATTTTAGAGAATACAGCACAAATAGGGTTACCAATTCCACCTATTCTTTATAATGCTTTAGAAAAACTTCACAAAGCACCTAGTGGAAAAGAGATGAGTATAGAGAGACATCCCGAAATGGCACGTTTGGATAAACTTACTTTACTGAAGGAAAATGAGATTTTACAGAGTGAAATATTAAAAAAGGAAGAAACCAAGGAGGAAAATACACAATGAAAATCAACTGGAAAGTACGATTCAAAAATCCATTATTTTATGCTGCTTTAATCTTGGCAATTGTTGCACCCATCGGGGGTGTTTTTGGAGTTCATCTGGAGGATTTAACAACTTGGCCAATGGTTTGGGATATTGCTAAGAAATCTATTTTAGCACCTCATTTAGTCATTACAGTATTTATTGCTGTAGTGGCTTTTTTAATTGACCCAACAACAAAAGGTCTAAAGGATAGCCCACAAGCGATGAAATACCAGAAACCAAAATAAGCTGCCATCTGGCGGTTTTTTTATTTTGAAAGAGGTGGTTGTCATTTGAAATTTAATCAGTTGTACAAGCGTTTGTAATTAACAATACAAAAAACTAAAATGGAGTGATTATTAATGGTAAAATTATTTATCGATGCAGAACATGGTGGGACAGATCCAGGTGCAGTAGGAAATGGGTTACAAGAAAAGAATTTAACTCTACAAATCTCTACAAGGATTCGAGATATCTTATTAGCCGAATACAATAACGTATCAGTTTTAATGAGTAGAACAGGTGATACATTCCCATCACTAGCAGCTCGTACAAACCAAGCTAACTCATGGGGCGCTGATTTCTTCCTATCTGTTCATATTAATACAGGTGGTGGAACTGGTTATGAAGATTTCATTTACCCAGGTTCAGGAGTCCCAACAACGACATATCAGAGTAATATCCATTCAGAAATCTTGAAGCTTGTGAACTTTACTGATCGTGGCAAGAAACAACAAAACTTTCATGTGCTCCGTGAATCCAATATGCCAGCTCTTTTGACTGAAAATGGATTTATCGATAATACAAATGATGCTGCAAAATTGAAAACAACTTCCTTCATTGAATCTCTAGCTCGAGGTCATGTAAAGGGAATTGTTAAGTGTTTCAATCTTCCAAATAAAAACACTGCCATATATCACACTGTTGTTTCTGGTGATACAGTCTATTCTTTAAGTCAAAGGTATGGTAGCACAGCACAACAGATTAAAGATTGGAACGGTCTTGATTCCAATTATACAATTCGTATTGGACAAGCTTTGAGAGTGAAATAAAAATAGTTTACCCATCCCAGCCCTGCTCATTCGAGTAGGGCTTTTTTAATTTACCTTTTCACGTACAATACAATAGTCTTGCTCAACTAACGTAGAATAAGCCAGTTAATTAACTTTATTGGTTTGATACAAATCTAAGTATGATATATTAGTTGAAAAAGAAACGGAAGGAATTGGATAAAAATGAAAAAATGGTTCATGGCTATACTATTCATAGGAGTAGCTTACTTCTCAATTGAAGCACCAGCACAGGCACAAGAAAAAGTAATATGGGATGGGGCAGAAATTGTAAAAGACCAATCCGGTAAAATGACTTTTAAGAAGGACGTAAAAGTCTATAAGAAAGATAGTTCTGGTAAATTTGTATCGATGGTAGTAAAGAAAGGTAATTATTTACGAGTTTATGATGTTGAAAATTATGATGGTAAAGTTTATTACTGGATGAGTGGTGGCTATCGAGTACATTCAACAAACTTAGTAGTATTTAAAGATGTACCAATGAACTTGAGAATATCATTCTTTAAAGACCCTGTTTGGATTGTAACAAGTGAAAAAGGAATATTGCACAGACAGAACAATCCTTTAAGAACGCGCGGCATGCTTCTAAAAGACTTTAGTGAAGATGTTGGTTACTTTGCTGCTTTTCAGAAATACACAATTGTTAATGGTAAGCTACATGGTGAATTATATCATTCTGGTGAAGGTGAATATGCTGGATATACTATAAAAGAATTTATTTCTGGCTCTGATGTTAAAGTAGTTGAAGATATATATAATTGAAAGTTGAAAGTTGAAAGTCGATTCTTTATGAGTCGGCTTTTTTTATTTGCCCAGAAATTTCTAGTTATAAATTAGAACGATTGTTCTTATAGTAATTACAAGAAGGAGGGAACGGATGTGCGTATAAATATTTTAAAGTCCATGCAGCTTAATCAAATAGTCGAAATGATTTACATGAATAACCATGGTGAAATCAGTAAACGAAGAGTAAAGGTATTAATTGTGGAGGGCAATGTCTTTAGAGCTTATTGTTTTTTTGCGAAATACCAAAAGGACTTTTAAGGTAGATAATGTACTCGCATTTGTTCCCATAATACATAGGGAGCCTGAAGTTGTATGAATAATGAATTTTACGAACCAGTAGAAGTTTTTGATATTTCCAAGTTGAAAGACAGAGGTAATAAAAAGTGGGTAGCTATGATGCTTACCGAACACGTATCTTTACTGAGACAATACGGCGAAGAAATTAAAAGAGAACCTAAACCAGATTTAGATGAATGGGACTATGATGCTATTCAACATACTTTAGATATGGCTATTAAGACTAAAGTCGATACTAAAGTAAAGTTGTGGAGGGATGGAGCATTTATTTACAAAAGAGGCATTATAGAAAGTGTGGATCTAAGAAGAAGAGTTATTGAACTAGAAGATCCATTTTCTTTACTAAATTTGAAACTAGATGAAATTGTGGATGTTACGATAATGGATTAAGGTTGTGGTTTTATTGGTTAGAACAGAAGAATTATTTAAGGAAATGCTTGATAAATATGATCCAGAATTAATACTAAATGCATTGGATGAAATGTCGAGGATGGGTAAAAAAGAGTTGATTGCTTTAGGTAAGTCATGTGAAATTATAAATAGAGCTGAAGAAGATAAAAACCACCAACCATAAAAGGTAGGCGGTTTTCCAAATGATTTTTTCTAAACTTTGCGATTAGGAGCTTTTTAAAATTAATTGACAGAAAGTCTTCCGAAACCACTTGCTTTTCCTATTGCAGATTCAATAACTAAATAGTATTCGCCAGCAGGGTCCCAACTATTTAAAGTTCGTGAATATGCAGCTCTATTATTACCAACTACACTACCAGATGTTAGAGATTGTTCTGCTTCTGATGCACCTTTACGTTTTACAGAATATTTAAGAGTAGCTGAAGTTGTATTAACTACTTCTAAATGAATTGTGCCTCCCGCACCTACCACGATAGGTCTAGTTGTTTTGATATATTCACCAACACCAATATTTACCGTAGATGAGTCAGCAGCAGATGCTGAACCCATAAATAGCAATGAAACTAGTAACATTAATAAAAAGCTAACCCCTGTTCTCTTTGTAACCTTCAACATTTTACCATTCCTCTCTAAACTCAATTTTATATGTAAAAATTCAAATAAATATAAAATTATATCTACTTAAATCTAAACAAAAATTTAAATGACAGCTTTTTCGACTTAATGATCTCCAATTATAGGGTCACTATTTAATGATGCTCCTTGCGGTATGGAGGGGGTATTAAATTCGGCCTGTATATCACTTGAAAAATTAATGAATAATCCGAATGCTAAAACCACCGTAATGACTAACTTTCTATATTTTTTTCTCATTATTTCCTCCTAATCTATGTCTTATTTATAAATATAAGCTACAATAAAAATTAAATATATAGGATGTTATGCAAGATTACGACAATCGGGGTGTTAAAGTGGAGGATTTAGGAAGAAAAGTGTCATATTATAGAAGGTCTAAAGGTCTTTCTATTAAAGCTTTGGCGGAAAATGTATGCAATGAATCTACAATACATAGATTGGAAAAAGGAAAACAATTACCGAGATTAGAGATATTAAATGATATCTGTTTAAAATTAGAAATATCATTTAAAGCACTGTTTCCTTTGAATGAAGAAGTAGAGGAATTAAAAAGTCTTTGCAGAGAGTTTACTTATAGAAATGATTATTTGTCATTAGAATTAACGTTAAATAAGTGTAAAGAAGTTTTAGAAGGAATTTCCTCCATCTATTTAAAAGAAGAATTTAGAAAATTTATTCAATGGCACAGAGCGGTACTTCTTCATAAAACAGAGAATAAAATAGATGATGCACTATGTATCTTAAATAAACTTGTCAGTATAAAAAACTTTGGTTCTGAACTGGATATAAGTATTTTAAATTCTATTGGTCTCATATATCTATCTTCTAATAATGTAGAAGCAGCACTCAAAATATACAGTGTAATTAACGAAAAATTGATGAATCAAAGAATTTATGAAGATTTCACGCTTATACCAAGAGTGAGATATAATTATGCTTACACTTTATACAAGTTAGATTGCTTTGAGGAAGCATTAGAGGTAACCTATGAAATTCTACATTATATGAAAGCCCGTCAATTGATGTATTCATTAGGTAAGGTATACCACATGATAGGAATACTGTCTAAAAAATGCGGTCTTTTAGATGAAGCAGAAGAAGCTTTTAACAATGCGATTCTCGTATTTACCTTAACTAAAGATCAACAGAATTTAAATGTTGCGAAAATAGATTTATCAAATCTTTAAGCTTATATATAAAATAGAAGGACTTCCACTTTTAATGTTGAATATATGTTACAAAAGGGGGAATGTGTAATGTTAAATATAAATTTGCCAGTAGAGCTTGAATCAATGGAACTAATTCAATTTATTGAAAGTCCCATGGTTAAAGATTTAGGGATATTAATCATGGGAGAAAATATGCATGCAACACCTAACATTAGATTTTATCAATTAGAGAAAATTAAGGAACTATTTGAAGTGAAAAAGGAACTGCAAAAATTTACTTTTCATAGTTCGTCAGAGGCGATTGTATTTTTGGAACATTTACCTAATATGTCAGCACTAGAATTACTAGTAATGATGGGTACAGTTGATGAAGAAACAATAATAGTACACTAAAGTTTAAATTTGTTATGGAGTGAATTTGGAAAAAACAAAAGAAATAGAACTAGATAATAAAATTGATGCGATGATTGAAAAATACTCGAAAGAATCAGTTATGGGGTTCTTGGATTGGTTACTAAACATGTCAGAGACAGAGCTAAAAGCAACAGTTGAATTATGTGAAATAATTGATCGTGTTGAATTAAATAAGCAACAAGAAAACCACCAACCAGATTAATGGAAGGTGGTTTAATGTTATAAAAGTATCTATTGATAATATTCCAAAAAACACGTTTTTAATAAATTCGTCACATATCGGTCACGTAAGAAGAATTTCTACTTGTTATGTAGGTAATAAATTAAATTAAAAAAAGCCTGAAACCATTGAGGTTAAAGGCTTTTGGAAATATGGTCCCGACTGGTCTCGAACCAGCGACCCCCACCTTGTCGAGGTGGTGCTCTCCCAACTGAGCTACAAGACCGATTTAATGTAAAGAACTCTTTAAACATTAATGTTTCTAGATATAAATATACTATAATGTAGGGCACTAGTATATACCTAAAAAAATCCTGAAGTGCAAAGATCAACATTCAAGATTACAACCAAATAAAAAATCATATCCTTGAAGGCTTAACGCCTTTCAAGGTTATTTTTTATTTTAGTTATATAAAAAAGTAGAAATTAGAATCTAGTCAGGTAATACAATAAATGCATTACATATTATCAACTTTTCTTAAGCTGCAATAGCTATATTATAAAATTACTTCTCACATGCAATGCCATCTTTATCACGGTCGCTTTTAATGTTAGCTTCATAAATCTCTTTTGATACAAAAGGAGTAAATTTAGTTTTTCCGCCTTTGTTTTTAATATTTGCAGCCTTGGCTACTCCACCTTTATAGGTTTTGTTTAACTCTGTGCAATTGCTAAATTCCTTAGCTGCCGCCTCTGTCTCTGTCGGTGCTGTTGTAGAAACCCCAAAAATTAATGTTGCGGAAAGTATGATTACAGAAAATCGTTTCACAGTAAATCCTCCTAAGTTTTTGAACTAAGTTGTGGTGAGTCAAAAGGTGCGTGTAAAGATAACTACATATCACAATATAATATGGGGAAATCTCCTTTACTTTTACCAAATTATTCAATGTAACCTAGACTTTAACATAAAGTAGACGAATATGTATATAGCATATAAATTAATTCGATTAATTCTACTGACATAAAATCCTCACATCTTTCTTAGTTCTGTCACTTGTCTGTAGTGGCTCCATTCTACTAAGATGGAGAGATGGGGAGGTGCTATGATAATGTTATTGGAAGCACAGGACTTTATTCATCTTTTTTATAGGGAAACTGGTAAGGCGGAAATAGACATGCATATACGTTTAAAAGAAATAGAAAGTCAGATTAATACAGTAGGTGCCTACGAACACACTACTGAAGAGCTAGAATTCGGTGCCAAGGTGGCATGGCGTAATAGTAATAAATGCATAGGTCGTCTGTTTTGGCAAAGCCTTACCGTTTTTGATAAACGACATTTACATAACGAGGAAGCTGTATTTGAGGCACTCATCGCCCATATGCAGTTTGCGACAAATGAAGGTCGAATTCGGCCGACTATCACAATATTTTCACAAAAGGATATTCGCGTATGGAATCATCAGCTTATACGATATGCTGGCTATGAAACGGAGAACTGGATTATTGGAGATTCCGATTCCATAGAATTTACGAAAAAATGTGAGGAACTTGGATGGGAGGGGAAGAGAACCAATTTTGATGTGTTGCCACTTGTTATTCAGGTGAAGGATCACCCACCGAAATTATTTGATATTCCGGAGCAGTATATTTTAGAGGTACCAATTCGTCATCCTGAATATGATTGGTTTGAAGATTTAGAGATGAAGTGGTATGCAGTACCCATGATCTCGAACATGAAGTTGGAGATTGGAGGCATTACGTACGCTGCTGCTCCGTTTAATGGATGGTATATGGGCACAGAAATTGGTGCACGAAACTTAGCTGATGACTATCGCTACAATATGTTACCTTCAGTTGCCAGAGGAATGGGATTAGATACGAAATCTAATGCTTCTCTGTGGAAAGATAGGGCTCTTTTGGAACTAAATACAGCTGTATTGTTTTCCTTCAAAAAAGATGGTGTCAGTATTGTAGATCATCATACGGCTGCGCAACAATTTAAGAAATTTGAAGAAATTGAGAAAGATACAGGTCGTGACGTCACAGGTAATTGGACATGGCTTATTCCTCCAATGTCACCTGCCACCACGCATATTTTTCATAAGCCATATAATAATGAGAAAGTAACGCCGAATTATTCCTATCAACCTTCACCGTATTAAAAAAGGAAAGGAGCATGATTAATCATGCTCCTTTTAAACGTGAATTTAATTGTTCTTTAGACTTCCTTCGAAACAAAACGATCTCTTCCTGCATGCATTCCAGCAAAGAAAAGAAGAATAACAGTAACGATAAATAGTATTTTAGGAATCTCCCAGCTACCCGTTGCATCATGGATAAATCCAAAAAATACAGGACCGACTGCTGCAAGTAAATAACCAAATGACTGCGCAACACCCGATAAATCTGCTGCTCCCATAGGGGTACGCGAACGAAGAGAAAAGAACATCATGACCAGTCCGAATGATGCCCCACCACCTAAGCCTAGTGCAACCATCCATAGAAGTGTCAGTGAGATATCCCCATATAACAGTCCAGTGAAGCCTATTAAATAGAAAATCGTAAATACCAAAACTAATATTCGCTGATCCTTAAATCGACCCGCAAGAATTGGGATAAGAAAAGTCATTGGAAGTTGTGCAAATTGCATAATAGAAAGCATCCAGCCGGATTTTTCGGCCTCCATTCCTTGGGTTTGCAATATTTCAGGAATCCATGCTGCAGTTGTATAAAATATGAGTGATTGTAAACCCATGCATAAAGTGATTGTCCATGTTAGAGGTGATTTTAATATTGACTTGGCTTTTTCTACATTAGTTGAAGAGGGCACGACATCTATTTCTTGTTTTTTCTTGACCTGAGGTAACCAAATAATACATGCAATTATTGCAAGAATAGCCCAAAATCCAAGCGCACCTTGCCAACCATAAGATGTTCCATCTGCTATTGGATAGCTGATACCTGCTCCAATACCCGCAGATAAGTTCATAGAAACAGTGAATACTCCAGTCATAATTCCAAGCTGTAAAGGAAATTTTAGCTTTATAAAACTTGGAAGTAGTACATTTCCAAATGCTATAGCTACACCAATAAGCGCAGTACCTAAAAGTAAAAGAAAGGGCGTTCCGAGCGAACGAATAATAATTCCTATTGCCAACAATAGAATAGCTAGAAATAGTGTCATTTCCATCCCAAGTCGTCGCGCAATCTTTGGGACAAAGGGAGAGACAATAGCAAAAGCTAGCAGAGGAATCGTTGTGATAAATCCTGCTAGAACATTGGAAATGTCTAATCCATCTCGTATATACGAAATAATTGGTCCCACGGCGGTAAGTGGCGCACGCAGAGTGGTGGAGATGAAAACAATTCCAATTATCAATAAAATAAAAGCCTTTTTATTCATTTCATTAGTAGTTAACAAATATCTTCTCTCCTTACGAGATTATGTAGTCCAACTTTAGAAAATGCTACACTCTTTGTCCTTGAAGTTCAATAGTTAGAATTAGAAAGAATTTTCTCTATATCAAAATAATGGAATATTAAGAGTATTGATATGATAATATGAATATGTAAATATTTAGAATTTGAGAATGATATATACAGAGGGGGAGTATGATGAATACTAAAAAAGTGTTGTCACTGAATGGTGTTTCCAAGAGTTTTGGACACAAACAAGTATTAAAAGGTGTCAATTTAGATGTATATGAAGGTCAAATTATTGGCTATATCGGACCAAATGGAGCAGGGAAAAGTACAACTGTCAAACTAATGCTTGGTCTAATAGATGGCTACACAGGGCTTATTGAAATTTTCGGAGAAAATATTATTAAAGGTGATTATTCCTATAAAAAACGCATTGGCTACGTGCCGGAGACAGCCGAGCTCTATGAAAATCTAACTGCCTTTGAATATCTCACCTTCACTGGCGAGCTTTATGGATTAAGCAGTAAAGAGGCGGAGGTAAAGGCTTTCGGATTGATGAAGGAATTTGGTTTAGAGGCTGTTTTTCATCAACGAATTTCCTCCTTTTCCAAAGGGATGAAACAGAAGGTATTAATCATATCTAGTTTGCTACATAACCCAGATTTATTGTTTTTTGATGAACCGTTAAGTGGTCTAGATGCAAACAGTGTCATGGTTATTAAGGAAATACTTGCAAAGCTTGCAGAGCAAGGGAAGACTATTTTTTATTCTTCACATATTATGGATGTCGTTGAGAAAATTAGTAATAGAATTGTACTATTAGTAGATGGTCAAGTTGTGGCAGATGGATCTTTTGAAGAGTTGAAAATGCAAAACCAGGAAGGTTCTTTAGAAGACATCTTCAATCAGTTGACTGGTTTTACTGAGCATGAGGAAATTGCAGAGCGATTTGTGAATTTAGTTCGTGGAGGCAGGAAAGATGAATGATTTTGCGTCACTGAGAATTCTAGATCGCTTTAGGTCCGTTTTTCAAAGGTTGAATATAGACTATGATGTGATGCGTTTGATCTTACAGCTAAAGCTGACGATGGATAGTAGAAGAATGCCTGCAATTTTTAGTGGTTCTAATGTGAAAAAAGAAGGAAATCAGTTTCTTAAATCCTTATGGATGTATGGGTTATTTGGTGTTCTCTTTTTAGTTCCTTTTCTATTTTTAGGCAATGAGTTTCTGTTCTCTCTTACTATCATGTTTAGCTCTTTATTTATCATTTTAATGACATCGATGGTTTCTGATTTTTCTGCTGTTCTACTAGATATACGAGACAAAAATATTCTTCATCCGAAACCTATTAGCGCAAAGACTTTAAATGCAGCGAAGATTACTCATATTATGATATATATGGTTCTATTAACTGGTTCGTTTGTAATTATTCCTCTCATTGTCAGTGTCTTTAAGTTTGGTATTATATTTGCGCTCCTGTTTTTAATCGAAATATTATTGGTTAGCAGTTTGTCTGTAGTATTGACTGCCTTTGTATATCTATTTATCCTACGTTTCTTCAGTGGGGAAATGTTAAAGGATGTTATTAACTACGTGCAAATTTTCCTGGCGATTGGCATGGCGATTAGTTATCAATTAGTGGGTCGTGTGTTTCAAATAGTTAATATTGACATTACGTACACTTTTACATGGTGGCATATGTTCCTCCCGCCATTTTGGTTTGCCGCCCCCTTCGAATTAATCTTAAATAAAGATTTTTCCGTTCCGATTATTATTTTATCGCTGTTTGCTATTCTAGCTCCATTTCTTGCAATAGCACTATATATACGTTTAATGCCGTCCTTTGAAAGAAATCTTTCTAAATTACAAAGTGATGCTAACAGAACGAAAAAGCGAAACCGTAAATTACAAGGAGTTTGGGCAAGAATTCTTTGTAGAACTAAAGAGGAACGGACTTTTTATAAGTTTGCCACTCTACTGTTAAAAGAAGAAAGAGAACTAAAGCTCAAAATATTTCCTTTGTTAGGATTTGCGATTATTTTTCCTTTTATCTTTTTATTCAATACGATAAGCTCTAGTTCCTTTGAGGAAATGAGAAGTGGAAGTTCTTTTATGGTCATCTATTTTTCCTTAATAATGATTCCATCCGTTGTGCAAATGCTAGAGTACTCTGGTAACTATAAAGGGCAATGGATTTTTTATGCAGCTCCTATCAAAAATAAAGCCCTTGTATATAGTGCAACTTTAAAAGCGAGTATCATGAATTATTTCATACCTATTTTAGCGACTTTAAGTGTAATATTTCTCTGGATTTTTTCTTTCCGAATTTTTTTGGACTTAGTGGTTGTTCTACTAGCTACAATCGTTCTAACACTCGTATCCTATGGGATTTTTAGTAAAGGGAAGTTCCCTTTCATAAGCTCACATGAGCATACACAAACTAATGGCTTCATCAAAGTTTTCGGCAGCATGTTCCTAGTTGGGGTTATGGCAGCGATACATGCATTTATTTTGCTCATTCCTTATGGTTTACCGACATATGCGGTCATTCTGTTTATAAGTATTATCATAGGTTGGAAATTAATGTTCTCAAGAGGGTAACAACGAGGGAGGTTAGGGCTTTGCAAACAACAGAAGATATAAAAAATTTAATACTAGAAGATAAATGGATGATGGATATATTAGGAGCAGCTCAACAATTAGACCTTCCAGACTGGTGGATATGCGCGGGATTTGTTCGGTCCAAAATCTGGGATGCATTACATGGCTATATAGAAAGAACGCCTTTAGAAGATATCGATGTAATTTATTTTGATGCTAACAATAAGGAAGAATCAGAGGAAAAAAAGTGGGAGCATCAATTACGTATACTAATGCCCACAATTCCTTGGTCAGTAAAAAATCAGGCGAGAATGCACAAGATCAATAATTTGCCGCCTTATCATTCTTCAGCGGAGGGAATAGCCAATTTTCCTGAAACGGTGACTGCCATTGGAGTGAAATTACTTGGACAAAATGATATTGCGCTCGTAGCTCCATATGGGGTAGCGGACATTCTGAAGCTACATGTGAAACCAGTCCCTCACTTTGCAAAAGATAAAAATCTTATGGCAGTATATGAGCAACGTATTCAGCGGAAAAACTGGCAGTCAAATTGGCCTAAAATAACAATTAAATAGACGTATGATGTGACAAAAAGTGAGTTAATCATGGTTTTCCTCTTTTTATTCTACATAACATTTGTAACAAGATGAACCGATTGGGCGATGGGCGCATATGATGTTATGACTTGATTACAAGGAGGAAAAAAATGAAACACATGCGCCATATTGTGACGAAAGCTGTTGTTGCGAAAGGTAAAAAGAGAACAGAATCCTGTGAAGTGCTTCGTCCACCGAATACACCATCGAGTATTTTAGGTTGCTGGGTTATTAATCACACATGTTCGTCTAAAAAACACGGAAGATATGTAGAAGTAACTGGGAAATTTGATATTAACGTTTGGTATGCGCACCATGACCATTCCAAAACGTCCGTATTCACGGAAACAATCAATTATAAAGATCGCATTAAACTACATTATCGCGATAAAGACACTACAGGAGAAGAAGTACATGTACGTGTGCTGCAACAACCAAACTGCACAGAGGCAATTATTATTTCAGGTGGTACACAATTCCAAGTAACAGTAGAAAGAGAGATACTTGTTGAGGTCGTTGGGGAAACAACTATTTGTATTCAAGTACATGAAGCGGAATTTGAAGAAGAATGGGCATATGGAGAAGAAAGTTCATCTAGTTCATCTTCCAGTTCCTCTAGTTCGAGTTCCACAGGCTCCTCTAAAGAAGTGGATGATTCTTCGTCCATTTAACAAGCCGGCTATTACTACCGGCTTTTTTTTTGACGAAAAATAATTTAAGCACTGTATCATTTTTCTCTCGTTAGCTTTAAAAATACCATTTTCAAATGAAAATATGCAGGCATGTAGTAAAGAAATTTTGGGAAGTGCTTATAAAGTTCATTCCATTATAAAACACTGAATATCTCTAGTGATAAAGGAAAAACTAACAAAGATTAAAAACGAGAGGAGTGTTCTCAATGAAAGAACGTAAGCAACCACATGAAAAGTTCAAACTAAAAGATAACGGATTATCATCGATGCAAGAAGTTATATATCCAAAAGAATTCAAGCGTGCTGACAAAGAGTCATTTAAGAAAAATCCAATTAAAAAGTAACAGACTATTTGAACCCTGATTAGGTTACTTATTCAGGGTTCATTTTATTCGTCATGAATAGATGAATCCTTTCATTGATTCTTCCAACTCCCTCATTTTTCATTGTTTTTTGGTATAATCATTATATTAGTAAAGAAGAGAGAAGGATTTAAATGACTACACAGACTCCAATGATGCAACAATACTTAAAAATTAAAGAAGACCACATAGATGCGTTTTTATTTTTTCGTTTAGGTGATTTTTATGAATTGTTTCATGATGATGCTATTAAAGCTGCCGCGATTTTAGAAATTACATTGACCAGTAGGAAGGACAATATTCCGATGTGTGGCGTTCCTCATCATTCTGCGCAAGGATATATTGAAACACTTATAAGTAAAGGATATAAGGTCGCTATTTGTGAGCAGGTAGAAGATCCAAAGCATGCAAAGGGTGTTGTGAAAAGAGAGGTTGTACGTCTGGTTACACCAGGGACGCTTATAGAAGGAAAAGCAATGCAAACCAAGTCTAACTATTTTATTGCTTCTGCTGACTTACTTGCATCAAACGAAGTTGCTTTTGCTTATTTGGATGTTTCGACAGGTGATGGTTTTACGACTATTCTTTCTGGTGATGAAAAAGAGGTCGTACAGGAACTACTCTCCATCCAAGCAAAAGAACTAATCGTCAGTGAACAAATGTATGTACTGATTAATGATTTATCAACAATCCATGATTTTACGGTTTCGATTGAAAAAGAGGAGTTAACAGATGAAGCGATTCAAAAGTACATTCCGAATCATCCTAAACAAACGCATCAAACAGTAAAAAGACTTTTACAATATATTCAAAAAACACAAAAACAATCTCTTTTACATATTCAGCCTTTCACGTTTCAGCAAAGAGAATCCTTTTTGGCAATGGACTACCATTCCAAACGGAATCTAGAGCTAATATCATCTATCCGAAGTGGTGACCAAAAAGGGACGTTATTATGGCTACTAGATGAAACGGTAACGGCAATGGGAGGTCGAAAGTTAAAGCAATGGATTCATCAGCCACTCGCAAACAAACAATCGATTGAAGCACGTCAAGAAATAGTGACAAGTTTTCTAAATGACTTTATGCTTCGTGAGGAGATTAAAGAAGCTTTTAAGGAAGTATATGATTTAGAAAGACTTGTAGGAAGAATTGGATTTGGAAGTGCTGGAGGAAGGGACCTTGCTCAGTTAAGACAATCTCTTTCAAAGGTGCCAATTATAAAGCAACTACTCAGTGAATCGGAAGATACGGTGTTGCAAAAACTTGGAGCTGCTTTAGAGGATTGTGAAGTTATTTGGAGAAAGTTACAAGAAGCAATCAGTGAAAATCCTCCGATTGCCGTAAAAGACGGTGGAGTGATTAATAACGGTTACCATGAACGACTGGACCAACTTCGCGATGCTTCCGTTAACGGTAAAAAATGGATTGCCGCATTAGAGCAAAGAGAAAGAGAAATTACAGGTGCCAAAAATCTAAAAATAGGATATAACCGTATTTTTGGCTACTATATTGAGTTAACTAAATCGTATATTCATTTAGCAGATGAGTCTAGATATGTTCGAAAACAAACGCTTGCGAACGCTGAAAGATATATAACAGATGAACTGAAAGAAAAAGAATCTCTTATTTTATCTGCAGAAGATGAAAGCCTAGTACTTGAATATGAACTATTTACCCAAGTTAGGGAAGAAATTAAAACATATATACCGCTTGTTCAGAAATTGGCAAAACAAATTAGTGAGCTAGATGTCTTTATATCATTTGCTCAAGTGGCAGAGGACCATCGTTTAACAAAGCCTGTGTTTCATGATTCTAATGCCATGATCATTAAAGAAGGTAGACATCCAGTTGTTGAGAAAATGATGAACAATCAGCTATATGTACCGAATGATTGTGTACTTACGGAAGACACCAATATGCTGTTGATCACCGGACCAAATATGTCGGGTAAAAGTACTTTTATGAGACAAATCGCGATTACAACGGTGATGGCGCAAATAGGGTGCTATGTACCTGCAGAATCTGCAAAGTTACCAATTGTCGATAAAATATTTACTCGTATTGGAGCTGCGGATGATTTGGCGGGTGGCCAAAGTACATTTATGATTGAAATGATGGAATCACAGCATGCTATTATGAATGCAACAAATAAGAGCTTGCTTTTGTTTGATGAGATTGGGCGCGGTACTTCCACATATGATGGCATGAGCTTAGCTCAGGCAATGATGGAATATATTCATGAAAATATAGGTGCTAATACGCTATTTTCTACACATTATCATGAACTGACTGAGTTAGAAGAATCGTTATCGAAGCTTCGAAATGTTCATGTTTCAGCAACAGAAAAAGATGGCAAAGTTGTCTTTCTACATAAGTTAAAAGATGGCCCAGCGGATAAGAGTTACGGTATTCACGTAGCTGAGTTGGCGCAACTACCAGAACAAATTATTTCCCGCGCCCGTGAGATTTTAGCAACTTTTGAAGATCAGGAAGAAAAGGGAGAAAGTGCTGTAAATGTAAGCGAAACGCAATTATCATTTTTTGATGAGCAACCAAAGATACGTAAAGAACTAGTTACTATCCCAGAAAATAAAGCGACAGATAAAATTATGAAAAAGTTAAAGAAAGTCAATATATCGGGTACTACTCCATTAGAAGCGTTACAACTTTTATACGAGCTACAAAAAGAGCTAGAATAACCCAAAAGTAGGTGAATGAAATGGGACAAATCATTGTAATGGACGAATTGCTGTCCAACAAAATTGCAGCCGGTGAAGTGGTGGAAAGACCAGCTTCTGTTGTAAAAGAATTAGTTGAAAATGCCATAGATGCTGATAGTACTTCTATTGAAATTACGCTGGAAGAAGCAGGACTGTCTAAAATTCAAGTTACCGATAATGGTAAGGGGATGGACGCAGATGATGCGCTAAAATCATTTTCTAGACATGCGACCTCTAAAATAACTACAGAGCATGACCTTTTTAGAATCCGTTCATTAGGTTTTCGGGGAGAGGCACTTGCTAGTATAGCCTCTGTATCTAAGATTAGTTTATGGACATCAAATGGTGAAAATATTGGGTCAAAAGTAGAGTTAGAAGGTGGGAGGGTAATATCTAGTACCCCAGGTCCGATTCGGAGAGGAACGGATATTGTTGTAAGTCAACTATTTTACAATACGCCAGCTCGTTTAAAATACTTGAAGACGATTCAAACGGAATTAGGTCATTCAATAGATTTGATAAATCGCTTAGCAATCAGTTATCCAGGGATTGCCTTTAAACTTACGCACAATCAACAAACCATTATGCAGACGAGTGGTAGGGGCGATTTAAAACAAGTTTTGGCTGCCATATACGGAATATCTAACGTGAAAAAAATGGTCGCTTTCGACAATGATTCATCGGATTTTCGTATTTCTGGTTTTGCGACATTACCAGAAATAACGAGAGCATCTAAAAACTATATAACGGTTTTAGTGAACGGTCGTTGGGTAAAGAACTATGGTATAAATAATGCGATAGTAGATAGCTACCATACATTGTTGCCGATCGGTAGATATCCAATAGTAGTTCTAAATATTGAAATGGATCCAATTCTTACCGATGTCAATGTTCATCCGGCCAAGCATCAAATTCGACTAAGCAAAGAAAAAGAGCTAATGGAATTGGTTCGTATAACAATCCGTTCTATTATGCATCGAGTGCAGAAACCACCAGAAATTATAGAGAAGCCAGTTGAGAAAAAGCAACCAAGTGTACAATTCAATTTCTTTAAACAGACGTATGAGCCAGTTCAAAAGGATCCAATAACACCTGCCAATGATGGAGTGTATTTTGACCAGGCTCACAGTTCACCTGAAAAACAGACAAGTATCATATATGAAGAAGTAGATCCGTTTACAGACTTCGAAGTCCAACCAATTGAAAATATCGAAGAGAAGAAGCCATTTCCTGATTTACATGTAGTAGGTCAAATCCATGGAACATACATTGTTGCCCAAAGTGATGATGGTTTTTACTTGATAGATCAACATGCTGCACAAGAACGGGTTAAATATGAGTTTTACAAGGAGAAGATAGGGGAAGTAAATGCAGATGAGCGACAATCGCTGTTGCTGCCGCTAACTTTTCACTATTCTTTGGACGAGGCATACCGTATTAAAGAGTCTTTGGATGAATTAATAAATGTAGGGATATTTTTAGAGGAGTTTGGTTCTTCAAGCTTTGTCGTAAGAGATTATCCTACATGGTTCCCTAAGGGTCAAGAAACAAAGATTATTGAAGGTCTAATCGAACAAGTATTGAATAACCGTAAAACAGATATAAAAAAACTGCGAGAAGATGCAGCAATTATGATGAGCTGTAAGCTTTCTATCAAAGCAAATCATTATTTAACGATGAGGGATATGGAGCAGTTGCTTGAAAGCTTAAAAAATGCAAAGCATCCATTGACTTGTCCACATGGTAGACCAGTTATCATACATTTTTCTACTTATGAAGTGGAGAAAATGTTCAAACGAGTTATGTAGGAGGAAGCCAAAATGGGAAAATATATATTATCGATCGATCAAGGAACGACAAGCTCTAGAGCAATACTATTTGATGAGCTCGGCAATATTGTTCACTCTGCTCAACGAGAATTTAAACAATATTTTCCTAAATCTGGTTGGGTTGAGCATGACGCAAAAG
Source organism: Psychrobacillus sp. FSL K6-1464 (assembly GCF_038003145.1). Classification (NCBI taxonomy): domain Bacteria; kingdom Bacillati; phylum Bacillota; class Bacilli; order Caryophanales; family Bacillaceae; genus Psychrobacillus; species Psychrobacillus sp. FSL K6-1464. The sequence continues at coordinate 1,452,334 of NZ_JBBOOP010000001.1, forward strand.
AAATCTGGGGATCTGTATTATCCGTATTAGCTGCTGTTCTAACGGAAAGTGGTAGCCAACCAGAGGACGTTCATGCTATTGGAATTACAAACCAACGGGAGACGACCGTTGTATGGAACAAACACACGGGAAGACCAGTATACAACGCGATTGTTTGGCAATCGAGACAAACACAATCCATCATTGAAGAATTGAAGAAGGCTAATTTAGAAACGTTTTTCCAAGAGAAGACGGGCTTGAAATTGGACCCGTATTTTTCTGCAACAAAGGTAAAATGGATTCTGGATAATGTGGATGGTGCGAGAGAACAAGCAAAAGCAGGCGAATTACTTTTTGGAACGATAGATACATGGCTAATTTGGAAGCTCTCTAATGGAAAAGCCCATGTTACGGACTACTCTAATGCTTCCAGAACAATGCTCTATAATATATATGATCAGCAATGGGATGCAGAGATTTGCGAGAAGCTTGCTATACCTATGGAAATGCTTCCAAAGGTTGCCTCATCATCTGAGGTATATGCACAGACAGATCCTTCTGTTTTCTTTGGTAAAGAAATAGATATAGCAGGAGCTGCTGGAGATCAACAGGCTGCGCTTTTTGGGCAATGCTGTTTTGACAAAGGCATGGCGAAAAACACATATGGCACTGGCTGCTTTATGCTTTTAAATACGGGCGAAGAAGCAGTTGCCTCTCCGTCTGGTTTATTGACAACTATTGCGTGGGGGATTAATGGAAAAGTAACCTACGCGTTAGAAGGTAGTGTATTTGTTGCTGGCTCTGCAATTCAGTGGCTTCGAGATGGGCTTCGCATGATAAAAAGTGCACCTGAATCTGAAGTTTATGCAAAAAAAGTTGGATCCACAGACGGGGTCTATTTTGTTCCCGCATTTGTAGGATTAGGAACGCCTTATTGGGATTCTGAAGCGAGAGGCTCTATTTTCGGATTAACTAGGGGAACAACTAAAGAGCATTTCATCCGTGCAACGATAGAATCCCTCGCTTATCAAACAAAAGATGTTCTTGATACGATGGAAAAAGATTCTGGAGTAGATGTAGAGACATTGCGAGTTGATGGTGGAGCAGTAAGCAATGAGTTTCTTATGCAGTTCCAGAGTGATATGTTAAATTTGCCTGTTGAACTTGCCAAGCTTAATGAAACCACGGCATTAGGAGCGGCTTTCCTAGCGGGTCTAGCTACAGGCTTCTGGAAAGATGAACAAGAGCTTACTAACTTGCGAGAAAGTCAAAAGCAGTACAAGCCAAAAATGGAAACGAAGAAAAGAGATCATCTATATAGAGGTTGGACAAAAGCAGTTGAGGCAACACGTATTTTCAAACTTTCAGATGAAGAGGTGGAATGATTGAAGTCTTCTGTAGAACGCGAGCAAATAGTGAATACTTTAAATTATTATGAGTTTGACTTATTGGTGATAGGTGGAGGTATAACCGGGGCGGGTATTGCGCTAGATGCCGTTACTCGAGGCATGTCTGTTGCGTTAGTAGAGATGCAGGATTTTGCTGCGGGAACTTCTAGTCGGTCAACAAAACTTGTGCATGGTGGTTTACGATATTTAAAGCAATTAGAAGTGAAAATGGTTGCGGATGTAGGCAAAGAAAGAGAAATAGTGTATGAAAATGCAGTTCATGTGACGGAGCCTATATGGATGCTACTGCCCTTTCATAAAAAAGGAACATTTGGTCCTCTCACTACATCAGCTGGGTTGAAAATGTATGATTATTTAGCTGGTGTCAAAAAAGATGAGAGAAGATTAATGCTTTCTGACCATGAAGCTCTGGAAAAAGAACCCCTCCTAAAAAGTAAAGGTTTACTTGGTGGAGGTTATTATGTTGAATATCGTACGGACGATGCTCGATTAACCATTGAGGTCATGAAAAAAGCAATGGAAAAAGGGGCAGTGTGTTTAAACTATGCTAAAGCTCGTTCCTTTATTTATGATGACTATAACCAGGTAATTGGAGCGGAAATTGTTGATACAGTAAGCAATAAAAGAATTTCGATTCATGCAAAAAAAATAGTAAATGCTACTGGTCCTTGGGTAGATGGAGTTCGTGCTTTAGATGCTATTGAAAATAACAAAAAACTGAAGCTCACAAAAGGTGTTCATGTGGTTATCGATCAATCTGTTTTCCCTCTTAAACAAGCTGTCTATTTTGATACTCCTGATAAACGAATGGTTTTTGCTATCCCAAGAGATGGAAAAACGTATGTAGGTACTACGGATACATTCTTTGAAGGTGATATTCGACATCCTGTAGCAACGCCGGAAGATGTCGATTATCTAATTGAAGCCATTCATGCTATGTTTCCATTAGTTCACGTTACAGCAAATCAAGTGGAGTCTACTTGGGCAGGGGTTCGTCCATTAATATATGAGGATGGTAAGGATCCATCTGAAATTTCTCGAAAAGATGAGATTTGGCAATCGGAGGCAGGCTTATTTACAATAGCAGGAGGTAAACTAACAGGATATCGGAAAATGGCAGAAACAATAGTAGATAAAATATCCAAACAATTAGGAAATGAAAAATATGGTCCATGTGTAACTAAGCGTTTACCATTATCCGGTGGGGATATTGGTGGCTCTGAGCAATGGGAAGCCTTTCTTACTCAGAAGGAAGAAATGGCTCCAGCTTATGGTCTATCTCGTATAGAAGGTAGAAAATTGGCTAAAATGTATGGGACGAATGTCGATAAAGTATTTCAGAATGCACAAATTCTTTCTACTATCCCTTCAACTTTGCCTTTATCGCTTATCGCTCAAATCTATTACGCGGTGCATGAAGAAATGGCATATTCTCCTGTAGACTTTTTAGTAAGAAGAACAGGTATGCTCTATTTTGATATACAGCATTTTAAAGAGTATAAAGAAGAAGTAGTAAAAGTGATGGAGCAATTATTGCATTACTCCAAAGAAGAAACGACTGCGTTTAATAAACAACTAGAAATACTTTATACCGAAGCTACATTAAAAGAAAGCAGGGATTAAGCTGAAAACTATCTTAGAAGGCAAAATGTCAGATAATCATCTTATTCATATTGTGAAGTTTTCCCCTGATATACCCCCAATAGCTCATATCCATCTTCTGCATGGAATGGTAGAGCATATCGGTCGTTATGATGAATTCGCAACATTTTTAATGAGTAAAGGTTTTGTCGTTACTGGTCATGATCATCGTGGTCATGGCATAACTGCTGAAAAAAACGGTGAATTTGGCTATTTTGCAGATAAGTTAGGATTCGAGCGTGTAACAGAAGATGTTCGGGAAGTGTTATTGCATGTGCGAGAGGATTTGGGTGATATGCCGCTCATTCTATTTGGCCATAGTATGGGGTCGTTTGTAGCTCGTAGATATATGCAAAAGTATAGCGACTCATTAACTAAAGTGGTCCTCTCAGGTACTACTTTTAGTCCTGGAGTTATGGGTGAAATCGGTAAAGTGGTCGCTCAGCTTGTATCCGCTGCTAAAAGCCCAAAATCTGAAGGGACTTTGATAAATGGTATGGCATTCGGAGGATTTAATAAACAAATTCAAGATACGAAGACACCATTTGACTGGCTTACAACTGATGAAACAGAAGTACAAAAATATATAGAAGATCCACTATGTGGTTTCGTACCATCGAACCGATTTTATATAGACCTATTTGATGGGTTAAGAATAATCCACGATGACAAAAAAAATAATCATATAAAAAAAGATTTACCTGTTTTAATTATTAGTGGTATCAAGGACCCTGTTGGTAAGGATGGCAAGGATTTATTTAAAGTCGCAAAGGGCTATAAAAAAGTCGGAATGTCTAAAGTTACTGTCCATTTGGTAGAGGATGCAAGACATGAAATACTAAAAGAGGTAAACAAACTTCAAACATATGAAATAATTGTAAATTGGATGTTGGAATAATGCTAAGTAGAACAAACGTAATTGCTATAGTCGGGCCAACTGCTGTTGGGAAAACAGCTTTAAGTATTGAATTGGCTAAAGCATTTAATGGAGAAATTATTAATGGCGACTCCATGCAGGTGTACCGTGAGCTTGATATTGGAACTGCAAAAGTTACAAAAGAAGAAATGGAGGGAATTCCTCATCATCTTCTAGATATTAAAAGTCCAGAAGAGAGTTTCTCTGTAGCGGAGTACCAAAGCCTCGTCCGAGGAAAAATTGAAGAAATTACAGCAAGAGGTAAACTTCCGATAATAGTAGGAGGAACTGGTCTATATATTCAGTCGGTTCTGTTTGACTTTAGATTTACGGAACAACCGGATCGCGATGAAAACAGACTCGCCGAATTAGAAAAAATGTCTCCTGTTGATCTATTTGACCTTTTGCATTCTCTGGATCCAGAAGCAGCAATGGAAATACATCCGAATAACGTCCAACGGGTAATTCGGGCAATTGAACGAGTAGAGCTTACAGGGAAACAAAAGAATGCTATAGAGCAAAACCAAGGCCATGAGAAAGTATATCATCATTATATTATTGGCCTATCCATAGATCGGGAGCAATTATATAATCGTATCAATCAGCGAGTAGATATAATGTTGGAAAATGGCCTTCTAGGAGAAGTGAAAACGCTCCATAGTAAAGGGATCAGAGATGTGCAATCCATCCAAGCAATTGGCTATAAAGAAATATATGCTAATTTGGACGGAGAAGTTTCCTTCGATGATGCAATAGAACAATTAAAGCAAAACTCGAGAAGGTATGCAAAAAGGCAACTAACCTATTTCCGAAACAAAATGGCTATTAATTGGTTTAATCCTTTCACGGATGCAAAAAAAATATTGAAAGAAATTAATGAGTTTATGCAGGAAAAAGAATAAAAAAAGCGAATATTAACATAGTAGTGTGTTTAAACATGCAAATTGTATAATGGGGGTATTGGGATGAAACCTACAAATATTCAGGATTTATATTTAAATCAACTTAGAAAAAACGACATTTTTGTAACAGTATTTTTGTTAAATGGTTTCCAACTAAAAGGGTTAGTTAAGTCATACGATAATTTCACTGTTCTGTTTGAATCAGATGGAAAGCAACAGTTAATCTACAAACATGCAATTTCCACATTTGCTCCTTCAAAACCAGTTAAACTTACAGAAGAATAATATGGATTGTTTGACAGATAGCTATGCTCCCATTATGATTTTATAGAAGAAATCACAGAAGCGGAGAGTTTAAAATGAATGTTATTACAACAGAACAACTTTTAGAAAAATTAGATGCTGGTGAGCAAATCAGTGTCATAGATGTACGTGAAAGTGATGAAGTGGCAACTGGGATTATTCCTGGAGCTAAACATATCGCTTTAGGTCAAATCGAAAACAGCATGGATCAACTCGACAAATCAGTTCCTCATTACATAGTTTGTAAAGCAGGTGGGCGTAGTGCGATGGCCTGTGAGATTTTAGAGGAAAACGGATATGAGGTTACGAACATTGCTGGTGGTATGATGGACTGGGACGGCGAGTTACAGTTCTAACTTAACTTATCAAATTACAGTGGTCTTTATCGATAGAGCTCGATAAAGTCTGGGCTCAAATAGGCCAAGGTATATTTGATAATAACTAAGGGCTAATTTCATTTATGAGATTAGTCTTTTCTATTTGTAATATAAATATTAGGAGAATATAACATGACATTTACAACAACTTTATCGAAGGAAATATTAGAGCTTGCTGAGAAGGTAGAATCCAAAGTAGCGCCATATCAAAAGCTTGTAGAAAAAACTGCCTTTTTAAATCAACAAAAAGTAATTCAAGCCTTTAAGACACATGGTGTTAGTGATCATCATTTTCACCCATCCTTTGGATATGGCTATGATGATGAGGGACGAGATACATTAGAAAAAGTGTATGCAACGACATTTGGTTCAGAGGCTGCGCTTGTTCGCCCTCAAATTATTTCAGGTACACATGCTATTTCTATTAGTTTGTTCGGCGTCTTAAGACCACAGGACGAATTGCTATATATAACCGGTAAACCATACGACACGTTACAATCGATCGTAAGTGGTGGAGAAGAGGATACAGGGTCTTTAGCTGACTTTGGTATATCGTATAATCATATAGATTTACTGGAAACTGGGGACATCAATTGGGATGCTGTAAAAAATGCTGTAAAAAGCAATACTAAGGTAATTGCTATTCAACGTTCGAAGGGCTATGCGGTACGTCCTTCGTTTACAATAGATCAGATTAAGCAAATGGTTATCGAAATTAGAAGTATAAAAGAGGATGCAGTAATTTTCGTAGACAATTGTTATGGAGAATTTGTAGAAGAGTTGGAACCTACAGATGTAGGGGCAGATCTAATGGCTGGTTCTCTGATTAAAAACCCAGGTGGTGGGCTAGCGAAAATTGGTGGCTATATAGCGGGTAAAGAAGAATTTGTCACTAAATGTGCATACCGTATGACTTCTCCTGGTATAGGAGCGGAAGCAGGCGCTTCTTTACATGCATTAATGGATATGTATCAAGGATTCTTCCTTGCCCCACATGTCGTATCTCAGGCAGTCAAAGGAGCTATCTTCACTTCAGCTCTTTTAGAGGAGGTAGGAATGAACACGGAACCCCATTTTGCCGAGCCGCGCACCGATTTAATACAATCGGTCTCTTTTCAAAATGCTGAACAAATGATTCAATTTTGCAAAGCAATACAAATGCATTCTCCGGTAAATGCTCAATTTATGCCTGAACCGGCTTATATGCCTGGTTATGCAGATGATGTCATAATGGCGGCAGGTACATTTGTACAAGGTTCTAGTATGGAGTTAACAGCTGATGGACCGATTCGTCCTCCTTATACAGCGTTTATCCAAGGTGGATTAACATATGAACATGTGAAATATGCTATTTTAGGGGCCGTACAAACGTTAAACAGATAGTAAAGTCAAGCCATTTCGGATTAAAAGGGAGTGGTTTTAATTTTCTGAAAAATAATTGTTAGTTTTCCTGACATGATGTTGACATGTTAGCTAACATAACATATAATAATCTTATAACCTACTAGGAGGTGCAGTGATGGAAAAGGAATGGAGACGCTCAATGCCATTACTTTCGATGAATATTGTTATGCAGCTGACTGGTTTGACCGCTAGACAAATTCGTTACTATGAAGAGCAAGAACTGGTACACCCTGCACGGACGGAAGGTAAACAACGCATGTTTTCATTGGATGATATAGATATACTTTTGGAGATTAAGGATCTACTAAAAACAGGAGTTAATATTGCTGGGATTAAACAAATCTTTGAAATGAAAAATAGTCCAATTACTACGAAAGATGTTCGACAAGTGATTTCGGACAGAGAACTACGTGCGATTGTAAAAGAAGAAATGCATTTAGCTCAAAGGCAACAAAGAGCTTCTTTACGACAAGGGGACCTATCTCGATTTTTCAGATAATCGAGGTTCATATATAACTTAAATAGGAGAGTGAAATAATGAGCAAGTATACAAAAGAGGATATTAAAAAGTTCGTTCAAGAACATGAGGTGAATTTTATTCGTCTTCAGTTTACAGACATACTAGGTACTATTAAAAACGTAGAAATTCCAGTGGGTCAGCTCGATAAAGCTCTTGACAATAAAATGATGTTCGACGGATCTTCTATTGAAGGATTTGTACGAATTGAAGAATCAGATATGTACTTAGTACCAGATTTAGATACATGGGTAGTTTTCCCGTGGATTACGGGCAAAGGGAAAGTAGCTCGTTTAATCTGTGATGTAAATAAAGCAGACGGAACTCCATTTGCAGGAGATCCTCGTAATAATTTAAAACGTGTCTTGAAGGAAATGGAAGAGTTAGGATTTACAAGCTTTAACTTAGGACCTGAACCTGAATTTTTCCTTTTCAAATTAGATGCGGCGGGAGAGCCAACACTTGAACTGAATGACCATGGTGGTTACTTTGACTTAGCACCTATGGATTTAGGTGAAAACTGCCGCCGTGATATCGTTTTAGAACTTGAGGAAATGGGCTTTGAAATTGAAGCATCTCATCATGAGGTTGCTCCAGGTCAACATGAAATTGACTTTAAATATGCTGATGCAGTGACAGCATGTGATAATATTCAAACGTTCAAACTGGTTGTTAAAACAATTGCACGTAAACACGGATTGCATGCGACATTCATGCCAAAACCACTATTTGGTGTAAATGGTTCAGGAATGCACTTTAACGTATCTCTATTTAAAGGGAAAAACAATGCATTCTATGATGAATCAGCTGAAATTGGCTTAAGTGAAACAGCTATGCAATTTATGGCTGGAGTACTGAAGCATGTACAAAGCTTTACAGCGATTACAAACCCGTTAGTTAACTCTTATAAACGTCTCGTACCTGGATACGAAGCACCTTGTTATGTAGCTTGGTCAGGACAAAATAGAAGTCCTTTAATCCGAATTCCTTCTTCAAGAGGTGTAAGTACACGTATTGAAGTTCGTTCAGTAGATCCTGCAGCAAATCCATATCTTGCAATGGCAGTAATTCTACAAGCAGGATTAGATGGTATCAAAAATAAACTAACTCCTCCACCAGCAGTAGACCGTAATATTTACGTGATGACAGAAGAGGAACGTATTGAAAATGGTATTCATAATCTACCTCCTACTTTACATGCTGCTGTACAAGAATTAGGTAAGAATGAAATTATTCGCGGAGCACTTGGTGAGCATATCTACGCTAACTTTGTAGAAGCGAAAGAAATCGAATGGGATATGTTCCGTACAACTGTACACCCATGGGAACGTGAGCAATACTTGAAAATGTATTAAGCTTGATATAACAGGGTTTATTGAATAAGATCATGGGGTGTTTAAAGCGAAATAATTATGCGAAATTATCCGCACCCCCATTTCACCCCGAAAAAAGAGAAAAAAACATCATTTAAAACATCGTTCAGTCGTGAGTTGACTCGTTCGGTGTTTTTCTTTTTTATTTTACTTGAAACATGAGCATATACATCTGCGGTTATTTGATTACTACCATGACCTAGTTGTTTTTGAATATATTTAATGTCCGTTTCTGCTTCCATAAGCAAAACTACATAAGTTATGAGCACTTTTATCCAACAGTTAAACGAGGGGATAAGTAATGAAATTGCAGGATTGAAAGGAAGTCGTTTTGTAAGTGCCCAAGAAACAGAAAAAGGACGAGCATTTGGAGAATCAAAGATTAAACAACTTACTGGTGGAGATACGGTAAAAGTTCGATTCTTACACAAAGAGTTTTTTGAATACAATCCACAATTTAAAATTTTTATTGTTGGTAATCATAAGCCAACTATTAACGAAACAAAAGAAGCAATTTGGAATCGAATAAGACTTATACCTTTTACAGTAAGAATTGAAGGCCATGAAATAGACCTACACCTACACTTGAAAGAGAAGCTAATGGCTGAAGCTCCAGGTATTCTGGATGATTAAAGGGTGCATGGATTGGTTGGAAAATGGACTGCAATGCCCATCAAGTGTAAAATCTGCCACTGAAGAATATCGAGAAGAAATGGATGTAGTGAATAGATTCTTAAATGATTGTTTCGATATTAACCCATTAGCAAAAGTATCATTTAAAGAAATCTACGCTAAATTTAAAATATGGGCTCACGACAATGGAGAAAATGAAATGAGTGGTAAAGCTCTAGGGGGAAGTTTAATAGAAAGAGAGTTTGTCCCTAAAGGAATCAGCGGACAACGATTTTATGTAGGATTATCATTAAGAAAAGATGAATAGCTAGATAACAGCTGAACTACTCTAATCATCTACAAATCTTCCACAAATAGTAGATGATTAGTAGATGATTTTTTTGCAATGTAGAGACTGTTTCCCTTATGATTCTAAAGCCCCAATGATTTTAGTAGACGATTGTAGATGATTTTTTCTAACAATAAAAATATATATAAAGAAATTGAAGCTGAAGTACACACTTTGACTCTATTGTTTTTAAGCTATTTACTTGAAAAATCATCCTTATCGTCTACCAAATTATCTATCCTTATCGCTCTAAGTTCAAAGTAACCTAAACATCGTGGGATATTTTTTTAATGCTAACCCAACGTACATAATCATCTACTAACTAATAAATATACGTCTAAAAAGAGCAAGGTAAAAGGTAGCATTTACGGTTTCTTATTAATGTGGAATGAAGGAGCGATGGCACATGGGGGAAAAGTCAAATGTCTCGTCAGGCGTTATAAAAACTGTGAGTAAGAAAAAGGTTGTCGGAAACCCCTTTATACTGAATGGCTCACTGAAACAGGGTTAGCACTAGTAAATAAGTGGTCAGAAGAGGGGTTAATTATCAAACAGATTGCACACAAAATAGGGATAAACGTTGCGACATTATATGAATGGCAGGATCGCTTTTCCGAAGTTTGCCGATGCCATTAAGAAGGGGAAGAAGGTAATTGATGACGAGGTAGAGAGCTCTTTGTTAAAGAGAGCACTAGGATACCAATATGAAGAGGAATCCTGGGGAAAGAACCAATTAGGAGAGATGGTAATAGTAAAACGAATTGTGAAGTTGCATGCTCCGGATGTTACGGCTCAAATTTTTTGGTTGAAGAATCGTAATCCAAGAGAATGGCGTGACAAGGTAGAAATCAAAAACGAGCATGAAGGCACTATTAAAGTTGTAATGGGAGAAATGGAGCAATTAATGAGTAACAAACTTTTATGAGCAACATTTAAAAGTGTTAGAAGAGATCCCACTAAGCAATTTAAAACTATAACTTAGGCAATAAAAAGATGACTCTGGTATCGTTCCAGAGTCTTTATTTATGTTTCTTTGAACATTATAATCTTCCTATTTATTGGGGCAATACTCCACGAGAACTTCCCTGTTTATCATCGGGTTATCCACTTCATATGCAACACTTCCAAATTCACGTCCTCCACTTACATCTCATTTCTCAAGGTAACATGTACTCCCCTTTATAAAAAGGTCTTTCTATTACAAGCTTTATTAACAACACAAGAGACATTCAACTTATCCCCTTTCTCCACACCTGAATAGATTATTAACAGAGCAATCTTTGTTTCATCATGTGCGATATACCAGATTGTTCCAAATAAATTATAAAGGAGAGAGCAAATGTCGCAACCAAATATCCCCAATATTTCCCCTACCATTTCAATCACGAGGGATGATGCTATTAATTTACTCTTAGCTTCTATTGCCATGGAAGAGTTGGGACTAGCACATATCATTAATGCCGAAGGGGAAAAAATACAATATGCACTCGGCACAATACCAGGCTTGTCACCTTCAGCTTCGCTAGAGGAGATCTTACAAGTTAATGACAGTGTTCAAGATACGCTGGAATTGGCGATAAAAAAAGAACTACTATTAGATAGTAAATTGAAACAAGTAACTCAAATTACTTCTGGAAGTGGAGTTACTGGTCCAACCGGTGCAACTGGCGCTACCGGAGACACCGGACCTACCGGAGATACTGGAGCAACTGGCGCCACCGGAGACGCTGGTCCAACTGGTCCTACTGGAGAAACCGGACCTACTGGAGCTACCGGAGACACTGGCCCTACTGGAGCTACTGGAGACACTGGTCCAACTGGAGACACCGGACCTACTGGAGCTACTGGAGGCACTGGAGCAACTGGAGCAACTGGCGCAACTGGTGCTACTGGACCTTCTGGAGACACTGGTCCAACTGGGACTACTGGAGATACCGGACCTACTGGTGCTACTGGTCCAACTGGTCCAACTGGTGCTACTGGAGACACTGGAGCTACCGGAGACACTGGCACTACTGGAGTTACTGGCCCTACTGGTGCAACAGGCGCTACCGGGGCTACGGGAACTACTGGTGCTACCGGGAATCCTGGAGCTACTGGAGCTACTGGACCTTCTGGAGATACTGGACCTTCTGGAGATACCGGACCTACTGGAGCTACTGGAGCTACTGGTCCAACTGGTCCTACTGGAGACACCGGACCTACCGGTGCTACCGGAGACACTGGAGCAACTGGCGCTACTGGAGATACCGGACCTACTGGAGACACTGGAGACACTGGAGCAACTGGAGCAACTGGCGCAACCGGAGACGCTGGTCCAACTGGTCCAACTGGTCCAACTGGAGCTACTGGAGACACTGGCACTACTGGAGCTACTGGTGACACTGGTCCAACTGGGACTACTGGAGACACCGGACCTACTGGAGCTACCGGAGACACTGGAGCAACTGGCGCAACCGGAGATGCTGGTCCTACTGGAGCTACCGGAGACACTGGTCCAACCGGAGACACCGGACCTACTGGAGCTACTGGAGACACTGGACCTATCGGAGACACTGGCCCTACTGGTGCAACAGGCGCTACCGGGGCTACGGGAACTACTGGTGCTACCGGGAATCCAGGAGCTACTGGACCTTCTGGACCTTCTGGAGACACTGGTCCAACTGGGACTACTGGAGACACCGGACCTACTGGTGCAACCGGAGACACTGGAGACACTGGAGCAACTGGCGCCACCGGACCTACCGGTGCTACCGGAGACACTGGTCCTACTGGTCCTACCGGAGACACTGGAGACACTGGCACTACTGGTGCTACTGGTGCCACTGGTCCAACTGGTCCAACTGGGACTACTGGAGACACCGGACCTACTGGTGCAACCGGAGACACTGGAGCAACTGGCGCCACCGGAGACGCTGGTCCAACTGGAGATACTGGTCCTACTGGAGATACCGGACCTACTGGAGACACTGGAGATACTGGTCCTACTGGAGATACCGGACCTACTGGAGACACTGGAGCAACTGGCGCCACCGGAGATGCTGGACCTACTGGAGCTACCGGAGCTACCGGAGACACTGGACCTACTGGAGCTACCGGAGACACTGGCACTACTGGAGCTACCGGAGACACTGGCACTACTGGAGCTACTGGAGACGCTGGTCCAACTGGGACTACTGGAGACACCGGACCTACTGGTGCTACTGGACCTACTGGTGCTACTGGACCTACTGGTGCTACTGGACCTACTGGTGCTAGTGGACCTACTGGACCTACTGGACCTACTGGAGCTACTGGAGACACTGGAGCAACTGGCGCCACCGGAGACGCTGGTCCAACTGGTCCAACTGGTGCTACTGGTGCCACTGGTCCAACTGGAGCTACCGGAGATGCTGGACCTACTGGAGCTACTGGAGACACTGGTCCAACTGGGACTACTGGAGACACCGGACCTACTGGAGCTACCGGAGACACTGGAGCAACTGGCGCAACCGGAGATGCTGGACCTACTGGAGCTACCGGAGACACTGGCACTACTGGTGTTACTGGAGACGCTGGTCCAACTGGGACTACTGGAGACACCGGACCTACTGGTGCTACCGGAGACACTGGAGCAACTGGCGCCACCGGAGACGCTGGTCCTACTGGCCCTACTGGTCCTACTGGAGATACCGGACCTACTGGAGCTACCGGAGACACTGGCACTACTGGTGCTACTGGACCTACCGGTGTAACCGGACCTACTGGAGTTACTGGTGCGACCGGGGCTACTGGAGTTACTGGCACTACTGGTGCAACAGGCGCTACCGGGGCTACTGGCCCTACTGGTGCTACGGGATCTACCGGTGCTACTGGGGCAGGTGCTACAATACAAAACGGACTATTTAGTGTTAATGTAACATCTGTAGCAAATGGCACAGCCATTTCATATTCAACCACGTTTATTAATGGCACTGACATTTCTCACCCTTCAAACACAACCTTTGTACTAGCAACTGGGCACATTTATTTGGTTTCGTATACTTTCAGAGCAACTAGTTCTTTAATTGGAAATATTACTGTTACACCAAGATTTAATACGGTATTTCAGAGTCGATTTTCAGGTAAATCAGTTACTGGAACTTTAGATGCTAATGTTAGCGTATCAGGAACGTTCTTAGCTAATGCTACCGCAGGTGCCATTACATTAGATTTTATTTATAATGGATCTGCAACTACCACTTTGTCTGATGGTTCTGTTTCGATTATTGAAGTTCAGTAACATACAAGGGGTTGGCACTTGCCTTGCCATCCCATCCCATCCCCAATAATAGAGTTAGCTGCTACTGATTTTAATGCAGATTTAATTACTTAAACAATCTTTTATATAGACCATGATTTTTCACTAACGGATCCTTTAGTACTGTAATTAATTGAAACCACAAACACCTATTGATTGAGAAATATGCACTGCAGTTGCTGAAGAAATACGGCCATCAACCTGACAGTGGAGTTATTCATTTTGGAAGGGTTTAGAAAGCAATAGTGAACCTAAAATGATTAATAATGGGGTAATCAAAATCGATGATGTATATTTTAATGCAGTAAACGTAGAAGAATTAATAATAATAGAAAACCACCAACCATAAAGGGAGGTGGTTTGTTGTTATATTTATACCAAGCGCTGGTATTCGTATAATGTCATTATTATTTGCTCCTTCAATGTTTATGATTCACCCCATAAACCACCCCAAGAATACCCCAAAACTTAAGATATAACATGAAATCCTACAAAAAACTAAATTAACAAGCACCTGTTATTAGAAGGTTTATATGGACTGTATGACATTTAAAAACATGCTGGTATATCATCCGTACGACTGTACACCCATGGGAACGTGAGCAATACTTGAAAATGTATTAATAGTAAAAGCGTTGGGGCACTATGCTCCCAACGCTTTTTTATTTGTTATAGGTTCGTGGTAAGTATTTTAAATAATACCACATTTCTAGCATGAAATTATTCAATTTCTTTCATGTACAGAACGTGCAGCAATCTTCTTGGAAACATGTGCATATTCGTCCGATGTATTTTGCATAGAACCGTGGCCCAGTTGTTCCTGTACAAACTTCATATCAGTACCAGATTCCAATAACAAAACAGCATGTGTGTGTCTAGAGAGATATTCCCAATTTCCTCTAAGCATTCTTTAAAAGCATTAAAAGGGTAGACTTAGGTAAAGGTGTACCATTATCACGACACAAAACAAGATTCAAAACGTGAGTAACCAGTGCTTTACTTCAAGAAAAAAGAGTTGCCTATGCAACTCAATTTACTTTAAATGTAGCCTACTTTTTAATTTAGTTAATGAACGATTGATTAGATATCATTTATTCAAAACCATTTTGAGGATAGCGCAGGAGATGCACATAAATACTAAAGTATTTATTGCATCTCCTGTTTCTATATTTTACAAACAAGCCTCTAATGCAATTTTCATCATATTATTTAATGATGTTTGCCTTTCTTCGGCACTAATTTCCTCATGGGTTACTAAAGAATCTGAGATAGTTAGTATACTCGCTGCTTTTTTCCCTAATATTCGTGCGTTATGGAATAATGCATAGCTTTCCATTTCTGTACAAATACAATTATGGTCATTATAAAAATCAACATGATTTGGAACATTATCTTCATGATAAAATACATCACTTGAATGTACTCTACCTTTAACAATAGGAGTGTGGATGCTATTTGCAGCATCTTCAATTTTCTTCGTTAATAACTCGTTAGGAAGTTGGATATCATTTTCTACCCCAGCTTGAACCTTTGCAAATGTTGATTCACTCCATGCACTATCTACAAGAACAATATCATGAATGTTAAGTTCATCTGTATAAGCACCTGCACTACCTACTCGAATAATATTTTCTACATCATAGAACTTAAATAACTCGTAAGAATAAATACCTATACTTGCCATTCCCATCCCAGATCCCATTACGGATATTTGTTTTCCTTTATAACTTCCTGTATAACCAAACATGTTACGTACACTATTAAACTGAACTGGATTTTCTAAATATGTTTCTGCAATATATTTCGCACGCAAAGGATCTCCTGGCATTAAAACTGTTTTTGCAATATCTTCAAATTTTGCAGTATTATGTGCTGTTGTCATGTGATATCTCTCTCCATTTCGTATTTAAGACAGACCACTTAAAATCAGTTGCCTGTATAGTGGTCTAACTTACATTATATTGTCGAGTAATTGTCACGGTCAAGGTTATATGATTAATGTCCGGCGAAACAAGCCGATAAGGGGTGAGAGGGGATACCCGAAAGAGTTGGACTAAGTAAGGTCGAGGGAAATTATAGATCAACAATCATGGTCACTCCATCTGAAATTGTATAAATTGTAAATTCTTAAAAAGTGTCTGTTTATTTTTTCTATGGTACTATCAAAATAGTAATATTTTGAGTGCTATAATCGTGAATTTATGACGAAAGTAGGAAATCAATTGGACAGAAATCAAAAGTTGTATGATTTTCTTAAAAGTAAAACATGGCAATTAACAGAAAGATGGTATGAGAGTCTAAACAAAGATCAAAATGGAATTTATGGTACTTCTAATCTAGAAGAGATACAATTGCTTAAACAACAGAACCATCTATTCCATGAAAAATTCGTTGAAATGTTTAATAAATCAGATGAAGTATGTGAAAAAAGTTTTGATGATTTTATTACAATGGTTGTTAATGATGAAGGTCACCAACATACTCCGCTTACAGAAATAATAGGGGAATTTTTTAGGCAACAACAACTTTACTTGGAATTGCTCGAAGAATTTATGGATCAGTATCCTAATGAACTTTCAAGCAAACAAATAATAGCGTATACAAACGCTATATTGACTACAATCAATAACGTTGTACTCAAATTTACTAATGAATTTATTGAACAATCCAAAATAAGATTAAAATCCCAACAAGAGATGATTATTGAACTAAGTGCCCCGGTAATTAAATTAGATAGCACCATAGCTTTGTTACCACTAGTTGGAGAAATTGACACAAACAGAGCCAAAGTAATTTTAGAATCAACACTGCAACAATGTTCTAAATTGCAAATCAATCACTTATATATTGATTTGCTAGGGGTTCCTATTGTAGATACAATGGTTGCACATCAGCTTTTTCACATGATTAATGCGCTAAAATTAATTGGAGTGAGTACTTCATTATCAGGTGTGCGTCCAAGTATTGCACAAACAACCGTACAACTAGGGATTGATTTTAGAGATATAAAAACTTATTCAAGTATTGAACAAGCTATGAGAAAACATAATAACAATTAATAAGGGGACGTTCCATTAGGAGCGTTCTTTTTAATTATCTATATATCTAAAGGGGATTGAGAGAAAATACCGCACAAATTGGTATCGGTTTAATAGTTAACAGCTCAGGTCTAATAGATTTAGCTGAATACAATAACTATGTGGATGCCTTTATACTAGTTTTAATTGCCAGTGGTGTAGTTGCAGATCCTACTAAACAAGGATTGTCTGAAGTAAACAAGCTTTAATTTATAACAAACCAAAAGAGAAATGAGGTGAGATTATGACTGTATTAGTAAAGACATTAATAAATCGTTCTGTTAATCGTATAGGAGCTGTTCATCCTTCTTTGAAGGAATATACAATTGAATTAATTAAGCGTTGTTACAATGAAGGTATTTACATGCAAATATCATCTGGATTCCGTTCGAATGAGGACCAAGCTCATATTTATGGACAAGGTAGACCGAATTATATTTGGAATGGTAGAGTATATGGTTCAAAAGGGAGTATCGTTTCTAATGCTCCACCAGGAACGTCCATCCACAATTATGGACTATCTATTGATTATTTCCTTGTATCAGATGATGGAAATCAATCATTGTGGACGGTCGATGATAAATGGAAACGTGTTGCAGCTATTGCTAAATCAATGGGTTTTGAATGGGGCGGAGATTGGAAGGGTTTTAAAGACTATCCTCATTTGCAGTACAACAAAGGCCTAACAATCGCTCAATTAAAGGCTGGACATCGACCTGTATTTCTACCACTTAAAGCAGCAGAAGATGTTGCTAATGATAAAATCATGTGGGGTAAAACGGAACTTAAACCAAGTCAGATTGGTAAGGTTACAATCTTGAAACGCATTAACCTATGGCAAGATGGCCCAGACGGTAAACTTCAAATGGTTCGTATTCTGAATCCTGGTGAAGAGTATCGAGTGTATCGATATCGTGACAATCATGGTGGCCAATATAATGTTGGTGGCGGTATGTGGGTTACTAAGATGCCAGAACATGTTAAATATGAAACACCATCTAAAGCATTGTTAGCAAAATTAAATAGTAAATAATTCTATTGCCCTGCTCATTAGAGTGGGGCTTTTATTATTTGCCTTCTCATGTAAAATATTAGTAACTGTAAGAGTTTTCTTATTGAACTAACGCGGCAGTTTAGTTGAACAAGGAATGATTTGAAACATATACACTATCTTCACGTCTAACAATTTAAGGAGGCGACTTTTTGAAGAAATTAGTTTTCACTTTTATATCACTGTTCTTATTATTAGCGGCTTGCCAAGCAAATGATCCCGATGCAATTACACTGGTGGGTCAAGACAACGAACATCCTATACACGGTTCTGATAATGAAAATCTCACCTTACCCGAGAGTGAAGAATTAGCGGTAGACACGTCTGACATTGAACAAATGAATATAGGTTCCGAAATGCCCAGACTTTTATATGCCGATAACAACATTGCGGTTATGCAAGGTACATTTGGAGTAGTCGTATATAATATGCAAGACTCAATAGTTACAAATCGAATTTCATACGAACAAATTAAGTCATATGACCTTCCGATGATGCTGGCATCTGTATCACAAGATGGTACAACCATCTTTATTGGGAATGATGATATGTACAATGAATTTATTTATACTTATCAATACAATATTAGTACGAGAGTAATCAAAAAAACAATACAACAGCCTTCAAGCTTATTTAGTCCTATAACTATCGAGACACCTGGTTACAACGAGGAGTACTACGATAAATATTTCGATTTACATTATCTTACGGCTGACAAAATTGTAGAATTGGATAATACGTTTATCTATCTACGCTCTAAAGACTGGAATATGAAAAACCTACAAATCGTTATTTGCCAGTATGAAGATGGCGAAAACAAAGTTTTTGATGTGTTCAAATAAGAATTAAAGTCATCGTCATTGTTCACCAATCGGGCAGGATGAGGGAATAAACAGCTCTTTCTTCTTCAACTAACGGGTGCTTTACTTCAAGAAGGACCTACTTTTATTAGGGGAGATTTGTTAATGAATGAAATCAAGAATTACTTTATCAGAACTTAAAAAGTATAAAGGACGTTTGGAGAGAATCAGCAGTTGATAGTTTGAATCCAAACACAGATTTAATTGCTTGGACTGATGTGGAAGAATCTCTTAAAATAATGCAACAAAAACTCTCAAGTCGAGAGGAACTGGAAGCGTATAGGAAAGTAGTTAATAACGTGATAGAGGGTGTAATGCATTCAATATTAGTTATGATTGATGGTGGCGATGAACTTGCTGATAAATTTTTAGTTGATTTAATTGATAGAGACACTAAAGAATCACTACAAGAAGATATTGCTTTGCACGAAGAATTTTATGGCTATTTACTTGATAAAGAAGAGGTGTAAGGTAGTTTCCTTATTAAGATAATGGATGCTTTAGTTAAATATTCGCTTTCCGAAATAACCTATATAAAATTACTGCGTATTTAAAGGTTAAAATGTTACCACGAACATATGCGAATTCTACCACGGATCTACCACGAAGCAGTTATACCTAGTTGTTTTTGATTATAGGACAACGTCTGAAAAGTCATATAAATAGCGTTGGTTTCATGTTATTTCACCTAATGATCTGTAGGTATATTATCCGTACAACTGTACACCCATAGTAACGTGAGCAATACTTGAAAATGTATTAATCTGATAGTATAGGATTTTATAATGGGGTGAGTGATAAAGAGTTTCACTCAAATGTCGATACCCCAATTTCACCCCAAAATTTAAAAACACCTTTCAGTCTTTTATTGACTTGATCGGTGTTTTTTTATTTATTATTGGTCGATCTACTGAGTTAAAAGGCAATGAAGAGAGTTAATATTACTTTAAATAAGGGCCTCAAACTAAAAAAGAGGAATGTGCGTAAAGAAACTCGAATAGATTGTTATTATATATATTTTTTTGAAATTTTAGTTTTTTAATTTTGCACTAAATTGGTTAAAAGTTATTATTAGGAGGCAAGATGTGTAATGCATAATAAGTTAAGTTATTCTAAAAAACACCCTATAATAAGTATCATACTTATTGAAGTCATTTTTTTACTAGTCGTTTTTATAGCAGGTGCAATCGCTACGATTAAACAATTAAGTTACAATACACCTATATTAATATCGTTCATACCAACAGCGCTATTTTTACTTTTTTATTTTTCATGGAAGAGAAAGTGGACTTATTATGGTTTTAAACGAGAAATTAAACGAGCAAATTGGATACTGTATTTACCTCTACTGATTATTTTAATCGTATTATGCCTTCAAGGGTTTAGTTCGAATGCGCTTGAAACGATTATTTTCTATGTTGGCTTTGCTATTTTAATCGGTTTTGTGGAAGAAAGTATTTACAGAGGAATAATGATAAAAATATTATTACCACTAGGTATTCTTCCAGCTATCCTGACTTCGAGCATATTATTCTCTGTCACACATATGCTTAACTTGTTATCTGGACAAAGTTTGGGGCAAACTGGACTACAATTGGCTTATTCTTTTCTAATTGGTATTGTACTAGCGCAATTATTTATTAAAACTGGCAACATTTTACCACTGATTCTGTTTCATAGCCTTCATAATCTAATTCAATTTTTAGGAAGCGGAGGATCTAGTGCAACTCTTGACACAATCGTGATTATTATATTAGGTGTCACTGCTATTTGGTTGTCATTATCTCTGAATAAAAAACAGAGCGAAAACTTGAGCTCATTAGTGAATGAATTATAAATAAAACAAACTAACCTTATTCTACGATTGAGGTGCTTTGAATTCTTCTATGATTTCACATAACGTAAAATTAACAAGTATCCTATCCGAAGGACTGTACTCCCAAAGGATCTTGACGAATACACTGAAAATGTAAAAGCGTTGGAGCTATATGCTTCCAACGCTTTTTATGTATAATCCAATTAAGTTTCAGGCATCTCGACTTGTTTCTCACCTTTGGAAGCACTGAATAAGCTATTTTATAAAATTTCATAGTGATACCATAACTGAAATGAGTAGAATTGGTAGATTTAATATTGAAAATCAGAATCGACAATTAATAAGGCATCAGTTAAAAGATTAATATCTATGAGGATCTGTTCTTTAATATGTGTGAAGGGACATTTATAATAATCATCAATTAGATTATTTAATTCTTTATAAATTAATATCATAGTTAAATATACACCCCTTTGAACTATATTGCCTATTACTTATTATCTAACAAAACTAGTGTAAATGGAAGTGATTTGCATAAAATTTTAAGTGATAAAAATTACTCTACTAACAAACTGGAGAGTCACGGCGTTATTAATGCTTGACCCTCCATATGCATTTCTTATTAACAAAAAGAGTTTTGTTCTTGAAAAACATAATTATCTTTTGGAGATAATGTTTAGTTTATAAACTAAACTGCCAATATGCTATGCACTGTAAGTTGTCCGAGATATCGACCGGGATTTGCGGAATATCCAGATACGGTTGGAGAAGTGACAGTAGTCTCAACTACAATTCGTCCAGAGTTGCCTAATAGGCCTATTGCTAGTAACGTATCTCCGGATGTAATTGCAACGTCCTGAGAGCTACCTGAATTGTTACCTGAAAAAAGTGGAATAGTAGCAACTACGATTCCAAGAAGATTAACAACTTCTAGAGTTGCAGTTACAGAAGCCGTTTCGTTAGCTGCAAACGCAAAATAAGCGGAAAGAGGTAATGCTAGAGTGAGTAGTGGCAAAGTTCCAATATTAAAGATACTTTGAAATGTCACGGTTTGACTGGACTCTGTGTTAGGAGACCAAATATAAGCACTACTTCCATCTACTAAAGGTGAAACCATTGCTGGTAGAGTTGGTACAGCGGGTGTCGGAAGCGTTCCAGGTGGTGCAGCTGTATCTGCAATTACATTAGTATTTGCAGGGGTAGTAAACTCTTGAAGTACAAGAACCATATAATTCACCTCCTTATAATAGATTAGCCGTTTGGACGGCATAATATAATATATGTAATAGAAATTAGGAGGACTAGTCATTTTGATTGTCTCGTAAGAAAAAGAATGAAATACTATTAATATTGAAATCTAACACTACATGGAAAACTATATAGTGTGGGTAAATAAGAATAATAAAAAAAGCTCACTTCGTTAAAAAATAAGTGAGCTTTCTGTGTTTATATCTAACTTTCTTTTTTCTAAAATTCTTAATGCATCTTTCAACAGATTAATGTCAATCAAAATTTCTTTCTTCAAATAGTGGTTATTGCATCTATAATAATCATTAATAAGCTTTTTGAGTTCTTCTATAATTAGTTTCATAAATTATTGCCCCTTTATATAGTTATATAGGTCTACAAAAAATAATATTAGTAATTTAACATATGCTTGATTATAAATATTAATACCCAAATTTACTTATTTCTAATCTTTTTTACAATTTATTAGGAAAATATGATGATTATTGACTATATGTTATTAATCATTCGAGCATTAACTAGTGAGAGGGATTGTTCTCTACTTATTAATAGGAGGGAGGTTATAAATTGTTTATAAGACCAAGCGAAGGAGAAATTACATCTCGTTTTGGAGAAATTCGAAAAAATAGTAATGTTAAAGTCCATAAAGGAGTTGACATTGGGAGTGATGGTAGTCCGATTATAAGAGCATCTGCCAGTGGTAAAGTGACTAGAGCGAAAGTTATTGGAGGATATGGAAATACTATAACGATTGCACATACTTTAAACGGTAAAAAGTACGAAACCTTATATGCGCATCTAAAAACTATTACTGTGAAAGTGGGACAAAGTGTTAAACAAGGTCAACAAATAGGTATTAAAGGGAGTACAGGAAATAGTACAGGTATCCACTTACATTTTGAAATTCACATACCATCTTACGATGTAGGTCAGCCAAATGCGGTAAATCCTTTAAAGTATATAAGTGAAATAAATGTCACTGAAGTTCAGAAACTCTTAAATTCAGCAGGTTATAAATTGATAAATGACGGGATAGAGGGACCATTAACTATTTCGGCTATTAAAGACTTTCAAAAGAAAAAGGGCTTAACAGTTGATGGGGTAGTCGGAACAAAGACTTTAGCTGCCCTCAAGAAGAAGAAGTAGTATTACTAGTTTACCAAAGCTACTAATTACTTATGTATAAAAATAAAACCCCTCAACCATTAAGGTAAAGGGGTTTTTCGATGATTTCAACGAAAATGTCCACTTTTCGTTGAAATATGATATCGGCTCTTTGTTATCTTACGTTTACTTGTCTATATTGTCAAGTTCGACAAAACTATTGAATATTACGGTAAACTCCAACTACTTTTCCAAGTATACTAACTGAATTTACAATGATAGGTTCCATGGAAGAATTTTCGGGTTGCAGACGGAAATAGGACTTTTCCTTGAAGAATCTTTTAACTGTTGCTTCATCTTCATCAGTCATTGCGACAACAATATCGCCATTATTGGCAGATTGCTGTTGTTTTACAACCACATAGTCACCATTTAATATTCCAGCCTCTATCATACTATTACCCATAATCTCTAACATAAATAAATTATCATCTGCAGTTCCAAATGTTTCTGGAAGTGGGAAGAATTCTTCTATATTTTCAATTGCTGTAATAGGGATACCAGCAGTAACTTTACCGATCAACGGTACATGAACCACATTGTGTTTTTCAGCAACGCTGCCCAAGCCATCCAGAATCTCAATAGCGCGTGGTTTTGTTGGATCTCTCCTAATTAAACCTTTACTTTCCAGTCGTGCTAAATGTCCATGAACAGTTGAACTAGATGCTAAGCCCACAGCTTCTCCAATTTCTCTAACGGATGGTGGATAACCTTTTTTACGAACTTCTTCTTTTATAAAAGCAAGTATATCTTCTTGTCTTTTAGATGCTTTTTTCATATGTTCACCTCTTTTTGAATAATTATCTCTATCCTTTTCTATCTTAATAATAGTATAACAGGGGAAGAACAGTAATGCAAACATAGGTTCTAATTATTGTTGACAAAAACAAACGTTCGCATTAATATTAAAATATACATTACGAACACACATTCTATTAGGGGGATTTTAAATGACCTGGATGAAAGAAAATTACTTTTTAACAATATTTGTAGCATGCAGTATTGCATTTACAATGTTTATAATAATCTCGAATTCTTTTTCGACAGACGAGAGCCAACATATTAATATAGAACAAGGAGATTCTTTGTGGGCTTTAGCACAAGAATATGGAACGAATGAAGATAAGCTAAAATGGATCGATAAAGTAATTGCGATGAATAATTTGCAAGACGGTCATATTAAAGCGGGGGAAGTTATTATTATTCCAGTCATTGAAAAAAGTTACCATTTCAATCATGATACGGAGATAGCGGGCGATACAAAGTGAAATCAGTTATATATTGTCGAGTGAGTACAGAAAAAGAGTCTCAAGAGACTTCATTAACAAGGCAAGAGGAAGAATTGATAGAATTTGCAAAACTAAATAATTATGAAGTTGAAAAAGTATTTTCAGATCAACATAGTGGATATGATATTGAACGCGAAGGCTTATTAGATTTACTTGACTATATTAAACAAAATGAAATTAAAGCGGTATTTGTACAAGATGAGACACGTATTGGCAGAGGAAACGGTAGAATGGCCGTTCTACATTTACTTCAAAAAACCAATACTTCGATTTATACGTTACAGGATAAAGGTGTCATTAATCTAAACGAAATGGATACTATGCTCTTGGAAATATTGGCGCTAGTGGAGGAGTATCAGCGGAAATTACACAACGCAAAAATTAAAAGAGGTATGAAAAAAGCAGTGTCTCAAGGATATAGACCTGAAAAAAACTTGAAAACAAGAGGTAATCCCGATGGAAGAGAGAGAATAGACGTGCCATTAGAAGAAGTAGTTAGACTTCGTAATGCTGGTCTTACCTATGAAGAGATTTCGATGACTCTAAAAGGTTTGGGGTTTAATATTAGTAAAGCAACTGTCCATCGACGTTATATGGAGTACATAGAAACACACGGAGTGAAATGACTTGCACTCTGTGTGTTTTTTCCTTACCTTTATATAAGGATAAAGTGAAAGGGTGAAAAGAATTGTTAAGCAAAGAAAAATTAGCGAGAATTAGTGAGTTATCGAGAAAATCTAAAACTACAGGACTTTCCATGGAAGAAGCAAAAGAACAAAGCTCTTTACGTAAAGAATATTTGGAAACTTTTCGCTCTACTATGAGAGATACCATTGAAAGTGTAAAAGTAATTGACCCTGATGGAAATGATGTAACACCTTCAAAAGTTCAAGAAGCAAAGAAAGGAAAGTTTCTGAATTAAATTATCATTTCAAAACCATTGATAATACAGACATTCTTGTCTAAACTAGATATATAGCAAAAAATTTGTTTGAGAGGATGTCATTCATGTCATTACAATCCGATTTATTAGCAATTAATACTATTAGAACATTATCAATTGATGCAATTGATAAAGCAAATTCTGGTCACCCTGGTTTACCAATGGGGGCTGCTCCAATGGCATACACATTATGGACAAAGCATTTACGTCATAACCCAAGTAACCCAACGTGGTTCAACCGTGACCGTTTTGTGTTATCTGCTGGACATGGTTCTATGCTTTTATATAGCTTGCTTCATCTTGGTGGGTACGATTTACCAATGGAAGAAATTAAGAACTTCAGACAATGGGATTCTAAAACTCCCGGACATCCAGAGTTTGGTCACACTGCAGGAGTAGAAGCAACAACAGGACCACTTGGTCAAGGTATTGGTATGGCGGTCGGAATGGCAATGGCAGAAGCACATTTAGCTGCTACGTACAATAAAGACAACCATTCAATTATTGATCATTATACGTACGCATTATGTGGTGATGGTGATTTAATGGAAGGTGTGGCTGCAGAAGCAATTTCTTTAGCTGGACATCTTAAGTTGGATAAATTAATTGTATTATATGATAGTAATGATATTTCTTTAGACGGTGATTTACATAAATCATTCTCTGAAAATGTTGAAAAACGTTTTGACTCGTATGGTTGGAACTATATTCATGTAAAAGACGGAAATGACATTGAAGAAATTTCAAATGCCATTGAAAAAGCAAAGTCTCAAAATGACAAGCCAACGATTATTGAAGTTAAAACTGTTATTGGATTCGGTTCTCCTAATCGTTCTGGTAAATCCGATGCGCACGGTATGCCATTAGGAAAAGACGAAACTCTTTTAGCTAAAGCTGAATATAAATGGTTATTTGAAGAAGATTTCTATGTACCTGAAGAAGTTTATGACACATTTAAACAAGCTTCAAACGTATTGGGTGTTGAAGAAGAATCTTCGTGGAATGAAAAACTTAAGCAATATGAGTCGGAATTCCCTGAATTAGCTGCAACATTAAAAACAGCAATTTCTGGTAAGTTACCAGAAAACTTTGCAGATGCACTTAAAACATACGAAGCAGGTACTTCTCATGCAACCCGTTCGGCTTCAGGTGAAGCGATTAATGCAATTGCTCAAAACTTACCTTCATTCTTTGGTGGTAGTGCTGATCTTGCCGGTTCAAACAAAACTACTATGAAGAATGTAGGAGATTTCTCAGCTGACGATTATGCAGGGAAAAACATTTGGTTTGGTGTGCGTGAATTTGCAATGGGAACTGCTTTAAATGGTATGGCTTTACACGGGGGACTAAATGTCTTTGGTGGTACATTCTTCGTATTTAGTGACTATGTTAGACCTGCAATTCGTTTATCTGCCTTGATGGGTCTTCCAGTAACATACGTATTTACACATGATAGTATCGCAGTTGGGGAAGATGGACCAACTCATGAACCAGTTGAACATTTAGCTTCTTTACGAGCAATGCCAGGTTTATCGGTAATCCGCCCTGCAGATGCAAATGAAACAGCGGAAGCATGGAAATTAGCAGTTTCATCTAAAAATAACCCAACAGTTTTAGTCCTTTCTAGACAAAACTTGCCAACACTAGATCATTCAGTAGAACTAGTAAGAGAAGGAGTTTCAAAAGGGGCTTATGTAGTAGCACCTAATGAAAAAGCAGAAGCAATATTACTTGCAACTGGTTCTGAGGTAAGTCTTGCAGTGGAAGCACAACAAGCACTTTCTAAAGAAGGTATTGAAGTATCAGTAGTTTCTATGCCATCATGGGATCTTTTTGAGAAACAAGATGCTGCTTATAAAAACTCTGTATTACCTTCTCATTTAACAAAACGTCTTGCAATTGAAATGGGTGCATCATTAGGATGGCATCGTTATGTTGGATTTGATGGAGACGTAATTGCTATTGATAAATTCGGTGCAAGTGCTCCAGGTGAAATCGTTATGAAAGAATATGGTTTTTCCGTGGAAAACGTAGTTTCAAAAATGAAAGCATTACTTCAAAAGTAAAAAGTTGTACGAGCAATTCGAATACTTTGTCATATAAGTATTCGAATTGCTTTTTTATTTCGAATTATATAGAATGCCAAAAGAATCTATAGTATAATTTCTAATGGTGTCTTGTACACGTAGATAAGTATGTAAAGGAGGAGAATATATGCAAACATGGATTTGGATCGTTATTATAATCGTTGCGTTAATTGCTGGTGCAGCATTAGGTTTCTTTGCAGCGCGTCAATATATGATGAAATACTTAAAAGAAAACCCACCTATTAATGAACAAATGCTTCGTATGATGATGACACAAATGGGTCGTAAGCCTTCAGAAAAACAAGTTAAACAAATGATGAATCAAATGAATAAAATGCAAAAATAATAAAAAGCACTCAGCTGAGTGCTTTTTATTTGTTTAGCAAATTGTTTTCTTGTAGGAAATCAGCCACCACTTGCTCATATTCCTTACTATTTTCATTGAAGGATTTAGCATGTTCGCCAATATCAAACATTTTCAAGGTTTTTGGGCCTTGTTTTTTTTCATATAACTCCTCGGTCATTTTAGGTAATATAAAATCATCCTGTAAACTATGAATAAATAAAACAGGTTTTTCTATTTTGTCAATAACATCAATTGGAGAGACGAGATTTAGCGTATATCCATCCCGCAACTTCAGAAACAAGTTAGCAAACCGAATGGCAAGACTTGATCTGAGAGGCGTGGACTGGGTCATTATATGATAAACTTGTTTCTCAAAATCCGAAAATGCACAATCAGAAATATAAAAATCAGCGTCATCTATAATAGAACCAGCATAGAGTAATGTTGTAGCAGCCCCCATAGATTCTCCGTGAATACCTAAAACAGCATCTTGACCAGCTCTTTCTCTTACAGCTTCTACTACAGATTGTAAATCTATTTTTTCATAAAACCCAAAACTTGTTGTTTTGCCACCAGAATCTCCATGTCTGCGGTGGTCATAAACAACACTATTGAAACCGAGTCGCTCGAACATACGAACAAAACGAAGTGAGTTAATCTTGTTTTCTGTAACTCCGTGGCAAATAACGACGTAATTATTTGTTTCTAGTGGTTCAACAAATATTGCTTTTAGGGAATACCCATTCTTAGATTCAATCCATTGCTCCGTTTTGTTTACAGCATTAAACCAAGCTTCATCTAATCGTTTTGATGTAATTTCACGATTCAAAATAAAATCATTTTCTTTCTTTTTCATATACATAAGTCTATTAGTTACAAAGAAACCAAAGAACGTAGCCATAGCTGTTAAAACACTAGTAAAAATACTCGTCCAAATAATTACACGTTTCTTCATCCGATCAACCCCTACTTACTTTTGAATAGTTTATACATTCCCGTATCTATCGGTCTGGACACATAAGGTTCAACTACTTCTACTGCTTTAAGTAATGAATTGAGATCTATATTCGTCCTTATACCCATTTGATGTAGCATATTCACAACATCCTCAGTTGCTACATTTCCTGTAGCCCCAGGTGCAAAAGGGCATCCTCCTAGTCCGCCAGCAGATGTGTCAAAGCGATTAATACCTGCTTGTAAGGTAGCTAAAATATTGGCGATACCCATTTTACGTGTGTCGTGAAAATGAGCGGTAATGAGCGTTGCAGGGAATTCCTTCTTGAGTGCAGTAAATAATTCATAGCTTTCTTGTGGATTAGCCATTCCAATCGTATCAGCGACACTAAGTTCGTTTACACCCCATGAAACGAATTCTTTGCATAGTGCTAGTGTGTCCGAAGACTCCATTTTGCCCTCATATGGACAGTAAAAAGCAGTTGAAATACAGGCACGTACGAAATGACCATCTTGTAGTAGTTTGCCCACAATAGGTCTTAGTTCATCCATACTTTCTTTTGTAGTTTTATTTATATTATTTTTATTAAAACTGTTAGAGACACCTACAAAAACAGCGAAATTTTGTGCTCCGGATTGTTTGGCTAATTCGACACCTTTATTATTTGGTGTAAGTACTAACTGTCTACCCATCTTTTTCACTTGAGTCACTATGTCGTTCGCATCTTTCATTTGTGGCACCCATTTCGGTGATACGAAAGAAGTTATTTCCATTTCTTCAATTCCGGCTTGCTGAAGTTTTTCGATAAAAGATAATTTTATATCGGTTGGTACCTCATTTTTTTCATTTTGCAAACCGTCTCTCGGACCTACCTCGATAATTGTCACTTTATTTGGTAAACTAAACATAATCATCCCTCCCTCTTTATTGTAAAGAAAGGATGGTTAAACAAGCAAATTTAAATTGAACTTTGTAAAAATTTGTTTGATACAGGGGAAACAAGGAGGAAATCACATGACAAATGAAGTTGTGATCGTAAGTGCAGTTAGAACTGCAATTGGTTCGTTCCAAGGGGCTTTGAAAGATGTACCAGCTACTAAACTAGGTGCTATTGTTATTGAAAAAGCATTAGAAAAAGCGGGGGTTTCTAAAGAAATCGTGGATGAAGTAATTATGGGGAATGTCCTTCAAGCAGGTTTAGGACAGAACCCAGCAAGACAAGCCTCCATCCAAGCAGGGCTGCCACAGTCAGTTTCAGCTTTAACGATAAACAAGGTATGTGGTTCTGGTCTAAAAGCAATTCATCTTGCTACGCAAGCTATTATTGCGGGAGATGCAGACATTATTGTTGCAGGTGGAATGGAGAATATGAGTCAATCTCCATATTTACTAAAAAACGCAAGAGATGGCTTCCGTATGGGTGATCAGAAGGTAGTAGATAGCATGATTTCAGATGGTCTGTGGTGTGCATTTAATGATTATCATATGGGTGTGACTGCTGAAAATCTATGTGATCAATATAATATTACTAGAGAAGAGCAAGATAAATTTTCTGCACGTTCTCAAGAGAGAGCTGCACTGGCGATGGAAGAAGGTAAATTTGCAGATGAGATCGTGCCTGTAGAAATTCCTCAACGAAAAGGAAATCCGGTTGTCTTTTCGCAAGATGAGTATCCGAAAAAAGGTTCTACGGAAGAAAAACTAGCGGGTCTACGTCCAGCGTTTAAAAAAGATGGCTCTGTAACTGCTGGTAATGCTTCAGGTATTAACGATGGAGCAGCAGCGGTAGTAGTAATGTCCAAAGCTAAAGCAGATGAACTTGGCCTCAAACCACTTGCGACAATCGTTGCAAATGCATCGGCAGGAGTGGATCCAAGCGTCATGGGGATTGGACCCGTAGAAGCAGTTAAAAAAGCATTGAAAAAATCGCAATTATCATTAGCAGACATAGAGTTAATCGAAGCAAATGAAGCTTTTGCGGCACAATCGATTGCTGTTGATAGAGAGCTGTCGTTTAATCATGATATACTAAATGTAAATGGTGGAGCAATTGCATTAGGTCATCCTATTGGGGCAAGCGGTGCTCGTATTTTCGTTACTTTACTTCATGAAATGGAGAAGAGAGATGCAAAAACCGGTCTTGCTACACTTTGTATAGGTGGTGGCCAAGGGGTTGCGACTATAGTTAAACGCTCATAAAAAGAAGGTGAATCAATTGGCTAAGAAAAAACAAAGACAACAACAACAACAACAAGTAAAGCCTGCTAAGCAAGTAGAAGAAGGTAACTCGTTATCCGATCAGCTTTCTTCTGATATTTTAGCGAAACTAAAAGAAACGAAGAACCAATTAGTATCAGCTGAACAAGAAAAAGAAGAAGAAAGACAAGCACAGCTAGCTTTTGAAAAGAAAGAAAAAGAAAAAAATAAATCTTTTGAAGAACTGTTAGATGAATACGGCTTTGGTAATAGTTCAAAATTTTAAACAAGAAAACCTATTTGCTTCGGCGAATAGGTTTTTTAGTGGGAAAAATATCTTCTTCCAAAGTTATAAAAAAAGCCAGTCGTGAAGTAGATCACGGCTAGCCATCCTGTAATATTATATTAAATTCGATGTTCTATATAAATATTTTTTTTTGTTAACTCACTTGCTTTTTGTAATATACTTTCTGGAACTTCCAAGTGGTATGACTGAAGAGATTCTAACAGCTGCTTCTCACTACTTGCGCCGAGAATCATGGAACCTGTTACATCTTTCTGTAAAACATAATGTTGAGCAATGGAACTTAAAGGAGCTTCCAAATCATTTAGTTCTTTTAGAGCCTCTAGTAATTCCTGGTGACTATAGCTTAAATAATCCTCAGTTTTAGATGCTCTAGATAAACCTTCCTTGGTTAATAGTCCTTTAGCTAGTGTTCCTCTACTAAAGAGCGTAGCCGAGTTATTTTCTAATAGAGAGAACCATTCTTCAGGTCTTCTATCTAGCAAACTATATTGCATCATTACAGAAACTGCATTACTTTTACTTAAAAAACGTTCTATGACATTTGGACGAATGGAGGAGATTCCATATTCACGGATAAGTCCTTCTTTTTGAAGTGACTCCATCGTGTCTATCACTTCGTCTACATTATCTTCCATCGTGCCTCCGTGCAACTGATATACATCTATATAATCAGTTTGGAGACGTTTCAGGGAAGCGTGTACGGCATCCGTTATCCATTCTTTTGATGGATCCCATGACCAACCATCTCCAGATTTGTTTAAACGATTTCCAACTTTCGTAGCTAATATTATATTTTGTCTTTTATCCTTAAGGGCATTACCGACAATTTTTTCATTTTCGCCTTTATCATATAGATCAGCTGTATCAAAATACGTTATATCGTTTTCCAAAGCTACTTGAATAATTTTATTGGCAACCGTTTGGTCTGTAGGAAGGGACATACAACCTAATCCGATTTCTGAAACGTATAGATCACTTTTACCTAATTGTCTTTTCTTCAAGTTTTATCACGTCCTTTTCTACATGGTACAATGTCAATTAGATAGATTCAACTAAAGTGAAATGATATATAGGAGAGGGAGATATATTATGAAAAAATTTGAGGAAAAAACAATTCAATCTGAGCTTAAATTTAAAGGTAGAATCATTACTTTACAAGTAGACGAAGTAGAATTACCAAATGGTAAAACTAGTAATAGAGAGATTGTTAAGCACCCTGGTGCGGTAGCCGTGATAGCTGTGACAAAAGACAACAAAATAATTTTAGTAGAACAGTTTAGAAAAGCATTAGAACGATCCATTATCGAAATTCCTGCCGGGAAAATAGAAATTGGAGAAGCGCCTGAAATAACTGCATTGCGGGAATTGGAAGAAGAGACGGGCTATACGACTGACAATTTACAATACATTCAATCATTTTCCACATCACCAGGGTTTGCTGATGAGATTATCCATTTATACTTTGCAGATAATATTGTAAAGATGGAACAACCAGTTGGGTTAGATGAAGATGAGTTTGTAGAGTTATTACATGTTAGTCTTACCGAGATGGAAGAAATGGTGAAGAAACAACAAATCTATGATGCTAAAACTGCATTCGCATATATTTGGTTGAAAGATTATTTTAAAGAAGCATGATTTAAGTTAGTACAAGCATATGATGGAAGTAGATAGGGGGTTGTTCCAATTTGAACCAGACTTATACTATTTTCATCTCATTATGTGTGCTTGTAGTTAGCTTTGTCGGAGGTTTAATATTATTTGAACAAAGTACGGTAGAACAGCAGCAATGGATTATAAATCTCTTGGATGCACGCGTTCTATTAATAGAGCGGCCTACTTTTTTAGAAACTATTTTTCCTCATTTAATGGTTGCGATTGTGTTTTTCTTGTTTTATCAACATCGTTATTTACGAAAACTTATTTTAGTTATTTGTGCGTTTAAAATTACATTCTATGGGTATTGTTCTAGTTATCTACTGCAAACACAGGAATCTACTTTTCCATATGTGTTCTGGTGGTTTCCATTTCAACTAGTTTATTGTATCTTATTATTAGCATTAGCAAATCGGATTAATATTTTTTCGCTATCCTTTTATATAATTGTTATAATTATAGAGTTCATCTTAATACCATTTATATTATTTAATAATTAGTTCTTTCTAATAATTATTATTATGTGAATCTCTTGTAATGAGAATTCAATTATTGGTATAATGGATTCAGGTAAGGAGGCGTCATATGGAAAGCCGTATTGATCGTATAAAAAAACAATTATCTGGTGCGAGCTATAAACTGACGCCACAGCGTGAAGCGACAGTCCGAGTTTTGCTTGAAAATGAGGAAGATCATTTAAGTGCAGAAGATGTATTTTTACTAGTTAGAGAGAAATCAGCTGATATAGGACTAGCAACAGTTTATAGAACGCTTGAGTTATTAAACGAATTGAATGTAGTAGACAAAATTCAATTCGGGGACGGCGTATCTCGCTATGATTTAAGACAAGAAGGTGCAGCACATTTTCATCACCATTTGGTTTGTATTGAATGTGGAGCTGTAGATGAAATTCAAGAAGATTTGTTAGAAGATGTCGAAGCAATTGTCGAGAAAAAATGGAACTTTAGGATAAAAGATCATCGTCTAACATTTCACGGTATTTGCTACCGTTGCCAAGAAGAGAAATAGGGATGTACTATTACCTAAGTCAGTAATGACAACGTTCTGAGGTTAACTCTTCTTAGAAGTAAATTAGAGCCGACTAGAGGGTCTAGGTACTGTCGCTAGACAGTTGCCGATTAATTATCATTACTTTCTTAAATAAACAAAAGGATAGCTTTTTAGCTATCCTTTTTTTAAATGATTATTTTATATGAGGGGTGAAATACATGAACAATGGACAACTGCATTTAGAAGATTATTTGCACTTTCTACAAATAGAACGTCAATTAGCGAGCAATACACTAATTTCTTACAAAAAAGATTTATCCGATTATTTGCATCATATATTTGAGATTCAACAACTACATAGTCTTGATGAGATAGAACGCACACATATCGTTCTTTATCTTCGAAACTTAAAAGAAAATGGCAAATCTGCACGGACGATTTCAAGGCATATTTCATCTATTCGTTCTTTTCATCAGTTTTTATTAAGAGAGAAAGTGGCAAATACAGATCCAACTGTCCATCTGGATCTACCTCAAATGGAACAAAAGTTGCCAACATATTTATCCGTAGAGGAATTGAATAACCTTTTAAATAGTATAGATATATCTAAGCCACAAGGGCAGAGAGATTTAGCTATGTTTGAGCTTATGTATGCAAGTGGAATGCGAATTAGCGAATGTTTAAACTTAAATCTAGAGGATATACATTTATCCATGGGATTTGTTCGTGTATTTGGGAAAGGTGGCAAAGAACGAATCATACCTTTAGGTGGTTCTGCCATTAGAACTTGCACAGATTATATAGAAAATGCTAGATTGACTTTATTGAAGTCTGAAAAAACAGAAGCTATTTTTATCAATCAACGTGGGAAACGTCTAACTAGACAGGGTATATGGAAATTACTGAATAAGCATGCCGCCGCTGCTGGAATTTCTAAGGAAATTACTCCTCACGTACTACGGCACTCGTTTGCCACTCATCTAATAGAAAATGGTGCAGATTTGCGTGCTGTTCAAGAGATGCTGGGGCATTCGGATATATCTACAACACAAATTTATACGCATGTTAGCAAAAGCCGATTAAAGGATGTTTATAAACAATTTCATCCTAGAGCTTAAATTGTCAGAGGTCTGACCTGTACATTTTTCAATTTTTTGTTAAACTAGAAGAAAACAGTAGGAGGTTATGTTATGAGTAAATTTAAGCGCATACATGTGATTGTTATGGATTCTGTTGGTATTGGTGAAGCACCAGATGCAAACGTATTTGGTGACGTAGGATCTCATACTATTGGACATATTGCCGAAAAAATGAACGGCCTACATATGCCCCAGATGGAACAACTGGGACTTGGTAATATTGATGATATACAAGGGATTAAACATGTTGCAGCACCTACCGCTTATTTTGGAAAAATGCAAGAAGCATCTGTGGGAAAAGATACAATGACAGGGCACTGGGAAATCATGGGTTTGAATATTGACACACCATTCAAAGTATATCCAAATGGATTCCCGGATGAACTAATCTCTCAATTAGAAGAAAAAACTGGTCGCAAAGTTATTGGGAACAAACCTGCAAGTGGAACAGAAATTTTAGACGAGCTTGGCGAAGAGCATATGAAAACGGGGGCAATCATTGTTTATACATCTGCTGACCCTGTGCTTCAAATTGCAGCACATGAGGAAATTATTCCTTTAGAAGAATTATATCGTATTTGTGAAATTGCTCGTGAGTTAACACTTTCGGAGGAATTTCTAGTAGGTCGTATAATTGCTCGTCCATTTATTGGAGAGCCTGGGAAATTTGCACGTACATCAAATCGTCATGACTATGCGTTAAAACCTTTTGGCCGCACCGCTATGAATGAATTAAGTGATGCTGGATTAGACGTAATTGCAATTGGAAAAATAAATGATATTTATAACGGTGAAGGTATTACTTCTACAGAAAGAACAAAAGATAATATGGATGGTATGGATAAATTCATTGCAACGTTGGATAAAGATTTCACTGGCATTAGCTTTTTAAATTTAGTAGACTTTGATGCACTATTTGGACACCGTCGTGATCCACTAGGTTATGGTAAGGCATTAGAAGAATTTGATGTTCGTCTAAATGAAGTACTGCCAAAGTTAACTGAGGAAGATTTATTAATAATTACAGCGGATCATGGAAATGATCCAACGATGCCAGGAACTGACCATACGAGAGAATATGTTCCGTTAATTGTATATTCTCCACAATTCAAGGAAGTAAAAGAGTTACCATTACGCAACACATTTGCTGACATTGGAGCAACGATTAGTGAAAACTTTGGGGTTAAAAAACCTCAATTTGGAGAGAGTTTCCTTTCTCTATTAAAATAACACTATGCTAAAAATGGAAGCAAAATCAAAATGAAGGAAGTGTATATACGATGAGAATGATCGATATTATTGAAAAGAAAAGAGACGGTAGTGCTCTTACAAAACAAGAAATTGAATTTTTTATAGAAGGATATACGAATGGGTCGATTCCAGATTATCAAATGAGTTCACTTTTAATGGCTATCTTCTTTCAAAATATGACGGATGAAGAAAGAGCTAATTTAACAATGGCTATGGTTAATTCGGGAGAAACAATTGACCTTTCTGCCATCGAAGGCGTTAAAGTAGATAAGCATTCTACTGGAGGAGTTGGCGATACAACTACTTTGGTACTCGGACCGCTCGTTGCTGCTTGTGGTGTCCCAGTTGCTAAGATGAGTGGTAGAGGACTTGGGCATACTGGTGGAACAATCGATAAACTAGAAGCGATTGAAGGCTTCCATGTAGAGTTAACATCAGAACAATTTGTGAAACAAGTAAATGAACTAAAAGTAGCGGTAATTGGCCAAAGTGGTAATTTAACTCCTGCGGATAAAAAATTATACGCTTTACGTGATGTTACTGGTACTGTGAATAGTATTCCATTAATAGCAAGTTCGATCATGAGTAAGAAAATTGCTGCTGGAGCCGGTGCTATCGTATTAGACGTTAAAACTGGTGACGGAGCATTTATGAAAACGACAGAAGATGCGAGAGCCCTTGCAACAGCAATGGTTCGTATAGGGAATAATGTTGGAAGAAAAACAATGGCAATTATTTCAGATATGAGTCAACCCCTTGGAAGAGCAATCGGGAATTCATTAGAAATCGTAGAAGCTATTGATACCTTAAAAGGTAATGGACCTGATGATTTAACAGAGCTATGTTTGACACTTGGTAGTCAAATGGTAGTAGTAGGAGAAAAAGCTGAAACTCTAGAAGAAGCAAGAGAAATGCTGCTTGCTGTGATCGAAGATGGGTCAGCATTAGAAATCTTTAAACAATTCATCAAATGGCAAGGTGGAAACGAAAAAATCGTTGATGATGTTTCTTTACTACCTCAAGCAGCGTTCAAATTCGAAGTTCCAGCATCCGAAGATGGTTTCATCACATTTATGGAAGCAGACGAAATCGGAACTGCAGCAATGCTTCTAGGAGCAGGAAGAGCTACGAAGGAATCTGAGATAGATTTAGCTGTTGGCATAGTACTCAACAAAAAAGTTGGAGACGCTGTCAGCAAAGGAGAGTCACTTGCTACGATCTATTCAAACAGAGAAGATGTTCAAGACGTAATGGATAAATTAACTAAATTTATCGATATTGAAGCTGCTAAAAAAGATGCACCACCTTTAATCTATGAAGTAATAACTGCATAAATTATTGATTGCGAAAGAGTATTATGACTTCGGTCATGATACTCTTTTCTTTTTTTGTGAATTTGGTGTTGCTTTGTTTTCTATGGTTTTGGCGCTCTCTCGTCGGTCACATACAAGCGAAGTTGCTATGAATTCTTGCGCTCCATATTTACTTACTTACGGACGACTTGCTTTACTCGTGCTAGAGATTCCATTACTAACGAATCAGATAATTATTACAATTACAGAGTTTAAATAGGCATCTTACTAAAAGTTTTTAAAAACTTTTGTGAGATGCCTATTTTTTGATTAAAAAAATGTTTATATTCCCATACTTTATATGACCATCCTCTGTCGAAAATCGACTAATAACCGATGTTTTCTTCTACTTTTGTCACGCGCAAGGAATTATCAAGGAGCATGTGGAATAGCGCTATCTAAGGAGGCGATTTTATGATTCATGAAGTTGAAAAAGTAGGAGACGAAATAATTATTATTCGATTAAAAGGTGAATTAGATCATCACAGTACAAATGACATTAGAAATGAGATAGTTCCAATGATTAAAAACGGGTCTATTAAAGTATTAGTTTGGAATTTGAAAGATTTACATTTTATGGATAGCTCGGGAATAGGATTGATCTTAGGAAGAATGAGGGAGCTTGCTCCAATAGATGGACAAACGATTATTGTTAACCCATCTCCGACTATGCGTAAAATTTTTCAGTTTGCAGGTTTAAGTCCTTATATTTATAGCGAATCCGAAATTGAAATAATGTCTAAGTTAGGGGGAATAGTTTATGGACAATGAGATCACATTATCTTTTATCGCTAAAAGTGAAAATGAGGCTTTAGCAAGAATGGTTATGTCTAGCTTTATCGCGACGATTGACCCGACTATTGAGGAGTTATCTGAATTTAAAACGGTTATTTCTGAAGCGGTGACAAATGCTATCGTACATGGTTATGAAGAAGACGGAGTAGGTAAAATTGAACTGCATGCACAACGAATTGATAGAGAAATTGTCGTTTCGGTTGTAGATTATGGACGTGGAATTCGTGATGTCAATCAAGCTCGTGAGCCATTATTTACGACAAAACCTGAGCAAGAACGTTCAGGGATGGGCTTTACGATTATGGAAAGCTTTAGTGATGGTGTTGAGATTTACTCCATTCCTGATAGGGGGACAACAGTAACGATCACGAAGCAATTTGTACCAATTCAAGAATCATGCAGGATCGTCTAATGATAAATAAAAAACCGTCTACTTTACTTACTCAAGAAAAAATGCGAGAGCTCATAGCGCTATCACAGACTGGTGATAAACTAGCAAGGCAACAAATGATTGAGGGTAATACAAGGCTTGTATGGTCTATTGTTCAGCGTTTTGCTTCCAGAGGAGCAGATCTAGAGGACTTGTTTCAAATTGGCTGTATTGGCTTGATGAAATCCGTGGACAAGTTTGATTTGTCCTACGAGGTTAAGTTTTCGACGTATGCGGTTCCTATGATAATAGGAGAGATACAGCGATTTTTAAGAGATGACGGAATGGTGAAAATTAGTAGGTCGATTCGAGAATTAAACTTCAAAATTCGGCATGCAACCGATGACTTTTTGAAAACGTTCGAGCGTCAACCGACTATTTTGGAGCTTGCACATATTTTAGAGGTAACTAGAGAAGAAGTAGTGATGGCTACAGACGCTCTTCGTGATCCAGCATCATTGCAGGAGCAACTGTATGAGAACGATAGTGGAGATGCTTTGACGTTAATGGACCAGATGAAGGATGAGCGGTCTGAGAAACCGTTCGAGCATATTCCTCTACGAGAGCTAGTTGAGAAGCTAGAAAAAAGAGAGCAAATGATTATCTATTTACGCTATTACCTAGATTGTACACAGAGTGATATTGCGGAACGCTTGGGAATTTCTCAAGTTCAAGTATCCAGATTAGAAAAGAAAATATTAACCCAGTTAAAAAGTTGGCTAGTACCTGTAGGTCAAACGAATACAAATGCAAAAGATAGGTGATTGAAACGAAACCTTTGTTTAATAGTATGGATGAAGCCGAATCTTATTTAAAAGAAAAGTTCGGAGTAAATGAGTCTTATGATGTGGGAATTTTACATACCCATTTATATGAATTTCCAGTTCTACTCGTCTATATTAATGGGTTAATTGATGGAATGGTAATTACTCAATTATTGACGAACACTCAAATGAAAATTGCAGATAAAACTATAAGTGAAAATGAAATTATGGAACATTATTTTCCTTATTATTCTATAACGCAATATGACTCCAAGGAAAAATGGATAGTTGCACTGTTAAGTGGACAAGTAACGTTTATATTATCGAATGGAACAGTGTATACAATTGATGTACGTTCTTATCCCGGAAGAACACCTGAAGAACCGGACAATGAAAAGGTTATCAGGGGCTCTAGGGATGGTTTTACAGAAAATATAGTTCAAAATACGGCGCTCATTAGAAGAAGGATTCGAGATACTAATTTGCGCTTTGAGTTACACCAAATTACAGAGTTAGGTCAAACAGATATTGCAATATCTTATATAAAAGATATTGCAAATGAAGATAATCTTACGCAAATTCGTGATCGAATCAAGCAAATCAAGCATGATGGAATTACGATGACAGATAAAGCCTTGGAAGAATGGCTTTTTAAACAAGGGTTCCATCCTTTGCCTTTTGTGCGATTTACAGAAAGGCCAGATATAGCTGCCGCACATTTACTAGAAGGACATATAATAATAGTAGTAGATACATCTCCATCCGTTGTGATAGTCCCTACGACCCTGTTTCACCATCTCCAACATGCGGAAGAGTACAGGCAAGCACCAGCGATTGGGACTGTTGTCAGATGGATTCGATTTTTAGGTTTTCTGCTTAGCTTGTTTCTATTACCATTTTGGTACTTGCTATCGGTTCATCCGGAGTTTGTACCAAAGGCACTAGATTTTATTGGTCCTAAAGAAATGACTGATATACCATTATTATTACAGATATTATTTGCAGATATTGGGATAGAATTTCTAAGACTGGCTGCTATTCATACTCCAACTCCATTATCAACGGCAATGGGTATTATAGCTGCATTAGTCATTGGACAAATGGCTGTGGATGTAGGCATTTTTGTTCCAGAAGTTATATTATATACAGCTATAACAGCGATCTTCACTTTTTCTATTCCCTCATATGAGCTTAGTATTACAACGAAAATATTTAGGACAATTATCCTGCTGAGTACAGCGTTATTTGGACCAAATGGATTTTTTGTCGCTTCTCTAGCACTGCTTTGGTATATAAGTTCTGTAAAACCTTTAAATGTACCTTATTTATGGCCACTTCAGCCCTTTTTTCCAAAAGCATTTTTGCGCTTAATCATACGATATCCTATGCCTAATGATGCTAAAAGACCATTTATCACAAGATCACCTGATCGTAAACGGTCATAATGTGCATTGCCATTTCCTTATCTATTGTGATAAAGTTCTAATAGATATAGGGAAAAGAGGCGAACTAAATGGTGCTAGTTTCACAGCATGCTGTAAACGAAAAAGGTCACTTAATGATTGGTGGAATAGATAGCTTAGAGCTTGCGAAAACATATGGAACACCATTGTTTGTGTACGATTTATCTCTTATTAGAGAACGAGCACATGCATTTATCCAGACATTCCGAGATCAACATATATCGGCACAAGTTGCCTATGCGAGCAAAGCATTTTCTAGTGTTGCAATGTACCAAGTGATGCAGCAAGAAAACTTATCTTTAGATGTAGTATCTGCAGGAGAATTATTTACTGCGATTAAAGCGGGATTTCCAGTGGAACGAATTCATTTTCATGGAAATAATAAAAGCAAAGAAGAATTATTATTAGCGCTTGAGCATAATATTGGTTGTATAGTTGTCGATAATTTTTACGAAATAGAATTATTAAAGATGCTTACTGCAACGCACAAGCAAAAAGTTAAAATTTTACTTAGAGTAACGCCTGGTGTTGAAGCTCATACACATGATTATATTACGACAGGCCAGCAAGATTCTAAGTTTGGCTTTGACTTGTTGAATGGACAAGCGGACCAAGCATTTCTGGATGTGTATCAAGATGAATATATTCAGTTACTTGGTCTACATTGTCATATTGGTTCACAAATATTTGAAACAATAGGCTTTAAAGTGGCAGCAGAGAAGCTCATTACTAAAATGATCGAATGGCATACAGACTATGGCTTCTTATGTAGCGTTTTAAACCTAGGTGGTGGCTTCGGTATAAAATATACGGAAGAGGATTCTCCACTTGAACCTGCCGTATATGTGAATGAAATGATCCAAATCGTAAAAGAACTCGTGCACAATTCTTCCTTTAAAATGCCAGAAATCTGGATAGAACCGGGTAGGTCATTAGTTGGGGATGCAGGGACGACATTATATACAATTGGATCTGAGAAAGAAGTACCAGATGTTCGGAATTATTTAGCGGTTAATGGGGGTATGTCTGATAATATTAGACCTGCTTTATATGGAGCACAATATGATGCAGTTATTGCAAATAAAATGGATCTCCCGGCGACTAAGAACTATACAATTGCAGGAAAATGTTGTGAGTCTGGTGATAAATTAATCGAAGATATTCAGTTGCCTGTATCTGAGCCTGGTGATATACTGGCAATGTTCTGTACAGGTGCCTATGGTTACTCCATGGCAAGTAATTACAATCGGTTAACGAGACCTGCAGTAGTATTTGTAGAAAATGGAAAACATCAATTAGCTGTAAGAAGAGAAACTTTGGAAGATCTTATACATCTTGACCTTCCTCTTGCAATGGAGAAGGAGTGAACAAGATGAAAAAGGCAAACGTTATACTGTTTCTAATGATATTTATCGTAGGAATTGTATGGGGATTAATATATTGGTTATTTATAGCTCCTAATGCTAATTTGTAAAATCGATAAAATTCAGGTACTATAAAACAGATATTTTAACAAACTGGACTTTGTTAAATTTAATGTGAAATAATGCGTTTATAGAATCTATGAATCTGAACGTATAATTTTGCGATAAATTATAACCAAGCCATGAAATTAAAAGAGGGTTTTAATGATGCTACTTCGCTATAAAAAAACATTTGAGAAAATTTCAATGGGACTACTTTCCTTTATGCCCCACGAAAAAGATGTAAAAAAACTATTAGAAACAATTCATGAGTATGAGACAAATCCATTGTGGCATTTGTTTCTTTGGAAGAAAGAGGACGATTTAGTAGGGTTAATAGGGGTGCGGATGGAAGATACTGAAGCAGTTATAC
Source organism: Psychrobacillus sp. FSL K6-1464 (assembly GCF_038003145.1). Lineage (NCBI taxonomy): Bacteria > Bacillati > Bacillota > Bacilli > Caryophanales > Bacillaceae > Psychrobacillus > Psychrobacillus sp. FSL K6-1464. The sequence continues at coordinate 1,495,431 of NZ_JBBOOP010000001.1, forward strand.
AACACATCTCGGTCAATCCTTCCCATCGCGGAGAAGGACTTGGAAAAGAAATGTTGCTAAAACTGCCAACTGTCCTTCAAACAACTTCTATAAAGCCATCAGAGGATGTTGAATCATTTTATACTAAATGCCAAACAAAAAAAGAAGGAGAATGACTTGGAACCTTATAAGTCATCTCTCTTTTTTTTCTCTCTATCCCGTTCCTCCAGTATTTCAGAGCGATCTCGAAGCATATGTTTATGAATAAGAAAATGTAAATCATCGTTCATTTCTATATCGAGGTTATTAACTAACGTTTGTAAAGAAGGATTGGTTACCTCAATGTAGAATGTTTGGAAGTCTTGACTACTAGTCATTAATTCAAGTGCGAGATTCATATTTTCTGTTAACTTTTGGTAGTTGATGTTCTCAAAGAAAGGAGAGTTCTTTGTTTCATCCATTCTTTTTAAACTTGTTTTCATCGTTTTAATCGCTCCACTAAAATTCCCGCGACGCCAGTGATACATAGAAGTTGCTAACAAGATTAAAGCAGTCAATGCGTGTTTTTTATGTCTTGGGGAAACTTCCTTCCAATAGTCTTCCAATAACTCATGACACTCAAAATAATCGAAGGTTTCATTGAAATGTTTTAGAAATGACACAAAACTAGTATGAAATGTAGGGTGCAATGCAATCACCTTTCCTCTATAATAATGTTAAAAATCGATATTAGGTGGAGTTTTATGTCTTATGAAGTAAAAACAGATGCGTTTGAAGGCCCTCTAGATTTATTATTACATTTAATAAATCGTTTGGAAATAGATATATACGATATTAAAATGGCAGAAATCACAGAACAGTATATGGATCATGTTCACGCCATGCGAGTACTAGAACTCAATGAAGCCAGTGAATACTTAGTAATGGCAGCAACCTTACTATCTATTAAAAGTAAAATGTTATTACCAATTCACCAAGACGATGATATGGACGATGCTTTCGATGTGGATTTAGCAGATCCTAGGGATGAACTCGTACAAAGATTAATAGAATATAAGAAGTATAAAGAAGCGGCAGAAAACTTGCATGAGATGGAGGAAACCCGTTCACTCTATTATTCTAGACCACCAACCGATTTAAGTGAATACCAAACTAGTAAACAAATTGAATTACTCGAACTAGACGCAAATGTGTACGATATGCTTGGTGCTTTTCAAAAAATGTTACGTAGGAAACAACTAAACGCACCTCTTAATACGAGAGTAAGTAAGCAAGATATATCCATTAAAGCTCAGATGAAAAATGTCATTGACGTATTAAGAAAAGGTGGAGGGAAACTATCATTTTATGATTTGTTTCCAACTAGAGATAAACAAACGATTGTCACTACTTTTTTGTCCCTACTGGAATTGATGAAACGCCAGATTATTTCAGTGGAGCAAAAAAGTAATTTTGATGATTTGTTTGTACAGTTGCGAAAGGGAGATATCGAAAGTGAATTCCAAGATGAAATTGATGAGTAATTTAGAAAGCCTATTATTTGTAAGTGGTGAGGATGGGCTAACTAAAAAACAATTAGCATTTTTAACAAGTTCCAAAGAAGAGGAAATAGAACAGGTACTCCACGAAATGATGCAAGAATACAAACTGAATAGCAGTAGAGGTATTGAGATAAAGCAATTAGCAGGAACTTATCAGTTAGTAACAAAACAACAAAATATAGAAATTATCCAAAGGCTAGTAGAAAATCCTACACCGCAGTCATTGTCTCAGGCATCTCTTGAGGTGCTAGCTATTATTGCTTATAAGCAACCTATTACAAGAGTGGAAATGGAGGAAATTCGGGGAGTTAAGTCGGAGCGACCAATTCATACTCTTTCTGCTAAAGGTCTTATACAAGAGGTAGGTAGGGCAGATGGGACGGGTCGAGCTATTTTATATGGAACGACCAATGAATTTCTACAGTACTTTGGATTAGAAGATATTAAAGCACTTCCACCGCTTCCAGAAGACTTATCTGTTGATGAAATGGAAGACACAGATTTGTTTATGACAAAATTTCAAGAGACATTTGAAGGGTAGAAATAATTGAATGAGGAGTATGGTTCATTTATAAAAAATTAGGATTATTTTTGTTGCTGTTTCTTTTGTGGAATGTGAATGAGGCAAAGGCTTCATCTTCTTATGTTGTTATTGATGCAAGTACGGGAAGACTATTAGAAGGTAGCAATGCTAACGCAGAGCTTCCTATTGCGAGTCTAACTAAAGTATGGACTGCTTTAACGGTGTTGGATAATGTTCCGCTAGATGATGAGATAACCATCTCCAATGCTGCGGCAACTCAAGAGGGGTCCTCCCTATATCTACAAGCAGGAGAGGTTTGGACGGTGGAATCCTTATTGTATGGATTGCTGTTACATTCAGGAAATGATGCAGCTTATGCGCTTGCTGAGCATACAGGTGGCTCAATAGACGGTTTTACTAAGTTGATGAATGAAAAGATACAGTTGGCTGGGTTAGAAAATGCTCATTTTACTAATCCTTCAGGACTTCATCATGAGGAACACTATGCTTCTGCATTAGATATGGCTAATATGTTTCGCTTGGCAATGCAAAATGAAGCATTTACAAAAATTGCTTCTGCTAAAACTTATAAACCAAAGGAAAAATCTGTCTCATGGAGAAATAAGCACAAATTATTACACTACAATAAATTTGCTATTGCCGGAAAAACAGGTTATACAAAAGTAGCTGGGAGAACACTTGTGACTTATTTTGAAGACGATGGAAAAAAAGTGATTGTTGTAACATTAAACCATTCGAATGATTGGAATACGCACTCTTCTCTTGCGACAAATGTTTTTCAGTCATATGACAATGTGAAAGTTGTAGAAAAAGGAAAGTATCGCTTGTTGGATAAACAGGTTATAGAAGTTAAGAAAGATTATTTCCTTTTACTAAAAAAAGAAGAACAAGAGGAAGCCAAAAATGTGTTAATCATTCCACGTAAATCTTCAGAGAAAAAACCTTATCTTTGGAATGTTACGATAAATAATGAGGTCGCATTAAAATTTGAAGTAAAGAAAATTAAATAAATTCTAAAGAAGACAGTTATTATAAAAGACTGTCTTCTTTTAATTTCCCCCAAAGTATGACATAATTCAGTCATATGAATTGGATAGAATGGACGAGGTGAATGTATTGGAAAGATTACAAAAAGTGCTCGCACATGCAGGTGTGGCATCAAGAAGAAAAGCAGAAGAAATGATTACGCAAGGAAAAGTGAAAGTGAATGGTAAAGTAGTCACGGAGCAAGGGTTAAAAGTGTCTGACAATGATGTAGTGGAAGTAGAAGGGGTAAAATTAGAAAAAGAGCAAAAAGTATACTATCTACTTTATAAACCTCGTGGAGTGATTTCTGCAGTATCAGATGATAAAGGCAGAAAAACAGTGACGGACTTATTACCTAATGTAAAAGAACGTTTGTATCCTGTTGGAAGACTGGACTATGAAACGTCAGGAGTGCTACTTTTAACGAATGATGGCGATTTTTCATATGCGCTTACACATCCAAAATATAAAGTAGATAAAACATATGTAGCTCGTATAAAAGGGATACCTTTGAAGGAACAATTACGTCCATTAGAGCGTGGGATCGTTTTAGAAGACGGGAAAACAGCTCCTGCTAAAGTTAAGTTATTATCCTCTGAGCGTAAAGCGGATAAATCAATTGTAGAGATCACTATACATGAAGGGAAAAACCGTCAAGTACGTAGAATGTTCGATGCAATAGGTTTTCCTGTTCAAAAACTAAAAAGAGAACAATTTGGTTTCTTAGGGCTTCATGGCTTAAATGCTGGCGAGTGGAGAGAATTGACTAATCATGAAGTGAAGAAAATGAGAGTGTTAGCAGAGACGGGAAAAATAGGTAAATAAATTTTGAGTGTTCACAAAGCCTTCATAAGTAAGGCTCTTTTAAATTGTAAATTTTGTTATAATTATTCATGATTATGCTTGGAAATGGAGGTTAGCAAATTGGCTCAATCTAAAAAGCAAAGATTTTATATGAGAACCGCTATATTAGCAGTACTCGTCGTAGCTATAGTTTTTACCGTATACTCCAACCTAAATAAAGAGAAAAATGCTGTATTGCAAGTAGGAGATAAAGCTCCGGACTTTGTTTTAGTAGACATGGATGGTACGGAAAGACGTTTGTCTGATTATAAAGGACAAGGCGTGTTTTTGAATTTCTGGGGTACATGGTGTAAGCCTTGTGCAAAAGAGATGCCGGCGATGGACAACCAATACGCAGAATTTACTGATAAAGGTGTTCAAACACTGGCCATTAATATTGGTGAATCAGATCTTAAGGTAAATAGCTTTTTAAATCGATATGGTTTAACTTTCCCTATAGCAATTGATCGCAATAAAAGTGTAATGGAATCATATAATATTGATCCACTACCAACAACATTTTTGGTCAATCCCGAAGGTAAAATTGAAAAAATTATAAAAGGCGAAATGACTGAAGAAGATATTGCGAATTTTATGGATCAAATTAAACCTTCATGAAGGAGTCTTTAAAAATGGACAAGATAGTTTGTACATGTGGAAACGTGAATCCAGCTGGTACAGAATTATGTGAGAGCTGTGGTCGTCCATTAAATGATGAGACAAAAGAAAAAAAAATTGTAGATATGCGCTATGAAGGATCTGCAAGACGGTCTCAAACGTATAATAAGACGATAATTGATAAAGTATGGAATTTCTTTTCCAGTGTAAAAGTAGGTATGTGGATAATTGTTGCTATTTTAGTTGCAGCCGCGATTGGAACGATACTTCCACAAGTATTTTATGTGCCTGCAACAAATGAAACGGATATTGCAGCATATTATGAGCGAATTTATGGCACATTTGGAACGCTATATTATCAGCTTGGCTTATCGGACTTATATAGCTCTTGGTGGTTCCAGGGATTGGTAGGTATGCTAGGGATTTCCTTAGTTATCGCAAGTTTAGACAGAGTCATACCACTATATAAATCTCTAAAAAAACAAAAGACAAAAAGGCATATCAGTTTCTTAAAACGACAACGTGTTTATGGTATTGGTAAAGCTGATGTTTCAGAAGAGTCTCTACTTAAAGCGGAAGAAAAGCTTAAAGAGCTTAAATACAATGTGAAACGTGAAGGTAATGCTATATTGGCTGAACGTGGACGGTTTTCACGTTGGGGGCCATACGTAAACCATTTAGGACTTATCATATTCCTTTTTGGTGTAATGCTACGCGCACTTCCTGGTTTCTATGTGGATGAAACGATGTGGTTACGTGAAGGAGAAACACTTTATGTACCTGAAACCCATGGATACTTTTTAGAGAGTAAAGAATTTATTTATGAGACATACTCGAAAGAAGAATCCAAAGAAGTTTATGGTGAAGCGATTGATCGAGTGGGTACAATTGCAAAGAACTATCAAACAGATGTAGCTTTGTATAAGGGTCCTGAAGGCGCTGTTGCAGGTCATACAGAGGATTTAACATTTGAAAAAGAAGCTTCTATTCAAGTAAATAAACCAATTAAATTCGATAACTTCTCGGTGTTCCAAATGGACTTCCGATTGGATGAGTTAGCAACGATGACTTTCCAGTTACAGGATAAACAAACACAACAATCTTTTGGAGAATTTACAATCGATCTAGCTGATCCACAACCCATTTATGAACTAAATGATGGTTATAAAGTTGAAGTAATGGACTATTATGCAGACTTTACTGGATTTGAAGAAGGGGTTCCGCAATCTCAATCACCGCTTCCTAATAACCCAGCATTTCTAATCAAAATGTATAGCCCTGAATTTCCTAAAGGGGAAACAAGTTTTGTCATGATTAAAGAGACAGTAGAACCTTTAGGGGAAAACCAACATAAAATTGCATTCCAAAGTGTCGAAACAAGAGACGTATCTGGTTTAACAGTTCGTAAGGATTTAACACTTCCACTTCTTGCACTTGGAGGCCTTATCTTCATGATTGGTGTAGCACAAGGGGCGTACTGGAATCACCGTCGAATTTGGATTCAGTTATTAGAAGATGGACAAACGGTTATTGCCGCGCATACAAACAAAAACTGGTTGAGTGTTAAGAGAGATTTGGACAAGGTTACAGATGTAGCTCATCTTCCAAAATATCTAGATCAACAAGATATAGATTCTTTAGAAGAAAAAGTGGATAAAGTGGAAGGAGTTTAACATAATGGATATGGCATCCTTAAGTAGTACATTATTATTTATAGCTTTTGTAGCATATCTTATTGCTACGTTTTTATTTGGAGGAGCAGTAAAATCTTCAAATACTCAAACTACCAAGTCCTTTGATAGATGGGGGAAATTAGCGATTACCGTTACCATTTTAGGATTTATCGCTAATATTGGTTATTTTATCACTAGATGGATTGCTGCAGGACATGCTCCTGTAAGTAATCTATTTGAATTTACTACTGCATTTGGGATGATGGTTGTAGGAGCATTTATTCTTATATACTTTATATATAAAACACCTGCTCTAGGATTGTTTGCTTTACCAATTGCCGTGTTAATCATTGCTTATGCAAGCATGTTCCCGACAGAAATTACACCATTAATACCAGCTTTGAAAAGTTACTGGCTGACTATTCATGTAATCACTGCCGCAATGGGTGAGGCAATTTTAGCAATAAGTGCAGTAGCAGGATTTATATACTTGTTGAAAAATATTGACCTGACAAAAAAATCCAAAGAACGCTTTTGGATTGAGGCAGTTATGTATGTTTTAGTACTTGTTGTAGGATTTGTTGTTTCCACGCTGTCATTTTCACTTGCGGATTACAGTGCAGAGTACTCGTATATAAGTAAAGATGAAACAGAGCATAATATTGAGTATACAATGCCAGCGCTTTTTGGTATGAATGAGTCAGTAGCGATTACAGAAGGTGCATTAGATCCACTTATTGAAATGCCACCACTAGTAAATGCTAAAAAATTAACTACTGTGGTATGGTCGATTCTAATCGGTTCTGTAATCTATTTATTACTTCGTTTAATATTACGTAAGCGTCTTGCAACTGTATTACAACCACTTACGAAAAAGTCTAATTCTCAATTGATGGATGAAATTGGGTATCGTTCCGTATTAATTGGATTCCCTGTGTTTACACTTGGGGCCTTAATATTTGCTATGATATGGGCACATGAAGCGTGGTCGCGTTTCTGGGGCTGGGATCCAAAAGAAGTATGGGCACTTATCACTTTCTTATTTTATGCAGTGTTCTTACATCTTCGCTTATCAAAAGGTTGGGAAGGTAAGAAGTCTGCCTGGATCGCTTTAATCGGATTCATCATAATTATGTTTAACTTGATTGCAGTAAATCTAATTTTAGCAGGATTACATTCATACGCTTAAAAAAGTGTAAGCTTTTATAAATGCTAACTAGACAGAAACGAAACAGAATGTGTGTACTTGTGGAAAGCTCTTTACTCTTTATATAACAAGGGGGGAAGGGCTTTTCTTTCATTTTGGATACAGTAATTGTACAATGTAAAGTAGATGTTGATAGAAAGGTTTGATAAAACTATGTCTGAAACAATTAAACTTCTAGTAGTTGAGGATGAAGAACGTATTCGTCGTCTTTTGAAAATGTATTTAGAGCGAGAAGGTTACGAAGTAGAAGAAGCTGAGAATGGGGAAGTCGCATTAAAGTTAGCCTTAGAATATGATTATAATTGTATCCTTTTAGATATAATGATGCCTGAAAAAGATGGTATAGAAGTGATGACAGAACTACGTGTTCATAAAGAAACTCCTATTATATTATTGACAGCTAAAGGGGAAGAAGCTAATCGCGTAGAAGGTTTTGAACTAGGAGCAGACGATTATATAGTGAAACCGTTCAGCCCTAGAGAAGTGGTGTTACGAGTAAAAGCTTTGTTAAAACGTTCTACTGCATTTGCACCTTCACAAGGATCGTCTATTTCTAAAGAAATAGTAGTTTTTCCACACCTTACAATAGATCATGATGCTCATAGAGTAACTGCAGATGGTGTAGAGGTAGGTTTAACTCCTAAGGAATATGAATTACTTTACTTCTTAGCAAAAGCACCAGACAAAGTATTTGATCGCGAGCAATTATTAAAAGAAGTTTGGCATTATGATTTCTTCGGTGATTTAAGAACAGTTGACACTCATGTAAAACGGTTGCGTGAAAAGTTAAACAGAGTTTCCGAAAAGTCTGCTAAAATGATTGTAACTGTATGGGGTGTTGGGTATAAATTTGAGGTTATAAATGAATAGACTTTGGAATAGTGTTGTCGGGAAGCTATGGGGAACCATATTGCTTCTCGTCTTATTTGTGTTATTTATTGTAACCGTTTTATTACTTGAATTTTTAGGAGATTTCCATACAGAACAAGCAGAGGACACCCTTCGCAAAGAAGCAGTGACCATAGGGAAAATAGTTGAGCAACATGAAAATGTAGAAGATTCGTTTGAAATAATCCGAGATATATTAGGTACAGAAACGAATACATTAATTGTACGTAATTCTGAGTCCATTTTTTTGTCTATCCATGAGGGCCTCAACAAAGAGGTAGTACAGGAAAAGATATTGGATGATAAGGACTTATCTAAAATATATACATCTAATGAACCAATCGTCAAAAAAATGCTAATGCCCGCTATAAATAGTGAGGATCGGATGGAAGATTATATCATTTTAGCCGCACCTTTAGAATCCAATAAAAATATCCATGGTGCTGTTTTTATCTATCAAAGTTTAGAGGTTGTCAGTAAAACGACAAATAGTACTACGAAAATTGTTTTCTTATCTGGATTTATCGCCTTACTTTTAACTACGATGTTCACATTCTTTTTAACTTCACGAATTACATTACCACTAAGATCTATGAGAGAAGCAGCAATCCAGTTGGCGCAAGGTAATTTTGAAACAAAAGTTCCGTATCTTCAAAAAGATGAAATAGGGGAACTAGGAATCGCCTTTAACCAGATGGGTAAACAATTGAAGCATCATGTAGAAGTGATTAACCAAGAAAAGGAACAATTAGCAAGTATATTAACGTCTATGACGGATGCTGTTATTACTTTTGATACGAAATTTGAAGTTCAAGTTAAAAACCCTCAGGCAGATCTTCTATTGGATAAGTGGTATAAAAGTTTGGAAGCAACAGAAGATTCTAAACTTCCTGCTGAGCTCCAGCACTTATTGGAATATGTGTTTGAAGTAAAAGAAGAGTTTGACGAAGAATTAGAGATTAAAGGATCCTATTTTGCAGCATCTATAAGCCTTTTATATTCAAGTGGAAATGTCGTTCGAGGAGCAGTAATCGTGCTTCGTGATATGACGGAACAACATCGTTTAGATAAAATGAGATCAGATTTTATCGCGAACGTTTCACATGAGTTAAGAACTCCTATTTCGATGCTTCATGGGTATTCAGAAGCAATAATCGATAATGTAGTGACCACGGAAGAAGACAAAAATGAAATGATGCGTATTATATATGATGAATCTAAGCGAATGGGAAGATTAGTAACCGAATTGTTAGATTTGGCACGCTTAGAGTCAGGATATCTTAGTATATATAAAGAGAACGTTCTAGTCGTTCCGACAATTGAAAGAATTACGCAAAAATTTGACCAGGCTGCTAAAGAAAAAGATATTGGCTTGTACTTTGAACATAACCTGACAGAAAACTTATCCATGCATCTAGATGAGGATCGTATGGAGCAAGTACTAACCAATTTAATCGATAATGCACTTAGACATACTCCAGAAAATGGTTCTGTTACCGTGCAATTGAGTATGACAGACACAGAGTTCGTTATAAAGGTTATCGACACAGGGTATGGGATTCCGAAAGAAGATCTTCCATATGTATTTGAACGTTTTTATAAAGCAGATAAAGCCAGAACAAGGGGAAAAAGTGGCACAGGCTTAGGATTGGCTATTGCTAAAAACATAGTAGAACGACATGATGGTGTGTTATCAGCGGAAAGCGAAATAGGGATAGGAACATCCTTTATCATTAAATTGCCAATAGAAACCGTGTAACAAATACTTACTTGAAACGACTAATTGATAGAACGGGGGGAGCATATGAATGACTCCGTTTTCCACCGCTTGTATGATACCTATCATCAAGACGTTTTTCAGTTTCTCATATATTTGGTGAAAAATAGACAAACTGCGGAAGACTTGGTCCAAGAAGTATATGTACGAGTACTCAGAGCTTATAGTAGCTTCGAGGGGAAAAGTTCAGAAAAAACATGGCTATTCTCAATAGCCAAAAACATAGCAATTGACCATTTTAGAAAACAAGCTGTCCGGAAAAAGAGATTATTTGACTCATTTGACTGGGAAACGATGCAACTTGCATCTTCAGATATGCTACCGGAAGATTTAGTGCAGCTCAATGATGAGATGAGAACATTATTAGTTGCGTTGGATGATTGTACGGGAGATCAGAAAATGGTTATTATAATGCGGTATTTCCAGGAGCTTTCGATTGCAGAAACATCGGAAATCTTAAATTGGTCCGAAGGGAAAGTGAAGACAACGCAACATCGTGCAATAAAAGCACTTCGTGAGCGATTATCTGATAAGCAAAAGGAGGCAGATGTTCATCATGAGTGAGAAAAAAGCAGAAGACCGTGAATTAGATGAACTATTAAAAAAGATGCCCAAGTTTACAGATAAGCGCTCAAAAGAAGAAATTTACCAGCAGCTTAAGTCAAAAATAGAAACGCAAGAGAAATTTGAGCAACGTAAACGAATACAGGTGTCTATGAACAAATGGCTACCATTTATCATTTCTGTAGCATCTGTATTATTATTAACCGTACTCGTCTCTTCCTATATAAATAACAATGAGAGCTCCACAGCTGATACTGTCGAAGAATCGACCACAGCAGACGATCAAATGAGAACTCTAGAAGTACCAGAGGAATCCTCTATGGATGCTAAAGAAGAAGAATCTGTTGGTATGACAACTATGTCTGAAAAGTTAGCTCCTAATGTAGAATTAGCCCCATTTGATAGGACTTTTACTTCTGTTTATGAGCAGGATTTAGGTGATGGAACGGTATTTCATTTTTCTCTATTGGAAAATGCGCTCACTGTACCAATCACGATTGTCATTCCTCAAGAGAAAATAGAAGCGGATTTTCCAAATATGGAACCTAGTAGCTTAGAATTATATAATCAGTATGCTTTGGAGATTGACGAAACTTCTCTTGGTTTCCAAGAATATCATCCTTACAAAGGCTACTTTATAGCAGAAGGTAAAATATTAAAACATTACTTACCAGCAGATCATGGCTACGATTCTGCACCTGGAACAGCTGTACCATACATCTCTTCAATCAATGAGGTCTTTACCGATTTTGATTCGTTCTTAAGAGTAAATGAAGATGGATCCCCAATCGAATGGGATCAAGTAGGGACTATAGATGAACCTTTGGTGTTAACTGGCACAGAGCAGAAGGTAAATTATTTTGCATATAAGGCTTTTAATCAAGTGACCTATTTAACGCCAAACTTCAATAAAACTTTCAATACACTATTAGAAGCATTGCAGGGGATGAAAAATCCTGAAAATGAAATTTATACTTCTGTTATTCCGAATGATGTAACTTATTCAGTTAAGGAAGATAAGGGACTTGTTGTACATTTTGATGAGCCTTTAGATTTGGAATCACTAAATGCAAGTGAGGCATCCCGTTTGATAGAAGCTTTCTCGCTTACAGCTGCAAGCTTCAATCAAACTATCCGATTAGAGAATATCGTACAAGAAAAATGGAATGAAATAGATTTTTCTAGTCCACTTCCAGTTCCAGTGGGGCCAAATGGTTTTACTATGCAAACAATTCAATAATAAAAAAATGCCAATGCTTATTAACTTAAGCTTGGCATTTTTGTTTTAAGATATATGTGATAGCCCATACATTTGTGAAAATAGCCCATAAGGCTTCGAATACCGCCCATAAGCAATCCGATACAGCCCTTAAATTTTTATTATCGCCCATAACATAAATTTGCCTAGTATTCTCAGTTGCAAACAGGTCTGTTGCATATATTGTTTTAATTTGATAAAATGTTATTAATTCAAGATATATTCTTGGAGGACAACAAAATATTGATTCATCTTCGGGGCAGGGTGCAATTCCCGACCGGCGGTATTAGAAATTTATTTCTTCAGCCCGCGAACCTTAACAGGTTGATTTGGTTAAATTCCAAAGCCGACAGTATAGTCTGGATGGGAGAAGGTGAAGGTGCAGTCGTTTTTCGTATGCTTATACGGATACGCTTATTAAAGTGTACCTTATTTCTCCCTTGAACTTCTATAAGTTCGAGGGATTTTTTAAGTATGCAAACGTTCTGAACCTTTCTTCTTGTGGAGTGAATCGCAAAAGGAGAGAGGATTTATGTTAAAAGGCAAAACGCGAATGCTTATTGCAGTCGCAATGCTGAGTAGTATTTCTTTTGTTTTAATGCTACTTGCATTTCCATTACCGGTTTTACCGGCTTATTTAAAGGTGGACTTTAGTGATATACCAGCATTAATCGCTGCAATCACAATGGGACCAGTTGCAGGAATTTTAGTCGCATTTTTAAAAAATGTGCTAGATTGGTTATTTGCAGGAAGTCCAACTGGTGTACCTGTTGGTCATATGGCTAACTTTGTAACTAGTATCTTGTTTATCACACCTGTGTATTTGATTTATCGCAAAGTTACTTCGTCCAAAGGCATTATGGCAGGACTCGGAGCAGGTACAGTCTCTATGGCTATTGGGATGAGTGTACTAAATTATTATGTATTTTTACCAATGTACGCTTATTTCTTAAATTTCCCTATGGAAACAGGCACTGCTTTGTTTAATACGATCATTTTTGGTATATTACCATTTAATCTTATTAAAGGTATATTAGTAACGATCGTGATGATTGTTTTATTCAAACGAATGAAGCCATTGCTTGATAAAGTAACTAGTTCATATATGAAACCTAATACAAATTAACAAAAAGTTGTTTCTCCACTAGGAGGAACAACTTTTTTTAAAAAGAAAATATACTTGGTTCATGGAGCTGAAAAGAAAGAATGATAATACTGATTTTCGCTTCAGGCGGACGCTTTCCGCGGGCTTGGCTTCAGCCTCCTCGTTCGCTGCGCTTCTGTGGGGTCTTCAGCTCAAGCTACCCGCTGGAGTCGTCACCTTGCGCTACAATCAAATAAACGGGTAGTACCCAACAAGAAGATTTAACATAGCTTATCGCTTAAGTCACAAGAGTGTTAAAATCTTAGAAATGGAAAAGTTATTTGTATTCACTTTTGAATTAAATGTTATTCTCCATTGATAGGTAAGAAGGTAGATTTCTCGTACATTAGTGGAAATAAAGAGAAATAGTAAGTGTTGCCAAAATAAAGAAGCAAACGAGTGAACGAAATTGCATCTTCGGGCTCGCACGATGCGGGTCAGGCAGTCGTTGCGACAGGATGTCGCGTACTTAGACTGTCATCCATCACCTCTAAGAATAAGAAAGTATCTTATCTCTAGTTATCTAAAAACGCCCTTACCTGTTTCTAAATGTTGTAGAAGGGTGAGACAGTCAAACGATAGTAATAAGTCTGTCCAAAGCCATGCGAAAACAATTGAAACGGATATTGACCGACCTAGCGTCTAGTTGTCTGATATTATTAGAATGAAAAATGGTGATTATGACAAAGTCACAACCACCATTCCATATACTATTCGTATTTCAGTGCGTCGCCTTCGAATGATTCATCTGCGACTTTAATAGAATCAGTAGGACAGCCTTCAAAAGCGTCTTCCATATCTTCCATTAGTTCTTCTGGAACTTCTGTTGTACCCATGTTATTATCTAAAATAACGAAGGCAATACCTTCATCATCATAGTCATAAATATCTGGGGCAGCGGCTCCACATGCTCCGCACGCTATACATGTATCTTTATCTACAATTGTATATTTTGCCATTATTATATTCTCTCCTTTATAACTACTAACACGAATATGCTATCGTATTCATTCTAAAGATGTTTTCCCTATATTTCAACCAAAATACTTCAGAAAAGAGAGGTATTCCTATGCATTTTCATCAAATATTACTATTTATTATACATAAGTTATCCGGACAACGTTCTGAGAATGCTCCTTATTATTTATTAAAAGGTAAAAAATCAGGACAAACTATTCAAGATGTGACATATTTTCAACTTCATGCTTTTTTCTCTATTCTCCCACAATTATCGAAGGAAGACTATGATATTGAAATTAATGAGTTGCATAACCGTGGTCTAATTCAGGTAGAGGAATCACTCGTCTATATTACAGAAAAAGGAATAGCTACAGTAGTGGAAGGTAAAGAGTTTCTATTCAATGGCTGGGAATACAGAGGGAGGGAACAATTATTTTGGAAAAGATTGGACTTAGTGATCCAAACTTTGTCCCAGTTCCAAGCAAAAGAGAAAAAATTTGTGCCAAATCAAAAGGATATGGCTATTCAGAATTTCGTCAAGGACTTCCTCATCCAACATAACTTTCGTGAATTTAACTTGAGTAATGATATAAAGCAAGAGATATTCCGATTGCTTGAAAGTCCTTTGTTAAATGATTTACACAGGACATTATTTGTTTATCGACTTAGTGGATATAACAAAACTGGCTTGACTTGGGAACAATTGTCTCGTTACTATGATTTAACTGATATGAACGCAAAGATAAATTTCTTAGAGTGCTTACATAATATATTGGACAATATTGATATAAATACTAGTCCTTTGTTGTTTTCTTTAGCAAAAGGTATTCATCTAGACACTCCTCTCACAGATTCTGCTTTTAAAACGAATAGTCTTTTTGAAAAAGGGTATACAATGGAGGAAATAGCTAGAATAAGAAAGTTAAAGATTAACACAATAGAAGATCATGTAATTGAAATAGTTTCATCCGATAAAAATTTCTCTGTTTCGGCATTTATATCGAGTGAGCAAGTTGAAAAGATTCTTCATTTATCCAAAGAGTTACATACGAAAAAGCTTACTGTGATAAAAAATAGATTACCCGAACTAACTTATTTTCAAGTACGTTTAGCACTAACAAAGGGAGAACAAATTCATGGATAAATTAAATGAAATTCTTCAGAAAAGATTTGGCCATGCTACTTTTCGTGCTGGTCAACAAGAAATAATTGAACAAATAATAGAAAAAAAAGATGTTATCGCAATACTTCCTACAGGAATGGGGAAATCACTTCTCTACCAACTACCTGCTTATCTGATGGAAGGTACTGTGGTTATTGTGTCACCTCTTTTGTCCCTTATGCAAGATCAAGTGGAACAATTGAAAATACTTGGTGAAAAAAGAGTTATTGCTATTAACTCCTTTTTATCTTTTCAGGAGAAGGAGATGGCTATTCGTCGATTAGCTGACTATAAATTCATATTTACTTCTCCCGAGATGCTGCAAAATGAACAATTTAACCTAGCACTTCGAAAACTTTCTATTGCTTATGTAGTGGCAGATGAAGCACATTGTATCTCACAATGGGGCTTTGATTTTAGACCAGATTATTTAAGGATTTCCACTTGGCTCCAATCAATTGGTTCGGTGAACGTTCTAGCCTTAACGGCTACTGCGACAGCCGAAGTGGTGGATGATATTAAAAAAACTCTACAAATGAATGCACCATTTGAATATATTCATTCACTTGATCGACCGGCTATAGCCTATGAAATGATAGAGGTAGATAACCAACAACAAAAAATGAAGTGGATACTAGGCAGAGTCACCTCCACAGAGGGGCCAGGAATAATTTATACACAGTCTCGTAAAAAGACAGAGACATATGCAGCAGCACTGCGAGAACAAGGGATTTCAGTTGGATTTTATCATGCTAAAATGGAACAAAGTGATAGAATATTAATCCAACAACAATTTCAGCAAGGGCAACTAGAGTGGATCTGTGCGACAAATGCATTTGGAATGGGTATACACAAAGATAATATAAGACAAATTATTCATGATCATATTCCAACTTCGATTGCGGGGTACATGCAAGAAGTTGGAAGGGCTGCGAGAGATGGAAAACAAGCAATCGCTTCTCTTTTGTATACTCCAACGGATGTGGAGCAAACTTTTTACGTTACGATGCAAGACTTCCCTGAGGAACAAGACATTCAAATTGCTTACCAATCTTCTTATTCTGAAGTCGAACAAGCAGAAACAACGACCCGAATTCTTACTTACTGGAAAGAACGTTTAAACGAACATGAAACAATTGAATTATTTAAGGATATAAAACAAAAAAAGTGGCAGGATATACAAAAATTTTATACCATGATACGAAATGATATATGTATAAGACAACAACTACTTCATTATTTTGACCAAAGATTGATAGAGAAACCGTACTATTGTTGTTCCAAATGTAAGATGGAAGCTGCGAATATTTTACAAAAACGAACAGAGGAAAAGAATAGTCAAGAAGAATTAAATTGGAAAAAAAGGTTAAATATCCTCCTTCCTACATAATACATTTGATAAGTTTACTTTTTCTACAATATTCGTCATAATAGAAGTAGAAATGATGGCAGAAATGGAGTTTGAGTAAAATGAACCAAGATGATTACCAAAAAAAAATCGACGAACATCGACAATCCATAGGACAAGATGACGATTCTAATAACATGAGAAGAAGTAGAAGTTTAAATAAGAAACCCAAGAAGAAATCTAAGAACCTATTAATTCCTACCGTATTTTGTGTTTTCATATTAATACCAGTTAGTATATTTATCTATGTACAATTTTTCTATCAAGCCGATCCAAACAAGGCGGAAGTAGTGAAAAATGATGCGATACATGTTGAAACACAATCAATTAATAACGGAACAAAAAAAGACGAAACAAAAGAAGAAGTGACTCCAACAGAACCTGTTACTCCTGAAACAACGGAGCAGCAAGCAGAAAAGCCTGCAGAAGTAGTCAAAGAGGAGCCAAAAAAGGTAGTTGTGGAAGAGCCTAAGAAAGAACCAGCGGCGGTGGAGAAAACGGAACCTACCGAAGTTGCTAGTTCTAGAACGCATATCGTAAAGGAAAATGAAACACTATATCGGATAGCGGTCAATTATTATAAGGATGGAAATGCTGTCGAAAAGATAAAGTCTGCTAATGGCCTGTCTTCAAATGAAATTTCAGTTGGTCAAAAGTTAGTACTACCTTAAACATAGAGAAAGAAGGATATTTCTTTTAAATGTTGAATATATAAAGTATATCCTAAGTTGGAAGAGGTGCTAAAATGTTTGTAAAAAGTGTTATGATCCCAAAAGAAAAATGTGTAACAGTTCAAGTAGGTACAATAGTCTCATCGGCTCTTCGTCTACTTGAAGAAAAAGAAATGGATGCTTTACCTATTTTAGATAATGGGAAATATGTTGGTATGTTCAACAAATATCTTTTATATAAAGCTCATTTTTATAGTAAATTGGATAAAGAAGCTTTCATGGAGCAAACGAAAGTTACGGATATTATGACAAACGAAGATGTTTTTGTTGGTTACGAGGATGTTTTCGAAAACGCAATGATTAAGCTTCATGATTTCCCAGTCCTTGCTGTTGTTGAGGAAGGGAAGTTCCTTGGATTAGTTACACGCTATGATGCAGTAGAACAGTTTAAAAGTGCATTTGGTATGAATAGTAAAGGAACGCGTATTACATTTACCTCGGTGGAATCAGAAGGACGGATTCAAAAAATGACAGATGTCCTTCATAAATACCATGCCTCTGTTATTTCAATCGTAACTTTTGATGAGACCGATAAATTATTTAGACGCATTGTATTAAAGATTGAAAATGATTCAAAAATGGATCGAATTTTAGCTGATTTAGAAAAGTCAGGTTTCCGTGTACTACACATTGATAAAGAAGAGTAGAATGATCAATTGCACAAGTGCAGGGCAGGGGAATTTCCCTGTCCTTTTCCATGTTGTTTGGGGGTATAGAATTGGTTGTATGGATTATTAGTGTTTTGTTGTCTATCGTAATTTTGCTTTTCTTATATATGTTATTTTTAGCTTTTCAAACTAACGTTCATACCCATTCTTTGTATATCAATGAGTGGACAAAAGATATTCAATTTCGTGTCTTTTTCATATCAGATATTCACAGAAGAAAAATAAGTGATAAGCTAATTCAAAGCCTCATCGGTAAAGTAGATATAGTTGTAATAGGTGGAGATTTGACGGAAAGAGGCGTTCCTTTAGAAAGAACAAATGAAAATATTAAGCAGCTTGCTAAGCTTGGAAATACTTGTTACGTATTTGGGAATAATGACAGAGAAGTTGGTGCGCAGAACTTAAGTGATATCTTAGAAGCACATGCTGTTTATATATTGGAAAATCGGTCTGTTGAGTTTGAAAAAGATAAATTTTCCTTACGCATTGTTGGGATTAACGATGGTTTCGAAGGGAAAGTAAAAATGTATGAGGCTTTCAAGGATGTTAAAGAATCCGATGTCATCGTTTTTGTCACCCATGCTCCAGCCTATTTCAATAATGCTAAAAAAATAAGTAAGCCACATCTTCTTTTAGCTGGTCATCTTCATGGCGGCCAAATACGCTTTGGACCATTTGGAATTTATGAAAAAGGAAGCTACAGAGAAAAAGAAAATAGTGCTGAACTCATTAGCAATGGTTATGGCACAACGGCAGTTCCACTTCGACTTGGAGCGAAATCTGAATGCCATCTCATTACCATAAGTGGAAGACATTAAGTGAATAAAAGAAAGGAAGTTTTTTGGGTGTATCAACAAGTAGATGTATTAATAGTAGGGGGAGGTCCTTGTGGGTTATCAGCTGCTATTTCTACACAAAATATTGGACTAAAAACCATTGTAATTGAAAAGGGAAATGTTGTAGAGGCTATTTATAATTATCCTACACATCAGACCTTTTTTAGCACAAGTGAAAAATTATCAATAGGTGATGTTCCATTCATAGTAGAAGAGAGAAAACCAAAACGAAATCAAGCTTTGGTTTACTACCGAGAAGTAGCAAAACTTAAAAACATTGATGTTCATAAATACGAACAAGTTCTAAAAGTAGAGAAACAAGAAAATAATTTTTTAGTATATACATCTAAAGAAACTTATTTGGCAACGTATGTAGTCATTGCAACTGGCTATTATGATCATCCAAATTATATGAACATACCAGGCGAGGAATTAGCAAAAGTTCGTCATTATTTCAAAGAGGGGCATCCCTACTTTGGATTAGATATATTAGTAATAGGTGGGAAAAATTCTGCGATAGATGCAGCCTTAGAACTGAACAAAGCAGGAGCCAATGTTACAGTAGCATATAGAGGAAATGAGTATTCACCAAGTATAAAACCTTGGGTACTTCCGGAGTTTGATGGTCTTGTAAGAAATAAGGAAGTACAAATGCACTTTAATACAGAAGTAATAGAAATAGGGGCATCTGAGGTAACGCTAAAGAGTGGTCAAACAGGCGAGTTTCAAATACCGAATGACTTTGTATTTGCAATGACTGGGTATCATCCTGATCATGCATTTATAAGGGAAATGGGTGTGGATATTGACGAAGCTACAGGTAGACCATCCTTTGATGCAGAAACAATGGAAACAAATGTAGAAGGAATTTTCATAGCAGGTGTTATTGCGGCAGGGAATAACGCAAATGAAATTTTCATTGAAAATGGACGATTCCATGGGGATCAGATTGCAAACGAAATTAAAAGAAAAAATAATAAGCAAACTGACTAACCCAAAAATCATCTTATGATGGATATAGAGGAAGTCAATCACAATCATCCGCAAGTATCAGTACATTAAGAGCGAGTATTCAGCAATTGAACGTAAGTAAAAGACGTCTCTCTCCAAATCCCTATAAACACTATTAACCAACATAAAAAAGGTAGCATGACGTAAACTCAGTTACGTCAGCTACTCTTTTTTTATCTTCCTAAAACACAACTCAAAAAATATACTCAATCGCTTTTAGCGGATCAGGATGGTTCAGTGCAATTAGTAAAGCAAGGCGAGCTTTTTGTCCATTTAATCCTTGTGCAAAAATCACACCTGCATCTTTAAGACCTTTTCCGCCACCTTTATAACCATACACATCTTGCGCAATTCCATTAAAGCATCTGGAGACTAATACAATCGGAATCCCTTTATTTAATGTTTCTTCTATCACAGAGACAAGGCGAGGGGGTACATTTCCTTGCCCTAAACCTTCCAATACTATTCCATCATATCCAAGATCAATCGATGCTTGTAGCAAGTCTGGCTCCATTCCTGCATACACTTTAAACAATGCAACTTTTTTATCGATATGCTCAATTGGAAAAACAAGACGATGATTGGGAGAATGGTGAAAATGTACTATTGATTTAGATATAAATCCTATTGGGCCATATTGCGGACTCTGAAAAGTACTAACATTGCTAGCGTGAGTCTTCGTCACATTTTCTGCAGTATGTATTTCATCGTTTAATACTACTAGTACACCTTTCATTTTTGCATCATCCGAAGAAGCCACTTGTATCGCTGATAACAAGTTATATAGCCCGTCAGCTCCTATCTCATTGGATGAACGCATGGCACCTGTAAGGACAATGGGAATGTCCGTATCTACTGTGAGATCCAAAAAGTAGGCAGTCTCTTCTAATGTATCTGTACCATGTGTAATAACAACCCCATCAATATTGTCCGATAAAATATATTGGTCAATAAGCTGTTTTAGCTCCATCATCTCGATAGGTGTTATATGAGGAGAAGGGAGATTAAAAGCATCTATTTCCACAATATTAGCTAATGATCTAAGTTTTTCTGCCTCGATTAAAAGTGGATTTTGATCTGCTGGTACAACAGCTCCTGTTTCTGCATGTACTTGCATGGATATCGTACCACCTGTGTGAATTAATAAAATAGTTTTCATAGTGAGTAAGTACCTCCCAAAATTTGCGTATTTAAGGTATAATAGTAATAATGAAATGGAAGGAGTAAGTTTATGTTTATACTACTTTCCGTTGCAATAGCCCCTGCTTTAGCACTGTTAAGCTATTTTTACTTGCGAAAAGAAATTTCTGCAGAACCCTCCAGATTATTGTTACATACATTTATATATGGCGCCATATTAACGTTTCCAATTTTATTTATTCAACATGTTCTTCAAGAGGAACAGATCTTTTCTTCTCTATTTATCCATCAAGCTATTGTAACGAGTGCACTAGAAGAGTTTTTTAAATGGCTAGTTCTAATTGTCGCTATCTACAAACATGTGGAATTCGATGATCCCTATGATGGCATATTATATGGTGCTAGCGTAGCACTAGGTTTTGCGACTGTGGAAAATATACTATATTTATTGAACTTTGGTATGGATGAAGCTATCTTACGTGCAATTCTACCTGTTTCCAGTCATGCGCTATTTGGTGTTTTAATGGGATATTATATCGGTAGAGCGAAATTTACTACTTTAACTAAATCTCGTTATGAAATATTGTTTGCATTAATAGCACCGCTGTTCTTACATACTATTTATAATAGTATATTAAGTATTACAGGACTAGAGCTTTTATTGATGGTACCATTCATGTTGTTTTTGTGGTTGTTTAGTTTATCCAAAGTTAAAAAAGCTCATGTTCTATCTCGTAGAAAAAGATATGCAAATCATGAATATTATGTAGAAGAAAAAGTCTAGCAAATGCTAGACTTTTTTTGTATAATTTGGCGCATCTTACTCCATGCTAAGAAAAAAGGAGAGATGTCGTTTGAAACAACTAAAGTACATCCTGATTAGTTTACTATTTTGTACATTCAGTTATTCGTTTATCAGTGAGCAACCAACTACCCAGGCTTTTTCTGCTCAGACATTAGAACGAGGTGCCTATGGAGACGACGTTATTGAACTCCAGGCAAGATTACAGTATATCGGATTTTATAAGAGTGAGATAGATGGCAAGTTTGGTTATAGTACCTACTGGGCATTAAGGAATTTCCAGGAAAAATACGGTCTGCCGATAGATGGACTATTAGGACAAGACACTAAGAAAAAACTAGTAGGTGTTTCGGATTACGATAAAGAATTTGTACACGAACAAATAAATAAAGGAAATAGTTTTACGTATTACGGTGGGATTGATCTAGATAAACAAGTAAAAAACAAAAAAGAAGAAAGCACAAATATGCAATTGCCACCACAATATTCGGAAAAAGATTTGAAATTGATTGCAAATGCTGTATATGGAGAGGCGCGTGGAGAGCCTTATGAAGGGCAAGTGGCAGTTGCTGCGGTAATTCTAAATCGTGTTGAACATCCTGAATTTCCAAATACAGTTTCGGAAGTAATCTTTCAACCTTTAGCCTTCACTGCAGTAGCGGATGGACAAATTTGGCTTGAGCCAAATGAACGGGCTAAGGAAGCAGTATTAGATGCACTCAACGGTTGGGATCCTACTGAAAATGCTATTTATTACTTTAATCCGGAAACAGCAACTAGTAAGTGGATTTGGAGCCGACCACAAATTAAAACAATTGGACAGCATATATTCTGTTCATAAGGAGATAAAATGAAAAAAATTATATGGGTTATCGTGTCTACTGTTGCTGTAGTCTTCCTTGTGTATCATTTCTCTGTTCAGTCTCAAAATAATAGGCTTGAGAATGCATTAGCAGTACAATATTCAAATCAATTGACCTCAGCTTCAGAGAAATTGACGAAGCTAACAGAATCTGTAGATCAGACTATGCTGTTTACCGATAAGGAAGCATTAGAGCAGCCTTTAGATGATGTTTGGAGGATTTCCTCGGATATAAGAACTTCGATAAGTGCATTGCCGATAAATAACGAAACATCTGCTATATGGATGAATTATCTAAACAGATTAGGAAATGGTGCTGCACAAGTCAAAGACGGCAAGGTTCCTATTGAAGAATGGCAAAAAAATATGGCTGGTGCTAGAGAAAACTTGCAGGAACTTTCAAATCAGTGGGCATTTACAAACAAAGACGGTGGGAGTAAGGATTATATCGTCAAAGCATTTGTTCAGAACAAATTAGATCAAAATGGCGAAAAGAGTTGGAAGTCGCTAGGTAACTCTGTAAAAGCTTATACAGAAAGCGATTTCCCAATGACTGCAAGTGAAGCGGATCAACAAAAGAAAAAAGATTTACAGCATATTAAAGACGCCGATATTACATCAGAGGAAGCAAAAGAAAAGTTCTTTAAATTGTTTCCAGAATTTAAGGACGCAAAGATTCACATAACGGAAAGCTCACAGGATGCACCTTATCCTTTTTATCATATCCAATTTCATGAAGGTATTCGTATAGGATACGCAGATTTGACTAAAAAAGGCGGACATTTACTATCCTATTTATTGGAAAGACCTTTTGAAAAGACGACTATAACGGTGCAGCAGATGAAAGATAAGTCCGCTGAGTATATTAAAACTTTAGGATTTACTGACACGGAGATGGTTGAATATCGTGAAAATTCGATTGCTTGGCATTTATCATTTGCAAGAAAAGCGGAGGATAACGATGCTTTAATTTATGCAGATGGAATCCAATTAAAGATTGCGAAGGATAATGGAGAATTGCTTGGCTTAAATGCGATGGAATACATTCAAAAAGAAAAAATTGATAAACAAAAAATAGTACCAATCGATAAAGCGGAGCTTTTTTCAAGTAACTTTTCGGTAGAAGAAGAGCGATTAGCATATGTGGAAAATAAACAGCTACAACAACGTTTGGCCTATCAATTGATAGCTGTAAACGAGTCTATTGGCACATATAAAATTTATATTGATACTGAAAACCACGAAATTTTACATGCAGAAAAACTTCCGTAGAGCTTTTTTCTATAGAATTATATCCATTTCAGTGTCATAATAGAAAATATATTATGACACTAAAAGAGGATTGCCTATGAAAATCAAACTTGGAACACAATTAATATTAGAGCCAACCTTTACGGATAAAACGGAAAAATATCAATGTAAAGTTGTGGATTTAGATGATCAATTTATATATATCGACTATCCCATGGATACACTTTCCAATAGAACAGTTTTCCTAATGGATGGTATGCAGCTTAGAGCGAGCTTTGTAGAAGAATCTAAAGCCGTTTATGCATTTCAAACAGAGGTCCTAGGTAAAAAGTCTAAACAAATACCGATGATTAAGCTTGCATTACCGCCGGATTCGGAATTTTTGCGAATTCAGCGAAGAGATTTCGTCCGTGTTAATACTTCTATTGATATATCCGTTCAATTCGAAGAGGAAAGATACCAATTTGTCACAGATGATATAAGCGCTGGAGGAACAGCAATTATTTTAAACTCGCCAGTAAATTTTAAAGCAGGTGATGAAGTCTCCTTGCTAATTCCATTGTTGTTTAATAATGGAGATATTAAATACGTCTCCACACTAGCACAAGTGATTAGAATATGGGATAAAGGTTCTTTAACCATCGCTTCTTTACATTTTACGGATACAGATGACTTAGACAAACAACAAATTGTAAGATTCTGTTTTGAACGTCAACTATTGATCCGAAAGAAAACAATGAGTTAAATCAAAATAGAGGTTACCCAGAAGTTAAACTTTTGGGTAACCTCTTCAAATTTGAAGGAAAAAACAAGTTATATTTTAGAAGCTTGCTTTTTCCTCATTAATGCTGTTCTATGATAAAATGTATAGGAATAGAGTGGAGGCAAATAAAGTGAAAAAACAAATACAAATAGCCATAGATGGCCCAGCAGCAGCAGGTAAGAGCACGATAGCAAAAAAAACCGCAGAGTTATTAGGTTATACATATGTAGACACAGGTGCAATGTACAGGGCAATCACGTATAAAGCATTACAACAAAACATAGATTTGCTAGATGAAGATAAATTAACTGCTTTATTAAAAGAAACTATAATTGAGTTAAAGCCTTCTCCAGAGGGTCAATTAGTATTTCTTGACCAAGTGGCTGTTACGGACGAAATTCGTTCTAAAGAAGTAACATCTTCAGTATCGGCTGTTGCTGCACATGCAACGTTACGGGAAGAAATGGTTAAGAGACAAATGCAAATGGGTAAAAACGGTAGCATCGTGATGGATGGTAGAGATATAGGTACCCATGTATTAAAAGATGCTGAGCTGAAGATATTTATGAGCGCCAGTGTAGAAGAAAGAGCGAATAGAAGATATTTAGAAAACCAAAATAGAGGAATTGAAACAAACTTAGAAGAACTTAAACAAGAGATTGCTTTACGAGACAAGCTAGATAGTGAAAGACAAGCATCGCCATTGATCCAGGCAGAAGATGCTATTTATATAGATACAACATTATTAACAGTTGATGAAGTATCAAATAAAATTATGCAACTAGCAAAAGAAAGGATGTCTTAATTTGAATCTATATTCGTTTGCAAAGACGGTTGTTTTTTCAGCATTAAAACCACTTTATAGATTTGAAGTTATTGGAACAGAACATTTCCCAAAAGATGGAGGGATTTTGTTATGTTCTAATCACATTAATGCTTTGGATCCACCGGTGGTAGGCATACTAGCACCACGACCTGTTCACTTTATGGCAAAAGCAGAATTATTTAATGTACCCCTTTTAAAAGGTATATTACCTGGTGTTAACGCCTTCCCGGTGAAAAGAGGGCTAAGTGACCGAGACGCACTTCGAACAGCTATTAAACTCTTAAAAAGTGGGGAAGTTGTAGGTTTATTTCCGGAAGGAACTAGAAGTAAAGATGGAAAGCTAGGAAAAGGATTTAGTGGAGCAGGGTTCTTTGCTTTACGCGGGGAAGCTAATGTTGTTCCTTGCGCAATAATTGGCCCCTATAAACCTTTTAAAAAGTTAAAGGTAGTCTATGGTGAACCAATTGATATTGCGCCGTATCGTGAAAGAAAAGCTTCTGCTGATGAAGTTACTGAAAAAATAATGGAAAAAATAGCTGAGTTATTAGAAGCACATCAGTCTAAATAGTTAGAATCTTTTCGTTTTTAAAGTGCTTCCTTTTGTAATTCTGTATCAGTTCGCATAAAATAGAATAGAAACGCTGTGAAGGAGGAATATCATATGTCTGAAGAAATGAACTTAAACGACACGAATGAGTTTAAAGAGGGTGAACTAGTAAAAGCAACGGTTGCACAAGTAGATGAAAAGTCTATCATTGTAACAATTGAAGGAGCACCTTTTGACGGGATAGTACCTATAAGCGAACTATCTAGCTTGCATATTGAAAAAGCATCCGACTCCGTTTCCATAGGTGACGAATTAGAGCTAATGATTACCAAAGTGGAAGAAGCTAACTTTGTCCTTTCTAAAAGAAGAGTAGATGCAGAAAAAGCTTGGGATAGATTAGAAAAACAATTCCAATCTGGAGAAATAATTGAAACAGAAGTAAAAGAAGTTGTAAAAGGCGGATTAGTAGTAGATTTAGGTGTCCGTGGATTTATACCTGCTTCCCTAATAGAGGATCATTTTGTAGAATCCTTTGAAGATTATAAAGGGAAGGTAATGACCTTTAAAATTGTAGAACTTGAAAAAGAGAAAAATAGACTTATCCTGTCCCATAAAGCAGTTGTTGAAGCTGAAAAATCTGTTAGCAAACAACAAACATTTGAGTCCATTAAAAGTGGGGATATTTTGACGGGTACAGTACAACGTTTAGCTTCGTTTGGCGCATTTGTCGATATAGGTGGAGTAGATGGACTTGTTCATATTTCACAAATTTCGTACGAGCACTTAGACAATGTTACGGACGTTTTAACCGAAGGGCAAGAAGTTAAAGTAAAAGTATTATCGATCGATCGCGATGCCGAAAGAATTTCTTTATCCATCAAAGATACACTGCCTGGTCCTTGGTCTGTGGTAGAAGAAAAAGTTGCAAAAGGAGCAACACTTACTGGGAAAGTGAAGCGTCTAGTTTCATACGGTGCATTCGTAGAAGTATTCCCAGGAGTTGAAGGTTTAGTGCACATTTCGCAAATTGCACATAAGCATATTAGCAATCCACAAGAAGTTTTAAAAGAGGGCGAAGAAGTACAAGTTAAAGTACTAGATGTTAATAGTGCTGAAAAACGTCTCTCCTTAAGTATTAAAGAATTACTTGAAAATGAAGATAAATACAACATAGAAGATTATCAAATGCCAGAAGAATCACGTGGGTTTTCTATAAGTGATGTATTAGGAGACAAGCTGAAAGGCTTCACTAATAATAACTAACATAATATACGATCTTAAACAGGTGACTTCAATAAAGTCGCCTGTTTTTGTCTTTTTGTTGTATAATACAACATAGACGAAGTTGGAAGGATGAAAAAGTAATGACAAAACCAGTAGTAGCAATCGTTGGTAGGCCTAATGTCGGCAAATCGACTATATTTAATCGAATCGTAGGAGAGCGTGTATCTATCGTGGAAGATATTCCAGGTATTACACGTGATCGTATATATAGTTCTGCCGATTGGTTAACAAATGAATTTAATATCATTGATACAGGTGGTATAGAACTTAGCGACGAACCGTTTTTAGAACAAATTAAGCAACAAGCAGAAATAGCGATGGATGAAGCAGATGTAATCATCTTCTTAACTAACGGTCGCGAAGGAATTACAGCAGCAGATGAATATGTTGCAAAAATTTTATATAAAACGAAAAAACCAATCGTTTTAGCTGTTAACAAAATAGACAATCCGGATATGCGTGAAATGCTTTATGACTTTTACGCTTTAGGACTGGGAGAACCTTTCCCAATCTCAGGTTCTCATGGACTTGGTCTAGGAGATTTACTAGATGAAGTAGCGAAAAACTTCCCAGATGTAGAAGATGTAGACTACGGGGAAGAAGTTATTAAGTTTTCTCTAATTGGGCGTCCTAATGTAGGGAAATCTTCTTTGGTCAACGCATTTTTGGGACATGATCGTGTAATCGTAAGTGAAATCGCTGGGACAACAAGAGATGCGATTGATACGGAATACTCTTTTGATGGTCAAGAATACGTAATGATTGATACAGCAGGTATGCGTAAAAAAGGGAAAGTATATGAAACAACTGAGAAATACAGTGTTTTACGTGCATTAAAGGCGATTGAACGTTCTGACGTTGTTTTAGTTGTTCTGAATGCTGAAGAAGGTATTCAAGAACAAGATAAAAAAATTGCTGGTTACGCTCATGAAGCTGGTAAGGCAGTTATTATCGTGATGAACAAATGGGATGCTATTGAAAAAGACGATAAAACGATGAATGTAATGACAAAGAAAATTAGAGATCATTTCCTATTCTTGGATTATGCTCCGATTGTTTTCGTTTCAGCTAAAACAAAGCAACGTGTTCATGCACTTCTACCAGTTATCAATCAAGTAAGTGAAAATCATGCAATGCGTGTTCAGTCATCTGTTCTGAATGAAGTTATAGAAGATTCTGTTGCAAGAAATCCGGCTCCAACTGATAAAGGGAAACGTCTGCGTATTTACTATGCAACTCAAGTGGCTATCAAACCACCAACTTTCGTGGTATTTGTTAATGAACCTGAGATGATGCATTTTTCTTATGTAAGATTTTTAGAAAATCGTATTAGAGAATCCTTTGACTTTGAAGGAACTCCAATTCGTATTATTACGCGTGCAAGAACTTAATCCTATTAGTTTTAAAGGAGCGAAATAGCGATGGAAAAAGTAACTGTATTGGGTGCAGGAAGCTGGGGAACAGCACTAGCTATGGTTCTTGCAAACAATGAACATGACTGTTTACTGTGGTCCCATAGAGAGGACCAGGCAACAGAAATAACTACAAATCATACCAATAAAAAATATTTACCTGAGACTATTTTACCGACTAATTTAAAGGCTACTAGTGACTTTCAGCAAGCGATTCAACATGCAAATGTTATTGTCATTGCTGTTCCCACTAAAGCTATTAGAGAAGTTTGCCAAAATATGCTACCTTTCTTAGCTGAAAAGAAGCTATTTGTACATGTTTCGAAAGGTATTGAACCTGATTCCTTAAAAAGAATATCAGAAATGATTGCGGAAGAACTGTCAGAGGATGTTACAGAAGCAATCGTTGTATTGTCTGGGCCTAGTCATGCAGAAGAGGTTGTCTTAAAGCATCCAACAACGATAACAGTTGCAAGTGAAAATATGGTTGCTGCCGAAAAGGTTCAAGATTTGTTTATGAACAAATCTTTCCGTGTCTATACTAACGACGATGTTATTGGCGTAGAAATTGGAGCAGCACTCAAAAATGTAATTGCTTTAGCCGCTGGGATAGTAGATGGATTAGGTTACGGTGACAATGCAAAAGCTGCACTCATTACGAGAGGTCTAGCTGAAATATCCCGTTTAGGTATTAGTCTAGGTGCTCAACCTTACACGTTCTCTGGATTAACAGGTATGGGTGATTTAATCGTAACCTGCACTAGTGTGCATTCTAGGAATTGGCGTGCTGGTAATATGTTAGGTAAGGGAGCTACACTTAATACAGTGTTAGAAGAGATGGGTATGGTTGTAGAAGGTGTGCGTACTACAAAAGCAGCATATCAACTAGCTACAAAGCAACAAGTGGACATGCCTATTACTAAAGCTCTGTATTCTGTCTTATTTGAACAGGTCAATCCTAAAGAGGCTGTAGACATCCTTATGCATCGTACAAAGAAGCATGAGTTAGAAGATTATAAAACGTTCTAAAATTGTCACAAATGGAAAGAGTTGTTGTTAAAAACAACTCTTTTTTGACTGTATACTAGAAATATTATTTTTATTAAAGCTTCTTTTCCATGTTCCTTCTGAACTTTTTGTTATACTCTGTCTAGCTCCTGTACAATGTATGTTACAGAAGCCCTTTGTCAGAATTATATAGGCGCTTGCTCAATTCTAGTATGTTATACTTTTTTATTGTAGAAAGGTGTGGAAGTTGTTGTGGTGTTATTAGTTTCATCAATGGATAAAATGTGGATATCGTTTGGATCTATGGGTTGTATGTTTTTAGCTATGGCTTTTATGTTTTTTGTAAAGACAAAACTAAAGAATAAATTATTGAAATTTATATTAGGTTTGATCGCTTACATATTATTGTTTATAGGTTTCATTACGATGATCTATATTATATCTAACCCAACTAAGGCTTAGTAAGGAGATTCCTATGAAAAACTTTAAACTTATTGCTGTGTTCATTATGATAACAGTTTTCTTAGCAGGATGCGGTTATAAAAGTGGTTATGAGCCTGAAAATTTATTGCCATATGAGGACCAACTAACTGCAGTTCAAACTGCTGTTGACAGTTTTCAAAAAGATTCCGGTGGTCTTTTGCCGATAAAAACGCGTGATATGGAAACAGATCAATATATTAAATACCCAATCGATTTTAGCAAAATTATTCCATCAAAGCTTGGAAAAGCTCCTGCCAATTCTTATGAGGCTGGGGGGATCTATCAATATGTACTCATGGATGTAGAAGAGAATCCTACGGTTAAGTTAGTAGACCTACGTATTGCAGATACGTTGCGTGATATTAACCATCGAAAGAGTATAAATGGATTTGGTCCTATAGCTGAAACGATTGTAGATGGCGTATATAAGCTAGATTTCAAAAAAATGGGTTATGACAGCGAGTTAACTGTTCAAAGCCCATATTCTGATACTCAGTTGCCTATAGTGGCTACTGGTGATGGGGAAGTCTATGTAGATTACTCCATCGAATTGAATAGACTACTTCAGGAATCTGATAAGAAAATAGAGCCTGGAGATGATATTCGGTTTTTGTTAACGGACAAATTTGCTATTGTGCCAGCATACTCTCTGCCTTATACGGTAAATGAAAAGAATGAACCTGTTTTTATGATGAATAAATAATAAAAATAGGGCTAAAAGGTATTGTTTCTTTTAAGATAATTCCTTTTTCTATCGTTTTCAAAGATCTTTGAATAGAGTAGTTTAACAGAGGTTGGTTGTGACGGACGTCATGACCGGCATCTGTTTTATGCGTTTGTTTATCCGTTGCTCTCCTAGAAACAGATTTCTACGTTTCGTGATTTAACAGGAGACCTCTGCCTAAAAGAAAAAAAGCGCTATAATTTGTTGAATTATTATGTTTCCTAATGCTTGTTACATATTTACTTTCTTAATCTTTGTAAAAAGACGTTTCGTGCAATATGCATGAAACGTTTTTTTTGTGCATATATTAAATTGCTAAGAAAGGAGAGTATCCATGTCGAGTAAACTGTATGAACAGATAGCAGAAAGAACGAATGGTGATGTGTATATTGGTGTAGTTGGCCCTGTCCGAGTAGGTAAATCGACTTTTGTAAAACGAGTAATGGAGCTAGTAGTAATTCCTAATATTCAAGAAGAGGCCGAGCGTCTACGTGCACAAGATGAATTGCCGCAAAGTTCACCAGGTAATGTGATTATGACAGCTGAGCCTAAATTTGTGCCAGCACACGGGACAAATATACATCTAGGAGAAGACCAGCTACGCTTACAAATCAGACTGGTAGATTGCGTCGGTTACATGATTGACGGCATTAAAACACATTCTGGTGAAGAAGGTCAAAAGTTGGTGCACACCCCATGGCATAGCGAAGCAATACCTTTTGAGGAAGCTGCTAGGATTGGGACAGACAAAGTAATTAGAGATCACTCTACAATTGGAATTGTTGTTACGACAGATGGATCTGTTAATAATATTCCTCGAATGGCCGTTGAAAGTGCTGAACAACAAATAATTACCCAATTGAAGGAAATTGGTAAACCATTTGTTATCGTTCTAAACAGCAAAAATCCAGGTCATTTAGAAACAATTCAACTAAGTGAAGAATTACAAAGACAACATGAGGTTCCAGTAATTGCAACTGCCGTTGATCGCATGACTGCTGAGGAAATTCAATACATACTCCAACAAGCACTCTATGAATTTCCGATCACTGATATTGAATTAGTTAAGCCTGATTGGACAGATGTATTAGAACCAGATCATTTTGTCAATAATGCAATCACTTCCTCGTTACAGGAGTGGCTACAATTAGTATCCAAAATGAAAGACGTAAAGGAATTAGCTTCTAGATTTAAGCAAGTTCCTTTTATACAATCTGCAGAAGTGGTTGAGGCTAACCCTGGCAGAGGATCGGCATGTATACAAATTGGCTTAAAACCCGAAGTATTTCAAGAGGTTTGTGATGAGTGGCTAGATGAGCCTATTGAATCGAAAAAAGACTGGCTGTTATTCGTAAAAGAGGCCTCTACTGCTAAAAAGGCTTACAATAAATTCTCAGAAGCTCTAGAAGCTGCAAAGAAACATGGCTACGGCGTATCATTACCAACTATACAAGATTTTCAGCCGACTGCACCAGAAATTATTAAACAGAATAATTTCTATGGTGTCAGTTTAAAAGCAAAAGCCGCATCTCTCCATATTATTCGAGTGGATATGGAAGCAGAATTTGCTCCATTAATAGGGTCAGAGTTTCATAGTCAGCAATTATTAAAAGATTTAAAACATGGTTTTTTACATGACAGAGATGCTTTATGGCAAACGCAGGTTTTTGGTACTTCCCTAGTCGAAGTTTTAAAAGAAAGTTTGCGATACAAAACAGAGAGTGTTTCTGATGTTGCGAAGAAAAGAATGCGAGAAACGATTGAAAGAATGGTTAATGAAGGTGATCGAGGGATGGTCACATTTATATTGTAAATCCAACACAGGACTTTTTGCGACTATGCAAAAAGTCCTGTTATTGCGTTAAATTGCCCTTTTTTTGAGGAAACTTAGCGAAACTCGTGCAAATAGTGTTGCGTAGGTTTTTCTGTTGTGATACTCTTTTTACAGGATTGAAGCTATCTTCCTTTGAGAGGAGGTGAATGGTATGAATAAAACAGAACTAGTTAACTCTGTTGCAGAAGCTACAGAACTTTCTAAAAAAGACGCTTCTAAAGCTGTTGAAGCTGTATTTGAATCAATTCAAACTGCTCTTGCAGATGGCGAAAAAGTTCAATTGATTGGTTTCGGAAACTTTGAAGTTCGTGAACGTGCTGCACGTAAAGGACGTAACCCACAAACAGGTGAAGAAATCGACATCGCTGCAAGCAAAGTACCTGCGTTTAAACCAGGTAAAGCACTTAAAGACGCAGTTAAATAACTGATGTTGTAGTACATAGAACGGTTATTGTGGAGCTTGCTTCACGGTAACCGTTCTTTTCAATTAAATGCTAATCTATGATTGTTCGATAACTTCTAAAAGAAATTTAAATAATTTAAAGAAATCTAATATACAAATATTTGAAAATGATAGAGCGACCGGGATAAATTTATTTATTATAAGCATTTCATATGCTAAGATGCAATTGGTATAATACATAGTTTTAGGGGGTCTACAGATGACAAATGTCGATCTGAACAAAATAGAAGAAGCGGTCAAAATGATTTTAGAAGCAGTTGGTGAGGATCCTAACAGAGAAGGATTGTTGGATACACCTAAAAGAGTTTCTAAAATGTACGCAGAAATGTTCGAAGGCTTACATCAAGATCCAAAAGAATATTTTAAAACCGTATTTAACGAAGATCATGAAGAGTTAGTTTTAGTGAAGGACATACCATTTTACTCCATGTGTGAACATCATTTAGTTCCTTTCTACGGAAAAGCACATGTGGCATATATTCCTCGAAATGGTGTAGTTACTGGTTTGAGTAAACTTGCCAGAGCTGTCGAAACAACCGCGAGACGTCCTCAACTACAGGAAAGAATCACTTCAAGCGTTGCAGATGATATAATGCAAATGTTAAATCCGCATGGAGTTTATGTAGTAGTGGAAGCAGAGCATATGTGTATGACGATGCGAGGTATTAAAAAACCTGGTGCCAAAACAATTACTGCGGTAGCGCGTGGAATTTTAGAAACAGATGATGTTAAACGCTCAGAAATACTTTCATTCATAAAGATGAAGTAACACCTTTGGATGTCGGCTTTAGAATATGGTATGATGGAAAAAGACTGTGAACAAAGGAGACTATAAAATGTCTAGTTCAGATTATATTGTGATAAAAGCTGAAGAAGATGGAGTTCATGTAATTGGTCTTACAAGAGGAACGGATACTAAATTTCATCATTCTGAAAAACTGGATAGTGGCGAAGTAATGATTGCTCAGTTTACAGAACATACATCAGCTATAAAAATTAGAGGAAAAGCATCCATTCATTCATCGAATGGAATTATACAATCCGATTCTAAAAAGTAGTTATTAATATAACCATATAGACAGATTAAGCGCGGTTGGGAAATGGAGTAAGGTGTATGAACGAAGCATTGATCAAACAACATATAAAGCAATATAAAGAAGCTGTTCTCCATCAAGTTCAACAAAGCACATTGTTGAAATATACTGGGGCTCCTGTCATTGATGAAGAGCGTTTGTTTTTTACACTTTTACCACTTTTTAATGGAGAAGAATGGGAAGAATCCCAAAGAAAGTCTGCTATTGCAGTAACTCTTATCTTTTCTGCCTTAGCTGCTCACGATTTAGTAAAAGAGTTGAATGCAACTAGCAAAGATCAACAGTTACAAGTATTAGCTGGAGATTATTACAGCGGGAAGTATTATCACCTATTAGCGAGCGATGGACAACTAGACTTAATCCAGATTTTGTCGGAAGGTGTCGCGACTATTTCAGAACATAAAACAAGATTTTATGACCGACAAATTTATGGGTTCGATCAGCTCATACAATCCATTCAACTCATAGAATCTCAATCCATTGAACAATTACTTGAGTATTATTCTTTTCATGAGTATGTATTCGTAATGAAAGAGTCTCTCCTCCTCATTGCTTTAAAAAAGGAACTTGCAGCATATGAGCAAGGTGAACAACCATTTTATATTAGTAAGTCAAGTCAGTTACAGGCTAATATTAATATTCTCCAGTTGGAGATAGAAAAGATTGAATCCATACTTATGGATGAGATTAAAAACTCTGAGCTATTAGAAGAACAATTAAAAAGTATAATTCTAGAAAAGTTAATGAAATGCACCTTAGAAAAGCAGTTGAGAGAAGGTTAAGTCGTGGAAAAATCAAAAGAACAGCATGTACATGAAGTGTTTGAAAAGATATCTGATAACTATGATTCGATGAATTCGGTTATTAGCTTTCAACAACATAAAGCATGGCGTAAAGATACGATGAAGGCTATGCAAGTAAAACCTGGAAGCAAAGCATTGGACGTATGTTGCGGGACAGCAGACTGGACAATTGCATTGGCGGAGGCAACTGGGCCAACTGGTGAGGTAAGGGGATTAGATTTTAGTCAGAACATGTTAAATGTGGGATTAGAAAAAGTGAAGCATATCTCACAAATTGAGTTAATCCAAGGAAATGCTATGGAGCTGCCATTTGAAGATAATTCCTTTGATTTTGTAACGATTGGTTTTGGATTACGCAATGTTCCAGATTATACACAAGTGTTAAGTGAAATGAATCGTGTTGTTAAACCAGGTGGGATGGTCGTTTGCTTAGAAACGTCTACACCAGATTCGAAATTATTTAATGGTTTATTCCGATTCTATTTCCGTTATATCATGCCATTATTCGGAAAACTTTTTGCAAAAAGTTATAAAGAATATTCATGGTTACAGGAGTCTGCTAAAGAGTTTCCAAATCGAGCTGAGTTAACTAAGCTATTCGAAAAAGTGGGCTTGGTCAATGTAACGAGCAAACCATATAGCGGTGGGGCGGCAGCTAGACATATTGGCTTTAAAAAAGATATTTAAGTGAGTGAGGTTGTAACCGTGGACAAGATGAAATTAAAGTTACTCTATTCCGATTTGAAATCGGATCTTGATATCATCGAAAAAGAATTAGCTGTAGCGGTAAATTCTTCTTCTCACTTATTGAATGAGGCGTCTCTTCATCTGCTATTAGCCGGAGGAAAGCGGATTAGACCAGTTTTTGTGTTGCTTGCAGCAAAATTTGGAAACTATTCGATAGATTCTATAAAAAGCGTAGCTGTTTCAGTTGAACTCATTCATATGGCTTCCCTCGTCCATGATGATGTAATAGACGATGCAGAAACTAGACGAGGCAGAGAAACGGTGAAGGCACAATGGAATAATCGGGTCGCAATGTATACAGGAGACTTTCTTTTTGCCA
Source organism: Psychrobacillus sp. FSL K6-1464 (assembly GCF_038003145.1). Lineage (NCBI taxonomy): Bacteria > Bacillati > Bacillota > Bacilli > Caryophanales > Bacillaceae > Psychrobacillus > Psychrobacillus sp. FSL K6-1464. The sequence continues at coordinate 1,531,631 of NZ_JBBOOP010000001.1, forward strand.
ATGCAATTGAATACATAACAGATTTACAAAATACATATGCACATGAAGTGTTATCTCATACGATGGTAGAACTTTGTATTGGGGAAATTATTCAAATTGAGGATAAGCACTATTTAGAACAAACAGTTCGTGACTACTTACGCCGGATTAAACGGAAAACGGCAATATTAATTTCAGCTAGCTGTGAGTTAGGAGCAATTGCTTCCCAAGCAGATGAGGAAACGGTCAAGCATTTGAAATGGTTTGGCTATTACGTCGGTATGTCATTCCAAATCATAGATGACATTTTGGATCTTACATCTACAGATGAGGAGTTAGGTAAACCTGCTGGATCTGATCTTGCACAGGGGAATATTACATTGCCTGTTTTATACGTTAAAAACGATCCAGATATTGAACCATTATTAAAAGAAATTTTAGCAGGGACAATAAGTGACGAGAATCGACAAATTCTGTTAACTAAAATTCGGGACTCAGATGGCATCAATCGAGCTAAACAAATTAGTAATCTTTATTTGCAAAAAGCGCTAAATGAAGTTAAGCAATTGCCGGCAAATTCCGCTAAAAAATCATTACAAAACATTGCATTGTTTATGAGTAAAAGGAAATTTTAAATGGTATTTTGTTCAGTTACCTGCCTTTAAAACCTAAACTTTAGCTACCGTCTATTAATTTAATTTGAAAATAATGAATTATAATGATAATATTTGTAACGGTGGAGAATAAGTCCATTATATATATTCGAGGAGTGTTAACTATGGAAAAAACATTTTTAATGGTAAAACCTGATGGCGTACAACGTAACTTAATCGGTGAAATCGTAGGTCGTTTTGAAGCAAAAGGATTCCAATTAGTTGGAGCAAAATTAATGCAAATTCCTACTGAACTTGCTGAAGAGCATTACGGCGAGCATAAAGAACGCCCATTCTTCGGGGAATTAGTAGAATTCATCACTTCTGGACCAGTTTTTGCAATGGTTTGGGAAGGGGAAAATGTTATTTCAACTGCACGTTTATTAGTTGGAGCAACAAACCCTAAAGAATCAGCTCCAGGAACTATCCGTGGAGATTTCGCATTAACTGTAGGGAAAAACATTATTCATGGTTCTGATGCTCCTGAAAGCGCTGAACGTGAAATTGGATTATTCTTCAAGCAAGAAGAGCTAGTATCATATAAAAAAGATGCTAACAACTGGATTAACTAATCCAGAAAATGGTTGTTTATGACTTCGGTCATAAACAACCATTTTTTTATTTAGGATTAAGAAATTATGGAAAATTGTCTGGTGAACAAGCTTCATTCTCCTCTTCGTTGAACTCAAGTCATTACAATCAGTAGCACTAGCTCAACCATAAGATTAAGCATTGCCTTTCGCTTAGATGATAAGAGTAGTCAAAGAAAGCGGCTGAAGGCGTGCCCACGGAAAGCGTCCGCTCGGAGCGGAAATTCAATGGCAAGGACTGGTGTCTTTTTTGTCCGGTTCTTCTTATTTTATAAAAGTAAGATATAACAGATGAAAAGAGCTATATCAGAGCCACTCGGTTTCAATTTATAAAAAAATAGGCAAATGCTCACATTTATCAGTCTTTTTAGTATGTTCTAAATGCTATGTATACGATATACTAGATAAAGGTTTTCAGAAAGGGGCGAAATCATTTTGCCGGATTACATAAAATTTGTGGATTCCATAAAGAAAAAAACAGGCATTGATCTTGCAGCATATAAAGAAGCGCAGATGAGACGCAGACTAACTTCTTTATATGAAAAAAAAGGTTATAAAAACTTTGTTGAGTTTTATCAAGCACTTGATTCCAACAGGGATTTGATGAATGAGTTTCTAGATAGAATGACGATTAATGTTTCAGAGTTTTATCGGAACGCAAAACGCTGGGATATATTACAAACTAAAATATTTCCAAAATTATTAGAAACAAATAAACGATTGAAAATTTGGAGTGCCGCATGCTCTACTGGTGAAGAGCCTTATACCATTGCGATGGTTTTGTCCAATCATGTTCCTTTATCTCAAATTGCCATACATGCAACAGATTTAGATGAAAATGCAATTCAACGTGCAAAAGTTGGTATTTACCCAGAACGTTCACTAGCTGAGGTACCAATTGACATTAAAAATAAGTACTTTGAGACACAAACACCATTTTATAAGATAAGTGATTCCGTTAAAAAGACCGTCACATTTAAAAAACATAACCTATTGAAAGATACATATGATAAAAATTTCGATTTGATTGTTTGTCGTAACGTCATGATTTACTTTACAGAAGCTGCAAAAGATCAAATTTATCAAAACTTTAGTGATTCTCTGCGACCTGGAGGAATTCTATTCGTCGGTAGTACAGAACAGATATTCAATCCAGGTAAGTACGGGTTTGAAACCGAAGACACCTTTTTCTATCGGAAAAAATAAGTGGAACTGTCCGATGCATTTCGGGCAGTTTTCTTCTAAGCAAAGATAAAGGTTAATAGGTTCCATAAATTAAGTAATACAGGAAGTGAAGCGTTAATCGATCATGATAATCGATTAATGAGGATGGAAGAACTTCAGTGGTTTTTGTTTGTGTAAGAGGCTTTCGTAGGCTCTTGCGCTTTTCTTCTATACATGGCACCAAAATTTTGATATAGTGATAAACAAATACTTTAGCGAGTTGAAGGAGGAAAGTGTTGTGAGATACTTAACTGCAGGTGAGTCACATGGACCACAACTAACAGCGATTATTGAAGGATTACCAGCGCAATTGGAAATAACGAGTGAAATGATAAATAAAGAGTTAAAACGTCGACAGGGTGGACATGGTCGTGGAAGACGTATGCAAATTGAAAAAGATACAGTAGCTATAACATCAGGTGTACGTCATGGGAAAACGTTAGGCTCTCCAGTTTGTCTAGTTGTAAACAATGATGATTGGAAGCACTGGACAAACATTATGGGAATTGAACCGCTTGGAGATGAAATCGATCCAGAGGATATTAAAAGACAAATCACTAGACCACGTCCAGGACACGCCGATTTAGTTGGTGGTATGAAATATGGTCATCGTGATTTACGTAATGTTCTGGAGCGTTCCTCCGCACGAGAAACTACTGTAAGAGTGGCAGTAGGAGCCGTTGCAAAAGAGTTGTTAAGCAAACTAGGAATAACTATTGTGGCTCATGTTACGAAAATTGGTGGGATTGAAGCTAATTTGGATTTGGCTAATGGAAAGACAATAGAAGAAATCCGTACAATTGTAGAAGATGATCCTGTTTATTGTTTAGATCCTCAAGCCTCTGCACAAATGGTAGAAGCTATTGATAATGCCAAAAAAGCAGGAGATACAATTGGTGGAGTAGTAGAAGTAATTGTTTCTGGGATGCCAGCTGGAGTTGGAAGTTACGTCCATTATGATCGTAAACTAGACGGTAAACTCGCAATGGCGATGATGAGTATCAATGCATTTAAAGGAGTAGAAGTAGGGTTGGGATTCGAAATGGCTAATCTTTTTGGAAGCCAAGTTCATGATCAGATTTCTTGGAGTGCAGATAAGGGGTATACACGTGATACAAACCGTCTAGGGGGTCTAGAAGGCGGCATGTCCACAGGAATGCCAATTGTAGTACGTGGTGTGATGAAACCAATTCCTACGCTTTATAAGCCACTTCAAAGTGTTGATATTGATACGAAGGAGCCGTTTAAAGCAAGTATTGAAAGGTCTGATAGCTGTGCGGTACCAGCAGCTTCAGTAGTTGCAGAAGCTGTTATTGCTTGGGAAATTGCACAAGCGGTTCTAGATACTTTTCATGGAGATAAACTAGAAACATTACTTGCAGATATAGAGAGTCATAGAGCTTATACAAAGGGGTTTTAATTGATGTCTATCCAAGTAAAAACAAAAGACTCCGTCTATGAAGTTTATCTAGGAGAAAATATTCTACAATCCTTTTGTAGTAGAGAAACAGATAAATTATCCAAATATGATCAATTGGTCATAATTACAGATGAACATGTGTGGAGTTTACATGAGGAATATGTCCGCAGTAATTTTACGCTACCATTTAAAATTTATATTGTTCCTAATGGTGAATCCTGCAAAACATTTGAATCCTATTATCAAGTCCAATCATTTTTGTTAGATGCAAATTGTTCTAGAAATTCTGCGCTTCTGGCATTAGGGGGAGGAGCAGTTGGGGATTTGACTGGGTTTGTAGCAGCAACCTTTATGCGTGGTATTCCTTTTTACCAAATTCCAACGACTATCTTAGCACATGATAGTGCCGTTGGGGGTAAGACTGCGATCAATCACCCGAATGGAAAAAATATGATTGGAGCTTTCTATCAACCTACGGAAGTAATATATGACTTTCATTTTTTAAAAACGTTACCAGAAGGAGAAATTCGCTCAGGATTAGCGGAAGTGATCAAACATTCAGTGATCAGTGATGCTAAATGGATGGATGAATTTCTTAATCTTCCAAACCTATTGGCAATCGAAAATAAACAATTATTGCATTGGATTGAAAAAGGAATTCGTGTTAAAGCGCATATTGTTGAGCTGGATGAAAAAGAACAGTCTTACCGAAAATTTTTGAATTTTGGCCATACATATGGTCATGCGATTGAGGCCTCTGTAGGTTATGGGCAAGTCACGCACGGGGAAGCTGTGATGATCGGTATGATTCCAGCATTAATGCTAAGTGAGCTTCACGGGAATGTGGAAAAGGGCTATGCAAGAAGGGTTTATGACCTAGCAAATAGACTTGGGTATAATTTTACACACGTGCTTCATTGTTCATTTGAAAGCTTATCAAAGTTTATGCAAAAAGATAAAAAATCGATGAATGGAGAACTCCACTTTGCATTGCTTCAAGAAATAGGGCATCCATTTATGCAGAAAGTTTCGGTAGAAGAGATTAAACGTTGTGATAATCAGCTACGACAATGGGTGAAGGAGGAGAACAAATGATTAGAGGAGTAAGAGGAGCAACCACCGTATTAGCAGATTCAAATGACTTAGTTCTGCAGGAAACAAGACGTCTTGTGGAAACAATGGCAAAATCAAATGACATTTTACCCGAAGACATTGCTTCCGTGATCATTTCTACTACGCCGGATATAACTTCTGCATTTCCGGCACGTGCCGTTCGAGGCATAGAAGGATGGGCATATGTACCGGTAATGTGCACCCACGAGATGAATGTACCAGGGGCTTTGGAAAAGTGTATTCGATTACTCATGCATATAAATACAGATAAAAACCAACAACAAATCGAGCATATCTATTTAAATAATGCAGTCGCATTAAGACCAGATTTACTTAAATAATTTATAGAATTGAGGGGTTAAAATGAAATTTAAGCAACAGATTAATGGGTTACATGCATATCAGCCTGGAAAAACTACCGATGAAGTGAAGAAAATGTTCAACTTAGAGAAAGTGACGAAACTTGCATCCAATGAAAATCCTTATGGTGCTTCACCAAAAGTTAAAGAATACTTTGCAAACGCAAATATAGATTTTGCTATCTATCCAGATGGATATGCATCAAATTTAAGAGCTGCTGTGGCAAATCATTTGAACGTCTCTGAAAAGCAATTATTATTTGGCAATGGATCTGACGAAAATATTTTGATTGTATCAAGAGCTATTTTACGACCTGGATTGAATACTATTATGGCGGATTTAACATTTGGTCAATACAAGCACAATGCGGTTGTGGAGGGAGCAGAAGTACGTGAAATACCCCTTACTAAAAATGGAGAACATGATTTAAATAACATGCTAGCAGCAATTGATGAAAATACTGCAATTATTTGGGTGTGTAATCCAAACAATCCAACAGGGACTTTAATACCTAGCGATAAATTGAAACAGTTTATCGAGAAAGTGCCAAATGACGTATTAATTGTTTTAGATGAAGCATACACAGAATACATAACAGATAGTAACTACAAAGATTCTCTTGGATTATTAGAAAACCATCCGAATGTCTTAATAATGCGTACATTTTCTAAGGCATATGGTCTGGCAAGCTTCCGTATTGGATATGCTATTGGCTCGGAATCAGTAATAGCTCAGCTAGAACCAACTCGTGAGCCATTTAATAATACGGTTATAAGTCAGCAGGTAGCACTTCTTGGATTAGAAGATCAAGCGTTTATCAATGAATGCAAAGAGAAAAATAATGCGGGGAAAGCTCAGTACGTGACTTATTGCAACGAAAGAAATCTGCATTATTTCCCTTCGCAAACAAATTTTATCTTAATGGAAGTGAAGGCAGATAGTGATGCAGTTTTCCAAGGTTTGATGAAGCGCGGATTTATAGTTCGAAGTGGAAATGCATTAGGGAAACAAGGGTATTTACGTATTACCATTGGAACGGAACAACAAAATAGTGAGTTATTAGAAAAGCTTGATGAGGTTCTTAAAGAGGAAGGCGTTTTATAATGCAACAAAACGTATTCATTATAGGACTCGGATTAATAGGTGGATCCTTGGCACTAAGCTTAAAGCGCAATAAAGATGTGAAAATAATTGGATATGACGCAAATGGCCAAACGTTAAAAACAGCGAAAAGAATTAGTGTCATTGATGAGATAGCGACCAATCTAGAAGAGAGTAGTGCCTTTGCAGATGTCATTGTTTTTGCTACTCCCGTGAGTGAAACGATTCGTTTGATGAAAGAATTACCGAAATGGCAATTGAAGAAACAAGTGATTATTACAGATACAGGAAGCACAAAAAAAGAAATTATGAAAGTCGCGATATCATTAAAGGAGCAGGGCATAACTTTTATAGGGGGTCACCCTATGGCTGGCTCTCACAAGAGTGGTGTGGAAGCTGCTAGACCAATCCTGTTTGAAAATGCCTATTATTTGCTAACCCCTTTTGAAGATGAAACTGATGAGCGTGTTCAAGTGTTGATCAATCTATTGCAGGTAACGAAAGCGAAGGTAGTACAAGTCGGAGCAGAAGAGCATGACCATATGACCGCTGTAGTTAGTCATTTCCCTCATTTAGTTGCTGCGTCTCTCGTGCATCAACTGTCTTTCGAGAATGAACAATATCCATTTACGAAACAACTGGCGGCAGGAGGATTTCGTGATTTAACAAGAATCGCTTCTGCCAACCCTATTGTTTGGAGGGATATAACGCTTCAAAATCGGCAGGAATTAACGGATCAATTGAAAGCGTGGACTAATGAAATGATTAAATTACAAGAACTGCTTTCATATGCGGATTCTAGTGATATAGAAAATTATTTTAATGTTGCTAAAAAAGTACGAGATGATCTTCCTATTAATACGCAAGGCGCGATGTTTAGTGTATTTGATCTATATGTGGATGTACCAGATTATCCTGGTGTTATATCTGAGATTACAGGTTATTTGGCAAAAGATAATATAAGTATTACAAATTTACGAATCGTAGAAACTCGTGAAGATATTTTTGGTATTTTAGTTATCAGTTTTCAATCAACAAATGATCGTGCTAAAGCGGTAGAATGTATTGCAAATAATACAACATTTGAAACATATATTTCTTAGGGAGGGAAGACATTGTTGACTAGTAAGAAGTTAGATTATGTACAGCCCTCTTTGAAGGGCACTATTCGTATACCGGGAGATAAATCCGTCTCTCATCGCTCTATTATGTTTGGCGCTATAGCTGAAGGAACTACAACAGTTGAGGGTTTCTTACAGAGTGATGATTGCTTAAGTACAATTGATTGCTTTCAAAAGCTTGGAGTGGATATATCCATAGAAGGGGAGAAAGTAACGATTAAAAGTGACGGGATTGTGAATTGGAAGGAACCTGACGAAATATTGTATACGGGGAATTCCGGAACAACTACTCGTTTAATGCTCGGAATTTTAGCAGGCTCCTCCGTGTCCTCCGTTTTAATAGGGGATGAATCTATTCAAAAACGTCCAATGAGAAGAGTAACGGATCCTTTAAAAGATATGAATGCTAAACTAATCGGGCGAGAGAATGGTCAGTTTACACCAATTGCAGTTGAGGGTACTCAATTACAAGCTATTCGTTATACAATGCCTGTAGCTAGTGCGCAAGTGAAGTCTGCCATTTTACTAGCAGCTTTAAATGCAGATGGAGAAACTATAGTGGAAGAACTAGAAACATCTCGGGATCACACAGAGAAAATGTTACAACACTTTGGTGCAACCATTGCAGTAGATGGTAAAATGATACGTTTACAAGGTGGACAAAAGTTAACAGGAACTCATGTGGTCGTACCTGGAGATATTTCCTCTGCTGCCTTCTTTTTAGTAGCTGGCGCAATTGTTCCTAATAGTAAACTTACTTTAACAAATGTAGGTTTAAACGAAACAAGAACAGGCATTATGGACGTTCTGCAAGCAATGGGTGCATCCTTTACAGTGAATGACTCAGAAAACAGTAGTCATGAAGAAATGGGTACAATTGAAATTGAATCTTCTAATCTTGTAGGTACTGAAATTGGTGGAGAACTTATCCCACGACTAATTGATGAAATTCCTATTATTGCCCTACTTGCTACCCAAGCTACTGGAAAAACTGTTATAAAAAATGCAGAAGAGCTCAAAGTGAAAGAAACAAATCGTATTGATGCAGTAGTGAATGAATTAAAGAAACTGGGCGCAAATATTACTGCCACCGATGATGGGATGATAATAGAGGGACCCACGTTACTCCATGGTGGGGATCTGCTTACTTATGGAGATCATCGTATTGGAATGATGGCTGCAGTAGCTTCTCTAATCACTACTGAACCCGTAACAATTGATAATGCAGGATGTATTGCTGTTTCTTATCCAACATTCTTTGAAGATATTTCTAGTGTTATCAAGTGATACTTGCATGACTAACTGATTTTAGGATATTTAAGATGAAACAGACACCCTCTTTTTCCAAAGAGGGTTTTTTTCTTGTTCAAAAACAAATGTTCTTGTAGGATAAAGGTATAATGAAAGTATGGTGATAATATGGACAACTTTACTCCCTTTATCCACGCGATGGAAGAAGGAAACATAGAAAAAATTAGTACAATGCTTGAAAGCTTTTTATTGAATGGCGATCCCGACGAGCAATACCAGTTAGCAGATCTATTAACACAATCTGGTTTTTTACAGGAAGCTATTTCAATCCTAGAACATCTTCAGTTTTTATTTCCTGAGGAAAATCAATTGAAAATCGATCAAGCCCAGCTGTATTTAGAAATGGACAAAGAAGATGAAGCACTAGAAATGCTAACGACTATCGAAAAAACAAGTGACGCGTATCCGCAAGCACTACTTACGTTAGCAGACTACTATCAAATGCTTGGACTATATGAGGTTGCAGAACAAAAGATAAACGAAGCACTGACACTTTTACCTAAAGAGCCTTTGCTTTTGTATGCTAAAGGTGAATTATTGTTTGAAACCGGCAGATACTTAGAAGCAGCACGTGTGATGGAGGATCTACTGCCCCATCAAGAATCACTTCAGGCTATCGATTTGTCCCTTAAACTAGCAGAAATTTATAGTGCAGGAGCAGCCTATGAAGAAGCGATTCCATACTACGCATTAGCGCTTGAAAAGGAAGTAGCTCCAGACGTACTATTCCATGCAGCTTATGCATCGTTCCAAGTGCAGCAATATGAAACTGCTGCCAAGCAATTGGAGGACCTCCTTCAAATCGATCCTGACTACTTCTCAGGCTATATGTTACTTGCAGAGACCTATGCGATGCTCGAAAAAAATGAGGATGCTCTAAAAGCAATTACAGATGGAATCGCTCGTGATGAGTTTGAAAAAGAATATTATTTATTTGCAGGTAAAATTTCCTTGAAATTGGGTAAAGTGAAGGAAGCAGAAACTTTTTTAAGAGAAGCAATTGCATTGGACCCAGAATATATGGATGCTATCTTCATTTTATCTTCGTTGTATTCAACAGAAGAAAAAGATGAAGAGTTAGTGGAGCTCTATGAAACGTTGAAGCAGGAGCATTTTGAATGGTCTGCCATGTATCCGTTTTTGGCAACCGCTTACGAAAGATTAGAATTGTATGAAAAAGCATACGAATTTTATCAGCTTGCATATACTGAACATATAGAGGATGTTCCATTTTTAGAAAAGTATGTTTATTTCCTTCTAGAGGAAGGGAAAAGGGCAGAAGCAAAAGAAGTTGTACTGATTTTACAAAAACTTCAACCGGAAAATAGTGAATGGTTTGAAATGTTCGAATAAATGAGGGAAGGAGAGGTTACGTGACTGCTTCTGTTTCAGTTGGTGAGAAAAAAGAATTTGTTCGTTGGTTTTTGAAAAAGTATCAGATGAAAAGAAGAGAGTGCGTGTGGATCTTGAATTATTTAATAAGCCATGAGACATTGTTAAATAATGTACACTTCGTAGAGGAGGCACATTATTGTCCTCGAGCAATGATCATGTCTGTGACTACGTCCTCAGGTATACCTTTTAGATTTTACAAGGGAAGTATTATGACCGCTGATGCTGAAAAATCTTTCCATGATTTACGATTACATCCAGAAGAGGATATGTATATTCAATTAAACTTTCAAATGATGCCACCGAGTCCAGAGTATCTTGCAGTACTAGAAGAGAATCCTTATATGCCAAAATATTTACAGATCAATGAGAAGGATAAAATGATAGCTGAGGATATAGTTAGTGAAAGCTTGTATTCATTTCAAGTAGAGCAATTAAAAAAGCAAATTGATAAAGCAATTGATGATAATAACAAAGAAAAGTTTATGGAACTTTCTTCGTTGTGGAAGCAAATACAACATAAAGAGATGTAGGAGAGGTTACAAATGCATTGGAACGGAAAAGATAGCACAGTTTTTCAAGCACAAAAAGAATATATAGATACAGCAGTGATTCCACTTATACAGATTGATGGTTCTGATGAAGGTTTCCGTTTTGCAGCCTCAGCAGCTGAATTCACATTGTCATTAGCAAACGTAATTGAAAATCAGTTCAAAGGGAGGATTGTTTTATTTCCTTCCTTCTCTTATACAAAGAGTCAGGACAAGCAATCGATATTTGAAACGTGGCAAGAAGAACTAAACAAAGCCTCATTCAAACACATCTTTTACGTTACTTCTGATAGAGACTGGAGTACAATGGGAGAAGAACAAAATATTATATGGATTCCATCTATTCCACTGGACTCCATGGACCAAAAAATGAGAAACTCAGTATTAGAAGATCAATTACGACAACTTATTCCGATTTTTGCGAAAATATGGGCGAATTAGTGACAATTTGGAACATAATTTGTCTATAAAGTTTATAATTCGAGGAAATCGAATATTGACCTTCCTTTTTTATTGATATATCATGTATATGTCCTAGTATTATTATTCAAGCAAGTATGTCCATTGGACTGAACCTTTAAGTAAGAGGGGGGAAAAGGATGAGTAACAATAAAGTATCAAGACGTCAGTTTTTAAGTTACACCCTAACAGGTGTTGGCGGATTTATGGCAGCTGGAATGCTTATGCCAATGGTACGATTTGCAGTTGATCCTGTATTGCAGAAAAAAGAAGGCGGAGATTTTGTATTAACGGAGAAGAAAATTGCCGATATTACAGAAGTTCCAGAACGTGTTGACTTCACTTTTGAACAAGTGGACGCATGGTACAAGTCTGATATTACCAATGCAGCTTGGGTATACAAAGAAGGCGATGAAATTATCGCACTTTCTCCAGTATGTAAGCATTTAGGTTGTACAGTAAACTGGGAAGCAGACCCAGCGCACAAAAATCAATTCTTCTGTCCATGTCACGCTGGTCGTTACGAGAAAAATGGTAAAAATGTACCAAAAACACCACCTCTAGGTCCGTTGGATCAATATGAAGTTCGTGAAAATGACGGGTTCTTAGAAATTGGGAAAGCTATTCCTAACACATTAGTTTAAAGTAAGGGGGTACGACATCAGTGCTTAATAAAATCTATGATTGGGTGGATGAACGTCTTGATATTACTCCTATATGGCGTGATATTGCAGACCATGAAGTACCAGAACACGTAAACCCTGCACATCATTTTTCGGCATTTGTATACTGTTTCGGAGGATTAACGTTCTTCATCACGGTAATTCAAATTCTTTCAGGTATGTTCTTAACTATGTATTATGTACCTGATATTGAAAATGCATGGGAATCTGTTTACTATCTTCAAAATGAAGTAGCATTCGGTGAAATTGTACGTGGGATGCATCACTGGGGAGCATCACTTGTAATTGTTATGATGTTCTTACATACATTGCGTGTATTCTTTACTGGTTCTTATAAAAAACCTCGTGAACTAAACTGGATGGTCGGAGTACTAATCTTCGCTGTTATGTTAGGTTTAGGATTTACAGGTTACCTATTACCGTGGGACATGAAAGCATTGTTCGCAACTAAAGTAGGTATTGAAATTGCAGCATCTGTTCCATTTGTTGGTGGAATTATTAAAACGCTTTTAGCTGGTGATGAAACAATCATCGGTGCACAAACATTAACAAGATTCTTTGCGATTCATGTGTTCTTCTTGCCAGCTGCTCTATTTGCATTACTTGCAGCTCACTTTATCATGATTCGTCGTCAAGGTATTTCTGGACCACTTTAATGGGTAAATGGAACAGATAATTGTTACAAGGAGGGGACACTATGCATCGCGGAAAAGGCATGAAATTCGTTGGAGACTCACGTGTACCAGATCTTTCTAACCGTAAGAAAAACACTCCAAAAGACTATTCTGAGTATCCAGGCAAAACAGAAGCTTTCTGGCCTGACTTTTTACTTAAAGAATGGTTAGTCGGTGCGGTATTCTTAGTTGGTTATTTGGTATTAACTGTTGCACATCCATCGCCACTTGAACGCCCAGCTGATCCAGCTGACACAGGTTATATTCCAGTACCAGACTGGTATTTCTTGTTTTTATACCAATTATTGAAATATGAATTTGCTTCAGGACCATTTAATATTATTGGAGCAATCGTAATGCCAGGATTGGCTTTCGGAGCGCTATTATTAGTACCATTTTTAGATACAAGCAAGGAAAGAAGCCCATGGAAACGTCCATTACCGACAGGATTCATGCTTCTAGCAATTGCTTCAATCATTTACTTAACATGGGAATCTGTTGTAAACCATGACTGGGAAGCTGCTAAAGCTTACGGTGAGATTAAAGAAGAAGTATCAGTCGAGTTTGATGAAACTTCCGAAGGTTATCAACTTTATCAAGGTTCTTCTTGTATTGGGTGTCACGGTAACTCCTTTGAGGGTGGTATCGGTTTACCATTAGTAGGATTAGAATATACTGCTGAGGAAATCGTTGAAATCGCTCATGAAGGTAAAGGCGGTATGCCTGGTGGAACATTTACAGGTACCGAGGAAGAGTTACAAAAACTAGCTGAGTATATCACTACATTACAACCAGCAGAATAATTTTAACAAATGAAGAGAGTCAGGAAACTGACTCTCTTTTTTTCTTACACAAAAAGGGAGTCCAAATAAATGAAAGAATTGCTAATGTATATAAAACTAGTTCTTTTTAACAAAACATTTATGTGGCTATTATTCATAGTAAATCTACTTGGCACTATTTATGGCTACATTTGGTATGAAGGTCAGTTGTCCCAAACGGAGGCAAAATTCCTACTATTCGTTCCTGATAGTCCTACAGCAAGTTTGTTTTTTACAATTGCTTTATTTGCTTGGTTATTAAAGAAAAACTGGAAGTTGATTGAAGCTCTAGCTTTAATCACACTAGTTAAATATGGGTTATGGGCTGTAGTCATGAATATTTGGACATATGTTGAAAATGATTATCTAGGTTGGATGGGTTGGATGCTCGTAGCATCGCATTTTGCAATGGCTGTTCAGGCTATTCTCTACATTCCTTTTTATCGCTTTAGATGGATACACATCATAATAGCTGCTATATGGACATTACATAATGATGTGATTGATTATGTTTTTGATCAGATGCCAATATATAGTAGTCTAGATAAGTATGCTGATCAGATTGGTTACTTTACATTTTGGCTATCTATTGCTTGTATTTTGTTAGCTTCCTTTATTTATCAACAAAGGTCAAAGCGTATTAGTTGAATGTCTCTATTATTCCTATTAAAATAAGAAGTATAGATTATAGAGGGGGAAAAAATTTGGCTTCTTATCTTATATACTTTGCGATAATTCTGTTATTGCCTTTGTATGCACAAATGAAAGTTAAAAGAACATATAAAAAATATTCAAAAGTTCGTTCTACATCCGGGATGACAGGGGCTCAAGTAGCAAGAACAATTCTTGACGCAAATGGTTTAGCTGATGTTCAGGTTGTGGAGAGTAGAGGGTTTTTAAGCGATCACTATAATCCAATGACAAAAATAGTGGCATTATCTTCTCATAATTTCCATGAAGCTTCTGTTGCAGGTTCTGCGATTGCAGCACATGAAGTCGGTCATGCCATTCAACATAAAGAATCATATTCGTTTTTAAATTTACGTCATAAATTAGTGCCAGTAGCTAATATTTCGTCAAATGCTTCTTGGGTTTTCATCATGATCGGTATGATAGCTAGTTTCCCTAATCTGATGTTGATAGGGATCGTGTTATTAGCTGCTGGTGTTGTATTCCAAATTGTAACATTACCTGTAGAATTTAACGCTTCGAGTAGAGCTATGGATCAAATGGTTTCTCACGGCATTATTCGCAATGAGGAAGAACGTCACGCGAAAAAAGTATTAAGCGCAGCTGCTTTAACTTATGTTGCTGCTACAGCAGTTGCTGTTTTAGAGTTATTACGTTTAGTATTAATCTATACTGGAATGAGTCGAAACGATTAATAAAGTATAAAACATGGAGGGCGATGACTGTAGTCATCTCCCTCCATTTTTGTTTGCAAATTAATTGCAAATGAATTGTTCACTTGTAACATCATCTAACTAATTCGAAAAAAGGGTCGATTTTTCCTCAAGTGTTTTAGCACTTCAACATAATTATTAATTTTTTGGGCTCTGTTAAAGAAAAAGGTTGATAATCGTTATATATTGCGAAGAACAGCCATTTAATTTAATAAAGATTTAAGGTACAATCAAGTTAATATTCAAACGTAATATGATAAGTCATGTTATCCCCCAGTGATTTTTGTCATACAGCGTACATAAAGGAGCAAAGTTTCATGCATAATAGTCCAATTTAACACCCTTCATTTTTTTCAGGCAATTCAGAAGAAAATGGGGGATAATATTGAAATCAAATCGTAATTTTCTTTTTTTAATGATTGGCCAATCATTAGCTAATATAGGCGACGTGTTGTACATTGTCGGTGTTATTAGCATTATTTACAGTTTAACCGAGTCAGCTACCGCATCAGCCTTCGTTCCGTTTACCATTACTTTTTCTATGTTTATTTCAAGTGTTTTAACACCACTGCTAATAGGTAAGTACAATTTGAAACGTTTATTAGTTGGTTCACAAATAGGAAAAACATTTTTTTTATTGGGCTTAGGATTTTTTTTGATGATGGGTTTTAATTCAAATAACTATTATTTCATATTTGTAGCGATTGGTTTGATTGCTCTTCTTGATGGTTGTGCGAATCCAATTAGACAAACTTTAATTCCTTTTTATGTAGCGGAAGAAAGCTTAGTAGAAGCAAACGGAATAGCAGAAACAGTTACACAAACTATCCAAATAGGGACTTGGTTTTTTGGAAGTATGCTATTAATCGTATTCAGTCCAAACCAACTAATCTGGATAGTTACTGTACTATTTATTTTTTCAAGCATTTTCTTGAGTTTGTTAAAAAATGTAGAACACAAAGAAGAAAGACAAGAAAAAAAATGGTCTCAATTAACCAAAGGTTGGCGAACTATTAAACGGACACCGTTATTAAAAACAGTGGTCCGTATCGAATTTTTTGAAACTATTGCTGGCTCAGTTTGGATAGCAGCAATAATATTGGTCTATGTCGAACAGGCTTTAAAGGCGGAAGAATATTGGTGGGGTTATATTAATGCAGCTTTTTTTATAGGCTTAGTAGTCGGAAGTTTATTGTGCATTAAGTTTTCCTTGTTTGTAGATAAAAAACGTCACGTTTTTATCATTACAGGAGCGTTTATGACTTGCATTTTTACGGTTGTATTTGGATTGACGAGTTTCCCTGTAATCGCAATGGTGCTATCCGTCTTAATTGGGCTTTTTGGACAATTGAAAAATATACCCCAACAAACATTAATTCAAACAAGCGTATCCAAAGACCAATTAGCAACTGTTTATACTTCTCTTGGCACTATTGGAACAGGCACATTTGGAATTGCCTCGCTAACAATGGGTATTCTTTCAGATTACTTCGGTGTACGTAGTATTTTTATTGTTTCTGGTATTTTACTTGCAATAGTTAGTATTATGGCTTTAAAGAATCAGAATTTGTTTAGAAAAACGATGGAGTCAGAATAATATATTTAAAAGAGAGAAGTAATTTTACTTCTCTCTTTTAATTCAATCTCTTTCTTCATAAATACGCGTTACCCTAATCACGATTTAAGGTGAATATATACGACTTAAGAAAAGAGTTAGCTATATTTCGGTAAGGAGGAGCCGTGTACGTAAATAGTGCAAGCAGGGCTCTTTGAGGGGGGAGGAACACAATCTAACGCAAGGTAGAGAGGTTCCCTTCTACTCGCCTAGTTTAATAAGAAGGTTTTTCTACGATTATGTTGAATAAGTTAATATATGTAAGTTATTGAACAAAAGGAGGACTTTATATGAGTATTACGATTCGTAAGATGCAGTCCGCAGATACAAAACAAGTTCAAAATATAGCGAATACAACTTGCAATGCTACATATGAGGGCATAATTCCATTAGAGGTACAAAATAACTTCTTAAATTCAGCTTACAATGATGAAGGTATGAAACAACGTTTAGAACGTTCTATTCTTTATGTTGCGGAAGTTAATGGTAAAGTTGTCGGTTTTGCAAACTATTCCCAAGTAAGAGATGGTGGGATTGTTGAATTAGCTGCTATCTATCTTAATCCAGAGTTTCAAGGGAAAGGAATAGGTACTGCTTTATTACAACAAGCAATTAATGAATTAAAAGGTACAAAAGAGATTTATATAAACGTTGCAAAAGAAAATAAGATTGGAATGACCTTTTATGAAGCGAAAAGGTTTGAAATTGTAAAAGAGTTTGATGATGAATTAGATGGGCATATTTTAAGAACAGTACGGATGGTTAAGAAAATATAATTATTAAGCGTAGCTTTACTTCAAGAAGGGGTAAAGCTTTTTCCTAATTGTACTAAAGTCGCAGGGTAGCTGAATAAAGAAGATTGAAAGGAAAGTAATTTACAAAAAAGGGATGGGAAGTAAGCTCGCTATTATACCAGTAAACATGGAGATGAAAGCTATACAAAAAATAAATCAATAATTTGGTGGATAGTGAATACCACAGTTTGGGGAATAGTGAGTATGATTCTTATTGTTTGGTGTTTTCATAATCACTTTGGATAACTGGTGGTTTCAAATGTACTTAAACAAACGTCCTGCATTACTTGAACAACGGTAAACTCCTTTCTTCTCAAGTAACTCTGCAGATAGTGAATAATTCGAGGGGGAATTGAGTTGAAAATTATTAAAATAATTCTTGCTTTAGTTGTAATGGCGGTTTCTACATACGGCTTATTTACAAAAGATTTTTCGTATGGTCCAATATCATCTTTATTGCTTGGAATTTTTATTGCAATTATAGGAATAGAGGAATTTAAAAATAAAGGTAAAAATAGTTGGGGAATGTTTTTTATACTAGTCTCTTTATTAGTTATTGTGGTGGCTCTATTTAGTTTCTAATAGAATTGAGAGAGAGATTCTCAGCTAATTCAGTGTTAAGTTCTAAACAATAACCATTTCTATTAAAGTTAGCGAAGGATTGTACTTAAAGTAAAGCCTTTTTGCTTATTGAACTAAAGTGGCAGTTTAGTTCAACAAGGAAACTTATAAAGAGATGAAGCTGACTGAAAATTATTCGAAATTAATATAAGGGAGCTATTCCAATGAAGGAAATATTGAAGTACATAGACAGCAATTTTCCAAACCTAACAAGTAAAATGCATCTAAGGTTTGAACTAGGTGAGCCATATGAAAACGGAACTAAAAAAAGAATAAACCAAGTTGTAACAAGAGTTACTACATTATTTGAAGAATTGTTCAAGAAAGATGATATTATTTATGTTTATATAAAAGATTGGGAAGTAACCGAGGACATCATGTTTGGAAATACTTCTCCAGAATACCTGTATGATTTACTCAGTAAACAAAATATAGAAGAGGAAACTTTGTTCGATATAGATGAGGATTATGATGAGTTAACTGGTAAAACCATAGAAATCAAGAATGAATACAAAGTGAAACTTCTATTCTCACAATTAAATTTTATTCCTTACAAGGAAATACTTGAAGGTATAGGAAATTATGAACAAGGAAGAGAACCTTCTATTGGACAATCTGTTTATTTTATAAGCACCCAGAAGGATATAATATTTCATATGTATGATGACCGAGGTTGTGATGTTTTCAGCATAAAAAAAGATAATCTTTTACCTTTATATCATAAGTATAGAAAATGGATCTTAGATTATAATCGTATTGAAATTGACCATTCCCTTGGTGTAGGGTTATTCAATTGCTATGAAACCTCTGAAGAAAAGGAAAAAAGACTTAAGGCAAACAGAATAAAAATAAAACAAACCCAAATAAACTTATCGCAGGTGAATACATGTCACATTACCCATGTACTTGCAATACCAAATGAATTTGCAAGAGAATGTATTAATGAGATAAGTGAAACAGGATTTAATATTGCCATTGAAGATAAAAAATTCGATTATTCTACAATTAAAGTAACTAAAACAGAAGCTTTGGCACTTGTTGATTATCAAACTGAGCTTATGTTTTTATATTCCCAAAAATATAAAGGTATTTATAAAGGATGGTCAGTAATAAAAGCTTTTTAATTAGAAGTGTTGAAGTATTAATTATTAATTCCCTTTATCATACAGGACGACGAGGACTAAACGCCTCTTTGTTGAACTTACTGAACTAATGGGTGCTTTACTTTAAGAAGGAGAAAGCTTTTTACTTGTTTAGTTGAAGAAAGAAAGGAAAGGAGTCTTTTATGTACAATGTATTGTATTTATATCCAGTCTTGAAACAGAATAAGGAACGGTTTATAGAAATTAATAAAATGGCCTCTGTTATTTACAAGGAATATGGTGCGATTGAAGATGATACTTACCAAAGCACTTTTATTGATGCTATCTATGGTTGTAAAGGGATGGATTCATCGGTTGAACTACAGGAAAATGAAACTTTGATGTGCTCAGTTTCTACATTCAATAATAAACATCATCACGATGTTGTTCTGAAAGAAGTTGACGCTGATCCTAGAATTGAAGAATTATATAATGAGATGCTTAACGTTATTGATATGAGTCGAGTAGTTCGAGGTGAGTTTGAAAAGGTTTAATTATAAAATAGATACTCTTCTTATTTCATTAAGTCGGGATTTAGGTCTTCCAAGAAGGGATTAATGCCCTTTTTGTTGAACTTGTTTAACTAAATGGACAGCTTAGTGGAAAAAGGAAATATAATAAAATGGGGGTTTTAATATAGCAAAACGATGGGGATTTACATATATATTTTGTAACGATTTAGAGAAAATGAAGTGGTTTTACTCAGACATACTTCAGTTAATACTTATATGGGATGATAAAGGTTCCATAGCTTTTAAAATTGGTGAACACTAATTAAACATTGATTACAATGAAGAATTTAACCCACCATCAAGAAAGTTTTCCATTCAACCAGGCTGGAAAGGTGGAACAGAACCAAGGATAGGTTGGTCGTTAGAATGTGATAAAGAAAATTTCGGAAAAATTGTAAATTCCGTATTAATAAATGATATAACAAAATATTACAATAAGCCCATATGGAAAGGATATTGGAGTTTTCCTATTTTAGACCCTATGAATAATACAATAGAAATCACATGTTCATGTACTGAAAAGATTATCCACTAATAATCATGACATGAACTAAGGAGGATAAGTATTATACATTTTTCACTAACGGATGCTTTACTTCAATAAGGGGTAAAGCCTTTTTTCTTATTCAATTAATGCCGCAGGTTAGTTGTATAGGGAAGCATGATAAAATAGGTAAATGACATACTTCAACGGGTGAAAATATGGATAATATTATAGATCAACTAAATGAAATTAAAAACGAATTAGAAAAGCCAATTCCATACAGGGATACAGATAAAATACAAGTAGATTTTCGAACAGAATTTTTAAGTTTATCTGATGAAGAGGATTGTCTAACGGGTGATTTTAATAATTACTGTATGAATATAGCTGGAACTCTAAGTTATGTTTTAGCGGGTAAAACAAATAAAGTTCCACAAGGTCAAATTGAGATGTTGCAGAAATCTTTCTTTGATTCCTTTAAACAATATAAGTTTTTTGAAGACAAAATTGAAATCTATAACGATTTCTTTCGGGAATATAAAAACTTTGAACAAACCAGAACATTGTTATTACATCTGTTGTCTAAATAAGCATTTCTTATTAAACAGCGGCTGCCTATAGTGCTAGCTGTTTTTTATTTAACTAACGAATCAGGATAGTGAAGGAAGGGGAATTTTATGAAGAGTAAAAGAACTTTATTGTCGGCTATAACAATTTCTGTTGCCTTTTTAATTGTTTTTTTAATTTATAATTCTTTTTCGTCTGTGTTAACTGTAACTGATTTTACTGTCACTGAAAAAGGGTATTCTAACGATAACAATGAAGCATGGATAAAGGGATTTAACCCTAATGCCCCAGTAGGACATCAAGAAGAGACTAAAGTAATTGTTAGGGAACCAATGGTAATGAATTTAATTCAGAAAGATAAGACGTATTACGTAAGATACACGATAAAAAGAAATGGTTTAATTTTTCTTAGTGGTATTGAAACTATTGAGGATCCCAAATAAGCTTAGTTATTCAAATAACGGATCCTTTACTTACAGAAGGGGTAAAGGCTTTTTTCTTATTGAACTAAAGCAGCAGTTTAGTTTAACAAGAGTTGAATTATTGAATACCAAAATAGATTTTATCGTCTAATTGAAAAGAGGTTAAAGTATTATGAAATTAAATTTTTTATATTTAACCTTAGCAGTATTTTCGATATGGGTAATCATTGGTTGTTCAAATAAACAAGTTATAGAAAATACAAATGATACGGATAATTATGGAGATGTTAGGGCAGTAGCATGGGAATTTATAAATGAAAAAGGTTGGTATGACAGGGCTAAAGAAGATTGGCAAAGTGCGAAAGTGAAAAAAACGAATGCTGATAATAGTTACGAATTTTTGGATAAAACTTATGATGGAAAAGAGGTATTAATGGTTTCGTTCGAAGATAAAGATAATGTTGTATTCGGTACACCTTTAATCCTCGTTGACCCCATAACCAATGAAGTAATTGGCTATATGCCAAGTGAATAAAATAAATTTTATTAAGCTAACGGGTCTTTACTTCAAAAAGAAGTAGAGCCTTTTTTCTTACTGAACTAAAGAATCAGATTAGTTGAAGAAGGAATAACTAGAGGGAAGTAGAATATATTTAAAAGGTCTTTTCTCTTAAATTAAGTACGTGTTCATAATGATAAATTATGTTGATCAATAGCTCTTTTTCCTTAACATTGGGGGAGGTGTGAAAGGAGTAGTTCATGTGAAATCTAATATTTCTCTAGATAATAAAGTATTAAAAATTGTTGCCCGAAGTCTTCTTATTTAACAGATTGGCGAAAGAAGAATTAAAGTCATATGAACATTTTACTGAGGAATATGAAACAATTTACTTAAAAGGTTTTTCACCCGAAAAGATTTAATAATAATCTATTAAAAAGAGAGGAGAATTCAAATAGATTCATCAAATTTCAGGATTAGCAGGTTAATTTTGTACTTTGTACTCGTGTCATTATTCCTCTTTGTATCGGGTAATATCGGACAATATTTGATAGAAAAACAAGATATGGATCGACAAATAGGCATGCTCTTACAAGGAGTAATCTTTACTGGGTTAACGCTTTTTATACTTTATATACTTAAAAGAAAAAACCCAGACGTTTTTAGTAACATTGGCTTGAAAGGTGTAAAATCATCATCTAAGTTGATAGTGGGAATTACTTTGCCTTTTACTTTAATTCTATTAGGAATTTTAACGGCTTATATATTTGGTGGCATTGAAAATGTTAGATTTAATTTTACATCAAGTGTTATAATTGCCATTTTAATCAATGCACTGACAGCATTTATGTATGAGGCATTTCCAGAAGAAGTCTTTATACGTGGGTTAATATTTCAAGAGTTGAATAAGAAATTTCGCTTCATCATCTCATTAATATTGCAACCGTTGATGTTCATTTGTATTCCGATTACTGTAATGGCATTGGAGTCAATATTCTTTAGTGATCCATTTGTAATAACTATAGATTATATTATATTGCTCCTCACTTTTGGAATTGCTCTACAGCTATATAGAAAGTATACAGGAACATTATGGATGAGTATTATTTTCCATATTGTTTATCTTGAAGTGGTTCGATATATTTCTATGGGTGGTATTTATAACCCGGATGTCGCTCTTATAGAGTTTGATGAGGCATTTGGAGGATTCATGACTCTATACTTGTCATTTTTGTTTATAGTGGTATTTAGTATAGTGGTGTTGTCACTTTTATTACTAATTGAAAGCAGAAAAAATAAGTTATAAAACTTAACTTATTTTTTCTGTTTTTAGTCGTTTAACATTTGAAAAAACACTTATTCAACCAAACGGGTGCTCTAGTTGAGTATCTAATGCGGCGGTTTATGGTAATTTGTTTAATATTGGAACCTCTGGTTATTTTAAACGTATTAAATTAAAGTAACAGATTAGTTGAAAAGTGTTGTTTAACTTGTGTTCAACAATCGTGCCAGTTTGTAGAAAACATAACAGGAGGTAAATAAATGGATGCTTTGATGTTAGAGGGATGGACTCTTATATTGCTTTGCGGAATTGTGTTTGCAATAGTGATGTTTATTACGTCCCGTAAAGTTTCAAGAAAATCTTTAATTTCCACTTCTACTGTATTAAGTCTAATTTGTATCGGGGTAATTATTTATAGCGTAATTGGAGTTGGTGGTTGGGATGGTATGGGACTGGGTTTATTTATGATTACTATTTTAGCAGGAATATGGATAGGTACTGTTATTGGAGCTATCTCAAGGAGTTCAAATTTATAAGAATGTCATCTCGTTTTTCACTTATTAATGTTTACTCTTTTATCCGCTACCGTTACTTCCAGAGCATGACTATTCTATACACCCGATTGCGGAAAAATGAATTTGATATTTATTAAAATATTAGGAGGAATCCATTATGTTAGACTTTAAAACTACTGATTTATGCGACGACTATTCAGATGAACTACAAATTAGCGATATCGCATTTCGTTCTTTCGGAAAAATGACGCGTTTTTCAGGAAAAATTGAAACTGTAAGTGTGTATGAGGATAACGTGCTCCTCGTTGAAGCACTTGAAAGTGTACAGGAAGGCTCCGTAATTGTTGTAGACGGTGGTGGTTCTAATCGATGCGCACTTCTTGGCGATCGTTTAGCGGGCATAGCGCAGTTAAGAAAGTTATCAGGCGTTATTATTAACGGTTATGTTAGAGATTCTGTTGATCTTGCTAAAATGAATGTTGGTATTCTTGCGTTAGGAACAAATCCCCTGAAAAGTAAAAAAGATGGAACAGGCGAGCGCAATGGCAAATTCCACTTTGGTGGAGTCGACTGGAATCCAGGAGAGTATGTTTATGTGGATGAGGACGGGGTTATTATTTCTAAACAGCCTCTTTTATAAAAAATAGAGTATTTACTAACGCTGCATAGAATTTTAAAAATGCCCTTTTCCATTTGGATAGACATATGGGGAGACAGGAACAAGGGTTTACCCATAAATATCAAATATATTGATAGGTATTCTATCTCAAAATCCGTATAGAGTGGTAGGAATGATTATTAGTAGATTTGCTTTCGTAATTCCCAAATATTACTCTTATCTTTTGTATAATAACCTTTTTTACTTTTGATATTTAGACATAAAAAAACCCCCGTAAATGTTAGATTTTGTGTCTAACATTTACGGGGCAGTTCAATATGGTTGGCTTTTTCCTTCACTTTAGTTGCGTAAGTCGATAATAATGTTAGATCTGATTGGACGGAACAAAAGAGCACTTTTTAATGATGGAAGCATTTACGCTTGCCAACTGTTCTTTATTTTACACTAGTTTTTGTACGTACTGGTTTAAAAATAGACAGTAGGAAAATCAATAAACCTGCAATACCAATTCCTAAAATAGTGTTGAAAGATTCCCCTGTGTAGAAGCCGCTACCAAAGTAGAAGATTTCACGTAAACCTTCAGAAGCAAACCGAATTGGTACCCAAGGACGAATGAAGTTTACAAAGAAACTTGGAAGCATTTCTTGTGGCGTCATTAGAACACCCATACCTAACAGCATAACGACCATAAATAACGTAATGGCAGGTTTGCCAATCCATGCAGTTATAGCTGATACCAATAAGTAGAAACAGAATGCTGCAAAAGATACAAATAAAGCGACTAAAAAGTAGCTTGGCATATTAATACCAGCAATCTGTGCTAGTGTTGCAACAGTAAAGCCTGAGAACAGGGCGATAATTACACCGAATAATACTTGTCCACTCATTAGACGTAATGTTTGTTTACGTGTTAGCATTTCTTTTTTAAAGATGCTAGATGTAGCTAGGAAGACAATGAAGCCACCGATTAATGCTCCAACCCAAGCAGGCACGGCCAATAATGTCGGTGCACTCCCATTCGCTGTGGCAGTAGTGATTGTATTGAATACTTTTTCTTCAGATACGACGGGGTGGATAAGCACAGATGCTTGGTTAGCATCTATTTGTTGATCGCCCAATTGTCCTATAAGGTTTGTTGAATATTGATCGCTAATTTGGGTAACTAATCCATTTAAAGCAGTTTTCGCAAAGTTTGCACCTGTCATGTTAAAACCTTGATTAATATATATTTTGAGAGTTGCTGATGTGTTACTTGTCATGGCATTTTGTACGGCATCGTTATACCCTTCAGGAATAACTAGAGCTGCATAATACTCTTTTTGAGCAAACAACTCTTCAATATCTGCTTCTTTTTCACTTGAAAAAGCTAACATCGGTTCCTCACCGTCGATACCTTTACTCATTTGTTCGATTGCTTCTTTTACAGCATCCACATGACTGCCTTCATCACTCGTTATAAGCGCAATTGGTAGATTTTTAACTTTTGGATCTCCTTGAGCAAATAAGTTCAAAGAGAATAGAGCAATTATTAATATTACAGCGATAGGAGCAACCCATGCTAATTTTTCTTTAAATAATCTCAACTGGAATTCATCCTTTCTCAATTTACAACATGTTGTTTAGTGGTACTTGTATATCTTACAATTTACGCGTATATTAAAGCAATAAACAAAAGTTAACAGTGTGTTCATTTTTGGGAGGAGTTGATTTTTTGAGTGTTTATACAGAAAAAAATCGCAAAACAAAGAAACTTATCCAAACGTCATTTATGCAGATTATAGAGAATAAGTCATTTGAAGCAATTACGGTAGGTGACATTACAAAAGTTGCGCAAATAAATCGCGGGACATTTTATTTACACTATAAAGATAAATTTGATTTACTTGATCAAATTGAGCAACAGTTATTTGAGGATTTAGGCAATCATATTGATGAATTGCAAAAATATTATTCATCTATGCAAAAATTTGAAAAGAATCAAGAACAATTAGCTGCTACCTTATTTAACTCGATTAAAATGCATGCGCCAATGTTAAAAATATTTTTAAGTGATCGCGGTAGAGCTGGTTTTCATCTTCGATTTAGAGATGCCTTTTCAGAAAAAGTGCGTGTTAATTTAGAGAAAAATGAAAGTTTCCATGCAAACTTAAAGGTGCCAATGGAATACTATTTATCCTTTATCACATCAGCATTTTTAGGATTAATTGAACAGTGGATTCAAAATGGTTTAGATAAGACCCCTGACGAAATGACAGCGTTATATATCGAGATTATATCTATTATTCAAAAGAACCAATCAGGTTTATAAGCTCGGAATATATAATGGTGATGAAAAAGCATCTGATACATCCTGCTCAAATATTTGAGTGGGTTTTTTTGTCTTGTGATGAAATATATTAATAAATTTGGCGGATTTCTATATCTCTAATTCTGCTTAATTGGTGAAAGTTTATATAAAGTTTATATAGCTTGTATATGATGAGAAATGTAAATAAATAAGGAGGTTATTATATGTTTTTGGCATTAAAAGAACTAAAACATGGTAAGTTACGTTTTACAATGATTGGGCTTATCATAATATTAATCGCATGGCTTGTATTTATTCTTTCGGGTTTAGGAAATGGATTATCTACACTAAGCGCTGCGACGATTAAAAACTGGGAAGCAGAGCATGTTGTTTATGAAAATGGGGCGGGTGCGACATTTTCAAAATCATTATTGTCTCAATCGTTGCAAAGTAAAATTGAAGCGCAGCCAGGGGTAGAAGAAGTTACACCATTTTCTCAGTCAGTCATAGCAATCTTACCAATTGATGGTGTTGCTGAAGGGGAGGACAAAGTAGATGCTGCTTTATTAGGTATTGAAGCAGGCTCATTTTTACATCCAGAAGTAATAGAAGGTAAAGCTGTTGATCCGAAGATTAAAAATGGTGTGGTTGCGAATATCACATTAAAAAATACAAATGGCTATGAAATTGGTGATTCTGTAGCAATTGATGGTTCTGAACTAAATGCAGAAATTATTGGTTTTGTGAAAAACGAGACATTCAATCACTTGCCTTCACTATTTGCAAATATGGATTTTGTACGGGAGTATAAATATTCTGCACCCGGATCAAATAATGGAGTAGAAGATGCTATCAATGCATTCGCCATATTAGGTAAAGACGTGGATGCAGCACAAATTGAAAAAGAAGTTGATGGCTTGGAAGTAGTAACCAAATCCGCTGCTATTAATGGTATGCCAGGTTATACTGCGGAAAATGGTACAATAATGATGATGCTTGTGTTCTTAATTGTCATTTCAGCTTTCGTAATTGCAGTTTTCTTCTATGTTCTAACAATCCAAAAAACACAACAATTTGGTGTGATGAAAGCAATTGGTGCTTCAAATGGATTTATAGCTAAAGCAATCGTATCTCAAGTATTTGTGTTGTCGTTTTTTAGTATTTTAATAGGTATTGGCCTTACATATCTAACTGCGATGGTATTCCCAGAAGAAATGCCATTTAATTTAGATCCTGTATTAGTTGTTATTTATGGAATAGTACTATTAGTGATATCTGTTGCTAGCTCGTTGTTTTCAGTTCGTCGAATTTCAAAAATAGATCCATTAACCGCATTAGGGAGGGTTGAATAATGACTTTAAGCATGAAAAATGTCTCAAAGGTATATAAAGAAGGCGAATCACAAATAGTAGCTTTAGATCAAGTTTCAATGGAGGTTGCTTCTGGAGAGTTTGTGGCCATTATTGGCCCATCAGGTTCTGGAAAGTCAACATTTCTATCGATTGCTGGGGCATTATTAAAACCTTCACAAGGTGAAGTCAAAATTGATAATAAAGATATTGCAACACTAAAAGATAAAGAACTTTCCAATTTACGATTACATGAAATAGGATTTATATTACAAACGTCTAATTTAATGCCGTACTTAAATGTTTTAGACAATTTACTTCTATTAAAAAAGATGTCGGGTAAAGTAACAAAACAAGATGAAGCCTTTGCAAAAGAATTATTAATAGAGCTTGGTTTGAGTAGTAAATTCGAAAAATTCCCTAATGAGCTTTCTGGTGGGGAACGACAACGTGTAGCAATCGCGCGTTCATTTATGAATGATTCATCGCTTATTTTAGCGGATGAACCTACTGCATCATTGGATACAAACCGTGCAAATGAGGTCGTTTCCCTTATTTCAAAAGAGGTTAAAGCACGTGGTAAGGCTGCTGTTATGGTAACTCATGATGAACGAATGCTGGCATATTGCGACCGCGTTTACCGTATGGAAGATGGTAAATTAACGTTACAATAATATAATTAATAACTTACATGAAACCAAATTCACTAGAAAGCGGAGGCGTTACTATGCAGATTTTATTAGTAGATGATGATTTAGATACATTACAACTAGTAACTATACATTTGGAACGTGAAGGGTATAAAGTGCATAATGCTGACAATGCGGAAGCAGCGCTAATTTTACTAGAAACTTACAAAGTGGATTTGGCGATTGTAGACGTTATGATGCCGGGTATGAATGGTTTTGAGTTAACAGAAATTTTGACGGAAGATTATGATATTCCCGTGATTTTATTAACCGCTAAAGGTCAATTAGCAGATAAAGAACAAGGATTTACTGCTGGATCAGAAGATTACATAGTAAAGCCATTTGAGCCTAGCGAGTTATTATTTAGGGTTGCAGTTGTTTTGCGACGTTATGAAAGATCTTTAGAAAACTTCATAGAAATTGGGAATATGAAAATTGATCGAAAAAACTATGAAGTAATTATAAAAAAAGAAACCGTTTTGTTGCCTTTGAAGGAATTTGAACTACTCACTTTGTTAGCATCACGAAGTGGAAAAATCGTGCAACGAATTTTTCTAATTGAGCATACATGGGGAATTGATATTGAGGGTAATGACTATACGCTGAATACACATATTAATCGATTAAGGGAACGATTAATACGTTACGAGGCAAATGTTGAAATTATAACCGTTCGTGGAATTGGTTATAAATTAGAGCTGTTGAAATGAAAACACTTTATCGACAATTTATTAGCGCGACTGTATTAATTTTGTTTTGCAGTATTATCGTCGGATTTGCCCTTGCGAATATTATTTACTTTTCAGTCTCAAAAAACAATATTGATTCACAGAATGTAGAGTTTGCTCAAGAGGTTGCGAATGGAATTGAAAATATGCATGATTCGAAGGATTCTATGCATGCCTATTTATCATTAATCGGTAATTCAGGATATCAAATCTATCTAATATCTAGTTCTGGAGAAAAATACCCCTTTGGTGAAGAATTTCAAAATCTAAAGATACCCCCTGAAACAGTTCAAAGTATTATGGATGGCGAAATATATCATGGGATGAAATATGCACCGAGTTCGTTATTAATGATGGGGCATTTTTCCAATAGCTTGGAAAATTCCGTTGGGGTACCTGTTGTTACACAGCAAAACCAATATGCATTATTTTTGAGACCCGATAATAAGTCCATTTTCTCGGATATCCATGTTGTATTAATGAGCTTTGTCGTTGCAATCGCTATCATTAGCTTACTCGGTGTGGCTGTTATGACACGAAACCTAATACGACCGATTTCATCCTTAACAGAAGCTACTAAGGCGGTAAAAAACGAAAATTTCAATTACCGATTAAATATTTCACGAAACGATGAGATTGGCCAATTGGCGGAAAATTTTAATTTGATGCAGCAGCAGCTTGCTCATAATGATGAATTACGCAAGGGATTTGTAAATGACGTTTCTCATGATTTTCAATCGCCATTAATGAATATTCAAGGTTACTCTGATCTACTTCAAACTGATGAACTAAAGAAAGAAGACAGGTTACAGTATGCAGCCATTATTCAGCGAGAATCTAAGCGATTATCGAACTTAACAAAACAGTTACTTATCTTAACCTCTTTAGATCAGGCTTCTTATTCCTTACAAAGGAATAGTGTCCGATTAGATGAACAGTTAAAAGAGATTATAAGGAAGTCGCAATGGCGAATCAATGAACGTGAATTAGAATTATCCTATAAATTAGAACCAGTAGCTATTCAAGGGGATGCAGAATTACTCATGAGTGTGTGGGATAATTTATTGAGTAATGCTATTAAGTATTCTGAATTAGGAAGTATCATCTCTATTACTTGTCGAGAAGTACATGGTGAAATTCAAATTATTTTCAAAGATACAGGAATAGGGATTAGTAATGAACAATTAGCGCAAATATTTGTCCGCTTTTATCGAGTAGATACAGCTAGAAAAAAAGATGGTACTGGGCTAGGACTATCAATAGTCAAGAAAGTTGTGGAGTTACATGGTGGACAAGTAAATGTCACTAGTAAAGTTGGAAAAGGAAGTACATTTGTAATTAAATTACCAATTAGAAGGAGTTAACATTATGGAAAAGAAATGGTCAATTCGATTAATTCGTTTTGCTGCTATATTTGGAATAATCGGTACGTTTTTAGGGTCTAAAATGAGTGGAAGTATGGATTATTCATTGCGTCCCATACATGCACATATATTATTAGTAGGATGGTTATCCGTATTTGCATGGGGAATATTTTATAGAGTGTATACTGTAAAATACAAAAAACTTGTACCTATACACGCTATTACAGGAATGTTAGGTGCACTTGGTCTAACGTTTGGTATGTGGATGTATAATTTAAACCCATTTAACTTAAATGAAACATTTGTGATGATTTTGTTCATTGTAGGCGGAACTTTATTATTATTGGCATTTGCATTATTTGTAGTTATTACCTTCTTAACAGAGGATACGAAACAAATTAAGTAAAAGACATTGTGAAGAAATACATTCAAAGTAACAGGTGTTTAGTAAAGAAAGACAGAAAAAAGAGTTTGGAAGTTTCATTTTCCAAGCTCTTTTTTAATATGTTGAACAATTATTATTAAATTTGGCTAAGTAAAAGGTAAGGGTTAATTGATTTTTAGTAAAAGTATCATGAATTTAACCTACATCTAAAAGTTTGTGAAAGAATGTACTTAATGGCAGTTTCGTTGAAGAAGAAGGTTATTTTGCTACTGTGTTGAATAAGTTAATATATGTAAAATATTGTGCAAAAGGGTTGCTTACTTCAAGTTTGGAGATGGATCAATGAAACCTATATTATTGATTATTGGATTATTACTCTGTTGCATGTATATCTTGAGCGGTTTTTACATTCGAATTAAAAGAAGGCCAGTTTCCGGAACTCCATTTATTGTCACAGGAATAATAGGGATTTTTGTTTTTTTGATATATTCTTTTTTCTTCACTTAAATTTCGATTATGCAGTTAGTCAAATAAGGATATGAGAATAGATTCTACTTAGACTAATGGGTGCTTAGTTAAACAAGTGGCTGCCTGTAAGGGTAACTTTTCTTATTGAACTAACACAGCAGGTTAGTTCATTATGAAATCGAAATTTTGTGGTATTATTTACTGCAAAAGAGGGAGAGGAATTAATGAACAATGGGAATATGAACATTAGAAAAGCTGTTTTATCAGACGTAAAAGGAATAGCAAAAGTACACGTTGATTCTTGGAAAACTACGTATAAGAATATAGTTTCAGACCAATATTTAAATAATTTAACATACGAAAGCAGAGAACGGCTATGGGAAAACAATATTCCTAATGGCGGGGTATATGTAGCAGAGACCAATGGCGGGGAAATTGTTGGTTTTTCTTCTGGTGGATTAGAAAGAAGCGGGAATTACCATGGGTTCGAAGGGGAGTTATATGCAATATACATTTTAAAAGAGTATCAGGGCAAAGGTTTAGGAAAAGCACTTGTTAAACCAATAATTGAAGAAATTGCAGAATTGGGATTAAACTCTATGCTTGTTCTTGTCTTAAAAGATAATATTTCTCGTCTGTTTTATGAATCACTTGGTGGGAAAAAAATAGATGCTGTTGAAGTTGAGATTTCAGAGAAAAAACTTACCGAACTTGTGTATGGTTGGGAAGATACTAGAAATATATTTTAGTTTTCCTACCTCAACTAAGGGTGCTTTACTTTAAGAAGGAGTAAAGCCTTTTTCTTATTGAACTAACGAAGCGTTAGATTAAGAAGGAATTTGAGATATAGTATATAAAAATCACTAAAAAGGTGGTAGTAAAATGATATATCAACTGTATTTTAGTGTATCTGGTGAATATGAAAAAATTGATTATTGGGTTCCTTTGATGAACTACTTTTTATCACAATCAGATACGATAGAAATCCATTGTTGGAATGAAGAAGCAGTTGTTGTCGAGGAAACAAAATCAATGCTTAAAGGCCCATTCGAAAGAATCACGGAAAATAACCTCACTATTTTCAAGGGAAATAAAGCACTAAATGTTGTAACCCATTTATTATCAAACAATGTAAATATTGAGGGGAAGATAAAATGGTTCTCTATTTTTTTGAGTAAAAACTCCACCACTATTTTTCATTCCGAACATTGGGGTATGGAATTTTTTGCACCCAATGTTAACGAAAAAGATATAGCCTTCATTAAATCGGTAATGCCTATCGAAACGAATTTTAATCAGTATAAATAGCGAGATTACTACTTCCTTCTTCAACAACGAGGTGCTTTACTTCAAGAAGGAGTATAGCTTTTTTTCTTATTGAACTAACGAAGCAGTATAGTTGAATAATCAGGTAGAATTTGGATGCATATCGAAGTAGATAATATAAAATGAAAATTTTTTAAGTAACTGTATCAAAGGAGAAGAGAGAAAATATGGAAAAGGTAGAAATTAGATTAGCGGAACAGAAAGATGCTGTGAATATGCTTGAAATTCAGCGTGCAGTTTTATCAGAAGAACAATATTTATTATCGACCTCAGAAGAATTTAACCAGTCTGTAGATGGTCAAAAAGCGTGGATTCAATCGAAGATAGACAATGGACGTGAAACAATTTTAGTAGCAGAGATAGAAAATGTTGTTGTTGGATGGCTTGTCTTTCAATCATCAAACCGCAAAAGGTTGAGTCATACAGGTTCCTTAGGCATGATGATTGATAGTGCCTTTCGGGGAAAAGGAATTGGGAAAGCTTTATTGCAAGAATTACTAAATTGGGCAGAACAAAATCGGTACATTGAGAAAGTAAGCTTAGGTGTATTTTCTACAAATATTAATGCTATATCTCTTTATAAAAAAATGGGCTTTATCGAAGAAGGAAGAAAAATTGGTGAGGTTAAGCTGAATGATAATGAATATATAGATGATGTATTGATGTATAAAAACGTAAAGAATTGACTTGGACATTAGTGGCAAATCTTTGGGTACTTTAATTACATTTTCCTCTACAACTAACGTGGTGTTTTACTTCAAGAAGGAGTATAGTTTTTTTAAAAAATAAGTAGTTTAGTTAAATAAGAGAAAGAAAAATTACTCTGTTCCTTTAGGGTCATATTTTATCTTTTATTTCTTCTCTTTAATTGGATTAAAGTTATTAGTACACCTAAATTTATTGCTATTAGAATAGGAAATCCGAAGTAAATAACATAGAGTATCCAGTTCAATGCATCCTTTTCAGAAAGTAATTCCATTTTATCACCTCAAGTAATCGTATGAAGAAAACTATACTATCATGCCATTACGACCATAATGTGTAATAAAAGAGATGGTGCTTAGTTTAACAAGCGGTTGCCTGTAAAGGTAACATTTTCTTATTGAACTAACGAAACAGTTTAGTTCAAAATTAAATATTACGATAGTGTAACAAATAATACAAAAATAGCTTATGAGTTCATTTTGTAATAGGTCAAATCCTTTTAAAAAGGATATTTAAGAGGACTATTATCGTTAAGTATATACTAAGTCATTTGTTCGATTAAAATAGTATAAATGTTTCAAAAATACCTTTTAAAGCTAGATTCAAGGACTTTGCTAATCTGAATTTACTAATAAAATAACGTTAAATTAATGGTTGTGTAACATTGGGAATGGTAACTTTTAGTAAAATGGTAGAGAGAGATAACTTTTACTAAAGGGGGGATTTTTTTGAAAAAGGCAATACTGAATTATGAGAATTTGCAAGAAATGTTGGATGGGTTCCTAAGAGAGCCAAAGGAATTTTGGGATGATTTTTATACTGATAGAACTAAAGAAATTCCGTTTTTCATTAAAGGTCCTGATGAGAATCTTGTAGATTATTTTAAAAATGGGTTGGCACCTAAACGAGTATTGGAAATAGGATGCGGACCGGGTAGGAATGCTGTTTATATGGCTAAAAAAGGCTGTGAGGTAGATGCTTTAGACCTTTCTAATAATGCGATTGAATGGGCAAAAGAAAGGGCTAGAGAAGAAGGGGTTAATATAGATTTTCAATGTATTTCGCTATTTGACTTTAAGTTTAAGCCACACTCGTATGACTTTATTTATGACTGTGGGTTGTTTCATCATTTAGCACCACATCGCAGATTAACATATCTTGAAATGCTGAAAAAGGCATTGAAAAGAGATGGATACTTCGGAATTGTTTGCTTCAATACTGAGGGTGCCTTAGATACATCTGATTGGGAAGTCTACAAAGAAGGTAGTTTAAAAGGAGGAATAGGTTACACTGAAGGGCGATTAAAAGAAGTGTTTACGAATGATTTCAATTTAATTGATTTTAGGGAAATGAAAAAGATTAGTCAACCAGATAAATTATTTGGAGAAGACTTTTTATGGGTCAGTTTGATGCAGGTTAGAAATTAATTTCTTATTCAACTACCTGGTGCTTTAGTAAAAAAGGACATCAAAATAAATGAGTTTGGAGAACATACTCTAGCTCATTTTTTTATTTATATTAAAATCAACCTTTATCTTTAACATAGCTTGAAATTAAAATGCAACTAAATAAGAACACCGGAAAAGACGCTTGATCCCCAATAAATAATAATGTAGACATGCAGTTAATTTTACTCCGAGCGAACGCTTTCTATTGGCCCTACTCCAGCCGCCTCCCTTGCTCCTGCGCTCCAATCAACTAGATCCACTTTATTTAATCGGATAATTGGATATACTTCGACTACTCCTATTATCCAAGCGATAGCCTATGCTAAATCTTATAGGCCAGTACTACCCGCTTAATTGATTGAAGTGAAGGGTGGCGACTTCGGCGGGATGAGTGAGACAGACAAGATATCACAACGACGCGTGTGCTGTGGTGGTAGCTCATCGCTCACCCCGCGAAACGCGTCCACCTGTAGCGTAAATCTGAAGTATCATTCATTCATTAAAATTTTATAAATAATCCAATATTCATGCTGTGTTCTATATTATTGCTTATCTATTAAAAAAGGATCACCCAAGTAAGATACTTGAATAATCCTTCACACTAATCTATCGGATTTTTCTCATCATCTAAAGTGAAACCTTCTCCCATGACATCCTTTACTTCTGTTATAGACACAAATGCATGTGGATCGATAGAACTTATAACCGACTTCAATGCACTTATCTGGTTTTTCGCTACGACGCAATAGATTACTTCCCGACTACTTTTTGTGAAATGTCCATGTCCGTTCAATATTGTTACTCCGCGAGACAATTTATTCGTAATGAGATCAGCAATCTCATTTTGCTTGTCTGAAATGATAAATGCACCTCTAGCAGAATATGCGCCTTCTTGCACAAAATCTATAACTCTTGCGCCAACGTATACAGCAACAAGCGTATACATCATGGAACGCTCATTTAGGAAAGTTGCCCAGGATAACAAAATGACGAATGCATCGAAGATAAACATCGTTTTACCCATGCTCCATCCCTTGTATTTGAATACAAGTCGGGCGATAATATCCACCCCTCCGGTTGTACCACCATATTTGAATATAATACCTAAACCTACACCTACAAAAACCCCAGCAAATAGTGAAACTAGAAACAAGTCACCTTCTAGCCCAAGATGGAATTCATAAATATCAAATAATTTTAAAAATACGGATACTGAAACAGTGCCAATCACTGTATAAGCAAACATTTTCCGCCCAAGCAACTTCCAACCTAAGAAGAACATTGGTATATTTAATAAAAGGTTCATCAATGCTACATCCCAGTTGAATGCAAAATATAAAACGAGAGTAATACCAGAAAATCCACCTTCACCAAGTTCATTTTGCATATTAAAGTGAACAAAGCCAAAACTATAAATGGCTGATCCCAATATAATCATTATAATATTTTTTAATTTAAGTCCAACTCCCATTGTTACACCTCGCTTATTAGTTCATACTTAAGTTATTATCGATTATTTTGATGTTTTTGACAACTAGCTG
Source organism: Psychrobacillus sp. FSL K6-1464 (assembly GCF_038003145.1). Taxonomy (NCBI): domain Bacteria; kingdom Bacillati; phylum Bacillota; class Bacilli; order Caryophanales; family Bacillaceae; genus Psychrobacillus; species Psychrobacillus sp. FSL K6-1464. The sequence goes on from NZ_JBBOOP010000001.1 coordinate 1,567,848, forward strand.
TTTTTCTTATTAGGATATACACGAAGGAGAGATAGATTATATGGTAGAGAAAAAAACTTTATCTGATTTACAACTAGAAGTGGATACATACATAAACCAATTTAAAGAAGGCTATTTCCCACCAATGGAACTACTAGCAAGACTTACGGAAGAACTAGGGGAGCTCTCCCGTGAAGTTCAACATAAGTATGGGACAAAGAAAAAGAAATCCACAGAAGTGGAGAAAGAAATTGCGGATGAGATGGGAGATTTCTTTTTCGTACTATTATGTTTGGCAAATGCAGAAGGTATAGATCTTCAGCAATCATTAGAGCAAGTTTTAAACAAATATAATACAAGAGATAAAGATAGATGGACGATTAAGGAGGACTAATAATGGTTATTAAAGTAGCGGTAGCAGGCCCAAGAGGTAAAATGGGAAGAGAAGCAGTAGCAACTGTAATAAAAAACGAAAATTTTTTATTAGTGGCAGTTTTGGATTATAAGCAAGAGACAGAGTGCTTAGGGGATAACATTCCCATCTTCACATCATTAGAATTATTAATCGAACAAACAGAACCTGATGTATTAGTTGATCTGACTATTCCTTCTGCCGTTTTTGAGCATGCGATGACTGCACTTGACTATGGTGTGAGACCAGTTATTGGTACAACGGGCTTTACTGATTTACAATTAGATACATTAAGAAACAAAGTAGAAGAGGTACAAGTAGGATGTATTATTGCCCCAAACTTTTCTATAGGTGCGGTGCTTATGATGAAGTTTGCACAAACAGCAGCAAAATATTTGCCGAATGTGGAAATTATTGAGATGCATCATGATCAAAAAGTAGATGCTCCTTCTGGAACAGCATTTAAAACAGCTCAGATGATACAACAAACACGTACTTCTATGGAACAGGGACATCCGGGTGAAGAAGAGATAATTCCAGGTGCAAGAGGAGCAAAAATGGATGGCATGCATATACATAGTGTCCGATTACCTGGTTTAGTTGCACATCAACAGGTGCTTTTAGGTGGAGAGGGGCAATTGCTAACACTACGTCATGATTCTTTTGACCGCGCATCCTTTATGTCTGGAATTGTATTATCTATCAATGAGATCATGGAGCGTGATGTTCTGATTTATGGTTTAGAAGATATTATTTTATAGGAGGGAAACAATGAGAATTGCATTAGTCGCACATGACCAGAAAAAAGAAGATTTGATACAGTTCGTAACAGCATATAAGTCAATATTAATAGAGCACGAATTATTTGCTACCGGAACAACCGGAACACGAATTATAGACGAAGTTGGTTTAAATATATTTAGATATAAATCTGGACCACTAGGTGGAGACCAGCAAATAGGATCAGCGATTGCAAATAACGAAATGGATATGGTTATATTTTTCCGAGATCCACTTACCGCTCAACCGCATGAGCCAGATGTAACGGCGCTTATTCGACTTTGCGATGTATATCAGATCCCACTTGCAACAAATATGGGAACAGCTGAAATCCTTTTAAAAGGTATAGAACAAGGTTTTTTAGATTGGCGTTTACTAGAAGAGAGACGTTCACGTTAAGGAAGTGATTAAGTGCGTAAATTGAAAATAGGAATTACTTGCTATCCATCTGTTGGGGGATCAGGAGTAATTGCAACAGAATTAGGAAAGATGCTTGCAGCAAAAGGGCATGAAATACATTTCATCACATCTGGGATCCCTTTCCGACTAAATAAAATATCTCCAAAGATCACATTTCATCAAGTGGAAGTGAATAGCTACTCTGTTTTTCAATATGCTCCATACGATATTGCTTTAGCCAATAAAATGGCAGAGGTAATTGTAGATGAGCAATTAGATGTATTGCATGTACATTATGCTATTCCTCATGCGGTGTGTGCAATACTGGCAAAGGATATGGCAAACTCAGATATCGGCATTGTTACTACTTTACATGGAACTGATATAACCGTTTTAGGATATGACTCGTCGTTAAAAGGCGCAATAAAGTATGGGATAGAAAAATCAGATGTCGTAACGGCAGTGTCTCATTCCCTTGGCCAAGAAACAATGGACTTAATATCTCCCAATAAGGATATTGAGACGATATATAATTTTATTGATGAGCAGGAATATACTAAAAAGGATGCAGGTAATCTAAAGGAATTATTAGGTATAAAACCACATGAAAAAGTAGTAATTCATGTTTCTAACTTTAGAAAAGTAAAGCATGTTCCGGATATAGTACAGAGCTTTAAGCTTATCCATGAAGAGGTTCCTTCTAAATTACTGTTAGTAGGAGATGGACCCGAAAAACATCCTATTATGGAATCCATTAAAGGTACATCTATCGAAAGTGATGTTCTATTTTTAGGTAAACAGGAAAATCTATCAGAACTATATTCCATAGCAGATCTTATGCTATTGCTTTCTGAAAAAGAGTCTTTTGGTTTAGTGCTATTAGAAGCAATGGCTTGTGGAGTGCCTTGTATAGGAACGAATGTAGGTGGCATTCCTGAAGTAATTACGAATGGCGAAAATGGATTTATCGTGGAACTAGGGGATTGGAAAAAGGTAGCAGAACATGGTGTGGAAGTTTTACAAAACCCCTCATTACATAAACAGATTGTCGATAGGTCTTTAGAGGTTATACGGGATCGATTTAGTTCTAAAAGTATTGTAGAGCAGTATGAAGAAATGTATGAAAGAGTGGCGAGAAAATAGCTTGATGAAAAATCGGTGGCCGGCAGCTTATAAAATAATAGAAGAACTAGAACAGGCAGGCTTTGAGGCGTTTGTAGTAGGAGGGGCTGTCCGAGACTTTGTACGTAATGCTCCTGCAAATGATGTAGATATCACTACAAATGCTACTCCCTTGGAGGTCAAACAGATATTTACTCATACTATTGATGTTGGAATCGAACATGGGACTGTTTTAGTTGTAGTAGATGAGCCTATTGAAGTAACTACGTATCGCTCGGAATCTACCTACTCTGATTTTAGACGACCAGATGGTGTAACATTTGTACGTAATTTACAAGAGGATCTTCAACGAAGAGACTTTACGATAAATGCAATGGCCTTAACTAAAGAAGATAAGCTTGTCGATTATTTTGGAGGCAAAAAAGCTATCGAGGAAGAAATAATTCAAGCGGTTGGAAATCCTCAGTTAAGATTTTCAGAGGATGCATTACGTATGTTAAGAGCAGTACGTTTCTCAGCGCAGCTGAATTTTACACTTGAGCAAGAGACCTTTCAAGCAATTCGTTCCTTACATGCACTTATTGAGCATGTCTCCATTGAAAGAGTGAAAGTGGAGCTAGAAAAGATATGGCTAAGTGACTTTCCTTTCAAAGGGATGAAACTTTTTGTAGAAAGTGGATTATCTCAGAATTTCCCTGGCGACTGGGAAAGGCATCTACAAAGTTGGGACAACTTCTCGAGTTTTAATGTTAAAGCTAATGGATGGGCCTTCTTTGCTCTATTGCAGTCGAACGAAAATATTAACATTCTGTTAAATCATTATAAATGCTCAAATGACGAGAAAAGACATGTAAAAAATGTGTTGGAAGCAGTTTATAGTTTGGAAAAAGGTGCTTGGACGCTTGATGAATTATTCCTTTTTAGGGAGGAAGTTCTGACAGTAGCTTACCACTTTGGAAACTCCATTTTTTCAAATGAAATAGCTCATCCACTTGCAAAATTTTTACTACAGAAACGCACACTTCCCATTACTTCTAAAAAAGATATTGTTGTGAATGGAAATGACCTGATTGAATGGACAAACAAAAAAAGAGGCCCATGGATAAAAGAAGTTTTAGACATATTAACGGGCATGATTGTAAATGGCAAAATAAATAATGACAGACATGAAATAAAGGAATGGTTTTCTCATGAATATCTCCATTAAAGAAAAGATTCTTTCAACGCTTATCAATGCAAAAGGGGAACCGGTCTCTGGTCAGAAGTTAGCAGATGAACTACATATTTCACGAACAATGATCTGGAAGCATTTGAAAAGTATCGAAGAGGATGGCTATGTAATTGAAGCTATCAAAAAGAAGGGGTATATACTCCAGTCTATACCGGATTTAGTTACGCCAGAGCAAATTCTTCCTAAACTTAACACGAAACAATTAGGAAGAAATATTGATTATTATACATCTTGTACATCCACTCAAATTATTGCAGCAGACAAAGCACGTCAGGGTGCCTCTCATGGAACGGTTATTATTTCGGAGGAACAAACTGCTGGAAAAGGAAGGTTAGAACGCAGCTGGGACTCTACTGCAAATAAAGGCATATGGATGAGTGTTATTATTCGTCCAAATATAAGTCCCGAGTTTGCTGCTCAGTTTACACTGGTTTCAGCTGTAGCTATCAATCAAGCTATTCAAGAGGTAACTAATCTTACACCTCAGATTAAGTGGCCAAATGATATATTGATAAACGGAAAAAAAGTCACCGGTATTTTGACGGAATTACAGGCAGATATGGATATAGTCCATTCAATTATTATAGGAATTGGTGTCAATGTAAATCAGGAACTAAGTGCATTTGACGAATCCATCCAAAACATTGCCACTTCATTGAAAATGGAAAATGGAGAAGAGGTTGATCGTTCCTTATTGGTAGCTAAAATACTTTACTATCTAGAAAAATATGGCGATCTATATGTAGAAAACGGCTTTGAACCTATTAAAATACTATGGGAAAGCCATAACTGCACGATTGGAAAACGTATACGTGCCACTATGTTACGAGAAACACTTGAAGGTGTAGCTTTAGGTATTACGAAAGATGGAGTTTTAGAGCTGAGATTAGATAGTGGTGAAATTCGTGGTATTTATTCGGCAGATATTCATTTGTTAGGAAGAAGTTAGTTTGGACGGATTTCATTTTTTTTGTTATTCTGTATGTGTTGGGCAGTATCCTTTTAGAACTGCACCTTTAGAAAAAGAGTTTTGTTAACTAAATAGTCTGCCTTGATCTATATGACAGGGACGGGAAAACCTATGAATACAATTTTTCTGCCCTTCTGTCCATTTCGGAATAGAAGGGCTTTTATATGGTTTTCTCTTCACCACAAATGGAGGGATTTTGTATGAAAACAACGAGTAACTTTATTAGTATGAAAAAAAACGACGAGAAAATTACGATGATGACAGCTTATGATTTTCCGACCGCTAAATTTGCGGAAGAAGCAGGAATGGATATGATTCTTGTGGGTGATTCACTAGGTATGGTCGTTTTAGGCTATGACTCTACTGTTTTCGTAACGATGGACGATATGATTCATCATGGAAAAGCAGTTAGACGCGGTGCGAAGGATACTTTTGTAGTGGTCGATATGCCTTTTGGGACGTTTCACGGTTCATTGGATTCAGCATTAACTAATGCGGTTCAACTTATGCAGCAAACGGGTGCACAGGCTGTGAAACTCGAAGGTGCGGATGATGTATTGCCAGTCATTGAAAAATTGACGTTTGCCGGTATTCCAGTTATCGCTCATCTAGGTTTGTTGCCTCAATCTGCGGGTGTACTAGGTGGATATAAAGTACAAGGAAAAACTGCAGCAGCAGCAGAAAAGTTAATAGAAGACGCAAAACTATGTGAAAAAGCTGGGGCTTGTGCCGTCGTTTTAGAATGTATTCCACATCAACTGACTGACACTATTTCTAAGGCTCTAACGATTCCTACTATTGGTATTGGAGCAGGTGCTCAAGCTGACGGGCAAGTGTTAGTTTTTCATGATATGGTAAAGTATGGTACACATCATATTCCTAAATTTGTGAAGGAATTTGCAAATGTTGGGGAACCAATTTTAGCTGGTATTAAGCAATATGTAGAGGAAGTTAAAAATGGTACTTTCCCAACAGTAGAACATTCCTTTACGATGAAGGAAGAGCAACTTTCCGCACTATATGGAGGCAATCATGCAAACAATACAAACGATAAATGAGCTAAGACAAATAATCGAACTAAATAAAAACAAAACGATAGGTTTCGTTCCCACAATGGGCTATTTGCACGAAGGACATCTGGCCTTATTAACTAAGGCTAGAATCGATAATGACATAGTCGTGGCAAGTATTTTCGTGAATCCTGCTCAGTTTGGTCCAAATGAAGATTTAGACAGATATCCAAGAGATATTGAAAGTGATACACAACTAGCTACAGATGCTGGAGTAGATGTATTATTTGTTCCAAGTGCACAGGAAATGTATCCTTTTGAAAGTGGTATCTCTATAGGGGTAGGAAATCTTTCCACTAAGCTATGTGGTGAAAGTAGACCAGGACATTTTGATGGTGTCCTAAAGGTAATTACTAAATTATTTAATCTTGTTCAGCCAACGAAGGCATACTTTGGTCAAAAGGATGCACAACAACTAGCTATTATTGAGACATTTGTGAATGCGTATAATTTCCCAGTAGAAATAGTTCGGGTACAGACAGTGAGGGAGCTTGATGGACTTGCTAAGAGCTCGCGGAATGTATTTTTAAGCGAACAAGAACGATTAGAAGCAGTTCATTTGTATAAAGCTTTGCAATTAGCTACAGAAACATGGGAAAAAACAAATGACTTACCAGCGGCAATTGCAAAAGGGAAAGAGCATATTGAGAGCAACACCTCTGGTAAGATTGATTATTTAGAAGCATTATCTTATCCAACATTACAGTCAGTTACAGATGATACGAAGGAAGTACTGTTTGCGACAGCCGTATTTTTTGAGAAGGCACGTTTGATAGATAATATTTTAAAAGAAAAAAAGGATGTGTAATATATGTTGCGAATGATGTTAAATGGGAAGATCCATCGAGCAGTAGTAACGGAAGCTGATTTAAATTATGTAGGAAGTATTACAATAGATCAGAATATACTAGATGCTGTAGGTATGTTACCTAACGAAAAAGTGCATATAGTAAATAATAATAACGGTGCACGTTTTGAGACATATATTATCTCAGGTGAACGAGGTAGTGGTGTTATTTGTGTAAATGGAGCAGCTGCACGGCTAGTTCAACGTGGAGATGTAGTAATCATACTATCGTATGCATATGTGATGAATGAAGAAGCACAATCACATAAGCCGACAGTGGCGATTATGAATGAAGATAATTCTATCAAACAAATCATCCATTACGAACCCGAAGCAACCGTTATGTAATTGAATACAAAATACGCCTGCCATTCAAATCAGTGAACACTGACTTGAATGGCAGGCTATTTATATCTAATCGGCTACTTCTTCTTTTTAAAATTGTTCGCCAAATTATCGATGTGTTTTAATACTTGTTTAGAAACTTCTTGCATGTGTGGCCGAGAAATTTTGGTGTAGCATGTTGGCTTGAAATGTTAATCGCACAACCTATAGCGCGTTATGCTATTAAATCACTCCATGTGAGACAAGCGAAGAAAGTTGAAAGTGTAAACAGTTAAAGAAATTTGGTTTTCTTTTGCTTACACTAGATTCATGGGACTTGAAGAAGCAAACTCCATTATCCCTTTAAATACATTCGGTAATAATATAGTGAAGAATACAGGTTCTAAGAGAATTGTGGCGTGTCCTTTGCCCATCTCCTCTTATCCTCTTCAGACTAAACTTTATACTAGTATGTTATCTTGGATTATATTTCTTCTTGGAAATAGATTTTATAAAACTTCCGATTTGTAGCTTCATCATAGCCAACTTCAATTAGCTCATTGACTTGTTCAATATCTCGTACATTCACTTGAATTTCAATATTGGAATCTAATTTAATTTTACGTTTATACGTTTTTTCTGCTTTTGCAATGGCACTTTCAGAAATGATCGTTTCATATGGTTTTACTGAATTGACAATTATATCTTTTTGAACTGAATCTGTTTTTTCAAAGACTGTGTCAATATAATTATCTACCTGGAACTCTTCTTCATTTCTAAAGTATTCGAGTGTCTTATTCAAATAACCCAATTTCTCGGTATTCGTATAGTTTTCTTCCTTAATAATATACTTTTTACATTCTGTTAAAGCTAACTCTGTTTTGTGATAATGCTCATCTGCTACCTTAATCTTCAAAAAACGCTCTTGCCAGTATACGACATCTTCTTTCTTTTTTGTTTTCATAAAGACAGCTGGTGCTACGTCTGGACCCATGTCCATGATGACCGCCATATTATTGATTTTTTTTACATTAATTCCGTCAATGCCATTCACAACCATTTTATTTTGCTCATTTTTCACATCTAAAAACATTTCTTTTTCATCAATTTTGACGATAGCTATTACTTTTTTCACTTCGTTATGCCATAGGCAATTATCAAATAACCCTATGAATAAATCTCCGTGTTTAATATTTGGATGCTGAGAAACACTTTTTAAATGAGTGGCAATATGGTTGGATTGCTCTAGGAAACTAGTATCCTGATCAAATATGGAGTTTACATACGTATATACTTCATTCAATCCTATGTCTGATTCGTGGAAAAACTCGTATTGTTGCTCCAAATCAATTTTGTTAAAAGCTAATTGAGTAAAAGCCGCTTCCAACATCGTTTCAGGTTGGGAGAGTGCTTCATCGCCTAGTACAAGCGTATCGCCGACGTGATGTACAACATATTTCGATAATTTACTTTCACTTACTTCTAGCACGGTGTTCACCTTCTAATCTTTAATTGTAGACAATTTACCATATCATACTTCGCATCAGATTTTCATGAATTAATTAAAAAAGTAATGTATGGATTCAATTTTTAATCAGGAAACAGAGTAATAGAGGTTATTTATTCGTGTGATTGTAAGAAAAAAGAATTATTTGAAAATAAAAATTATAGTAGTTGTTTCCAATAATTTTCTATGATATATTATCATCAATACTTATTAAAGATCTTTAATAAGTATATTTAAGTAGGAGGTGGAGTTAGTGAATGCTACTCCAAAGTCTGTGAGGAAAGTAATTCTTTCGAGTATTAGGAAGTCGCTTTTAGAGTTTGAAAGTGCAACAAAAGCTGAACTCTGCGATAAATTAGACATTAGTTTCCCAACTATAAGTAAGTTTCTTTCTCAAATGGAGAAGAGTGGAGAGGTTATTTCAGTAGGTTTAGATGAATCTAGTGGAGGTAGACGAGCAAAAAGGTATAAGTACAATCCTGAGCATACGCTTGGTCTTTCCATTTTTTTAGAGAGGCAAGAAACAAATTATGCGATCTTTAATTGTGTGGGAGAGGTGAAAGAGCGGGGGGTAATTCCAAGTGTATTAGTGGAAGGTGGCTTAGAGCTATTAACTATGAGCATGGAAAAATTAATAGCAGAATACCCAAAAATTAGCTCTATCGCAATAGGGGTACCTGGTTCTGTTGATAATGGAAGGATTTTTCATATACCTGGATATGTGGACTTTCAAAATTTTGATATTAAAGGATTTTATGAAAATCATTTTTCGATACCTGTGGTTGTTGAGAACGATATGAATGCTGCCGTACTCGGATATCACCATTATAAGGGGGGGAAGAACAATCCCTCCCTTGTATATTTGTATATAGGTCAAAATGGTCCTGGTGCAGGTTTTTTGATAAATGGAGATGTGGTGCGTGGGAGTACATTTTTCGCTGGGGAGATTTCGTTCGTCCCTCAGTATGATGAGCAGAATTTATGGCAAGCGTTAGAAAACAACGGAACTGAATCTAAAGAAGCTCCTTTTTCTCAAGATTATCAGATTGATCCGATTAGCCGATTAGTAGCATCATTTACAGCAAGCATTAACCCACATACCATCATTTTTTGCAAAGATGAAGTGGATGAAGCGTTAGTAGAAAAAATTACTAGTGCAAGTTCTAATTATGTTCCACCAGAACATCTTCCTGAGCTAACTATAAGTGATTGGAAACAAGATTATTTATATGGACTACAAAGATTAGGGATAGAGCTTATGTTGAATGAAATAAAATAATTGGAAGTATATGAGGTGAAACATGGCAACATTTCTTTTAATAATAATCTATTTGGCTTTTATCAGTTTAGGTTTACCTGATTCATTATTAGGAGCAGCTTGGCCTGTTATGCAAGGGGACTTGGGAGCTCCACTCGAGACTGCTGGACTATTATTTATGACCATAGCATGTGGCACAATAATCTCTAGTCTTATTAGTGGAAGGATTCTCAAACGGTACGGGACTGGGAAAGTCACATTTGTCAGCGTATTAATGACCGCTGTTGCCTTGCTTGGATTTCATTTTGCTCCATCGATTGTTTGGTTAATGGTTTGTGCTGTTCCACTTGGATTAGGAGCTGGGGCTGTAGATACAGGGTTAAACGATTATGTAGCTGTAAATTACAAGGCGAGGCATATGAGTTGGTTACATTGTTTTTGGGGAGTCGGAGCTACTTTAGGTCCGATTATTATGGCTCAGTTTATATCTGGGGACAGTTCTAGTTCTTGGAGAAATGGATATTTTCTTATTGCAGCTATTCAGTTTGCATTAGTTATTATTCTTTTCTTCACTTTGCCTTTATGGAAAAAAGTAAAAGTAAAAAGAAATGATCGTTTACTAGAGGAAAGTGACGAGCTAAAAGGTGTAATTAATGAAAAAGAGACTAATACAAAGCCACTTCAAACTAAAGGAGTAAAATGGGCTCTGACTACATTCTTTTTTTATTGTGGAGTTGAAGCAACTGTGGGTCTTTGGGGAAGTAGTTTCTTGGTAAATATTAAAGGAATAAGTGTAGCAACAGCTGCAGGTTGGATCTCTTTTTATTACGCAGGGATAACTGTTGGCAGATTAATAACAGGTTTTATCACTTATAAAGTTACCAACCGTACGCTCATTAGGTGGGGGCAGTTAATAGCATTGAGTGGTGCCATAATATTAGTTTTACCGTTACCGTCCGCTTTCTCATTTGTCGGATTTATAATTGTCGGATTAGGATTAGCGCCGATATTTCCGTGTATGTTGCATGAAACACCAACACGTTTTGGGAAAAAGCATTCTCAGACGATTATGGGCTATCAAATGGCGTTTGCTTATACGGGCACAACATTCATGCCACCACTTCTTGGTTTCATGGCTTCTCAGATGACTATTGGGATTTTCCCGATTGTTATTGTCATTTTTGCTGTAGCAATGCTATTAAGCTCAGAAAAACTTAATATAATACTAGGGAGGAAGAATGCATACTAAAGGAATGATCAAAATTCAAAATTCCATTATTCATAGCTAGTAGAAAATGAAATACATACTTCATTTTCTTGTTTTGCAACAAAGAGCTAATAATAACAGCTCTTTTTTTGTTATACAGCAGTAAATAAAAGGATTTTCAGCTTAAAAGGTTGAATAAGTGTTGTATATAATAATTTTGGAACTTATGAATTTAGTAATGAGTGTAGTAAGTTGATCATTCATTAAAGAAAAGGTGATTTTATGATTATATGGATAAACGGGGCATTTGGTTCAGGGAAAACGCAGACTTCATATGAATTACATCGTAGGATTCCTAATTCTGTTGTCTTTGATCCAGAAAAAACGGGTTTTTTTATTAACAAAAATATTCCAACTGAGCTTAGTAAACCGGATTTCCAAGATCACAGTGTCTGGAGAGAACTAAATTATACTACGTTAAAATACATAGCGAGTGAATACAATGGGGTAATTATTGTACCAATGACTATTGTAAATCCACAGTACTTTGAAGAAATAATAACAAAGCTAAGAAAGGATGGTGTCGTAGTAAATCATTTTGTCCTTTGGGCATCCAAGGAAACGCTGATAAAGAGACTGAGAAGTAGAGGAGAGAGCAAACACTCTTGGGGTGCTTTGCAAATAGAAAGGTGTATAGAAGGCTTATCCAATGATATATTTAAACATCGTATTGAGACCGAACACATGTCCATTGAAAGAATAGCTGAGACCATTGCATCTTTGTTAGACATCCGTTTACTAGATGACAACAGAAGTAAACTGAGCAAAAGGTGGGACAGAATCAAAATTCAAATAAAACAGTTATAGAACTAATTTTATTCAAAAAAAAAGAGACCTACTAGTTAGGGTCAATTTGTAAAAATATTATTCTCTATATATTCTACTACCGAATCTACATTATCGGAAGTTTCTGTCTTGTGATTGTTGATATTGGTAACTTGAAATAGACTTTCTGATAAACTTACTGTAAATAAGGCTTCATTGTTGTGGTCATTGATTGTAATGGAGATTTTAGAATCTTGAAATTGTTGTAATGATAACAACATGTTTTTTAAATGTTGAGATGACATTTCCTCGAACTCCTCTCTAAGGAGTGACAACCTCGGAAGTCACTAATCCAATTGTGTACTGCTTGATTATACCACAGTTTCTGGAAATTCCAATCATTACGACTATTCTGTTCTTTTCCTACCCTATTTTTTATAAAATTATTTAGAAACTCCAGGATACGTATTAATATGGTCTATAATTCCAGATTGAATTAGGCTTTTTTAGGATTGTTTAAAGATACTAATTCCTTTTTAAACGTATTTACGCAAGTATATGGAGAGAAATTGATCGGAACGTGATTTTAAGAATTTTCCGTTTATCCATTTGTATCTTGTTTGAAAGTAAAAATTTCGTCACTGGAAAGTGAATGTGGTACAATTTTTTTAGAACAAAAGGACTGTGAGTTGAGGAATGATGGAAAATCATAAATATGCAGTTGTCGATATTGAAACAACAGGCCACTCATCGACGAATGGTGACCGTATTATTCAGCTTGCAATTGTATTTATTGAAAATAACAAATTGGTAAACACATATACGACTTTTATAAACCCAGAAAAGCCAATTCCTCTGTTTATCCAGGATCTGACTAATATAGCGGAAAGTGATGTTGAAAAAGCACCATTATTTGAGGATATTGGAGCAAAAGTATTGGGTATGCTGCAGGATCACATCTTTGTCGCTCACAATATTCACTTTGACTTACCATTCCTTCAGAAGGAACTAAAGAGAGTAGGTCTTCCAAACCTAGTATGTAAAACAATGGATACGGTAGAATTCACAAAGCTAATGTTTCCGAACCTTTATAGCTATAAGCTTCAGGACATAGCAAATGAGTTAGAAATCAATTTAGAATCTGCTCATAGAGCTGATGACGATGCACTGGCAACTGCTTATTTGCTTATAAAATGTATCGATCAATTAATGAAACTACCGCTAAAAACTATCGAATTATTACATAAACGTTCCTTTCAGTTAAAATCTAATTTATCTATATTATTTTTTGATGTACTTGTTGAAAAAAGAAAACAGGTAGTGTCAGAAGGTTTTCTACTTTACCGAGGGATTCCAATAAAGGAAATTTCTGATGAACAACATGAAGAAACCGATTCATTGTCATTTCCTGAAACACGGGAGAAGAAAATTGAATTATTTAGTAAAAGTATCCCTAGCTTTGAAGAACGTGAGGGACAATTTGAATTGATGGATCAAATTCAAGCATCCTTAACAAATGAATTAGAAATAGTTTGTGAGGCCGAAACGGGAATTGGTAAAACACTAGGCTATCTATTACCTGCTGTCCTCTATTCATTCCAAAAGAAAAGACCTGTAATTATAAGTACATATACAACTCATTTGATCGATCAATTAGTGAGTGAAGAAATACCAAAGATCAACGCAATTTTAGAAACTAATGTGAAGGTAGCAACATTAAAAGGAATGCATCATTATATTGATCTGTATAGCTTTTGGCAGCAGGTTCAACTGGAAGATGAGTCATATGATGAAACCTTTACGATTATGCAAATTTTAGTATGGCTTACTTTAACCGAGGATGGCGATTTAACTGAGCTTAATGCCTCAGGTGGCGGCCAATTATTTGTCGATAAAATCAGAAGAGGAAGCTTGTCTAACAAAAAAGAAGTAGGAGCAAATGATTTTTATGAAAGAGCTCTTCGTAAAAGTGAAGACTGCCATATTTTAGTTACAAATCATGCAATGGTAATGACCGATCAAGAAAGAGAACAACCAATATTAACAGCTGGTTGTGCAATGATTGTCGATGAGGCCCATCAAATGATTCACGCTAGTATGTCGCGCGGTGAGCGTATTTTCTCTTATACCAATTGGAAATATGTTTTAGGACAATTTGGGACACTTGATACCGAGCAATTGTTGCAGAAATTGGAGCTTTTGCATGTTCCATTATCTATTCAAATTCAATTAGAAAAGCAATATGTAGAAACCATTGAGAAATTTGATAAGGCTGTTTCCTATGTAATTGATGCCTTTCTTCAGAAAAGTAAAAGGAACGGGAAGAGCACTAAAAAGACTGTAGCATTAGATGACCTGGAGTTAGACCAAACTATTTTCCGCTCCGTTGCAAATTCGATTCAGGTTTTCATCTTTTCTACCAAATCTATGATTGACTCATACAGTAAACATGTGGAAGACGAGAAAATACAATCATTTATCAATGAATGGCAATATTGGATTAGAGAGTTAGTCATTAAAGTCAGTGAATGGGATGAAATTTTCTTACAGAACAGAGTGACAGAGGCAAGATGGTTAGAAGTTGATACTCGGAGTATTCCTGGTAGCCTTACTGTTATAAAAAGACCACTAAATTATAGAGAAGATATTAGAAAAGCCTTAATGACGCATCGAGAAGTGGGAGCGGTTATTTGGACGTCTGGAACAATTACGGTACCTTCTAATAGGCATTTCATCACGACCCAACTCGGGTTGGGTACAGAAATACCTATCTATCAGTATAAAGCCGCTAGCGATTATTATAGTGGAGCGGAACTGCTAATTGTGGAAAATATGCCCGACATTAAACAGGTATCGCAAAGTGATTATATTGAAGCGGTTGCGGAAGCAGTGGTCCAAACTGTTCTTGTATCAGAAGGTAGATGCTTTGTTTTGTTTACCTCCCAAGATATGCTTCGTAAAACTGTGGAATTAATACAAGATACTCATTTGTTGGATGATTATATGCTTTTTGCACAAGGCATGACATCTGGAAGTAGGATGAGATTATTAAAGTCATTCCAGCGGTTCTCCAAATCAGTTCTTTTTGGGACGAATAGCTTTTGGGAGGGAGTGGATGTTCCTGGTGATGCCTTATCGGTTATCATTATGGTTCGGTTACCATTCTCTTCTCCAGACGATCCATTATTCAAAAAAAGAGCAGAATTGTTAACGAAAAATGGGCAGAATCCATTTTCTGCTTATTCTTTACCAGAAGCGGTGTTGCGTTTTAGACAAGGTTTCGGTCGTCTGATTCGATCATCTTCAGATAAAGGCGTTTTCATCGTCTTGGACAGACGTATAGAGACTAAGTCATATGGAAGAGACTTTTTACAGGCTATTCCTAATATTCCTGTTAAGAAAGTATCGCTAGAAAATATGGTCTTAGAGCTAGAAAATTGGTATACTGATGAAGGATGATTTTAGAAAGCGGGTTGGAATATGGAAAACAAAATAGAAACGCTATCAACTGTTATAGTTGACTACCAATCAGACTTATATAAAATAGTCGATGTATTGAATCGTACGCTTAAAGAGAAAGACTTAATGTTTGGGCTTGCTCTTGATAAGCAAGATGAAAATAAAGCGGTTTTCACCATTTATAGGACGTAACAGATGGGACTTAAAAAGTGGTTATTATTTATGGTTATTTTTGCATTAAGTTTAACGATTGTTATTAGCTTATTAATTTACTTTCAAGCCAAAGGTCCATTTTCTGAAGCAACGGATAAAGCAGAATCGTATGTTTTGGAGAACAATTTGCTAGCTCAGGTGGATAAAACTTACGTATATAACAATACTTCCACTTTTTACACCGTAATTGGTTCGACAGCTAAAGGGGAAAAAAAAGCATACTTTTTACCTCATGGGAAATCGGACGAAAAAATTATGGAAGTGAATCTGGAAGAAGGAATATCAGAGCAACGAGCAGTAGACTTGGTGATGAAAGATGTTAAAGATGGTAAGCTTTTACATGCTAAACTCGGTGTAGAAGAAATAGGGCCGGTGTGGGAAATAACCTATGTAAATGCAGAAGACAACCTCAATTATGTATATTTGTTATTTGATAATGGAGAATGGTGGAAGCGAATTTCGAACTTATAGTCAAAAATTTTGGAGGGTATAATGAAAAAAATCATGATTAAAGATATGGCCAACCATGTTGGAGAAACAGTAAAAATGGGCGCTTGGCTTGCTAATAAGCGCTCAAGTGGTAAAATTGCCTTTTTACAATTACGCGATGGTTCTGGTTTTGTACAAGGTGTAGTAGTAAAAGAAGATGTTGGGGAAGAAATCTTCCAAACTGCAAAAGGTTTATCGCAAGAAACTTCTATGTATGTAATAGGTGAAGTGATTAAAGATGAACGTTCTTCTTTTGGATATGAACTTCAAGTAAAAGAAATAGAAGTAATTCATGCAGCAGTCGATTTCCCTATAACTCCTAAGGAGCATGGTACGGAATTTCTAATGGACAACCGTCATTTATGGTTACGTTCTAGAAAGCAACATGCCATTATGAAAATTCGTAACGAAATAATTCGTGCTACATATGAATTCTTTAATGAAAATGGTTTTGTTAAAATGGATCCACCTATTTTAACAGGTTCATCGCCAGAAGGTACTTCTGAATTATTCCATACTAAATATTTTGATGAAGATGCATATCTTTCACAATCAGGACAATTATATATGGAAGCAGCGGCTATGGCATTAGGAAAAGTATTTTCTTTCGGACCAACATTCCGTGCAGAGAAATCTAAAACTCGTCGCCACTTAATCGAATTCTGGATGATTGAACCAGAAATGGCTTTTGTTGAATTTGAAGAAAGCTTAGAAGTGCAAGAACAGTATGTTTCATTTATTGCGCAGGCAGTATTGAAAAACTGTACACTTGAATTAGAGCGTCTTGGTCGTGATACGTCTAAATTAGAAAATATTCAAGCACCATTCCCACGTATTTCATATGATGATGCTATTAAGTTTTTACAAGAAAAAGGCTTTGATGATATTAAGTGGGGAGATGATTTTGGATCACCTCATGAAACAGCAATCGCAGAAAGCTTTGACAAACCAGTATTTATTACTCACTATCCAATAGGCATTAAACCATTTTACATGCAGCCACATCCAGAACGTGATGATGTAGTTTTATGTGCTGATTTAATCGCTCCTGAAGGGTACGGAGAAGTAATTGGTGGTTCTGAGCGTATTCATGATTATGAATTGATGAAACAGCGTATTAAAGAGCATAACCTAGATGAATCCGCTTATGCTTGGTACTTAGATTTGAGTAAACAAGGGGCTGTACCACATTCTGGATTTGGTTTAGGATTAGAGCGCACAGTAGCATGGTTTAGTGGGTCAGAGCATATCCGTGAATCTATTCCGTTCCCACGTTTGTTAAATCGTTTATACCCATAAAAAGTAAATAGAAATTATATAGAGAGAAAGGAGTACGAGCATGCAAAAGCGAGATCGACTCCGTATCTGGACTGAGCAGGGAAATGTAACTATTTCCCAGCTTTTTTTTAGTCACTATAAAGCGATCAATATTAGAGATGAGGAAGCTATTCTTTTATTGCATTTAATCGCTTATGGAGAAGCAGGAAATCATTTTCCTACCCCACAGAACTTAGTGGAACGTACTTATTTTAGTGAAGATAAAGTAGTGACTATTTTGCAACGCCTTATGCAGAAGGGGTTAATACAAATAGAAAAGCATCTAGATCAAAATGGGATACATTATGAATACTATTCCTTTCATCTATTATGGGAGCTATTAGTAGATTATATGGAACAGCTACAAAACGACGATAAAGACCTTCACAGTAAAGAGGAGGAAGGGGATATATATAAATTATTCGAACAAGAATTTGGTCGATTATTATCTCCTATGGAATGTGAAACAATTGGTATGTGGTTTGACCAAGACAAACATTCTGTATCGCTGATTCGATTGGCATTAAAAGAAGCAGTACTTTCTCAAAAACTTAGTCTACGTTATATAGATCGAATTTTATTTGATTGGAAGAAGAAAAATATTAAAACGGTGGAAGCTGCTGAAAATCAGTCCGCACAATTTAGACAGCATATGCCAGTTCAAAATCCAACGGAACAGCCATCGTCTAGTGTGAAGGTTCCATTTTACAACTGGTTAGAAGAAAGAGAGTAGGTGTAAACTTTGCTTACAAAGGTACAATGGCTCTACTGCTTAGATGAAATGGAGCAAATGTTCCCGGATGCACATTGTGAGTTAGTTCATGAGAATCCATTTGAATTATTAGTTGCCACTCTATTATCCGCACAATGTACAGATGTGTTAGTCAATAAAGTAACAAAAAACTTGTTTCAAAAGTATAAAAAACCGGAGGATTATTTAGCTGTATCCATTGAGGAATTACAGACAGATATTCGTTCGATTGGTTTATTTCGAAATAAGGCTAAAAATATACAAGCACTGAGTAGGCAGCTAATAGAATTGTATAACGGAGAAGTGCCCCCTGACCGTGATTTACTCACTACGTTTCCAGGAGTAGGTCGGAAAACGGCTAATGTAGTAGTTTCGGTTGCATTCGACATTCCGGCGATTGCGGTAGACACACATGTGGAAAGAGTTTCAAAGCGATTAGGTCTTTGCAGATGGAAAGATTCTGTGCTACAGGTGGAAGAAACGTTAATGAAAAAAACACCAATTGATTTATGGTCAAAAACGCATCACCAGCTAATTTTCTTTGGTCGCTATCATTGTAAAGCGCAAAACCCAAATTGCCCAGAATGCCCTTTACTCTCGGTTTGTAGAGAAGGGAAGAAGAGGATGAATAAGATTGTCCCACAATAATCAACGTTATTTCGATGAATGGGAAATAATGAGGGAAGAACTACTTCAGTTAATCCGAAATAAAGATCCGAAAAAAAGTGAGCTAATGCGAAAGGGTATTCATCAGCTAATGTATATACTTGATGAGACAGAAGAAGCAACACCTCTTAACTATATGGAACGCACTACATTTATCAAGTCCAATATAGATAAACATGTTGCTTTTGTTCAACTCGATGAGCTTTTTAAAGAAACAAAGAAAAAATTAGCGCGTATACGTGCACAATCCAAAAGCGAGTGAATCCAAGAGATTCATTCGCTTTTTTAGTTTTTAGTAGAATTAGCTTAAGGGAGTATGACAACATCCTTCATGAAATAATGGAGAGCATCAAAAATGTGTCTATTTTAATAACATAAACCAACGGGAAGGGAAAAGGCATAGTAAACATCTTTACTTTTATAATATAATAATTTAATATAGTTAAAGCAAAGTACTTTAATTGAAGTACTTTAATCGAAGTTTAGTTGAAGAAGGGAAATAAAGAATGAAATTCAAACAATTTTTAAACTTACAAGGCTTTAAAGCATCTATTTTTATGGGCATATTTTATGCTATAGCTATGCTATTAATTTTTCTATTAGGCTATTCAGCATTACCCGGTAATATGGATGAACTAAAAGTTGCGATTATTAATGATGATGCTGGTGAATCCGGTTCACAAATAGCTGAACAGTTGACCGAATCTTTACCATTTAAGATAGATACAGAGTTAACAAATGAAAAAGCTTTAGATAAATTAGGAGATAACAAGTATGCATTAGTTATCCATATTCCTGAAACATTTACAGAAAATGCTCAAAAAGGTGAATCAGCTCAAATTGATTTCACTGTAAACGAAGCATCAGCTACAATGGTTTCATCAGCAATGAACTCAGTTGTAACAGAAATTAACAACCAGTTAAGTACAAGCTTCTCCACACAAACGGCTCAAGGTGTATTATTAAATATGAATGTACCTGAAGAGCAAGCGACTGCAATAGCAGAGCAAATCGAAACGGCTTATGTAGGAAACTATGTCATCATGAATGATGTGCCAGATGGTATGCACAACAGCATGTTACCTATGTTCTTAACGATGGCTTGTTATGTAGGAGCAATGATTGCGGCAATGCAACTAGTCGGTGCCTTTAAACTTAGCCGTGGTAAAGCGTCTAAAGTAAAACTATTCACTTATGTACAAGGTTCAGCATTGATCATAGCAGTTGTTTCAACGATCTTTGCATTAATAGTGGCGTTTTCAATTGCAGATTTGGATACAAGTATTATATTCAAACTTGCAGGTCAACAAATCTTGTTATATATGGCGGCATTTAATGTATGTGCAATCTTCACATTCCTAATTGGTGAAGCAGGTATGATTATTAATATCCCTGTATTATTATCACAAACGATTGCGAACGGTGCGACAATGCCTCGTGAAATGATGTATGGTTTCTTTAACTTCGTTAGTCATATTTCACCTATGTACTATTCCGTACAATCGTATTATGCGGTTATGTTCGGTTCTACAGAACAATCTCCATTCTTATGGGGCTTAGTAGCTGTAGCAGTCGGAGCAATGATTATCAATATGATCATCGTGAGATTCGTTCACAAAGACGTACCATTGGATGTAATAGCAAGCGCAAATACAAGCGTCCCAGTAAATGCTCAGCCAATAGTAAATAATTAATAATAAAGCTTCAATCATGTTACATGGTTGAAGCTTTATTACTTCTAATGTAAATTAAGTATGGAGGTGTATTATGTCAATCCAAATTTATATTTTAAGTAAGTTAATGGCAGAGGATAATTATCCTTATAAATTAAAAAAAGAATTATCAGATCCTATTCCATTTGATAAAATAGGTGATTTAACAGAAAGCAAACTATACTATCATTTTGAATCTCTTTCCAAGCAGGGACTAATCCAGCAGGTAGAAGTCATCAAGGAAGAAAATCGACCAGATAAACAGGTTTATACCATAACTGAAAAGGGTCGTGAAGACCTGCCTAAAAAAATATATGAACTATTTGAAAAAGCAAATAAGCTAGCAGAAGTGATCGTTGGATTAATGTTTTTACGTTATGTAGAGAAATCCCACATCATTCTTATTTTGGAGAGAAAGCTAGAAAGCTTGCACTCGAAGCAGTTACAATTAAAAGATATCTATAGTCACATTCACGTAGAGGATACTGTGCAGGAAATGGTGGACTTTGCGGATGCATATTTCTCGGATACGATCGCAAATGAAATTATTTGGCTCGAGAAGTTAATTGTCAAATTGAGAAATAGGGATATAAATGAATCTTGAGATAGTATGTGGAGAGCATTGCACTTAAATAGCCTAAATCTAACATAAATAAAGAAGCAGATCTTGACTAATGTCAAGATCTGCTTCTTTATTATTAAGGGGTTGTTCCGGTATCATCATTTTCTCCGGTTTCTCCAGTACCTCCAGTACCTCCAGTACCTCCAGTACCTTCAGTTGGAGGGACAATCGATCCATCATCAGGCTTCTCTGTTCCTGCACCAGGACCAGGACTTGCACCACCTGCACCAGGATCTGTCCCTGGATTTGACCCATTACCGTTGTTGCCATTGCCGTTATTGTTTCCATTTCCATTATTACCATTATTACCGTTGTTGCCATTATTACCATTATTATTTTCATTACCATTATTCGAGCCGTCTGGATTTTTTGGCTCTTCTTCAATTGGCTCAATTTCATCTAATTCTTCTTCAACTTCAGCATCTAACGTTAATTGTACGGAAACACTTTCACTTCGGATACCGTCTGAGACTGCGGTAACGCTGAACATATATGTGCTTCCTGGAATTAGACTTTGTATGATTAAACCTTTTTGTTTAGTCGTTTCAATTAATTCATTGGCTCCGTTATCTACCTTAACGGCAACTTCAAATTGAACTTCCGATTCTAAATCTTCTTGCTCAAAATCCCAAGATAATGTGGCAGTAGAAGCTAGTTCATCATAATCCACAGAAAGATTGGATGGTGAATTCAATTCTAGTTGTTCATATTCCTCAGAAACTGCGGTTGGCTCTGTGCCTTTTACAAATAGTTCCGTCAGTTTTAGTTCGTCAGGTGTATATTCACTTGCTAGTTTAAGAGGGCTTGAGCCTTTTTCAATTGTGGCTTCTACGACAGAACTTGGTTTCTTAAATTTCTCATTAGCTGTGTCTGTAGAAATGTTAGCCATAACTTCATGGAAAATATTTTGAGGAAGATTACGTTCCTCATTCGTTGTCATTGGTGTTTTCATCTCTGGATATCCAGACCAAATAGCAATTGAGTAGTCTGTTGTGTATCCAGCGAACCAAACGTCAGGAAAGGCGCTACTTGGTAGGTCCCATTTATTCATATCATCTTTACTATAGTTAGATGTTCCTGTTTTACCAGCAATGTCTAACCCGCTGACATCTGCTCGCTTACCGGTACCTTTTGTCAATACATCACGTAATACATCGGTAACCATATAAGCGGTAGAATCTTTCATAACTTCTTTAGATTTTGGTTTATAATTTTTTTCTGTTTTGCCATCACGATATACGATTTTATTAATCGAATATGGCTCTGTATGGACTCCGCTATTTCCAAAAGCTGCATAAGCTCCGGCTAATTGAATAGGGGACATTGCCTTAGAAGTACCGCCGATTGCACTACTTTCTGTTATATTCCCAAGATCAATTCCAAATCGGTCTATAAATTCTGCGGCATTCTTTGTACCAACTTCTTGCAGTGTTTTAACAGCAGGAACATTTCGAGAATTATATAACGCTTCTCTAAATGTCATCTTACCTTTGTATTTACCATCGAAGTTTCGTACTACTTGCTCAGTTCCCGTATAGGTAATTTTTTCATCGGTAATTGTTTGTCCTGTTGACCAGCCTAGGTATTCTATAGCTGGACCATAATCAATCAGTGGTTTAATCGTCGAGCCAAGTGAACGTGTGGTCATGTCCTGAGCAAAGTTAAAGCCTCTGTCAGCTCCATAATTTCTACCACCACCAACAGCTGCAATAGCACCTGTTTTCGTATCGATTACTGATACGGCTGACTGGATATCTTCAGTAGGGAACATATCAGAGTTTAATGTTTTCTCTACTTGTTGTTGAGCATTTGGTTGTAATGTCGTGTAGATGGTAATCCCTTCAGAGATAGCACCCCCATCTCCATTTGCTTCTAATTCATTTAAAACGATATCTATGAAAGCATCATATTTAGAATCCTGTTTAGCAACTCGTTGATCTTCGGGTAGTAGTGCCTCTTCAATAGGGACAGCTTGAGCTGCTTTCATTTCTTCCTCTGTAATTTTGCCGTGTAGATTCATCAAATGTAATACAACATTTCTTCGATCTTTTGTAAGTTCTGGGTTTTTAAACGGGTTAAACGCATTTGGACGTTGTGACATACCTGCAAGAACTGCGAATTGATCTAAAGTAAGGTCTTTTAAGTCTTTACCATAGAAATGTTGAGCTGCTGTCCCATAACCGTAAATTCTTCCAGACATTAGTACTTTATTAAAGTACATTTCAAAAATTTCTTCTTTTTGATATTTTCTCTCAAGCTTTATGGAAAGATAAGCTTCTTGTGCTTTTCTTTTTAAAGTTTTTTCATTTGTAAGAAACGAGTTTTTTATGACCTGTTGTGTAATCGTACTTGCTCCTTGATCACCAAAACCATTTGTGAGGTTAGCGAGTACGGCTTTCCCTAAACGTAATACATCGACACCGAAATGATCGTAAAAACGAGCATCTTCTGTAGCGATAATCGCATCTTCCATTTGTTGTGGAATATCGTCATAAGCGACATATTCCCTGCTCTCCGCCCCAACTGTTGCGAAAAGATCACCGTTAGCGTCTAACAATTTTGGGCTTATCGGATCTTTTAATGAAGTTTCATCGAGCTCAGGGGCACTGCTAGCATAGAAGGCGAATAATGACCCTCCACCTATAAGTCCGACGACACCAATAATGACAATGGTTAATAAAATTCTTTTTACCCACATTTTAGCTGGTGTTTTAGATTGTTTCTTTTTTTGTACTTGTTTTCTTCGTTGTTCACGAGTCATTTTTTGCTCACTCATAAACGTCTCCTCACTTTCACTTTATACGTTCAAGTCATTAACTATTTTTATATAATCAATTCTTGGTGCATATCTTGGAGTAATTTCTATTGCATGTGATTCCATTTCAGATATGGCAATAGACTTCCTTCCTCCTGTTAGCATTCTATCCCAAAACAATGATAATTGTTCAAATGGCAAACAAAAATAACGATCTAATGCAGAAAAACGGACGAGCAAAAAGGTAATCCCTTGTTGTTTAGAAACCTTTCGCATATGTTCTACCTGATGAAGATGAATATTTTTTAAGGGAAACGCTGTTCTATTTTCCGTTTCTTTTGCTTCAAAGTCAATATATCTCCCTTTATATACTCCATTAAAATCGGTTGTAGAAGGAGTACGGTAGTAAGCTTCTTTAATAACAGCACTACTCCTTGAGGGATAATCTACTTTGACGACTTGAATAGGTATCGGCTTTTTATGAACAACAGCTATATCCTGCGCAATATAATATTCATTTGCATCACTAATTTCGTCCTCTAACGTCTTACCCCTATTGCTGAATGAGTAATCCTTTTTCTTTTCTTTTGTTGCTTGGATCACGGGGACATACGCTTTTCCATTTGGATAATGAATAGCCAAAATAATCACCTCTTTATGCTATTAGTTTATCACAAGTAGATTAGACGAACAGCTATTAAAGAAGGTTTCATATTCCGAAATGTCGAGTAGGCACTTGTTTTGTCTATCGAGAAGATGCTTTGTCATACAGGAAGGAGAGTAAATAAATCCAGCGAATAAATACTAAAAAAGGGGGACTATAAAATGAACAAAATTGAAAGATTAATAGATCAGTTAGAGCTTCTAGAATTTTTATTGGAAACGAGATTAAATGACGAGCAGGATAAATTTGAAGAGGATTTTAGTAAAAACTCATTTCGATTATTAGGCAAGCTAGAAAAAATTGAAAACAAATTGTAAGGAATGTACGTTCGCTTAGAACTAGTAATATTAGTGTGAATTTGCTAAACTGTAAATAGAATGCGAGGGATCACTTTGTCATTATTAAAGCTTAGCAACCAACTAATGAAAGAATGCGATGATTGCATTTTACGTTTTCATCAATATAGAGAACTTGATAAAGAGCCAGATTTTTTTATAGATGTAAAACCACATGCATATAAAATAGATGAGATCTGTCTGGAATGGGAACAATTGGTCCGGAAATGGA
Source organism: Psychrobacillus sp. FSL K6-1464 (assembly GCF_038003145.1). Taxonomy (NCBI): domain Bacteria; kingdom Bacillati; phylum Bacillota; class Bacilli; order Caryophanales; family Bacillaceae; genus Psychrobacillus; species Psychrobacillus sp. FSL K6-1464. The sequence goes on from NZ_JBBOOP010000001.1 coordinate 1,592,994, forward strand.
TTCAAGTGAAACGTCCAAAATATGTCCACCCAAGCCAAATTGACTCATTACTTGAATCCATGAAACAGTTTATCGTGCAATCTTACTATAAAGGGACAAGCAAAAAAAGATTTCTTTCGTCTGTCCATTCATCCAAATACACGCTAGAAACAATTATTCAAGCTATTAAGGAAGTAGGGGATGAATATGCTTGAAAAACAAAGCATTCATCAATTATTAGATGCGTGGAAAGTGGATGAAAATCGCTTTCCACAAATTGAACATATTCACACAACCGAAGAAAAAGAAGCAATTTATGCTCCATTTCCAGAGACAATGCATTCGTCCATTCAAAAGGCACTGAAAAGCCGTGGTGTAAATCAGTTATATATACATCAGCGACTAGCCTTCGATTCAGCATCATCCGGTAAGTCTTACACAACGATCACTCCTACAGCCTCTGGAAAGTCACTTTGTTATCATCTCCCAGTACTACAATCGATTATGGAAGATCCAACCTCACGGGCAATCTATCTATTTCCAACAAAAGCATTAGCACAAGATCAAAAAAGCGATCTAAATAATTTGATTGAAGCAACAGGGGAAGAAATACTAAGTTACACATATGATGGTGATACAGCCCCGGGTATTAGACAAAAAATTCGGAAGTCTGGACATATAGTCTTAACTAATCCTGATATGTTGCATTCGGGTATCTTACCACATCATACAAAATGGGTTACTCTATTTGAAAACTTAAAATATATTGTGATAGATGAAATCCATACATATAAGGGTGTTTTTGGGAGTCATGTTGCACATGTTATAAGACGTCTGAAAAGAATTTGTGCATACTACGGAAGCAATCCACAATTTATTTGTACTTCTGCGACCATCAAAAATCCAAAGGAACTAGCTGAAAATTTAACGAATACACCTCATGAATTGATCAACCAGAACGGTGCACCAGCGGGGAGAAAACATTTCATATTTTATAATCCTCCAATAGTCCATCCAGTTTTTAATGTGAGAAGGAGTGCCGTTTTAGAAGTTAGAGATTTGGCACAGGAATTATATGTAAATGGTATTCAAACAATTGTTTTTGCGAAGAGCCGTGTGCGAGTAGAAATGCTTGTGACGTATTTACAATCCTTAGTTAGTAAAAAGATTAATGATCAAACAATAAGAGGTTATCGAGGCGGTTATTTGCCTTCGGAAAGAAGGACTATTGAAAAGGGACTAAGAGAGGGAGTAATTAGAACGGTTGTTAGTACCAATGCATTAGAGTTAGGAGTCGACATTGGACAGCTGCAGGCGTGTATTATGACGGGATATCCAGGGAACATTGCTAGCGCTTGGCAACAAGCTGGACGAGCAGGTAGACGACAGGATGAAGCACTTATTATATATGTGGCCGGGTCTACCGCTCTTGATCAATATGTAGTAAAACACCCTGAATACTTTCTTGGACAGTCTCCAGAAGAAGTAAGGATTCATCCGGATAATATGATAATTTTGATGGATCATTTAAAATGTGCCTCCTTTGAATTACCTTTTTCACCTGCCGATATGTATGCAGAATTTTCTATACAGGAGTTACTAGCATTTCTTGAAAGTGAAGGTGTCCTTTTAAAAACATCAGAAAAATGGCATTGGATGTCTGATAGTTTTCCGGCAAGTAATATAAGCCTACGTTCCGCATCTCAAGAGAATGTTATTATTATCGATCAATCAATTCCAACTAAAACTAGGGTTATTGGTGAAATGGATCAATATAGTGCGATGACATTACTTCACGAAGAAGCTATTTACTTACATCAGGGAACTCAATTCCAAGTAGAAATTTTAGACTGGGAAGAGAAAAAAGCATTTGTGCGAGAAGTCGATGTCGATTATTTTACAGATGCTAATATAGCAATTGAGTTAAAAGTATTAAGCGAAGATAGAGCAAAAGAAGCTGACATTGGGATACTTCGATTCGGTGACATTATAGTGTTAGCACAACCAACTATATTCAAAAAGATTAAGTTTGATACACATGATAATATCGGTTCTGGTCAAATCCATTTACCACCAATAGAATTACATACTTCTTCTACCTGGTTTAGTTTTGATAAACCAGACGGTTGGAAAGACACTTTGTTGTCAGACGCAATGACAGGGGTTTCTTATGCGTTACATGCTTTTATCCCGCTATTTATTCATTGTGATGCGAAGGATATCCATGTTGTGCCTCAGGTTAAATCGATTCACGGAGAAAAACCGACTTTTTATATGTATGATAGTTATCCAGGTGGAATCGGTCTCTCTGAAAGAATGTTTGATCTTTGGAATGAGTTAGTACCAAAAGTAACAGTTCAGGTAGAGAGTTGCTCTTGTATGCATGGCTGCCCTGCATGTATTGGTGCTCAAGACGCGGAGTTGAATCTAAAGGAAGAAGTGATTAAGTTACTTCATTTATTGCAGGTGGACCGCCATGTCGTATGAAAAAAAACTCATGCAAATGAAGAATTTAGTGAAAAAGAAGCCAATTGAAGAGGTAGTAAAAAAGGAAGAGTCAGAAATGGCGCTTCCCTTTTACGTTGAACCGTGGAAAAATGCAGGGTTAAAATTTATACAAGAAGAAAAAGGATTTTACTTTGTAAAGGAAACTTTTTATCCTTTGGGGCATATACATGGGAATATTGGGCTTAATAAACTACAACAGGCAATAAAGTTTATGCAGGAAGTCTATCCGACGCATCCTTTAACTATTACTAAAGACAGTCCCTTTTGTTTTTATGATACAGAAACGACCGGGTTAAAAGGTGCGGGAGTACTTATTTTCTTAAACGGAGTGTTAAAGGAAGTGGAGGATGGGTTCTTGCTTACTCAATTTGTGCTAGCTGATCCAGGTCAAGAGGTAAGTTTCTTAAAGGCGACTGATTTTTGGGTAAACGAACAGACTATTATTACGTATAACGGGAAGAGTTTTGACCTTCCCCAGCTGCTATCAAGATGGACGATGAATAGAAACGATTTACCACGATTAAAGCACCATCATCAAATTGATTTAATGCATTCTTCTAAAAGAATTTGGAAGGGTGAATTAGAGCGTTTTAAGTTAAAGCAAATAGAGGAAATGAAGCTTGGATTTAAAAGAGAAAATGATATACCTGGTCACCTAGCACCAATAATCTATTTTGATGCAGTGAAAAGTGGTAATCCTATCAATTTGATGAAGGTATTAAAGCATAATGAATGGGATATTTTATCGCTTGTAACGCTTTATATTCTCTCCGTAGAATTACTTCAAGAAAAAGATGTAGTGGAAACAGCCACAACTTATACTAATATCGCTAAATGGTTTAGAGATTTAAAAACGATGAATACAAGTATGGATTGGTTTACTTTTGTCGTAAATAATTTTTCTGCAGAAGAGACTAGTATCGCTTACTATTTCGTAGGTCTCCATTTAAAACGAGCTCGTTCTTACGAGGACAGTTTGAAAGCGTTTGAACAAGCATTGAAAGAGATTTCTGGGAAATATCGTATAGAGGTTTATATTGAGCTGGCAAAGCTATTCGAACATCAAGTAAAAGATTTCCCAAAAGCTTTAGAAATGACGCAGCAGTGCATAGAATTTGAAGCAAAACTTAATAAAGACGTACAGTCTCGCTTGAAAAAGGAACTTACTAAGAGAGAAATGAGAATAATTCGGAAGTTAAATATTTCCCGGGAAAGCGCAGAACATAACAAAAAACGCATATAAACGGCTGAAAAAACTCCATTATTCGACACCGATATGCTATAATATGAGTAGCGAATTGTTGATGGAAGGAAGATACCATATGGAATTTAAACTAAAGGCATCTGATATATTAGAAAAAGAATTTAAAACGGGTTTAAGAGGTTATAACCAAGAAGAAGTAGATGTTTTTTTAGACGATGTTATTCAAGATTACGAGGCTTATGAAAAAAGAATTGCACAACTCCAATTAGAAAATAATAAACTAAAAGAACAACTAGAGGAAATGCCAAAGAGAACACAAGCTGTTGCACCGCAAACTGGGGCAACTAACTTTGATATTTTAAAGCGTCTTTCACATCTAGAAAAACATGTTTTTGGTAGTAAATTGTACGAATAATTATTACTAAGTCTCCTATAGATATCACAGCTCTACTTGTAGACTAATCGGACATGACTTACAAAAAAAGATGCTAAAGACAATTTGGCATAATCTTATATTGAAAAACTTTGGAGATTCGTATATAATGGAAATACCACTTATATATTCGGGCAATCGCTGCAATGCTAGACATTGTAGAGGAAAGTCCATGCTCACACAATTCTGCGATGAATGTAGTGTTCGTGCTTAGTGAAAAAATAAACTAAGGTAGCTATTAATAGCTAACGGCGGGATGAAGGCCTAAGTCTTAGGATATGGCTGACAATCTCTGAAAGTGCCACAGTGACGGAGCTGTATAGGAAACTATACAGGTGGAACGAGGTAAACCCCACGAGTGAGAAACCCAAATTATGGTAGGGGCATTTTCTTGAAGGAATTGAACGGATAGAAAAACAGATTTCATCTGTAGATAGATGATTGCCGTCCACATACGTACGAGGTAATGCACCGTTTGAGTACCGTGGAAACAAAACATGGCTTATTGAGTGTATGAGTGGCTATATTTAATAACTAAGAAGCTCTCCATTAACGGAGAGCTTTTCTATTATATGAATAATTTTACTGAATTACGTAATAGGGGAGGTAAAAGATTATGAAAAAACAACCACCCGAACGTTTACAGAGCTTTTCAATTGAATTATTGGAACAAATTCTTCAGTCAACAACTGAAGGTATTATGATTACAAATGAAAAAATGCAAATTACTATGGTAAATAATGCTTTTGAGACACTTACAGGTTATCGGTCATCTGAAATACTCGGGAAATATCCAAACATATTACAATCCGGGAAACAGGATGCCGATTTTTATAAAGTAATGTGGTCTAAAATTCGCTCCAATGGATCATGGAGGGGCGAGATTTGGAATAGACGAAAAAATGGAGAAATATATCCAGAAATTCTTTCTATTTATAGCGTATTTGATAAAGTAGGGCAGCTCACCAATTATTACGGGGTTTTTTCCGATATCTCTATAGAAAAAGAGACGGAAAAAGAACTTGAAGAACTAACTCAATCCGATTTATTAACCAATATTCTGAATCGAAATGCTTTTAATGAATTATTATTTGAGAAAGTAAATAATTCGATACATAGTCATGCTATATTATTTATTGATTTAGATCGGTTTAAGCAGATAAACGACACCTTGGGGAATGAAGTAGGTGACCAAATATTAATAGAGGTTACTAACAGAATAAACTCGATAGCTGGTTCTTCCGATATTTTTGCTCGTTATGGTGCAGACGAATTTGTCTTTTCTAGATCCAACATAGAATATCAAAAAGAAGCTGCAAACTTGGCTAAGGATATTACAAAGCTCTTTAACAAACCATTTCTCATAAATGATACAGAAGTATATGTCACTGCAAGTATAGGAATTAGTATTTTTCCGCAAGATGGTAAAGATATTGAGAAATTGATAAATAAAGCAGACAAGGCAATGTATTTTGCAAAACAAAATGGTAGAAACCAATATGCTTTTTATTTTGATGATTTAAAGAAAGACTCTAAACGACTAATTGTACTAGAAGCAGAGCTTAGAAAAGCTATTCAAAATAAAGAATTTTTCATTCACTATCAACCAAAAATCGGTTTAGCTAAACAAGATATAATTGGGGTAGAAGCTTTAGTAAGATGGAACAATGTTAAGTTAGGTTTTGTCTCACCCGCTGAATTTATACCAATTGCGGAGGATACTGGTCTAATTATTCCTTTAAGTGAGGTAATATTAGAAAAAGTTTGTTTGGATATACTGGAGTCAAGATCTCAAGGGAAGATACATATATTACCGGTGTCCATTAATATCGCATCTGTCCATTTTCAACAGGATGATTTTATAGAACGTATAAATTCTATACTTATGCAATATAATTGTAGTCCGCACCTATTGGAATTAGAGCTTACAGAACGTACAGTGATGAAGGATTCAGACGATATAGTAAATAAACTTGTTAAACTAAAAGCAATGGGTTTTAAAATTTCAATTGATGATTTTGGAACTGGATACTCATCTCTAAGTTATTTGAATAGATTCCCACTAAATTATTTGAAAATAGATAAAAGTTTTATTCAACAAATTACTAACTTACAAGATAAGCAAGCTATTGTAGAGACAATCATATTAATGGCTCATCGGCTGCATATAAAAGTTGTAGCAGAGGGAGTAGAAACGATAGGTCAAGTAAAGCTTTTACAGCAAATGGGCTGCGATATCATTCAAGGATATTATTATAGTAAACCATTAGCAGCAAAGGAGCTTATGGATTTTATCGAGTTATGGGAAATTTATAGACAGGAAAGGAATATATAATGACAACATTTAAATTAGTAGCAACGTCAGCTATGGGATTAGAATCAATCGTTGCAGATGAAGTAAAAGCATTAGGATATGAAACAACAACGGAAAATGGCAAGGTTTATTTTGAAGGGGACGAGCGTGCAATTGCGCGTGCAAATATTTGGTTACGTGTTGCAGACAGAGTTAAAATAGTAGCTGCTCAGTTTCCGGTAAAAACCTTTGATCAACTGTTTGAAGGCACAAAAGCTGTACAATGGGAAAAGTATTTACCTGTCGATGCAGCATTTCCGGTTCAAGGAAAATCAGTCAAATCAACATTATTCAGTGTACCAGACTGTCAAGCAATAGTAAAAAAAGCAGTAGTGGAACGCTTAAAATTAGCACATAAAAGAACTGGTTTTTTAGATGAATCTGGAGCAACATTCAAACTGGAAATAAGTATATTAAAAGATATAGCTACCATTACAATAGATACAAGTGGTGCAGGTCTTCATAAACGTGGTTACCGCCATGGACAAGGGGAAGCACCACTAAAGGAAACACTTGCCGCAGCTTTAGTGAAAATTTCTAAATGGAATCCGAACCGACCATTTGTAGATCCTTTTTGTGGATCCGGTACTATTCCGATTGAAGCAGCAATGATTGGACAAAATATTGCACCAGGGTTTAATCGCGATTTTCATAGTGAAGCATGGCCATGGATGCCAAAAACAGTTTGGGAAGAAGTACGTAATGAGGCAGAATCATTGGCCAATTATGATCAAGAACTTCAAATTTTCGGTTCAGACCTTGATCCTAAAATGATTCAAATTGCGGAACAAAACGCATTTGAATCTGGATTTGGTGACATAATCACATTCAAACAAATGCATGCAAAGGATTTTACTACATCTTTGACAGATGGAGTAATAGTTAGTAACCCACCTTACGGAGAACGTATTGGTGAAGTGGAAGAAATCGAGCAGGTTATTGGTGAACTAGGGTATTTAATGAGCCAATATCCTTCCTGGTCTGTCTATATGTTATCGTCTATGGAAAACTTTGAGAATGTATACGGTAGACGTGCAACTAAGAAGCGTAAATTATTTAATGGATTTATTCGAACGGACTACTATCAGTTCTGGGGTAAACGTTCATAACAGTAAGGGGGACTAGTTCCCCTTGCTGTTATATTATTATTTAAGGGAGTTTTTAGATGAAGCAAGCTTTACCATTCCAACTTTCAAAAGACCGTTCTTTCTTCGAATCATTAGGAGACTGGATGGGTGATGTATTATATGATGAATTACCCGAAAAAGGTTTTGAGTGTCGCGACGAACAGATTTTCATGGCATATCAAATTGAAAAGACGTTAAAAGAAAGAAATGTGCTATTTGCTGAAGCGGGAGTAGGTACTGGTAAAACCATTGCTTATTTGCTTCCGGCTATTGCGTATGCTCGTTATTCTGGAAAACCGGCTTTAATCGCATGCGCAGATGAAACACTAATTGAACAACTTGTAAAAGAAGCTGGAGATATTTTTAAACTTCAAAACTATTTAGATATAAAAATTGATGTGCGATTAGCAAAATCACGTGATCAATATTTATGTTTGAAGCGATTAGAAGAAGCACAAAAAGATGATGATAATGAATATTTCTTAGAAGAAATTGAAGATCAAGTTCCAGACTTTGTATATGCACATTCATCTATGCAAAAAATTTATCCATATGGAGAGCGCAGTCAGTTTGCTGGAGTAAGCGATGAGGATTGGCAGAAAGTTAATTATCATCCAACTCAGCAATGTATGGTTTGTGATTTGCGAAATCGTTGTGGACAAACAATTCATCGCCAGCATTATCGTGAGTCTACAGACTTAATCATTTGCTCACATGAATTTTTAATGGAGCATATTTGGACAAAAGAATCTCGTATACGTGAAGGTCAAATGCCATTATTACCCGAGGTATCAATGGCCGTATTAGATGAAGGGCATTTACTTGAATTCGCTGCTCAAAAAGCTTTAACGTACGAAATTCAAAGTGAAACACTTATTCGATTACTGGAAAAAGTAATGGTTGACGGTGTGCGAGAAAAAACATTGAACTTAATGGAAGTTCTCCAAGAATTACACGATAAGATATTTGGTTTGTTACGTATTGGTAGTAATATGGAAGAAACCGATCGCATGAAGGTTGATAAATCTGTAGAGTTAATGGAATTATGTAAACAAGCCATTCGGGTAACCGACAGCTTGTTAGAGGAATTTGTTTTCGAGTCAGAGTTATATACGATTCCTGAATACGAGCTACGTATGGTAGAAGAATTTTTAGAGCAATACACATTCTCTCTTCGTTTATTCACCGAAAAAGGGGACGGAATTGAATGGTTAGAGATCATTGATGGTTATGAAACGTTAATCATCATGCCAAGATTAGTTACGGACATTTTAAATGAGAAGCTATTTACTTCTAAAATTCCTATTGTCTTTTCTTCCGCTACTTTATCTATTGAAAAAGACTTTACGTATATTGCAGATTCTTTAGGAATCGAAAAATTCCAATCGTTCTCTGTGGCATCTCCATTTGATTATGACGAAGTGATGAAGATATACACGGAGGAAATGGAACAGCAAGAGAAGCCTTATCATGTGGAGAAACTATTAAATAACCCAATGCAAACCCTTATTTTGTTTAAATCCAAAGCAGCAATGGCTTCTTTCCGAGCTACTATAGGTGATAGAAGCGATATCGTCTTTGAAGGAGATCGGGAGCTTTCAACCATTGTAAAAGAATTCCAAAATGGAGAATACTCCACTTTATGTTCCTATCATCTTTGGGAAGGGTTAGATTTACCTTTAGAAGCCTTAACCAGAGTTATTATTTACGATCTACCATTTCCACCTGTAGATCCACTATTTGATGCAAAACGTTCTTTCTCTAACAATCCATTTGAGGAAGTAGAATTGCCATTTATGCTTTTAAGATTACAACAAGGTATTGGGCGTTTGATCCGTACATCTAGTGATTACGGGGAAATTCATTTATTGTTAAATGAAGAAGAAGCATTACAAGAAAGTAGATTTACAGGGGTATTACCTACACCAATTTCGAAATGAATCAAGGGGGAATAGAAATGTCTGTAGAACAAAATTTTTTAGATTATGTGAAGAAAATTGGTGCTTATCAAGAAGCATTAGGGGTGCTTTATTGGGATATGCGTACTGGTGCTCCGAAAAAAGGTATTGATCAGAGATCTGAAGTTGTAGGAGTACTTGCAACGGATGTATTTAATTTATCGACTTCAGACGATCTTAAAGAATTACTAGACCAGATGGAACTTGAGCTGGATTCTGTAAACGAAGTAAGTAAACGTGTGTTTGAAGAAGTAAAAAAGGAATACAATCTCAGCAAGAAAATTCCAGCAGATGAATACAAGAAATTTGTTATTCTTCAATCTAAATCAGAATCTGTTTGGGAAGAAGCAAAAAACAACAATGATTGGTCTATGTTCCAACCATATTTAACTGAAATGGTTGCTACGCTAAAGAACTTTGTAGAGTATTGGGGAGTTACAGATAACAATCCTTATAATGTATTGTTGGACCAGTATGAGCCTGGCATGACGACTGAAATTTTAGATCAAGTTTTTAATGAACTAAGAGAAAAAATTGTGTCGTTATTAAAACGCATTTCAGAATCTCCAAACCAGCCAAAAACAGATTTCTTGTTCCAATCTTTTGATAAACAAAAACAACAGTCCTTTAGTTTAGATATACTAAAACAGCTTGGATATGATTTTGATGCTGGAAGATTAGATGAAACAGTGCATCCATTTGCTACTGGTTTAAATAGAGGTGACGTGCGCATCACGACTAAGTATGATGAGTTCGATTTCCGTTCGGCAATATTTGGTACTATTCATGAATGTGGTCACGCGATATACGAGCAGAATGTTGCAGAAGAGTTAACAGGTACACCTTTAGCGGGTGGGGCTTCCATGGGTATTCATGAATCTCAATCACTGTTTTATGAGAATTTTGTAGGACGTAATCCAAAGTTCTGGGAACAAAATTATGAAAAGCTACAAAGCTATTCACCTGAACAATTTGGGGAAGTTCCTGTGGAAGACTTTCTTCGAGCTATCAATGAAGTAAAACCTTCTTTAATCCGGATCGAGGCGGATGAGCTGACATATGCTCTTCATATTATGATTCGCTATGAGATTGAAAAAGGATTGTTTAACGGTGATTTAAAAGTAGAAGATCTCCCTGAAATTTGGAATTCTAAGTACGAAGAATATTTGGGTGTTAGTCCATCTACTAACGCAGAAGGAATTTTGCAGGATGTCCATTGGGCTGGGGCTAGTTTCGGTTACTTCCCGTCCTATGCTCTTGGTTATATATATGCATCTCAATTCAAAGCGGCGATGCTAAAGGATATTCCACAGTTTGATAGTTTGTTAGAACAAGGCAATTTAGCACCTATCAAGGAATGGCTTACACAAAACGTGCATCAGTATGGTGCTCTTAAAAAACCTTTAGATATTCTGAAGGCAGCAACAGGTGAAGGTCTTAACGGTAAATACCTTGCTGATTATTTAGAAGAAAAGTATACAAAAATCTATAAACTTTAAATAAAAGGTGACCCAAGCGACGAATGTTGCTTGGGTCTTTTTAAAAGATTAAGAAAGTATATAATATGCAGTATAAACACTGGGTTTACAGAACTTTTAAGAATTACTGATTTCCGTTTCAGGTGGGGTTCAAATGCTATGAGCGCCACATCGTGTGGCAACGCTTTCGTGACCAACATCCTGTTGGCCACCGCGGGGTGAGCAGCTGAAGCCATGCCCATGGAAAGCGTCGCCCAGAGCCGATATCAACGGCATATCTACGTTCCTGTTATTAGAAGACTGGGCGTTTTTTACCCAGTTTTTCTTATAAAGGGAATTGTTTTTGGTATTTATTATTTTTATTGATTTTAATTGAACGGGTGCTTCTCTGTTCCTATTGGACTATAGAAAAATGGTTAGCCTGGACATAAGTCTCGACTAACCATTTTTTAATATTTTATTGTTACCAGAATTTATAACCTTTTGAACCTGGAGGAGCATTTTGAATCATCTCAAAGACTGGAACAGTGTAAGCAAATAGGATTAATGCAATACAAATTGTTAACCAAATCTTCCAATTTTCCAACCACATTGGTGTCTTTTCCGCGTTCTCTGAAACTTCACCAACAGGGAATTCTGTTTCACCCTTAGGAGCAAACCATAATAAATTTGCAACAATATAAAGTACTAATATGATCCCGATGAAAAGAATTGTTCCTCCAACTGCTTGTGCTATTTGATAAGGTATCCATTCAGTTGCTTGTTGTGCACCACCATAAGTGGAGAAATCCGAACGACGAGGCGCACCCATTAATCCTACAACATGCATTGCACCTGACATGATCGACATTCCAAATGCCCAAACAATAGCCTGAATAATTGCCAACTTGTTCATTTGTTTCGTCAATACTCTACCCGTAAGATGAGGTATTAACCAATAAGCGGCTCCAAAGAAAGTCAGTACAACTGTCGTTGCCAGTGTTAAATGGAAATGTCCAGTTACCCAAATAGTGTTGTGTATTAATGCATTCATCTGATGAGAAGCATTAATAATACCGCCAGCACCAGCAGGGATAAATGCAGCCATACCGATAAATGGAACTGTAAACCTAGCATCATTCCATGGTAGTTTTTTGAACCAACCGAATAATCCACGACCACCCAGTTGTCTTCCTCGTAACTCAAAAGTAGCGAACATAGAGAAAGCGGTTAACAATGAAGGGATAACAACCATCATTGTTAATACTACTTGTAAGAACTTCCAGAACGAATCAATCCCGGGTTCTGTCAATTGGTGATGGAAACCAACAGGAATGGAGAAGAGTAAAAATAACATAAAGGAAAGCCTTGCTAATGCATCAGAGAATATTTTCCCTCCAATGATCTTAGGAATAACAACATACCAAACCATATAGGCAGGTAACAACCAGAAGTACACTAATGGATGACCGAAATACCAGAATAATGTACGAGAAAGCAATACATCAACCTTATCCACCCATCCTAATGACCAAGGAATTAGTTGGAATACTACTTCTACAGCTACTCCTAAAGAACAGATAATCCACATCGCCAAATTGACAATTACCATAAATGATAAGAGCGGGCTAGGTTGCCCTGGATTTGCTTTACGCCATTCCACATATTTCATAATCTGTGCAATAGCTACTATCCATGACCCAACTACAACTAGTGCCATACCTACGTAGAAAATCCAATGTGCTTGAAGTGGTGCGTAAAAAGTATACAATACAGAAGCTTCATTGAGTAATACCATTATGGAAGCAGCAACTGTACCTGCAGTCATTACCCAGAAACCAATCCACCCGACTAATCGTTGTTTGTCTGATAACGTACCGGATGTTTTACTAATTGCAGCAATTTGAAAACCTAATATAAAATAAGTTGTTAAGATAAGTCCTAATAAAACCCCATGAATAGTTAATACTTGATAATAGCCAATCCCCCAAGGGAGTGTAAATTGACCTGAACGGACAAGGACTTGTAATAATCCACAAAGCCCCCCGATGAATAAAGCGATAAAAGCTACATATATATGAGCTAGTGCCAGTTTCCCATCGCGTCGATCAACTCTTACTAAGTCTTGTGCTTTTTCTTTAATAGTTGTCATTTTACTCTACCACCTTTAACATGGACGTCATTGTGGTATGTCCCACGCCACAATATTCATTACATAAGATTAAAAATTCACCAGGTTTGTCTACTGTTGTTACATATTCCGAAACATAACCTGGCTCTAGAATCATATTAATATTAGTTCCAGCAACTTGAAATCCATGAACTACATCTTTAGTAGTTGCTATGAACTTTATGGTCGAACCTATAGGTACTTCTATTTCGGGTGGATTATAATAGAACGCAGACGCTACAAGAACGACTTCATAATCCCACTCTTCACCTTCTACTTTATGAACTCCTGGTTTATTAAAAGGAGCTATCTCATCAACTCGCTCAGGGTCGATATAAATTTTCCCGGAAGGGGGATGGGAGCCATAATGAAATGCACTAAAACCGACGATAGTTAAAAATAATACCAATGAGCTAATCCCAAATGTTAGCCACCACTTTTCATACTTATGAATATGCATAAGTCTTAAACCTCCAATTTAAATTCAAAATCTGTCTATGAATAAGTAAAATGCCAAGAACCAAGTAACTAATATAAATGCGCCAACGAAACCTACGGAATAAAGTGTCCCTTTTAAATCAGAGTCTTTTTCTTTCTTTTTCGACATTTACTTACACCTCCTTCTACTAAACTCTATAGTCTCATCATAAATATAATAGTCGTGAGATGATGTGATAAAAATCACACATACGGTTATTAACTGTGAAATATATGTGAAATCTGGTATTTTTGGAACACTATTACCTTCCTGTAATGATTTTAAGCAAAAAAAAGAACCTTCCTATTTAAAGGAGGCTCCGTTTTCTATTCATCTATCGTTAAGATTATGGTCATTTCACCTATATTTTCAATTTCTACAGGCAGTCTAAAAGCATGTTGGAAACCATATAACCTGCTAGTACCAACAATAACAGTAGGTGGAGTAATATCAATTTCAACTCCACTTGCAGCAACGGAGGTACATAAATTACCTGCTATCATATTCCCGAGTTCACCTGTAAATGATTCGAGCATTTCACCTTCTAATGGCATTCCGAACATAGTAGCTCCAATTGCAGAAAAGGATTCAGCCGCAGAGTCAATAATAATACGCCCTTTAATATCACCAATGATTCCGATAAGTACGCCCATTTCCTTTTGCACAAATGGTTGAACCATCAGGGAAGGTGACTTTATATCCATTGAAATAGGTATTACTGATTTCAAGGATTGGATTGTTCCATTTAAAATTGTTTGAATATGTTTAGAAGTACTCATTTTAACCCTCCGACTAGTATAGATGTATCAATTTTAACATGTTATATAGGAAAAAAGAATAGGTATTGTAGAAATTTAAAATATACTATGGTATTATGTCAATGAGAATGAATATCAAATTCAGTTGAGAGGGCGATTTTTTATGTTAGCTATTTTCATTGGATCAGCTATTTTAGTTTATGGTGGGGTAACGGCATATATTTTAAAATCTATAGCTCCTAAAGCGAAAACAATATGAAACAAAGACGAAATGACTTTATTTGTGAAAACAAGTAGAGTCATTTTTAAAAGATTAGAAAAGTATTTAAAAATTTACGATGAACACTGTACGATTTTATCCTTTTAACTTTGACCACTCTTATCATTTAAGCGAGAGGCTACGCGAAATCTTATGATTGAGTACTACTCCCTATTTTGATTGGAGCGCAAGGCGGCGACTCAAGCAGGATAGCTTGAGCTGAAGACCCCGCAGGAGCATAGCGAACGAGGAGGCTGAAGCCAAGCCTGCGGAAAGCGACCACTCGGAGCGGAAATTGCCGGCATATCTACGTTTCAGTCCCTTAAGGACCGGACATCTTTTTGCTCGGTTTTTCTTATTAACTAAAAGAGTGAAAGAATATTGTTTTAGGCTTTAAAACTTTGCTATGATAGATGTACATTGTCGAATTATGAAGGAGATTAACTTTTTATATGCAGAACTCAAATGAATTACAAATGATAAAAGAACAAAATGCTTTACTTGCAACGATTTTCCAACAGAATAATGATGATGAACGCTATCGTAAGTCTAAATTATTTGCAGGAAAATTAGAAAAAGGCACATTTACTATCGCTTTTGCAGGTCACTTTTCTGCAGGGAAATCTAGTATGATTAATGCCTTAGTTGATGAGCAAATACTGCCAACTAGCCCGATTCCAACCTCCGCAAATATTGTGACGGTTCAAAATACAGCAGAAAATTATGCTCTTGTTCACTTTGTGGATCAACCACCTGTTAGATTTTCAGGGGAGTATGATATTCAATTAGTAAAAAAATATTCAAAAGACGGAAGTAAAGTATCTCAAATTGAAATAGGACATGCTGGGTCTAATCTTCCCGAAGGAATTACTATAATGGATACTCCTGGAGTTGACTCGACTGATGATGCACATCGCGTTTCCACCGAATCTGCCCTTCATTTGGCAGATATTGTTTTCTATGTGATGGATTACAATCATGTTCAGTCTGAGTTAAACTTTCAATTTACAAAGCAATTACTTCATTATAATGAGAATGTATATTTAATCGTAAATCAGGTAGATAAGCACAGAGAAGAAGAACTACCATTTGCAGCTTATAAGCAATCTGTTACAGATGCATTTAAATCGTGGTCGGTTGATCCAAAAGGAATATTTTATACAAGCCTAAAAAATAAAGATTTCATACATAATGATTTTCCGCAAGTTCAACAAATCGTTACTAGTTCTATTGAAAATAAAGAGGATTACTATCTTACACTGGCCCAGACAACGCTAGAAAAGTTAAAAGATGAGCATTTACATTTTTTAGAGGATGAAAAAGCTACTTGTTTTGAAGCCTTTGAAAGTCAGCTAAGTGAAGAAGATTGGAATAATAAAGAGGATATCAAAGAACAATTGGAACTAGCTCAAACGCAAGTGAAACTTCAAGATGTTACGCTTTGGAGAAAAACATTTGAAGAACTTCGAAAAAACATACTTGAAAATGCTTCTATAATGACGTTTGAAATGCGTGAAGCTTTAAAGTCTTATGCAGAAAGTAAGCAACCTACTTTTAAAGTTGGATTTTTGGGTAGTAAAAAGAAAACTGAAGAAGAAAGACAAAGAAGACTTAACGAAATTATTAGCATGTTAGAAAAAATAATTTCTACCAATATAACTTCTCATATGAAATTGTTAATGAAACGTATGTTAAAAGATGTTTCCTTATTAACAGAAGAAAAAATCCATCAGATTGATGAAATTCAGTTTGCTATTTCTCCTAGTCTGATTGAAAATTCTCTTCACGAAGGTGCAAGTACGACTGGTAATGCGATTCTAAATTTCGCCAATCGAGTTACAGAAGCGGTAAATCGTTACTACATCAACCAAACAGATGTATGGAAAGAAGAAAATATACATTATATAGAAGAAAGCCCGTTGGAAGATGAGGACCAAATACTATCAAAAACAGCGGAGCTCAATGAAAAGAGACTAGCTATTCAATCATTGGAAGAAATAGATACACGAATAGAAACATTTGAAAAAAACGTCACTACTCCTTCGTTGCCAATTAGAAAAGACAGAGATAAATTATTAAAAAGCTGGGAACAAGAACGACTTCAATTTGAAGGTTCTATTACAGATTATGAAGAACAAGCGCATACTACGGAGCAACCTATTGTAAATGTAGCAAAGGAAGAAGAAGTAAAGGACGAAGAAGTTCTTCTCTCCGCGGAGGCAGTAGTGAGTCGTGCGAAAAGAATTGGTGAAGTATTAGCAGAATTACCTGCTTTTGAAGAAGCTGCTGCAACGATAAAAAGAAAAGCTTTACGAGTGGAAAATCAACAATTTACTATCGCGTTATTTGGTGCATTTAGTGCCGGGAAATCTAGTTTTTCGAATGCTTTAATGGGGGCAAATGTGCTACCGGTTTCACCAAACCCTACAACTGCAGCTATTAACAAAATTCATCCTGTGTCTGAAAATCATTTACATAATACTGCTGATGTAGTGTTGAAATCAGAGGGGCAAATTTTAGAAGATGTGAGTTATGCTTATGAGCAGCTTGGAATAACTGTCCATACATTAGAGGAAGCTTTTGAAAAAGCTAGTACGGTTATGCAAGAGAAGGTAGCTGAAGAGGTACACAAATCATTCGTTACTGCATTTTATAAAGGGTATCCAACATTTAAAGGGCAATTTGGAAATGTTCTGCATGTTTCTGGAGATGAATTTGGCCAATTTGTAGCGGATGAATCGAAAAGCTGTTTTGTAGATTTTATTGATTTTTATTATGATTGTGAATTAACGAGACTAGGTGTGACATTAGTAGATACACCTGGAGCAGATTCGATTAATGCGAGACATACCGGAGTAGCTTTTGACTATATTCGTAACGCTGATGCTGTATTGTTTGTTACTTATTTCAACCATGCATTTTCAAAAGCAGACCGTGAGTTTTTAATACAGCTGGGAAGAGTAAAAGATGCCTTCGAGTTGGATAAAATGTTCTTTGTTGTTAATGCTATCGATTTGGCAGATTCAGAAGAGGAGGCCAATTTAGTAAAACAATACGTCCAGGACGAACTGCAACGTTTTGGTATTCGTTTCCCAAGAGTTTACGGGGTATCTAGTTTACAAGGGTTAAAAGAGAAACTCGATGGATTATCATTGCATGAAGGAATGCAACAGTTTGAAGAATCTTTTCATCATTTTCTTGAAAAGGATCTGAAGCAAATCTCAATATCTGCTCTTGAAGAGGAAGCAACTCGTCAACAATCGAAACTACTTGGCTTAATAGAACAGACGGAAGTAAATCTGGCCCGAAAAGACCAACGTCTAGTCGAGCTTCGAAATCAAGAACAAAATATTCGTAAACGCTATACAAATTCTAAATACACACAGATTGCAAAAGATGCTAACCAGGAGCTAGATACACTACTCTATTACGTATTACAACGTGTATATTATCGTTTCAATGAGTTCTTTAAAGAGGCATATAATCCATCATTATTTGCAAATAAATCCGCAACAATTGCATTGGACATTGCTTTAAAGGATATTCTTAAAATGATACGTTTTGATATCGAACAAGAAATGCGGGTCTCCAATTTCCGTATATTGCAATATATTCAGCAACAAATCCTGCAATTAGAAAAAGAAGAAATACGCGTACTAAAAGATTTGAATACAAGTTTTACATTTAGTCCACATGAAGTAACCGAGAGAGAATTACTAGATTTTGTAGGACCATTTGAAAGCATTACTAAATATGAACATGTAAAATCCTATTTTAAAAATTCCAAGAGCTTTTTTGAGAATAATGAAAAAGAAAAATTACGTGATACTTTATCTGATGAAACCAAAGTGGAGGCAGATCAATACCTATCGAATGAAAAAGAACGTTTAGGAAAATGGATAGAACAATACTCGGATATTGAATCGGAGGCACTACGTTTAAAGTTACTACAAGAATCGATTACGCAAATTGATGCGGAACGAAAATTATTAGAGCAGGAACAAACACTTCACTTGTGGAAGTCAGTATATGCGCGACTATAAAGGAGGGCTTAAATGGTAAAAGTGTTTATTGAATTAGGAGAGATTTTAGAGAATAATCCCCGTTTTATCGATACTCGCTTTGATCTTGGTGAAAAAAGTGCGGGTCGTCAAATGTATAACAAGGGACATATAGAAGGTGCAATATATTGGGATTTGGAAGAAGATTTATCAGATATGGGCAGTCAAGATGGTCGTCATCCAATGATTTCGAAGGAACAAATGACAAGACTGGTTCAGCAAGCTGGTTTAAAATTAGATGATTATATTGTAATTTATGATCAAGGAGCGACTCCTTTTGCGTTACGTGCCTATTTCTTATTGGAGTGGGCAGGATTTAAACATATATATGTATCCCGTTCCGGCTACGAAGAGTTGAAGGGCAAGTTACCAGTTTCTAACATGGAGTCTGTCCTACCACATACTTCAACAATCCCTGAATGGAACAACGATAAGTTACTGACAATGGCTGAAGTAAGGAAAGTTGTAGCGCAGGAAAAAGAGGGTCAATTAATAGATGCAAGATCAAATGTACGCTATAAAGGTGAAAGTGAACCAATCGATTCAATTGCTGGGCATATCCCTTCAGCTATAAACTTTGACTGGGAGCAACTGAAGAAAAACGGGAAATTCCTAGAGCAGAAAGAATTAAAGAAAAAGTTAAGTCAATTAGCTCCAATTGACAAACCTGTGATAGCTTATTGTGGTAGTGGCGTTACAGCTGCGCCTTTGTATGGTTGTCTGAAAGAGGCGGGCTATGAAAATGTTCAGCTATATGTTGGTAGCTACAGTGATTGGATTAGAGAAAATGAAGTAGAAATAGATATGACACAAGCATAATTATATCTTTTTAACCTTTTTTCCAGTATAATAAGTTGTCTTGGGTAAATAACTATAGTATAATAGGCAAATTGTATACGCATGAAATGAGGGCTTATAATGAAAAAATCTATATATGGTCTAACAAGAGATCAGTTAATCGAATGGCTAATGGGTCAAGGCCAAAAAAAATTCCGCGCAGAGCAAGTTTGGGACTGGTTGTACATTAAACGTGTACAAAGCTTTGCAGAAATGACCAATGTAAACAAGGAATGTCTTCAGATTTTGGAAGAAAATTTTGTTATACAGACGTTAAAGGAAAGTGTTAAGCAAGAATCTGCAGATGGCACAATTAAGTTCTTATTTGAAATGCAAGATGGTAATTTAATCGAAACTGTACTAATGCGCTTTAAATATGGTCTTTCAGTGTGTGTGACGACGCAGGTAGGGTGTAATATTGGATGTAGTTTCTGTGCAAGTGGATTACTTAAAAAGAGCCGTGACCTTGACGCAGGAGAAATTGTGGAACAAATCATGAAGGTGCAATTCCATTTGGACCAAATTCAAAAGGAAGAACGTGTCAGCCATATCGTTGTTATGGGTATCGGGGAGCCGTTTGATAACTATAAAAACTTGATGAACTTCCTACGTACTGTAAATGATCAAAAAGGACTTGCTATTGGTGCTCGTCATATTACAGTATCAACAAGTGGTCTTGCTAAGAAAATTATGGATTTTGCGGAAGAGGATCTTCAAGTAAATCTTGCAGTTTCATTGCATGCTCCTAATGATGAGCTTCGCTCGAGAATTATGGTTATTAATAAGGCATTCCCTATTGAAAAAGTAATGGCAGCTGTAGATTATTATTTAGAGAAGAAAAATCGTCGTATTACTTTTGAATATATACTACTCAAAGATGTAAATGACCATGTAGAAGAGGCACTTCAACTTGCTAAACTTCTAGAAAACAAACGTCATCTTTCGTATGTGAACTTAATCCCATACAATCCAGTAGATGAGCATGGTCAGTATCAACGAAGTGATGAAAAATCGATTAGTGCTTTCTTCCAAACATTGAAAAACAAAGGGATTAATTGTGGTGTTCGTATGGAGCAAGGTAGTGATATCGACGCTGCATGTGGTCAATTAAGAAGTAAACAAATTAAAAAAGATAAAGTAAAAGTAAACAATTAAATTGTGCATGAATGAAAAAACGCATTAGCCATTATGGCTATGCGTTTTTTTATCGTCTTTTTCAGGTAAATCATCAATTGTATGCTTAAATGCGTACCCTTTATTAATAGTGAAAATAGTGAGACCTAATACTATTAAGAAAATAAAAATACTAATAATAATTACAGTAGTCATTTATATACCTCCTAATTCGGATTATTAGTTATATCATAGCAGATATTTTAATATACATCGTAAGGGTTCTAACTTTAAAGGCAATAAGTAAAAAAATAAGGCTATGTTAAAGTTAATGCTAGATTTTGTATAGAAAAAGGCGAGCTTGGAAAAACACTTTTAAGCTCACCTTTTTCTGTTATTTCTTTGGCTGTTTCAAAATAATTTTTTCTTTACCTTCCCAAGATGAACAAGAGAAAAAGTAACATAGCTTATTTTTTAATTCGAATATTCCTCATGTAAACATAAAGTTCTATACCTAGCATAAAGAGCGTTGCAACTAAGAATCCAATCATAAAAATTTCATGTAAAAGAGCAAAATACGCTATATAAATTACAATAGCTATTAAAAATAAAATAACTAAAAGATGAAACTTTACTGCTTTTTGATTATTCAAGATTTGCTTTTTTATATTACTGTTACCTTTAATCAAATTGTCTAAGCTAATATTCATTTCATCGCTTAATAAAATTAAATTTTCAATATCTTGGGCACCTTTTTCTTGTTCCCATTTTGAAATAGCCTGTCTAGTAATTCCAATTTTATTTGCCAATTGTTCTTGGCTTAAATTATTTCTTTTACGATAATCTAAAATCGATTTCCCAATTTTCATTTTTATCATTCCTTTCTAAATTTGATATCACCACCATATCAAATTTTTTTCTGTGGCAAAAGAAACCAATGATTTCAAGTTCGCAACGCTTCGTTGCAATCAAATGAAACTTACGATTTCTTTACTGAATACGTATGCAAACCGAAAAGAAGTTGCAAAAATCCATTTATGTTACTTAAACTAACTAACCTGCTTAGTTAGTTTAAGTAACACTTTCACAAACCTGTACCTATTCTTCGTAATCATTAACGACTATCAACCTTTTTCTTTAGACCCAAACTAAAAGCATACAAATTAAATTAATTAATAATTCATAATGTTATTGACTATTATTCTTATCCGGTGTAACATTGCTTTATCGTAATACTTTAGCGAGTTGAATCACTGATGTATTGAATGTAAATTGGGGGTATTAAAGATGGGAAAAACAAAGAAAAAGTTTGGTATGGTATTATCCGCTGCTGTTTTACTATTAGCTGCATGTGGTACAGATGATTCTGCTGCAACAAAATCCACTTCTACAAAGTCTGACGATAAAGAAGTATTTAAAATAGGTGTTACTCAAATTGTAGAACATCCATCATTAAATGCAGCTTACGAAGGATTTCAAAAAGCCATTGAGGATGCAGGACTCGAGGTCGAATATCAATATGAGAATGCTCAAAATGATAATAGTTTAAACTCAACTATTGCTAATAATCTAGTAAACTCAGGAGCCGATTTAATATTTGCCAATTCAACACCTAGTGCTCAAGCAGTTGCGGCTCTTACAGAGGACATTCCAATTGTATTTACTTCTGTAACTAACGCTGTTGATGCTGAACTTGTAGATTCAATGGAAAGCCCAGGTGGAAATGTAACTGGAACAGTTGATACACAACCTGATGCGATTCCAAATACTATTGCATTTTTGAAAAATGAGTTAGGTGCAAAGAATGTTGGTATGGTATTTAATGCAGGAGAGCAAAATTCACGTTCATCTGTAGATGCAGTAAAAGAAGAAATGGCCAAAGTTGGTCTAAATGTAGTAGAAGCTTCCGTTTCAACATCAGCTGAAGTGAAGCAAGCAACTGAATCTTTAATAGGGAAAGTTGACTCCTTATATATCATCACTGACAATACGGTTGTTTCAGCTCTTGAATCCGTAGTAGATGTTGCTAATGAGCATAAGTTACCGATGATGGTAGGTGAGTTCGATTCTGTTAAACGTGGCGGATTAGGAGCATATGGCTTTGAATTTTATGATATCGGTTATGAAGCTGGAGAAATGGCTGTTAAAATCTTGAAGGGTGAAAGTAAACCAGCTGATTTGGCCGTTCAATATCCACAAAATTTGAAATTTATTTTAAACAAAGATACTGTTGATGCCCTTGGAATAGAAGTAAAAGATGAATGGGAATCAGAATTTGCGGAATAGATAGGAGTTTGATGTTTTATGTTTACAGCAATCTTTGGGTCAGTTGAGCAAGGGTTTATATATGCACTTATGGCTCTCGGTGTTTATTTGACCTTCCGAGTGTTGGATTTTCCTGATTTGACGGTTGATGGAAGCTTTGTAACAGGAGCAGGAACAGCAGCGGCGATGATAGTGTTAGGCTATCATCCTGCTATTGCAACACTCGTTGCTATATTTGCAGGATTCCTAGCAGGATGTATGACAGGGATTTTACACACGAAAGGGAAGATTAATCCACTACTGTCGGGAATATTAATGATGATTGCTTTGTATTCCATCAATTTGAGGATAATGGGTTTTACAATTGAGAATTCTGTAGGAAGACCTAATATCCCTTTGATGAATGAAGGAACTATATTTAGCCAGTTTTTCAGTTGGTGGGGAAGCTTAGGTATAGATGATACTATTAATGGATTCTTAACTTCTTTAGGTGTTCAATATGTTCCTAAAACTTGGGGGACACTAGTAATTGTAGCTATTTTAATAGTTATAATAAAATTTATTTTTGATTGGTTCTTAAAAACGGAAGTTGGTTTAGCAATTCGTGCAACCGGTGATAACAAGAAAATGATTCGCAGTTTTTCAGCAAATACAGATACGCTTGTCATATTAGGATTAGGTATTTCCAATGCCCTTGTTGCATTTTCTGGAGCTTTAATTGCTCAGTATACAAAAGCTGCTGATATAGGGTTGGGTATTGGAATGATAGTAATCGGACTTGCCTCCGTCATAATAGGAGAAGCAATTTTCGGTACGAAAACAATCGTTAGAACAACTATTGCTGTAATCACTGGTGCTATCATTTATCGTATCGTTTTAGCATTAGCGCTTCGCGTAGAATTCTTGGATGCAGGAGATATGAAGCTAATTACTGCATTTATCGTAATTGTAGCACTCATTTTACCTCAGTTCTTCGAAAAACGACGTGAAAAGAGCAGGAAAGCAAAACGACATGCATTGCGTGAATCGGAAGTCTTAGCTCTTAATAGAAGTAAGGAGAGTGAGAACCTTGCTTAAATTAAATAATATTAACAAAGTTTTCAATGAGAGTACTGCAGATGAGAAAATTGCATTAGATCGTATAAATTTAACGCTAAATGTTGGTGACTTTGTTACCGTTATTGGAAGTAATGGTGCGGGTAAATCTACCATGTTAAATATGGTTTCTGGGGCATTGACTCCCGACTTTGGCCAAATTTATATTAATGGAGAAGAAGTGACAAAATTACCCGAATTTAAACGATCCAAGTTGATAGGAAGAGTGTTTCAAGATCCAATGTCTGGTACTGCACCAACCATGACAATTGAGGAAAACTTAGCAATTGCCTATTCTAGAAATAAAAAAAGAAGCTTGAAAATTGGAGTTGATAAACAGAGGAAAGAACTTTTCCTTCACTCACTTGAAAGTTTGCATTTAAATCTTGAAAACCGATTAAACGCTAAAGTTGGACTGCTTTCAGGTGGAGAAAGGCAGGCATTATCATTGTTAATGGCTACATTTACAAAGCCTTCTATATTATTGCTAGATGAGCATACAGCTGCCTTAGATCCTTCTCGAGCAGAACTAATAACAAATTTGACCGAAAAGCTTGTAAAAAAAGATAATCTAACCACTTTAATGGTTACTCATAATATGCAGCAAGCATTAGACTTAGGTAATCGTTTGATCATGATGGATAAAGGACAAATAATATTAGAGGTTGGGGAAGAAGAGAAGAAACACTTAACCATTGAAAAGCTAATGCAAGAGTTCCAACGTATTCGTGGCCAAAAGTTAACAAGTGATCGAGCATTATTATCGTCCTAAACAACAAAAAGAGCAGCCATGGGTTGCTCTTTTTGTCTGTTTAATGAGTCACGAATAGATAGACGTTTCCTTTTCGTAAGTATTGTTCAGTTGGTGCCATTCTAGAGGGTTTTTAACTATATAAAAAGTGGTTAGTAGTAACCTAAGTTACTACTAACCACTCTGTGAGTAAAGCTATGTTATTAAGTGGATATATTAAGCCATTGCAGCTTCGATATTGCCCCACGGAATTTCCATTGCTTCTGCAAGACCTTGTCCGTATGCAGGATCTGCTTTATAGCAGTGAATGATGTGACGAATCTTAATGAATTCCTCTACGCCGTCCATATTGCGTGTTGTGTTATCAAAAAGAACTTGTTGGTCTTCTGGACTCATCAATCTGAATAGTTTACCTGGTTGCTCATAGTAGTTATCATCATCTTCACGGAATTCCCAAATTCCAGCATCTCCATGAAGTGGTAAACGTGGCTCAGTGTATTGAGGTTGAGTTTTCCATTTTCCATAACTATTTGGCTCATAAGGTAATGTTCCACCTAAGTTACCATCCACACGCATTGCTCCGTCTCTATGGAAAGAGTGTACCGGGCATTTTGGTGTGTTAACTGGAATTTGATGATGATTTACACCTAAACGGTAGCGTTGTGCATCACCATAAGAGAATAGACGACCTTGTAACATTCTGTCTGGAGAGAAGCTAATACCAGGTACAACGTTAGCTGGTGTGAAAGCTGCTTGCTCTACTTCAGCAAAATAGTTTTCAGGGTTACGGTTAAGTTCCCATTCTCCAACTTCAATTAGAGGGAAGTCTTTTTTATACCAAACTTTTGTCAGGTCGAATGGATTGTAAGGCATGTTGTTAGCTTGTTCTTCTGTCATTACCTGAATGTACATTTTCCATTTCGGGAAATTGCCTTCTTCGATATTATCGTATAGGTCACGTTGGTGACTTTCACGGTCCACACCAACAACTTCAACTGCTTCTTGATCAGTTAAGTTTTCAATGCCTTGTTGTGAGCGCATATGGAATTTAACCCAAACGCGTTCATTGTTAGCATTGATCATACTGAATGTATGGCTACCAAATCCGTGCATTGTACGGTAAGATTTTGGAAGTCCTCTGTCACTCATTACGATAGTCACTTGGTGAAGTGCTTCCGGTAATGATGTCCAGAAATCCCAGTTGCTATTTGCACTGCGCATACCAGTACGTGGATCACGTTTAATAGCGTGATTTAAATCTGGGAAGTTAAGTGGGTCACGGAAGAAGAATACAGGAGTGTTGTTACCAACTAAATCCCAGTTACCTTGCTCTGTGTAGAAACGCATAGAGAATCCACGGATATCACGTTCAGCATCTGCTGCTCCACGTTCACCAGCTACTGTGGAGAAACGAACGAACATTTCAGTTTCTTTACCGATTTCTGAGAAAAGAGCTGCTGAAGTATATTGTGTAATGTCATGAGTAACAGTAAATTTACCGTAAGCACCAGATCCTTTTGCATGCATACGACGCTCAGGAATTACTTCTCTATCAAAATGTGCTAGTTTTTCTAATAACCATACATCTTGTAATAATAATGGGCCACGTGGTCCAGCTGATTGCGAGTTTTGATTGTCTACTACAGGCGCGCCCGCTGCAGTTGTCATTTTGTTATTGTTGTTGTTTTGATTTTCTGACATTCAATTTCCCCCTAGATTAGAATATTTATAATACAAGAATCATTATATCAAACAGATTAAAATATTGCTAGAATAGAGGTGTGAAGATTTTTAAAAACTTTATATTAGTATATTAAAAAATGTAACATCAAACGCTATAAACGTTGATGTTACACAGGCTTTTATCATATAAGTAATTCAAATAGAGTGCTATCTTTATTTACTTCTTTGTAAGAAAACCCATTCTCATTCATACGATAAAGAATACCAGAATAGTCTTCTTTGTTTTTCAATTCGATGCCCACAAGTGCAGGTCCACTTTCTTTGTTATTTTTTTTAGTATATTCAAAAGTGGTAATATCATCATTTGGTCCAAGAACCGTATCCAGGAATTGACGTAATGCTCCTGCTCTTTGAGGGAATTTGACGATGAAATAATATAGTAACTCTTCATAGATTAATGATTTTTCTTTAATCTCTTGCATACGCCCAATATCATTATTACCCCCACTTATGACGCAAACTACAGTTTTCCCTTTGATTTCTTCGCTATAAAAGTCCAATGCTGCTACGGATAGAGCACCAGCAGGTTCAGCGATAATTGCATGCTTGTTGTATAAATCTAATATCGTCGTACAAACTTTTCCTTCCGGTACAAGAACAATATCATCCACGTACTTTTTGCTTAGTTCATAAGAGAGATTACCAACACATTTTACCGCTGCTCCATCTACAAATTTATCTATTAAATCTAGCTTAATTGGACCTCCGTTTTGGAAAGCAGCCTGCATACTTGCAGCTCCCTCAGGTTCAACCCCAATTACTTTGGTGAAAGGAGAGACATTCTTTATATAAGTAGATAGTCCAGATATTAAGCCACCACCACCAATGCTACCAAACAAATAATCTATAGGAACATCAATATCATTCATTATTTCTACAGCAACAGTTGCTTGACCCGCAATGATATCCGGATCATCGAATGGGTGGATGAAAATTCTATCCTCCGTATCTGCATAAGCCGTTGCACTTTCTGCGGAATCATCAAATGTATCACCGGCTAGAATGATTTCCACAAATTCACGACCAAACATTCTCACTTGATCAATTTTTTGTGAGGGCGTGGTTAAAGGCATGAAAACCTTTGCGATGATACCGAGTTGTGCACATGCGTAAGCGACACCTTGTGCGTGGTTACCAGCACTTGCACAAACTACTCCTTTTTCCCTTGCTTCTGTCTCAATTGTTTTAATCTTATAGTAAGCCCCACGTAATTTAAAAGAGCGGACATGTTGTAAATCCTCTCGTTTGAAATAAATAGTTGCTCCATACTTTTCTGATAAATACTCGTTTTTTTGTAAGGGAGTATGATAGACGACATCTTTTAAAAACTGATGTGCAATTAGGACATTCTCCACTTGTATTGATTTCGTATCTGTTAATTGCATAAGGCGGTATACCTCCAATTTCATATAAAAGATTAATATAGTTTATCACACTACATCGCTAAAATGCTAGTTAATATTGATAATTCTAAATTGTTTTATAAATGGTTAAATGTTCGTTATTAACACTAAAAGTTTAAATTAAACAAAATATATTGACTTTATTGGTAGAATCGAACATAATATGTTCATAGTAAACGTTTTTATGAAAAGGAGAATTGTATGACTCCGATATTAAGAAAGAAACGCATCATTGAAGAGCTTGCCATAAATGGAAAAGTAGAAATTTTGGATTTAGTAAATTTACTAGATGTATCTGCGATGACCATTCGTCGTGATCTAGATGAACTAGAAAAACAGAAGAAATTGATAAGAACTCACGGTGGAGCCGCTATACCCGAGGCTATTATTGCAGAACAGAGCTATATTCAAAAAATTTCTGAAGCTCATCCACAAAAAGTAGAAATTGCTGAAATCGCTATAGGACTTGTAAAAGATGGTATGAAAGTTTTTCTCGATTCTGGTACTACTAATTTTGAAATTGCCAAACGTTTAAAACAGAAAATAAATTTAACGATTGTAACAAATGACATTAAAATAGCTGCAGAATTGATGGATAGCAAAGTGGAAGTCATTATGTTAGGTGGAAAAATTCAAAATGGTGTAGGGGCAGTTTTCGGAACATATGCAGAAAATATGTTAAAAGAAATCCATGTAGATATTTTGTTTTTAGGTGCCCATGCAGTTCATTCAACACTAGGCATTACATCTGCTACTTTTGAAAAAGCTTCTATAAAGAGAGAAATGATTAATAGTAGTGAATCAGTTTATCTAGTAGTGGATGCTCAAAAGTTCGGAAAGAAAGCGTTTGCTAAAATAGCGGATATCGATTGCGTGACAGCTATCATAACAGATCAAACACTTCCAGAAGAAGTAGAAGAAATCTACAGTGAAATGACTACCTTTATTAAGGGCGTGAAAAAATGAAAGTTGGAATTATTGCAGATGATTTAACCGGTGCTAATGCAACTGGAGTTCTCCTTTCTAAAAATGGGTTCAATAGTGCTACTGCAGTTTTTGGGGGTGAGGTGCCAAAAACGGGTGGTTTTACTTCCATTAGTGTTGACACAGATAGTAGATATTGTGCACCAAGTATTGCACAAAGTAGAGTGTTGAATGCGTACGAACAGCTTTCGACATGGGGGGCAAGTATTTTTTGTAAGCGCATTGATAGTACGGTACGTGGAAACCTTGGAGTAGAAACAGACACATTATTAGATGCAATAGGAAAAAATAGTGTGGCAGTAGTTGTTACATCCTATCCAGATTCAGGACGTATCGTATCTGGGGGGTATCTATTGATAGATGGTGTACCAGTTGAATCTACGGACGTTGCGAAGGATCCAATGAATCCAATTACAATCTCTCATGTGCCTACTATAATGATAGAGCAAAGTCAGTATCCAGTTTCCCACATAGGATTAGGGAGGGTTTTAAAGGGAAAAAATAGTATTCAATTGGAAATGATGAAACAAATAGAAACTGGAAATCGGATTATTGTTGTAGATGCTGTGACAAATGAAGACATTGATCATATAGCAGAGTCGATGGCTGCAATTGAGGGAGTGGTTTTTGTGCCCGTGGATCCAGGTCCATTATCCGCATCTTATAGTCGTTTAATGGCTCATCAGCATGTGTTGACGAATAAGTTCATCGTAACGGTTGGTAGCATAACTCCTTTAACTGGAAGACAACTAAATTATCTTATAGACAAGAAAAATGCTGACCCTGTTTATGTCAATACGGAGGCATTAGCTTCTACTACTAGTACGTGGGACGAAGAAATAGAGCGTGCGATGAAGGAAGCAATCATTAAATTAGAGGATCAAGAAGTATTAATCATCACTACGTATGCACCGGGTTCAGGGAAACTAGATTTAAAAGAAATAGCTGTTAGAGAAGGAGTAACAGAAGAAAAGCTTGCCAAGCGCTTAACGGAAGGTTTGGCTAGAGTTACTCATAGTGTTATTGACCAAACAGAACATGCAATTGATGGAATGTTTTCCAGTGGTGGCGATGTGACAGCAGCTCTATGCTCTGTCAGTGAAGCGCAGGCTATTGGTTTGCAGGATGAAGTACTTCCTTTAGCGGCATATGGTCATTTTATAGGAGGAGCTTTCGATGGCATTCCTGTAATTACTAAAGGTGGCATGGTAGGGGATAAGTACTCTATTTATAAGTGTGTAAGATTCTTAATAAACAAAAAAGAAGAAGGAAGTGTTTAGGATATGACTACAGTTCGAGAAATTATTGCAATTCCTATGGGAGATGCGGCAGGTATTGGTCCTGAAATTACAGTTAAATCTTTAGCAAAAGAAGAACTTTACACAATGTGTAAACCTCTAGTTGTAGGGGATGCGAATATACTTCGTAAAGCAATCGAAGTAACTGGTGTAAATTTAAAAGTTCGTGTCGTTTCATCACCAGCAGAAGGTTCCTATGAGTTTGGGACGATAGATGTAATGGACTTAGCAAATATTAATATGGAAGATTTCGCGCCAGGAGAGGTTTCGGCACAAAATGGACAAGCAGCATTTGAATTTATCAAACGCTCAGTGGAACTTGCAATGGCTGGCGAAGTTAAAGCAATTGCAACTACTCCGATCAATAAAGAATCATTAAAAGCAGCAAAGGTTCCTTATATCGGTCATACAGAAATGCTTGAGGATTTAGGTGGTGCTCCAGATCCACTAACAATGTTCCAAGTAAAAGGAATGCGTATATTCTTCTTAACAAGACATGTGTCAGTTGCAGAAGCAATTACGCAAATGACGAAAGAAAGAGTTCGTGATTATTTAAATAGATGTGATAAAGCTCTACAACGTCTAGGAGTTGAGAGTCGTAAGCTTGCAGTCGCAGGATTAAACCCCCATTCAGGGGAGGGCGGTCTATTTGGTATGGAAGAAGTAGAAGAAATTAAACCAGGTGTCGAACTTGCGAAAGCAGATGGAATTGATGCCTACGGTCCAGTACCGGCAGATTCAGTTTTCTTCCAAGCACTAAATGGTAAGTATGACGCTGTTCTTTCTCTATATCATGATCAAGGTCATATCGCGGCGAAAATGACGGATTTCCACCGTACAATATCTATTACAAATGGTCTGCCTTTCCTACGTACGTCTGTTGATCATGGTACTGCATTTGATATAGCGTGGAAAAACATTGCATCTGAGGTAAGCATGTACGAATGTATTAAACTTGCTGCTGAATATGCACCGAAATTTACTCGTGAATCATTATAAGTAATTAGTATAGAAGGAAAGTATTATACTTTCCTTTTTTAAAAACAGAGGATTGAAAGGGGTTTCATGGGATGTCATCTGAGTCACAAGTAATTTTAGGTCTTATCATTGGGGTAATTCTATTAGTTTATCTAGTAGTAAAAACGAAAATTCATGTGTTTTTAGCATTAATAATCGCAGCAGCAATAACAGGAATCATCGGAGGAATGTCACCACCTAAAGTAGCCGATGCCATAATTGGTGGTTTCGGTAGTACGTTAGGGTCCATTGGTATCGTAATTGGGTTTGGAGTTATGATGGGTAGATTATTGGAAGTTTCCGGTGCTGCAGAACGTTTAGCATATGCACTTATCAAGTTTATAGGAAAGAAAAAAGAAGAATGGGCCATGGCCCTTGCAGGATACATAGTTGCGATTCCTATATTTGTAGATTCTACGTTTATCATTTTAACGCCATTAATAAAATCTGTTGCAAGAAAAACTGGTAAATCAGTTGTTGCAATTGGAATTCCGTTGGCAATTGGTGCGGTAGCAACGCATCATGCGGTTCCACCAACTCCAGGACCACTAGGGGTTGCAGGAATTTTCGGAGTAGACATTGGTCAAATGATTATTTATGGATTGATTTTTGCGATTCCTATTATGTTAGTTGGAGTTTTCTATGGTAAGTGGTTAGGTAAGAGAATATATCAATTGCCAAATGAAGACGGCACGGACTGGGTTCGTCCTGAGGATGAAATGACGTATGATGAATTTGTTCAACTCTCAAATGAACGTAATAAAGAGCTACCATCCTTGTTCCGTTCTATATTACCGATTGTCTTACCGATTGTATTAATCTTCCTGAATACAACGTTGACAGCATTAGAAATTACGGGTGGAATTTATGATTATCTTATTTTCTTAGGCCAACCAATTATTGCGGTAGGGTTAGCTGTAATTGCAGCTATTTATGCATTAGCAGGGCGTTGGAGTCGTGAAGATACACTTGCCAGGATGGAAGAAGGTATGAACGCAGCCGGGGTTATTCTATTAATCACTGGTGCAGGTGGAGCATTCGGCTATGTATTACGTGAAAGTGGAGCTGGGGACTATATTGGAAATCTCGTTGCTTCCTTACCATTACCTGCTGTATTAATACCGTTCATAGTTGCCTCCCTTATAAGGTTGATCCAAGGTAGTGGGACTGTTGCAATGATAACAGCTGCATCTATTTCAGCACCAATTCTAGTTAATATAGATGGTGTAAATATGGTGCTCGCAGCACAAGCCGCAGCACTTGGCGCAATGGTATTCTCATATTTTAGTGATACAATGTTTTGGGTTGTTAACCGGTCACTTGGTATCACAAATACGAAAGAACAGATTATGGTATGGTCAGTACCAACTACATTAGCTTGGGGTGCATCACTAATAGCTATTCTGGTTGCAGATATATTTGTTTAATAATTTTTTCTAAAGACGCTCTCTATGGGCGTCTTTTTACTATTAGAGAATAATTCGTTTTAATGGTGAACGAATAATACGTAATTATCAATTCCATTCTTCTAAAATGATATAAGGTCGACTGCAGGACGAAAATGGAGAATCGAAAATCTTGAATATAACGAATTTTTTCGCTTAGTAGAAGGAAATTTAAATAGATGCTAGGAGTGAAAGGGTGTATAGTGTTTAGAGTGGTTTTATAGATTCGGTGAGATGTTGAAGGGAAGTAATAGGGTTGAAAAAAATTTTCACAAAGTCCACAATGCTACTCTTGTTTTTAATTTTTGTTTGGGGAGCAAGTTGGCCTATATATAAACTTGCATTACCATATACTCCTCCCGTCATATTTGCAGGAATGAGAGCAACAATGGGTGGATTACTATTAGCAGTAATATTATTTAAAATTAGGGATAAATTAAATTGGCGTGAGAATTGGCGTCTGTATTGCACTTCTGCCTTATTAAATACAACTTTATTTTTTGGAATTCAAACAGTCGGGTTAAATTATTTACCGGGTGGATTATTTTCCATTCTTGTATATTTTCAACCTGTATTATTAGGGCTTTTTGCATGGATTTGGCTCGGTGAATTTATGACTCCTGGAAAGATTTTGGGGTTAGTAATTGGCTTTATAGGTATTGTTATTGTGAGCTTGGATGGTTTGACTTTCCATGTATCAGTTATTGGTGTAATTTTAGGGTTATTAACTGCTTTCTTTTGGGCTTTAGGTGTTATATACGTCAAAAAAGTGAGCAATAGAGTGAATCCATACTGGATGGTTTCCATGCAATGTATAATAGGCGGTTTTATATTGATAGGATTCGGGAGTTTTTTCGAGGACTTCTCAGATATCGTTTGGAATAGTAAATATATCAGTGCCTTAACATATGGTTCCGTATTAGGTATACCTCTGGCACAAATAGTATATTACAAACTTATTAGAGAAGGTGAAGCTAGTAAGGTAGGTTCCTCCACTTTTATGGTACCAATTATTGCCGTCATATTAGGAGCGGTATTCCTTGATGAACCAATTACATATTTACTAATTATCGGGTTAGTTATGGTTGGCATTAGTATCTTCCTTGTAAACTATAGAAGTAAAAAGAAACTGATAGACTATAGTAATAATCGCTAATAATTTTAATAGAAGGTGATAATATGAAAAATAAGACTGTAGTTCGTTCAATGGATATCTTAAATTTGTTTCTCGAAAACCCAGAACTCACTTTTCAAGAGATAATTGATCTATCTCAAATACCGAAAACTTCTGTTTACAGAATGCTTCTGACTTTAGAAGAAATGGGTTTCGTAGAAAAAGGAAAAGATTCAAAATACCGATTGGGTTTATTGTTTCTAACGTATGGAAACCTTGTAGCTTCCCGATTAAATTTGAGGCAAATTGCTTTTGATATTATGCAAGAATTACATAAAGAACTAAAAGAAGCTATAAATTTAATCGTTCGACAAGGCGATGAAACAATTTATATTGAAAAAGTGGATGTCTATCAAAAAGTTCGCTTGTATACTGCTGTCGGGAGAAGAAGCCCTCTTTACGCAGGGGCATGTGCAAGGGCTATTCTTTCTTTTTTACCTGACCAAGAAATCGAGACCTATCTAAATAAGACAGAGTTTGAAAGAATTGCAACTGGAACAATAACTACTAAAGAAGAGTTATTAAGATCTATAAGTGATGCAAGGGTAAATGGATATACAATAAGCCATTCTGAACTAGAGGATTATACTTCTGCAATTGCAGCACCCATTTTGGACTTTAAAGGGGAAGTAGTAGGTGGGCTTAGTATTGCAGGTATCGAAGCTAATTACCAAGATGAGAATATTGAATTTTATGCCCAAAAAGTAATGAAGGCTGCTGACGAGATTTCATATAAGCTAGGCTACACTAAACCCCCTCAATAAAAAATGAGGGGGTTTTGAATTTATGGATATAGTTTAAAGTTAATCGCTTTTTTGATAAGGTTTATCTTTTGTTCATTTTGAATAAATGCCTGCTCTGCTTCTTCCAATGTTACTAATTTAAACTGGATAGTAGCTTTGGGTGGAAGTTGAGCAAGGGTAGGCAAATCTGCAGAAATTACCTGTCCTATCTTTGGATAACCACCTGTTGTCTGTCTATCGGCCATAAGAATGATTGGCTGTCCACTAGGGGGGATCTGAATAGTACCAAATGTAACTCCTTCCGATAACAGTTCAAAGTTTTCAGAAAGAGAAAGTGATGATCCCTCTAACCGATATCCCATTCGATCAGACTGTAACGATAAAGTGAAAACTTCCGTCAAAAGTTTATGTTGACTTTCTTTATCGAACCTATCAAATTCTGTCCCCTGTATTACTCGAATTATTTGATGTTTGCCCAAATTTATCAACTCATTATAATTTATGCTCCAATTGCCCTTGTTTTTCTGCCTAATTTTTGACGTCTTGCTATTGAAGACTTTTGAAGAAGTTAGAGGAAGCACATCTCCTTTTTGTAAGGCCCTCCCTTTAAATCCGCCAATATTGGCACGAAGATACGTGCTTTTACTACCCATCACCTCAGGAATGTCAATTCCGCCTGCAATTGCTATATATGCTCTACTTCCATCTATGGCTGTATGAAATTTTAACACCGAGTTTTTCCTAACAATAATCGGACTCCATAGCGGTGCAGGCTTATCATTAATAGTAGGTAAGAAATTAGCACCAGTTATAGCAATTAGTGTATCTTCCTCAAATTGAAGCTTAGTTCCATACAGTGTGATTTCAAGAGCAGCCTCATTTTCAGTATTACCAACTAAGAGATTACCAAGCCTTAAGGAATAGGAATCCATTGCTCCACCTACGATTACACCGAACTTTTGAAAGCCGTACCTCCCTAAATCCTGAATAGTAGTCAGCAATCCCTGGTGTAGCACTTTGATACTCATTTCTTCAACCCCTCGTATAAGAAGTATTCCTCAGGCGCAATGGAAACAAATTGAATTTTGTCGCCTGCCTGTAAAAGTGAGGGAGGAGACTGTTTTGGAAGAAATAAGTTTAGGGGAGTTCGACCAATGATTTGCCATCCACCAGGTGTTTCTAACGAATAAATCCCTGTTTGTTTACCAGCAATACCTACTGAACCTTGCGGAATAGACAATCTTGGGGTATCTCTTCTTGGAGTTGCTATTCGTTCATTCATACCTCCCATAAAAGGAAAACCCGGTGCAAATCCTAACATATAAACCAAACAATCACTACTTGTATGAATATCAATAACCTCGTCAATTGTTAGGTTATTTACTGACGCAACATTCTCTAAATCAGGACCGAATTCACCACCGTAGCAAACAGGAATAGTTACAGTTCTTGTGTCGGTTCTGTTCTCCAAAGTTATTTGTTGAACAATTTTCTCTATATGATTACTCACTTTATCATAGGCGCTATTCGAACCACTGTGTACGTTTTGTACCAAAAAAGGATTATAGTACACGGTAATATTATTATAAGCAGGTACGTATTCTATAATTCCCTTAAAGGGATTAGTAGAAATCAGCTCTGAGAGACTTTTTACAAGTTTATGTAGGGTAGGACTTATACCTTCTCCAAGCTGAACAATAAGTGCAGAATCTCCTAAAGGTTTAATGTCGACTTCTAACTGGGAAGAATTCATAATTGGAAAAACTCCTTTAGTTTCGAATTGCGGTACTTTAGTTCTTAAAAATGAACTATATAAATTATTATAATTGTCTAAATTTAAATTACAAGTTTTGTTTTTGCACCATATTTAATAACTTAATAAAAAATAATATCTATTCAGAAAAATCAAACTGTGGTAAACTTTTTTTAAGTTTCAAAACTAAGGTTCCATATTACGGAACTAATCAGAGCTGATTCTTTTATTTTAAATCTAGGGAGGGTTTAGAAAAATGTTTAAAATAGATATAAATTGTGATTTGGGTGAAAGCTATGGACGTTATCAATTAGGAGAACAAAAAGAGATATTGAAATATGTAACTTCTGCTAATATAGCATGTGGTTTTCATGCGGGAGATCCTAGTGTGATGCGAGAAACTGTAAAACTAGCTATAGATTATGGGGTTAAAATCGGTGCACATCCAGGTTTACCAGATTTAAACGGATTTGGTCGTAGAGAAATGAATATCTCTCCCCAAGAAGGCTACGACATGGTAGTTTATCAAATAGGAGCATTACAAGCATTTTTAGCAACATTTAATGAAAAGATGCAGCATGTAAAACCTCACGGAGCATTATTTAATATGGCAGCGAAAAACAAAGAGCTAGCCGAGGCTATTGCTCAAGCCGTTTATGATGTGGATCCATCCATAATTCTCTTTGGGCTAGCGAATAGTGAATTAACAGCTGCAGGAGAAAGAATTGGTTTACAGACAGCTCATGAAGTTTTTGCAGACCGCACCTACCAGGAAGATGGAACTTTAACTTCTCGTCAACATGCAGATGCATTAATAACTGATACGCATCAATCGGTTGCACAAGTTGTCAAAATGATTAAAGAGGGGGTAGTGATATCTCAACAAAATACGGAGGTATCGATAAAAGCAGATACAGTTTGCATCCATGGGGATGGAGAACATGCGGTTACATTTGCAAAACAGATTAAAGAAACTTTAGAGCGCAGCAATATTGCTATATCTTCGTTAGTAGACTAGGGGGAGAGAGAGATGTCAAAAAAGAATATTATTGCTGTGAATAGTAACAAGAAAGTTACGAATAGCGTATTGCTTGGTGCTGCATTTTTAATGGCAACTTCATCCATTGGACCAGGTTTTTTAACACAAACAACCGTATTTACTCAACAATTAGCAGCTAGTTTTGGATTTGTAATTTTAATTTCTTTAATATTAGATGTATTTGCTCAACTTAATATTTGGAGAATCATTACTGTATCTGGTCTTCGTGGTCAAGAGATTGCAAATAAGGTATTGCCAGGGCTTGGTGTAGTTTTAGCAATTCTTATTGTGATGGGTGGACTAGCATTTAATATAGGAAACGTCGCAGGTGCTGGTCTAGGATTAAATGCAATGCTCGGAATTGATCCGATTACTGGTGCAATAATAAGTGCTGTCTTTGCTATATTTATCTTCGTAGTTAAAGAAGCAGGTAAAGCAATGGATAAAGTTGCTCAAGTAGCTGGCTTTGTCATGATATTACTAATGCTTTATGTAGCGTTTATAACATCTCCTCCAGTAGGAGAAGCGATAGTAAGAACATTTGCACCTTCTGAAATAAGTATTTTTGCGATAGTTACATTAGTCGGTGGTACAGTAGGCGGCTACATTACTTTTGCCGGTGGACATAGATTGCTGGATGCAGGAGTAAGTGGAATAGAATCGATACCAGATGTGACAAAAAGTTCGGTGACCGGAATTGCTGTTACAGGTATCATGAGAGTCGCTTTGTTCCTTGCAGTTCTAGGAGTAGTATCTCAGGGGTTGGCAATAGACCCAGAGAATCCACCAGCTTCAGTATTTAAACTTGCTGCCGGTGAGATTGGGTATCGTATATTTGGTGTAATTATGTGGGCGGCAGCCATTACTTCAGTGGTAGGCGCAGCTTATACATCCGTTTCATTTATTCGTTCTTTCCACCCAAAAATCGAAAAATATCATAATTGGGTAATTATATTATTTATTATTGTATCTACTGTGACATTTGCTTTTATCGGAAGACCTGTAAACGTTCTTATCCTTGTAGGAGCACTTAATGCACTAATTTTACCACTTGCCCTCGGCACTTTACTGATTGGAGCTTATAAAAAAGAAGTGGTTGGAGAGTATAAACATCCTCTTTGGATGACGATAGGTGGTGGATTAGTAACGATAATCATGGGTGTTTTAGGTATCATGACACTTATAGAACAAATTCCATTGCTTTTTTAACTAGTTAGGAGTGAATTAGTATAAATAACTATATATCCATGTCACCCAGTAACATACGTGAATTGATACGTTCTGGAGAAATCACAGGTCCTACAGCTGGAATGTCTAAAGGCTATACACAAGCAAATCTAGCGATATTAAAGAAAGAATATGCTTATGATTTCTTGCTGTTCTGCCAGCGAAACCCTAAGTCATGTCCTTTAGTCGATGTAACTGATATAGGTTCTTTTGTGCCTAGGTCAATTGCTCAAAATGCTGACATACGCAAAGATATCCCAAAGTATCGGATTTATAAAGATGGCATCTATGTAGAGGAAGTTTTGGATATTACTGATTACTGGGAAGATGATATGGTAGCTTTCCTTATTGGATGTAGTTTTACGTTCGAAACTCCACTACTGGATGCTGGTATCCCGATTAGACATATTGAAGAAAACTGTAATGTACCAATGTATAAGACGAATATTGCGTGTGTGAAAGCAGGAGTTTTTGAAGGGCCGACAGTAGTAAGTATGAGACCAATGTCTTCTGCAGACGCAATTAGAGCTACACAAATTACTTCCAGATTTCCAGGGGTACATGGTGCGCCAATCCATATTGGAGATCCAAGAACAATTGGAATAACGGATTTATCGAAGCCTGATTTTGGAGATTCAGTTACGATAAAGGATGGAGAAGTGCCAGTTTTCTGGGCTTGTGGTGTTACACCTCAAGCAGTCGCTATGCAGTCCAAGCCTTCTATAATGATTACTCATGCACCCGGTTGCATGTTTATCAGTGATTTAAAAGACGAAAAACTGAGTGTATTTTAAGGCTTAGGTAATCCATTAAAACATGAAGATCGTGTAATTGCGATCTTCGTGTTTTTTTATGATTTATGTTAAAAGCCATTTAAAGAATTGGCTTTTAAATATTGTTGGCATTTACGGTTTTATTAATAAAACAATATAAGATGAATAAATTGAAGTAGAGGGAAACTAAAGGAGATGTATGGTTGGAAAATAATTACTTGAAAAGTGCAGTCTTTGAACATCAGTTTTGGCTTCGCGTGCTAGGAGATCATTCTCGCTTTATTCATGATTCGCTCTATCCTTCTCAAAAGAAGGACATCGAGAAGGCGAATTATTTCATAAAACATTTCTATCAACTTTTTTCTCAAGTAAATGCTTTGAACGAAACAAATGCTATTTCTTTTGCTAATATTGTCGCAGAATATGTGGATCAATTAAAATCATTTAAATTGTCCATTATCAAAAGGCATTTACTAGGGGAGATGGGGATTCACCTTACGCCTACCTTTATAAGTCATATGGTAAACGAGTTAGAAGAATATCAACTGGTATTAAGCTATCTGGAAAAAGGGGAAGTACCACCTATTTATCATGAATTGCATCACCATCTAATTTGGCTACTGGATGCTTCTGGTCATGCTGGTGCAATTGATGCTCGAATGGATGACACAGAGAAAAGACTAAAAGAAAAAAGTGAAATCTTTGCCAAACATTTTGAACAGTTTTATTTGAAAGCGGTTGAATTGACTGGTTACCTACGCACGAATATCAACAAGTTCCCAGCATTAAATAGATTTAATGATAATGTAGAGTTAGAAATAACTCTTTTTTTAGCTTTTCTAGATGAATTAGAAGAAATGGAACTAAATGCAGAGGTGCTTGGAACTTTTACTGTATCTATGGCTGACCATATGGCAAGAGAAGAACAATATTATTTATCAAAAGTGGCCGAATCCACCAATGCTGATAAAAAATAATCGCATTTATGCAGGGCATTATGATAGGTTTGAAATTAAAAGAACCGGGCGTGTAAAATGCCCGGTTCTTTATGGTTTTAAGAGGAAGATGTATGTTCGGTTACTGATATTGCCCAAGTAATGAGAAAAATTGTACAACGAAATCATGAAATACTTTTTCAGAAGGTGATAGATTCCTGGAAGCCGGACTAATGATTCCGACTGTTCTTCGAATATTAGGTAAATCAATAGGGATTTTCTTCGTGAATCTAGGTGTAGAGTCATAAAAAGTGCTTTCTGGCAACAGTGTTAGACCAATACCTGCGGCTACTAAACCTTTAATCGCATCCATATCCTCACCCTCTGAGGTAATTTTTGGTGTAAAACCAACAGAGTTGCATGCTTCGACCACTAGTTTTTGCATAATATAGCCCTCAGGGAAAAGAACAAAATCCTCATTGCGAAGATCAATAAGAGGAATCTTACTTCTTTTCGCAAAGGGATGGTTGGCATTTAAAAGAACGGAAAAATTCTCTGTAAAAAGAATCGTGTTATTTAAATTACTATCTTTGGGAGGAAGTGGGCCTAAAAACGCCAAGTTGAGCTCACGCTGTTTAACCGCTTCTATTAAATAATTGTAAGATCCCTGTCGCAAGTGAAAAGCAACGTTTGGATGCTCCTTTTTAAATGCAGAAATTACTGTCGGCAACAAGTGACCTGCTAAACTTGTTGGGAAGCCAATTTTAATAGTTCCTATTTCAGGATTTAAATATTCATCAATTTGTTTCTTGGCAAAATCGATGGCCTTAATAGCAGAGACACTGTGGTCTAAGAAAATCTTCCCTATTGGTGTTAGCTTTACATTTCTACCGATCCGTTCAAATAATTGAACTCCGAGTTCATCCTCTAAATTCGCTATCTGTCTACTAACTGCGGACTGAGCAACATGTAAATGGACTGCAGCCTCCGAAATATGCTCTCTTTCTGCTACTTCTATAAAGTATCTCAATTGGCGTAGTTCCATCGAATTCTCCTTATCTATCTCAATATTAGATGGTTTATATCCAAATTATATATTGTTTATATTATTTTGAAAACATACAATATTCTTAAGACACTTTTTTAGGTTAAAGGGAGGTATAAACATGACATTTCACCAACTACCACAAGCACAAGGTATGTATGACCCGTCTTTTGAACATGACGCATGTGGGATAGGTTTATACGCACATATAAAAGGTAATGCAACACACGATATCGTAAAAAAAGGACTTGAGATGTTATGTCGCTTAGAGCACCGCGCTGGCAGAGGTGGCGATGGTAAAACGGGGGATGGAGCAGGCTTAATGGTTCAAATACCTGACATATTCTTTCGTGTTGTATGTAATGAATGGGATTTACCCGAAAAAGGTAAATACGGAGTCGGAATGTTATTTTTCACAAACGATTCCAATGAACGCGAACTAATCGAACAAAAAATAAATGATTTGATAGTTGCAGAAGGGCAAGTTCTGATTGGCTGGAGAACAGTACCAATCGATACAAGCATGTTAAGCGATAAAGCAAGGGAAACAGTACCTTTCGTTCGCCAGGTTTTTATTCAGGCAAATAATGAAATGGAATCATTAGCTTTTGAACGCAAACTATATATTATCCGCAAGCAAGCGGAACATTGGGCTGGTCATCAAAGCCTTAAATTCTATTGTGCAAGCCTTTCTAGTCAAACAATTGTTTACAAAGGATTGCTAACTCCAGAAGAGGTAGATTTGTTTTATGTAGATTTACAGGATGAACTATTCACTTCTGCATTTTCACTTGTACATTCTCGTTATAGTACAAATACATTTCCGAGTTGGGAGCGAGCACATCCCAATCGCTATATAGTTCACAATGGGGAGATCAACACATTGCGAGGCAATATCAATTGGATGAAGGCTCGAGAAAAACAATTTGTTTCCAAAGCCTTTGGTGAGGACTTAACCAAGTTACTACCAGTTATCGATACAAATGGTAGTGACTCTTCTATGCTAGACAATGCATTTGAGTTATTTGTTTTAGCAGGTAGAACTCCTGCCCATACAGCTATGATGCTTATTCCTGAACCTTGGACTGAGAATCCTCATATCACAGAAGAAAAGAAAGCTTTCTATGCATATCATAGCAGTTTAATGGAACCATGGGATGGACCAACAGCAATTTCTTTTACAAACGGCAAACAGATAGGTGCTATTTTAGACCGCAATGGATTACGCCCAGCGCGTTATTTGGTTACGAAAGATGATTATATTGTGTTTTCCTCTGAAGTTGGGGTTGTAGATATTGAAGAAGAAAATATTTTATATAAAGAGCGTCTAAGTCCTGGCAGAATGCTATTAGTAGATTTGGAAAAAGGCAGAATTATTTCGGATGAAGAGATTAAATCAGAAATGGCTCAAGCGCAGCCTTATCAGCAATGGTTAACAGATAATATGTATAAAGTACCAGCGACCGAAGAAAAAGTAGAGCAACTAGAGGATTTGTTATTCCGTCAGAAAGTATTTGGCTATACGTATGAAGATGTGCATAAATATATGATTCCGATAGCGTTAGACGGGAAGGACCCAATTGGATCGATGGGGAACGATACTCCTTTAGCGGTATTATCTGATCGTCCCCAGTCTTTATTCAACTACTTTAAACAGCTATTCGCGCAGGTTACTAATCCTCCGATTGATTCGATTAGGGAGCATATTGTAACTTCAACGATGACACTGCTTGGAGCGGAAGGTGACCTACTACATCCGAATGCGTCAAATGCAAAACGGATTTTCTTAGAAACACCTATTTTAACAAATAGCCAACTAGCACATATTAAAAAGAATAGTATAAAATCATTTACTGCTGCTTCACTCCAGCTGAATATGTCTGAAGACTTAGAAATTGACTTGGACCTTCTATCCAAAAAAGTGGATGAATTGATCGACCAAGGAATCTCTCTCTTCATACTTTCAGATAGAGGGATATCGGTACAACAGCAGACCATTCCAGTTTTGTTAGCAGCAAGTCATGTGCATCAGCATTTACTGCGAACTGGTAATCGGACAAAGGTGAGTATTATTGTTGAATCGGGTGAGGTACGTGAGGTACATCAGTTTGCTGCACTTATCGGCTTTGGGGTAGATGCTATTAATCCCTATTTAGCTTACGCGACGATTGCCGAGGCAATACAGGATGGGCACATAACGAGTAGTTATCCAGATGCAGTTGCTAAATATAGTAAAGGAATAGCAGATGGAGTAGTAAAAGTAATGTCAAAAATGGGCATTTCCACTGTACAAAGTTATCGTGGTGCACAAATTTTTGAAGCAGTTGGAATTAGTAAAGACGTAATTGAACGATATTTTACTGGAACGGTTTCACAACTTGGTGGAATTGACCTAGCAACAATTGCGAATGAAGCTAACAAAAGACATGAACAAGCAATTCTTTCGACTAGTGATTCTTTAGAATCTGGTAGTGATTTTCAATGGAGAAATACGGGAGAACATCATGCCTTCAATCCAAAAACAATTCATACGCTACAATGGGCAACTAAAAGAGGGGATTATGGTTTATATAGACAATATGCGCAAATGGCAAATGAGGAGCGTATCGGGTTCTTAAGAAATCTACTGACCTTTGATAAAGCAATTAAAAAAATTCCTCTAGAGGAAGTAGAATCTGTCGAATCAATAGTTAAACGTTTTAAAACGGGCGCTATGTCCTATGGTTCTTTAAGCCAAGAAGCACACGAAACACTAGCTATTGCGATGAATCGAATAGGTGGTAAAAGTAATAGCGGAGAAGGCGGTGAACACCCTAGTCGTTATGAACTGGATGCAAACGGCGATAATCGTCGCAGTGCTATTAAGCAAATTGCATCTGGTCGATTTGGTG
The DNA here is from genome assembly GCF_038003145.1 of Psychrobacillus sp. FSL K6-1464. Classification (NCBI taxonomy): domain Bacteria; kingdom Bacillati; phylum Bacillota; class Bacilli; order Caryophanales; family Bacillaceae; genus Psychrobacillus; species Psychrobacillus sp. FSL K6-1464. Next base: position 1,637,270 of record NZ_JBBOOP010000001.1, read on the forward strand.
TTAAGAGTCATTATCTCGTTCAAGCAAATGAATTGCAGATTAAAATGGCGCAAGGGGCAAAACCAGGAGAAGGTGGGCAATTACCTGGTAACAAAGTATATCCTTGGGTTGCAGATGTTCGTGGTTCAACTACAGGAGTAGGGCTCATCTCTCCACCACCACATCATGATATTTACTCAATTGAAGATATGTCTCAATTAATACATGATTTAAAAAATGCAAATAGAGCAGCTAGGATCAGTGTTAAACTTGTTGCAAAATCAGGTGTAGGAACAATTGCTGCTGGTGTAGCAAAAGGGGCAGCAGATGTAATTGTAATTAGTGGATACGATGGTGGAACTGGTGCATCACCTAAAACGAGCATAAAACATACCGGTCTTCCGTGGGAATTAGGCCTTGCAGAAGCACATCAAACGTTAATGCTAAATGGTTTGCGCGACCGAGTTGTGTTAGAAACTGATGGCAAGTTAATGACAGGTAAAGACGTAGTAATGGCAGCTTTGCTTGGCGCAGAAGAATATGGTTTTGCAACAGCACCACTTATTGTAATGGGTTGTATCATGATGCGAGCATGTCATTTAGATACATGTCCAGTTGGAATTGCGACACAAAATCCAGAGTTGCGTGATAAATTTACTGGAACTGCAGATTATGTAGTTAACTTTATGAAGTTTGTAGCAGAAGAAGTTCGAGAATACATGGCATTATTAGGATTCAGAACAATGGAAGAAATGGTCGGTAGAACCGATGTATTGCAAGTTAGTGAACGTGCTAAATCCCATTGGAAAGCAAAACAGCTAAATCTAGAGGCTCTTTTATATCAACCAGAAGGACCGAGAACTTGGAATACATTACAGGATCATAAAATTGATGAATCATTCGATATGCGTGTATTGTTACCAAAACTGGAAAAGGTAATAGAAAGTCAGTCAAAAGCAGAATTGTATTACCCTATAACTAACAGAGAACGTGTAGTAGGTACCATAATTGGCAGTGAAATCTCTAAAAAATATGGAGCGCGAGGGTTAGTGGATGATTCCATTGTTTTAAGATTTACAGGAGCAGCTGGCCAAAGTTTTGGGGCATTTATACCAAAAGGAATGTCGATGTATATAACCGGCGATGTAAATGACTATTTTGGGAAAGGCTTATCTGGCGGAAAACTAATCGTAACAGCACCGATTCAAGGAAAAGCAGAACAAAATGTTATTGCTGGAAATGTTGCGCTTTACGGGGCAACGAGTGGAACTGCTTTTATCAATGGCCGTGCTGGGGAGCGTTTTGCAGTACGAAATAGTGGTGTCGACGTTGTCGTTGAAGGTATTGGCGATCATGGCTGTGAATACATGACAGGTGGTCGAGCGGTTATATTAGGAGATGTAGGAAAGAATTTTGGAGCAGGAATGTCGGGTGGAATTGCATATGTTCTTGTGGATGATATGAGTGGCTTTAAAGAAAAGTGTAATCCAGAGATGATTGGGTTTGAACAAATTCAAACTGCAGATGAGCTACATGCTGTACGCCAATTAATCATGGATCATTATTATTATACGAAAAGCACAAAAGCTATGAATCTCTTAGACAATTGGGATGAAGCATCTAGTCGATTTGTGAAAGTTGTACCAAATGATTATAAAAAAATGGTGGATAAAATTCAATCGTTCAAAGTTCAAGGCTTAACAGACGATGCTGCTGCAATGCAAGCATTTTTGGCAACTTCGAGTGTGGAAAAAAAGGAAAAGAAAGTACTAGCGAAAAAATAAGGAGAGGGGAGATACTTATGGGAAAACCTACAGGGTTTATGGAATATGAGCGTGAAAAAGGTAAAGAGGTGGCCCCTCTCAAACGTATAAATAATTGGAAGGAATATTCTTCTAAACTATCGGATGTGTCCTTACAAAAACAAGGGGCAAGATGTATGGACTGTGGAACTCCATTTTGTCATATGGGTATTGAGGTTAGGGGGGCAACTTCCGGTTGTCCTATAAATAACCTTATTCCAGAGTGGAACGATTTAGTATATAAAGGGAAATGGGAAGAAGCATTAGAAAGATTGCAGATGACTAATAATTTCCCGGAGTTTACTGGGAGAGTTTGTCCGGCACCATGCGAAGGGTCATGTACTTTAGCTATTTCAGATCCAGCAGTTTCCATCAAGAATATTGAGCGTACTATTATTGATAAAGGATTTGAAAATGGGTGGATCGTACCAAGAATCCCATTGGCGAGAACTGGGAAGAAAATAGCTATTATCGGCTCAGGGCCTGCTGGTCTTGCCAGTGCAGATGAGCTCAATCAGGCGGGACATTCCGTTACCATTTTCGAGAGAGCTGATCGAGCGGGAGGTCTTCTTATGTATGGAATTCCGAATATGAAGCTGGAAAAAGATATAGTAGAGCGTCGAATTCAGATACTCCAGCAAGAAGGTATAGATTTTGTCCTGAACACGGAAGTAGGTAAAGATATTTCCGCAGACCAGCTAAAGGAACAGTTCGATGCCGTAATCTTATGTATAGGAGCACAAAAACAACGTGTGCTTCATATGGAGGGCAGTGACTCTAAAGGGATACATCTTGCGATGGAATATCTAACGACGACTACAAAGAGTCTATTGGATTCAGATTTTAAGGATAATCAGTTCATCAATACGAAAGGGAAAGATGTCATCGTAATTGGTGGTGGGGATACGGGAGCAGACTGTGTGGCGACAGCCCTACGACAAAAATGTCGAAGTGTAGTTCAATTTGGGAAGCACCCTCAATTGCCATTAACACGAGCAGATGATAATCAATGGCCAACGGACCCTTCTATATTTAAACTGGAATATGCTTATGAAGAGGCAGATGCAAAGTTTGGAAAAGATCCAAGAGAGTATTTAATTCAGACGAAGAAAATCGTTGCAGATACGAATGGTCATTTAAAAGAACTGCATACGATTCAAATGGAGAAAATTCTTGGAGAAGACGGCTTCTACTTTTTTAAAGAAGTGCCAGGTACAGAAAAGATATGGCCTGCTCAGTTTGTTTTTGTTGCTATTGGCTTTGAAGGAGCAGAAACTACATTGCCGGACCAATTTGGGGTACAAATGACCAATAAAAAGATTGCTGCATCTTCTAAAGATTATCAAACAAATGTAGAGGGGATCTTTACAGCTGGCGATGCTAGAAGAGGTCAAAGTTTAATTGTTTGGGCTATCAAAGAAGGGCAAGAAGTAGCTAAACGAGTAAATGAATATGTTAGTAAAAAACCGGTCATAGTCTCATGACCGGTTTTTACCGTGCTAGTGAACTAAAGTTTTTGTTCCGTTTTTGGTCATAAGATGTCATAATAGTTACATAACGAATATGGAGGCAATAACATGATTGGTATTATAGATTATGGTGCAGGGAATTTACATAGTGTGTTAAAAGCGATCAAGCAGCTTGGCTATGAAACAAAACTTATTACAAAAGCTAGTGATCATACCGATGAAATTACCAAGCTTATCCTGCCTGGCGTTGGAAATGCAAAAGTGGCGATGGATGTGTTGGATCGGAGCGGTTTAAGTGATTACTTAAAAGAAAGAGTTTCAGATGGTATTCCATTACTTGGTATCTGTCTTGGGATGCAGCTTTTATTAGAAAAGAGCGAGGAAGGAAATGTGGATTGCCTCGGATTTCTAAAAGGCAGTGTACCTGAATTTACCGATGAATCAGAGAAAATTCCCCATATGGGTTGGAACCAAGTGACAGATGTACAAAATCATTTTCTTTTTGAACATATTCCAGATGAAACAGACTTTTACTTTGTGCATTCTTATTTTGCTATGCCGGAAAATCGGGAAGATATTTTAGGAGAGACAAATTATGGTATAAATTTCGCTTCTGTTATTGGTAATTCACAAGTAATGGGCGTACAATTTCATCCAGAAAAAAGTGGTAAATACGGCATCCAACTTTTAGATAACTACTGTAAGCAAGGAGATAAATAAGATGTTAAGAAAACGAATTGTACCAGCCATCGATGTACTAAATGATCAAGCAGTGAAGTATATTCAATTTAGAAATCCTACTATTATTGGTGATCCTGCCGAACTTGGTAAAAAGTATACGGAAGATGGTGCGGATGAATTAATCTATCTTGATACGACCGCTTCTTTAAAAAACCAAGATGTAAAATTGGAATGGATCCAACGGGTGGCCGAACAAGTAAATATTCCATTTTCCGTAATCGGAGGGGTGCGCACAGTAGATGACTTTAAAAATTTACTACGGGCTGGGGCAGACAAAGTTGGAGTCAACTCGGCGGCAGTAATGCGCCCAGAGTTACTGAAGGAAGCAGCAGATATTTATGGTAAACAATGCGTCGTTTTAGGCTTAGATGCTATGCCAATATATAATGGTGACCAAGAAATTATTAGATGGGAAGTTTATACACATTCTGGTCATGAGAAAACAGGAATGGATGTTGTGGAGTGGGCGCAGCAAGCAGCTGACTTAGGTGCGGGAGAAATTATTTGCACAAGTATCCATAAGGACGGCATGAAAAACGGTTATGATGTAGCGCTGATCAAGTTATTATCGGAAAAAGTTAATATTCCTATTATCGCGTCAGGTGGGGCAGGGAAGATCGAACATATCGAAGAAGTCTTCTCTGACGGTAAAGCTGATGCGGCTTTAGTAGCATCCATGATTCACTACGGAGACTACACAATTGGAGAAATAAAATCTTACTTACATTCAAAGAATGTGAATGTCCGACTTACTTAATAATACGACCTAGTCTCGGTATGGAGACTAGGTCGTTTTTGGTAGAAGGGACAATCGGTCGAATAGCCTTCCGAAATGTCGTCCAACAATTTATTAAATTTCCTATTGCACTCAGTCCATTACTTCCCAACCGCGTGCATTTGCTAGGCTTCTGAGCTTTTCCTCTGGTCTAACAGCAACTGGATTTCCTACAAGCTCTAATACAGGCATGTCTGAAAAGCTATCTCCATATGCATAACTATTTTCCCAATCTATTTGATGACCATCCAAAGCTTCATGAACCTTCAACGTTTTTTGCTGTCCGTTTACATGGTTGATTGCATTCTTTGTGTAAACTTTGTCGTCCTTATAAAATATATCGGTTCCAATAATCTGATTGAACACGAGACCATCCGTCACACGTTCTAAAAACTGCGTATACGCACCAGATACTAGTAATATATGAATATTCTCTTCCTGGTGACGTTTGAGTCTTTCTAATACTTTTGTGTTGAAATCTTGCTGCATAGTAGCTTTAATTTCACTAAAATAGATATCCATTTCTAGTTTTGTCAGTCCATTAAATGCCTCTAAATATAATTGCATGGATCGCTTTTTCATTTTGTTGTCCGGGTATAACTTTAACTTATTTGCTATGTACGGTGGAACAATAGCGCGATAAAAACGTTTGTATGAGGAATGATAAGTAGGGTGTTCTTTTAAATGTTTCATTAGTAGTGTGAATGTTTCTTCCGCATAGATAGTACCATCAAAATCAAAAATAGCTACTCGCATAAATTTCACCCTTTTCTCCATTAATAATTCATAAAGTTATTATACATGAACAAACAAAAAATCGCCCCAATCTCATGGGGCGAAATTTGTTATTTAGCTCATCATATTTCCTTGTGCAGGGGCATATGAATTCGTCAGAGCTTGCATACTTTGTTGATCCAACTGAGGTACTTGGTAATAATGGTGCTTGTTTTGATAAATAGAGAGCTCATAAGCCATTTCAATACAATTTGGAATGGAATCTGCAAGTACTCGGCGAACAACAGGATTAGTTGTTTCAAGTGCAGCGGTAGTTTTAATAGTTGCGGAAGCTTTAGCGGCACCAAGAAGGTATCCAGAAATCAGTTCGTCTGAAAGCTCATTGGCAGATTGAATTGGCTTTTTAGGTTGGGAAGGTTTTATCCCATATATGAAGTCATTTCCAGTCTGCATTTTATAGCTAGTAGTTGGATGGGAAGGATCTGCACCTGTTTTAAAGCATTCAACGGTAATATTATATTCGTCTAATGCAAATGCATATTGACGGTCTAACATACTTAGCAGTTCCTGGTCTTTTACATGGGGACGTAGAAGTACTTTTAAATTTAATCCGGAAATAACAGTCCCTAAAACTTCATGGACGTCAAATACCTCATGACCACCATGATTCATATTTTGTGAGATATTACCAGTTTGCATATTTTGATGCGTTTGACCTTGACCTTGTCCAAATGGATTTTGTGTCATTCCAATTTTCCTCCTTGTAGAAACTTTGATGGAACATCCTTTGTAGTTTGAGTAAAAAGTCATCAAATATGCAAGCTATAAAAAAATAAAAACAATCCCAATATCATTCTATTGGGATTGCGGATCAAAACTTATTTAATATTCGTCATTAATTTAAAGATTAATGAGTATAATAATTGATAAACTTCTTCCATAGTAAAGGAATCATCGAATCCTTTTATATAATTTATCGGTAAATTAATTTCCCATAAACCTTCGTTACCTGCGAACATTATACTATATTGCATCTTCTCTGAATTGTAATGTTCATCTAAAAATGCTCTAATTTCTGCTGTATATTTTTTTTGGATAAATAAACCAAACATTGCTGTGTAAACTTCAAACACTTCATCATATTCAACTGCAATCGCATCTACGCTTACAACATCCAACATATTAGCTTCTAAATAAACATATTCTTGCATATTGTCTTTAAGATAGGATGCAGGTGTTTGTAAAAATGAGGTAGGCTCTTTAGCTATTAACTCATCTGTTTCTTTATTGTACCTTTCGATAATTGCATCGTTAAATAAGTCTTGTGGAAGAATATTTAATCCTTCAGGAAGTAAAAGGTTTTTTTCTGCAAAATCTTTTTCCTCCATTGTTAATGTTATTTCATTGTTTGTAGCTTCTTCGATCTTTTTAGTTAGTTTGTTTGTAATCATAGAAATTGGTTCCTTCCTTCTTCTGCTATTTCTTCTGCTATTAATTGAAGATCATATGCATCTATGGTAATTACTCGGTAATCATTTTTTTCCGCATATTGCTCTGCTAATTTTTTGATGAACTTTGGAGAGCCCTCATTTTCTTCGTCGTAAATTATTAACATTCCATCGGTATTACGAACAACGAATTTATTTCGCTCTATAAACTGCCAGGGAGCTTCATACGGTTTTTTTGTGACACTTGTCTGATAATCAGCTTGCCTTAATAGGCTCTCATACTTTTCTTTCTTTTGTTCATTCCAATTTTTTTCCTGTTCTAAAAATGGGGTAATTATGGCAAACTTTAACTGCGGATACTCATCTTTAAGCACTAGGATTAACTCCGCAGTCCAAGTTTCTATACCTTGTTGACCACCTAATATTACCCACTCTAAACCTTCCTCCAACAAAACACGAAGTTGTGTTTCTATTGCTTTTTTTATGATAGGAATCCCATCATGAGTATCATTAAATATTCCCAATTCATGTGCTTTATAACCTGTTACTAATATTCTCTTAATCATTATCACCCAACTTATCTAAACGTCTTAGTCCATCATAGCATGTTCTCGTAACCATATAAAACCTTATGTCATACACTAGTAAGATTGTTAGGAAAGGATGGATAGACCATGAACGACAAGCCACAGGGAACGGTCGAATTTGTAAGTCAATTTGAAGGTTATGTTTACCAGGCAGCTAAAGGATTAAAGGACAAAATGATTGCTATTCAAACAACTAGAAGTACCATGCAAGGTATACTTAAAGGTATTGCACCTGATCATCTAGTATTAGATGTAAGTGGAACTCCATTTTACATTAGAATACAGCAAATAGTGTGGATTTCACCTACTAAATAAAAAAAGAGGAGCATGTTATTTGTTTCAACGAGTGGATAAGTTATTAATTGATCTACCTAGAGTTGAATATGGCGATGCAAATGCTGCATCGGCAGTTCAAGAGTTACTCGGCGGGAAATTTGGGGAAATGTCGACGTTAAATAACTATATGTATCAATCCTTTAATTTCCGTGGTAGAAAGAAATTAAAACCATTTTATGATTTAGTAGCAAGTATTACTGCCGAAGAGTTTGGTCATGTGGAACTTGTATCAAATACAATTAACTTGTTAAATAAAAATTCTTCTTTTACTGGTGATCCAAACAGTTCCCCTCTTCAAGATGCTATCGATAAACGAAATACGTATGCTTTTATAGCAAATGCTCAAACTTCATTGGCAGGAGATTCTATGGGGAATCCTTGGAGAGGTGATTATGTATTTTCTAGTGGCAACTTAGTGTTAGATTTACTGCATAACTTCTTTTTAGAATGTGGTGCTAGAACACACAAAATGCGCGTGTATGAAATGACAGATCATCCTACGGCGAGAGAAATGATTGGCTATTTACTAGTACGTGGAGGAACACATATTTTAGCGTATGCAAAAGCAATTGAAATAGCAACAGGGGCAGATGTGACGAAAATGCTTCCAATTCCTAACCTCGATAACCGTGTTTTTGATACTGCAAGAAAGTATGAGGAGCAAGGGTATGGAAATGTATTATTTACGTGGAATAATGTAGGGGATTACAAGGATATAAATCAGATTTGGAAAGGTAACAATCCTATGAGTGGCGAGAAGCTATTTGTGAAAGAAGGAAGTCCAAAAGGATATGATATTCCAGATTTAAGATCACTCCCCGAGGAGTTTGCACCTGGAATAGGACCTGAAGAATATGAAGCTATTGCTAAAAGATTAATGGCTAATATGTAAATCTACTATTAAAAAGACCAATTGCCCCGAGCAATTGGTCTTTTTAATATGAAAGCCCCAACGTTAGCTATTAATAACCTTGGAGGATAGCAATGACTGTGTTTCCTGTTCATTGTATCCAAGCTCCGTAAGTATTTCTTTGTTATGCTGTCCAAGCAGGGGAGCGGGAGTTCTAAATTGACCTGGTGTTTCGGAAAACTTAGCTGGAAACCCTAGTGTTTTCATTGAACCTGCTACAGGATGTTCGTAATCGACTATCATTTCTCTCGATAGAATATGTTCATCGTTTAAAGTTTGATCGTAAGAATAGATGGGTCCAGAAGGTACACCCGATGTATCTAGCAAGTCTAGCCAGTAGGAGGAGGGGTGTTTGCTTAGAACCTTCTCAATCTCCAACTCGAGTTGGCTAGCGTTAGTTGCTCGAATACTATTTGTTAAAAAACGTTCATCTGTAAGCCATTGTGGTTTATGGACGACTTGTAAACAAAACTTTTCCCAGAGTTTCTGATTGCCTGCCCCAATAAGGATAAAACCATCCTGTGTTTTAAATCCTTGATAGGGAGCAGAAACACGATGTGCTGTTCCATTTCTTTGAGGCACTTCACCTTTGCCGAAATATGCTGCGGCTTCCCACACAGTCCATGCAAGACCAGAATCTACAAGGGAGACATCAATATATTGACCAGTCCCTTTTTTAAGTCGATAAATATAGGCAGACAAAATAGATTGAATGGCCGTTTGAGCAGCAGCTATATCATGAATAGCGATTCCAACTTTGACAGGTTTCCCATTTTTTTCTCCGGTCATGTCAATCAGACCAGATAGACCTTGCGCCATAATATCATAGCCGCCTTTGTCTTTATACGGGCCTGTTTGACCATAACCAGATATAGAACAATAAATCAAAGCGGGATTTAAAGCTTTCAGCGTGTCATAATCAATGCCGAGTTTTTTCGTAACTCCCGGTCGATAATTTTCTATAAAAACATCCGCTTCTTTAATAAGTTTATATAATACCTCAAGACCTTTATCTGTTTTTAAATTAAGGCATATTCCGCGTTTGTTTCGATTGACCATCATATACATATAGCTTTCTTCATTTATATAAGGACCCATACTTCGAGTGTCGTCCCCATTTGGGAATTTTTCCACTTTTATAACGTCTGCACCCATATCAGCTAAAACCATGGTGCAATAGGGTCCAGCGAGAACTTGAGATAGATCAACTACTTTCATTCCATTTAATGCTTGTTCCATCACCAATCTACCACCTTATAAAATCCTTAATCCTTAAATAACTGTAGGTTTTGTACTTCTTCTAGATTCCGCGCACCACTCAAGGAGATAGAAACTCTAGTTTCTTGTAGGAAGTTTTCTAACACGCGTTCCACGCCTTCCTGTCCGCCACTGGCTAATCCCCATATTACTGGACGACCTATGCAAACTGCTGTTGCTCCAAGTGCTAAAGCTTTTACTGCATCAGAACCTCTTCTAATTCCACTATCAAATAAAATAGGGATTCGTCCATTAACTGCTTGAACTACTGCTGGAAGGGCATCGATACTCGCAATAACACCATCTAACTGGCGACCCCCATGATTAGAAACGATAATTCCATCTATTCCTTTTTCCACGGCAAGTTTAGCATCTTCCGGATGAAGTATTCCTTTTATTAGAATTGGTAGTGTTGTATGTTCACGTAACTCGGAAATATTCGTCCAGTTTAAAGTAGGATGGTATATATTTTCAATAATTTTATGGACAATAGTTTCTTGAGAATGATCGTTCAGTGCGGACATGAATACTGGATCAGACACATAATTACCTTGTCCGAAACCGCGTTTTAACGGAGAGTACTGATTGCGAATATCTTCCTCACGCCATCCAAGCATCGTCGTATCGACTGTAAGTACAATTGCTTTGTAACCTGCAGCTTCTGCTCTTCTTACCATACTAAAGGAAACTTCCTTCTGTTGAGAGGACCAATATAATTGGAACCATTTTGAACTTCCCTTTGTTTCAGCGGCAATTTCTTCAATAGAAAAACTAGACACGGTGCTTTGAATATATGGGAATTCCAATTTTGCCGCAGCTTTAGAAACCGCCAATTCGCCGTCTTCATGTGCTATTTTATTGACTCCAACAGGAGCTATAAAGAGGGGGTGGGGATATGTATGTCCAAGAATCGTTACTTCTGTATTTAAAGTAGACACATCCGTTAAAAAGCGGGGGATGATTGAATACTTATAAAAGGAATCTGTATTTTTCCTGTAGGTTTCTTCTCCACCAGCAGAAGAACGAATATAACCAAACGGGCCGGGTTCTAATGCTTGTTTTGCAGCAGCTTCCAATTCGGTAAAATTTAACGGGTAATGCTTACTTGCCTCGATACTTTTTAATAATAAATCATTCGTAGACATATCAAAGTTCACCTCTTATGCAAAATTTGGTTTTCTTTTTTCTAAAAACGCTTCAATGCCTTCTTTATAGTCATCGGAGCTGAAAGATTCTAAAATTAGCTTTTCAATTTCTTCTGTTTCTTCGTTGTCGCCATCAATAATTGCTTGAATTACTTGTTTTATCCCGTTGTTGGCAACAGAAGACTTACGAATAATTTGACGAGCGAATTCAAAGCACTTTTCCTCAATTTCTCCCAATGGATAAATATAATCGACTAAGCCAATTTCTTTTCCTTCTTCGGCTGTGATTAGCTTAGCGGTATACAATAATTCCTTTGCTTTCGTAGGACCGATAAGATTTACCAAGCGTTTCGTACTAACGAGATTATAAATAATGCCAATGTTTGCAGCGGTTATCCCAAGCTTGCTACCAGAAGAGGCGAATCGGAAGTCACAGGAATTTGCAAGTTCTAATCCCCCGCCTATAGCTAATGTTTTAATAAGGGCAATAGTAGGTTTAGGGAAACGATATAATTTCTCAATAGATTCAAGAGTTGCATCATTATAATCTTTTGCTTTTTGAGCAGAGAAACGATTTTCTAGAAACTCTGTTATATCTGCACCAGAAGAGAATGCAGTTTCATCTACTCCTTTAAGGATTAATAATTTAACTTTTGAATCCTTCTCCAGTTCAGTCAATAATTCACCTAACTGTTTAAACATAGCCAGTGAGAATGAATTCTTCTTGTCTGATCTGTTAAAAACAACTGTTGCGATAGATTCACTGCGCTCCACATATAATAGATTTGTCATTCGTAACCCTCCTACTAGTCTTTTTTAATATTCGCTGCAATACGGTTTCCGATAGATTGAATACTTTGGACAAGGATGATTAAAATGACTACTGTTGCATACATAACATCTACTTCATAGCGCAAATGTCCGAAACGATATGCCAAGTCGCCTAAACCACCTGCTCCGACCATTCCAGCCATTGCAGTAGCTCCAATCAAACTTACCGTTGAAATGGTTAACCCTAAAACGATAGAAGGGCGAGCTTCACGAAGTAAGACATTCCAAATGATGGCACCTGTACTAATACCCATTGCTGTATATGCCTCAATAACACCGTTCTCCACTTCAAGTAGGGCAGATTCCATTAGTCTAGCAATATATGGTGCTGTATAAATGACTAATGGCACGATAACTCCTTGCACACCAATAGTTGTTCCAACGATGAGTTTTGTAAATGGCAAGATGAAGAATAGTAAAATGATGAACGGGATAGAACGTACAATATTTATGATTAAATTAGTTAATTGATAAATAAACTTATTTGCCAATGCCTGACCAGGTCTAGTTAAAACGATTAAAATACCTAATGGAATCCCGATTAGTACAGAGAAGAAAAGGGAAATACCAACCATTTGAAATGTTTCTACAACAGATTCACCAATAATCGGTAGCCATTGCTCTACAAATTGATCTGTTCTACTCATGAGAATGTCCCTCCAATTCTTCCGTTGCTACACCCTGTGCTTCTAGATAGTGAATAGCGCTTTTCACGTGTTCTTTGTCGCCAATTAAGTGAACGACTATATTTCCGACGATGCCATTCTTCAATTCGATAATATTAGCAGTTAAAATGTTTGGCTGAACATTAAATTTTTGACTAACTTCTGCCAATAACGGTTTTCCAGTACTTTCCCCTACAAATGTTAAACGAGTGACTGCGCCTGTAACATTCAACTGAGCAATCAATGAATTGGATAAATTCCGTTGGCTAATTGTATTTAAAAACTTTTTGGTAGTAGGGTGGGTAGGCTTCGTAAATAGATTAATAGCTGTATCCTGTTCCACGATAACTCCATTTTCCATGACATATACATGATCGCAAATTTTTTGAATGACATTCATTTCATGCGTGATTAAGAGTATAGTAATTCCTAATTCACGATTGATCTTTAGTAGCAAGTCTAAGATGGAATCAGTTGTTTCTGGATCCAGTGCACTGGTTGCTTCATCGCTAAGCAATACTTCAGGTTCCTGAGCAAGTGCGCGAGCGATAGCAACACGTTGCTTTTGTCCGCCTGATAACTGGTTAGGATAATTTGTATGCTTGTCAGTTAAACCAACTATGTCTAAATATTGCTCCACCCGTTTTTTTACCTCGTCTTTGTTATAGCCGAGTAGCTTTAGTGGAATGGCGATATTATCATAAACCGTTGCTGTTTTAAGTAGGTTAAATCCTTGAAAAATCATGCCAACTTTATTGCGAGTTTTACGCAATTTAGGGAGGGGTAAGGAAGTAAGTTCGATGCCGTTTATGAAAACTTTACCTTCTGTAGGTTTTTCCAGTAAATTTACACAACGTATTAGTGTGCTTTTTCCAGCACCACTATATCCTATAACACCATGGATTTCTCCTTGATTTACCCGTATATTGACTTGTTTTACTGCCTTTACAGTTCCACTTTTACTATTAAACTCTTTCGAGACATTTTCTAATACAATCATTTCACGATCTTCCTTTCTTTTTAAAGAAAACGCTACCGAAGTCGGTAACGTTTATGACTCCATTATTCGTCCCAGCTAGGTAAAACTGAACCTTTAAATTCTTCTTCGATGAATTTTTTAACTTCTTCCGATTGATATGCTTTGATAAACTTTTGGATTGTCGGATCATCTTTGTTTTCTGCACGGACTACAATATAGTTCACGTAAGGAGAATTGGAAGATTCTAGTAATATGGAATCCTCTTTTGGACTAATACCTGCTTCAAGTGCAAAGTTTGTATTGATGGCAGCTGCATCTACTTCACTCAGTTGTTTCGGGATTTGAGCAGCTTCTAGTTCAATAAATTCTAGGTTTTTTGGGTTTTCTTCAATGTCATAAATACTTGCTGATTCTCTTTTATCTTTTTTAATTTTGATAAAGCCATTTTCTTCTAAAATATATAATGCACGAGCGCCATTTGTAGGATCGTTTGGTAAACCAAAAGTTGCTCCATCTGGCAGGTCATCTATAGAATCATATTTGTCTGAATAGACACCCATTGGATTTAATATCGTTTTTCCTACAGGAACTAAATCTGTGCCATGGTCTTCGTTAAACGTATCTAGGAATGGCTCATGCTGATAGCTATTTGCATCTAAATCCTCTTCCGATAAGGCTGTATTAGGTAAAATATAGTCAGAGAAAACTTTAAGCTTAACTTCTAATCCGTCCTTAGCAGCCACTTTAGCAGCCACTTCTACAATTTGTTCATGTGGCCCAGCAGTTACACCTACTACTATTTTGTCCTCATTAATCGCTGTAGCTTCTGAAGTTGCATCATCTCCACAAGCTACAAGAGCTCCAGATAAAAGTACCGTTGACAATAAAAATCCAAATTTCTTCATTTTCCATTCCTCCAAATAATTATTCAGAACGTTGTATAAATATAAAAGCCTCTCTTTCAAAAGAAAGAGAGGCGCATACATACGTTAGTCCTCTCTTATCTATCAAAACAAATTGTTTTGCTGGATTTAGCACCTTTCCACATAGATTATTAGGTGGATGGTTGCCGAGCTTCATAGGGCCAGTCCCTCAGCTACTCTTGATAAGAGATATCAGCTATTAAGTTTTTCAACAGTTCATAAAATATAATTTACTACATCAACTTATTAAAGTCAACCTACTTTTTTTGTAGTTGCGTATAACATTCTAAATAGTATATGTTTAATAAAAATAAATAATTATACAAAAAGGGTGTGTAAGCGTTGTCAAAAGTAAGAGCAAACTTTGCAGTTGGTCAGCTAGGAAAGGTAGTAGGAGCGCGTTTAGTATATGGAACTGATTTGCTAGAAGGAATAGAGGAATTGTGTAAAGTGAATGGAATTAATTCTGCTACAATTCTTAGTTGTTTTGGAAGTTTTCAAAGAAGTGGATTTGTTTATTTGATACCAAACGAAGATTCACCCATAGGTGTAGGGTACAATAACCTCGTTGTCAAAGAGGGGCCAATCGAGTTTTTGCAGGGGACGGGAGTTGTCTGTCAAAGAGATGGACAGTTTGAAACACATTTCCATGGGACAATATGTGACCAATATGGCAATATTTATGGTGGTCATTTTATGAAAGGGGAAAATCCTGTTATTACAGTAGATTTAGTGTTGGCAGAAACTATTGGTATGGATTTTCAGCGAAAGTTTGATGAAGAAACAGGAGCAAATCAGTTTTATCCGGTAGAAAAGAAAATAGATAAACCTAATCAGCTTTACCATAATTAGAAAATGCCGCCTCATTTAATGGGCGGCATTTTTGTTAAAATAAATCGCTATGTTAAAAGTGTTACGCTTAAACTAACGCAGCGGTTTAGTCGAATAAATAAAATTAGAAAAAAGCGGAACTTTAGTTTGTTTATATTCGTAAATTATTATTATGACACTTGAAAGGGGGATTTTTTATGTACAAAGTGAATGGTATAGAAGCTTATGAAGCACATAATCGAACTGAGTTATTAGCAGGTTTAGAGGCAAAATCTGAATATATTCTTATTAAAGGAGACTATTATAAAGAAGTAAGAAAGATTATGGATACTCATCTTCCAGAGAACGAAAGTATAGGAGTGGCACTAGGAAGTGCGGGTGTGTTATCAATTCTTATTTATGCAATAGATGCAGTAAGAAATTCATTCAGTAATGCAGATAAAATGGATAAAAAAATTGACAGAAAGTTAAATTCATTCATGGTTAAAAAAATTACAGATGATGGTTTATTATTGAGCTTAAAGCAGTTAGATTATTAGAACTTGCATACATAGAACTATTTTGGATAGTTCTATGTGAATAAATACACTTAAACAAACGGGTGTTTTAGTAAAAACATACACCAAAGTAAAATGAGCGTGGAGATATATTCCAGCTCATTTTTTTATGTGCATTTTAAAATCAACCTTTGCCTTTAGCATAGCCAAATAAATTAAGCTTTCCGATCCTTGTAATTGCTTCTTTCAATCGGTCTTCATCCACTAACAATCCTACTCGAACATATCCTTCGCCGGATGACCCAAATCCATTACCAGCAGCAACCGCTACGTCAGCTTCTTGTAACAATAAATCTGCAAAAGCTTCACTCGTATAATTATTAGGGACTGGTAGCCAAGCAAAGAAGGATCCTTTCGGTGCAGTCACCTTCCATCCAATGCTAGTACAAGCTTCGACTAAAGCATTCCGTCTGCCTTCATATAGATCAACCAGTTCCTTTACACATGCTTGGCTACCGTTCAAAGCAACAGTTGCAGCATCTTGAACAGCAGGGAAGATACTAACAAATAAGTGGTCTTGAATAATATTAATAGCTTCAATGATTTTAGAGTTTCCAACTGCAAAACCAACGCGCCAACCAGCCATATTATAAGTTTTGGACAGTGTGTACATTTCGATACCAACGTCTTTTGCTCCATCAGCTTGTAAGAAGCTTACTGGCTTCACACCGTCAAAACCTATTCCTCCATATGCAAAATCATGAACAATAGCAATATCATTTTCTTTTGCCAATGTAACAGTTTCTTGGAAAAAGTCTAAATTAGCGATAGCGCCAGTAGGATTATTTGGATAATTTAAGTACATAAGTTTTGCTTGTTGTTTTTGTTGTTCTGTTAATGAGCTATAATCCGGCAGGAAATTATTTTCCCCCAGTAATGGCATAGTATTAAACTCGACATTTGCCAATCCTACTCCCGATAAATAATCAGGATAACCAGGGTCTGGAAGTAACATTAACTCATGCTCATTCATCAAAGCTAATGGGAGCTCTACTAACCCAATTTTCGTTCCAAATAAAATTGCCACTTCCGTTTCAGGGTCAATATCTACATTATATTCCCGTTTATAAAAGTTGGATGCTGCTTTTTTAAAATCCCCCGTTCCACGAAAGGGACTATACTTATGATTTAGTGGATTAGCGGCCGCTTCTTGGACTGCTTGCACAATATGTGGGGGAGTGGGCTGATCAGGATTACCTTGTCCTAAATTAATCACATCTCGCCCCTCTAGAACTGCATCTCCCACTTTTTTGACAAGTGTAGCAAAGAACTGAGAAGGTAGATTGTTTAAACGGTTTGAAAATTCCATGTACAAAACCTCGTTTTCTAAAAAGTTGCATTTGTATTTTTATTCTAACAAAAATAAATAGCTTGTCTATGTATTGGTTGGTTTTTATAGTTATTGATTTTTAAAATGTGAATCTTTTTTCATGCTTGGACGTGTAGGACTGGACATCTTTTTCCTGTATTACATTTTTCCAACTAGCATGACGATAATTCCAACTAGAAAGCCCAAAATTCCAACTAAGTGTCCCAGAATTCCAACTAACCATCAAATTAGAGCTCCAAAAGATTGCCTTGATATCACTTACGCCCACTTTTTAAATAATTCCCTTCGTAATTCACTGAAAACCGCTTAATGAGATACTAAAAGCTACATAAAAAAGTATTACGGATGATTTTGCGTGTCTTGGCATAAGGTGTTGCCTACTAGGAATATATTAAGATAGGACTGCCAAAAGGATAGGATGGGTGCGATTAGACAGAGGTCGGTAACATCTGGCGGAATTGGATTTGGAGTAATATTAGCGATAGTTATCTCATGGACAGTTAACAAGTCGATACTGTGGGCGATTATTCATGGTTTCTTTGGATGGTTCTATGTACTATATTATCTGTTGCAATATTGACCTTCCAAGTACCCCAATAAAGCACTTAGGCACATAGTCTAGGTGTTTTATTAATACGACTCATCTTAGAAATAGTGGACTTTAAAATTAAACGTAAGTCCAGAATTGCACCCCATGCATAGTGCAATTCCATGGCAGATTACAATTTTCAAAAGAAGGGGGTTGTTAGATGAAACGATTATTAATACTTCTTACACTAACCTTACTAGTAACAGCATGTGGATCCGTTAACGAGAATATTAAAGCAGAAATGCATGGCGATGTTGAGCAGGTGCTTACTACTATTGAAACCTCATTAGAAATGGACAGAGAGCCGACAAGCGAAGAATGGGAAACTTTTAATGAATACAAAGAAAAGTATGACTCAAAATTAAGTGATGGAGAACTCAGTGATGATGAACGATTACTAGATACGTTGGTGGAAGGTCTCATTAGCAAAGTAGATAACAAACAATCTTTAGACTCTGCGGATAAAAGATTAAAAGGAGAGATAGAAGAAATACGGACTTTTATGGAGAAAGGGGAATATTAAATAAAGCAACGAATTCATTGTTTGATTTACAAGAATAGTTGCATTTATCCGTCAAATCTTATAACCTTTTAATAATTATGTCTTTAGGAGTGTCAAAATGAGAATTGCATGTGTTCAGTTAAATATAGCTTTTGGGGATCCGAAGGAAAACTTTAGAAAAGTAGAAGAAAAGGTGCGAAAAGCTGCGATGCTGAATGCAGAAATCGTTGTATTACCTGAAATGTGGAATACGGGTTATGATTTAACGAATCTTGAAGAAATAGCTGATGTAAACGGCGAAGATACTAAAAGTCTCCTCACGCGATTAGCTAAAGAATTACATATTCATATCATTGGCGGATCCGTTTCTACGAAAAGAAGTAATCATTTCTTTAATACGATGTATGTCGTGAATAATATTGGTGAGGTAATAGCCGAATATGATAAAGCACATTTGTTTAAATTAATGGATGAGCATCTTTATCTAAAGGCGGGAACAGACAAAAATATCTTTTCGTTAAATGATGTCGATATGGGCGGCGTTATTTGTTATGATTTACGTTTTCCAGAGTGGTTCCGAACACATTCATTGGCTGGAGCTAAAGTTATATTTGTACCGGCACAGTGGCCAGCTGGAAGAATAGATCATTGGAAAATATTATTGCAGGCTCGTGCGATTGAAAATCAGTGTTTCATCGTAGCAGTAAATCGAGTTGGAGAAGATCTGAACAATTCGTTTAATGGGAACTCGATGGTAATTGCGCCGTGGGGTGAAGTTCTTTGGCTTGGAGCAGAGGAAGAAACAATCGGTCTAGTAGAAATTAACTTAGATGAAGTGGATGAAGTTAGAAAGAGGATTCCTGTTTTTCAGGATCGCAGAGTGGACATCTATTAATAGAATCTCGCTATCTGTATTGACGTACGGGTAGCTTTTTTGTATGGTTTTCTAAAGGGGGAGTTATGATGGTAGAAAAAATTCGCGCTATTCAAGATGAGTACCCAGAGGATTTTGCTTGGTGTTACGGTTGTGGAAGGATGAACAAAGATGGGCATCATTTCCGTACTGCCTGGGATGGGGAACAGACAGTAACTATATATGAACCTAAGGAAGAACATATTGCTATACCTGGCTTTGTATACGGGGGTCTAATAGGGGCACTGGTAGACTGTCATGGAACTGGCTCTGCTTCACTCGCATTACATCGAAAAAATGGGTTTGAACCAGGAAGTGGAGAAACGCCGCCTCGTTTCGTAACTGGCTCACTTCATGTCGATTTCCTAAAGCCAACACCTCAAAAAGTTACTCTTAAAGCAGTTGGCAAAGTAGAAGAAATTCATCCAAAGAAATTCAAGGTAATAACAGAAGTGTTTGCGGGAGAAGAACTATGCGCTCGCGGTGAAGTTCTTGCTGTAGTGATGCCTAATACTTTTGGAAAACAATAGAATAATTATAAAACCTGCAACTAAAACAATACGTTTTTAGTGCAGGTTTTTTTGAAATATTGAGTAATACTATAAGAAAGCGAAACTAAAAGAGATAGGAAAAATTTACGAAATAAGACATGAAAGTAACTTTCTCTTATTATCCTAAAAGGCTCCTAGAAAACGAAAGAATCAGGATATGACGTTAAAGGACAGGCGATTTTGCTTGGGTTTTTAATTTTCTGATTAAATTTTTGGAATATGGGAATGGAATAGAAAGGAGGACGATTGAATGGATACGTTTTTATATTTTCTTTATACATTTTTATATACGGCATTATTGATATGGGGATTATATGGTATAAGAAAGCAAGAACTGGACAAATGGAGCAGTGTTATTTATATAGTAATACTCCCACTGATTTATGATAATTTGATACTAGCAACAGGCAAGTGGATTGGCGAAGGAGAATTATTGGAAAGCTTAAACTTCTCTCGTTTTTGCTTACACGCTTTAATAACCCCACTACTTGTAATGTACTCAATAGGAACACTACGAGAAAGTGGAATTCAATGGGCAAAGAAAAAATGGTTAGTTTTAGTAGGTATTATTTATACGATTGGTTTAATGGTTTTTGAATTTTCAGTAGAGGTTGTTGGATTGGAAATTGAAGTGGTGAAGGAGTATGGTGTCGTCAGCTATTCGAATGTGGAGGAAGCGACAGGCCCGCCAATTATGGTGTTATTTGTAACACTTATTCTTATTGTAGCGAGTGCAATCGTATGGAAAAAAACAAAATGGCCGATTTTCTTTATAGGTGCCATAGTTATGACTATTGGAAGTGCCGTACCTCTTAATATAGAAAGTGGAGCAGTGACGAATGCATTTGAGTTGTTTTTAATCTTTACATTAATATGGACTAAACGACGTTTGATAACAGGACAGCTTCATGTTAAATAGCATCAGGATAAAAGGCATACTAGATTCTAGTATGCCTTAACAGCCTAACTGTTTACGATTTGATCCACAGGAGGTGCAGTTTTTGGTTCTGGAACTTTTGTTAGAATGATAAAGCCAATAATGAATAGTATTATCAGACTAAATACTCCGTAGGAAGAGTTTCCTGTTACTTGTGCAGTAATAGCTACTAATAGCGGTCCCATAATAGATGCAAATTTACCAAAGATATTATAAAATCCGAAAAACTCATTGGAATTTTCTTTTGGAACTATTTTAGCGAAATAGGATCTACTAAGGGCTTGAATACCGCCTTGAGAAGTGGCGACAAGCATTGCTAAGATCCAGAAGTCAACTATAGTATCTAAGAAAAATGCATAACTACATACAATAATATAAACAATGATCCCCACATATAGCATTTTCTTTTCCGTAAATTTAGAAGCTAATTTCCCATATAAAAGTGCAAAAGGTCCAGCGACAACTTGGGTGGCAAATAGGACTATAAGTAAACTTGTTGCACTCAATCCTAAATCAGATCCATAAGCTGTAGACATGGAAATAATCGTACCAACTCCATCAATATAAAAAAAGTATGCTAGTAAAAACAAAAATACAGTGCGATATTGTCTAATTTCTTTGAAGGTGTTTCCTAATCGTTTAAAACTTTCAACGATTAAATTTCCTTCTTTCTCCACAAAATGAATTTGCTTCACATTTTTGAACATTGGGATAGAAAATATAACCCACCAGACCGCTGTTATTACAAATGCAATTCGACTAGCATTTGTCGACGAAATAGGGATAATTTCTCTCTGAGCCAATAAAATAATGACAATACTAAGTAAAAATGGGATAGTGGACCCAATATAACCAAGGCTATATCCACGTGAAGAGACTTTATGCATCCGTTCATTGGTTGTGACGTCAACAATAAAGCCGTCATAGAAGACGTTTGCTCCAGTTGCACCGAGTGCGGCAAGGGTATAAAAGATTAATAATAATAGCCAGTTATCAAAAGGCACAAATGCTAACATCGTAGTAAATGTAACTCCTAATACAAAGAAAAAAGTGAAAAATTTCTTTTTCATCCCACGATAATCTGCGATTGTTCCTAGAATTGGTCCTATCAAGGCAAGTATAAAAGTAAAAATAGCAATTGTATATCCGAGATATGCTGTGGAATCTGCTGCATCAACCCCCCCAGCTGTTGCGGATGCTTTGTAAAAGATAGGGAAAACAGCTGTAGTAATAGTGATTGAATAGGCAGAAGAGCCCCAATCATAAAGAGACCAGCTATTCTCTTCTTTTGTGAATTTTTTCAATATATTCATCCCTCCAAGCCTTGTTATAAATTATTGTACATCAAATAAATAAAGGGGAGTATAAATAATTCAGAAAAATAACTTAAATTTACATTATTAATATTGAAGAGGAGAAATAAGGAATAAACTTTATATAAAGGAGTAGATTTTATGAAACCTATTAGTGAACAAAAAGCAATAATAGATATCGGTTCCAATTCTATACGTCTAGTAGTTTTTAGTTATAGCAGTAAAGAGGGGTTAGTAGAACATTATAATTATAAAACGGTAGCACGCTTAAGTATGCATATTGATACATTTGGAAATTTAAGTGAAGAAGGTATTCACCTTTTAATAGAAACATTATTTAATTTCAAAAAAATTTTAGATGATTTATCAGTAACCGATGTATTTGCTGCTGCTACTGCGGCTGTTAGGCAAGCGGAAAATCGTGAAACTATCATAACCAAGGTTAAACAACAAACAGACATAAAAGTAACTATAATATCTGCTAAAGAAGAAGCATATTATGGTTATTTAGCAGTAATACATTCTACTAGTATCCCCACAGCTGTAACGATCGATATGGGTGGAGGAAGTACGGAAGTTACATACTTTGAAAACAAAGAAATGAAGTTTTCGCATAGTTTCCCATTTGGAGCAGTTTCATTAAAAAAGAGATTTATAACGAACGGTTTTATGACAACAGAGGAAAAAATATCCCTTATAGAATTTGTTAGAGAACAATTTCAATCGCTTGAATGGTTACATAATTTGCAAGTGCCAATCATTGCTATTGGGGGCAGCGCACGTAATATAGCACAAGTAGATCAGGAAAGAAAAAACGATTCTTTGCATGGAACTCACCAATACGAGTTAAGCGCAGTGGATTTGCAGGAAATAAGTTATAAATTCACCCAATCATCTTTAGAAGGGTTAAAGAAAATAGATGGCTTATCCAGTGATCGAGCGGATATTATTGTACCTGCTTTAGAAACTTTTCGCGTATTTATGGAAGTGGTACAAAGTATGGTCTTTATATATAGCAAAAAAGGACTGAGGGAAGGGGTAATTTACGCTCAGCTTATAAAATATTTTCCAGATGATTTTAACGTTAATAGTGTAACAAAAAATGCTGTTCGGCATGTGTTAGGGAAATTTCATGTTGATGAACATATATCACTTCATCTATATGAAATATTTTCTTCGATATATAACAAATTTGGACAATGGGGTTATATTACCCCCATGCAAAATGATGCGTTACTTCAATATGCCTACCAACTATTTCATATTGGAAAGGAAATTGATCAGGAGGCATCTAGTCAGCATACTTTTTATCTGTTAACTAATTTAACAATAGATGGGATTTCAAACAAGGATCGCTTGAAATTAGCCTTACTTGCATCGTACAAAAATAAAGATACCTTTAAACAATATATAGACCTCTATCCACATACTATTAATAGTACGGAAAGTAAGGAACTTCGAGATATTGGTGCATTAATCCGTTTTACGAAAGGGATGGACGTCCTTGGAAGATCTCATATAAAGAATGTTTCCATTAAAAGATCCGTGGATAAAATTGAATTTATATTTTTAGTTGTTGGAAATAATATTTTAGAACAATACCAAGCTGAAAAACTGAAAAAACATTTAGAGAAAATAGTTCATGTAGAAGTGGAGTTGAAGTTTTTAGACATGGAGGAAATTGAGTGATGACTAATAAGACTGTAGAAAAACATCCTTTTAATGACTATGCCTATTATAATAACAGAGAAATCAGCTGGCTAGCTTTTAACGAGCGAGTTCTCGAAGAAGCGGAAGATGAGTCGAATCCTCTTTTAGAGCGGATGAAGTTTTTGGCTATATTTAGTTCCAATTTAGATGAGTTTTTTATGGTTCGTGTAGCAGGATTACAAGATCAGGTTCGTGCAGGATTCAATAAACCTGAAAACAAAGCAGGGTTGACACCAAAAGAACAGTTAAATCGTATTGCATCTATTACAAAACAATTAGTCTCGAGACAAATGAAAATCTATAAAGAACTAATTGAAAAACAACTCCCAAAGCAAGGGATTTCTTTAGTTAAATATAGTGAACTAACTACCACTCAAAAGAAGGAACTGCAGAAATTATTTGAAGAAGAAATTTTTCCTGTTTTAACACCGATCGCGGTAGATGCATACCGTCCATTTCCTATATTGTTGAGTAAAACAATGAATATTTTAGTCATGATTGAAGACAATCAATATGATTTAGTGGAACAAAATAAGATTGCCATTGTACAAGTACCGTCTGTTCTAAAGCGTTTTATCCAAGTTTCTACAGTTGATGGTTCATTTGTAGCTGTCCTGCTTGAAGATGTCATTATTGAACATATTTCCAAGCTTTTTCATGGGTACCATGTGAAGCATGCGAACCCTTTCAGAATAACACGTAATGCAGATTTAACTCTCCATGAAGAGGGGGCGCGAGATTTATTAATTGAGATAGAAAAAGAATTGAAAAAACGGAAGTGGGGCGCAGTTAGTCGATTAGAAGTAAAAGTAAGTGAAATAAAGCCTAAGTTATTAAATTACTTGCTGGACGAGCTAGAAATTCAACCTGAGGATGTCTATAAAGTAGATGGCCCATTAGATGTAACTTTTTTGTTTTCCTTCATAAAAATTTTTAAAGGGAAGCATATGCACTTATTCTATGAACCTTTTATACCACAACCACCACTAGACATAGCTAGTGATGAAGATGTTTTTGCAAAGGTTCAAAAACAAGATTTATTTTTTCATCATCCCTATGAATCTTTTCAGCCAATCATAGATTTCATCGAAAAGGCAGCTGACGATCCCTCCGTATTGGCTATCAAGCAAACTTTGTACCGTGTTAGTGGGAATTCTCCTGTAATTCTTGCTTTAAAGCGTGCTGCAGAAAATGGTAAACAGGTGACTGTGTTAGTAGAGTTAAAAGCTCGTTTTGATGAAGAAAATAATGTGCAGTGGGCAAAGGAGCTAGAAAAAGCAGGGTGTCTCGTAATTTACGGCATGCATAATTTAAAAACGCATTCCAAAATAACATTAGTTGTTCGAAGAAGGAACAATAGAATTGAGCAATATGTCCATCTCGGTACAGGAAATTATAATGATCAAACTGCAAGAACATATACTGATATGGGAATTATTACGGCAAACAAAAAAATTGGTTCAGATGCCACCCAATTTTTTAATTTCCTCAGTGGATATACCGACAAACCTAACTATGATAAATTAGTCGTTTCACCATTTGATATTCGAGACAAATTCATTAGTTTAATAGATGGGGAGATAGAGTACCATAAGGCTTTTCATAATGGACATATAAAACTAAAGATGAATTCCCTTACTGATAAAGATTTAATATTAAAGTTATACGAAGCCTCTTCTGTTGGAGTGAAAATTGATTTAATAGTTAGGGGAACTTGTTGTTTGTTACCTAAAGTTCCAGGAGTTAGTGAGAATATAAATGTGACGAGTATAGTTGGAAGATTTTTAGAACATTCTAGAATTTACTGGTTTTATCGTAATGGAGCATCGCGATTATATCTATCCTCAGCTGATATGATGACTAGAAATATGGTAAAGCGCGTAGAGATATTATTTCCAGTATTATCTCCTTCTATTAAAAAGAGAGTAATGGAAATTTTAGATTTAGAATTACGAGACAACGTTAAAGCGCGAGTCCAAGATCAAAATGGAAAATATCACTATAAAGACAAAACGGAATGCGAAGTAGATAGTCAGCAGATCTTATTAGATAAATCACGAAAGTATATACCAGAGGAATAGATAAAGGAGCTGAAACCATTGGTTCAGCTCCTTAAGTTACTTTTTATCCTCTTCTGAAACTACATAAGCAAGATCGTCATTTCCGAATAATTGAAGTACATCCAAAACAGTTCCTGTATCAATAATGGTTGAATTTTTCTCTGTAGTTTCCATTAGTTCTAGAATAACATTGTTGGAAGCTTGGTTGGGATATGCTCTATTATAAAGCTCTAAAGGATTAATATCATGATTTATACACCATTGGACATAAATTTGGATCATCATATTTTCATCGGCTTCATATTGTTCGATTACTTTGTTTTTCATGTCAAACCTCCTTATGAAAGAGAGTCAATTACCTGCCAAATATTCGAGGCTATTTCTTTTATTTCAAGTGACTGCGCTGTATTGTTCATCGTATTTGAAAAGCTATTTACTACTGTTTCCAAAAGAAACTTCCTAGTGTTATTACTTTTTAGTTCATCGATGATGAAGTTCATCAATTCAATTTCCTGTAACTTCAACTCTTTCTCATTTGTTTCTTTAAATGTCTGGATTAATTGAATTACATGTTCTTTAGTAATCCGAACTTCATCATAAAAATGATTAAAAACAAACGTGTCAATAATGACTTCATCGGACTCCACTAAATCTCCCATTAGTGAATCCATACGGTTCATCACATAGTTAACTAGTTCAACGGTAGAAACTTCTTTAGATTTAACTGTCCAAGGATGCTGCATCTGTTGAATCATTCCTAATAACAAGATAGCGCTATCTACTGAGCATTTCCGTGATTTTGCCCCGTACACATCTACTATCCTTTTGGCTAACCATTTTACTTCTTCGTAATGATTTTTTTTGATAATATCCCTAAGCTCTGAATCTTGTGAGTGGAAGATAACTAAAAAAATGGGTACTAAGTTTCGTTCCTTGTATACATCCATGCGGACTATTAATTGCTGTATTAATATGTCTTTGTTAGTGATATCTTGACGTATTAATAATTCTCTACGCTTTAGATCCGTTTCTTCCTTTGCGTTGTCAATTATAGAAATGATACATTCGTTCTTTGATGAAAAATAATTATAAAATGTACCTTTTGATATTTTACTTTCATTTATTATATCTTGAACAGAAGTTGCGGCGAAGCCATTTTTTATAAATAATTTTTGAGCAGTCAATAATACTTGATGCTTTCTATTCTTCATATTTACACACCTTTTATACTATAAGTCTAGTATCATAATACAAAACAAACACTATTAAATCAACAAATTTAAGATGTAAGCGTTTTTTGAGATTGCATTTTTTGGACTAAGGGTATAAAATGTTCAAAGTAGTGTACAACTAGTGGAAAATAATCACAAAATTTTAGGAGGATAAATAAGAATGAACGAAACGCAACAAAAACCCCCATACGCCATGATTGCAATCCTATTTGTAGGAGCATTCATAGCTTTTTTAAATAATACGTTATTAAACGTAGCTTTACCTACTATTATGGTTGAATTTGATGTTAAAGCGTCAGTTGTTCAATGGCTTACTACAGGGTACATGCTTATAAACGGTATTTTAATACCTGCGAGTGCATATTTTGTAACTAAGTTCTCGAACAGAAAGTTATTTATTACCGCAATGACCTTATTTTCATTGGGTACATTTTTGGCGGCTATTGCACCAGAATTTTGGGTCCTTATATTAGCTCGTATGATTCAAGCAGCAGGATCAGCAGTAATGATGCCTTTGTTAATGAATGTTATGTTGACTGCATTCCCTATTGAACGAAGAGGGACAGCAATGGGACTATTTGGTCTAGTAATGATTATGGCTCCAGCAATTGGACCAACACTATCAGGTTTCATCATTGAACATTACACTTGGAGAGTATTGTTCGAGTTAATCTTACCATTGGCAGTTATCGTATTGATATTTGCGATTTTCAAGTTAAAAAATATTACTCCGAACAAAGATATGAAACTAGATATTTTATCACTAGGTTTATCTTCAATCGGTTTTGGCGGTCTATTATATGGATTTAGTTCTGCAGGAGATAAAGGATGGGATGCACCGATTGTATATAGTACAATCGCAATCGGAGTAATTGCTCTTGTAATTTTTGTCCTAAGACAATTAAAACTAGATGAACCATTATTAAATTTACGTATTTATAAATATCCAATGTTTGCATTATCGTCTGTCATTTCAGTAGTTGTTTCAGCTGCAATGTTCTCAGGTATGATATTAACGCCTTTGTATGTACAAACAATTCGCGGTATTTCACCACTAGATTCTGGTTTGTTAATGCTTCCAGGAGCATTGGCAATGGGGTTAATGTCACCAGTAACAGGAAAGTTGTTTGATAAATACGGTGCTCGTTCGTTAGCGGTCATCGGTTTAATAATTACAACGATTGCAACATATATGATGAGTAATTTAGCAGCAGATTCGGATTATTATTACATCATGGCAGTTTATACAATCCGTATGTTAGGTATGTCCATGGTAATGATGCCTATTATGACAAATGGTCTAAATCAATTACCGATGAAGATGAATCCTCATGGAACTGCAGTGAACAACACGTTACAGCAAGTTTCAGGAGCTATAGGTTCTGCAATATTCATCACGATTATGAATGCTAGAATGGAATCAAAAGGTGCGAGTTTATTCGAAGAAGCAGCGAAAGCTGGAAATGTGCCGACTGCTACAGATGCTTTGGCGCAGTTTAAAATGCAACTTGGTGCTCAAGCAATGTTAGAAGGGATCAATTTCACTTTCTTCATCGCTACTCTTGTTACAGTTGTAGCTTTAGTGTTATCCCTATTCGTCAAACGAGTGGATATATCTAAAAGATAAATAGGTGAAGCATAAATTTTAAACGAGGCGAGAACAAAACTCTCCTCAAAAATAGAAAGCCCTGGAAATTTTACGATGATTAGTAAAGTTTTCAGGGCTTTCTATATAAATTTACATAAAGTTGTTGTTTATGTTTTGGCTAACTCTGTCCGGCTTATCATCCACGTATAATGCTGAAATTCATCTTATGTGGTGACACGCAATCAGAATTCTTTGGTCGCAAAATAGAAGACCATTGTTTATTTTATTAATTTGATGATAATATAGCAATATTTATCAAAAGTTCTTTCTTTTTATTCGTTATGATTATCTTGAGGTGAGTGAGTTGTATTACAGTGAAATAACGCGAAAGACAGTCTCTTATATAGAGAGTAATTTGACGGAAGATATTAATCTAGATAGTTTCACTTCCGTTATTGGATATTCGAAATTTCATTTATCCAGGTTATTTAAAAAAGATACAGGGAAGTCAATTGTGGAATATATACGTCTACGCCGATTAGCATTGGCTGCGACACTTCTGTTAGAAACGGAAGAATCCATTTTAACAATTGGTTTTTTATTTCGCTTTCAATCTCAAGAGGCTTTTTCAAGAGCGTTTAAAGAAGTGTACAGCTTGCCTCCAGGAAAGTATCGCCAGTTGATGAGAGCTGTACGAATAATAAAGGAGGAGAATGATTTGAACAATCAGGAACAGATTAATGGCTGGAACTTAAGTGGTTCTTATACTGAGCTATACGAATTGACGGTAGATGATAAGGTATTTCACACAGGGACAAAGTCGGGATTGCTTTTTGCTAAGGGTGAGGCAAATGAACAACAATTTGGGACAATGATGCAAGGGTTTCAGGCAGAGAATTACAAGAATAAAAGAATAAAAATGTCATGCTTCTTAAAAACTGATCAAGTGACCAAATGTGGTGCTTGGCTTCGCGTTGACAATGTTGCTGGTGATACACTTCAATTTGACAATATGGATAGTCGCTCTATTCATGGGACTACAGACTGGAATCACTATTCTATTGTTTTAGATGTTCCAGAAGAAAGTGCTTCCATTCACTTTGGCGTTTTACTTGTTGGTAAAGGAAAAGTGTGGGCAGATGGTTTTCGTTTTGAAGAAGTCAATGAGAAAGTAGATTCGACAAATATGCTTTTCCAAGATAACTTACCGAAACAACCAATTAATCTAGATTTTAGTGAGTAATCACTGCCTATTTTTCTACTTCATCTATAACGTACAGGAATAAAACAGAAAAAAGAGCTTGTATAGTACAAGCTCTCAGTTTGACGACAAAGGTATTTTTATAAACGGTTATGAATAGTAATGAATGTCCCTAAGGATGTTTATTCATCTTATTAAAAGTAAGGTATTAATTACTCTATTGGAACTATTTATAAGGCAAGGTTCACCACGAAGACTCCTGTGGGAATAGCTTGAGCTGATGACCCCGCAGGAGCATATGTTTTCTTAGTGACGAGGAGGCTGAAGCCAAGCCTACGGAAAGCGAAGTGGTGGGCCTTGCCGAGTTTAATATTCAACTCTATGCACCTAAAATTGAGTTTATCTACAGTCTGAGAGCTTGTATAGCACAAGCTCTTTTTTACAAATCAAGTAATATTTTAGTTGTTTTGATTAATTTCCTCTGTTAATGATTCCAATTCGTCAATCAAGGAACCTATATAAGCGATCGTATCTTTTAACGGCTTATCCGTCGTAATATCCACACCCGCCATTTGCGCTAGCTCTACAGGTGATTTAGTGCCTCCAGCCTTCAATACTTCCGTCCATTCGTCTACAGCAGTTTGCCCTTCTTCTAATATTCGTTTGGATACTTGAGTGGAGATAGTTAACCCGGCGCTATATGTGTACGGATACAATCCCATATAGTAATGAGGTTGGCGCATCCACGTAAGCTCAGCACCTTCTGTAATTTCTACTGCATCACCCCAGAATTCTTCTAAAACGCTACGTTTATAATCATTAAGAATTTGTGCATTTACATTTAAACCTTGATCGATTCGGTCATACACTTTACGTTGATATGCAGCCTCCAATAAATGAGTTACAAAATTATGATAGTACGTACGAGCTACTATAGAAGAAATTACCCAACGTTTAAATTTAGGGTCATCCGAATTTTTTAGTAAATGGTTGGCCACTAGCATTTCATTCATCGTGGAAGGAGCTTCAATGAAATATAGTGATGGGCGAGCGTTAAAGATATTCTGCTCTTTGTTTGCATAATAGAAATGCCCAGCATGACCTAATTCATGCGCTAGAACAAATACTTCATTCATCCGACTAGACCATGAAATTAGAATATATGGATGACTGCCGTAGGGGCTAGAGCAAAATGCACCAGTTGATTTCCCAGCATTTTGAGGGAAATCTATCCAACGTTCTACGTATGCACGATTGACCATTTCAATATATTCTTCCCCCATAACAGATAGTGCATCATCAATATAGTTTTTGGATTCCTCAACGGATATTTTGGGCTCATATGTGGGATCAAGAGATATTTTTAAATCCGCAAACGTCATTTTTTCTAGTCCATGTTCTTTTTGAAGCAATTTCGCATATTTTCTCATATGAGGTGCGAGTTCCTTCGTGATTAAATCAATTTGTCTATTATATAAAGAGCGGTCAACATCCTGGTTAAATAACAAGTAATCATAAACAGAATCATAGCCTCGTAGATCTGATGTTGTTTTCTCCATTTGCAAATGCATATCATACGTTTTAGCGGTTGTATGTTGGTATTCTTTTAATTTTTTAGAAAAAGATTCGAATGCCGCTCGTCTTTTTTCTGTGTCAGCTTCTCCTTCCCAGTCATTCTCAAATGACACATAGCTAAGGGGATACTCTTGACCATTCACCTCAAAATTATCAAACGCAATATCAAGCATTTTGGTAGTATCGTATAACTTATAAGGTGCTCCAAATGAAGCGGAGAAAGCAGCAAGTGTTTTTTCAACCTCAGGATGAAGTTGATATTTTTTCTTTGCTAGTAACTTATCTAAATAAAGTTGGTGAGCTGGAGATTTTGATATAGCTTCTTTAATGATTGCTTCCGGTAGTTCTACTAGTTCACTATTTAAGAAAGATAATTGACTGCTTACCTTTGCGGAAAGTGAACCGAATTTACTTGCTCTCATTTGTGCGTCGGTATTTGTTTGATCTGTACTTAACGAAAGACTAGCAAATGCTCCCGCAGGTACTATTTTCTCATATAGTTTCGTATATTCAATAAGTGCATCCACAACATCTGTAGCATTTTGGATGTTCCCGTGATAACGATTATTGAACTCCAATGCACCTTGTTCTATCTCTTTTAATGCTTCTGAAAAGTCATTTTCGGTCTGAAATAAATCATTTAAATTCCAAGTTTCTTCTGTCTTTACTTCGTCTCGCTTAGGCATATGGTTTACCATTTTATCTCTCCTCATTATTACGGATTTCGAACTATTAATAGTATATATATAATTAATTGAAAAGTAAAAACATATATTTTATTCAATTTATACCATAAAATGTATGTAATATTAGTATAAATAATAAAATATATCGCTTAATCTATCCTTGAAAAAATATTTTTAAGGAAAATATTAGAATGATAGAACAAGGAAATTGACCTATAAAACGTTATTTTATAAGGACTTAACGACTGCTTAAAATAATTATACTAATCTAATATTGTTAATTTTCTAAAAATGAAGAAAAATTAGTATAGACTGAATTTAAAGTTTGTTTTACAATAGGGTTGTTCTTACAAAATGATAATGTTTGAGTTTATGCTTGCTAAAAAGAGAGAGCGAGTAGTATGACTTATAAATTCAGAATTATCAAACAAAATGGGGGTAGTTATATGAAGAAATCGAAATTTGCATCACTTTTCCTTTCATCTACTTTATTGATCGGAATTTTAGCTGGGTGCGGAGCAGAAGAAGGAAATAGTTCAGAGGGTGGGGACACTATTAAAATAGGTGCAAATCTTGAGCTTTCTGGAGCTGTGGCCTCTTATGGAACATCCGAAGCAGATGCTATCGATTTGGCTGTTGAAGAGATCAATGCTGCTGGGGGTATAGATGGGAAACAAATCGAACTTATTAAAGTAGACAATAAATCAGATGCAGCTGAAGCAACAAACGCAGCCATCAAATTAACAAGTCAAGACAAAGTAACAGCTATTATTGGAGCTGCAACTAGTGGTAACTCCGTTGCTCAAGTTCAAATAGCAACAGACACAAAAACACCAATGATTTCTCCTTCAGGAACAAGTACTACAGTAACAGTAGGAGATGATGGAAAGGTAAATCCATTCACATTCCGTACAGCGTTTATCGATCCTTTCCAAGGAACGGTAGCTGCAAACTTCGCTGCTAATGAGTTAAAAGTTAAAACAGCAGCAGTGTATGCAGACAACGCAAGTGATTATGCAAAAGGTCTTGCAGCAGCATTCATTAAAGATTTTGAAGCAGCTGGAGGGAAAATTGTTGCAGAAGAATCATATGTGGCGAAAGATACTGATTTCCGTTCAAATTTAACTCGTATTAAATCTTCTAATCCTGAATTTGTATTTATTCCTGGATATTATGAAGAAGTTGGTTTAATTGTTAAGCAAGCACGTGAATTAGGAATCACAGTTCCGTTAATGGGAGCAGATGGTTGGGATTCTCCAACACTTGTTGACTTAGCTGGCGCGGATGCTTTAAATAATTCATACATTATTACTGCTTATTCATCTGAAGATCCAGATGGAAAAGCGAAAGAGTTCTCTGACAAATTTAAAGAAAAATATGGTAAAGATCCTAACTCATTCAATGCACTTGGGTATGATACAGTTTATCTATTAAAAGATGCAATTGAGCGTGCTGGTTCAACAGATGGAACTAAAATTAAAGAAGCAATTGAAGCTACAGATCAATTGGAACTTGTAACAGGATTATACTCTGTTGATGAAAATCACCATCCGATTAAATCGGCTACGATTATTGAATTCGTAGATGGAGCGCAAGTATTTAAAACGAAAGTTAATCCTTAAGATTCTTATGATTAATAGGGGGGATTGATATCCCTCCTTTTCTATTTCTAAAATTATTGAAATCTTAAGTTATAGGAGTGAAAAATTATGGAATGGGTTCAACAATTGATAAACGGTATTTCACTCGGGAGTATATACGCTTTAATCGCCCTCGGTTACACGATGGTTTATGGAATTATTAAACTGATCAACTTTGCACATGGGGATGTGTTCATGGTCGGTTCGTTTATTGGATTCTATTCTATTACAGTGTTTAATTTAGGCTTCTTTCCAGCGCTTATTATTTCGATGGCAGCTTGTGCATTATTCGGAGTTATTATTGAACGAATTGCTTACAAACGCTTGCGAAATGCTACAAGAATAGCAGCGCTTATTACTGCAATCGGTGTATCGCTATTAATAGAATATGGCGTCATTTATATTAGAGGAGCTCAACCAGAAGCGTATCCAGATGTGTTTTCCAATCGTTCGTTTGCATTTTTAGGTGCACAAATTAGCATTCAGTCTATTCTTATTTTATCGGTATCTGTTGTATTAATGATTCTGTTACAGTTTATTGTGCATAAAACAAAAACTGGAAAAGCGATGAGGGCCGTTTCTCATGATACGGAAGCAGCTAAACTGATGGGAATAAATGTTGACAATACAATATCTGCAACTTTCGCAATTGGCTCAGCTTTAGCAGGAGCAGCTGGTGTTATATTCGGTGTGTATTATACAAAGATCGATCCGTTAATGGGGGTAATACCAGGGGTGAAGGCATTTGTTGCAGCCGTTCTTGGTGGAATTGGCATAATCCCTGGAGCAATGGTAGGTGGATTGGTACTTGGAGTGGTGGAAACGGTTGTTAGTGCTTTAGGGTTCTCTTTATGGAGAGATGCTGCCGCATTCGTCATTTTAATATTAATTCTAATCTTTAGACCATCTGGCATCTTTGGAAAAAATACACGAGAGAAAGTGTAGGTGATACATAATTATGAAAAAGTCAAAACAGTTTTGGCTATTTATTATAGCTGCAGTATTGGTTTATGCAGTGGTTCAATTTTTTATTGCAAATGGAACGATGAATCAATTTTATTCTAATACATTTATATTTATAGCTATCAACATAATTTTAGCGGTCAGCCTACATCTAGTAATTGGAATTACGGGACAATTTTCTATAGGTCATGCTGGTTTCTTAGCAGTAGGAGCATATATCTCAGCAATTGTAACGATGAAATTGGATTTGCCTTTTATCGTTGCTATTATTGTCGGAGGAATGGTTGCTGCTTTAGCGGGACTAATTGTCGGTATTCCGAGTTTGAGATTAAAAGGGGATTACTTGGCAATTGCAACACTTGGTTTTGCAGAAATTATTCGCATTGTATTTTTGAATATTGACTATGTTGGTGGGGCTGCAGGAATGCAGGTTTCACATTTGACGACTTGGACATATGCGTTTGTTTGCCTAGTCATCACCATTATAGTAATCGTCAACTTTACTAATTCAAGGCATGGGATAGCTGCAATTTCTGTTAGAGAAAATGAAATTGCTTCTGATGCGATGGGGATCAATACTACTTATTATAAGGTAGCTGCATTTGCGATTGGCTCCTTTTTTGCTGGAGTTGCAGGTGCTTTGTATTCTCATAACTTTTATATCATTCAACCAAGTCAATTTGGATTCTTAAAATCTTTTGATATTTTAATATTTGTTGTTCTTGGTGGGTTAGGAAGTCTTTCCGGTGCCGTACTTTCCGCAATTTTATTGACGGTTGTTTCCACGTATCTTCAAGGATATCCTGAAACACGAATGATTATTTATAGTCTTGTATTAATTCTTGTTATGCTTTATCGTCCGAAAGGCTTGATGGGTACGATGGAAATTACGGATTATTTCAAGCTTTGGAGAACGCCAAAAGGAGGCGATCAGCATGGAAAATAAACCTTTACTGGAAGTGAAAAATGCTGGCATTCAGTTTGGTGGTTTAAAGGCAGTACAAAACTTAAACCTAAAGTTGAACCAAGGAGAACTTGTCGGATTAATCGGCCCTAATGGAGCTGGAAAAACTACAAGCTTTAACTTATTGACTGGTGTCTACGTACCTACTGAAGGGGATATATTATTTAATGGGGAAAGAATAAATGGACTACAGCCTTTTAAAGTTACGAGAAAAGGGATAAGTAGAACATTTCAAAATATTCGTCTCTTTAACGAGTTAACTGTATTAGATAATGTAAAAGTTGCTTATCACTCTCTTGCTACCCATTCGATGTTAAGCTCTATTCTTCGACTACCTTCTCATTTCAAAGGGGAGAGAGAGATGGAAGAAAAAGCATTAGAATTCCTAAGGATTTTTAAATTGGAGAAATATAAAGATGAACTAGCCAAAAATCTTCCGTATGGTCAACAAAGAAGATTGGAAATTGCTCGGGCATTAGCAGCAGGACCTCAGTTACTATTATTAGATGAACCTGCAGCAGGTATGAATCCACAGGAAACACATGACTTAATGAATCTAATTGGATTTGTTCGTGAAAAATTCGATTTAACTATTTTGTTAATCGAGCATGATATGAATTTAGTAATGGGCGTTTGTGAAAGAATATATGTACTCGATCATGGTCAACTTCTTGCGGAAGGATCACCAGAAGAGATCCGTAACCATCCTAAGGTTATAGAGGCTTATTTAGGGGAGGAAGTTCACGATGACAATGCTTAAAGTAGAAAATATAGATGTGTTTTACGGTAATATTCAAGCACTCCGTGATGTTTCCATTACTGTTAACCAAGGAGAAATTGTTTCATTGATTGGCGCTAATGGGGCAGGGAAAAGCACGCTGCTAAAAACTCTTTCTGGTTTGCTGAAACCTAAAAAAGGCAAAATAGAATTTCTGGATAAATCGATTTCAGGCAAACAAGCACAATCGATTGTGAAGGCTGGAATTTCCCATGTTCCAGAAGGAAGACGTGTTTTTGCGAATCTAACTGTTGAAGAAAACTTAGAATTAGGCGCATTTCTTCGAAAAGATAAACAAGGTATTCATCAAGATATGCAAAAAGTGTATGAAATCTTCCCGAGGTTATTAGAACGTAAGAAACAACATTCTGGAACTCTTTCAGGAGGAGAGCAACAGATGTTAGCGATGGGAAGAGCGATTATGGCAAAGCCTAAACTAGTACTATTAGATGAGCCTTCTATGGGGCTTGCTCCTTTAATGGTAAAAACAATATTTCAAGTGATTAAAGATATTAATAATGAAGGTACCACCGTTTTGTTAGTCGAGCAAAATGCTAATATGGCTTTATCAATTGCAAACCGTGGTTATGTTATTGAAACCGGAAGAGTAGTACTTTCAGGGTCAGCGCAGGAATTACAAAACAGCGCAGAAGTTAAACTTGCCTATCTGGGTGGGCATTAATAGTAAACTACGACTAGATATAGTCGTAGTTTTTTGTGTGTTAATGTTATATGATAGTAAATAATTATGAATTGGATCGTTTTTTAATAGGAGGGTATTATTGAAAACTTTAAGATTTTGGATTATTTCACTTATATGTTTTACTATGTTTGGAATAATATTTAGTACGTTAACTTCCAGTTATTTTGTGACGAAAGAAAGCTTAATAGAAAACTCTTTAGAGCAAAATAGGGTGTATTCTATGAAATTGGCACAAATGTCAGATGAAGCTTTTTCTTATATGCAAAACAATCTGGAAGCTCGGAAGTCAGATGTTGTTAAGCATATGGACAACCCTATAATAATCACTAGCATATTAGAGCAATTAAATATAAGTGGTAAGAATTTCAACTCTTTATCTGTTATCAATAACCAAGGAATCGTTATTGCAACTACACCAAATCTCGGAATAGTAGGAAATAAAATTACCTCGTCAGGTGTAAACGAAGCTAGAGCGAGGAAAGAGGCTTTTATCTCTAAACCGTATTATGCTCAAACGGGTAGATTATTAATACTAATAACTACTCCATTGTTTGGAGACAGTGGAGAATATTTAGGTATGTTAAATGGGACGGTATATTTGGAAGAAGGAAATTTTCTCCACAATATTCTTGCTGAACATTACTCGGAGGATGGATCTTATGTATTTGTAGTTGACACAGATGGAACTTTAATCTATCACCCAGACAAAGTTAGAATTGGACAATCCGTAGAAACTAACCTAGTTGTTCAAAAGTTAATGCAAGAGAAAAGTGGCGCGCTGCAGTTAGATAATACACAAGGACAGAACTTTCTTGCTGGTTATACATATATAGAGAAAAGTGACTGGGGAGTCGTCTCTCAGACCCCGTTCAGTAGTGCCGTTAAACCTTTAACTGGAATTATGTTTACGATATTTACCATTTCATTGCCGTTAATTCTTATAATTATTGTTATTGCATTTTATGTCTCAACGAAGTTAGCTTCCCCATTACGGAAATTAGCCATTTATACTATGCGTGGAAAAGATGATCACGAATTATCCTTTGACATTCCTACATGGTATTTTGAGGCTAAACAACTGACAGAAACAATAGATAATTATAGAAAAAAACAAGAAGAAACGGTTGATATTATGAAGGCTTTATCTGTTACGGACTCATTGACAGGGTTGAAAAATAGAAGATATGCTGATTATTTGCTCGATGAATTAGTGAATAATAATATCGCTTTTTCATTAATCATGATAGATATAGATCATTTTAAAAAAGTTAATGATGAATTTGGGCATCTTGCTGGGGATCAAGTTCTCCATTTTGTTTCCAAAAGTTTGAAGAACATATGTAGTGATCAAGAAGAGTGTATTCGACTTGGAGGAGAAGAGTTTATCATTATTCTTCCGAAAAAGGTTATTCAGGAAGCATATATTTTGGGAGAACGTTTAAGAAAAACGGTTGAAGATTCGCTCCCACCTATTCATAAAAAAATTACTATTTCTCTAGGAGTTGGTGAGTATAAACCTGGTGAGAATATAAACGAAATCATGCATAGGGTTGACTTAGCTCTTTATGAAGCAAAATCCAATGGGCGTAATATTACCATAATGGCAACATAAAAAAACGAGCAAAAAGGATGTTGTATTTAATCCTTTTGCTCGTTCTTTCTTAGTAAATAATAGATAGCTTCCACAATTAGCCCGATTACAAATCCAAAAGCAGTGAAGATGAATAAGGAGAGAATTCCTGCTAAGTCACCAAATTCCTCGGGACCAGTAATAAAAGAGCGATACATTTCAAAAAAACCGATGAATAATCCAATAGCGAAAATATAAAATGTTTTGTGCAATTTATACAATAGCAAAGAACCTGCTAAAACGCCTATTACTACTGAAAATGCAGCGAACGCAAGCACATTCATAATAACTAAGTCTTGACCAAGTACATATCTAACTCCTAAAATGAGTAAAAACATGGAAATAAAAATAATGGAGATTGCAATTTTGCCATAATTCTTTAACAATAAATTCGCCTTCTTTCCCTAACTAATCATACTGGAACATGATGATATTTCCAATAGAATATGCAAAAAACGAGAGGATTGATAAATATGGTAGAACATTATTTTCATTTAAAAGCGGATTGGCCAGGTAATCGTAATGATATAGGAACGATTCAAGCGCAAAATCTCCAAACAAAAATTTCGATTCCATTAGAAATGGATGGCCCTGGGGAAGGTACCAATCCAGATGAAATGTTGCTAGGAGCGGCAACGACGTGTTATATTATCACACTTGCTGCCATGCTCGAGAGAAGCCGTATAGAAAAGACATCTCTTGTTGTAGAATCATCTGCTGTAGTAGATGTAACAAATGGCATTTTCACATACAAAAAAATAATTCATCGACCAACTTTAGTGATAGTGAATGAAAAAGATTCCAAAATGGCCACACGTTTACTATTGAAA
Organism: Psychrobacillus sp. FSL K6-1464; assembly: GCF_038003145.1. Lineage (NCBI taxonomy): Bacteria > Bacillati > Bacillota > Bacilli > Caryophanales > Bacillaceae > Psychrobacillus > Psychrobacillus sp. FSL K6-1464. The sequence goes on from NZ_JBBOOP010000001.1 coordinate 1,676,935, forward strand.
GCAGAGGATACTTGCATGATTAGTAGAGCTCTTAGAGGGAATGTGGAAATAGAGCTTGAACCAACTTTGCTTGTAGAGAAAGTGAAATAGGTAAAGAAACCTAAACCAAGGGAATACTTATTTTTCGTAAAGCTTATCACTTTCACCAAGTGATAAGCTTCACGAAAATCAATTTTTGAAAATAAAAATTATGAATTTCTCAAGCTAAACTAATAGTAAAATTTCATTACAATACATAAGCATAAACACAAATGAAGTGGCACAATGTCCCTAACAATATAAAAATATGAAATATTTCATGAAATCCTAATTTCTTTATAAATGGAATGTTTGGTTTTACCCCGTAAATAATCCCTCCGATAGTATAAGAGATCCCTCCCAAAATCAGATAAAGTAAACCTGTAGACCCTAGTGATTCCGCTAAAGTAGGCGCTAAGAAGATAATCATCCACCCCATGCCAATATAAATCGCAGTAGAGACCCATCTCGGACAGTCAAACCAGATCATTTTAAAACAAATACCACTTACTGCTAATAATCCAATTATAATAAATAGGACATAGCCAGCAGTGTTATTTAATGTAATCAGACAAAGTGGAGCGTATGTACCTGCGATTAAAATATATATCATGGAATGGTCTAAGCGTCTTAAAAACTTTATATTGCGGGCATCTCCTATCCACCAGTGATATGTAGCGGAAGCTGTATATAGCAAAATCATGCTAACTCCAAAAACAATAAGTGCTGTTAAAGTTAAGGGGGAACTATTAATTTCTATTCCTTTTACTAACAATAGTAGTAATCCCGCTAGCCCAAATAGTGCTCCAAACAAGTGTGAAAGACTATTAAAAGGCTCTCTTATATATGCATTCATTTAAATTACTCCTATCTCTATATATAGTTTTAATAACTACATATAAATATATTGCTATTACATCACTTAGTCAAGGTTTACGTTGGATATTTAATAAGTTATGATAAACATAATGTATTGACAGGAGGTACGGTAATGAGTAAATCTGAAGACATTGCTCAAAAGTTAGATTTAGAGTCCACCATTCATGAAGATGATATTCCCATTATTGACTTGTATATGGACCAAGTGATTCAGTTATTTGATGCAAAGTATAATGACACTTTGCGCAATGAAGAGGAAAAAGTATTAACTAAAACAATGATCAATAATTACGCAAAGGGAAAGTTATTTATCCCTATAAAAAATAAAAGATATTCTAAGAAGCATATAATGTTGATCAATTTGATCTATCAGATGAAAGGTGCTCTTTCTATTAAAGATATTAAATCAGTGTTAGAGCCACTAAATGATAAAATGGAATCAGAGGATTTTCTTTTAGAGAAATTTTACAGGTCATGGATTATCATTCAACAAAACAATGCCCAAAACTTCCTAGAAGAGATGAAAACCCATGAAATTGTAGTAGAAAATCAGGAGGCAGATGAAAACGATCAACTTATATTACTAATTGCTTCACTTTCCAATATGAGTAATGCTTATCGAAAAGCAGCAGAACTATTAGTTGATGAATTGAACGAACGTAGAAAGGGGACATAACAGTGAAGACATTATGGACAAATGGGAAGATTTTCACGATGAAATCTGAAGGGGATTTCGTCGAAGCGGTATTAGTGGAGGATGGGACCATTATTAGTACAGGTTTCAAAAAAGATCTCCTCCCATTAGCAGATCAAATGGAATCCTTAGATGGAAGTGTCATGTATCCTGGGTTTGTAGATAGCCATATTCACTTAATCGGTCATGGTGAGAAATTATCTTATTTAGACTTATCTAGTTTTACCTCGATTAGTCAAATAAAAGATGCGATAGTTGGTCATATCCAGAACAAAGAATGGTATGTGACGGAGGGCTGGGACGACAATAAATTGAAAGAAGGGCGCTCATTAACTTGTATGGATATCGACTTCATTGATAAAACGGCTGTAGTGCTTAAACGAGTATGTCGACATGTTCTAGTAGCGAATTCAAAAGCTATGAGATTAGCAGGTATTTCGAAAGACACTCCAAACCCTACTGGTGGAATAATCGGAAAAGATGAGAAGGGGGAACTTAATGGACTGTTTTATGATGAGGCACAGCGATTAATAACAGATTATATACCATCACCCACTACTGATTATTTAAAGAAAATTATTACTTCTAGTATAGAGGATTTGCAATCCAAGGGGTTAACCGGTGTCCATTCGGAAGATATGGCTTATTACGGGCACTATAATATCCCTTTACAAGCATACCGTGAAGTTGTAAAAAGTGGATTTAGAGTTCATTTATTACGTCATCATGATGTTTTTAAACAGATGCAGGATGAAGAGGAATCGGCTTTTATCGAATTCGGAGCGATGAAAATATTTGTAGATGGTTCGCTAGGTGGTAGAACAGCATTATTGTCTGAGGATTATGCAGATAAACCGGGAGAAAGAGGAATAGAGGTTCATAGCCCAGAAAAGCTAGAAGACTTAGTGAAGCTAGCTCGTAGGTATAAGGAGAATATAGCAGTTCATGTTATAGGAGACGAAGCTGTTGAAAAAGTATTAGACTTAATCGAAAAGTATCCTGTGACAGTTGGGAAAAAGGATCGGTTAATACATGTTAATGTTTTACGTGTGGATCTAATTGAACGTATGAAAAAGCTTTCCGTTGTATTGGATTTACAACCAATATTCGTAGCTTCGGATTTTCCTTGGGCAACAGAACGACTTGGAGCTACTCGCTTACCCTGGGCATATGCTTGGAAATCATTACTCGATGAAGGATTAGATTGTTCAGGAGGATCTGATTCACCTATAGAACTAGCTGACCCTTTGCTCGGAATTGAAGCAGCAGTTAATAATCTTCACTTACCCCAACAGGCCTTAACGGTATACGAAGCAGTATCCTTATATACATCTGGTAGTGCAAAAGCAATTGGAAGAGAAAATAGCCGAGGATTCATATTGCCAGGGTATGATGCGGATTTTACTATTTTAGATAATGTCCTTGAAAAGGAAAATATCCTATCTACTAAAATAGTGCAAACAGTTATTGCAGGTGAAAGTGTTTATAAAATTCAAAAATGAAACTATTTAGCTAGTATAGTCGTATAATTATGAAGAAAGGAGTGAGTGAAAATGGAAAACACAGGTTTGAAAATCTTGCTACATGCAAGTACATGGTTTGCCCCTTTTCTAGTTCCATTTATATTATTTTTAGTAGTAAATGATGAAGAAATTAAAAAGCTTTCCATACAAGCGGTTCTGTTTCAACTAGTTATGGCTGCATTATTGACAGTTTCTTTCTTTTTAGTTTTTATCTTAATTGGTATTCCGATGCTAATCATTTTTGGTATAATGGCATTTGTAGTTCCGATCATTGGAATTGTTAAAGCGATTACAGGAGATAGCTTCAATTATCCTATTGTAGGATCATGGATAAAGTAAGTGTCTTAACATAAAGGGGAATTAGAATGACTACTAGAATCGGTATTGATGCAGGTGGAACATTAACAAAAATTGCTTATTGGGATGAATTTAATGAGATGGACTTCAAACGGTTTCGTTCATCTGATTTCCATAAAGTGAAGGACTGGATTGACTCAAATCATCCGAATGCTTCTATCTGCGTCACTGGTGGTCGGGCGGAGCAATTGAAACAATATTTAAATACTAACAAGGAAATACCGTATATCGTCGAATTTGATGCGACAATGAATGGTGTAATGTATCAAATGCAGCGCGGATCTAACCAACCAAAGGCTGCAATTATAGCAAATATTGGAACAGGTACATCTATACATATTATGCAAGAAAGCTCCCATAAAAGATTGGGTGGTACAGGCATTGGTGGGGGGACTCTCCTAGGTTTGGGTATGGCTTTGACCGGTATATCTGATTTTGATGAAATTATCAACCAATCACGGGATGGTAAGAGGACTGCCATAGATGTATTAGTAAGCGATATTTACAAAGATAATAAGCTACCGATAAAAGGCACTTTAACGGCAAGTAATTTTGGCGGTATTTCCCTTAATAACAGTAATAATACGAGCCCTTCCGATTTGCTAGCGGGTGTTCAAGGAATTATTGGAGAAGTAGTTGCATCTCTTTGTATCCAAGTCGCAGATGCCCATCACGTGGAGGATATTATATACATAGGCACTACACTCGAGGACAATGAATTACTCCAGCAAATCATTGAATCCTATACGGTTTTAAAGCTGAAAAAACCGATCTTTTTAGACCACCATGGCTATAGTGGGGCGATTGGGGCATTGTTAGAATACACTAAATAATTTCATGTCTAATTGTTGCATTATTTGATAATGCATGGTATATTTAAAGAGGATTATTTTTGTTCGGTTAGTAAGTAAGTGGCAACACTTTTACTTAACAGTGTTGAGCAAGGATAGTAACACAATGTGTGCAGATTTTGCATACGAGGAGGATATACACATGGAACAAGGTAAAGTAAAATGGTTTAACTCAGAAAAAGGATTCGGATTTATCGAACGCGATGGCGGAGACGACGTATTCGTACATTTCTCAGCTATTCAAAGCGAAGGTTTCAAATCTCTTGATGAAGGTCAAGAAGTTACTTTTGAAATCGAGCAAGGTCAACGTGGCCTTCAAGCTACTAACGTAGTTAAAGCTTAATTAAACCTAAAACTTAACTTTACAGACTCTCATTAGAGAGTCTGTTTTTTTGTGTTTGTCTAATTTCATCTAGGGAACAGTAAGCTATTGTTTTGGTTCATATGCTATGATTATAGTAATATTTTGAATAGGACTAAAAATGTTATCGAAAATAGAATAGGATGATAATCATATGAAAAAATGGAAAAAAGAGATTCTCTTAAATGTACCAATCGAATTCGCTTGGCCTTACTTTTACGGGAATATAGCCAAGAAGAAAAAAATATTTCCAAAAGTAATTGATGAGGCAATAGTTCAGCAAACAGAATCTATCGTGGGTACGATGATAAAACAAAGCTATCAAAATGGTTCTTTAACGGAAGAATACGAAGTGACGATTAAAAAATATACAAATGAATCCAATTATAAAGCATTTGAAGAAAGCTTTGTACTTAATAATCGCTTCAAAATAACAACGGAATATGAATTAGAAAGCCAAAGTGACAAAGTGACGAAATTCATTTATACTTCTATAAATAAACCGAAAAACCCACTGCTTTCTGTTTTTCAATTATTTGGTAGTGATGAGGTAATTGTCAATTTTATGAATAAAACTAAGGCGGCAATCGAATCAGATTTTGAGCAAACACTACAAGAGGAAGTATAATAAGGTGAGTATGAATCGAATATAGTTAAAAACAACTGCCTCTTACTTTTTAGGCAGTTGTTTTAATACAGCATCTCTCGCAAGTGCATGGGCTGCTTTGTTTTGGTCGTCTGGAATCCATTTTATAAAGAAAAAGTCAAATGTATCGATTATGGCTAAAATTTTCTCTAAAATCGCTGCAAATTCTGGATTCTTTGCGTATCTTTTTTCAACTGCAGCGCAAACGATTTGCGAATCTGACCTTGCAGAGACAATAGAGGGGGAAAGTTTTTTGGCTTCTTCTAACCCTCTTTGTAGCGCTATAAATTCAGTAGTATGATTGGAATACTCTCCAATGAATTCACTGAATCTCAGGTGATGTCCTTCGCCTTTAATGAACACACCTATACCACTTGGTCCTGGATTGCCAGTGGTCGAACCGTCAATATATACTTCTAACATGATGATCACCTTTTTTAATAAAGTCATGGATATATCTAGTTTGATGGAATGCGGGAATAGTTACACATAAAAGAAACATAATAGTACAATTGTGAAATAGTGAGGAGTAGTGATTTATGAAAAATACAGAACTAATAAATGAAATTGATAATTTATCCGATACTTATTGTAATGGTTGCTTTATCCGAACGCAATTACGAAAAGAAAGCGGTAAAACAATTGCTTATAGATTTTGTATAGAACAATGTACGGTTGGTGAAAGTATTAAACAAATCGGAAGTAAACTAAAAGGTTCAAAATAAAAAAAGCCCCACGACTATTTTGCCGCGGGAAGAAGCGTTTCTATTCGTTTTTTATCACGTTTGCAGCTTGAGGTCCACGGTTTCCTTCAATTATTTCGAACGTTACTTGTTGTCCTTCATCTAATGCTCGAAATCCATCACCTTGAATTCCTGTAAAATGGACAAATACATCTTCTCCATCGTTATATTCGATGAAACCATACCCTTTTTCATTATTAAACCATTTTACTTTCCCCTGTTGCATAAACGTTCCTCCCTTAATCCACTAAGAATTCTATAAATGGATACATAAACTATACTTGAATTGTCAGTCTTCGTCAATAATATGTCGAATTTTCACATAATTTATGAATTTGACTCAAATTGTCTTATAAATAATAGAAATACTTATGGGAGAAGATAATTTAACTGGAATTATAAGGTCACGGAAATATTGCAGATATTTATAATAAGTTCTTTTTTTCCGTAGGCTGTTCAGTAAAACTATTTACTTGCTTTGTTAAATCTTCTACTAAATCTTTTAGCTGCTGTTTTTGATGATCTGTTAATTTTTTTTTGATGTTTTCGGGATCAATACCATTTCTTCTAAGGGTATCATCTACTAGAAGGTCAATCACCTTGTTTGAAATATTTATTGGCTTTTCAGGTAAATTACTCAAGTTGTTCACTCCTTCATTTAAAATTAGCTGCATATTAGCATATGCAGCTTTAGGGGAATTGAATAGTTTAAATGATTGGTTATAACCAATTGACATTAAAGAATATCTAGTTTTGCTACGATTGCTACTAGAATTTGAAGCATTGCCTGGATATTTACTGCCAAATCGGTATCGGTAGTTGTTACAGATATATTTCTAGAGCCTTCAACTATCGTAGTTTGGACGTTTCTTTGTTTTGTTTTAATAAATTGATTTAGTTCTTGGGTTACTGCTCTTCCTTGGTCAGAATCACCGATAGTAACACTGATTACAGCTGCAATAGCTGCTTGTATTCCAAGTTGAAGAGAGATGGCTACTTGTGTATCTGTCGTACGTATTTCTACACCTTCCGAGTCCTTTACGATAATTCGTTCGAAGGATTGTTGTTTCGTAGATACTACTTGTTTACCGTCCTGTTCTACATCACTGCCATTATTACTCGGATCATCGCAATGATCTAAAGCTCTCCATTTTTTTTTCTCCATTGTGTTTATTCACCTCTTTTGTTTATAATTTTTTTGATTAAAGAATATCCAATCTTGCAACTAATGCCAATAAAACTTGTAACATAGCTTCGATATTAACTGACAGGTCCGTATCAGTAGTGACAATATTGACGTCTTTTGAATTGTCTACATAAATTTTCTGTTTGTTCGTTTGCTCATCGTTAAACTGTTGGAATAATTCTTGTGAAACAGTTTGACCTTGAATAGAATCGCCAATTGCTATACTAATAACTAGTGCTATAGCAAGCTGTAATCCAACTTGCAGTGAAACTGCTGCTTGTGTATCTGTGGTTTGAACGGTTACGTTACAAGAATCTTTTATCCATATTAATTCGTCAGACTCTTGTTCAACAGACGAAAACTGACCGCCGCCTTGGAAAACGGTTGTATCCTCGCTATTTTCAGTGGAATCCCAGCTGTTTTCTTCTTCCCCTTGCTCCCAACGATGATTATTGCATCGTTTACACTTTTTTGGTGGCTCTTCACATTCATACTTACAATGTGTGCATTTCCAATGACTCATTTTATAATCTCCTTTCTCTTTGTTAGCCAGATTGCAATATTAATTACAACCGGCTTTATATAACATATGAGCTTTTTAAAAAGAGACATAGTCTATTTGACTAGACTAATAAAACTATTTTAGCTAGGTGTTAGTAAAATAAATGCAAATAGTACAGTAGAGCAGCTTTATTGTATATAATAGAGAAGGCGAATCAGACCTGAGGAGATACAAAGATGAATTCTATTGAGCAATGTGAGAATTTAGTTAAAGAAGTGTACATGCACTTTGATGCAAGTCACGACTTTCAACATATAGAAAGAGTACGTAAAAATGCTTTTGATATTGCAGATAGTGAACCATCTGCAAATAGAGAGATAATTGAGTTGGCTGTATTACTCCATGACGTGAGTGATCCAAAATATTCAACAGAAGAAAAGCTTGAAGAAGAAAGAATTATAAAACAGCTGAACTTATCAGATGAAAAAATAGCTCATGTAAAAGAAGTGATCAAAGCGGTCTCCTTTAGTGGAGGTCATGAAGTAGAAGCGAAGACGATAGAAGCGAAAATAGTACGTGATGCGGATAGACTGGATGCTATAGGAGCAGTAGGTATCGCCCGCACATTTGCTTTTGGCGGGGCAAAAGGTAGACTACTATATGATGCATCTGAAACACCACGAGATAATATGTCCGTAGAGGAATATCGCACGAAGGAAACAGCCTCGGTAACACATTTTTATGAAAAACTATTAAAGCTATCTGAAGGAATGCAAACAAAAAAAGGAAAAGAGCTTGCAGTCGAGCGTCATGCCTTCATGGAACTATTTCTACAAAACTTACGTAAAGAAACAGGTGAACAACTATGAGTCATTTAATCATATCTAATTTAACAAAAACAGTTGGGGAAAAAACTCTATTCGAAAATATTGCCTTTACTATTAACAACCAAAATAGAGCGGGCTTAATAGGTATAAACGGTACAGGTAAATCTACTTTTCTTTCTATAATTGCTGGCGAATTAGAAGCGGATTCTATTGAACGAGATCATCCGAACAAATATCGTGTGGCATACTTAGAGCAACAGCCAACATTTGAAAAAGATGAAACAGTGATTCAAACTGTATTTGGTGGAGATTCTCCTATATTAAAGATTAACCGTGAATACGAGGAAGCTTTGTTGGCATTAATGGAGAACTCCGATTCGACGGAACTTCAAAATACGTTGATGGACTTACAACAAAAAATGGATGATTATCAAGCATGGGATGTCAATTCATTGGCTAAAACTGCTCTAACAAAGTTAGGTATAACGCAGTTTGAAGAATCTATCCTGCATTTATCTGGAGGTCAACAAAAAAGAGTAGCACTAGCAAAAGTGTTAATCGAACCAGCGGACCTTTTACTATTGGACGAACCTACAAACCATTTAGACAAAGAGTCAACGGATTGGTTACAGGATATGTTACAAAGAGTAGAAGGCTCAATCATATTTGTAACACATGATCGATACTTTTTAGATACAGTGGCAACTCATATTTACGAGCTTGCAGACAAGACTTTATATACCCATACAGGAAATTATGCAGATTATTTAGAGTCAAAAGCATTACGAGAAGAAATGAACGCTTCCTCTCAGCAGAAACTTCAAAATTTATATCGTAATGAATTAAAGTGGATTCGTAGAGGTGCAAAAGCAAGATCTACTAAACAAAAGGCAAGAAAAGATCGCTTTGAAGAGATAGATGCAAGTTTAGACCGTGACAATTCATCACTCAATTTAGAATTGGAAATGGTTACAACTCGACTTGGAAAACAAGTGTTAGAAGGTAAAGATATATCTAAAAGATTCGACACTAAAAATATCGTAGAGGATTTCTCGTTCTTGTTACAAGCGGGCGATCGTATTGGTATAGTAGGTCCAAATGGTGTAGGGAAAAGTACACTTCTTAAAATGCTTGCCGGTGATATCCCTATGGATTCTGGCGAAATTATAAAGGGTTCAACAGTTAAGTTGATGCATTTTACGCAGCAGTTACCCGAACTGAATCCGCAAACAAGAATGATCGAATATGTTCGGGAATCATCTGATTTAATAGAAACTGGTTCTGGGGAAAAATTCTCTGCAGCGCAAATGTTGGAACGCTTCTTGTTCCCATTAAACACACATGGTACACAGATAGGGAAACTTTCAGGTGGAGAAAAGAAACGATTAGTACTTTTAAAAATGTTAATGGAGCAGCCTAATGTTCTATTCTTGGATGAGCCTACTAATGACTTAGATATCCAAACATTGTCTGTATTAGAAGACTTTATGGAATCTTTTCCAGGAGTTATTATTACGATTTCCCATGATCGTTTCTTCCTAGACCGCATTGCTAAAAAACTATGGCTATTAAATGGGGATGGAACTGTAACAGAGTGGTTAGGGGTATATTCTGATATGCTTGATGCTCCGAAAACAACTCCAAAGGAATCTTCGAAACAAATAGTAGAAGAGATTAAAGTGGAAATCCCGAAGGAAAAGAGAAAATTTTCCTACAAAGAACAAAGAGAATGGGAAACTATTAGTCAAGATATTGAGAAAACAGAACAGTTAATCGAGCAATTAGAAGGCAAAATGCAAGCTGCCGGCGCTGATTTTACTTTACTGCAAGATATAACAAACCAATTAGCTGATGCTAACGCCAAATATGAGAAACTTATTGAAAGATGGTCCTATTTGGAAGAAATAGCATCTTCTTAACTTTACTTAATGGAGGTATGTAAGCATGAAAATAGTAACGATTGAACCAACACCAAGTCCAAATACCATGAAAGTTGTGATTGATCAGGAATTACCTTTTGGTAAAAGTTATAACTATAAAAAAGACAATATAGCGGATGCACCTAAGGAAATTCAAGCTCTATTTACGATCGACGGTGTTAAAGGTGTTTACCATGTGGCGGATTTCCTTGCTATCGAACGGATTGCAAAGTTTGCATGGGAAACAATCTTAGCAAGCGTGGAAAATGTTTTCGGTGCTGCTAATGATGAAGTCAACGAGACAGTTACACCTTTAGAACATTACGGGGAAGTATACGTTCATGTGCAGCAGTATAAAGGAATTCCACTTCAGGTGAAGGTATTTGATAGTGAAACTGAATCGAGATATGGACTATCAGAACGCTTTATTAAGGCATTAGACGAAGCGATGGAAGGCGATAAAGAAAACTATATTTTGCTTCGTAAATGGGTAGATTATGGCGTTCGTTATGGCGATCAGAAAGAAATAGGCGAACAGTTAGTAAAAGAACTGGAAGCTAGTTTCCCGCAGAGCAAGCTAGGGCAGCTTATAGCAGATAAAGATCTTAACGAAGAAGATAAAAAACCAATTAGAGTACCATTTACATTAGCGCAATTCGAGGTTAGTGAATGGGAGCAACGTTTCCAATTACTAAATAACTTGATCAATCCAGAAATTGAGGACTTACCTATACTAGAGCGAGCAGTGCAGGATGAGCAAGTCTCTATTCGACGTTTAGCTACTGTTTATCTAGGATTGATAGAAGATGAAGCCGTTGTTCCCTATTTAGAAATGGCGCTAAAAGATAAGAGTTCAGCAGTTAGACGAACAGCTGGAGATGCGATGAGTGACTTAGGGTTCGAACAATTTGCTGATGCCATGAAGATTGCTCTCTTTGATAAAAACAAACTAGTTCGCTGGAGAGCAGCGATGTATTTCTATGAAGTCGGCGACACAGATTCACTTCCAGCTCTTAAGGAAGCAATGGACGACAAAGAATATGAGGTTAAACTCCAAGTTCTCATGGCTATTGCACGTATTGAGGGTGGAGAAGAAGCAAAAGGTTCTGTTTGGAAACAAATGAGTGAAGCAAGAAAATAGTATGTATTTTAAACGCAAGAAAGCTGTTCACTAAGATGAACTGCTCTCTTGCGTTTTTCTATAGGATAAAAATAATGTTCCGCTAGTAAATCATTAGCTAGAGCGAGTATTTAAATAATGAGGTCAGTAACTGGAATAAAACGTGAGATCTTGATAGTGAGTGCAGGTAAATGCCAGGGCTAGACACAAGTAAAGCTACTATTCTTATACCAGAAAGTAATCCAGAACAAATTGGTGAAATAATTTAGCTGCGGGGGAAAGATAGCGATCTTTCACTACGGCCATACCTATTACTCGTTCGTAGGAAGCGTCTTCAATTTTCAATTTAGTCATTTTATCCATTTCTTCTCCGTAAGGTAAAATGGAGTATCCCAGTCCAGCAGCTATAAATCCTGCTACAGTAGCAACTTCATCACCTTCAAAGGAAATAATAGGTTTTAACCCTTCATTCTCGAAAATTTCGTCTGTTGTTTTGCGCAGTGCATAGCCTTTTTTTAGTGCTATAAAGGATTCATTTGCTATTTCTTCTAACCGGATACTCTTTCGTGCTGCGAGGGGATGGTTTGTTTGCACTATAACAAATAATTCATCCCGCCAAAGTTCTGTCCATTCAATCGGATTTTCGTGTTCCATGGAAGCTAGCAAACATAAATCCAAACTGCCATGTTTTAGTTCTTTCAACTGTGTATGTGTATGATTCTGATGAAACTTAAACGTGATATGTGGATACTCCTTATGAAATGCCCGGATAATATTGGGAACTGTACTTGTTCCTAAAGTATGTAAAAATCCTAGTGAAACTTCTCCGTGTTCAGGATTAATAATATGTTGTATTTCCTCTAAACCTTGCTCCATTTCTTTCATAATATTATTGACCGTCATTAAAAACAGCTGACCGTATTTGTTTAATATAATAGAGCGACCTTGTCTATCAAATAAAGGGACACCAATCTCTTTCTCTAAGCTTGCAATAGATCTGCTTAATGCGGGTTGAGAAATAGAAAGGATTTCTGCTGCTTTCGTCATATGTTGAATCCTAGCTAGTGTCTGAAAATATTCCAATCGCTGCCATTCCATTTATATCATTCCTTTTCGTTCATTCATGCGCAAAAGGTATCGTACTGATAAGAATAATAAATTATACATTATAAATAGTCAATGCTACTATTAGTTTAACGGACTAATAGTTTAATGAAATAAAGGGGATATTTAAGATGAAAGTTGTAGCACCTAAGGCCTTTACATTAGAAGGCGGTAAAAGAGCAGTATTATTGCTTCATGGATTTACAGGGAGTACGAAGGATGTAAAAAGATTAGGGCAATATTTACAAAAAAGAGGCTATACTTGTCATGCGCCCATGTACAGAGGACATGGACTAACCCCAGAAGAATTATTATTAACTAGTCCATCCGAGTGGTGGCAGGATGTAGTAGATGGCTATAATCATTTAAAAAACTTAGGCTATGAGGAAATTGCAGTAGCAGGGATCTCCCTTGGAGGAGTTTTTTCATTGAAAGTGGCTGAAGAGTTCCCCGTAAAAGCGGTAGTATCTATGTGTGCTCCAATAAAAAGAAACAATACAGACGGATTGTTTGATCGGTTATATAACTATGCCAAAATTTATAAATCATTTGAAGGCAAACCAACAGAAGTAATAATAGACGAATTAGAGACATTAAAAAACACCAACACCGAATCGCTTCATGGAGTTCATGAAATAACTGAAACGACCTGTGATGGCTTACAACGTATAAATTCTCCTATTTTAGTAATGCAAGGATCATTAGATGATGAGATATACCAAAAAAGTGCTTCTTATATTCATGAAACAGTTGAAACAGATGATAAAGAAATTATTTGGTATAAAGAATCTGGTCATATTATTACTCTTGGAAAAGAGAAAGAAAAAGTTTGCGAGGATGTTTACGAGTTTCTCAATCATATCGATTGGATTGCTTCTTAATAAGTTTAAGATGAAACCTTTTACTTTAGTGCATGCAATTTTGTGCTTACTATGTAAAAGGTTTTTTCTTGTTGTGATTGTAGTATGATATGTAGTAATCATGATTCAGGAGGAATAACGTTGAGAATTATTAAAGTACTTTTTGGTATTATAATTTTTTTGGGCATTATTGTAGTAGGCGCATATTACTTTGGACCAAAGCTAGTTGCCGATCAAGTCATGGAGAAGATATCGCTAGAGTTACAGGATAGTGGAGAATTAGAAATGATAAAAAATGAAATTGAAAATGATCCAGAGCTTCAAGAATTTATAGCAGAAGGTAAGGATGTAGATAGTAGCAAACTACCATTTCAAACGAAAGAAGAGGCTACGAGAGCTTTGATAACAAAGTTTGGTATAAGTGAAATTCAAGAAATCCAATTAAAAGCTCAAAATGGGATGACAGTAGAAGAAAAACAGGAAATATTTAATAAGTTAGAAAGTAATCTGACGGAGGAAGAAATGCTTGCCTTAAAAGTATTGGCCTATAAGGAACTGTTCAAATGATTATATGGGGGGGAACATAATATGAATCTTAAACTGAAGGAAGTATTAGAAGCAGAGAAGACTATTTTGCAAAATCTTTACTCATTATATCTTCATGACCTTTCAAAATTTACTACACTTTTAGATATTGGAGAACAAGGGAACTTTGAGTATGAGGAAATTGATGATTTTTGGGAATTAGATGGACTTACCCCATATTTCATCCTTTTAGATAAAGATATTATTGGATTTATGCTACTACTGGAAAGACCATTCCTGAAAAAAGATTATGACTTCGGCATAAATGATCTATTTATATTAAATAAACACAAAGGCCAAGGTTTAGGCAGAAAAGCAATACAAGAACTATTCAAAGTTAAGAAAGGGAAGTACTTTGTCATTGAATTAATAGAAAATAGTCCCGCAGTTTCGTTTTGGAAAAACGTTTATAGCGACTTAAATATTCAGTATACAGAAAAACAAGATGTAGTGGATGATGAACAGTGCCTAATTCAGACATTTACTATTAAGTAGCAGGAATGAGCCGAAATAAGTTCATTTCAGGAGAAACTTGACATGCAATGAGAGGATAAACATATTTAGCTATAATTACCAGGTTACTATCTATGTGTGTCGGGTAATATAACAAGGAGATGCTGAAGATCTCCCTTCGTATTCTCAAACAATAGTTGAGCCCCACTGTTGAAGCGGTGGGGCTTTTTGTATTTCAGCAAGGAATTTTAATGAATCTCAGTAAAATAGACCTGTTAAGATCTATTTTCTAAATTCATTGTTCACATGCTCTCGAACGAGAAGTAGCTCGATTACATCTTGTGCGGAATAAGAATAAGAAGCGTGCTCAGGAACTAGTTCATTGTATTGTTTTACAATTTCATTGAGAGTTTGAACATAAAAATTATTTAAAGTTAGTTCATATTTTATCAACATATTCACCTACTTCTTTTTAGGAAGTATGTACCTATCAAATCAAATATATACAGGTGATTGGCTATTCGATGAGCCGAATCAAGCCTAAGTTAAAGGAGTCGATTAATCAGATCAGCTTCCACTAGTTTAATAAGTCAAGTTTACCTTCATAATGAAAATGAGCATAATATGCAATCTGACGAATGGTAATTTTAGAAAAAATCTTTTTCCTTCCATCAGTAAGTCAATAAAATTATTTGGTTTTTTGTTGCTCTCGTTGTATGCAGACATTCTTTTCTTCTTTCAAACTACACAACAATGTGTTCAATATTGTTTATTGCTTAAGAATAGCCGTAGATGTAAGCTTTTAATAGACATTACACACCATACTAGAGAGGAAACGTGATCTATTTTGAAGAAAAAAATGATTATTTTATATATTGCTTTAGCAACACTTCTTATAATGATTGGTAAAAGTTTTATATTAAATGAAAGTGTCAAATATTATTTAGTTATTTTTATGTTCGTAGGCTTAGGACTTGCTCTATTACGTATTGGTGTAAACACTGCCATTAAAAAAATAAAAGGCAAGCATATCAGTATTAAAATCCTGTTTTTTGCGGTACTTCTAGGTCTAGGTTTACCTTTTCAAAACTGGTTTCGAAAAAGTGTAATATTTGCGATGGATTCAGATTATATTTTGCCTTGTATTATTACAACTGCCGCAAGTGTTTTTTTCTTTACTATAATATTTGGCTTGCTTTTTCCAAAAGATCACAAAAATCAAACCAAAAAATTAGAACAGTAAAAGTCTCTTCCGCCACTACATTTTGATACCTATTTTACATTGCGTAACATAAAGCTAATTTGTAGTGGTGAATGAATATACTTCAGAGAAAGACTCAAAAATAACCTGACTCCATAAAAGGAATTATCACAGCCGATATCGTAATACTTTGAGTAAATCTTTTAGTTTTCATGAGGCAAAAACCTTACAAAATAATGTATATCTTCTTTTGAAACACCAATTTCTATTAAACTTGAATTGGTGTTTTTTTCTTTGATAACAAGAGCAAATAGTATAGTGGGTCGATTAAATATGGATGGGTAAGGAAAGAGAATTACTTTTTCGTTAAATCTTTTATTCAAATCTCATATGAAAGGTGGTTTTCTATTTAAGTTATATAAAAGAATGGGTAACTTGAAGATTTGGGGTTTGTTTAACATGTTGCACAAAAATATTTTGGGTTGCACAAGAAAGTCACAAAAATCACAAGAAAGTCACAAAAATCCTGAAAGAGTATGCAAAACTACGAAAACAGGTTATTAGCTTATGCTGTAAAATTGTTGTTATAATAGGTTATGTGAAACTAATTGAAAGAAGGCGAAATCATGAATGCATACGATGAGTATATGAAAGGTATTGTAGGACCAATGAGAAGTGAATTAACGGGGGCAGGATTTAAAGAGCTTACTACACCTGAGGATGTACAAGAGCATATGTCTACAGCAAGTGGAGTTTCTTTAATCGTGATCAATTCTGTGTGTGGTTGTGCTGCTGGACTCGCTAGACCTGCAGTTGTTCATGCATTAAATGAGTTAGAAGTTAAGCCTGAAAACTTAGTTACTGTATTTGCCGGACAAGATCAAGAGGCTACTGCAACAATGCGAGGTTATTTTGAGGAGGTACCACCAAGTTCACCTTCTATTGCTATTTGGAAAGATGATAAGTTAGCTTACTTCATTCCACGTGAACAAATTGAAAGTAACTCGATGGAGACTATTAAAGATCATTTATCTGGTGTCCTTTCACAAGTTGTTTCTTCATGAACACCGTAATTACGACAGCTGGAAGAACGAATGAAGCGTATATTTTAAAAGCAAAAGGGATCGCCAAAGAGTTAAATTTACCTTTTATTCAACGGCACAAGAAATCAGTTTCTACTATACAACAAGAGCAGAATGCTAATGTGCTTGTGGTGAATAAAGAGAGATTGGAACTGTATTCTTACGGTTTCACTTCTCCTTTTTTCTTTCACCCCAATTCTGCAGCTTTTCGATTGAAGAGACTCATGAATGGTGAGCAAGATTCATTTTTGGAAGCAACGCGTTTAGAGCGAGGTGACCATATTTTAGATATGACAGCTGGTCTGTGCTCCGATAGCATTATTGCTGCTTATGCGGTAGGTGAAGAAGGGGTTGTGCGTGCATGCGAGAAGGAACCCCTTATAGCATATGTGGTCGATGTAGGGCTAAAAAATTATGAATCGAATAATGACACATTAGAAACTAGTATGCGGAGAATACATATAATTCATCAAGATGCAGTGGACTACACAAAAACGCGGCCATCTAATTCTTTTGATGTTGTTTATCTAGACCCAATGTTTGAAGAAGTAATTGAAGAGTCTTCCAATTTTCAAGCTTTAAGAGCATCTGGTATTCACGATGCTTTAAACGTTGAGTGGATAGAAGAGGCTAAGAGAGTTGCAAGAAAGAGAGTTGTATTAAAAGCGCATTTCCGTTCTACGGTGTTTGAACAATTCGGGTTTAAAAGAGAAATAAGATTATCCTCCAAATTTCATTATGGAGTGATAAATTTATAATCTGGTCATATAAATAGAAAAGAGAGTCATGACGTTAGTCACGACTCTCGATATAACTTCCAATTAATCAGTAAAGCAAAGTGATGTTAAATATGCTAATAAAAATAAAAATCCGATACCAATAACTAATCCTAAATCCATCGTGATTTTCCTCCTTTGATAAAAAAAAGCTGTATGGAATGTTTACACATTTTATTGTACAATGAATAGTAAGAAGATGAAACCTTTAGTTCTTTAAAACGTTTAATAGAATGTAGAGTTTTACTAAAATTGCCCAATATAGAAGGTGAATAGGATGAAAAAGTGGTTCCAAAAGTCAATAATCATAACTGTTGCATTGCTAACATTTGGTCTAATATCTCCTAGTCATTTTATATGGGAGCAAATATTAGATACTAAGAGTCCTCCAAGGGCAATTTCTTCTGATTTAAGTGATTATGAACAAGTTACAATAACGGAAGAAGCTCCGACCTATGAACATATGGCAGTTGCTGCCAGAGAACAAGCATACATAAAGTTTGGTAATCGAATAGGACCAGTCATTCAAAATGAATTTGACGACGTTATTTTCCCTAAAATGCAAGAGGTTATTGATATGACAATTGCAAAAGCTTCCAGTCAGGAAGTAACACGTTTGTCTATTTCTGAGAAGCCATCTGGAGATTATCACGAAAAGATTTTCAATATTTATAATGAAACTACCAGAAAAGACTTGATCCGTTTTCATGTAAGAACGGACAAAAAACCATTAGAAGGATATTATTTCAATTTCCATTACCACTTGGCCGAAGATAAATATTCTAAACATTATGTGCTAGGTGACATATATTGGTCAAAAAACACACCACCAAAATGGTTATCCTAGAAAAGACAAAACACTCATGTGAAAAATGAGTGTTTTTTTGTTTGGATAGTGTATATAGCCCTCATTCTTCGTATTCATCAAATGGATTAAGTAAATAATTCTGCCCATAATAGTTAGAAGCAGCTATTCCATCTTTCTGAAAAGCCCTCAATTCCTCAATCCTCATTCCGGTTAATATTAAAATACAAATACGGGTAAAATGAGAAATTTTATACTTAGCCACAAGCGTACCTTCAGTTAAGCTTTCTTTCAGCAGCTGATTAAATAATTCCTTTTGATTGTAGTGACGGCCTTGACTTTATGATTACCAATAGAAATTAGAATATACTTTTATGACGCTCTGGAGGTACTTTCGGACAATCTCAAATGCAAAGAAGATAAGGTTCCCGTTTTTAAATTCTAGTCTACAAATGTGTAAGGTATGTAGAGAATCTAGTCCAAAGTTGAAGATAAAATAATACAATAAAGGAAGTTTTATGCTGGTTATTTAAAAATCTAATTTTATTTGTCTAATTTTTGGGGGGCGAAGGTATAAAAACTACCATGGAGTAAAAAGTAATCAAATCTCCGTAAAATATTTAGATTGGAATGATGAGGTGTCATGACAAAGAGATATAGTATTATAATCATTTTATTTTTAGTTGGAATAACTTTCTATCTTGGTTCTAATTTAAGGGCCTCAGCAGTTAAAGACCGATATCATTACGAAAATACTGGAGAGATAGTGTGGGAGATTAACACGAAAGAAAAGGTCGTGGCTCTTACATTTGACGACGGACCACATCCAAAATACACAGCAAAGATACTGGAAATTTTAGAGAAACATAATGCAAAGGCTACATTTTTTGTTGTTGGTGAACTTGCTGAAAAAAATCCAGATTTAATTTTACGCCAATACAACGAAGGTCATGAGATTGCAAATCATACGTATACTCATCATCCAAAAACAACGCTCTCTAAATTAGAATTAGAGTTAAAACAAACGGATGACTTAATTTTTAGTATAACGGGTTATCGTCCAGAGCTGTTCCGTCCAGTAGAAGGGCAATACACCGATCAAATGATTCAAAGTGTTGTAAAAAAAGGGTACCAAGTGGTGATGTGGTCTTGGCATCAAGATACCGAGGATTGGAAAAGTCCTGGAGTGCATCGTATAGAAAAAAAAGTATTAAATAATGTAGAGCCAGGGAATATCATTTTATTTCATGATGGTGGGGGAAATCGAAGTCAAACAGTTAAAGCTTTAGAAAAAATTATTGAGGAGCTCAAAAAACAAGATTATGTCTTTGTTACGGTGTCAGAACTCATAAAGATAAAAAATAAACCAGAAAAATAGGTTTTTAAGAAGCTGTACCTTTAATGTACTAAAGGTAATACTAGAGTCTAGAATGTTTAACGTGCGACCTGCCCATCCGTCTATCTTTTCAACGAGCAATTATTTAATAGAACAAAAAAGGTGAATATTACTCCAAATGCACCCCAAAACAATGCTATAATATACTAAAGTTATAAGTAATACAAATTCGAAACCTAATAAACGTTGATTTATCTAGGGCTAGTATTAAAATATTATACATTGCTAAATGGATTGGGTTTTGGTCAAAAAACACACCACCAAAATGGCTCTCATAGTGAGAGCTTTTTTGTATGAAAACGGAAAGAGGGATATGACATGGAGCAATACCTTACTTTGTGTAAACATATTATGAATAGTGGAGTTACAAAAGGAGATCGCACCGGAACTGGTACAAAAAGCGTTTTCGGTTATCAAATGCGCTTTGATCTGTCAGAAGGATTTCCTCTTCTTACCACAAAAAAGACGGCATTTCGTTTAGTAGTCAGCGAGCTACTATGGTTTTTAAAAGGTGATACAAATGTCAAAACACTTATACAAGCTAATAATCATATTTGGGATGAATGGGCGTTTGAAAAATGGGTAAACAGTGAAGAATATACGGGACCTGACATGACAAATTTTGGTGTTCGGGCAGCAAAGGATCCGGAATTTAAAAATGTTGTGCAACAGCAAATGGATCTATTCTGCGAAAAGATATTATCGGAAGATGCATTTGCAGAAGAATTTGGTGACTTAGGCCCAGTCTATGGCCGTCAATGGAGATCTTGGCCGACGAAGGATGGTCAAACGATTGACCAATTGCGTAACGTTATAGAGCAGATTAAAGTAAATCCAGACTCTAGAAGACATATCATTACTGCATGGAACCCGGCAGAGGTAGATGAAATGGCTTTACCACCATGTCACGCCTTTATGCAATTTTATGTTGCAAATGGCAAGTTATCTTGTCAGCTCTATCAGCGTAGTGCTGATGTATTTTTAGGAGTTCCCTTTAATATTGCCTCATATGCTTTATTAACACATTTAATAGCTAAAGAATGCCATTTAGAAGTTGGAGAATTTGTACATACTTTAGGAGACGCTCATTTGTATGTAAATCATATGGAACAGGTGACAACTCAATTGGAAAGAGAGCCGCGTGCATTGCCACAACTTCTATTAAACGACCAAAAAGAGTCTATTTTTGATTTTGAAATAGAAGATATTGCCTTAGAGGGTTATGATCCGCATCCACGAATTAAGGCACCAATTGCCGTATAAAATTAGAGGAGGAAACAAATGATTTCACTAATTGTTGCACATGATCCTAATCGAGTAATTGGATTTGAAAACAAAATGCCTTGGTATATTCCAGGTGATCTTGCTTACTTTAAAAAAACAACGATGGACAAAGCCATTGTAATGGGAAGAAATACATTTGAATCCATCGGGCGAGTGCTACCAGGACGGAAAAATATTATCGTCTCGAGAAATCCCGATTATAAAATTGAGGGTGCTGAGGTAGTGACAGACCTAGTTGAGGCAATTGAAATAGCCTCTGCTCATCATGAAGAAGTAATGGTAATTGGGGGTGAACAAATTTTTCGAGCTGTTTTACCTAAAGCAGATAGACTTTATATAACTTTTATCCAACAAAGTTTTGAAGGAGATACTTATTTCCCGCCATATGGTGATGACTGGGTGTTAGTTGAAACAACGGAAGATATGAAAACGCCAGATGGTATTACTTATGCTTATTTGGTTTATGAACGAAAGGTTAGTGAATAATTTGTTTTCGAGTCTAAGAACTTTTGGATTTTTGTTTGGATATTTACCAGTTTCTTTATCTAAATTAATAACTATTAAAAAGCAAAAGAATATCATTACTACTGAGCAATATGATCGACTTGTTCATCGTGTGCCTCAATTATGGTCAAGTGGAATTCTACAAAGAACGAAAAGTACTTTCCGATTTCAAGGGGAAGAAAATCTTCCAAGTGGACCTGTGTTGTTTATTTCCAACCATGAAGGGAATTTCGATATTCCAAGTTTACTAGCGTATATTCCCAAACCTTTCGGATTCATATCGAAAATAGAAGTAAAAAAACTTCCCATTATCTCGCAGTGGATGGAAGAAATGAATTGTGTATTTTTAGATAGGTCCAATCGAAAAAGTTCCTATCAGTCAATTGAGGATACTGTGAACATTTTAAAAAAGGGGCACTCTATTTTAATCTTCCCAGAAGGTACAAGAAGCAAGGGAGGAGAAGTAGGTGATTTTAAATCAGGATTTGTACGAATTGCAAAAATGGCCAATGTTCCAATTGTTCCAATAGCCATATATGGCACTTCAAACATTATGGAAAAAAATAATAATAAAATTTGTCCTGCTAACGTTCAAATAAGCGTGTTACCCACATACACTGTAGAGAATATTGCCCACAATGAACCGAGCAAAATTATAGAGGATTTACATACAATCATTGCTAAAGAAATCGATTTTATGAGTTCAGCTATCAAATAGTTTACAGAACACCAGTATTCTTCTTATAATAGTAATAAGTAGGAAGGGAAGGGATAGCATATGCCGAAAGTTCATATAGTAACTGATTCTACAGCGGATTTAACATCAGCCCTGATAGAACAATATAATATACATGTAGTACCTTTGACTATTCATATTGATGGTGAATCATATATCGACGGAGTAGATATAAACCCAGAGGAATTTTTAGAAAAAATGGCGACATCTAAAGAACTACCAAAATCATCGCAGCCATCATCAGGAGTATTTAAAGAATTATACGACGAGCTAGGTAAAAATGGTGATCAAATTATCTCTATACATATGACTGGTGGCATGAGTGGAACTGTCAAATCAGCACAAGCAGCTGCTGAAATGTCAACTGCAGATGTTACTGTAATCGATTCGAAATTTATATCGTTTGCATTACTATTTCAAGTGGAAGAAGCAGCTAGAATGGCTTCCAATGGCGAGACAAAAGAAGCAATCATTCAAAAAGTGGAAGATATTCGTAGCAAGTCTGATTTATTTGTAGTCGTAGATACTTTGGATAACCTTGTGAAAGGTGGACGAATTGGAAAAGGAAAGGCAATGCTCGGTTCATTACTTTCTATTAAACCAATTGCAAGCTTAGCGGGTGGTGAGTATACACCGATTGCAAAAGTAAGAAGTCATAAACAAGTTGTTAATTACTTATTTGACCGGTATATAGCTGATACAAAAGGGAAAGTGGTCAAAGCAGTAGGTATTTCGCATGCAAATGGGTTTTCTATGGCGACTCCTTTGATGAATTTAATAAAGGAGTCAGGTTTTTTAGACATCCAAGTTTCGTTTACCTCTCCCGTTATTAGTACGCATACAGGACCAGGAGCAATTGGATTTATGTATATGACTGAATAGGTAAAAGGCAGAGGGCAGGGAAGCGTATTTTCCCTGCTTTTGTTTTACCAAAAGGGGTTTCTGCAAATGAAATATTTAATAATTATTATAAGTGTTATTTTTCTAGTAGGATGTAATTCCAATGATATGGTGGAGGTTAGCTTTTCGGAAAAACAGGATGTGCTTTTTGAAGATTATGTTATTCCTTTTCAGTTCTTCCCGAGAACGATAGAAGTCGTTGGGCTTGGGGATTCTTTAACACAAGGAGTTGGAGATGAGTTAAAGAGGGAAGGATACTTTGGAAGGCTCCAGCAACATTTTTCACAATATAATGGAATAGAAGCTGTAGATTTAACCAATACTGCAAAAAGAGGGCGCAGAAGTGATCAACTATTAAAAATGTTAAAAGCTGGAGATATTGATCATCATATCCGGAAAGCTCATTTAATTACTTTAACTATTGGTGGAAATGACATCATGAAAGTAATAAAAAAAGATTTATTTAATTTGAAAGTTGAGGCTTTTGAGAAGGAATTAAATAAATTCGAAAAGAATTATGAACAGATTCTTGATGAGATTAGGGAGATTAATAGTACTGCCCCAATTATCATCATGGGTTTATATAATCCTATTACGATTGTTACAGATGAAAAATCTGAATTTGATTTAATTTTAAATAATTGGAACGAAGCTATAGAAGAGATGGCTGAAGATGATATGAATGCTTGTTTTATACCAATCGATCATCTTTTCGTAACAAATACAAATTTGGTTTATCATACAGACTTTTTCCATCCCAATAGCAAGGGATATCAGCTTGTTATAGATGAAATAGTTAGCTCAATGCAAGATTGTGGTTTAATAGATGAGGATAACAGGGAATTGTTGTTTTAGGGAGTTGATGGATTGAATAAGTGGAAAATCGCGTTTTTTTTATTAGTACTACTTTTGATCGGCAGTATTGGAACTGTTGTTTATTGGATAACAGCTCCTGTTGAGTCTGTATGGATAGAGGAAACAAACACACCAGCAGAAGGGAATGTGTTAACTGTAAACGCTACGAAAGAGGATTTTCAAGCTATTGCCAATACTTATCTTAAAAAGGCGATGGGAGATAAGCCTCTTCCCCTTCAAATATCAGTGGATGATCAAATTGTTTTGTCATCAGAGTTCACTGCTTTTTCTATTAACTTGCCGGTAAGAATGTTTTTTGAACCATATGTAGAAGAGAATGGAAATATTCGTTTAGAGCAATCTTCCGTAGAAATTGGACGATTAAGTTTGGATCCTGAAACCATTTTAAAGCTTCTGAGAGATTCGATTGAGCTTCCAAAATGGATGGTGGTAGATCCAGAAAAAGAAGAAGTCCTCATTCAATTATCTGATATTCCCATGGACTCTGGAGTTGGAGTTCGAGCAAAAGAGTTGAATTTAGCAGAGGATATCATTACGCTTGAGATTGTAATACCGAAAGAATAGGAGGCAAAACAATGGAAAAAGCAACTTTTGCGGGCGGCTGTTTTTGGTGTATGGTGAAGCCTTTTGATTCGTACGATGGAATTGAAAAAGTAGTCTCAGGATACACGGGTGGACATGTACCTAATCCGACATACGAACAAGTTTGTTCTAATGCAACTGGACATTATGAAGCAGTACAAATCACTTTTGACCCAGCTGTTTTTTCATATGATCGTTTATTAGAAATTTTTTGGCTGAATATAGATCCAACTGATGACAATGGTCAATTTTTTGACAGAGGATCATCTTATCAAACTGCTATTTTTTATCATACAGAAGAGCAAAAAGAAAAAGCGATTGCTTCTAAGGATGCTTTGGATGCTTCAGGCAAATTTAAAGCTAAAATTGCAGTGAAAATACTACCTGCCGCGGAGTTTTACCCTGCAGAGGAGTATCATCAAGATTATTATAAGAAAAACCCTGCACACTATAATGGCTATTTTACGGGATCAGGGAGAGCGGCATTTGTGGAAAGTATAAAGGAGGGGCTATAAATGAAAGAGAATTTAACAGAAATGCAATTTTATGTAACCCAACAAAATGGTACGGAGCCTCCATTTCAAGGTGAGTATGATCAGCATTTTGATGAAGGTA
The DNA here is from genome assembly GCF_038003145.1 of Psychrobacillus sp. FSL K6-1464. Taxonomy (NCBI): domain Bacteria; kingdom Bacillati; phylum Bacillota; class Bacilli; order Caryophanales; family Bacillaceae; genus Psychrobacillus; species Psychrobacillus sp. FSL K6-1464. The sequence goes on from NZ_JBBOOP010000001.1 coordinate 1,702,320, forward strand.
TATATGTAGACATAGTATCTGGCAAGCCTCTTTTCCATTCAAAAGATAAATATGATGCAGGTTGTGGTTGGCCAAGCTTTACTCGACCAATTGAAGAACATGAGGTTTTAGAGAAGTTTGATGATACCCATGGCATGAGAAGAGTAGAAGTGCGAAGTAAAACTGCGGACTCTCATCTTGGACATGTGTTCCCGGATGGTCCTAAGGAAGAAACTGGGCTACGCTACTGTATCAATTCTGCAGCACTACGATTTGTACCAAAGGAAAAATTAGCTGAAGAAGGCTATGAAGAGTATAGTAGATTATTTTAATAAATGAATAACTAAAAGGAAGTGGGGAATCCACTTCCTTTTTTTAGTTAAAGTAACAAGTTTTCGCGTGTATATTGAGTTCCCGTTAATCAACCAATAATACCGCTATGATCTCCGTTTCAGTTAGTTAACGGAACGGAAGACTAAGAGCATTATCTTTCGGTTTGTACTACCTAAAGTAGTGAAATTGCATTTTCGAAAGCTTCCTCAATGAATAAGAAAGTATTTTTTCTCTTGTTATCCGAAATGGACTTACCTGTTTCGAGGAGTTGTAGAAGGGTGACCGGACAGGCAAACGCCATAAAATTACCCAAAAAAAGAGATGCTGGTTCGTTGTGACGTCCGTCACAATCAAACTAGCATCTCTAAAAATTTTCTTTCAGTAATCATTAGCAACCGTCTGTCTAAAGCCTTCGAGAACGATTGAATTAGTCTTTACATTAAAGGATCTTCTGGTCTTTTGGGGGTAACGAAATTATAGTTTGAATTCATTTACTACTTTACTTAATTCATCTGCTTGGTGCGATAATTCCACAGCAGATGCATTAATCTCTTGCATTGCAGCAGATCCTTGTTCAGCAGCAGCAGCGGACGTTTCCGTGTTGGATGCTGTATTTTCGGCAATTTGCGTTACTTCTATAAAAGATGCAGCAACTTCTTGACTAAAGTTTAGTGTTTCTTCGATTTGTTTTACCATCTTATCGATGATGGAAATAGTTTCATTTGTTTGATTCATAATTTGGTCTAGTGATGTATTCGTTTCGTTTGCAACTTCAACGCCGCGAATTACACTTTCGACACCTTCTTTATTTTGTTTAACAATAGAAGTAACTTCAGTTTGTATAGAAGTTACAATGCCAGTAACTTCCTTTGCAGCCTTCTGGGATTGCTCCGCTAACTTTCTAACCTCATCTGCAACAACGGCAAATCCTCTGCCATGTTCTCCTGCACGAGCAGCTTCAATTGCAGCATTTAATGCTAGAAGATTTGTTTGTTCTGCAATAGCTGTTATCGTTTTTATAATGGATGTAATTTCGTGAGATTTGATACCAAGTGATTCTACAGTTTGAGTCGTATTAGCCATTGTTTCTTCGATACTCATCATTACGTTGGATGAATGCTGTACAGATTCTCCACCTTTTTGAGCAGCTTCAATCATATGATCGGTAGCTTGTTTAACTGATTGCGCATCATTGTTTAAGTACCTTGTTGCTTCTTCTAATGAATTCATCTTTTGAATTGCTTCCGTCATACTTCTTAATGTTTGATCACTACCGACAGCAATTTCGTTGGTAGAATCAGCAATAGATTGTATCGTTAAGGCGGTTTCGTCTGAGGAAGCCATTAATTCTTGACCACTAGCCGAGACGTTTACGGTAAGCTCTCTCACTCTTCTTACAAGGTCTGCTATGGATGATATTAATACATTCGTACTCATAGCTATCTCGGAAAATTCATCTTTTGATCTAACTTTTACTCGTCTAGTTAAATCTCCACCAGCTTGAGCAATATCTAATATAGAGCGGTTTATAGCATTAGTACTCCGCTTAATAGAATAGAAAAGGAAAATACCAAATGACAAAGTAAGTATGACAGAAAAAACAGTAAGTGCTATGAATAATATAAGTGATGTATTATTTTCTTTTTTTAACAAAGCAATTTGCTCAATGTTTTTCTTCTCCAGAATTTCATTCATTGCAGCGATATGTACATCCACATAATTCATCGCAGTTTTACCATTTCCTGTATTGACTAACTTTTGCGCTGCCTCTATACCTTGTTCATCACGAATTTTGATTACTCGTTCTGAGTATCCTAAGTATGTTGTGAAAAATTGATCAATTGATTGTAATTTTTGTGATTCTTCTGGACGATTTTTATATGTTTCTGTTAATTGTTTAATATGTGTAATAGTTGAGTCTTTATATTTTTTATAGCTTGCCATATAATTTTGCTTACCGGTAATAATATAACTTTGTTCTGCATTGGCAAGTTGAGCTATTTCGGTAGCAATCTGATTGACCATCATCTGCTCTTTTATATCCACATTTGTAAATTTCTCTAGAGCTTGTTGAGCAGAGAACATTTTGGTAGAGGTCAGTACAAGCATTAATATTAAAATAATGATAAGAACGGTGAATATTATTAATACTCGCCCTCGTATGGATTGTAAGAAACTCCCTTTGGATGTATCATTATTATCTAATTTATTATCCTTTTTCTTTAATCTTTTAAAAAGAGATAAAGGATTTTCCCGTTTAGCTTTTTCTTTACTCGTTCGATTTCTTTTTATAGAGGGGAATTTCAAGGATTTCAAATTCCTGGTAGTATTACTTCTCAATCAGACCAATCCTTTCAATATGTCAAACTATTATCATTTTTAAGTTTACTTGTTTTAGTTTGAATTATCTACATTTTTTTATTTTTTTATAAGTCTTCAGGACTAAAGGAGGGAAATTTTATGAGACAATCGTTTTATTTATTTGCATTAAAGTATCGTGGGGGTCAAAAGGATGATGAAAAGGCAGTATTTGCTAATAGTATGTTTAACCACCACGATTTTCCAAAAGCAGAAACTTCTTTCGATAAAGTTTCGTTGTATATTGAAGAGCTAGCAGATCCGAATATGCCTGCAACTGTATTTGATGAAATATGGGAGTATTATATAGAGGATTCTAAGTAGCAAGTTCATTGCAATTATAGGAAAAAAACGGTATCATTAAGCCGAAACGTATTAGAAATGAGGTTATTTAAATGAGTATTCATATTAATGCTAAAAAAGGTGAAATTGCAGACACAATCCTATTACCGGGAGATCCACTACGTGCGAAGTATATTGCGGAAACATTCTTAGAAGATGTTGTCCAGTATAATGAGGTTCGTAACATGTTTGGATATACGGGAACTTATAAAGGAAAACGTATTTCTGTACAAGGTACAGGAATGGGAGTGCCATCTATATCTATTTATGTTACAGAATTGATGAATGAGTATGATGTACAAAAGTTAATCCGTGTTGGAACTTGTGGTGCAATCCAAAAAGATGTGAAAGTGCGTGACGTAATTCTTGCTCAAAGTGCATCTTCAGATTCATCTATGAACAAAGTTCTTTTGGATGATATAAGTTTTGCTCCAACAGCTGACTTTGACTTACTATATAAAGCATATAATGCAGGCAAAGAAGCTGGATTGAATTTAAAAGTTGGGAATGTATTTACAGCTGATTTATTCTACAATGAGAACGCACAAAATGAGAAGTGGGCGGACTACGGAGTTCTTGCTGTAGAAATGGAGACAGCAGCTCTTTATACACTTGCGGCTAAATTTGGACGTCAAGCATTATCTGTTTTAACAGTTAGTGATCATATTATCACAGGAGAAGCAACTTCTTCTGAAGAGCGTCAAACAACGTTCAATGATATGATTGTAGTTGCATTAGAAGCTGCAATTCAAGACTAACAACTACTATTAGCTTTGAATAAGATAACAATCATAAATAGACTGTCATCTATATGACAGTCTTTTTTAAAATAATACGATGACTTAAATTATTAAATATTACATACATTATTTAAAGAAGTTTTTTGAAAAGGGTGAAGGATTTGGACGAACAAAAACAAAATAACGAAGAAGAAATTACAGAAATAAAACCAGCATCCAAATATATTAAAATGAAACCATTTGTTTTCCTATTAACTATTTTTGCCCTTGTTGTAGCAACAGCAGCTGTTACACTGATTGCGTTAACATGGGGGGATGAAAAAGTTGTAAATGTAAATGCAGGTGATAAGAGCGAGCGATCTGAGTTCTCTAAATTGTATTTAGCTTACGATAAATTAGAAGAAGAATATTATAAAGAAGTTGATGAAGAAGCTGTGATTAATGGTGCTATTAACGGGATGATTGATGCTTTAGAAGATCCATATTCCGATTATATGAACCAGGATGAGGCTTCTCAATTCAATGAAAATATATCTTCTAGTTTTCAAGGGATAGGTGCAGAGATTCAAGAAGTAGACGGTGTTATTAATATCGTGTCACCTATTAAAAACTCGCCTGCTGAAAAAGCAGGGCTGATGCCAAATGATAAAGTTATGGCAGTAGATGGAAAAGATATTAAAGGATTTAGTGCTTCCGAAGCAGTATTACTTATTCGTGGTAGTAAAGGAACAGAAGTAACACTATCTATACAACGTGGTACTAATGCTGTAATGGATGTAACAATTGTCCGTGATGATATTCCAATTGAAACCGTATATGCAGAAATGTTGGATGATCAAGTGGCACATATTATTATATCGAGTTTTTCAACAAACACATATGATGAGTTGTTAAAAGCGATTGATGCCATGGAAAAAGAGGGCATGAAAGCGTTAGTACTTGATGTTCGTCAAAATCCAGGAGGTTTACTATCTTCTGCAATAGATATTTCTAATCTCTTTGTAGAAGAAGGAAAGAACTTACTGCAAATTGAAATTCAGGATAACAAAGAGGTTACAGTAGCTACCGATGGAACTCGTATCAAAGTACCTGTTACATTAATCATTGATGAAGGTAGTGCTTCAGCTTCAGAAATATTGGCTGGTGCCTTAAGTGAATCTGCAAATGTACCATTAGTAGGCTTAAATTCTTTTGGTAAAGGGACTGTACAAACAGTAAATGATTTACCGGATGGTTCTAATATTAAAATTACAACTGCTAAGTGGTTAACGCCAGAAGGTAACTGGATTCATGAAAAAGGGATTCTTCCAGATCACGTTGTGGAATATCCATCCTATGCTATGTTACCACCTCTAGATACTACTGTAACATTGAAAACTAACCAATCCTCCGAAGCAGTTCAAACTGCTGAAGAAATGTTAAAGGCAGTTGGATATGATGTAGGTGAAGTAGATGGTAACTATGACGCAGAGATGAATGCTGCTGTGAAGAAGTTCCAGACCGACAACAAACTTAAAGTTTCTGGTGATATAGATGGCGATACTTCTTATCAATTGATGAATTTACTTAGAGAGAAAATTTTAGAAGAAGATCCTCAGTTGTTAAAAGCGCAAGAAGTTGTGAAAGATTTGTTAAACAAATAAAGAGTTGGATGAAAGCTGGCCTATACGGTCAGCTTTTTCAACGAGATTAAGGGAGTTTAAAATTATGAAGGATGTCTATTTACTTAGTGGGTTTTTAGGAAGTGGGAAAACTTCTTTATTGTCACATTTAATCGAACAAATGAAAGAAAAGGGTTTAAAGCCAGCAGTAATCATGAATGAATTAGGAAAATTACCATTTGATAGTCGATCTGTGGATGAAGATGTTCCTATTAAAGAGATGTTAGAAGGATGTATATGCTGTACAGGTTCTGAAAAAATGGAGGCACAGTTGCAAATGTTATTAGAGGGAGAAGTGTTTGATGTCCTCTTAATCGAAACTACTGGTGCAGCTCATCCAGTCGAAGCAATGGATGCCGTGTTATCTCCTTATTTTGCAAATAGATTAAATATGAAGGGTATTATTACAGTAGCAGATAGTAAAAGATGGCTTGAGCGTGACAAAATGACCCCTCAAACACGTATGTTATTTATGGAGCAGATAAAACATGCGCATTTAATACTAGCAAATAAAATAGATCTTCTTTCTGAAGATGAAGTAGCTACGGTAACGATGCAAATTCAAGGTTTTAATAGTCACGCACCTATTATTCAGACTTCTAACGCAAAATTGCCATTGAATATGATTACAGGTCTAGAAGCAACTTATCATGGTCAAGAAGTTAAACAAGCGGCAATAGGTAAGCAACTGACCTTATCTTCCCGCTTACATACTTTTTCGGAGCCAGTGGAAAAAGAAGTGTTCGAACAATGGGTAAAAGAACTCCCAGATACCGTCTATCGTATGAAGGGTTATGTACCATTAGTAGGCTATAAAAACCCTTTTCTGTTTCAGTATGCATATGGTATGGTGCAATGGTTACCAGAATATATAAAAATGGAGCCACAGATTGTAATCATTGGAGATCAGGTAGAAGCAATCACTGTAATTGGAAATACGCCAAATGATTAGTGCGTTTCAGTTACTCTACCAAAATCGTCACTCCGTTAATAATATACAAACTGTTGAAGAGGTTAGAACTATTATTCGGTCTGAGTTATTGGACGAATTTACTCATCCTAGAGCTAGGGTATCTATTCAACAGAAGTATAAATTGGCACTCGATCGTATTAGTAATAGTACGCTATCGGTCAGCGAACAACAGATGATGATTGAACTGTATAACGAAGAATATAAAAAACTGTCAACCGATTGTAAAAGCTAATATTTTAGCATAGTGGATAAGTTATCCATAAATCTTTGCTAGACTTGTAGATTTTAAAGAAAAAAATATTCTATTGGATTCATTGGTATATTTTATGTGAAAATTTCATTCCATTTTGTGTTTACAATAGGGGAGCACAAAAGAAGGAGGAAATGAAACATGAATAAAAAACATACGATTATGGCTGGAGTATTAGCTAGTGGATTATTAATCTCTGCCAGTACAGCTAGCGCATCTATGAATACTGGGTTTTCACCAACTACTTCCGAGGCAAAAACATCCATTGTATTTAATGGGGAAGTTCCAAAAAATCTTTCTTATAAAATAAAATGGAATTACAATATGCAGTTATCATTTGCAAAGCTTCTAAATCTTAAGGATGTTTCTAAGATTAATATAGGCCAAGTAGTGAACAAACCAGTAGCTAAAGAAGATGAAAAACAAACAGAAGAAAAAGCACCGGTTCCTGTAGTGGAAAAACCAGCAGAACCAGCTAAAAAACCAGAAGTGGTAACTCCAGCTAAACCAGCTGAAGAAAAACCTGTAGTAAAAGAACCAGTTCAAGAAAAGCCAGTTGTTAAAGAACCGGTAAAAGAAACTCCTGCAGTACAAGAACCTACAGTTCAAAAACCTGCAGTACAACAACCAGCACCTACAGTAAAAGAACCTGTAGTGCAAAAACCAACGACTGAAGTGAAAGAAGAGGTTAAAGTTACTTCTGAAATTCAGCAAGTGGTGAATTTAACTAACCAAGAACGTGCTAAAGCAGGGTTGAAAGCACTTCAAATCGATACAAAACTTACTCAGTCTGCACAAGCAAAATCTCAAGATATGAAAAATAAAAATTATTTCTCACATACAAGCCCAACTTACGGTTCACCATTTGATCAAATGAAATCAATGGGAATTACGTATAAATCGGCTGCAGAAAATATCGCAATGGGTCAACGTAACGCAGCTGAAGTTGTAGACGCGTGGATGAAATCTCCTGGTCATAAAGCTAATATTATGAACGGCTCATTTACACATATTGGCGTAGGTTTATCAGATAGTGGTTATTATTGGACACAGCAATTTATCGGTAAATAATTAACACACAAAAAAGCGACGCCTATGCGTCGCTTCAGTTTGACGACAAAGGTATTTTTATAAATGGTTATGAATAGTAATAAATATTCATAAGAGTTTTATTCATCCTATTAAAAGTAAGATATTGAATACTCAATTGGAACTGTTTATAAGGCAAGGTCCACCACGAAGACTCCTGTGGGATAGCTTGAGCTGAAGACCCCGCAGGAACGTAGTGACGAGGAGGCTGAAGCCAAGCCCACGGAAAGCGAAGTGGTGGGCATTGCCGAGTTTAATATTCAACTCTATACATCTAAAATTAAGTTTGTCTACAGTCTAAAGCGACGCCTATGCGTCGCTTTTTGTGTATAAATTATTTGGTGCGTAGTTTGCTGAGATTTGATTTGTCTGAGTATCGCTTTATTATACGAACAGTTACTTGCAGTTCACTGAAGGTTCACAAACGTGCTCCACACGTTACTTACTATTCGTGGATATTGACTTGGGAAAAGTGGAACCTTAGGGATATACATCGGAGCTGCGCACTTTTACTTCATTTTCTTCTGTAAATAAACAAGTCTTATCGTAAGTGTGATAGCCCCTATAGATAATCCTACAATCAATCCAATCCAATATCCAAAGCGCTCAAACGACGTATAATTGGCTAGAATATAACCGGTTGGTAAGCCAATAATCCAATAGGAAATAATCGCCATGATAAAGGTGATCGTCACATCTTTATATCCACGTAATGCTCCTTGAACGGGTGCTTGAATCGCATCAGACAATTGGAACAATGCGGCGAAGAAGAAAAACTGAACGGTCAATTCGATTACATACTTATCATTCGTATATACAGAGGCTATTTGTTCTCTAAATAACAACAATATCGAAATAGAAACTAAGCTAAAGCAAATTGCTGTTGCAACGCTCAACCAACTATAGGTCCTAGCATCAGCGAATCGATTTGCCCCTATTTCATGACCGACTAGAATAGTTGCCCCCATGGCAATGCTAAGAGGAACCATATAAAGCAGTGAAGTAAAATTCATCGCTATTTGATGAGCGGAAATAACCTCGGTTGAATATACACTCATTAGAATGGTAACTGCAGAAAATATAGTGGTTTCTGCAAATAGAGATAAACCTATCGGCACTCCAATCTTCATGAGCATCCGTATTTTCACTAAAGAGGGTTTAGTCCATCTGTGAAAGATTTGTAATTCTGCAAATGGGTTACTCCGAAGTACGATAATAATGGCGATCAGCAGTATGAGCCAGTATGTAATCGCAGAGGCAAGTCCTGCTCCGACTCCCCCTAACTCTGGTAAGCCCAATTTACCGTAAATAAGTAGGTAATTTAAAACAATATTAATGGGAGCAGATACTAAGATGATAAACATAGACACTCTTGTTTTCCCTAATGCATCGATAAACGACCGCAAAACGCTATACAAAAATAACGGAATTAGTCCAATGCACAACATCAATAAATATTTCTTTGCTACGATGCGTACACTAGCTTCAAGAGGTATTAAATTTAATACAGGGTCAATGACTAGGAAAATACCTACAAAAACAACGATAGCAAGCAATATTCCAATATAAAAACCCTGATGAACAAAGGTACGTACATCTTTCTTCTTTTTTGCTCCGATTAATTGTGCTACAATTGGCGTAATGCCTATTAATATACCGGTTAAGGCGGTATATACAGGCACCCATAAAGAGGAACCTATAGAAACACCAGCTAAATGGGTAATGCTATATTTACTTGTCATCAGGATATCAAAGAAGGTCATCAAATAGAGTGCAATTTGCGTGATTAATATGGGTAAAACGATCTTAATCATATACTTACTTTTTTCTGGTAGAGTTCTCATTTCGTGCATGTTGGCATACATCCTTTAAAGTTATAAATTAGTTAGGAGATTATTAATGAATAATAACACAATAGTATTAACGGGTGGAGGGACGGCTGGTCATGTTTCGTTAAATGAAGCCATAATACCCGAGTTAATAAAGAAAAAATACGATATCCATTATATTGGTTCTTATAATGGAATAGAGAAAACAATTATCGGGGATAAATTCCCTAATATTCCGTATCACCCAATTTCTAATGGGAAGTTAAGACGTTACTTTTCCATAAAAAACTTTTCTGATCCATTTAAAGTGTTGTATGGAACAATGCAGGCCATTACTGTGCTAAAAAAAGTAAAGCCTTCTGTTGTATTTTCTAAAGGAGGTTTTGTATCTGTACCGGTTGTACTGGCAGCGAAGCTTTCCAATATACCAGTTGTCATTCATGAATCAGATCTAACTCCAGGGCTTGCCAATAAAATTGCATCGTCATTTGCAGAACATATTTTTACTGTATTCGAAGAGACAATTAAGCATTTACCGGCAAACAAGGCTTCATCTATTGGAGCGATACTGCGTCCTGATTTATTTCATGGTGATGAAAAAATTGCAGAACAGTTAACCGGTTTCGATGCATCAAAAGAAACAATTATTGTTATGGGTGGTAGTCAAGGCTCTGCAAAGATCAATGAAGTAATCAAACAGAATATTGAGCAATTGACAAAAAGATTTCAAGTTATTCATCTATGTGGAAAAGGCAATAAAGATGAGCTATTAGTCGGGAAACCGAACTATATCGCTTTTGAATATGTAACCAATGAATTACCACATTTAATGAAAATATCTAATTATGTAATTAGCCGAGCTGGTTCGAACTCTATATTTGAGTTTTTGGAACTGAAAAAACCGATGTTACTTATTCCTTTATCCGTTCATGCGAGTAGAGGGGATCAGGTTTTAAACGCTAAATATTTTGAGAAAAAAGGATTTGCTTCTATATTAGAAGAGGAAGATCTTACAGCTACAACTTTTATGGACTCTTTTAATCGACTTGTAGATGAAAAAGAAGAAATGATTGATCGAATGTTCGAGGTTAATGCTTCTAAAACACCTGAACAATTTGTTGACCTATTATTAACTTACCAAAAATAACAAACTCCCGTCACTTAATGAAGTGACGGGAGTTTTTTTACATTGCTTGTTCTTCTTCGTTTTCTTGTTGCATTAGTACTAAGTGGAACAAATCTTTTGGTATATAGTAAAGATCAAATACTTCTTCTGTCTTGTTAACCTCTGCATAGATAGAAGGATGAGATTCATTGGCTTTTAATGCATATCTAAGTTTTTCTGTTGCACGAATACTTTTACTATTACTTTTTCGAATACGTAAAAAAACAGTTTGTATATCTAATTCAAAGAAAATTTCCTGCAAAAATTGTTCTTTAGCTTTTTTATTGTAACCAAGACCTTGAAACGAACTGCCAATCCAAGTGCCTAAAAATCCTGCTCCATCTTCTACATCAAACAGATTTATAGTGCCAATTGGTTGGCCAAAATCACTAATAATAGTACGAGAAATAACAGTTCCTTTTTCTTCTTCTTCCATTAACTGTTTGGTCATAAACCAATACTCGTCAGCAGAATTTGCTTTTTGACGTACGAAAGGCAAAATGGTTGGATCTGACATTAGTTCATAAAGAGATGTACATTCAAATAAATCTCGTTTTTTTATCAAAAAAAGCGCCCCCTAAAAGAACCCATAAATGAGCATAGTCATCCTAGTTCCCCTGAAATTTTTCACTTCAACGTGCATAAAAAATTTCGGGGTAGGAATCGAACCTACTAGGACCAGCTCAAAACTGGTGGCGCACCATTTGCCTTCCCTCGGCAAAGCGAACTTTGCCTTATAAAATTATTTGCATTAATAATATACTAATTTTTTTTGGTTTTGCATAGTAGAAAGTATTTTAAAAATAATTAAATTTTTGTAAAAATTTTTTCAATTAATAGATGAAAGATACTTGTAAGTTTCTACATAAATACATATGATTAATATAGCAAAGTATAGAACTCGATTGGAGCTTTTAAAATAGATGTCTAAGTCCTTTTTAAACCATACTCAATTCCATTTATTATATGATTTATCTGATGAATATGTGTTCTTTATGAGAAAAGAAGATTCTACTTATGTCTATGAGTTTATCAATAAAAAAGCAGCTGAACTTTTTTCAGAGAATCCGATAGGGAGAACTTTAGATGAATGCTTTAGTGAATTTCATAACAGAACGATTATTCAACAATATAATCGTGCGTGTGCTCAAAAAGGATCTGTTTGCTACCAGGATCATCATTGTGTACAAAGTGGAACACATATAAACGAAACAACTGTAATTCCTATTTTTGATAATGGAAACACTTATATTCTCGCAATGACTAGAGAAGTTTCACGAACACAAGATTTAAGAGAATCTACCTATCTTTTAGAGACGTATCGAGAAGCTATCAATGAAGTTGCACTTGTTGCCATGACCAATCAAAAAGGAATAATTGAAGTAGTAAACGATTTGTTTGAAAAGACTACTGGGTTTAAAAAGGAAGAAGTAATCGGGAAATCCTTTCACATGTTAAATTCTAACTATCATGATGAATCTTTTTTTAAGGACATGTGGGACACCATCAGTAATGGACATATTTGGAATGGTCAAATACGTAATCGAACGAGAAACGGCTCTTTTTTCTGGGTAAATGCTATTGTTGTACCTATAAAAGATGATTTAGGGGAAATTGAAAAGTTCTTAACGGTACAATTTGATAATACAGAAAAGAATCGTATGTTAAAGGATTTACGCCATATTGAACGGTCCTTTAAGTTAATCACGGAGTATTCAAATGATTTAATTGCTATTACGGATGCAGATGGATACTTGCTTTATTCCTCACCTAGTCATGAAACTATCTTAAATTACGATAAAGAAGAGTTACTTGGTAGTTATTACTTTAATCTTATCGCTGATCAAACGGAAGCTGTGAGTTTCGCCAAGATAAAAATGTTAGATAATTTTCGATTAGAACTTCTCCTTTAAAAAAAGGATGGAAAGTCGATTTGGACTGATACTTCTGTGACGTCCGTGGAGAGTACAGTAGACGATTGTAAAGAAAAGTCGTTTGTTATAGTATCTCGTGAAATAACAGAAAAGAGAGCTTTAGAAAACCAACTAAAGTTTATGGCTTATCATGATAGTTTAACTAGTCTACCAAATAGACGTTCCTTTTATGAAGATCTTCCTGAATATATTTCTACCGCTTGTTCAGCGTTTCCGAATGTAGGCTTACTTTATATAGATGGTGATAATTTCAAAGCCATAAACGATCAATATGGGCATGATGTAGGGGATCAGTTTCTAACTTATTTCGCTGAAAAGCTTCAAATAAGCTTGGACTATAAGTTTAATGTATATCGTATCGGCGGAGACGAATTTGTTATAATTGTTGATCAGATCAACGACTATGTAAATGGCAGAAGCAATGGTTTGGATAAAATTATTCAATCTATACAAGAAAACTTGCGTAAAGGATGGACAATAGATGACTTTTACTTTTCACCTACCTCTTCTATAGGAGTTGCTATGTTCCCGGATGATGGCTCATCAGTAGACGAGCTTTTAGATAATGCAGATCAAGCACTTTATATAGCCAAGAAGAATGGAAAAAACAATTATATATATTCCAATACCGTTCATTCATAATGGAACGGTTTTTTCTTGATTTAGGTTATGCTATATAATATAAAACCAAGATGGAAGGAGCGGAGGATATGACGCAACAACATATTCTTTTAATAGAAGATGAAGTAAATATTGCTAAATTTGTGGAACTTGAGTTAAAGCATGAAAATTTTCAAGTTACTGTTTCTCATGATGGACGGGAAGGGGCAGATTTGGCACTTAATCATGCTTATGACTTTATGTTAATCGATGTTATGTTACCAAATTTAAACGGTTTAGAAATATGCCGAAGAGTACGTAGGAAGAAAAGTACTCCTATTATTTTAATCACGGCTAGAGATGCAATTATAGATAGAGTTTCTGGGTTAGAGTCAGGTGCGGACGATTATATTGTAAAACCTTTTGCAATTGAGGAATTGCTAGCTAGAATACGAGCTGTACTAAGAAGAATAGAACCATCTGAAGAAAAAGTGAAAAACGGGTTGTCGATTAAGGGACTAACTGTTGAGCAAAAAGCGCATCAGGTCTTCTATGAGGGAAAAGAAATTGAGTTAACAAAAACCGAGTACGATATGCTGGTGTATTTAATGGAGAATTTTAATATGGTACTGACTAGAGATAACATTTTGGAAAAAGTATGGGGCTATGATGTAGAGGTAGAAACAAATGTGGTGGATGTATACATAAGGCATCTGAGAAAAAAACTTCCTGCCGATATTGCAGCACTAATTGAAACGGTTAGAGGCGTAGGATATGTGATGAGATGATGAAAAAATGGACTTTACAGCGTAAGTGGACTTATGCTTCAGCGATTTCCATATTTTTAAGTTTCCTTATGATGTGTATTATTTTATATTTTTCGCTCTTTAACTGGCTGCAAATTTCGGAGGAAAAAACTGCTCAAAATACATTGGATGAGGTTACTCACTTTTTTCAATCGAATGGTCCAATCATCTCCATACAAGATATTCAAAAAAACAGAACATTACTCAATCAGCTGGTCAATCAACAACAATCCGTTCGTGTACTGAATAACGATGGTATAGAAATTCTAAGAATCAATGATGCCAGTGATTTTCCAAAGTCATTTACACTCCAAACAGAGGAATTTATTAGAGAAGAAATTGATGGTCATATAATTTTTCATAAAGTGGAGGAATTAGACTTTGGTTTGTTTAAAGGATACGTACAAATCTCTCATAGTTTAGATAGCTTTTCTCAGCTCATGAATTATATATTAATAGCCATGGGAATATTCGCTCTAATTGCGCTTGTCCTCTCGGCTTTAGTAGGGTATATGTTGTCTTCGGTTTTGTTGAAACCTATTAAGGAATTACGAGATGAAATGCAGCTTGCAAAACAGACCAAGTTTTCTAAATCAGGCAGTTTCGTCTACAACAATGAAGATGAAATCGGAGAGCTTTTGAAAATTTATAAGGAACTAATGGATGAAGTATCGACAACCATTTCGAGACAAGATGAATTTATCCATAATGTATCTCACGAATTGCGTACCCCAGTACAAGTAGTGGAAGGACATTTATCATTGTTGAATCGATGGGGAAAAGAAGAGCGTGCCATTTTAGATGAGTCTTTAGAAATATCGCTTACAGAAATTCAAAAAATGAAGTTATTAATCGAGGAAATGTTAAAACTAGCAAAAAATGAGCATCATACGATGAGGGAAGCTACTTCCGTAATATCTGTGCTTCACGAGTTGCAACAAAACTACTTCCATCTATCACCGGAGACGATAATTGAAATTAAAGGAGAAATGCAAGTAAAAGTTCCTGTTCCGCCTACAGCTCTTGAGCAAATTCTGCGTAATCTAATAGAAAATGCGATAAAATATAATGACAAGAAACCATTTATTAAAGCAACAGTTATTTGTAATATGGACCATGTCCAGATTACAGTTGAAGATAACGGAGTAGGTATTGAAAGAACATTGTTACCTAAAATTTTCGAGCGTTTCTTTATCGTTGATGAAGCTAGAACCAAACGTAGAGGTGGATCTGGTTTGGGATTAAGTATAGTAAAAAGTCTAGTAAATGAATACGGGGGAACCATTTCTGTGGATAGTGAAAAAGGGAAATGGACAAAATTTTACATTTTATTCCCTAAATTAACAAGTGAATAATCATTCAGTAGCATTGTAAAAAAAATATGACGAAATACTGAATTTTTTTGAAAAAAACCATTGTATTTTTTCCCGATAGTAGTAAGATTGAGATGGAAAAATTGTTCTTATATAAGGATAGTTTGAGACTATATAAAAGAGTGGTAAACTATAGAGAGGTATAAGCGTGTATTTTTTACATGCATTACTCTAGAACTTTTTATCCACTTAAATGTATTTATGATAAATGCCTAAAAGGCACAAAATGTTGGAGGTTTTTCTAAATGTCGAACAATCAAACACCTTGGTCAGCTTTTTCTGGTCCGAACCTTGGGTATGTGATGGAGCAGTATGATGTATTTTTACAGTCTCCGGACGATGTGGATCCTGAATTAGTAGAGTTGTTTAAGCAATATGGAGCACCTAAGATGCCCGCTTCATCATCATCAAACAGCCCTGATACACCTATTGTAGAGCCTAATAACTTTGAAAAAGTGGTTAATGCTATTCAACTAGCAGATGCCATTCGGAATCATGGTCACTTAACGGCTAATATTTATCCATTAAATGATGGACCAAAAGAAGATTCAAAGCTTAATTTAACTACTTATGGTTTAACTGAGCAAGATTTACGAGAAGTACCCGTTTCTTTCCTTATTAAAAATGCTCCAGCCAATATAATGAATGGTTTACAAGCAATAGAATATTTGCGTTCTATGTACACAGATAAAATTGCGTTTGAAATTGCTCATATTGTCAATACGGAAGAACGTACTTGGTTACAAGAAAAGATTGAAAAAGGTGCTATAAGAGAAAAGCTTTCAGCTGAAGACAAAAAACAATTACTTAAACGTTTAACACAAGTCGAAGGATTTGAGAAGTTCATCCATCGTACGTTTGTTGGAGCTAAACGCTTCTCCATTGAAGGTTTAGACTCATTAGTTGTATTAATGGATGAATTAGTTCGTCAATCCAATAAAACAAATACAAAGCAAGTAAATATAGGTATGGCTCATCGTGGTCGACTAAATGTATTAACTCATGTCCTAAATAAACCATATGAAATGATGTTTGCAGAGTTTGCACATGTTCCTACTGAATCATTTTTACCGAAGGATGGTTCACTTGAACTTTCGGAAGGTTGGTTTGGTGACGTTAAGTACCATAAAGGGGCAAGCTATCGCTCTCAATCAGGTTTAACAGTAAAACTTGCGTATAACCCTTCCCATTTAGAGGTAGTAAGTCCTATTGTTACTGGTCAAACACGTGCTGCACAAGAAACAACAGATGCGGCCGGTTATCCTGTTCAAGATAAAAATGCGGCTTTTGCTATTTTAGTACATGGAGACGCAGCTTTCCCAGGTCAAGGGGTAGTAACAGAAGTATTGAACTATAGTCGAGTTCGTGGATATCAAACAGGCGGTTCTATCCATATTATTGCTAATAATATGATTGGTTTTACTACTGAACATTATGATTCTCGATCAACTAACTATTCTTCTGATCCTGCAAAAGGTTATGAAGTACCTGTCATTCATGTGAATGCGGATGATCCTGAGGCAGTAATTGGGGTTGCAAAATTTGCGCATGAATACCGTCAAAAATTCGGGAAAGATATTGTGATTGACTTACTAGGTTATCGTCGCTATGGTCACAACGAAATGGATGAGCCGCTAGTAACAAATCCGACCATGTATCATTCTATTCATAAGCATCCAACTGTTCGTGAGTTATACGGCAAGCAGTTAGTAGCGGAAAACTTAATGGAGAATTCTGATGTGAAATCATTAGACCAGTCTGTTTTCGCTGAAATGCAACTAGCTTATGATCGTGTGAAAGAACTTCCACCATCGACTGTACATGATATCGTTATACCACAAGTTGTATTAGATGGTATGCCAGAAATTCAAACAGGGGTAGAAGAGAGTAAGCTAGCTAAAATCAATGAAGATTTACTTTCATGGCCAGCTGACTTTAATGCTTTCAAAAAGCTAGAAAAAATATTGAAGCGCCGTGAAGAACCGTTCAAAGGTAAAGGGAAAGTCGATTGGGGCCATGCAGAAACATTAGCATTTGCAACAATTTTACAAGAAGGAAACTCTATCCGTTTATCTGGTCAAGATGCACAACGTGGGACTTTCTCTCATAGACATTTAGTACTTCATGATGAAAAAACTGGTGCTGAATTAACACCAATTCATGCGATTAGTGATGGAAACGCTTCATTTGTAGTGCATAATAGTCCACTTACAGAAGCAGCAATATTAGGGTATGAATTTGGCTATAACTTAGAGGATAATAACTCACTAACAATCTGGGAAGCACAATATGGTGACTTTGCAAATATGGCACAAGTTATGTTCGATAACTTTATCAGTTCGGCGAGAGCAAAATGGGGTCTTAAATCAGGCTTGGTTATGCTATTGCCACATGCTGCTGAAGGCCAAGGTTCTGAGCATTCTAGTGCTCGTTTAGAACGTTACTTACAATTAGCGGCTGAAAATAACTGGACAGTTGCAAATCTATCTAGTGCTGCTAACTATTTCCACATTTTACGCAGACAAGCAAAAATGCTTAAGGAAGATGCTATTCGTCCGTTAATCATTGTTTCACCTAAATCCTTATTACGTCATCCATTAGTTGGAGCTGATGTAGCAGATTTAACAACTGGTCAATTTGAAACAGTTGTGGAGCAACCTGGTTTAGGCCAACAAGCAGACAAAGTAGAGAAAATTATCTTTGTTAGTGGTAAACTTGCAATAGACTTAGCAGACAAAGTAAAAGATGGTGCAGGTTTCGATCATATTCATATTGTTCGTGTGGAACAACTGTATCCATTCCCACAAGAAAAGATTCAACAAATTGTTTCTCGTTTCCCAAATGCGAAACAACTTGTTTGGGCTCAAGAAGAACCAGAAAACATGGGTTCATGGAACTTTGCTCTACCATATCTATTAGAAATAGCAAAAGATCAAGAAATTACTTATGTAGGTCGTGTGCATAGAGCAAGTCCTGCAGAAGGTGATGGAGATACGTATAAAGTAGAACAAGCACGTATTATTGAAGAAGCTTTAAAAAGCTTATAAGATAGGATTACTAGAGGAGGAAATTTAAGTGGCAGACATCATAGTTCCAGAATTAGCAGAATCAATTACAGAAGGTACCATTGCACAATGGTTAAAACAACCAGGTGATACAGTTGAAAAAGGTGAGTTCATCGTTGAACTTGAAACAGATAAAGTAAACGTTGAAGTTATTTCCGAAGAGGCTGGAGTAGTTAGTGAACTTCTAGCAGCTGAAGGAGATACAGTTCAAGTAGGGCAAGTAATTGCAGTAGTTGGAGCTGGATCAGGTTCAAATACATCAGCACCAACAGCAGCACCTGAAGCTAAAGAAGAAACTAAAGCTCCGGAAGCTCCTAAAGCAGCGCCTGTAGCAGAAGAAACTTCATCTGAGCAAGACCGTACTATTGCTAGTCCTGCAGCTCGTAAACTAGCTCGTGAAAAAGGCATTAACCTAAGTGAGATTTCACCAGTAGATCCTATGGGTCGCGTACGTGTACAAGACGTTTCAGCTCATGGTTCGGCTCCTACACCTGCAAAAGCAGCACCAGCACCAACAGCTAGTGCTCCTAAAGAAGATGATGGTCGTACGACTCGCGAAAAAATGTCTCGTCGTCGTCAAACAATCGCAACACGTCTATTAGAAGTAAGACAAAATACAGCTATGCTTACAACTTTCAATGAAATTGATATGACAAATGTAATGGCACTTCGTTCACGTAAAAAAGATCAATTCTTTGAACAAAATGATGTGCGTCTTGGATTTATGTCATTCTTTACAAAAGCAGTAGTTGCAGCACTTAAAAAATATCCGTATGTAAATTCTCAAATTGATGGTACAGATATTGTGAAAAATAACTTCTATGATATTGGTATCGCTGTTTCTACCGAAGGTGGTCTTGTAGTTCCGATCGTTCGTGATGCAGACCGTAAAAACTTTGCAGAAATCGAAGCTAATATTGGAGAACTTGCTAAAAAAGCTCGTGATAACAAATTAACTCTTTCTGATATGTCAGGTGGTTCTTTCACTATTACTAACGGTGGAGTATTCGGATCATTAATGTCAACACCTATTCTAAACGGTACACAAGTTGGTATTTTAGGAATGCACACAATTCAAAAGCGTCCAATCGCTGTTGGAAATGAAGTTGAAATCCGTCCAATGATGTACATTGCATTATCTTATGACCACCGTGTAATCGATGGCAAGGATTCAGTAGGTTTCTTAAAAACTGTTAAAGAATTACTTGAAAGTCCTGAAGACCTATTACTAAATAGCTAATATTAAAAGACTCCCTTCATTGGGAGTCTTTTTTTGTAGAATAATAAGGTATACAGCAAAAAATACATATTAAGATTAGTTTATTTTATAGCTAGATAGAAGCAGCATAACAAGACAATGAACTAACATATATTTATAGAGTAATAAAAATTGGAGTGCTTTGATGTTCTTTATTCAGCTATAAAAGGAGTCCAGCCGATTGGAAATAAGAAATGGACAGACTATTACTACATTTGAAAGAATAAGTCGTGTATTGTTTATTATATTGGGAGCACTAATCACAGCTATCGGACTAGAAGCCGTACTGATCCCAAACGATATAATTGATGGTGGGATTACGGGAATTTCTATCTTATTTTCTCATATGACGGGATATTCATTGAGTTTATTCCTATTTGTTTTAAATATTCCCTTTATATTTATAGGTTATAAAGAACTTGGGAAGTCATTTGCTTTTAGTTCAGTTATTGGTATCACGGCATTATCAATTTCTACAAGCCTGTTGCATCACATTCCATCTATTATTTCAGGTGATACCATGTTAGTAGCAGTATTAGGTGGTATTATGATCGGTTTAGGGATTGGTATTGTTTTACGTAAAGGTGGTGCCTTAGATGGTACAGAAATTTTAGCAATACTAATTGCGAAGAAATTCCCATTATCGGTGGGAGAAGTTATTATGAGTATTAATGTGTTAATATTTTCATTTGCCATGTTAATTTATGGGCTAAAGGGTGCTTTATGTTCGGCTATAGCATACTTTATAGCTATGAAGGTAATTGACATGGTACAAGCTGGTTTTGATGAATCTAAAAACATTATGATTATTAGCGATCACTCCCGGAAAATTGGTGATGCAATTCAAGCTCATTTAGGTCGAGGGGTTACATATATAGCTGGTGAAGTAGGCCACACGAATGAAAAAGTCGAAATAGTCATTTGTTTTATTAATAGGTTGGAAGAACCTGAACTTAGATCACTTATAAAGACAATTGACATAAATGCTTTCGTAGCGATTAATGGGATTGTAGAAATGCATCAATATTAATATCCCAACAATCTAAAATTTTGGCTGCTGTACTTATGTAATGGGCAGACCCTTTAGGAGCTGCCCGACTAGAGAACTTGCTGTTTAGGACGTTTTTGCTTTTGGCGTTCTTTTTCTTGGTGCAGGTTTTTTCTTTTTCGTTTTGTCAAGTGACGCTTGTAAAGCAGACATTAAATCCGTTACATTGGATGGTAATTCTGTTTGTTTTTCAGTTGTCGATACTACATTATTTCCTGCCTTTTTCTCTTCTATTAGCTCCATTAAAGCAGTTCGATATTCGTCTGTGTATTTGTCAGGTTCAAACGTTGTTGTCAACTGGTCAACAAGCATTAGTGCTGTATCGAGCTCTTTTTTTACTACAGACTGTTCCGTTGGAATATTGGGTACATCTGCAGTACTACGAACTTCATCGGGAAAGTGAATTGTTTCCATGATTAATGTTTCATTGTATACTCGTACGATTGCTAGTTGCTTTTTCGAACGAATCATAATTTTAGCTACTCCTATTTTCCCTGACTCATGTAATGCTTCTCTTAACAAAGAATAAGCTTTGCCGCCACCGCTATCAGGAGCCATAAAATAACTACGCTCAAAATATATTGGGTCTATTTCTTCTAATTTGACAAAGTCTATTATCTCTACCGCTTTGTCTTCATTTTCTTTTTTCAGTTTTTCTAACTCTTCTTCATCTAAAATAACAAATTTGTTTTTGGAGTATTCGTATGCTTTCACGATGTCTTCATTTTTGACTTCTTGTTTACAGCCTTCGCAAACTTTAGCGTAACTAATGGGTGTATGACATTCTTTGTGGAGCTGACGTAATTTAATATCCTTATTTTCAGTAGCTGTATGAAGCTTTATCGGAATATTAACTAGACCAAAGCTGATGCTGCCTTTCCAAACTGTATGCATTGCGCTCACCACTTTTTCATTTTCTTCTTACTATGCATTCTTTGCCTTCTTTTTATGTATTAAATAATGATATTTTTACGTAACAAAGATTTGAAAGGAAGATAAAGAAGCTAACAACCTATTTCTTCTAGGTCGTTAGCTTCTTTTACTATTTGAGCATTTTCTGTGCTCTGAAGGCTTTCTTTAAGTAGCACAATGAACCTTTGTTTGATAAGCCGTTTGTCTTGTTTACCAAACGAATAATCCAACAAGCATTGCACTTAACAGCGATACAGCCATTCCGCTTACTAAAAGTTTCCAAACATTTTTGCCGATGATTTTTGAACGCTCTTCACCTAAAGTAGAGCTGTATGTACCATAAATCATGCCGACTGTACTAAAATTGGCGAATGAAGTTAAGAAAGTTACAGCAACCGCGACCGTATGTGGATTTAAGTCTTGGATGTTGTTTTTTAGATCCATCATCGCCACAAATTCATTTGTCGATAGTTTAATCCCCATTAACGATGCAACATACATCGCATCTTGGATGCCTAATCCAAGCAAAACCGCAAATGGGAAGAAGATGACACCGAAAATCTTTTCGATTGTCAAACCATCTATAAAGAAGCCCAGGATTCCATTAAGAGCAGTGGTTAATGCCACATACCCTATTACCATCGCTAAAATTACAATAACCATTTTCATGCCGATAAGCATACTGTTTGAAATAGTAGAAAAGAAATCTTGACGTTCTTCTTTAGGAGGAACATAAACAATATCGTCTTCTTTGCTAACCTCTACAGGATTTAAAATACTCGCTAATAACAGGGCATTTAGACAATTAAGTGGAATAGCTGCAAATACATACTCGGCAGGAACCATCGATAAATACGCCCCTATTATGGAACCACTGACACTACTCATACTCATAATTCCAAATGTCAATAATCGTTGGTCCTTTAAAACGACCAACTGTTGACGGATAACTGCTAGAGCCTCTGTATTGCCGAGGAACATCATCTGGATCGAGAAAAAGCTCTCTAGCTTAGGTAGCCCAGATATTTTAGAAATAACCCATCCTACTTTATCGATGATCCACGTCATAATTCCAAAATAAGACAAAATATCGAAGAAAGTTACAATGAAAACTATAGGCAGTAAAGCACTAAAGAAAAAATCAACAGTGTCGTTCGCCATTACAGATGGAAAGGCGAATGAAATTCCTGCATTTGCGGATGATACTAACCATGTAAAGAAAGATGCAATTTTGTTAATTGTCCATGTCCCAATCGTGGTAGATAACATAAACCATGTAATGAGCAATTCAGCGACGAGCAGGGTAAGTATAGAACGCCATTTAATTTTCTTTTTATCCGGCGAACAAAGGTAGACGATGCCAAGGACAACAAATATACCTAGTATATTTAATAGAAAAAACATTTAATCAACTCCAACTTTATTTTTCCCAAAACAAAAACTCTTATTCATTCATCCCTTCAGTCACCAGACAGAAAGTATGAAAAAATAAGAGTCATAAACAAATACGCAGTAATACTAAACATTATAGAAGCAAATGATTAATTGAATTACCTTACTATTTATCTCTCTTTTTCATGCTTCCTTGTAGTCCGGCATTTATTGTGGCTGCCAGGTAGAGACTATCAGGCCAATTTAACTGATATTATACAAGGGTAAAAATTTATAGATTATATTTTAGGAGAAGGTTCATTATATACTAGCGTTTGATCCGAAACAATGAAATGAATAATGTTGTAATGTTAAAAATTATTGTAAAAGTGAGTAAAGTAAATAATGAGAAGATAGCAATAATTTTCGCTTCATATGTATTAAAAAAGGAATTATTATGAAGACTAAAGAAAAACCTCTAGGAAGTAGGAAATAATTTGTTGCCTATGCTTTTAACCGCTTCAACAGAAGTGCCCATAGGAAATGAGTGGCTATACGAAACTAAATATGATGGATTTCGATGTATTCTAGAATGGGATAAAGAGCCATTACTTAAAAGCAGGAATGGAAAATTACTAAATAATATGTTTCCTGAGATTATTAGCTTCTGTCATGAAATTTATGACAAAATCAAACCTTTTTTACCACTGACAATGGATGGGGAATTAGTATATTTAGTAAATAATTTTCAAAGTGATTTTTCAAAAGTTCAGTTACGAGGAAGAATGAAAAATATAGATACTATTAAAAATAATGCAGAAATATTTACGTGTCATTATGTTGTATTTGACCTGCTCATATATAAAGGTAAAGACCTAACCAAACTTCCATTAACGAAGCGAAAGCAGCAATTGAGTCGATTATTTAACAAAGTAAAGCTTCCTGTTTCTATAAATTATCAGGATACAAATAGGTTGCAGGCAATAAATGTTTATGAAGACAGTCCATTATTGTGGGAGCGGATTGTCACGAATAATGGGGAAGGCTTGATAGCCAAACAAACTAAAAGTACATGGAATAGCGCTGAGCGGACCAATAAGTGGCTAAAAATAAAAAACTGGAGATATATTAGTATTATTTTAACAAAATATGATAAAAGTAATGGCTTTTTTCACGGCGTAGTTTACCAAAATGGCCTTTTAGTAGAAGTAGTTACGTTTCGTCACGGTCTATCCGAAGTCGAGTTAGCTACACTAATCACATTATTTCAAACGAAAGGAACACAACTTTCCAATAATATTTGGGAGTTAGAACCTTCTATTTGCGTAGAAATTGCATGTATAGATTTTGATGGGAAAAAGTTAAGGGAACCAAGATTCCATTTGTTTAAATTGAATACAGACATACAGGATTGTAGTTGGGAACAAATGCAAAAACAATTATACCCTTTACCACCAACAACAAAGATTACTCATCCAGATAAACCTATTTGGCCAAAATCTGGGATACAAAAAGATGATTACCTTATGTATTTACAACGTATAGCACCCTATATGTTGCCTTTATTAAAAGATAGGCTACTAACAGTTATTCGTTTTCCACATGGTGTTCCTGGGGAAAGTTTCTATCAGAAAAATAGTCCAGATTATGTTCCTGATTTTGTTGCGACAAAGAAAATGGACGATATTAACTATATTATGTGCAATGATTTAGAAACATTGCTCTGGTTAGGTAACCAGCTTGCTTTAGAATTTCATATTCCCTTTCAGACGGTACATACAAATAATCCTACTGAGATTGTATTTGACTTGGATCCACCCTCTGTTAAAGAGTTTTCGTTAGCAGTGGAGGCCGCACAACAGATGAAAGTAATATTTGATCAATTTCGCCTTCATTCGTTTGTGAAGACATCAGGTGGAAAAGGCATTCAGCTTTATATTCCTTTAGAAGAGGATAGCTTTACGTATGAGGAGACGGGTATATTCACCAAATTTATATGTGACTTTTTAGTGGAACAACAACCAAAATGGTTCACTACGGAAAGGTTGAAAAAGAATCGTGGCAATAAATTATATTTAGATTATGTTCAACATAAGGAAGGCAAAACAATAGTCGCTCCATTCTCCCCTAGAGGGAATGAGTTAGGGCTTATTGCAACTCCCCTTAAATGGGAGGAGGTAAAAGAGTCCTTAAAGCCTGATACATTTACGATTCCGTCCGTATTAGATCGCATAACTAAGCAAGGAGATTCTTTTAAATACTTTAGAGTAAACAGCGAAAAAGACAACTTTGCGATGGTGTTAAAACAATTAAAAGATCTTATAAAAAAATGATGATTAATTGTGTTGTTAAAACGTATGTTCGCATATAGTGTTAAAAAGGGGGACGAATATGCGTAATGATTTGGTGAAATACTTACATCGTGGATGGGTTTGTGAGTTAATATATTTGTCCAAAGCAGGTGAAATAAGTAAGCGTAAAGTAAAGCTACTTAGAGTTGAAGCCGATATATTCTACGCATATTGTTTTAAGCAGAAAGCGAAAAGAACATTTCGAATCGACCATTTATTAGCACTTTCTCCTTTACTTCAGCAGGAAAGAGGAGCTGTATAATTTTTCTCCTCTTTTAGTAGAATCATTAATTGAAAAAAGTTGGGTTGAAACGTATACTAGTTATAAAGGAAGTGGTTAGATGATACATACAAAATGGGCTACAAAGCCAACTATTAAAACAGTCACATGCACGCAAACAGATGCTAAAAAATTCCTTGTGAGCAATGTACTTACCGTTGGGAAAACTTATGAAGTTAAAAATGAAACAGAAGAATTTATCTTTGTAATTGATAACACTGGAAAAATTGGCGGCTACTACAAAGAATATTTCCAATAAAAAAACCGATGTGAACTCATCGGTTTTTTTTCATAAGGAGACAAGAAAATGAAAAATTTAGTAATGGAAGAAAAACTGAAGAGATTAACCAGAGTGCATTCAGCACAAGATACAGCTCTTATTGGAGCAGGAGGCTATCTATCTCCAGAAGAATATTTGTTAGAAGATGTGCTTATTGCCGTATCTCTAAAAAAACCGGTATTACTGAAAGGGCCTACAGGAGCAGGTAAAACTAAGTTAGCTGAAACAATTTCTGAGTTTTTTTCACAGCCAATTCAAAGTATAAATTGTTCGGTAGATCTAGATGCAGAGGCATTATTAGGTTTTAAAACAATTATAACAAAGGGTGGATTAAGCGAAATTGATTTTGTAGATGGTCCTGTGGTGGAAGCGATGAAGAAAGGGCATATTCTATACATAGATGAGATTAATATGGCCAAATCAGAGACACTTCCTATTTTGCATAGTGTTTTGGATTATAGAAGAATGCTCACAAACCCGTTTACAGGAGAGGTGATAAGAGCACACCCTGATTTCTCGGTTATTTCTGCGATAAATGAAGGGTATATAGGTACAACCCCTATGAATGAAGCATTAAAAAATCGTTTCGTTACCTTTTCAATTCCATATATTTCAGGTGAGCATCTGGAAAAGCTATGGCAGGAGATGTTCCCCACAGCACCGAAAGACTTACATATACTTATGTTGAATTTGGCAAAAGATTTAATGGAACAAGTAGAACAAGGAATGCTCTCAGAAGAAGCAGCCTCCATTAGAAGTTTACTGTATGCTACTGAACTGGCATTATATATGGAACCAATCAGAGCGATTACCTATGCTATTGCTGAAAAGCTTGAAGATGACCAAGAAAAACAGCTTGTGTTAGCATTGGCATCTACTTGGATTAAGTGAGGGAGATAAATGGCTTCAGTTGACCGTTTTATACAGTTCAATAATGAAACGATAGATGCTAGGCAACTCATGCATTACGAAAATGTTGCTAAAGCTTTAACCAAAAATACATTATTAGCGATTAATGAGCGTAAACTGATCGAATTTCAACCAGCGGATCAAATAATTTCCTTAAGTGTGTTTTGGAGACATCGTGAGAAACATGTGATGCATGCAGGTAGAATTTCTGACATTTTCTTGATGGCAGAAGGGTTTTGGAAGTCCTTTGACGTGTTGAAATGGCAGCAGTTTCAGGAGGAAAAACCGACTAACTTAACTAAATTCATGGATCAGTTACTATTTTGTTTGGAAGAATTTCGTATGGTTGAAATGATTCAGAAAAAAAGAATAGGTACGCAAAAAGTATTTACAATTCGTATTCATACTTATTTAGAATTTCACAAACAGCAACTTCGTGTAAATGTTCAAAAAGGTTTTTTAGCGGACGCTTTTATAAGTTATTTATATATTTGTCTGTATGAAGGTACGATGTATGTAACAGGTCCAGATATATTTTCTGTGACAAATAGTATCATCCAAAAAGTATATGAATCTAAAAATACTCAACAATCTATTGATTTGGCCTATCAGCTATATTTTCTTTTAAACGAATATATAAATGAGGATAGCCTGCTACAATATTATGCAATTATATCGTATACACGGGTAGCATCCAAAGACTTTCACTATCATCAAGGGGCTAAAGATTCAGAACGTGGTGAGGAAGGTGAAAAAGATACGATTGAAGAGATATTTAGAACCTGGCACCGAGAAAATGAACAAGAAAATGGTGTGCATCTTCAATATGAACTAGAGCACGGCAGAGATGGGAAAGCACAACAAGCAATAGAAGCGGAGGAAGGACAGGAAGGGCACGAAATTACGATGACCGGTAAAGGTCAATCAAGTGGGAATAGCAAGGAAGGTCAGGTGGATCAGTCCACTAATGACCAATCCAGTGACTTAAAAAAAGCTGGTAAGTCCTTCGGAAAAGAACATACAAATGTGATGTATCAGGAAAAGCGTATTGCGATTACAAGTATTTCCGAAAACCAACATCTCCTATACAAATATCGACAAGACCATGCACCTTATCTAAAAGCATTTGTACAGGAAATGAAAAAACGATTAGAACAAAAGCGAGTAGATAAGCGTACGAACTTAACAAAGGGTAGGTTATCTACAAAGCTAACGGCTCTTTGGACAGATGAAAGACCAAAACCCTTTTATAAAAAAAATGCGCCAAGTATTCAATTAGATGCTGTTTTTGGTTTGTTAGTCGATGGATCAGCTTCCATGCAGGATAAAATGGAGGAAACAAAAAAAGCTGTTTTACTATTTCATGATGTATTAAGAGAACTAAAAATTACCCATGAAATTGTCCTCCATTATGAAGATGCTTATGAAGCGACGGAAACCTCTCAACCAAATGCATTTGAATGGATTCACAAGTTAGAAGATGGGCAAAAAGATAATGGTTTGGACATTCTTTCCATGGAAGCACATGAAGACAATAGAGACGGATTTGCCATCAGATGGATGGGTAAACGATTAGAAAATAGAGCAGAGGCTCATAAGTTTCTACTTGTATTTTCAGATGGAGAGCCTTCTGCATTTGGTTATGCCCAAAATGGTATTATGGATACAGCAGAAGCAGTGTTAGAGCAGGAGCAACTTGGTATCAACGTTTTACATTTGTTTTTGAATGATCGGGAAGCAACAGAAGAACAATTAAACTTGTTTCGTTTAATCTTTGATAAAAAGTCTGCCACTGCGTCTTCATTAGAAAAATTTTCAGAGGAAACACTTCGATTACTTCGGAAGATGCTACATCTGGTTGTGCAAAGTTCTTAAAAGAATCCTTATAATATGTTTATGAACCTTTAAATAGGGAATAAATATACTCGAGGATTTTTTTCGGCAACTTGTTCCTATTTAAAACAAACCTCCGAGCAAAATATAATTTTGAAAGGAGAACTATTACACATGAATTGGTATGAAAAGCTTAATCAATATTTTCCAGTGGATGAAATGAAATCTCGCGTTCATATGGAAACACTTTTGACGGATAAAGAAGATATCTATATAAAAGACGAGGGACCAAAGCATGTATTGATGTACGTGGAGTTTGAAAACTTCATTTTTGTAGACTATCTATTTGTTTCTAAAGAAGCTCGTGGAGAAGGCCTAGGTCGGAAATTATTGAGTCAATTAAAAGAAAAGAATAAGGTCATACTATTAGAGGTAGAACCTGTTAACTATGATGACTCTGATTCTGAGAAGCGTCTAAAATTTTATGCGCGTGAAGAATTCAAACATGCTACTCGCATAGGATACTCACGGCGTTCTCTAGCAACTGGAGAAAATACCATTTTGGAAATTTTATACTGGTCCCCAACAGACCAAGATGAGTATGCCATTTATGAAGCTATGAAATGGACATATGAAAATATCCACACGTATAAAGATGAACATTTTTATGGTGATTCTTATGATGCTTCTCATGAGGTATTAGTATTTAATGATGAGGATAAGAAAAATATGCTGAAGCCTTACTAAAGGGTCTTGCGACTTAAAAAAGAATTCATTTTAAATCAATTGTGATTTAAAATGAATTCTTTTTGTTGTGGTAATCTATTCTTTACTGCTCCATATAATATTATTAGGAAGAACGGTTTTTAGATTGGTCAGCAATTAGTAGTAGACGTTGTTTTAGTTCTTCTTCCATACGACCAATTTCTATTTCTGCTGCTTTTCGTTTTACACGACCATCAGCTTGAATACGCATCGTTTCTTCGATTGTTTGTAGTAAATTTTCTTGTGTTTTCTTCAATGTATCAATTTCTACAATGCCTCGCTCATTTTCTTTTGCCGTTTCAATACTATTCACTTTTAACATCTCCGAATTTTTCAATAATAAATCATTCGTCGTTTGCGTTACTTGCTTTTGTGCAGCTACTGCTTTTTGCTGACGATTTAAAGTTAAAGCAATAGCAATTTGGTTTTTCCAAAGCGGGATGGATGTCATAATAGATGATTGAATTTTTTCGGCAAGCGTTTGGTTGGTTTGTTGAATCATACGGATTTGTGGTGCACTCTGTATCGTAATTTGACGAGATAACTGTAGATCATACACTCTTTTTTCTAAACGATCTACGAATTGTGCCATATCATTGACTTCTTGATAAGCCATTTGATCGTTGGATAATTCTGCTTTTCGTCGTAACTCCGGAATAGTTACATTTACTATGTCATCCTTTTTTAACTCTGCAGCAGCAATATATACATTTAATGCTTGGAAATACGTTTTGTTTTGATCGTAAAGTTTGTTTAGCATTTGAACATCTTCCACAAGTCCTCTTTTAGAATGTTCTAGCTGAATGCCAATACGATCTACTTGTGTACTAAGCTTCTGATATTTTGTCATTACCTCCTGGACGGAGCGATTGACACGACTAAATAATTTTTTAATACCTGATTTTTTCTCGGTAGACAGTTCTTCGGGATTAATCTCGGATAATTTGCGCATCAAATCACTTAATATATCTCCAACAGGTCCGATATCTTTTTTTTGCACATGATCTAGCATCTGATGAGAAAAACGGGTAAGCTCAGATTGTGCGTTTGCACCGTAGGTTAGAATCGCTTCGTAGTCACCAGCTGGTATTTGGTCAGCTAATTGTCGAGCTTTTTGTTGCTCAGCTTCCGAAAGTCGATCGATCAGTTTAGTCGGGGCTGCTTCTGTTTCTGTAATGGCTTGTGGCTTAGTAGTATCTAGGTTAAAAGGGCTGGATAATAGTTCGTCCATTAATATATCTTCACTTGTATTTGATATCTTTTCGCTCATTTTCGGATTCTCCTTTTAAATATAAAGGTTTTTCTGTTTGTTTAACGGATAATTTAGCGAAATCTAACTCCATTTTAAGTAGCTCTACATCAGAGGCTAAGACACTTTGTAAATCTTCTTCCATTACTGTGTTGATAGATTCTAATGTCTCTCGTGTATCTTGCAAAGCTAATTTCATATCTTTATTCTTCACCGGTTGGGAAACTAATAAAGTATACTTTGATGTTAGTTCTACTGCTGAATCTAAATGTGCATAAAAGAACTTTTCAGCTTGGTAGAACTTTTTAGGGTTAGATCTTACAAGTGAAATAATCCTTTTTGCTAATCGATTCATTTCGAATAATTGTTTAAATGAACTGATTGAACGAACTTTCAGATACAGACTATTTAAAGCTTTTATCTTTTTATTTGCTTCTTTTAATTGTTGTTGGATATGGAAATACTCAGAAAGAGTCATTTGATGTTTTTTCATAATTCTTCTCTGTTGGATTTTCTTTATCGAAAAGTTAGAAACAATATATACTCCTATAGCAAAAACGGAGCTCCATAAAAATCCACTCTCGAGTGGAAAAAAGAAAACAAACCACGAAGTAATCATGATAGGGAAATTTAAGCAATGTCGTATGAAGGTTTGCAGTAGTTCACTCATGATGTTACCTCCTTTTTCCGGTATTAACGGGCAGTATCTCCCTCTTAATGGCTTGGGCTATATAACTGGCATAAGGGGGAGAAAACTGCCTGTAAAAACCCGAATGGTTTGATTTACACTTTTTGTAGGTGAACCGATCCTACGATAGAAGTTTCACTTTTTCTATACTACTATATACGATTCAATCAGCAGAAAGTTTCATTTCCTACAAATATTAAACAATATCTGACTCCATCGAAGTATAACCTTTTAGTTCATCAAATAATTCCATTCGATAAGCATTTGTCTGGGATAAAGGAGATACTCCTTTTTGAATATACTCCAAAAACTCCTCCAACTGTTGAATATTGCCTTCAATATGAATATGAATGAGTTTGTCTTCTGTTTGTTTGCAACTACCTTTCAATCCAAGTGATTGAGCTTTTTGTTTCACTAAAAATCTAAAGCCTACTCCATCCACATCACCATGCATTTGAATATAAGCCCGCTTTTTCATAGCATAGTCTCCTTACTTGTTTATAATAGTGTTATCTATAATTTAACTGAAAAAGTAGGAATATTCAATTTATAAAATTGCTAGGCATTTAAGTAGACATTTTATATAGGAGCAGTAAAATATGAGTTAATAAAAAATGTTAGAGGCGATGTCTATGTTCGAAGTAATTTATATGAAGGCAGACTATGAACCGTGGTGGCTTTTTGAAGGTTGGGAGCAGCATATTGTAGAAAAGCATACTTTTGAAACACAAGCAGATGCCCAATCCTATTTAAATGAGAAACTAGTAGAATTACGAGGGGAATTTCCAAAAGAAAAAGTGAAGGATGAGAAATACTGGGCTTTTTGGTCAGAAAAAGAAGTATGCTTTTGTGAATCATGTGACGATGATTTACAAATATATCATGGTTTAATATGGAATGAAATTACCTAAACTATTTAGAATTATGAAAATACTTATTGACTAAATCGGTACCAATGCTATAATTAATTTACAATTTAAAGTGAAAATCCGTACTAATGATTCACATATCCTATGAAGTGATCGATGTGAAATCGGTACTTCATGGAATATGTGAATTTTTTCACGTATTGATTAATTTTTTGGAGGTAATAGTATGAAACAAGGTACAGTGAAATGGTTTAACGCAGAAAAAGGATTTGGTTTTATCGAAGTAGAGGGTGAAAATGATGTATTCGTTCACTTCTCAGCTATCCAAGGTGATGGTTTCAAATCACTTGAAGAAGGTCAAAAAGTTGAATTTGAAGTAGTCGAAGGGAACCGCGGACCTCAAGCAGCTAACGTTACAAAACTATAGTCCCTTAAGAAGCACACCTTTAGGATGTGCTTCTTTTTATAGTCCTTCTAATTTAATTTAAAAGTGTGTTTAATTAGATTACATTTGGGTATAAAAAATAGAGTTTACTATTTTAGGGGGAACGACTTTGGACAGATTAACACTGGATCTTAACTTAAAACATTATTTAGAAGAAAACAAAGATGATTTTGAACAATATTTATTAAACCAGGCTGTTAATGTTAAAGATAAGATAAATGATATATTAAGAGTTGGAGATATAGATCTAATCAATAACGCTCATACTCTGACACATTATATTATTGATGAAAATACGAAAGATTTGAGTGCTTTTGCAAAGCAGGAAGGTATTGCATGGGCAACGTTTTCTTTGACGCTATCTTTTAAATTAGAATGGATCCAGGCCATTAGAAGAACTTTGTGGATCTTTATTCAAAAGTACAATAAAGACATACAACCGATTTCTATTGATTCGTTCTTTGAGTTAGAAAAGCAAATTAATAATCAAATAGATTATTTTTTAAATGAGTTTTTTATCAACTATTCGACTTATAAAGATGCTTTAATTTCTTCCCAACGTAAAGTGGTTGAAGCCCTTTCAGTTCCTATAATTCCAATTACACCCTCTATTTGTATTTTGCCGTTAATTGGCTCAGTAGATACTTTTAGAACAAGTATTTTAGAAGAAAAAGTACTAACAGAGATTGGCCGTTTACATATACAAACGTTAATAATGGATCTCTCAGGTATATCTGAAATGGAAACAGAAGTAATAGACCATTTACTGAAAATTATCTATGGTACTTCGATGATGGGCTGTGGCACCGTTATTACCGGTTTAAGACCGGATGTTGTGAGACAAATGATTCAATTAGGCGTTAAATTTGATGATGATACTAAAACCTTTGCAACGTTACAACAAGCGTTAAACGAGTATTTAGTCAAGTAAAGGAGAGGGGGATCGGGGGTTAGATCCGAAGCTTCTTTTATTTTTAATGGAGAAAAACAATTGAAATTAACACTACTAGAAGGGCATTTATTATTTTTCCAGCTTCTTATTCTTTAGGAATAGAACATAGAAAAGCCTATAATGTTTCAAATAGTCTTATTTTTGGTATAGTGAAGAGAGAGAGGGGCTATGAACTATGAATGTAGAACTTAAAAAAGAATTACCAACTTACGAGGAGCAACAAGACTTCTATATAAAACTACGATCTAAAATTACTGATTATGTAGAAAGTAAATCGGGTAAAGCAGGAAAGTTTACTCCATATCTTCTATTTGCTCCTGATTTATTTCACTTATTAGTAAAATCGATGTTTGATGACCGCATAGACGCGAAGAGTAAAACACTCGTTGGTAGTGGTATATTGTATTTCATCACGCCAGTAGACATATTACCTGAAGGTTTAATAGGACCAGGTGGTTTTATCGATGATATTATTGTAGCTACTTTTGTAGTAAATATGTTATTGAACAAATTTTCCCCTGAAATGATTGAAGAACATTGGGCTGGAGATGACAAACTACTAAACGTATTGAAGAAGGTTTCGGAAACAAGTGATTCCTTACTTGGAAAATTGCCGACAAGATCTCTGCTTGGTCGTTTTATTAAAACTTCTAAAAAGGGCACTGCAGTTAAAAGTTAATCCACACAGGAAAGTTCCAAATCCCTAATAAAAAAGCATTGCTATATAATATAGCAGTGCTTTTTTGATGTGTTAATGTTCTGAACTAGTCAACCCTATATCATGTATTGTAGGGGGGGATAAGAGAAGACATATCAAGTTAAGAAAAGTATGGTCCCCATAATCTGTACGATTTTCTTTTTATATTAATAAAAAAGAGTACAGGAAAATGACATATTGTCACCATCCTGTACTCTATTATTAGGTATTATAAGTTTTGTGTATCTTTCCACTCTAAGAACTCATCATAAGACAATTGTTTATCTAAGATAGACCCGTCTTCACGGATTTCAATTACGCGATTAGCAATTGTTTGAATGAACTGGTGATCATGCGATGTGAAGATCATTGCGCCTTTGAATAATGTAAGACCATTATTCAATGCTTGAATAGACTCAAGATCCAAGTGATTCGTTGGTTCATCTAGTAACAATACATTCGATTCGGAAAGCATCATTTTAGAAAGCATACAACGTACTTTTTCTCCACCTGAAAGAACAGAAGGTTTTTTCTTCACTTCTTCTCCTGAGAAAAGCATACGGCCTAGGAATCCACGTAGGAATGTTTCACTTTCATCATCAGGTGAATATTGGCGTAACCAATCTACTAATGATGGCTCATTGCCTTCAAAGTATTTAGCGTTATCAAGCGGGAAGTAGGCACGCGTTGTAGTAACACCCCAACGTACGGATCCTTCTTTTGGTTCTTCTTCCTCCGCAAGTATACGTAACAATGCAGATTTCGCTAATTCATCTCCAAGAAGAATAATCTTGTCTTCTTTGTTCAACGTAAAGCTGAAGTTAGAGAAGAGGTTTTTGTCTTCAGTAGAATGACCTAAATTTTGAACTTGTAATACATCATTCCCGATTTCACGTTTCATCGAGAAGTTTACATATGGATATTTACGCGATGATGGTCTGATATCATCTAGTTCTATTTTGTCTAGCATTTTCTTACGAGAAGTTGCTTGTTTCGATTTAGAGGCATTAGCACTAAATCGAGCAATAAATGCTTGTAGCTCTTTAATTTTTTCTTCTTTTTTACTATTTTGATCGGAAGCTAATTTGCCAGCAAGTTGACTTGACTCATACCAGAAATCATAGTTTCCTACATAAACTTGAATTTTACTGAAATCTAAATCCGCAATATGCGTACATACTTTGTTTAAGAAATGACGGTCATGGGATACAACGATAACAGTATTATCGAAGTTAATAAGGAAATCTTCCAACCACTGAATAGCTTTAATATCTAAATGGTTAGTAGGCTCATCCAGTAATAGTACATCTGGTTTACCAAAAAGAGCTTGAGATAAAAGAACTTTTACTTTTTCAGATCCAGTTAAGTCAGCCATTTTCTTTTGGTGCATTTCATCTGGAATACCAAGACCTTGTAAAAGTATTGCTGCTTCAGATTCAGCTTCCCAACCATTTAAGTCCGCAAATTCACCTTCTAGTTCGGCTGCACGCATACCATCTTCATCTGAAAAGTCTTCTTTCATGTAGATAGCATTTTTCTCATTCATTACTTCATATAAACGTTTGTGTCCCATCATAACTGTTTCTAAAACATTGTATTCTTCGTATTCGAAGTGATTTTGTTTTAAAATTGCTAAACGTTCATCTGGATTCATAATGACATTGCCTTCTTGGGCCTCAATTTCACCAGACAAAATTTTGATAAATGTTGACTTACCTGCTCCATTTGCACCAATCAATCCATAACAGTTTCCTGGTGTAAACTTTATATTTACGTCTTCGAATAACTTACGGTCACCAAAACGAAGACTTATGTTACTTACTGCAATCATGCTAGTACCTCCTAAAATTCACAATGAACTTATTATAGCACGAAATAGGAACGAATTCTACAAATCCTTGATTTTATAGGGTTTCAACGTATTTCAGTTAATGCCAACCCCAAAATCAGCCCCATATGCGTTTAAGCTTTGACTGAACAAGGAAACAGATTCTACTTCTATCTTTCAGGAGTTACTTTTAACTTTGGGTAGGGGGGAACTAGAAAGGATAAATGGTCAACCTGATATCCTTAGAATTAAAGCACAAGGGGGATGGGACAGGCAAGGTATTGGACGTAGACTATACTTTTTTCCAAGACACTTCGTTAACAGAGCCGGATTCTGAAGTTTTAGTGACTAAAATAATTCAAGAATCCTTAAGGTCATTAATTTTAGTTCCAGATCAGTATTCTGCTTTTAAAAAATTTGATTTTATTACACATAAAAAGAAAAACTGTATGACCAAAATTGGCCATACAGTTTTTTAGCCTTGTAATGATTTTTTTCGAAGTGGGGCTAAAAATAATGTGACGATCAAAATACAAGTTGCGATGACTACAGCACTAGTGAATAAGCCACCGTAACCGTTTTGTGCCGCTAATGTGGTCAATTGTTGCACACTAGTAGATAACATTTCTTTTAAGGTTGGATCTTGAACTTGATTTAGTAGTTGTGTCATGTCTGTATAAGCAGAAGCACCAGATGACATTTGCGCTGTTAGTTGTTGCAACTCAGCCGCACCTTCTTGACTTAAATTTGCTTTTGCAAGATTACCTTGTAAAATTTCAGGGAAGTCCGTTTTAAATAATGCCGGCATTTCATTGTAGCCGCGAGCAATAAAACCTGCGTATATTGTGGGTGCCAGCGTCATTCCAAGCGTTCTTGTTAATGATAATGTTGCAAGAGCAGTACCTTTATTTGCTTGTAATTTTTCAGTTGCTAACATATTTAATGGCGCGCCCAAAATAATCCCCATACCAAAGCCAGCGATGATTGAAGAGATGATAAATTGCCATTTTACTTCAATCCATAATGGGAATAATAAAAATCCTATTGCTGATATAACACTCGATAAGATGACCGCAAAAATGGGTCCGCGTTTATCTGTAAATACGCCACCTAAACCAGCACCCAAACCAGCTGCAAGAGCTAGTGGTGTCATCCAATAGCCGGAATTTTCAGATGCAATCCCAAGTACTTGCTCTGAAAATGCAGGGATGAAAATCATTCCGGCTAGTAATGCACCTGAAAATGCACCAATCACTAAAGTTAGTAAGTATGGCGGTTGACGTAGCAAGTGGAATGGTAGAATCGGGTCACCACCACGCTTTTCAAGACGATTTTCATGTACTAGTAAACCAATTAAAAGAACAATACCAGCAATGATATAGCCATAAACATTTGGTTGCAATAAGCTTTTTAAAAGGTGAACACCTTCTAAATTTGTCAGTCCATACATAATGCCTAAAATCGCTAAAGATAATAAAATAGTTCCAAATAAATCGAGTTTTCCAGGCTGTACATCTTTCGTTTCATCTAGTTTAATAAAGCCTAAAATAACGAGCACAATGGCAATAGGTACATTCACTAAAAATAGTACATGCCAGCTACCTGTAACGTCTAATAAAATACTGCCGATATTGGGTCCAAGTACGGCCGCAATACCGTTCATCCCACCAAGCATCCCAAGTGCCTTACCTTGTTTTTCGACAGGTAATGTACTTAATATATGTGAGCTACCAATAATGAAAATACCGCCGCCACCCATTGCTTGAATAAAGCGAGCGATTAAATAAAAAGAAAAGTTTGGACTCAAAGCCACGAGTAATGAGCCAATACCAAAAATGGCGATTTCTATAATAAATAATTTTTTGCGTCCATATCGATCAGAAAGTTTTCCAATAATCGGCACACTAATAGCTAAACCAAGTGTGTAAAGCGTGACACCCCATGCTCCCCAGTTTGCATCGACATCGAATGATTGATTAATCGTTGTTAAAGCAGCACTAATAATACCGTTATCAAGTGCGGCCATAAATACACCGATGGAAAAGAGGGAAATAGCCCAGGTTTGTGATGCGTTTTGCTTTTCTGTCATAAAATTCCTCCTTCGATTTAATATATTTTAACAAAACACCGCTCATATCGTAATATTGAATCAAATTTAAAATTATTCCTACGTTCGTATATCCCTAACTTTTGTAAAAGGCATAGCACTGTCTGTCAAGCAGGTTGAATCCGAATACAAGAATAGCTGTTAAACCCTGAAAAATATTGGTCATTATAACAATGTGATTTTTAAGTGTCTTGTATTTAAAGTTATCTATAATTATAAGGTATAAAAGTTAACCTAGTTTATAGTAGGAGATATTGCGAGGTGTGAATTGGATACGCGAGAGTATCGATTGTAGGACATAAGTTAGAAGCACAAGAGGTAGCGGTACGTGAGGCAGGGTGCGAGCGTCTATATGTATAGAAGGTAACAGGTACATCAACCGCGTCACGTACACAACTGACGGCTATGCTCGACCAGGGAAGGGAAGGTAATATGGTAGTAGTGACAAAAATAAACCGCCTAGCACGTAGCATAATCCACCTTAACAAGATAGTAATGGAGTTAACCGACAAGGGCCTGAGTGTCCAGTTTATACGTAATAATAAAACGTTCGATGCGGGCAAGGGGGCAAGTAGTATCAATACGTTATTGTTCAATATGCTCGGATCATTCGCACAGTTTGAGCGTGACATAATCGTGGAACGTACTACGGAAGGACTCGAGAGAGCGAAGGCACATAAATCATAGTTATACTGCAATGGCTCAATTGTTTTTAATTAAACAAATGATAAGAACTGACAAGTGGCGGGTGACTAGCGATAACGACATGACACTAAAATCTGCTTATAAAAAGATGTTTTCAGAGGAAATTCATGAAGGGAAATTACACTACTTTGTAAATACATTTGATAAGAGCTTATCAAGAGAAGATGCATATAAAGAATTTATTTAAACAGGCGATATTTAAGTGAATGGGCAGAATATAATGGGTTTAATGGCTCGTCTGAACACGAAACAGCTGTTGAATTCTTGAAAGAAAGTTTATCTACACCCAAATTTTATGAATCGAGGATTTCTCCAAATGGGACTGCTTACAATGTTCATAAATCCAATAAAATTGAACACCCAATTGCAATGTCTGACAGAGGCAGCCGTTATAGTGATGTAATTACAGATACTTCGAAACTTTCGGACGAGCATTTAGCTAGGCTAATTATCAGTGTAAATGATAATACAGTAAATGCTTTTTTACAGCAGATAAGGCGTAGCCTATCTTTCTTGGAAAGACCTTTAGTTACATCTAGAGGGGACGGAAAATCCTATATATACAGTAATTTCAATCCTAAATATGCACAAATGGCTATCACCATATTGAGAACATACTACAACTTCTGTGAACCTTTCAATTCTAATTCGGTTAAACAAACCCCTGCCCAAAGAATTGGTGTTGCTGATAGGGTATATAACTGGAAAGATATTATTTATAAAAGGTAATTAAAAAATCTATGTTAAAATAAGGGAAAGAACATTGTGAACAAATGTACTTAAACTAACGCGTTTAGCGAAAGAGAGTTTCATGGATATAATAAAAAATCCCTCTTCTACATCTTAGAAAAGGAGGATATGGAGGGACAGAATGAGACGTTCGATAAACTTTTCAATTTTACTGCTATTTGTTATTTTTATATCTGGTTGTACGGATGTTAAAGAACAAAACAAAGAAATAGAAGAAGAGGAACATGGGATAGTGGATGATGACAATACTCCTACTAAAACTACTTACCATTTTTCATATAAAGGGCAGGAATTTAAAATAATAACATTTTTCGATGAAGTGTTGGAATACACAAGAGTAATTAGTGAGAATCCTGAACTTGATAAAAAAGCTATCTATACAGAGTATGTTTTAGAACCGTTTATAGATAAATCCTCCCTGAAAGATATAACATTAGGCGACCCTCTTTCACCATCTTCGGAAATAGAACAGTTAGAAAAAAAGACGAATGAGCTACTTGAAAATCAAGAACAGATTAATAAGTGGATAGAGGAAGCCTTATTAAAATCCGCAGAACTGTTACCAGGTGAGGATACAAATGTTTATATTTTTCCAGTTAATCCTGAAGAATGGCATGTCATTAATACTGGTGGAGGATTGAGTGGGCTTACTTATTCAGAAAATGATATTTTACTTAAGTTTGACCCCTCCGTTTCAGAAGAAATGGTTAAATATGCGGCGGCACACGAATATCATCACACAGTTAATTTTTTGCATGATAGCATACCAATCGAGTATAACATTTTAGATTTAACTGTGACGGAAGGCAAAGCAGATTACTTTACTAGTATTGTATACCCTGAAATAAAAGTAGGAGTCTTTCGGACAGAGCCTCTATCAAATGAAGCCGAGGCTAAGGTGTTAGAAGAATTAAGCGTAAATGGCAAATCTATGGATTTTATTATTTACAATAATTTGATTTACGGTAATTCACGTAAAGATATTCCAAGATGGTCGAATTATAAAATAGGTTATCTAATCACTGAAAGTTTCATTGAAAACAATCCCAATATTTCAATATTGGAATGGACAAAAATTGGTGCAAGGGGAATTATTAAGGATAGTAAATACAGTGATTTGCTCCCATAGTGTTTTATTTAAAAAATTGTTGAAAATAGATACAAGGCATAGCTTAGTTCAATGAACTGGGCTATTTATTTTTTTATACAAAAAGCACCGCAATTGCGGTGCAATTAAATTTACATTTTTATTTGCATTTTGTTGTGTAAATTCTAGCTTTGCGATAGGTAACGGAACCCGTTAATAATATACCCGTTCTTTTTTATGTCCAAACTGTTATACAATCGGTTCGTCTGTTCCCCATTGTTTTTTCTTTTGCTCAACGTCTAATTCTCCACCTTTTTTCTTCATACTTCGTTTCATTATGACAAACCAAAGCTGTGCTGAGATATAGATGGATGAATACGTCCCTGCCAATAAACCTAAGAACAATGCAAATGAGAAGTTTCGAATTGCCTCTGCACCAAATAGAAGCAGGGCAACAACAACAAATGCAATATTCAGTACAATATTTACTGACCGAGCTAGCGTTTGACGTAGTGATTTATTTACAATTTCAGCTAACTCATTTTCATTATCAATTTTCTTTACTCGATTTAAGTTCTCACGTATACGGTCAAACGTTACAATTTTATCGTTTATCGAGTACCCGACAATCGTAAGAACGGCAGCAATAAAGGTTAAGTCCACTTCAAAACGAGTAAAACTGAAAATAGCTACCATGAGAATAATATCGTGTAGAACACCAATGATTGAAGCAACCCCCATTTTCCATTCAAAACGAATTGCTACATAGATAATAATTCCAATTGCTGCGTAAATTAATGCATAAATTGCATTTCTTACAAGCTCTTTACCAATTGTATTTGAAACTGCACTAATATTTGGTTCAATTCCAAACTCAGCCTTCATTTCTTGTTTCAATTTCAAAATTTCATCTTGAGTAAACTCATCTACATAACGAACTGCTGCGATATTGTTCGTATCTCCAGAAAAGACAATATCGTCAGATGGATAGCCTAAATCTTCCATATAACTTAAGACTCGTTCTTCAGTTAGTTGCTCGTTTGTCACAACTTCAACTCGTGTACCACTGGCAAAGTCAATGCCTAAGTTTAATTTAAAAATACTTAGTACAATTACTCCAATTAGGATAAACACAATAGAGAAGGTGAAATATCGTTTGCGTGAATGAACGAAGTCAAATCGATCAAAATTTGTTGTCAGATCAAGTGAACTGACATTTTCTTCAATCGAATGAACTTTTGATTTTCTAACACCAAACCAACTAATTTTGTTATCTAAATATCCACTTCGAACAAGTAATCCAAGTAAAACTCGAGATCCCCAAACTGCAGTTATGAAGCTGACTAAAATACTGATAATCAAAATCGTTGCAAAACCTTTTACAGAACTTGTCCCGAAGTAGAACAATACAACTGCGGCAATTAGTGAAGTTACATTCGCATCAAGAATGGCAGACCATGACGATTTTGTCCCTTCTGCGAATGCTTGTTTAACTGTTTTACCAATTCGAATTTCCTCTCGAATTCTTTCAGCAGTTAAAATATTCGCATCAACTGCCATTGCAATCCCTAAAACGAGACCAGCAATTCCAGGCAAGGTAAGAACCCCGTTAATCCAATCAAATACTAATAAATTTATATACACATAAACAACTAACGTAAGATTTGCTACAATTCCTGGTAAACGATAGTAGATTATTAAGAATAGGAAAATAAGTGCTGCTCCTATAATCCCTGCATAGACCGTCGATGATAATGCATCTTCACCGAATTGTGCCCCTACGGATGTGGAATAAACTTCAGTAAGTTTAACAGGTAAAGCACCAGCATTTAAAATACCCGCTAAGTTTTTTGTTTCTTCAACGGTGAAGGAACCTGAAATTTGAACCTCTGAAGTATTCAAAACGCTACTTACTTGAGGTGCAGATACAAATTTAGGTTTTTCTTTCGCTTGTTCTTCTTTGAAAGAATCAACACCTTCTTCAAAGTCCAACCAAATTACTAGGGCGTTATTTGGAGTTTTAGCGAGAATATCTTGAGTTACTTGTGCAAATTTATTTGCATCCTTTAATTGTAATGATACAATTGGAGCTCCATTTTGATCGAAATTATCATTCGCACCGCCCTCTTTCAAGTCGTTCCCATCAAGCATTAAATTATCATCAGCATCACGGAATGTTAAATTTGCTTCTGTAGATAATAATTCACGTGCAGAGGCCTGATCTTCAACACCGGCTAATTGAACTCGAATTCGATTTCCTTCTTCTACTTCAATAACTGGCTCATTAACACCTAAGACATCAATACGATTTAAAAGTGCATTTGCGGTGTCCGTTACATCTTGTTCGGTTAT
The DNA here is from genome assembly GCF_038003145.1 of Psychrobacillus sp. FSL K6-1464. Classification (NCBI taxonomy): domain Bacteria; kingdom Bacillati; phylum Bacillota; class Bacilli; order Caryophanales; family Bacillaceae; genus Psychrobacillus; species Psychrobacillus sp. FSL K6-1464. Next base: position 1,745,553 of record NZ_JBBOOP010000001.1, read on the forward strand.
TTTGGGGCCATCTTTCAGCGGTTCAACTTGATATAAAACTTCAAAACCACCTTGTAAGTCTAAACCTAATTTAATATCTTTTAAGATTCCTTTTGTAGTCGTACTCATCGAAGCACCTAATACTACGATAACAAGAAAAAATGCAACTATATGCCATCTTGTCTTCATATGTAATTCTTCCTCCTCGCTTTAAGAAAAGCATTGATATAAAACATCTTAAGCATCGCTTAAGTTCGTTGCATTTATTTTCTAACCTCTATTTACATTTAGGTACAAAACTATTGGTATTGCAAATGATACAAACACAAGAAATTATTTCTTATGTTTGTATCCGTTAATGTAAAAATACAACATTTTTATTATGAATCACATTGGTGATACAGAAAGAGAATTTATATGTGTTCGAAAATCTAATAATAGATTGATGCATTAATGAGAAATAAAAAACGTACAGAAAATATTTTGCTCATAAGCTCATTTTAGAAAAGCCAACACCTGAAGATATTATAATGTATATAAAGAAGGAAAAGAAAAACATGTTAAATCTCACTCGTAAAGACATTGTTTTACAGACAAAAACATAGATATTTTCTATTCGTCACCGTTGTAACGTAGCATTCGATACCCAACCCGTATGTGTGTCTGAATATATTTTGGTTTAGATGGATTCTCTTCAATCTTCTTACGGAGCGTCGCCATAAAAACACGCAGGCTAGGGACATCTGACTGAAGTACAGTTTGCCAAACTTCCTTCAATAGAAAATTATGCGTAAGTACTTTACCAACATGCTTTGAGAGCACAACTAACAACTTATACTCAATAGGCGTCAAATGTACTTCTTCTCCACACACAAATACTGTGTTTGCCAAATAATCAATTTGTAGGTTCCCATTCACGAATACCGGCTGAATATGTTCTAAATTGTGCTCGTTAGTATTCCTTCTTAATGCTACTCGGATACGAGCAAGTAACTCTTCTATGCTAAATGGCTTCGTCACGTAGTCATCTGCACCCGCATCGAGTGCGCTTATTTTATCGTGTTCTTCTCCTCGAGCACTTACAACTATAATAGGGATTTGAGCCCAAACACGGATTTTATGAATAAGATCGACGCCGTCCATATCGGGAAGTCCTAAATCAAGAATAATTACATCCGGCTTCATCGAAAGCACTTTTTGCATTGCGCTTTGGCCATCCTTTACAATGTCGTATTCATAGTGCTGGGTAATTAATGTCATTTTGATCAAGTGACCGATTGCTATGTCATCTTCTATGACAAGGATGCGTTTATTCAACGATATTCACAACTCCTTTTTCAAGTGAAAAATTAAAAATGGTTCCGTTGGGTTCATTATCTGCCACTGTAAGTTCACTTCCATGTAATTTTAAGATGGTTTGGCACAAGGCTAAACCAAGTCCGAGTCCACGCCTGCTGTCACTTCGTTGAACTTTTCCTGTTGTAAAAGGATCAAACAGTCTTGCTTTTAACGATTCTTCAATGCCCGGTCCATTATCCATAATGCTAAAGTGTACGGAGTTCCCAATCTCCTTTGCAATCAAAATTATCTCACTGCCTGTAGGTGTATAAGTTAACGCATTATCGATAATATTGATAATCACTTGAATGATAAGGCGTGCATCCATTAATGCTAATAATAATTCAGGTTCGACATGGAATGAGATTTTGTGAGTATTGTTTATCCGAACGACGTGTAAGAGAGCTTCCTGCATAATATCTTCGACAAGTTCTGGTTGCATTTCAATCGCAAGTTTGCCATCATCTAGTCTTGAAACGGCAAGTAAGTTTTCAACCATTTGAACGAGCCATTTAGAGTTACTATAAATATCGCGGTATAGTTGAAGTTTTTCAGTATCATTAATTTGTTCTCCACTTGTTAATAATATATCAGCATTTCCTGAAATACTTGTAAGTGGTGTCCTTAAATCATGGGATATTGCCCTTAAGAGGTTTGCCCTCATTTGTTCAAGCTCTGCCTCTCGGGCTACTTCCTCATTTACTTTTTGCAAATACCATTTATCAAGAGCAAACGAAAAATCATTCATGATGGCGTGTAAAATATGACGCTCAAATGCTGGTAAGGGTGATTCTTTTGATAGAGCAATTCCAATAACACCTTTTACATTATCACCGGATACCAATGGTAAATAATAAGCATTTGCTTCAGGAAAGACATCGGTGGACACTCCTGCTATGTGATTATTATTTGCCACCCATGTTACTACACCACGCTCATTTACATTGTCAAACAGTGTTGCTATTTTATTATTTTCTATAGTAGACATGCTTTCTGTTCGGAAAAAAATAGATTTCACTATCAGTCTATTATTTATTTCAAAAAATTCTACTGGCTTATCTACTAGTTTAACAATCTGAGACATTCCTTCTGTAATAATCTCTTCTACCGTTTTTGCGTATTGTAATTTACGATTAGTTTCGAGTAACACTTCCATTCGGTAAGATTTACGAACTGCAACAATAGCCTGTTCTTTTACTTTCTTCGTTAGACTACTTGTGATGAGGCCGGAAAGGAACATAATTAAAAATGTTATAAAGTAGTCACGGTGGTATGCTTCGAATGAAAAACGTGGTTCTATAAATAGAAAGTTGAAAATGAGCACCGATACCAGTGAACTTATGATACTAACGATCCACCCGGTTGTCCAAGTTGCTAGTACTAATACTCCTAAGATATAGATAGTGATTATATTCGATTCACTAACCCCTATGGAAAAGAAAGACAGACCGATGAATGACGCCAAACTAAAAACGGTTAACATTTTCAGCATGTCCATCCACTCAAACTTGAGTTGAGTTCTAACTTCTGGAAATCGTAATGGTTCGTTTTCTTGATCAGGTACAATATGTATTGCTAAGTTGGGTACAAAGTCATTTAGCTGGTCGCTTATTTTGGAATTAGAACGCCACCATTTCTTTTTCATAGAAGTTCTTCCTAATACAAGCTTTGTTACCCCGCTTATTTGTGAATAGTTCGCAAGTGCAGCTGCTATATCGTCTTCCTGCACAATCACGACGTGACCGCCGAGTTGCTCCGTCAGTTTGATGTGCTGCTGCAAACGCTCGGAACTTACTTCGTTTCTTTCATTCCTGTCCATTTTTTGTACATAAAGTGCAGTAAATTTGCCGTGGAAGGCCTGAGCAAGTCTAGCTGCTGACCGAATAACTTTAGCATTGGTTGGTGAACTACTGATACCTACTAGTACATGCTCTTCCACATGTATTTTTGTTTCAAAAGAATCGTTCTTGCGTGTCTTTTGATGATAAATTGTGTCTGCAGTTCGTCTCAATGCGATTTCACGAAGTGCCACCAGATTCTGTTTTTGAAAAAAATAGTCGATTGCTTTTTCTACTTGTTTTAAAGGATAAATTTTTCCTTCTTTTAATCGTTGAATTAAATCATCTGGTTCAATATCCACAAGCTTTATTTGTGCTGCGTGATCAATTAAATAATCTGGGATTCGCTCACGTACTTTCACTCCAGTAATTTCTTTTACCAAATCATGTAAGCTTTCAATGTGTTGGATATTTACGGTCGTGTAAATATGGATACCTTTTGCAAGTAATTCTTCTACATCACCAAAACGTTTTACATGGCGCATAGTTGGTACATTGGTATGAGCCAATTCATCAATTAATACAATTTCTGGCTTGCGTTCAAGCACCGCATCGATGTCCAGTTCTTCGAAAGTTTTTCCTTTATAGTTTATTTTTCTAGTTGGTATTAGTTCAAGACCCTTCAGTAAGGCGGCCGTTTCTGGTCGGGGATGGGGCTCAATATAACCTACCACGACATCTAAACCGAGTTTCTTTGCTTCTTGAGCAGCATCAAGCATTGCGTACGTTTTACCTACTCCTGCAGCATAACCAAGAAATATCTTTAGTCTGCCTGCTTTAGTTTCTTCTTGCTTTATCCTTGCTAAAAACTCCTCTGGACTTGGTCGTATGTCTTCCATCACCCATCACCTCCCTTACATTATAGCTCCAACATTCATTAAGAAGGCATAAAGATTTTAACCTTTATGCCTTCTTAATATAAAATGCATTTTCCTAACACTACATTAATTTGAAATCCATTATGATGAAATTATTCTAAAAGAGAGAGGACGATTCAGATGATGGATGTTTATATGATTACTTTACTAATCATTAGTTTTGCTAGTCTTTATGGTTTGACCACATGGTGTTATAAGCAAGTGAATAAGTAGGGAGGAATAGTTATGTTTGCGTGGTTAGTAATGGAAATTATCATTGTAAGTCTATTTGGTTATCTAGGGCATGCATTACTTTATCCAGAAAACTATTAATATGCCATTAGGAGGTAAGGGGTATGTGGCAAATTGCCATTGTTTTAATAATTTATTTACCGTTTGTTATTTTAGCGGGTCACTATCTGTATCGCGTCACGATGCAGCAAAAGACCTGGTTCGATCCAGTGTTGAATCGTGTGGATCATTTCATCTACAAACTTAGTGGTATCAAGCAAGTCGATATGACGGGGAAACAATATATCCTGGCATTGATTCTATCAAATGCTTTAATGGTATTCATCGGATATTTTCTTTTACGCATTCAATCTGCATTATTTTTAAACCCAAACGACATTGATAATATGGAAGCAACGCTTTCATTTAATACTATAATTTCATTTATGACAAATACCAATCTTCAGCATTATAGTGGCGAATCCGGGTTAAGTTATTTGGCTCAGATGCTTGTAATCACATTCATGATGTTTACGTCAGCGGCAACTGGTTATGCGGCATGCATGGCTTTCTGTCGTCGCCTAGTGGCAAAAACAGATACACTCGGCAATTTCTTTGTTGACTTTGTCCGGGTGATTACACGCATTTTAATGCCTATTTCTATCGTTGTTGCAATATTTTTAGTTTCTGAAGGTTCGCCACAAACCTTCAGCGCTAATGAAACAGTAGAGACTATAGAAGGAAAGGTGCAAGATATCGCACTTGGACCTATAGCTTCACTTGAATCCATTAAACATATTGGAACAAATGGGGGAGGCTTTAATGGGGCCAATTCAACGACTCCGTTTGAAAATCCAACCGTTATTTCAAATGTCGTGGAAATGCTGTCGATGATGTTACTGCCTGGTGCTTGTGTTGTGGCATTCGGATTAATGGTTGCTAATCGAAACAAGAAAATAATATTTGGTAAACAAGGTCTAGCCATTTTTGCTGCTATGAGTATTCTATTACTTATTGGAGTAGTTACCTGTTATGTGGCAGAACGTTCTGGCAATCCTATCATTAATGAACTAGGTATCACTCAGGAACTAGGTAGTATGGAAGGAAAGGAAATGCGCTTTGGTGTCGCCCAATCTGCATTATTCACTGTAGTGACTACTGCTTTTACTACTGGATCTGTCAATAACATGCATGATACATTAACGCCAATCGGTGGTCTCGTGGCAATGTTTAACATGATGATAAACGTTGTATTCGGAGGCAAAGGGGTGGGTCTCATGAACATGATGATGTATGTGCTACTCACGATTTTCATTGCTTGTTTAATGATTGGTCGAACTCCCCAGTTTTTAGGTAAGAAAATAGGGGAAAAAGAAATGAAATTAATAGCACTTTGTATTTTAATCCATCCGGCAATCATTCTGCTGTTTTCAGCACTTGCTGTAGCGACAATAGCTGGAGTAGCAGGAATCACTAATCCGGGAGCACATGGTTTATCACAGGTTTTGTATGAATTTGCTTCATCCTCAGCAAACAATGGTTCTGGCTTTGAAGGGTTAGCCGATAACTCGACGTTCTGGAACGTGTCGACTGGTCTTGCGATGTTCTTTGGTCGCTATCTAACAATCATTATTCAAATAGCCATTGCATCACTACTTGCTAAAAAAATGTGGCATAGCGATTCGGTGGGATCATTGAAAACAGACAATGCAATGTTTACTTTCTTGCTTGTCACAATTGTTCTGATGATTGGTGCTTTAACATTTCTACCGGTACTAGCACTCGGCCCAATTACAGAACATTTACAAATAAGTTCTTGACGAGGAGAGAGTCAATAATGGAAACTGCATCAAAAAAATTTTTTATTACACATGATATTATGAAGAGTGCTATTTTAGGGGCATTTAAGAAGTTTAACCCGGTTTATATGATAAAAAATCCCGTCATGTTCGTTGTAGAGATAGGTTTCATATTTGTTTTATTGTTAACAGTTTTTCCTACAATGTTTGATAGCGAGGCAGGCGGAGAGGAACGCCTTTATAATGCCATTGTCGCCTTTGTTCTTTTCATTACAATCTTATTTGCCAACTTTGCAGAATCGATTGCAGAAGGGCGTGGGAAAGCTCAAGTACAAACGCTAAAGAAAACTAAAACCGTGACGCAGGCGTGTGTTCTTCTTCCTGATGGCTCCGAGGTAATGAAGCAGGCAGAAGAGCTGACAAAAGGAGATATTGTCTTAGTTCAGGCAGGGGAAGTCATTCCAAACGACGGCGAAGTAATAGAAGGGATTGCTACAGTGGACGAATCAGCCATTACGGGTGAATCAGCTCCTGTAGTGAAAGAACGTAGTGGTGACTTTTCATCTGTAACAGGTGGTACAACTGTTACTAGTGACTGGTTAAAAATTGAGATTACTTCATTGCCAGGCGAATCGTTTTTAGATAAAATGATTACCCTTATTGAAGGGGCGAGTCGTAAAAAGACTCCGAATGAAATTGCACTTAACACACTACTTGTTAGTCTAACTATTATCTTTTTACTAGTGGTTGTTACTCTTTACCCAATGACTACCTATTTAAATCTGCATATTTCAATAGCGACGCTTATTGCGCTGACCGTCTGTTTAATCCCTACTACGATCGGAGGTTTGTTATCAGCAATAGGTATTGCTGGAATGGATCGTGTAACACAGTTCAATGTGATTGCAATGTCTGGAAGAGCAGTCGAGGCATGTGGTGATGTAGATACATTAATATTGGATAAAACCGGTACCATTACATATGGAAACCGTATGGCATCAGAATTTACTCCTGTGAAAGGAGTAAATCAGAAAGAATTAATTCGATCTGCATGGCTTAGTTCCCTAACAGACGATACTCCTGAAGGGAAATCAATCTTATCACTTGCGTGCGAATTAGAAGTAGACTCTACAGATGAAGTAATGATTATTAATAACAGTAATCATATTTCCTTCACGGCACAGACTCGGATGAGTGGGCTAGATATGCAAGACGGCACAAGAATTCGTAAAGGTGCTTATGACACGATAAAAAAAGAGAGTATTGCTGAAGGTCATGTTATCCCAACAGACTTGGAACAACTAGTCCACCGAGTATCCTCGGTAGGGGGGACACCTCTAGTTATATCTAAGAATTATAAGATTTTGGGCGTTGTCTATTTAAAAGATATCGTGAAACCTGGTTTAAAGGAACGTTTTGAGAAGCTTCGCGCAATGGGTATAAAAACGATTATGTGCACAGGAGATAACCCGCTCACTGCTGCCTCAATCGCAAAAGAAGCAGGGGTGGATAGTTTTATCGCAGAAAGTAAACCTGAAGATAAGATAAAAGTCATTAAAGATGAGCAAGCACTAGGAAAAATTGTGGCAATGACTGGTGATGGCACAAATGATGCACCCGCTCTGGCACAGGCAAATGTAGGGCTCGCAATGAATTCTGGGACGAATGCTGCAAAAGAAGCAGCAAACATGGTGGACTTGGACTCAAATCCAACAAAGATTATTGAAATTGTGGAAATCGGAAAACAATTACTAATGACACGTGGAGCGCTCACGACATTTAGTATTGCGAACGATATTGCTAAATACTTTGCCATTATTCCTGCAATGCTGATGGTCGCAATACCAGAAATGAAATCGCTAAATATCATGATGCTGAACTCCCCAACGAGCGCCATTATTTCTGCCTTGATTTTTAATGCCATTATTATACCGATGTTAATCCCGATTGCTATGAGAGGGGTCAAATATAAGCCGATGAGCGCATCACAATTGTTAAATAGGAATTTGCTCATTTATGGATTAGGTGGTATTGTCGCTCCTTTTCTTGGTATTAAGGTAATTGATTTAATTATTGGACCAATTCTTCACATAATGGGTCTATAAGGAGGAGATGTTATATGAAAGAAATTTTTGGGAATTTTAAACAGGCACTGTTGGTATCGTTAATAATGTTTGTTTTATGTGGTTTGATCTACCCATTTGCTGTTACTGGAATTGCCCAGGTATTATTTAACCATGAGGCTAACGGTAGTTTGATCAAAGTGGATGGTAATACTGTCGGTTCAGAACATTTAGGTCAAGCATTTACAGCACCGGAGTATTTCTGGGGGCGCGTATCTGCTATCAATTACAACGTCTATACACAAAAAGATACTATCCCAGATGAAAATGGTGAAACAATTTATAGTGGTGTCAGTTCTGGAACGTTTAATTATGCTCCTTCTAACCCTGAACTACAAAAACGAATAGAAATAGATATCGAGACATTTCTAAAAGCGAATCCGAAGGTGAATCGAGAAGAGATACCAGCTGACTTAATGACCGCTTCTGGATCTGGCCTAGATCCCCATATTAGTGTGGATGCAGCGCTAATACAGGTAGAACGTGTTGCACAAGCAAGCGGGATTCCTGTTGAGGAAGTTAAAGCTATTGTAAAAAAACACACAGAGAGACGTGTGTTAGGTGTAATGGGAGAAGATAAAGTCAACTTCTTAGCAGCAAATTTAGATATATTTAGTAAAATGAAGGGAGACGGGAATGAAAAAGACCTATAATAATAGCCTGGATGTTGAAAATGTGCCTCGGTCACTATTCCCTTTCGATAAAGTAAGTGTTAAATACACCTCACCTTCTAACCTATATAGCTAGGTGATAAATAATCTAGATTCTAATGCATTTAAACCTTTTATTACTTTTGGACTTGAGTGATGGGAGGCATGATGTAATAACAAGGAGAAAGGTTTTATATTAATATAATCCATAGTACTTAATAAAAGCACCTCGAATAGAGATGCTTTTTGTTTTGCTCTAATTCACTTATACATTGCAGTACATACGCCGCCACTAATAATTTTATTAACCCCAATGTTTGCCTCAAACTAGCCCCAGTAACCTATTCTTCTGTATAAAAAAGCCCCCAAAAACAATTTTAAAATTGTCTCGGGGGTCAACTTAGTTAAATTTTACTTCCAATTTTTCTCGATAAATTCATCTCGACCTGATTGTGCTCGATCCTCTTTGTAATGGTTAGGGCTTTTTTTATAGAAGTCTTGATGATATTCTTCTGCTTCATAAAATGTTTTAGCTTCTCGTATTTCGGTAACAATAGGTTTAGAGAATTTCCCGCTTGCCCCAAGCTGTTCTTTCGATTTCTCCGCGAGCTGTCGTTGTTCATCCGAATGAATAAATATGGCAGTGCGATAACTTTCACCGCGATCTTGAAACTGGCCTCCATCATCGGTAGGGTCAATTTGTTGCCAAAATATTTCTAATAATTGATTGTAAGAGAAGATGCTTGAGTCAAATTGTATTTCTACCACTTCTAAGTGACCGGTATCCCCTTTTTTAACGTCTTCATATGTAGGATTATCAAGATGACCACCCATGTATCCAGAAGTTACCTTATGTATGCCATCCCATGTGTCGAATGGTTTTACCATGCACCAAAAACATCCGCCTGCAAATGTTGCTTTTTCTATCATATTTATTCCTCCGATTCATCTCACCAATTGAAATTTTGCTTGTGTAAAACAAATTTTAACACTTGTTAACTAGTTGTACAAAAATCTGAAACTATCTTAGCTGAAATACGTTATTATTACTGTATAAAGGGGAGATTTTAAGATGGAAGAAGAATTACAACAAACTAGAAGACGTCGCAGAAAAAGACGTCCCAGAGTAGGACGCATACTTTTTGTTATTTTTTTGTTTTTGGCTGTAGGAATTGGTATTTATACATTTACTCAATATTCAAGTGGTTACAAATTAGCAGATACAGAACAAAAAGAACCAATGGAATTTAATGGTGATGAGCTTAAGAAAGGTGACCGTGAAAATATTCTGGTTCTTGGTGTAGATTCCAGAGGGGAGGATCAAGCTCGAACAGATACAATGATGATCTTTTCCTGGGATAAAGAAAACAACGATGTGAAAGTGATATCATTCATGCGTGATATATATGCAGATATTCCTGAACATGAATCATATAAATTAAATACAGCTTTTTATCTTGGTAAAGTACAATTATTGAAAGATACTATGCAAGGGATGTTCGATTTACCTATTCACCATTATGCGTTAATCGATTTTAGTAGCTTTGAGTCTCTAGTCGATATAATTGCACCAGACGGCGTGCCAGTAAATGTTGAAAAGGATATGTCTGAGAAAATTGGTGTCACATTAACGAAAGGACAACAGAATCTAAATGGTAAAGAACTACTTGGTTATGCTCGTTTCCGTTCCGATGCAGAAGGAGACTTTGGGCGAGTAGGTAGACAACAGTTGGTGATGGAGATCTTAAAAGACGAGCTATTGTCTATTGAAAACGTACCGAATTTACCTAAATTCATTGGAGCTACTGAGGGATATATCCAAACAGATTATTCGCGTTCAGACAAAACAAAAAGAGTATTAGATGCAGTTGTAAGTGGTAAGTTAGAAATGGAAAAATTGACAATTCCAGTAGAAGGTACATATTCATTTAAGAATTATAGCCATGCTGGATCAGTCATCGTACTCAACAAAGAGATGAATAAAACGGCCATTACAGAGTTTTTAGAGAAATAAGTTGCTTTAATATTGCCATATTATTTTTTACTCCGTAAAATAAATATAAATAGAAAGGAAGTTTGATAGAAGTGGAGCCAGAAAAACCTTCTTTTTTCTCTACTAGATACATAAAATTTTTAGGTGGACGTAATACAATCTTTTCATTAGTTCTATTGCTAATGATTGGCCTTGTTATTATGATCTACGATGAAATTTCCTTTATTTTTGTGCCTTTGACAGTGTTTCTCGGCAATGTAATTTTACCAATAATTTTAGCTGTCATTGTATACTATTTATTACGCCCAATATTGCGGTTACTAGAAAAAATTAAAATTAAACGGGTCTGGGGAATTCTGATCATTTTCTTAGTTTTAGTCGGTTTAATAACTTTACTGGTATTCCTAGTGTTTCCTTTTTTAAAGGGACAAATATTTAAACTAGTAGAGGAACTGCCTACTTACTTTATCCAACTTTTTAATGATCTTGATGCTTTTTTAAGAACATCTATTTTTAAGGATTATTATTTACAAATAGAAAATGACGTTGCATCAGTATTAAATGGGCTTCCTGACGAAATTGGGGAATTCGTTCAAAATACTGTAACTGGAATAGCAACTGGGATTTCCTCCATTGTAGGGGTTTTAACTAGTTTTGTACTGGCGATTGTAACGGTTCCATTTATCGTTTTCTACTTATTAAAAGATGGAGAAAAGTTACCTAATTTTGTTATGAAGCTATTTCCTCCAAGGATGCGAGATGATTTACAGGAAGTATTTTCAGGTATAGATAGACAAATTAGCTCATATATTCAAGGACAAATACTAGTATCTATGTGTATCGGGTTTATGATTTATATAGGGTTTACTATTATTCAAATGCCATATGCTCTATTATTGGGAGTTATCGCTATGGTTACTAGTGTTGTACCATATTTGGGTCCAGTTATTGCTATTACTCCAGCAGCGATAATCGCGTTAGTAACATCCCCATTATTACTAGTTGGATTAGCAATTGTTTGGACAGTAGTACAATTAATAGAAGGTAAGTTTATATCACCACAAATAATGGGTAAATCACTACATGTGCACCCAATTACTATTATTTTTGTTCTTATAACAGCAGGATCATTATTTGGGGTTCCGGGAGTGATTTTAGGGATACCAGGATATGCCATATTAAAAGTTATCATTTCACACTTTTATACATTGTTTAAAAAGCGTTATAATAAGTTTGAACCAGTTATTGAAAATCATTATGAGTATACAAATCACAAGGTGGACTGAGAATAATGGCGAAGAAGTTTGAATCTTCCATAGAAGTAAAATCTATTAAGATAGATACGGTTGTGGATCATCCTATTATTGAACATGGGATAAACTTATCAGGTACAATTTATATTGATGGAGTACATGATGAATCGGTTGAAAATATCAAATTAGAGGTATTTAAACTAACGAATGGTGAATCATCTAAAATAGTTTCGAAACACTCTATAGAGTTAGTCGGTGCAGCTGCTTCAAAGGATATGCAAATGATTCCTTTCGAGATTATGCCCGATGAAAGATGGATACCAGATAATAATGAGGAAGTTACGAAACTTATTTTAAGAACAACCGTGTTATTTGAAAATGGATCTGAGTATAACGATGAAGACGAGATACATTTTGATATTGAAGAATAATATATAAGACTCCAGCCATGCGCTGGAGTTTTTTTTCTATCCTGAGTATTAAATCATTTACTTACAGAACTAAAGAGATAACTGGCATTCTATGTAGATTATTTGTTCCTTAGAAATATGTTACTCACCCTAAAGTGAATTTTATCTGGAAGATATTACGTTTTTTTGTTTGCGCCAATTTTAGAAATCTTATAGTATAAATCTTCTTTACTAGTGCATTCTAATATTAAATTGGGAGGCAACTAATGATGACTAAACGAATATTTTCACTATTGATTATTTCAAGTCTTTTACTGACTGCCTGTGGATTTCAAAGGGACTCCAATCAGCCAGCTAAACCAGAAACACAATTAAACAACCAAGATAAAGAAGTTCCTAACACAGGGAATGAAGAAGTAAATGAAGAAAATGATGTAGGAATTCCAAAGGTAGATGAGGGGCTAAATGATCCTTCGTTTGAAAAACCAAATGAAAATAACGATTGAATTGTTTGAATAATTGTGTTATTGTATTATTAAACTAACTCGAACGGAGGTGAAGAAAGGATGAAAAACACTATGAACGCACAATTTTTTATGTTGGAATTCTTATCAACTTCTTGTGCAATTACTCATGAAAATGCTACTAACGGGATAGGTCTGTCTATTTTTAGCCATTTTCATAGTAATACTCATAGCTGAGAAGTCATTCTTTCGGATCCAATTAGGTAGCGAAAAGACTGTGCTTTTTAGACAGTCTTTTTTTGTTGCGAAAAAAAGAATTGCTCCTCAGCTCATATAAGAATTGAAGGGAAGCGTTCATTATGATATGTACAGTTCAAAATATAACTAAAATGCTCGGAGGAAATATAATCTTTGAAAAGTTGTCTCTAGCTATTAAAACTGGGGATAGGTTAGCGATTGTTGGTCGTAACGGTAGCGGTAAAACGACTTTATTCAAATTATTGGCGGGAATTGAGAAACCTGATGAAGGATCTATTCACTTTAAGAAAGGTACTTCTGTAGGTTATTTGGCTCAAATTCCTTCCTATTCGGAAGATGTCACTGGTCTAGATGTTCTTCATTATGCTTTTGAAAAAATAACAGCCTTAGAACAGAAAATGATACAAATGGAACAACAAATGACAACTATTGGTGCAGCGGAGATGGAACGACTGCTACAACAGTATGGAGAAGTTCAAGAACAATTTACACTTTTGGGCGGTTATACAATGGAGTCTGAAATTGAAAAAGTAGTGCAGGGACTCCAGCTTACTCGGTTCATAAACCAACCATTTGCTAGTTTAAGTGGTGGAGAACAGACGAAAATAATGTTAGGGAAGATTTTACTGTCGGATCCAGATGTATTATTGTTGGATGAACCAACCAATCATTTAGATTTGTTTGCTGTTGAATGGTTGGAACAATATTTGATTGGCTATTCAGGAACAGTTGTAATTATTTCGCATGATCGATATTTCTTAGATCAAGTTGTGACTAAAATTGCAGATTTAGAGGAAGGAGAGCTTTCTCTTTATCATGGGGATTATTCTGCCTTTATATTAGAAAAAGAAGCCAAATTAATGCGTGAATTTCAGCATTATGAGGAGCAACAGAAAAAGATAAAAAAAATGAAGGATGCAATAAGACGTCTTCGACAATGGGCCAATGAAGCGGTGCCACCAAATCCGAAGTTATTCCGCCAAGCACGCAATATGGAAAGAGCACTAGAACGTATGATAAAAGTGAGAAAACCACTCATCGACCCCAAAAAGATGGAGCTATCATTTGAATTTGCTTCTAGAAGTGGGAAAGAAGTAGTCATGATGAAAAATGTATACAAATCATTTGGTGAGAATGTTTTGTTAGAAGATGCTCAGCTTAATCTATACTGGAAGGAACGGGTTGCGATAGTTGGGCGAAATGGTTCAGGTAAATCCACTATTTTACATCTGTTGTTAGGTAATCTTCCGATTGATAATGGAGAGGCTCGGTTAGGTAGTAATGTGCGTGTAGGTTATTTATCGCAGCATTTCGAAATCCAGAATCCGAAGGCAAGGCTGATTGATGTATTTCGAAGTGAGTTAAATTTAGTAGAGGGGGATGCTCGTCATATTCTTGCGAAGTTTATGTTCTTTGGTCCCGATGTTTTCAAGCGAATAGGTGATTTAAGTGGTGGAGAACGTATGAGACTTCGCTTAGCGCAACTTATGCATCAGGATATTAACCTCCTAATTCTTGATGAGCCGACGAACCATTTAGATATCGAATCGAGAGAGGTCCTGGAAGATGCTTTGGGTGATTTTGATGGTACTATTTTAGCTGTTTCACATGACCGATACTTTTTGAACAAATTATTCCCGAAAACGGTCTGGTTAGAACAAGGTCAGCTAACAACTTTTGAAGGGTCATATGATTGGGCGCGTATAAAGTGGGAAGAGCAAGTACCAATTGAAATTCCTTTTAAAAATGAAAAACAAGAAAAACCAACATATAAAAGAAGTGCAGGAGGAAGTGTAGAACGAAAGATTGAGGAAGAGATTCAAGCAGTGGAAAAAGAAATTTCCAACCTAAAAGAGAAAATTGAAATAGAAGAGGATTGGGAGACATACGAAAAACTATTGAAAGCTATTGAATCAAATGAAATGAAGATAGAGAAATTGACTCTGGAATGGATAGAGCAAGAAGATGATTCAAATTGTATATAATTTTGATAATAGAAAAGAAATTTATCAAATAGTTAGAAAAGAGCATTAACATTCATACATTTGTACTATATAATAAATTAAATACTATCCCAAATGGATTAGTAATATTGGCATGTATTTAATTTTATATAGAGAGTAGATGGAAAATGAGAAAATCAATAAAGTGGAAAATTATTGTTTCAGTAATGGCATTAATATTCGTAAGCATGATACCGTTAATAAGTATTAGTACAAATACAATAAGTGAAAAGACCGAAAAAGATTTACTTGACCAGAGCCAAGTAATAGTTAAAGAAATGACCTCATCCATACAAAATTATCTAGCTGTATACGAAAAAGGGCTTTTACAACTATCTACTTCTAATGCAATTTTAGATTTTGAAAATAATGAAAAAGCTACGAATGTAGTATTGACTACTCAATTAGAAAAAAACTTAGATACTAGATTCAATGAATTTGTTTCTTTGTATGATGCTGTAGCATCTGTGTATATCGCTTTTCCAGATAAATCGATTGAAATAATACCAGAAGCGGACCTTGGAGCAGACTTTGATCCAACCTCAAGAGAATGGTATTCCAATGCTGTTTCAAACAAAGAGAGTTTTAGCTGGTCTAAACCATTTGTGGATGCAGCAACTGGAGAATATGCTATTTCTGGTGCTAAAGCTGTTATTAAAAATGGCCAAGTGGTCGGTGTTCTTGCTATTGATATTTTACTGTCGAAGTTAACAGAAACGTTAGCTGACAGCGAGTTGGGGTACGAAGGTTATCCTATAATTGTAGATGCTGATGGTAATGCCATTGTTCATCCAACGTTATTTGGTGAAAATTTATCCAAGGATTCTTCTGTAAAGAAAATGCTTTCTAGTACCTCAGAAACAGGACATGTGACCGGTTTGATGGATGGTACTAACACAACTACTGTATACACTACGTTACCAGGATTAGATTGGAAGGTAGGCGCTGTTTATGAAGAAAGTAAAACCCATCAAACAGCAGACAGTATTCGTTCACAAATAATTATTATTGTTATATGTATAGAAGCGTTAATCTTTTTAGTATTATTTTTCCTAATAAGTCGTATATTGAAACCGATTGAACAACTTAAAAGATTGATGGATTCAATGGCAGAAGGAGATTTAACTGTTCAGGCTAATATTAAATCCAAGGATGAAATCGGACAACTAGCGAATAACTTCAACAAGATGGCTGTAAATATGAATGAAATTATTCAGGTCGTGAAAGAGTCAGCGAGTAATGTTCAATCGAATTCGGAAAGTTTAAGTGCTGTGGCAGAAGAAACAAACGCTTCCGCAGAGCAAGTTTCGTCAGCTGTGAGTGAGATTGCGGTAGGTGCTTCTAAATCTGCAGAAGATGCTGTAGACGTAACAGAAAGTTCGTTGCACTTAAGTGATCAAATCAATCTCATCAATGAAAAATCAGTAATGATGACTGATATAGCTATAAAAGCAAACACTATGAATTCGAATGGTCAAAACCAAATGAGTGAACTTAAATCATCTTTCCAAAACTGGGAGTCAAATCTAATCTCTATGTCCACATTGTTTAGTACATTGGAAGTTAGAGTAAATGCGATTGGTAGTGTGATGGAAACTATTATGCAAATTTCTGCACAGACGAACCTACTCGCATTGAATGCAAGTATTGAAGCTGCACGGGCAGGGGAGCATGGAAAAGGATTTGCAGTAGTAGCGGATGAAGTACGGAAACTAGCGGAGCAATCTGCAAAAGCGACAGAAGAAGTAAAGCATACTATTACGGAACTTCAAAGTGAATCGCATACTGTAGGGCAACAAATGGAAGATACTATCAAAACTTTCCGTGAGCAGGGATCTGTTGTAACAAATACTGAAGTAACTTTTGGTGAAATATCGTTACTGATGAATAATTTGCAAACGTCAATCGATGCTGTTTCAGCAGAAATTGAACAGGTTTCTACCTTTAAAGATCAAGTTGTAGATACGATTCAAATGATGGCTTCAACTTCAGAGCAAACTGCAGCAGCATGTGAAGAAGTAAGTGCATCATCAGATGAACAACTGAGAGCGATCCAATCGGTAGCGAAAGCTTCGGAGACTCTTACAGAGCTTAGTGACAAATTAGCGAATGCAGTAAATCGCTTTAAAGTTTAAAAGAAGTTGAATTGCTTGAAAACAAATGTTAATATTCACTCAGGAAGAACAATATAATTTAATAACTCTTATCAAGAGAAGCCGAGGGAAATGGCCCGTTGAAGCTTCAGCAACCTCTGACTAGTCAGAAAGGTGCTAACTCCTACAAGATAATTTCTTGAAAGATAAGAATTGAGAGCAAAACGTTCACCCTCTTTTCTTGTTTATAGGAAAGAGGGTTTTTTGAATTTAAAGGAGGACAACAAATTGCCTATAAATATACCAAAACAGTTACCTGCAGCTGAACATCTTAAAAACGAGAAAATATTTATCATGGATACCGATCGAGCGATAGCTCAAGACATACGTCCGTTAAATATAGTTATCTTGAACCTTATGCCTGAAAAAGAAAAAACAGAGCTTCAATTGCTCCGTTTACTAGGAAATACGTCGCTACAAGTAAATGTAACCTTTTTACATATGGCAACCCATGATTCCAAAAATGTAAGTAAAACACATCTAGATACCTTTTATACGACATTCGAGGATATTAAGCACCGAAAATACGATGGGATGATTATTACCGGTGCACCTATTGAGCATTTAGAATTTGAAGACGTTAATTATTGGAATGAGATTATGGAAATAATGGATTGGTCTAAAACTCAGGTGACCTCTGTTTTACACATTTGTTGGGGGGCTCAAGCCGCTCTCTACCATCACTATGGTATCGGGAAATATGACTTGTCGAAGAAATGCTTTGGGGTATTCAGTCATCGTTTATCAGACCCAACTGTACATTTAGTGCGAGGGTTTAATGATGAATTTCACGCACCTGTGTCTCGATACACAGCTATATCTTTCGATGAAATAAAAAAAGACCCTCGTTTAATACTGCTTTCCGACTCAAAGGATGCGGGTGTTTTTCTAGTAATATCCAAAGATAAAAAGCATATTATGATTACGGGTCATTTAGAGTATGATGCAACTACACTTGCAGACGAATATAACCGAGATATTAAAAAAGGTGTGGATATTGATGTCCCAAAAAATTATTTTCCAAACGATGATCCAACACAAATACCGATGAACTCCTGGCGTTCCCATACACATTTACTTTTTTCCAATTGGTTGAATTATTATGTGTACCAAGAAACTCCTTATGATTGGGAGTAACTAAAAGGCTGGCCGTGAGTGAATTCACGATCAGCCTATATATGTTGATGAAAATGAGCATTATAATTTTTTATTCTGTCTTAAAAATTCGGTTAATTTCCTGCATTTCTTCTATCGTCAGTTCCACTTCAAGTGCTTTCAGATTTCGTAACACTTGTTCTGGTTTTTTAGCTCCAGGAATTACTGTATCTATGGTATTTTGTGCTAGATACCATGCAAGAACGATGGAAGAAACCTCTGCTTGTTTATCATTTGCTATACTACGAAGAGACTCAATCTTTTCCAAGTTACGAATATAAACCTCCCCTTGAAATAACGGATTTTTTGAACGGCCGTCTTCAATTATAGAATCTTTATTGAATTTTCCTGTCAAAAGACCAGAAGCAAGAGGGAAATACGGGATAAATGAAATTTGGTGTTTGGCGCAAAAAGGGATTAAGTCATTTTCTGCCTCTCTTTTGAATAGATTATAGCCTGATTGGATTACTTCTAAATTCCCGTCTTTATTGGCTTCGGTTAATTGATCCATTGTGAAATTGGATACGCCAATTGCTCTAATTTTACCCTCTTCTTTAAGTCGTGAGAGTGTTCCAATTGCTTCATCCTTAGGAGTTCCTTCATCTGGAAAATGGATATAGAATAGATCAATGTAGTCGGTTTGCAGTCTGCGCAAACTATTTTCAACGGTCTCTCTTAAAAATTTAGGAGAGTTATCTACAATAACCTTTCCATCCTCTATCTTGTGTGCCCCTTTTGTTGCAATAATCATATCTTGCCTGGTGTTAAATTCCTTTAATATTTCTCCTATGAGTTCTTCTGATCTTCCCATCCCATATATAAAGGCACTATCTATAAAATTGATTCCATTTTGAATAGCAGCTCGTACAATTTCCTTGCCTGTTTCATCGTTTAAATTAGGGAATAGATTGTGTCCACCGACCGCGTTACTTCCTAAACCAATAGGATTTACCAATAGACCAGTGCGACCAATTTCTACTGCATTTTTCATAATAATAGAAACAACTCCTTTTCTCTGAATATTTCTATTATAATATAGAAAAACCAGAATACAAAAAGGTGGAGATTGATTTGACGGTACTAACGGATGTGCACACTGATTTTATTGGAGTAGTTCATCAAAAGTTTTCTGATTTGATGAGAGATGTAGAAAAAGCAATCATGCAGATGGAGGAAGATAAGTTATTTTGGACTCCAAATAATCATTCGAATAGTGTAGCTATCATCATTAAACATATGAGTGGAAATCTGATTTCAAGATGGACGGACTTTTTGACGACAGACGGTGAAAAGCCTGACAGAAATCGGGACGAGGAATTTGAAAGTACAGTGGAAACTCGTGAGGAGTTGTTAGAAATTTGGTCGAGGGGATGTCAAGTATTCTTAGAAGCATTAGATACAATAAAATCAGTCCATTTGCTCCAAACTATTTACATTAGGAACGAGCCTCATACTGTTATGGAAGCTGTTATTAGAAGTCTTTCTCATACATCTTCTCATGTTGGACAGGTGATTTATATTGCGAAGCAAGTGACTACTGAAGAGAAGTGGACAACATTGTCTATTCCTAAAAAGCAAAAGTAGAAGTGGAGGCATTATTTTGAAGCTTGGACTATTAAAAAACGAGGTAAAGTTATCTCCATACGACGGGGAATGGGGGAAAGAGTTCGACCGGGTGAAACTAGAAATTTTAGAAGCAACAGGACTTCTAGAAGATCGAATACAGCATATTGGAAGCACCGCAATAAAAAACATGCCTGCTAAACCAATTATAGATATATTAATAGGAATAGACGATATTTCAAATGTAGATAAAGCTATATTTAAACAATTACAAAGTATCGGATTTCTAAGATTGAGAGTGGAAAGACCAGGTGAAATAGTTCTGGCCAAATTTACGGATGAAACTTATGAAGTGAAAACTCATTTCATCCATATGGTAGATTTTGAAGAAGAACTATGGTGTAATCAACTATTTTTTAGAAATTACTTAAATTCCAATGAGAAAGCAAAAGAAGCTTACATGAATATAAAAATTCAGAGTGCAAAGCAAAAGAATATTAATATTAGTGCATATACAGATTTGAAGGAACCATTTGTTAAAAGTATATACTCAAAGCGAACTAGTAAGGAAGTGAATTAGGAATGCTCACTAATCTTTATTTCGTCAGACATGCGCATTCCATCTATTCCACGGACGAATTGGGAAGACCGTTGTCTGAAAAGGGTATGGTCGATGCAAAGAAAATAACAGATCTGTTACTACAGGAGAATATAGAAGTAATAGTATCAAGTCCTTATAAGAGAGCTATTCAAACTGTGGAAGGAATTGCGAATCATTTAAAAAAAGATATAGAAATTATGGATGCATTCAAGGAACGACTTTTATCCGATCAACCAGTTGCTGATTTTAACGAAGCAATGTTAAAAGTATGGTCGGATTATGGCTTTTCACTTCCAGGAGGAGAATCTAATCATGTTGCGCAAGCTAGAGGTATCCATGTAACGAAAGAAATCTTGAAGAAATTTGATGGCAAGAATATCGCAATAGGTACACATGGTAATATAATGGTTCTGATCATGAATTACTTTGACTCTATCTATGATTATCGTTTTTGGAAGCAACTTGAAATGCCTGATATTTATAAACTCACTTTTTACGAACAGCATTTGGTAGCTGTTAATAGAATAGACAATGAATCCAGAACGAAGAGTTCGGGCTATACTATTTACAAACGATCTGACATACAACATAACTTTCAACAAGTGGATTTGAATCATCAAAGAATGATTGGTACGGTAACCTTTCATGACCAGGTACTAATAACCGTTGAGGTAGATTTATTGAATGATTGTCTTCAGGTAGATGGGGATATCGAGCATTTGAAACAGTTAATGAGCGAAAGAGATTTAGACATGGATTATATGGTTTTCTTTAAGGAAATGACTAAGTTTTTTGTTGAAAATAAAATTAAAGATCCTCAAAAGTACGCTGAAAAATTATTAAAATAATGGGAGGAAATTACCGGAATAGAACGTATGTGTGGTATAATTGATAGTATAGATTGATCTTCTCATGGGTGGACGGCACAATTTTTTTTACTTTCTGTTTAACGACCGGTACAGAAGGGGGTGCTGCTTTTGACGATATTTGAATCGCTCGTAATTATGATTAGTTTTTCTTCTCTAATCATTGCATTGATTACGCTGACCTTTTCAATGACACGAAAAAAGTAATCCACCTATGAGTTAGCGCTCGGATGGATTACTTAATCTCTTTGCCGACACCCTTGAAGGGAATCAGTCTATTTTACCGACCGGATGCTACTAACATCCGGTCGGTATTTTATTGTATACCTGTAATTCCTTTATTATACCAACTATCCTGAAGGGAATCAACGGAGTAGTTTTTTAACTATACACTTCTATGTTCAATCGGCAGTTTGTCGATCAATCAAAATCAAAGTCTTCTTCTCGTTCGATTTTCAGGATATTCCCAGTTCTTGCATGGACTTCCACTTCAAAAATCTGATTGCTTGATGTCATGATGAATACTTCGTATACGAGAAGACCATCCTCCATATCCAAATCCACGTGTACAATTTCTCCAGGAATTCTCTGCAAAGCAATCCTCATCGCTTGCTCCGAACTAATTCTCTGTCCATTCATTGGATTTACCACTAATTAAAACCCTCCTTGTCTTATTGATACCATTTTATGCAGACTGAATATAAAAGGATAAAAACTGTTTGACAATTGAAAGTATTCCTACTATCATAATAATTAACTTTTATGTTCGGAAAAAAGGCAGAAGATGCTAAAAGTAGTGTCGCCTAAGAACAGACGAGCTGAGACGAGTTAGTATAGCTGAGAAATTGTTTGAGTAAGAATAGTAGCTTTTGCGGACAATCAAGAGAGTCAGTGGATGGTGAGAACTGATTTGTTGCTAGAGCGAATGGGCTTATGAGAGCTTCCTCGATAACATTCATTGTTGAAGAGGTAGACGTGTTTCCTACGTTACAGGAGCTTAAGTGGGAGTATTACACTCCAACTAGAGGTGGCAACGCGGTAAATACCGTCCTCTTCCAAGGGATTTTTCTGAAATCCCTTGGAAGAGGACTTTTTTTGTTTCAAAAATAGCTGAGCAGAGCAGAGGAGAGATTTAAGATGAGAGGATTTATAGATAAAGTGGAGAAGAGTGAGCATTTGACTTATGAGGAAATGGTGGCTGCTTCCAAGCTATTGTTTGCAGAAAATACGGAAGTACACTATATTGTTGACTTTTTAAAAGCACTCTCCAAAAAGGGAGAGACTTCTATTGAGGTTGCAGCACTTGCAACAGTTATGAAGTCATTTGCCATTAACTTAAACGAACCGCATGGTGATTATATGGATAATTGCGGTACAGGTGGAGATGGTTTGAATAGCTTTAATATTAGTACCACCTCTGCATTCGTGTTAGCCGGTGCAGGAGCAACAATAGCGAAGCATGGTAACCGGAAAATCTCTAGTAGCGCTGGAAGTTCGGATGTACTAGAAGCATTAGGAATTCATGCATCTATTAGCTCTGAGGCAACTATCGACCTACTTAAGCAAGAGGGATTAACTTTCCTCTACGCACCAAATGTACATCCGAAGTTAAAAAGGATTGGAATCGCTAGACAAATGATCGGAAAGCCGACTATTTTCAACCTGGTCGGTCCGTTAACTAATCCAATTAAATTAGAAACACAATATACCGGAATTAATCGTTCGGATTTCACGATGGAATATGCAGAAGTCTTAAGAATTTTAGGAAGAAAAAGAGCCATTGTTGTTTGCGGTGCTGGAGGGATGGATGAGGCTTCTCTTGCCGGTGTTAATCAGTTAGTCCTAATAGATAACGGAGATTTAATACCCTTTAAGCTGACGGCAAATGATGTAGGTTTAACTTCTGCTCCTATTTCTGCAATACGTGGTGGAGATGGTCACACAAATGCCAAAATACTGCGTAACGTTCTCCAAGGTGAAGCAAGTCCTTATTTAGATACGGTGCTTTTTAACACTGGAATAGGATTATTTGCATCTGGAATCGTTAGCTCAATTCAAGAAGGAGTAAAGCTAGCAGCAGAAACGATCCGCTCAGGAAAAGCATTAGAAAAGTTGGAAGCAGTTATAACTTTCAGTCAACAATCTGTTAGACAGGAGGTGGCATTATGACAACAATCTTAGATAAGATATTAGCTGCCAAAAAAGGGCAAGTAGAACAGATGCTTCTGGGATCGATACCTGACCAGTTAGAAATTATTACACGACCATCGTTATTTGAAGCACTTTATCAATCTGAAAAACTACAAGTAATTTCTGAGATTAAACGAGCTTCCCCTTCTAAGGGATTAATCGCAGAAGGTATTATTCCAGCTGACCAAGCATCTCAATATGCTAATGCGGGAGCAGCTTGTATTTCTGTATTAACCGATACTCCGTTTTTTCAAGGAACATTTGATGATTTAGCTGAAGTTGCTAGCACTGTTTCTATTCCAATTCTTTGTAAAGACTTTATCATTCATCCAATCCAAATAGATCATGCGAAGCATGCTGGAGCTTCTGTTATATTACTTATCGTAGCAGCACTAAAACAAGAAAAACTTTTATCTTTATACGAATATGCAGTTAGCAAGGGTTTGGAAGTGTTAGTAGAAGTTCATGACTCAGTGGAGCTAGACCGTGCTTTGCAGCTGGATGCAAAACTAATCGGCGTTAATAACCGAGATCTTCGAACGTTTCAAGTAGATTTATCACGTACGGCTGAAATTGCAGCAAGCTTTCCATTTGAGGAAAAACGTGTGCTCATAAGTGAAAGTGGTATTTGGAATGCTACGGATGCTTCAAAAGTAGCTAACTATGGTGCCAGTGCTGTACTTGTTGGGGAATCGTTAATGCGAAGTGGAGATGTTCAGAATGCTCTTCAAAGCTTGCAAGTACAAAGAGAGGTAATTACTTCATGACGAAAGTGAAAATTTGTGGCCTCATGGAGAAAGAACATGTTGAAGTGGCAGTTCAGGCGGGAGCAGATGCGATTGGTTTTGTTTTTGCACCTAGCAAAAGAAAAATAACGATTGATAAAGCACGAGAGTTAGCAAAAGGCATTCCACCTGAAGTTTGGAAGATTGGAGTATTTGTCAACGCAACAAAAGAGGAACTATTAACTGCTTTTCAAGAGGTGCCGCTCGATTTTATACAATATCATGGCCAGGAAACACCTGAATTTGTTCGAACAAATAATGTACCTTCTATTAAGGCGTTATCTGTTCATAATGAAGCTGATGTTTTACAGGCAAAACAATATGACACTGATTTTTATTTATTTGATGCACCGGGTACGCATTATCAGGGGGGTAGTGGTGAAGTATTTGATTGGAAGCTGATGGAGGGTAATGATATTCCAACAGAAAAAATCATTCTAGCGGGTGGGTTGAATCCAAACAATGTAAAAGTGGCTATTGAGCAGATAAAGCCCTTTATGGTTGATGTTTCTAGTGGAGTAGAGCGAAATGGAACCAAAGATATAAAGCTTATTCAAGCATTTATAAGAGCCGTAAAAGATGATGGGAGTGTGGAATAATGGTAAAAATAGCAGATGACCAAAGAGCGGGAAGATATGGTAGATTCGGTGGTCAATATGTTCCAGAAACATTGATGACAGCTTTAATAGAGCTTGAAAAAGCTTACGAGGAAGCAATTGCTGATCAAACATTTGTAGATGAAGTAAATTACTATTTAAAAGACTATGTTGGTCGCGAAACCCCATTATATTTTGCAGAAAGACTGACAAGAGAACTTGGTGGTGCACAAATTTATTTGAAAAGAGAAGATTTAAATCATACAGGTGCCCACAAGATAAATAATACAATTGGTCAGGCGTTGCTCGCAAAGCGAATGGGTAAAAAGAAAATCGTAGCGGAAACAGGTGCTGGGCAGCACGGCGTTGCAACTGCCACTGTTTGTGCATTATTTGACCTTGAGTGTGTTGTATTCATGGGCAAAGAAGATGTGCGTAGACAGGAACTAAATGTATTTCGAATGGAATTGCTCGGTGCACAAGTAGTGTCAGTGGATAAAGGGTCTGGCACGCTGAAAGATGCAGTGAATGAGGCTTTAAGGTATTGGGTTTCTAATGTCGAAGATACCCATTATATATTAGGCTCTGCGCTTGGTCCCCATCCATTCCCTAGAATTGTTCGTGATTTCCAACGAGTAATTGGAGTAGAAACAAAGCGTCAAATAGTTGAAAAGGTAGGGAAATTACCAGATGCGGTTGTCGCATGTGTTGGTGGCGGTAGTAATGCAATAGGCATGTTCCATCCTTTTGTAGATGATCAGGATGTTGCATTGTATGGCGTAGAAGCAGGAGGAAGTGGTATTTCGACAGGACTCCATGCAGCGGCTGTCACTGGGGGTAAAGAAGGGGTGCTACATGGTTCTTATATGTATATTTTGCAGGATGATAATGGATTTATCCAAGAAGCACATTCCATCTCCGCTGGTTTAGATTATCCTGGAGTAGGTCCAGAGCATTCCTATTTACATGATATTGGTCGTGTACAATATACGTCCGTAACAGATGCTGAAGCGTTAGAAGGTTTACAATTACTATCGAAAAAAGAAGGAATTATACCAGCTCTTGAAAGTGCCCACGCCATCCATTTTGCGACGGAACTTGCAAAAGAAATGTCTCCAGAAGAAATATTAGTAATTTGTTTATCTGGCCGTGGGGATAAGGACGTTCAAACAGTGCGTGATGCGTTAGGGGTGAATAACAATGGCTAAAACAAAATTATTAAACGCTATTCAATCAGTAAATACTCAAGGAGATAAAGCATTTGTCGCATATATAATGGCAGGAGACGGAGGACTAGAGACATTAAAGTCTAAAATTTTCTTTTTACAACAAGCAGGTGTAACTGCTATTGAATTAGGTATTCCTTTTTCGGATCCTGTTGCAGATGGGCCAACGATACAGGAAGCAGGGGAACGCGCGCTTGCAAACGGTGCAACACTTCGGTCTATCCTGCAGGAACTAGAAACTTTTTATGAGGAAGTTAGAGTACCGCTTGTACTAATGACTTATTATAATCCGTTACTTAGTTATGGGTTAGAACAGTTTGCACAACAATGTGAAAAATTAGGAATAGCTGGACTAATCGTCCCAGATGTACCACTGGAAGAAACAATAGAACTTCATGGAGTACTTGAAAATACAGATATCGCTTTAGTTCCTCTTGTTTCTTTAACAAGTCCACCAGAGCGCCTTAGGAAAATTGCAGTGTCCGGTGAAGGATTCATCTACGCTGTAACGGTAAACGGAATCACGGGGATCAGAGATGGGTTTAGTGACCAGTTGGAGCAACATTTCACAAGTCTGTCTGAGCAGAGCGCTATACCTGTACTAGCAGGATTTGGTATATCTACCCCGGAACAAGTAAAAAGTATGGGAACATTAGCTGATGGCGTAATTGTAGGGAGTGCTATTGTGGAAGCGTTCCATCAAAATGACTTGGATCATATAACAGCACTAGTTCAAGCTTCTAAAGCAAAAGTATTTAACTAACACTTAATGGATTGAGATTGTATGGAGGATTCTTCAATTAAAAAGCATAAGTAAGGTAAAATAAACCCCATTCTGAGCAACTAGCTCATAGAATGGGGTTTATCATTTATTTTATCTAAGCCTTTTTGATAAATAAAGACATGATTAATCCTACGATTGCTAGGATTAAACCAAATATAAATGCATCTTGTACACCAGCAGTTAATGAAGCACTCAATGTTTCTGGATCCATTATATCAGTCGCATTCTTTAAATAAGCAGTTTGAGAAGTCGACATAATTGTAATCGCAACGGCTGTACCGATTGCACCAGATACTTGTTGTAATGTATTCATCAATGCTGTTCCATCAGGATACAGATTTCTAGGAAGCTGATTAAGACCATTTGTCTGTGCTGGCATCATAACCATTGATATTCCAACAAACAGAACTGAGTGCATCACAACAACCATAAATATAGAAGTGTCCATTGTAATATTGGATAGCATCCATAACATGATAATCATGATGACAAACCCTGGAGTAACAAGGCCTCTAGGACCATATTTGTCAAATAGACGACCAGTTAAAGGAGACATAAGTCCGTTCAAGACACCCCCTGGTAGAAGTACGAGTCCAGCTGTAAATGCAGCTAAAGCAAGTCCTGTTTGTAAGTATAATGGCAACAGAATCATGGAAGACATAATTACCATAAAGGTTATAAATACACTTAATAACCCTAACGTAAACATTGGGAATTTTAGGACACGTAAGTTAATCATTGGCACTTCCATTTTGAACTGTCTTAGACTGAACAAAACTAGTGATATAAGGCCGACAACGATTGTCAAAATAACTATTGCACTGCCCCAACCCTTTTCTCCTGCACTACTAAAGCCGTACACAATTCCGCCAAAACCAATAGTTGATAAAATAATAGAAAGTATATCTATTTTCGGTTTCGTTACAGTTGTTACATTTTCTACGAATTTTATACCGAACAACAACGCAATGAAAAGAAACGGTAAACAAATCCAGAAAATCCAATGCCAAGTAAGTTTCTCAAGAACCAAACCTGAAATAGTTGGACCAATGGCTGGTGCAAACATGATAACCAATCCCATGAGCCCCATTGTTGCCCCTCTTTTGTGAACAGGGAAGATGAGTAAAATAGTATTGAACATTAATGGTAATAATAATCCTGTCCCTATTGCTTGTACAACCCGTGATAGCAATAACACAGTGAAACTAGGTGCAACCGCTGCAATGAATGTTCCTACTATAGAAAATAGTAAAGAAGCAATAAATAATTGTCGCGTGGTGAACCATTGCATGATAAATCCAGAAACAGGAACTAATATTCCCAGTGTTAATAGGTAACCAGTTGTTAACCACTGAACGGAGGATGGACTAATATCGAATATTCCTATTAGATCTCCTAGTGCCATATTCAATGCTGTCTCACTAAATAATCCGACAAACCCTGCTATTAAAAATGAAATTAAAATAGGGGTTGTTTTAAATACTTGTTTTTCTTGCTGTGGTGCGTTTTCAATCATGAACAAATTCCTCCAATTAATAACTATAT
This sequence comes from Psychrobacillus sp. FSL K6-1464, assembly GCF_038003145.1. NCBI lineage: Bacteria > Bacillati > Bacillota > Bacilli > Caryophanales > Bacillaceae > Psychrobacillus > Psychrobacillus sp. FSL K6-1464. The sequence continues at coordinate 1,774,213 of NZ_JBBOOP010000001.1, forward strand.
AGACCTTCATACATTTGGATGAATTTAAACTAATCCTTACTTAATAATATTGTTATGTGCTTTTTAGCTACTTCAAGCGGTTTATTACTTTTACTCGTCAAAGATAAAAGAATAGCACCTTCTATCATTAAATTCACAGTAATCCCCAAGTCCGTTGCTTGTTCTTTGTCATATCCAGACTGAAGCAATTTTTTCTGATAAATTGCTTGCCATTCTGCAAAGGCTAATTGACAAGCTATACGAATCGGCTCACTCGTAGAATGGGTTTCGCCAGCTATTGTGCCAATAGGGAAACCTATGTTTTTACTATTTACAATGATTTCTGATAAATGATCTAAATGTATTTGAAATGCATTGATAGGATCTTCAATTTCATCAAATAATTCTTGAATTTCATTTATAACAATTTCTTTTGTATATTCAATTGCTGCAATGGCAAGCTGTTCCTTTCCATCCGGAAAATAATGATAAAGTGATCCTTTGGGAATTCCACTTTCCGCAAGAATGTCTTTAAGCCCTACTCCGTAGTAGCCTCTTAATCGAAAAAGGCGAGAGGCAGTTTCAATAAGAACATCTTTTGAATTATTTTTCTCAGACACTTTTAAATCACCTCACAAATTATACAAACTGGTCTATTAGTAAATATATAGAAATGCACAAGCGTTGTCAAAAATTTTTGATGAGATTAGCAGTGGCAGGTTACCATTTGCGTATATCATTCCCATTATATAAATGATAAAATATTTTGATAATGGTATTGAGCAAAAGGAGAAATGTAGATGATTTATGTAGGACCTCCAAATAATTTACACCAATTAGCGGCTTTCTTAGAAACGATGAATAGTATTGATGCTTCACATATTGGTTATTGTGGAGAAGAAGAGGAAGAGATTTTTGATACACTTTCCCATGATTTTTCGGATATAGACATAGAGAAATCATTTGTGGTTGCATACGAAGAAGATCATCTAGTTGGTGCATTAGGATTTGATATAGATGCAGAAAAAAGAAGTGCGGAAGTATGGGGACCATTTGTCGGAAATGGGAAAGATAAGCTTCAAATTGCCGATGACTTATGGAAAGCCTTAGAGAATACAATTCCTTTTAAATTAGATGAATACCAATTCTTTATAAACGATAAAAACACTTTTGTGAAACAATTTGTTGGACGTATGGATGGAATAGAAAACGGCCACCATCTCATATTAACGACTGCAAGAGATAATATAGCTGATAGAAATGATCTACATGTCGTAACATATGACTCTTCTTTTATGAAATCATTTAGCGAGCTTCATCAACTGGCTTTTCCAAATACATATTATAGTAGTGAGCAGATTCTATCCCGAATAAGTAAAGACAACCTCTTGCTTATCATCCAACACGATATGGAGTTAAAGGGGTACGTGTATGTGGAAGCTTCTCCACTTCACGGAGAAGGAGCAATTGAATATATTGCCGTTTCTCCAGATTACAGAGGGCAAGGGTTAGCAAAGAAACTAATGAAAGCTGCACTACATCATTTATTTTCATATGATTCAATAGAAGAAATCACCTTAAGTGTGGAGTCTAGCAATAAAGCAGCAATAGCTCTTTATATGGACACTGGATTTCGAGTAAAACATAAGCTCGTTGCCTACAAAAAGTAGATAAGCGTTATTTGGATCGAGAAGTACGTTCTTCATAATTCTTTTCATGCTTCGTATCTCTTAACATTTGATTATTATGCTTTTCCTCCGGATCGATTCCAGACATTGCATCATCGAAAGGTTGATAATTCATAGGAGGAAAACGATTCTTTTTGATCATTTTGTAAGTAATGCGTGCAATTAACACAATAAAGAAAAGTCCAAATAGAGTACTAACTATATCCATCTAATAACACTCCTTTCCATATAGTATTCGACTTCAAAGAAGAAATACCTTTTTCAAAGAAGGTCCTTCATCGTAATCACTTCCCACTACGCATAGAATATAGAGTCTTAAAAAGTCTATCATACGAAGGGAGAAGAAAATGGGAGCAAGGTTGATCCAAATTTCGGTTGTCTATTTTGCAATTGGGGTTAGCTTAGGAATGTATATGTCTATGGCGCATGATTATGCTTTAACAGGGGTTCATGTACACATTAATCTGTTAGGCTGGACATCGTTTGCACTTGCTGGAGTTATCTATCATTTATTTCCTGTCATTTCTAAAAATATATATGCAAAACTTCACTTTTGGAGTGCCAATATAGGGATTCCTTTAATGATGGTTGCACTAACTGTATTAATATTAGCAGAAAATGAGCAAGCGACTATATTCGTAGCGACTGGTGGAGTGTTAGTAGTGTTTAGTGTAATTATGTTTGCGATTAATGTATTAAAAAATGTAAGAGCATAATTTTCATTTTTAAAGGCACTGCCAAATAGAAAGTGCCTTTAAATTACATAGAACTTAAACAGGTTAATACAAATACATCTTAAGGCTGAGGGAACTTCCCATCTGAAGACCATAGGAAATGGTATCCATATCTATATAATGAACTGTATAAGGTAAATAAATAGGAGGTTGCGGAAATGAGTATAAAAAAGATTGGTGTCATCGCAATTATTGTCATAATTTTAGGAGCAGCTATTAATATCGGGATGAATATTGCAGGGGGATTTAACAAAAAATCAGAAGAAATTGAGATAGCCGAAAAGTTTACGAAAATAGAAATTATAGGCGACAATACAGCCATTGAAGTAGTTCAATCATCGGATTCTAAAGGGAAAGTTGAATTTAAAAATAAAAAGGGCACATCTAGTAAAATAAAGGCATATGTTAAAGGCAATACTTTACATGTAGAAAAGAAAAAGAAATTTTTTGGCGGCATTAATATTGGATTAAATACTTCTCACAATAAAATTATTGTATCTGTTCCAGATGAAAAGTATGAAGAGTTAACAACGGAAACAGACAATGGGCAAATTACCGTAAATAATCTTCAAATTGCCAATGTCGATATCAAAACTGATAATGGAAAAATAGTGTTAGAGGACCTGGAAAGTAAAAAGGTCTATGTAAAAACTGATAATGGAAAAATAGACTTTCACCATGTATCAGGAGATGTAGAAGCCAAAACAGATAACGGGCAAATTACCATGGTGACGGATAATTTAGACCGGAACATCTCTTTCAAAACCGATAATGGCCTTATAAATATTCATACCACGACGGAACCAAAAAATGCAACTATTCAGGCGGATATAGACAATGGAAGAATTAATATTTTTGGTTCTGCTAATGAAAAAACTGTTTTTGGTAAAGGCAAGAATATAATCGATTTAAGAACAGATAATGGAGTTATTTCTATTATAAAGGGAGATTAACAAAGAAAAAAAACCAATATATTGACGTACACCCTAATCTTTGTTAAATTGTTTCTTATATCATTTGTGAAGAGAAGATTCTAGTAGAAGAAAAACTCGTCCTTAGTGGGCGAGTTTTTTTATGGAAGAAAGGAGCAGTCTATTGTTAAAAAATCTAATTGTAGTTGTAGGCTCCTTTATAATTGCTTTTGCGTTTAATGCATTTTTAGTGCCGCATGAAATTTTAAGTAGTGGAATTAGTGGGATCGCTATTTTGGTAGGATTGATAACCCCGTTTGATACAGGTATACTCAATTTTGTCATGAATGTGCCTCTATTGATATTAGGGTATTACAAGCTTGGGAAACAAATTACGCTCAACACACTCGTGTGTGTGTTATCGTTATCTGTATTTCTTTATGTAATTCCAGCAGAGTCAATTACAGATAATATATTGCTATCAGCTATATTTGGCGGAGCTATAGGCGGTGTGGGAATAGGACTTATTATGAAATACTCGGGTACTTCTGGTGGTATGGATATAATAGCTATTATTATTTCTCGCTCAAGTAATTTTAGTGTTGGACTATTACTCACAGGAATGAATAGTGTGATTGTGCTAATTTCAGGAATGATATTCAACTGGGAAATAGCACTCTACACCTTATTATCTATATATTTAACTGGTAAAGCGATTGATACAATCTATACTAATCATGAAAAAATAACTATGCAAATTATAACAACGGTCGCTGAACCAATTCGTCAGGAATTGTTAGCAAGCATTTATCGTGGCGTCACAGTGACAGAAGGTTATGGTGGCTATACGCTAGAGAAAAAGTATATTTTATTGATGGTCGTTACTCGTTATGAAACGGCGCAAATCAAACAAATCGTTAGAAAACATGATGAGCAAGCATTCATTAATATTACACAAACGATTGAAGTAGATGGTAATTTTGCACGAAATATTCATTAGATAACAAGATACACTTGTTACTTATCCAAATAACAACATATAAAAGTATAAGAATAAATCAAAAGCCGAGAGTTAACACAACTCTCGGTATTTTTGTATTTAAATGTAATTTCTCGTTTTTTTCATGATGAAAGATAAGTGTTGAATAAAAATTTCTGCACTGGGAACACTTTCCGGTAAGAACCATAATTTAATGGAAAGTGAGGTAGAATATGAGTTTATTTAAAAAGAAACGCAAAATCGTTATTCAACCTTCACCTCCAAGTAAAAGTGAGCCTAAAATTGTTGAAGAAAGTAGTTCATTAAAAAAAAGTTTAAAAGAGAATATACAATATATAAAAAAAACACTTGGCGAGAGTGCGGATATTATTGTTCGTGAAGTTAAAATGGGTACTGAAGGAAATATTAAGGTTGGAATCATTTATACAGATGGTTTAAGTAACTCGGAAAATTTGCAAAATTTTATCATGGAAACTTTAATGATGGATATAAAAAAGACAGATATTGAAAGTAATTTAACTGCGGATTCCCCTGTTTTAACTTTGTTTAAGGACTTTGCGCTAACCGTAGGAGAGCTAAAGGATGTAAGTGAATTTGATCAATTATTCACTTCTCTATTATCTGGGGATGTAATTCTTTTAATAGATGGCTTTTCAAGTGGATTCATCATTGGTAACAAATACTGGGAAAGTCGAGGAGTCACAGAACCAACAGCACAAACGGTTATCAGAGGCCCTAGGGAGGGTTTTTCTGAAAGCTTACGTGTAAATACTGCACTAGTTCGTCGAATTATTAAAGATGAAAATCTATGGATGATTAGTAAGGAAGTCGGTAGGCGTAGTAAAACAAATATTTCCATAATGTACATAAATGGTGTAGCTGAACAAAATGTAGTGGATGAAGTTTGTAATAGGATGGATCGTATTGATATTGATGGCATTATGGAAAGTGCAAATATTGAAGAGTTTATACAAGATTCGCAATTAACTGTATTTCCAACAGTATTTAATACAGAGCGACCAGATACTGTGGCAGCAGGTTTACTAGAAGGTAGAATTGCTATTTTAGTGGATGGGACGCCTTTCGTATTAATGGTACCTGCACTATTTACAGAGTTCTTTCAGTCTTCAGAAGACTATTATCAACGTACAGTGATGGCTAGTTTAATTCGGATACTTAGATTTGTTGCATTTGGTGTTTCCGTACTTGTCCCAGCGCTATATTTATCGATAATCACATTTCACCATGAAATTATACCGCCAGCACTATTAATCAGTTTGGCCGCCCAGCGAGAAGGAGTCCCATTTCCTGCATTCGTAGAGGCAATTATTATGGAAATTACTTTTGAAATTTTGCGAGAGGCCGGATTAAGGATGCCTAGAGCTATTGGATCCGCTATGTCCATAGTTGGTGCATTTGTAATTGGTACCGCTGCAGTAGAGGCTGGATTTATCTCTGCTGCAATGGTAATTGTTGTTTCTATTACCGCCATTTCTAGTTTTGTTTCTCCATCTTATGACATTGCTATTGCTGGCCGGATTTTACGATTTATATTTATGGCTTTAGCAGCATCATTTGGCTTATATGGTATCCTTATCGGTTTTATCGCATTAGTTCTTCATGTATGTAGCCTTAGTTCCTTTGGTGTTCCATATATGACACCGTTAGCTCCGTTAAATCTAACTGGACTTAAGGATAGTATAGTTCGATTTCCTATATGGGATTTACTTACACGCCCGCCTTATATTTCAAAGAATAGAGTAAGGCAGCGCCGTACAAAAGTAAATTTCCAAAAAAGCTCTCACTCGAAGAGGTCTCAAAATGGTTAGAAGGATTGTACAACTTATAGGTATCATTTTCATCAGTTTATTGCTCACGGGTTGTTGGGATAAGCGAGAAATTAATGATTTAGCCATTGCAACTGCAATATCCATTGATAAAAAAGACGATGAATATCATGTTTCGGCTCAAGTTGTTTTACCAACTGAATTATCGATGAAGGGCGGGATGGGAAGTTCTCCAGTTACACTCTATGAAGCATCGGGAAAATCAGTCAATGAAGCCATTCGAAAACTCACTCAAGTGTCCCCACGGATTATCTACTTGGGACATCTAAGAGTAGTGGTAATTAGTGAAGAATTGGCAAAGGAGGGAATTGCAACTACTGTCGATTTTTTATCACGCGGATGGGAACTGAGATCTGACTTTTATATGATTGTTTCTAAAGGAAGGGATGCAAAGGAAATATTAAATGTACAAACCTCCTTGGAACAAATTCCGTCAAATGAACTCTATAATATTCTACACACATCAGAAGCTAACTACTCTAGTACAGTTGCTGTAAACTTTTTTGAACTAAAAACAAATTTAGAACGTGATGGAAAAGAAGGCGTACTAACTGGCGTTGAGATACTAGGAGATCCCAAGAAAGGCTCAAGCAAACAAAATGTCGAAATGATAATTCCCGATGCTAAAATAAAATTTAAAGAGTTAGCTGTTTTTAAAAAAGATAAACTAGTTGGGTGGTTAGACGAGCAGGAAAGTAGAGGTTTTAACGAGGCAACAAATCAAGTAAAAAGGACTATTGGATTAGTTACATGCCCTGACGGGGGGGAAGTCTCTATTCATACTAAAAAATATAACTCAAAGATAAAAAGTAAAACAATGAGTAATAATCCTGAAATAGAAATCAAAGTGAACATCGTTGCAAATTTAGGTGAGGTTAGTTGTGACATTGATTTAACGAAGGAAAAAACTATTGAAATGCTGCAAAAGGAATATGAGAAAGTGGTAAAAAATGATATTCAAGAAACAATTAAAGTAGTTCAACAAAAATATCAATCAGACATTTTTGGTTTTGGGGCTGCTATATACAAATCAAACCCACAGCAATGGAAAAAAGTTAAAGCTAATTGGGATGAAATTTTTGCTGAATTGCCAGTAAGTGTAGAAGTTAAGGTACAAATTAGTCACTTTGGTTCGGTTTTAAATCCAATTGACAAGAAAGAAAAGTGAGTAAAACAGTATGGTAAAAGTAATTGGAATATTATTGGTAATTATTGTCGTTGTCTTGATTGATGTGCCAACTATGTGGAAGAACAAACAAAAAAAAGAATTGATTGTCTACTCAGTACTGCTATCTATAGGAGTAACGTTATTAATTTTATTAGCAGTTGGTATTAAAATACCTAGCCCTGTTGATCTGTTTACAATAATGGAGAAATCATTCGAAAGTCTTGTCAAATAAATGAGTAAAGCATGAGGGGGGTAGAGGGATGCAGACAGATAAAATAACGCCATTTCAATTTTTAGTATTAGTTATTTTTTTTACGATAGGTTCAAGTATCCTCTATATTCCTTCTACACTTACAACTGCAGTAAAACAAGATGCTTGGCTTGCAGCAATAATCGGTAATCTCTTAGGACTATTAGTTGTCTGGTTTTTTACGACAATTAGTTTATGGTTTCCTAAACTAACCTATACCGAAGTAAATGAAAAAATATTCGGAAAATTGGTAGGGAAGTTAATTTCTATCTTATTCGTGTTAATGGCTTTCCTTTATGCTTCGGCGCTTATTGCACAGTCAAGTATTTTTTTAATTACACAAATGTATCCCGAGACACCTTTAACATTTATAAATCTTTTAATGGTTCTTATTGTTATTCTGGCGGTTCGTCTAGGTATTCAAACTATCGCGCGTTCTGCTGAAATCTTTTTATTCTTTTTCTTCTTATTGTTTATGATCCTAGTTGTGAGTATATCACCTCAAATCCAATTGGATAATTTAGAACCCTTTTTTCAGGCTCATATTACTTCAATTTTAAATTCTTCTTTCAAGGTTACGGCAGTTTCTAGTATTAACGCCATTGTCTTATTCATGATTTTTCCCGCATTTGTTAGCGATATTAAAAAGTGTAGAAAAAATTTCTATATTGGTACTTTAATTGGTGGTGCTGTAATTATCACAATTACCATGCTTTGTATTTTCGTACTTGGTTCAAATACTACCGAGCATCAAGTATATCCAAGTTATACATTAGCGAAAGTCATAAATGTAGGAGACTTTATAACACGTATAGAAGGTCTAATGGCTCTTTTGTGGACTCTTGCGCTATTTTTTAAAGTTACACTTTATTTTTACACAGGTGTGCTTGCCTTAAGTAAACTATTGAATATAAAGGAATATCGAGTATTAACTTTCCCGGCCGGAGCAATAATCCTAGTCTTTTCTATTATCATTTTCCCGAATATTTTATATCAATATAAATTTGACGAAGAGATTGCAATTGCCATAACTTTTGTCATTGGTTTAATTTTCCCACTATTAGCAACCATTGTTTTTCAACTAAGAAAGAAAAAGTTTAAAAAAGATCCGGATTATGCGAAGTCAAATTAGAGATGAGTTATGACCAATGATACGCAAAGAGAAAGTTAAAACGCTCTCAGAGCTAATGTGAAGCATCCTAATATTTGTAATTGTCATGATCGAAACTGTATTTTCGACGAAAAATTATAGTGAATTTTAATAAGGTTCCCAAATACATATTTGGGAACCTTATTTTGTGGTAATATAAGTAGTAGAGGAAGTGGTTTGATGCAAAAGGAATTACCTAAAATTATGAAAGATTTTTTAGTGTATTTAACGACTATTAAAGGCAAATCAATACGAACGAGAAAAGAATATGAATATGATTTAACTTTGTTTTTCCGATTTTTATTAGCAGTTGAAAATGATGTGCCAATAACCGAGATACAAAGCATTAGTATTAAAGAAGTGGATCCTGAATTTATCCAAAAGATAACGCTCGAAGATATCTACCTTTTCCAGGAGTATTGTGAAGTACAGCGCCAAAATAGCGCCGCATCAAGAGCTCGCAAAGCAGCAACTATTAAATCGTTTTTTAAATACCTAAAAGGGAAAAGAAGATTATTAGATTATAATCCTGCAGAAGAGCTAGAATCACCTAAGATAGCAAAAAAAACACCGATCTATTTGGATCAGCATGAGGCAATACAGTTCATCACTGGTATAAAGAAAACGAGCCATTATTATCGTAACTATAGTATTATTATGTTTTTCTTAAACTTAGGAATTCGTGTTTCCGAATTATGTAGCTTAAATATAAACTCCATACAAGGAAATGTATTACATGTTGTGGGGAAGGGAAATAAAGAAAGAACGGTATTCTTGAACTCCACTTGTCTCCAATCCATCCAACAATATAAAGAAAAGGAAAGACAATACATAAAAGGCGCGAGTACAAATAACTCCTTGTTTCTTTCTCAAAAAGGCACACGACTCACTCGACAAACGGTAGCTAAAATAGTGAAACAAATCAACGTGGCATCAGGGTTAAACAAAGGAAGTATAACGCCTCATAAGTTAAGGCATACTTCCGCAACAATCATGTACAAAAATGGAGCAGATATTAGAAGTCTTCAGCAAATACTAGGTCATACGAGCGTTTCCACTACACAGATTTATACGCATGTAGAAGACAAAGAAATACAAAATGTAATGGAGAATAACCCATTCAACCATTTAGTTTAATATAATTATATTATGTAAACTAAAAATAATTTCATTTAAAAGAGGTTTCTTTAGATTAAAATTCTCCATATTGCGAATCATTTATTATAATGGTGGGAATACAACAAATGATTGAATACTCTAATAATAAAAGTTATAATGATAGTAATATAGATGAAGGGATGATGAATGGTAGATGATTAAATAATTCTATTTTATACGTAAAATGTATACGCATTTTCACTTAAAATAGGATTAGTCTGTCCATTATTATACCTTTGTAACGCCTTGTTCTAGGCTTATTTTCGTATGAATACTAATCCTTCTGAAGCTTTTTCAGGAGGATTTTTATTTGTTTATGCGTATGCATTCAAACCTTAAAGGGATGATGCAACTTCTAAGATCATCTCCAGTTTACAACACTATTGGAGGTAATATAATATGCCGATTGAAATTAAAAACTTAAATTATGGGTTCGATTCATTAGATCATCCACTGTTCGAAAATGTTAATATAACGATTGATTCTTCTTGGTGTTTAGGTTTAATCGGAAGAAATGGACGTGGGAAAACAACCTTACTCAACTTAATGATGAAACAATTTCCTTTTTATGGTGAAATTATTTCCGACTTGGATTTTGTTTATTTTCCACAGAACATTAATAATAAGAAACAATTAACGTACTATGCAATTGATGAAGTGATTCCAGTAGAATTGTGGAAACTTGAGCGAGAATGCGAACAGTTATCGCTAGATAAGGAACTATTATGGCATCCTTTTGAACAGTTATCTGGTGGCGAGCAAACAAAAGTATTATTAGCTGCTCTATTCTGTGAGGAATCACGTTACCCACTTCTAGATGAACCAACAAACCATTTAGACATTGAGGGGAGGGAAATTATTGCTGAGTATTTAAAAAGAAAAAAAGGCTATATTGTTGTCAGTCATGACCGTAATTTTGTTGATAAAGTAGTCGATCATATTTTGGTCATTGAGAAAAGTCAATTAGTTATTTATAATGGTGATTTCTCCACTTATGAACAACAAAAACAATTACAAGATCAGTTTGAACTTGATCAAAATAAATCGTTAAAATCGGAAATTGAGCGTTTAAATAGAACTGCTAGAGAAAAGTCTGTGTGGGCTAAAAGAAAGGAAAAGCCATCAGGTAATGACCCATTCGGTAATGCTATGGCCAAGTGGATGATGAAGAGATCAAAAGCTATTGAAAAGCGGACGGATGCAAAGATAGAAGAAAAGACAAAGCTACTAAAAAATATCGAATCAACAAGTAATTTAACAATTAATTGTATATTTAGCCATCGAAATCCAATAATGCGTGTCCAAAATTTCACCTTAAGTTACGGTGGAAAACAACTGTTTCATCCGATAACATTTGATGTTTATCAGGGTGAGCAAGTAGCATTGGTTGGACCAAATGGCAGTGGCAAAACATCAATTATAAATTATTTAAATCATCAATATTTTGATGGGAAAATTAGCGGAGAGGTAATCATATCTCAAGGACTATCTAAAAGTATCATTCATCAAAATCATGACGATAATAATGGCTCGTTACACAATTTTTCTGTCGACCATCATATTGACTACACATTATTCCTAAATAATCTTCGGGTTTTAGGTATGGATCGAGATGTTTTTAATATTCCAATTGAATGGATGAGTAATGGTCAACAGAAAAAAGTAGAGTTTGCCAAATCTTTAGGCATGCCGGCAGAGTTTTACATTTGGGATGAACCATTGAATTATTTAGATATCTTTAATCAAAATCAAATTGAAACAATGATATTGACATATAAACCAACGCTTTTATTTGTAGAGCATGACCAAAATTTTCTTAAGAATATTGCCTCAAAAACTATAGAAATTATTCCATTCTGATACAATTTCATTTAAATATAACTTCTATTTCTTATTTAAAGAAAAAACGCAACTTCCATAAAACCGGAAGTTGCTTATTATCTTATTGAACTAACGCCCTATTAGTATAAGTACGTTCTTTCAAAATTAGAGTTAATTTTATATCAATAATTGGTTTATTTAATTCTAACACCTGACTTTTCACTATAGTTTGATGTTCTTATGCAAGAAAATGATTCTTTCTATTTCTTCAAAACCATTTTTCTTATAAAATTCTTCGGCAGGTATACCTCTATCTGTGAGAAGTGTAATGTTACTTATATTACTGCTATGAAGCTCTTTTATTAAATGATTTAACATCGCTCTTCCAATACCTTTATTTTGACATTTTGTTTTAACACACATTTCATGAATGAAAAATTCATCTCCGCTCCACCATACTCTATTTACACCAAAAATAAAGCCGAGAATTTCGTCGTTTTCTATCGCTAAAACGCCTGAAAATCCAGGTGTTTGCTAAAAACTCAGTAAATATTTATTAGCCTTTGTAAATGTCCATTGATCATTCCAAGGCACATCATTGAATACTTCAATAAATGTTTCCGTACATTTAATTAAATCATTTTTTGCTAGTAGTTTAAATTCCAAGGCAAGTTCTCCTTATTGCTAAATATATAATCTCTAGACCCCAAGCTTCTTGCCCCTCCATTCACTTCAGAAAAGCAAACTTAGGAAAAATATGTCTTTATTGCTATTTTTCCAATGCTCGCCGGGAAAGACATAGGCACTTATGCTTTTGTTTTTTTAGAGGTTATATTCGATAATTCCAAATCCTTCTCTAGAAATACTGACATTAGACCCTTCTATTACTAACCCAGAACTATACAGTATGTTATATTTTTGGTCCCGATCCAGTGCATATTGCTGCTCATCGGAACTAGGATTAAGTAAGACGATAATTGTTTTGGTAGCGTTGTGCTTTTTATACCCAAATATACCATTTGCCTCCGTAGGATGTACGAATGTTATAGAGCCTTCATTGGCAAGTAGTTTTTCTTTAGTTCGTAGTGCTATCAGCGTTTGGATATGATTTTTTAACTTTAGCTGGTGATTATTTTCATCCCAGTCCATACACTCACGACAGCCAGGATCTTGGCCACCTGTAAGGCCTATTTCATCGCCATAATAGATGCATGGAGTTCCCATAAAGGTTAAAAGAATAGTAAATACTTGTTTCGTTATATTAATATTATCATTACATTCTGTAAGAATTCTAGCAGTATCATGGCTACCAACAAGATTAAAAGTGAAATCAAACACAGTTTTCGGGTAACTGTAGTATACCTTACTCATATTCTCTGCAAATTGTTTTGAATTAATGCTGTTTTTTGCCAGAAGATTTAATACATTTGTTTTAAAGGGATAATTCATCACCGCATCAAATTGATCTCCTCTAAGCCATGGCATTGAATCATGCCATATTTCTCCAAGAATATAAACATCCGGTTTTGCTTCTTTAACAGTTTTTCTAAACTCGCGCCAGAAAGGTTGGTCTACTTCGTTTGCAACATCAAGTCTCCAACCGTCAATATCAAATTCATTGATCCAATAGATACCTACTTCCAGTAAGTATTTTTTAACTTCTGGATTAGCAGTATTCAGCTTGGGCATAGAATCTACAAAACCAAAAGCCTCATAGTTTGGCTTTTCTCCTCCTAGAACGGGGAAGCTGTGGATGTGGAACCAATCTTTATAAGGTGAGCTTTCTCCGTTCTTTAGGACATCCTGGAAGGGAGGGAAGTAATAACCGCTATGATTAAATACGGCATCTAGCATTACCTTAATGCCGCGGCTATGGCATTGTGTTATTAGTTCTTTTAATGCATCTGCATCCCCAAATTGAGGATCTATCTCCATATAGTCAATCGTATCGTATTTATGATTGGAGGAGGCTTCGAATACTGGAGTAAAATAAATGCCATTTACCCCTATATCCGTGAGGTGGTCTAAATGTGCTGTTACGCCGGCGAAGTCACCACCAAAGAAGTTATTAACTGCAGGGGGTTCACTGCCCCAAGCTTTTGTGTTTTTGGGATTAATAGAAGGATTTCCGTTGCCAAAACGTTCTGGGAATATTTGATACCAAACAGTGTCTTTTACCCACTGGGGCGCTTGGAACAGTTCATTCTCATGTAAATACGGAAAACAAAAATAATAATCACTGTCAGTTGGTATACTGTCAAAAAAACCTTTTTCTGTATATATTGTTTCCTCCGTTAAAGAAGTTAACTGAAAGCCGTAGCGTAATCGTTTGGTTGCTGCAAATGCTTCAGTTTCCCAATAATCATGTAAACCATCGTTTCCAACTAAGTTCATAGGCATTTTAGAAAATTGCCATTCGCCATTTCTCCAAATATAAGGATCACCAAATATTAACGAAACAGAAGTAACATCATTTTTTTTTGTCTTAAGTCGTAATTGTAGTGTTCGATCATCTAGTAAAAAAGCAAAGCTATCGGTGGGACGGTGAAAAATAGCAGTTTTCTCCATTATACATCTCCTTTAAAACGAATTATTTTACTTCCAAGTAATTTAAATATGGACGCTCAATGTAGTGAGCATAGAAGGAGAAGAAGCGTTACATTAAAAATTTTAATATTTATAATATTTATAAAAAATAGATTGTTTCCTTCTCAAATAAATGTATAATAAAACTATGAGTTGTGCAATCGTTTTCATAGATTCATTACTAATATATTATTCTTTCAATCTTATATATAGACTTATAAGTAATTGAAAGAAATTATTTTTAGCAACTTATGATAGCGCTTTCTTTTGCTGAAATGTGCAAGCGTTTGTCCAACTTAGCGTAGGTTTAAACCAAAAAATAGGAGGGGTACAAATGAAAAAGTCATTAACTTTGTTGTTCATGCTCATTATTACATTGGCATTATTAGTTGCATGTGGACCGAAAAGGGAGGAAACAACTCCCGCGAAAACAGATGAAAAAGAAACAGAAACTGGGGCTGAATCTTCAGAAGAACCAGCAAAACCTGAAACACTTATAGTTTGGGAGGATACAGATAAATCTGTCGCTCTAAAACCTGCTATCGAATCTTTCGAAAAGGAATATGGTATTAAGGTTGAATTTAAAGAATTAGGTATGGCAGATAAAATGCGTGATCAGCTACGTTTAGATGGTCCTTCGGGAACTGGTGCAGACGTAGTTACTTTACCTCATGATCAAATTGGTCAAGTTGTGACAGAAGGGTTGCTTCAGGAAATTGAAGTAAGTGATGAAATCCTTTCTACTTTCAGTGAATCAGCTGTGACTGCACAGAAATATGATGGAAAATTATACGGGTTACCAAAAGCTACAGAGACACCAGTATTTATTTACAATAAGGCTTTAATGGAGGAAGCTCCAGAAACAATGGATGAAGTTTATGCTTTTGCAAATGAATTTACAGATGGTAAAAAGTTTGGATTCTTAGCAAAATGGGATGACTTCTACTTTGCACACGGAGTCTTTGGAGGTATGGGGGGATATGTATTCAAAGAGAATGATGGAGCCCTTGACCGAGATGATGTTGGTTTAAACAATGAAGGCGGTATAGCTGGTGCAGAATATATTCAAAAATGGTATGCAGAAGGTTTATTCCCTAAAGGAATTATAGGGGATAGCGGTGGCTCAGCGAAAGATGGTCTATTCAATGAAGGGAAAGTCGCATCTGTAATGGACGGTCCTTGGGCATTCCAAGGGATGAAAGACGCTGGGATTGATATTGGAGTAGCTGCAATGCCAACCTTACCAAATGGTGAGCATATGAAGACATTTATGGGAGTTAAAGGATGGCATGTATCCGCATTTACAGAACATCCATATTGGTCAACTAAATTAATAGAATGGTTAACAAATGAAGAGAATGCAAAAATTCGTTTTGAATTAACCCAAGAGATTCCACCAGTTACAACATTAATTGAAGATCCGATTATTGCGGACAATGAAGGGGCAAAAGCAGTAGCACTTCAATCCCAATACGCAATACCTATGCCTAATATTCCAGAAATGGCGGAAGTATGGGGACCTGCGGCATCTGCACTTCAAACCCTTGCAACTGGTAAGGCAGAACCAAAAGCTGCAATGGACGATGCAGTTAAAACGATCAAAACAAATATTGAAACTAACCATCCACAATAACTTAGAACAGCATAAGCGCTCGAGCTAGTTCAGCGAGTATTAGCGCAAACTTACTAATTCTCAAACAAGGCAAAGGCATGTTTCCTTTAAGGGGTCATATGCCTTTGCTTCTCTATTATGTATAAGTGTCAATGTTGTAAGGAAATCCATGTGAAAATAGGAGAGTATTCTCTTTCATAGGAAAGAAGGAGGCGACAACTACAATGAACAGTAATGTCACAACCAAACATAGAAAAAATGCTGGGTTACTATCCATCATCCCAGGTTTTGGACAATTTTATAATAAACAGTTTGTCAAAGGAATTATCTTTTTAGTATTAACAGTCGCATTCTTTAGTAGTTTTTCTCAAACGCTAAACTGGGGATTCTGGGGTCTTATTACGCTTGGAGAAATTCCAAAGCTTGATCATTCTATATTCTTATTAATCGATGGAATTATCGCCTTGTTGGTAGCAATCATAGGTCTTGGAATTTATGCTTTCAATATATATGATGCTTACCACAATGGAAAAAAACGAGATGAGGGTTTCCTATTAAATAGCGTGAGGGAGCAGTATCACAATCTTTTGGATAACGGTTTTCCTTATCTAATGATTTCCCCAGGATTTTTATTATTAATCTTCGTAGTTATTTTCCCAATAATCTTTGTAATTCTTCTCTCATTTACAAACTATGATTTATACCATTCACCACCAGCAAAACTGGTAGATTGGGTAGGAATTCAAAACTATATTGATATATTCAAATTAGACCTTTGGAGGTCTACATTCTTTGGTGTATTCGGTTGGACAATTGTTTGGACATTTGGAGCAACCACTTTGCAGGTTGTGATCGGGGTCTTTTTAGCCGTTGTTATCAATCAAAAGGATTTAAAAGGGAAAGCTTTTTTCCGCACAATATTAATCTTGCCGTGGGCAGTACCAGCATTTGTATCGATCCTAATTTTTTCAGGGATGTTCAACGAATCGTTCGGCGTTATTAATACGCAAATACTGAGTATGTTAGGAATTGATGCAATTCCATGGATGACAGAAGAATTATGGACTCGATTTGCACTGATTTTAATACAATCATGGCTTGGTTTCCCATTCATCTTCGCAATGACAACTGGAGTGCTACAATCTATTCCAAATGAGTTATATGAGGCCGCAAATGTAGATGGAGCTTCTATCTTCCAGAAATTCAGAGGTATTACTTTACCAATGGTACTGTATGCAACGGCGCCAATTCTGATCACGCAATATACATTTAACTTTAATAATTTCAATGTCATCTTCCTATTTAACGGTGGTGGTCCGGCTTTACCAGGTCAAAATGCCGGTGGATCAGATATCTTAATCTCTTGGATTTATCAATTGACGATGACTTCTGGACAATATGGGAAAGCAGCTGCAATAACGATGCTACTATCACTTATTGTTATTACGGTAGCGTTATGGCAATTCAAACGAACTAATTCATTCAAAGAGGAGGATATGATGTAATGACTAATAAAACTGAGAAAATAATCAGATTGTCAGTTTCTTATCTTATTCTTCTAGTTGCTGTAGTCATTGTTGTTTACCCTTTACTATGGGTACTGGGATCTTCCTTTAACCCAGGACAAAGTCTATCAGGTTCAACAATGTTTCCAGAAAATCCTACACTTAAGCACTATAAGAGCTTATTTGACATAGAAAACTCTAATTACGTTTTATGGTATTTAAATTCGATGAAGATAAGTTTAATAACGATGGTATTTGCGGTATTAAGTGTCGCTTTTACTGGATATGCTTTTTCACGCTACAGATTTATCGGAAGAAAAAATGGACTTCTTACCTTTTTAGTCCTACAGATGATTCCAAACTTCGCTGCCCTTATTGCTATCTTTGTACTTGCTCAGCGAACTGGACTGCTAGATACGCATGTTGGTTTAATACTTATTTATGTTGGTGGTCAAATACCAATGAATACTTGGTTAATGAAAGGATATTTGGATACGATTCCAAAAGAACTGGATGAATCTGCACGTATGGATGGAGCGGGTCATTTACGCATTTTTTGGCAAATTATCATGCCTTTATCAAAACCAATTTTAGCAGTAGTAGCATTATTTTCATTCATCGCTCCGTTTGGTGATTTCATACTTGCTCGTATTATGTTACGTAGTGAAGAGAAGTTCACAATGGGTGTAGGTCTATACGAACTAGTTTCCAAACAGTTTGGGAATGAGTTTACTACATTTGCAGCGGGGTCTGTTTTAATCGCAATCCCAATTACAATACTTTTCCTATCATTCCAAAAGTATTTTATCTCTGGTTTAACTGCTGGTGGTACGAAGGGTTAATGACTTCAAAGGAAAGAAGTTGCTTAAGATGACCATGACTAAAAGTAGAGTGCTATTCATTTTATTATTTTTTGTAATTGCCGTATCAAATCCGCAGCAATCTCTAGCAAGTGAGGAGAAACGGATGCAGGATGAGGTTATATACATGATTATGGTGGACCGATTTAACAATGGAAATACGAGTAATGACAAAGATGCTAATATTAACGATCCACTTGCTTATCATGGTGGGGATTTTCAAGGAATTACCGACAAGCTAGATTATATAAAAGAAATGGGTTATACAGCAATTTGGTTAACTCCCATATTTCAAAATATGAATAACGGTTATCATGGATACTGGATTAAAGATTTCTATCAAACGAATCCCTATTTTGGTTCCATGGAAGAGTTTAAAACACTTGTAACCGAAGCGCACAAACGCGATATAAAAGTTATTTTAGATTTTGTCGTTAACCATGTTGGACCAAATCATGATTGGCTTAATGATTCTACTAAAAATGATTGGTTTCATGAAAACAAGTCTATTTCTAATTGGAATGATCAAGAAGAAGTTGAAAACGGTTGGTTATATGATTTACCCGATTTAGATCAAGAAAATCCAGAGGTAAGTAAGTACCTAATAGATGCAGCAAAATGGTGGATTCAAGAAACAGATATCGATGGTTACAGACTCGACACAGTTAAACATGTTCCAAAGGAGTTTTGGAAGGACTTCTCTGCTGAACTTAAAACGGTGAAAGAATCATTCTTTCTTATAGGAGAGGTTTGGCATGATAACCCTAATATAGTAGCTGGATATGAGGAAACTGGGATTGATGGTTTCATGGATTTTTCGCAAAATGAAAGTCTCCGTGCAGCTTTTGAAAAACCAAATCAGTCTCTAGGATGGTTATTTTCAAATAATGAGCGAAATAACAAATTGTTTGATCGACCAGAACTGCTAGGACAATTTATAGATAATCATGATATGCAAAGGTTCGCTAATTTAGCAATCCAAAATAATCAAGACCCGGTTACTCAGGTAAAGCTAGCGCTAACTTATATGTATACTGCTCCTGGCATTCCTATCTTCTACTATGGGACAGAAATAGCATTAGACGGAGGAAACGATCCAGACAATCGTCGAATGATGAATTTTGGAGCAGATGAAGAATTGACAACGTTTGTAAAAAAACTCGGTGCTGTTAGACAGCAGCAGTTATCTCTTACAAGGGGAGAAATGAAACTTTTAGTGGATGATGCAGGACTTACTCTTTATAAGAGAACTTACGGGGATGAAACCGTAATAGTAGCCATCAATAATACGTCAGAAGCTAAAAAGATTGCTTTAAATAAGGGTATAGAAAAAGGGAAACAGCTAAAAGGGGTATTAGCTGGTGAATTAGTTAACTCAGGTAATAATGAGGATGGGTACACGTTCAAGTTGGAAAGTGGACAGTCCGAAATATATGAGTTCGTCAATGAAAAGTCAGATAATCGTTTAGTTTTGAGCATTGTGATAGGAATAATAGTAATATTATTAGTTTTTTTGGTCCTTCGCTTCAAACGGACAAAACAATAATTTGTTATTAAATTTAATCCAAAGGTAGTCATAACTTACGAAAGAATGTGCAGCACGAAAGGAGTACTATAGACATGAACGAAAAATGGTGGAAAGAGGCAGTAAGTTATCAGGTGTATCCTAGAAGTTTCATGGATAGCAATGGTGACGGAATAGGTGATTTACGTGGAATCATTACCAAATTAGATTACTTGAAGGACTTAGGAGTAGACGTTATTTGGGTCAGTCCCTTCTATAAGTCACCTAATGCAGATAATGGATATGATATTAGCGATTATCAGGGTATTTCAAAGCAGTATGGCAATATGGATGATTTCGATGAGTTATTAGAAGAAATTCATGCAAGAGGGATGAAACTAATTCTTGATCTAGTAATCAATCATACAAGTGATGAACATCCTTGGTTTATTGAATCTCGTTCTTCTAAAGATAACCCTAAAAGGGATTGGTATATTTGGAAGGATGGTAAGGGTGATCAAGAACCGAATAACTGGGAAAGTATTTTCTCTGGAAGCGCATGGCAGCATGATGAACTTACGAACCAATATTATCTCCATCTGTTTGCCACGAAACAGCCTGACTTAAATTGGGAAAATACAGAGATGCGTCATGAGCTATTTAATATGGTGAATTGGTGGCTCGACAAAGGTATCGATGGTTACCGTGTAGATGCGATCAGTCATATTAAGAAACGTGATGAGTTACCAGATATGCCAAATCCCAATGCTGAAAAATATGTTTCCTCTTTTGATATGCATACGAACCAACCAGGTATTCAAGAGTATTTAAAAGAGTTGAAAGAAGAAACTTTTGCTAAATACGATATTATGACTGTTGGTGAAGCAAATGGAGTAGGAATCGATGAGGCAGACGAGTGGGTTGGAGAAGTAAATGGAAAGTTTAATATGATCTTTCAGTTTGAACATCTCGGACTCTGGAATAAGGACCTAAATAACTCAGTAGATGTTATTGCTTTAAAGCAAGTTCTAACTAAATGGCAAAAAGGATTACACTCAAAAGGATGGAATGCTCTATTCCTTGAAAATCACGATCAGACACGTAGTGTTTCGAGCTGGGGAAATGACAAAGAGTACTGGAATGAAAGTGCCAAAATGCTAGCTGCCTGCTACTTCTTGATGCAAGGAACTCCATTTATCTATCAAGGCCAGGAAATTGGCATGACAAACGTTCAGTTTCCATCTATTCATGACTATGATGATATTGGCATGAAGAATTTTTATGATTTAGAAATAGCGAACGGTAAGTCGCATGAAGAGGTAATGGAGGTTATTTGGCGAAATGGCCGTGATAACTCAAGAACTCCGATGCAGTGGGATAGTACTTTAAATAGCGGATTTTCAGTAGGTGAGCCGTGGATGAAAGTCAATCCGAATTATTTAACGATTAATGTTGCAAATCAATTAGGAGATGAGAATTCTATTTATCATTTCTATAAGAAGATGATTCAAGTAAGGAAAGAAAATCCTCTATTTGTGTATGGAGAATATGATGTGATACAAGAAGAGCATCCCGATGTATACGTCTACTCACGAACAATAGGAGATCAGTTTGCGTTTGTGTTATGTAATTTTAGACAACAAATTACGGAACTTAAGTTAAAACATTTACCGAAACGTAACACAGATCTTATACTATATAATTATGAGAATGCACCGGAGCAGCTATCCGAGACTATAACTCTTAATCCATTTGAAGTAAGAGTATACTTATATAAGTAATATAACCGATGTAAGATTAGCGAAAGAGAGAGAGAGGAATTTCTAATGGCGATTACAATTAAAGATGTGGCGAAGCTGGCTAAAGTTGCTCCTTCGACTGTTTCCCGGGTGATTGCTAATAGTCCCCGGATAAGCGAAGACACGAAGACACGAGTAAGGGACGCGATGGATGAACTTAAATATCATCCGAATTTTATTGCCCGTAGCCTAGCCAGTCAGTCGACTAAAGTGATAGGTCTTGTTTTACCTCACTCATCTGGCGTGTTTTTTCAAAATCCATTCTTTTCAGAGGTTATACAGGGATTAAGCGAAGGTGTACATGATAATCACTATGCATTGCAAATGACCAGTGGTAAAACAGAATTCGATTCTTATGAAGGGGTCGTACAAATGGTTCAAGGTGGCAGAGTAGATGGAATAATCCTTCTGTATTCGATGATTGACGATAAAATTATGGAGTATTTAACTAAAAGGAAATTTCCGTTTGTCGTCATTGGAAAACCTTACGACCTCGTTGATAAGATTACTCATGTGGATAACGACAATTATATGGCTGCAAAAGAGGCTACCGATTATATAATAGGGCTCGGTCATCGTAAAATTGGCTTTATAGGTGGAAGTCCGAGTTTAACAGTTACATTAGATCGTCTAAATGGCTATAAAGAGGCACTTAGGGCATCTGACATGGATATAAATGAGGATTATATTATTCATGGGGACTTTCTTCGTGAAGGTGGGCAGGAAGCTGTAAAAGCACTGCTTAGAAGAACTATTCCACCAACAGCTTTACTTGTAACAGACGATTTAATGGCAGTCGGAGTAGTGAATACACTTACTGAAATGCAAATAGAAATCCCTACTGAAGTTTCTATTGTTAGCTTTAATAATGCGTTGTTTGCTGAGATGTCTAGGCCACCACTTACTTCTATTGATATTAATATAAAAGAACTTGGCTACCAGGCAGCAAGTAATTTAATCCAACTCTTAAAAAATGAAAATGATCCTGTTAAGCGAATTATAATTCCGCATACACTTGTTATCAGGCAGTCATGTGATGTTGCACCGGATGTAGAATAATCCATTTATATACAGTACATATTCAAAAGACAATTTATAATAATATTATGTAAACTAATTATGACTAAAGGCAATATAGGAAGGCTCTTTTTGAAAGCCCCGAATATACTACACTATAAACATACGGACTTAGTGGTATAAAAGGGGGTATATACACCGTGAAGATATCAGAAATTTATAAAAGGTATTTAAAGGGAGAAAAATTTAAGAGCATTAGTGAGTTAAATCTTAGAAGCTTGCCGATAAAACAGGCCGCTGATTTAGTTGGATCTTCGCCAATTATGCAAGAAATAGCAAAAAAACACTCGAAAAGTTTAAAACATAAAAAAAATTACCCGCTTTAAATAAAGTGGGTAATCATTAATTATTTCTTTGATAACATGTCATTCGTTTAACCAATGGCTCTGATTTACTAATGTGTATTGGTTTTACTATATCACCGGTTATAGCTTTAATATTTTTATTTTTTTGTCTTGCGCTAAATCGGCTTAAATTTCTTGTTGCACGTTTTTTAACTTCTTCGGTATTGATCGGAGTATTTACACTTACGATATTTATCAGTCCTTTCTCGATGATACATAATTTTGGTCAAGAGTTTACTACGCTCGTATCCTCATCATTATTTGTTAAGGCGACCATATACTCAATATTTTCTAGGTTTTTACTAATAGTTTTATGGAGCAGTTCAAATAAATATTTGTCTAAAATATCAAATGAATAGGAATAACTTTCTATTACAGTAATGTACTCAGTATGATTATAAGGGAAATACAAAACAAGATAGCTTTTCTTCCATAAATTATCCTCATCGATTTTGTTGTAAACCGCAGATTCCCCAGATTCTTTCGATTCTTCTACTAACACATGCAATTTTTCAGGTGCTGTACCATTGTATATTTTATACGTAAAGACACCATTAATCGGATGATTTTTGTATCCTAGTTGAGTTTCAGCTAGGAAATATTCTAGTACTTCCTTAAAATCTATAGTAGATTGAGATAAAAAATCTAGGGTCCGTCCTGATGCATCATCTCCAGTGAAGTAAGCCATAAGTCTTGCTTTAGTACCGCTGATTTCAACTGTTTCTATAGCAGCCTGTTCAATATTATCTACCTCAAATTCAAGATTTAAGAACTTAAATCTTTTTAAACGCTTAAAAGCAACGGGTATAGTGAGAAATAAAAGCAACCAAATGAAAAGAAGAAAGATTCCCCGAAAAATGATTTGATTAAAATTGGATTCCACAAAGGGCTGGACAATAATCGAAAACGCCGTTCCACTTGCATTTGTTGGGCTAGTATTTTCATTTTGAAGAAAAAAAGCTTTTGGATTTTCATTCAATATATTAAAACCAATCAGTATGGATGCAATAACCATCCACGATATTATAAGCGTAATTCCCGCTGTATAAAAGTATGGAATCAAAAAGTTAAGCCATTGAAAAAATGTCCTCTTTTCTTTGTTTGTATTTAGATGATTTATTTTTCTCACCTCATTGTCTCTATTAATATTAAATTATATGCAATTACATACAAAATAATAATTATATTTCAATAATAATTTAATATGAGACCATTCAGCAAAACGAAAACAGAGATGTAGTTCAATAGGAAATCTTGTTAGAAAAAATTCTGTGGTTTTGTTTGAAGAGAATATGTTATATTACAAACTAGATCTATATTTAGACAGAATATTTAGCGACTTACAAAAAAACACGTGTAAATGTTTACATAATAATATTATGTAAACTAAAAGATGTGAAAAAGGAGGAAATTCATGTTTTCATACGAAATTAATGACCAAACTTGCTTAAAAATGCTCGATTTACGGGACACTGAACATTTGTTCGCATTAACTGTTCAATCGAAGGATACGTTAAGAGAATGGTTACCATTTATTGATTTTACTCGTACTTCTGAAGACACGAAGATGTTCATCCAATCGACTATGAAGCAGTTTAGTGAGAATAACGGCTTTCAAGCGGGTATTTGGTATGACGGCAATCTTGCTGGAGTAATTGGTTTCCATAAAATTGATTGGAATAACAAATCAACGAGTATTGGGTATTGGTTAGGAAATGATTATGTGGGATTAGGGTTAATGACAAAATCAGTAGAGGCTTTTGTGGATTATGCATTAGTAGAATTACAATTAAATCGTGTAGAAATTCGCGCAGCTGTAGAAAACAAAAAAAGTAGGGCTATTCCAGGCAGATTAGGTTTTCAGGAAGAAGGCTGTGTAAGGCAGGCAGAGTGGCTATATGACCATTATGTGGATCATGTGGTTTATGGAATGCTCGCTAGCGATTGGAAAAAGTAAAATATAACCCTGATGTAACTATGTTAACGTTATATCAGGGTTTGAATTATTTGTATATGTAATAATCTTGTGCGTGGACTATTTGAAATCCAATAGATTCATATAAACTTAACGCATGCATATTTTCCGTTTCGACTTCTAAGTGGAGAGAATTACCTTGAGATGCATATTTCTTAACGATAGATTGTAATACTTTTCGTCCAATTCCTTTGCCACGGAAGTGGGGAAGTATACTAAAACCGTATATCCAAGCTTCCTCGTCTTCAACCTTAACTCTTATTTTACCTACAGATTGTTCATGTGTATCGATTATATACACGCTGTTATCCATTTCTAAGTCAACTCGATTTTCTATTTCTAAGGAACTTTCGTCATCTAATCCAAATGATTCAATATTTAACTGAACACGTAAGGGAAGGTCCTTTTGCTCAGCTTTCCGTGAGGTGAATCCAGATACTTCTTCCAGTTCTCTTGGTTCCCATTTCATTTGATGTTCTGAAAAGGAATACACTGCTTTATAGTGTTTCAAAAATGCTTTTGCTTCGTCAGAACCAGCAGGAGCGTTCAACAATATTTTATGAAAGCCCTGTATTTTTGCAACAGCCATAGCTTCTTCAAATAAATTGGAGAAATGATGTTTTCTGCGGTCCGTCGGTTTAACCATTCCGCAAACCTCAACTGTCGTACCAAAAGGATATAAACCTAGAAAAGCTATCAGTACATCGTTGTCATATAGGAAGAAGTCATAATGATTATCCGTACGTGTTTTCAGCATATCCCAATTTAACTTCAGCTGAAGTTTATCATGTAGTTCACATTCTTTTTGCAGTGCCTCGATATCTTCTAATTGTTTAGTAGTTAGCATAAGTGCTCCTTTTGTATCCATAGTATATTCTTGTCGATAGAAGTGCTGTCCAAGGGCAGTGGAAAGCGAAAATCAACTTAATCCAGATATTATTACTACTGTGAAATTAACTCACTTTATTAATATATAACGAATCAGCTTAAAATAATATGTTTTTTCTGAAAAATAAGAACCGTTCATTAGAAAATTATTCTAATGAACGGTTCTTTTATCGATAAATCGTAGCGCATCACTGGGGCAATTTTGAACGACTCTTTTGCCATCTTCTCTAAGTGCTCCGTTTGGATAAATCCATGGCTTATTGTTTACATCAAAAACAGAAGGGAGGTATTTAATGCAGTTTGCAGCATGTGTACATTTTATGGGATGAAAGTATATATCTAATTCATCTCCGTAATATTTTTTATAACCTAGTTTGATTAAATCTTCTTCTGTATCTGCCATCGGGTTACCTCCAATTTGTTTACAATTCGATAATTATAGGAAGTATCATAGGTTTTCTTTTAGTTCGACTATATAATAGCTTTTCTAGAGATTTTTTTATGTTTTGTTTTAGAACACGTTGGTTTTTGTTTGTATCCCTTGTTTTCGAAATAGTAGATCGTACATTTTGGTTCACATCTTTTATAAGCTCTTCGGACTCAGGACCATAGACAAATCCGCGAGAAATTGTATCCGGTCCTGAAATAATCTTGTTATTTGCTTTGCTTAGAGTGGTAACAATTACTAACATCCCATCCTCTGAAAGCAATTTTCGATCTCGTAATATAATTTCCCCGACGTCTCCAATACCAAACCCATCGACAAATACATTTCCAGCTTCTATATTTCTCGTTTGAACAGCTTTTTCATCTACAATGTCCACGACATCCCCGTTTTGAACGATAAATATATTATTTCGTTCCACACCAACAGATTCTGCTAACAGCTGATGGTGATGGAGCATACGATATTCGCCATGAATAGGAATAAAGTATTTTGGTTTCATCAAAGTAAGCATCAGTTTGAGCTCTTCTTGGCAAGCATGACCTGATACATGCATGCCAGTAACATTACCGGAGCCGTATATAACATGAGCACCTAAAGTATATAAGTTGTCTATAATTCTTGTAATACTCTTTTCATTGCCAGGAATAGGTCCAGCTGCGAAAATAATCGTGTCCTCCGGAAGTACCTCTACATTACGGTAGCTTGAACTTGCTAAGCGAGACAAGGCAGCCATCGGTTCTCCTTGGCTCCCTGTGCACAAGATCACAACATTCTCAGGATTCATCGTATTAATTTCGTTTTGATCGATTAGCATGTCTTCAGGAATAGTTAAATACCCTCGTTCCATCGCAACAGCTACTACATTAACCATACTTCTCCCTAATAATGCAATTTTCCTATTGGTCTTAATAGCAGCATTTACTATTGTCTGTACCCTGTGCACATTGGAGGCAAAGGTAGAGATGAAAATCTTCCGTGGTGCATTTCGAAACGCTTCTTCGACTTGTGCAGCAATTTTTTGTTCGGAAGCAGTAAATCCTGGTCTTTCGGCATTCGTACTTTCTGATAGGAGCAGTAACACGCCCTTGTTGCCAAGCTCGGCCATCTTATGAATATCCGGATATTGTTCATCTACAGGCGTTAAATCAAATTTAAAATCTCCTGTATGTACAATTGTTCCTTGTGAAGTATGAAATGCTACACCTAGGCAATCAGGTATGCTGTGACTAACTCGAAAGAAGGATGTCTTAATGGTTCCTAGTCTCAGTTTGGAGTCGGAGTCTATTAAAAATAGTTGTGTATTTCTTAATAACCCATGCTCCTTCAATTTAATTTCGATTAGGCCTACCGTTAAATTGGTTGCATAAATCGGTACATTAAGTTGTTTCAGAAAGTAGGGGATACCACCAATATGATCTTCATGACCATGTGTAATGATTAACCCTCTTACTTTATCCTCATTCTCCAATAAGTAGGAAATATCCTGAATGATTAAATCTATACCTAGCAGGGTTTCATCGGGAAACTTGGAACCACAGTCGATGACCACTATATCGTCATCTGATTGAATGACATACATATTTTTCCCTATTTCATTTACTCCACCTAATGCAAAAATAGATACTTTACTGTTAGTAGTA
Source organism: Psychrobacillus sp. FSL K6-1464 (assembly GCF_038003145.1). NCBI lineage: Bacteria > Bacillati > Bacillota > Bacilli > Caryophanales > Bacillaceae > Psychrobacillus > Psychrobacillus sp. FSL K6-1464. The sequence goes on from NZ_JBBOOP010000001.1 coordinate 1,802,157, forward strand.
TTCATCCTTATCCTCCATTCAAAAATGCTCTTCTAAGTATTGCCTCTTATCCCACTTTTATAAGGGGTTTTTAAATTTCCTTAAGGCAAAGGGAAGAAGAAGTACATAAATGGAACTGATAAACAAAAAGAATGGTTGGTCGTGAACTAAAGTCACGATCAACCATTCTTTTTTAGCTCTGAACTCCGGAGGTAGGACTCGAACCTACGACCAATCGGTTAACAGCCGATTGCTCTACCACTGAGCTACTACGGAATTATAAATATCTTACAAAACTTATTATGAACAAACTTTGTCTATTATATACAACTAATTTTTTAAAAAAATATAGTTAAATAATTATTATTTAACAATTAATGCAGGGCAGTGAACTCGCTTCATCACTTTATGGCTGACACTTCCTAACACCATTTCTTGTAAAGTGTTTAAACCTCGACTGCCAACAACTACAAGATCAACTTTTTGTTCCTTTGCATATCGAACAATTTCTGGACCAGGGGATCCTTTTAAAAAAGTAACTTTATAATTCACTTGTTCATCCTTTAGTAACTGTTCTACATTGGAAATTTTACGTTTGCGTTCTATCAGCAATGATTCGGCTGATTGGGCATGTAGAATGTCTTGCTTTGATTTGTCAAAATCTGTGACCATCACTACTTCGACTTTAGAATTGGCTGAACACATTGCCAGTTTAATCGCTTCTTTTGCGGCACGAACGGAGTTTTCAGAGCCATCTGTTGCTAAAAGAATGTGTGGATACATAACTAGTCCTCCTTAGTGTGAAGTTGTAATCCCTAAAAGTTTTTGATATAGCAGTTCACTAGCTGGATTCATCCCAATTACTGATACCGATTTTCCTTGTTCTTCTAATTTTGAAACAACTTTAACAATTGCTCCAACGGATGATTCATCCCACAAATGGCTACTCGATAAATCTATTGTAATAGTTTTTGCTGTTGTTTTTTCAATTGTTTGAACAAAATGTTGAGTAGAAGCAAAGAAAAGGGGACCTTCAATAATATATATGCCATCATGTTCCGTTATTTTCACCCTAGAGATCGAAGCAACAAAGAATAAGGCACTTAATATAACACCTACTACCACACCGATAGCTAAGTTATCCGTGTAGACAACGATTGCAACAGTCGCAATCATCACAACTGCATCTGCACGTGGTGCTTTCACAATATATTTAAATGAAGACCAATCAAATGTACCAATACATACCATAATCATTATTCCAACTAACACGGGCATTGGAATATCAATTACTAAATCACCTAAAACTATGATTAAAAAGATTAAGAAAACCCCAGCAACCAATGTAGATAGACGGCCACGTCCGCCAGACTTCACATTAATCATCGATTGACCAATCATCGCACAACCAGCCATACCACCGAAAAATCCTGTGATAAAGTTAGCGATTCCTTGTCCACGTGCTTCCCGGTTTTTATCTGATTTTGTATCCGTCATATCATCAACTATTTGTGAAGTTAACAACGATTCAAGTAAACCAACAATAGCTAGTGCTAAAGAGTAAGGCAGTATTATTTGAAGAGTTTCTAAAGAGAATGGTACGTCCGGTAAGAAAAAGCTTGGTAGACTTTGCGTTATCGTACCTAAATCTCCAATCGTTTTTAATTCAATACCAAATATAAATGATATTGCAGTTAAAATAACGATCGCAATTAGTGGGGCAGGAACCCCTTTTATAAAGCGTGGTACTGTATAGACCATTATTAATGTAACTGCGACAAATACATACGTTAATATGCCTTCCCCTAAAATATGAGGGACCTGTGCCATAAAGATTAAAATAGCCAATGCATTAACAAAGCCAATCATCACTGAATTAGGGATAAAACGCATTAGTTTTGCTATTTTGAAGACCCCTAAGAAAATTTGAATGACTCCAGTCAAAATAGTAGCAGCCAATAAATAATTCAACCCATGATCAGCAACCAAATTAACCATAACAAGTGCCATGGCACCAGTAGCAGCAGAAATCATACCCGGTCTGCCACCGACAAAAGCGATTATGACAGCTATACTAAAGGAAGCGTAAAGACCAACCATAGGGTCCACACCAGCGATAATTGAAAAAGCAATGGCTTCTGGAATAAGTGCAAGTGCGACGACAATCCCTGATAATATGTCGCCTCGAATATTTCCAAACCACTGTTGTTGAATAGTTTGCATATAGGTTCTCCTTCGGATATAGTCAATTTATAATGTCCCAAAAACCTGTGTTTTAGGACAATCTGTCATATCATAACATGTCTTTTCCTAAATAGGAATGCTTTTGGGAAATTGGAGGAGAAAAATGGAATTCGGATACAAAAGACCATTAATAAATGATGAAGATGTTAAGTTACAGCTAGTGGATATAAAACATGCAGAAGTCTATATAGAGCAACATCCCTATATGAAAAAAAGACATGAACTAGAAGACTTAGTCATGCAGCTCTCAAAGGGGGATCAATTGTATGTACAAAATTTCGTAGTGCTTGCGGATTCTCTTACACAATTCCAAGATTTATTGAGAGTATTTGAAAGAGACGAAGTAACCGTCACATTTATCGATGAAAATCTAAATAATACAGATATTTTATCAATGAGGCTCCTAGAGTTATTAGAGTTATTGACGAGTTTACAAACGAAAATTAAACGTCATCAATCCATTTTTGGGGTCCGTGAAGCCCAAAAGCAAGGGAAAATCATTGGCCGACCGAAAAAGTCAGATGATAATTTAAATAGAGCTTTTGCTATGTATGACAGCAAAGCATATACACTGCAGCAAATAAAAGCGGAAACTGGCATTAGTAAATCTACTTTATATCGCTATTTAGACCAGTTTAAATAGAAGGATAGGGGTAAACCTATTATTGAGTCTTAAAATAGTTTAAAAGGCCTTTATGAAAGAAATAGAGCATAATACGAGACAAACTTTGAAAAGGTGTGAAAGATATGTGGAAAATAGTAAATGGAAAGTTAATACAAACTGTCGATGAAACGAGAACTGAATATAAAACACGTATAAGTGCAAGTTTAATAAAAAAGCTCAAAGTAATGGCAAAAGAGTCAAATTCGCATATTGGTTATTTATTAGAAAACGGGTTTGAAAATATATTAAACGAAAGTGCATTAATGTACGACAAGAAAAACAGACCGAAAGATCGCATAGAATTTCGTACAACCTGTGATAAGGAAACACTGGAGAGTTTGCGATTGTTTGCTAAGAGTAATAAGTTAAATTTAAATGATGTAATTGAGGCAAGTGAAAGCTACATAAATATAGAGGATGTAAAAAATGCAAATTGGCGATATAGAATAGAAAAAGAGTAAAGAAGAGACATAAATGAAATTATAAAATAGGGATGTGGTCATAATATATATTATACTAAGTTATGTTTCATTATTGAAGTATACTAGTAATAGTGAGATATCAGAGAAATTTTCACTAATTTTACAGACTAAATTATGTTCATTATAAATCACATCGTATTTAAAATAAATGAATGTAAATACCAGATAAATTAAAGATTAAAAGTATAATCTTTCTCCACTTTTTTTCTTTTTTAAGAATTCTACATAGTAATATCATTGCCATCTTCAATAACTAAAATTTTATTTGCTTTTCCACTTGATCTCTCCCTTTGATATTTATTTATCTAAAATGCTTTTCTTCAGAATAGCATAAAAACTCATTCGCAATTATTATTGCAAATGAGTTTTTATATAGCTTTCATTTATATTGACAATTTAGTTCATTTGCTCCAGATATTCATAAACTGCCATCATTTCTTCTTTGTTCAACTCCCGAATACGTTTGAACAGCAGAAGATCTGCTACAATTCCAAAAGTTAAACTATCATCTATAACGTCTCTAACTTCCCCAGTAAGCCATATATCTGTTGATTTACCTTCGACTGTCACCTGAAGTCCCTCATTATTAATACCAGTGGCATGACAACTCACACAAGGTATCGTTAATTTGTGCACCCCATCATGAAGATTCTCTTCCGTTATTACTTTCTTTCCTTTACAGAATGGACATGGGTGACTTTTTCTGATTTTGTTAACCTGAGTAACAAGTTTTTTGTAACCAAATGCTTCATAAACATACGTTAGTTTTTTATATTTTCCATTCGTGAAATACTTATCAATGATGGTTTCTCTTGTTTCAATGATATTGTCAAAATCACAAATAGTTACCTTATTATTGTTGCTAATGGATTCAATATTGTTTTTGATGCTATTCCAAAATGGCAATACATTTTGCAGTACCATTTCATAACCAGCAAAGCTTGCTAGTTCTAATTCGAGCATTTTAAGTGCAGCTTGAGTTTCTCTAGGTAATAATGATACATCTTCGGCCAAAGACATATCCCCGCCTACAATAGCTTTCAATTTAAGAAGTTCAGGTAACTCCCCTACCGTTTTTAACACTTGTTCAAGTGGCTGTTGTATAATCTCTCGGATATCTGTCTCACCAAATTTAAGTTGTTTATGATGGTTTAACACAGATCCTTTGCACACCGGACATGAAATCATTTGTTTAGATTCTTTCATTTGCTCTTTAATAATCGATTTCGAAATGAACATATACATCCCAATTAGGTAATTAAAGCCTTGCCATGTTCTTTGTGTTTTGGCTGCTTTGTCATAAAAGGACTTATCCCAATACCCATATAAAAAAGTATGCTTTTCTTGTTCAGTCATGTCATTATAGCTTTTGCTAATATCATGACCTAGTTCATTTTTAATCTCTTCAAATAAAAATTCCAATTTTGGATATTGATAATATTTTAATACTTCCATGACATCTGGGTGCAGTAGACCATCCCAGAATGGTACGGTCTTGTCTTGAATAACCACATCCATATCAAATACTTCAATTACCCCACGTCCAGAACAACTCGGACAGTGATTGCCTTGAGAATAAAAGTCAAAGCTCCTCGTATCTTTATTGGTTGGTTGTGCAGCTACAATATGGTTAATTAGACCGCCTATTTCATAGAGAAAACTATATTGACTATACAAATGACGTTCCAAGTCTATTGCAATGACAGGAGCAATTTTGTCAGACTCGTATTCCCCGTATATCAATCGGGCCATAGATGATAAGCTTTTTAAAATTCCGCCCTTATAGATGTTTTCTGCATTTTTAAAATAATTAATCTGGTTTTCTTTCAAGTAATTAATGCCAGTTTGTTGACTGATAGTAGAAGAAATTCGCAATGGAGCAACCCCATTCGTAGTGTTTTGACCACGATAATAATTATCATGGCTAATAACATCAAGATGCTCCACAGGCGCAAGTTGTCTTTTCCCAAAATCCACGATAAAATCAGAGTTCTCTAGCATATAAGCGTTATGCTCAATCATAATGATGGAAATTGATTCATCTTGCAGAATAATTCTAATACTATCAATGAATTGATTTAATATATTTTGTGACAAACCTTTAGATGGCTCATCAAAAATAAAAAGAGTATGTGGATTTCTAGAATTAGCAAACAGCTCAGAAACTAAATGAACACATTGAAACTCACCATTCGATAATGATTGTGTTTTTCTTTCCAACGTTAAATAACCAAGTCCCAGTTTGATCAGTAAACTCAAGCGTTTATGAGCGATATCCCCCTCTGGCAATTCATCGATAATATCCTCAATCGATCGCAGAAAAATACCATCAATATCGTCACTATATTTCGTGAGTTTCCTTTTAATATCAAGAAAAGTTGCCACTGTTGAACGGCTAGTAATTGATTGGTTGCGATTTTGCCCAACCATTACTAGTTTGTCTTTTGGATAGCGCTTTAGAAAATCTTTTGCTATACACTCATTTACTAACGTAGATTTACCACACCCTGACTCTCCTGTAAAAGTGACAACTCTATTTTGAGGAATTTGAATTTTAGTCATTTGAATATTTCGACTGAAAAGTTCATGGAAGTGATAGTTTTCTGTTGGTGTTTCCTCATTTCGTTCACAACTGATTGGGTTTGGGCGTGGGGATTCCTCTACAATTTTACCGCCATATTTTCCACTTCCAGGTCCAAAGAACAATTGCTCTTCCGTTGTGTCTAGCACGGTGTCGGAGTGATCAATGAGCCAAATCTGATTTTTGTAACCCAATTTTTTAATTTGTTCTAGAATTTGCATTAATGTTTGATGATCAAGACCAACGGAGATTTCATCAATAATTATAATGGTATTTTCACTTGCTGCCATGAATTCAGCCAAGTAAAGTCTTGTTAATTCGCCACCTGATAATGTACCCATGATACGATTTATAGTTAAGTAACCGATGTTCATATTGATAATATTCTTAAGGATATGTTGTTTCGCTTCACTAATATGTAAAGCTTCTGCCAATGAGTGAATCGATTCGATACTTAAGTTGTTAATATCCGAAATACTATGTGGCTGATCGAACAATTCCATTCGTTTTTGTAGGACTTCCGTGTTATAACGCTTCCCCCCGCATTTTTTACATTCGATATTTTTCGTTGTACCACGACCTTTACATGCAGGACACCATCCTAACTCATTATTAAATGAAAAAACTTCAGGTGAAAGACTAAATTTTCTAGCAAGAGTATCGCGAATCTCTTTAAACACACCAGTATGTGTACCAATTGTTGAACGCGGATTAGAAGAAATAGCGGACTTTCCGAGAAAAAGTACTAAAGGCATCTCCTCCATTTTGATGGCACTGAAATTGGTCTCCATAATATTAGGGAATAAATACTGATATTCTGCCTTTGGCAAAAGTGAAACTAGACGTTTCTTCGATTCTTCGCCAATTGTTTGGCAAAATGTTGTTTTACCAGAACCGGAAAGACCGGCAATTCCAAACGATTTGTCTACAGGTATTTCTGTTTCTAAATTGTTAATATTATTTGCAATTAATTGATTTATTTTCATATTGTAATATCCATTCCATTCTTTCTATTTAATATTGTCATGTTTGTAGAGCTTGAAACAAAACTGGCCTTTATCTGCATATGTGCCTATTTAATGTTTAAATGTGTCGTCAGGATTCGAATACCAAAGACCGTCAATACTAGATTCCTTAAATCTACCAGCCCCCCTGTTCCTTTTTCCAAGTGTCATCAAAGTCATGCTATATATACAAACCACTCCACATTTTCATCGTAAATACAATACTCTATATGTGATGTAGTATGTGAGAAGTCCAATTATCGGTAGTGCAGCAATAGTAAAAACAGAATATGGCAAAGGGTTATCCAAATATGGAATGACTAACGCAAAAAATGCTAGCACTATGAATGTGGCTATAATGATTACGGAGAATGCTGCTTTGGCCGATTTGGCTGTAATTTCAGCTTCTCTTTCATCGTCATTTAGGTTCATTTCGGGAATAACTATTTCCCTCATAAGAATTCGCCCATTATTCCGTTTCTTCGAAAGATAGTTAGTGTACCAGGAATTTATCAAGGTTAAAATGACAAAAATTAAACCATACACACTAGTATTAATCTCATTTTCCTTATAATATTCGAAACTAATCTCATCATTTAAAAACATATCAGAAAGCTGAGTGTCTTTTACCTGCATAAAAGTGACCAGAGCGAATGAAATAATAAGTAATATACGTAAAACAATGGATATCGACAAGTTTCTCATTATATAACCCCTTTCTTTTTACAAGCATTAAAATACATAAATATACTAAAACAATTAGGACTTGTTCTCCTCTTTGTAGAAAATTTGTTCGATTGGTTCCTTAAATACCTCTGCAATATTCATAGCAAGCAGTAACGAAGGGGTATAACTTCCTTTTTCTAAAGAAACAATGGTTTGTCTAGTTACGCCAGTCTTTTCCGCCAGGTCTCCTTGCGTCAAATTAAATCTCGCCCTTAACTCTTTTACTCGATTTTTTAACAAATGGCTCCCTCTCCTAACATTCTAAAATTATTGTATAGTTGAATTGTCATTTTGTATAGTTTATTTTACTTTATGTTTAATTAACTTTACTTTTTTTATATCTCCATATGTATGGTATAGTTGCACATCGCTATATGAATACCTCTAGCAAACAAATAAAAAAAGACACCAAGATTTTTCTCGATGCCTTTCGTTGGTACTATATTCTACCTGTTTAATGAACTATTCTATTTGCGGATCTTCGTCAATGCTTCTGTATTCCAATAAATCTCCTGGCTGACATTCTAACGCTTTGCAAATAGCTTCTAATGTGGATAATCGCACTGCTTTTGCTTTCCCATTTTTCAATATTGAAAGGTTGGCCATTGTGATTCCAACTCTTTCTGAAAGTTCCGTTACACTCATTTTTCTTTTTGCGAGCATCACGTCAATATTGATAATTATTGCCATATTATTCACCTCAGATTTAGACTATTAAATCATTTTCTTCTTTTATATCTATCGCTTCTTTCAAAAGTCTTTGAAGGACAGCAGCAAAAACGGCAATTACTAAGGATGCAAAAACAGGTACCATCCCGACTATTACTAAACCTGGTGCATCATCCACCTCTGCCATGACAAAAACAAATGGTAAAGCTACAGCATATAAGCCACTTATAATAATCGCATAGGTTTTAATTTTCTTTAGGGCTCTAACAGAAAAGTCCGAAAAAGCTAAGTTTTTATCAATGTAATTTAATAGTTTAAAAGATTGGTACAAAGCAAAGTAAAAAGGGATTGCGGAAATATACATTACTGTTAAAAGTCCGTACACCACATACGCTAATTCCGATCCTTTTTCTATTGCCTCCTTGGCTTCCCCAGCTATTTGGGGCAATAAAAAAATACACATTGCGAGAACGGGGATTCCCATAAGAATAACAGCTAACTTTAGAAAAATTGTTGATCCTCGTTTCATAAAAGTACCTCCTACATTTAATATACATTCATAATAGCATTAAAATTATCGTTTATCAATATATAATTATTAAAATACGTTACAAAATTATTGTAAAATAGATTTTTAGTAATTAAATTCCACTAAGCTACTTATTGTTTATTAAAAGTAAATGTAAAAAGTATAGTTTTCCCTGTTAAAGCCCATTCTATAAAGTAAGTTTAGAAATGGAAGGAGCCTTGTTTCAACATGAAATTTCCCCTACCTTTCAGTAAAAGCAAGCACAACAAAGAGAAAACACCCGTAGAAACAGCTGCTCCGAGAAAAGATATAGGCATGATGACACCGCTGAAGATGGATTTTGTTCAATTGATCAAAGATGCAACTCAGGATCCATCTGATTTAATCGTGAAAGACATTCCACCTAATATTACTCTCATATATATAGACAATTTAGTAAATGATCAAGTGTTAACCGATCATATTATCTCCAATCTCCAAAAAAAATCAGTTGATACGCCAGATACTATAAAGGCTGCACTTTCCATACCAGAGATAAATGCATCCACTCGTTTGGACGTGATCGTAAAATCAATTGTTACTGGTTCAGTGCTTATCCATTTGGAAGGACACTCTCAAGTAATAATGGCTAATATTCCGAAACTGGAATCTCGTAGTTTGTCTACACCTGAAAACGAATCACAAGTAATTGGTGCTCAGGTCGGGTTCAATGAAAGTCTATCTACTAACATTTCCTTAATACGTCGCTATATTGTGAGTCCAGATCTTTGTAATGAAAAGTTCATAGTAGGAAAAAGGACAAATATTTCCGTTGCTCTTCTGTATATTAATGGGATTGCAAATGAACAGATGGTTAACACGTTGCGACAAAGAATTACTGATCTCGATGTTGATTCACTACTCGATAGTGCCGTTTTATCAGAAATGATTGACGACAATTCTATGTCAGCTTTCCCACAAATGCTTCTGACGGAAAGACCAGACCGGTTTTGTGATGGTCTATTAAACGGCAAATTAGGTATAGTGGTGGACGGTAGTTCCATGGCAATTGTGTGCCCACAGTCATTTATAGAATTTTTTCAAAGTCAAGAAGACCAAAACCTTAGATGGCAAATTGCTACATTTTCACGGCTTTTAAGATTTACGGCTATTCTTTTATCAGTATTTTTGACACCTATATATGTAGGGGCATTAACTTTTCATTATGAAGTAATTCCGCAGGCTTTTTTGGTTCCTCTAAGTGAATCGAGAGCACTGGTTCCTTTTCCACCTGTATTCGAGGCATTGTTACTTGAATTTATTATTGAATTGCTTAGAGAGGCTGGAGCGAGATTACCAACAAAAATTGGACAAACTATTGGTATTGTTGGTGGTATTGTAATTGGAACAGCAGCTGTTCAAGCAGGAATCACAAGTAATATTTTACTCATATTTGTTGCTTTAAGCGCTTTGGCTTCTTTTACTACTCCAAGTTATATGATGGGTAATGTTATTAGGCTAATCCGATTTCCTATTATTATACTTGCTGGCTTTTGGGGTTTTTATGGAATTATGCTAGCATTTTGTTTTATCCTCATACATCTTCTGCGCCAAACTAGTCTAGGTGCGCCTTACCTATCGCCATTTTATCCTCTTAGGCTGAAAGGATTGGCAAATAGTATTATCCGATTACCTTACCCCTTAACGTCTAAGAGGCCTGAGGTAGCAAGACCCGTTGATAAAGAAAAATATAAACCTGAACCTATTAAACCTGAAAACAGCTGAACTGAAGGTGAAAAGAATGAATAATACAATTCAACTTAGCCCAAAAGATATGATTAATGCTTATTTGCTGTTTTTTGTCGTTCACAGTACTCAAATTGGCGTTGGTGTACATGGTTTTCAACGTATTGTGTATCAAGATGCCAAACATGATGCATGGATTTCGGTTCTCCTTGCAGGACTTGCCACACATATAGTCGCTTTTTGTATGATTAAGACTTTAGAAATTTATGGCTCTAATGACCTCTACGGAATCCAGCAAGATGTTTATGGAAAATGGATTGGGAATTTTTTGAATGCCATTTATATATTGTATTGTTTTGTAGCATTTTTTTCTGTATTGAGAAATTATATTGAAGTAATTCAAGCATGGATATTTCCTGGAATTAGTACATGGTTTCTTTCGATTACCCTACTATTAATAATAATGTATGCATTTACCGGTGGACTGCGTGTGATGGTTGGTATCTCTTTTTTTAGTGTCATACTCGCTGTCTGGATTATTCCAATGTTAGTGTTTCCCCTAAAGTTCTCAACGATGGATAGTTTATTTCCTATTTTAGAAGTAAATATCATCTCCTTACTTAAAGGAGCACATTCCATGACCTTTACCATTATTGGGTTCGAAATATTAAACATAATTTATCCTTTTATTAAAGATAAGAAAAAAACGAGCAAATATACGCATTTAGCTTTGTTGTCTACCACATTTATTTATCTTTCAATCATGTTGGTATCTATTATGTACTACACGGAAGGCAAGCTCCTTAAAACTGTCTGGGCAACATTAACATTGTTTAGTTTTATCAGTTTTCCTTTTATGGAGCGATTTGAGTTTGTAGCGGTTTGTTTCTGGATGTTAATCATTTTGCCAAATCTTTGTTTATATCTATGGGCTGCATATCGCGGGATGATTCGGTTAGTAAAAGTAAGTAGCATAAAATTCGTTTGGATCTTTTCAATCCTTGCTTTCTTTGGTACTTTGATGGTGCAAACTAGACCACAGATAAATACGATGAACACTTATCTAGGTAAAGCCGCCTTTTATATCGTATTTATTTATCCCGTTTTGTTATACCTGATTACGATGCTAAAGAAGAAATTTACATCACAAAAGGAGCAAAACAATGAAAAACTATAGATTTTATTTCATTATCCTTTTTCTTCCAAGTCTCCTTATTGGGTGTGTGGAGACAAATATATTAGATAGAGTTGGGTTGGTAACCTTAGTTGGCTATGATGTCGGAAAAGAAGAAAGGATGTCCACTACCTCTGCTGTTCGTGAAGTGAATCCAGAATTTCAAAGTAACGTAGAAGTGGTCACAACGGAGAATTCAACTAGCAAGGGCAATCGAGTAAAAACCAACCGAAAATTATCTAAAAAAGTAGTAGTAGGTCAAATGAGAGTTGTCTTATTTGGAGAAGAGTTAGCAAAGGACGATATTCATCGCTATGTTGATGCACACCTGGAAAACCCAACTGTCAGTAATAGTCTTTATATGGCTGTAGCGGAGGGTGAAGTGGCACCTTTGTTGGAATACGAATATCAAAACATTGACGATATTGGACAACATATTTTTAGGCTATTGGAACAAAACATTGATCAAGAAAATATGATTTCCTCTACTCTTCATGAAGTGGGCCGAGATCTTTATTCGGAAGGAGAAGATATATTTATGCCTATCATAAAAAAAGAGGAAGAATTAGTGGAATTATCGGGAATTGCTATTTTTAAGAACGGCAAAATGGTAAGTTCATTACGACCAGAAGATACTTTTTATGTGAAACTAATTGGAGGTAATTATAAATCTGGAACATTTGAAACAATTTTGACAAAAGAGGAAATGCCAGATGATTTGATGAAAAACAAACCTGATGAAATTCCTTTAGCATTCGATGCTATTACTTCTGAGAAAGAGCTGAAATTAATTAACAAAAATACGCCAGAATTTGATTTGAATATCACAATAAAAACGAGACTAACAGAAATTTATCCTGATGTAAATATTGGAGATCCCAAAACTGTCAAGAAACTCGAAGAAGCGATTAGTAAAAACCTGTCAAGAGAGATATCTAGGGTTATTGCATACTGTCAGAGTGTGGAATCAGACATTTTTGCTTTCGGAGATAAGTATCGAAGCTCGGTAAGAAACTCTAAACTAACAAAGGAAAAATGGCATGAATTATACAAAAATATGAAAGTAAATGTTAAAGTAGACCTTACCATACTGAGAAGTGGCGTTTTTGAATGAGTGAGACTTAAAAACCTCATCTTAGTCAAACTTATAAATTAGTATTCCGATTTGTTTGCTGACCTGTCATAACAGACAAGAAATGAAAAAAGAATTTTTCGTAATCTATATCAAATGCTATACGGTGAGTCTTTTCCCCATTATTGTTTGAATACGGCCGAGTATCAGCAATACTTTGACCTCTTGAAGGTCCACCCAGGTCATCTACAATAATAACTGGATAAGATCCAAACATGAAAATCTCTGGATAGATCGTTGCTATTAGGGTGAGAGCATCATGGACGGGGCTCCCTTGTAGGGACGGGTCCCTTTCTTGATAAAAGCGTGTATAGTATTCCATTAATGGTTTGAAAATTTTAGTTTGCCCGAATTGTTCTATATAATCTACCATCTCAGGTGTGACTATTGCCTGTTGTGTGGCATTTAATGGAATAATCGTTACATTATTTGCGTACGTCAGGACAATATTCACAGCCACAGGGTCTCCGTGAAAATTTGCTTCTGCAACAGTTGTGACATTTCCTGGAATCCAAAAAGCCCCACCCATAATATAAAATTCTTTCACATTTGTCATAAGGTCTCTGTAGAGTATGAACATCGTGGCAAGTGAAGTAAGTCGACCGATATTAACAATTATTAATTCATCCTTATAATTCTCAATTATTTGGACTATTTCAAGGAAGTTTTCGATAATTACAGTTTGTTTATCATCCGGAATGATTGGACCGAGTCCATGTTCTCCATGTATTTCTGGATAGAAAGTGGGCTCCTCCCCTGTTAAAGGTACCTCCGCCCCGCGGATAACTGGAATTGCTCCAGGAAAGTCAAATAATTTCATTAAATAATATATATTCGATACAGCATCTTCTCTAGACACATTGCCGTAATCTGCTACGATGCCTACAATTTCTATATCTTTGTTTAAACTTGCATAGATTAATGCTACCGTATCGTCGATGCCAATATCACCGAATAGAAGTACTTTTTTACTCAGGTATGGCCCTCCTTTATTTTTCTTATTTAAGTACCTTATGTTATGTCTAATGGTACTAATGAGTCCCTATTATTTACCAATTTTTCTGGAAACTAAGGAAAGGGCTAGTCTGTTCTTTTCAAATGAGTAACAAATGAAATGGGATACTAAAATTTGTAAACAATAAAAAAAACCACTTAGATGCAATCACTTCTAAGTGGAAGAATAGACCGGTTCCCTTCAAGGGGGATGGCACTTTTGGCAAAAGCAATCCACAGCGATAACTCAAAGGTGGAATGCTTTTTTCGTATGCAATTCTAAGCTGCTATTCAACACCGACTATATTACTTCTACGCTCAAGTAATACGACATCGCGCCAGATTCCATTTAATCTTCCAATTTGTTTTCTCGTACCTACTTCTTCAAAACCGAACTTTTTATGTAAATTTATGCTAGCAATATTTTCAGGAAAGATCATGGATTGGATTGTCCAAATTTGCTGTTGCTCACTAGAGTCAATTATATGTTGAAGCAATTTACTACCAACCCCCATTCCAGCTGCAGTTGAAGCAATATATATACTTACTTCTACAACTCCTGAAAATGCACGCATCGTAGAAATAGAGGTAAATGCTACCCACCCCACTACTACACCATTCTGTTTGGCAACAAATCGGCAATTCGTTAGGTGATCATCATTCCATTCGTCCCATGATGGTGCTTCTGTTCTAAATGTAGCATTCGCAGTTCTAATCCCTTCTATAAATATCTCTCTGACCGAATTCCAATCAGCGAAGGACATTTCAGTTATCACTATATCTTGGTTCATCTGTATTCCCCATTCTCCTATAAATAAAAGCACTTCCAAGATGGATTATACACCGTTGGAAATGCTTTTAAAAGAACCCGATTATACAATTTGAATACTTAGTAATAAGCCCAAATAAGCCGCTATGACGACGAATAGACTCATGATAAAGGAAAATATGGCCGGCATCTTTTTAACGAATGAGAATAGGCTCATTACAAGAAAAAGGACCGCTATACATAGTAGAAGTACTCCGTCTATACTAAATACCAATTGAACAGCTATGTCTGAAAATACAACTCCATCATGAAAGAGTATAAATAACGAAGAAAAACCTTCATTACTTATTGTTTCGTACATATTATGTGGTGGTGATTGTTGACTCATAGCCCCCGTTGCTGCAAAAATTAGGAGAAGTATGAAGAATTCTACTCTTGCCCAAGGACGAGGATCGAAATTCTCCTTTTTAAGTAATCGTTTTTTCATGAGAATACCATTTATACAAGCATACGCAATTAGTGGAATAATAAATAGATGCTTAATCAGTAGGCTTTGTCCATAAGAAACCATCCAAGTATCAGGATATGCCTCTAATGGTGTAGAGAAGCTCATCAACGATAAACCAGTTATTATTATAATACCAAAACAGTACAACGCCATGATATGAAACCACTTTAAAAAGGAAAGCCAGTTCTTCGTATTTTTGGAAAACCAAGCTACTATAAGTAATATCCCTACCCAAATGACAACAGATGCAAAGTGAAGGAAATGCGTGATGAATCCTTTTAAGCTTTCAATAGAGTTTGCATGACTTGACCAGCTTACACCCAAGATAAGTAGAAAAACGAGTATTATCCCTATAATTGAATAGTAAGGTGCTTTCTTTTCGTGAAAGAATTGGATATACACTCCTAAAAACACCGTTATAACGAACATGAATAACCAAGATTTCCCTACCTCGAAGGTCAATAAAATGGACTGTAAAGATTGAAATAATCCATAGTCTTCGGATAAGTAGATGACTAAGCTAATAAGCGGGACAAAAGAAAAGATCGCTATACCTATTACAGCAAATAGTTTTACCTTTCTAGAAACAACAATAGTAGGTATTAAATCATCTGGGAATAAAGCAAGAATATAGCTCCCCATTAATATAGCGAAGCACACATATAGAAGTGCCTCGCTTATAGTGGTTAAGACAAACATCATTTTTTATTTCTCCGAGTCATCCACCAAGCAGCTAGTGCAACGATAATGACTAAGACGATAATAATTCCTACTGTTGAAATAGAGCTTTTCTCTTCTTGTTCTGTTTCCACTGTCGTATCTATTTCTTCCGTATTAGATTCTACTGGTTCTACTTCATCAAGGGGTTCAGTTGTTGGTTCAACTGCTTCAACCTCTTCAGGAGCATCTAAAACAAAATCAATAACCCCCTCTATCGGGTGACCATCTGCTCCAATTATTTTCCAATTGATTTGGTAAGCTCCGTTTGCCAAGCTTTCCGTAACATTCCCAGTTAGTAAATGGTCATTTACAGTAATGTCTGCTACTTCTATTTCTTCATCGGAGGAATTCGTTAGTGTAAAGGAGCTAGTTTCTTCAATTTTTGTTAAAAATGAAAGTGTAATGTCATTTAACTTTTCTGTAACAGTGCTCCCTTGTGCCGGAGTGGAGCTTTCTAAGCCAGTGTGTGCTAGCGCGTTATTACTAAACAAAAGTACACAAGCAATTGTCATCCATAATATTTTTTTCATAATAAGCCTCCAAAATTTTGTGCATAAATATTAATGCCACTATACTTATACCATAAAGCCATGAAGAATGTGTGAAGTTTGTATTTTTCGTAATTTTGAGATATTCTATAAGTGTCAAATATAATATATAGGAGAGATTTTAATGGCAAAATCCGCTGCAAGACGTAAACGAGACCACCTAATACGTAATATAGGCAAAGATGTATCATTAGCTAGAAATGAGGTTAACTTTAGTACCCATGTCCGAATGACTAAATCAAAAAAAGAAAAATTACAGCAACAATATACAAAATATAAAAAGCATTTCACAGAAGGTATAACACCTAATGGAAATGCTTTTTATTATGACTATTTTTAGTTTGAAAAATGAACGCTTAAGCTTTAGTTATCTTCTTTTGGTTGCTTCCAAACGCGAACTAAATCGCCATCTTTTTCTGTATCAATTACAAACGAACCATTTGAATATCTATCGGATGGACGGTATGCATTTACTAGTATCGTTTCCTGACCTTTTTCTGTTTCTATAATCAGTTGGTCATTTTTTTCCACTAATAGTACGTCGAATACACGATGAGGATTCGTTTTTAACTCTCTTAACGTAAGTATACCTCGCTTAGCTCTTACACCAGCTTCGATTTCATTTAAAGCCATCTTTTTAATAGCACCTCTAGTGGTGATTAACAAGATATCTTCTTTGTTTTGTGTAGAAATCGGGTTGACACTAACAACATAATCTTCGTCTTTTAGATTAATCGCTTTAACTCCACCAGTTTTCACACCAGTGATGGGCACTTCGTCTAGAGAGAAGCGAACAGAATAACTAGCATACGTCGTGATTAACACATCGTCAGAAGGAGCAACGAGTTCTGCCATGATTAGTTCATCATTTTTCTTTAAGTTGATCGTCTTGATCGGTCTTGCGTATCGTTGTACAACATAATCGGAAAGTAATGAACGTTTAATTTGTCCATCTTTCGTGGCTGTTAAAACGCTCAAATCCAGGTCGAATGATTCGATTCCCATTACTTTGATAATTCTTTCCTGTGAATCCAGTGGTACAATACTCGAAATATGCTGACCTAGATCTTTCCAACGTATATCCGGCAATTCATGTACTGGTTGGTAAATATAATTCCCTTTAGAAGTAAATATTAGTAGATGATTTTGCATATTGATAGGTGCTTTATACAGTAAATAATCCGAATCCTTAATCGCAAAATCCTGTCCATTGGAGGCTGTGTAGGAACGTGTACTTGTCCGTTTAATATAGCCGTCCTTCGTTACAGTTACATATACTTCCTCGCTAGGAATAAGAACATCTAACGTTACCTTAATCTCTTCAATCTCATCTTCTAATACTGATTTGCGGGGCTCTGCAAATTGTTTTCTCACTGCTAAAAGTTCTTTTTTAATCACTTTTAATAGTGCAGTTTCCTTTGCCAATATATTCTCTAACTCTTTTACTAATTTATTGAGTGTTTCTTCTTCATTTTGAAGCTCCGTAATATCTGTATTAGTTAAACGATATAGTTGCAACGAAACAATTGCTTCTGCTTGTGCTTCGGAAAATTCAAACAAAGAAATTAAATTGTTTTTAGCATCCCTTTTATCTTTTGAAGCTCTGATTGCTTTGATCACTTCATCAAGAATAGAGAGAGCTTTCATAAGGCCGGCTACTATATGTAATCGATCTTGTGCTTTTTTCAAATCAAAAATCGTTCTTCGAGTGACAACTTCTTTCTGATGGCCAATGTACGAATCTAAAAGTAATGGAAGAGTCATCATCGTCGGTCTACGATTATGAATAGCAATCATATTAAAATTATAAGCCACTTGTAGATCCGTGTTTTTTAATAAATATTGTAGAATACCATGAGCATCTACTTCTTTTTTCATTTCAATGACAATACGTAGACCTGTACGGTCAGATTCGTCTCGAACTTCTGCAATTCCTTCAAGACGTCGATCATGTCTTTGTTCATCAATTTTCTTGACTAGATTTGCTTTGTTCACTTCAAAAGGAATCTCGGTAATGACAATTTGTTGCTTTCCACCTTTTATCGTTTCAATTTCCGTCTTGGAACGAATGATAATTTTTCCTTTACCGGTTTCATACGCTTTTTTTATACCTTCTACACCTTGAATAATCCCACCAGTCGGGAAATCAGGACCTTTGATAACGGTCATTAACTCGTCCACAGTGGCAGCTGGATTTTCCATTCTCATCAGTACGGCATCTAGTGCTTCATGGAGTGCATGAGGTGGGATATCAGTGGCATAGCCTGCTGAAATACCTGTAGATCCATTGACGATTAAATTTGGAAATCTAGCTGGTAATACTACTGGCTCTGAATCTGAATCATCAAAGTTTGGAATATAGTCTACTGTGTTTTTATTGATATCGCGTAGAAGTTCATGGGAAATAGCAGAAAGTCGAGCTTCTGTATAACGCATTGCAGCTGGCGGATCTCCGTCCACCGAACCGTTGTTACCATGCATTTCAACGGTCATATGGCGCAGCTTCCAATCTTGACTCATACGCACCATTGCCTCATAAACGGAACTATCTCCATGCGGATGATAGTTACCAATTACATTACCAACAGTTTTAGCTGATTTTCGGAATGGTTTATCGTTTGTATTGCCTTCTTGGAACATGGCAAATAGGATACGGCGTTGAACTGGTTTAAGACCATCTCTAGCATCAGGTAGTGCACGATCTTGGATGATGTATTTGCTATAACGACCAAACCGATCACCGATCACCTCTTCTAATGGCAAATTTTGATAACGTTCGGTTTGTGTCATGCTAAGTCATCCTCCGTGTGTAATCTGTCGTTTTCTAATATATTTGAGTCCTCTTCTAAGCCGAAGTTTACGTTGGCTTCTATCCATTTACGACGTGGTTCTACTTTGTCTCCCATAAGTGTGGTCACATGTCTTTCTGCACGTGCACCATCTTCTATAGTCACTCTAATAAGTGTTCTAGTTTCAGGATTCATCGTAGTATCCCATAATTGGTCAGCATTCATTTCCCCAAGACCTTTATAGCGTTGGAGTATGTACCCTTTTCCAATTCGTCCGGAAGCAGCTTCTAATTCCTTTTCTGTCCATGCATATTCAGAAACTTCTTTTTTTCCTACACCTTTATAAATTTTATAAAGCGGAGGTAAAGCGATATATATATTACCATTTTCAATTAAAGGTTTCATATAGCGATAGAAGAATGTTAATAGTAGTACTTGAATATGTGCACCGTCCGTATCAGCATCCGTCATGATAACGATTTTGTCGTATGCAATATCCGCTATTTGGAATTCTGCTCCTACCCCACCACCAATAGCATGAATAATCGTTGCAATTTCAACATTTTTCATAATATCCGCGAGGTTTGCTTTTTCTGTATTTATAACTTTACCACGTAGTGGAAGGATTGCTTGGAACGTGCGATCTCTACCTTGTTTAGCAGATCCTCCTGCTGAATCTCCTTCGACTAAATATAGTTCATTTCTCGCAGCATTTCTCGATTGAGCTGGAGTTAGCTTCCCAGATAACAATTCAGATGGTTTACGTTTTTTCCCGTTACGAGCATCTTCACGAGCTTTTCTCGCGGCTTCACGAGCTTGCTGCGCACGAAGTGCTTTTCTTATTAGAGAAGAAGCTAACTCTGAGTTTTCTTCTAAAGTATATTGCAATTTCTCAGAAATAACCGAATCTACAGCGCTTCTAGCCTCGCTTGTACCCAGTTTTCCTTTCGTTTGTCCTTCGAATTGTAATATATTCTCTGGAATTCGAATAGAAATAATGGCAGATATACCTTCTCTAATATCGGAGCCTTCTAAGTTTTTGGCTTTTTCTTTTAAAAGATTGGTTTTACGAGCATATTCGTTAAAGACACGCGTTAAAGCTGCTTTAGCGCCCGTTTCATGCGTACCACCATCACGTGTACGAACGTTATTTACGAAAGACAGAATCGTTTCCGAATATCCGTCGTTAAACTGAAAAGCAAATTCAACTTCAATTTCATCTTGTATGCCTTCCATGTAAAACACAGGGTGCAAGACGTCTTTTTCCTCATTAAGATAAGAAACGAATGCTTCTATACCTGTTTCATAGAAGAATATGTCGTGTGCTTCTGTCCGCTCATCTTTTAATTCAATTTTTAATCCTTTTAACAGAAAGGCTGATTCTCTCAATCTCTCACATAAAGTTTCGTAATTGTATTTAACTACGGAGAAGATAGATTCATCCGGTAAAAAACGAACAGACGTCCCGGTTTCTTTTGTTGTTCCAATTTGTTTTAACGATTGAACAACTTTTCCGCCATCTTCAAATCTCTGGTGGAATTTTTTGCCGTCGCGATGAATTTCCACATCCACATAGCTAGATAGCGCATTTACAACCGATGCACCTACACCATGAAGACCACCACTTGTTTTATAACCACCTTGTCCAAATTTACCACCAGCATGTAAAACAGTAAAAATAACTTCGGCAGTTGGTATTCCTGTTTTATGTGTACCAGTAGGCATCCCCCGACCAAAATCACGGACAGTAATACTTTGATCCGCATGAATAGTCACGAGGATATGATTACCAAAACCGGCAAGGCTTTCATCTACTGCATTATCTACGATTTCATATACTAAATGATGCAAACCTCTTGCATCTGTTGAACCAATATACATACCCGGTCTTTTACGAACGGCTTCTAAGCCTTCTAAGACCTGAATATCATCATCACTATAACTATTTACTGCTCCAACTTTACTCAAATACTTTCCCTCCAAAACAAAACATCTGTTCTTTACTCTTCCTTTAGCCTACAAATGGATACTCATTATGTCAATTTTTTCAGTAGTTAATGCCAGAATTTAATTGTAAGGAAAGATGTATTAGATTGCAAACTCCCTTTTAAAGCATTCTAGATATTGTTACTGTATTCCTTCTTGACTTAAAGAAATGGAGAATAAAAAACTGGAGTTAGCACATCGGCTACTCCATTTGCTCCTCTTTTGACAAAGTGAAACTTCCATTGATTATAACCTAATAATACTAGTAAAACGGATTTTATGTAAGTTTAGTTCTTTTATCTTCTCAATTGTATCACGACTAAATAAAATATTTGAAAAACCTTTCTCTCAAGAGCATTGAATACTTATAAATATACATGGTACACTTAAAAAAGATAAATATAATTTTAGATTCATAACAAAGGAGTATACTATGATCATAATTCTTTTACTCTTACTCGCTTATCTAATAGGTTCACTTCCCTCTGGACTATGGGTTGGAAAACTATTCTATAATATCGATATACGAGAGCATGGTAGTGGAAATTTAGGCGGTACAAACACATTTAGAACACTAGGAAAAAAAGCGGGCTTAGTTGTTACGATTTTGGATATTCTAAAAGGGACTGCAGCAACTCTGCTAGGTTCTTTGGCTATATTCGAAACGGTAAATGTTCATCCGTTAATCCTAGGTGTTATAGCAGTAGTAGGTCATATGTTCCCGATCTTTGCAGGATTTAAAGGTGGAAAAGCAGTAGCAACTTCTGGTGGGCTATTGCTAGGGTATAATTGGCCAATCTTTGTCATATTAGTAATAGGATTTTTTATCATTTTAAAAATGACAAAAATGGTATCTCTCACTTCCATGATTTTAGCGATAATTGCTGTAGTGTACAGTGTCATTTATTACTTTACGGTAGATAAGGACTGGCCACTTGTAGTAATTGTCCTATTGCTGGCAACATTCATATTTTATCGTCACCGTACAAATATTAAACGCATTAAAGCTGGTACCGAACCAAAAGTGTCTTGGATCTAATCTGATGAAAGTATGGTGGTACGTATGAAAATACTTATTTCTTCCGATGCAATGCATTGGTTTCACAAGGAAATGGAAGCTGTAAAAGGCGATAACATTCGCTTTTTTGCACGTTACGGAGGATCAAGTCCTATTCATGAAGGCTTTTCTTTAGGGGTTACGAAGGACACACCATTCGAGCCTGCTGTAACCTATAAAAAAGAGGATATCTTGTTTTTTATAGAAGAAACGGATGAATGGTATTTTGATGGACATGATTTGTACGTAGAGCTAGATTCTACTAGGGATGAATTATCCTATGTATACAAAAAAGCGTAATCCACTTAGGATGCGCTTTTTTTATTTGGAGAATTATTTAGTATTTTGTATAATCTGCATTCTATCGGGGATGATAAGCTTGATATTTAAAGACTACTTAGGGAGTTGATATAAATGACAGACCAAAATAAAAGAGCTAAGTCAGACAAAAAAGATCCTTCTACCTTCACTTCTTATGGGGACCCTATCAATGATACGCATCCTTCTCTAAATGATCAGCATACTAAAGCCACTTCTCCTATTGCAAAGAGTACTCAAAATGTGAGCAGCGGAAGGATTAATCCGGACACCAAAAAAGATGATACTTCTGCATATGGTGATCCTATAATAGATAACTCCACTTCCCCCTCGGATGAGGATAATCTAGCCAATTCCACAATTGCTAAATCGACTCAAACTAAAAACGGATTTACTTATTTAGAGTAATCCAATTATCTATATTTTTCTCTTCTTTCCAGCAACAAATAGTCCTTTGACTTGGTAATAGAGATAGTGTTGTTAATAGCAAACTTTTCTAATTGGGTTGTTACATCATTGGGGGTAAACTGTACAATTCTTATATTAAATCCTTTATGCAGTTTAAGTGTTGCTCCTTTAGTCGCCCACCCATAGCGTTTAAAGACAACTTTATTTATATCGGTTGGAGACAAATTCCTTTGAAAAACTGTAAAACGAAAAATTATGGTCTGATAATTCAAGTTATCTTGGTTAATAATGAATTCAGTCTTTATAAAGAAGCTAATAACACCAAAAAGCAGGAGAAAAATGGACCAGAATATAGATACTCCAGATTCACCAATACTTAAGAAAAAAAAGAACATTCCATAGGCTAAAACCAGAAATATTGGGCTTTTTGCTGTTACTAACTTGTAAACCATTTATTACTCCTCCCCCTAATATCCAGACTTTTCATTTAATTATAACTGAATTACAAATAAAAACAGCTAGAGATTTCAATAATCTCTAGCTGTTTTTACGAATTTCTATTAAATCTCTCTAACTGCTCCAACAATCCCTCTTTTACCATGATATCCATCTCGTGTTTACCAAATAAATCAAAGTGAGGAAAAGCTTCTTTATAGTCGATCCATTCGGCCTTTAAGCCGTATTTCTTACCCCATTCAATTAGCCTGGGCACATCACTGCAGCCGACTTTGGTGACCGTGTTACAACCAGGAAATCGTTCATCAATCCAATAATGCGTTAAGAAAGCTATATTCCCCTCCAGGACATCTCGTTTCCATTCATTTAACTCATGACGTTTAATACCAAATGCCATTAAGCATTCTCCTTGGCTATTTCTACATATTTTGCATCCCATGCCGCATGAACTCGTTTCAGAGATACGGGTCGGAAGTTGTCTTTCTTCACTATTACATGCTCAGATGTTGCGTTTGAAGCAACTGTACCGTCTTCATGTATAATTTCATAACCATAGGTTGTTCGTAGCTTACTATGTTTTTCAATCCAGGTTCTAATCACTACAGTCTCCCCGTACTTCACAGGAGTTTTATAGTTTACATTCACATTTGTTACCGGCGAAAGGTATCCATCTTGCTCTAGTCCCGCATAGGAGAATCCTAAGTCTTTGATTAGTTGGGTTCTTCCTATTTCTAACCAAATAACATAATTCGCATGATATACTACACCCATTTGATCGGTTTCAGCATATCGTACTTCAATTTCTTTTTCACTTAAAAACATTTAAAGTCACCTCAGTGGTAATTATACTAAATAGCTGATAAAAATACTGTTACGCACTACTTTGTAGATAAAAATCATTACTTTCCTAATTTAATTGTATCTAATATTTTTGCTAAATCATTAATTGGCAAGAGGTCATCTGCTGTATAAAACTTATTAAATTCGATTTCTGTAATTTCTGTACCAAGCACATATTCCCCTATGACTAACTCAAGCAAATCAAAAGTTACTTGGTAATAATCATCATTTTCTTCCTCAAACCCTTTAATATATAACTTTAAATAGAACGCTGTATATTCCTGATCATATGTATAGTTGAAAAAGACATCATCACGAGTGAGCATAATATCATTTACTGTTGTTCCATCTTCCCCATCATTTCGTTGCTCAAATGCGATGATTGTAAACTTTTCCATTGTGGGAGCAGCATCTACTAGCCGAATTACATCAGGAAAGTTTTTTCCAATAGATGAAGCTTTAATAGTAAATTCTCTTTTCCCATTGATCAATGCGACAGGGGTAGAAAAAGTTAGTTGATTGTTTACTTTATTTATTAATCTATATAAATCTCCGTATATTTTCTCTATGTCATCCTCCCTTAAATTATAAAGTTTTTTCTCATGATCGATAAAGTACTGCCAAAACTTCTCAATTGGATCTTTCTTTTTAAACAAATTACCAAACATTCATAACCCCTCCTTCAGTTCTTTAAGTATAAACTAAATTTCTTACCTTGTTTAATGTGTAAAAGCACAATCGGTTGTAAGGTATTGCGTTAGATGTGAGATGAAGAATTCCCTATAAAAAGAAAAAGAGACTATATCCTAAGAAGGAATAGTCTCTTTTAAGGTAATTCTTATGCTTCTAACATTTTGTTACGTAATACCATTTGTAGGATACCACCATGACGGTAGTAGTCTACTTCTACTTCTGAATCGAAACGAGCAAGTACGTTGAATACTTTTTCAGTTCCGTCTTCAGCTTTAGCTGTAACTTGTAAAATATCACGAGGTTTAACACCTTCTGCAATATTAATACTGATTTCTTCTTTACCAGTTAAGCCTAATGACTCAACGTTTTCTCCTGGTAAGAAGTTAAGTGGTAATACACCCATCATAACTAGGTTAGAACGGTGAATACGCTCAAAGCTTTCTGTAATAACAGCTTTAATGCCTAATAGGTTTGTTCCTTTAGCAGCCCAGTCACGAGAAGATCCCATACCGTAATCTTTTCCACCAAGAACTACTAAACCAGTATTCGTTTCTTGATACTTCATAGCTGCATCATAGATAGGCATAATTTCGCCTGTTGGCCAGTAAGTTGTATATCCACCTTCTGTACCTGGAGCTACTTGGTTACGAATACGTATGTTTGCAAATGTACCACGCATCATTACTTCATGGTTACCACGACGTGAACCGTATGAGTTAAAGTCGCGTATTTCAACCCCATTTTCGCGCAAGTATTTACCTGCTGGAGTATCTTTACCAATTGCACCAGCTGGTGAAATATGGTCTGTTGTAATCGAATCCCCAAATTTAGCTACTACGCGCATTTTATCTAGTGATTGGATAGCACCAGGCTCTTTAGATAATCCTTGGAAGAATGGTGGGTTTTGAATGTATGTTGACTTGTCATTAAATGAATATAAAGATTCAGTTGACGTTTCAATAGCATTCCAAGCTTCGTTCTCATCAAATACACGTGCATATTCTTTTTGGAATAATTCACGAGTAACAACCGTTGAAAGTACTTCATTTACTTCTTCTGTTGACGGCCAGATATCAGCAAAGAATACTTCGTTGCCATCTTTGTCCGTACCGAATGAATCTTTTTCAAGGTCGATATCTACAGTTCCAGCAAGTGCATAAGCTACTACCAATGGTGGTGAAGCTAAATAGTTTGCTTTCACAAGTGGATGTACACGACCTTCAAAGTTACGGTTACCAGAAAGAACAGACGTTACGAAAAGATCTTCGTCAATAATTGCTTTTTCAATTTCAGGTAATAATGGTCCTGAGTTACCGATACAAGTTGTACAACCGTATCCAACTGTATTGAATCCGATTTTGTCAAGGAACACGTTTAGACCAGAATCCTCTAAATAACCAGTAACTACTTTAGATCCTGGAGCTAGAGAAGTTTTAACGTAAGCTGGAACTGTAAGTCCTTTTTCTACTGCTTTTTTAGCAACTAAACCAGCAGCTAACATTACATATGGGTTAGATGTATTTGTACAAGAAGTGATTGCAGCAATTGCTACAGCCCCTGTTGGAATTTCTACATCACCTTCTGCAAATTTAGCAGTAGCTGTTTTGTCAAATTCTTTTTCAGATAGACCGAAACCTTGTGTGCCTTGTGGAGCAACAACTGACTCACGGTAACGAACTTTCATATCTGTAAGTGGAATTAAATCTTGTGGACGTTTTGGTCCAGAAAGGTTTGCTACGATATCTCCAAGATCGATCTCTACAACGTCTGTATAAACAGGTTCTAGAGTTGGATCAAAGAACATATCATTTGCTTTTAAGTAAGCTTCTACTACAGCAATATGCTCTTCATCACGTCCCGTTAGACGTAAAT
The DNA here is from genome assembly GCF_038003145.1 of Psychrobacillus sp. FSL K6-1464. Classification (NCBI taxonomy): domain Bacteria; kingdom Bacillati; phylum Bacillota; class Bacilli; order Caryophanales; family Bacillaceae; genus Psychrobacillus; species Psychrobacillus sp. FSL K6-1464. Next base: position 1,829,023 of record NZ_JBBOOP010000001.1, read on the forward strand.
AGTTGATAGATTCTTCATCAATTGCAAAGTAACCACATGTAGCACCATATTCAGGAGCCATGTTCGCAATTGTTGCACGGTCAGCTAAAGGTAATTTAGATACACCTGGTCCGAAGAACTCAACAAATTTACCTACAACACCTTTTTGACGTAATACTTGCGTCACTTTAAGTGCTAAATCAGTTGCAGTAGTTCCGTTTGGAAGGTCTCCAACTAATTTAACGCCGATTACTTCGGGAATTGGGAAGTATGAAGGTTGACCAAGCATTCCTGCTTCCGCTTCAATACCACCTACACCCCATCCAAGTACGCCAAGACCATTGATCATTGTTGTATGGGAGTCAGTACCTACTACTGAATCTGGGAAGGTTTCCAAAGTGCCATCAGTACCTTCGTTAACATGTACGATTGGTGCTAGGTACTCTAAGTTAACTTGGTGAACGATACCAGTTGCTGGAGGTACAGCACGGAAATTATCATATGAAGTTTGAGCCCATTTCAAGAAGTTGTAACGCTCTGCATTACGCTCAAATTCAAGATCCATATTAGCTTGTAAAGCTGATGCAGTACCGTATTTATCTACTTGTACCGAGTGATCGATTACAAGATCTACTGGAATAGCAGGGTTGATTTTGTCTGGATTTCCACCCATTTCATTCATCGCTGAACGAAGTGATGCTAAATCTACAACTACTGGTACTCCTGTGAAATCTTGAAGTACAACGCGTGAAGGTTTAAAAGGTACTTCTGCTTCTGTATTAGCATCTTTACCCCATTTTGCTAATTGGTTTACATGATCTTCTTTAATAACATAGCCATCATATTGACGTAAAACAGATTCTAATAATACTTTGATTGAATAAGGAAGGCGTGAAACTTTTGCGATGCCAGCTTCTTCTAGTGCTGCTAAACGATAGTAGTTATACTCTTTACCATTTAGAGAAAACGAAGTACGGCTATTGTGTAAATTACTTTTTGCCATTTGTATTCCTCCTAAGATCTATTGAAAAGTGTTTGTTAAGTGACTTTTCTCCACTACTAATCATACAAGAATATACTTGATAAGTAAATTAGATTAAAATTATTATAAGTCATAACTATTATTAATGACCTTTTATTTTTTCAATAGTCTTTTCTAATTGCTTTGCATGTCTTTTTTCATGTAAACCCGTAAATTCAAACCACTGTATGAGTGGAACTTGTCCAAAAATAGGGTGTTTTAATGATTTTTCTTCTAATACAGTAGAATTGTTCGATTTATAGAGAGCTAGTAGTTCCATTCTCACTTGATGTAGCTGCGATTTCATTTCTTCTGTCCTTTTATAGTCACTGGACGGAACTGTATAAGATGGAGCCTTCACTTTTACTATTCTTAATGTAGATAGCTTTATTGGTTTTTTCTTTGCTTTAGGGCTTGTCGGGTTTGCAAGCTCTTGTTGTATGCCTGTAATGATGGTTTGTTCCATTTTCACTAAATGATCGACGATTTCTTTAGGAGACCATGAGTCTTTATCCGGTTTTTCGTTAAATTGCTCGTTTGTTAGTGAATCGATTTGTTTGAATAAGTTCTTTCTAATTTCATTAATTTTTTCTATAAACATATAATTCCTCCACTCCCTGCGTTGTACTTTCTTTATACCCATTATAAGTGACAAACAAGCAACAATCGTCCGTTATTTTCTTTTTCCTTAAAATATGCGACAATACACTATTGAAAGGAAGTTTAAATAATGATTGAAATGAAAACCAAGAAAACAATGAATCCAATGAATGATCCATGGGAAGCATATCGAGACATGGAGCAGTTTGGAAAGCTAACTTTAAGTAATATTGAATTTACGACAACTACTTTATGTAATATGCGCTGTGCCCATTGCGCAGTAGGATATACATTACAAACGAAAGATCCCGAAGCAATTCCAATAGAACTAATCCTCCAACGTTTAGAAGAAATCCCCCACTTAAAAACGATAAGCATCACTGGTGGAGAACCTATGCTGTCTAAAAAGTCCATTAATAATTATGTCCTTCCTCTATTAAAGTATGCTCATAGTAGAGGTGTTCGTACGCAGATGAATTCAAATCTTACGCTGGAGCCTGAACGTTACTTAATGATTGCGCCTTTCTTAGATGTATTACATATTTCTCATAACTGGGGAACCGTAGATGAATTTGTCGAAACTGGATTTGCCATGATGGAGAGAAAACCTTCCTATGAACAGCGAGCTAAACTTTTTCAACGAATGATTGACAATAGTCGTATGCTTTCAGAAGCGGGAGTGATGGTTTCAGCAGAAACGATGTTGAACAAAAAAACTCTTCCCTATCTAGAGCATATACATAAACAAGTAGTAGAAGAGATGAAATGTGCACGGCACGAAATACATCCTATGTACCCATCCGACTTCGCCAGTGCGTTAACTACCTTAACTTTAGAAGAAACGCATGAAGCAATTGAACAGATTTTAGATTTCCGTGATGACAATGTGTGGATGTTATTTGGAACCTTACCATTTTATCCATGTAGCCAAAATGATAAAAGTATTCAGCTTTTAGAGAGACTGCGTCATTCAAAAAATGTTTCCACTAGAAATGATCCTGATGGTCGTTCCCGTTTGAATGTAAGCATATTTACTGGCGAGGTGATTGTCACTGATTTTGGAGACGCACCAGCTTTAGGGAATATTCAAACGGATACGCTTCCTGATATTTTTGAGAAATGGCTTGCTTCGCCTCTTTCTAAATCACTCAATTGCCATTGTCCAGCTGTAAAATGCTTAGGGCCAAATATTTTAGTGAAGAATATGTATTATAAAGATGAACAGTTTATGAGTGGATCTGTTAAATAAGAAAATGCCTTGCATGTTTTTCAACATGCAAGGCATTTTTTGATAAATTTAGTTCATACTACTATAGAGTACATTGTAAAGGGCAGCTGCAAACTGCCCTTTACATAAGTTTAATGGATGAAGAAAAAGTCAATGGTTAAGTTTAAAATTATGATTGTATGGAGAATTGCAATGACTACTCCTTGCTTGTTTAATCTTTTGTTTAATCGAATATCCATGATCTCCACTCCTTTTTTACATTATAATGCAAAATCCTTTAGAACGCAAAACATTTTGAAAATTTGAATTACTTTTTTTAAGGACTTAATTTGTAAAAATGTTGAATTTGTAAAAGCGTTACATGCATCTGGATATCTTGATATCACTGACTTTTAAGGCACTTCTAACATCCATATGCAGTATTATAAATAAAAATAATAAACTTAGGTTTATTAGTTGTGTAGGATGGATATATAAAGAGTGTGAAGCAATAATACATTCATAAGGAGATGGAAAAGATGGGATTCATTTTATACTTAATAATCGGTGGTATCATCGGTTGGTTAGCAGGACTTATTTTAGGTAAAGATATACCAGGAGGAATTATTGGTAACATCATCGCAGGTATCATTGGTGCATGGATCGGTGGATTAATATTCCCTGACATGGGTCCAGTTATCTGGGATATGGCAATTATTCCAGCATTAATCGGTGCAATTATTTTAGTACTGATCTTAAGCTTTATTTTAAAAGCTATGCGTAAAGCGTAATAATTAAAAAAAGGAAGTACTCAATTGAGTACTTCCTTTTTTACTGCGAAGAATATGCTGCTGCTTGTAGATCTTTTACTTGACTCTCGTACAAATGATAGAAGTGAAGTACGTCTTCCACATATTTCTCGCTGTGATTATAGTTGAAAACGGCTTTTTCTATCTCCCCATCCGCCGCCCCACTTGCTGCGAGATAATTGGCAGCACTAAATATAGCATCCTCTAGATCATATGGATCTGCTTTCCCATCGTTATTAGCATCTACCCCGTACCCACCGTATTGTTCGATAATCGCTGGACTAATTTTATCTTTTTCCGGGATATCCCCCTTGCCTAGTCCCCCACAGCTTGGATGTGACCAACCAACAAACGTACATGGCATAAATTGCAAATGCCCTTCAGCGCCGGCTGGAGAAAGTAACGGATCCATTGTAGAAAATCTAGTTTCAATCCGATGATGAGCGGCTAATAAAGTCCATGGCACCCCATAATTGTCTTCTGCTTTTTTATACAATTCAATATATTCGGTAGGCACATCCAATTTTGCAGTGCTACTATTAATAATTTCCGCCCATTCTTGTACCACAGGTATTTTCACCAATTGTTGCCAACCTATAATTGCTAGTATATAGATAGTTATCGTAATAGGAAGAAGTAATACGATCATCCAACCCTTTGTTTTATAAGATATTCCCTTTTGTTTCTTCATCTATTTATTCACCTATTCTACTTATATTGCTGTAAAAGACTACTCTAACCATTTTAAAATTAACATTACTATAAAGAGCACATTCATCCAGTATTCCCAACTAACTGATTATTATATAGATTATAACAATAGCACAATATCCCTACAAACAATAGTAAAAATGCGAAGTTTGTCGATATATACAAATAAGAGATTCTTTTGTAGTATGACAATACGGAGGTGAAAAATATGTGGAAAGACTTCAAAGAGTTTGCTTTTAAAGGAAATGTACTAGATTTAGCAATTGCTGTTGTTATTGGAGCAGCATTTGGTAAGATCGTAACATCATTAGTAGAACATATAATTATGCCTACTATTGGTTTATTACTTCCTAGTGGTAAGTTTTCTTCTTTACATTATAAAGAAATTTTATACGGGAATTTCATACAATCCGTTTTTGATTTTATCGTTATTGCTTTTGCTATTTTCATGTTTATTCGATTAATATCTAAATTTAAACGTAAAGAAGATGCTGTAGCTATTACAGAAGAAGCTCCTCCCGTTGACTCGAAAGAGGTATTGTTGGAAGAGATTAGAGATTTGTTAAAAAAGCAAAATAATGCCTAAATAAAAATCAGCCTCTCCATTTGGAAAGGCTGATTTTTATTTTCCATCTTCAATTAATGTTTCCACATCAATGACAATTTCTTCTTTTGGCACTTCTGTATTGCCACTATAATTTTTTACGACTATCCCGTTTTGGTCGACTAAATAGAAAGAAGTTCCATGAATAACTTGGTTTGTATTCGGATCATCTCGAACTAAGGTCTTAAAAGAATCTGCTGCAAAGCCACTAATATGCTCTTGCGTATAGCCAGTTAAAAGTTCCCATTTACTTTCATCTATTACATCATAATTTGCGATATATTCTTGGAGCTTTTCGGGTGTATCCACTTCTGGGTCCACACTAAATGCTACAATTTTGTAATCCTCAATACCCTTTTCACTCAACATCGCTTGAATATCGCTCATATTGTATGTCATTGGAGGACATACAGTTTCACAATCTGTGAAAATAAATGTGGATAACCAGACTGTGCCTTTTAAATCCTCTAAAGAAACAGTTTCCCCACGCTGATTATCATAATCGAACTCGGAAACTTCCCAGTTAGTCTGTGCTTCAAAATTGCCGCTGCTACCGCAGCCAACAAGAACAATTGCCGAAATACATAATAATATAAATAACTTCTTCATTCCTGAGACCTCGCTTTTCTCTTCATACCCTCATCTTAACGAAACAATTTTATACCTTCAACTACATTGTCTTATTTATTCCAACATTTCTGTGAATAAATGCACTAATTTAATGATAACAGGACGTTATTAATCTCCTCTAGTTTTGTTTCTACTCTATGCATCAAATAAAATGATACAAAGATGGGAAAGCCAACATCTTGAATTACACTTAGCCACTGCTCCATATTATTCACACCCATCCATTTTATTCTTTTAAAAAGACTCTCCATTTCTGGAGAGTCTTCAAAAGTTAAATAATTTCGGTTACTGTTCGGTCCACAATCTTGGCACTTTTAATAACCGCCAAAGGAGAACCATCCGATTGAAAAGCATTACTTGAAATAATTGTTTCCATACCTGTTTGCATTTCTGCTTCTGTTAGATTACTTCTCGGTTCATCTACTGTTAATGTAACATTTTTTCCGCGCGCTGTTTCGAACTGTAGTTGTAGTGTTTTACTCATTTTCTCCAGTCTCCTCTCTCATTATTAGATTACCTGCATAGTTTCTACTTTCTCAGCTCCGATGTATGGTCTTTCGGAAAAGGAACTAAGTGTTAATGCAACAGTATCCAGTTGGTCTGCTGTTACATTTGCTCGAACATTACGATAGGTTTTTGACTTTAAAATCATCTTACCTTCTTCAGTTATTCCTCCTTCAAAAATGAGTCTTAATACTGCATGTTTATACTCTAGGTTTGCCATGTCTATCCCCTCCTTTCAATTAGTAGATAGAACTTTTTTAACAGAAAGGATACATGGAGGATGAAATATTTTACGGAACAACTTATACTGAGTATTAGAGAATGAGGTGAATAGTTTGCTAGAAGGTTGGTTTTTATGGTTTATTCTTTTTTGGGTTGTCCTATTAGTGGTACTTATGGGAATTGGCGGCTTCTTTATGTTCCGCAAGTTTGGTAAGTCACTGCCTAAGCAAGATGGGAAATCAGATTTGGATTGGGAAGAATATTATGTAGATCAAACAATCCATCTTTGGAATGATGAGCAAAAGCATCTGCTCAACGAATTAGTTACACCAGTTCCAGATCTATTCAGACCTGTTGCGAAACAAAAAATAGCAGGGAAAATAGGACAGTTGGCTTTAGAAGAAAAAGCTAAATCCATTACGCAAGAGTTATTAATACGCGGATATATCATTGCAACTCCAAAGAGAGATCATAAATTTCTACGTAAAAAGCTTGCCGAGATGGATATTGATGTAACTCCTTATAACAAGTACTTTGAATTGTCTAAAGACAAGCCTACGCAATCAATCCAGAGATAACAAACCTGTAAGTGTTCTTATTGTATAGATATTACTCATATCATTAAATTAGTAGAGAAGAATACGCTCTCAATTAAGGTAGTAATAACCTAGTAAAGTTAGAGCACAAGAAAAGAAACTATTTTGAACAGTATTGTTCAAGATAGTTTCTTTTTATTAACAATAGGTTAAGGACCATTTCTTTGAGCGCTATTTCCCCACCTCCTCCTGGAGGTTCAGTACGTGTTGTAGATTCAAGGAATTTTCCTGTGTCTGAATTGATTTCAGCAGCACTTGTAGAAATTTTGCCAGGAGCTATAAGGGAAATGCATTGGTACCCAAACTCTGACACAGTGGATGGCATTAACTCCTAAAAACATCGTGGAAAGTAATTTAAACATAGGGGAAGAGGTTATGAACTCTCTTCGAAAACAAAAGTGGGAAGTAGTAAGGTTTTCAGGCTATGAGTATAAAGATGATTAAGTAGTTCTTAACATCGAATCCTTCTTTGATATAGAGGGGACTCTAGCTTTATATTCTATATACTCAAAAAAGCGAGCATTCCTAAATTACAGGGTGCTCACTTTTTCGGTTTGATTTTGTATTTTTTTAAATTGCAGGTACATGGCAAGTCTCCATGGAACAATCATACCAAAAGCTAATATCCAAAACATACCACTAAGAGCGCCAATTTCAATAGTTGAGCTTAATAATACTTTACTAATGATGCGTACGATCAACAAGCCAAACAAAATGAATATAAATGCTTTGGATTGTTTTAAATATATTTCTCCGTCTCTACTTTCAAATTTCGATGTCCAAATTAGAAAAATGGAGAAAAGTAATCCTGCCGCAATTGCTTCCAAAAACTCCATTAAGTTAACACGGAAATAAGGAAACACGAACATCAATGCACCAGTGGACATGAACATTGGCGGTAATAATATCTTTTTCACGCTTGCTGGTTGTTTAGCAGATTTTGCACGAACAGTTGTAACAAGAATTCCCATGCCAATGGCTACTACGGTGGAAGCAATAAGCATCATATTTGGAGATATTTTATCTAACATTTGTAATTCCCCATATCTTTTAGTTGTTTAAAGTGATTCATCCATCAGGGGTACTTCGCTTAACAAGGACGGATGTGTAGACCATAAGGGTTTACACAGGCAGTTCTCCCCTGACTCTCGATATGTGTTCTCTTTTTGTCGGGGTATTACAGCCTGATAAACCGGCATGATGTTACTATATATCCGAAGTAACATTATGTAACACATTCACAATTCGATCTGGATCGAAAGGTTTCGTAATGAAGTCTTTTGCTCCAAGTTCCAAAGCATCAACGATTAGTTTTTGTTGCCCTAACGCGGTTACCATTACTATTTTGGCTGCAGGAAATTCCGCAATAATTTCTTTTACAGCTTCTATACCATTCATACCAGGCATTGTGACATCCATCGTTACGACATCTGGCAGAAGCTGCTTATACAGATTTACAGCTTCCTCTCCATTAGCTGCTTCGCCAACAACCTCAAACTGATGATTTTCTAGCATTCTCTTAATCGTTGTGCGCATAAATACCGCATCATCTACTACTAATACTGTTGGCATTGCATAATTCCTCCTGTTAAAATCCAGTGAAGTCTCCAAAAATTGGACTTAATATACGAATAATATACGTTAATCCATCAAAAAATAAAATCAATCCAAGTGCAATCATAATATAACCGCCAACTTTAACGATTAAATTACTATTTTTACGTATCCAGTTAAGTCGCGTTACAAAGAATGACAATACGAAAAATGGAATTGCGAACCCAAATACATAAGCAAGCATATACCACATACCAGCATCAGGATTGGATCCTGCCATTACGATAACGGCAGCTAATATGGGTCCAGTACATGGTGTCCATCCTGCAGCAAATGCCATTCCGATTAAAATAGTACCTATATAACCAGCCGGACGATTTTTAAATTGAACTTTTTTTTCTTTCATTAAAAACTCTGGCTTAAATACGCCTACAATGATTAATCCGAAGATAACAATGAATATTGCTCCAATTTGACGAAGTAAATCATCATATTGGATGAAAAATGTACCTACCAGAGATGTTGCAAACCCTATCGCAACAAAGATGATAGAAAAACCTAGTAAGAAGAATAACGTATGAAGCATTCCTCTTTTTTGCATTAATTTTTTATCTGTTTTTATTTCTTCTAATGACATTCCTGTAATGTATGATAAAAATGCAGGATACAATGGTAGCGTACAAGGAGATATGAAGCTTAAAAACCCTGCACCAAATGCCAATAGAAGGTTTACGTCTGTACTCACGGCAGTCAACCTTTCCGATTTACTGTACCTATCGTATCAAATTTCCTCCTATTTGACCTCATAATTGCTTGTGACAGCTTTTTGACTCTTTTAAACAGAGAAGCTACAGTTCCTTCATAGTGATGAAAATCCATATATAAAATATGCTTTTAAAGATTAGATTATAAGACTTTTTAAGTTTAGCAAATATTCCACCTTTTCGAAAGGCAGGAAAAGTAAATAATTCATAATAAGGAAAAATGAGAAAAAAACTCAGTCATTAAAAGCCACCTCATTTCAATTTTTAAATGAGGTGGCTAATTTTTATATTTAAATGATGTATTCTATAGAGTTATTGTAATTGAATAATATGGTCATTAACAAATGCTTTTATGAAAAATAATTCATTATTATTAGGGTCCCTTTTATTTTCTGCCTTAAAACACTCTAAAGCATCTTCTAGTGAGGACGATTTTACAACTTGACTTGATCTTGTTAACTCTCTCCAATATATATCCATTTCAGTAGAATCACAGATCGATTCATGACCAAGTAAAAACATTTCAGCATTATATTTTTGAATATCTTTAATCATTGGTAATAACAATGATTGCTTGAAATGAAATAAAGAATTTGTCGTTGTACCATATGCACAATCACCTAAAAAAACAACTTTTTCATCAGGGATGTAAATGACCGTAGAGTCCTCCGAATGAGTACTTTTAATTTTTTCAAGTATGCAAACTTTATTACCCAAATCAATAGTTAATGTTCTTTCAAAGATTACATCTGGAGATTTTAGCTTAAAACTATTCCTGTTTGGCATATCAGTTTGTATAATATTCATACACATAGCACTCATTTGATTAGTATTCACATAGCTCTTGAGAGAACGATCGTCATAGGAAAAACTTTGCCATTCTTTTATGATTTCGTTTGTTTGACTATTAACAATAACAGTTGCATCAAATTCATTCATTCCTAGAAAGTGATCCCAATGTGCATGGGTAATAGCAACATATTTAACTGGTGGTACATTTAGCTTCTCGATTTCTAGTAAAAAGTCTTTAGCATGCTGAGGTGAATTACCTGAATCGATGATTAAACTATAACTATCACCACATACCAATCCTAATGTTGGTCTTTCGTTATTATCTTGATTAGATAAATAATAAATAGTATTACTTAATTTATTTAACATGTTATGTCTCCTCTATTCTAGATATTAATTCCATGAAAGAGAAAATCTACACGTTTATACTAAGGTTAATAAAACATTTTAAGATTTTCTCATTTTATTTTTTTACCATTGGACCTGTACCTCCTTTTACACTACGGAAAATTATAACACAATAAAAACTGTTCTTTATGAAAATTCTGAAATTATTAGTGTGAATTGTTTTTTAGTTCTATGTTCGACCGTAATTTACAATAAAATTGACAATGTATTACTGGAAAGATTGTGGAATCAAAAGATGGAAATGTAGGAATTGTTACAGGTGTTAATAAGAAAACGATTAATATTACTTATACTAGTCACCGTTCTGTTCAAGGTCCCCCAGAGCTTTTCAAAACTACCGACATTCCATTTGAACAAGCTAGAAGTAAACGCAAAAAATCTAATATAGTAACCGACTTTTGGTATACGGTTTATAGAGGGTATTTCAAAAATAAAGGAGAAGTTCATGAGGTTGTCATCGGTAAAATTATAAGGGGTAATGTAATTTGACAAAAACAGCTTGATGATTAATAAATCACAAGCTGTTTTTTTATTTATGTGTATAAATTTGCAAAATATGTAGAGGGCAGGTCCCTAACTAATGCAAACACTTCTATTTTAATGAGTGGTCAACTAACCGTATCGAGCTTCTTTCAATTCTCTTAGCAATAATCCAAGCAATCAAAGCCCCACTTAGACTAGAGGCAAAAAATGCTGGAACAAAAAACAATGCGCCGAATTCTGTTCCCATAAAAACTTTTGCGTAGGGAACTGCAACTAAAGATGCTAACAATCCTGTGCCAACAATTTCACCAACTACCGCCATTCCTACTCTACCTGTGATTTTATACAGAACACCTGCAAGCAGGGCTCCAATGATTCCACCAGGAATAGCTAGAAGTGAACCTGTACCTGTGAAAATCCGTATGACTGCAGTCATCAGTGCAACACCAACGGCTCCTATAGGTCCCAAAAAAACTGCAGACAACACATTTATTACGTGTTGAATAGGATACGCTTTTGCTATGCCAGCAGGAAACCAAATAAATGCAGACCCTAATACTCCTATGGACACAAACATCGCCATTAGCACCAACTTTTGTGATTTCATCGTGCCCGCCTCTCTATTTTAAGCGGAGGTGAAAGTCTTGATATCACTTCTCTTCGATCACTCGTTTTACAAATACAAGAAATAACCGCTACGCCTGTCGCACCTGCTTCCCAGACAACATGAACATTTGACGGTTCAATTCCGCCTATACCTATAACTGGAATGTTAGGAAAGCACTCATGGAGTTCCCGAATAAGGGAAGTGGAAGCACCCACCTCATGTTCAGCATCTGGCTTTGTAAGAGTAGGGAACACCGATCCTACTCCTAAATAATCTGCACCTGAGCGAATAGCATCTTCCGCTTCGTGCATGGTATGTACTGAGCGACCAAGAACCATCCCTTTGCTTGTGATGACTTCTTTCACCCCTTCCTTCCAATCTCCTTGCCCGAGGTGGATTCCGTCAGCTTGGACGGATAGTGCAAGTTCAACATCATCATTCACAATAAATGGTACACCATAGATTTTACATAGTCTTTTACACGCTTGAGCAAATGCAACTAATTCGCTACCAACTAGTGCACCTTTCCCTTTTTCGCGTAATTGGAAGTGCGTGATTCCTGCCTGTAATGCGTCCTCTAGAACCGTCAACGGTTCCTCATCCTTCACATTAGCTGTCCCCATTATGAAATAAATCGATGGTTTCTTGAACACTAATAATCCTCTCCTTTATGCCTTTTTTTCTATAGGCTCCGTGGTTAGTAGGACCATGCCCTTGTCCGAATGAGATAACGTTTTCGATTGCAGATTGAATGTATCTTTTGGAGGTCATCAATGCTTCATCAATATTATTTCTCTTACCCAATTCAGCTGTGAGGACTGCACTGAAGGTACAGCCTGTTCCGTGCGTATTTTTTGTATCGATTCGCTTTGAACTGAAACGGATACATACGCCTTTTTCGTCAACATATACGTCTTCTGCATATTCGTCCTTTTTATGACCACCCTTGATAAGCACCGATTTGACACCCATCGATAAAATTCTTTCTGCAGCCTTTAAAATATCTATATCTTTTTCAATTTTTAATCCTGTTAGATGCTCAGCTTCTGGTATGTTTGGTGTGACGATACGTGCTAAAGGGAAGAGTTTCGTTTTCAAGGTATCAATCGCTTCCTCCTCTAACAAGATATGTCCACTTGTTGAAACCATCACGGGATCGACGACGATATTTTTCCACCTGTACTCTGATATTGCATTCGCGACAAGAACGATTGTATCTGTGTTAAAGAGCATCCCAGTTTTAACTGCTGAAATGAAGAAATCCTCTCCAACAGATTGGAGCTGTTGATGGACAGCTTTTGCTTCTACGGGATAGACACCTTGCACCCCGCAAGTGTTTTGAGCAGTGATTGCTGTAATAACACTCGTTCCAAATACATCTCGTTCTTGAAAAGATTTTATATCTGCTTGTATCCCGGCTCCTCCACCTGAGTCAGAACCTGCAATCGTTAAAACACATGGCATTGAATCAGACATCGTATCTCCATCCTCTTGCACTTAATCGATCAAGAAAAGCTTGTTGAAATGCCCCGGAATATTCTGTTTTCTCTGCAGCCTCTTCTCCTGACGCTCCATATTCGTACAAAGCACTACTCAAAAGTTCTACATGGTTTTTAGATGTCAAGGCAAGGTGAGCTCCTAAAATACTACTCAGTAAGCAGCCTGTTCCAGTTACTGTTGTCATTCGAACGTGCCCTGCTCTTACTGTCTTCAAACAACTTCCATCCGTCACAATGTCTTCTTCTCCTGTCACAACTACTATGCACTCTTTTTGTCTAGCTAAAGCCATAGCCTCTTCTTTTCGATCAAGTTGTCCGTTCCCTGAATCTACTCCCTTGGAAGCCCATTCTTTTTTCATAAGTGACGCCAGTTCACCAGTATTACATCGTATTAAATTTATTTTGACTTCATCTAGAAGTCTATCCACCGCTTGAAGACGATATCGAGTAGCTCCCACTCCGACGGGGTCAAGCACTACAGGGATTCCTATTTGATTTGCAACTCTTCCAGCCACTAGCATACTGCTGTACGTTCGTTCATTTATAGTGCCAATATTCAATGAGAGAACATTGGAGAGTGTGACTAGTTCTTCCACTTCTCTTTCTTCATCTCCCATAATCGGTGATGCTCCAATAGCAAGCAATCCATTGGCTTGAAAATTCGCCACGACTTTGTTTGTCATACAATGTACGATTGGTGATTGTTCACGTATAGATACATTCATCAACAACTTCCCCTTCCACATCCCAAGATTGTCTTTCTCAATCTTGATGCCGTAAATAGTGATTCCTGGTGGATCATGGACCAACTTAACTAATTCCTATTGGTAACCCCAAATGCTCACGGAGGGTATGCCCCTCATATTGCTTTCTGAAAATATCCCTTTTTTGCATTTCAGGAACAATGAGTTCAACAAAGTCCTCTAAACTACCAGGCAATGTAGGAGGCATAAGATTAAATCCGTCTGCTACACCCGCCTCAATCCAAACCACCATCTGATCCACAATTTTCTCAGGAGTACCAATCAGCGTGAAATGTCCGCCACCTGCATTAAGGTATCCTAAGAGTTCTTTTACTGTAGGTTGAGTATCTTTAATAATTTCTAATATTGTTTCGTATCGTCCAACCGGACCCATAAATTCTTCTGCCGGAGGTAATGGAGGTACTTTTAGTTCAATGTCCCATTTAGAACAATCTTGCTGGAGAAAGAAGCTCAACTGTTTTAAAGCCGTTTCTACAGGTAATTTCTCATCTAACGCTGATTTTTTGGTAAGCGCTTCTTCATGAGTACGCCCTACATAAGTGACTAAGCCTGGGAATACTTTAATATGTCGATTACAGTCTTCGTATTGCTTAACCTGTTCATCCAACTTCTTGCGGTACTTTTTCGCTTGGTTTAAGTTCCATGACACTGAATAGACGGCATCTGCATATTTCACAGCTAATGCAATCCCTTGTTTAGATGCCCCTGCTTGCATGGCTACTGGTTTGCCTTGAGGGCTTTTTGGCGTCGTGGATGGGCCCATCACTTTAAAATAGGTCCCATTGTGGTCAACAGGTTGTATATTAACAGGATTGATTAACTGTTTTTCTGCTCGATTATATAGAATCTCCTTGCTGTCCCATGATAGAAATAGTTTATTCATTAAAGCAGCAAATTCTTCGGCCTTTTCATACCGTTTATCATGAGAAGGCAGTTCCGGCATACTATGATTTAATGCTTCCTCGTCCCTCATTGAGGTAACGAGATTCCACCCGACACGTCCGTTTGTAATGTGATCTAGGCTTAACAGTTGTCGCGAAGCAGTGTAAGGATTCGAAAAGGTACTTGAGATTGTTGAAACTAATCCCACATAATTTGTCACTTGAGAAATAGCAGTTAAATTGACCACTGGATCTAACCAAAATGCTGGCATTTCATTTGGGTCGTTGGCAGGGAATGATTGATTGTCGGCAAAGAACACCGCATCAAAGCAACCCGTTTCAGCTAACTGTGCTAAGGATTGGTAATAAGAAATGTTCCCGATGCATTCAATGCTTGAATCAGGCATTAACCAAGCAGCCTGATGATGTCCACATCCATACAGCAATACGCCTAAGTGGATTTGTTTTCTTTGATTTCCTTTCATTAGCTACTCCTCTACCTATGTCATGAGTGACTGCTTAAATCGTCTATTTTTGTAAGACTATCTATTGTAAATTAAGTTACTAGTTCATTGTCAAACCGCCATCTACTGTTAAATTCTGACCTGTAATACCATCAGCATTTTCTGAAGATAAATAAGCGACCATATTGGCTACATCTTCGGGACTAGTTACTTTCTTCAAAGGCGTTGATTGAGCAATTAAATCGAATACTTCAGGAGTTGTAACAGAACTGGCATCAGTCGTTTTTAATAATCCACCTGAAACTACATTTGCTCTTATGCCGAATTGTCCCAGTTCAGCGGCGATATTTCGCGTAAAACCAATTAGTCCAGCCTTTGCTGTTGTATATTCATGATAAGGAACAACAGGGTTTTGATACAAATTGGTACCAATGCTTATAATACTTCCATTTCGTCGTTCAATAAATTGAGGTATAACGCTTTGGACTACATTAAATGCGGCTTTTAAAGTGCCGTCTAGTTGTTTTTGATAATCCTCCCAAGTAAGTTCTGTAAAGGATTTCTGTTTGTTTGGATCAAATTTGAAACCTACCAATGCATTGTTGACTACAACATCTAATTGACCAAAATATTCGGTTGCTTTCTTTACCAAGGCATCGACTTCTGCCCGATTTGTGACATCTGCACAAATTGCAATTGCATTATCTTTACCTAGTATAGAAACAAGCTTTTCAGCGGCATCTTTACTTTTATAGTAGTTAATAACCACTTTAAATCCTTGTTGTGCCAATTCTTTTACAATAGCTGATCCCAAACCTCTACTACTGCCCGTTACCAATACTGTTCTGTTCATCATAACCACTCCCATGCTGTTAGTTTTGCTGAAACTTAAATGATAAAGTGATAGATATAATAAAAAAACGCAACCTTCCTTTAGGAAAGTTGCGCAAATACAAATAATTGCATAGTAAAAATTAGGCATCATCAGCCTGCTATTATGTATTAGAATCTACACTTTCCTCCGCTAGTATTAACTAGTTCAGGTTCAAAGGGTTTGAGTAAATACTCATCTCAGTTAAATAACACCCCTAGTGATTATATTTAAGTTACTCTCAATGTATAGTTTTTAGAATTTTATGTCAAGTCTTGTTTGTTAGGTGTTAAGGCATCGCTAAAATAATCAAGCCATTTTTCTCACAATAACTGGGCTTGAATCTGTATAGCATATATAAAATTACTTATGAAGCTTTCTCTATTTTATGTATTTAAGTACCTTTGGAACATGATTTGAATATAATAATGAGGTGAAACTATGTGTATTTCAACTAATATAATCGAACAACAAGCTTTTTTGATCAGCGATAAGATAATTAATAACTCTATATATAAACCAGTAAGTTTGGATTTTATTGATGAGAAAAATGTTGGGATATCAGATTTTACAATGAAAAGTTTCAGAGAAGAGATACCACTAATTACAAGGGTAAATTTAGAAAACAGTGAAGGATTACTAATTAGTGTAGAACCAAATGAAAATGGTTTAAGGTGCGCTATGGGGGAAATTTCTTATAAAGCTTATAAAAAACTGCAAAATCAAGAAAGTAGACAGTTTATTTCGTATTTCTTCGCTATATCGAGCATTTTTCTATTGATATCCTGGGCCTCTATTAGGTGGTTTTTTATATAATTCTAATGGAGAAAAAGACTAATAATAAATGGATAACTTAAAATGAATTGTAGAGAGGATCTCGACTAGTCAAAAAGAAAAAATAAATTATTAAATGTAAATTTTATTGAAATTGGAACTCATTTTATTTTCAAACGTATTTAAGTAAATAGCCATTTTGTAAAAGAAGTGTTAAAGATGGCAATACAAAGTAGGTGAATATTTGATTACAATAAAGAATTTACAGCAGGTAATTACTTATATTCAGTATAAATTTAAATGAACGGAGGTGTGGAAAATGGTGAAGAAGATTGCGATGGGATTCTTGTTCATGCTACTCGCTGGTTGTGCTGTAATTGGTGTTAGCACGTTGCACTTTGAAGGAGAAAGTGACCATTGGTTAGTAAAATATAAAGCAGTGGATGATGGGAAATCACAAACAGCCAGCTACATTATTGACTATATCGGTGAAGGGGATCCTCCGGAAACATTTGATTACATAGTTTCCACTAGCATAGCTAAGAGCGAGCAAAAAGTTACGGATGCGAGTTTTAAAGGAAAGGGCAGGCTCGAAGAAGGGAACATTCAACATGAAGTAAGGGTAGCGGAAGATGAAGTTATTGTGGCGGAATTTTCTTGGGATGGTAAAACGGAAAAAGTCGTATTAGAACTTAAATAAACGGATTACTCAATATACGGTTGCTTTACTTCAACAAGGAGTAAAGCTTTTTTCTTATTGAGCTAAAGCACCCGTTAGTTTAAGTGAAACTCTTCACATTGTTATAATTCAACGGTCTCCTTGTTCTTGAAATTTCTTAAGCCCACGAACATTGCAACAGCTATACTAATTAGTCCACTTACTAAAGCAATCCAGAATAAAATCCTTCCGCCAATGGTTGGTGAATTAAAAATAAAACCACTAAGTAATAACATAATACAACTTAATAATCCCCAAAATCCTGTAGTCCATTTAGACTTACTTTTTATAAGAAGATAACCAACTACACTCAAAATATAGAATGCACTAACTATCATAATAGCGGGAAATAGTGGGTGAAATTTAGCTGCATAAACAAAATAATCAAGTTGATTAATATCACGACCATTCGTAATCTCAATGTTAAATAATTTAGTAAATGGTGTTGAATACCCCCATTCCAAAGAATTATTGGTTATTGTACTTCCTTCATACCAAGCTATAAATGTTGATACCACTAAAGTAAAGATTCCAACGATAAATTGCAACACATACTTAAACATTTTTCGTCCTCCTAGTAACCTCCATTTATTACCAAGACGCCTTACATTACTTTCTGCATTAGTTGCATAACAAATCAGACTGTTTCTCGTTAGTTTTATTTTGCTAAAGCACCTCGTTAGTTGAAGAAGGATTTTTAGATATATTTGAATCAATTGTTTTCTAGGTTGATTTAACTGTTCATGAGGAATGAAGTACATCTTTCTTTTTCATATTAATTTGGGTCTTTTCCGATGTTTTGTGGCTTGTTCAAAGGCATAAGCAAGTTTGATTAATATACCTTCACTAAAAGCAGTACCAGCAAAAGTTATACCAAAAGGTCTTCCACTTTCCTTGTATCCAGCAGGTAGAGCAATAGATGGATATCCAGCTTTAGCAAAGATTGTCGACCCTATATATGAAGGGAAAAGAATTGCATCAAGGTCATACTTTTTCAAAGCAAAATCAATCCCAGACTGAGAAAAATATAAATCATCAAGTTTTGCATTCAAATATTCAGGATTTCTTAACGTATTAGGTAATCCCACAATTTCCTCCAACTTATTCTGTCCGTATTTCAATGCCCTATCTGCATTACTCTTGTTAAACTGAATCAGATCGGTTATAGAATGTACAGGTAAATGCGAAGGGAGTTTGGAAAGATAATTTTCTAGGCTATGTTTCAACTCTGATACTAGTACCACCCTTTTCCACTCTCTATGAAAAGAAGGAATCTCGATATCTTCAGTGACCATAGCACCTTCTTGATTTAAGGTCTGTATGGCACCCTCAAATAATCCCGCATCATATTCTTCAGATCCATAAAACGCTTTAGAAGCACCTTTGAATACACCAATTTTCGCTCCCCTTAAGCCCGTAGAATCCAAAAAAGTTGAATAATCCCGTTGAAGCCTTCCTATGTTTTTATGGGTAGCGGCATCAAGATTATCAACACCAACTAAAGCTCCCAATAAAATAGAAGCGTCCATAACGGTTCTTGCCATTGGACCAGCCGTATCTTGAGAATATGTGAAAGGAATTATACCTGTTCGGCTTATCAATCCAACCGTAGGTTTTATACCTACCACAGCATTTGTAACCGCTGGACTTAGAATAGAAGCATCTGTTTCAGTGCCAACAGCTAATACTGTAAAATTTGCAGCAACTGCCACAGCTGAACCTGAACTGGATCCACCAACAAAAAGATTAGCATCGCCATATGGATTTAATACTTGCCCACCTCTGGAACTATAGCCTGCCCACATTGTATTTGACATCCCATTAGCTAGTTCTGTCATATTAGCCTTTCCTAAGAGTACTGCACCTGAGTTACGGAGCTTTTCAACAATGAATGCATCATGACTACTAATATGATTCTCTAATGCAAGTGTTCCTGCACTGGTATGCATTGAATCATTTGTTTCAATACTGTCTTTCAGAACAACGGGAATACCGTGCAATGGACCTCTAACACCAGTTGTTTTTCTTTCATAATCTAATGCTTCCGCAATGAAGATTGCGTCAGGATTTATTTCAAGAATAGAATTTATTTTAGGTCCATCTTGGTCATACTTTGCAATTCTGTAAAGATAATACATAACTAACTCTTTAGAAGTTATCTCTTCATTTTCCATAGCTACTTGAATTTCATTAATTGTTAATTCTTCTCTAAAAAAGTTATTAAACCTTATTTCCAATTTAATGCCCCTTTATTGCTCCATTTTTTATTCATAAGTAATTATTCTATATTAATTCAAATATCCCTTTTTTAACTAAACATCCTCTTCTGGTGATATAGAAAAAAGAGCTGCCTAGGCAGCTCAATGATCTTCAACTAAAGCACCCGTTAATGCAATAAGGAAATTGCTACTAGTAGCTGATGTAGTGAAATTTTATTTATATTTGTTTAATTTAATCTTCAAGTAAACAAATATTTAAACGCTGCTTGATTTATATGCTTCAACATATTCCTCTAAATCCAATACTTCAATAACCTTAGACCAATGTAAAGCTGTCCCTACGAAATCCCTTATATCCTATCCTTTCATTTCATATGTAGCTTCGTCATTAACAGTACCTGTAGCATCTTCAATAAAAGTGACCTGATAGCCCCTGTCATAGGCTGCTATTGCAGTAAACTGGCAACAAAACTCAGTGTTAAATCCTGTTATAAAAAGATGTTCTACACCCAGTTGCTCTAACTTTTCACTAAGTTCTGTATGAAAGAAAGCACTAGGTGTCTTCTTTTCAATTACAATGTCTGCATATTCCTTTAGAGAATGATGAAGTTCTGAGCTTGGTAATTTTTTATTGAAAGGGCTTTTTTCATCATCATCTAAATTTCTTATAAATATTACAGGTTCTTCATTTACTTTAAAGTCTTGAATAATACTTTCAATACTGTTCAGTTCTTGCTGAAAATCTTTAAATTCCACAATTACATTTTGTACATCAATTACTAATAGTGCTTTCATACTGCGGCGTTAGTTCTATAAGAAAGACTTATCAAAATAGAAATTGAACATAAAAGTCTCCTTCACTCAAACATACACTTCACTGTTTTAAGTGACGATGATTGGATATTGAGTTTTAACAATGTCTCTTTCTTTCAATTTCAGCATTTGAATTATGAAAATGATAAACCTATTTACAATCGTGAAATAGATGACTGGTTGTATGAAGAGTTTCTATCAATTAACGAATCAACATTATCATTTGAAGTCGTTTTGTCCTCAGGAGGAAATATACTTTTACACTTTCCAGAGAAGTCGGTATCGATGAAAAAGTTAAAAAAAGCCTCTCAAATATCAAGAGGCTATCTATTTTAGTTAAGATTATTCAATGCTGTTACAATTGAATGTTCCCCGTTTACTACATTAAAGGAACGATGATATGTTTGTTTATTCTCTAAGGCTGCAATAAGTGTATGTGCTACGTCTTCCCGAGTAATGGTGCTCGGCTTGGCTTCCGCCCCTACCGTAATTTTGCAAATTGCAGGTTCATTCACAAGTCCACCTGGTCGAACTATCGTGTAATTTAAACCGCTCGCTTCGAGCATTCGGTCAGCATAGTGTTTCGCTACATAATAAGGACGCATTCCTTCGTTCCAATTTTGACGTTTATCAGCATCATATGCACTTACCATAATATAACGCTCCACTCCTGCTTGTTTAGCAGCCTCCATCGTTTTTACTGCACCATCTAAATCGATTAATAATGTTTTATCTGGTCCTGTATGTCCACCCGAACCTGCAGTAAAGATGATGGCATCTGCTCCAGTAATTACTTTTTCAAGATCTTCCACAGAGCCTTCTAAGTCCGCTACTATTGCTTGGATATTGCGATCCATAAGCTTTTCCGCTTGCTCTTTTTTTCGGACCACTGCGGTCACCGTATGAGTGTTACTTTGATGCAATTCATTTACTACATGTTGCCCAATTTGTCCGTTTGCTCCAATAACTATTACGTTCATTAGAAACGTCTCCCTTCTATATTGTTCTCCCTCTATCCTTTCACAAGTTAAAAGTCATTACAATTAATCAGCTTTTTCCCAAACAAGAAATAAACCAGCCAAGAGTTATTACTCTAGCTGGTTTATGTTGGGTAAGAATCAGGCGATATCCTCCACTACATTATTTTGTAGTAGATACATCTTATGATACAAACCTTTTTGGTTTAGGAGCTCCTGATGAGTCCCTCGTTCAACTATTTCCCCATGATGCAGTACAAGAATTAGTTCTGCATCCTGTATAGTACTTAAACGATGGGCAATCGCAATAGTCGTCCGTCCTTTTCTCATTTTTTCTAAACTACTTTGAATTGCAACTTCCGTTTCTGTATCAATGTTCGCAGTTGCTTCATCTAGCACTAAAATCTTAGGATTAGTAGCTATCGTACGAGCAAATGCTACGAGTTGTCTTTGTCCGCTTGAAAAAGTAGAGCCTCGTTCCGTTACTTTTTGTTTATAAGCATTCGGTAGTTTCTCTATAAAATTATTTGCCTGTACAAACTCCGCCGCTTCTTGTACTGCCGAATCCGTCATATCGGATGCATGAAGGCGAATATTACTTTCGATATCCCCATAAAACAGGAATGGATCCTGCAGAACGAGCCCAACCTTATCACGCATCTCTGCTGATTTGAAGTCTTTCACAGATTGTCCATCTATTTTAATATCACCCTGCTCGAATTCATAAAAACGCATCAGCAAGTTAATAATCGAACTTTTCCCACTACCGGTATGTCCGACTAAAGCAACAGTTTGACCAGGTTCAGCCGTAAACGAAATATCCTTTAGCACATCTGTTTTTCCATCATAGGAAAAAGTAATATTTTGGAATTCAATTTTCCCTTGTTCGATTTTCGCCGTTTCTACGTTTTGTTGTTTAGGTGCTAAGTCTGTCTCATCCAATAACTTGAAAACCCTGGATGCTGCGACAATTGCCTGTTGAAAAATAGAAAGCCGCTGCATTACTTGATTGATTGGCTCGAAGAACCGATCGATATAGGTAACAAAAGCATATATAACACCGACTTCTACGATATTACTCATAGAGGTAATCCCGAAGTAGCTAAGTACCATAATAATCGCTAAGGCATAGACCAAATCAATGGCTGGACGAAGTAATAAGCTATCCAGTTTAATATTTCGTCTACCAGCTTTCCAGTGTGAATCATTGATTTCGTTAAATTCATCCTGTAGACGATCTTCCTGTCTAAATGCTTGAATCATCGTCATTCCTTGTAAGGACTCAGCTAGCTTGGCATTTAACTGGCTTAATCGTTCTCTAAGATCTTGATAAACTACCGAACTATATTTTCGATAAGTTAGGATAATTATAGCTAATATTGGCAATAGAATCGTCGTAACTAGTGCTAGTTTCACATTTAATATAAACATGGCGATATATACACCAATTACTAAAAAACCACTTTGTACAAATCCAACCAACACACTAACGAACATATCCTTAATAGCTTCAGTATCATTAGTAACGCGGGATACAATACTACCCGCTGGTGTTTTGTCAAAATAGCGCATTCCTAATTTGTGAACTTTTGAAAATACATCAATTCGCATCTGCTGAATAATTTTCAGCGCTAGCTTTTGGAAAGTTAGTAGCTGAAAATAGCTGACAATTACGTTCCCAACTTGTATAAAAATATATCCAAGTGCAAGGCCTACGAGGGGTCCAGTTGGGAAATATCTAGGGGTTAAAAAGTCATCCATATACGTCTTGATCAAATAAGGCCCAAGAATATCACCTGTCACGGTTAGTATTAGTAATAGTAATGCGATGGCTATTACTTTTTTATGTGGTTTCAAGTAGCCCAGCAAACGTTTGAAAACCACCCACTGGTCTTTACCTGTTAGCTGTGGTTGTTTGTCATTCATTATGCTTCACCCCCCTGTTCCACTAATGACTCTAACTGCTGTAGTTGGTACATTTCATAATAGATTCCTTGCAGTTCCATTAACTCTTCATGCGATCCTTTTTCTACAATTGTCCCATCATTCATCACAATGATCTGATGTGCGTGTTGAATTGCACTCAGTCGATGAGAAGTAATAATAGTAGTTTCATCGCTGCGTTTAGCTTTTAATGCTTCTAGAATCGCTTCCTCGGTTTTAGCATCGACTGCCGATAAAGAGTCATCTAAAATGAGTAACTCAGGTTCCATCATCAGTGCGCGCGCAATAGATATACGTTGTTTTTGCCCGCCAGATAATGATACTCCGCGTTCACCAACAATTGTATTATAGCCATTTGTAAAATGTAAAATATCCTCATGAATATAAGCTAATCTTGCAGCTTCCTGCACTTCTTCTATCGTGGCATTTGCATTGGCAAAAGCTATATTACCAGCAACTGTAGTAGAGAATAAGAAATGATCCTGTGGTACATAACCAATCGCTTCACGTAAACTGCGTTTTTTGTATGTATCAATTGAAAAGTCACCATACAAAATATTCCCTGTATATCCTTCAAATTCTCGCATTAATAGCTTTAATATAGCTGTTTTCCCCGATCCCGTTTTACCGACAATACCGAGTGTCTCGCCTCGTTTAAGTGTAAAGTCTACATTATGTAATGCGCTGCGATTGTCACCTGGAAATTTGAAGTCCTCAATATGGAAATGTATATCTCCTTCGGGCTTTACATTCACTGCATCTGGAATATCATCTATTTCAATCTTTTCGTCCATTAGATTTTTAATACGGTCATAAGATGCGCGTCCTCGCTCCACAATATTGAACAGCCAACCGAACGCAAGCATTGGCCAAACGAGCAAACCAAGATAAGAAGTAAAAGCAAATAAATCCCCAATCGACATTTCATCGGCAAGTATGTATCTAGTACCAAATACTATAGATAAGAAGAAACACATCCCTACGACTAAAGAAATCGTCGGATCAAATAATGCGTCTACTTTTGCGACCCGTATATTTTTTTCTACTACTTCTTCTGATAATCGAACAAAATCCTTCGTATCTTCTTTCTCCTGCCCAAATGTTTTAATAACTTTTACACCAGAAATACTTTCCTGTGATTTGTCATTTAAGTTGGAAAAAGCTTCTTGTGCGTATCGAAACCGTTGATGTAATAGTTTACCATAATAGCTTGTTAGAATAGCCATTAGAGGTAGTGGTAACAATGCTATCAATGTTAGCTTCCAGTTTATCGTAATCGCCATTGCTGCTATTACGAACCCCCCTGTTGCTAGTGAATCTACAAGTGTCAGCACGCCTGCTCCAGCTGTCTGTTGAACTGCTGATAAGTCATTTGTAGCATGGGCCATTAAATCTCCAACACGCTTTTTCTGATAAAAGGATGGAGACATTTTCGTAAAATGACGAAACAAATTTTCTCTTAGCTGTCTTGCTAAATATATGGACGAACCGAAAATCATAATTCGCCAATAATATCGCAAAACATACATCCCAATCGACGCGAGTGCTAAAACAACTAACCATTTCACCAAAAACTCCGTAGTTAGAGTTTTTTGACTGATTTCATCTACTACATACCCTATTATTTTCGGTGGCAGCAGCTGTAGAAATGCTACGAATAGTAACATTAGAATCCCAATCAAATACTGCTTTTTTCTCTGTTTAAAAAACCATCCTAAATCTAAGAATACTTTCACTTTTCTTCCCCCACTATATGTATTAAGACTTTACCATTTTAGCAAATATTTGAACATTCCGATAGATGAAATAAAGAAATAATTCGGTTTCTGAAATATTCTTATTAGGTAACAAAAATTGAACGTTAACAATTTATTCACTTTTCGAAATTTATCGCAAAATATTTAATGTTTTCGCTTAAAAACCGTATATAATAGATAAATATATTGAATTCACTAGAATAGGAGAGTTTATATTGAGCCAATCAAACCAACGTGCGTATAATTTCAATGCAGGGCCATCTGCACTTCCAGTAGAAGTGTTAGAAAAGGCACAACAAGAATTAGTCAATTTCCATGGGACAGGTATGTCTATTATGGAAATGAGTCACCGTAGTTCCACGTTTGAAGAAGTACATAATGAAGCTATTTCTCGTTTACGTAAACTTTTTGCTATTCCTGACGATTATGAAGTTCTATTCCTACAAGGTGGAGCAAGCCTTCAATTCACTATGGTTCCGATGAACTTCCTACAGCTTGGAAAAAAGGCAAGCTATGTGATGACAGGAGTTTGGTCTGAAAAAGCTTATAAAGAAGCTACACTTTTTGGTGAACCTGTTCAAACTGCTAGTACTAAAGAAAATAAATATCGGAATATCCCTTCTTTAGAAGAAATCGATTTCGGGTCAGATGACGCATATGTTCATCTAACATCCAATAATACAATCTATGGAACACAATGGTCGGAATTCCCTGACACAGGCGAGGTTCCATTAATCGCAGATATGTCTAGTGATATCATGTCAAAACCTATAGACATTAGTAGATTTGATCTGATTTATGCAGGAGCACAAAAGAACTTAGGCCCCTCTGGAGTAACTGTTGTTATTGCGCGGAGGGATTTTCTTGCAAAAGCCAATAAAGAAATACCAACAATTCTAAAGTACAGCACACATGTAGAAAGTAATTCCTTATATAACACACCACCAACTTTCGGCATCTATATGCTTGGCGAAGTGTTAAAATGGATAGAAAAACAAGGCGGATTAGCTGCTATTGCTAAACAAAATGAGGAAAAAGCTAAACTGATTTATGATGTAATTGATAACAGTAATGGCTTCTATACAGGACATGCTTCAAAAGAAAGCCGTTCTCTCATGAACATTACATTCCGCGTAGCAGACGAGGAATTAGAAAAACAATTTTTAACTGAAGCAAAAGATGCAGGATTTGTCGGCTTAAATGGTCATCGTTCTGTAGGTGGTTGCCGTGCTTCCACTTATAACTCGGTTCCACTAGAAACATGTAAAGCTTTACGGGATTTCATGATTGCATTTCAAAATAAACATAAATAACTTTTTAAAACCCAAGGTGAATTTACCTTGGGTTTTATATGAATTACTCTTCTTTTCATTGATGACATTTAGGAGGAATATCTTTAACATAACTACTGAGGTTCTTCGAACGAATTTATAGACTTAAGAACGATAGCTTCATTTATATCCTTTATTTCACTTTGTTTACCGCTTAGGGTGTATTAATAATTTCTATTTATGTAAAAAAGAGCTGTATAAACAGCTCACAGTTTGACGACAAAGGTATTTTTATAATAGGTTATGAATAATAATAAATGGGTTTATTCATTCTATTAAAAGTAAGATATTGAATACTCTATTGGAACTGTTTATAAGGCAAGGTCCACCACGAAGACTCCAGTGGGAAAAGTGATGTGCACCCAAAATGTTGGACTTAAAACTAACTTGGGGGTGCACGTTATGAACATAAAAAAAGCAGAAGTAATTGATGCCTTTTTTGAGAAAGGAATGTCATTAAGAAAAATCGCACGCGACCTGGGTGTCGATAAGATGGTTATTAGTAGTTGGATAGAAATCTATCGATTTCATGGAATGGAAGGATTAATGGCTCCTGCTTGTAAAGGTTATGAGGAATCTTTTAAAATACACGTAATACAACATATGATAGAGACAGCTGAACCTTATTCAAAAGTAGCTGGTCGTTTTAACATTCCCAGTCGTGCAACCATCTGGAAGTGGATGCATCAATACATGTCAGAAGAGGAATGGACGCTCTATTATTTGAAAAGGGAGCGTCGTGATATGAAGAAAAAGCAGCCGAAACAAGGTATGACAGACATCGGAAAATTACAAGAAGAGCTTGAATACTTAAGAGCAGAGAATGCTTATTTAAAAAAGTTAGATGCCTTAGTTCAAGAAAAAAAGAAGTCCCAACCAAAGAGAAAGTAAGAGTGATTGATGAATTAAGGCATGAATTTCCTCTACAAATTTTATTACATGTTTCTGAAGTAAAAAAAGCAACTTACTATTATCATAAGAAGAACTTAGAGAAGGCAGATAAATACGCAACGATAAAAGAAGCGATTGAACGTATATTCTACCAACACAAAGAGTTGTACGGGTATCGCCGAATTGTTTTAGCCTTACGCAAAGAAGGATTTTTTATTAATCATAAAACGGTACGCCGCTTAATGAATGACCTTGGTTTACATGGTGTTCAAAAGGCAAAGAAATATCGTTCGTACCGTGGCGAGGTTGGTCAGATTGCGAATAATAAAATCAATCGTCATTTCGAGACAGAAAAACCAAATCAAGTATGGCTAACAGATGTAACAGAATTTAAAGTAGCCGGCAATAAACTTTATTTATCCGCCTTTTTAGATGTGTTTAACCGGGAGATTGTCGGTTATTCTATTACACAAAACCCGAACTTTGGACTAATACAAGATTCTTTTGGAAATGCGATCAAACGGGCAAATTTATCTCTTCAAGATCAAGTATTGATCCATTCGGATCAAGGCTGGCTGTATCAAATCCCGCGTTTTCAACAGTTGATAAAACCTTATAACATGTCACAAAGTATGTCACGCAAAGGAAACTGTTTAGATAATGCCTTAATGGAAGGTTTTTTTGGTATTTTAAAAAATGAATGTATCTATCGAAATTCATTTCGCTCTTTAGAAGAAGCGACGCAAGAAATAGAAACCTATATTGAATATTACAATACACTACGCATCAAACAAAAACTCAATGGGATGAGCCCCATTGAGTATCGCTTAAACTATGAAAAAGCGGCATAATAAGAGTACAACTTTTGGGGTTCATATCAAAGCTTGAGCTGAAGACCCCGCAGGAACGTAGTGACGAGGAGGCTAAAGCCAAGCCCACGGAAAGCGAAGTGGTGGGCCTTGCCGAGTTTAATATTCAACTCTATACACCTAAAATTGAGTTTGTCTACAGTCTGAGAGTTGTATAAACAGCTCATTATGTAAAGCACTATATTATTTTCATTTTTCGATCGCCATCCTCAAGTTCGAGATGACTCCTAGTAACAATATTAATGAACAAATCATTTTCTCAAAAGGTGTTCCTAGCAATTGTTGTACAAAACCAACTGACCAGAGTACTACAAAAAGCCAACATATAACGGTAATTCCTCTTCGGTACTTCTTTAATACATTTTTACTTATAAAAAGCGTAAATCCTATTCCAATAATAGAAATAAAAATATTGATTATAGATACTGGTAACTGAGTAGTGAAGGATTCAGAACGTCCGCCATTAATCCATGTTAACGGAATAATTCCGCTTAGAATAAGAAGATGTAGTAAGATAGTCAAAGAGTAAAAAACAATCCCTAGTATTACAGCAGTTTTCAGATTAATTTCTCTCAGTTTTTCTAACGTATAATCATCTCATTTCTTCCCATTTTATAATAGGTTCTAGTTATGTACTTATTCCTATCCTTTTTGAAGTATGACACTTAACGGCTAAAATATTTTCCTGTTAACTTTCCTGCTAAGTAGTGCATTGCTCTTCAAGTTAAACATCTTCGTACCCTTCTCCCACTTTAATCAGTAACTTTAAAATATATTCTAAACAGCTCTTGTCCCTAAAATAGCATATAAAAAAGGAAAGTATCCTGTAAAAGACAGAATACTTTCCTAAGATAGCTTACTTTATTTAATTATTAAAGTTAGTGCTCTATCATTTCGTGTGCAATATCATGTCCGTCCAATTCCGACGAGTAGTAAGTTGGCCAATTTGTAACTTCTTCTAGTAGAGCCGTACGGTCGTCACCCCAATATAAATGGAAGTGGTCAGATTCATTCGGACTAATGCTATGATCACTAAATTGAATAAATTGAGGCAGTCCATCACTCTCTCCTACTAATTTAAATATGTATCGGACCCCTCTGTTTCCAGCTTCATATGTTAGTATTTCATATCCATCATTGATATATTGCCCGGAATACTCTGTTTCTCCTTTGTAGAAAGTAACTTTCTCCCCTTGAATTATAATTCGCTCCACATTCGTCTTATAACCTTTGTCATAATATCCCTTAATCTCTTCGGTTGTCTTAGAATCGTCCAGCTCAGCTTTATATTCGAATACTTCGTCAAGTGTACCGTCTTGAAGATAGGGATAAACGGACTGCCAATCGCCTTCCAAATCCGAAAGGGAACGATTACTTACCTGGCTATCATCGAAAAACCCATCGTAAATTTCTGTCTTTTCATCATGTCCATGACTATGTTCATGATCATGGTCATGCTCTTGCTCACTAAAATCTGTTTGACTTTCTGCACTGTTTACTTCTTTTTCAGTGGAGGCCCCATCTGGTTCTGAATTCTGACAACCTACCAATATTGAACTTATGACTACTACACTTAACCCTGTTGCTAATGAAATCTTCATCTCTAAATCTCCTTTTCATAAATCGTAATGATTACTATTTAGAAGTATATACATGTCTTTTTTAAACGTCAAGTAAAAATTAACATATGGAGAATAGGACAAAATGGGTTGGGAGACTAATGTTATCTAACTAAAGCTCAGGTGGTTAAACAATATGTCATTATGTATAATTAGTTCATCAAGAAATGTCGAGAATTCATAAGGTATTTTCAACTGCTATTAATAACAGTTGAAGAGTCTGCGAAATACGAACACTTTCACCGATTTGGAGGAGCAAACGATGAAATCTAAAATTCAGTTCTTATTATCAATGATAATCTTTGGCACAATCGGTGTGTTTGTTCGATACATTGATTTGTCTTCTAGTGAAATAGCTTTACTACGCGGTTTAATCGGCAGTTTGTTTTTAACAACTGTGATGTTCCTGATGAAAAAGAAAATTTCGTGGGCAATAGTTAGAGTAAATGCGCTTATTTTATTACTATCTAGTATTGCTTTGGGTGGAAATTGGATTTTCCTGTTCCAAGCATTCAAGCATACGACTCTTTCTAATGCGACTTTAAGTTATTATTTTGCACCAGTTATTGTTCTAATTGTTTCGCCATTTGTACTCAAGGAAAAATTATCCGTGAAGAAAATAATTTGTATTGCTGTAGCTATGCTCGGTATGTTATTCATTGTTGGTAATGGTGGTGTAAATACATCTGGATTGAATGACTTAATTGGCATTGGTTATGGTTTAATGGCAGCTGTGTTATATGCTTCTTTAATGTTGCTAAATAAGTTTATTAAAAACATGGATGGGCTAGAAACTACTGTCCTTCAACTGGGAACAGCCACAATACTTCTCATGCCATATGTTTTCTTTACGGAGGGATTTGGAATTTTAGAAGTATCTAGTTCTTCCATTCCTTTTATATTAATCTTAGGGGTTATACACACGGGTATTGGATTCTTGTTATTCTTCTCAGGTATGCAAAAACTAAAAGGACAAAGCATCGCTGCACTAAGCTATGCAGATCCAATCACCTCATTAGTAATATCTGCGCTTATCTTGCAAGAGCAAATGACTTTTGTGCAAATACTTGGTGGTGCATTACTTTTAGGTGCAACATTTGTTAGTGAAAATAATTCTATTAATCTCCCAAACAGATTAAAAACAACAACTAAATGATTTAACAAAACAGTAGGAATATGAGATTCCTACTGTTTTATCATTTAAAACTAAGATACTACGTATATAAATTGTATTTCTATTCGTATCTTAGCCATACTAATGTATCCTTACTAAAATGGAGAATAGATGTATGAATAAGTTACAATATGTTTTAGCCGTTTGTGCTTTCGTTGTATTTTGTGTTTTATGGATAACTTATGAAACACCATTCATCCAAGCTTTTGATGAGGTTGCTTTTAATACGTTATATGGCAACAGTTTTATTGCAATATTCCATTATTTAGGTGAAACCAAGTTTATTTTTGCGATTATGATACTTGTTCTAATCCTCCTTTGGATTCGAAAACAAGACTACAGGTTAATGGTTTTTGTCCTACTA
Source organism: Psychrobacillus sp. FSL K6-1464 (assembly GCF_038003145.1). Classification (NCBI taxonomy): domain Bacteria; kingdom Bacillati; phylum Bacillota; class Bacilli; order Caryophanales; family Bacillaceae; genus Psychrobacillus; species Psychrobacillus sp. FSL K6-1464. The sequence continues at coordinate 1,860,443 of NZ_JBBOOP010000001.1, forward strand.
TCCATCGGGGTGGGATATGGTTTATATCAATTTTTAAAACGAATTATTGAACGTCCTCGACCTGAAATTGTAGATCAGTTTTCTACTTTTAGTTTTCCATCCGGACATGCTTTTCATGGGTTAGTTTATTTATTAACAATCTCCTATCTAATTACGCTACATATTAATTCGAAGAAAATATCGCTCATCGTTTGGATTTCAGCCATTATATTAGCAGTGCTCATTGGATTTTCTCGAATAACAGAAGGACGTCACTTTGCTTCGGATATTGTAGCCGGGTGGCTGCTTGGCTATAGTTGGTTCATCCTTTGCGTATGGTGGTTAAACAGAGAACATCGGAATTTAAGCGAACAAACAAAAAGACTTAAGTCCACTAGAACTTAAGTCTTTTTGGTATTCCTATAAAATGTTCATTAGCTAGTCTTCTTCGGCGTAAACCAAGTAATGATAAACGCTATTATAGAAATTACAAACATATAGAAATACGTGTTACTTGCCGCATTAATATAAGCAGTATTAGACTCTAACGAGACATTCACTAATTGAATCGTATAGATTGTCATTATAACAGCTGTCCCTATTGCTCCCGCGAGCTGACGAACCGTATTATTAATAGCTGATCCGTGAGAAGCTAATTCTTTTGGTAAGGCATTTAAAGCAGCGGTATTTAACGGCATTGTGATAAATGCTAAACCAATACGCAATAAAATTGTACGAACTAAAATATATATTGTGGTTGTTTCGGGTGATAAATCAATAACCGCAAGCATCGATATCGCGATTAACCCTGTTCCTAAGATAAACAAAGGTTTTGCCCCAAATTTATCGAATAACTTCCCAGTTACTGGAGAAAGTATGGCATTAATAATTGCCCCAGGTAATAATAACAATCCTGCACCGAGTGCAGTAAACCCCCGCCCGTCCTGCAAATAAATCGGCAGCAATATTAAATCGGCATACATTAAAATGGTAATAACAATATTCACAACTGTCGTCATCGTAAACACTTTAAATTTAAAAACACTTAGATTCAATAGAGGCTCCGCAGATTTTATCTGTCGGTAACAGAACAAGATTGTTACGAGCAAACCTCCAACAATGGAAGTAAGGACGACTAAATCATCCCATCCTCGGCTACCTGCACTACTAAAGCCGAAAAGAACAAATCCAAACCCTAAAGTCGAATATATCACACTTACTATGTCGAGTTTTGCTTTGGACGTTTCCGCAACATTCACTAAATATTTACTTGCTAGAATGATGATTACTGCTACAAATGGAATCATCATGATAAATAACCATCGCCATGATAAATATTCTAAAATAACCCCTGCTAAAGTTGGTGCAATTGCTGGTGCAAAAATAATGGCAAAACCAATCTTGCCCATAACCGCGCCACGTTTTTCCGCTGGGTATAAGTATACAATTACCGTCATCATTAATGGAATGATAATTCCTGCACCTACTGCTTGAATCATTCTACCTGTTAATAGTACGCCGAAATTATTGGCACATGCTGCAACAATCGAGCCAATCAGTAAGAATAACAAAGAACTAATAAATAACTGACGAGTTGAAAATCGTTTCATTAAGTATGCTGTAATGGGCACTAACACTCCGTTTACAAGCATAAAGCCAGTTGCTAGCCATTGTATCGTCGAGGTATTTACATTAAAAACAATCATTAAATCACTAAGTGCAACATTTAATAGTGTTTGATTTAAGGTAGAAAAGAAGGTTCCTGTAATCATAATGATAAGTAGTATTTTTTTGGTAGTACTTGAGATTTCGTTTGGCATATAAAATTCCTTCCCATATAATAAATATTATCGACAAAGTGTCTATGAAATATATTAGCAAAAACAAATTAACATCCGTATACATTCAGATCATTTCTGTCGATTAGTAGATAATTTATACGAAAAAGGACCGATTCATATGACTTATAAAGAAGATCCTCGTGCTATACGTACACAGGAAATGCTCAAAGAAGCCCTCTTAACACTACTACAAGAAGGTCATTCTCTACACCAGATTTCTATTCAAAAATTGACACAGCGGGCAAACTTGAACCGGACCACCTTCTATTTACATTATCAGAATATTAATGAGCTAAAAGAACATTTAACGAACGACATTTTCCAAGTACTAACAGACAAAATTGAAAATTTAACTTCCACCTTTGACCGAAATCGACAACAGCATTTACTACAGTTATTAGATTATCTTCTGGAACAAAGAAATCATATATTGGCTTTAGTACAGTTTGAACAAATTGAGAAACACTTACTTTTACTGATGAAAGATTTAATAGTTGTTAGAAGGAGTAATTCTAAGAGTATAGGTAGAAAAGTCGTTGTAGATCCAGATGTCAAAACTGCTTCTATTGTAGGTATCATTATGTGGTGGTTAAAAGATGGCCTACATTTAGATTCAACCTATATTGCCGAGCAAATTAATCTTATGTATCGCTCCTAGTTCACTACAAAAATATGCCAACACATCAATTATTCAATGTGTTGGCATTAATTATTTTTCAATTATTGAACTGTCATATTATCAAATGGAATTGATTCTCCATTTACTAGAACATCTATCATTTCGTGTTCTGGACCTGTTGTTACATAATACGTATTTTGCTTTATGACTTCATCTTTTAGATTGGTTTCATTAAACATAATATTTAACTTATCTCCTTGTGTTTCTAAATATGCTTCTACCTCTCCAGTTGAATGAAATATAATATAATAACCTTTTTCCCCATCATTAATTGATTGAAGCCTTAAACTGGAATTCACATATTCTTGTAAATCTTTAGGAACATTTTCAATTTCTTTAATACTCATTGTGGAAGAATTACATGCTGATAAAATGAAAAGCATTAAAATTCCTAAAACAACTATTTTCTTTAACATTGCTACCTCTCCCTATTAATTGGTTCCTATTTAATGTAGTCAATTAAAGTCCAGTCATATGTATGGATAAACCCTTTGTCTTTTTATTTTACTGACATTTCTAACCGGGTCTATATTTTAAGACTTGATGCAATATAAAATTCCCTCTTTTTCCTCTTTCCATTAATCATCCGAGTTATTTATATTTGCATAACTACATAGTTCGATCAAAGTCCCATCAGTTGATGCTGGATTTATATATATGAGTCTTCTTCCACGAATGTTGGTACGTAGTGTGTCCTCTAAAAAACGGACTCCCTTTTTTCTAGCGTCGAGTATGGCTTTGTCCAAATCGTTCACTCGATAAGCGATATGATGTACACCTTTTCCTCGTTGCTTTATAAATCGAGCCATTGGCGAGTTCTTGTTGGTCGGCGCAAGTAATTCAATCATTTTATCACTAGTTCTGACAACTGCGACATGGACTTCTACTCCAGGGGCATCACTCGTATATTGGTCCTCCAGTGTTCCATTTAACACATTCAGGTAAAAGGGAAGTGCGTCATCAATACTTCTTACTGCAATTCCGATATGATCTAAAACATGTTCCAATTTAGTTCCTCCTTCATTTTAGTTTTTAATGGCACGATAAATCCTTTTGATCGTTTCCATATGCAGGGCCTCATGATAAAAACTGAATAGAAAAGTTTCTCCAAGTGTATGAAATGTAATTCCAGCTTTGTTAGTGAAAGGCTCAGGCAATCTATTCTGTAGTTTTCCAGGTAAGTAATGTTCTATTCGTTGTTTTTGTGCAATTAGTTCCTCCGAAATATGTGCTAGAGATGGTGGTGTTCCAATCCAATCAGCGGGTTTCGTACCCGCACTAAAAAATACTTCATATGCTTCCGGAAGATTCATCTTATCGCTAGAAACACCAAATACAAGCTTTTCCTGTATGTATGCAATATGACCAAAGTTCCAACGAATATTATTCGTAAATCCTGGTGCAATAATATCTGCCAGTTCCTCGGGTATTTGTAGGATAGATTTTTCTGTTATTCCCCTTACTACTTGCATATGCTGAAAAATTGTTTGTTCCAATATTAATCCCCCTCTTTTCTCTTAACACTCCTGCTCTTAAATGTATTCTCTTTGACCACACTAAATCCCTTCCCTTTCTCCTATTAAAAGAGATTCCTCAAGTTTTTTAGAACTCTTTATTGTATTATGTATTCTTTTTTCCTTTTTTCTTCTATGTAATGGTTGTGAAGCGTTTGGCTAATCGCTAACTTACATCATTCTAGGGGGAAAATAAAATGACGATTTATCTAAAGGAATATCAAACTTTTGAAAGTGTTACTGAAATGGATGGACATATTAGATCGCATCTAACGGAGCTTTATTACAAGTTGAGTGATACGGATCGTACAGTGTTATCCTTCCTGGCACAATATGCTTGTAAGTATCCTGGTGCTGCTCATTTAAAAGTAAAAACAGTTACACAATTGATTAATAAATCGGATTCAACGGTTCGAAGATCGTTACTTAAGTTAGAAAATCTTCGTATTATTGAAAGAATCTCTACCATTCGACGTGTGGCAAAAGGTTATGGCGCTAATATTTTAGTCATTTTGCCTTACGTTGACCAATCGGAAATGATCAGTCGTGAGGTATCTCAAACTCTATTAATATCAAGCACTGAAGAGCATTTCACGGAGAAAGAAACCGATTATTCTTTAAGCCCTAAAAAAGAATTATTACATAATACGTATTTTAAAGATACTGCGGATAATTCTTTACATAAAAACTCAAATACATTCTACCAACAGTTTAAATCAACTATTTTCTCCATGCTTGGAAAAGACCAAAGGACAGTAAGTCAATTGTATGGCGTCTACAGAAGCTTAACTCACCGTGTCATTAATTGCTTCCCTCAGTACAAAGATTTCTATGAAAATGTTGGATACCAGGCACTATCAATCTCCTTACATGCTACTAAAAAGAAGAAAATTCATAATCTTGCAGGTTATTACGCAGGTATTTTTGAAAAGATTTGCCAACGAGACTTATTTGAATTCTATGAGGAATTGGAGGAATGATCTCTTGTGAAGCAAATGAAGCTACTGTTTACCACTTTAACATTGGTTATTAATAGGCATTGTTTATTACCTGTCTTATTTCTGTTTTTTTCTCTAGGAAGTGTTGAATTTGAAATTAAAAACAGCGAGTTAGCAAACGATTTATCGTTCACTTACTCGCTGTGAAATAGCTCCGAGGACTTTACAGTGCTCTTAAAATTACTCAAACAGATTCTATTCTATTTAAGAGGGCATTCCCATAATCGCTTTAGGCTCCAGGAATTCTTCAATCCCATAATCTCCCCATTCGCGACCAATGCCGGATTGCTTAAAGCCACCAAATGGGGCCGATATGTCTGATTTACTATTATTGATTCTTATTTGTCCTGCTCGAATATTTAAAGCCACTTTTTTCAGTTCTTCTTTATCATTTCCGAATACGTAACCAGCAAGACCATATACGGTATCGTTGGCGATTTTAATAGCTTCGTCAATATTCTTATACATAATAACGGACATAACGGGGCCAAAAATTTCCTCCTGCGCAATTGTCATATCATTTTGCACATTCGTGAAAACAGTTATTTTGGAAAAGAAACCACGCTCCATTCCATCGGGTTTGCCAGGTCCCCCGATAGCGATAGTGGCTCCCTCTTCCTGTCCTTTTTGGATATAGGATTGAACGGTTTCCCATTGTTCTTTGGAAACCTGCGGCCCCATAAATGTACTTTCTTCCTGTGGATCGCCAACAGGAAACTCCGTTACTAATTCTTTCATTGCTTCTATAAAATCGTCATGCATTTCATCATGTACTATCACTCGTGTTGCCGCGGAGCATACCTGTCCCGTATTTGTAGCAATTTGAGTTAATGCAGTTTTTGCTGCTTCTTTTACATCAGCATCCTTTAAAATGACTAATGGAGATTTTCCTCCAAGTTCCAATGATACATTTTTAATACCATCTGCTGCATTTTTCATCAAACTACTTCCGACTTCTCCCGAGCCAGTAAAAGATACCAAATCGACATCCGGATGAGAGGAAATTGCCTCCCCTACTATTGAACCGGAACCATTCACTAGGTTAAATACTCCTTTAGGAACACCAACTTTATCAAAAATCTCCGCTAGAATAATAGATGCAAAGGGAGTTTTAGATGCAGGCTTCACTACTAAGGTGCTCCCTGCTGCCAATGCACTAGCGAGTTTTGTAGAAATTTGATTGGTTGGGAAATTCCATGGGGTGATAAGTCCAGCTACACCAATCGCTTCCTTTTGAATATAAGAATTTTCTCTTTCCTCTATGAATTCGAAGGTTTTCAACTCTTCTGCAGCCTGCCTAAAATGTTGAAGGCCCATTTGATAATGGATTTTCTCTGATTTGGTGATTGGAGCACCAAGTTCTTCGGTTATTATTTTTATCAAATCATCTTTCCGATTTTCGTATTCGTTTGCAATATCCTCTAAAAGTTTTATCCGGTCATCCACTGATGTTTTTGAAAAAGTTGGAAACGCTTCTTTGGCAGCCTCCACAGCTCGATCCACGTCATCTTTCGTGCCGCTGCTAATCTTACCAATTACTTTCTCTGTTGCAGGGTTTACTACTTCAATTGTTTCTGAACCAGTAGAATCCACCCATTCCCCATTGATGTATTGTTTTGTATGATTAAGCATAATAAAACTCCTTTATAAAATTGACTTATTTTATTTGTTCCCTTTTTGGCTGTTCGTAAACAAGTGGATACCAAGGATGGGGGTGACTTCTTTGGTGGAGCAGTAATTCCTATAACAAAAAATGACCCCCGAGTTGAAGTCGGAAGTCATTTTAAAGGTTTACTTATTGTGCTGTATATCCGCCATCCACCGTTAGAACATTTCCAGTCATAAAGGAAGAATCATCTGAAGCCAAGAATAGTACTGCTTTAGCCATTTCCTCTGACTGCCCTAGACGCTGCATTGGGGTCATCGTTTTTAATACTTCTTTGCTTTCTTCCGGAATAATCGGTGTATCGATGAAACCTGGTGCCAGTGCATTTACACGAATATTTTTGGTTGCATATTCTAATGCCAGTGAGCGAGTTAAGTTAATAACTCCGCCTTTTGCCGCATTATAAGCAGCAGATCCAGGAGAACCTACCCACCCATACATAGATGCAGTGTTGACAATTGTGCCACCACCAGATTTAAGCATTTCACGAATTGCATCACGCGCAACTAAGAATACGCCGTCTAAATCGACATTCACTGTATTCCGCCATTCTGCATACTCTAACTCTTCTGTAGGAGTAACGCGACCAATTCCAGCATTATTGAAAACTATATCTACTTTACCAAAAGCGGCGATGGTTTCTTTATATATATTTTGAACTTCTTCTTCACTTGTAATATTTGCTTTAACAAATAGTGCTTCGGCATTTTGAGCTTTTAGCTCTGCTTCAAACGCTTTGCCTTTTTCTACATTTAAATCTACTAACACAACTTTTGCGCCTTCTTCAACAAAAAGTCTTGCTGTTGCAGCACCAATTCCCGATGCACCACCTGTGATAATAGCTACTTTTCCTTGTAATTTCATTAGAAAATCTCTCCCTATCTAAATAAAATTTAAATATCTAAACTTTATATCTTGAATTGAAGATATTTATATTCTAAATATAGTCTTCTTACTTCCTAAAGTCAAAGTATTAAACTACCTAAGTTTCACTTTTTATGTCCACCGAGTAATCCTGCACGTTTTCTTGCAGTTCCTGCTTCTGTATATGAAACTGCACGTAAAACGGAAGTAGAACCGTATTTACTACGTAAGGCATCCATTGTTTTTCCAAGCTTCCGTTCCTTCCATTTACTTTCTTCGAACAAGCTTAGTTGCATGGAGTATTCTGGTTCTAAATTGGTAATCGAGATGGATAATTTTCGAACAGGACGGCGATCATAAAATTCATCAAAAATTTGCTCACATACTTTATAAATCGTCATGGTGGCGTTTGTCGGCTCATCAATAGAACGGGAACGATTAAATCCACCGCCAAATTCCTCTTTACTATACCCAACAGATAGATGTATGGTTCTTCCAACCATTTCCGCTTCACGTGCTCGTCTAGCTACGTCCTCGCACATTTCCAAAACGACTGCCATCACTTCTTTTTTACTACGATAATCTCTAAATAATATTTGTCCCTTACCATAACTAATCTGCCCTTCAGCAAGAGGTGCTCCGAGCTCGGATAGATCTACTCCCCAAGCATGGTAATACAGTTGGTTGCCCATTACACCAAACTTTTCCTCGAGTAAGGATAACGGGGTATTCGCCAATTGACCCACTTTAAAAATCCCCATATTGTTTAATGTTTTTTGAAGACGTGATCCTATCCCCCACATTTCAGTTAAAGGTGTTACCGGCCACAACTTTTCCTGAATATCTTCATATGCCCATTTAGCAAAGCCACTTTTTTTCGCCTCCAGGTCGAGTGCCAACTTAGCCATAAGCATGTTTGGCCCCATACCCACTGCACATGGCAACTGAAATTGAGCATATAATTCGTCTTGTATACGTTTTATCGTGTTTTCAATAGGTCCCCAAAGCTTTTCTGTTCCGCCAAGATCTACAAAACACTCATCGACACTATACACATGAATGGACTCATGTGGGACGAACTGATGTAAATAGCGTGTAATTTCCATCGATACTCGAACGAAAAACTCCATTTTAGGTTCAATAAGATGTATGGAAGGGTGATCTGGTATTTCAAACAAGCGAGTTCCAGTCTTCACACCAAACTGTTTTTTCATAGGTGGAGATGCAGCAAGCACGATACTTCCTTTTTGCTCCAAATTTCCGATGACTGCAATCGGTGTAGTCGTAACATCCAGGCCAGCATCTGCTGCTGCACAGCTCGCAAAAAAACTTCGTATATCAATACATATAATTTTCCGGTTTTTTAGTCCTTCATACATAATATTCACCACTCTCTTTCGGAACGTATGTTCTTTATAGTATATTACAAACAAACGTTCTTATTCAATGGTAAAAAATTGGGTAGATAGGCAAAAAAACGTTGTACTATTCGCTTTCTCCTTTTATTTCTCCTCGTTTAGCTCATTGATTTTTTGAATGGCATCATTGACAGTCTGGACTCCGATAACTTCTATTGGAAGATTTAATGATTCCACTACTTCATTGGCTTCTTCTAAATTTCCAAGAGGGAGAATTATATACGGGAGATTTATTTTATTTGCACTTAGAACTTTTTCTTTTACTTGACCTATTTCTATTACTTCCCCAGTTTTACTGATAGCTCCTGTCACACCAATTGTTTTTACATTTTTAACTTCCTCTTGTTCTATTAGACTGGATAATACGAGAGCCAAACCCGCACTGTTCCCATTTACATTATTTCTAGATAAAAATTCATCAATTGCTATATTACTCGTACTTAAATACGCATTTACATTCATGGACATCTGGTGAACATAATCTACTTCTAAATTGATACCAATCAATTGAATAAGTGCTATAGTTTTATTCGCATAGCGATGGATATTAGTAACTTGGTTTATATCAAAAATCATGGAGTGACTGTTAAGCTCTAAAAAATCTTGTTCTTCTAAGCCTTCCTCCAGTAGTACCTCGGTCGTATTTACACCCAACACGTAGATTCCAGAGCTTTTTACTAGTTCTTCTGGTGGATGATAAGATGATACGACATACCGGTTCCCTTCCATTGAAATCAGTGGTACTTCATATATCAATAAAAGAAACGAAGCGATAAAGGAAAATAGGAAGATATGTTTTAACGTGTTTGTTTTCCTAATTCCTAATAAATAAAATGGCCACAATATAACGAGCAATGCCAGGATGTTGCAAAAGAAAAAACTAGAAATATAATCGAGGAGAAACAAATAGAGCTCCGCATAGTAAACAAAAATTGTCATTACAAACGGAAGTATTTGATGCTTGTTTGTTGATTCAATTATCTTGATCACCGATCCTTCCGATACATACTCTTATACTAATTCGATTAGCTACTAAAAAAACCTTCCTATTGAATCCACAATTTCTAGGAGTCTTACCAAAGTTAAGTGCGGTGCTTGCGAAACAATAGAAACCTGATAGCTATTGCTGATTCGTTCATAGGAAATTTACATCAAATATCCAGATAACAAAGAAAAGCAAACGCTATTAGCTCGTTTGCTTCTTTTTCGATCAAATGGAGTTTTCCATACCTTCCCTTAAAAGCAGAAACTATCGTTCTATTGTTCGTGCTTGTCTTTGTAGAGTACTGTATACAGTTGCTGAATATTATATCCGTACTTATTCCAACCTTGCATTACATCTTTTCAGGAGCTGGCATACCTAATAAACGTAGGCATTCCTTTAAAACTATAGATACGGAAAACGCTAATGTTAACTTAGAAGAAGTGGTTTCATCCTTAGCTAAAATTTTGGTATTCGCATAATATTTATTGAACTGGCGCGATAGTAGTAAACAATACTTTGCTATTTGAGATGGATCAGCATAAGCAAACGCTTTTTCTACAACTCCAGGAAAATCCTCGAGTAGTTGGATAATTGGCCATGTTTCATCTCCAAGTGGTGAAAAGTTGAATTCTACAGCCTTAAAGTTGCCTTTTTGGAGCAACGAACAGATTCTAGCATTAGTATATTGTACATAAGGTCCAGTTTCCCCTTCAAAGTTAAGCATCTGTTCTAACGAAAACTCAATATCATTCATGCGATAATTTTTTAAATCATTGAAAATAACTGCTCCTATACCAACTTGCTTGGCAATTTCCTCTTTATCCTCTAAGGTTGGATTTTTCTCATTAATATTATGCTTTGCTGTGTGAATGGCATCCGCTATTACGTCAGCAAGCAAGATGATTTTACCTTTACGGGTAGACATTTTTTTGCCGTCTTTCAGCATCATTCCAAATGGAACATGCTCTAGCTGTTTAGCCCATTCATAGCCCATTTTCTCAAGTACCGAAAATAGTTGCTTAAAGTGAAGTGTTTGTTCATTTCCTACAACGTAAAACGTCTTAGTCGCTTGATATGTTTGTTGACGATAGATAGCTGCTGCTAGATCACGGGTCGCATAAAGGGTAGCCCCATCTTTCTTTGTAATCAGACTAGGGGGCATATCTTCGAGTTCTACTACAAACGCCCCGTTAGATTCCATTAACAATCCCTTTTCTTTTAAACCGTCTACTACACTAGTCATCTTATCGTTATAAAAAGCTTCTCCAGCATACGAATCAAAGCGAACACCCAAAAGTTCATAGATTTGTTGGAACTCCTTTAAAGATGCATCTTTGAACCAATTCCATAAGTTTAGAGCTTCTTCATCCCCTTCTTCGAGCGATTTAAAGGCTGCACGAGCTTGTTCGTTTAACGAGTCATCTTTTTCTGCCATGTCATGAAAATGCACATAAATCTTTAATAGCTCTGCAATCGGTGCTGCAAGAATATTGTCTTGGTTTCCCCATAATTTATAAGCGACAATAAGCTTGCCAAACTGCGTGCCCCAATCTCCTAGGTGGTTAATACGAACAGCTTCGTACCCATTTTTCTCTGTAATATTCGCTAACGAGTTGCCTATTACAGTTGAACGCAAGTGCCCCATTGAAAAAGGCTTTGCTATATTTGGTGAAGAAAAATCAATGATAATTTTTTCATGCTCTTTCTTTTTACTTCCGTACTGCTGTAAATCGCTCGTAATCGCTTGTAAAACTTGGTTAGTAACCAGTTCTTGATGGAGGAAAAGATTCACGTATCCACCAGCTACTTGTACGTTGGTGATTAAATAATCCTCTAACTTCTTACTTAACTCTAACGCTATTTGCTGCGGAGCTTTACGCATTTTAGGAGCTAATGTAAAACAAGGAAATGCCATATCCCCGTGTTTTGTTTGCTTTGGTTTTTCTAATAATTGTTCCACTTGCTCTACAGTCCATTCATTTTCTAAAGCATTCGAAATGATAGTTGCAATTTGATATGTCAGGCTCATATTTTCTCCTCCAATATAAAAAGCCCTCGTCTCTTATAAGAGACGAGAGCTATATTCCCGTGGTACCACTCTAGTTGCCACAAATGTGACCGCTTTTACGTTCGTAACGAGGTGTCTTCCCCGATTTTCCCTACTCCATTTCAGGACATTTCTCCGAAGTGCGCTTCATCGATCTTCTGTATTAGGCTCCCACCGTCCCTAACTCGCTTCCGCAGTTGTGCATCGATTACTCTCTTCATCAACGAATTTAACTTTATGATTTTACATATAGTACAGTATTTTCAAAATTGCGTCAACACCATCTTTCAAATTTTATAAATACTTATCATTGGTCCCGTCGATTGAATCACTCCACTCGCTTATCCAACTTACACAAGTTCCTCAGAAGCAACTAAAAAATTTTCACCAAAAACCACACTATGAATATAATGAGCACAAAAGGTAAGTGTAAATTATTGGAGGTTAACGACTTGGATAAAAATAAAAACTTTTTATTCCATGAAAATCAAAATGGTCAAAACCACCAAACAGATAGCCAAAGCGCTAAACTCGCTGTCATCGCAGGGGCAATCACTACACTTGGCGATGTTCTTGCTACGATGGCATCCGTATTAGCTATAGAAGAGGCACGGCAGGAACAAAGTGAAAATGGCAACAATGGAAATAGTAAAAATATGCAGAAACAGCTTGATTATTTAACATCTGAAATGGAAAAAATAAAAAAACATCTAAATCTGCCTAGGAGATAAAATTTAACTTAGTATTTTTAACTAGCATCTCTGCGGGTATTTTTTTGAGGGAATGGTGATCAGCTAATACAATCTATATAGTAAAACTGATCATTTCCTTTTTATTGTAAGGGATTTAGCAAATACATAACCTGTCAGTCCTAAAGATGCACTAATAACGTAGCATTTATAACTGTTTTCTTGAAAATAGTGTTCGAGTTCATTGGTTTCCTCGTATTCCCAAATCGGCCAAGCATATAATTTATAAGTGTCAAATAGTTTTCTATTCTCTACAAAAAACGATTTCAATTCTACTTCTTCTATATCGAATATAATACTTCCTGCCATTACATAACTGAAATTATGTGCTAAATAATTCCGAAAAGTAACAGTTACAGTTTCATCTACAACCGTTTGTATATCTAAAAGTAATTCATTTTCTAGAAAACTAACTGAGTAAGCAATTAAAACACCATCGTGAATAGATACCGTCATTCAAATCCCCCTATAAATGGCAACAATATCGTAAATTGTAGTGAGAGAAATACCTGTTAGCTTATGATATTTTCTATTAATTTGTTTACTGTGAAGAATTCTGTTTTTTAAATTTAAAGGTATATTTAAATAAATATACTAGCAACCGAATTAGTAAGATATAGATAAAGGTCTCGCAAAAACTTATACATAACACAAATACATAGCGTCCAAAATCTTCGGCTTCATTTACACTGAAGTCCTGCAATTGCCAATCAAAAAAAATATTGTAGTAACTCACCCAAAGAAAAATGGGTATCCATAAGCACCAATAATTCTTAGGCATACTGATCATATGACCTTTCACTAACATTGATTCACATCCATTTCTTTAGTAAATTCCCCTTTAACTCAATATAGCTAAGCTTTAAATATAGATTATTTTAGGTCTAATGCACATTCAAGAATTTCTTGATAAAGTTCGTTCCAATCATGATAATATTCTATTACTTCTCTAGTATTAATCAGTATTCTTTCAGCAGACTCAAACTGTGCTTGAAAAGCATGCATTAGCTCAATGTCTATCCGGTAAAACACTTGATATCCTACCTTTGGATAGATACTACTTGTATCCCATTTTAGGTTTTCATGATGGTCCACAATAATATGACCTAAAAGGGTGGTACTTCCTGTTATATAAGCCTCTTCGTATGTCTCGCGCTTTAGACATTCTTCGGGACTCTCTTCAAGCTCAATATGGCCACCTGGAAAATCCCAGCCTCTATGATTTAACTTAACCAAAAGAAGCTTTTCTCCTTTAAAGCAGAAGCCATGAACGCTTGTTATCAAACTTCTTGGAGGAAGTTGTGAATCACGCTTCCAGGTTAATTTTACTTTTGAATCTCCCCAGCTCACATATTTAGATGTCAATTCTTCACTATCCTTTCAAAATAGTAGGGTAGCTAGCATCATTCTTTTTTATTTTTGGTATGTAACCTATCTAGGGCATGGAGTGAATGGGATTGTACTTAATACTTCCATAGCATGCGTATCGGTGGTATCGAATTCGTATGTGATTCAGCTTCACACCACCTCAAAATGCCATTCCCTATCAAATGGGTTTGTTTGACCATTTCTCCAATACCTTTATAAATTCTCCTTGTCTCTTCTCCAAAACATACTATTCCACCTCTTCTGTCCCTAAAATATTCGTTACGGACTATCGTTTCACCTTCATTTTTGTTGTTAATATTTAGTAATCCGAATTACAATAAATAATTCTTTTTCTTAAAAATCCCCTTATATTATTACATTATCACTTTCTTTTTTTCATATTCTATATACATGGATGTCCTGGGGAGTGATGCATTTGATAAAAAAAGGCTTGGTTATATTAGTTGGAAGTGTTTTTATAGCATTAGGTATTAATCTTTTTTTAATCCCATATAAAGTGTTAGATGGTGGAATTATCGGGATCGCACTCATTTTAAATTATCTCTGGGGTTTAAAGCCTGGATTAATGATTATATTATTTAGTATTCCGGTTTTTATTATTGCGTGGTTTAATTATCGGGAATATTTCTATAATAGTTTGCATGGAATGATCATCTCTTCTTTTTTGATAGATATTCTACAACCAATGGTAGGGTTTATACATATCGAGGCGATTTATAGCTCCATATTAGGTGGAGTTTTTGTTGGAGCAGGAATAGGTTTAATGCTACGCTTTAAGACCAGCACGGGGGGCACCGATTTAGTAGCTCAACTACTCAGTGTGAAAACGGGTGTGAATGTAGGTATACTGATTTTTATTATCGATTCGATTGTGGTGTTATGCGGTGGGCTATTATTATCTGTTGATACATTACTTCTATCGATAATTACGATATTTTTTGTTGGTGTAACAACGAGTTTTATTACGAGGAAAGTAACGATTTCATAATAAGAGCCGCTAAGGATATAATTCCTTTAGCGGCTTAATGTTATTTTATACGTAGTTCTGTTTCTTTATCAAAGAAATGTGCTTTACTCAGGTCAAATGCTAAGTCGATTGTGTCCCCTGCTGTAATATTGAAACGAGAGTCAATACGAGCGACAAAGCTTTGATTGTTCACTTGTGAATATAGAATGATTTCCGCACCCATTAGTTCCGCAACCTCCACAGATGCATTCACTTTTGTTTCCGGAGAGAAGTCTAGGAATACTTGCTCATCATTAATATCCTCTGGGCGAATACCAAGAATGATATCTTTCCCGTCATACCCACGCTCTTTAAGGATCTTCAGTCTGCCGTCAGGAACTAATAACTTTACATCATCCATGATGAAATAATTACCGATCAATTTACCATTCAAGAAGTTCATCGCTGGAGAACCGATAAATCCACCGACAAATACATTGTCTGGCTCATCATACACTTCTTTTGGCGCTCCCACTTGTTGAATGATCCCGTCCTTCATAACTACTAATCTTGTAGCCATTGTCATTGCTTCTGTTTGGTCATGGGTTACATAGATCGTAGTCGTTTGTAGACGGCTATGTAGTTTTTGAATTTCTGCACGCATTTGCACACGAAGTTTTGCATCTAAGTTAGATAACGGCTCATCCATTAAGAAAACTTCTGCATCACGAACGATTGCTCTACCAAGTGCTACACGCTGACGCTGACCACCAGAAAGAGCTTTTGGCTTACGATTCAATAGATTTTCTAATCCTAAGATCTTTGCAGCATTATCCACACGTTTTTTAATCTCATCTTTTTTAAATTTGCGAAGCTTCAACCCAAAAGCCATATTATTGTATACATCCATATGAGGGTAAAGTGCGTAGTTTTGGAATACCATCGCAATATTACGATCTTTCGGTGGCACATCATTTACGCGTTTGTCTCCAATATATAAATCACCAGAAGAAATTTCCTCTAATCCAGCAATCATACGTAATGTTGTTGATTTCCCACAACCAGATGGGCCAACTAGTACTAAGAATTCTTTATCTCTTATTTCTAAGTTGAAGTCTTCTACAGAAACTACTTTATTGTCGTATACCTTTTTAACATTTACTAATTTAAGTTCAGCCATTCTATTTCCCCCTTGAAATTGTAAGTGCTTTCATTAGTAATAGAATACTATATTTCTAATTTTCAAGAAATGGGAATAGTGCACAAAGATGAACCAGATCTTTGTGTATATTTACTAACTATTATTTTCTTGCTAGCAATGCCAAGGAAACAGTCATTGCATTATGAAATTGACGAATATCGATTCCCGTCTTATCAACGAAGCGATCTAATCGATATTGCAGGCTATTTCGGTGTAAATGGAGTACTTTTGCTGTTTCGGAAAGGTTCAAGTTACATTCGAAAAAAGTCTCGATCATTTTAATCGTTTCTTCATCATATATGTACTCATGTAATATAGTTTTAGAAATATCCAGTCTTAATCCTTCATCGGTCTGCTTTGTTAAGATAAAAGGTATAGCATCGACATAAGTCACTACCGATTTGTTCGTATACTGGAATACTTGGTTGGCCACATTGGTCAAGGATTTATAGTGAAGGGAAAGATCATTAACATCCTTTTTATATGGTCCCACAAAGAAGTTAATTTTCACATAAAGGTCACTCATTAAAATATCGATTATCTGATCGTATGAAATGCTATCCTCATCCACCATTTGCTGCTCGATGATAAAACCTTCGTGTTCATTGTGCCAAAGAATGGACACTTGCTTGTCAAAGAGCGCATCTATGGCATCTTTAAACAAGATAGGTTCTACCTGATCTTTATTAAACGAAAAATATACGAAACGAAAAGGATTACTAGGTTTCCATTCCTTCTCTCCCTCTATTGGTTCGATAGAGAAAATAAGTTTCCTCCACTTTCCTTCTGCATCCGTTGGATTAGGGAATTTCACATTATAGGGGGATAGAAAAGCCGTTAATAATGAGATATCTTTGGAGGTTAGTTCGTCGTTACGGATGCCAATGACTTCATGGTTGTCTGTTGTAAACCATTTGTAATCTAAGCCTAATTCGTCGGAACTGTCCTTATATACTTGTAGTGTAGAGTAAATTTTTCTTAATTGATCGATCATTATATAAACCTTCTTTCGAAAGAATTACCTTTTTTGCAATCTACAGAAAAGTATTGACTATTCTACTATTATTGTAGCTTATCATAAACCAACACGCTTTTAATTTTTTTGGAAATACAATAAAACCTGTAGGCAACTCATTTTTAGAGTGTCTACAGGTTTTGTTTTTGTTATGCTAGGCGTTTCTTTGCCTCTTCAATTTGTACTTTCACTTGCTCGAAACCAGTACCGCCTAAAGAATTTCTTCTTCTAACAGCTGCTAGTGGTGATAGTACATCATAAATATCTGACTCTATCAAGCTACTTGCCTGCTGAAGATCTTCTAGTGGTAAATCGAGTAAGAAGTATCCACGTTGAATACATAGGAAAACTATTTTTCCAGTTATTTCATGTGCTTCGCGGAATGGAAGTCCTTTTGCAGCTAAATAATCCGCTAGTTCCGTTGCATTGGAGAAATCCTTGTGAACAGTATCATGCAGTCGTTCTGTGTGAACTACCATTGTACGTACCATGCCTTCAAAAATTTTCAATGAACCAACGATTGTATGTACAGTATCGAACATGCCCTCTTTGTCTTCTTGCATATCTTTGTTGTATGCAAGTGGAAGACCCTTAATGACAGTTAATAACCCCATAAGATTGCCGTAAACTCTACCAGTTTTCCCACGGATTAACTCGGCCATATCTGGATTTTTCTTTTGAGGCATAATACTAGAGCCAGTTGAAAAAGAATCATCTAATTCGATAAAATTGAATTCAGCACTTGACCATAATATAATTTCTTCCGCAAAACGAGACAAATGAGCCATTAACATAGAAGAATTACTTAGAAATTCTAGGATAAAATCACGGTCACTCACAGCATCCATACTATTTTCATAAACATTTGCAAAACCAAGATATTCAGCAGCTACCTTACGATCAATTGGAAAAGTCGTCCCAGCAAGTGCACCTGCTCCAAGTGGTGAAATATCGATGCGCTTCACAGAATCTTTGAAACGATCCTTATCGCGTTCTAGCATCCAAAAATAAGCCATCAAATGGTGAGCAAATGAAATTGGTTGCGCACGCTGTAAATGCGTATATCCTGGTGCAAGTGTTTCTACATGTGTTTCTGCTTGTGTAACAAGTGTTTGTTGGAAAGTCTCGATTAACTCAATTATTTCAATTACTCTATTCTTCAAGAATAAATGCATATCTGTTGCCACTTGATCATTACGGCTACGCCCAGTATGCAGCTTTCCGCCTACTGGCCCGATTAAATCGATTAGCATTTTTTCTAAATTCAAGTGAATATCTTCATTGGCAATAGAAAACTCTAATTTGTTTTCAACTGCCAGTTTTTTGAGTTGGACGAGACCTCCTAAAATACTTTGGACATCATCACATGGTAGTATATTGCAGTCTCCTAACATTTGAACGTGTGCAATACTGCCATCTAAATCTTCATTCACTAATGTCTGATCGAATCCGATTGATGCTCCAAATTCATCGACCCATTGTTCGGCAGATTTTTGAAATCTGCCGCCCCATAGTTTAGTCATGCCTTCACCTTCTCTGCTCCCTTGTTCACCATAGCGTGAACTTTTGTTGGTAGTCCCCATAGCTCGATAAATCCTACAGCTGATGCATGATTAAACTCATCATCTTTTGTATATGTCGCTAACTTCTCATTGTATAGAGAATTTGGAGATTTACGTCCTTCTACAATTGCATGCCCTTTAAATAATTTAACGCGCACTGTTCCGTTTACATATTGTTGCGTTTCTTTTAAGAATGCCTCTAAAGCAGTTCTAAGTGGTGAGAACCAAAGTCCTTCATAAATAAGTTCCGTCAACTTTTTCTCCATTACTGGTTTAAAATGAGCTAATTCTTTTACTAGAGTAATATCTTCTAATTCTTTATGCGCTAGAAGTAAGGTATGTGCGCCAGGAATTTCGTATACTTCACGTGACTTTATACCAACTAAACGGTTTTCTACATGATCGATACGACCGACACCATGTTTTCCAGCTATGTCATTTAGTTTTAAGATGAGTTCGTGTAATGGATATGCTTTTCCATCTATGGAAGTAGGAACTCCTTGTAAAAATTCAATTTCAATGACATCCGCAGTATCCGGTGCATTTTCTAGAGAGACAGTTAAATCATAGGCCTCTTCTGGTGGAGCAGCCCACGGATCTTCCAAAATGCCACATTCGTTTGCGCGACCCCATAGGTTTTGATCGATAGAAAATGGGCTGTCTAGGTTAATAGGAATTGGAATATTCTTTTCTTTTGCGTATGCAATTTCTTCTTCACGGCTCCAGCTCCACTCACGTACGGGCGCAATTACTTCTAAATCTGGATTCAATGCTTTAATAGAAACCTCGAAACGCACTTGGTCGTTTCCTTTACCTGTGCAACCATGTGCCACTGCTGTTGCTCCTGTTTGTTCTGCAATTTCTACTAATTTTTTAGAAATCAGTGGACGTGATAAAGCGGAAACTAATGGATATTTGTTTTCATACCATGTATGTGCTTGTAATGAAATTAATGCATATTCATTAGCAAATTCTTCTTTTGCATCGATCATATAACTCTCAATAGCCCCAACTTCTAATGCTTTATTTTTCACGAATGTCAGGTCTTTCCCTTCGCCAACATCCAAACAAACCGCTATAACGTCGTATCCTTCATCTTTTAACCATGTAATTGCGACTGATGTATCTAACCCGCCTGAATATGCTAAAACCACTTTTTTGTTCATTTTTATATTCCTCCATTGCATTTATATACATTGTTTTAGTATTAATATACATAATGTAACATGGAATTTGTATGAATACAACTAATAATTAATAAATATAAGTAATTATTCTTATTTTTGTATATTTATCGATTCTTCCTTTTTTTGTTTTTCTAGTTCAGAAATGAGCGTATATTCAATCCCTCTTATAGCAAACTGGTTCTCTATCTCTCGAATAATATTATGTAGTACGGTTAAGCGAGCATATAATTTGTCATCACCATGGACTATAAACCAAGGTGCATCTGTACGATTCGACTTATCAAATATATCTTCAGCTGCTTCTATATACTGGTCAGATTTTTCCCGATTACGCCAGTCCTCGTCTGTTAGCTTCCAGATTTTATAAGGATCGGTCTTGCGTTCTGTAAAACGTTTCAATTGCTCTTCCTCAGAGACATGTATCCAATGCTTAATAATAATGTAGTTATCATCCGTTAAGGTTTCTTCAAAGTGATTTATTTCTTTATAAGCACGTTTCCATTCTTCTTTAGTTGCCAGTTCTTCTACTCGTTCAACTAATACTCTCCCATACCAGGAGCGATCGAAAATCCCTATTTGTCCATACTGTGGAAGTTTTCTCCAAAATCGTTGCAAATAGTGATAACGGAGTTCATGTGGTTGGGGGGCGGAAATAGGATGAACGATGTATCCTCTAGGATCAAGACACTGTGTTAAACGCTTAATAGCTCCCCCTTTCCCAGCAGCATCCATTCCTTCAAAAACAAGTATGAGACCAATCTTTTTCTCGAGAAGTGTCTTCTGTAAACTTAGTAAATGATATTGTAGCTTCTTTAGTTTCTTTTTGTAGTCCTTTTTAGAATGCTCAAATTGTGTCGCTTCTAAATTACTTAATGATTTTGGCAATAATATCCCTCCTTATTTACTTTTTATATTTTACCTTCTTTTATCCATGTCCAAATTCGGAAACTTCCGTAAACTGATACTAAGAAAAGTAAAAGCATAAATATAACATAAAGTGATAATCTATTGATTTCTTCTAACCCTTCGCTGTTAGCCACTGTCCAAATCGATAATACTAATAGCATCAAATAACAAAATACATTAGGAATAATCCATGCGATTCTTAACTTTGTGTTTTTCAAAAATATTCCCCCTCGGTCTATAAATGAAAGTCAGCATGAATAGATTCCACATAAGTATTTCCTTCTTAAAGGTAAAGCGCCCGTAGTTGAAGAAGAAAAGCGGCACTTCTTCAACAATAACGTCCGATTGTTGTATAAAGGGTTTAATTTTTTTATAAGCTGTAACTATAAACAAAAATTTAATGAAAATTATCGGATAGACGATAATAGTGATTAAAGCCAAGCCCTTCAAACACCACTCTAGAATATTTAGTAACTAATATACGAATTGAATTCCTTATTTGTTTCAATATTTATCCAATTACTATTCTCTGACTCGCGATTATTGAATAAGAGTTAAAGACGATTCTTCTACTAACCTGCCGCTTTAGTTCAATAAGAAAAATGAGCCACCTAAGTAGCTCGATACTCTTCAAGTAAAGCACCCGTAGTTGAACAAGATGAAAAAGCCCTTGGTCTGATTGGTCACATAGCAAAATAAACAAAACAATGCTATGAATCTTAAACAGCCCAAAAGCTTTTATTATTCGTCACCGTATAATCAATCCATTGTAATGAAGAGCCCTATTCGGGGTTCAATTCACTTAATAATAAATCGGTATTTTTTATTTGTCTTTTAATTTCAGCGTATACAAAATAGGAACTTTATTCTACGATAAAATTCTAGGTAATTTTATTTGAGAAATATTATTTCCTTTGTGTAGGGATTAAAAACTAACTAGATTTTTTTTGAATCTTTCATTGCAGTCATACGGTAGATTTCTTTACCAGTTTCTACTTGAGTAGAAGTTGTAGAATGACTGTCTATAACATCTACTTCCTCGTATCTTTGCTCTACTATTGCTTTTGCTTCTGCATAAGTATAACTCGGTTTGACAAATTCATATAACAAAGTGGTACTCCCGATTCCAATGATGAACCAAATGATCATTTTAAAGAGTATCTCTTTATCTTTTTTTTCACCAAAAGCTAAAAACAAAATATAGCCACACGTTACTAAAAATAATGTTAGTATTGTTGGTAAAAAGTAGGAAAGGGAATTAATATGTTCAAATTCTTTCGTATCATAAAAAAAGTAGAACAGGCAGATACATGTCACTATGAAATAAATGATAAATGCGATTAAGCTTTTCTTCTTGATTACATTTTCCCCTTTCCTTATTTTATCTTACTGTCATGGTAATTCGGACCCATGGATCACCTCTTAATCCTTCAATATATCGATATTGTCGATAAGCTATATCCGCTACTGGAGAATCTCTACGACCATTATACAAATAAACGTTTTGACAATAGAACTTAAATAACCTTTCCTTATTCAACTAAACTGTCGCGTTAGTTCAAAAAAAGCTTTACTCCTACTTGAAGTAAAGCGCCCGTAAGTTTAATTGTTCAGATGTGCAGTGCCATATTCTACTAACCACTTATCAATAGCATCTTTTGAATAATAAACTTTATCAACAATTTTTATATAGGGAAGTACACTCGTGCTAGTAGGTGGTCCCCCAACAGGACCTAATTTTTTACTTTCCTCAACACTTAAACCTAAATACGATGCTAATTCTTCTTGTGTTAGTAATTTCTTTACCTCTTCTTTAACATCATTTTCTTCCTGAACAGTTTGACTTGGATAGACATTTTTGTTGGCATTAGCTACTAACCAACTGCCTATTACAATAGATATTGCTAAACTAAAAATAGAAATTGATATTAAATTATTTTTCACTTATATCCCCTCATACTTCCTTGAACATTCTGAATTCTATTTACACAAACCTACCACATTAGTTATAAAAAAGTACCACCTGAAAACTTGAAGTAAAGCACCCCTTGTGTTGAATAATTACAGATATTAACTTATTCAACACAAGCGCAAAAAAACCTTTTTATTGAACTAACCTACGTACGTTACTTCAATCAGAAAACAGCTTTACTCCTTCCTGAAGTAAAGCACCCGCTAGTTAAAGTGAAACACTTCACAATATTACAATTTAATAGGTGTTAACAGTCTTCGTGTGCTTGAAAATTATTAAGAACACGAAGACTGAGCGACATGTTTTGTTAGTATCTTCCTTGTTGATAATATTCGGCGCCTTGGTTATCCACTAAAATACGCTCGCCTTTTCTCGTAAAGACGATGTCAAATCCATCTGCCGATAACCATAAAACTTTTCCATTATCTTTGTAGATAAGTCGAGGTTGTTGGAAATGTTTAAACACATTTTCCTTGCCAATCTCTTTTAGGTATAACTCGACGGCTGACTCTACTTTATTACGTGAACGAGAGCCACTAACAAGCAATTCTCCATCATCTATTGCCACAAACTGATTGTTATTATGACTATATCCACCGAAACCAAAAATTGCTTGCGCCTGCGCTACTTCAATATCAAAACGCTCGTATATATAAAAGGGTTGATCATAAACTGATTCATATATTTTGCCATCAACAATTTGGTAATACGTAACAACTTCGTTCCATTTTTCTCCTTCTTTATTCATCACCATAAATTTCATCCAAATGATGCCGTCAAGCTCCAGTAGAAATTCTGCTGTCGAAAAATCCATATTTTCATACTTTTCAGATAACTCATCTACAGTACCTCCATATGCCGGGGATGCTACTAAATGTAGCTTTTCTGAATCCAGTGCATCAATTGCCTCGAAATACGTGTTAAAAAGTTCACCATGGTCCCCAAGTGCATTTTTTGTGGTAGCACTTAAAATCTCTGATTGGTTTGACCATAATGTAATTGCAAGAAGCAATGCAACGATTGAAACGATGCCTACCATTGCAAATATCGGAGTAGGCGTCCACTTTTTTCTCGGTTTAGCCATTTTTTGTGCAAGGTCCTTCGTCATCCAGGACTCTTCGCCAATCACTTCGTCAATACCCGTTTTCAATCGTTCCATCAAAGCCGTCCTCCTTAAGCACCAATTTAAGTTTTTTTCGCCCACGGGCAAGCCTTGTACGCACCGTAGCCGATGAACAATTTAGTAGCATACCAATTTCCTCTGACGAATAGTCTAAGTAATACGTAAGTACAATGACTTCACGATATTTCACCGGTAATGAAAGAACGGCTTGTGCGAGGTAACGATTTTCTGATTTCGTCACGATATCTTGCTCTGGCGATCGGCCAAATAAATGCTGAATTTTTTCGCCCATAGTCGTATTTTTATAATGCCAACTTCGCAAATAGTCGTAACTGCGATTGATCGTCATTCGATACAAATATGTACGATACGTGGCCTCTTCACGGAACAACGATTGCTTTTCAAATGCTTTTAGTAACACATCTTGGACAATGTCTTCCGCAGCTTGCTTATTTTTCACATATGTATAAGCAAGTCTCAACAACTCATCACCATGATCATATATAAATTTTTCGAGTCGGGTCATATGGCAACTCCTTTTATTATTAAATGTTAGACGGAGCAAGAGGAATTTCTGTTTCAAAAATGAGTGAATAGATCAAATGGGGTATACATCGGAGATGTGGCGATATGTGAGTATTACTAAATGTGGAAGATGTATCGTAATATATGTAGTTTGATTCGAAATCTGCAATTCTACCTGTGATTCAATAAACAGCTCATGTCATTTTTAAATTATCTATTGGAGAATAACGTTATTTTATCAATCCTTCTGACAAGTAATTATTTGAAATTCTCATAGAAATATTATTATTAGATATTTAATTTTTTTGCTCTTTTACTGATTTTTCCAATTGAACAAAACTTCCTCGTTAGTTTAAGTGAACACTTTCACAAGCCTTTAGTTTTAACATAAATATCCAATAAAAATTTATATAGGGAAACCTCTTCTTCGCAGTCATTAACGATTATCAACCTCTTTCTTTAACAGAGCCTAAAAATAAAGGGATCGCAACTGCAATCCCTTTCTCACTATTCACTATTCACTATTCACTATTCTTATTGAAGTAAAATATTTAAGGTATTTGTACGCGCTCAAAGTGTTCGACTATAGGAAATGGTTCATAGTAAGGATGAAGTAATTTTCGCCACACTTGATATTCGGTTGATCCTCTAAAGTCTACAGTATGACTTTCTAAGGTTTCCCACCTTACTAGCAACAGATATTTCCCTTTCACCTCCATACAACGCTGTAATTCATGATTTATATAACCCTGCATAGTAGATATAATTTGAGATGCTTTGCGAAAGTCATCCTCATAGTTTTCTTCTTGTCCTGGTTTAACGTGAATCATTACAGCTTCTAATATCATGTGATCCCACCTTTTTTAATCTCATGTAATGCTTTCTATTTTCTTTAATAAACTACTTAAAGAAATTTGTGACATCGATTCTATTCGCTCATCAAAGTCCTCAAATTTCAAATTTTTCGTAACTGCATTTGGAACAATGATACAACGAATTCCTGCTTGCTTAGCCGCACTTAATCCATTTAAGGAATCTTCAAATACAACTGTTTCCTTTGAAGTTAAATCTAAATCTCTAAGTGTTTTGATGTATAATTCTGGATCCGGTTTAATATTTTTTACATCATCTTTAGTATTGATCACTTCAAAGTAATCTATTATGTTAAGTTGTTCCAAGTAGCTTTGAACCCACTGCTTTGATGAGCTTGAAGCTAATGCTATCTTCAAGTTATTTTGTTTGGCCTCCTCTAAATATTCTTTTACACCTTCTCTGAGCACTGGAGCTCTCATCATGCTTGTGTATCTTGCTGCTGCAAGCTCTTCTAACAATTCACATTCAACTGCATCACCTGCAATTTTTCGAAAGTAACTGTATAAAACATCATTTCCAGTGCCTATACATTCGGAATATCCTGCTAAATCTAAGTCTACTTGATAGCTCTCATAAAAAACCTCTCTGAATGCTTCATACCATATAGTTTCCGTATCCACTAGTAACCCATCAAAATCAAATATAACTGCTTTAATCATTCCCAATACTCCTATTCAATCATTTATATTTTTTAAAAA
The DNA here is from genome assembly GCF_038003145.1 of Psychrobacillus sp. FSL K6-1464. Lineage (NCBI taxonomy): Bacteria > Bacillati > Bacillota > Bacilli > Caryophanales > Bacillaceae > Psychrobacillus > Psychrobacillus sp. FSL K6-1464. The sequence goes on from NZ_JBBOOP010000001.1 coordinate 1,886,580, forward strand.
AACTCGTAAAGTCCCCCATCAAAATAATCAAATTCTTCTTTTGATAATCTCAATAATGTATAACCTTTATAGAATGCATTTAACAATGACTTATCATATATAAAGGAGCGAATGGCAAGTGCCACATCATATCTTGGGTCGCCATAAGCTACTCCGGACAAATCTATAAAAGTTTCGACAGAATTGTCTGCGACTAAAACATTATCTATTGTACAATCTCCATGAATAAGCGTTTGAGGTATAGCTCTAGGTTTGTGTTCTAGGAGACTATCTAATAATCGCGGGTTTCCATCCACCTCATAGTGTTGTAAATTGTATGCAGCCTTTTTCAGTTGTATATCTAACCAACTTATCTGATGATCCCATTCAGGTGGTAGTGAAGTTTCATGCAATTTTTTTAACTTTTCACCAAAGCTTTGAATGAGTATCACTTGTTCCTCATTTGTTTTAACAGCTAACAATGCCTCTCTTAAAGGAACCCCTTCTTCCATACTCATGAGCAGGTAACTATTACCTTCATCTTCCATATAATCGTAAAAAGTTGGTATAGGTAGGGAAGTATTAGTATTCAGTTCTTTCATAACTTTCGCTTCCTCTAATAACCATGTCTTATACTGTGGTAAAGAGGAGCGTTTACAAACATATTTCCCTTGATCGGTATGAAGAAAAACTACTTCAGAAGTTGCTCCCTGCCTTGCTGGATAAGAAACATTTTGAATTTTGCCGATGATTGTCTCAAATTGCTTGGGCAATGCTTTATGTATATACTCTTTCAATTTTTGCACCTCTTTTAAACTGTTTCTTTTATATGGATATTCTTCATCCGCACCACATAATCCTTTTATATACAAATATTATGTAATAATTAGTTGTACATACAACTTAAAATGTCTACCCAAAAAGTTGAATTGCGACAATAATCATGTTAAAAGTTATATAAATTGTGACATTATTGTGAAATGTATGTTACATTCCGTGTTCCGACAATATTTGCAAATTCTATATTATACAATAAGCAGGTTGCTACATTACCTACTAGATATACACTCATGAAATGAAGCTAAATATACATTACGGAGGAAGAATTATTGTGAACAGTCATTTGCAACAAAAATTATTATTGCTACGAATTGAACAAAAGAAACAGGATATGTATAGAAAGGCAAAGAGTCTTGGATTTACTCATCCTATTGTTGTTACTTGCAGTCAAGAACTTGATGAACTACTAAATAGATACCAACGTAAAGTTTCTTGAATTGTATTATTTAGGTACCTAACTTAGTTATTTTTGATGCGATGAAACACACCGCAGCACGAAATGAAAAACCGATTTCTCCTTTTTAAGTGGGAAATCGGTTTTTTTTTGTTATTTTTTGGTGAAATATTTTTTCCCTACTGTTTCGACAATGGACGGTGCTAAAGCGTACAGTTTACTGGTGAAACTCATGTAAGAGGGAAGATCCACCTCTCTTACAGGTTTTTCAATTACTCGTTCAATAGAAGATACTACCTTGTCCGGAGTTAAAAGGTGTTTTCTCATGCTATTTCTATAATTACCCGTTTTATCTGCTAAATCGAGAAAGGGCGTATCTATAGGTCCAGGATTAATAGTCGTAACTACCACACCAAATTCCTTCAGTTCCATGCGGATAGCATTTGCAAATCCGATTATAGCATGTTTAGATGCCGCATACACAGATGCTTTAGGAGTTGCTACTTTACCTGCTTGAGATGCAACAAATATAAAGTGTCCACTCCCTCGAAGTTTCATCTTTTCTGCAAAGTATTTTGTTAACTTCATAGGAGCCAATACATTTACCTGCAACATTTTTTCCATTTCTCGTTCATCCATATCCAATAAATATGAAAAAGTACCAATACCAGCACAGTGAATTATGGTGTCGGGGGTCCCCACATCTTGAAAGAGCGAGTCAAATGATTGGTCAACCGTTAAGTCCGCTTCAATTGTATGAATTCCATTTTCAGCTAGATTTTTTAACACGCTGGAATTTCTTCCAGTAGCCCATACTTCATGTCCAGCTTCGTGTAGATTATTAGCTAGCATTAGTCCAACTCCACTTGTAGCACCAGTTATTAAGATTTTTTTAGCTTTGTTCATATAGCAAAATTCCTTTATCGTTTCGGTTAACAGTTATAAGTTTTTCCTCGATTAAATAATCTATTTGTCCAATCGTCTCGGAAAGCGTTAAACCCAGTTCTTTTTCATATACCTTAGGAAAAAGTTGTTTCGTCAATTCAAAAATGGTTTTTTCACCAGCACTCATCATATCTAGTACTTTAAGTGCTCGTTCTTTTTGTTTTTCGAGTCTATATGCTACAAGCTCCTGAATATTATATACTTCGTTACCATGACCGCTATATACCTTTTCGATTGGTAGCTGTTGAATTTTTTTCAGCGAGGCATTATATTGTAACATCGATTTTGGACGCTCATCATTTGCATTTAATGGTGGCTCAATTAAAGGATTAGACGAAATTTTCTCGAGAATAAGATCTCCACCTATAAGCACTTTTGTACGTTCAGACCAAAATGCTAAATGACTCTGAGCATGGCCTAACGTTTCCAGCACTTCAATATCTGGATGTCCGGGCAAAATATCTCCCTCATACAAATATGTATCAATTGAACGGCTTCCTAAGAGATTTAATGGCCTCCTCATCTTCTCGACCCATTTAAAATATTCCTCTGGAACTCCTTCTTCTTTTAAGCATTGTAGATAAAAATGATCATGATATTGTAAAAATTCTTCATCTCTCGTCATCCATACTTGGTTGTATTCATGACCTAAAATAGTTGCTTTTTCAAAAGCATCTGTCCATCCCGCATGATCCGGGTGATGATGTGTTAAAACAACCTGTTCAATATCGGCCAGTTCATAGCCTGCCTCTTTAATCCCATGTGTTAATGCTATTAATGCTTCTTCTGTTTTTGGTCCAGCGTCAATTAGGGTTAAAACATCCCCTTTAACTAAATATGCGTTTACATCCCCTACCGCAAAAGGTGTAGGAATTATTATTTTATGTATCATCAGAATTCTCCTTAATGAATAGTCATTCATTACATTGTACCTTTATTTGTACAAGTCGTCACGAAAATATGGTTGACTTTGTAAGAGAAGATGCATATAATTTCATTAATTCAGAATATAAAAGCTAAGATGAAGATTAGTACATATATGATGGAGTTAAGAGAGTGAAATGTTTGCTGAAAATTTCACCTCCCGCTCGTATATAGAACCTACTTCGGAGCTACTATGTAAACATGGTCGTACCTTCTCGATACGAAGGATTAAGTTGTGCTGAGTATTTTACAGCAAATTTAGGTGGTACCGCGGAAAACAAGTGTTTTCGTCCTTATTATATATGGGACGAGAGCGCTTTTTTATTTTGCCTATTGCGTAACATTCAAAGGAAAACAGGTTCTACAAAAGGGAGGAAATTATATGACGAAGATTGTATTTGTTGGTGCGGGGGCAATGGCAGAAGCCATTATAAATGGTTTAACAAAAAGTAATAAAATTTCACCGACATCCATTCACGTCACGAATAAATCAGATGTAAACCAACTTAACTATTTAAAACAGACGTACAATGTACAGATCTTATGTGAACAGAAAGAAGCGTTAACTAAAGCTAATATTGTTTTTTTAGCGATGAAACCAAAAGATGCCCAGGAGGCATTAACTAGTCTGGCGCCATATCTCAACAAAGATGCAACGATTATTTCAGTTATTGCTGGGATTAATATTCAAACCATTATAAATGCTTTAGGTAATAGACCAGTTGCACGAGTTATGCCTAATACTTCAGCAGCAGTTGGAATGAGTGCATCTGCTTTATGCTGGAACGAGCTTATAACGGATGAATCTAAATTACTAATAATCGATTTGTTAGAGTCTATTGGTTCGGTAAAAGTCGTAGAAGAGGACGATTTACATGTTGTCACTGCACTTTCTGGTAGTGGTCCTGCTTACTTCTATTACTTTGCGGAACAGTTTGAGTCTGCTGCTGTTCAGCATGGCTTAGATTCAGGCGATGCTCGTCAATTATTTATACAAACAATGGAAGGTGCTGCACAAATGCTCAAAATAGGTGATGTAGAACCAAGTGAACTACGCAGAAGAGTGACAAGTCCAGGTGGAACGACAGAAGCTGGTCTGGAACAGCTAATGGAGCACAAAGTGAGTGAAGCTATATTTGCTTGTATCCATGCTGCAGAAAACAGATCTCGAGAGATTGGGAAAATATTCGAAACGTAATATACAGGTATAAAGGATGTCGATAACATGGATAATTCATATTTTGTTGGTTGGGGTACTTTAGCTTTTATCAATGCAGGTATTGCCCAAGGTAAAAATAGAAGTGGACTAAACTGGTTCATCTTGTCCTTAATAATTGGACCTATCGCTACAGTAAGTTTAGTTATAATAGAGAAAAAAAGAGATCCTAGTGAATAATTCACATTCGGATTCTCTTTTTTTATTTGCATTTAGTTAATAAACCATTTACGAAACTATATTCAGCAAGGTCTTCAGCAATATAGATTGGAAAAGGATAATGTTTCACTTGAGTAAGCATATTGCTTAAGTCAGAGGACAGGAATCTTGCACTAATATGATTTACGACTAAATTTTTAGCGTCCGCATTCTGACAAACCTCTGCAGCATCAACTATCGTGGAATGACCATAAAGCCTTGCAAGCTCAGCGGTTTCAATGTCGAAAGTTCCTTCATGAACGACAATGTCTGCTTTCTCACTTAACTGTATCGAGTTTTCACAATACTTTGTGTCTCCTAATATTGTGACTTTAAAACCTTCTCTTACTTCTCCTGTTACTTCCTCACTTTTGACTATAGTCCCATTGGAAAGTACTACATCATTTCCCTCTTTTAATTGTCTTAATAATGGACCTCTTGGAACTCCCAAAGCATCTGTTTTCTCTATATAAAGCTCTGGAGCAAGCGCTTTTTGTTTAACAGAATACCCATAGCAAGGCATTACATGTTCGAGTAGTTTAGCTTCTACAATAAATTGCTCGTCTTCGAAAACAGTACCCTCTTCTATTTCAATTATGGTAAGCGGATACTTTACATGCGTTTTAGATACAGCAAGCGTTACATCAATCCAATTCTTTAACCCTGTAGGTCCATAGATTGTAAGTGGCTCGTCCCCACCCAAAAAAGAACGAGATCCAAGCAAACCAGGAAGCCCATATATATGATCTCCATGTAAATGTGTAATAAATAATTTTTCGAGTTTACGAGGTTTTAGTGTCGTATGCAAAATTTGGTGCTGAGTGGCTTCTCCACAATCGAACATCCAAAAAGTACCTCTCTCCTCTAGTAGTTTCAAAACAGTAGATGTCGTATTACGCTGTTTTGACGGCATTCCTGCTCCAGTTCCTAAAAATAACAATTGCATATTTGCTCACTTCCTTAACTATTTTGGACATATTCTAAATTATAGATTATATATTTATTTTGTTGTGAAAACATCTTAAAATTGACCATTTTTAAGTTTTACTTGTCTACTATAAATGATTAGATTTACTTACGACTAATATTAGACATTAAGTAATTTATATAGTTAGTCTACCTCTAAATTGCATGTATGTAAAAAGCAAAACTGCAAACAATAACTAAACAACTAAAAGGGGCGTCCAAAGCTTATGAAATTAGAGACATTGATAAAGCCATTAGGCATTCACATAAGTCAAGAAGACGAGTCCGTTGAAATACAAGGCTTGGCTTTTAATTCTTCTGAAGTAGAGAAAAATTTTATATTTGTTGCGATACCGGGAGCTCAGACAGATGGACATATGTATATCGAAGATGCAATTTTAAATGGGGCATGTGTAGTCATTGGCGAAGAAAATCTTACCTCTATTGGAGTTCCCTATATTCGAGTGCCCAATGCACGGAAAACACTCGGATTAGTTGCTCAAATCTTTTATGGTAATCCAACTCAACATAAAATTATGATTGGAATTACTGGAACAAATGGAAAAACAACTACATCCTTTATGCTTAAACATATTTTGGAATCAGTAGGAATATCATGTGCATTATTCGGTAGTGTTTCGACAATTATAAATGGAGTTGAGCAGGAGTCCTACCACACAACTACGGATGCAGTTACCCTAAACAAGCTGTTAGCTACTTGTCATGACCGAGTTGTCATTATGGAAGTTTCCTCCCACGGTTTGGTCCAATCTCGCGTCGAGGGTCTTCGATTTGATGTTTGTATTTTTACGAATTTAGAACATGAGCATTTAGACTATCATAAAACAATGGAATCCTATTTCGAAGCGAAGCAATCTCTATTTGAATATTTAAAACCAAACGGAATTGCTGTTATTAATTCTAATACTTCCTGGGGAGAACGTCTTTGTGCTTTCGTAAACACTTTAAACAAAGAAGTTATCAAAATAAATGGGACAAATCCCACATACATGGTGAATGATGAAGAACTGATATCCCTTGACGCTCCAATACAGTCATATTCGCTTAAGAGTAGCATGAAAGGTAAACATAACTTAGAAAATGCTTCGCTTGCTTTTTCAACTGCAATCTTGCTGAATATAGACCCGTTAAATATTGAGCGTGCGTTAGAAAGTTTTGGTGGAGTACCAGGTAGATTTGAGCTATTTGAACATCCAGCTGGGGCAACATGCATTGTAGATTATGCCCACACAACAAATGCCTTTTCTCATATCTTAGAAGCTGCTCGTTTATATAACCCCCAAAGAATTATACATATTTTTGGGTTTAGGGGAGATAGAGACGTACAAAAAAGAAAAAGTATGGTAGAAGTCTCTTTGGAGAAATGTGAAACATGTATTTTAACTTTTGATGATTTGAATGGAGTACCTTCAGAACAGATGATTCGAGACTTGAACGCATTAGATCCGATGAATAGATGTATTATTATTCCCGATCGAACTTTAGCAATACAGTATGCTTGGGAAAAAGCTCAAAATAATGACCTTATCGTAATTACCGGGAAAGGCATTGAAAATTATCAGAATAGCTTCAGCTTACCTACTGCTTCAGACATTCACACCTTGCATTATTTGAACGATTCATTGGCTATTCAAAATGAGCATTATCAATCATTATGATCATCTAAGAAGTCTTTGCTGAAACTTGTTTTAGATTCTAGTGAAGGCTTCTTTTTTACTTTCATTCCACGCTTAATACTATCTTCCCCAAACTTACCTTGCAGTTGCTCCACAAGTTTTAAAATAGGCTCTTCTTTAGCATGTTCTTCAAAGTTAAAAATAGAAAGCTGCTCTACAGATTCTCCCTTATCGTATACATTATTTACAGTTACTCCTAGTAGACGAATAGGATCTCCATTCCAAGAAGCATTGAATAGTTCTAATGCCAATTGGTATATTTCTTGTTCCTTGTATAAGCGACTAGTTAATGTCTTACTTTTCGTTTTGTTTTTCCAATTAGCATCCCGTATATGTATTGTAATAGAACGTCCAGCTAGATTTTTGGCATCAAGCCTCGCAGCCACTTTTTTCGATAATCGTACAAATACCTTTTCCAGTTCTTCTATATTCGATTCATCATAAGGTAATGTTGTTGAATTCCCTACACTCTTCGTATCATATATAGATTCAGGATCTACTGCCCTGTTATCAATACCATTTGCACGATTTAGTAGTCGAACACCATTTTTTCCGAGTTTTTCTTTTAGTAAATTAGGATTTGCATTTGCTAAATCTCCGATCGATTTAATACCAACCGATTCTAATTTTCTAGCAGTACTCTCCCCTATTCCATGCATATCTATTACCGGTAGGGGCCATAGGATTTCATTTACCTGTCTTTTTCGTAAAACAGTTATACCCATCGGTTTTTTGATATTGGATGCAGTTTTAGCAAGAAATTTGTTAGGAGCAATTCCGATTGAACTAGGTAAATCCAGTTCACGTAATATGCGATCCTGAATAGATTTGGCAAAGCCGATTGCATCATTGTTCATATCCAATTCTGTTACATCCATATACCCTTCATCGATTGATACTGGTTCTACTAAGTGTGTGTAGGATCTTAATATCTCGAACATGGCTTTTGAAGCGATTCGGTAAATTTCAAAATTAGGAGGTAACAAAATTAGTTCTGGACATTTTCGTTTTGCCTCCCAAACGGACATTGTAGTATATACACCTTTTGCCCTTGCCTCATAGGAGCATGTAACAAGTATGCCACGTCTTTCTTTAGGATTACCAGCTATAGCAATAGCCTTTCCTTTTAGTGAGGGGTCATGTGCTTGCTCAACAGAAGCATAAAAGCTATTCATATCTAGGTGAAAGATAATTCTATGTTTTCCGGACAAGTTAGCCCCCCTCCTTCCTTTTTTCTTGGATTAATGAATAAATTTCATTGCTGAACTTTAAATAAATTCTTCATTTGCTCTACACACCAGATTTAAATATAGAAACTAATATACTCTTTAAGGAATGAACTGTAGAGCGCCGACTTCGGCGGGAAAGCGTCCGTCCGAAACGAAAATTAGAAGTTAGAGGACTCTTCAATCCTCAAAACCCTTAAAACACTGGATTAAATTTTACACTTATACTCTCAAAAAAGGTAGCTATATAAGCTACCTCCCCGAATACAGCATGAAATTATTTAGTAACTGTTACTTCTTTTTTTACTTCTTCTACATACGTTTGAATATCATTAAAACCTTCTAAGGAGCTTACCAAAATAGAAGCATCCACGATTGTAATCATTCGATTCTCTAAGTTAGCAACTGCTGTGAAATAACGTGTTTTCGTATAATTCACCAAACCAATTTGCTTTAGATTTTCTTGCTCAATATCTAAAATCTCTTTCGCTTCTTTCACAAGAAGTCCAACCGTCATATTTTCAGTATGCATCGTAACTACTCTTGCTAGTTCCTGATCGACACCACTGCGATTATACAAAATTTGTTCAAAGTCAATAATCGGCACTAGCTCTCCACGAATCTTCATCAAACCTATTAAATAATTTGGTAAGTGTGGAATCGGGTTTACCTGCTCTAACTTTTCAATGGAAACTACATGTTCAATGGATACTGCATAATCTTCATTTCCACATTGAAATACTACTACCTTTTCATTGCTCAACGAAGTCACCTCCTATTTCATTCTGCCGCTACTAGAACGATCTCTACTATTAAATCGGCTAATTTCTCTAATTCTTCAATAGGCATGCGTTCATTTGTTGTATGAATTTCTTCATAACCCACAGACAAGATAACTGTAGGAATCCCAAATCCAGCAATTACATTGGCATCACTACCGCCACCACTAGTTTTAATCTCTGCAGTTCTTCCAATTCGTTCTACTGCACGTTTAGCAACCTGTACAACTGCATGTTCTTCTTCAAAATGAAATCCTGGATACATTAATTGCGTTTCTGTCACTGCTTTACCACCAAACTTTTCAGCAGTTTCAACGAATGTTGCGACCATATGAGCAACTTGTGCATCTAGTTTTTCTTTATTGATCGAGCGTGCCTCAGAAAGTATATGCACTTCATCACAGACGATATTAGTTGCTTGTCCACCTTCAAATCGACCAATATTAGCCGTAGTTTCGGCATCTAATCTACCTAATTTCATCGCAGAAATCGCCTTAGCAGCTAAAGTAATTGCAGAAATACCTTTTTCGGGAGCGACGCCTGCATGCGCAGTTTTTCCAGTAATGGTTGTCCATAGCTTAGATTGGAATGGAGCAGCTGTTACAATTCCACCAACCGTTCCATCGCTATCTATCGCATAGCCATATTTTGCAGTTAGTAAGGAAGCATCTAATTCTTTGGCTCCTACTAATCCACTTTCTTCTCCAGCCGTAATAACGACTTGAATATCGCCGTGTTTAATAGATTGTTCTTTCAAGCGGCGAATAGCTTCAAACAGAGCAGCGATTCCAGCTTTGTCATCAGCACCTAAAATTGTTGTGCCATCAGAATATATATAACCATCTTCTTTAATAACAGGTTTAATGCCTTTTCCAGGTACAACAGTATCCATATGGACTGTAAAGTATATTGGATCTACATTTGCATTTGTACCCTTTAATGTTGCGATTAAATTGCCAGCTCCGTGTCCTGTTTTAGAAGCAGAATCGTCTTCCACAACAGTAAATCCAAGCTGCTCTAATTTGTCTTTTAAAATTGGTGCAATTAATTCTTCATGCTTTGTTTCTGAATCTATTTGAACTAATTCTAAAAATTCCTCAACTAATCGACTCATTGAAAAGTCTCCTTTTTATAATGGAATATTACCATGTTTTTTGTTTGGTCTAGTTTCTTTTTTATTACGCATCATCTCTAAAGATTGAATAAGTTTAATACGAGTTTCTCTTGGATCAATTACGTCATCTACCATTCCCATTGAAGCGGCTACGTATGGATTCGCAAATTTCTCACGGTACTCTTCAATTTTTTCTGCACGAACTGCTTCAGGATCTTCACTTTGTGCAATTTCACGGGCGAAAATGATATTAGCAGCGCCGTTCGGTCCCATTACAGCTATCTCTGCATTTGGCCATGCGAATACCACATCTGCTCCAATTGACTTGGAATTCAACGCAACATAAGCGCCGCCGTATGCTTTTCGTAAAATAACGGTTATTTTAGGAACGGTTGCTTCAGAATAAGCAAATAGGATTTTGGCACCGTGGCGAATAATTCCACCATGTTCTTGTTTAATACCTGGGAAGAATCCAGTAACATCTTCAAATGTAATGATTGGAATATTGAAGGCATCACAAAAACGTATAAATCGAGCTGCTTTGTCCGAAGAATCTATATCTAAACCTCCAGCCATTACTTTTGGTTGGTTACAAACTAAACCAACTACCTCTCCTTTAATACGTGCAAGACCAATCACGATATTTTTAGCGAATTCTTTTTGTACTTCTAAGAAAGAACTTGTATCCACTACTTGATCAATAACTTTTCGGATATCGTATGGGCGAATAGCTTCATAAGGTACGACATCTGCTAAGTCAGGACGATTATCATCCTCTTCTGGTACATCAGCAATAGTAGGTTTTTCTTCAAAGCTTTGTGGTAAATAACTTAAAAGTAATCGAACGCTTTCTAATACTTCCTCTTCAGTTTTTCCACGGAAATGTGCATTTCCACTAATTGTGTTATGTACTTTTGAACCACCAAGATCTTCTGCAGAAATCTTCTCCCCGGTAACAGTTTCAATTACCTTTGGACCTGTGATAAACATTTGGCTCGTTTCATCCGTCATAAACACAAAGTCAGTTATAGCTGGCGAATACACTGCGCCACCAGCACATGGTCCTAAAATGACAGAGATTTGAGGAATAACTCCCGAGTAAATAGCATTACGATAAAAAATTTGACCATATCCATCCAGTGATACAACACCTTCTTGAATACGAGCACCACCAGAGTCATTTAACCCTATGAAAGGTGCTCCGTTTTTAGCTGCTAAATCCATGACGTTTGCAATTTTGAGTGCATGCATTTCTCCTAAAGCTCCGCCAAAGACAGTGAAATCTTGTGAGAACAGATAAATGGGACGACCATTTACTTTCCCATACCCAGTAACTACTCCATCACCTGGGCCCTCTTGCTTATCCATACCAAAGTCTACTGTACGATGTTTGATAAAAGGACTTAACTCTACAAATGAATCTTTATCTACTAATAATTCAATTCGTTCCCGGGCAGTCAGCTTCCCTTTTTCATGCTGTTTCTCAATACGTTCATCTCCGCCACCAAGTTCGATTTTACGTTTGCGATCATATAAGTCATTGATTTTTTCATAAATATCCATATTATTTCTCTCCCCCGGTTTTATCGACTAATTCATAAAGCACGCCACGAGATGCTTTTGGATGTATAAATGCTACCTGAGCACCATGAGCACCTGCTTTTGGAGTTTCCTGTATAAGTCGGACGCCCTTTTCTTTCAGCTCGTCCAAACGCTGTTGTATACTAGTAACTCCAAAAGCTATATGATGAATACCTTCACCCTTTTTTTCTATATACGAATGAATCGTACTTGTTTCATCGATTGGTTGAAGTAATTCTAAATGGACATTCCCGCTATCGATAAACGCTACACGAACTTTTTCTGATGGAACATCTTCAATATGTAATAGTTTTAATCCCAATGTATCTATGTAATAAGGAAGAGAGTCTTCAATACTTTTAACAGCAATCCCGATATGATCAATTTTCTCCATTTTTACACCCCTCTATTAAATAACTATAAAATAATACTATTGATATTCGTTGCAGTCCGAAGTCGAGCCCGTGTCATTATGACCCTTTTCTCGAATTGACTGCATACGGCAGAAAGTATTCCTACTTTTTAAGTATACTCCTTTGGGGTCCCGACTTTCTCACTAGACCCACCGAAGTTGCCAACTTTCACTTCTATCAAAAAATGTGTCGTAATAAACTGATAGATTTTGCAAAATTATATTGTCACAATCCGCATGCAGATAATAACAACATTAGAACGTATTTCTATGCAAAGATTCTATCTATGAAAAAGGCTATCTACAATGAGCTGATGGAATCTCTCATGATAATGACTGTCCCTAAGATTCCAATATCAAGTGATTACAGAAAATTTAAAATAACCCTTTTTCTATTGTACCTATTTCAAAAAAAAATCTCTACCTCTTGTGCATTTTTATGTTTTTGTTAAAATAAAGGTACAAGCTAAAGGAGAGAAATTATGCGCAACCAAACTTTTCGTAAAATTATTGTGTATTTAATGATTTTTGTAATGGTAATGTCTACATTACTATTCGGTCTAAGCTTCATCCTTTAATGTCAAAACCTGTTTCTATCGTGTCCAAAGGACTTTGAACAGGCGTTTGCCATTCTATTACCAAGTGAATTTTAGGGATGCTGGTTGGTTGTGACGATGTCATAACCAACCAGCATCTCTTTTTCTTGCAAAATCTTATGATGTTTACCTGTTTATCGCCATAATATATAAAAAAGTTCAATGTATGGATCTTTGAGAAATGATAAAAACCAGCGAATGCATCTATATGCTTCCGCTGGTTTTTATTATTTAAACTTCTTCGCAGTATTCTTCAAATAATTCTTGAAGATGTGTAATGACAGAAGTAGGTGCATGACCTTCTATTTCGTGACGACCGATTTCTGCTACAGGTTGTCCGTCTTTTAACAGAACAAATGATGGAGAAGAAGGCAAGTGATCATCTCCGAATAGATTACGCGCTTGTTGAGTAGCCAATTTGTCTTGACCAGCAAAAACAGTTACTAAATGGTCTGGACGTTTATCATAATGTACAGAGTTTGCCGCAGCAGGGCGTGCAATTCCTCCAGCACATCCACATACAGAGTTTACCATTACTAAAGTTGTTCCTTGACGAGCAAATGCTGCATCTACTGCCTCAGGTGTTTCAAGTTGCTCATAACCTGCTGCGTCCATTTCTCCACGAGCTTGTACTAGTATATCGTTCATATATAAATTGAAATCCATATTCATTTATGCCACTCTCCTTTTTTTACTATGTTAATCTTATCAGATTATCCGTTTGGATTCGAGGAAAATAGATCGTCAACCGCTTGGGAAACTGTTATTTTTTCATCTCGCACTAAATGTTCTAAAGTTGCCATAGCTTGCTTTTTAACAGTGGATGAAAAAAAGTCATCGTATAATCGATCCACAATCATCGTTTTAAACCATTCAATTGTTTGTTCTCTTCTTCTATGTTGCCAAACCGACTTTTCTTTCATCACTTGCTGGAAGTGTAGTATATTTTCCCATACTATATCTAATCCAATTTTATATAGCGAAGATACTGCAAGTGCTGGAGTTTGCCAATTAGGTGAAGACGGTGCTAAAAAATGGAGGATTTGTTTGTACTCCGCAACCGTTTTTTTAGCTAGCTTTTCATTGGATCCATCTGCTTTATGGACAATAATAGCATCCGCAAGCTCCATGATTCCTTTTTTCATCCCCTGCAATTCATCTCCGGCACCTGTAAGCGCTAATAACAAAAAGAAATCAACCATACCTCTTACTATTGTCTCACTTTGACCAACTCCAACCGTTTCCACTAAAATGACATCGTATCCAGCAGCCTCGCAGAGAAGCATTGTCTCTCGAGATTTTTTATGCACGCCACCAAGTGTCCCAGCAGTAGGCGAAGGTCTGATAAACGCATTCGGATGCTTAGCAAGCTCTTCCATTCTCGTTTTATCTCCGAGAATACTGCCTCCAGTCAAAGATGAACTAGGATCGATGGCTAATACCGCAACTTTATATCCCTGATCACAAAGCATTTTACCAAATGCCTCGATAAATGTACTTTTTCCTACTCCAGGCACCCCTGTTATTCCAATACGTATACTATTGCCAGTACACGGAAGTAAGTTTTTTAGTAATTGCTGTCCAATTTGCTGTTGATCATTTACTGTACTCTCAATATACGTTATAGCTTTAGCTAAATGCAGCCTGGAGCCACTTTGAATTTGTCGGATATATTCCTCTTCATTAATTTGAAGAGGCTTTCTTTTAGAAAACTTTTTAATAGAAGCTTTCCCCACCCCATCATGTTGCGATTTAATGCCATTCATCACATGCATAGAAGATTCGTTATTATTATCCGTTTTTGACATTAACCTTCCACTTCCTCGTAGCCAAGACGCTTGTATATCTCTTCGATCACTTTTTGTGCAGCAACCGGAATAACTGTTCCTGGACCGAAAATAGCGGAGGCACCATTTTCACGTAGAAAAGCATAATCCTGAGCTGGAATTACACCACCAACAACAATTAGTATATCCTCTCTACCAAGCTTAGCCAATTCCTCTTTCAATGAAGGAACTAATGTCATATGTCCAGCAGCTAAAGAACTTACACCAACAACGTGGACATCATTTTCGACTGCTTGCAGTGCAGTTTCTGCAGGTGTTTGGAATAGCGGGCTAATATCTACGTCAAATCCTAAATCAGCAAATGCAGTTGCAATAACCTTAGCTCCACGATCATGTCCGTCTTGACCCATTTTGGCGATTAAAATACGTGGACGACGGCCTTCATTTTCACGGAAGTCTTCTGCCATTTGTTTTACTGCATTAATCTCTTCTGCATCATTAAAGTTAGCGCTATATATACCACTCACTGAACGGATCACCGCCTTATGTCTTCCAGCCACTACTTCAATAGCATCGGAGATTTCTCCAATAGTAGCACGTTCTCTAGCCGCTATAACAGCAGCTTCTAACAAATTGGTTTCCCCAGTTTTTGCGGCTTCTGTTAAATCTGCTAATGCTTTTTGAACTGCTTTTTCATTACGGTTTGCTTTGACTTTGTCTAAGCGCTCCATTTGTTTTTGACGAACGACTGTATTATCTATATTTAAAATATCTATTGCATCTTCTTGTTCCAAACGATATTTGTTAACCCCAATGATTATTTCTTTCGAAGAGTCGATTTGCGCTTGTTTTTTTGCAGCTGCTTCTTCTATTTTCATCTTAGGCAAGCCTGTTTCAATCGCTTTTGCCATACCGCCTAACTCTTCAATTTCTTCTATCAAAGTCCAAGCTTTTTCCATTAATTCATTTGTTAATGTTTCAACGTAATAGGACCCGCCCCATGGATCGATTACTTTCGTCATATTCGTTTCTTCCTGGAGGAATAATTGAGTATTTCGAGCAATTCGGGCAGAGAAATCCGTTGGCAATGCTATCGCTTCATCTAAAGCATTTGTATGAAGTGACTGCGTGTGACCCATTGCAGCAGCATTAGCTTCTACTAAAGTTCTTGTCACATTATTGAATGGATCTTGTTCTGTTAAGCTCCAACCAGATGTTTGTGAGTGCGTACGAAGAGCAAGAGATTTAGGGTTTTTTGGATCAAAGCTTTGCATCATTTGTGCCCATATTCTTCGAGCTGCACGCATTTTCGCTATTTCCATGAAATAATTCATGCCGATTGCCCAGAAGAACGAAAGTCTAGGTGCAAAGGCATCAATATCTATTCCAGCTTCTAGACCTGTTCGTACATATTCTAAGCCATCGGCCAACGTATAGGCTAATTCTATATCCGCAGTAGCCCCAGCTTCTTGCATATGGTAGCCAGATATAGAGATAGAGTTAAACTTAGGCATTTTTTTAGCTGTATAAGCAAATATGTCCGCGATAATTTTCATCGACATTTCTGGAGTATATATATACGTATTACGCACCATATATTCTTTTAATATGTCATTTTGTATCGTCCCGGCTAACTGATCCGGAGTTACTCCTTGTTCTTCTGCTGTCACAATATAGAAAGCTAAAATTGGGAGAACTGCTCCGTTCATCGTCATCGACACAGACATTTTATCCAACGGAATCCCATCAAATAAAATCTTCATATCTTCCACCGAATCTATGGCTACTCCTGCTTTCCCAACATCCCCTGTAACACGTTCATGATCGGAGTCATAGCCGCGATGCGTTGCTAAATCGAATGCAACGGACAGGCCTTTTTGACCCATAGCCAAGTTTCTTCTATAGAAAGCGTTACTTTCTTCTGCTGTTGAAAATCCAGCATATTGGCGGACCGTCCAAGGCTTTGCCACATACATCGTCGGATAAGGTCCTCTAGTGTTTGGAGCAATCCCAGGTAAGTCATTTACATGCGGTAAGGTAGATGAATCTTCTCGATTGTATAAGGACTTTAAATGAATTCCTTCATTCGTTAAAAAGGATTCAGTTGCACTAGGTGTTGCGTTACTTTCTTTTTGTAACACCTGTTCAATAGATACTTTATCGTAATTAGGCATGGTCATTTGAATCCTCCTTTTTTGCAAGTGCTAACAGTTCAAAGCCTTTTTCAAAAAGAGATTGCCCTGCAAAAATTCTACCGTTTAATCCAGCTTCCAGCCAATCAGCATACTCTTCAAACTGACCTGCAACATCTAGTGGAATCGATATATTTTCATTTAGGATAGCTGGAACTAATCCAGCTGACTGCTCATCGTTTCCAACAAAGACCCCGTAGTCTATTTCATTTTCGTCAATCCATTTTTGCATCTCAAACGGCTTTAAGTTCTCGGGTGCAACTATTGAATTCAAACCAATAGAAGTTAAATACCCACTTACGAAATCCATACGAGCTTTGTACTCTTTTAAAAGGCCATATGGAAAAATAGCAGTTTTTAAGGGATTGCTCAAAAATGCTTGTCTCAATTGTTCAAATGGTTCTGCTAATCGTTTATAGCCTGTACCATTCAGCTTGAATATTAAAGAATCATCTGGGTTAGCGTACACATTAGTCCCGATTAAAGATTTTTTGCGAGTAGCAAGTGCTTCCAACTGTTCTTCCCATTTGGACTCTGCTCTTTCTTGCAGTTTAACCGTTGCTAATTCGAATGACTTTTCTTTTATCAACTCCAAGAATAATGCCCATGCTTTTTCAACTAATTGTTTCGTCAGTGTCTCAATATAATAAGAGCCACCTGAAGCGTCCATCACTCGTTGAATATGTGTCTCTTCCTTTAATACTAACTGCATATTCCGTGCAATTCTCTTAGATGTTGGATTTGCACTTGTTAATATGTCATGTGGAAAGCTTGTTACACTGTCCGCTCCTCCAAGTACTGCCGCAAGCGTACTATTTGCTGCACGTAAAATATTCACAGTTGCATCAAGTGCTGAGAATGATCTCAAGGAAGTTTCAGCATGGACAGGTATAGCATTAATATTCTCCAGTCCATGTGCTTCTCCAAATGCTTTCCAAAGTACTCTAAATGCACGGATTTTCGCAATTTCCATAAAGAAATTAGTGTCCACAGAAAATTGAGCGAATGCTTTTTCTGCGATTCTCTCTATACAGCTTTTTTGAGTCATGTAATCTGCCTGTAGTAAGACACTCACTAACTCACTAACTGCGTCGCCTCCTGCTTGGTGAATAGCTGTCCCATCCAAGTAAACAGTTCTTGTATGAGGCATATCCGTATCACTAGATCTTTTAACAGCACCTTTGATTGTTTTGAAACTATGTATGAATGTTGGATCATGAGATATATCAAGCAGTACTGGATGTAGCTCAACCAAATCAGATAATTCTTCCAATTGGGATTTAGTCCACTGATGATGAGCTTCTAGCTTGTAATGTATTATGTTATTTCCTTTTGCTAAGGAATCTTGTAAATCTATTAATATATCTTCACTGGTATTCCCCGTCGCCTGCTGTGCAATGAGCCAATCAGCAGTTTGTTTAGCGCTTCGTATAGAATTTGTTTGTTCTATAGACATATTTTCCATATCGGCTAATGAATAAAGCGGTTTCAAAATAATTTCCTCTAAAGTCTTGGTAGAAAGAGATTCTAATGATTTACCCTTAAGTGATTTAACGGCAACTTGCTCCCACTCGGAAAGTGTTGCTTCTTTAAATTCCGTTTGTTTCATATCTTGTATAGTCATAAAATCGCTTTCGCTTCCCCCTCTGGTGTTACTTTAACCTAATGATATTTTACATCAGAAGAGTGTTGGATGAAAGAGCTATTGTATATCAACATTAAATACATTGTTTAAAATGCGCTAATCCTTAAATTTTTTAGAATATATTCATTATTTTGTGAATTTAAATTTAAATCACTATTTTATATGGTAAAATGGAAAAATCTTAATAGAATTGGGGAATGAGAATGGTCACATTTGATAAGCCAGAAGTAGAACAATTTTTTCAGACTTTAACGGTGGAAAACTTCACTGTCAGTCCTGATGAAAAGCAATTAGTAATTAGTTCAAATCTGAACGGTCACTTTAATATTTGGGGAATGGATTTACCAAGCCAATTCCCGTATCCACTAACATTTAATAATCAAAGTGTAGATTTCTTAACATACGCTAAAACTGGTGAATTTATGGTGGCTGGTTTTGATACAGATGGAGATGAGAATACACAAATTTACGCCCTTTCGCCTCAAGGTGGAAAACTTATTTCACTTCGTAGTAATGAAGGCGAACGACATTTCTTCAACTACTTGACAACAGATGGAAAACGTCTTTATTATTCAACAACAACAGGAAATGCTTCCTTCCTTAATAGTCATCTATACGATATAGAAACCGGAGAAGATAAAGTTTTATTGGAAGGAACAATTGCTCCTACTTCAATAGAGGCTGTTTCTCCAGCTGAAAAAACTTTTGTTTCAAGTAAACAATTTGGAAATACATACTCTCTAGCCTATGTTCATATTGGTAATGAGACTTTCCTTATGACGCCTGAGACGAAAGAGCAGCACACAGTATCAGAAGCACTTTACACTTCAGAAACAGAAATCTACTTTTTAACAAATTATAATTCTGATTTAACCTATTTAGCGAAGTTCGACTTAGAAGCGAAGGAATTCAAGAAAGTCTTAGAAATAGAGAAAGAGGATTTTTCTAGTATCCATTTTTCTAAGAAAACAGCGAGTCTCTATCTAGTTGGATCTTATGGAGTAGAAGACCGGCTTTATGAATTCCATTTAACAAGTGAGACACTTAAAGAAGTCAAAGCACCGACTAGTGTCGTAGAAAAAGTAGTCATTATGCCATCAGGTAATCTATATATCCAAGGAAGAACTTCCACAAGACCAAACAATGTCTTTGTATCGAAAGATAACAGCGAATCATGGGAAGAGTTAACTCGTTTTCGAATTCCAGGGGTTCCAGAGGAGATACTAGTAGAACCTACTATTTTAACTTACCCTTCTTTTGATGGTCTAGAAATCGAGGCCCTACTTTTCCAAGCAAAAGAAGAGTATTCCAATGGCCATGTTATTCTGTGGCCACATGGGGGTCCTCAATCCCTGGAGAGAAAATGGTTTCGTTCCATGTTCCAATTCCTTCTAAACAGAGGGTATTCCATTTTCGCACCAAACTTCCGCGGCTCTTCTAACTACGGCTTGAAGTTCATGAAAATGGTAGAAGGTGATTGGGGACATGGACCCCGCCTGGATAATTTGGAAGGATTAGAATGGTTAATAAAAGAAGGATATGTGGATAGAGATAAGATTCTCCTACTTGGTGGAAGTTATGGTGGTTATATGTCTCTTTTACTACACGGACGCCATGCCGAGTATTTCAAGGCAGTTGTAGATATATTCGGTCCTAGTAATCTATTCTCATTTGTAGATTCCGTACCTGAGTTTTGGAAATCATTTATGATTCAATGGGTAGGTGACCCAGTAAAAGACAAGGAGAAGTTCATAGAGGATTCTCCAATTACTTATTTAGATGGGATGACAAAACCTATGCTAGTTATCCAAGGAGCTAATGATCCTCGTGTTGTCCAAAAAGAATCCGACCAGATTGTCGCTGCATTGAAGGAAAAAGGCAGAGATGTGGAATATATTGTTCTACCGGATGAAGGTCATGGTTTCTCCAAAAAACAAAATGAAATATTTGTGTATAGTAAAATGTTGGAATTCTTAGATCGGTTTATTTAATCTAAATCTTCCTAAACTACGTAATACTAAAAAGCAGGATAACCATAATAATGGTTATCCTGCTTTTCTTTTATAGTCATTAACCTCGTTGTTGTTCTTTCGTTGGTCCCATAACACCCGGAACAGGAAGTCCTGCTTGACGTAGAAGGACCGTCATTTGACCACGATGATGTGTTTGATGATCAAGAAGTTTGTGTAGCAAAACTCCTCTAGTTGTTTCTCCTGCAAAGCTTTGAATCTTCTCGATCAATCTGTCGTCTGTAAGATTAGTTTTCGCTTCCGTTTTAACTGCCTCGACGATTTTTTTATATGTTTCGACAATGTCTTTAACCGTTATTGCTTCTTTGTTTTTATCAACGGCTGCTTCCACATTTAATCCTACTAATCCTGCGAAAAATACGGGACTTGTCGCAAGATGCCACCCTAACCAACCAAGAGTACTATGTCCTTCAACAATCGCTTGATCTAATTTTTCATCAGTTAATGACTGGAGCACGCTTAATGTCCCCTCTGCTGCATCAGACCAATCCGTTATAAAATCATTTACCGTTCTATACAATTATATCGACTCCTATTCGTTCATACTTTCTTTTCCATTGTAAGTAGTCTCCAAGGTTAATTCAACTATAGTTATCCGCGACTATAGAAGTTATAGACATAACTTCGTTTCTAGTATGCATATGATACTTGACGGGTTCCTCTAGCGAAAGGAGTTTTACTTTGGCCGATACTACAAAAAAACATTTATACTGGTGGTTTATATTGATAATCTTCCTCTTAGGAATAGTAACTTTTGCAAATATAATAGACTATACAGAAAAGGAACAAACAGTTAAAGAAGATATTTCTGCCTTGCCATTTTACAAAAAAATGGCAAAAGAAGAGCTAAAAGAAAAAATGGTACAAAGTCATAAAACACCAGAAGTAATTGCAGCAGCATTAATTATGCAAGATTTCGGAATAACCCCGCAAGAAAAGGAAGATGCCGTACTTTCTTCTAGATTTGAAAGTGGTGTAGTCGAAACGATTGCATTAGAGCAAAACTTTAAATCTGCTGAATCCTTAAAGTTGTCCATATTAAACCGTACAGTAGACTTTATGAAGGCGATGAACGCACTTGATGATGTTAGCCAAGCCACATTAATAGTACAAGCGCCCCTAACAGATCGTTATGGCAATGTGGAAAATGGAGATGTAATGGTAGTTCTAATGAGCAAAGAAACGTTAAATAAAATTAACTTTGAAAACTTTAATCCAGAGAATCTCTCTTTCGTGGCAGATAGCTACTGGGAACACCCCGCTTTATCATTACACTAATGAAAATGCCAATACTCTGACTCAAAAAACCCCATTTCAAATAGAAATGGGTTTTTTGAGTAATATAGAGTTACCGGTCACTTTTCATCAATCGTATAGCCTGTATCGATAGTCTAACGAGTAATACCGCACATAAGAACAGTCCCACATATGCTGCTGTATTCAAGTAGACTGCAAATTCTGCCTCTATAAACTGACCAATTGCAAGGAGGGCAACGGATATAATACCGAAAGTAATGCCTACCATAAGCAAGATGAAGCGAGAAAATAATTGCGTAACAAACATAGAATTACTTTTATCTGAAAAGATATCATGATGTAACGTAATTTTGCCACTTTCCACTCGCTGAATGAGATGATCTACTCTTCTTGGTATTTTACGTAAGGTAGGTAATAGTAATGCGAATTCCTCTTCCAACCGCTCTATTGTCTGCTTTGGTTGTTTAAATGGCTTTTTCCATAACGAAGCCATATATTCAGTAGAATATTCTTTCGCTTCATTAAAAATGTCAAAGTCCCTTTTTATCATGTGTAATGTTCCGTCAAGTGTGATCAGTGCTCTAAGTGCAATTCCTACCGATGGGTAGAAAGATAATCCGAATTTATGGACTACTTCAAAGAAGGCTTGTATCAATTCCTCTGTTGGAATATGAGAAATATAGGAAATCCGCAACAATAATTGCGCCATTGCATGTTCTAACTTCTCTCGCTCAACATGATCTACATCTTCCACTAGTAGTGACAGTGCATCAAAGAGAATATCCGCATCATTGTGTTGAATGCCTAATAAGAATAACTTCATACCTTCCTGCTGAGGTTGTGCCAATCGACCCACAGCTCCAAAGTCTAAGAAAATAGGAGTTCCGTCTACATCATCTATAAAGATATTGCCTGGATGTGGATCTGCATGAAAGATTCCAGAATACAGTAATTGATCAAAAAATGAATATAAGACAGTCCTTGCAAACTGTTCTCTGTCCGCTCCAAGTGATCGAAATAACGTATCTCCATTTGCTACACTCTGTCCATGAATGTATTCAAAAACAATTAAATGATTATTGCTTAGTTCCGTGTATATATGAGGTATTCTCACTTTATACGAACTATCTTGCAAAGCAGTAGTGACTTGGATAGCATTTCGCATTTCAATCTCAAAATTAACTTCTTCTCTTAAATTATCTGCAAATCCAATTGCAAGCTCGCGAAACCCAAGTTTTTCAGCCCATGTAGATTTGTCAGAGAACCATGAAGCAAAGTCTACTAATATATTTAAATCATCACGCATCATATCTTTTATATCGGGCCGTAAAATTTTCACTACTACTTCTTTATTGTTTTCACGAAGAATAGCTTTATGTACTTGCCCTATAGATGCTGATGCAAGAGGTGTCAAATCGAATTCAACAAACATATCCTCCATATTATATGGTAGATGAGCTGCTAAAATGGAATTGACCTGTTCATTGGTTAAAGGTTTTACATGCTGCTGAAGTAATTCGAGTTCCTTTATGAAAGCAACAGGCAATATATCTCCTCTTGTAGAAAGTACTTGCCCAAACTTTACAAAAATTCCACCAGATTGCTCCAATGTTTGTCTAAAAGCTTTTGCTAGTTCACGTTCGCTTTCTTTAAACTTCGAATATTTTATGGTCCGTGAAATACCATTTTTCATAGCAATTTGGACAACTTGTCTCATTCGCCTCTGACCACGCCACTGTTTTCGTAAACGAATCCATATGGATTTATTACCCGATACTCTTTGCCCTTTCTCTCCAATGGCCATTGGATCAAATAATTCAAAGAAAAGATACAGTAACATAGAGATGAGCAACATACTTCCAATCCATATGATTGTGCTGACATCCATGTATGTATAAACAAAACTCTCAGACATGAAATCTGTTCCGCGCAAATAAGCATACCAATATACAAAGGAAGTAAAGAAAACGCTTATTACTACTGCCAAAATACGTTTGATGAAATTAATCTGTGAGCCCATTAAACGCCCACTAACAAAAAAGATGAAGCTTGAGATTACTAAAACTTGAAATAATATCTTCACATAAATCACAAAAAGCACATCCTTTCATTCACTTATTATCTCTTCCCTTTCTTTCATTCTATTAATCTTCAATCGCTTTCACAAATAAATTCCATATTAAATTTAGTGTATAAAGACATTAATGTTACTAATACTACATGAATAACACTGAAATGAGGATGAGGCATGTATTATTACAAAGAAGAATTGATAAACCAAATTGTTCCAGACCAACCAGATCCAGCTGCCGCAAAGGTTTTACAAGAAATATTAGGCGGTCATTATGGTGAAATGCGAACGATGATGCAGTACTTTTTCCAAAGTTCCAACTTTAGAGGGAAAGATACGCAATTCCGCGATTTATTGCGCGGCGTATTTCTAGAGGAAATTGCACATGTAGAACTTGTACAAAATACGATCAACCAATTATTAAATGATTCCGGTGAATCTGCTGTTCCTGGCAATGCAGGTGTAGATGGGGCACCACTAAATGATGCCGTCAAACACGCCAATCCACACCACTTTATCATTGGTGCTCAAGCTTCATTGCCAGTAGATGCAGCAGGGAATCCTTGGAATGGATCATGGGTTTATAGTCACGGTAATTTAATCGGAGATTTACTAAACAATCTTGTGCTAGAATCTACGGGTGTGCTACAAAAAACGAGGATATATGAAATGAGCTCTAACAAGGCATTCCGAGAAACGCTTGCGTTCCTTATTGTACGGGATAATTCCCATCAGAATGCATTTGCAAAAGCATTAGAAACGTTAGGAGTACAATGGGGCAAACTCTTCCCTGTCCCGAATTATGATATTAACAAATACCCAGAATGCCGTAAGTATATAGATATGGGTTATCACAATTCTGCATTTAACTTCCGACTAGATCCAAATAGATTGGCTGAAATAATTCAGGGAACTACTCCTAGTCGTAATGGGGGTACTATGATGGTTACTGATCCACCCACTGGTTTTCCAGTACCATTGATGCCCGAAATGCCAAATGAACATAGTCCGGGTCTAAGTGATATGCAAAATTAACGACGAAAAACTCAAGTAGAATTTTTACTTGAGTTTTTCGTCGTTTATAAATGACTACTACTCCTCTTGTATGAACTTTACTACATTATACTCACAAGTTGGACATACCATTAAATGTGGACATATTTGATCTTTGGCTGTATTTGAATAGCCATCCCCCATTTTTACGGTCTCCTCGTCATTATAATGACCATACGGATCTAAAAAATCAGATACTTTTCCTGAGTTCTCTAGCGGAGAATTGCATGTAGGGCAATCGATATTTAATACTTTTAATGAGTTACATAGAGGACAAACAGCCATTGTATCTCTCCTTTTTGTTTTCTTACTTAGTATCAATCTGTACAAAGAGTTTATACAGATTCATCAAGTAATAATCGAAAGGCGTAAAAGTTTAGTTCTGCAGTAATTATGGGAAAAGATTTAATACCGGTGGTAATAACAGTAAAAATATTGCACTTAAAATAAGGTATTTTGATAGTTTCTTCGGGAGTTTTTGTCTCCCTTTCCCTTTATACCAACCACTAAATTGCCACTTATTTCTATAAAGAACAAAAAATAAAACAAAAGCGGCAATAAAAACGAAACCAGCATATTTTTCTGCAGTAATTCCTATTTTCAAGTAAATTGAATTTATTACAAAGGTGATTATGCCAACTACAATAAAAAACAGAAAAATAATTCGGATTAACTCCAGTAATGTTCTCATCTTTATCTCCTGTCGTTGCTGATGATTCTTATTACACGTTAAATCTCATATCCTATTTTTTTCGTCCAATTGGTAAAACCAATTTTCAATAACTTCTCAGCCGCTTCAGCTGGACTCATCTGAAAAGAATTTTTTACCCAAATTGTTAAATATCCAATCGTTCCATAACTGGCAAATATGGCATAATCCTGATCTTCGAATACAAGTAGTAAATGAGCCGCCAATCTATTGGACAGTTTTTGAATAGCGTTCGTATCTGAGAATTCTAATTCATAAAACGAACGATATTCAAAAATATGTTCGCATAAGTGAAGAGTCATTGGTTTACCCCATTGGTTGAATTCCATTTCATAAAATGATAGGAAATGTCCATTCAAGGTGCGCCTTACATCCTCCATCAGCTCATATTTATCTGCAAAGTGCAGATAAAATGTAGAGCGAGAAAAACCAGCCTTTTGAATAATTTCTTTTACTGACAACTCTTCAAAGCTTTTTTTGTGTAACAACTGTAAAAATGCTTCAATGATCGTTTCTTTGCCTATTTTCAATTGTGACACCCCTCTGGACATTTTGAGTGAAACTGTCTTGTTACTTCATGGACGAATGCGTTTACAATAATGGTATAACAAGCATAGGAGGAAGTAAACATGACAAAAAACGTTTATGTAATTACAGGTGGTTCAGGTGGAATGGGTAAAGCAACTGCTGAACTAGTCGGTAATAAAGGAACTCTATTATTAGCAGATGTGTCGGAAGAACGATTGATCCTAACGAAAGAAGAACTGGCAGCTAAAGGTATTACTGATGTACACTATCAAACAGTTGATATCACCTCAAAAGAAAATGTTGCTCTCTTAGCCAAAAAAGCTTCTCAGTTAGGTACGTTGAAAGGTCTTGTTCACACTGCTGGTCTATCACCTACAATGGCAGATTCTAAACGCATTACAGAGGTGAATTTAGTAGGTACAGGAATTATATTAGATGCATTTCTTCCACTAGCAACTTTAGGTACTTCAGTTGTTTGTATCTCCTCTATGAGTGGACACATGGCTCCTCGACAAGGACCTTATACAGAAATCTTAAAAAATCCGTTGGCTGATAATGTAATTGAAACAATGGAACAGTTTTCCCAAGGCGACTCAGGTGCATCATATAGTCTTTCTAAATTAGGAGTGCTTCTAATTGTAGAAGACCAAGCCTGGGCTTGGGGGGAGAAAGGTGCTCGAATTACATCCATTTCACCAGGTACGATAAATACGCCTATGGGTCGCCAAGAAGCTTCCCAACAAGAGCAGATGAAAATGATGCTGGAGATTACGCCTTTACGACGTGAAGGTGAAGCATCTGAAATTGCTACAGCTGTTGAGTTCTTACTTAGCGATTCCGCTTCATACATTACAGGTATTGACTTACGCGTTGATGGTGGCACTATCGCTAATTTAAATCGCGTTCAAGGGTTAAAAAACCAAGATTAATCAAAAATTATATTTGAAAGTAGATAGAGACTGATTTATTCTATCTACTTTTTTTTGTTGTTAGAAAACTCATAAGTTTAAATCTAGTAAATAGAGGTACATATAAACTAAGCCTACAAATCTTAAATATATACTGGAGGAAGAAAACATGAAAAGAAAAATGATTGCTTTACCATTAGCTTTATCATCTTTATTAATACTTGGTGCTTGTGGAGATGACGAGGATACGGAAATACAAGATATTGAAGTAAATGACCCAATGTTAGAAGATGATGGAGAAAATGATACAGGCATTGAAAATGAAGCAAATAATGAGGAAGAAAAAATAGAGGACGTAGAAGAAAATGAAGAGCCAGAAACACAGGATGAAGGTTCTGTAAACGATTCGGTTGATGATGCGAACGACTAAACATTAGCTCAAACGCCTGATGTTGGCACCAATGAGAGCACTATTCACTTTTAGTGAATAGTGCTTTTTTTAATGCTTCCAGTACCCGCCATAGACAAAAAAAGAAACGTTTGAGCAACGTTCCCCTTCGTATTTTTTAAATAAAGCTCATTCTACGTAAAATCTCTTAAACTTTTAATGTATTCCCATATGGTTCAAAAATCCATGTTTACATACTTTCTAATTCATTGTTTCTTTTTTAGGAATCCAAATATTCTTCTTTTAAGATAGAATAATGTACACTATCTACTAGTTGCCCTTTGATCATTTGGTTTTTACGAAGGATACCCTCACATTTCATACCTAAACGATCCAATACTTTTCCAGAAGCACTATTCTTAACCTCATGTGCAGAAAATACACGCTCTAGCCCCATTACATTAAAAGCTAAACTTAGTATTAGTTTCCCCGCTTCTGTCATGTAGCCTTTACCCCAGTAATGCCTATTTAATGTAAAGCCTAGGTCTCCACTTTTGTTCCAATCATCCACCCTAAACTCGATAGCGCCTACCAATTTGTTGCTTTCTCTCAGTACAATAGCATATTTACCGATAGGCTCTTTCACAAAATAATTTGCAATTAAATTTTTTGTTTGCTCCAAATCTTTATGTTGTTCATAAATAAAACGTGTAG
Source organism: Psychrobacillus sp. FSL K6-1464 (assembly GCF_038003145.1). NCBI lineage: Bacteria > Bacillati > Bacillota > Bacilli > Caryophanales > Bacillaceae > Psychrobacillus > Psychrobacillus sp. FSL K6-1464. The sequence continues at coordinate 1,914,729 of NZ_JBBOOP010000001.1, forward strand.
CTTCTTCATCAGATGTATATTCAACATATCTTCAGCATCATTGAGCGTAATTGGACGTAATAAGAGACGTTCACTTTCCATCTGATTGTGCTTAACTAGTAACAGGTTTAAATTATTCATGTGCTCTCTCCACTTCATTTCTTTGTTTGTCTGCTGTTATTTCTACTGGCATTTTTAATTACTTACTTCCGGTTAGTCCTCATAAAAGTGACTCCCTCGTTTTATAAAGTACAGATATAGTAATCAAAAGTTTCGTTTTTGATAGGGACTTTTCACGTTACCTTTTCAGTTCCTAAATTTCTTTATCGCAGTTACTAAAATGGCAATAAGAAAAACAATAATACTGTTTACTATTAGATATTGTCCTAGTTGGAAACCATAAAATATTGCAAAAGCATCACGAATAATAAATACCGCTAATGCCCCACCGATTGTCCCAAATAAAACTGCTAATAACAATATTATAAAGGCAGCAAAATATAGACTTTTCTTTTTTCTGTAATATATAAACCCAATAACATTTGAAATAATGATAAAAAAATACATAAGTATTATAAGAAAGATATCCATAGAATGCCCCTTTGACAAACATATTTTACCGATAAAAACTAGAAATCTCTAGGAGTAAAGCACTCGAAAGACAAGGAAATTTCAGTTAATTAATCTATTAGATAGTACATCAGTACATTCAAAAATCATAGCAGTTTCTAAGGAAACAATTTACTCTTTAAAATCAATTATGATGCCATTCTCACTTGTTATATGATCTTGAAATGCCTCTGCATTATAATATTCATCTAACTCGTGTAGAATCATATGCAAGTCATCTAAAATTGGATCTCCTTTTTCTACCTCATTGTCAATAGCTTGCTCAGCTAATTGAACAGCCATTTGAAATTCCTCTATTTTTTCTTCGCCAGGAACAATTTCATTTAAATAAAATAGTATACTATCTAAATATCTCTTATAGGTAGAATAATCCATACGACCTGGTAGAAATATAGCATTATCTGTAATAAGTGCAGCTCTTAGGTGAGCGACATAGAGATTATAGTTTGAGTCGGAATAATCATAATCCTCATGCGTATTAAGTTTCTCAGGATACCAAAAATAATCAAAGTATGCACCAACTTCTAATTCTTCTTTTTCCTTCTCGTCATCTTCAGTTGCTATAACCTCCGTTGGTTCTTTTCCATTTTGATTCAAAATTAATTCACTTTCTGTATTAGAATCAGCAGCATTTTCTTTTGTACCTTCTATATTATTAGAGACAAAATTAAATCCGAAGATTAATAATCCAACCGAGAATGCTAATGTAAGACCGTTCGCAAAATAGCTGTTTTTCTTTTTGCGTTTCTTTTCTATTTCATCGATTTTTCCTAATACTCTTTTTTTATTCTCTTCTGTAAATGTAGTGTTTATTTTTTCTTCAAAATTAAATTCTTTTAAATGTTTATCCAAGAATGATACCCCCTTCATTTATTAATTCTCTTAATTTACTTCTTGATCGAGACAAACGTGATTGTAATGTCGGTTCCTTCTCGTTTAATATGAAGCTCATCTCTTTGATAGATAATTCTTTGAAGTAATAAAGAATAACGACTTCTCTATATTTAATAGGCAATTCCATTACTTTCTCAAAGAGTCCTTCCTTGATAGTGCTTTGTAGGTACTCTTCTGGTACTTCATATAATTTTGAGGATATTGAATGCCTAGTAATTCTCTCGATTAATTTACTTTGACGTAAACGATGACCTCTCAAATGATCTTTACACTTATTCGCAGCAATTGAGTAAATCCAGCTTTTAAGTGATGATTTACCTTTATATGTACTTAGTTTCAAATATACAGTCACAAAGACTTCTTGCGTTACATCATCTGTATCCGCTTCATTATGTAAGTAGGTATAAACAAATTTTTTAACATCGTTACCGTATGTATTCATGATAATTTCTACAGCCTTAATCGGATTAGCTTTTAGCACATCTAGGCCATCTAGTCCGTAAGAATTGAAATGAATCGGTAATATCTCCTTACTATCCAACAAAATCTCCCCTTTCCATCTCTCTATATATAAGACGATAGTAATCATGAATATATTGAGTTTTTTCAATAATTAATTAAATCCAGGAAACTAAAATATATATTCGATTAAGCGGAAGGTTGGGGAAACGAATAACCAGAAATACTTTAAAATGTAAGGATACGCTAAAGATAAAGGTTGATTTTAATATAAATAAAAAAATGAGCAGAGTATGTTCAAAAAGCTCATTTATTTTACTAAAGCACCCATTAGTTATATAAAGACTACATCCTGAGTTCTATAATTATAAATCGAAGAAATGATAAGAACCTATTAAACAGACAAAAGCTATTATCCATAAAGTCAAATACGTAGGTTTTTTTAGTTCTCTATCTAATGTTGGTATGGATTGAATAGCTTTGACAACAACCCCTGAAAAAATAGCTACCATAAATGCTCCTAACAACGTAGTAATGTCGATTACATATTCATCAATTATTCTAAACAGAATAACCGCAAACGCTACTGAAGCACCAGAAAGAAAATGCTTTAAATTCATTTGAATCCCCTTTTCTCATTACAATTTACTCTTATTAATCTTCTTAAATAATTCCCCTTACAATAACTGCTTCTACAACCTTCTAAAAATACCTACTTATTCAATTAACCTGCCGCGTTAGTTCAATAAGAAAAAGGCTTTACCCTTTCTTGAAGTAAAGCATCCGGTAGTTGTCTAATAACCCGTTCAGTTCAATGGTACAAACATTCAAAATAACATTAGAATTAGCAGTATATTTATATGTAAATAATCATCGAAATTAACATATCAATTAGCTTTATTTTAGACGCATAAAATGGCTTAGTTCTCCTTGAGTGAGAACTAAGCCATAACTATTTCGATATCTCAATCTTCCATTAATGCACCCGTTAGCCATCCATGTAGCGCAAAATCAGCGCTACACCACAGAGAATGAAAATGTGAAAACCTGGGTATAGGATACTACGGCTGGGAGAGGAAGGTCGATGAACTATGGTGCCATAGAGCCCATCCGTTAGTCTGACTCCAACGACCACGGTGCATCACAGACTGTCGCTCCCTTACGGGAAGCACTCATGGGAGATTAATCCTACTCTGGTTATTGCACCAGCCTCCAATACTATTTGCCGTAGAAAGGATGATTACAATGGAAGTAATCATTGAACGTGCTTGTGGGATGGATGTCCATAAGGATTCCATTACTGCTTGTATTATTACGCCAAAAGGAAAGGAGATTCAAACGTTTTCCACTAAAACTGTATTTCTATTACAGTTAATTGACTGGATTAAGGAGCATGGTTGTACTCACGTAGCAATGGAAAGTACAGGTGTATTTTGGAAGCCTATTGTTAACTTGCTAGAAGCCGAGAGCATTGAGTTTTTAGTAGTGAACGCTCAACATATGAAAGCAGTACCAGGTCGTAAGACCGATGTAAAGGATGCCGAATGGATTGCCAAACTTCTTCGTCATGGTCTACTTAAAGCAAGTTTTATTCCAGACCGAAATCAGCGGGAATTGCGAGAGTTAGTTCGATACCGTCGAAGTATTATTGAAGAGCGTGCGAGACAACATAATCGGATTCAAAAGGTTTTAGAAGGAGCGAATATCAAACTCGGTTCCGTTGTCTCCGACATCATGGGTGTTTCATCGCTTGATATGCTTCGTGCTATCGCCGATGGCGAAAATGATCCTGAGAAATTAGCTAGCTTTGCCCGCCGATCAATGAAGAAGAAAAAGAGTGAACTAGAACTAGCTCTTCGAGGGTATATCAATCCACATCAACGTCTCATGTTAAAAACCATTCTGGTCCATATAGAATTTCTAACTGAGCGGATTGAGCTATTAAACGAAGAGGTGGCTACTAGGTTATCCTCCCATCAAAAAGATATAGAACGATTGGATTCCATTCCTGGCATCGCCACTCGAATGGCTGAACAAATCTTAGCCGAAGTCGGTACAGATGTGGAGAAGCAATTTCCCAGTTCAGCGCACTTATGTTCCTGGGCAGGATTAGTACCTGGACATAATGAAAGTGCGGGCAAGAGGAAATCAACCAACATGAAAAAAGGAAACAAGTACTTGAAATCGGCGTTAATTGAAGCAGCTCATTCTGTTAGAGGATCCAAGACCTACTTGGGAGCCTTGTATAGGCGTACTGCATCAAGAAAGGGTAAAAAGCGTGCAGGGATATCAGTGGCTCATGCCATTTTAAGAATCAGCTATTATCTCCTAACTCGCAAAGAAATGTACGTAGACTTAGGGGAAGATTACTTTGACAAACAAAAAGAACAATCGATTGTACGATATTCTGTTCGAAGACTTGAAAACTTAGGTTACAACGTGACAATCACTGAACCAAATGCCTCCTAGTCCGACCCACAATTTAATTCACATTTAGGCGCCGCACTTTTTTAAAAAATTATTGAGCTGCGTCAGATTTCGTATTGCCTTTTTCTCTAAATCGAAGATTTTAATTTTCATGGGAGTTTAAGATGAAATATTGGCTTCATGTGTAAAGTTCACACTAGCCCACTCACCCTCGATCTTAAACAATTCATATACAGCTTCGCGGTCCGTCGGTGGTTCATCTATCCAATTTAGCAGGGTTCGAATAATAGATTCTTTATCCGGGAAGTGGTGGATAAAGACTTCAGATTGCTCGTGAAGTCGTGTCGACCAAATCTGAGAACGCACCATCACCATTGAATAGTATGTTCGAATGAGTTTGCGAGCGAAACCTTGTGAAAACTTTTTAAAGTCTTCGTCAGAAGCTGTTTCTAACCTTTTTAACGTCCGAGTAAGAGCCTCACAAATATCACCATTGAAGCGAATGGCTATCTCGGATGTAAGTTTATACGGACCAAATCGGTCTCTTAAATCCTCTCCGTAGACACAAACACAGAGTTCTTTAAGAAAGGCATTTTCGTAATAATTTGAGGGGGAAACCGTATAGTCGTAATATGCAACAACTATTCCAACTTCACGAACCAGAGATCGATACTTTTGAGACAGTTCTCCAGCAAGTTTCTTTAAATTCGCTAACTTAACGGAACTCAATTTGCCATCAAACATAGCAATGAGGTCTAAATCTGATTTTAAAACAACCGCTTCACCTCTGGCTACGCTGCCGTACAAATAAACACTGTGCAATTGATCTTGAAATGAATTTCTAAGACTTTCGACAGAATCTCGAATGCAAGGCACGTAATCATTATCAATATTATCTATGCTTACATCGCTTTCAATAAATCCAGTATGGTCTAGACCATACCCAGCTCTTAAAATCGCCGTATTAATCTCCTACCTTTCCTGCATTCCTCTAATTATATAACTATGATAATGTGGACAATCAATATCTTATTGAACTAACCTGCCGCGTTAGTTTAATAAGAAAAGGCTACCATTACAGGCAGCCACTTGTTTAACTAAAGCACCCGTTAGTTGAAGAAGAGCACCCAATTTATGATGTAATTTTCACCTATAATATATACCTTTCCAACTCATCTTTTTGACGCAAGTGATGACGAGAATGCATTCCAACCAAATCATACCATTCCCTAGCATTCAGCCAACCGAACCCTCCATGTTCAACTTTATTATTTGGGTTAATATAATCCACTTTCGATTCCCATTGACTCAATCTTTGAATTAACTGATCCATCCTGCTAATTAGGTCTTCCTTGCTGTCTGAATTATTTGGTGGAGAATTTAGTTCATCTGGTAATCTTATTTTAATAGGTGGAAACCCGCCGTTCCTATATAATTGCTCACCAAACTGGGTTTTCCCAAGGGGTTGTTCCTCATTTAATGAAGCACATGTTTCCATATTATCAAGATACTCTTGGGCAACAACAATTAAATGGTCATACATCTGTCCAATAGACCAAACCCCTTCTTCCGAGATATACCTTAGCTGTTCCAATGAATAATTGTAAAGATCACTTTTGAAAGTAATAAGCATTTTATTGTCACTCATTTAAATACTCCTTTGTAATAAATAAATGAAATCTGAAATTTTCGTTTTTTTATATTTATAAATAATTATAGCATTAATGATGACAAATACTTTCTACTACTAACCTGCTGCTTTAGTTCAATAAGAAAAAAGGCTTTACTCCTTCTTGAAGTAAAGCACCCGTTAGTTTAAGTACACTTATTCACAATCTCACGTTAAAAATTCATTTAATTACTTTTATTATGATGACTTATTATTTTTCAGTTTTATCAATAACATCATTTTTTGATATCCATTCATATTTAATATCTGGTAAAATTTCTTCATTTTCATGTCCTCTACTTATGATTTTAAACCCATGGTTTTCATAAAACCGTTGTGCTTTTTCATTTACTTCAAATGTGTACAATGTTAATTTCCCACTTGATTGTGCTTTTGCTTTATCTAGTAATGTCCGACCTATACCGATTCCTTGATACCCTATATGAATATATAGTTGGCTTATCTCGCTATCGTTATAGGCAATCATTCCAACAACTTCTTCATCAATTAACGCTAAATCTATTTGAAACTGTTCAGGTAATATATGACTTAAAAAATATACGTGACTTTCAAAGTCGTGAATTTCTTTTTGGCAAATAGCCTGTTCCTTACTATCTCGCCACATATCCACTGTTTGTTCTGCGTATTTGGAGCTATACGGAGTAATTCTGATTTTATATTGTTTCATGCTATGCCTCCTCAGAATTTTTTAAAGATATCTTGTTTTACTAAAGCACCCGTTACTTCAAGAAGATAATTATAATTTCTTTTCAAAAAAGGTTAAGGATAGTTGTTCATTTACTATTAACTCTTTAATATTTTGAAATCCATTCTTTTTATAAAAACTAACTGCAGGAGTATTTTTAGAAGCCGTTGCTACTTTTATTGTTTCAACCTCGAACTTAGTTACAATAAAATTTAAAAGCAACTGTGCAATTCCTTTTCTAAAATGGTTTGGATGTACGATTAACCTATGTATATCAACTTCCTCATCATCTACTTTTATAGATATTACTCCGCATAGTATTTCATTTTCATAATAACCAAAAAATGTCTCTCCGCAATGTTGCAAAGTATGAACCGTATCCTTTAATGGTGGTATTTCATATGAACCAATTATTTCTGCCTCTACCTTATATGATGGTATTTGAATGTTTAAAACATCTGCTGCGTTTTTTCTATTACTAATATCAATTATTTCAATCAAGGGAACCCCTCATTTCTATTACAGAGTTTATGAAATAGTTACTTCTAATCCTTCCAATAATTTTTCATCAAAGAGATTGACCATTCGGGTTGGCTTACTTCATCTTTTGGTAGAAATTCTTTCATTACTGGCTTAATGTCGATAATCGGAGTTCCGTCTAATGCATCTAATCCCTTAACTATTAATATTCGCTGTTTTTGTTCAATAAGTTCTACAATAGTTACCCCTAATTTATTTGGTCTATTTTTCCCTCTCTGAGCAAATATTCCAACCTCTGGATAATCTTTATTGTTTCTTGGGTGTCTTGCTTCATACTGAATTTTATCATCTGAGACTTTATTAAATAAAAAAACGATTTCTAAATGTGAGAATTCATTAATCCCTTTTAATGAAGCTTCATTTATATTTTCCTCAAGTTCAATCGTTGATATGACTGAACCCCAATTATCATCCAAGATATCTTTTCTAGTATTATTTACAAAAGCAATTGGTTTGATAGAATATGGCATTTGTTTCATCCCCTCCTATAGATAATGCATCACGATATATGGTTTCGTTTTCATCTTTATCGTACCAAGCATTATCCCCAAAAGAAAATATAGATTAATTATACATATCCATAATTTTATCTTATTGAATATTGAACTCTCCTAGATGTCTCTATTTAGATACAGAAACACCCCCATATTCACATGTTTTTAAGAGTTACCGTTTGTCTTTCACTTTTCCACTTAAAATACGTATAAATTAATTGAACTACTAGAGTAACTATCAAAAGTACCAACAAAAATACGCTTTTATATAAATTTTCCATTTATAATAAGTAAAATCTATATGGCTTATTGAACTAACCTGCTGCGTTAGTTTAAGTGTAACATTTCACAATGGGTATCCCTACTTAAGTTTTTATAATAGTCAGGTAATTTCGGTTTTTATGCTAATATAGTTGTATGGGGAGGTGAATTTCTTGAGCAAGAGGAAAAATACATTGATATTAATTTTTGTAATGGGTGTTCTTGCAACTGCTTTCGCATTACCATTGCTAAGTGCATTAGGTGTCCCTTCATTTGACGTTGGATTAGTTGCTTTGTTTGGGGAAGGAAACATTTGGGCTTTAGTTCTTTCACTACTACTAATTCTTTCAATTGCTCTTGGTGTAGGGAAGCTTATTAATAGTTATACCTAAAACAGTTAGCTTAAAATGCGGCAGTAAAAAACGCCAAGATGAAAATCTCAGCGTTTTTTATGCCTTAATTACTATATCAAAGACTATTTTTTTTTGTTTAACTAAACTGCGTCGTTAGTTAATAAGAAAAAAGGCTTTACCCCTTCTTGAAGTAAAGCACCCGTTAGTTTAATATTCGACGACCGAAATTTATTATTGCCCTTCGATTTTATGCCACTTCAAATCTTCAGTGTTAGATACATTTGTATCTTTTGGGTATCCGTAATAATAAAGCTTTTTTCCGTCTTTATTAAATGCAGTTGGGTAAAGAAAGTCTAATTGTTCACTAAATGGATACAAGAAAGAAATACGTTCTCCATTCTGTATCTCTTTTCTTTCTATATTAGGCTCAATACCAGCATCTATATATGCGACTTCTTCATCGTATGAGATTACACTCAATAAGGTAGCCGCATCATTACCAGTGGTTATGCTAATACCTCCAACTGTTTGAATTTTATCAGAACTATACGGAATGTTAGTTGATGCCCTACTGCGGAAAAGCACACCTGACTTTTCAGATACTACGGTTTGGTATATCTCTGCTTCATCGCTCTTAAATAAAAATATAACAGATGAATCTGTATCATATTGTTCTATCAACTCTGCATCTTTCGAAAGAAAATCATTACTTTTGGCAGCACTTAACGCCGTAAACCTACACCCACTTATAAAAAATATAAATGTGAATACAATTAACAATGGTATTACAAATTTCCATTTTTTCATCTGTAAACTCCCCCTAATAATTTAATCCAATAATTTAACTGAACTGCGGCGTTAGTTTAATAAGAAAAAGCTACCTTTACAAGCTAGCCACTTAACAAAAGCACCCGTTACTTTAAGATGATTTTAGTTACTCAAAGAATTTTTTAGTATTTTGGGTTTTAAACTCTTTTAAAAATAAAACTACGCCAATAATAATAGAAATAAGTCCAAATCCAAATGTAATATTCGTTATACTCCAAATATATGATGGTGTTAAATCAATAATAGCCTGCATTTGATGAACTCCACCTGTAAATGATGTAAAAATAAGCACCTTTTCTAAACCACTTAAACCCATAAGAATAGCACCTAAAAAGATTAAAATTATTCCCAAGTTCTTCATCGTATATCCCCTTTTTAATTTAGTGTAATATCCAACATCTTATTGCACTAAACTGCGACTTTAGCACAGTAAGAACAGACTATGACAAACACAGCCTAATTTTCACTAAAGCACCTCTTAAATTTATGTACAATGCTCTAAATTTCGCATTACTATTACTCCTCTACTTTTCAATAAACTGAAACTACTAAGCTGCTTTTTTCTTTATTTGCCCATTCATAACTTAATTCTTTACCATTATTTAACTTCACAGAAATATTATAGTAGAACGGATAAACTCCCGCATCTTGACGAAAAACCTTTATTTCTTTGACATCTTCTTTAGAAATTGATTCAATTTCAACTAAATCAAATACGACAGCAGCTAGAAGTTCTTCTCTCTCTTCTCTCTCACCTAACCGATAGTTTTGATAATTAAAATATATTATTACTCCTAAAAAAATTATCAAAGCAAAAACATTTATAAGCCATTTTTTCTTCAATAGGATTTACCTCACTTTGTGTTGTATTTTCAAATAAACCAATGTAGGAATCCTAACACCTTATTCAACTAAACTGTTGCGTTAGTCAAAACACGCCCTATGTCTATAATTCTATTAAGTTGCCAATAATCCTTTTAATATTAATATTTTAGGGGGAATGGAATTTAACTATCAAAAGCATGGGCTTCGTTTGAAGCGGATAAGCGAATAGAGGGATTTTCGCCACAAACGTTGAAGGCCTACCGGTTACAGTCTTTGCTACTAATAGGTTATTTTAAGGATGTAGAAATGAAATTGCTAGATACAAATCAACTGAAGGAATATCTCGCTATATCCGGCAAGCATTTAAAAATGGCCAGTCTTGCACATCGTATCCGCTTTTTGAAGTGATTTTTTCGTTGGTCCCATGAGAAGGTTTCTAAGGGAGGAATCCAACTTCCAAGATTAAAGAACCTAGGGAAGTGGATACCAAGTACTTAATCGAAAGGGAGATTGAACACCTTCGTGAATCCTGTCATTCTGCTATGGAAAAAGCGATATTTGAATACATGTTTTCTACAGGTTGTCGAATTGGAGAAATAGTATCGTTAGAAAAGAACCATATTTACTGGTCCAATCAATCTGCGATCGTGAGAGGGAAGGGCAATAAGGAAAGGGAAGTTTATTTTAATACACGTTGTGACATATGCCTTAAACGCTATTTAGAAAGCCGTAATAACCATAATACAGCCATCTTTGTAAGAGCAAGGCATGTTGCTTCTTTCTTTAGTTCAATAGAAAAAATGGGTTTACTCTTTCTGAAGTAAAGCACCCGTTAGTGAAAGTTTACAATTTTTCCTACAACCACTGATATATTATCCATTTTCCTTTCAAGTAACTCTTCACGTAGTTTTAATCGAGGCACTACCATCTTTTCTAAATATATAGAAAAGTAGAGATAAAGTTAAAATAGTACTTATCACTGTCATTAATGAAACAAAAAAGTCATGGACCATTATTTCCGTGAACATATAGGATAAAATTACAGTAATTAGAAGAATTAAGACTTGGTTTAATACAGAGTTAATTTGTAATTTCTGAATAAGAAATTTATATGAAATAAACCAACTAATGCAGAAACAAGCTAAAGGAATTATAGTGAAATAAAGCGAGAAAATTAAAGCATACATAATTGATGAAGAGATATCATCCACTTTATTAAATCTGTAAATGTACTGTAAGTTTAAGAATAATGAAAATATTATGTTGTAAGTAATAATAAAAAAAATTAGCTTTTTGAGTGTTTTCATTTTTCAACCTCCATTTTCGCAAATATTTACATTTCGATATAACATAAACTTTTCCATTACTAACCCACAAATTTAAATACTGAAAACAAGCAATAAGAGAGCTAAACTTCTATTAATTTACATCTCCCTAAATTATAGGTGTATTTCCCCTAGTAATTCATAACTATCCTTATTCAACTAACCCGCACCGTTAGTACAATAAGTAAAAAGCTTTACTCATCTTGAAGTAAACCACCCGTTAGTTGAATAACTATTGGTACCCTCCATTGGACTCTGGCAGTGATTTATATTCACCCTTGCTTTTAATTATATTAAAGACATAATTTCTCAACTCAATTAGTTGTTTTCCATCGTTCGTTGGTTCGCAGTGTTTCCCTGAAATTGAAAGTTTTAACGTTTCACCGTTGATAATAATTTTCCACTCATCTTCTTCGTAAGGTTCTTGCATACAAACCGTTCCGTTTATAGGTTCAGGTGTAAATCCCTTCGTTTCGGCTATATTAATTTCTTGCATTTCCTCATAAATATCTTTCATTTCTTCTTCTGTTAAGATTAACTCTGTGGTTGCAGTACCATCTGCTATTAAATCCTTAGTCACTGTTCCTTCGAAAGTATTAATTTCATTCTTTTTTTGTACACCGAACTGAATAGAAAAATCAAAATCACTTGGCATAACTTTTGGCATATTTTGATTAGTAGAATCGGTTACATTTTTAGTAATTTCGTTGTTGAGTTCCTCCTTTTTACCACTTTGTTGACAGCCCAATAACCCTATTGATAAAAATATTAAAGACAAAATTAGGCTAAGTTTTTTAATATCGTCACCCTTTTATAATTAGACAGAATTTCGTAGTTTTCGTTTCAATAAATCTTGTGGTAATTTGTTCAACTGCCTCCTGCTTTAGTTCAATAAGAAAAAAGACTTTACTCCTTCTTGAAGTAAAGCACCAGTTAATTGAAGTACAACCTAGTGTACATTTTATAAAATGTGAAGGGCCTACTTTTATTGTGCGTGATTATTTCTATTATCTCTACTAAAAAACACGTCTGTCATCAGTAATAATATACAGCCTACTAGAATTACGCTGGCAATGATTGTTCCTCGCGTGTCCTCGCCCCATCTAGTCATGATTGTATAGACTTGAAAGATACTCAAGAGAACGAGTCCGACTTTTAACGGTAATGTTTTTGTTTTCATGTTTATCACCCATTTCTAGTTTTCTATCTCTATTGCAGGCTTTTGATATTCAACTAACCTGCGGCGTTAGTACAATAAGAAAAAATGCTTTACCTCCTTCTTGAAGTAAAGCACCTCGTTAGTTCAACAAGATAATATTATATATCCTCTAAAATATTCAAATAAATTTAACTGTTTCTGGATTTAATGCAACCAGGTGAGGCAACCAACAATCTGATATTTCAATGCCAATCTCATGATTATTTGAACAAATTCGGTTCATACCATTCGAACCATCAGAACCACAACATCCTTGTTGCCTTCTTAAATCAGGATGATAACCTGAATTTTTTATATCTTTAAGGTTAATAATGATAAAATCTTTTGGTTTTATTGTATATTCCCCATCGCCAATCATAAAAAATCCTTCTGGAATATAATCTTGACGGTCATTTTCATTTAATAAACCGATATCTTCCAGCTCTTTTACTTCCTTAGTAATTTCTAATTTACAGGTTTGACAAATCAGTTTCACGCTAAAGTCCACTCCTTTAAACTCGTTAACCCTCATCTTAAACCAAAGCACCCGTTAGTTGAACAAACAAGTTGCAAATCGCAACTGTCATCCAGTATTATTTCTCTTCTTTTTCACCAAAATACTTCCAAAGATGATATGTCGACCAGAATATAGCTACACCTATAAGCATTGTAAATGGTGCAAAGTAAGGTTTTTCAAGGATATAATCCGGGGTAAAAACAGCGAACAGGACGAAGATAATTATAGCTGTAATCAAAAGAATCCAGTAACGCTTGTCTTTAAAAGTGCTAAAACTTTACATACAATCCTCCCTGTACCAACATGTGATTTTCAAACTAAAGATATCCATTTATTATACAACACTGTTGAACTAAACTGCGGCGTTAGTTCAATAGAAAAAAGAGTTGCCTAAGCCAACCCATGCTTCAACTAAATTGACATTATTCTTGAGATAAATTTAACCAATTTTTTTCATCAATTGATTGGATTTTATACTTTGAACCAACTATATCTAACATTCTTTGATAAGTTTTAATATCCCAAGAATCATCCACATGTTCATATAAGTCTTTATGTATAAATTCTTGAGTAATATAGTTTGTAACAGAACTAATGTCAACTAATTCTCCAAAAAACTGTCTTAACATATTCGAATCTTCTTTTTCTAAAGGTTCATCTGAAAGGAGATAAATTCTAAATACATTAACAATTACATTTATATCTTCGTCATCTAAAAAACAGAGTGGCTCTAGCTTTTTATCTTCTTCTGTAAAGGGTCCTCTAGTATCTTCAATAATGACATAAGCCAGCATTTTATTGTCTTTAAAGAAACGAAAAACTTCTAAATCTCGTAATCTTAGTTTTCTATCGATTGAAATCATTTTTTTTCACCTATCCAAATATGAATTTATGACCTGCAGCAATATATCTGTACATATTCTTCAGTTTAAACAAATTGCCCTTCTGAAACTATAAAAAACAAACATTTTCTTATTGAACTAACCTGCTTCTTTAGATCAATAAGGTTTTACTCCTTCTTGAAGTAAAGCAACCCTTAGTTTAGTAAGAAAACAGATAGATATAAGCAATTAGTACGGAAATCCCTATTAATATCATAGCAATACACTTAAAAGTATTTTCCTCTCCTTTTATCAGAACTACTACCCAAATTACAAACCAACCAAATAGTGCTAAAGCGATTCCCAAATCACGTAAGACTTTTATGTCAGATGCTGCAACAGATCCTGTAAGATATACCAGCAAACCAATAAAACTAGGTATAATACCTAAAATAGATAAAGGATTTCTCCACTCTTTTATAAGCTCTATCTGTTTCTCTTTCTCCATTTTTCTGAAGGAATACCAAGAACCCAGACTAGGTATTGTCCATATAAGTACTACATATATAACTTGAATCAGACTCAATCCATCACCTTTCCTGTCGACTCGAATTTCATACACAAAATACAGATTGTTGAACACGTGGTAAATAACACTTTTCAACTAACCTGCTTCGCTAGTTCAATAAGAAAAAAGAGTTGCCTAAGCAACCCATGATTTTCACCAAAGCACCCGTTAGTAGATAAAAGTCGCACATTAATTTTCCATTTCTTTTTCGTCTCTCTCTTTTATATATCTTCCGTACGCCTCTTTCACCCTGTCATTGCTATTGGCTGGTACTACTTGTTTATGAATCTCATTAATTAAAATAAAGGACCTGAAAATGACTCCGACAATAATTATACATATTATATAGATTCCAATATAACCGAAGAGAACCAAGATACCTAAAAGACCAGCTAATAGAATGGATAACAATAATTTCACAAAACTCCCCCTTAATCTGCCTACCTATATTCCACAAAGATCCATCAGCTCAACAATTTTTAACTAAAGCCCGTTACTTAAATAAGAAAACAAATTCAATTGACTCTTTCATTTTCTTTATTTTTAAAACCTTTCATTATTCCTAATATAACTGTGCCAATTAGACCACCTATAGGCAAACCAACAAAACGTCCCCATTCTACTTCTCCGTTTTTCCATAAACTCACAATAAATACAGCTATAAGTACACCAATAAGCCAATACATCAAAGATATTAATAAACTTTTAATAGCTATCCCTCCGAGGAACTAAACTGCTTCTTTACTTGAATACGTTTGAAATGAAATGTGGTTACATTTATTAAAGATTCCGTTTAAACTCATCATAAAAATATTTTGCTTATTAAACTAAACTGCTGCTTTAGTTCAATAAGAAAAAAGGCTTTACTCCTTTTTGAAGTAAAACACCCGTTAGCTTAATAAGAATATTACTTTTTCTTTTTTTGTAATAGCCCAAATAGATAAAACCCATAGTATGATAACGCACACGATTAAAAATAATTTTAGAACAACAAGTTCAAATAAAATCATCAAAAATACAATAATACTGAATAAAATAGCTAGAAATACTGACGTTTTCACCTTATTTTGTCTAGCTAAGAAAAATTGCGATATACAAAGAACAATTCCTATTACAATCAATAAATTAGACACAATCTTCACCTCAATTATTCCATCTTATTAAATTCTTCTATATCATTACTTTCGAGAAAAGTGCTACCCCCAGTAAGAACCTCTCTCATTTACATATATAAACTTATTCAACACAATCGTAAAAAAACCTTCTTATTCAACTAAACTGCCGCGTTAGTAAACTTTTAGAAGTAGGTAAAATTCATAATGCTTTTTCTAAAAATCAACCTTTACCTTTAACATAGCCAAATGTAAAAAGCATGTTTGTAACATACAGATTATCCAACATTTTTAGGAATCTCCCCATTAGAAATAATAAAGACAAAAAAGAAGATAAACAGGATCGATTACCAATACCTCCTATTCTTATCTTCAATTCCTGAAATACATGTACTTTTAAGTTTCAATTTCCTCTCACATTTTATCCAACCCTTAATTTAATAGGGAACGAGTAATTTAAATTCAAAAACAACTATTACTGCTATTAAAATTAGAAACATTTCCGATATAGTCAAAATAGATTCTTTGGGATGTTCTGTATATTTCCATTCAAAAAACGCTATTACTATATAATCCAGTACCATAAAAACAATTAAGGGAATTAATAAAAGGGATATTAAATCTT
This sequence comes from Psychrobacillus sp. FSL K6-1464, assembly GCF_038003145.1. Taxonomy (NCBI): domain Bacteria; kingdom Bacillati; phylum Bacillota; class Bacilli; order Caryophanales; family Bacillaceae; genus Psychrobacillus; species Psychrobacillus sp. FSL K6-1464. Next base: position 1,930,960 of record NZ_JBBOOP010000001.1, read on the forward strand.
CATAATAAAACAACAGCACATAAGAGAGAGTGATTAAAGTAACTGCAGAAAAAATTCTTAAACCTTTATCAATTTTTCGATGTGACTTGTTTATGTAATTAAATGAAAAAAACTCCTTTTTCACTTTCTCAATTTGGAGTAGGTTCCTCAGAAATAGCTTAACTATTGAAATAAGGACAAAAACAATTATTAAAATTAAACATAATTTTATCCAGGACACTAAAATCCTCCTATTCTATTTATCTAAGGCTTTTTTGAGGAGAAAAAGTCTTTACTCCTGCTTGAAGAAACGGATCCCATAGAAAAACACGACTCACTTAATATAGCAATGCTCGCCTCTCTAGGTTAACAAGGAATAGGTAGTACAATTCCAATTTTTTACACCGGTTGTTCTTGTGCCTTTCCAACCCATTTTCTGCAATTCCTTTGCGATTAACATATTAAAAAAAACATGACCAACTAATACTATTGATTCATGTTCATTGGCGTAATTTATTAGTTGTTGTGAAGCCATGGTTGCTCTCAATTTCGCCTTACTATAAGATTCGCATTCCTTAGAATAGCCACAAAACCATAATATCCTTAAAATTACCGCCCAGTTATTTGGCTTTAATTTCAGATTAAATAATATTGTCGGATGAGCAGGTAATTCTGTTTCTCGAAATAAAGGATCCGAAATTGTTTTGGATGCTGGATTTAATAAGCATGCTGAGTCAATAGACCTTTTTAAATCACTGGTCACTACAACCTTTGCAACTGCTACTTTTTCAATAGTGATTTGAGGGAATGTTGATTCTTCAGTTACACCGTTAAAGTCATACTTTTCAACCCAATTCTTAAATTCTGCAAAAGTGATTCTATCATTTTCGGTCCATAGTGATTTACCATGCCTAATTAATGAAATCTCCATAGCAAGCTCCTTTAATTAAACTCGTTTTCAAACATAAACTTTTTAAAATTCTGTTCGAATTTCGTATTAAATATATTATGCAATCTCCATATATTCATTTGCTAAAAATTTTTGAATAGAACTAATCCTCTACTATTTCTTCTTCAATCAATTCCACTTCATACGTCCTCAATCTACTATAGAACCTCGATTGCGCTGTTGTATCTAGCAAGAAATTTTCAGCTAAACTCCATTTATCTCCATTTTTCGCGGTAAAATAATAAGTTCCATTAACCCCATATACATATACATACTCTACTTTCTCCATGTCTTCCCACGGATAGATATGTGTCTTGTTAAACTTCTGGAGCACCATTTGATCTTCTTGGATAGCTGTGTAACTGAGCGAAGAAGCATATAAAGAAATAAGAGATGCAGCCAATAAGGACCCGAAAACCGCGTACATAATCTTGTTTCGTTTCCATGCGAGCAACAATAGACCCGTTAGGAGTAGTGCCAATCCAAATGCAGTGACCCAAAAATTTACCGCTGGAATGAATAAGGCAATGTTTTGCTCTTGCTCATACAAAACGGTAGATATCACTAGTGGCAAGAAAAATACCACAAACGGGATGCAAAGTCCCACAAGCATTGCCCAAATAATAAAGATGGTGCGTAGGGATTGTTTTTCTGTCATACTATCGCCTCCTTCCGTCTTTATATCTATATTATTCGGTAGAAGGATGAAAAAACTAAGGGTGTTATTATTTGTCCCACGTCTCCCGACCACCCTATACAAGTAAACAATTAAACATATCAGTCAAAAGATGATTCCTTCATATCAAAGCCTTTTTGACTGCAAGGAAATGCGACATTAAAGGAATGCCCCTTCTATGAAAAAAACAACTTGATTATCCACTTACCCAACAAAACAAATGGATAATATAGTATATCTGTTAAGTCAGCAAAGAAATCAACTCTATCCGCCTTCTTATGTCTCATTTCGTATCGGGTTGCTTCATCCTCATTTGTGAATTTCTTATCCCCTACAATAAATACTTCATTCGCTTTCTGCTCATTTTCCATTTGATTATCCCCTTATGAATGTGTATTGACTAATCTTCAATAAAGTAACTAATCTTGTTTTTGCTACATTAATTTATTCATCCCAAGTACATCCAATGTTTTCTGTTGCTGAATGTCTTTGATCAATACAGATAGCACAAATAGCATCCCAATAATTACCGAAAAAAAGACGCTGTAAACAATGAATAATTTGGTATCGAACGTTTTTTGTGCAATGGATTTTAAATTCATATAAAAGTGGCTTCCTAAATAACTGATGAAACCAATAAATAGAGCTAAACAAAATAATACATAAAGTGTTTCATCCCATGAACTCCTTACACCCGTTACGTTTTATACGAATCAGAAAATTTAAAGTTTCAATTTTCTGATTATTTTTAGTATTCTTTATTGAAGTTAAGTACCAGTTTTGTTGAATTAGAAATTCAACCCTTTATTATTTCGTTTTATAAAGTTCCACTAATTTTTTCCCATCGCTTGTTCCGATGATTGTAGTAAGAGGAACGAGATTAATAACCACGTTAAAATAAGAAACAAAAATAAAACTATCGAGGTAGTTTCGAAAAACCCCAAATTCATATCCCATAAACAAATCTAAAACAAATGCAGATAGAAAATTAAAGATTACCCCACCCAAGAAAAAGAGTGCTTTCTGTGTTTTACTAAATTCCTCCATATTCTTAGCAACAACTCTTCCACCTACGAAATAAGCTTTCTTAATAACAAAGACCTTCTTCTTCCATAATACTTCTCCATTTCCAATCGCAAATTCACTAATTTCTCCACCAAATAACTTAACAAAAAAAGCGTGCCCTGATTCGTGTATTAGTGCAATAAAAGGAAAAATAAACAAAGCAATAATTACGAAATTTATTAAAAAGCCCATCTTTCATCCCCCTTAATAATATCTACGAAAATGGGGGTAGAACGTTTCATATTATAACTAGCTTTCGTGAAATCATAATTTAGACTTACAATTCAGTAGCATTCTTTAAAATCTCAAAGAATTCACTATCATTTTCGATTGTATAGTATTCGTATCCATCAATTAAATTTACTAATTTTTTATCCGTATCCACCCACATTGCATATCCTGTATTAAATGTAATATTTACTCTGTAATCTATATCTAGTGAAGCATCTGTTACTCTTTTTAATTTTGCGTTTTTAAAAGACTCTATTAGTTCCAGTTACGTTTCTTCTGGATTTCAATTGGTGTAAATAGATCCTCTTTTTCTAAATCGTAACTTTGAATATCTACAAATGGTTTTTCTGCATTTAAATCTGCATAATCTCCTAATACGTCTGATGCAGAATAAGTCCTATTAGCGTTAGCAAAGACGGTAACCCACACCATCACGAGCAATAAAACTACAATTCCAATTCCAATGCTTTTGATATTGTGCGATATTAACTCCACATTGCCACCGTCCTATTTTTATTCTTGGACCAAAATTAACTTAGTCATCCAAACCCAAAAATCCTTCTATTTATTTACCTAACCAAAATCCAGAAGATAGGATATTAAGGGGTAACGCTGGTTTACACGCTAAACTTTATTAGAAGGAATTACAACAGCGTTACATGCTTTTTCATAAAACTCTAGCGGACCTGCCTGTCCAATAATTGCATACTCATAACCAATATCACTCATGTCTTTTAAGCAGTGATGTAGTAAAGAATATCCTATCCCCTTAACTCTGTTTGATAATGACACGCCCATCGGACCGAAATAACATTTTTTATTCTTATATATATCATAAGCAGCAAACCCTATAATATCTCCGTTATCATCGAAAGCAACATATACCGGTGGCTTATTTAACGAGAATGCTTCTCTTATAGTTTGAGACCACTCATTCGAAAAATTTTTTCCAATAAAATGAACAAGTTCGTTAATTTCCTTTTTATTCACTTTACGGATAAGATGTGTGTTAATGATTGGGACTGTATAATTTCCAATATGAGTAATCATATCTCTTGAGGTAGTACCGAGGGATAAAATTGTTTTTCGGTTATCATCTGATAAAAAATAGTCTACTACATTAGTTTTTATTAACGCTTTAAGCAAATGACCTTCATTTACATAGATTTGGTTATACTTCTTCATATAAATAATAGCAACTTCCAATACATTTTTTACTTCTTCCGTAACTTGGACGTTGAGAAAAACACTAAATGTCTGATGCTGAATAGAAGTATCCTCCATCACATCTTTCAATAAGCTCTTGTCTAAAGTGATTTTTAGAGATATCTCTCCAAGTACTCCTGTTTTCTCATCTAAACAAGCAGTAAGGAGATGAACAGGTTGTAACACCTTTACTCTTGATGATTGAGCATGGTTTTCTGCTTTCTTCCATATCCTTAGCATTCTATTCGTAAAATTTATATTAGAATTGCTCAGAAACACCCCTCCTATAAAAATTTTTGATAATAAAACCCTTAATGATAAGTACTTCTACCCCTTTGTAAAAAAACCTGCTGCATTACAACAAATCGAAAAATAAAATAAAATCTATTCTATTACAACTCTACTTTCACATGTATTCAAAGAAACTGGAACAAGTAAGCAGCAACTTGCTAGTGTGAACTATAGAAATGTAAATTCCAATCCTAAAGTTCTGTTTCTGATAGTTGTGATTCAGCAAATTTATCTATTTCCTTATTGCTTCTGCTAAAATAGTAACTTTTCCATCAGATCTTAAGCTATTCTATATTCTAAAACAGGAGATACAGCAAATACATAAGCTGGATCCCCTGTTTCTTTTTATATTTTCAACACCAAAGTTTTCACAACGGTAAGGTTAATCCCTAAAATTGTTATTGTATTATATCCACCCAAATTTTAATCGCAGTCCCAGCAATCAGTAATGCTAATAACCATTGTAATATCTTAACATTCATCTTTTGACCAATTTTTGCGCCAAGTGGTGCAGCTATGATACTAGCAATAATCATAATAAATGCTGGCCAATAATCAATTTGACCCGTGATGATTTTGCCGACACTACCACCAATCGCCGAGATAAAAGTGATTGCTAAACTAGTTGCGATTGTCATTCGAGTTGGTATTTTTAAAACGGTTAACATAATCGGTACAAGTAAAAATCCACCGGCTGCACCAACAATACCTGAGCCAATACCGACAATAAGCGCCAGACTACTAGCCACTACCTTGTTAAACGAAATGACCGTTGTATCTTCAACTGTTTTACGCGGGATAAACATCATCACTGCTGCAATCACAGCAAGTATGCCATAAACGACATTGACGGCTTCTTCTGATAAAAATCCTGATCCATAACTACCAATAAAACTTCCGAGTAAAATTGCTCCACCCATGTAAATTATTATTTCTTTATGGAGCAACCCACTTTTTCGGTATGCCCAAACACCGGCAAGTGAAGCAAATAATACTTGAATAGCACTAATACCTGATACCTCATGTGCGGTGAATGCGGCAAGTCCAAATAGTGGGGGGATGTAAAGTAGCATGGGGTATTTAATAATCGATCCCCCAACCCCTAACATTCCTGATATAAATGAACCTACAAATCCGAGTGCAAAAATAACGACGATAAATGTAATGGATAAATCCATAATGACCCTCCTTTTGGAAAATGAAAACGAGTAGAAATAGCTCTACTCGTTCTATATACTCTTATGCTTTTTGAATGTAGAAGAAAAATACCCCATTTTCTTCTTTTTGTTCAACAATTTTATGTCCACCCGCTGCAGCCCATGCTGTAAAGTCATTTAAAGCGCCTTTATCTGTTACAAGTACTTCTAGCACTTCACCTGAGTTAATCGTATCTATTGTTTTTTTAGTTCGAACAATTGGCATTGGACAAGCTAAGCCTTTTGCATCTAAAGTTTTTGTAATATTCATGAGTATTTCCTCTTCTCGTAGTTTGTATTTTATAAGAATTTTTTTAACTTAGCGTACTGCACAACGGTTAGGGCCAATTTCCATTTCTGTTTGTTCTTCGTTACTTGGCGTAACTTTCCCCATATTAACGTGGCGAATTTCTTCGTACGAATTTGGCTGAGGCGGTAAGTTATCTGTCACCATTGAGCGGAATACTTCCTCATCTTCTACATTTAAGCCATGATTTTCTACGAATAGATCTCCTAAACGCTTGCCCACTGTCCCGTCTTCATTTAGCTCTTCAATAATCATGAAGTGAGCAGGTAGTACGATTAAATCCTCTGCTAATGAGCGGTAACGACTATATAACGTCTGACGTAAATCTCTTACCCAGTCATCTGCAAGACCAGCTAAGTCAGGACGTCCGATGGAATCAATGAATAAAATATCGCCTGTTAATAGGTACTTTTTGTCGATTACAAAAGAAGTGGATCCAATGGTATGACCTGGAGAGTAAAGCGCACCTACTTCAATTTCCGAATTGCCAAGTTTTACTGTTAAGCCATCAGTTAAAGGTGTGAAATCGAATACCACCTCTTCTGCATCCTTTGACGGTAAGTAATACGCGGCACCCGTTTGACTAGCAATATGACGACCTCCTGAAATGTGGTCAGCGTGTAAATGGGTGTCAAATACGTGCTTAATTTGGACACCCTTTTCTTCTGCGAATTTTATAAAAACATCTGTAAAACGTACAGCATCAATAATTGCTGCTTCACCTTCGTTAACTGCCATGTAGGAAAGACAGCCTTTTCCTAAACGGACGAATTGATAAAGCTCACCGCCACCGGAAAGTTCGCCTACTTTAACTGGCTCTATATACATCGACCAAGACTTCATCCCGCCTTCTAAATAGGCCACTTCAAGACCAGCTTCTTCTAGCAGTTCTGCTACCATGATAGATGAGCCTTCCTTTGCACAAACAACCAATATCTCTTTGTCTGTTGGAATTTGTGGTAAGATTTCTTCTACCCCATCTAAAAGTTCGAAATATGGAATGTTTAAGTAATTAAATTTGTGGCCTTCAATTTTCCAATCAGCAAATGCATCTGCATTTCGCACATCTAAAATAAATAATTCTTTCTTATCAATGACTTTGCGTGCTACATCAGCCGCTGTCCAAATGTTTACTGTCATTATTTTACCCCCATAGGTATGTTTTTGTTATTTTTTTTGGTTCTGGAAGCGAAGAGCTACCGGAACCAATAGTTAAGAATTAGATATATGGATAGCAGCAGCAACCCGTTAAAATGTTAATGTTGGTGCTGCATCTTTCGCAAATTCCAAGAAAGTAACTGCGCCACCCACTTCGATATCTTCTACAAAATCTGCTTTTGTTAAGCCCATCACGTCCATCGTCATTTGACAAGCGATGAATTTCACGCCTAACTCCTGTGCCATTTCTACTAATTGTGGGATTGCGGGAACTCCAGAATTAGCGAATCCTTCTGCAAAGTGCTCCTTGCCTGCTGGCATTTCAAGTCCGTGCATACCTTGCTTATGAATAAGGTTTAACCCTTCAAATGTGAAGAAGATCGCTACCTCTTTTTCAGAAGCTGCTGCCGCTGTTGCAATATTAAATACTTTATAGGCATCAAATAATCCACCATTTGATGCAATAATTGCTACTTTATTGGACATATTATTCTACCTCTTTCTGTAATTCGCCTTCGTACCCTGTCATCCCAGGTAAGACGTTATAAATATTGTTAAAACCTTCTTCAGCTAATTGCTTCGCTGCTAAATCGGAGCGAGTACCTGTCCGGCAAATCACATAGATTGTTTCATCTTTGTTCAATTCAGTTAAGCGTTCAGCTAATTCGCCCATTGGGATTGACTTTGCACCTGGAATATGACCAAATGTATATTCCGCAGCCTCGCGAACATCTAAGATTAAACCTTTACCATTTAAAGCCTCTTCATTTGAAATTGTATGTTCAAATGTTTTTTCAACTGCTTCGCTTACTTCAGGATTGCATTTACGAATATAGTGATAGAACACTCCATTCTCTTCATGTGAACCAATATATTGATGACCAACTGTTTTTGACCAAGCCGCTAAGTCAGCCACTGAGCCTTTATCTGTCGCTTGAATTTCTAATACTTGGCCTTCAGCTACTTCGTTCATTGCCTTTTTAGTTTTTACTATTGGCATTGGACAAGCTAAGCCTTTTGCATCTAACTGTACATCCGATTTAACCATATGAACTCTCCATCCATACCTACTAGGGTATTAATATTTTGAAAAAAAATTTACCTTTACTTTACTTCGCCATTCCAAGCGAGCATTCCGCCATCCATGTTCGTTACATCAAAACCATGCGATTGTAAAAGAGCTGTTGCCTTACCACTACGACCACCCGAACGACATACCATAATATAACTTTCTGATTTATCAAGCTCGTTCATTTTAAACTCCAACAATCCTAGCGGAATATGAATGATACCTGGAATATGTCCTGTTTCTACTTCATCCACTCCACGCACATCTATTAACTTCACCGCTTCTCCAGCCTCTATTTTCGCTTGTACTTCTTCTGGTTGAATTGTTTTCATATTTTTCTCCTCCTAATATGCACTCATGCCACCACGTATTTTCGTTACTTTTGTATAGCCTAATTTTTTTAACTGTTTACAAGCCTGATTTGAACGCATACCACTTTGACAAATGACAAGAATTTCTTTATCTATTGGTAGTTTCGAAAAATCTGATCCAAGGGGTATATTTTTAAATTGGCGAATGTTGCGTGCTTTATATTCACCGGGTGTTCGTACATCAACAAATACTTTATCTTTATCATTAATAATTGTTTTAAGCTCTGCAGTCGATATAGAGTTTACCCCTTTTGTTGGCATTATACGCCAAACAAAAAATGCGACCACAATTGCAATTAAAATAGCTATCTTCATATATGTCACCTCTTATATAAATAAATTCACGGTACCATCTTCTGCATCTGCTAAATATGCTGCAACACCTGCGTACTGAATACCATCTAATAACTCTTCTTTTTGAAGACCCAGTAAATCCATCGTCATTGTGCAAGTCACAAGTTTAATATCTTGTTCTTGTGCCAATTCAACAAGCTGTGTAAGCGTTAGAGCATTATGTTTTTTCATTACATGCTTAATCACTTTTGGTCCCATGCCTAGCATCTGCATGTTTGATAAGCCTAACTTTTCCGCACCTCTTGGCATCATTTTTGCAAACATTTTTTCTAAAAATCCTTTTTTCAGCGCTACTTGTTCTTGTTTACGTAGTGCATTGATACCCCAGAATGTATGGAAGATTGTCACTTCATGATCATACGCAGCTGCTCCATTTGCAATAATGTACGCTGCCATTGCCTTGTCATAATCTCCACTAAATAAAACGATAGTTGTTCTTTTCTTTTCCATATTATCCCCTTACCTGTATAGGTATTTTTTATTTGAAAAATAAAAAGTCTTATCGACTTTTTACTAGTAGATCCACTGCTTGCTTAACTATTGCATTTTTGTCTAAAGTATCTGCATTCTCTTTTGATAAACATTCCACTAAATTATCCGTGACAATAACACCTATTGTACGATCCACTGCAGAACGGACTGCACTTAGTTGTGTAATCACATCTTTACAATCTTTCTCTTCTTCCATCATACGTAATATCCCTCTAAGCTGACCTTCCATCTTTTTCATTCTTGCTGTAACCTTTGCATCGTATTCCAATATCTCACCTCATTTTAATTTATTTCTTCATCTATCTCGCATTTTACTACCCCTTAGGGTATTTGTAAATATTTTAACTTAAGTGCTTTCAAACAATACTTTTAGTTACGAGCGAAATAGATGATTGAAGCAACTGAACTCAATACTACTACCCCTATGGGTATATGTCAACGCATAAATTTTTTCAAATATTCTCTTTCAACTTCATCTTCCCTTACCATTTTATTTCTCAGGCAATAAATGGAGTTCCGGAAACTGCTACCAAATTTCATAAGAAATGCTACCCATAAAGGTAGCCAATTGTTTCACTAAAGAACCCGCGTTACCAAGTTATTCTGAGTATAACTTATAGGAGATAGGGACCGTTTTTTAATTTTTTTAAAGGTGAACAAGATACCTCAATAAGTAAGTTTCTTTGACAGATAATACTGTTGATTATCTTTATTAGGATGTTCTTCTATTACGCCAACTACTTCATAACCATATCTTTGATAGAAATTTGGGGCCTGAAAGCTAAATGTATCTAGTTGAATGAGGTTGCATCTGTTCTCTCTAGCGATTTCCTCTATATTATGTAATAACTGACTACCATATCCTTTACCTCTAAGAGATTCATCTACCCATAAAAAATCAATATGTAAGTGATACCAAAAAATCGTTCCTGTAATGCCTCCCCAAATTTTCTCTCTTTCATCTCTAAGGATAAAGCTAATGTTTTTAACTGGGTGTTTTACTTCATCTGGCAGCTTAGAAAGATTGTGTTCAATTACCTTTTTACGAATATAATCACTGTCTTCCTGTTTCCACTGCTGAGTTATTTTCATAATTTTTCCTCCATATAAGTTTGTGAATCATTATTTTACAAAAACAAATATTTTGTTTGTATCATTTCATATAAACTAGAGCGTTATTCAAGATTTATATGTCTATAATTCTTTTTGAATTGTTTTAAACGTTGACGGACTAACGTTTATTGTTTATTTGCCTACAAAGTAAATAATAAAAATAAACCCATTTATTACTAATGCTGATAAAGGAATTATGACAAAAATTACAGAGATAACTAATTCTCTTCTGATTCTATTTGAATTAGCTTTAACAATACTAAATAACGAAAATAGTATTAAAACGAATATAGTTAAAGTGCTAACTAACAAGATGCTTTGATTCATTTCCCCAGTTAGCTTTGCTATATCCTCCACCAAAAAAACTGCCAATAACGCAACAATCCCCAATATAAAGGATGCCATGAACCATTTAAGGAATGTATTTATATTGCCCACCTCTTCAATAATTTACATAGATTATCTTATTCAACACAATTGCAAAAATCTGCTGCATAAGTTGAATTAATATAAAGGCACATCAATAGTCATACTCGATTACAATAGGCGTTGAAGAAGTGAATTCAGTTAAAACCTAATCATTCAGTACAACTAGAGTGTCTCATCCAATTTCTGAATCTTTGAATCTGAAATTAAATAAACATTGCCTAAAACGTCTATTTTGTCTTCCTTTACACGAACTGCGCAATCTTTGTTCGACGCATAAATGTTAAGTTCTTCCGAAAGGAGAGATAGTTCTTTTTGAACCAGTGCAATGTTATTTTCAAGATCAAAATGAGACAGTATGGAGAAATTGTCAAGACCGATCCCATCGTAAACAGAGCTTGCTTCCACTTTATATCCAAAGTTTTTCGAGCATAACCATTTAGCGGACATGTTTATTGCACCAGCGCTTGCCCCCATCACAACGGCGCTGCTTTTTTTAATCGAATCCGATAAATCATATTCCATCAAAAAACCATTCTGTTTAAGAGTATCCCCACCTAACAAAAAGATGACCGATGCATTTTGAATTATCGTTTTGGCCTCTTCCTTCTGTACCCGATAATTAATTAAATGATATTCATCAAACATAATGCCAGCCTGCTCAAGCCACGAGCGTTCCGTAGAACCATCATCTTCATAAATAGATGGATTCGAGCTAATCATAGCCAATGATTTTCTATCAGTTATATCCTCCAGTAGCACCCTACTCAGATTCTCTGGAAAGAAATTGTTAAACCACCCTAAATAATAGTGAGTTTTCATAAGTACCTCCGTAGCAAGTGTAAATAATGCATATTCATTGTGTCACTTACTGTATTTTCTTATTGATTCAAATCCCCTGATTATAAGAAGAAAAATTACTGGTAATTAGGTATGTCGTATCCCATAACCTTAATAAGTTTCACTTATACTCCATTTTACTTTAAAGTTGCCTTTTACATCATCGCCTGTTACAACCATTCTATAAACTCCAGCTTTTTGAACCTCCAATTTCAACACTTCCTCACTAATTTCAGTCAATCCTACTAACTTATTTTTTCCGTTTAGCATATAAAACCCATGCCCTCCATCGTTAGTTGGGTTGAAATCATAGGACAAGGTAATAGTTTGATCTGTCTTTGCTAGAATAGGTATTTCATGTTTCCCATTAAAGTGGTCAAAAGTTGCTGTATATGAAGTTTCACTTTTCACTTCAATCCATTGTTCCTTTTCCGTAAAGTCCACATCCATTAGAATGATAATAATTAATGGCACAACGATAGAAAACACATATTTAAAGGACTGGAAACGGAAAGATAATAATGTTCCAACATAAAATATTAAAGAACATAACGCTCCGATTGTCCCAGCAAATAACATAAAAGAAACATCCATCGTTATGATAAAAAAACCATAACCTGCTAGAATATATAGTAGGATTTTCACTGTTAAACTGGAGTTTGGAACTTTAAGTACCCACAAGTCAATCAATAGCGAACACAAAATGCCATAACCAAAAACGATTATCCAAAGGAACCCGCTAGAAATTCCATCTACAAATTCGTACATATCTTTTCCAAACGAAAGTAACAGATAAATAGATATAACAAACAATAAGAACCCTGCACCAGCTAATTTTGTAATTAAATAAGAAATTGCTTTAATTAAGTTTATTTTTAGCGTCATCCCAAAATACTCCTCTAAAAACACAAGTTAAAATGACCATGAGTCCTTTAAATTAACCTGCCACGTTCATTTAAGTGTAACTTCCCAAATTATCATAAAATAGATCACGTTACCTTCCCATAAATGCGGACTGAATTGCCCCTATCCATTTTCTATTTTAACAACGTAGCAATTACGTTAGATGTTAACTTTTTTTAGTTTTGAAAAATCTAACTATTATTAAGACTATCCCAGTTATGAAGAAAACTAAAGCATTAGCCAAAAGGACCATTGCGATAAATGCAGCTGCGAATGCAGAACCTTCGTGTGTATCAGTGGGATCAACCACTCTGGAAATTTTTAAAAATATTGACCCTACTGTAAACCCAATAATTGGAACAAGTAAGACCATAATGATCCCAGAAATCCATAAAGACAATTTATTGTTCTTGTGTAAATGGATAGCTGTTCCATCAAAAAGTAATATCAATAACAAAAGAATTAACCAAACTAAACCATCTCCACTCAACTTACCCCACCACTCTCCATACTACTTCAATAAAAGACTAAATTTACACCCCTTTTTGTTTTATGAATCTACCGGACTTGTTCTCCTAAACCACCATCGTCTCGTATTTCAAACTTCCCAATTTTTCCTGGTTCAGCTAGAATTGCGGTACCTTTTACTTCGTGTTGGGAAACTGCTCCAGTATTATTCGTATATTCTACCTGAGCGGTAAAGTCATAAAACTTAGGAGTGTTAATGTTCTCACTTTTTGTTACTTGTATATTTCTAACCTTCATCTTGTATCTAAGATTTTCGTCAAAGCCTAAATATCCATAATGATATTTAAAAGCTATTACATTCGAAATAAGGGAATCATAAGCATTATCCGTAAAGTAAGGTCTATAAGTTTTTTTCACTAAGTCCTCGTATGCACGCCATTCGTCTGATACCCCCGACTCTTCGACTCCATTTACTTCATTTGCTTCAGGTGTGTTGCTACCTATTTCGGTCATTTTTTTATCGATATTTTTGACAATAACCAAATATTCTTCGTTCGGAACTGTAAATTCCGATTCAAGAACAGCTTGGACTGCTATTATATTTTTGTCTTCTGAGGAAACAACCGCTTCTACTTGGGGTTCAGTATTTTCTTCCAGACAGCCCGTAAACAGAAAACACATGCTTATCAAGAATAAGTTGCCTCCAATTTTTTTTATTTGTTTAATAGACATATAACTCCCACCACGATTCTTCCAAAGTTAAATTTATATTCTGATGTTAAATGAAATACGTTATAGAATTAGAAAAGTTCCATTTTTCTGTCTTATTACATTTGGATAATCCAGAGGCTTTTCTTTTTTAAAACTAGCATTGTTACCTCAACCAATGATTTGAAATATAAAAACACCTCTTATTTCAAATCTATGCCAGATTATAAATAAAGAGGTGCTTAAGTTGTACATTTAATTAGTATTTCCCATTTTTATACTTCATTACAGATCCCATTATCAATTAATTTCCTTTTGAGTGTAGTTAAACACTATAAAAAAACAAGAAAAAATGCTCACTCCTTCTCGAAGTAAAGCACTCATCAATGAAAATGTATTATAAAAATAACTTCACATTTTGAATAAACTCATAAATAAAATATGCTGCAAAACCAATTAATAAAGTCCCTGATACTATTGTTAACCATTTAATCATGTTTCGATTTAGTGCTTTTCGAGTGACGGATATAATGCTGAGTAATCCAATATCATGTAGCAAAATTCCACTTAAAATACCTAACGCAACAATGAAAAAGTGACTTTCATCGGTTGCATAATTTTTTGCAAGTACTACTCCAAATACATTCACCCAAAAAACTAGATTACCTGGGGATATTGCCACAAGAAGACCATTCTTGTATGAGCTAAAAAAAGATTTTGTTACTCTCTCACCCGATAAAGTGATATCTTTATCTGCGTTTTTTATTGAATCATAACCCAAGTATAACAAAAACACAGCTCCAATAAGCCACATGGGAATTTGAATGATAGGTAGCGCCAAGATAGAAGCAAGACCTGTTGATAGGAAAATGATTAGTGTAATATCAATTGTCATACCACCTAATCCTACTGCCCATCCGTGTATAAATCCATTTTTCAACCCTTGTTTAGTCATTTCGACAGTGATTGCACCTACAGGCATTGCGATGGCAAGCCCTACCATTACATAAGCAAAATACAAACTCAAATAACCACAACTCTCATAAGTAAATATAGCCTCTTCTGTCCGTTTATAAGAATTATTATACAGATGAATATATATCTAATTCAAGCCCTCATTCAACCAAACTGTAACGTTAGATAAAAATTCTAAGTAAGCTATTCATATACATTTAAAATTATACTTTGAGAGATAATGCTTACAATTTCAGATATCGATAAAGTCCCGTCAACAATAATATCGGAATTCGGTTTTATGGTATTAAGCATCTCAAGATAACCCTGTCTGCCTTGTGAAATATAGCTATTCATATCCAGTAAAATTGTTTTTCCACCACCAGAAACCGCAGCAACAGCAATGACAAGTGGATGCTTTGCTTTCTTCATAAACTCCACCATTTTCTAAATTTTACTATTAAACTACCTTGCCGCTTTGTTTAAGAAGAAAAAATGCTTTACTCCTGTTGGAAATAAAGCACCAGTTTGAGCAACAAGAAATCCTACTAATCTAAACATCCGCAACCCCATGTAGTCCACAACTCTCTAGTTTTGTTATCCGTTAGAATGGACATATAATCCTTTTGAATTTAAAATAACTTCTGTAATGAAAAAGCAATGCTGCGGTTGTTATAATGGTGTAGGTCACAGACGTAAGGAAAACAATATTCGGAGAAAACTCAAACTTTTTCTCTTCCATTCTTATACCTGTGGAACCTTGTATACTCATATCCAAACGTCTAGTACTAAAACCATCGCCTTTAGAAGTAAAAAACCAAATTACAGCGGTAGCGGCTAAACCAATAAAACATGAATAGTCAATGAATTTTGTATGCGTAAAATATGTAATACCAAAACTCAAACCTATTAAAAATAGAATAGTAATAACACTAGTTAGTAGTTTTCGGATCAAAACGAATTATCACCTCTCATAAAATTTTATATATCTAAATATTCTTTTAATATATACGATTAAATAACTACTTGGTTTCATAAATTTTTAGACCATCTATACTCCTTCGTGAAGTTAAGTACCCATTAGTAAAGGATCATTTATATATTAACGAAAAATCTTCGCTATTTCCGTTCCATTCTACTTTTATTACTAACTCATCGTCTACACTTATAGATGGGCTATTCGATATCGGTAAATCTTTTTGATATATTCCTTCTTTACTTAGAGAAGTATTAATCTCACTAAAATCAAATACACTGTTATCTTTTGTTTTAACAGATTAACTAAAAGCTTCTATATTCTGCATGCCATGCCCTTTATAGTTTATTTGAATATGATATGTTTCGTCACTAGCAGTCTGATTAACAGTTACTTTGGAGGACCAATTCTCACCTTCTCCAACAAACATTATGTTATTCTTATTTGATTGGCACGCAAACAATAATAAGGTTACTAAAAATATAGCTACTAAAGTTAATTTTTTGACAAAAATCATCCCCCTCAATCACTAAGTTTTTAGCACAGTTCCCCTATTCCCCTTCCTAAATCTGCTCCTTTAAAAAGAAAGAAGGCTTAAAGTTCGTAATTCAATGATCTCACTTTTTCATTTCCTTATTATTTGTTTATTAATTCGATTTTTGTTCCATGACCAGACCCGGGTAAACTTGCATCCATGGCGTCATACCAAACTTTTACTTTGTCTCCTACTTCAATACCAGAAATTTCTGTATCAAAGCCAAAGTATGATGCTTGTAACGATTTTGAAATGACCTCTTCTTCAGATAGAATCATTGCATCTCCCTGTAGTTCTTCATAAATAAAGACTTCACGATCGTCTACCTTAGCCACAATGCCTTCCATGACCATTTCATTATCCTTGCTCTCTTCTTCACAACCAAAAATAGTAACAACTCCGAAAACTATCAAAAGGAATAGATATAGTCTTTTCACATTTAGCCCCTCCCACTTTAGTTTGTAAGAAAAAAGGCTTTACTCCTTCTTGAAGTAAAGCCTCCCTTAGGTTATACAGAAATAACAACACAATAATTGGCATATAAATGAAGTGACAATAAGTAATTATTTCTTACCTATTCCTTCTAAAAGTATAGGTGCTATATTTAGTAAGTTAGAAACAATTGTCAAAAACCATAATGCCCTTTCCATACTAGGTACTACATCCAATAAAGCTGCCCAATCTTCCGTATTTACCCATTGGGATACAAGACTGTATTCTGAACAAAGTGTTAAGGCTGTAAATGATAAGCCTATCGCCATAGCAAGCTTATAATCCTTTCCTACTGTATACATATAAAGATTTATAAGAGTTGCTACTACTGCAATAGCCCCAAATATTATCCACATAGCTTTGCTTCCCCCTTTAATTCTCTTATTTTCTACGATAAGTATTCCTTCTTAACTAAACTGCTTCGTTGGTTCAATAAGAAAAAGCTCTCCAACAGACCGCCACTCGTTCAACTAATATACTTTTTAGTTGAACAAATGCTTACTTCTTAGAAATGCTTACTTTTCACGATTCATCACTACGCCAGTTTATGAATTTACAGGTTTAAAGTTAGACACAACTTCATGTTCTTCTCGATACATCCACCTTTACCAATAACACCTTTCTTTTGGTTAGGAATATTTAAAATAAAAGCTATAATTCTATCTCCCATTTTTACCGTCTACATCAATAGACGGTAAAATTTTCTATTGGTTTCAGAACATTCCATTATTTCTTGAAAATATTCCTACATAGCCATGCGGTATTCACTTGCTTATTCAACTAATCTGCCACTTTGATTCAATAAGAAGTTACGTAAAATACTATATAAATAACACCGTTCTATTATGAACGGTGTTATTTTTTACACTATTGATTTAATTAGCTGAGAACTCTATTACTTGATACTTCTATACCTTTAAAACATTAGTACCCGCTTCCCTGACCATTTTTGGTAGCAATTAAAATAATCTTTAGCTAAATTAGCACCGTTATTTACAGTCACTTAAATTCACCTCTAACAATTGGATACATCAGTTCCACAACATGATTGTGCAGAATTTTGTGTTACCAAACTAACACTACATACACCAGTTTCCGGTAAATCTAGTTCTACCTTTTTAGCCGATTCAAAATCTCCAGTCAAATGGGCCACAATAGATCTAACTTGTTCATAACCAGTTGCCATCAAGAATGTTGGAGCTCGACCATAACTTTTCATTCCTACTATATAGAAGTCTTTTTCGGGTTGTCTTAATATCTCTTCCCCATGAGGTCGAACAGTACCGCAACTGTGAAGGTTTGGATCAATTAATGGAGCAAGTGCTTCGACGCTTTCTGTAGCAGTATCTATGTTTAGTCTGATTTCTCTTTCAAATGAGAAGTCTGGGCGGCTACCTGTGTTTGCAATGATTTCATCAAAGGTAGAAAGTGTTTGTTCAACACCTTCTGATTCTCCAGTGATTGCGATTCCATCTTTTGTTTTATTTAAATGATGAATAAAAAATGAGGTATAGATCTTTACTTGACCAGCATCAACTAATTGGTGAATACGACTTCCCAACTCCCCTCTTGCTTCCAGAGCATCTTTATCTTCTCCACCATAAGCATCTTCTACTGTTTTCTTTCGCATAATCCACGAAATTTCTACATCATCATCTAACTGTGATAATTCTAAAATCGTGTTTATGGCTGAATGACCTCCACCAACAACAGCAACTCTTTTACCTTTATATTTTTCCTTTTGCTCTCCTTTAATATCTGGAATACCATAATATATATGTTGTTTTAATTCTTTCTCTTCTTTAGTCCAAACATTATCAGCATTTATCGGATTTGGATGTGACCAAGTTCCCGTAGCATCTATAACTGCCCTTGCTTCCATTCTTTTTGATACTCCATTTTGTTCCAGGTATAAAACAAAGGACGATTTTTCACGATTAGCAGATTTCATTTTATCTAACCCTTTTTTACTGATGAAATCAACTTTTGTATTTAGTAATAGAAAAGGTTTTATTTCAGGTAAATTTGCTAAAGGTATCAAATAATTGTTAACTAATTCACTTCCCAATGGAAGGTCATCTAAAACAGGTGCTTTCCAAGCATGATCTTCTAGAACTTTTTTAGCTATCTTATCAATATTGTATTGCCATGGTGAGAATAACCGTACATGTCCCCAGTTCAGGATATTACTCCCAACACTATCACCTGACTCGATTAATATAAAACGTTCACCGATGTTAGCTAAATGAGCAGCCGCTGCTAAACCTACAGGACCAGCACCTATAATCGCTATTGGTAATTCCTTGTTTAAAGTTGATGCTATATCTAAATATTTTTTTGCAGCAGGTCCGCAGCATCCACCAGAGGTTACTTGTTTCAGTTCAATGTTTTTCATTCTCCATACCTCCATTATTTTATTTACATGTTCTCATTAATTGTATTTTGCAAGTAATATATATTTTTTAAAGCAATACTTAAATTGCTTATATTAAAGGTGTACAACAAACACTTGATTTAGACATGGCTTGATTAAGTAATTTAATAGAACGAATAACTGTTTCTTTCTCAAATTCATTCATATGCGAGAATACTTCCTCTAAGTATTCATTCATTGATACATCAATGGTTGTAGCGACAAATTTACCTTGTACTGTAAGGGATAAAAGATATACCCTTTTGTCTGAAGCAGATGGTGTTTTCTTTACTAAATCCATTTTAATTAGTGTCTGAATTTGCCGACTAAAAGTAGTTATATCCATTGCTATCGTTTCTGCAATTTGTTGCATCGATGGTGTAGTTTGCTTATCTATTTCATAAAGAATGTGACTTTGTACCAGTGATATATCCACGGTTCCAACTGAACAACAATTTTTATTAAGAAGTCCAAATCTGCGAGTAAGTACTTGAAATAGTTCACGTTTGTTTTCCATGTTTTCACCTCTATATAATATATACACCGTTTACTTGCAAAGTGCAAGAATTGACTTTAAGATTTATTAAATACTCAGCTGCTTCATCTTCTCTTGCATGGTTGGCTAGAATCCACCTAGCCAAAAAGAAAAAATGATTCCCATCATCAGTATGATCGGAACCATTTTTATTCGGATTATTTCTACTGTCTATTAGTAAATTCCGTTCCCTCAACGAAGCAGCATGACAAGAAGGAACACTTTTGCTTCCCGATTTAGCTGGTAAGAAATAGTATATTTCACTCGCGTATTCTTTTATCATGTGGCAATCACCGGATTCTGTTGTTTGATCTCTTTTATGGATAAATGTACAGTATAATTCCCATACTCGAGAATTGTATCCAGAAAAAGATTTAATTGCTCTTGTGAGTTAACTTTTATCTTTACATGATAACAGGCTTCTCCAGATACGCGGTGAACTTCAACTACCTCATTGCGATCATTCATTAATTGTATAAACGAATCATGGTTTGCTGTTTTCATATAAATAATGACAAACGCAGTATAAGTAAGTCCTAATTTCATCTCATCAACTATTAAAGAGTAAGCCTTAATTACACCACTTTCCTCTAGTTTTTTTATACGGTTCCCTACTGCTTGGCCCGTCATATGAATTTGTTCACCTAGGTCTTTCCATTGAATACGTGAATTTTCGGATAATACCCGAAGAATCTGATAATCAGTATTATCTAGTTCCATATTAAATTCCTTTCACCATGAAAATTTTTAAGATAAAAGCATTTCGTCAACATATCGATAAAAATCAATATACGTTCTATGATTATAGTGTAACAAAATACTTTAAATGAGGTGTAGAATTATGAGCATAGCTCTAATTATTGTAGATATTCAAAATGACTATTTTCCAAATGGGAATATGGAATTAAGCAACCCTGAAAAAGCAGCCACTAATGCGGCGAAAGTGCTTGAATGGTTTAGAAAGAATCACAAAGATAACATTTTCCATGTTCAACATATCGCAGGTGATCCAGCATTAGGATTCTTCCTCCCGGGTACTGTGGGAGCTGAAATACATGAAACTGTTCAACCATTAGAAACTGAAAGCATCATCACCAAACATTTCCCTAATAGCTTTTTAAAGACCGAATTAGAAAGTAAATTAAGTGAAAGTGGCGTAACCAAGGTAGTAGTATTAGGCATGATGACTCATATGTGTATTGATGCAACTGTCCGAGCGGCTGTGGATCTAGGCTTTGAGACGACACTTATTGAAGATGCGTGTGCAACACTAGAATTGTCTTATAATGGCAAGGTTGTTCCCGCTGAACAAGTTCATCATGCGTTTGTCGGTGCGCTTAACGGAATGTATTGCGCTGTAGAATCGACCGAAGATTTCCTGCAAAAAAACTAACAAATCATAAAGAACATTTAAATGTAAAACTCTTGTCCAGATGCTATTTTTTTCTGGACAGTTTTTAAACTTGAAAGATAAAATAGATGGATAGTAAGGAATGGATATGAATTTATATATGAAAGGCAAAAGGAAATGATGCTCAAGTAGGTTCCATATCTAAGTTTCTAGCTCTCTGAGAAATAGCATAGTAATAGTTTCAGGTTTTTTTCTTTACCGATATAAAAAATAGTATATGAAGGATTAGAGGCGGTTATCTCGTAACTAGCTCGCCAATTCTCCCTTCTCCTTGAGAGGTCAACACTTTCCCCTTCTCACTAAACGCTACTCAAGATATCAGCCCAAGTGAAATTAAAATTTTATTTATTACTTTCCTTAATGATATTGAACCAAATGTTTGTTCAACTAAATTGCATCATAAGTTAACAAGAAAAAAACTTTACCCATTCTTGAAGTAAAGCACCCGAGATTTCTAGACGGATAAAAAATCATTTATACACTTTCCATTCTTGATAACACTCAGCATAATAATTAATAATAAGAATGATAGAACATCTATGCAGCTTTTATATCTCTTTAACTAAAGCACTCCGTTTTCCTAATATGTGTTGTATAATAGTGGTAAATATACACCCGGAGGTTTTTATTTGAAAAAGTTATTAGTGTTATTATTATTTTTCGCAACAGTATTTATACTAGCTGGATGTGGTGACGTAAATCATGAACCTACCGCTATTGAATCTACTATTGGGTCAATTATCAAAGATGAATATAAGGTATATGAAGATAAAGGTATCTTCTTAGTTAAAATATACGACAAAGATATTAATGAGGGTTCAAAAAATGCTTTGTTAAAAAATACTAAGGAAATGTTAGCAGGCTTATCGAAATTAGATCAAGTGAAAACTGTGGAAATTAAATGGTATTCACCACCATTTACTGACCAATCCGATAAGGAACCTTTTGAAGAAATATTAGCAGTAAGGTTTGAGGCTGATACGTTTGCAAAGGTGAATTGGGGAAATTATAAGAAGTTAGATTTAGAATCAATTGCAAACAAATATAAACAGAATGATACATTAAAAGATTAATAAAAAGGCATTGGTAAAGATAAAGGTTGGTTTAAAAATGTTCATAAAAAATGAGCTGGGAATTGTCTTACAACCATAAATGAGAACCAAGATTTAAACTCTCCAACAATTACTAATTGGTGAAGTTCGACTGTTTCCCCTTCATTTAAAGTTGCAAGCTTTTTACCATTATCTAGCGCCTTTGATTTTCCGTCGTTTTTGCGTTAATCCTTCTTTGGATCAATGCCTCGATAGATATAAAGAATTCTTTCATCTAAAACCAATAGCCTTTCTTCCCAGGTAAGTTGAAGAGAAAAAGCACAGTAGACAAGCATTTAAAAGCATATCTACTGTTCATTCTAATTAATCAAACTAAATTGTTATTCCTAACTAACTTCCCAGCCATTTATTTAATATCTATAATTGTACAACCACTCTTAATCAAAGAAATTGACGACGATAATTAATGCTACCTTTTCAAACTTAAATTTCTAATTAAGTCTTGAATATTCTCAGCAATATACTCAAAAGTACCTCTTTCAAAATCTTCTAATTGAACTATTCCACTATCGTTCTCGACAACGACTAGTAACCCATTTCCCTCAATTCCAATAGGTATCTTCACTAAACTATCCCCGTGATTATTTTTATATCCTCTCAAAGACTCTCTAAAAGAACTTATTTCTTCATTCGGAAGGACCGGTTCTAATTTTATATAGTGCTCTTTAAAAAAACCATCTAAGTCAGCAAACCAATATGAGTTAAAATAATCAATTATTGATTTATTCAAATTTACTTCAAATTCATCTTCTAATCTTTTATAATCTTGTGAAACATTCATTTCTATAGGTTTCCATGAGATATATTCTTCCTCATCAACTTCACCTTCATAAATTATTAGATTTCCATCATCATTATTTACTGGTGTTTTAAATAAAAAATCTAAACCTTCAGATGCTAACTCTTTCCTCTTCTGAAAATATATATTCATTGCTTCTTTTGTTGACAAATTTATCATCCTTTACTTATTTATAAATTTTTCAAGTAAATCAGCGTATTCACTATCATTCCCCCATACACCAGCAGTTTTTTCAACATTATGAATTCCACCTGTTCCTGGGTTAGGGTCAGGAATATATTTCTCTTCTAATTTTGTCAAATCTGCATTTCTATATGGTTACGTGATAAAGACTATTATTGGAAGAAATAATCAGCAAACATCCAGAAAGCCTTTATTTTTGTTGCCAATAAAAAAGTATTTGAACAAAAAATAGAAAATGATGAATCCTACGAACGTGACATTAAGGGTATCAAAGATGCTCATAGGACGGACTACAAGCCACAAGTTCAACTTTTGCAAACTACAGATGATACTGAAGAAGGAGATATATTAGTCTTTAAACAAGTTAGATATACAGTTGAATAAGATAAGTTTTCATGTTAGGCATTTGGTCAGAAGAATTGAAAATATAGATCTTCTTGACGCTTTCTCGTTAATTGATAAAACATAACTTGCTGATTATAAGTCCTCTTAAAAATTGAAGGCTTTTTAACTTCGCAATATGTGTCAAATGCGACATAAAAACTCCTATTTTCTTCTTAAAGGGACACCCTACTAATAACTATTTCTCTGTTTACTCTGTGTACTTCTTATGTTCTTCCCTAACAAAGTTAATAGCCTTTTCAACAGTTAATATATTTTCCTTATGCCAATTTTCACCCATTTCTCTTACCAACGGGTGAACCATCCCAATGCTACTAAAAATTGCAACATAATCAAGTAATATATTTATTACGCCATCTTTTAATCCAAATAACTGCAAATCCTTAACAAGCTTTATATCATCCTCTGTAACAGTACCGTAGCGTTCATTAATAATATCAAAAGGGGTTGTAGTTTTAACCTGTTTTACATACCACTCATCTGGTGTCATTCCTGTTTTGTCTTTAAATTTCACCTCAAGTTTTGCATTCCATTCCTCTATTGTTATTCCGTGTATTTCTTTAAATCGTTCTTCTGGTGTCGTCCCATGTATTACTTTACCTTGTACTTTTCCCATTCGTTTTTTATCTTTCATCTTCCCCGTTTTAGCCTTATTTTTTTCTTCCAGTTTCGCATTCCATTCCTCTGTTGTCATTTCCTTTACTTCTTTATATCGTTCTTCGTCTGCTATTCGATGTATTTTTTTATCTCTTTTTTTATCTTTTTTCATTCCTTTACTCCTCAATGCAGTAGTTTTAAGTTGTATTTTTGCACGTATTTCCTTTCCCGATCTAATCTTCTTACTTTAGTTCAATAAGAAAAAAAGCTTTATTCCTAGTATCTTTAAGTGACACATTACTCATTTCTAGTCCTCCCTAAAACAAATCTTGAATTTTTTACGTTTGGCTCAGTGGAATATGACTCTCGCCCAACTTTCTGTTCTCTCACAGAGTTCACTTATTTGTTTAAAGGAAAGTTCTCCAAATACTCTTAACGTAAAAACTTTCTTATAAGGCTCTTCTAAGCGAAGTAACAATTAGGAAAATGGAAAGTCTCGCCCGTTAGAATGAGAAAATCTAATGAAAATTTATTTCCAAAAAAGGAAGTTTGTTAAGGAGTATAGAATATATATAATAATACCAAAAATGGGGGAACTAATTTGAAAAGTGAAGTTTGTGTTATAAGCATTTATGTGCCCAATTTAAACAAAGCAATCGACTTTTATACCAATATTTTAGGTTTTGAATTAAGCAAACAATATAACCCTAAGCTTGCGTCACTTATACACGGAGAGTTACCACTTATTTTAGAAGAGAACGATAATGCAACCTATACTCAAGATATATCAGGAGTTGTATTAGGATTGCTAACTGAAGATATTTATGAAAAAGTTAAATTCTTAAAAGAGAGAGAAGTGAATTTTGTTATAGACGAACCAACTAATTGTCCTCCAGGAAAATATATTAGTTTTAGAGACCCTTTCGGAAATGTTTTAGAATATCTCCAATTTGAAAATTTGTAACAAGTATGAAAGTGTTACGGTTGTCGGGGATTTTGTGAAATTATTTTCCCCGTTACTAATTTGTGCATTATAAGAGAATTCTATAGTTTATAGAAAATAACTCTTCTAAAAAACCTTTATATTTTTAATTGGAGTAACTAATATACCAAGTTTAGATAGTTACAAAAAGGAGGCTATCCTAATGAGTAAAAAAGAAATCTTGCAAAATGGAGTCAACCAAGTTTTTTACGAAGAAGAATGGTACCCACCAATATCAGAAGCGTTAAAGAATCTTACCGCTGCACAAGCATGTTGGAAACCTGATGGAATGGCCACTAATACGATTTGGGAAAATGTAAACCATTTACTAATCTTTAAAGAGCGTTTACTTTCCCGCTTACTTCAAGATGACACATTTGTTGTTCCACAAAATAATGATGACACATTTGTCCAAGGTGGACCTAATGAGGAAGAGGCTTGGCAAGAAACAGTAAGTCGAACGTTTCACGTCCATGATGCCTTACAATCTTCATTAACATCCCTTCAGGAAGCACAATTAGATCAACAATGTCCTTCTCTGCCAGTTTGGCAACAATATCTAAATATCCTTTTGCATGATGCCTATCATACAGGACAAATTGTACAACTTCGTAAACTACAAGGTTCATGGCCAGCTAGGCGCTCATATTTATAAAAGATACTGCTAGAATTGCTTGATTTCGTACGTAACAAAATGATTTAAAAGCAAAACTAACTGTACATCAAATAAAAGCCTGATTTCTCAGTATTAAATTGAGAAATTGGGCTTTTTATTAATCCATAATACCATCCTTTTATTCATTTCAGTCATTGCTTCCATCGTTCCTTAATAGATTATTTATGTTTTATAGATATCAATAGTTTCGATCGTCAGTATTATTGACTAACCAGCGACTTTCATTCAATAAGAAAAGATATCTTATTCCCTTACGATAACGTTCGTTAAACAAGATGATACAACCTCTCTAAATTCTCAAGTTCCCAATCTTTTTACATAACTCTTTAGCTCTTTCAGACAAAAAAAACTTCTGATACAAGTATTTGGCTAATTTTGACCTAAGAAATTCATCACTACAGTAGAACAGAAAAGAAGATAAAAGAGAAATAATGAAGTAAAAGTTGAATATTTCGCTACCAGAAAGTAAAGCTGGAGTTACAACAAACAAAGCAGCTAGGAATAAGTGCATAATTAATGCCAAAATTACTCTAGGAAAAGATTTTAGTTTTTTTGTAACAAAATCAGAGAAAACAGATGCTGGTACTCCATAAATTAAAAGAATTGGAAATAGATAAATACCAACTATGATTGCAAGACCTGTCTGTCCTGAGAATGAAAAACTTACCATAACCAAGACACAAGCCATTACCGCGGAGATAAGCTTTCGAATAATTATGTTACTCACCCCAATCAAAATAATTACCTTTTGAATATACTGATTAGTTATTTCACCAATCGTCCTCAGAATTCCTTCTTAAACTAAACTGATTACGTTAGCCCATTAAAAAACGGCTTTACCTCTTCTTGAAGTAAAGCCTGTTCGTTTAATAAGAAATATTTGATTCAAGTGTAAAGTTTACACTTGCCCACTCCCCCTCACTTTTATACAAGTCATATACAGCTTTACGGTCCGAAAGCGGTTCATCTATCCAATTTAGCAGGGTTCGAATAATAGATTCTTTATCTGGAAAGTTCGGGATATACACTACGTTCTCCCTTTCACAAAATAATATTAGAGTATTTTGGTCATGATCAAGTCCACTTGCTCATCATCGCCCATATAAAAAGAGTGAGCACCCGTTTGCAAAAACCCTTTTTTCTTATAGAACGCAATGGCATTTTCATTTTCTTCCCATACGCCAAGCCAGATTTTCTCTTTCTTCTGTACTTTCGCGATTTCCACTGCTTTATTGAGTAGATGCTTCCCTAACCCATGTTTTTGGAATTTCTTCTTCACATAGATACGCTCAACTTCAAGTGAGTCATCACCCATTGCTTCCGATTGGGCATCACCAGTATTAGTTTTGAGGTATCCAGCGACTTCCTGATTATAATAAACAAAAAAGAATTGTGAAGACTGATTGGCCAATTCTTGTTTTAGTTGGTTCACGTTGTATGCCCTTTCCAAATAGGCATTTAGGTGTTCAGGGGAATTATGGTCCTTAAAAGTCTCGGTAAAGGTTTCCACACTGATGGCCTGGAGGTCTAGTGAATCTTCAAGAGTACATTTCTTTATCGTCATCAAATGAGGCAACTCCTTTAGTATATTAATAGTGTCTTTTGTTCCCCTTTTTAACTAATTCCCAGTCTTTTTCGATATTTTTTCTGATTCGGTGCAAAAAATCGAAAGTGGTTTCTGCATCTTTTTCAGAAAATCCTTCTAATGCAACATGGTTGGAGTATTCATTTTCTCTTTTAATGAATGGGTAGACCGTATTCCCTTTCTCCGTTGAATATAGTTTTTTGATCTTTTTATTGTTCGCGGCACCTTTTTTCTCAATAAAGCCGTTCAACTCTAGTTTTTGGATAGCACGAGTTGCCGTTGACCGGTCCACTTTAATCATCTCTACTAACTGTTCCTGGATAATTCCCGGGTTCTCACATATCCTCACCAGGTACAAGTACTGGCCTTTTGTTAGTTCAAACTCTTTGAATTCTATGTTGCTGATGGAATCCAATGCCCTAGCAATCATGCCAATTTCACGCAAAATTTCTTTCATAAATAGCTCCTCCGTAAATATCTTTGTTGTAAATGCAATAATTAGATCTACATTCATCTTAAACTAATATTGTTGCATTTGCAATAAAAATAATGATGTAGAGCTTGATTAATGTGAAGTATATTTATTATATAATAGGAATTTTAATGTTAACTTCCAATATCATTAACGATACTCTAAATACGGGACTTATATCTACCCCTTAGTGTAAGAAGATAGATTTTCATTCTAATATTGTGTATAATACAAGTTAATTGCATACATTAAATGTTTTCTAGGGTTCCGCAACTATCTATGTTGGTCTGGTCCGAGAGAAAACTCACAGCTATGCTGTGTCACGGAAGGATAAAAGCCTGGGAGAAACTGTTTTCATACAGTTATCTCTTGGGCTTTTTTTGTTTTTATAGAATATAAAAGGAGTGGTTATTTAAATGAATACAAACTGGTTTAAAGTAGTACTCGCTGCTTTCTTCGAAGTTTTTTGGGTTATTGGATTAAAACATGCAGATGACTTTTGGACTTGGACTGGAACTGTTATTGCTATTATCGTTAGTTTTTATTTAATGATTATGGCTGGCAAAAAACTGCCTGTTGGGACTGTCTATGCGGTTTTTGTAGGACTAGGTACAGCCGGAACAGTTTTTTCGGACATCGTATTTTTTGGTGAACCATTTAAAATAGGAAAAGTTATTTTAATTTTAGTTTTATTGGGAGGGGTAATTGGTTTGAAATTAGTTACTAAAGACATCGATAAAGAAGGAGTTGAATCTTAATGACGTGGGTTTCTTTGGTTGTTGCAGGCTTATTTGAAATGTTTGGTGTTGGTATGATAAATAAATTGCACAATGACCGTAATTGGCAATCATTAGTTCTATTAATTTTCGCGTTTGGGGCTAGTTTTATGTTTCTTGCTTATTCAATGAAAACACTTCCTATGGGAACAGCTTATGCAATTTGGACAGGAATTGGTGCTTCTGGTGGGGCAATTTTAGGTATGCTATTATATGGGGAATCAAAAGATTGGAGAAGACTAGTTTTTATAGGGATGGTCTTAGGTGCTGCAATTGGTCTAAAAATCGTCTCATAAATGAGCTTATAGATTGTTATATGAAGAAGATAATTTGTTTTAAAACAAATTATCTTCTTTATTTTTATTTTTATTGAACTAAACTACTGCTTTAGAATTGCTTTTTTCAACAATTCTGCTTCTCCTTCTTGAAGTAAATCACACGTTAGCACAATAAAAAAAGACCAAAGAATGGTCCTTTCTTATGAAAATATTCTATCGACCTATCACTCGCTTACATTTTTTATAACTGCCATTTCCTTACCGAACCTATCACCATTATCAATAAATCCCAAACTCGAGTATAAATTATGTGCTCCTAAGTTTTCAGGGTGATAGCCTACAACAATTTTTTGGGGATTCGGTAATTTAGCCATTTCTGAAATCATTAATTTGGTTGCAGCTTTACCGATACCCTTGCCTTGGTATTCCCCATCCACCATTATTCTATAAACCCAATAGCCACCAAGTTCTTCTTGAACTGAATTGTACATCAAAAAACCAACTATTTTATCTTCAACATAAATAGCATATGGCTTTAATGTAGGCTCAAACTTTGACTGAGCTATTGATATAGCATTGGGCTCCATGTATTCTTTTTGTTCTGTTGATCCCTCTAATTCGCAACATTCGTACCAGTTTTCTGCATTTAATTCTACGATTTTCACATTTTCAATACTCATAATTTTCCCCTTTCAAAATTTGGGGAAACGCTAAACAACTTTGTTAAGAAGTCGTTATCCCCTTGTAATCATTAATAATATAAATTCTTTTATTCGTCATAATGAACGCCTCCTCTAAAATAATTTAACTTTCTTATTCAACTAACCTGCGGCTTTAGTTTAAATGTAACATTTCACAATGCATATCTGAGATCAATTTAATATTTTGTACATAGAAATAGACCATCGAAAGGATGGCCATATTTTGCTAAAGCACACGTTAGTTGAAGAAGGGATGCCAATATTGTTTAGCCAATAAATTGACTAATTTACTACTTTCCCTTTGGCATTCAATATTTTAATTTCATAAGAGTCAATATTAGATACAGAATTTAGTTCCTTAGAATGAAGGATTTCATTCACTGCCTCTTCAATTTCCATTGCTAACTTATGTGCATCTTTACCTGAACCTTTTATTGAAGTTTGAATGCTAATGGATTTTTGATCCTCATTTTGATACTCAGTATTTAAATTTTCGTATACATCGTAATCTTTAAGACCTTCCATTAAAGTCAATGCTATATCTGAAAGTTCTTTGTTAATATTTTCAGTATCTACGGTAACGAAAGATAAATCCATTCTTTCTACAACAACTGTATAGTCCTTTAATGCGGAAGATTTAATTACATTTTTTGCAATGGACTCAATATCCTTTTTGACTGAATTAAAATATTCTTCATTCTCTTTAACTTGTATCTTGAATTCTTTCTTTGAAGTCGTTTTTACACCAAATTCCAACTTATCATATTTCTCATGGACATTTTCAGTTACCTCGTTCAATGTAGAAAAATGTAGTTCATTTTCTTTAGTAGAGAAAGGTACTGGTTCCTCCTTATTGGCAATAGCAGTATCAACTTCTGAAGGTTTATTTAACAGGCTAAATGAACCTATTCCCACTATGAGTATTCCAGTATTAATCAATAACCTTTTTAACATATAATCCCTCCTTTTAAGAAGGTATGTCATAAACACAGCAAAAAGTCTCAAAGAAAAACACAATGTCCTTCTTGAAGTAAAGCACCCATTAGTTGAAGAAGAAAAGTGAAGCTTATACAACAATTGCTCCCTATTCTTGAATACTCCTTCACTATTTATCCTTAGAAATTTATATACTCTTCTCTGCTACTTAATTTGATTAAAAACGGATATAAAAGAATAAAAATAACGGTTAAAATGGGAAATAAGCTCAATAAGAAAGCTCCTGACATATCAAAAAAAATTTGAAAAAGAAGTGGCAATAAGACAATGGTAGTAAGAAAACCAATTTTTGTTTTGGACTTTTGCGTTTGATATTGTTTTTCCCCACAATATGGGCAAGTCATTACAGGATTTAATGTCGTCGTTTTTTTAATCGTCTGCTTCCAGTTCCACTTGTTATGGCAATTATCGCAAGTTGGCATTTTAATCCCCTCCTTGTTCTGCTAAAGCACCCGTTAGTGAAAAACATTAAAAGTATTGATGAAAACAAAAAGGACTAAAGCAGATACAAAAAAAATATTACTGCATTTGTCTTTCGTTTCTCTTTTAGTTCAAAAATCCCTGCAACCAGTGCCAGTGCACCAAAGAAAAACATTATATAGGACATGACCTGATTTTTACCAGTTATGAATGAGTACACTGATAAACTGAATACAATCCCCCCACAAATAGCCATCAGTACCACCACATCTGGTTGTTACTTCTCCATGTATATTCGAAGTTCCTTCTTTCACTAACCTGCCGCGTAAGTTTAAGTGTAACATTTCACATTGTACATAAAAATAGACCATCATTTTTTGATGGTCCTGTTTAACTAAAGCACTCGTTAGTTGAATTATTACAAACTAATTTCTTCACCTATACTTATAGCATGAAAAGGATTTCTTTCCTTTGATTTTAACGATTCAATAAAGTCTGAAGTTAAGTCCTCTTTGTTAATAATTATTCTTGTAGAACCAGATACTCCACCGTTTAAAAAAATGGGTTCAATAGATTCTGGATTCTTAAGTCGTTGATAAAAAAAACTGTCTAAAACAATAGTTGCATAACTAAAATTTCCTGTATTGTTAGTGAATTGAAAGTTAGCTTCAAAAATAAGTTCGTCATTGTTTTCCTCTATCTCATAGGTGAAACTTTTTACTTCTGCACTTTTATTAGGAAATAAAATCCACACTAAGCACAATAAAAAAATCACAGATATAATGAAAATTATTACTTTGTTTCTTTTCAAAAATTCACCCCCATTTTATTTTATTAAACTGCTGCGTTAGTTCAATAAGAAAAAAGGCTTTACTGCTTTTTGAAGTCCATTAACTCTATTATTTTATCCATTTTCTTTTCTATTTCATTAAGTTGATGGTTTTTTGCCTGTTGATTCAAGAGTATGCTCCTTATAAATAAGGTGAACGATACTACAAATAAAACGATAAGCCCCAATACTATAACCTGATAAATCATGTCTCCCACATTAAACATTAAAAAATCCCCTTGTATAGAAATGGTCAAGCACAACTTTACATTACCTCTCACATTCCATATTTTCTTCATTTTACCATTTTTCATTGATAATTAAACTCTTTATTAGTCAATCCTTATTGAAGTAAAGCACGCGTTACTTGAACAAGCAAGTTACAAATCGCAACTGTCATCCGTATTATTCCTCTTCTTTTTATCACCAAAATACTTCCAAAGATGGTATGTCGACCAGAATAAAACTATAAATATAAGCATTGAAAATGGTACAAAGTAAGTTTTTTCAAGAATATAATCAGGGGTAAAAACAGCGAACAAGACCAAGATAATTATAGCTGTAATCAAAAGTATCCAGTAACGTTTGTCTTTATAAGTGCTAAAACTCCACATACAATCCTCCCTGTACAAAGATATCCATTTATTATACAACACACTTAAACTAACCTGCCGCTTTAGTTCAATAAGAAAAAGGCTTTACTCCTTCTTGAACTAAAGCACCCGTTAGTGTTCTTACCTCAAATTTACGACCATCGAGAGAATACTTCGATTTCATAGTGTTCTAAGTCATTTTTAGACAATTTGGCTTTTAGATATGCTTCAACTTCGGGTATATCATTTTTATCCTAAACATCTATCGATATTATCGGGTCAGTAATCCCAATTTGACTACTTTGTGCTTCATATTTATCAAACAAAGTATTTACAACCAACTCTGTACTATATGGCTCCTGTTGCGAGTACCAAAACACTCCAGATATTACAATAATACTCGTTAAAATTAGTGTTCCAAGTTTTCTTTTAACACCCATTTTTTTCTCCTCCCTCATTTGCTTATTTGCAAATTCAATAAAAAATAAAAACTTCAATTAGAGATAAATAGTTTATAAATCAATCATATATTATAGCCCTTGAAATGTTATCGTAATATTCAAAGAATATTGATTGCTTCGAAAATCGAATATTCAACTAAACTGCCGCTTTAGCTCAATAAGAAAAAGGCTGTACTCCTTCTTGAAGTAAAGCAAATATTAGTTGAAGAGTCCAAATTTAGTTTTGAACCAATTTCCTATTTTTAGTAGTTTTCCCGCCAAAGAAAAATAAGAAACATAGGAACACGCAAATAGGTATTCCGATAAAAACAATCTCATCAGTGGATAGGTAGTCAGATACCCCATACAGAGGACTTATTAGAAATACTAATACCAACGGTATCAATTCTTTGGTAACTTCTAATGTATTTGTTATTGGGAAAAATACAAGTGCAAGCATGCCCCAATAGATAAGAATAATTAAATTAAATCCTCTTTTTAATTTGTATCCCATCATCATACTCACAGCTAACCAAACAATTAAAAAAGCAATTGTATTTAGCAACCCAACGATTCCAGGAGGTCCCCCTGTTACAAACCCGAAATTAGAACTAATAATAATAAACGGAAGTGATATTGCTATTACAAGCAATAAGTACAGAAATAAACTTTTCACCAAATTTATACCCCCTCCTTATTCTATGTACATAAATACTCCTCATATTATCTCAACTTCGACAACTTTTTATATACTCCTTCTTATTCAACTAACCTGCGGCTTTAGTTCAATAAGAAAAAAGGCTTTACTCCTTCTTGAAGTAAAGCACCCGTTAGCCATCCATGTAGCGCAAAATCAGCGCTACACCACAGAGAATGAAAATGTGAAAACCTGGGTATAGGATACTACGGCTGGGAGAGGAAGGTCGATGAACTATGGTGCCATAGAGCCCATCCGTTAGTCTGACTCCAACGACCACGGTGCATCACAGACTGTCGCTCCCTTACGGGAAGCACTCATGGGAGATTAATCCTACTCTGGTTATTGCACCAGCCTCCAATACTATTTGCCGTAGAAAGGATGATTACAATGGAAGTAATCATTGAACGTGCTTGTGGGATGGATGTCCATAAGGATTCCATTACTGCTTGTATTATTACGCCAAAAGGAAAGGAGATTCAAACGTTTTCCACTAAAACTGTATTTCTATTACAGTTAATTGACTGGATTAAGGAGCATGGTTGTACTCACGTAGCAATGGAAAGTACAGGTGTATTTTGGAAGCCTATTGTTAACTTGCTAGAAGCCGAGAGCATTGAGTTTTTAGTAGTGAACGCTCAACATATGAAAGCAGTACCAGGTCGTAAGACCGATGTAAAGGATGCCGAATGGATTGCCAAACTTCTTCGTCATGGTCTACTTAAAGCAAGTTTTATTCCAGACCGAAATCAGCGGGAATTGCGAGAGTTAGTTCGATACCGTCGAAGTATTATTGAAGAGCGTGCGAGACAACATAATCGGATTCAAAAGGTTTTAGAAGGAGCGAATATCAAACTCGGTTCCGTTGTCTCCGACATCATGGGTGTTTCATCGCTTGATATGCTTCGTGCTATCGCCGATGGCGAAAATGATCCTGAGAAATTAGCTAGCTTTGCCCGCCGATCAATGAAGAAGAAAAAGAGTGAACTAGAACTAGCTCTTCGAGGGTATATCAATCCACATCAACGTCTCATGTTAAAAACCATTCTGGTCCATATAGAATTTCTAACTGAGCGGATTGAGCTATTAAACGAAGAGGTGGCTACTAGGTTATCCTCCCATCAAAAAGATATAGAACGATTGGATTCCATTCCTGGCATCGCCACTCGAATGGCTGAACAAATCTTAGCCGAAGTCGGTACAGATGTGGAGAAGCAATTTCCCAGTTCAGCGCACTTATGTTCCTGGGCAGGA
This sequence comes from Psychrobacillus sp. FSL K6-1464, assembly GCF_038003145.1. Classification (NCBI taxonomy): domain Bacteria; kingdom Bacillati; phylum Bacillota; class Bacilli; order Caryophanales; family Bacillaceae; genus Psychrobacillus; species Psychrobacillus sp. FSL K6-1464. Next base: position 1,965,870 of record NZ_JBBOOP010000001.1, read on the forward strand.
TTAGTACCTGGACATAATGAAAGTGCGGGCAAGAGGAAATCAACCAACATGAAAAAAGGAAACAAGTACTTGAAATCGGCGTTAATTGAAGCAGCTCATTCTGTTAGAGGATCCAAGACCTACTTGGGAGCCTTGTATAGGCGTACTGCATCAAGAAAGGGTAAAAAGCGTGCAGGGATATCAGTGGCTCATGCCATTTTAAGAATCAGCTATTATCTCCTAACTCGCAAAGAAATGTACGTAGACTTAGGGGAAGATTACTTTGACAAACAAAAAGAACAATCGATTGTACGATATTCTGTTCGAAGACTTGAAAACTTAGGTTACAACGTGACAATCACTGAACCAAATGCCTCCTAGTCCGACCCACAATTTAATTCACATTTAGGCGCCGCACTTTTTTAAAAAATTATTGAGCTGCGTCAGATTTCGTATTGCCTTTTTCTCTAAATCGAAGATTTTAATTTTCATGGGAGTTGAAGAAGGAAAGTGAAGCTAGTTCCACAATCTCGTCCGATTGTTGATTTTTCATTTATTGACAAACAGCTCATCTATTGTGGTGTCCAATACAGAGGCTATATTAAAAGCTAATTGTAAAGTAGGATCATATTTATCATTTTCAATTGCATTTATCGTTTGTCTAGATACCTTACAAAGTTTAGCCAGTTCTTCTTGGGATAATTTAGCTGATTTTCTTAATTCTTTAATGTGATTTTTCATTTAACTACCGTATTTTTTCCTGAAAAATAGTAATGAAATTAAATATATAATGGAAATCGTTATGAGAAAGGTAAAAGGATTTATACCCTCATTTGAACCATTATATATGTTTTTAAAAAGTTGAATTAACACGTATCCCATTGCAACTGCAAAGGTGTAGGACTGGGCTTTCATTTTGATAAGGTTTTTTCTTTCGTCACCCACTTGTGGTAAAGATACAAGAGTACCTATTATCAAAATAGCACTCAACCCTAAGATAAAAAAAAGAACAGTTATAACAATCCAGTCCATAATTTATTTCCTCCTCATAAATGTATAAAGTATTTGACATTTATTATATCACTACTCGGGAAAATGTCTAATACTCTTTACATTATTGAACACAAGTGTTAAACAACACTATTCAATTATTCTGCCACTTTAGTTCAATAAGAAAAAACGCTTTACTCCTTCTTGGAGTAAAGCACCTCGTTAGTTGAACAAGAATTTTTTAGTCAGAGATAATGATTACATTTTCTGCAACTTGCTTTTGGTCAGTAGTATTTGGTTTTTCAACTAAATCAAAGGATACTTTTTGACCTTGTTTAAGGAATCTGAATCCATTCGGAAGTCTTTCTTTATCAGGTAAAATCGAACTAAAATGAAAAAAAATATGATTTCCATCCTCACCGTCAAGCATAATCCGACCATACCCCTTTTCTTCTTTAAACTATTTAACAATTCCCTCTCGTTTCATATCTGTTCGACCTCCAATTCATTTTTTTACTCAACTAACCTGCTGCATTAGTTCAATTAGAAAAAAGGCTTTACTCCTTCTTGAAGTAAAGCACCCGTTAGTTGAAGAAGATATAAGTATGAGTTATTTGCGAGTTTCGTCTATTAGTTGAAATAAGGATGATGATTCTTCAGATGTCATATATCGCTTCTTGCCTTGATATACGATGGAATCTTTATAAACAGAAATTGGTGGATTAGAATGACGGCCAGTATTGACAATATAAATATGATAAACAGGTTTTTCATCATCCGCGTTCACATCATTATTGATTTTATTGGAATTTATTCCTCTAAAGTAAGAAGAAAATATTTCGATATTTTTTAACTCATCAATCACTTTGTTATCATTAGATGTAATATTTAGAACTTGTATTTGCTCAATATTTGTATGAATAATTTCCACTTCTGGAAATAAAGTCCTTTCCTCTGGGTGTTCTTGAAATTTGTAAAACATTGCTAACAGCAAAATGAAAAAAATAATTCCAAAAAAATAATTATTTCTCACTTAATCCCCCTTATCTTTATTAATTCTTTGTACTAACAAGCTAACCCGACGCATCAGATAGTCTTGCTTAACTAAAGCACCCGTTAGTTCAACAAGAAAAGTAGCTACTTTAATTATTTTTAGTGAAATTCGCCCATTGCTCAGTAGGTCCTGTGTTATCTATTATGAATAAACTACCGTCTTTCTTATAAAGAAAAATTTCATTCCCAGATTCAGCACCATCTCCTAGTGCTGTTAAGGTGTTTGTTGAGACAATTTGACTCATATCCACTTCATCTTTTGGAATAATCCTGTTAAAAACATACTTCTCACCACCATAATTTATCCATTGCGGTGGAAGAGGTTCACCGATTATGGGCTCTTCAGTGGTTTCTTTCGCTAATGAATTGTTACTAACAGCTGATGAATCGTTGGTGCAACCCGATACAGCAATAGCTATTAATGAAAAGAAAAAGTATTTTATTCTAATACGCTTTTCCCCCTTTTCAGAATAAGTCGTTAATTTCCAATTAAAGTTTCATTTATGGTTATTAAACTAAACTGCTGCGTTAGTTCAATAAGAAAAAGAACTGCTAATCATCCTGATGATCTCCACTCAGATTTCGTCCAGAGTTCCGATTTGGAGCACTCTTCCTTGAGAAATCCATTACCATGCTCTGTATGAAAGGTTCCATCCAATTTCCTCAGGAAATCTTCGAACGGAGGAAGTTTTTTCTTTATTTGCCGACCATGGTAAATGCGTAGAAGATTTTAAGAAGACCTACATCCCAAAACCGCATCATCCCTGTCATTAAAACATTTTCGGATTCCATGAGCCGGCCATTCAGCCGGTATAGCGAAGCTGGATATAGGCATTTACTGCTTCCTTATCTGACAGGCCGAGTTCGAGTGCTCGACCGTAAAAAGGGATCGCTTCCTCTTCTTATGCCAAAACATCGTAGCTGCACGCGCACTCATAATGTAGTATCGCATGATCCGGGTGCTGTAAAACAAGTTCAATGAGAAGCTTGTTTTACCCAAATAAATCTCCGTCCCGGCGCATCTCCAAAGCAGCTTTCAGCGATTCTTCCATTTCACTCAATCCCTTCATTGTAGTTGAAAAGTTCTGTATATACTCCGCAATTCCACTGTAATCTGAGAGCAGTTGAGATCTTCATCATATTTATTCATTCTAAAAATTTACATATATTAACTAATTCCACATTAACCCTAAAAAACCCTTCTAATTCTACTGATTCGTTGCTTTTATGGAAATAGAAAAAAGCTTTTCTTCTTATGAAGTAAAGCACCCGTCAGTTTAAGCACATTTATTCACATACTTATAAATCTACTTTATTTTTAAGGCCGTTTGTATCCTTTAAGAAATTCACTGTTAGTATTTCTCGATCTTTATTTTCATATTTATTTTTTCTTCGCTATCTGTTACTGTTTCTGCTTCAGAAACATTCTTAATAGAATCTTCAACTATTTGTTGAATCAACGTATTATCAATTTTTGCATCCTTCGGGAAACCTACTGAAACTGTAAATTCATCAGCACCACCATCTATCATTATTGCTAGAGAATCACTTTCAAGTTCCGTTTGCTCTGTAATAGATAAGACTATTTCATTTTGTAATTCAGAAAATAAGTTTTTTCTCTGAGAAACTACTACTTCCTGCTCGCTTTCTAATACCTCGGTTGTATTACATCCAACTAACAAGATTGAATAAAATACAATTCCTGAAATCATAGCTTGTTTCATCATTTCTAATTCCCCTTTCAAAAATAAATTGCACATTCCACAACAATTCTCCATACGGAAGTTTGACCCAGATACTTAAAGATACTTTAACTGTTCCCTAAAGCAATATAAGAATGTAAATTATCTCTATTGCAATTGTTATAAATTAATACAATATTAGATTTGTAATAATTCACTTATAATATATAACATACTAACCAAATTGAAATATTTATAGGTAAGATTGAAGCAATATATCAATGTACTTGATTAAAACCAACTAAGGCAACCCACACAGTTTAATATAGGTCTGTTGTTGCTCCTAATGTAGCACCGCGAATCATAGATTCATCACTAAACTTTATTAAATCACTTGGTTTTCCTGTAACCACCACACCAATAATTTTAAGGTTCTGAGGTTCTAGTTTCATTTTGCCCTGATTAGTTATGTTATTAAAAATTACTTCTGCTTCATTTTGATAATTACCACCATCCTCCTTTACCATTTCTAAAATCGATATAAAGTTAGAGGCGGAATAGGTTTCTGCATTTCGGTTATATGAAAAGCCATATGCATCAAAGCCATGGATTGTAGCGTCTCGAAAATCCTCATATTCGTTAAACTTATTATCATTTTCTATTTCATCTTTACTAAACGTATCTACCCAATACCATGCTAATTGCTCTTTAAATATTTGGTTTACTTCCTCAATTGAGTATCCATCATTAAATGAAAAAGCCATTTCTATAACAGTGTTATCGTCAATGATATTCAGTAAAGCCCTGTCATCAAAGATTTGCGTATAGTTAACTTGTGGATGAAAAAATTGAACTACTCTTTCTCCTTGATAATATAAAGGAATTCTCTCATCCTTTATGCTACCTGATCCGTAAGCACCATTATTATTAATAAAACTAGATGTTCCAAAAATAGTAAAGACTTTTTCCTGTTCACCCCATGGAATTGGTATTCCTCCTACATTTTTTACTATCTTCATTTTTGCTGTTGCTGAAGTTGGAGAATAATTGTATATTGTACCTTGCTGTTCGATGTTTGCGCCCATAATATCGTTCCAAGTCGAATCTAAGTCGGTCTCCTTTTCCATTTTCATTATCATCACTCTATCTCCAATAATATATAGACCAGTTAAAACAATAAGACTAATAACTAATGAAATAAGCACCATTCTTATCATTGAACGTTTCTTTGCTTTTTTTACTAATTTCTCAAAGTCAAGATCTTTAGGTAAAAACTCATTTTCCTTGTTCATTTTCATACCTCCTATAATGTTCTATAAATTCTTTTCTTGCCCTATGGAGAATAGTCTTAACTGACCCTTCTTTCATGCCATACAGTTCTGCTATCTCTTTTATTTTTAATCCTGTACTATATTTCAGAAGAAGCAACTGCCTGTATTTTGGTTTTAATTCGGTTAGTATTTCATGAATATCCCCTTCTAATTCACTTTGCATGAGGGCTTTTTCAGGTGTTTCTTCCTCAAATATTTCTTGTAAGTTGAATTTCAATAATATATCTCTTCGCCTAGTTTTCTTACGAGACATATCATAATATTGATTTACTGCTACTCTAAAAAGCCAAGCTTGGGTATTATTAAACTGGACTGAGTCTATGTATTGTAAAAATTTATACGCAGTATCTTGAATAATATCTTCTGCATCTTCCTTTGATGCACCCATTTTTATTAGGTAAGAGTAAACAAATTTTAGTATCTCATTTAGTTTTTTTCCCAACATGGAATCGTTCATTTCAAACCTCCCACCTTTAAAACGTTTCAAGAACAATAAGGTTAACAAAAAAATTACAAATTTAGATTGCTTATTTCTCTTTAACGTATATTTCTATAGTTGAGAAATAAAAAAGAACTTGGCAAGAAATTTTCGTTTCTTGCCAAATTCATTAGAAGATATTAATTAGAAAATATATTGATTATTTAATTAATCTTCGACAGCCACTGGCTATTTATAGTTAGTTCTGCCCTTTGTTCGTTTTACCACTATTTGTGTGTTCACTCCAATTAATCTTATACAACCTTTATATGAATTACTAACAAATCTCTTGAACTCTTCCTCCAGAATCTAGCCCAATTGCGAACAACAGTTAAACAACACTCTTCAACTAAACTGCTGCTTTATTTTAAGTGTAACATTTCACAATGTATATCTAAGAACAACTTAATATTTTGGATATTAAAATAGACCATCGAATGATGGCCGTATTTTGCTAAAGCATCCGTTAGTTAAGAATGGAATATTACATTATTCTGCCAATCTACTAATATTCTGTATCTCTAGATTTATCTTCCGTATTTGCTTGTCAATTTCATCAATTTGAAGGTCATTGGTAACTTGTTTTCTTTTTTCCACTAGCTCAACTCGTAATCTTCGCAAAAAAACCACTCTCCCTAACAAGCCCATCTCTTACCCACCTTGACATAGAATTTGTCCATATCTATGTATTCTAGAAGTCGAGATGATACTCCTTCTTGAAGTAAAGCACCCGTTAGTTTAAGTATAATCCTTCACAAACTCTTTCATATACTTATTTATCTGATGTGATCAGAGCCAAAGTATAATATGGAATCGTTTCTTTTCAAATTCGAAATAGAGATAACTCTTAAAATACTATATTGCCTAACAGCTCTTAATACTAAAGTGTATGGCTGCTTATATCTAGTTTGTTATTTTAACAAATGATTTATCATTCTTTAACAATATTTGAATCGTATATTTATCACTTTGAATTTGCTCTTTCGTATCTGGTAAAGCTAAATATTCTTGTATTGCCAATTCAATTTGTTGAATAGATTCTTCAGAAGGTGATTTAGCCAAATCTGTTTTAATATAAACATAGGAATGCCTAGCCTTCACTTTATAAGATACCCCTGTCAGCTGATAAGTCGATTTTCCTGCCATCGCATCATATATATCAGATGCTATATATGCCCAACGATTATCTTGTCGACGATGTTCAAAGTTGAAGGTGTTCACTTCAATATCTTTTATATCTAAATCTTGTGATTCTATTTCTTTTTCGATATCTGCAATAATTTGTTTTGACTGTTGAATATGATCAGGCATATCAATTAAAACAATATTGGAAAACCATGTTTCTTTAAGTCCTGCTAATTCATAATCCGCTTCTTTAGCATATCCATATGATGAGAAAACCTCCTTCACAATCTCACGTACCTTGTCATAAAGACTGCTTGTATCATCGGCTTTATCATTTGTAGATGCTTCAGTTACTTCTAAAAATTTTAATTCATATTCATCATAACCATTTTCATATAGATAATTATTTATCTTTGGTTCAAGTTCATCTGTTGCCTGTTTCAATTTCAATATAGAACCCTTCAAAATGAGTGAAATTTCAATTGTATATGGGGATGGTGTTATCCCGACTGAACTCACCGTATATCCTTCCCCTTCCACTAATTTAACTAGTTGAGATGTTAGATTGGAGTTTTCCTGATTACTTGAAAAACTAGGAGTAATCGATATAGGTATTATTTTAGAAACAAGACTAGCCATCGTTGTTGAATAGAATGGCGACATGATTAAAATAAGGAAACATACCGTTGTGGCAACCAATGTATACATTTTCAAATTTCGTTTTTTACTTATATACGTATTCTGCAAAATTTTATTTCTTAATAATCTTTTAGATTTGTCTGTCATCTTTAGCTCTTGTTCTAAATCACTAAATTGTTCATCTAAGAAAGTTTTCATAGGTAAACCCTCCTTCTATCAATTCATTTCTAAGCTCCGCTAAGGCTCTTTTTAAAGTCATTTTCACTTTACTTTCAGACCAGTTTAGAACTAGGGCTGATTCTGCTGTAGAAAATTCTTTTAACTTCCGCAAAATAATCACATGCCTATAAGAAGGTTTTAATTGTTGAAGGGACCTATATAATTGTTCAGTTTGATCATTCATAGCTACGATTTGTTCAGGTATTGGCTTATAGTCTTTCTCTGCCATTGTTAAACCCAAATAATGTTGTAACGGATGTTTTTTTCGAAAATAGTCTTTTGTCACATTAAAAGCGATAGAGAATAACCATGTTTTCACTGTCGATTTCTGCTCAAATTTCTGTTGGTTTTTATAAGCTTTTATAAAAGTCTCCTGTGTTAAATCCTCTGCTGATTGATAGTCTCTAACTATTAAGAGTATGTAGATTAAAATGGATTCACCATATTCATCAAACCATTTAGTTAATTCATCTTGTTCCAAAACTGTTCACCTCTTTCTATATACTTAGACGTAAATTAAAATGAAAGCGTCACGTTTTATTAATATTTTGAAAATAATTTTCATCCTCTAATCTGATATTTGAATATACAAACAAAAAGAGCATTAATCCATTATTGGATTAATACCTCTGGCCCACTAAGATATGCAAACTCAAACACCACTTATTGAACTGCGTCGTTAGTTTAAGTGTAACATTTCACATTCTACATAAAAATAGACCATCATTTTTTTGAACTGACCCGTAAATGTTAGACACCAACTAACATTTACGAGGTGTTTTTATGTCTAAATATACATTAGAAGTTAAATTACAAGCGATAAAACGCTATTTAACTGGAAACGAAAGCTATCAAACTATTGCAGAAAGCATTGGCGTAGCTAAATCTTAAGTCATTACTTGGGTGAAATTATTTGAAGTACAGGGTGAAAAAGGGTTTAAGAAATGCTATACAAGCTACTCATCTGAGTTTAAACTAGAAGTACTTAATTTTATGAACGAACCAGGTACGTCTTTTCTAGAAACGGCAAGCACATTTAATATTTCTTCTCCGAGTATCATTTATCGGTGGGATCAATTGCTTAAGACAAAAGGATTGGACGCGCTAGAACCAAAGAAAAAGGAGCGTCCATCTATGAAAAAAGAAACGAAAAAAGTTGAACCAGAAAAATCCATCCCTGCCGAAGACTCTATGGAAGCCCTACAAGCAATAATCAAACATTTAGAAATGGAAAATGCTTATTTAAAAAAGTTAAACGCTTTAGTTCAGATGCAGGAAAAATTACAAACAAAATCAAAGCGCAAGTAGTTTTTGAACTAAAGTAACAATATGAGGTCATGGATTTAGTTGAAGTCGCTGACATTCCACGCAGTACTTATTACTACTGGGAAAAACGATTGAATCAAGCCGATAAATATGAAGCGGTAAAAGAAGCAATCAAGATTATTTATCACGAACATAAGGGACATTATGGTTACCGTCGCATCGCGAAAGAACTGCAAAAATACGGCTTTATACATGACCCGAAAACCATCAACCGCTTGATGAATGAAATGGGTTTAAAATGTGAGGTCCGTATGAAGAAGTATCGCCCTTATAAAGGAAACCTCGGGAAAATCGCACCTAATGTATTACAACGTAATTTTAAGGCAGAGAAAATGAATCAAAAATGGGTAACTGACGTTACTGAATTCCATCTATTTGGAGAAAAGCGATATCTATCTCCTGTTATTGATTTGTGTAATGGGTAAATAATCGCATATAAAGTCATGAATCGACCGGTCTACCAACTTGTAGGAGATATGTTAGACGAAGCTGTTCAGCGCCTCCAGCCAGGAGACGAAGTCATCCTTCACTCCGATCAAGGCTGGCATTATCAAATGAAAAAATATCAACAGACATTACAAGCACATCAAATTACGCAGAGTATGTCTCGTAAAGGGAACTGTTTAGATAACGCAGTCATTGAAAATTTCTTTGGCCTCTTAAAGTCTGAACTGTTTTATTTACAAGAGTTTGAGAGTATGGTGCATTTTAAAAAGGAATTAGAAGAATATATGGAGTATTATAATCACAAGCGAATGAAAGCAAAATTAAAAGACCTGAGCCCGGTTGAATACCGAACGCAGATCTTAGAAGCTGCTTAAATTATTTGTCTAACTTTATTGGGTCAGTTCATTTTGATGGTCTTGTTTAACTAAAGCACCCGGTAGTTCAATAAGAATAGGCACTGTTTAACTAAAGCACCCATTAGTTGAAGAAGTTTATTTTATTGAACGCCTTCATTCTTTCTATGAACATAGGTTAGGTCCTTAAAGTAGTACAATGAATAATCTTTTCTAATGTCTACTTCAAACGAGAAAATTTCCTTTGTTGATACATTCTCAAGAAGAATTTCAAATAAACCCATCCCCATACGATAATAAATTTCCACGGCTTGTATGTTCTCTCTACTTATTTCGTAATTTGTTTCAACATAGCTTGCTGCATAATTATAAGCAACAGCACTTCTCGAATTAGAGTCAAAATAAGTGTAATAAATAAAAATAACAAGTAGACAAAATATTATATTGAATATTATTACTTTCTTCACTTTACACCCCTTTTCGCTTGTTCAACTAAACTGCTGCTTTAGTTCAATAAGTTTTTACTCCATCTTGAAGTAATGCACCCATTAGTGGAAGAAGTGCATTTTATCTCTTTCACTTAAACTAATTTAATGATTTTTTCAATAACTGTTTGAACATCAGTTTCATTACTAATAGTGAATAGATGGTCCACTTCATCTTTATTAGGAGAAATAAATTCCTCATTTTCTGTTTGCTTCAGCTGAATTTCTAATACTTCGTTATAGTTTGAAACATTTCTAAGGGGTGTTATATCACGATGACTATTTATAATACGGTCTTTTAATATATCTATCGGTAAATCGAAATTTACAAGAAGGGTTTGAAAACCTTCTTTTTTAAATTTTTCTATCAAATTTAATCGAGGTTGTTTTTGTCGGTTAGAATTACATAAAATAATATGGTTATCGGTTTTGTGAAGAGCAAATTCTACAATTGTTTGCGAAAGAGCAAATTTTAAAATTTTCGGTCCTTTTTCTGGTAATAAGGACGGATAATGTTTCTCTAAAAATTCTCCTTGTACATCTTGGTCAATAACAATTGAATTAATTAATCTTTTTTCTAAAAACTTAGCGAAAGTAGTTTTTCCACTATGTGTTGTCCCTACTGTCATTATTAGAAATCTCACCCCATGAACCCCTTTGAAGTTTATTTTTTAGTTTAGGTAAACAAACACTTACACCTTCAATGTATTTGAACAATTATGTAATTCTTGACTCTTCTGTAAAAACCCTTCTTCAACTAAACTGCAGCGTTAGTTCAGTAAGAAAAATGCTTTACCCCTTCTTGAAGTAAAGCACCCGTTAGTTCAATAGAGTTACTTACTATTATGCAGCTTAAACGTCTCTTCTAAGTCATCCCATTAAACATTTACCAGTATAACTTCATCTTCACCTACTTTTGCCCCGCCTTTTGAACCACCGGAAGACGAAAATGTGACTGTTGATGGAGGGTCCGTGAACTCTTCAACGGTTTTCCCACTACTACTAAAAGTTTCATAAGAGTATTCAATTTTTTGTAATGAAGACAACTCTTCCAAGGAACCTTTGTATTTCAATACAAACCGATGTCTATCTTGGTTCGTATAAGTTTTTATTCCATTTTTCTCTTTCCATATTTCTGTTCCATTATAGGTAAATTCAGCTTCCCAGCTTTCACTTTCTCCACTAAATATATAATAATTGTTCGTAGTTTCTGAACAACCTGCTAAAAGCATTATGGTAAATAATAAAGTAATTATTTTCTTCAACTTAGCTCCCCCCAAAATCTGGATTGAATTATTAATTATTATTCGACACATTTCTAAAAATGCCTCGTTCTTCAACTAACCTGCTGCGTTAGTTCAATAAGAAAAAGGCTTTACTCCTTCTTGAAGTAAAGCAACTCATTAATGGAATATCAATTTATTTTTTATCTCTTATTTCTTCCAGTATTTCTATTACACGATTGTTTTGTTCTTCAATAGATTTTAACCTTTTTTCAATAGTGCTTGAAGAGAAAAGCACGATTAGTAAAATAGCTATTCCAATTATTAAATCCATTTCTATTCCCCCCATCTAAATCATTTTTATCTATGTATTTTTACTTAATACTACATACGTTCCAAAATGCTTAAAGTTACATGCTTGTTAAACTAACATGTCTGCTTTACTTTAATAAGAAAAAGGCTTTACCCCTTCTGGAAGTAAAGCACCCGTTAGCTTAATTAAGCTTTTCAAACTACATATGATTTCATTATTTATTTTCTAAAATAATCTCCTCTTCATTATCATTCCAACTAATTGTAAAAACTGGTTTATCCTTTTCTGTTAAATTTCCTTTTAATATTGTAGAACCAGAACTAGTATAAAGTCCACTTTCGTCTAATTCAATTACACTTTGACCCCATTTGCCAAGTTTCGTTTGTACTGAAAATTGGAATTCTCCAATACTACTTATATCTGAACCCTGGTATTTCAAGTCAATAAAACGTTGTATTTCTTCTTTACCTACATTATTTACCGTATATTCAACTTTCCAATTTTCATTTTCCCCTTTATAAGTGAGATTTTCATCAGTCCCACTTTGTCCAATTAAGAAATAAATCCCGATTCCTAAAATTCCAACTATAATTATCCCTACTAAAATTTTTTTCATTTATTCAATCTCCTCCCCCTGACTAAATTAGATACTACCGGATTAATCCAAATACTTATTGAACTAACCTGCCGCTTTAGTTCAATTAGAAAAAATGCTTTACTCCTTCTTGAAGTAAAGCACCCGTTAGTTGAATAAGAAAAGGTGTTTTAAAAACAAATTTCTAACTGTTCAAAACTACTTCCCGCAAAAATCATCAATGTTTGAGTGAACATAATATCCAGAAACAAGGGCTTTCCCACCACTAAAAAAATGGAAAGATTCTGTCTCACCATCACTGTTTTCAAGTGTACATTGATGTTCAATTGAGAACTCCATTTCTTCTGTACCTTCTCTTCTTGATTGGTTGATTTCCTTAAGTACTTTATTGATGGTTTTTTGTTCCTCAATCTCAATCGTCTCACCACTTAAACATTCAATTGTGAGTTTAACCATTTCACCCTCTATTAAGGGTTCACTGTAATGGCTACAAGCACCCAAAAAAATAATACAAAATAAATATATTAAACTTCTTTTCATTAATTCAACTCCTAAGATTTGTTGTTCTGAATTTAGCAGCTTATTGAACTAAACTGCACCTTGGGCTTTACTCCTTCTTGATGTAAAGCACCCGTTAGTTGAAGAACATCTCCCCTTTTATTTCAAACCAAATTCTCTACTATTACTAATCATATGATTGCTAAAATAAAGGCTGTTATAGAGAGTAAGACCTTGTTTCGTAACCTTGTATTGAAACGTATGTATAACTTACCTATCAGGCTGATAAGCAGTATAAAGATAGGAGCTGTTATACATATTGCTATTAAATCAACAAGAGAAAATGGTTTGCTGATGTATGGGTCAGAGTAAATATTGAGAAGAAGAAGTGCGATAAATAAGATGAATTGATAAATAAAAAATCTTACAGGACTCATAAATGATGGGCTCCCTTCTATGTAGTGTTATGTAAAGTTAAAATCCTCAAAGAAAAAATAAATATACTTTGAAGTCAACTTGTCTTATTGAACTATCCTGCCGCTTTAGTTCAATAAGAAAAAGGCTTTACTCCTTCTTGAAGTAAAGCACCCGTTAGTTTAAGTACAACTCTTCACAAACTAACCTTCAAGAAGTACATAAAGCACAAATATTCCCCTTCAAATTCTACTATCAACATTCTGTTCAATAAGCAAAGCTTTACTACTTTTTATTTATATTTTTCGTTCAGGTAATTAATTTGTTCAACTGCTTCATCTACAAGGTTTACATCGAAAATACGGATATTTGTATTTAATTCTTTTTGAAAAGTCTCTGCTTCTTTGCTATTTTCACTTGGGATGAACATGAATTGAAAACCGGATTTTTCCGCGATTTGTATTTTTTCTTTGATGCCTCCAACAGCTGAAACTTCTCCTTTTCCATTTATGGCTCCAGTAACAGCTATTGGTAAGTGATTTTGAAAGGTTCCATTTATCATCAATTCAGTTAGTAATATGGCAAGCCCTGCACTATTTCCTATTGCTTGATCGTTCTTAAAGTAATCGGTAAGTCTTTGCTCTTCTTTTCCGAAGTATTCTCTTAAATCCTCTCTCATTTTTTCCTTTGGAGATTTTTGTCCAAACCAACTTAGCAGAGTTCTATTTTTGTTTTTATAACTCATTGGATTGGGAAGTTCGCTAATGGTTAGGACATCTTTGCCCTCTTTGGTTAATAGCTCCTGAACCGCCTGTTTACTTTCCATATTATTTAAAGTTTTAGTTCCAATTGTGATTATAAAAATTCCTGAGCGTTCTACTGTCTCCCTTGGTTCAAAGTATATGTCTGCTATATGTGATTGTGAAGCGAACCCTATAAGGGGCAGCTCATAGCAAAATAACAACAAGAGGATGGCTAGCGAGATAGTTATTTTTCGTTTTATCCTACGTTTCTTTCGGAATACCACGATAGAGAATGACAATATCAGTAAGCTAATCAGCAAGAAAGCTAAATATGAAATTTCGCTAATAACATTTTGAAGATATAAGAAAAGAAATAGAAGATAAAAAAGAAGTGTTAAAGAAATATGTAATATAGTAGATAAACGGTCTGCCTTTTGAATGTTAATCAACCCTCTCTTTTTTTATAACTCAAAAGTCTACAATATCTATGAATACTTTATGTAGTTCTACGTCTAAAATAAAAAGAGGTTTCAAGTTATTTACATTTCACAATTTCTATCTATACCTCAATATTAATCAGTAACAATAAAAGGCTCTGTGAAATTGAGGTTTTAGGCAGTAAAAAGGCTCAGTCCATCTGAACTAAGCCTTATCTTTTATTATCCTTCTTAAACTAAAGCACCCGTTAGTTTAATAACTTCTAGTCTTTACTGGAAATAACATTTAAAATAATCAAAAATACTTTTTCATTATTAAATTCACCAACGTTTACTAATTGGTGGAGTTCGACCGATTCCCCTTCATTTAAACTTGCGTGCTTTATGGCATTATCTAGTGCCTTTGAAAAAGAAAAATCCTCGTAAACTCTCGCAATGGTCCATTCAATAACTAATTGATTACCTATCCTCAATTAAATTCACCTCATTTAATATATTTTGTATAAGTAAGCGAAACATCATTAGGTAACTTATTCTACGATTCCCACTTAAATCACTTCTTCAAGTAACCTGCTTACTTTAGTTCAATAATAAAAGGCTTTACTCCTTCTTGAAGTAAAGCACCCGTTAGTTGAAGAAGAAATATTTCATTTATGATACTCAATCAACCAACAATCTTGATATTCTCCCTCGTGAAGCTCACGACTTGGAAGTATTTTCACTTTTTTAAAACCACATTTCTCATAACATTTTATAGCCCTCGTATTTCTTGTTTGAGGATCCATAACTATTCGGTCTGCTTTTTTGTGTTCAATTAAATATCTAATCATTGATGTAACAAGTAATGTTCCAATGCCTTTGTTCCAATACTCTATTTCTCCAATAAATTGGTCTGTCCCATAAACATTTTCTTTTAGATACCCATATTCTTTTTTAGTTTCATCATCTAATTGATAGAATTGGATATACCCAATTCCGTTACCATCATACTCAACAATACATTTAACTTCTTCATCTTCAGTAGCATAAAAAACTTCATTCACTTTGTCTAAATCAAATGGATTATCCCTACCTTCATAGAACTCAAGAACCGATGGGTCTGAGAGCCATTTTGCTAACAGAACATTATCTTCATCTTCTAATATTCGAACTTTTAAATCCCCATTATTAAACAACATAATATTTCCCCTTTATAAATCAATGATGTTATCAAAAGATGTAAATTCTCCGTTAATTAAAACCTTAACTTTTACATTTCCAGGATTCATTTTAAATACATACTGTTTTAATTCAGTATTTTCTTGATTTTCACTATTAAATTTTATATTTAGTATATTATCAATTACTTCAAATTCAGTAAGTGTAAGCGTTTCTGTCGATTGAAAAATAATATAAGCATTCATGCCCTTTTTAATGAGTTGTAATTGATGATCCGTATTAATCACGTTTTGAACTTTTTCAGGAATATCGAAAGTTTGATCAATACTTACACTTGATGAATTACACGCTGATAGTATTAATGTGAAGAATAGTATTAGATAAAATAATTTTTTTATAGTTATCACTCTCCATAAGAATTCTTGCATTTTTTTAGTTCTCTTCTTAAACTCCCCTGCTTCTTTAGTTCAATAAGAAAAAGGCTTTACTCCTTCTTGAAGTAACGCACCCGTTAGTTCAACAAGAAAAGTATCTACTTTTAATTATTTTTAGTGAAATTCGCCCATTGCTCAGTAGGTCCTGTGTTATCTATTATGAATAAACTACCGTCTTTCTTATAAAGAAAAATTTCATTCCCAGATTCAGCACCATCTCCTAATGCTGTTAATGTGTTTGTTGAGACAATTTGACTCATATCCACTTCATCTTTTGGAATAATCCTGTTAAAAACATACTTCTCACCACTATAATTTATCCATTGCAGTGGAAGAGGTTCACCGATTATGGGCTCTTCAGTGGTTTCTTTCGCTGATGAATTGTTACTAACAGCTGATGAATCGTTGGTGCAACCCGATAAGAAAGCAATAGCTATTAATGAAAAGAAAAAGTATTTTATTCTAATACGCTTTTCCCCCTTTTCATAATAAGTAGTTAATTTCCAATTAAAGTTTCATTTATGGTTATTAAACTAACCTGCCGCGTTAGTTTAAGTGAAATTCTTCACAAATTTATATTAGTTTTAACATAAATATCCAAGTAGCCTAAAAAAACACTCTAAAATTCTATTTATTTGAAGCTTACCTCAACAATTCTATTTATTTGACCACTCTTTCATAGGTTAATTTTTGGGCAAATAAAAAAGCATATAATAGAAAGTAGATCTTCAAAAAGAGTAAGTGATCAAAGCAGAGGATTACACCTCCTTTTTTTCTACACTCTTACTTTTTATGTAAAACAAAACATATACGAGTAAATAGACAAAACCAAGCATATTAGCCCTCACAAATGTTGATTGTGAGGGCTTATCGTTTTATCTTTAAAACGATGTTATATTAGCAAATGTTAAAAGCTCGTTTAGGTTAATTAAATTTCCAATTATATTAGATACTCATTTATTTCAATTTTCATTTGCTCACACATTATCTATTGAGTTCGACTGTAATTGGCTCTAATAATTCTCGCATATCTGATGTTATTTCACCTGATTGTGAAACATAATAAATTTCAGCCGTTAATGTAATTGTAGTTACATCCTCTGATAAATTATATAACGCAAAGCTCCAATCAAAGCCATGTCCATCCTCAGAAATAGCACCACCATTGTCATGAATTTCATACTCATTGCCATGATTATCGATCGCTTTTACGAAATGAATTGATGATAGTGGTTGCTTTTTCATAATAGCTGGGTCGATGTTATATTCATAATGTATAACTGTTGATAAATCAGTATAGTTAACTTTATTAATTTGAATTTTCGCTTTATCATTAGTTGAAGTTATTTTTAAATGTTCTAATTTTCCAGGAAGTGTATCCATTGTAAAGGCAAATGACCAATCTCCTTCAAAAGTTTCATTTGTATCGGGATTTGTAATTTTTTCAGGCTGCCATTTAATTTTCAATACGTCCAAGTGTTTATTAAATGTAGGTGTCATTTTTATTATACCTGTGTAAAGACCGTCAGCAGATTTCTCTAATGATGAAGCCCCTGTTGCAGCAGTAGCCCCCTTTATATCGAACATTGTATCAGTTAAAGGCTGTTCCCCTAAATCTTTGTCAGAATGGATGGCATACGCCACCATTAAAGTAGTACCATCGTAAACAGCATTTTCAATCATGATATCGATACCATTACTCGATTCGACTTGGTTAATAATCGTCGCCAACGCCACATAGTTTTTTGGCATAAAATTAGGGTCGATTTTTTCTAAAATATTTTCAACAAAAGGTAACTGACTCGCAATTGTTGGCAATGCATACAAGCTTCCTGAAATCGCTACTAAACTAACAACTGCAGCTGCAACAAATTTTTTCCACTTACGATTGGGGGATTTTTTTGCACGTGCATTTTTACGTATTTTTTGCTTTTGTATGTCTGTTAGTGGCTTTTCCTCAATTGTATCAAAATCTATTTCCACGAATCTTTTCATCTCTTCATTCATATGAATTGCTCCTTTAATTTTATTTTTTGAGCAAGCTTTTTTCGACCACGTGATAAACGATTATCGATAGCAGTTACAGACAAATGTAAAGTTTTTGCTATTTCGCTACTTGGTAAATTTAAAAAATATTTCATTATGAAAATGTCACGGTCTATTTCTGGCAATCTACTAATGACCGCTAGTAGCTCATCTCTTTGTTCCTTTTGTATATATGTCCTTTGCATATCAGGTGTTGATTGCTCCAAAAGTACTTGCTCGTCTGTTTGTTCACGTGTCTTTTGCTTTACTAACGCGCGATAATAGTCAATAGCCTTATATTTCGTTATCATGCCAACCCACTTTTTAAAAGCTATTGCGTCGCCATCAAATTGATGCGCACGCTGCCAAATGAGTAAAAAGGTATCATTTACGCATTCATCGACGGCTTGATGGCTAACATGTCCCAAAATATGATGGGATATACCGTGGACTAAGCCTCCGTAATGTTCCATTATATATTCGAGTGCATCTTCTTTTTGTTTTTTTAGTCGACTAATATAATTTCTCTCTGTACATTTCATATGCTCGCTCCTTCACTTCATTCGAAAAGCTTTTCACTAACTATAACGAAGCCACCAACAATCTTCTCGCATAAAAAAATCGATGTAAACGAAAATTTACATCGATGAGGTAGTATATAATTTGCTTTTGATTTTGATTTCTCCTCAACCTTAAAAAACAGACTTTTCTTATTGTCAATTCTATAGGGTACTTACTACGTTTAATCTGAGCAGGCTCTTTATGTTGTCCAATTATAACAGTGTTTTATTATGATACTAGGTACTAAAACTTATTTAAGTTTTAATGTTATTTGGCTATTTTTGAAAAAACCAAATTGATTATTTCGGAAAGCGAATATTTTACTAACTCACTCGTTAGTTGAATAGTAAAGTTCTATTCAAACAATGGAGTTTTTGGGTCTATCCCATAACAATGAACAAGCATAGAGTGTAATTGCCCTCTGTGATGATAAATATGAGCTACAATCTCTAACAACCATTCATATCGTGAATATGTAACGCCCCAATAAGAACTAATTTCCTCTTGAAGTTCGAATTCTGTAAAATTCATAAATTTATCTTCTAAAAATTGATGATTGTTTATCAATGCTTCTTTTATCTCATTTAGACTTTTATAAGAAATACTTAAATAAAATTTATTCATCTTTTCTTGGGATGCGCCGTCCGATATAAGTGAATCAGCTACACAAATAATAGCTATGTGTTCTAACAGTTCTCCTATGGAATGCTTACTGGGTGTAGGTCTTTTTTGCAAGTCATTTTCTTCTAACTTTTCTATCATCTCAACAATTGTAGTTACAGCGACTTTAATTTGATGTAATGCACTCTTACAATATTTATTCATCTAATCCTCCTCTACATCCTTCTATTAAAATAACCTGTGGCTTTAATTCAATAAGAATAAATCATTACTCCTTCTTGAGGTAAAGCAACCACTTGAAAAAAAATGTAGAAACTGGTTAGCTATTTAATTTACCGATCTATTAAGTGCTTCTTTATTTCTAAATTTCCTAATAAAGAAAAGTGTAAAAGTAAGAATTACACCCACAACTATTCCGATTACGCTTAAATTTATTCCTGTACCAGTTGTAATACCATCTGCACGAAAAGAACCATTAGCATATATAGAAACGATAATGATGACAAATCCAATCCATTCAAAAATCTTATTTTTCCCCATTTCAAATCTCCTTTTATATTCAAATTGTAAAATCATTCAAATTTTTCAAATAGTTATATTTATTAAACCCTTATTCAACTAACCAGCCACGTTGTTCAATAAGAAAAGTGCTTTTCCTTTATGAAGTACAGCCCCGTTAGTTGAATAAGCACCGTCTCTTTTATTACACATTATGGTCGAATAAAAATTTGGAAAATTATTAGTTTGGAATACGTAAATATGATAATTTATCTGAAAGTTGGTGTTTTGAGTGTTTAAATCAGAAGTAGTACGCTTTCTTCAAGTAATCGAATTTGATACTTTTACTTTTTTACTTTGTTCGTATATCTCATAAATACTAATAAGAATAACAATCCATAAGACTGGATTATTTAAAGATATTCCTACTTGTGAAATACCCCCGAGAACTGTAAATGCAACAACTAACAAAAACAAATACAACATTGAAACCAATTGCCAAAGTAGAATTAATCTTGAGTTATCTTTTTGAAACCTGTTAGATAAAATACTGAAAATAACTATGATTATCAACAGTGCAACAACAAGTGATTTTGGCAAGTAAATGAAGTCAATTAAATCAGGAAAGAAATCATAAGCTAACAAACTGGTCATTGAAAGTAGCATAAGTACAATAATAAATACATTAACTTTCTTCATTTGGTAACACTTCCTTTAGTCTATATACGTATGAATAGCGTTAGTAGTTTCGCATTATTCTGTTTTTTTATTAAACTAACCTGCGGCGATACTTCAATAAGAAAAGTGCTTTACCTCTTCTTGAAGTAAAGCACCTTTTAGCCATCCATGTAGCGCTAAAACAGCACTACACCACAGAGAATTAAAATGAGAAAAACGAGTATAGGATACTACGGCTGGCGAAGAAGTTCGATCAACTATGGTGTCATTGAACCCATCCGTTAGTCTGACTCCGACGCCCACGGTGCATCATAGACTGACGCACTCTATATGAGTAGGCACCCAATAAATTTTTTAGAGGTAACTAATTATTATTTCGTTTGTTAAATTCAATCGTAATGAACTCGGGCAAATAGCTGGGAGTACATCCTTTTGCTACTATTTCATCTTTGTAAAGACCCGTTCTCTCACCAAGTGTAATACAACGTGCACGATTCTTTTCATCATAAACGCCTATCCAGCCTGCGGTGAAATTCATAGCCCATTGAACTTCCGGTTCTTCCTGCGTAATATTAGCTTCTAAAGCAGATAGCAAGTCTGCGGTGTTATCAGGAGGTGTTTGTCCAGTCCATCTTAATCTCCCTTGATAATACCAGAAAGCTCGCCTTTGAAGAGCAGAAGGACTATTTTCCCATGACTCCATCAACACAATATTTTTCTTGTCTTTGGTGAGCTGATTAGCCATTAACCAATCCATTAAGTTATTTCGCTCAACAAAACTGTGAGTCTGCATATCCTTATCAAGCTTATTTAGCACATCTTGTGAAAGAAGTTTTTTGTCCATAATTAAGATTGCTAATAGTCTAGGCAAAAACTCTTCGGTTGACCAAAGTTCCATAGCTAGTTCGTGATCTTTTTTAATGTCCTTCGCAATTTTTCGTAAGTCTCCTAGCTTTGTTTTACTATTGATCTGAGGTAGAATGTTTTCTGCTTTTGAAGAGCGTTTTATTTCTGTATCTTTTTTTTCATCCATTTTATATAACTCCTTTATTTAAACACTGTATCCTAATATGATATCAAGAACTTAATTTCGTTAGTTGAACAATGCTTATTTGACTGTCATAGCAATATACATAATATGTTCTGCTAAACTCAGCATATCTAAATATCAATTGCCACTATCAAAATTAATAGTATTACCTTTTCAAAAATGAATGTCTTTTTATGTTTATTCATATACGCCCCTATAACCTGCTTCGTTAATTCAATAAGAAAAAAAGCTTTACTCCTTCTTGAAGTAAAGTACCCGTTATTAAGAAGGGAACTGTACTTTATTCTGCCAATCTACTAATATTCTGTATCTCTAGATTTATCTTCCGTATTTGCTTGTCAATTTCATCAATTTGAAGGTCATTGGTAACTTGTTTTCTTTTTTCCACTAGCTCAACTCGTAATCTTTGCAAAAAAACCACTCTCCCTAACAACCCCATCTCTTACCCACCTTGACATAGAATTTGTCCATATCTATGTATTCTAGAAGTCGAGATGATACTCCTTCTTGAAGAAAGCATCCGTTAGTTGATGAAGAGTTAATTCACTTCTAAATGAAGGCATAGAATCATCACCATAATCTCTGTTGCTAGCCTTATCGTGGAATTTTGACTGTAATTTGAGCTTCTTGATTTAGCGTTATTTTTGGAATATTAATTGTTTTAATAAGGCTTTACTCCTTCTTGAAGTAAAACACTTCGTTAATTGGAAGAAGTTACTATAGAATATTCCACTTTTCTTTGTATTCATCATAAGCCCCTGTCCAATGGTAAGGTTTAACTTCTGATAATGATTTAAAAGTTAGTTCTTGACCAGGCAGTGTAACTGCAACACTTACATTTGGCCCCAATAAAACAACCTTTCTTGACATATCCCGCAGGGAGAAAGGACTTTGAATTTAGATTTCTAGTCGTCGCGGACTACACAAAGTGAGTGTGTCACCTTTTTATTCAATTTATGAGCTTATAAGATAGCACCAGTTTCCATAATCGCTTGTACACCATACTCTTCTATAAGAAGAAAAAACCGGTAGGGCATCCCGAGTTGCTATATCATATCGATGTGTGAGGTGCCAAGGTCTCTGACTCCAGAGAGGTTTTATCCTTCTTGCCTTTAAAGATGGATAAAATGTAGCTTTCTGCCGTGCTTAAAGCATCAGCCCTCTCGATTTACTAACATTATGGAACTCAATCCCTTCAACCAGTTGGTTTTCGGCCCGCCAACTAACTGTCTACACTTAGAGGCTACTGTTTACCATTAGCCCTCCAAGACTCGCTACGAGTGAATGGCTAGTTCTTTCTCGACGGGAATCTCACCCGCTATATGATACGACCGCACAAGCACCTGTTAGTTGAATAAGAATAGTGTCATTTATTAAACTATAACGCCCGTTTGCATAATATTAAAGCGAATATAGTTCTATTATTTTGTCTATGGGTAATTTACTCGGATCACTCATATCTACAAAATAAGACAACTGCCATTTTTGAGTTTTTTTCGCTTGCTCACTAGTCGATTTATCCCAACTAGAATAAACTCTTATTGTCATTTCCCCCTTTGTTGAACTATGACGATATGTATCTCTTGATAAATCATCTTGATACTTACCTCTCCAAAATTCACTATAATGAAAATCTAAAGAGCATGGATGTCTCCAATTTTTCAGTTGTTCCATATTCACGAAGCTTATTTCTCCGGGAAATGGCTCATTGTAAAACTTAATAATAACTCCGCTAACTTTCTTTTAGTGCCTACCGATATTGTTTTATTCGTTATTAACAAAACAGCAATATCACTACTTTTCGAATTAAATCCTCCCATCGCCAAAGAACAGAACCGTGTAAATAAAAAACCATAAAATCCTATTTAAAATTTCTTTAATTTTATATAAGAGATTATTAACAAAATCTTTTATTTCTAATGAACTTGTTTCCCAACTGCTGTCCACATATATAAATCCTCCATTATTTTTTTGATTTCCTTCTTGAGCTAATCTGTCGCTTTAGTTCAAGAAGAAAAATGGCTTTACTCCTTCTTGAAGTAAAGCACCCGTTAGCCATCCATGCAACACAAAAAATAGCTGCTCCACAGAGAATGATTACACATTACGGTGGCACAGATACCTGTTTCTTATTTTAACTGACAAAAAAGGCAGCTTCCTGATGATGGATAGCTACCCTCGTTTAAGATTATTATGAAAAGGTAGGTGCAGGTAATTCATCAATTCTCATACGAAGTAAACTGTATGGTTTTTCCCGCAAGTCTCTTCCATAATGAAATCTCGCCTGCCGATGTAATTGATTTACTATGACATATAAGTATTGATCGGGGCCAATCGAAAAAGTATCTGGCCATAAAATTCTCGGGTCATGTGCGATGGTTTCCATTACGCCATTCGGGAATATCTTCCGGATACTATTGTTTTCATAGTCTCCCGCATAAATGGTTCCTTTTGAACCGGTGATCATTCCATCAGAAGCGCCTTTTTCCCCCCAATACTGAACATATTGGGATAAATTAATGTCCTGTATTCTTCTGTCTCTTAGGGTTTCTGTTGAGATCGAGAACAGCTGACGACTGGTTAGGGGAGCATAAAATAAAACCTTTCCATCAGGAGAAATTGCTAAACTATCGGAAGCCAATCTAAATGGGAAAGTCGAGCCGTCCTCGTTGCGATTCATCAAAATTTTACCTTCTACTTTTGGTAAAAAATAGAGGTCAGGTGAAGTTGATATTGCCCCATTTAATCGTCTAAACGCGTTCCCATTTTCTAAATCTACGACGATAATCGCCCCTGGCCCTCTGGAAGAAGAATCCGTTATATATGCATAACCTGCTCTTCCTACCCGAAAGTCCACACGGACATCATTCAAATAAGTTGTTGGCAAGACAACATCATCTGTAAAGGTATATACTCTCCTTATTGTATTCGTGCTTAAATCAACAGCAACTAGTTTTGCTCCCCCTTGAATAGGTTCAGAAAAATTTGGTGCCCCTGTGTCTAGTACCCAAAGTGTTCCTCTTCCATCAGCAACGATACTTTGAACACTGACGAAAGACATTTTAATATTTTTAGGATTGACCAAATTAGCTTCTAAACTGGGATAAGGCTGCAATTCACCCTCAACAATTTCCGCCACAGTAAATTGAACGCTATCTCCCCATTTCGGAAAGCAAACAAAAATACGACCAGTTTCGGAGACGCTGACTCCTGTAGGCATAGCCCCATAAAAAGCGTGCACCATTTCAAACTGCCCAAAATACTTTTCTTTAGGTAATTTAGGTTGCATTATATCCTCCTCATCAAAATCGAACCCAATATCCCCTATATATGTTGAAAGCATTTTTTAATGCCTGGTACTTGATAAATATTCCTACCGTGATTGGATGGGACAATCCATGTATGTGCATTTTTCCATATAAAGAATACAATTATTAATCTCTCCAAAATTTAAAAAAGCACCTCATAAGAGATGCTCGAAAACTAACTCGGTATTTAAGGTTTTAGTACAACTTTTATACAGTCTTCCATTTTGGTGTCAAATATTTCATAGCCATGCTTAGCTTGATCTAAAGGAAGTACATGAGTGACAATATCACTTGGATCAATCTTACCTTCCGCGATTAAATTATATATATGCGGCATATAGTGAATAACTGGAGCTTGACCTGTCCTAATATTCACATTTCGTTGAAAGATGTCACCTAATGGGAATGCATTATAACGTGCCCCGTATACTCCTGTAATTTGAATTGTTCCACCTTTACGAACTGCTTGACTTGCAATTACTAGAGCTCCCATTGCTCCTCCTTGTAATTTCAGGCCAGATGCAAGAAATTCCAGTGGAGTCATTTTTCCACTCATTCCTACGCAGTCAATGACTACATCTGCTCCACCCTTTGTTATTTCTTTTAAATATTCACCACAATTTTCGTGATCTTCAAAGTTAACAATCTCCACTTTATTCGTACGTTTTGCATGTTTTAAACGATAACCAACGTAATCCACTGCAATAACTCTTTTTGCACCTTTTAACCACGCAAATTTTTGTGCTAACAGACCAACCGGACCGCATCCTAAAATTACGACCGTATCCCCTGCTTTCACTCCCGCATTGTCTACACTCCAAAATGCTGTTGATGCAGCATCTGCAAGTAACACTAAACTTTCATCCGCAACTTCACTGTTTTCTGGAATCTTAAAAGGCGTAAAATTAGCATATGGAACTCGCATAAATTCCGCTTGACCACCTGGGAACCCTCCCGTCGTGTCTGAGTAGCCAAAATATGCGCCCATTTCTCCATTTTCATTGGCATTGTCGCATTGACTTTCTAATTCATGATTACAGTACCAACATTGTCCACATGCTATATTAAATGGGATGATAACGCGATCCCCTTTTTTTACTTTCGTTACATCCTTACCGACTTCTTCCACAATTCCCATAGGTTCATGCCCAATAACATAATCCTCTCCAAGATTTGGGATCATCCCATGAATTAAGTGTAAGTCTGATCCGCAAATGGCAGTGGTAGTCAGTTTAACTATGATATCATCCGCTTTTTGAATGCTTGGGTCTTTCACATTTTTTACTTGAACATTCTTAACACCTTGAAAAGTCACAGCTTTCATTAGTTAAGTCTCCTCTATATTCATTATTTCTTCGGTGGGCTTGGAAACATTCCTTTCCGATTTGTAACGCCCGGAAAGAGATTTAAATTAGCTATATCTACTGCATTTTGAGCAGATTTTATATCCAATTGTTTTTGAAGTTCCAAATCATATGGGTTTAACCATTGTTTTTTCATCATGAGATCTGCTATTTCGAAATATAAGGCAATGGTTACATCAAGTTGTTCCTGTAATAATTTTCTAATTGTAGGTGTTGCTGTTTCTGTCAATGCAATTGAAAGATTTCTAACCCCAGTTTTTGTTGATAACAAAAATTCAAGGGCAATACCTGAATCAGTAAGTTCAGGCATTCCAACAGAATTTATAGGATCTAAATAATCATTCATATAAACCGACCTCCGATTATTTTAACTCAACATTTGAATATAGTTTTATCATTGCAGTTAAAGCTGGTATAGATTGTTTTACATCCTTCTCCATTAGAGCTTTTAAATCTTGGTCAAAAACGATACCTTGCATCATTTTAGA
This sequence comes from Psychrobacillus sp. FSL K6-1464, assembly GCF_038003145.1. Lineage (NCBI taxonomy): Bacteria > Bacillati > Bacillota > Bacilli > Caryophanales > Bacillaceae > Psychrobacillus > Psychrobacillus sp. FSL K6-1464. The sequence goes on from NZ_JBBOOP010000001.1 coordinate 1,992,386, forward strand.
TTTAAGTAAACATACTGTCTTAAAATTAATTACTTCATGAAATTCCAAAGTTTCATGTAGTGCTAATTTCTTTTCAAACATTCCTGCACCTCCGCATCTTTTCATCCAATGAAGATTACCCCAAAAACGAAGTTTATATTCAGAATAACTGAGGCCATTTAGTGGTGTTTATGGGTATTAATCTTCATGAGAAATCTCCCATTTGGCTCCCATTTGATTTTATAATCGTCGACTAATCTTTTTCCAATTTGTTTAAAAAGGTTCTATCATAAACAAAATGGGTTGAAAAAGAAAGGTATTTGAGCTATGTTTTCATTTTTAATACGAAAGAGTTCTTTAGTAGATAAAGGTTCTGGTTCATCCTTATTCGCAACGGCAGTATCAACTTCCGAATGCTTATTTAACAGGCTAAATGATGCTATTCCCACTAGAAGTATTCCACTAATGATCAATATCCTTTTTAACATATAATCCCTCCTGGTAAGAAGGTAAGGGTGTGCCTCTGCATTTATATTTAGTTTCGTATATTTTAAACTTAAAAAGCTAACAATGAAATTAATACGTAATTTTACCGTTCTTCCAAAAATGCTTTTTTTATAGAGGTGAGGGATGTACATGTTTTGGAAAATACAATCAAATGAAAATAAGCCTGTTTCTCAATCAAACACAGACTCAGAAATATCAATAGAGACTCTAAAAAAAGCCCTCGTTCAAATGGATGATGCGGAATTTGTTGAGATCAACATTTCTGAAAATCAAAATGTTGATCTTATCTACATAAGAACCCTGATTGACCAAGAAAGATTAAATGAAAGCATTGTAAAACCTTTATCTAACTGTTCCAAACAATCCATTCAGGAATGTAATGTTCAGTCAACAATAAACTCCATTTCCACTTTTAATGAGGCAAAAAAGCAGCTGTTTAATGGGTCCGTCTTGTTATTTGACTCTTCGTCAGACCTTTGGTTCGCTATCCCTTTAAAAAATCCACTTGGACGTGCAATTGAACCATCCGATACTGAAACCATTCTTTTAGGAGCAAAAGATAGCTTCAGTGAACAGCTAGAACAAAATATTACGCTCATTCGTAGACGTCTTCCAACACATGATCTAAAAACAGAGAAGTTCACCGTTGGTTCTTTAAGTAAGACAAATGTGGTCTTATTGTACATAGAAGGGCTGACCAATCCAGAATTTGTTTCAACCGCCAAAAAGAAAATTACGGAAATTAATTATGATCTCTTCTTTGAATCTTCTCAATTAGCTGCATTCATGGAGGAAAATCAAGACAGTATTTTTCCACAGTTTCAGCAAACTGACCGACCTGATGTTGTTGCTTATTCTCTGGGATTAGGAAAAATTACGATTCTGGTAGATAATACACCTTTTGCTCTAGTTGCCCCAATTACTATTTTTCATTTGTTCCAATCACCAGAGGATTATATTAATCGATGGGTAGTTGCCAGTTTTTTGCGCATCATCCGATATGTAAGTTTTATTCTATCTATCACATTGATCCCATTCTACGTGGCACTAACAACTCATCACTATCAAATGATTCCTTTACAAACACTTTTCGTCTTGGTGGAGTCAAGGAGCAAGCTTCCGTTCACACCTTTTTGGGAAGCGTTTATCATGTTGATTTTTATTGAAATTATAAAAGAAGCAAGTTTAAGGATGCCAACAAAGACTGGTCAAACGCTTGGGGTTATTGGGGGCATTATAATTGGTCAAGCAGCAGTTGAGGCTGGTTTGGCAAGTAAGGTGTTAATTGTCATGGTAGGGATTTCAACTATCGGATCCTTTCTTGTTCCTAATTACCTTGTGACAAAGGCGAATTCATTGATTCAATTCATTCTTCTTGTATTTTCTTCGTTTCTTGGGATTGTAGGGATTGTTCTGGCAATGATTATCATTTTAGCCCACCTTAATGGCTTGTCTTCACTCAAGCAGCCATACTTATCCCCTGTTACCCCTTTCTATGGAAAAGATTGGCTCGACCTATTCATTCGAGGTCCTTTAGTCAAAATGAAGGAGCGTCCAGAACATCTTAAACCACTGAAGAAGAAGAGATATCAAACTAGGAGATGAACTGATGGTAGCCCTTCAATTATTTAATAAGAATGAAACCTATAACGGGTTCTATGTCATGTTGATGGTAAATCGCCTCCAAATGCTTTACTTTTTTTTGATTATGCCAAGATTTTTAATCCATTCATATATGATTTGGGTGATTATAGTGGTCGGCATATTGTCTCAACTAAACATTCTTCTTTTATCCAAATGGTTTTTAACCCGGTTTTCTAGCGAGGGTTACAATGGATTTGTCCAATTATTCGGAAAAAAACTTGTACGTCTCTTCTCATTCATCGGTTTATTCTTTATCCTGCTTAAACTTTTCGTGATTATGTTAGGATTCTCGGAAATGATACAAATATTTATGTTTCCAGCTACAGATTCAAATTGGCTTATCCTTTTTATACTGTTGTCTTGTTTGTATGTAGCATGGAAGGGTGTTGAAAAAACTATACGTTTTGTTGTAATTTCATTTTTGTGTACATTTTGGATGTTCTTATTCTTTGCCTATTTCTTCTTTCCTCCAATTGCTCAACTCAGTGATTTGTATCCGATTATTCCAATGGAATTAAGTGGGGATTCCTGGAAAGGAATATTATTAATTTTGTCTTCATTTTCAGGGCCTGAATTTCTGGTATTTTTGGGACCGTGGTTTAAAACAAATAATAAGACATATCGTTATTTGTCTTATGGGAATGCTCTAACCGTTATAGAGTATGTATCCTTATATATGGCGTCCTTATTCTATTTCGGATCCAATTATTTAAGCAAAAGTCCATTTCCAATTGTCACTATGGCCCGTTATTTTCAAAATCCAGTAATTGAACGTATTGATATGGTCATGCTTTCTTTGGAATTATTTAACATCGTCTTTGCGGGTTCAATTTTTCTTCTGTTGTTTTATGGAGCATCTAAAATAGCTAATGGGAAAGTGGATAAACCACCCAGTCGAGTAGGCTTATTATTCAGTGTATTCATTATTTTAATTGGAATGATTCTTGTGAATGAATGGATTTGGAAGTCAGAAGAAAAGCAGGTTATTTTACTTAATCTTCAAATTTTAGCAGGAAGCTTAAGTTATTTAGTGGTTCCAATTATTATTATCGTAGCGATGAAGATAAAGGGGGTTAATAAACATGCGAATACGAAAGAAAATGGCTAAAAATTTTTCAATTATATTTATTGCATTGTGGTTAACTGGATGTGCCCCTTTTACTGAAAATAACATTATTGAAGAGCTTGCTCCAGTCACATTTTTATCACTTAGTAAAGGGGATGAAGGTGAAATAAAAATCAGTACGATATTGCCTCCTCTAAGCAAAGAAAAAAAAAGTGTAATGACGCAAGAAGTAAGCTTAATGAAGGAGGGATTAATGGATTTTAATTTAAACTTCTACCAGGAAATGAAATCTGGGCAAATGCGAATGCTGATAATTAATGAAGACCTCGGAAAAGAGGGGATTATGTCCGTTATTAATGTGTTATTAACTGATCCGGATATTTCTTTGAGAATTTATTTAGTTATCGTAAAAGGGAATTTTGAAGAATACTTAGAAAATCAATTGGATAAACAAGAAAATCTTGATTACTCCTTTTATCGAATGCTGAAGCATTATGAGGAAAAAAATCAGGGCGAAATTAGTATTGTTAATCTACATGAATTTAAAAATTTGTTATATACTCCTTATTCAGATCCTTTCTTACCTGTATTCAAAATAGAAAATGACGCTATCAGCTATGAAGGTACAGCCCTGTTTCAAAATGATAAACTAGTTGAAATAATAACAACTTTTGATGATCGCATCTTCCAGCTGTTAAACAACAATCACTACTTATCAGTTTTACCTATACCAGAATTAGAAGTTGTTCTAGGTCATGTTAGGTCTAAAACGAAAGTGGATATCAATAAAAGCTTGTCTACAATGACCTATACCGTGAATATAGACTCAAGAATTGAAGAATACCGGGGAGAAAAGCAAATATTTGAACCAAAGGATTTTGAAGACTTGAAAAAAGAAATCCAATTCAATCTTGAAAAACAAACACAAGAACTAGTAAAAAAGATGCAAGAATTGAATGTGGATCCATTACAGCTAGGCATTCATACATTAAAACCATTTTCAAAACCAATGGATGAAAAAAAATGGATTGAACTATTCAAGAAGATGGACATTAAGATTGATTATCAGTTTAATATTGAGCCCTTGACGGATTCAAACACAAAAAGTTAATTATAATAAAAGAAAAGAACGTACTCACTTGAATGGTAAAGTCTTTTTAAAAAACTACAGATTGCTTATTAGAGAATAAAAAAAGGCAATTTAAATCCCACAGTAAAATCCAATGAAAATACTATAAGTGAAAAATCAGTCTAGGTAAAGATTTGAGAAGGACTTCAACAATAAGATTCCCTTTTACTGCACGTATTTTAAATTCGGCGGAGTTATAAGAAATAACGATCAAATAAGTCGCGTCAAATACCTATGTATACACTGTCGAGCAAGCTAAGCGCAGTAGGAAAGAAGAACAATATGTAATCTAGGAAAGAAGAACAATATGTAATCTAGGAAAGAGCAATATCCGACAACTATCTTGAGGCGTCTTTATTGTTTAAAATATATTTCCCTGAACATCATCCACAGAATTTGCCATAACCATTGTCTGAAATTCATAACCTTTTTTCACTAATTAATCATCTACTTGTTTAATTATTCCACTTAGATGAAATTTTCAATCTCAGCCGTTTTTTCTGCTTGTTCCTCGGGACTTAACGTAGGTGGCACTTCAGATGTATCTCCTTTTGACGAGGAATTATTGATAAATAGAAAGGTTATAACAAATAAAAATACAAGAGTCCCAATTAAAGTGATTTTACTCTTTTTCAGTTAGACACTTCCTTTTTAATTTAAGTATATGCCTTGTATAAGTGGTCGAAAACCACTTAATACGAGTTATTGAGTAAAGCACCCACCAAGAATAAATATTCATTTTTTCCAAATGCTTAATTACATTGTCGATACTTCACAAGTGTTAGATGTTCCCACTCCTTATAAAGTTGCTCTTTCGAAAGTATCTTCCAAGGGTTAAACATCGTTTGTCCATTTTTATTGAAATATAATTCTTCCCCTGGTGTAGTCCTTCATCTAGAAACTCCTCATAGTGATACTGTTTCAATTTTTCAAGAAATGTTTTTTGATGTATCCATTCATAAATTAACCAGTTTTGTTTCCCTTTTGAAATGACAAACAAAACTACTGCTATGCAATTTGCACCTTGGAGATGACCAAAAGTATTTGCAAATGGTTTTAGATAACTAGGTAAGGACTTTGGTGATTCCTCACATTCTCCCTTATCCCACCATTCATAAACCATTGTTGTAAGTAACTTTCTTTTAATGATTCGTTAAGCTTTTCCCACATGGAACGCTGAATGACGACTTGCCCATTTTTCAAAAATTCAATCTAAATGGTTAACTCATACTTTTTTTAAAACTATAAAAAATGGCTCTCCTATTAATCCCGTTACTTGAATAAAGAACAGCAAATTTTTATTGATTATCTAACCTTTTTTCAAGCAACTCTACACGTTTTTCCAAAGACTCTATTTTTCCTTTTTGCTCGGTAACAGTGTTAATCCAATAACCTATATGACTTTTTGGGATGTCCCAGTTTAAACCTTCGAAACTTGTTACTCCTATAAAATCATTAGTGTCTTTATGGAAAATCAGGAAACGTAAACTATCTCTTTTGAAAAAGTTAATATATGCTTCTCTCAAATTCACTTCTGTTTCCTCCACAGTAGGGAGTGTCCGTGCAAAAGGCAACCAAGCCTTTAATTCATTAAAAGAATCTTTAATTGCATCATTAACAATAGTACCGTCCCCTGATTGCCTAGGTGCTCGTAATAATAACCTTTCTGTCTCTATTTGTAATGGTATATCTAATAATAATGGATTCACCAAAACTCCCCCTTGACACAGCTTATTTATTTTTTCCTGTTAAACTCTACTGCTATACTTTAGTTGAATAACAATAAAAGCTATTTACTACATCCCTGTTCTGCTAAAGCACCCGTTAGCCATCCATGCAGCAAAAAACGCTGAACCACAGAGGATGAAAATTGGATCAAAACGGGTATAGATTAGTATAGCTGGTGAAGAAGGTCGATGAACTATGTTGCCTTAGAGCCCTTCCGTTAGTCTGACTCCAACGACCACGGCGCATCACAGACTGTCGCACTCTATACGAGTAGCACTCATGGGAGATTAATCCTACTCTGGTTATTGCACCAGCCTGCCTTTATTCTTACAAGAATGGAGTTGATTCTTGATTTACCTTTTAACTTAATATAAGCATTCTGAAGGCTCAGCCTTTTTTTAAAAAAGAATGTTTTTAATATTTTTTTGCATAATAAACCATATTTAAAAAGACAGTAGAAATATATAATGCCATGAATAGTGATAATACTTGAAAGGCCGCAAGGTTAAGCGACGATGTAGGGTTGAAAATAATCATTAAAATAACGGCAAAACTAATACCCCAAAAATAACTAATATATACTGCACGTTCACGAATTTTTTGAGCCCGCTCATCTTTTGCAGAAAAGTGGGGTGCTAAATAAGCTAAACAGAACGCCATAATCGTTAAAGCAATTGCCATTAATGCTTCTGGAAACTTACCTGAAAAAATATAAGCACCATTAATTAGAAGTGCATTTATTAGCATAATGAAACCTAAAATTACAAAAATTGCTCTATTGTGTTTCATTGATGGTCCTCCTCATAAATAAAAATATCTTCAATATGACAATTAAATAAACGAGCTAACTTAAATGCTAATGTGATTGAAGGATTATTACGTCCTTTTTCCAAAGATATTATGGTTTGCCTAGAGACATTACGGCTTTAGTTGAACAAAAAAAGAGCTGTATTATCCAACTCTATATTTCACTAAAGCACCCGTTAGTCGAAGAAGAAAGCATACTAGCTTATTAGAATAGAAGTTATAAAATTATTTTCACTATTAACTGTTATCATCATTTCATTACAGACACTTGCAAAATTCTGAACAGCTACCCTATCTATAAAGGATTCATCAAAAGACCATCCACTTGGAATTATAGCCATCCCCCCATTTCCCTGTACAAAAGTATGTTCGAAAAAATCCCACATGGATAAAATATCATGATTAGCTGTTTTTCTTACAAGGTCGAGATTAACTTTAAATTCTTTTGGTGTGAATGTTTCTCCCCAGCTTGAAGTCCCTTCTGAATATATATCATTTACAATGGCATTAGCTTTACGATTTTCTTTTAGATTGATAAATGTATTTTTGAACTTTCTCTAACATTTTGCAACCTAATAACTACTTGTTTTTCATTGGTTGTAATTCTTTCAACTTTGTTGAAGTGAGGGGCTATTTCTTTAATAGAAATATCGAGAATTTTGTCGTCCACTATTGGAATATCCAACATTCCATTCGAACTAACTAATATAAAGGGAGCTAAAAAAACTGAGCTATTGATGAAATTTTCTTTCCAAAAGGTGCTTCAATGTCTAACCTCTCATATTCCACCTTTGGATGATCATTAATTCCCCTAATTTCAATTATTGGATTTTGTTCAATGCCTTTTATAACAATCTCTTCAAATAAATACAAAACAATTAGCTCCTTTTAAAATACTTCAGGAAGAACTTCTACTTCTATACACTCTACTTTTCCTGATTTTAACTCGATGAACAAAAAAATCTCCCCCTAAAAGGCATCCTATTGTTAACTAAGCACCGGTTAGTTAAGAATCAAACAAAAAGTCCATTATCATACTAGACCAACGCACCAGCACAGTTATTTATGTAAAACTTCTTTATTTTTATAGGCTACATATTTACTACAATAATTTTGTTTCTAATATTTGTGTTAATTGTTCCTCTGCATAAAAAAATCCAAATAGTTTTTTGCCCTTATGAATTTCTTTCATTATTTCTGATAATTTTTGTATCGCTTGTTTTTCATCCCCTTTTAATTTTGCCAGAATGGCTTGACTTCTTTTAAAACTGATAGGCTCTATTGGATTCAAAAATTGATGCAGTTCGTTTATTCGCACCTCATCAAAGTTTCCTACAATAATCAAATCTATCTGCTGAATGTGATTGATAAATTGCAACGTAATTTGATTTTGCTTAGTTACAGGTAATTTCTTAAATGGTTCAAGTAGTGCAGAAGCATTTTTGTATCCTTCATTTATTAGTGTGTAGTAAAAAAGAATATATCCAACCATAACATTGTCAACAGACGGTTGTAATGTTTTTGCTTTTTCAATTAATTCTATAGACCAGTCCGTTGGATGTATTGGGGAATTCATTTCTTTCATCAATAATAAAGATATTAAAAATTCTTCAGTCTGTTTACCTTGTTTTGATAGCTCAAGTAAGACCCTTCCATCTGATTTTATAGCTCCTCGGTATGGCAATATCGTAGTGAAAAAAATGATTATATTAAATATTCCAAAGTATGTAAAGAAGTGTATGCCCATTGATGTGCCTACTATTAAACTGATAATCGCTGTAATGATAGAAAAAATTGGTCCACCAGAAACAAATCGTTTATGTTGTTTAGCGATACTTGTTAAATCACTTGATAAAGGTGAACAACTTGCTACACCCCCAACTAATAACCAATTGTCATTCACCTTAATATTTAAATGTTCAGTATTTTCAACTGTTAAAGGACCAACAGTTAAATAGTTAAATCTGTAACCTGACCATATGCCAAACAACACATGCCCTAACTCATGAATTAACAAGGTAATAAATAATAGGACGAAAGTTAAGCCCATAAAATTCGCCATTGTTGAGTAATTTGTAAAGTTAAATAAAAAAATCAGTATCGCTATAATAATAGTTATTCCCAAAGGTTTTGTAATAGTATTCATTTTTTTCCCCTCCTTCATTTAATACGGATAAAGTAATCGAAAGTTTCGATATTCAACTAACCTGCGGCGTTAGTTCAACAAGAAAAAGCTACCCTGACAGGTAGCCGCTTGTTTAATTAAAGCACTCGTTAGTTGAATAAGAACAGAGACCGCATATTAAACAATCCCGTCCGTTTGCTGAACTCTATAAATTAGCTTTTACAATAACTGTATAAGAGTAGAAATCACAAAATAAGTTAAGAGACCTGCTACAAAGTATAAAATATTCTTCTTCATAAGTTAGTTTCTCCTTTCTCAACTAAATGGTCCAATTGTTGAACACAAATTAAACAAATTCTTAAACTAAAGCACCCGTTAGTTAAGTTATTACAAACTAATTTCTTCACCTATACTTATAGCACGAAAAGGATTTTTTCCCTTTGATTTTAACGATTCAATAAAGTCTGAAGTTAAGTCCTCTTTGTTAATAATTATTCTTGTAGAAACAGATACTACACCGTTTTAAAAAATGGGTTCAATAGATTCTGGATTCTTAAGTCGTTCATAAAAAAACTGTCTAAAACAATAGTTGCATAACTAAAATTTCCTGTATTGTTAGTGAATTGATAGTTAACTTCAATAATAAGTTCGTCATTGTTTTCCTCTATCTCATAGGTGAAAATTTTTACCTCTGCACTTTTATTAGGAAATAAAATCCACACTAAGCACAATAAAAAATCACAGATATAATGAAAATTATTACTTTGTTTCTTTTCAAAAATTCACCCCCATTTTATTTTATTAAACTACCGCGTTAGTTTAAGTGAAATGTTTCACAATCTCCTCTAACGAATGTTTTTGATTACCTATTTATAGGTCTTACTAAAATCAATTTCATTGTATTTTGATCCATTAGTTTAATAAGTTCAACAAAAAGAACGTTAATCCCTTTAATCCAGAATCAACGCTCCTGTTTATTGTCCATTCTCTCTAAACTCTTTTTAGTTCCATTCGTTCAAAAACAGCTTTCTCTTCCTTTATCCCTTCTTTTTGCTCGATTCCCCTAGGTTTTTGCGTTAATCCTTCATGTAGTAACTCCACCGTAGTTTAAAAACCTCACTATTCTACATAAATAAAATTGCACTGACCTAAATGGAACAGAGCAACAATATCAATCACGTAATCAATGATTCAAATGAAACCAAAGAGCCAATCACTGGTTCAATACCGTAAAATGGCTAAATATAGGGGTTTTTATTCCTGTCTCAAAAAGGGTAATCAGTGCCGGTGCCTAAATGATGCCATTCTAACTAAAACCACCACTACAAGGTGGGGGCACTACTTCGACACTAGTCGGGACCATCAAAAGAATAGTTAACAAATAAAAATCCCTGTCATATCAACTACTAAAGATGATACCGACAAGGATTTCCCTATTTTTAATAGTTGAGGTTTAGTGAGATTTAGACTTCAGCTGGTGGTGATGAAACACAAAACATGCTTCATATCCACCTTTAAGTACATTAATTCAGAAGTCTATTATGTGCACTTAATACTAATTCATAAAAAAATCAATCACCTCATTCTCACTACCAGTTTCTTTAATTATATAGTGACCTCCACGTTCTTTTGTTTTATAAACTTTCCACATACCTTAATCAAATGCACATCCAATTTACAAGGGGAGCATTTGACATCTTATCAAGTATCATAATGTATTCACCTAATTTTAGTTTTTCAGATTTAAATTTATTTAAAACTCTTGCTTGGTCTAGGCAATTTAATAGAACAACTTATACGATTCAACCTTGAAACCTACAGTTTTTTGATCAAATAAAAATCTTATCATTTTTATGGCAATTCCGCAAATCAATGCTTCCTATGTAGTACACAAAAAAAGAAACCTTAAAAGGTTGTATCCAATCAAGGTTGTAATATTATTTTAAGTATTCAAATATTAAATTTACACTATCTAAGATATTATTCTCCATACTTTTAAAATGTTACCTTACTCATAATTTGTAGAAGTAATATAGACAAAAGCAGCAGTTGAAGTAATTTCATTATTATGCTCAAAGTTATATATCAGAATTACTGCATTATATGATTTTTTTAAATCTATACTTCCCTTAATTTTTGGGATGATAATTTCTTCATACGAACATCCATCTAATAATGTAGAAATATCACTACTACTATTCTTATAGACCACTTTTTCTATTGTATCTTCATCTGTTTCATCCATATCAATATTAAAATCAATAAAAAATTTGGAAGGTACAGACTCGCCCTTCTCATCATATGTTGAATCTACATACTCTTCTATAGAGTCCTCTTCTTTAATATTTCCTACCCAAATGGAAACCCATCCTTGTTTTTCCATTATATTGTCCTCCTACTTTAATCTAATATTTTCTGGTAAAGATGAAACCCCACCCGCTAGTCTATAATTAGCCCAAGTATTGTATCGATCACGAACTAAACGGTAATGAAAAGGACTGTGTACGTCAATATATCTATTACATGACATTTAAGAAGGTAAAATGGGATGACAACGCGACAAACGTTTCAACTTACTATAGAAGTGTCTGCAAGGTCCGCAAATAACGCAATAAGATTTATACGAGTCTTTTATAACTAGGCCCTTATCAAAAAGTATATTAATCATAATCCAGCAAATGATGTTGGATTACAAAAGGAAGATAAAGAGACCTTTGAAATATTTACAGATTATGAGATAAAATCTCTACTAAATGCACCTAAAATAAGGATATATACGGGTCGTAGAGATTACATAATCATGGTATTAATGATTGATACAGGGCTTCGTGTAAGTGAGATGACGTCGCTAATCCGGGGGGACTTCGACTTACATTACAGACAAATAAACATACGTGCTGAAATATCCAAAAGTAAAAGAGCACGCATTGTCCCTATTAGTCGTACTACAGCGAATTTATTGCAAGATTTATTTGATTATATAGACGTCACAGAGGATGAACCAGAAGAGTTTGTGTTCTTAACTCAGTACGCAGAAAGATATTTATTTTCCCATCTAGTTTTTTGATCGCCAACATCGAATTATCCTGAATGATGCCTGTATCTACAAAACCAAATGAATCGTATAATCTTTTAGCTATGACATTATCTGTATGATAAAAGAGGTTTACATAATCTGCTTCCCCATATGGCATAGTTTCAATATCCATCAACATTTTTTCAAAAGCAAGCTTGCCATATCCTTTTCCTTGGTAACTTTTATCAATCATATTATGCCATATAAAATAACTCTTCTTACCATAAAAAACTTCATTTTCAAATGATTCATGATCCATCGTATCGTAAATATACATCAAGAATCCAACTATATTTTCATCAGCATAAATGGCTAATGGAGTCGCTGGTATACCGTCTGCGTTCAACATATGAGCGTCTGCAAAGCATCTGAGGTTAGTAGTTTCTAATACAAATTCTTTCTGTTTTTCTCCAACTTCAAGTGCTATCACATCATCTATGTTATCCCCAGTTATCTTTCGTAATTCAATCATTTTTTTATCACCTCTCCTAAGACAAGCCACTTCCACAATTCTTTTAGCTTTCCGCGTTTAAGACCTCTTTCTCTTCAAAATTACTCATTTAATTAATCATTCGGCATCCTACTTAGGAATACCTGCTAGTTAAACTAATCTGCCCCTTTAATTCAATCAGAAAAAAGGCTTTACTCCTTCTTGAAATAAAGCACCCGTTAGTTGAAGAAGAAAGAGCAGTTTATTCCCTCATCGTGCCCGATTGGTGAACAATGACTATGACTTTAATTCTTATTTGAACACATCAAAAACTTTGTTTTCGCTATCTTCATACTGGCAAATAACGATTTGTAGGTTTTTCATATTCCAGTCTTTAGAGCGTAGATAGATAAACGTATTATCCAATTCTACAATTTTGTCAGCCGTAAGATAATTTAAATCGAAATATTTATCGTACTCCTCGTTGTAACCAGGTGTCTCGATAGTTATAGGACTAAATAAGCTTGAAGGCTGTTGTATTGTTTTTTTGATTACTCTCGTACTAATATTGTATTGATAAGTATAAATAAATTCATTGTACATATCATCATTCCCAATAAAGATGGTTGTACCATCATGTGATACAGATGCCAACATCATTGGAAGGTCATATGACTTAATTTGTTCATATGAAATTCGATTTGTAACTATAGAGTCTTGCATATTATATACGACTACTCCAAATGTACCTTGCATAACCGCAATGTTGTTATCGGCATATAAAAGTTTGGGCATTTCGGAACCTATATTCATTTGTTCAATGTCAGACGTGTCTACAGCTAATTCTTCACCCTCGGGTAAGGTGAGATTTTCATTATCAGAACCGAGTATAGGATGTTCGTTGTCTTGACCCACCAGTGTAATTGCATCGGAATCATTTGCTTGACAAGCCGCTAATAATAGGAACAGTGATATAAAAGTGAAAAGTAATTTCTTCAAAAAGTCGCCTCCTTAAATTGTTAAACGTGAAGATAATGGATATGTTTCAAATCATTTCTTGTTCAACTAAACTGCCGCGTTAGTTCAATAAGAAAAAAGGCTTTACTCCTTCTTGAAGTAAAGCACCTCGTTAGCTAGCTTAAAAAACTTTTTGACTTTAAGTCTATAATATCTACTAACTCATCTATGGTTCCAAAGCACTTTTCGATTTCAGGTAAATGATAAAATGTACTGGTTGTTTCAATGTTATCTATTTCTTTGTTCAGTGAGTAAAGATAAATCTTTTTGTCATTTCCAATAGCAATACCTAGTTCAATATGGCTTCCTTTTCCCGCTGGTAATAAAACTACAACAAAATCAGCTTCTATTACAGCATTTTTCTCCTTTTGACCTATTGCCTTTAGTTCTTCCAATGTTGTTACGTTCTCATTTATATGTATGGATAAATCCTTTATTTTTTAACCTTTTACTAACATATCTAACCTGTTAAATAGTTTTTAAGCTAGATGCAATATAAAACTTCATAATCTCTCTCCTTTTTATTACAATTTTATCATATATCTTACTATTTCTTATTCAACTAGCCTGCCGCGTTAGTTCAATATTGTTTCTTCACATCGTTATATATTTCTATTGCTTGTTCATAAATATCATTATTGGACTCGATTTGATAATTTTCAGCACTATCACTTAGATGAAAAATCCCCTTATCATCTATCACTAAAGCACCTGAAATTTGGTCATTATAGATAAATGTTATTGTTATCGCCTTATCATAATTAATTTCTTCATTTGTTTGTCCACTATATTCTATTTGATTGTAAGCCTTCACAAGTGACTGAACAGTTTCTTTATCTACTTTGTTATACCCCTCGTACAAACTCTGCCCAAATTCAATATCAAAGTAATCTGCTTTAATTTGTTTTACAGAGTTATTATTACATCCGCTTACAATAAAAAATACAATTAGCATAATAGACATAAATAATAATTTCCTCAAAATTTCACTCCCTCAATCTATAATGATGAAAATCTTGTTCAACTAAACTGCACCTTTAGTTTACAAGAAAAAGGTTTTATTCCTTCTTGAAGTAAAAAATTCTTTACGTCCTTCTTAAAGAAAAGCACCCTTGAGTTCAAGAAGAGTAACTTATATTATTTCTTTTTATTAGGATAAATTAAGTTATTTTCAACAAATATCCTACAGTTAATTTTAAAAAACCCACCCAAAGCTACTTTAATACTTTTTCTATCGTCATTACTTTTTAGTTCACCATTTAATACAGCTCTTACAGCAAGTCCAAGATTTTCATCCTGTAATTGTCCGTTTACATATAGTTTTTCACCTGTAAACCAGCTGTTCACCAATTTAATATGATGACCATCGTGCATAACTTCAAATGTTTTTTTCATATTGAACTTAACCTCCTAAAAGTATCTTCAAGTAAAAATACTAAATTTCCTTGTCAAACTTTCCTGCTGCATTAGTAAAAACACACCCTTTGTCTATAATTCTATTAAGTTGGCAATAATCCTTTTAATATTACTATTTTAGGGGGAATGGAATTATTACTTGAAGCGGATAAGCGAATAGAGGGTTTTTCACCACAAACTTTAAAGGCCTACCAGGTACAGTCCTTGCTACTAATTGGTTATTTTAAAGATATAGAGATGAAATTGCTAGGTACAAATCAACTGAAAGAATATCTCGCTATATCTGGCAAGCATTTAAAACCGGCCAGTCTTGCACATCGTATCCGCTTTTTAAAGTCATTTTTTCGTTAGTCCCATGAAGAAGGTTTCCTAAGTAGGAATCCAACTTCCAAGATTAAAGAACCAAAAGTAGGTAAGCGGATACCTAAGTATTTAACTGAGCGGGAGATTGAACACCTTCGTGAATCCTGTCATTCTGCTATGGAAAAAGCGATATTTGAATTCATGTTTTCTACAGGTTGTCGAATTGGAGGAATAGTTTCGTTAGAAAAGAACCATATTAATTGGTCCAATCAATCTTCAATCGTGAGAGAAAAGGGCGATAAGGAAAGTGAAGTTTATTTTAATACATTTAGAAAGCCGTAATGACCAAAATCCAGCCATCTTTGTGATAACAAGATAGCCACATAGAATGAGCGTCGCCCAAATGCGTTATATCATCAAGCGGATCTCCAATCGTGCGGAAATTAATAATGGATTCACCCACACCAACTTAGGCACAGCTACGCAACTCATTTGATGAATAATGGAGCTCCTATTGAAGTCATACAAAGTCTTATGGGACATGAGAAAAGTGAAACAACTAGGATCTACGCTCAATTAAGCGGAAGACTAAGGAAGGAGTATTATCAGAAATACTTTTAAATATAAAGGAGCAACGTCATAATGACCTTGCTCTATTTGACTAACGCACCCGTTAGTTCAACAAAAAGACTTCATTCTGATGTCATGTATCTGAACAAGCTGATTCCTTTTTTGTTTCTTGGACTTTTTGGGTACTAAGGACAAAACTAAGAACTGCTGCAATGCTACAAACATACGGAAGGAAAGAGTATCCCCATTTAGAAATGACAAAACCACCAATCATTGAGCCAAGGGTAATACCAATATACAAAGCGGTATTATTCCACGCCATGACAATTCCTCGTTCGTTTGAATATTCAACCGCTAATCTTGCTTGGTATGAACTAAATCCTGCATACCCAACTAAAGCCCATAAGAACAAGAAGAAATAGATCCAATCACCTGATGTGAAGAATATACCTAAACAAACAAATATTAGAGTCAAGAACATGAGGGTAACTTTCGATATATTCCTTTCTCCAAATCTATCTGTTAATTGTCCACTTATAAGACTTCCTAAAACAGCTCCGATACCATAAAAAGTTATAGCTAATGCGATTTCTGTTGATGAGAATCTATTTTCAGAATATAGAGAAGCTCCTAAGTAAACATAAAGAGCATACATTGAAATCGCCCAAAAGGTTGTAACACTTACCGAACCAAGTATTCTTAGCAAATTTCCTTCTAATAGATTCCTTGTTAAATAGATTTTAGGAACATATTTCCAGGTGTTGAAATTTACTACTGCCAATATAGCTCCTATAACGGCCATTATAACAAATACTGAACGCCAACCGAGAAAATGCTCTAATAACATACCGAATGGAGCTCCTGCCCAAAGAGCTGTTAAGTGTCCTGAAACAACAATCGAAAGCCATGTCCCTGTCCGATTTGGTGGTGCAGTATCTACAATGATTGCGTAAATCAAAGGAGTAATTGAAGCAACGGATAAACCAGCTAAAATACGACTAACAATTAACCAAAAAAATGAAGGAGCAAAAGCAGTTAGTATGTTAGAAATGACGAACAACAATAAGCCAAATGTAATTAATAGTCTCCGTCCATTTTTATCTGAAAGCCATCCAAAGAAAGGAGCGAAAAAAGCATATGTGACTGCAAAAACTGTTACCATCCATCCAGTCATCGCTGAACTAACATTATAAGCTTCCGAAATGAACGGTAGTAAAGGAGATACTACAAATAAGTCAATACCCATTAAAAACAATGTTATCCAACCAACACTTAAACCTACCTTCCCACTAAACTCCATTGCATCCCCCATTTATAATTATTGTTACATGTATATTCTTTAAAGCTATAAAAAGGACCTCTTGTTCAACTAAACTGCGGCGTTAGTTCAATAAGAAAAAAAGGCTTTACTCCTTCTTGAAGTAAAGCACCCATTAGCACAACAAGAAGCAACAGGACATCCTGTTAATTTAATGGACCAGTCACTTCAAGGCATTTTCCATTATACGCATTAATTTTAACGGTTGATTCTTCTCCATTTTTTGTTTTCAGTGTTATATTCAAATCGCGTTTATTAGTGTGTTGATTAAAAAAACCATTCTTTGTATCAATAGACAATTGCTTCAGTGTAATTTCATCAAAGTTAACATCAAGAGCTTTTATTCCCAATTCTTTTGGCGGAACGTTCAAACACAAAACTGCATAATTTGTAGCTTCCACAGTTGTCAATATAGGTTTTTGGTATTCAAATGCAAAACAAATGATAAAGAAAACTAAAATTATGAATACAGTTTTCTTCAAGTTTGTAGCCTTTAACACGTTTCCATCACCCTATCCAATGTTTGAATTTTTTCAACCATTTAAATTCCCTATTCAGCTAACTTCCCATGTACTTTAATACGTTAAAAACAGATGAAAGTTCCAATTTATAGTAAATTTTCCACTGGAAATTAACGATAATACATCTCTGCTTCTTCAACTAAACTGCCGCTTTAGTTCAATAAGAAAAAGGCTTTACTCCTTCTTGAAGTAAAGCACCCTTTAGTTGAAGAAGCTTTCTCAAACTATAATCCTGGCTCTTCGTATCAAAACTTTATAAGTTTCTACTGGAAGATAATAAATCATGATTGCAGTCATGTGGAGTTCAAAGCTAAGGAGAAGTATCCCTTTAAATAAGTTAAATTCAAGCTCACTGAAATTCATATAGAACAAAGTAAACAATAGAGAAGTAATTAATCCTGAAAACAAATAAGTGATTATTCGTTTCTTAAAAATTTTCTTGTAGGAAATGAAAAGCAGGGGTAATTCCTTCATAAAGTAAAGAATAACGACGCTTATTGTACCGATTATAAAGAAAAACTCCGATTCTATTTGAAATACCTTTAGAATAACTAAACGAAATAATAAATATGCCATAGAAATTATTAATGTATAAGCAATCCTTTTCACTTTTCTCCTCCTTTCCTAATTTAAGTTGAGGGGTGCCTAATTCTACTAAAGCACCCGTTAGTGAAAAAGTAGGAACTCTATTCTTGATTAAAGTGCCACAGTTTTTCTAAAGGAATATCGGAGTCTTTGAAACCGTATTTAGTTAACATAATTCGGTCTATCGCTTTTTCAGGGTTTTCTTGATACATCTTTTATAATAACTTCACAATGTGCCAATGCTAAATGATCTGTAAGCATTCGTGCAAATTCACCGAGTTTTTCTCTATGTTCATCTTTAACAGGTTCATCAGAAATAAAAATAACAAGTAGACAAAATATTATATTGAATATTATTACATTCTTCACTTTACACCCCTTTTCGCTTGTTCAATTAAACTGCCGCGTTAGTTCAATAAGAAAAAATGCTTTACTCCTTCTTGAAGTAAAGCACCCGTTAGTTGAATAAGCACATACTTTATTCAGATTAGGTAACAACACATCTAATTAGATAAAGTCGTAAAGAGGTGTATTGAAGGAAATAAACGCTTTACCCTTCTTGAAGTAAAGGACAAAAAAGAGTCGATTCTTATTCGTCCCAAAATTCATTATCTATTGCATTTTCTATCTCACCTAAGAAAAACTCATAAAAATTAGGCTTAGAAAGATAGATGGCAGATTCAAATGGACTCCAGTTCATAATAGGACATTCTCCACCTTTTAGCTTACTTGTATCCAAACAATAGCCATATTCATCACACCAATAAATCATCACAAAACCAACCGGCATTGAGGAAAAACGTTGTTTGTAAGAGAGCATCATTTCACAGTCACTAAATTCAAAACCATTTCCTCCACCACCGTATTCAGCTAAAAACCATATATAACTTTCTGGAAATGTAACCCCTAATAATTTTTCCGTTTTCTCTATTTCATCATAATTTATGCTTCCAAAAAAGTTCTTCCTTTGGTCATATTGATTAATAAGTTTATCTATTTTTAATTTATACAATATTATTCAACCTTTCACGATTCCTTAATACTAATACATTCTTAAGATTCTTTAATTTATTTGTATTTCCTTCTTAAACTAAACTGCTTCTTTAGCTCAATAAGAAAAAAGGCTTTACTGCTTCTTGAAGTCCATTAACTCTATTATTTTATCCAATTTCTTTCCAAGTTCATTAAGTTGATGCTTTTTTGCCTGTTGATTCAAGAGTAATCTTCTTATAAATAACGTGAACGATACTACAAATAAAACGATAAGCCCCAATACTATAACCTGATAAATCATGTCTCCCACATTAAACCATTAAAACATCCCCTTGTATAGAAATGGTCAAGCACAACTTTACATTACCTCTCACATTCCATATTTCCTTCATTTCACCATTTTCCATTGGTAATTAGACTCTTTATAAGTCATTCCTTTTTGAACTAACCTGCCTCGTTAGTTCAATAAGAAAAAATGCTTTACCCTTCTTTAAGTAAAGCACCCGTTAGCTTTATAGATTTAACAAAAAAGCTGTAATCCTTCTTGAAGTGATATCAAAAATAGTTAATCTATATAGATGAACGTTTCTATTTCCTTAACTTTTTTCCCGTCTAATTGGTGCGTGAACCCGAATGTTTCGCCCTTTCCATCGTGATTTATTACAATTTCGATATCGTGAACTAGTTCTGTGAAATACCTAAAAGCTTTTTTTAATTCGTCATAGGTTTCCGCCGTTTCAATTCCTTGCTCTTCTGCTACCGAAATAGAATAATCAAGATTACCCATCAAAGTTTGAAGCACCTCCAAATTTTCAAAGTCTTTTTGAAGGTCGTCACCTTGGATCCGAAAATATCTCATTTCATTTCTGATGCGTTCTGCCTTCGGGTAATATTCTTTTACGTCGGTAGTTTTGGCAATGTCTTCAGCGTGAAAGGCAATCCAAGCTTCCAACGTTGTTTCTATTCCATAACTGTTGAAGCCTTCAGGCGTTGAAACGTCCCTCCAGTTCTTCGGGTCATTGACTTCGGCTTCTGTTTTTACTTGTTCTACTTTCGTTTCATCTGTTTTAGGTTGTTCAACTTTCGTTTCTTCTTTCGTACACCCTGTTAATAATCCACTTACCAATAATCCTGTAAATGCTAATTTTGTTAGTTTCATTATTCTGCCCCCTTGTGATTGAAAATCCTGATACTTGAAATCATCTATTAATTATCATATTTTACCATAAAAAACTAATTCTTTTCTTCAACTAAACTGCTGCTTTAGTTGAATAAGAAAAAAGGCTTTACTCCTTCTTGAAGTAAAGCACCCGTTAGTTGAATTAGAATACTAATCCAGAATTCATTTATTCTCTTACTAATTCCTCTAAAATACTAAAAAAACCTTTATCATCTTCAAATAAATATTCTTCGTATGAACCACCACTATTATCTCTAATTGCTATACTTTTACCGGTAATATCCATAAACATATAATAACCTCTGTTCAAAGTGATTTTCATCGAGTAATCGTTATCGGAAGATAATGATTCGTCTTTTTTAAATTTCGATTTTTCAAAAGCCTTTATCAATTTTTTCTGAGTTGTATCTGTTAACTCAATCGGAACGAGTTTTCCATCATCCACTTCAATAACAATCTTTGTCAACTCTACAGATTGTTCTTCTACACTAAAATCAACATCTTCTAAAACATCTGCCGCAGTATAAAACTTTTCAGAATTAAAAAAGTACAAACCTATTCCGAGAATAATAACTATAATAATACCAATAACAGTTTTCTTATTTTTCATTTCCTCACCCCAATACCAATATCCAATTCTATAATTCTATACCTATCCTCAACAAACCTGCCGCGTTAGTTTAATAAGAAAAAAGGCCTTACTCCTTCTTGAAGTAAAGCACCCGTTAGTTGAACAGCATGCATGTTAAAATTGATTCGTAGACAATTAGTTACTATCACTTAAAACAAGCGTAGCGAATGCAAAATTACTGTTATTAATTTTAGTTCTAATTAACAAACAATGTATAAGTTTTCCGTCTACTGCATAATCCATATATGTACCAAAATTATGATTTTGCTGGGATGGTAATTCAACGATTCCATTTTCTCCAACACTTAGGATGACTGGGTCGATATCATACTCGGAAATAATGTAACCTTTCTCATTTAAAATGTAATCATAAACCTCAAATTCATCTGCTTCAAAGTTTAGCGATTCAATTTGTATGATTTCGCTATTATTAATGGAAGGTAACTCACTAAACTTTTTACCTACCATATAATTCCTGATTCTCTCTTCAATTTCTTCTTTTTCTTCGTTATGCAAATCTCCATAAGAAATAGGGGTTAAATGGTCAGAAGCACTGGATATTCTAATTTCAGGTTCTTCTGTTCCTTTTTGACATGCAGTAAGAAGTATTATACTAAATATAAAAATAACCCATATTTTTGCTCGATTTTTCAATTTTTCACTCTCCTTTCTCATTGAATTAATTCATAATTTGATTTTAAAAAATCGGATGAAAAACTTGTAGAATTTTTCGTCCTATAACTACTTCTACGCAATTCCAATAAAACTTCTTATTGAACTAAACTGCTAAGTTAGTTCAATAAGAAAAAAGACTTACTCCTTCTTGAAGTAAAGCACCCGTTAGTTGAAGAAGGGGTTAGCCATTGCAGAAACAACCTCTCCCCATAATACTAAACGAATATATTACTCGTGATTTAAAGGATAAAACAATTTCTTCCTCTGACGGATAGCAAATTTAGCACCTAAATAGGCAATTATTAAAAACAGCATATTTTTTATACCATAGTCCCCTGTAATACCCCCCAGTATCAACCATGAAGAAATTAAACCGAAAAGAAACAAAAAGATTGATTTCAATATATTTCCCCTTCTTTCTTCTGTTTCCTGCGGTAAAAAAACCGCTATATATAAAAGATAGTCCATGTTATTACTAACACTGACAAAGGAATATACGGATAGTTTTGTCCACCATAAAATATAAGAATGCTTCCTATAATAAACGCCGGTACCGCCAAATAAAACCACATTCTTACTTCCTTGTTTTTAAAACTTAATTCAAATCGTTCACTCATATCGCACCCCTTTATAACTTTCTTCAATTTTACTTTCCCTTTAATACGGTTGATACGAATTGAGGTTCCGATTTTAAACAAAATACATTTCCTTATTCAACTAACCTGCCGCGTTAGTTCAATAAAAAAAGGCTTTATTCCTTCTTGAAATAAAGCACCCGTTAGTGAAAAACTTCTCTACATTCCTTTTATCCCATTAGACTCAAAAATCCTATTGTTAAAACCATTGACCCAATAGAAATTAGGCACACAATTTCAAATTGATTAAAAGTAATCTTTTTTAATTTACCTTTTCTTTTCTGACTGTATAAAACCATAGTAAATACAATAACCCACGTTACCATTAGAATATAAAAAGAAACTAATATTTGATTTCACCGCCACAACCTATTAATTTTTCCTGAATCTTTAGCCATCTATAACTTTATATAATTTACCATAGTGGTTTTACACAAGTCTGGTTGAGGATGCAATAGAAGGTGCTTGTTTAACTAAAGCACCCGTTAGTATAATAATTGACTGTTCTTATGAAACAATCACCCGTAAAATTTGCTCTATCCACTCTTTCACTTTCAATTTTCGTTCTTCGTAACTAAACCCAGTATCAATAGTTAACAACTGCATTTCTATTGGAAGTAAATGTAGTTTAGAGCGGATCATTTCATTATTTTCTGATTCTTCATCTATTAAAAAAATACTTGTTTTATTATCTTCGGTTCCAAGTATACCCGCAGAATATTCCAAATCATTTACAGTTACCTCAATGTGCCCCCTAATATTAGGATTACAACGAATATACATGCCCGTATTTAATTTAGAAAGCGAGTATTCAAAAGCGTTTAATTGGTGTTCATCAATTAAATATTTACTTAGCCACCTACCTGAACACTTTCGATTCTTTTCTAAGTTCACATCATAAACATCATACTGAAATAATACATCGCGTTTATCATTTAATTTACAAGGAGCATAGTCCCATTCTACCTCAAATCGACTCAATCGATCCTTCTCTAAAAAGCTAATATTGGAATGGTCTAAGTTGCAACCATATATTAAAAGTAGCACTCGTTTCATTCTGTTCCTATCCCCTTTGACATTTTTATTTGGTACTAATTATACTTTAAAAGAAAGTTTCACTTCTTCAACTAAACTGCTGCTTTAGTTCAATAAGAAAAAGCCACCTTAGGCAGCCACTTGTTTAAGTATAATTTAACACTAATAAATACAGCTATTTCTTTTTTAATAACTGAACGTTATAAATTAGAAGTAATACTCCAATAAATAAAATTCCAGAGTAAAACTGATTATTATAGCCAAAAAATAGTTTGTAAATAACTACTAAGATTAAAATAACCCCTATATAACCTAATAAGTTAGTTAATATATTTCTATATTTCTCTCCCATTTTTAACAACTCCTTTTAGTTCTTCACTTCAACTAAACTGCTGCGTTAGTTCAATAAGAAAAAGAGTAACCTATGGCAACCCCATGATTTTTTACTAAAGCACCCATTACTTGAAAAAGCTATTTTGCATTTTCTGCAATCCTTTTTAGTTCTTTTGCACGAGAATTTATAAACCTTGTCATATAATTTTCTAAAAATAATTTGTCAGTAACCCTACCAATAAGACCAAAAGGTGATTTATACTCAAATGTATCAATCATTAGAGTGCCACCTTTTTCTTCTATGAATTGATGTGTATGCGTAAAAGAACTAAATGCCCCTTTTACCATAATATCAACAAACACAGTAGACTTTTTCATATGAGTTACTTTTGCCGTTAGCCTTTGTTTAATACCAAAATGAATAGCTTCCCAAGTAACAGTATCTCCCTCTTCTAATAACCCCTGCGTAACCCCATCCACAGCTTTTTCCATAGTTTTAGCAGTAGTTATAGTGTGTATATCTACGTTTCTTGCAAGGTCAAAGCATACAACCACAGGTGCTTGTATAAATTGCTTGTTCTTAATAATAGGCATTTGCATTCTCCTTTGTAAGAACGTATTTTCATGTTCCTTATTCAACTGCTTTAGTTTAAGTGTAACATTTCACATTGCATATCTGAGATCAATTTAATATTTTGGACATAAAAATAGACCATCAAAATGATGGCCATATTTTGCTAAAGCACCCGTTAGTGCAATAAATTATTCAACTTCGTTTGATTTTCGTTTTAGTAAAACCTCGTTTTCATACGCTTCGCCCCAGTCCCTCATTAAAAAGATAATTGGCTTTAATGTTTCACCAAAATTGGTTAGCGAATATTCCACTTTAGGTGGTATTTCTCGGTAAACTTCACGATGAATAATGCCATCTTTTTCTAGTTCTCGAAGCTGCAACGTTAGCATACGTTGCGTTGTTTTCGGTAATAATCTACCTAATTCATTAAATCGTTTGTGGCCAGAAGTTAAGTGATATAAAATTAGCCCCTTCCATTTTCCTCCTATGACATCGACGGTTACCTCCACTGGGCAAGGGTACGTATCCTCATTGATTTCTTTCTGTATATTGCTCATATCGTCACTCCTATTTTGGGTAGTATAAAAAATGTACTAAGGCACAAAATGTATAGTACCAAACAAAAATGTGCGTACTTTTCAACTTATCATATATAAAGTACCATAGATTTTGCAAGTATTAAAAGTTAATCGAAGAACAACAGAGGAACCAATCGAGGAGCCGAGACATGAGATTGTATCTTATTTCCCTTCGATATCTCTTCAAAATAGAAAGGAAATGATCAAATGAAAGCATGGCAAAAACAAGGTGTCGGATTAGCAAATTTAAAATTAGTTGATATGGAAAAACCAACACCAGGACCAAAACAAATTTTAATTAAGGTAAAGGCAGTATCACTAAATTTTCGTGATAAATCAATTATAGACGGCGATTATTTACCAGATTTAATGAGCAAACCATTTATTCCTGTATCTGATGCAGTTGGTGTTGTCGAGAGCATTGGTGCAGAAGTAACACAGTTTAATGTAGGGGATCGTGTTGTTTCACATCTTTATACGAAATGGGTAGATGGGGCACCAAGTGAAGATTATGCACCAACAGCAGTAGGGGGACCAAATGATGGTGGGCTTTCAGAATATATGCTATTAGAAGAATATGCAGCGGTCATGGCTCCAGCGAATTTAACAGATGAAGAAGCCTCAACACTACCAATTGCTCCATTAACAGTATGGTTTTCATTAGTCGAATACGGCAAAATCAAAGCTGGTGATACAGTACTTGTTTTAGGTACTGGGGGCGTGTCGGTTTTTGCGATTCAAATGGCTTCTGCGTTAGGTGCACGAGTAATTGTGACAACAAGCAGTGATGAAAAAGGTGACCGAGTAAAAAAATTAGGTGCAAAAGAAGTCATCAACTATGTGAAGACACCTGATTGGGAACAAGAAGTATTAAAACTAACAAATGGCAAAGGTGCACAGCATATTTTAGAGGTTGTCGGTGGAGATAGTATTAATCGCTCAATCGAGGCGCTTGCACTTCAAGGACATATTTATATCATTGGGTTCCTGAAAAGCATGATGGCAGAAGTGAATCTATTTAAATTATTAGCCAAACAAGCACAGATTCATGGCATCTATGTAGGTCACCGCAAAGCTTTTAATGACATGAACAAAGCCTTTAATGAACTAAATATTCATCCAGTGATCGATACAGTGTACTCATTCGATGAGGCTATCAAAGCGTACGAGCATCTAGGTCATGGGGCTTTTGGAAAAATTGTCATTAAAGTTTCTGAATAAGTCAAAGGAAAGATAATAACAATCTTTCCTGAGTTGTCATGAAACTCTGATTCATTAACGAAGAATGCTTCCCTTATGATTAAAGATTGGAATTTCGAACTATCTATTGAAATAAAGCAACGATAAAAGTGAAAATGCACTTTTACCGTTGCTTTTTCATTTGTTTAATTTTAGATTGTACACTCGCTTTCTCTGTTCCCAAACGCGTTATATCCTGAACGGTAAGAATAAAGTTGTTTAAGTAAATACTCGACTCTTAAAGTAAACTGCAGCTTTTGAAAGGGTTGCCAAAGCAACCCGGATATTCAACTAAAGCACCCGTTAGTGGAAGAAGAAACAGAAAGGTAATCTTCCATAATCGTGCCCGATTGTGGAATAACTTTATCTACTATACGATGTCCAAATTCTATATATATCTTTACCTTCTACCCCAATCTTATCTCTATGCATTGTAACATTTACATTCGTGTATCCGGCCCATTGTGGTATTAGTTCCGTTAAACAATCAATTACCTTTACATCAGGAGTTGCATAACCGATATTTTCTTTTCTCAAAAAGCCATTTGAGAAATCTTGATATAATGAGTCCGTCCATTCATAAACTTCAAACTGAGAATCAAAAATCCGTTCATCTTCTTGATATTGTCCGTTAACCCAGTATATTTCCATAACAATGCCTCCTCCTAATGAATGTAGCGTTCCATAACACCATGTCCTATAAAGACAAAGACACTTTGCTAGTTTTCCGGGAAAGCCCGGATTGTGGTTGACTAAAGCACCCGTTAGTTGAATAAGCACCTGCCCATTTATTACACATTATGGTCGAACTGTGACTTAAACTTATCAAAGAAGTCTTGATGTAACTTAAGAAGAAACTTCCTTCTTATGGTAAACTTAATACATGAAAGAGAGGTCATAACATGTCACAGTTATTGTTTGTCTTTATTATTATCTTAGTTGGTATTCTTCTGATCAGTCGTTATAATAAATTACCTCACCCATTCATTACCTTTCTAACCGTATTTGCCATAATGTGTATTGTTTACGCAATACCATATATCTTTATGGTTATATTCTAATTACTTTTAGGACACTCTCTACTTTTACTTCGCAGTTTGTGTCAAATGCGACATAAAAACTACCATTTTCTTCTTCAACTAGTCGAGTAGAAGGGAACCTCTCTACCTTACGGTAGATTGTGTTCCTCCCCCCTCACAGAACCGTGCTTGCGCTATTCACGCACACGGCTCCTCCTAGTCATCATTCACAAAATGTAGCCAATCTTCTTTCTTAAATCGTATATATTCACTTTAATTCTTGGTGAAGGTAACGGGTATTTATGAAGAAAGAGATTGAATTTATCCCAAGTAAAGGATTTTCTTTGACTTCTTCTGTTGAGCCATTTAAAGAGTAAATATTGAATTTTGTCTCTAAATTGGTAAACACTTTGAGTGTTATCCGTTATGCAATAGTAGTTGTAGTAACCTACAAGCGAGCGTTTAAATCTATCCATAATCATATGAATATCATTATTTCGGTTACTCTTTATCCATTCTTTCGATTCCTTCAGTTTAGCTTGTAGCTTCTTCCTACTTGTTTTCCGTTTCACACGAAAATTTCCCTGTTTACTCTTCCCACAATAGTGTGTGAAACCGAGAAAATCGAAGGTCGCAGGTTTTCTATTCCCCGTTTTTTTTGTATCTTTCTCCGCAAACCTCCCGAAGGGAATAATTTTGGTTTTATCCTCCGCTATTTCTAAGTTAAACTTCTGTAATCTTACCTTTAATGATTGAAAGAACACCTCAGCTTCGCTCTTATATTGGAAGCAACACACAAAATCATCTGCATATCTAACTATATATGCGTGGCCTTTACACTCTTTCCTGACCTTCTTCTCAAACCATAGGTCCAGAACATAATGGAGGTACAGATTGGCAAGTATCGGAGATATGACTCCACCTTGCGGTGTGCCTTTATCTGTCTTATATTTCTTGCCTTCCTCCATGTATCCACCTTTAAGAAACCTACCTATTATTCTTAGTAGGTTAGGGTCAGCAATTCGCAGTTTTAAGAACTCCATCATCCATATGTGATCAACGTTGTCAAAGAATCCTTTGATATCTACATCTACTACATAACTTACTGATTTCTTTTCAATATAATGGTTTAAAATCTTCAAAGCATCGTGGCAATTACGATTTGGGCGGAACCCAAAAGAGCAGTCTAGAAAATCATTTTCATAGATGGCATTTAGTATTTTTGTAACGCCTTTCTGTACAATCTTATCTTCATGTTCCGGTATCCCCAACGGTCTTTTCTTGCTGGAGTTAAGCTTAGGAATGTACATTCTCCTTACGGGAACAGGATGATAACTTTTACTTTTGAGCCTACTTACTAAGTCCACTATATTTTCCTCTAGTGTTTCACTGTATTGCTCTTTAGTTGTGCCATTAATCCCAGTTGCCTTCTTATTAAGTAATTCATGATGGCATTGAACTAGAGATTGCTTATTTAGTAAATGTGCAAGTGATGTAAATTTCATTCTCGGTTCAGATTTTGCTAATTCTGCTATCCTTAATAGTTTTGTTTCCATTTATTATCCCTACCTCCGCGTGTAGTAAATGTGTCCCTAGTAAGGGTGATAACTTGGTAGCAGCCTTTCCTCCATCGGCATTACCCAACTTCATTGGTACTACGCTGCTATCCGACTCCCTACAACGGCATTTGGCTTCCTTGCTTATTATCGCTTGTACACCATACTCTTCTAAAAAAAAAGAAAAGACCGGTAGGGTCTCCCGAGTTGCCGTATCATATCCATGTGTAACGTGCCAAGGTCTCTGACCCCAGAGAGGTTTTATCCTTCTTGCCATTAGCGAAGGATAAAATGTAGCTTTCTACCGCAGTTAAGGCATCAGCCCTCTCGATTTACTAACATTATGGAGCTCAATCCCTTCAACCAGTTGGCTTTCGGCCCGCCACCTAACTGTCTACGCTTAAAGGCTAATGTTACCATTAGCCCCCCAAGACTCGCTACGAGTGAATGGCTAGTTCTTTCTCGACGGGAATCCCACCCGCTATATGATACGACCTAGGCTCGGCCGCACAACTGCTGCGTTAGTTTAAGTGAAACATTTCACAAACTCCCCTAACAAATGCATTCTAACTACCGCCTATTTAAAGATCTTTATAAAATTAATTTTATTGTATTTTGAACCATTCGTATAATAAGTTCAACAAAAAGAGCGTTAATTCCTTTGTTCCAGAATTAAACGCTCCTATCTATTTCAACCGTTCTCTAAAAAACGTTTTTTTAGGTTTACTCGTTGAAAAACAACTTTTTCTTCATTTCTTGCTTGTTCTTTCTCGATTTTCGGGCGTTTTTTGCGTTAATCCTTCTTGTAGCAACCCCACCGTAGTTTATAAACTCATTATTTCTACATAAATAAAATTGCACTGACCGAATGGGGCAGTGCAACAATCACTCACGTAATCCATGATTCAAATGAAACCAAAGGAGCCAATCACTGGTTCAATACCGTAAAATGGCTAAATATAGGGGTTTTTATTCCTGTCTCAAAAAGGGTAGTCAGTGCCGCCCGATAACGAAAGGTGTTTTACTTGTCTCTTTATATTAGGTTAGTATTTTTCTTCCTTATTCATCTATTACTTTTTATAAACTGAGATTCCTTTAACATATGTCTCTTCTACATTAATATGTTCAATTTCATCTGGTGAGATTTCCAAAATGTCATTATTGAGAATTATAAAATCTGCTTGATAACCTGATTTTAATTGGCCAATATTTGGAATGCGAGTGATTTGTTGTGCACCACGCGTATATAATTCAATAGCTGTTTCTACATCTATCTTTTCTGATTGGCC
This sequence comes from Psychrobacillus sp. FSL K6-1464, assembly GCF_038003145.1. Taxonomy (NCBI): domain Bacteria; kingdom Bacillati; phylum Bacillota; class Bacilli; order Caryophanales; family Bacillaceae; genus Psychrobacillus; species Psychrobacillus sp. FSL K6-1464. Next base: position 2,022,344 of record NZ_JBBOOP010000001.1, read on the forward strand.
TGTATCAGTGCCATCATAGGCAACTCTTGTTACAGCAGATTTAATACCAATAAAAGGATTAACTGGGTCTGCCCATGCAGTAGCTGGTGCATCAGAAGAAAATGCAACAGGTATACCTGCTTCTAGCATTTTATTAATAGGATAGGTTGTTTTTGTACGCTCGATTCCTAAATTCTTCAAATAACTTTCAATTTCTGCATATAGGAATATAGGTTGTGGAACAAAAGCAATTCCCATTTCAGCAGCTCGTTCTATTGCTTGAGCGGTAGGCATGGCTGCATGTTCAATTCGAATGGATGGACCATCTTGTATCCAACTTTCCATTCCATAAAACGTATTTACGATTAAATCTATCGCCTGTTCGCCCATTGCATGCACTACCAATTGAACACCATGTTGTTTAGCATATTCCATTGCTTCCAATAGCTCATCTTCGGAAGTGGTTGCGATTCCGTAGTTATCTTCATCACCTAGAAATGACGGATTGATCCAAGCAGTTCTTCCTGATACACTTCCATCTGCAAATAGTTTCACACCTCCGATATGAATAGGTTGTTCACGATTAGTGTTTTCCTCATTCAATATAGGATTCACCTTTAAATCATGCCACATGTAGTAAAGAACCACGTTATGGCTTAAACCTTTTTCTCTAGCTAGAGTATAGATATCTACATAGTCCATAGGTTTGTTGCTAGCCATCAGATCCGTGATTGCTGTAATACCATGTGCATATAAAGACTTTGTCAGTTCAGCAAGTCTAGTAGCGTTCTCGTCCATAGAAAGCTGAGGCATTTTATCTAGCACTAATAATCTAGCACTCTCTCGTAACACACCCGTTGGTTCGCCGTTCATGTCTCGATCGATTTTACCTCCTACAGGATCAGATGTATGCTTATCTATTCCTGCGATTGCAAGTGCCTTACTATTCACAGAAATGATATGACCACATGTACGTGTAATAACAATGGGCTTGTCTATAGAAACCTGATCTAAATCATGTCGATTCGGTGTACGTCCCTCTTCCAATTTCCCTTCATCGTAACCCCAACCTTCAATCCATTCTTCGTCAATCATTTTTGCTAATTCTTTTATCATATCCCCTATGGAGTATACTAATGGAGGAGTACATGCAATTTGTTTAGAAGAATTCGCTAGTAAAAGAGGATGCATATGTGCATCGATAATTCCCGGTATAACTCGACGATTTTGTAAATCAATTATCTCCCCTTGAAAATCTACGATTTCATCTTGATCACCTATCCACTCAATTATTCCATTATAAATAATCATTGCATTCGCATATTTTTGATTCGTATCAGATGTGAAAATTTTACCATTCTTAAACATTACTTTTGTCATTTCCAAGGTGTAAGTCTCCTTTGTCATGTTAATATATATTATTTTGCCTCTACAGAATGAATCGGATTAGAGGTTTTGCTTTTGTGAACATATTTATATAGAACGCTACCAAATATAAATCCAAAAACGGCTGGTATTAACCAACTAAAACCATTTGCACTCAACGGAAGTTTTGCGATCATGTTAGTTAAAAATGGAATAGTTAACCCTAAAGAGTTGACCGTTTCAAAAAGACTTACGATGAACGTTAATAAAATGGCTCCTTGATATGATCCTGGGTTTGGAACAAATTTGCGGAAAGTTCCTAAAAATACTAATACAATTGCTACCGGATAGAGTGCAGTAAAGATCGGCATTGTATAAGTGACAATAGCACCAACGCCAGTTGAACCTATTACAATTCCAACAACACAAACTATCGCAACCCATAGACGATATCCAAGTTTCTTTTTGGTTAAATCATTCAAGAAATCAGCGATTACAACAATCACTCCTATGGCAGAAGTTAAGCAAGCTAGCGCAATTGCTACCGCCAGAGCAATGGAACCAAAACTACCAAGTGAAATATCTATTAAACTGGATACTAATGCAGTGTCTTCAATACCTGGTTGAAAAAAGCCACTTCCTGAAGCTCCAAGAAATAATAATCCCCCATACACAACTAATAATCCTAAACCAGCGATTAGCGTTCCAGTTAAAGCCATCGAACGGGCTTGCTTTCCTTTATAACCAAAAGCCGCTATTGCTGCTATAAAAATAGGTGCACAAAAAATACCAGTTACTACATCGCCTGTTTGATAAGCACTAATAAACGCATTAGAGAAAGCATTTTGTATTTCTGTTTTCACCGGTACACCAATTGGATCCAAAACACCTTTTCCAACAATAAACAATAGTATAATTACTAGCAAAGGTGTGAGTATTTTGCCTATTTTATCAATAACATTCGATTTATCCATAGCAAAATAAAAGCTGATAACAAAAAACACAATAATCGTCACTAAGGAAGGAACCTTTGGAAATAACTGATGAACCCCAAGCTCATGTGTTGTTGCAGACATTCGTGGAATAGTCACGAGCATTCCAATGCCAACCATCAATAACAAGTTAAAGACTTTATAAAACCATGGACTAATGGGTCTCGTTAAATCCTCAAATTTCCCACCTGCATTTAATATGGCAACCACCGCTAAAAGAGGAAAAACAATACCAGTAATACAAAAACCTATTAATGCTAATACCCTTTCAGTTCCCGAAACATTTCCAATGGAAGGTGGGAATATTAAATTTCCAGCACCAAAGAAAATGGCAAATAATGCAACCCTACTATTAGACTGTGTTGAGTAGATTTTTTCATTTCTTTTCCCCTCTTTCTATCTACTATTTATCTTCTTTCGATTTGAAAGCCCTTACAAAAATACTTTCCAATCATTTAGACAAAACATAAATAATATAATATTTTGTTTCTTTTATATTAATTAATATTTCTAAATAAAAAAAGGAGGTAAATTTTTCACCCCCTCGTAAAAATATTTTTACCTCAACTCGTATTTTTCCATTTTATATTTTAATAGTTGTTTCGAGAGACCTAACCTTCTAGCTGTTTCTGCAAGTTTATCTCCAGTATTTTTTAGTTCTCTCACGATTAAACTTTTTTCATATTCTTCTACTTTATCTTTTAGATTGATTTTATGATCCGAAAGAGTTATTTTCTCCATTACACCTGAATAATTCCTTATTTTCACTGGTATAGCATCCAATTTAATATCTTTTGAACTTGCATTATTGTACGCAGTTTCTATCGCATTTTTAAGTTCTCTCACATTCCCTGGCCAATTATATTGTTGAAAAGCATGTAGGACCTCATCATCTACCTTGTCAATTTTAATTTGCATGTGCCGATTATAAAATTCGATATAATAATAAATAAGTGCCTCGATATCCTCTTTCCGTTCAGACAATGGTGGTAAATCAAATTGAAAAACACTTAACCGATAATACAAGTCTTCACGTAATAATTTGTCTTTCATTAATTTATCTGTATTTTCATTTGTGGCCGCGATTACACGAATATTCAAATGAATATCCTGTTTACCGCCAACTCTTCGAATGAGTTTGTCTTCGATTACTCTCAATAATTTAGCTTGAAGTTTAATATCTAACGCACTAATTTCATCTAAAAAGATAGTTCCACCGTTTGCTTGCTCTAACATTCCAGTAATATTAGGCGTAGTAGATAGATGATCTTTTTCTGTTCCGAATAATATATGTTCCAAAAAAGTTGATGGAATTTCACTAGCATTTATAGAGATAAACGGTTGTGCATAGCGATTACTTAAATTGTGAATAGACTGCGCAACAATTTCCTTACCAGTCCCCGTATCCCCAGTTATCAATATCGTGGAATCAGTACTAGCAACTTTATTAATTTTTCTCTTTATTTCATCCATTACATTGCTTTGCGAAATAAGGTTATCGATTGTATATATGGTGTTGTTTTTTCGATATATTTTATGACTAGCAAATTGCTCAAGTAATTGTATATTTTCTTTCTGATAGTAGTGCTTCGAAAACTCTATAGCTCCTACGATCGAGACTCCATTATGAATAGGGAAGGTAGAACTTCTAGATGTATATGTAAATCCATTATTGGATGTTAGTTCTTGTTCGGTATTCCATATAGGTTCGCCCGTTTTTAAAACGGACATTAAAGTACTTTTTTCAATTGGTAAGTTTTTATAAAAGGACGTTACGCTTTTTCTTAAAAACTCTTCGGGTTTAAGCCCAAGTTGCTTCAAAATATGTAAATCTGCTAAATCGTAGAAAATTGTTATCCCATGTTAATCAACCACTAACACATTATCATACTCAGATAAATGTTCGAGTTCATTGAATTTCATGTATTCATCGACCCTTTCTTTCTAAAGCAACAAAATTTTAAAATCTAATCCTGAGTTCCATTTTTACTTCTTTCGTTTATAACCATTAAAAACCCCTATTCAAATAGTTTATAATTGCTCAAATATATTGTTCCATTTCTTCTTGTTACTTGAAAATCCAATTCATCTTTAACATGAAGCACAGAAGCAGTAATCTCTATATTCTTTCTTTTTATAAAAGATATACCATATCCTTTATTTTCGGGATAATGGATCAAATGTATATATAACATCCCATTCAGAAAGATTAGCATCTAATAAATAACGAAATTTACTTATCGCTATTATCTTTAAACAGAAATGCTGCCCTTTTATATTAGTTAATGTTACTTTTCAATTATCATGTATTCTTTAATCCCAACAGTTGAAGATTACTTCACCGATTGAACGGGGTTGCCAATAAGCTGCCTGTCTCAACTCAACTTCTTCTAAATCATGTTCCTTTTTGAAGAATGGTAAATTTAATTCTTTTTTTGTAAGGACAGTATAATATTCATTGAAGCCTTTCGTGAATGCTGGCAAATCCGTAAATTCAATAACAATATGTTCACATTTATTAGCGAAGGCAATATAGGGGTAGTACTCATTTAAAAGGATATAAAATAACTCTCCCTTTAAACGAATATGAACTTTAAAGTAATTAAGTGGATAGAGAGGAACCTCAAATTTAAGAACTTCTCCTTTATCATCTCTCAATACTTCATAACAAATTTTTTTAAATTGTTGTCCGTCTATCATTTCCTCCATATTCTCGATAAATCCTGTAATGCCTTTCGGGAGTATCAATAAAATCACCTCTTTAGCTATTTTTCCTTCCTCAATTATTGCCTAAGCTTATTCAACTAAACTGTGGCTTTAGTTGAGCAAGCACTTTACTAAATCACCCGTTAGTTTAATAAGAACAGAGATTCTTATTAAACTAACAAGCCCATTTGTGGAATATCAAGGTATAAAAAAATCTTAACTAAATGTCATCATATCTCGTTCAACCAAGGAAGAAGGTCTTTATGTTTAAATGTATTATCCGCGTCTGAAATAGTCTGAGGAAGAAGAATATCAATGGAATCCGTTAATGAGTTTAGAGCCTGTTGTACAACACCATTCTCAAAATGATCTAATGGCTCAGGTAACTCATCCTCGTCTAATATAAGTAGTCCCCATTAGGAAGAACCATAATATCAATAACCAAATCCTCAAAGGATACCAACTTATCTGTTTTATATGTATTTTTCACGATATTAAAATAGGAGCCTAAATAGTTACCTTCATTATCTCTCCATATATATAAATTATATGGACGATCTTCCCAGTAATATGCGATTGTATAACTCCCTTTAGGAATAGTTAATTTTGTTTGGTTTGCTATCATAGTAAAGGTATCTATTATTTTGTGAAAAAGCACGAAATATTGATTTTGTGCTTTTAACAGTGTACAGCTATGTTCTACAACTGTAGTGTCATAACATATTTTTCTTTCTATTATTTTATCCCGTCTTTGAATCATTGATTTACTTAAATTGTCCATCTTTATATTTTCTCCTTTCTTTCAAACGTTTTCCACCATTTAATAAGTGTAACATCTATAAAAGCATAAAATGTTTCTTTATTGTTGATCTTAGGGAATATAAGTTTCCGCCATATTAATTATATTTAAGGATATTATTTACCTAGATTTGTTACTTCATCGTTAATTATTTCCTTTATTTCGTCGTTCCCAATTGCTCCTATATGAAATGTATTGGAATCGCCCCAGTAAAGTAGCCTAAATGAAACACCGTTATTAAGTTCAATCTCTAAAAATAGGCGAGTACCTTCTAGCTTTCCTTCATCTATTAATGACTGTACATCCTCTAATTTCAAATCATCAAATGTGGCAAGGAACTTATCCTTAGAAGACTGTGAGAATGTATGCATTTTCTTGCCATCTTCGGTGCTTTGAATATAGATATTCTTCACCAACTTATCCATAGGGTAAAGTTCTCCTGCCGTTTTCGCCCTTTTATTTGTATTGGCTACATATACAACATCATTTGCAGCAACTACCAATGAAGTTGGATATCCTTTTATTTCATAAATGATTGTTTCTTCTTTTAAAAACGCCGCATCACCATTTTGCATCTCGTGATTACTACATGCACTATCAGCCATCTCATATTTCACCTTACCAATTTCTCTGCCTTTTTCAATCGTTATAGGAAGGTTTTCATTCACTGGTTCAGGAAAATGATGCTCGTATTTTATATCATCAATCATCAGCATATCCACCCATTCAATTTCTGCATCAGGACAGCCTTTAAGAGATATGGAGTTACTACAAGCAGATAGCAACATAGCAAATACTGAAATAAATATCATTTTTTTAAAAGTTTTCATCATAACACCTCCAAATTATTAGACCCTTATCTTTAATATAAGTTACAAAATTTTTAAATATTTAGAAAATTAAACCTTCTTCTACTAACCTGCAGCGGTAGTTTAATAAGAAAAGGAACGCTTTACTTCACTTGCACACTTTACGGAGGATCGTCCTTGGAACATACAGCTTTTTATTCAGACCTTATTTAAAATCCATATTTATAAAAGCTTCCAATAAGACACGCCCCCCCACAACTCTTTGATATAGTAATTTCCAAAGTCTTATTTAGAAGGAACAAATATGATCTTAACTGTCAAAAATTTATCGATCATATACGGTACAAAAAAAGCTAGCGACAACATTAGTTTTAGCATCAAACTTAGGAAGGTAGTTGGCTTATTTGGGGCAAACAGTGCAGGAAAATCTTCTATTATTGTATTACGAAGAGCTCACAATGATTGAAAGTCACCAATTCTCCATCGTAAGGAAGTCTTTCTAGAGGTGGATGTTCAGTTTAAAGAAACAAATAAAAATTCCTAGCTTAATAAGGAATAAGAATTTACTCCATATTGAAGTAAATCACCCGTTATTAATAAGGACTTAATTTTTAAACAGTGTTGAATATTATTGTTTAATTTTTTGTTCATTGATTAGACGTTCTTTATCGTCCAAATTAAATGTACCAGGGCTCCAACTTGGAAGAATTCCATACCCCCCAATAATCTCTTCTTTTACTTCTAATATTACTGCTTTCAAACGTTCCCCTTCAACATCTTCTTCTTTCAACTCATAGGAATGCTGTGTAATTTCTTCACCTAAATACTCATTCAAAAATGTTAATTCCACTCGCTTCATAATTACTAAGCATTTCATCAGGAATATCTAATATATATGCTTCAACTTCGATTGACTCTCTAATTTCCCACCCTTTGTTTGATAAATAAACTTCGTGTTGTTCATTAAGGTTTTCTTGACTACAAGTTGAAACAAATAATATCCCAACAAGTATTAAAAACATTCTCATTTTCAAAACAACACCTCATTGTTTTAATAGTGGTATTATCCTCTATCGATTCCATTGGTAGAACGTTGAACCAAATGAAAAAAGCATCCTTATAAAAAGATCTATCTTGTATCTAACTGTCTTTTATTGTGTTGTACTTTTTTTATCATTACATACAAAACAGTTACGAAAAATGGTACAAATAGAATATAACTACTGACGATTGGAAATGTTAAATATGTAGAAATACCATATTCTCCCCATTCCAATGCTACCCTTCCTATTAGACCAGCACTATTTATAAGTAATACAGAAATAAATACTTTAATCCATTTTTGATAAAGCCCGATATAAATGCTACTAACATAGAAGCACACAATTATATATATAGAAAAAAGATACAGTGAAAAACCTTCTGTCATTGGGATGACTAATGGAAAGAAAGCTGCACCAAATGCAAATAACACGACGGAATTAAACAGGAGAAAATGTGTTTTATTCTTCTGAATTTGTTCGTAGACCTCTTTAGTAATCATATTTCTACCTCCCTTTTAATAATAATTCTGTCTCTGACTGGCGCTATAACAAATACTTCAATATTTTTTCCAAAAACACCTACTTATAGTTCAATAAGAAAAAAGGCTCTACTCCTTCTTGAAGTAAAGTGCCCGTTAGTGATGTAATTACTTGTTAGGGTTTAATATAGGTGTATTTTTCTCCCAATCTCCGCCACCAATTTGTTCCCAGTATTCGCCTGTTTGTTTATCAAAAATTCTAAAATAGTCAGTAACTATCATTATATGTTCGTAACGGTTTTCGTTTTGTACTTTTTCATTTTGACTTTCAACATTTTCACTATTATTAGTCTTCAAAGCCTCAGATATGAACCAAGAACTAATAACAATACATACACCTAAAAAGATAATCGAAAATGCCTGTAAACTTTTATTCATTCAACTTTTCCCCCTTTAGACCTTCTATATTTCACCTCAAATATCTAGTCCTTTCTTAAACTAAACTGCTGCGTTCCTTTAATACGATTGAAACGATTTGAGGTTCCATTTTATAGCGAATTTCTGTTATTCTATAGTTTTCAATAGCTTCATCACGAGTTAGAAAGTGTGACATATCTTGATAAATACCAATGGAAATAATTTACCTCGATTGAAACTAATTCACCCCTACAACTTTTCTTCTATATGATCTAATTTTCCTTTTACTTTTGAAAAAACCCCAAACGATTAATAGATTTATGATGAAAATCGAGATAATTCCGAAAATCAGAATGGTCCAGATAATATCAATTATATTTAATCTTGAATGCAAATGAATATCTTCCTTCTACATGTCCTAATTTTAGAAAACACTAAAAAACTAAAATACTCAGCAGCCTGGTTCATTAAGAATATAAATAAAAAGTGTTCCAACGTTAGCAATAGTTGGGACACTTTTATTTAGTAAATTACTATTCAGTTGCCTCTTCATGAGAGCGTTTATTTCCTTTATAGATAAAATATAAGGCAATAATCATAAACAGTAAAGCTAACGAACGTTTCATATCAAGTGTAATGATCAAACTGTTAAACCAACCAAAATGGTCAATTATAACCCCAATCATTAGTTGTCCTGTGATAACAGTAATACTGGTTGCAATAACTCCTATTTTTTGAACTGCAAAGACGTTAAACAAAAGAAATAATACTCCTAAAAATACCGCACTTAATTGCCAAACAGGTGCTTTGAAGATGGCAAATATATCTCCTTGTCCAAAGAAGAGAATAAGGATAGCTAAAAACATAGAACCAGTTAAAAAGGTTAGGAAAGTTGTTTCAATTGTTCCTGCTTTCCGGCTAAATGTACCATTTATAGCTGATTGTGCACTCAATGTAATCCCACCAAGTAAAGTAAAAAGAATCATAAATATACTCATTTTTTAAACCTCCTAGTTAACTAAAATAAGCGCGATAACCATTGATATCACAGCAAATATTTTTTCCTTATTAATTTTGGCTTTCTTACTTCCGAGCCAACCATAATGCTCAATAACCATACTCATTAATAATTGACCTAGAATAACGGCAACCATCGTTATTCCAACACCAACAAACGGAACACTAATGACAATAGCTGTTAAATATACGACTCCTAATGCACCACCAAGTAGAGTCCACTTTGGCGCTTCAACTACATGTGATATTTTACCTTTACCAAAAAATATCCATAGTAAGCCAAGAATAATCGAACCCATTAAAAAATTATAAAAACTGGTTTCTAGCTTCCCTATGTTTTTACCTAGCTCAGCATAAATAGCACCTTCAAAGCTAAGGGCTACTCCTGCAAATAACGCAAATATATATGCAATATAACGCATATTTTAACTCCTCCGAACGTTTCGTTGTATTTAGATATCTAGAATTATCGATATTAAAAAGAAAAAAATAACGAAAATCAGATTAACTTAGATTTCCGTTCTAAAATATTCAGCTAACTGACGAATGCCTTCTTCGTCTCTTCTATAATAAGTCCACTGACCATAACGAACAGATTCCAGCAAACCTACTTTCTGCATTAAGTTTAAGTAGTGAGATACCGTAGATTGAGAAACTTTGGCTTTTTCTTGTATGTCCCCTACACATACTCCGCCTTTAAAGCTAACCTCCTTTGGTATGTGAGCGCCTTGTTTAGGGAAATGCTTCTCTGGTTCTTTTAACCACTGTAAAATATTAAGACGTGTTTCGTTAGATAATGCTTTAAATACATCAATATAATCCATAAGAAATAGTATATCGATTCTTCTCGATATGTCAAATCACTATGCAAAAATAAAAATAGGAAAATATAGCATGGAAATACTTATCCAAACTTATTTTCCTATATAATAACTCTTATTAACTTTAACGTACTGTTTGTATTTCTAAGTTATTATAAATCTGTTTTTTCTACATTTCTAATGGATAGCCAACCTATAATTATTCCTAACAAAGCTAGTGAAATGGAAACTGTCATGACTGAAGAGAAAGTGAAGTTATTACTTACCGAACTTGTCAATGTCACTAAAAATATGGAAGAGACTATTGTGGCTGATGAAGATTTTCGCAACATCCCAATTAGTAATGGGATAAGACTTAAGCCTGCAGCAGCGAAAGCAATGAAAAAGCTTTTCCACACGCTATTAATGAGCTCTTGTATACTAATATCTCCTGGCAAAATATCAAAAGTGACATCCATTATATAGACAAGTCCATTCAAAAATAGTGTCGAAAACAATACGGTCATAAAGGTAAACACCATTACAATTATTAGTTTTGCGGACATAATTTTCTTTCTGCTGATAGGATACGTAAACATTAAGTCGATTGATTTATTTTTGTATTCATCAATTACTAACTTTGCAAGGATCACCGATGCGAAAATGATGAAAGTTGCACTTACAACTGCAGAAATAATAGTTGAAGCCATTTCAAAATTATCAAAAGGTATTTCTTCTTCGACCTTTTTCAAAAAATAAACCATACCGATAAATATAATGAACCCCAGATTAGCTCCGAGCACACCTTTCCAATATTTCATCAATTTGAACTTCTTTATCTCCAAGTTAATAAGTTTAATCATGGGTTACGCCTCCATTGATCAGCTTTAAAAAATAGTCTTCTAACGTATTATCTTTTTTGTTAATAGATTCTACTAATACACCACTTAACACGAGATTTTTGGCTATTTCACCTGGGTGTATTTCTAAGTTGTAAATACGTATTGTGGAATCATCTAGTACTTTGAAGTTAGAAATACTCAGATTTTCATTGATTACAAATGCAGCCTTTTTAACATCATTAGTTTTTAGCTCAATATACTCGGTATTTTGAAGTCTAATCTGATCCATTGATACTTCCTCTATAAGCTTTCCATTTTTAATCACCCCTATTGTATTCGCAATCTGCTCAATCTCCCCTAGGATGTGACTGGATATTAACAATGTCATTCCATAATCCTTACTTAACATTTGAAAAAGGTTTCGAAATTCCTTAATACCTTCCGGATCTAGTCCATTTATAGGCTCATCTAAAATTAGAATTTCAGGTTTCGTTACAATAGCTCTAGCTACTCCAAGTCGCTGCTTCATACCTAACGAAAAATCCTTTACGGCCTTTCCTTCATACTCTTTCAGCTTCACTAAATCTAAAGCCGACTTAATGGCATTTTTGTTATAGTAGCCCATATATTCACAGTGTAGCTCTAAATTTTCAACGGCTGTTAACTGATCATAAAAAATAGGATACTCAATAATACTTCCCATTCGTTTTAGTATCTCATAAGATGATGATGTCAATTTTTCATCAAAAATGACTACCTCGCCACTAGTTGGTTTGATTAAATTCATAATCATTCGCATGATGGTCGTTTTACCAGCACCGTTGGGACCTAAGAAGCCATAAATTTCTCCCTTTTTTACATGCAGATTCACATTGGAAACGACTGCTTTGCCTTGAAAATCTTTTGTTAGATGATTTGTTTGAATAATATAGGTCATGTTTCCCCTCCTTCTCTTATTTTCTATTGTAAACATGGAAAATCTCTTTTTTCTTACTCGTTTCTTACAAAAATCTTAAGTTGCTATGTACGGATTCAAACAACCTATTAAAAAGACAATCGTTTTAATTGGATAGTAAAGGTTGTCTGTTGAAATGGGATACTTTTTACAGATATAGTTCCGTTCATTTGTTCCACTAATCTTTTTGTAATCGTCAATCCTATTCCACTACCCTGATAGAGTTTATTTCTAGAATCCTCCATTGTATAAAGCCTTTCAAATACACGATCTTTATCGTGCTCGCTAATCCCTTTACCTTTATCAGAGACTTCTATGTATGCACAATCATCTAAACTTGTAAGTTTAAGACCTATCATCTTACCTTCTGCTCCGTAATTAATCGAATTTGAAATTAAGTTATTAAGTATACGTTCAATCGCTTCTATATTTCCCCAGACATACGTTGACTCTTCAGGGATTTCAACAGACACTTCGAATTCTTTTGTGGTAAGTATTTCATAGTATTCTAGTATTACTTTCCGACAAACCTCATTTAAATCAATTTTGGAGTTTTCATAGTTACTGTCCTCAGATTCAATTTTAACAAGTTCAAAAAATCGAGAAATTAAATCGAGTACTTCCACTGTTTTCAAATTAATTGTTTGGAGTAAGGAATTCATTTTTACAGGACTAATTGTTTTATCATTTAATATAATTTCTATATATCCAAGAATAACTGTTAGAGGCGTTTTTAAATCATGAGAAACGTTTGAGAGCATCTTTCTCATCGATCTTTCTACCCCATGAAAATCCGCGACTGTTTTCTGATTATGTTCTAATAGGCTATTTATTTGTATTAATAGAGATTGAATCTGTTTATCACTCGTGTATAGCATCAGTTTTTCATCGGTTTTGTCAGAAGTAATTTTTTGTAGCTTCTTTTCCATGTAAATGATGTCATTCTTCTTTTTTGAGCGACTTCGCAGGAAGTATATATTAAAAAATATAGAAATTGCTAATAATATTAGTATTAAATAAGTCATGTTACCTCCCCTAATTTATAACCAATCCCCCATAATGTCTTGATATATTTGGGCTTAGAAGGTTCATCTTCAATTTTTTCTCTAAGGCGTCTTATATGTACATTGATAATATTTTCATCACCGTAATAGTCTTCTTGCCAAACTAGGCTATAAACTTGAGCTTTAGTAAAAACTTGGTTAGGTTTGCTTATAAACAGTTTTAAAATACTAAACTCTTTTAAAGTTAGCTTTAAATCGACATTATTTTTTTTTACAGAAAAGTTATTCATATCAACAGTCAAATCGCCAATTGTAATTATTTCATTGCTAGATTCATTATTTAGATCAGAAACTTTCGTATAGTGAGCTTGTCTTCTAATAATCGCATTGACCCTTGCAACTAACTCAATGATGGAAAACGGTTTTGATATATAATCATCTGCACCAAATCCAAGTCCGAGTGCTTTATCTACATCCTCGCCCTTTGCAGACATGATTAGAATGGGAACCATACTCTTCGTTCTAATGATTTTCAAACATTCCATTCCATCTATTTTAGGAAGCATCAGATCAAGTATAATTAGAACAAAGTTGTGCGAATCTGATACTTTTAATGCTTCTTCTCCATCAAAAACTGCAGTTACTTTGTAGCCTTGTTTTGTTAAAGTCTCATTAATCATATTGCTGATATAATGATCGTCCTCTACTATCAAAATATTATTATTCAAAAAATACCATCCCCATCGTATATATTTTTTACTATTTACAGAATACTAAATATCGAGCAAATTACTTCCCTTATAGAACAAGAACTACATTAATTATTACATAAAATGCTGTTGCACTTAATAGTACAAATACTAGCTGCAAACGACCGAATGCTTTTATGGTACTTTCATTTTTCATCTTCCCAACTAAATGAGCAACTTTTAAATGGAATGGAATAAAATATAAGGAAAAAAATAAACCTACTGAAATCGATATACAAACAATATGAATGAAAACAGGAATATTAAACTTAGTAAGTATATTCCCAATTACAAAAACAGGAATTCCTACCCAAAATCCCAATGTGACCACCAACAAAACTATAGATATGATTAGTAACATAAAGTTTTGCTTTATAATAAGTCTGAATGCTCTATTATAGTATGTCATTATTAATCCCTCCCACCGTATACTTTCTAAGTCCATAACTTAAGCTGAACTCTTCCTCAATAAATAAGCGTATTAGAGTTGTCTCTCTAATACGCACGATTACATTATTTAATCATTATAGATAATATTCTACAAATTATTTCATATTCCTTTAACCTCTTATAAATAACTAAAAACTGCCATTAAATTCAAAAAAATTATTCATTGTTTACCCTTATTCCAATTATAAGGTTTTTTAGACCACTCATAAATCATTAAAATCAGAAAGATAATAAAACAAATCATAATATTATCTATCCATCTAATTTTACCGTTTACAAGTAATTGCCAAAGAGTAGATACTACAAAATACATTAAAGAGTATTCAATACTTTTCTTAAACATAAAGCCACCGCCTACTAATCTTTTCTTGAGTCTCCTTCTTGAGCTGAAATATCAACAGCCCTTTTTAATTTACCCTCACTGTTCTTTCCTAGCCCTTCTATATATCTACTTAGATTATCGATAATGAAAAAGATTGTTGCGTTAACAAATGAGATAAGTACAGCAGTAACCAAAACTCCTGTAGCTGTTAATGAAAAAAGGAATGCACAAAGTAAGGCACATCCTAAATGTATTAAATAAGACAAACCAATATTTTTACTAAAGTTAAATGATTCATATGCTAACGAAGAAAGTATACCCACCACGAAAAGTATCGGTACTGTAACAATGCTCACAGACAATCCTATAACAAAATAACATTCAGAAGAATAATCGAAAAAGAGCGGCACAATGAAATAGCAAATTACCGAAGTAAAAAATGCAGCAAATAATTTTCTGTCAAGCATATTCACACCACTCACTTTCTACTCTTTTCCTTTAAGAAAGATAATCCAAAGGGTTTTCGATCTTAAAAGCTTCACTTTCTTCCAGGAACTTTGTAATGATTGAGCTATGAGAACTACCAACAATCAATAATATCCTCTCTTCTCCTGAATGTACTAAACGAGTTAAATTAGAATAAATAATTAAGTTTCGTTTGTACCACCAACTCAACCATTCCATACCAATATAATTATCGAAGTCTCCTATACGTGACATATTTAAATATACCTTATGTAATTGATTTAACCAGGTAGGTTCATTGAGTTCTCTATAATAATCCAAGACACTTTTATTAGTCGTAAATTCCGGAAAATATAACCCTTCAAATATTTCCTTGTAAAGTTCGGGTTGGTTTTCTTTTAACCACTTCTCCATTTCAACATAACTCAGATCAGCTTTACCCATCCAATCTACTGCATAGAGCTGTTCATGCGCAAATCTTGTAGCTATGCGAAAGCCCACTTGGTATATCTCGTTCATCTCTAGGTTATAATTCCTAAATCTGTACTGTTTATATTTAATATTTAAACTATCGTTCATATCGGCTACCATTTCAACTGCTATTTTAGTTGGTTTGAACTTCACTACTTGATTGATTAGTTCTTCCATTTCCTCTTGTCGTTTATGTGAATGTAGTTCTTCGTATTCACTCATATGAAAAGTTCCAAGCACTAAAACACTTGGCTTATTCTCTTTCACTAATACCACTCCTTTTTGGTTAGGATATTACTTATTAATGTATGTAAAGCAAACTAATCGCTTTTGGGTAAGTTATAAGGTACTGCCATCTCTATAATTTTTTTAATATGGTTTTCATTTTCTTCGATATTAACTTGAATACTTAGATATTTATTTAGTCGAAGGATTTCTGGAACCATACTAACCATTGTTTTCATAATTTGATCCGGATAACGTTCACAATCCCAGCTTTCTAAAAGAGCTAACTGTTTTTCATTTAATTTACTTCTTTCCCCCTCTATTTTTGACCAAACACCGTATGCACTATCTAAATGTTCCTCCATCTCCAAATACCATCCATAAACAACTAGCCATCTTACTCTATCTAAATTAGATAAAGCGTAATATATTTCTCCCCTCATTACCGATCTGTATATTTCATGTATGAAAGCAAGAAGTTTTCCTCTCCAAAAAATAACTTCATCAGATGACGGTTTATATACCTCGTATGATGATTCCTTGATGGTTTTGTTAATAATATTATTTGGATCATAGAGAACTTTATACCCTTTTAACCAGATGGAAGCTACAACTTCTGCAGGCGAATGATACCAGCTATCTACTTTTATAAAGGAGTCATAATGAGTAACTACTACCGGCGAAGAAGGATTAAAGTCTTCATAAAACAGCACTTCCCCCCATTTTTTTGCTCTATGACGTTTATCCTTTATATAATCGGCTTTCCTCTCAGGGGAAACTATTATATGTATATCAATATCGGAATAATTATCATAGTTTCCCCTAGCCAAAGAACCCGCTAGATAAATAGCCAGCACATTAGAGTCAGATGTTAAATCTTTTAAAGCATTTGCCAGGAGGCTATCACGATGTCTTGGCAATGATAAATCTCTAGCTAAATGTCTACTTATAAATTCCATCCCTAATAAACAGCTCCTATTCCCCTATAAAATATTCAATATATTTAATATTATAAAAATTCTTAAAAACAAAAAAATATTAATCAAATAAGCAGCTACTTTGGTTGAACAGGGCCAAGAAATGTATTAATAGCTCAATATGTAGACTATAAATCATTTCCCTTTAGGTTTTCACAACTCTAAATTTATTATGTATTATTCTCATATTTAGCGAAATATGGTATTAATAATGAGCATGCAAGACTAATGCAAATACCTATTAAAACATTTATATATTCATTTTCAGAGGGCGACAAAATTAGACCGAAAATTGGTATTGGAAGTACCATAAAAGATGCTAGAAATCTTGAGGAAAAAGATATCGTATGAGCAGTCCCACATTGTTCACATTGAATTGGCTTGTAAAACCACATGATAGAATTGTAAATTTTGCCCCATTTAAACGGAAAGTTGCAGTTATTACACTTTTGCATAATATAATTCCTTTCTATTATTAACCTATTTTACTCTAGAGTTCCTTAATCAACTTCTTTCCTTTGGTTATCACGGTAAAATCACGCCTTATCCATCAAAAAATCAGAATTCAATTACATATTACTTATTTCAACACACTTTCTTAAATGAGCTAATTCATTAGTCCCTTAAGAGTTAGCCATATTCAAACAATATGGGTGTTATACAGTAAAATCATCTATGATTTCAACCACTTCTATTTCTCCGTCTATTAAGAGTTCTGGTAACTCATTGTTCATATTTCCCCTCCAATATTCTCTTGCTTGTTCTATTTTTCGTGAAAAAGGAACTCCATCTTCCTTTGGTAGGAGATTTCCATCACCTTCAAAAGAATTCCCCATAACTCGAAGCTTAACTATCTGCAAAACCTTTCGATCAAAGGAAATAAATAATTCTTTCCATTTCAATACGTCTTCATATTTTTTTGTAGCATATAAACAAGACATTCTAGAAGGGTATTCTGGATATTCTTGAAGTCTTACCATTTCTACTATCACTTCTCTAATAGCTCTTATCGTCTGACCGGCATACTTAATAGCAACATTGGCATCTTCGGTATTCAAAGACATTCCTTCACTTGAATAATGTTCATGTAAGATATGAAAAAAGTCCTCTCCTTTAGAATTTAATTGCTCCTTTTCAAAAAAGAAACTATATAAGGTATTCTTTTGGTTCTTATCAAAGTTAATAATTTGTCCTATACTCATTTTTTTCCTAGTGACAATGTGATAAACATACAGTTCATTCTCTATCATAATCGCACTCCTATCTCTCATCTAAATCAATAAGTATTTTAAGTACCTATCCCTCAATCTATAAAAAAAGAGATGACTTAGAAAACTACTTTGTATTATTAATGAAATATGTATCATACGATTCTTTCAATATGTACCCTAGCTTTTCTGCTAATTTAACTGACTCAGGGTTGGCTCCATCCCAACTAGCATACTTTCCTTTATCTAGGCAATCCAATATCAAGGCGGACGCTACAATAGTCGCTAAACCTTTCTTTCGATAATCAGAATTTGTAGCTATTTCAATCTCTATACCTTCGTCATATATACTAAAAGAAGTTGCTGCCGAAACAATTTTTCCATCATGTAAAATAGCATATCCGATCCCTCTGTCTATAAAATCATCAATAGATTCAAACTGACTCACAAAGTCCTCGGAAACTTCGTGGAAAGTAGGCGCATTTACTATTTTTTTGTCCACTTTCTTTATTTCGTAGCCTTCTGGTAATGTAGACAATAGATTCTGTAAATGTGTCCTATCTAAATGCACTGGGTTCTTTTCAAATCTATACCGATCAAACTTTTCAATTTTTCCTATGTGAACAGTTTCTATACGACTTTTCCACTCTTCCGTATCGACAATTACAAGACTGAAATCAGATAGATTATTTAATAATTCTTCTGCTGCTTCTGTATTAGGGTCTCCTGCAAAGTATACAAAAATACCGACAGTTATCTGCGCAACCGTTGGATTCTCAAGGTCATCAACCCAAGCAGTTCCCATATGTCCTTGGAGATATGAAAGAACAATAGTGCTATCCATATTATTAAACATAGGTAATAACTTTTCCCTTACATGAACATCGGCTTCATAAATCATTCAATTTCCCACTTTCTCATATTATATTACTAAAATTTGTGTGACTATATTATGGTGATGTCAGTTTAAGAATAGAGATGCTTAAATTGCTCGATTGTGTATAGTGATTGAATCATATGAGATTACCAATTTTCACAGATTTTCAAATTCCACACAAAATGGATGTTTGCTACTATCAAGACAGTATTCTATTCTTTGTCTAAAATTTTCAATAGTTATCATTTTCAAAGCCTGCTCGATAGGGAAAAACCCCACTTCTAAACTCTCCGGAGAAGTAGTTAAGATGCCACCAGTTGGCTTGGCTAAAAAAAGAGTATTGCAAATGGACTTATTCACATTTTGAAAAACTCCGCAGAATTTTACAACTTCAATATCAATTCCTGACTCCTCTTTAGTTTCCCTTATTGCAGCATCTGTCAGAGACTCACCTTCCTCAACTATTCCACCGGGCATTTCCCAACCCCTTATAGGACCTTTAATAAGCAGAATTTCCTTGTGTTCGTTGAGCACAATAGTTGCTGCTGAAAGAAAATGTTTAGGTGGTGTGTAAACAGACGACGTGTTTTGTTCCAAAGTCATTGCCTCCTATTCTTTGTAAATCCTACATACCATATGAGTGTCGAACATAAGTTAAACACTACTCTTCAACATCCATTTAAGGCACTTATTTAATAAATTTAACCGAGGAAATTCACTTTTACACATCCATTAACCATTTTCGTAATTTCCCTTTCGGGTAGTATACTTGGCTATTTATAACAATATGTGGAATATCCGAATGCTCTTGGATTAATGACTTAGCATCTTCTTTCGATATACCCATAAAATAATGCACATCATTTTCTTTAATCAATTCATGTTCATCACCTTCATCTAAGGGATCAATAAAGTTTTTCGCATCTGGATTTTTAAAGTTCTTTAACCCATCTCCAATAAAATATCCCGCAACAGCAATTCCTGCGGCTAACCAAATAAAAGACCAAGTCATCGTTTCTCCTCCTAAATATATGTCTAACTTTTAGCTACCTAAATCTATTAATAATGCTTCTGTTTTTCTTACTCTTTTCCACACGTTATGTTCTAAGAACGCAGACTTGCTTTAAATATTGAACCTATATTTTTATGTAGTTTTAGTTATTTCATAAAAGTCTGTGAACACTACAATTGAAAATTTTGTTTTATTAATTGAGCAACTTTTTCCGGACTCAAATCTGTATTATCTATTCTGATATAATTTTCTCTCTTGATTTCATTTGTTTTTGAATTCAGTCTACTACTTTCCATAGTCTCTAATAAATGTTGTTCCGATTGTTTAATATTTCTTTTAGTTGGCTTATGTTCAAGCCTATGAGTAGACTTATTTCGTATTAACCTTTCCTCTACTTTAGCTTCTAATTCTACAAAATAAATATCAGCTCCCTCTGATGCTACTATTTGACACATATTTTCTATTTCATCCCAATCTTCTTTTTTATCAAAATACCATATCTTAGTAAAAATCATTCCATAACTATCACTTTTTGAAAATGACTTAAATATTTCCCGCCTAAATAGATGTGTTAATTTCCACATTTCCGTACTAAATCCAAAGAGTGGCTCCAATAAGTCAATTGTCATATGGTTATGAAATAGCTTTAAACCTGTTTCCTTAGCTAATTCTTGACCTACCGACATTTTTCCAACTGCTTGGGGTCCAAATATAAAAACAAACTTTTTCATCGTATTTTCCTCCAAAAGTATTTATCCTTTTCGAATTTTAATCTCTATCGTTATATAAAAGTCATTTTCAATGCATACAAGGAACTGCCAATACTTAATTTTTGGTTAGTTATTTTATAGTTGGCACTACACTTAATGTATTCAATAGATTTTTTATGAGTTTGCCTGTTAGTTTTCCTGGTCCTGCTTCTTTTAATATCCTTATATATTATTGAAATAAAATAATATGCTAGCTATTAAACAAAAAACTCCTGTTCCTAACCCAATAGTTCCAGTTACCGCATTATATTTATTTTTCTCTCTAAACTTGAACATCATAAGAAGTCCTATGGTTGTTGAGATAAGAAAGAGAATAAAAAAACCGATGATTAAAATGTACATTCACTTCCTCCTGTTTTAGTTAAGTTCACATTGATTTTCATGACAGGATTAGGAGGATAATCAATGCGTTAATTTACTTTACACAAGAAAAAGCAAGGACGATGGGAATACGGTGTCTCCTCATAAATTCATCTTCACTACTAAAATCTTCACGCTTGGGTGTACCTTCACGTAAATCTAGAACTGAAAAGCCCGCTTGTTTAAGTGCCATAAAATAATGTTCGATTGTTCGATGATACTTAACTACTATTTGGTCGATCCACGGCTCTTTTCTTTCTCCCTCATGGAAGTAGTCATCGACAATCCAGTTACCGCGTTTATCACCAGATTCCTTACTAGCAAAAGATGAAGTTGTAAGTGGATGCTGGATACTAAAAACAAATTTTCCGTTTTCTTTAAGTGTTTTGTGAACTTCTTGAAAAAGACTATTTATGTCTGAAACGTAATGAATGGCAAATCGAGATGTTACAAGGTCGAATGCCTCTTGTGGATAATTATAAGATTCCATTGTTTCCAAGTGTATGGTCCCGTTTTGTTTCAGTATGTTAGAGCGTGCCACTTCCACCATTTGTTTCGAACCTTCTATTCCTGTGTAGTTTTTTGCTCCTAACTGTAAAAGTTCTTTACCAAAAGATGCATCACCACACCCTAAGTCTAAGATGCTACTTTCTTGAAAGCTCCCGATTAACTCATACATAATTGGTCCTTCAATGGCATTATTTGGGCTATCGCTTCTGTTTCTTCTAGTCATGTAATTTTTTAAAAAATCTGTTTGATCGTATACGCTAGATCCTTTATACTCCATAAAACCTCACCCCTTCTTTTCCAACTTCCCAATCAAATTATTCTTTAGTTGAATTAGCTTTTGAATAAAAATTATATATACTCGTCAGATTATTCTTTATACCATTTACACCTTTCCACTCGGTCCATTCTTTTGGTGTAATAAAGCCTGAAACATATGTATCAATTGTATGATTATTTTCTAACGCACTTAGTGAGCTGTAAATTAAAAATAAAATATAACGTTCTAAGGATATCAATTGTTCTCTATTCCCTATATTTCCGTGTCCTGGAACGAAAGTTATAATATCCATTCCTTTCACCTGGTTTAGGATAGATATGTATACATCCGGATTAAAAATCGGTAAGTGTAGATTCTCGGTAACTAAATCGCCCATAAATACAATCTTCTCTTCTGGCAAATACATAAACGTATCGCTTGGGGTATGACCTCCACCTAAACAATGCAATTCGACCTTCCTCTTTGAACCTTCAACAATGAGTATTTCTTCAAAAATAACGGTAGGTAAAACTAATTTCAATCGAGGTAAGTCAACTAGTACCATTGACATTTCGTTAAACTGATTGGTCAAACTGTCTTGTATTATTTGTTCTTGACTATTTTCTATTTGGAATTTAAGATTATTCAGATATTTTTTCGTCTCGTCAATCTCATTTTCTAAATTACCGATCACATTTTTTTCCATAAACAACTTCTTGGTAAGTGAAGTAGAAATGATAGTAGTGTCTTCAAATGCTTGATTGCCAAAAACATGATCACCATGATAATGACTATTAATTAAATATTTTACCCTTTTTCCTGTAATATTTTCAGCATATCTTCTTAATTCAAATCCAGCTGATGGGGTTGAAAAAGAATCAAAAACTAACACTTCTTCTCCTAAATCAACAAAACCAGCGTTACTCCATGCCCCTTTTCCAGGTTTTGCGATAGCTGCATAAACTCCTTCGTTTAAACAATTCAATATAAAAAAATCGGTTTCTGCTACTTTAGTCAAATACTGTTTCCTCCTTAATCTATATTATTCATCTCCATTTGTTTACTGTTGGTTTACGACAAATGCAGACCACTATACTTTCACCCACCACTCCCTTCATTATTTTTCGTTTTGATAAATTCATCATACATAATCTCTTTATAATATTGCTCATAACCTACCATTCCTAGTTCTCTTGCAGCCATAAGCTCTGCTTCTCTGTCATAAGGAACTCGTACAAAATTAATCGAATTAGTTCCATGCGAACCATCCACAATAACATAAGTAGCATCAACTAAATCTAAACCCACACTTCCTACATTACAAAGGGTACCGATTTCATAACTTCTTAATAAAGTTAGATGAATATCTCCATAAAACACAATATCTGGAGTACGCTTCGAATGATGTGAGTTGGTTTCTTCACTATTTTCAAAAAGAGACAAACACTCTGCTAATGAATGATATTCGGGTGCAATTCGTTCAAAAACACTTCTTGGTGATGCATGAAAACAACGTATCATCTTGCCATTTAGCTCAAATTCAAGATGGAAAGGTAAGGAGGCCAAGTAGTTAAAATCCTCTTCTGTTAGCTGACTTTGTGACCATTTAATAATTTCATTATCTGTCTCTTCTCGGATAAACACATCCCAATTCCCATAAATGACTTCATCACAATGCTTTCTAACAAGTTCAATACATGCCGAACCACGCGGACCTTTACCGACCAAGTCTCCTAAACAAAATATTTGATTCACATCACGTTTTTCAATATCCTTTAGCACCGATTCTAACGCAGTTAAATTACCATGAATATCTGAAATAATAGCTATTTTAGACAAACTAATTTCCCCCCTCCATTACAGTCTTATACCGCTGATTAATTTCCAGGTTGATACACAATCTTTTGGATTATTTATATTAACTGCCCTGTACATTTTATATTTTTCTACATATATAAATCATTTCATTACTCTCTCTAATTAGGGGGGAGCCTTCCCAATTTCCATAGGCATGCAATATATCTAATCCGTTTTCGATAAGCAGTCGTTCCATTTCTTTTGGATATGTATACCTCAAGCTAATATTTGTTTTTCTCTCTTCTGCCACATGGTTATCATCCATAAACTTTCTTATGGTTGTATAGCGCTGAATTTGTTCTAGCGGGTCATAATTACTGATTGTATACACATTTACTATTTTATTTGACAGGGTATCGGTGTAAGTTTTCCAATACTCTTCTGTAGTTGGTTGCAGTAATTCTTCCGCATTCGGAAATCTCGTTCCAAATATAAAAATGCCTTCTTGTTCTAAAAGATTATGTATAGATTTTAGGACAAGGTTTTGTTGTGCATTTGTATGGAAATGTTGAAATGAGTTCCCCACCATATAAATTAATGGACTTTTTTGATCTAATTGAAGCATTGTACAATCTTGCTCCAACCATTCAATTTGTATATTTGCTTGATCTGCTTTTTTCTTCGCAAGTTCAAGCATTCCTGCATGTATGTCTACACCAATCATGTTATGTCCCTTTTGCGCTAAAGGAATCGTTATTCTTCCCGTCCCGCATGCCAAATCTAATACTGGTCCCCCCTGTTTGACGGCCCATTCCTCAAGCATTTTCAGTTCTCCCGTATAGGTGTCATTTTCTATATCATATGAAATAGGATCATTGTATTCTTCTAGATTATTCGACATATATATCTTCTCCCTCTTGAGATAGCCACTGTGCTATATTCACTTCAAATGTCGGATCCTTCCAAGCAGTAATAGTAGCTATTTCCCCATGTTTTCCCTTGTATTTTCGAACGAAAAGATCACCTAAAAAATAGGCCAATCTATTATATCCAAATTTTCGACCACCATTAATAGAGAACCATTCATGAAATATTTCTTCTGTAGTCAATACTTTGTAATCTTCGTTAAATGCTTGTTTAATCTTTGTAGTGTTTGCTTGAGCAAAATCATACCAGTCTTTCCCTTCATCATTATAAGAAAAATAGATAGAAGGATGCATAATATCTACTACCTGCCTTGATAAATCCGTTGCAATTCCCTCTCTGTAAAGCGAATTAAGCGGATTTGTCCATTGCACCTTGGACCAATCCATTCCCCGATTATCCGATATAATATTTTGAGCAAGATGCCCAAATTCATGAGCAACAATTACGCGTAAATGATCTGGGTTGGGGGAAAGTTTTTCTAATGCAAACGTAATATTTGGTATTATCTGTTGATAGGTGTACGCATTCGACCCAAATCCTCCAACGATCAAATTAATATCAACGGGGAATGATATATTATATTTTTTGTTATACGCTTCTGCAATTTCTTGAATAATTGTTTGAATACTTTCATGTACTTCTTTGATCGCATTGAAATGCTGTGGATACTTTTCAATTGATTGCACATGTCTTTCCTCGGTATTTTTACAATGTCTAGTGAAATACTCCTCAAAGATTTCTGGAAATGCGGCAAAGTACTCACGTAAAGATTGGGTTGTAGCTTCATAGTTTGTGAAAAAATAAGGGACAGTATCTATTATTTTCAAACTACGTATCCTCCTCATTTATTAGCTAATAGTTGACTCAAATAATTCCATAAATGATTCTAAATTTTTCAAAACAGTTTCTCCATCTGGAACTTCTTCGAATAGCTCATTTTGTGTATATATTTTCCCTCCTTTTATTACTCTATTAATCTTTTGGGTATACTTTATATTTACTAATGGGTTTTCATCTAATATGACAATGTCTGCAATTGCTCCTTCTTTAATCACCCCGAGTTCTGGACGTTTTAAAGCTTTAGCTGCATTTATAGTTGCCGCACGAAGAGCATCTATTTCGGTCATGCCAATCTCTACAAACAGTTCTAATTCACGGTGGAGCGCCATTCCGGGTATCGTGAATATTCCCGCAGGGGTATCAGTTCCAGCAACAATCTGTCCACCTAAGTCAAAGTACACTTTTGCAATCGCTTTATTCATCGTTGCTTGTCTCCCCAGACTTTCCAATGAAGCAGTATGGCTTAAAAAGTATTTCCACTGATTAACCAGTCCATCATTTTCTTCAAGCTTCGTCGTTACTTCATTTTTGGGATACCAGTAGTTCTCTAGAAGTTTCGCTTGATCCAATAACACCATTGTTGGGCAAATAATAACCTTGTTTTCGATAAGTACTTTACATACCTGTTCTATTTTTTCCAGATCGGGTTGTTCCCATTGTATAGAATTCCACACATTGGCATCGGCTTGCATTGTCCATTCTGGATATATATCTTGTAAGATTCCAGAAGCATGTTCATTCCATTGGATGCCCATTTTTGCGGCATCTATTGCAGTAACATCCTTTGAATAGACTAAATCACAGCTCACTTCTTTGTTGTATATTTTGGCTTCCTCAACAACTGCTTCCATCACCTCTTTAGGTAACCAACCATATACTTTGATGAAATCTGCTCCTGCTTCCACTTGTCTTCTTACTTCTTTTTTTGCAGCTTCAGGGCTTTCCGCATTCATACTCCAAGGACTTGTTTCACCCCATAAACCAGGTGGCCCATCAATAATACGATCAGCTGAAATAACTCGGGGGACAGGCGCTTCCATTGAGGCATGAATCATATCCTTTAACTCATGAACATTACCTCCAGTATTCCGTACAGTTGTTACACCAGAAGCAGTGAACAGCGGTGCATACCCTTCTTTTATATGTACATGCATGTCTATAAGTCCTGGTATAACCCATTTCCCTTGGAGATCTAGCACAACAACATCCGTGTTTAACTTTTCTTCCTGTGCTTTTGTATTTTCTACACTTGCAATTCGGCCATTTTTTATCATGATGTTTTTCAACGTTATATGTCCAGTTTCCACGTCTATTACATTGGCATTTCTCAAAACCATAGTCGTATTAGTCATTCTTCTATTTCTCCCCTTTTGTATTCTTACTAATTACTATACTAATAAAGAGATAGAAAAGTTTCGTTATTCAGTTAATTTATAGCCGATTAAATTTATACTCTTCACCGTTGTTATTCAATCCACAGTAGTTTTCTCATCTACTAAGTATTTATTAAAGGACATTACAAAAAAACTAATACCAGTTAAAACTAATATAATACTTATAAATATCGGAAAATAACCTATAGCTGACATAGCTGCTGAAAAATTCTCATATCCCCCTAATCTAGTGGAATAAATAGCCACTGCAATCCATGTCATCCCGAATAATATGATTCCTGAGAGTAACGTCGTTGCTCCCATTATTAAATATTTCAACATGACTCCCCCTTCCGGTTACACCATATTTATATATTCGCCTTGGCGAAGAGGTTTCCCTCTCTCATCAAAAAAGATGCCGTTTTGTATTTCCAAAACGGCATCTTTCATAAGTTATTTTAATTCTCCTACGTAGATAGATTGTGGTCGAAAAATTGTGTTGTCTTCCAGTTGTTCTATAGCATGTGCAGTCCATCCAACTATTCTTGCAACACTAAATGTTGGAGTGAACAATTCTGAAGGCATATTAATGGATCGCATGATGGCTGCTGCATAATATTCTACATTTGTGTATAATTTTCTACCCGGTTTATATTCGGCAAGTAACTCAATAATTTCTTTTTCGGCGATTGTTGCTATATCTAACCATAGATCTTTACCTTGAAGCTCGCTACATTTCTCTCGCAGTAAAATGGAACGAGGATCCTCTGTTTTATATATTCGATGTCCGAAGCCCATGATCTTTTCGCCATTTTCTATTTTATTTTTTACGATAGTACGGATTTGCGTGGGATCTTTGAATTCGTTTAGCATAGTAATAACTCCGGACGGTGCTCCTCCATGGAGAGGTCCTTTCATCGTCCCAAGTGCTGAAGTTATGGCCGCTGTTAAATCTGACTCAGTTGAAATTGTTACACGAGCCGCAAAGGTCGATGCGTTTAAACCATGCTCCATCGTAAGTTTTAAGTACGTTTCTAACGCTTCCACTTGAACCTCACTTGGTACTTCTCCAGTTAACATCCATAAATAATTTGCTGTGTGTGAAAGATCGTTGTTTGCTTCAATAATCGGTAGCCCTAGTTGGTTTCGGTAATGTCTAGCTACTATCATCGGAAGTCCGGCTGTTAATATAACCGCCTGCTCCTCTATTGGCATTGCTTTAAATGATGGATGTGCAAATGCAGATATAGCTGTTCTCATCGCATCCATTAAAGAAACTTCTTTAGGAAGCACGTCTATTACCGCTTTTATGTGGGAAGGTAGCTCTCTATAATGATTCATCTTAGAGTCTTTCGCAGCATCTATTTCTCCCGTCCATATAAAAGTTGCCAACTCTTCAAATGATTTAGTTGCTACTAATTTGTCTACTAGTATTCCTCTATATCTTAGCTCCCCTATGTCCCCATCCACTGAAGCAATTTTCGTATGAACTGCTACTACATCTTTTAGTCCCTTTTGATACATTTATAACTCCTCCTTTTCTTTA
Organism: Psychrobacillus sp. FSL K6-1464; assembly: GCF_038003145.1. Classification (NCBI taxonomy): domain Bacteria; kingdom Bacillati; phylum Bacillota; class Bacilli; order Caryophanales; family Bacillaceae; genus Psychrobacillus; species Psychrobacillus sp. FSL K6-1464. The sequence continues at coordinate 2,050,686 of NZ_JBBOOP010000001.1, forward strand.
GTATATGAGAAAAACTTGATAATAAAAATTAAATATATATAATCGTATTAATTACTATTATTAATCAAAGAAGGTGTTTAGATGGAATACCAGTGGTTAAAAACATTCTGTACCGCTGCAGAAACACTGAACTTTCGAAAAGCCTCTGAGAGGTTATTGATGTCTCAACCAAGTGTGACTGTTCATATCAAGTTACTGGAGGAGCATTTAGGATCCGCTCTTTTTGATAGACAAAATAATCGAGTAACTCTCTCTGAGGCAGGAAAATATTTTCTACCTGAAGCACAAAAGTTAGTAAATAGTACGGAAAATACGATTCACAAGATGCACGCCTTTAAACAAGGTTATCGTCAGACTTGGACGATTGCGATTTCACCTCTCATGGCCGAAACCATCCTTCCCTATTTTTTACGGTCATTTATGAAGCTACAACCTAACTTAGAAATACATATTCGGGTGGAGGAATCCTATCTGATTGAAGAGCTTGTAGATGCTGGCGAAGTCAACATTGGCATTTCGGCACTCGATGCACAAAGAAAAGGAGTAGAATCCATCTCCATCTATGAAGATCCTATATTATTTGTTATGCCAGTAGATACGTATGATGAGGAAAGCGGTCCACCGATTGATATTAAGGAAGTTTTACAGAAAAACTATTTGTTTACACATCATCATCCTGTTTTCTGGGACGATCTTCTTGTGAAGTTACATAAACACATTAGTGGAGTCCGAACGATGAAAGTAACGCAGGCACATATTGCCAAACGTTTTGTACAAGATGATCTAGGTGTCTCCTTTTTACCTCACTCGATTGTTCGACGTGAGCTATTAGAAGGGAAAGTAATGCAGCCCCATTTTGATTTATTTGAATTACCTACTGTTTCCACCTTCATCATTGTTAAAAAGAAAGGAGACCTGGAAAAGTTATTCATTGACCAAATATCGAAATATTATTTTGGTGGAACATCTTGAGAAAAACACGATGGAATTCTTTACCTCATCCCATTCAGTAGTACAAAATTCAATAGAACATTCTAATTAGGAATGGCTTAGTTCTTTCCCAAGGAGAACTAAGCCATAACTATTTCGATATTCGACTATTTAATAATAGTCCCCTTTAGCTTCATTATATTTTTGTCCATTCAGTTCTTAACAATGAAAAAATGAAAGCATCGTGTGATTGATTATTCTGATAGAGGTATCCCCTCAATAAACCTTCCTTAGTAAAACCTAAACGCTTTAATAATTTTATAGATGGCTCATTTTGCGGATAAGTCACTGCACCAATCCTGATCAGCTCCAAATATTCAAACGAGTATCTTAAAACTTCTTTTACTGCTTCGGAGGTAATTCCATTATTCCAATGAGAAGGGTGCAATTCAAACCCAATCTCAGCTTTTTTACTATAAGTGCTCAGGTTGTTTAAACCTAATGTACCTACAAAATCACCTGTATCTTTTAATACAATGCCCCACCTGATACCTCTTTTACTTTCATAAGTGCTTTGGAAGGACTCTACTATTTTTTTAGCATCTTCTATACTTTTCAAGCTATCCATACCGTAATATTTAGTCACTTCATCTTTTGACATAATTTCGAAAAAGCTTTCTGTATGTTCCTCTCTTACTTGAACTAAATTCAGTCGATTCGTTTCTAACTCAGGAAATCCCATAAAATCATCTCCTCGATTTATCGTCATTTATTTTAATAATTTCTCAACTCAACTACTGTGTTAGTTTAAGAGAAGATACTTAGTATTTTAATATCCTATATCCCTATAAAAATTGGTATTATCACAAATTATTTTAACTGATTTATACAACATTATTAAACTCAAAAAACCGAAAATTGATTAAGTGTCTAATACGGCTTTTTTCTTCAACTCAACTGCAGATTTAATCAATAAGAAAGGCTGTTATCGAATAGATTGTTGCTAATTTACCTTACTGTATAAAGGTTGAAAAGACCTCATTTAAAGAGGTCAATTACTTAAAGGAATATCTAAATATCTTTCATATCTTTGCTCTTCATTGTTTAATTCATAAACTCTAATAAAATTCACTTCAAAATCAGGATAAGGTGTCAATTCTATATTTGCTAATTGTTCCATATCTTTTACTTCTTTTTTTGATAGTCCAATAGAAATGTTTTCACAGCACTGTTCTTTCCCCAATGTTAAGTGGGGTACAAAGGCATCAAGTTCAAAATATTGTTTTATTAAGTCTTCTGATGGTGAAATTTCTTGTAATATTTTTTGATGTAAGTCGTATAAATTATTTGAGTTAATACTCAAGTATAAAATGTTATCTCCAAAATACTTTGGTATATCTATTGATACTTTAAAAGGCTTGAAATCCTCACATACTCTATGTACTTTGTCTATCCACTTTTTATCTGGAGTTAATCCCCCTTGTGCTTTCAAAGTTATATGAGGTTCCACGCTTAATTTGTTAATCCATCTACTTTGAAACTGCTCAATTCGTTTTAAATATTCTTCTGGCGGGACAATTCCTATAAAATACTCTACTTTCATTCTTCTCCACCCCTGTTTTTGAGTTTAAATAGTTTTAGCAGAAAATTCAAAACATACAAGCCGTATTATTATTTGAAAACAACAATCTTTTAGAATCAGCTATAAGGAAAAGGCTTTACTCCTATTGAAGTAAAGCACCCGTAGTTGATGAAAGAATTATTGGAGTTTCTCTGTCTTGAGTTACTTTGAAACATAGTAGCTAAGATAAGAGAATTGTATTGAACAACAAAATTTCCCTTTAAGAGAACATCTGTAGCTACAGCTTGCTTGATTTGTTAAAACAGAAAATTATCGCCGTTTTTGTCTTGGATAAATAACTCATATTTCTGGTTCTCTGTCATTCTTTTAACTTCTTCGCTATTCAGGAACTCAATAACTTCTTTACTTATTTTGATGGTCGTCTGATTATCTTCTATATCCGATGATTTCATGTTAGTCATGATGGTTATAGACACTTTTTCAGGGTTGTAAGAATATCTAATGTCAGCTACCTCATATTCTTTTTTTAGAAAGAGTTCTTCTTCTATGCTACTCATAACGGGCATCCATCGACTCTCGATTTCCTCTTCTGAAAGGTCTCGAGTTATAACTTGTACCTGTTTTGGTGTTTCGTTTGCTTTTAATAGTTCAATCGCCGCCTTGTAGATTTCTACTTTCTTAGCTTCATCATCTATTGGAATGTACACACTGACTACAGGGCCGTATGTGTTAACATTCATAATCGGATATCCTGCTCCCTCCAAGTCTGACATCAACTTCTCACCCAGTTCCTCCCTTTGTTTGTCTATCTCTTTTTGAACGGATGACACCTCATTCTCATTCTTGGCAGAAACCATTAACTCGTAGTTGTCATATCCCCTTTTATCCAAAATTTCATTCAAAAGATTTATAACTTTGCCCTCTTCTTGCTTGACGTATTCTTCCGTTCCATTCAGCTCTATGTCAAAGTATGGCTTCTGTTCCCATTTCCCCATGCCAATAGCTGATAGTTGATACCCTTCTTTCGCCAAATCTTCCCAGATTACTTCTTGAATAGGTTTATAAAATATTTGCCCTAAATACGGAATTTTCGATACTACTTCCGCCATGGTTGGACTAAGGAATGCGGAACCTGTTAGGATTACAAAACTGATAACCGCAGCTACTACAAAATGCAGTTTTCTCCTTCCTCTTTTTCTTCCTGTTGACTTTTCAACGTCTGTTCTATTTTTCGACTCTTTGCTAATATTTTTAGCAAATTCGTATAAGGAAGGTGGTGTCTGTATTTTATCCATCTCTTCTTGAATTTCTTTCTTCACGGATTCATCGATTTTCATTGTGTATTCACCCCTATAAACTGATTTTCGATCAACCTTTTTTTCAGAGCATTCCTTGCCCGGCGAAGATGGGATTTGACCGTAGAGCTTTTCAGTCCCAGCATTTCTGCTATTTCTTGGATTGCTTGCTCTTGGTAATAGTAAAGGATGAGTACGATTTTGTAGTCACTGTTATCGAGGGATGATATGCCCTTTTTAATCTCGTTTTCGGTTTCCTCTTTTAGTAGACATTCCATCACGCTATACTTGTCCGTTACCACATCGACTTCAAGCGGGGATTCTTTCAAGCGTTCATTCTTTCTCCAAGCGTCGATGGATCGGTGAGAAACCAGTTTATAAAACCAGGTGTTGAAATAAGTAATTTCTTTTCCACTCATGATATTTCGATATGCCTCAACCAAAGCATTTTGGACAACTTCTTCTGCCTGTTCCTTCGACTTCAGGATACCGAAACTGGTCCTGTAACCCTTCTCAATCAAAGGAGTGACTAGTTCAGCAAAAGCTTCGTCCTCCCCTTTCTGAATCCGTGATATCAGTGTTTTCTGTTCCAAGCGTAAACCCCCTTTAATTGTTCCTACCTTTTAGGCGACGGTGAGGCTACTTAGGACGCACTAATATTTTAAAAAAGGAAAAGAAATTGAATTTATTCTGTTTCTCCTGTATTTTGTTCGCTAATAATACGTTGATATTAAATAAATAACCAAGTTCAATGAACCTGGTTATTTATGTACAATTTTTGTTTATATCATTCTATTTTATGATTTTTATAGTAAATCAAAAAGTCAGTCCACTGATCATTCTCTAGCGAAAACTCTTTTCTTTCACATTCAAAGATAAATCCAGCTTTTTCAGCGAGACGTATCGAGGGATAATTATCGATATTAATATGTAATTCAATTCGGTGAAAATTCAAAGTGGAAAAGAAAGCTTCAGTAGCTGCTAATACACTTTCCAAACCATACCCATTGTTCCAATACTGATTGTGAATGGAGTAACCCATCATGGCCCACTGGTAATCCATTCGTAAAATAGTTATAAGTTCAACTTTTCCAACGTTTACTCCATCTTCTTTACGGAATATCCCAAGAATGTACATTTCATCTTTTTTAGCTAATTCATTAAAGCCTTCAATCCATTCAACAAACCATTCTTCAGTAGAAGTAGGCATATTTAAAGGGCGACCATCATCATATGTATATTGTGAGGGCATTCTGTTGTCAAACTGCTCGTACCAATTACTATAATCCTCTTTTTGAAAAGGACGTATGATGAACCTTTCCGTTTCTATAACTAACTTTGAAAATTCCATTTCTTCACCTACTCTTGTATTTCTACGTAATTCTTAATATCACTTTTCCTTGTGAAGAATCTTCAAGCAGTTCAACATTAAAATCATGAGTTATGTGATTAATATCATGTATCTATCTTTGTAGTCCCTTTCCAGCTAAAGGCTTATCATTATACATCTCGGTATTATACGTAGATGACAATTCCACCTGGCAGATGCAAATCATCAAGGTACTCTTTTGCCATTAAAAGCAGTTCATATGTATCGTTCCATTATTTCCTCAGTTCAAATACATTGTTATGATGTGTTATCGGAACTATGACACCACAGTCCATTAATATATCTGGCTCATTTTTCCACTGAAAAAATAGCTAGTTTCATTTCCAAATGCAATATTCTGTTTTAACCTTTATAAGGATTACAATACGGACAATTTTCCGTTTTTACCTCCCACCAACTCATCGATTATAGTTGGGATTTCCATTAGATTATCTACAACATACTCTGCTTGAACATCCACATCCTTCCATTGCATATCTTTCTTCCAAATACCCTTCATCCCTACATGTTTAGCCGCTCGCATATCATTATCTGGATGGTCACCGATAAATACGCATTCGTTTGGTTGGAGCCCAAGTTTGTCGGCAGCCCGTAAAAATATTTGGGGATCTGGCTTTTTAACATCCTCCCATTCAGAAATTAAAATTGTTTGGAAATAATCTTCTATTCCTAAAGCCATTATATTGTCCATTTGAAACTGACCGAATCCATTCGTAATCATCCCTATTAACATCTTTCTCTCCTTCAATTTCTCTAGCATTAATAAAAGGTTATCAAAGGGTACACAGCAATACTTAAATTCACTCAAATAATCTTCCAGTAGTTCTTGCCAAGTAATTTTGGTAATTCCAAATTCCTCTGCTAATTGGCTATATACTTTGTCCTTCCAAACATATCCTCGACTGTCTAATTGTATAAGCCTTGCTGTGTACACATCTTTTGTAATAGGACCTATGAGGTGACTAAATCTATCGTATTGCTTATCTGCAAACAACTTTAATGACTCATCTCTATTGAGTAAAGTACCATCTAGATCGAACAGAACTGCTTTTATCATTTTATTCTCCTTTCACTTACTTTAAGTCTTTTGGATTACCTTCTACATCTCCTGGTTCAAATCCTTCTTTTATTTATTCATAAATAAAACATCATCCATGTATAAAGGATGATGCCGTTCGTAATTACTATTCCGATAGGGTGACGTCTACGATTTCGTCGATTGATATTTCAAACGAGCGAAAAGGATCCTCTATTTCAATTGTTCGCTTTCTCAAATCAATCCATTGGATCGTACCGCGGTTATAGATAAACTCTCCCTCTTTCCACCGTTTTATTTTGATTTCGACGTTTCGTTGCATTGCGAGTGCGATTTGATCATGAATAACTTCATAGTCAAACTCATTTAAATCTGGGCGAGGCTCTTTTTTTATCTCTTCTCCATATTCTCGAAGCATCTTCACATGCTCTGGCAACATCATTGCTACCCACTTTTTCGACCCACGATCCTGCAATCGAGATAAATCCAATTGGTTCCAATCTTCTTCAAAGTTAGCCATGTTATCACATCTCTCTTTTTTACTTATCATATCGAACATTTGTTCCTATTTCAAGTGGGAATTAATGGCCGCTGAAAAAATGATCTTCAAAATTGTACATAACAGTGATGGAGCGATTATGGAAGGTGATTGATCGGTTATTGGTTTCTATTGATCGATTATTGGTATTCGTCGATCGATTATTAGATTCCATCAATCGATTATTAGACAGCATCGATCGATTCTCACAGATAAGACCATTCTTCCTAATAAAAAGACACGCTCATAATGAACGTGTCTAATCTTTATAATCTACATCAATTCTTTTGCAAGTAACCGATAGACATTTAAACGTTTTTCTTGCGAATGCGGAATACTACAAATCATGACTTCATCGAAACCATAATTACCTTGTTCTTCCTGTAAAGTCTCCGCTACCTCTTTTGCAGAACCGACTAGATGAATTTTACGATTTTCTTGAATCATCATGCGATCCATTTCCGTCAGCGGATAATCTTGCGCTGCCTCTGGTGTCATTAATGAACGAATTTGCCCTTTCATAAGAGACAAACGTGCAATGTCCTGAGGTAATGCTTCAAATTCAGCCTCTTCCTTGGTTTCTGCAGCCGTCACAAGGTATGTAACATTAATCTCTGGCTTCTCCATTAAAGCAGACGGTGTGAAGTTATTACGGTATGTGTCTAATATCGCTGGAGTCATACCACCTTGGAAAAATTGTGCAAACGAATAGCCAAGACCCATTCTTCCAGCCTGGACAGCACTATTACCAGTGGAGCCAAGTAACCAAGCTTCTGGTAATACGATTTTAGAAGGACTGGCAATCGTTCTGTTGTATAAGCTATCCTCTGGAACTTCATCATTGATCAGTTGCAGGGCAATTGCTAACTTTTCATACATATTGTTGACCAACGGAGGGCGACCTTCTGAAAGAGCATACATCGCATGATTATCTCCCCCTGGAGCTCTTCCTACACCGAAGTCAATACGACCTGGAGAAAGTGCACTTAAGGTTTTAAAAACTTCCGCTAACTTCAATGGTGAGTAGTGCATCATCATCACGCCACCTGTACCGATACGTAATTTTTTGGTTTTCGCAGCTAAGTGAGCCGCAATTACTTCCGGTGCAGAACTTGAAAATGCATCGGTTCCATGATGCTCGGCCATCCACATACGATGATAGCCTAGTTCATCTGCTAAAATAGCCAATTCTTCTGCTTTTTTTAATGCTCCTGCTGCCGTATTGCCAGATGTGACTGGCGCTTGATCTAATACACTTAGTTTCATCTATATATCTCCCCTTCAACAAATGCTCGTTTAATACGTTTCTTTTCAAATGCTATCGAATTAAAATTAAAAAGTAAACGAAAGGGACTTGATAATAGAAATATTATTGAAGTAAATAGCTAACCTCCTTGGCACTTTAAAATTTCTACTTCTTTTAAATTCTATGAAGACATAAAATCTTAACAGTTCAGTCTAAACGTGAGGAGATGATTTTTTGGTTAGCCTGTTGGAAAATATATTTCAAATCTCGGCAATAATACTACTGCTATGTTCTCTCTATTACTATAGACATTTTAAAAAAACGAAAAGAGAAAGAAAGCTTACTTCCCTTGAATTTTCGATGTTTTTGTTAACAGAAGTAGCAATTTTTCTCTGTGCAGGTAGTTATCTACTTCTTCTCTTGGATAAAGGTTGGATTTAGCTATATAAGCCTAAGGAAATATAGAACCTTGAGGAACTGGTTGTAGTAGTCGTCACAACTAGCTCCTTTTTTTCAGTAATCATATGGCATTTTCGTGTTACAAACCAAATGGATATTTATGTTAAAATACAAATAAGTAAGACGTCAATATGGTGGGTCGTTAAGTTAAGGACGAAACTTCTAGTCGCTGCACAACTAATATTTTGCTTTATTACATATGGAAGTAAAGCCTTTTTTATTGAAATAAGTAATACAAGAATGGATGTGCTTTATGGAAGAAATGATATCACCATTTATTCATCCAAACTTGAGAAAACTTTTATCCTTCGCAACCTCGGAAAGGAATATCGATCGAGAATACGAAAGATATATCCACTCACCAGTTAGAGAGTTATATGGATATATCTTTGAAGATGAAGTCGTTGGTTGTATAGGAATAGAAATTTTAGATTTAAAGCGCTGTGAAATTAAACATATTGCAGTATTTCCCAACCTTAGAGGAAAAGGTCTAGGAAGTAAAATGATTAGTTTTATTAAAGTTAAACATCCAGTACCTTTTTAAAATTACGGATTTAAAATAACGAGTTTGGGAGAAAAGTATCCAGGTGTGGAACGCTACCAATGTATCCTGAAAAATAAGTAGACTATTATATTAAGCTAACATCATCAGTTTTTCTATCAGAATTAAAGTATTTCTTATTGCCTATAGTAAATAAAGTTGAGTTGCAAAGGGGTAGTATATGTCCAAGTATATTAGTATATTTTGCTTAACATTAGTGGCTAGTGTAATTTTATTTTTTCTATTTGCTGGAGTGTTTGATGGTGGTGATTATGCCGAAACAGCCATTTATACAATAGGAACAATAATCATTGTACTTCTATCATTTTTGATATCTCTTATGTACTATTTAATAAATTTATTGCAAAGGAAGGGGGTTGAAATTAAAAGAAAGAGATAATGTATTGGTGGATTTAACTATAATCCCCGATGGATTAAGTCATACCGGAGTTGGATACATATTAGATGGGAAATATACAGAGATTTTTTTTGCCCCCGTTTCTGATAAACTGACAACCTCTTTTGATGTAAAGGTGGATGGGGATTATATAATTTGTATTATCGGTGGTAACGCAAACTTCATAACAATTACAAATGGCGTTATTTCAATTGAATAAATTTATAATGTCGTGAAGAACTCACGGGTGTGTTTAGTTGAATAAGAAGGTTCTTTTGGAATGGTGTGGAATAAGTAAATATATGTAAATTTTAGGGGGTGAGAGATATGCCAATGGAACAAGAAACAATGGGTATGCTAATAGGTGGATTTTCAATCATAATGAGTATAGCGTTTCTTGTTGTAATACTGCTAATGTTTTCAAAAAAACGAAAGTCATTTAGAGTAGCTTATGGATTATCTATTGGTTTTTTTGTATTTTTTAGTTGGGCAATTAGCCAGGCTTTAAATGCAATTAGTTTTGATGTTAACCATCCAATGGCATCTGAAGAAATTTCTCTACGTCTTGGAATTGCAGGAGTTTTATGGGCAGTTAGTATGTTATTTTTACTATTTGGCTTAATAAATTTTTCATCTATCAGGAAGAATACAGTAGAAACTCAATAAAGATGTAATCCTTCTTCAACTAACGAGGTGATTTAGCTCACAAGTGGCTGCCTATAAGGGTAGCTTTCTTATTGAACTAACTAACGGTGCAGTCTAGTTGTGTATTTATCAAAATATAAAGCGTGCAACAAAAATAAGCCACACAAATTTAGATGTAACTTTTATGTTAAAATTCTTTAGACCATGTTTCAGCATCATTATCATACATAATATTTACAGATGCATGGTCAATATTCAATTCATGCTGTAGAAAATCAATTAAAGATAGAAACATTTCTTCGTTTATTTCTTCTTTTTTGTTATATAAACTGACATTAAGTGAAGGTATGCCTCCACTATCATCCGTGGGTGTAAATGCTATACCTTGTGTTTCTCCGAATTTTTTATTTATATAACTTTTAACCTTCGGTGTTACCTCTTCAATGAATTCTGTTGCTTCTTGAATGGATATATCATCTTCTACTTTTTTGGTAAATCTGTTTTCATAAACCATGAATGACTTTTGTGTTTCTGTATTTAGTATTACTGCAGCATAATCGAAATTACCGTAGTTCTCCCCAATATCATAGAGGACATATGAAATTTCGTATTCCATGTTTGGATATTTTGTTACTAGGTATTGTTCTGCTTGATCAATTATCTTTTCTTCTTCTTTTTCATCGGGGATTAATGATTCCTTAAATTCACCGAAAGTCCAGAAAGCTCCAACTACTAATCCAACTACTAGAAACAAAAATATTCCAGTAACTATCACAAAGGTTTTGGGCCAAGTTTTATTTCTTATATTCACCATTTTATCTCCTTATTTTATATATAAATTCTATAGCTGAATGCTTATTCATTGGAAAGTACCACTTCATTTGTAATAGTTTTTTGTGAAAACTTTCACTTAAATTAAGCTGCTTTACTAAAAGTAGGAAGTAAAACGCTAATTGATTTATGTAAATTAAAGTTGTTTATAAAGATTGAACAAAGAAAGAATAATAATTACAGTTCCACATATCAAATGGAGATAAAATGATGTTTTACAATTTACTTCGGTATTTGAAGAAAGAATAAATGATATCCCCAAGAAGATGAAACCTATATCAAAAATGAAAGGAAACAATTCTAAAGAAGATATGAAATGAGAAAGCATCAAACCAACAGCAATGACACTTAACATTAGAGAATAAGAGGCATATTCACTATTTGATCTTAACAAATTATTTCCTCCAAATTTCAATATCTCCAAAATTAGCATAAAACAAAGTAAAAATGATTTGCCAATACAGTTATATATTTACTCACTATAGGTATATTTGTAATACGTTCAACAAACCGAAGAGTTTCATTTTTCGTGAGAGAGTTTTGTTTGTGAAATGTTACACTTACATTAACGGGTGCTTTAGTAATATGAGGATAGTAAATATACGTCAAAAAACGCTCAGATTTTTTTCTGAGCGTTTGTACTTGCCATTTAATTCATTAATAGCATTTTTCTCCCCATTAACTGAACCCGTTACTAAAAAGCACTACCTTTTTTAACTATTTATTAATAAACCGATGTATTTTCTTTAGTGATATTTTCTAGAATTTCTTTCACACGTGCTAGGAAACGACCAGCAACTAAACCATCTAGTACACGGTGGTCTAATGAAAGACATAAGTTTACCATATCACGCGCAGCAATCATGCCACCATCCATAATAACTGGACGTTTCACGATAGATTCTACTTGTAAAATCGCTGCTTGTGGGAAGTTGATGATTCCCATTGACTGAACAGAACCGAATGATCCAGTATTGTTTACAGTGAATGTACCACCTTGCATTTCATCTGATTTTAACTTTCCTGAACGGACTTTTGCAGCAAGTTCGTTTACTTCACGACCAATACCTTTAATCGTTTTTTCGTCCGCATTTTTAATAACTGGAACGTATAGCGCGTCTTCTGTTGCTACTGCTATAGAAATATTGATGTCTTTTTTCTGAACGATTTTATCCCCAGCCCACATAGAATTCATCATTGGGAATTCTTTTAATGCTTGCGATACAGCTTTCACGAAGAAAGCAAAGTATGTAACATTAAATCCTTCTTTTTGTTTAAATTCATGCTTGATCGAGTCACGGTATTGAACCATGTTCGTAACGTCTACTTCAATCATTGTCCATGCATGAGGAGCTTCGTGTTTGCTACGTAGCATATTTGCCGCGATTGCTTTCCGAACACCTGTTACAGGAATTTCGATATCTCCCACTGCCACTGGAACATTAGGAACTGCTGTTTTCGGTGATGGAGCTGAAGTAGGTGCAGCTGCTGGTGATGGCGTAGAAACAGCTTGTTGCTCTACTTTTGCTACTGGAATTTCTCCACTTTCTACAATTTTCAGTAGATCCTTACGAGTGATTCGTCCTTCGTTACCTGTACCAGTAACTAAAGAAAGATCGATTCCATGTTCTTGTGAAATTTTCAGCACTGCAGGTGAGTAGCGTGCTTTGGCACCTTTTTCAGGTTCTACAGGCGCAGTATGCTTTTGTACTTCCGCAGGTTTTACAGTTTCAGCAGTTGGCTCTTCAGGCGCAGCCTCTTTTACCTCTACTGTTTCTTCAGAAGCCCCACCTTCTGTTTCTATCGTACAAACGATTTCTCCGACAGCTAATGTGTCTCCTTCGTTTGCGATCAACTCTTTAATAATTCCTGTAAAAGAGGACGGTACTTCAGCTGTTACTTTATCTGTATTTACCTCCGCTAGTGCATCGTATTTATTTACGTGATCGCCTGGTTTAACTAACCATTTCTCGATTGTTCCTTCTGTTACACTTTCGCCTAGTTGGGGCATTTTGATTTGTTCGATTGCCATTCGAGTTCCTCCTTATCAAATTCGCCTTGGCGTATTTGTGTCCACATTTTTATCGAGCTTGCTCGATAGATTCCTTTAAAAAATCTGTGACATCCGCCGGAGGCAGTAACTTCATTCGGCAAAGTCTTTTTTTGCTTAATGAAGTTAGTATTCCGCTAGCTCACGCATCGCTTTTTCGACTTTATCTGGATTGATCATGAAGAATTTTTCCATTGTTGGTGCATAAGGCATAGCTGGAATATCAGGACCAGCAAGACGCATTATCGGTGCATCTAGGTCGAATAAGCAGTTTTCTGCAATTATAGCCGCAACTTCCCCGATAATACTACCTTCTTTGTTATCTTCTGTTACTAGCAAAACTTTCCCTGTTTTAGAAGCGGCTTCTATAATTCCTTCTTTGTCTAAAGGATAAATAGTACGTAGATCTAAAACATGTGCAGAAATACCGTCTTTTTCTAAACGTTCGGCAGCTTGTAATGCAAAATGAACAGCAAGACCATACGTTATAACCGTAATATCTTCCCCTTCACGCTTCACATCTGCTTTCCCAATTTCAATAGTGTAATCTTCTTCAGGAACTTCCCCTTTGATAAGGCGATACGCACGTTTATGCTCAAAGAACATGACTGGATCTTCATCGCGAATAGCTGCTTTTAACAAACCTTTAGCATCGTATGGAGTAGATGGAATGACAATTTTCAAGCCTGGTTGGTTAGCAAAAATTGCTTCTACCGATTGAGAATGATAAAGTGCTCCGTGAATTCCCCCACCAAATGGTGCACGGAAAACGATTGGACAAGTCCAGTCATTGTTAGAACGGTAACGAATACGTGACGCTTCGGAAATAATTTGGTTAACAGCAGGCATGATAAAGTCAGCAAACTGCATTTCTGCAATTGGACGTAGTCCGTACATTGCCGCTCCTATACCAACTCCAGCTATCGCAGATTCTGCAAGAGGCGTATCTAATACTCGGTATTCTCCAAACTCATCATAGAGACCGTTTGTCGCTTTGAATACTCCACCCTTACGACCAACGTCTTCCCCTAGAACGAAAACGCGTTCATCACGAGTCATCTCTTCTTTCATTGCAAGTGTGATTGCATCAATATAAGACATGATTGCCATTATGCGTTCCCCCCGTCTTTTTCAGCGTACACATGTAATAGCGCACTTTCTGGTGAAGCATATGGAGCACTTTCTGCGTAATCCGTTGCTTCATTTACTTCTTTCATAATGCGATCATTAATCTCTTTTTCTAATTCTGTTGGTAATATATCTAAATCACGCAAATATTTTGCGAATGTAATAAGCGGATCCAACGCTTTACCTTCTGCAATGTCTTCTGCAGTACGATATTGTCTGTCATCGTCATCTGAAGAGTGAGCTGTTAAGCGATAAGTTACTGCTTCTATTAAGCTCGGGCCACCGCCATTACGCGCACGATCTGCAGCTTCCTTCACCACTCGGTAAACTTCGATTGGATCTTTGCCGTCGACCGTCACACCAGGCATTCCATAACTAGATGCTCGCTCTGCAACCGTTTTACTCGCAACTTGACGCTCAAATGGTACAGAAATAGCATAGTTATTGTTTTCAACCATTGTAATACATGGTAATTGATGAACTCCTGCAAAATTTAGACCTTCATGGAAATCCCCTTGGTTAGAAGAACCTTCTCCTAGTGTTACAAATGTAATGAAGTCTTTTTTCTCAATTTTCGCAGCTAATGCGACTCCCACAGCATGTGGTAATTGAGTAGTAACAGGTGAAGAACCAGTTAGAATTCTATTTTTCTTTTGACCAAAATGTCCTGGCATTTGACGACCACCCGAATTTGGATCTTCCGCTTTTGCAAAAGCGGAAAGCATTAGATCTTGGGCAGTCATTCCAAAGTGTAAAACAACTCCCATATCACGGTAGTAAGGTGCAATATAATCCTTTGTGTTATCTAGCGCAAAAGCAGCTCCTACTTGCGCTGCCTCTTGACCTTGACAAGAAATTACAAAAGGAATTTTTCCAGCACGGTTTAATAACCACATACGCTCATCAATACGGCGTGCCATTAGCATCGTTTCAAACATTGTTAACACATCTTCATTTGTTAAACCTAATTCAGCATGACGATTTGTCATTAGTACTCCCCCTTTATTAATAGACAAGCAGTTTTGTATTTACTTTAATCCTTGCATTATCTAATATTGGACATCTTAAGCACCTTAGGATAGCTAGGCTAGCATAAGGCGCTTACACACTTTTCAAGACTTTAGAAAAGGCAAAAGACGCCTTTTGCTTCAAGTCTTCCAGCGCTTTTCGCTGCTAAACGGCGTCTGTCGCTTTTCTAGTTATGAATGGCTTTTCCGTCTACTGCTAGTGCTGCTTCTCCCATTACCTCACTTAGAGTTGGGTGCGGGTGAATGGTGTGGGCAATTTCCCATGGTGTTGCGTCAAGAACCATTGCTAAGCCAGCTTCTGAAATAAGGTCAGTAACGTGTGGACCGATCATATGAACGCCTAGAATGTCATTTGTCGCTTTGTCTGCAACGATTTTAACAAATCCATCTGATTCGCCGTATACTAGTGCTTTTCCAATCGCTTTAAATGAGAATTTACCAACCTTCACATCAAATCCTTGTTCCTTAGCTTGTTGTTCCGTGATACCTACGCTGGAAGCTTCCGGATTTGAATAGATACAACGTGAAACTAATGCATAGTCAATTGGAGTAATCTCTTTACCAGCGATATGTTCCATCGCCGTAATTCCTTCATGACTAGCTACATGTGCCAGTTGAAGTCCACCAATTACATCCCCAATTGCATATATATGAGATTCTTTTGTTTGGAATGTTTCTGATACTTGGATAAATCCTTTTTCTACAACGATATCTGTATTTTCAATGCCAATACCTTCTACATTAGCTTGTCTGCCAACAGAAACTAACATTTTTTGTGCTACAAAGGTTTTTGTTTCACCGTTTATTTCAGCAGAAATTTGCACTTCTTTTTCTTTTGTTTCTAATGTTTCTGGAAGTACTTTTGCGGACGTTACAAATGTTATCCCTTTTTTAGCAAGCAGCTTTTGCATTTCTTTCGAGATATCCTTATCTTCTGTCGGTATGATACGATCTGCATATTCAACGACTGTTACCTCTACACCAAAATCATTAAGCATCGATGCCCATTCAATTCCAATTACGCCGCCACCTACTATTAGTATAGATTTTGGTAACTCTGTCATAGCAAGTGCTTCATCAGAACTCATCACAAATTCTCCGTCAATCGTTAATCCCGGTAAAGTTCGTGGTCTAGAGCCAGTAGCAATTACTACATTTTTAGGTATAAGCATTTCATTTTCGTCGCCACTGTTCATCTCTACCGATATAGTTCCACCTGGTGAAGGAGAGAAGATAGAAGGTCCTAACATTCTTCCAGTACCTTCGTAGACATCTATTTTCCCTTTTTTCATCAAGCCTTGTACTCCTTGATGTAATTGGTTGACGATAGACTCCTTACGCGCCTGTACTCTACTAAAGTCGAGTGTTACCTCTCCCGTATTTACACCAAAATCTGCTGCATGATTTTTAGTAGTTGCATACACTTCGGCACTACGAAGTAATGCTTTACTCGGAATACACCCTTTATGTAAGCAAGTACCACCTAAATTTCCTTTTTCAATGATTGCTGTTGTTAATCCAAGTTGAGCTGAACGTATAGCAGCAACATATCCGCCCGTACCGCCACCGATAATTACTACATCATAATCTTTTGCCAACTGACCCATCTCCTTAAATTTCCATCTAAGAAGGCCGCTTACTTTAAAAGAAAGACGGCCTACTTTAGTTCATTAGATGAAATTAGTTGTTTTCTTAACGTCCGTTTAAGATATGTTTGCCATTTTGAAGGAACTGGCTACGTGATTTACTTACACGTGCAATTCTTTCTTCTGCTAAACGGTCAGCAGCGACATATGATGGCACACCATCACGTTTGGAAATTTCAAAAATACGCTCAATTTTATCGTAAATAGTAGCAACACGTTTCATCGCACGATCTGCGTTGTATCCATTTAATTCATCTGCAACATTAATAACGCCACCTGAGTTAATAACATAATCTGGTGCATAAACAATGCCCATTTCATGGATTAAATCTCCGTGTGTAGTATCACGTAACTGGTTGTTTGCTGAACCAGCAATTACTTTTGCTTTTAGTTGTGGGATTGTATTGTCATTAATAATTGCACCTAAAGCACATGGAGCAAAAATATCTGCTTCTACTGAGTAAATATCATTTACATCTACTTGAACTGCACCGAATGCATTTACCGCACGGTCAACTGAAGTTTGGTTAATATCTGCAACGATTAGTTTCGCGCCTTCTTTGTGTAGGTATTCGCAAAGAGTATATGCAACGTTTCCTACACCTTGCACTGCAATCGTTTTACCTTCTAAAGAATCTGAACCGAATGCTTCTTTAGCCGCAGCCTTCATCCCTACATAAACTCCGTAAGCTGTTACTGGTGAAGGGTTACCCGATGAACCGAATGCTTCTGAAATACCTGTTACATAATTCGTTTCTTCATGGATTAAGTCCATATCTGCTACAGTTGTTCCAACATCTTCTGCTGTAATATAACGACCATTTAACCCTTGGATGAAGCGACCGAAAGCACGGAACATTTCTTCATTTTTGTCTTTTAATGGATCTCCGATTATTACGGTTTTACCGCCACCAAGATTTAAACCAGCAGCTGCATTTTTATAAGTCATCCCTTTTGCAAGACGCAATGCATCCTCAATAGCTTCTTCTTCCGTAGCATAATTCCACATACGTGTCCCACCAAGTGCAGGCCCTAAAGTAGTATCGTGAATGGCAATAATTGCTTTTAACCCTGAAGTTTTGTCTTGGCAAAATACCAATTGTTCGTAATCGTAAGTTTCCATATATTTAAAGATTTCCATGTGTAGTTCCTCCTAGTAGTTAAATGGGTCTAACTTATATATTCAATACCCCTATTGTTTGAAGTGATCCCATTTATGCTAAATGATATTTTTCTAACTTGTAATATAATGTGCGGAGTGAAATATTAAGTTGTTTGGCAGTTTGTGACTTGTTTCCTCCACAAACTTTCAATGTTTGTGCCAATACTTTCTTTTCCATTTCATCCATTTGCTCCGCTAGCGTACCAAGTGAAGTCTCTCCCTTGTCCTCATTTGGTAAGACTAGCATTGATTTTGGTAAGTGATGCTCTTCCACTATTCGATCGTTCGGCTGCAAAAAGATCATCGAACGACTAATAACGTTTTCTAGCTCTCGTACATTCCCCGGCCAATCATATAATAGTAAACTTTCCATTGCTTCTTCTGAAAAGCCTTCTATATTGCGACCAAATTCTTGATTTAAACGGACAAGTAAATGTTCCGCGATTGCCGGAATATCCTGCTTACGATTGCGCAAGGAAGGAATATGAATGGGCATTCGATTCAATTGATAATAGAAATCTTCTCTAAAAGTACCTTCTAGCATGGCTTTTTCGAGATTCAAGCTACTAGATGCTATAATTCGCACATCCACTGGTATCGATGTCGCCCCGTCCACTCGAATGATTGCATTTTCTCTAAGAACACGGAGCAGTTTGGCTTGTGTCTTTTTCGTAAGTTCCCCAACTTCATCCAAGAAAATGGTTCCATTTGTTGCTTGTTCAAAAAAACCATGTTGTATATATCCATCTTTTTCCGAACCAAATAGCTCAGTTTCTAACAAATACTCTTCCAAGGAGCTGCAATTAACACGAAGGAACGGATGATTTGCACGTTCACTTTCACTGTGTATCGAAAGCGCAAATAAATCTTTTCCAGACCCGACCTCTCCCCTTAAGAGAACGGTTATCGGAACATTTGCCGCTAGCTTAGCCTGCTCAATTGTAAAGTTTATCTCATTTGATGTACCGACGATATCTTCAAAACTATAAGTTGCGCCTAACGTTCTGATGAGTGTCCGTGCATGGTCTAATTCTTTCATTAAGCCACGCATTTCCGTCATATCGTGAATAACACCTACACTACCTTTTAGTTGTTGGTTAACAATAATAGGTGCGACATTGACGATTACATCTTTTTTCTGTTTTCCTACTCGTAGATTTACACCACGGATAGGTTTACGAGTTTGTAGCACTTTCAAGTGGATACTTTCCCCTTCAGAAATATCTGCCGTTGCGGGTTGCCCAATTACTTCAGCTTCACTAAAGCCAGTTATTCTAGTATAGGCGGGGTTAATAAGAATCCCTTTACCTTCCTCATCCACAACAGAAATAGCGTCATCACTTGAATAAATAATCGCTTCTAGCATTTTTTGAATTTCTGTTAAGTTAGTAATCTCTTCGGCTAGTCGAACTACTTCCGAAATATCCTTAAAAACTGCAATTGCACCAACCTGTTTTCCCGCTTCATCTATCATCGGATAACGCGAGGTAACAATTTTGGTACCGCTTTCAAGAATAAGTTCTTTGTTTAGCTCAACCCTACCTGAATCGAACACTCTTGGTAATTCACTTAATGAGATTACCTCATGCACATGTTTCCCAATGGCATTATCGACTGATATATGCGTCATTTTTTCAGCACTTTTGTTGAATAAATTCACGATACCTTGATCATCAATACCAATCATACCTTCTTCAATTGAATTGAAGATTAACTCTTGCATCATCTTTTTGTGATCAATAATGTTTATATATTTATTTTTTTCTTCTAAAAGTGAAACAATTAAGTTGGCGATTTCGCCTGGTATTAATACCGCAGTGGCAGGTCTATTTGCAAGAAGCTCATGAAATACCTCTTTGTTTCCAGTGACATCAATGATGATCTGAATATCTCCATTTAGGAGAGGTTTCCAATCTGTATATGTAGGAATATTATTCTCTTTTGCAAGTTTTAACCCGGGAGCATTTTCATCAATGTCTACAATAGCTTTTACTTGAAGGTACTCAGCTTGTTGTATTAATTTCAAAAGTGCATATCCTCCATTACCAGCGCCTACTATTATTATGTTTTGCAAGAATATGCACACCCCCATTAATCATCTGCAACTTATTGCACTTCTCATTTATCATAACGCAAGTTTCTTTCGTTGACAATCATATTGTTGATAGTAAAATTAAATTAGTAGGAACAGGAGTGAAAAAAATGGCTCGTTTAGCGGCTTTAATCGTGTTATTAATTCCTGGAATTTTAGCAGCATTTGGGATTAAATTAATGAGAGATACGTTTTTCGGATTGCAAATCCTCCCTATTGGTGGCTTGGCCATTCAATTTATAAGCGGATTAATATTTACAGTTCTTGGATTAGGCTTCTTTGCAGGCTTCCTATTGAACCGTGATCGTAAAAATGGGAAAGTAGCTCCACGATTTCAAAAGAAAAAGACGTAGACTATAATAGTCAGCGTCTTTTTTGTTGTTGCAACACTTTTTCAGGATAATCAGTAATCCATCCAATGACAGACTCATGGGGATGTTGAATATACTTCTCGTTCCCCTTAATGTTATAAAAGCGCATCGGATAACCAGCATCCCACACTCTTCTCATCAAATCAGTATCATAAAATTTTTTATTGAAGTGAATAGCATCTATTTCTTTAATGGACAACACATAATCCCAATCAGAATTTTTTTTGCCTATAAAAGCTGTTTGGACATCACTTTTCATCGCATGTATGGTTTGTAGTACACTAAATTCAAAAGAAGAAAAGTGAACATCTGCAACTGGTAATGCCATTTCTACAACTTCTCTAATCTTTTCATTTTTCCCTAGAAAGGATTCTTTCAATTCAACATTTAACTTAATTCCTAAGGGTGTCACAAAACGAATGAATTCATCAAATGTCACAACTCGGGAATAAAGAAATTTACGGTAAAACACTCGACCAAGCTTTAGTTGCAAAATTTCTTCTGCTAGCATATCCGTAATTCTTCGCTTGTTTCCGGCAAGTCGAAAAAAGTCGATATCATGCGTGACAAATGGTACGCCATCTGCTGAAAGCTGTAAATCTAGTTCAATCCCATCTACCCCAAGTTTCACAGCTCTTTTAAAAGCTTTCATAGAATTTTCTACTGTTTTGACTGCAGCTCCACGGTGAGCATACACAGGTATATTAGACATTTAACTCCCCATTTTCCAATTTGAATTTCCCTTTAGTTTGCTTCGTTAAATAGGAAGACTTGTTTCCAATTTGAATAACAGTTCCAGGATTTGCTTCTCTTTTAATATCGATGAAATAATCCGATGTTTGTCTTAACATTTTCAAGATCCGCTGTATCTCTTCATCTAACTCTTTTACTTTACGCTTGGTTTCATTGTATTTTTGCTTAGTTTGCTCGTATAAGGCTACTTGTTGAACAGACATAGAGCTTTTAAATTGGTTCAATTGACTTAAACTAAAGTTGAGCTTTGTTGTCTCTTCCTGTAGCTTCATCATTTCTTGTGCTTTAGTTTTAGCATTTTCCGTTAAAATTTTACGGTCAATTCCCTGTACAATCAACTCTGTTTTTCTTTCTGAGTTGTTACCAGAATATGCAGTACTAATTGAATTGATAGCAATCGCTTTACCACCAATAATTTTCCCTTTACGTTCATCTACAACAAGTTTATCACAAAAAATTGTAGCTCCTAGAGAATAAGATCCTATTTGTATAGTATCTTTTGCCTCTAATGTACATTCATTTGCATGCTTAAGAAAAATATTTTGATGGGCTTCGATCGTTGTAATCCCTTTACCGAAAATCCCCCCTTTAATGAACACATCTCCCTCAGTAGATTTTATCAGTTCAGCTGCATGTACACCTTCATTGGAATCAATGGAGATATCCCCTGAAGCTATTATGGAATAACCAGCCATTACCGTTCCTCTAACTTGGATAGATCCATCAAATTTTAAATTTCCTGTTTCCAATCCAACATCGCCATCTATAAGTAGATGCTTTTGTACCGTAAGCACTCCGTTAAGTTCTCCTATTACACCTTTTGTTTTAGAACGAAGGACTGTCTTCCCTTCTTCTTCTACTTCATAAGCTGATTTAGTATCATATTTCAACAGCGAATCATCACCCATTATAGGAGGAACTATTTCTCCGAAAATATTCTTACCTGGCACACCTTGCTGAGCAGGGATTTTTTCGCCAAGCCAAGATCCTTCACTAATCTCTACGAGGAAGTTCATATCAAAGTAATCTGCTTTCCCGTCATCATTGATCACTGGTGTTTTTTCCGCTTGTTGTAAATAAGTAATTTTGGCATTGGCACCTTTTTCAGGTGGAAGTCCCTCTGCAATTATGTAGGATTTACCTGTTTTAATCGACATTAAATCTAAAGACCGTTGTCCGAATATAATGCGATTGTCTTGTAGAAGTTTATGTATATTCATTTGAAGATTCTCTAGGTTATCTTGTATAAATTTTGGAGATTCATATATAGTGAGAAACGCTTGCATTTTATCATTGCTTATTTCTAATTCCATACTATCTATCCAAGCACCCAACTCTATTGGCTCATGAGAACCGCTTTCTACTGCTTTTTTCACAGCCATAAAATCTAATATTTTAAGTCTTGGATGATTTCTAGTTAATTCATCCACCTTTTTTAAATTATAGCGTTCCTTTTTTATAGTCATAAATACTCGTCCATTATCTGTAGAAAGTATTATTTCATCATTTTCTATAATTATCATAACTTGCAACACTTCCTCTCAATATTATTATACTCAGTATCGAAAGAGGTGGAATAAATATTTTGATTAAACTAAATATATCGCTATTAATACCTAACAGCTTTTGCTAAAAAAATTGGAACTATAAACTGATACAGATAAATAGTCACACTAATTTCTCGTATAAAGGGTATAAAGTCTTTAACAGTAGATATTTCTTCAACGTAAAAAGTACTTGTACGCACAGTAGGTTTGGACTTCAAAATTTAATATATTAAAAAGCCAGCGAATAAAGAATCCGTTGGCTTTAGAAGGAGTATTTTTGAAGTTAACAATTAAGCATCCAAAACAGTAAAATTTAACTAGCCATATTCTCCATACGAATCTTATCTGCGATCATCGCGATGAACTCGGAATTAGTAGGTTTGGATTTTAGGTGGTGGACGGTGTATCCAAATAATTTAGAAATAGTTTCATAGTTTCCACGGTTCCACGCAACCTCGATTGCATGTCTAATTGCTCGTTCTACACGGGATGGTGTCGTTTGAAACTTTTTAGCTATTTCTGGATATAAGACTTTCGTGATGGAACCTAATAATTCGATATCACTGTAGACCATTTGTATAGCCTCACGCAGATAGGAATATCCTTTAATATGCGCAGGTACGCCAATTTCTTTAATAACATTCGTAATGATATTGTCAATCATTCGCTTATTTTGTAGAGCTTCTTTTTCAGGGCTATTTTTAACAGGTGATTCTTGAACAAAGCCTTTTTTGCCTGCTACTTGTTTAATCTGTGTTACTAAGCGTTCAAACTCAAATGGCTTAAGCATAAAATAAGATGCACCAAGGTCAACTGCTTGTTTCATAACATCCTCTTGCCCAAAAGCTGTAAGCATAATTACATGGATATCTTTAAGTTTATTGTCTCTTTGTAGATTATCTAAAACGGCGATTCCGTCTAAATGAGGCATAATAATGTCGAGTAATAACACATCTGGTTGAGTAGACTCCAAAAGCTCTAAACAAAGTTTCCCATTAACAGCTGTCCCAATAATTTCAATTTCCGGATGTTGATCGAAATAAGATTCCATCGTACGAATTAAGTCTTTGTTGTCATCCACAATTGCAATTTTTATCTTTTCCATTTTCTCATCCACCTTTTGTAATTTTTCACTCAGGTATTATTCTCTTTAATACGCCCAAATCCTTTATTGTTGTTAAAAATAAGGCTTTTATAATACAGTTTCGTTACGTTGCGACAAAGTTTTGAATATTATAACATTGATGTCGAATTATATTTATATCCATATTATACCTAAATGTGTAAAAAGGGTAGACCTAAATTCGGTCTACCCCTTTATTTATTCATGGACTCTTTTTCATCATTTCCGTAATCGCTAACGCAGCACCATTTTCTGGTCTATCCACATACATATGAGTAATAACACCAATTAGTTTATCTTTTTGCATAATCGGACTCCCACTCATACCTTGTAAGATTCCACCTGTCTTTTCTATGAGCTTTTTGTCCGTTACAGTAAACTGAAATATATGACCTTCTACAGAAGAAATTTCTATTGCGAAATCCTGAACTTTTTTACCATCGATGGAGGTACGCATAACTGCTTTACCTGTCACTATTTCTTCTGGATCTACAATTTCTACCTCTTGCATAGATATATTTTCTAATGCACTATTGTCCAATTTTCCGAAAACACCGTATACATTATTTTCATTTACTCCACCTATCGGTAGCGTATTTGAAGTGTGGGAGGTTATTTTATAGCCAGGATTTCCTGGAGTACTTTTCTTTATCTGCTCTATTGATGATAAATATATTGAACCTTCCGAGAAATTCGGAGTAATTCCAGACTGTTGGTCCACTATTTGATGACCTAAGGCACCAAATTCTTTTGTATTTGGATCAAAATAAGTTAAAGTACCAATGCCTTCTGTTGCATCTCTCAAAAATGGAAGTAATTTCACCATTTGATTTGGAGTAATGCTTTTCGTATACTTTTCTTTTTTATGCTCATACTGGATAATAATTTGTGTACTATCTTTTAAATGACTTTTTACGTCAATTAGATTTGTCACTGGCTTGTTGTTGATCAGATGAATCGAGTCACCCGTGCGCAGCCATTCATCATCTGAAATTAAAACATCATTATTTACAAAAACGGTACCATAATGTAAATCAATTTGAATGGACTGTCCGAGTGGTACTACTGAAGTCTGTTCTGCAAAAGCTGAATTGTTTGCGAAGAATAAAGTAAAGAAGAGTAGTGGCATTAGCGACCATTTTCGATAGTTTTTCTGCATATTTCACCTCCCTATATTGATACTATGTCCTAGAAAATGTCCGCTATGAGAGGTAAATAATTGATAAAAAAAAGACCTTAGTTAAATAAGGTCTTTAGACGTTTCTAATAATTTTTTTTCGATCTTTTGCTAAAGTTAATAGTTCTTTCGAATGCTGTAATGTTGTGTTTGTGATTTCTGCCCCAGACATCATGCGACTAAGTTCTTCCGCTCGTTTATCGTTTTGCACTTCTTCTAAAACAGTAAACGTGCGATTTCCACTTACTTCTTTTTTAATCATTAAATGCTGATCTGCCATTGCAGCAACCTGTGGTAAATGAGATATACAAAGTACTTGAGAATTCGAAGCAATTCCTGCAATTTTTTCTGCAATCGATTGAGCAACTCGTCCACTTACTCCCGTATCAACCTCATCAAAAATGATGGATGTGATACCTTGATGTTTGGAAAAGATACTCTTGAGTGCCAACATCATTCGAGAAAGTTCTCCGCCTGAAGCAATTTTAGTTAATGCTTTCAAAGGTTCCCCTACGTTAGTTGAAATGTAAAATGATAAATCGTCTAATCCATTTTCATTGTAAACTGGCTTCACAGTCTCATGAAACATAACCGAAAAAGTGGCCTTTTCCATATACAGTTCTTGTAATTGCTCCATAATAGCAACGCTTAATCGTTTTGCTGCGCTTTTACGTTTATCTGTTAAATCCGTAGCTTCTAGTTCCAAGTCAATTTCAATTTGACGTATTTTTTCAGCCATTTTTTGAATTTGCTCATCACGATTCACTAATTGGTCTAAACTATATTGAATCTGATCTTTGTATGCAAGTATCTCTTCAATAGAGGGACCATATTTTCGTTTTAACGTTTGAATAGTAGCTAAACGTTCATCTACAATTTGTAGCTGGTTATTATCAAATTCCATCTCATCCAACTCATTTTTCAGTTGATAAGCCGCATCCTGTAATATGTAAAATGCTGACGATACATTTTCACTTAGCTCTTGCATATTCTTATCCATATCTGCGATATCTTGAAGATCTGCCATAGCAGTTCCTATATAATCCAACCCTTTAGATTCATCTAGTATGGCATCATAGGCGCTACTCATCTTATCAAATACTTTATGAAAATTTTGTAATTTCTTTTTCTGTTCCTGTAACTGTTCCTCTTCACCAATAACTAAGTTTGAGTCAACAATTTCCTCAACCTGGAATGTATACAGATCGATTTTGTGTGCAATCTGTTGTTCATTCTCTGATAGTTTGTCTAGCTCTTTTTTCCATTTTTTATACTGCTTATAAAGTTCTTGATAAGAATCTTTTACTTCTTTTAAGCTTTCTCCTGCAAATTGATCCAATAGATGAATATGTGCCTTATCATCCATCAATTCTTGACTCTCATGTTGGCCGTGGATATCTATTAGAGAAGCACCAATTTCTCTTAAAATACCGATAGTTACAAGTTTCCCGTTTATTCGACAAACGCTTTTTCCTGAAAGATTGATATCTCTTCGTAAAATAATAGACTCGTCTTCAAAATCTATCCCAATATCCTCTAGTTTTTTAATCACTCCATGGCCGGGATTAGCTATTAAAAACAAACCCTCTAATTCTGCTTTTTTTGCCCCATGTCTGATAAATTCATGTGAGCCTCTACCACCGCATAACAAATGTACCGCATCAATAATTATAGACTTCCCTGCTCCAGTTTCTCCTGTAAGAACAGTAAGCCCTTCTTCAAAACTAACTGTCAATTCATCAATAATGGCAAAGTTTTTTATCGTTAGTTCTTTCAACAATAGTTTTCACCTCATTTTAGAGCATTTCGAGTAAGCGCTCTTTAATAACTAGACTGTCTTGTTCTTCTCTACATAGGATTAAACAAGTGTCATCTCCACAAATAGTTCCCAGAATTTCTGGCCAGTCTAAGTAATCTATTAAGGAGCCTATTGCATGAGCATTACCAGGTAACGTTTTCATCACTAAAAAATGACTTGCACCATCGATACTAACAAATGCATCAGACAGGGCTCTTCTCAATTTTTGAATAGGATTAAAGCGTTGGTCTGCAGGTAAACTATACTTATAATTACCGTTTGGCAATGGTACTTTTACTAAATGAAGTTCTTTAATATCTCTCGAAACAGTAGCTTGCGTGACATTATATCCCGCATTTTTTAGAGAGTCTACTAAATCATCCTGTGTTTCGATTTCGTGTTTTGCAATAATATCTCTTATGCGAATATGTCGTTGTCCCTTGTTCATATGGGGTTCACCTCATTGTATATTTATACTATTTAATTTATACAATAGCATTGGTTTAGAAAAGTAACAAGAAAAAAGCGACTCTTTTACAAGAGCCGCAAGATTATTTAAGGAGTTGATGTGCTTCGCCTACTAGTTTATCGAAATCGATCTGATGCGGAGAGAACTCCTCATCGACAATGTTCGTAAGATGAAATAAAAATTCGATATTTCCTTCTCCACCCGTAATAGGAGAGAAAGAAGCACTTTTTAGCTGAAAGTGCTGACTTTCTGCAAAATTAGCTATATCATTCAAAACATCGATATGCACTGCTTTGTCTCGAATTACACCTTTTTTCCCCACTCGATCTTTGCCTGCCTCAAACTGAGGTTTTACAAGGGCAATAACATCACCATTAGGTACTAAAATTGTTTTTAAAGTTGGAAAAATAAGCTTTAACGAAATAAATGATACATCAATCGATGCAAAGGATGGTAAGCCCTCTAAAAAATCTGCAGGTGTTGAATATCTAAAATTCGTTTTTTCCATAACAGTTACACGATCATCTTGCCTAATTTTCCAAGCTAACTGGTTGCTTCCTACATCTAAAGCATAAGCATGCTTTACTCCATTTTGTAAACCACAATCTGTAAATCCACCTGTGGAAGAACCGATATCAAGCATGATTTTGTTTTCAATATTCAAGTCAAATTGTTCTAACGCTTTTTCTAGCTTTAATCCACCGCGGCTAACATACTTTAATACCTGACCCTTTATAGTTAAAACAGAGGTGTTTTCCACCTTTTCTCCAGGTTTGTCTATACGCTCTTCGTTTTTATAAATAAGCCCTGCCATAATCGCACGTTTAGCCTTTTCTCTCGTATCAAATAATCCTTGCTCTACTAATAGTACGTCCACGCGCTCTTTCGGAATTTTAGTCATGACGGAATATACCTAGATGGCTCATTCACTTTTTTAGTCACTACTTTGACAATTTCATCCGTAGTCACATGAATTTCTTCCAGTAATTGATTTACTTCGCCATGTTCGATAAAGATATCAGGAATTCCTATACGATGTACATTTACTTGTAGGTTGTTCTCATTATAAACTTCTAGCACCGCACTACCGAAACCACCTTGAAGCGCACTCTCTTCCACTGTAATAATTGGAATATTACGCGCTTGAAGGTCTAGTAGCATTTTTGTATCTAGTGGTTTTATAAAACGAGCATTGATCACTTCAACGGAAATATTATGTTCGGCAAGTACCTCTGCTGCTTTCATAGCCATAGGAATTGTTGTTCCAAATGTTAGAATAGCTGCCTGTGTACCTTCTTTTAGTACTTCCCAAGTACCAATTGGTATTGTTTTCAATTCTTCATCCATTGGTACACCCAGACCATTTCCTCTTGGGTAACGAAGTGCTATTGGTCCATCAGAATATTCGAAGGCAGTTTTAACCATATGCTGTCCTTCATTTTCATCTTTAGGCATCATAATAACCATATTAGGCATATGACGTAAGAAAGAAATATCAAATACCCCTTGATGAGTTTCTCCATCTGCTCCAACCAAACCAGCTCGGTCAATTGCGACTACAACATTTAAGTTTTGACGACAAATATCATGTAGCATCTGATCATAAGCACGTTGAAGGAATGTTGAATAAATAACAAGCATTGGCTTCATACCATCTGCAGCCATCCCAGCAGCCATTGTAGTAGCATGCTGCTCTGCAATACCTACATCGAACATACGAGTTGGAAATTCAGATGCAAATCCTTCTAGTTTAGATCCGACTGGCATTGCTGGAGTAATCGCTACAATACGTTTATCTGTTCTTGCAAGCTTCCTTGCTGTTTCTGCAACAAGTGCACTCCATGAAGGACCATTGGATGCGGATTTGATCAAATCCCCAGTCTCCATTTTATAAGGTCCAGTTCCATGCCATGTGCCGATTTTATCCAACTCCGCTGGTTTAAAGCCTTTACCTTTTTTCGTAATAACGTGTAAAAGTACCGGTCCTTTCATCTTCTTCGCATATTGTAAGTTTTCTTCTAATGCTTCAAAGTCGTGGCCATCGATTGGTCCAAGGTACGTAAATCCAAGTTCCTCAAAAAACACACCAGAAACTAGTAAATACTTCAGACTATCTTTTACTCGTTCTGCAGTTCCTGCAAGCTTTCCGCCTACCGCTGGAATTTTTTTCAGCAATGATTCTAGTTCATCTTTTGCTTTGTTATAAGTTCCATGAGTACGCAGTCTTCCTAATACATTGTGTAGAGCACCTACATTTGGAGCAATAGACATTTCGTTATCATTTAATATAACGGTAATATCCGTTTGCTCATGCCCGATATGATTTAATGCTTCTAGCGCCATACCACCTGTTAGTGCACCATCACCTATAATTGGCACCACATAGTTTTTCTTGTTTTGTAAATCTCTCGCTTTTGCCATACCCATTGCAGCTGAAAGGGATGTTGAGCTATGACCTGCTTCCCAAACATCATGTTCACTTTCAATACGCTTTGGAAATCCACATAATCCTTTAAACTGACGTAACGTATCGAATTGATCCGCTCGGCCGGTTAAAATTTTATGGACATATGCTTGATGTCCTACATCCCAAAGAAATTTGTCTTCTGGGCTATTAAATGCTTTATGCAAAGCTATAGTAAGTTCTACAACACCTAAGTTTGGCCCAATATGCCCACCAGTTACGGATAAATTTCCTATTAAAAACGATCGAATATCTTCACTAAGTTCCTTTAATTGTTCATTATCTAAACTTTTTAAAAAGGATGGGCTAGAAATTGAAGTTAAATCCATTGCCATCACACACCTTCTATTAGATTTCCTTCTTTACAACTAGTTAATATCATAGCAATAAACGGCTAAAAAACAAAATTATTAGCTACTATTTGGTTCTTTTCGTAATATAATTGGCGAATTCTACTAGTAAACCATTTTGCATTTGTATACTTTCTAATGCTTGAAAAGCTAGATTATACCGATTTTGAAGCTCTTTTTTGGCACCTTCCATTGTCAAAATTGAAGGATATGTATTTTTTTCGCTTATTAAGTCTTTCCCCGCAGTTTTACCCAATTGCTCTGATGTACCTTCTACGTCAAGAATATCATCTTGAATTTGGAACGCCAGCCCAATATGAAAAGCGTATTCTTCTAATGCACTCATTACTTCCTCGGACACATTGGCAATAATAGCTCCAGCCAAAATACTGTAAGACAATAATGCACCTGTTTTGTTCAAGTGAATCTCTTCCAGTTGTTCTAAAGTTAAAGTTTGACCTTCCCCCAGCATATCTAATACTTGGCCTCCAACCATGCCTTCAGCACCAGCAGCGAAGCTAAACTTATCTATTAAAGTTATTTTTAGTTCAGGTGATATATTTGGAAGTCTCGCAATTATACCGAAAACAAGTGTAATAAGAGCATCTCCCGCTAAAATAGCCAGTGCTTCTCCAAATACAATGTGATTGGTCGGCTTTCCGCGACGTAAATCATCATTGTCCATCGCCGGTAAATCATCATGGATTAACGAGTATGTGTGAATCATTTCAATCGTACTTGCCACAATAATGGCATCCTCATTTTGAACATCCAATTCTTTTAAAACTGCAAGCGTATACAGTGGTCGCACTCTTTTTCCACCTGCTTGAAGTGAATAGAGCATAGCATCTTTTAAAGGCTGAGGTGCCTTTAAATCTTTTATAAGATCATGTAATGTTTTATCAATAAGTGGCTGATTGGTTTCAATAAATGAAGTTAATAAATTACTCATGGACTCCACCAGCATCTTCTTTGTTTTCATCCATAAATGTCACTAATTGTTTCTCTGCCTTTTGTAATTTGTCACTACAAACTTTAGAAAGCTCCATACCTTTTTGATACAACTCTATAGCACTTTCTAAAGGTACGTCGCCTTGTTCTAACTGACGAACGATATTTTCTAATTGCAGCAATGCTTCGTCGAATAGAATATCCTTTTTAGTCATAAATATTAATCCTCACTTTCTTTCACTTCAACTCGCCTAACGATTGCTTCTAATTGACCATCTTGTAATGTAACAAATATAGAATCATCTTTTTTTACATTTTCTACGGATTTAACTAGTTGACCTTCTTTGTATATAATACTGTATCCACGATCCATAATCTTTAATGGATTTAACGCTTCTAATGTTCGAATAGAACTAACAAATTGCTGACGATGTTTTTCAAATGTGGATAGTGAAGCTTGGTTCAATTGATTCGTTACAGATTGTACAGATTTATGATGTTGATCGATTACTTTTTGTGGAGATAATTGAGAAAATCTATTTTGAACTTGTAAAAAATCACGTTGTTTGTCTTTAAAGAGAAAACTAGTTTCTCTTTGTAGCTGCTGTTCCGTACGAACGAACCTTTCTATAAAAGGACGATATAATTTCTCTGGGGTTGCCAGTACAGGTGATTCCATAGCCCGGTTATACCTGTTTTTTTCATCTGTTATACGTTTCGTAATGAAGTGTAAGCTAGCCGATTGAAATGATAAAATATTTTGCATTAGATTTTCTTTGCTAGGTACTGCCATTTCAGCTGCAGCTGTTGGGGTTGGAGCTCTTAAATCAGAAACGAAATCAGCAATAGTTGTATCTGTTTCATGACCGATTGCGCTGATTATTGGAATCTTGCTGTTAGCAATAGCTCTAGCTACAACTTCCTCGTTAAAAGCCCAGAGATCCTCAATAGAACCTCCCCCTCGTCCTACGATTAAAACGTCTATATCGCCTGTTCGATTGGCTTTTTCAATAGACTTCACAATAGAAGGCGCAGCTTGAGGTCCTTGAACGATACTAGGATATACGATTACTTCAGAAATAGGATAACGGCGTTCCAATGTAGTTAGGATATCTCGTATAGCTGCTCCGGTTTTAGAAGTGACCACACCAATTTTTTTCGGAAATATTGGTATGGCTTTTTTGCGACTTGGATGGAAGAGTCCTTCTTGTTGCAATTTCTTTTTTAATTGTTCAAATGCTAAAAAAAGCTCCCCTATACCGTCTGGCTGTATAGTAGCAGCATATAACTGGTATTGTCCAGCTACCTCGAATACATTTATATCTCCTCTTACGAGTACATTCATGCCACTTTCAGGAACAAACTTTAATGTTTTGGCATTCATGGCAAACATAACAGAAGTAATTCGGGCAGCATCGTCTTTAAGCGTAAAATAGATATGTCCGCTAGAATGAACTTTCACATTAGAAAGCTCCCCTTTAACATACACATCTCGCAAATGTGTATCCGCATCAAATTTCCGCTTTATGTATTTCGTTAAGGCTTTAACAGTTAAGTACTTACTCGGCTCTGTAGTCACAAAAACAACTCCATTAGTATAAAAATAAATTTACTTGAGTCAATCTCATAAGACATATGAAACAGTGAAATCCGAACAATGTTGATTATCGCTTCAGGCGACGCTTTCCGTGGGCACGGCTTCAATCACGAAATCCACTTTGTATAAAAGGATAATTAAATAAAATATCACATAAAAACTCGTATTTTATATTAAAATAAGTAATTACGAAACTTACTCACTTACTGAATCATTTAAATAGCAGATAAAAATAGAGCATTCTCAAATTCAACAGTGATTACAAGATCGATTTATCTAGACCTAAATCTAAATCTAATTCTTCTCAGCATAGGCTTTGCAAAATCTTATTGATAGGTACTACTCCCTTAATTGATTGAAGTGAAATGTGGCGACTCCAACGGGATGAGTGAGACAGATGAGCTATCACAACGACGCGTAGCGACGGTGATAGCTCATCGCTCACCCCGCGGAAAGCGTCCACATGTAACCGAAATCAGTTGCATTAACAGATTAGCAGCTCACTGTATTTGTCATTCAATTTAAAAGCTGTCTTTCATAGAAAAACAGCTCCACAATTATTTATTAGTTAATGTATTTTCAGCCGCTAAACAAGTATTTTCCATTAGCATTGCGATTGTCATCGGACCTACCCCACCAGGAACTGGAGTAATTTTAGAAGCTACTTTTTGAGCAGATTCGAAATCCACATCACCACAAAGCTTGTTGTTCTCGTCGCGGTTAATGCCTACGTCAATGACTACAGCACCTTCTTTTATATAACTTGCATCTATCATTTTAGTTCTACCAGTTGCTACAACTAAAATATCCGCTTGTTTCGTAAAAGAATGTAAATCCTTTGTTCTAGAATGACAGTATGTAACGGTAGCATCCTTTTGTAGCAATAATTGTCCCATTGGTTTACCAACAATATTACTGCGACCAATAATAACAGCATGTTTACCTGCAATTTCTACATCACTATATTCAAGTAATTTCATTACGCCAAAAGGTGTACATGGAAGGAACGATTGTTGACCAATCATCATTTTTCCCACATTTTCCGGATGGAAACCATCTACATCTTTTTGTGGTGAGATAGCTGCGATTACTCTGTCCTCATTAATTTGAGGAGGCAAAGGCAATTGAACTAAAATACCATGAATTTTGTCATCAACGTTTAGTGCCTCTACATTTTTAAGAAGCTCCACTTCAGAAATATTTTCGTCCAACTCTATTTGTACGGAATACATACCTAAACGTTCACACGTTTTTGCTTTGTTGTTTACATATGTTTGTGAGGCCGGATTATTACCTACTAAAACTACTGCTAATCCTGGAACGACACCTTTAGATTTTAGGTTCTCCACACGTTCTTTCACTTTTTCTGTAACTAAGCCTGCAATTTGTTTTCCATCAATTTTTGTAGTAGACACTTCATAAGCTCCTTAAGGCAATGTAGATTATTGCTCAGTATATTTAGATAAAACACCATTTACAAAACGACTTGACTTTTCGTCACCAAATATTTTAGAAATTTCTAATGCTTCATTAATGACAACTTTAGCTGGAGTTTCTTTGTTATAAAGTAATTCAAATACTGCTATTCTTAGCACTGTACGTTCAATCTTCGGAAGTCTGGAAAGCGACCAGTTTTCTAATTTATCTGTTAATGTTGCATCTATTTCCTCTTTGTAATTCACGACTCCAGTTACTACTTGAGTTAGGAAAGGATCTGTCTCTTCCGTCACATGCCCAATAGCTTCTTCTATGGAAATTTCATGATTATCTAATTGAAATAGTGCTTGTAATGCTAATTCTCGAGCTTGTCTTCGTTTCATAATTTAGTTCTCCTTTAAATGTAACTATCTAGACAATCATAGCATATTTTTTTGTAGTATGCGCATTAGAAAGGCAAAAAAAGAAAGAGCTATCTAACTAATAGCTCTTTCTCTTTTATTCTACTGTATCGAATTGTACACCTGTAATATGTACATTCACTTCTTTGGGAGTTAAACTCGTCATATTTTCAATTGCTTGACGAATTTGAGATTGTACTTCTCTAGCAACTTTAGGAACGGAAGAGCCATATTTTACTAGGCAATATACGTCTATAAACAGGCCATCATTGTTTATCTCCGTTTTGATCCCTTTACCATGTACTTTTTTTCCTAGACGTTCCACTACACCTGCAGCAAAGTTGCCTCGTGTACCAGCAATTCCCTCTACTTCGGTTGTAGCAATACCAGCAATTACAGTAATTACTTCGGGAGCTATTTCAATTGTCCCTAGATCTTCTTTTCCTTCAGGAGTCATTTGAACAAACTTTTGTTCAGTAGTTTCTGTCATATCATTCACTCCTTATTATGAATTCATTACATCATATTTTTCTAAGAATTTCGTATCAAAATCTCCTGACTTAAATACTTCATGATTCATGAGCTTCGAATGGAATCCAATAGTAGTTTCGACTCCCTCAATCGCAAATTCACTTAGTGCACGTTTCATTTTAGCAATTGCTTCTTCTCTAGTTGCTGCATGGACAATAAGCTTTGCAACCATTGAATCATAAAACGGGGGAATCGTATAACCTGGGTATACAGCTGAATCTACCCGAACTCCTAATCCACCTGGAGGCAAGTAAAATTCAACTAATCCTGGTGAAGGCATAAAGTTTTTAGAAGGGTTTTCTGCATTGATACGACATTCAATTGCCCATCCATTAAGTTTAATATCTTTTTGTTCGAATGGCAACTTTTCGCCAGATGCCACTAAGAGCATTTGTTTGATAAGATCCACGCCTGTAATCATTTCTGTAACAGGATGCTCCACTTGAATACGTGTGTTCATCTCCATAAAGTAGAATTTTTGAGCTATATGATCAAAGATAAACTCTACAGTGCCTGCACTTTCATATCCAACAGCAAGTGCGGCTTTTACAGCTGCTTCACCCATCTCTGCACGAAGCGCTTCTGACAACGCAGGAGAAGGGGCTTCTTCCACTAGCTTTTGCATACGACGCTGCACGGTACAATCTCGCTCACCTAAGTGAACTGCATTTCCATGACCATCTGCTAACACTTGTATTTCTACATGACGGAATATTTCAATGTATTTCTCTAAGTAAACACCAGGATTACCAAATGCCGCGGCTGCTTCTTTTTGAGTTATTTTAATGCCATTTAGAAGATCTTCCTCATCTTTTGCAACACGGATACCTTTACCGCCGCCTCCAGCTGTTGCTTTGATAATTACAGGAAAGCCTATTTCATTTGCAACTTTCAATGCATCTTCATCCGTTTCTACAATACCTTTAGATCCAGGCACTGTTGGAACTCCTGCTTTTTGCATTGTTTCTTTTGCAACGTCCTTAATCCCCATGCTTTTAATGGCAGAGGAAGTTGGTCCGATAAATTTAATATCACATTCTTCACAAAGCTCAGCAAACTCCGCATTTTCTGCTAGGAATCCATAACCAGGATGAATTCCATCACAACCGGTAAGTTTTGCTACAGTAATAATATTAGAGAAATTCAAATAAGAATCCTTCGAGAGTCTTGGTCCTATACAGTAAGCCTCATCAGCAATCTGAACATGAAGCGCTTCCCGATCCGCTTCTGAATATACAGCGACTGTTTCAATATCTAATTCTTTACATGCACGTATTATACGGACAGCTATTTCTCCGCGATTGGCAATTAGTACTTTTTTCATCATCCTAGCTCCCTTCTTAGTTTCCTTTAACGAGGAACAGAGGTTGACCATATTCAACTAATTGTCCATCTTTCACAAGAATTTCTACTACTTGCCCGTCAATTTCAGCTTCAATTTCATTAAACAGCTTCATTGCTTCCACGATACAAACAATCGAATCAGCAGATACTTTCGTACCAACCTCTACGTATGCTGCTGTATCAGGAGATGAAGATTGGTAGAATGTTCCTACCATTGGTGAAATAATCGTATGTAATGAACTATCCACAACACTTTCAGTAGTAGCTTCTTCTACATCTTGTTGCTTTGGTGCTTCTTGAGCGACTGGTGCTTTTACTTCTACTTGTTTTGGTTGTTCTATTATAGATGAGCTCTCAAACGTTTCACTCGTAGAATTTACAAAACCTTTTTCATTCTTTTTCAATTTAATCTTAGTGCCTTCTGATTCGTATAAAAATTCATCTAAAGAAGACTGATCTACTAGTTTAATAATTTCTCTAATTTCTTGTATCTTCATTTTGTTTAATCCCCTTTAATCTACATTATTTATAGCTCCATATTCTATTTTAGACTT
This sequence comes from Psychrobacillus sp. FSL K6-1464, assembly GCF_038003145.1. Classification (NCBI taxonomy): domain Bacteria; kingdom Bacillati; phylum Bacillota; class Bacilli; order Caryophanales; family Bacillaceae; genus Psychrobacillus; species Psychrobacillus sp. FSL K6-1464. The sequence continues at coordinate 2,087,549 of NZ_JBBOOP010000001.1, forward strand.
TTTTTCGCAAATTTGAAATAGATAGAGCTAATTATTCTGAAATAATAAATAAATGATGCCTTATCAATATATTGAAAGTCCTTTGTTAGAGGGTTTCAAAAACATTTTAGTCTTTGCTTATTTTATCAATAACAATAACTTCAAAACATATTTATACTATTTTTTCTTCCTTTAGGTTTAAATTAAAAAAAAAGCGCCTATTCAGGCACTCTTCAAAATTACTATTTAGCTTACTCGCCATCAAAGTTTACTTCAACATTATATGCTTTTGGCCACTCACGTTTCACTGCATAAATAATCTCAGATGCTTTTTTAGTTGATTGTTCGTTAGAAACAACGTCTATTAAAACATCACTCTCTTCGATTCGTACTAATGCATCATCGTAACCTAATGATTTGATGATTAACTCCAGCATCGCTTCTGTAGAATCTATTTTAACTAGCTCTTCAATTTTGTTATATGCCTCGTCTTTTTGTTCTGCTGTGAATTCATTGGAACCTACTTTTGTAGTTAGCTGATCGCGTAATTGACTACGTTTTTCTGTAACTTCCATTCTCATTTCTTCAAATGCATTGCTCTGTGAAACGAATGATTCCTCATTTGTTGATGACGTTTCTACTAGTCCTACCTCATCTATCGTGTCATCGGAAAATAAAGCAATTCCATCGAATGGTGATGGTTGATCCGATACATAAAAAACTGTTACTACTGCAACTAGACTAAATAATGTTAAAAACCATACAGATCTCTTTTTATTCATATTTTTTATCCTCCAATTCCATTTCTTCTATCACAATTCGATGTGGAGATATTTGCAATACAGATGATAGTGTTTTTATCAAACTATTTTGTATACGTTTGTCGTTCGCCCCTTCCGCAACTACTAGTATTCCAATCAAATTCTCCTTGTCCTTTTTAGTCTCACTTGTCCACTGGAAAAATGATAAATCACTTTCCGCATTCTTTTCAGAGCTCTCTTCGTAATGGAAATACACTGCAACTTTGCCCACTCCGTTTATCTTCTCTAAAATCGAAGTTAGGTTTTCTGTAGTTTGGTTGACAGTTTCTTCGGGTTTAACAACCTTCCCCTCATCACGAGTGAGTAAATCAGAAAAAAGAAGACTTATGAAAAGGACAGCTATACAAATAACAACAAAACGAAAAGTGGGTTTTTGTTTTAATGAAATTTGATTCACCCTTCTTTTCATGCTGGATACAATACTTTATGCAAGACAACCTGTTTATATGAAGAGAAAGCTCAGAATCCAATAGATAATTGCAATTTTTACAAGAAATCCATTTCGTTCCGTATCTGTATGCTCCAATAAGATAGAAAGAAACTCACCGACTAGAACAATTATTAAAATACCAAAGAGAAGTGTCGTAACGATGGTTACTATCCTTTCCCACTTATTAGTAGTTTTGCAAATAGCATGGTTAATATAATTGTGAAGAAAAATGTAAACGCGATTAATACCGAAATAATAGATAGTACAAATAGCGTTTTTCCAATGTCATCTAACAATCCACTTATATTACCTTCTACAAACGGTTCCAAAATAGCACTAAGTAAACGATATAGAAAAGCAATTAGAATTGTTTGGATCGTTGGAATAGACACTAACATTAGCACTGATAGAATTACTGCATTTCCGGTTATAACCGAAGCAGATGAGGAGAAATTTTTCATCGTACTAATACTTTCTGTTAGTAAAGAACCAACAAAAGGAATATTATTTTGTATAAGTCTTTTTACAGTCTCATTGACAGTTCCACTTACAGACCATGTTATGACACCATTGACGGACATGAAAATACTATATAACAGTAGAATAATAGAAGTAGAACCTATTAAAGTTAGCCGGATGAGATCAGCCATTTTGGCAAAAGAAGTTGGAGGATGAATTCTACTGATCAAATCAAATATAAACGCAGCCATTATAGCAGGTATTAATATTTTCCCAGCTAACACGGTAGTAAATGAGGCAAATAGCATAACTGCTGGATTCCAAGAGGTTATTAAAAATGCTCCACCAGAAGCTGCAATCCCTAGCGTTAAAATTGGATAAATCCCTAAGAAGAGAGTCACTAATTCTTTTGTCATCGCTTGAATCATCTCTAAAGAGCGGATAGCTGGCTCTAAACAATAGATACATATTATTAACATAAATAACAATTTCAATAATTTCTTGCTAGACGGGATAAACCATTCCAGACAAATAAAGATAAATCCAAATAATAGCATGTACGAAAAAGTTTGTGCTACCTCTTTAACCGGTTGCACTAAAGACATAAGCATCTCTTCCATAGCTGTTCATTCCTTCAAGAGAGTAGTCCCAAAATTGATATAAACTTGTCGTAAAATTGTTGCATATGATTCAACCAGACAATGAGTAAAATAGCTTTGGTCGTAAAAGTAAATAACGATGCCAGGCTTGTATATTCATAGTCCAAAAGCAGGTCTTCAATTATTTGCGAAAGGAACAATAGTACGACTGAGAATGTCAGTAGTTTGAAGACCGGTAATAGATTAGTTGGTAATACGTTGATATACTGGGAGACCAAAGGAATGATAAATACGGTTAAAATATAAGTTAAAAAGAGAAAAATGTAGATTGTATACACAATTGTATGAATGCGAGGGTAAATTTCTTTTATAAGCTGCAATAGCACAAATGCTAGAATGATTGTTATGTAAATGATCATAGGCTAACTCGTCATCATAAGCCATTCTAAAAATGTAGATATTTCGTAAAAGAAAAGTTTTAACAGTCGCAATAATTCAATTGTCATATAGATATAACCAACGAAAAATAAAAAAAACGCAAATTCCTTTTTGCCAGTAGATTCAAAAAACAAGTGAAGAATAGCTATTAAAATACCAATTCCCGCAACTCGAAGTACATCGTGAAGTTCCACAATGCCTCCCCCTTCCATACAAACAACATATGATAGCGTAGAGCGTAATATGAAAGAAAAGTGCATATGAGGATGAATACTTAGATCTATATTCTAGTAAAGAAAGGGTTTTTATTTTCTTAGTCGAATTATTTAAGAGGTATTGATGTTAGCTTAAACAAACAAATTCTTAAATTTGGTATGAAGGGGAGAATATATTAGTTGATCATTCGTGCATATAAAGATTCTGATGAAATAGGTTGGATTCGATGTAGAGTGCTATCATTTTTGCATACAGCTTATTTTGATAATGTTTTAAAGAAAAAGGAAAGCTATGAAAATCCTGCAATCGAATTAGTTGCAGAATTAAACGGACAAATTGTTGGACTCATTGACGTTGAGTATGAAAAGGAAGAAAAGACCGTTTGTTCAAGAGGAGAAGGTTTAGGAGGAATGATTTGGCATATTGCTGTTCATCCAGATTATTATCGACAAGGAATTGGCGAGAAACTACTTCATGCAGCGGAAAAGCAAGCAATTAATATCGGTCTAAATCGTTTTGAAGCTTGGACTAGAGATGACCCTTGGGTACGGAACTGGTATGAAAAAATGTTGTTCCATAAAGTGCATTCATACTACCATATTTACTTGGAAGGAAAAGAAATGAAAAATAAAATTCAAAGTAACATTCCTAAACTCCATTTAGTCAATGCATTTGCACATTATGTTGGAGACGAGATGGAACAGTTTAAAACATCTAGCCAACGAATTCATGAATGTGTTTGTTATGAAAAATATCTTAAAATTCAATAGTTCCTTGTGCAACTACCGTCCGTGCTTTACTTCAATAAGAAGTAAAGCCTTTTTCTTAGCTCATTTTTACCTATCTTTATTACTATTTTTTGTAAAAAAAGAGCCTCACAAATGTGAGACCCTTCATCGAATCTAGTTTTAAATTATTGTGCTCTTGATACGTATGAACCTTCATCTGTATTGATGATTAGCTTATCGCCAACATTGATAAACAATGGAACCGTTACTACTAAACCAGTTTCAAGACTAGCAGTTTTAGAACCGCCGCCTGACGTATCTCCTTTGATACCTGGCTCTGTTTCCGTTACTTCAAGAACAACTGATTTTGGTAATTCTACTCCTAGTGTTTCCCCTTGGAATTGAATTACATGTATTTCCATGTTTTCGCGTAAGAATTTTAATTCATATTCGATTTGGTTTTCATTTAACTCAATTTGTTCGTAAGACTCAGTATCCATAAATACATGCTGATCACCATTTGCATATAAATATTGCATTTTAAAGTTATCAATTTGTGCTTTTTCCACTTTTTCTCCAGCGCGGAAAGTTTTTTCGTTTACTGCACCGTTACGTAAATTTCTCAACTTAGAACGTACAAATGCTGCGCCTTTACCAGGTTTTACATGTTGGAAATCTAGCACTCGATATAATACACCATCCACTAAAATTGTTAAGCCTGTTTTAAAATCATTTACTGAAATCATTATTTTTCCTCCAAATTAAGATAAGATTAGTAATTCTTTTGTTGAATGCGTTAGCTTCTCTAAACCATTCTCTGTCACAAGAGCATCATCTTCGATTCTGACTCCACCAATATTCGGCAGATAAATACCAGGTTCAATCGTGATAACCATACCTGGCTCCAAAACGATATCGGAACGGAATGACAATCCAGGACCCTCATGCACTTCTAAACCAATCCCATGACCCAACGAATGACCAAATGCTTCCCCGTAACCTTTTGAAGCAATATAATCTCGAGCGATAGCGTCTGCTTCTTTACCAGTCATTCCTGGTTTAACTTTTTCTAAAGCTAATAGTTGAGAATCAAGGACTACTTGATAGATTTCTTTTAATTGATCACTTGGTTCCCCAACTGCCAACGTACGTGTCGTATCCGAAATATACCCATTGTATAATGCACCGAAGTCTAATGTGACAAAATCTCCATTTTCAATGACTTTATCCGTAGCAACACCGTGCGGAAGTGCTGAACGTGTTCCAGAAGCTACTATTGTATCAAAGGAAGAAGAAGTTGCTCCTTTTTTGCGCATGAAAAATTCTAATTCATTCGATACTTCAAGCTCAGTCATACCTGGTTTTATGTAAGTAACGATATGCTCATATGCTTCATCAGCAATACGACAAGCTGCCTTTATTATACTAATCTCTTCGTCCGTCTTAATCAAGCGAATTTTTTCAACAAGGCCTGAAAGTGGCACTAAATCGACTTGTACAGCTTGCTTGTATAGTTCATAATCGCTATACGTCACATCATTTTTTTCAAATCCTAATGAGTTGATCCCCATATCTGTTACTTGTGTAGCAATTTCTTCCATCATTGTTTTCTTATGTTGTACTATACGAAAATCTTTAATCTGACTCGCGGCTTGCTCTGTGTAACGAAAATCTGTTATAAACACTGCATCTGTTTTAGAAATTATTGTGACACCAGCTGTTCCAGTGAATCCTGTCATGTAGCGGATGCTATGACCATTCGTAATTAACAGAGCGTCTACTCCATTTTCTTCAAGTGCTGCACGTAATTTACTAAGTTTCATTTTTAGCCCTCATCTCATTTTCTATATTACTTCTTTGTATATTTTATCATAGTAAGTGAGGGCGGTAAATTTTTCATTTTTCTAGAGGATTATCTTTGTAGTGAAATATCGCCGATTCCATGATAAAACGAACAGCTACTATAACAATACAGATAAAAGGGATCGATATTTTTTTTATCGTTTTCTCTATTGAATCTGCATCTAAAATAATCCATTCAAGTACAATCGCAATGATGAGGCCTATGGTAAAACTAGTGATGGAAACTGGAATTTTAATAAATAATAATCCTAAATAGTATAGAAGAAAACAAATTCCCCAGATGACTAAAAATAAAATAATCCATTTCAAATAAACATTGGTCCCTTTTAAAAAGAGAAAAGTTTTCGTATATCCGATAGGATTCCACTTGATGAATTGAAAATAATCCAACATTTTAAATAGAATGGTCGTTCCAATTGCCGCAACCATACTAGTAATAATCGATAATCCTTTCATGTAAATCTCCTTTGTTTTTCCTATAGTTTAAGCGAAAGAACTAGTAATTAAACATTACAACAAAATAAAAGCACAAGGGATAAGAGAACTTATCAGCTTGTGCTTTAGAATTATTATAGAAAAATATGAGATCCATGGAACGATCATATCTTAGTACACGTGAAATTTGTTAAGGCTTTTGTACTTTACAGCCCACATTTTAGTTGAGCATTGCAATTGGTGCATGTGTTACATCCACCCATTTCTTCCACAGTACCTTTACGACAGACAGGACATGTATTTCCAACTTCTGAACCAATCGTTACATTGGTTGAGCGTAAATCTTGAATCGTATCTATTAAAACTACATGTCTTTTTTCTACTCTTTCTTCTTTTGGATGATCTTCTAATGTGTTTTCCTCTGCTTTTAACGTCAGAACTTGTGAGTCGCGACTTCCATCGACATACACAGTACCACCCTTAGCTCCACCACGATATAAACGCTCGTACACTCCTTCAACCTGTTCAACCGTATATCCACGTGGTGCGTTAACCGTTTTAGAAATAGAACTGTCAATCCAACGTTGAATGATACATTGCACATCTGCATGAGCTTCAGGAGCAAGTTCCATCGCAGTAACAAACCATTCTGGGAGATTTTCTTCTTCAGCAGATTCATTTTTACCTAAATATTCTTGCACAATGTCTGCTTTCACTTCTATAAATTTACCTAAACGACCACTTCTATAGTAAGTGAATGAATAATACGGCTCAAGTCCAGTAGAAACACCAACCATTGTTCCAGTTGAACCTGTAGGTGCGACTGTTAACAAATGAGAATTTCGAACACCATTCTCTAAAATAGAATTTCGAATGTCTTCTGGCATTGAACTCATAAATCCTGTTTCCGTAAATGCCTTACGCAAGCGATTAGTTTCCTCTTCTGTCTCACCAGTTAAGAATGGGAAGCTTCCGCGTTCTACAGCAAGTTCTGCTGATGTTTCATATGCTGCGATCGCAATTGTTTTAAAGATTTCATCTACTAAAACATTACCTTCATCTGAACCATACTCTTTTTCACAATAGATTAACAAGTCGGCAAGACCCATTACACCTAAGCCTATACGTCTTTCACCAAGTGCTTGTACTTTGTTTTCTTCTAAGAAGTATGGAGTTGCATCGATAACGTTATCTTGCATACGTACACCAACACTTACTGTTTCTTTTAACGCTTCATAGTCCACAGTCTTAGTTTCTTTGTTTGCAAATTGTGCTAAATTCACAGCAGCCAAGTTACACACAGAATATGGTGCAAGTGGTTGCTCTCCACAAGGATTAGTAGCGACAACTTTTTGTCCATATGCTGTAGCATTCGTTTTTTCATTTGCATTATCGATGAAGAAAACACCAGGTTCTGCAGAATAAGTAGCACAAATATTGATCAAATTCCAAAGTTCTTTCGCTTTTACTGTGCGATAAGTTCGAACCTCATAGCCCATTCTTTCCCACTCACGAACATCGCCAATTTTATGCCAATTTTCGTTGTAGAAATCCATTTCTTCTGGAGAATAAGCTTCAGTTGCCGGGAAACGCAAGTCAAAGTCGCTGTCTTCTTCTACTGCTTTCATAAAGTCATCCGTCAGCGTCACGGAGATATTTGCACCAGTTAAAAACTCAGAATTATGAACGGAATAAGTTCCGCCATCACGTAATTTTGTTTCTGCATCACGAATGATTTCTGCATTAAATCCACCTAGACCTGGAATAGCTTTGTAATTGATAATCCCTTGATACATCGCTTCTTCCTGAACAGTAAGTGGTTTGAATTTAAGCTTGTCCTTCGCGAGTTGTTTGATCGTTTCATCATTTGTGTTTTCAATCAAGAAACGTAAAATACGAGGGTTTTGCATTTTAGAGATTATAAATTCCGCAATATCAGGGTGCCAATCTGCTAGCATGATCATTTGTGCACCTCTGCGAGAACCACCTTGTTCAACAAGATGAGTTAGTTTAGCGATATCGTCTAACCATGAAACAGAACCAGATGATTTTCCGTTTACTCCTCGAGCTAACGTATTTCTTGGTCTTAGAGTAGAACCGTTTGTACCAACTCCACCACCACGACTCATAATTTCCATAACTTGTTTGCGGTGGTCACTAATCCCTTCACGCGAATCTGCAACGAATGGCATCACATAACAGTTAAAATAAGTAACATCCGTTCCCGTTCCTGCACCATATAGTACTCGTCCAGCTGGGATGAATTTTAAAGAAACTAGTTGTTGGTAGAATTTTTCAAACCATTCTTCCCGTTTTTCTTCTGTTTTTTCTACAGACGCAAGTCCTGTCGCGTTTCTTTTGGCAATTTGCTCGTAATATACTTCAAGAGGTTTTTCAATCACGCTTAAAGGACGAGTAATAATTCCAGATTCGATCTTGGCAGCATCGTCAATCGCACTTCGGTAATCTTCCTCGATTTGCACCTCAGCTGTTTTCGCTTGTTCGTTAATCGAAACGATATACCCTAGACCACGCGCTGGAAATTTAGGATCTTCTTTAACTGTTAGAACAACAAAGTCTCCTGCTTTTAACGTTTTCTTTTCCGTATCCTTAAAGGAATAACGATCGATCATGACAAGTCTCGACACACCTTTATGTGTAAGTGTCATATCTTCCGTAATCGAATGTACTTGTGGAAATAATTGGATATCTTTGTTTAACGCTTCAACATTTAAAGTAAGGTTCGTTTCATTTTTAGTTGTTACCATTTACTCTTCCTCCATTCTACAAATTGCAATTGACACAACATGTAGTAGTTTCATTTATAATACGACACAATATATTGAAGAGTAAAGCGAAACTAGTCAGGATTAATTAATATAATCCCTAACTCCTAGTTTTCGAATTTACTATAAGACATTGTTACTTTTATTTTTTATAATTCCATTTATCATTAGCATATCTTGTCACTTCTAGTTGTTTTACGTAATTCTTCTGTTCTTGCGTTAAGTTATATTCGACCAATTCTATCTCCAAGGCATCTGCAAATCCATTTTTAAAAGCCGTTTTACATTCTTCCATTGTTACCGGTTTTGATATTATTTTGTTAATGGAGACAGCTTTTTGAGATAGGCCTTTTCTCACTCTCTCTCTTACCTCTTCTGAAGCGAATTTAAACGTTTGAATTAATTTATCTTCATCAAGATCAAGTAATATTGCACCATGTTGTAGAATAACACCTTTTTGTCTTGTTTGTGCACTACCAGCAACTTTCTTTCCTTCGACGACTAATTCGTACCAGCTCGGTGCATCAAAACAGACTGCTGATTTTGGGTTTTTTAAATTTTCTTTCTGTTCGTCTGTATTCGGAACAGAAAAATAAGCGTTTAAACCAAGATTTTGAAATCCTAGCAGTAAACCCTCACTGATAACACGATAAGCTTCGGTTACAGTTGCTGGCATACTTGGATAACTCTCTGTAACGATTACGCTGTATGTAAGTTCATGTTCGTGAAGTACCCCTCTTCCCCCTGTAGGTCTACGCACAAAACCAAGTCCTAATCTTTTCACTGCTTCTATATCAATCTCTTTTTCCACAGTTTGAAAATAACCAATTGATAATGTTGCTGGATTCCATTCGTAAAATCTAATAACCGGGGGAATAAGACCCTCACTATGCCAATCCAGTAAGGCTTCGTCCAACGCCATATTGTATGATGGACTGCAGGGGCCAGAATTTATGAAGTACCATTTTGTCTTTTCCACCTTAATCTCTCCCTTCACAACGTGTATCATTTTATCAAATAGATTGAATTGTATCTAGCACTTCTTTTATAATGAATAGGAAACATAGAGAGGGGAAAGACCGTGTTAGAATTATTGTACTTCGTTATCGCTATACTTGTTGCCTTTTTAGTCTATGCTGGAATCTCGGCATATCGTTTAAAGAAAACTGTAACCAATCTCACGCAAGAACAATTTATTGAGGGTTACCGTAAAGCACAGCTTATTGATGTGCGTGAACCAAAAGAATTTGATGGTGGACATATTTTAGGAGCAAGAAATGTTCCTTCTACTCAATTTCGTCAGCGTTATAAAGAAATTCGTCCAGACAAGCCCGTGTACTTGTATGATCAAAGTGGTGCAAGAAGTGCGCGTGCAGCAATGTTTTTAAAGAAAAAAGGATATACACAGTTATACCAGCTCCAAGGTGGGTTCAAAGCTTGGACAGGTAAAGTTAAATCTAAGTAATACATAAGGTTCTTCTAAACAGAGGAACCTTTTTTCTTTCATCCACACAATCTGGAGGGTTTAGATGCAAAAACACATTTTGTTTTCTCATTTAGAAGATTTTAGAATCACTCACCCAAATTATGATGATTTTGCTATTGTTTCAAGACGAATTATTGCTACGTTGAATGAACGGGCAACAGGAGATTGGCAAGCAATTGATATTGGCGACTCAATTCTTCAACTGGAGGGAAATTTGTTAGATATGATGGAAAAAGGCTTACTTCCATACGAAGTGCTATGTTCTATTTTCGAAGCAAAGGCTCAGCGTAAAATATCTAGTAAGTCTCCATTAAGCTTTGAGAATAAATTAGAAGTTGTAGAAACATTTCAAAACAACCTTATTTTCTTTCCACAATATAATGTGGCCTTAACTCTTGCATTTAACTATTCTGGAGGAAATACCTGGCCAGAATATCAGTTTTTTTCAACTTCGGTAGATCAAGCCTTGAGTTTCTTACAAGAAATTAACGAAAAGCTAAGACAATTGTTAATGCAGTCTGTAACTTATCTGGTGGATACGGAAAATGGTGTCCAACGGAGAAATTATGGAGAACAGGCAGCTGTGGGTAGAGACGATGTCCTTCTAGCTGAAAGTATTAAACAAGATATTTTTCGTTCCATTGATGAATTTTTTAAACAGGATGGGTATTTCTTTAAAGAATATGGACTTCCCTATAAGCGAGGTATTCTTCTTTATGGCTCCCCTGGTAATGGTAAAACAACTTTAGTAAAGTCAATTACTGGATCAACGAAAGCTCCGGTTGTCTATTGGCAGATTACAGAGTTTACGGGTAGTCATTCCATCCAAGAAGTATTTGGTATTGTGACAAGGCTAGCACCTGCTATTTTAGTAATTGAAGATATAGATTCCATGCCAGAATATACTCGTTCAGTCTTTTTAAACACCCTAGACGGCGCCCAATCCAGAGAAGGACTATTTATCATAGGGACAACCAATTACCCTCAAAAAATTGATCCTGCGCTTATTAACCGTGCTGGCCGTTTTGACCGAGCGTATGAAATTCCTTCTCCAACAGCAAAAGTACGACAAGATTATTTACGCAAACTAGATATCAAAGGAATACTCTCTGACGACCAAGTGAACGAGATGGCCAAGCTTTCTAAAGGGCTGTCTATGTCCCAGTTAAACGAACTATATATGTCCGTTGCGCTAAACTGGCACTATGATGGGAACTTGGATTACGAGAAGAGAATAGAAGAACTAACAAAGCAAAATAATCGATCAAATAAAAACAACTGGGAAAATGATGAAAACTCTATTGGATTTAACTACTAATGAAGAACTGAGTGATAAATTTGCATTTTACCAATGAACCGAAAAGGATTTTTTACGTAATTGCGGTTATACTCACTATTGCCCTTGGGTTGAGTAGTAGATATTTTAATACGTTGCCTCCTTTTATCCAAAGTCATGCCGGTGATACAGTATGGGCAATGATGGTGTATTTTCTTTTTCGGTTTTTCTTTGTACACAGAAGTAAGTATGCAGCATTATATCTAAGTGTTATTTTTTGTTTTATAGTTGAATTTAGTCAGCTGTATCAAGCAAATTGGATTAATACAATACGTGATACTTTGCTGGGTGCTCTAATACTCGGTAAAGGTTTTCTTGGAAAAGATCTACTACGGTATTGTATTGGTATTTTTATAGCTTTTGTAGTGGATAAATGGATTTATCCTATTATTGCTCAAAAACACTAGGTATACCCCGATTAAAGGTGCTGAAAAGTTTTTATGATAACCTAAAAAAAGCTTGCCAATTATTAATTGACAAGCCTTTTTATGATAAATAATATTACCCCTCCAATATAAGTTTGCTTTCGCTTTCCATTAATCCCCCCACGTCGTCTTGTTCTTTGCTCATTTTTATCCAATTTACATATCCGTATATTGAGTTAACTAGAAATGCGGTCCACATCACTAACATCGACCAATCGTTTCCACCTGATTGCAATAATGTAATAGCCCATAATACAATGGATAATCCGTTGACGACAATCCATAGCACCCACTGTTCCGCATATCGTTTAATCATCAAAATTTGAGCAATAATGGATAACACGACAGCAACTGAATCAATTCTTACTTGTTGACCTCCAATTAGATGCAGGAAGTATGCATAAAGAACCGAAGTTATAACAGCAATTACAATTAACTGAAACCACTGTATTTTGGTTAAAGTCTTTACTTTAACATCCTCTCCAGTTGTTGACTGATCAACTTTATTTTTATTCCACAAGTAAATTCCAACAAACTGCAACGGAAAGTAGAACAATCCATTTAACATCGCTTCTCCATATAATCCGTATGTATAGGATATGTATGCATATGTTCCAGTTTGGACAATCCCAAAGTAATAATTACTGATTTTCCCTTTCGCTACTAGAACAACGCATAGCATCCCTGTCAGAGAGCTAATCAAACCCAGCAACGAGTCACCCCATGCAAAAAATAAGTAAATATTTACTAAAGTAAAGACTCCTAGCCAAGCTAGCTCAAATTTCGTCCAGTTTTTCATCTTACCCTCCAAAAAGTTTAAATTTGCCTCTGATACCTACTTGTAAAAGTCGTAGAATACTCGGAAGCGAAACTAATCCTTTATAGGCTAAAAGCAAGCATACTCTTCTTTCTCTAGCAATAACCCAATACTAGAACTTAAATAAAGAATAAGAGTTACCAACGTCGATTAGGACCAACATGAACATAAACTGAACCCAACTACCCTCAGAAGTTGAGCCTTTCGTTTTCTTTCATTACTAATCAAACATAGTTGTCTTTACACCTGTAAAGTTTTTAGTTTACAGTCATAGTATACGTATATGGATATAAAGTTACAATAAGAATTTTATATTTTAATAGAGTAGTTTGTCCTTCAAAGGAATATGTTTACATGCTCGAAAAGAAAAGTCGGACTCAATATAGGTTGGGTGTGATAGTTAGAAATATATTAAGTGTTTTATCAGCACTGAAAGTACTAATACATACAACTAAAAGGGTGTGATCCCGGAAGAATCACACCCTTTTTCTGTTATGCTTTTATATATCTTAATACCGGCTTACGCGCAGCTTTTGTTTCATCTAAACGGTTAATAACTGTAGTATGAGGAGCATTTTGAACGATTTCTGGATTTTCTTCTACTTCTTTTGCAATTTGAATCATTGCATCACAGAATGCATCCAAAGTTTCTTTTGACTCCGTTTCTGTTGGCTCGATCATCATACCCTCTTCTACATTCAATGGGAAGTAGATTGTAGGTGGATGATAACCAAAGTCAAGCAAACGTTTGGCCATATCTAGCGTACGAACGCCCAATTTCTTTTGGCGACGACCACTTAGTACGAATTCATGCTTACAATGGCGGTTATAAGGAAGATCGAAATGTCCCTCTAATCGTCTCATCATATAGTTTGCATTCAATACAGCGTACTCTGTTACAGCTTTAAGACCATCAGGACCCATTGAACGAATATACGTATAGGCACGAACATTTATACCGAAGTTTCCGTAGAATGGTTTAACTCTTCCAATTGTTTGCGGACGGTTATAGTCAAATGTATATTTGTCATCCTCTTTTACGAGTACCGGGCTTGGTAAGAACGGTATTAAATCAGCCTTAACTCCAACTGGACCTGAACCAGGACCTCCGCCGCCATGTGGACCTGTGAAAGTTTTATGCAAGTTTAAGTGAACACAGTCAAAGCCCATATCTCCAGGACGTGCTTTTGACATAACGGCATTTAAGTTTGCACCGTCATAATACAATTTACCACCCACACCGTGGATAATCTCTGCTAATTCTAATATTGTTTCTTCGAATAAACCTAATGTATTAGGATTAGTTAACATCAACGCAGCAGTATCTGGACCTACTACACGACGTAAATCTTCCAAATCTACTAAGCCTTCCTCATTTGATTTGACGGTAATCGTTTCGAAACCTGCAACTGTTGCGGAAGCAGGATTCGTTCCATGCGCTGAGTCAGGTACAATTACTTTTGTACGCTGGGTATCCCCATTTGCTTCATGGAATGCACGAATCATCATGAGCGCAGTCCATTCTCCATGTGCACCTGCAGCTGGTTGAAGTGTCACTTCATCCATCCCAGTGATTTCGATCAAATGTTCCTGAAGATCGTACATTAACTCCATTGCGCCTTGAACAGAAGCCTCATCTTGTAATGGATGAATATTCGCAAACCCAGGGAAACGTGCAACTGATTCGTTAATTTTTGGATTATACTTCATCGTACAAGAACCAAGCGGATAGAATCCTGTATCCACCCCATGATTTCGGTTAGATAAAGCCGTATAATGACGCATAATATCTAGTTCGGATACTTCCGGCAATTCAGCTTCTTCCACGCGCTGCATACCTTCTGGTAATAGAGTTGATAAATCTACTTCAGGTACATCTAGTTCAGGTAGGTTATAACCTACACGACCCTCTTTCGTAATTTCAAAAATTAGTGGTTGATTATCTTTATGCATGAAGAGCCCCCATTTCTTGCACGAGTGCATCTATTTCTTCTTTCGTACGCTGCTCTGTAACAGCAATTAATACATGGTTTTTAAGATCTGTGTTCACTCGCCCTAGATCAAATCCACCGATCATTCCCTTTTCAAGAAGTACTTTATTTGCATCTGCCACGGAACCATTTACTTTTACAACAATTTCGTTAAAATGTGCACCTTGATACGGCACTTCGAATCCTGCTTTTTCAAAGGATTGTTTTGCATAATGTGTTTTTACAATATTTTGAGTTGCCATTTCTTTAACACCTTTTTTACCAAGTGCTGTCATCGCAACGGAAGCTGCAAGTGCGTTTAATGCCTGATTTGAACAAATATTGGATGTAGCTTTATCGCGGCGGATATGCTGTTCGCGGGCCTGTAAAGTTAGTACATAACCACGACGGCCTTCCTCATCTGTTGTTTCACCTACTAAACGACCTGGAACTTTACGCATAAGCTTAGTGCTTACTGCAAAGAACCCACAATGTGGACCACCAAAAGCTTCGGAAATTCCGAATACTTGCGCATCTCCAACTGTAATATCTGCTCCAAATTTACCCGGGGGTGTTAAGACACCAAGCGCTAACGGATTGGCCGAAACAATGAACAAGGCATTTTGCGCATGGGTTAATTGCTCTACTTTTGCTAAATCCTCTATTTGTCCAAAGAAATTAGGATATTGAACCATTACTCCAGCAGTATCCTCATCTACTAATTCTTCTAATTTTATCAAATCAGTTACTCCATCTTTCATTGGCACTGTAACTACTTCAATATTTTGTCCTTTTGCATACACCTTCACCACATCTATATATTCTGGGTGTGTTGCTTCTGATACGAGTAGCTTTTTGCGACGCGTATGAGCTGCAGCAAGGTTGCCCGCTTCTGCTAGTGCCGTACCACCGTCATACATAGAAGAATTCGCAAGGTCCATTCCTGTTAGTTCACAAATCATCGTTTGAAATTCAAAAATTGCTTGAAGTTCACCTTGAGAGATTTCAGGTTGATACGGAGTATAGGCAGTATAAAACTCTGATCTAGAAATAACATGATCTACAATAATTGGCTTGAAATGATCATAAACACCAGCACCTAAAAAGGAAGCATATTGTTTACTGTCAGCATTTTTTGCAGCAAGCTGGCTCAATTCTTTCAATAGAGCAGATTCTGCTTTTGCAGGTTTAATATTGTACTCACCTTTAAAACGAACTTTTTCAGGAATGTCTGCAAACAATTCATCAATTGCGGAAATGCCAATTACATCTAACATTTCTTTTTGATCTTGCTCAGTCATTGGTAAATAACGATGCTTCATCAATGTACAACCTCTTTCTAAGTCTTATTTTTCTCTTTTATAAAACGGAGTTGCTATTGTAATTGCTTTTAATCGTTTATTTCTTATCTCAATTTCGACCTCTTGCCCAAGTTCAGCAAATGTTGCGTTAATTAAAGCTAAACCAATATTTTTCTTCAATGTAGGTGATTGTGTACCAGATGTTACATGACCAATTTGCTTATTATCTACAAATACTGGATATCCCGTACGAGGAATTCCTTTATCTATCATTTCGATCCCAATACTCTTCCTTTGTACACCGTTCTCTTTTTGTTCAAGCAATATAGATTTACCATTGAAGTCTTGTTCTTTTTTAAGTTTCACAACAAAACCGATATTAGCTTCAAGTGGTGAAATATCTTTTGTCAGTTCTTGACCGTACAGTGGTAAACAGGCTTCAAAACGTAAAGTATCACGCGCACCTAAACCACAGGGTAATATACCTTCTTCGGTTCCAGCATCTAAAATACTACTCCATAGGTCTGTTAAATCTTTTGCAGATGCATATAGTTCAAATCCATCTTCGCCTGTATAGCCAGTTCGAGACACAATTACATCTTTACCCGCGACATCGACATTATTTGCAAAACGGAAGAATCCTATTTCGTCTAAATTTTGAGTAGTCAGCTTTTGTAAAATGCCTTGCGCTGACGGACCTTGTAAAGCAAGTAAACCATAATCTTCTGATTTATTTACTAATGTTACATCACCTGAAGCATTTTCCTGCATCCAGTTAAAATCTTTTTCAATATTGCCAGCATTTACAACTAGAAGATAATGATTGTCATCCATTTTGTAAATTAACAAATCGTCGACTATTCCGCCGTCCTTATAACACATAGCTGTGTATTGAGCCTGGCCTTTTACTAATTTGGAGACATCATTCGTCATAATCTTTTGAAGATATTCTTCACTATCTGTGCCTGTTAAGATGATTTCACCCATATGAGAAACATCAAACAATCCCGCTTTCGTTCTTACTGCCTCGTGCTCCGCCTTAATGCTAGAGAATTGTACTGGTAACTCCCAACCTCCAAAGTCAATCGTCTTTCCTCCGTAATTTGCATATACATCAAATAAAGGTGTTCGTTTCAACTGTTCTGCCAAAATAATCTCCTCCTTCACATTTCCATACAAAAAAGGACAGAAAAACCCCTTTGGAAAAACAAGGGTTCTCTGTCCTGGGACCTGAAAGTTTACCAAAAATGGCTTTCCTCTTTGGTGGCTTTACGTAGGATAAACGAAAGCGCTCTCCAGAGTTGCGTCCTATATGAGTTCTTTTGCCTGAGAGATTCATAATTTTCATTACTTGCTCCTTCGGCGACGCAGCTAGTACGTTCTCTCCCCATATAATCATCCGCGATATCTGTATAACTCACTCTTTGTCTATATCCTAACATTCAAGTAATTCAGAAGCAATACTTTTTGATAAAATTAGTAAAACACGAACATTTCAAATATATTATTACGTTTTCATTCGCCTTTAAGCCTATTCACTTGATATCCTGCATACTCTGTAATTTGTCTAAGAGGTCTATGTTCTGTTCGAATTGAAATATGTGCAGCCTTTTTATAGAACCATCTCCTCGTTCTATACAATCTTTCTAATTCTTCCTTTGTACTGTTTTGCACAATCGGTCTATTTTTGTCGTTTTTAATTCTCATCCAAATATCTTCAAAAGTGGCATCTAAATATAATACAAGTCCAGTTCTTCGCATCACTTCAATATTTTTTTCGCTCATGGCAACGCCACCACCTGTCGAAATGATACAAGATTCGTTTCGGAAATTCTCAAGAAAATCTGTCTCTACTTTTCGAAAGTACGCTTCGCCTTCTTGTTCAAAAATCTCAGGGATTGTTCTATTTTGTAATCTAACAATTTCCTTATCCATATCGTAATAAGGCATTTTTAAGAAAAAGCTCAATCTTCTACCGATTGCACTTTTACCACTTCCCATAAATCCTACTAAATATACCTTATACATGATTCACCAACTCACTAAATTCCAATTTTCTCGGCGCCGCAACACCATCAAGTTATTCTTTATTATAGTGAGTGGCTTTTTTTATTACAACTATAAAAATAGCCCTATGAACAACTATTGCGAATTTTGTCGATGGAACAGCTCTATTTTTTCGATGGCTGCACCTGTATAAAACATTTCTAAAGCAGTATACGTCTGATATTTGGATTGATAAGCAGCAGTAATAGACAGCAAGAAGATTGTCACAACCATTAAAAGAATAACTACAGCCGGAAAAAATACTCCTCTTTCATTACCTAGCATATGTGACATAAAAAACATGCTCCTTTTCTACATCATTAAAAAAAACCACTCGCATTCGTAGTGAGTTTCCTATCACTTCAACAAAAAAAGATTCAATATTAACTAACATATGCTCGTGACCGTCCATATTTTTTGTTTTGCGAATAACGTTTTGATAGGATTCCAATTTGTATTTCATTTCATTTTTTTCAATCGTAATTCCTTTCGAATTATCATGAACAGCGATGGAGTCTACTTCGGTTAAATACGAATCTGCATATTGGATGAACAAAGCCCATTCTGTTTCTGTCGTATCTGTCACATTTGCTTCGGCGTTCGTCATCCACCACATAGTGCCAGCCACTACCTGAGCGAATAGCATAAATACTGCTAAATGGAGAATCCCCTCCAGTAAAGTGTATCCTGACTGATCTCGAATTTTCATTTGATAAGGGACACACATTTATGTTTCTTTTCCTGCATCCCATCATAATCTATACAAATTGATTCGCTACTAATTTCATATGAATACATAATCTTATTCACTTGCATACCTCCAGTTTTCATATTTTCTACGGTATACATCTTTGAAACTTCATACATAACTAGCGATGAATGATAATCTCTTTTTTTATCTTCTAAATGCACAACCATATAATTTAGAAACGGTAAAATTGTCGTAGTAATGATAAATATGATACTCAAAGATAAAACTGTTTCTGGCCAAGAAAAGCCTTCACTATTTTTCATAATTTATAACACCTCTACCTATATATAGAGTTATTCGCTTCTCCCCTCTTTCTGTTTCAAATAATAAGTTTCCAAAATTGTTAAGATTACCATTTGGATGAAAGGAAATCGTTTTGATCGTACTCTCATCTGCTAAATGCATATTCCTCGGTAATTCTTTTTCAAACAATATAACATTAGCCGATCTTGCTTGGTAATTCCTTCGATTGTTAATAAAATAAATATAGGTATATTTGTTTTCTCCAATAGAGATTGCTTGTATTCTCTGGATATCTAAATGCAGTTGCTTATAAAATCTCTCTTCCTCCATTTCCTCCAGCTTAGATGCCGACAATAAAATGACTGAAGAAGAAACAACCATAACGATTGATAAAACAAGCAACATCTCGATTATTGTGAATCCCTTCTCGTCAGACTTAAACTTATACTGTACGAAGTTAGCCACTAGTCACTTTCCCTGTTGTGGAATTGATCGTAATGTTGTCCCCATTAGGACATTTTGTGTTTTTGTCTGGTAAATAATCTCCTTCTTCAAGTTCCACTAGTGTAGGTATTTTCTTATGATCCATTTTATATGCCGCAATTTGGCCTTCCAACATTTTGACAAAGGCTTGACAACTTTTTTCATCGATACTTGCAGAGTGCTTTGTTACATTTGGAATAGAAATAAGAATTAATACAGAAATAATCAGCAAAACTATCATCATTTCAACTAAAGTGAAGCCTCTGTTATTTTTCAGTAATTTTCTCATAATATCTCCTTTATACAATATTAATCATGTTATAAATAGGCAATAATATAGCCAAGTAAGCACCAATGATGAATATGGCTAATATTAAAAATAACGTTGGTTGAACTATACTTATATAGCGAGATAGCTTACTTTCTATTTCTTGACTAAGAAACTCACTATAGAGAGATAGTTCTCTTCCTAAATAACCACTATTTTCACCATGCACAACAAAATAAAATAATTCGGTTGTGAATGAATCTAAAAGGAACACGGCCTGTGAGAATGATTCACCATGTACTACCTTGTCTTTCATCTGTTCCCCGATATAGCGAAGAACTCGATGCTCCTTTTGGTAGTTAAGCGCTTCAAATGATTGTTGTAACGACATGCCACTCTCCAATAGTCCACCCATTTCTCTTGCAAATATTCTTGTAAGAAGCAATCGATACCAACTTCTCACTATTGGCAATTTCAGATAAATTTGGAGTTGCTTCTCTAATGAAAGCCTTTGTATGGCAAGATAGGATAAAACAATCAAACTAAATCCAATTATTGCTGCGAAGATAAATATATTTGGCATTTGCAAAAGATAACCTGTCCAAGCTAAAGAATTATCCGAAGACTCATTTCCCCTTGAACCAATCAATGATTCCATATTAGGCATGAAGTAAATTCTAAACATCGTAAACAATAAAAAAAGGATCGAAAACAAAAAGACAGGATACATCAATAAGTTATTTAGACGTTTCTTGGCACCTTCAAAAAAGGCAGTATTTATGCTTAATACAGTAATCGTCTGTTGTAATTGCCCATGTACAGAAGCGAGGTTCAATGGCAACAATAATCTATTTGGAAAACCTAATAATTTAAATACATCGACCACATTTAATCCATTTCGTTGTACATCCGTAATTCTTTTACTAACAGTATCTGAGTCTTTCACATGAAAGGGCAACAACATAGTAATGGATTCATGAAAGGTATAACCTTCCTTTAAGAGATCACTTAATCTACTCAAAAAAGAGGAATGCATTTTTGGAGGAATTGTTTGTTGCTTCCTTTCCAAATAAGCTTTAACCTTTTTCAATAACACCTTCTCTAACCCCTCTCTCTATTTGGTAGGATAAAGAAAATTGATAGGGAATATGATAAGTTTTACCAATATACATAGATTGAAATGCTTCCTCTAACAAATCATCAGATAGAATCTCAAAAACTGCGGATAATTCAGATTCACTGCTTTTTGATACAACGACTAATCTTTGCGTAACAATACCGGTAATTGTTTGCTTTAGCTCTTCTGAGGTTACCCCTAGATCGACAAGACGATAAAGAGATCCCACACCGTCCTTTGCATGAATAGTTGAAACGACAAGATGGCCTGTGAGCGCTGCTTGAATTGCTGCTTTAGCTGTGGACTCGTCTCTAATTTCTCCTATCATAATAACGTCTGGTGAGTGGCGTAATATAGCCTTTAGACCAGTCGAATAAGTCACTCCAGACCGTTCATTCACTTGAATTTGAAGTAAATGGGACTGGCTATTCTCGACTGGGTCTTCTAACGAAATGACATGTCGATTTAAATTTTCTGAACAATATTTGGTGAGTGAATACATAGTGGTGGATTTTCCAGAGCCAGTAGGACCTACAAATAAGATCAAACCTTGACGATTATTGGCAAGTTCTACAATTTTTTCTGTTGCATCTCTAAACAGAGAGAGGGAATGAATAATTTTAGCGTTGTCATGTTGTTGGAGACGTATTACCATACTTTCCTTGCTAAAAATGGAGGGAAGTGTAGACACACGAAATGAGAATTTATGAGAGTTAAATACTTGTTGAAAGGAACCGCTTTGTGGCTTTCTTTTTTCGCTGATATCAAGAGAGGAGATAAACTTGAAGAATGAGATGATGCGTTCTCCAATGTTCAATGGTAGCTTACCCGCTTCAAACATTTGAGAATTCTTTTTAAAAAAATAAGTATAACTATCTTCGTTAGGAATCATGTGTAAATCGGAAGCACCGAATTTATGAGCTTTTCTAAGTAGTCGAAAGCATTTTTCTTCAATAACATTTTCTACTTGTTGCATAATTTTCCTTTCCCCAGATACAAGTTGTGACCGCAAAACAGCTTGTACCGATTATTATACTGGCTTACATCTAAAATTGGAAGTAGTTTTTTAAATTTTCTGTTATATTATAATTATTTTATTATTCTTATGTGATTGATTATAATAATAACTAATAGAAGAAAGAAGGTAATTGTGTGCCAAATACTTTACAGCTAACTAATGCTTTAGCGGACGAAACTAGGTATTCAATTTATTTGTATATTGTTAAGCAAGTACAATCAGTAAATGTGCAGCAAATTGCAGATCGATTCGGCATACACCCTAATGTTGCAAGATTACATTTAACCAAGCTAAATGAAACTAAATTAATTACCTCGGAGTTACTGTACAACAAAAAAGGCGGTAGACCTGCGCGTATATATACCGTTGCAGATCAACCTATTCAGTTAAGTTTTCCAAAACAAGAAAATCAGTTGTTACTAGGCTGGTTATTAGAGTTAGTGGAAACAATGGGTACAGAAGCGCTCGAAAATGCAAAAAGTATTAGTTATACTTCGGGATACGATTCTATGCAACAGGCCAAAATAAACGATCAAAGCTTCGACCAAAAAATAGAACTACTATCTGCTGCTGCTCTCGCTGTAGGATATATCCCAAATATCGAAAAAAAAGACGATAAACAAATTATTACATTCTCTATTTTTAATTGCCCTTTTAAAGGTCAACTAACTAATCATCCCCATATTATTTGCAGTATTCACGAATCATTTTTAAAAGGCCAGTTTGATGCTTTGTTCCCAAATAACGAATTTATTCAGCTTGAAAGTAAACAAAAACAATGTAGCAATTGCGTATATCAAATAGAAGTCCTATAATGAAAGCATAGATAATACATATTTGTGACAATAGAGAGTATAATGTGTAAAGAAAACTAATAATCAGTTTACATGTACGATCACTTTCATTTATAATAAATATGAGAATTATTTGTATGGTTGTAAAAGGAGGGACTACAAATGGGCAATATGTATAAAGTAATGGCTTTCTGGACAGGGATTTTTGCAGTTATGTTTTATTTAGGTGATATGACAGAAGCTTCTTTACTATTTTTAGCAAATACGGGATTATTCCTTCTTTTAGGGTTTTTAAACCTTTCGGAACGTATGTATATGTACATCTTCGGAGCTTACTTAATGTTCTTCTTCGCAGGTTTTACATATTACACGACATTCATGCACGTACCAGGTGCGGGACATTAATAATTGTTCACCAAAAAGCAGCTCACTTCAATGAGCTGCTTTTTGTGTATTTTCTCCAACTAATAGGGTAAAACTATGTGAACCTTTTAAAAACCATTTAAGAACGGATTCGATTCCATTTCTGTTTCAATAGTAGTGGATGAACCGTGTCCTGGATAAACTAGAGTGGTTTCAGGTAATGTAAGCAGTTTTGTATGAATAGCCTTCAAAAGTTCGGATTCATTACCCCCTGGAAGGTCTGTCCGACCGATACTATTTTGAAAAAGCGTATCCCCCACAATTGCAAAGTCATCTTCTTTAAAATAATACGTTAAACTACCTGGCGAATGCCCGGGAGTATGTATTAACTTCATATGAAAATCACCAATTTTTAACTCTGACTCCTTATTCAACAATACATCTGCCTCTTTACAAATAATAGATGGAATTTCTGCATATTTGGCTGAACCATTTTTAAGCGGATCCACTAACCACTTTTTCTCAGAAGTATGGATATACACCGGGATGTTAAAACTGTCTCTCACTTGGTCTACGGCTCCAATATGATCAAAATGTGCATGAGTTAATATAATCGCCAACGGGTTCATCTTTAATCGATGAAGCTCACTAATTAACTTGTCTCCTTCTCCCCCCGGATCAAAAATTAAGCATTGTTTCGTAGCATTTGAAACAATATAACAATTTGTTTGAATATAACCTAACGGATAAGTTCGAACGTTTAACATAAAATCACCTCTTTCTAATCTTATACGATAATTCACCACTTTTCTACTCGACAAAACTTCAAATTAGAATTACAATAGAAGAGAAATATGCAAATGCGACATTCATTTTCTGATGTCGAAAGGAGTGTCTTTTATGAACTTATTAATGGTTATTTTTGGACTAGTTACACTTTTAGCTGTAGTTGGTACTTATCAAGCTTTTAAAGAAAAGAATGTTTTAGGTGTTCTATTTAACTTTGGTACATTGGCTGTATTTGGCTTCTTTACTGTCATGACAATTGTGCAACAAGGTTTCCCACCAAGCTTACACTAAAACGTAATTAAAAAAGCTGCTGTACATTTTTTATATGTACAGCAGCTTTTTTCTATTCATTTAAATAAATCCACTTCTCAACTTTTAGCGGCTCTATTTGAATCCAATTATCTTTTGTATAACCACCCAAACAAATATTAGCATTAGGTGAGCACGTAACAGATTGTTCCTCTACTTCACCTAATATGTTTTGACCCCCTAAAGAAATCTTCGATAGTATACTTTTTTGACTTGGATCATCCTGATTACGAGATTCTTTAGCGTTTAATAACAGTAATTCTTGTGGAGAAACGATTGAAAAAGAAGGAATAACCCACTCAGAGTAATTAGAGACTGCTGGCGTTGCCCATTTAAATTCTCTTTTACCATTATTCTCTTCCAAACGATATTCAAATTGTTTGTTCTCTTCGTTTATTTGAACATATAGCAGAGCTTCCCCTATGTTCGTCACATCCAATATCTTTTCTTCACCAGTACTTTTCAGAGTCCCATCTATGTTCGAGTAAAGGAAAAGTTCACTTCCATCTAAGGCAGAATCCGACCATCTAAATACCATTAAATTCTCTTCATCATACCATTTTACAAACGGATTTTCTATTTCGATCGATGTTAAATCTTGAGTAGCGCCGTCATATACAAACGTATTATAAGTCCAGTCCTCATAAAATGTAGAGAACACAACTAAATTTGGATTAGTGGGATGCCAATCCATATAAATTTCTGCCGATTCAAACGAAAGGCTCTGAATAATATAACCATTTTTATGTAAAAATTGAATTTCTGCAGAGGATGAATCTTTAGAAGTATGTAATAAAATCATTTCTTTTGAAGGATGAATGGTAGCTTGAATAATGGGAGTAGTTGTAGAATAAATCGTTCTCCAACTAGCCGTTGATACAGTATAAGTTCTAATCATCCATTGTCCTTTTTCAACAATAACAAAAACTATTTCATCATTGGACATCCACCCTACCACACTATGGAAGGCATTATTATCCAACAAAATGGAAGGTTTAACTGGATTCGCTAATTTCCCTACTTCATCACTATCTGCTCGTATTTCACTATCAACATCTTGTTTTACTGTATCAATGCCAGATTCCTTCTCACTACAACCTTGCAGGAATCCTATACAAAGTAATAACATCAAAGCTTTTTTCAACCTACTCCCCCCTTCACAACGTATTAGACGAATTTAAATTCATTTTGTTTCAAAGAAAAAGCACAGACAAAAATATGTCTGTGCTTTAGCTTATTTGTCTTCTTTTATTGCTTCATCTAACAATAAGTTTCCTGTTTTCAAATCATAAAAGCGTAATAGATCACCATTAATAATTTGATCGGAATAGCCAAGTTCTTGCGTTGCTCTATCTATATATGGCTGACAGTTATCTATTTCAATCTGTAGCCCTGTCGCATTATCATAGCAAGCATTACCAGCATAAACAAACTTATCTGTTACAAATCCACCATCACGGAACACAACAAATTCTTCATGTTCTTCAGAGAACATATCTGCACCAAGTTGCATATCTTTTGAAGTTTCTACACCTAAAGCATGTAAAATCGTAGGTCGTAAATCAATTTGACCAGACGTTTCGGTCATTTCTTTACCATCGCCACTATTTGGTATGTGAACGAATAGTGGAACACGTTGAAGTTTCGCTGATTCGTATGGTGTAATTTCTTTTTCTAAATATTGCTCCATTGCTTTGTTATGATTTTCAGAAATACCATAATGATCCCCATACATAACAATAATAGAATTATCATATAAACCTTTTTCTTTTAGATCTTCAAAGAACACTTTCAAAGCTTCGTCCATATAACGAACCGATTGGAAATATCTATTAAGTGTATTTGAGTTGGAATCATATTCAGGTATCAACTTATCCTCTTCATCTAGTGTAAATGGATGATGATTTGTTAAGGTGATTAAACGAGAATAAAACGGCTGAGGCATATCTGCCATCAAATCAACTGATTGTTTTACGAAAGGTATATCCTTCATACCCCAGTTAACTGCATCCTCTTCATTCACAACATAACTTTGTTCATCATAATACTTTTGGATATCCAATGCTCTGTACATTATATCGCGATTCCAGAAACTTTTGTTATTAGGATGTAATACATTTGTATAATATCCTTCTTCGCCTAAGCTTTCCGCCATCGAATGGAATGTATTCCCACTATGAGTAAAGAATACCGCTCCTCCACCAAGTGGATATAGTGAATTTTCTAGTAAGAACTCAGAGTCAGACGTTTTCCCTAAGCCCGTTTGATGATAAAAGTTAGAGAAATAATATGTGTCTTTATCTTGCGTTAATGAATTTAAGAACGGTGTTACTTCATGACCATTCATATCATTATTAATAACGAAAGATTGTAAGGACTCCATCGAAACAACGATTAAATTACGATCTTTAGCTACTCCGTACATTTTTTCATTTGCATCTACTTGGTTAGAACGAACATAGTTATTTACTTCTACTAATTCACTACCATCAGCGAGCGCTCTTTGCGCATGTGATTTAGATTGGATATAAATATCATATAAATGATAATTATATGGACCAATATTCTTTACAAGCATTTCACGATCAAAACTTCTTGTTAGTAGTTGTGGTCGTTCAATTTCAGATAAACCTAAGTTTAAAAATAAAATTGCTGCAGTTATAACAAAATATGCTCTTCTAACAGCTGGTTTAACTAGCTTAACCTCTGCTCCGATTTTCAACCACTTCAATGCAATAATGATGATTGCAACATCTGTGAAATAGAAGATATCAGTCAAGAAGATACTTTCAGCTGCAGATGAACCTAAGTCACCAAAATTACTTGTTTGAAATAGTACCGGTATTGTAATGAAGTCCGTGAAAAAACGGTAAAACACCGCATTGGCATATACAATAGCGGAAAGTATTATGCTTGTAATTACTATATATCTATTTCTAGCTTTAGGACTCTTAAAGAACAATGAAATCCCATAGATAAATAGTAAAAAACTAAGCGGGTTTAAAAAGAGTATCACTTGTTGCATCGTATTTTCAATATCCATGTCAAAGCTGGTGTGGTAAACAATATATGTTTTTATCCAAGTTGCCACAATAGCAAGAATTAGAATAGAATGTGTTGGCCAATTTTTTTTCATCATGCCTACACCCTCCCCTTTTTCAATCTATATTTTATAATTATTTCAAAGTAACAGAACTTATCTTAATCCTTTCTTAACAATAAATCAATAAAAAAGAACAATGATTATGATAGAATTGTACAAGTCTTTTATACCATACCCTATATAAGACGGATTCAACCCGTAAAAAGTTTCACTTATTTATAAAAACATAAAACATCAGAGCTTAATCGCCTCTGATGTCCTTTAAATCTTGCTCCTACTTTGCTCTTGTTTCAATAATAATATAGCTATTTGAAAGTCTTTCGACTCAATCATTTGCATTTTATATAGTTCTCTTATTTCATCTTCCATCATTTCTAAATCGGCTAAACGATCTTTCGTGTATACATATATTCCAAATCGTTTTAAAAGTTGCATAACGTCGTATACTGAATTCATACTATTTCATCCTTCTCACGAATCTGTTTGCATTGAAAAATATTCGTTGGTGTAATTATCTTATTAACGGGTAGATCAAATACATCATATTCAACATCATTAACAACTTGTATATCAAATGCCAATGATAGAGTATCTCCCTTAAATTTCGTTAAGAAACGATCATAATAGCCTCCACCATATCCAATGCGGTAGCCTTGTTGACTATAAACTATTCCAGGTACGACGAGTAAATCGATGTTTTGGGATGCAACTGCTTTGGTTTTCAGTGGATTTGGTTCAAGTAAATGCATATAAACTCGTTCTAATTGGTCAAAACTTTGTATTTCATAAAATATCATGGATCTATCTATGGGTGTACATTTAGGTACTACTACTTTTTTTCCTATACTCCATAACTCTTTTATTATACTCCATGTATCCACTTCAGGGAAGCTAGATATTGTTAATCCGATTGTAGTAGTATCTGAATCTGCTATTTGTTGTAAAAACTTTTCTTCAATTTGTTTGGACTGATTATTATATGCTACTTGATCCAAAGAGGTTAATTTTTTTTTCATCGCATTTCTCATAATTTTCTTAGTCATCGATATTCCTCCAAGAAATAGAAAAAAACCAAAACCATAATCGGTTTTGGTTTAGGTTATTATTTAGTTTCTCTATGAGTAGTCATTTTTTTATCACGAGAGCAATATTTTTTAAGTTCAAGACGTTCTGGATTGTTACGCTTGTTTTTCTTAGAAATATAGTTGCGCTCTCCGCAATCTGTACAAGCTAGTGTAATATTAACGCGCATGGTTGTCCCTCCCACTCTTTGTCAGGATTAAATATAAAACTTGAGCATGATTTATACGACTAACCAATTATAGCATACATCAAAATAAAATCTACTATTAATGCAAGAATTTATTCAAAGTTTTTTCGAATATGTTAGTATAAGTGTAGAAATATAACAATAAGAGGTGAGTATTATGGACTTTTCCATCATTATAATGATTATAGGTATTGTACTAATCGCAGTTTCTTTTTTCTTCAAGGATTCCTCCAAAAAAGTGGAGTCGGAGTTAGAGGAATTATCATTCACAGTTTATCAGGAAACAAGTACTATTAAACGTAGACTTAAAGTAATAGAAGAAGAATTACTGATCGAATCTACAAAAGTCTCTACACCAATAAAAAAACAAACTAAGCCCGCTATCCATGATATTATAAAAAACCAAGTCTTAGAGCTACATAAACAAGGTTTTTCGTTAAATGAAATTAGCGTGCGCTCTTCATTAACCATTGATGAAGTTAAATATGTAATTGGTGGTGGTAAGTAATGAATAAAACCATTCGAAATATAGGAATTGGATTATTTCTTGCTGGTGCTGCATTTCAAATAGAAGAACTTGTCGAAAAAGATAGTATTAGTTCCACTGCTACAACTACAGACGAAGCTTATAAGCAGGCACAACAGGAACTTACTGAAGTAAAAAAACAGTTAGCAGAGCTACAGCTTGATTTAAATGCGGCACAACAAGTTCAAACAGTTGCTCCCAAGGAAACTGCTGAAACTGAAACACCTGAGGAACAAGCTCCTACAGCTGCCTCGATGACTCTTTCTATCGAAGTAGGAATGACATCTTCTGAAATTAGTGAAAAACTAGCAGATGCTGGCATCATTTTAAATAAAGTCGATATGGATAATTATTTGTCTGATCAAGGATTAGCAGGACGCGTCCAAGTTGGAAACTACGAGCTTAATTCCTCCATGTCTTTAAAACAAATTGCTGAAACTATTACACGCTAAAAGGTCAAAACGTGTTTTTATTCGTTTCGAAGGATTTTGGACAGAAGTTTTGCTATACGATTACCGAGACGATTACCGAGAAATTTTTAGGGATGCTGTTTTTTGTGATGGATGTCACAACAAAGCAGCTTCCTTTTTTTCGGTAATCTTATGGCGTTTGCCTGGCAGTCCTCCTCCTATAACCCTTAGAAATTGGATAGTGCATTTTGGGTAACTAGAGAAATGATACTAGGAGGCTGAAGCCAAGCCTCCGGAGGCCAACAGGATGTTGGTTACAAAGGTGTTGCCACTGGCCGTGGTGCTCTTAACCTTTGTTCTCCACCTGAAACGGAAATCAGTAATATCTATTTTATAGATCTTTTTTTAATACCTGGATATCTGAGTCAAATGCTCAAAATTTATTTTATACGTTAAATCTTTAGGCTATGTTAAAGATAAAGGTTGATTTAAAATGCACATAAAAAAGAGCTGGAAAATGTATCTCCCACGCTTATTTTACTTTGGTGTCCGTTTTTTACTAAAGCACCCGTTAGCCACCCATGTAGCGCAAAAACAGCGCTACACCACAGAGAATGAAAATATGAAAACCTGGGTATAGGATACTACGGCTGGGAGAGGAAGGTCGATGAACTATGGTGCCATAGAGCCCATCCGTTAGTCTGACTCCAACGACCACGGTGCATCACAGACTGTCGCTCCCTTACGGGAAGCACTCATGGGAGATTAATCCTACTCTGGTTATTGCACCAGCCTCCAATACTATTTGCCGTAGAAAGGATGATTACAATGGAAGTAATCATTGAACGTGCTTGTGGGATGGATGTCCATAAGGATTCCATTACTGCTTGTATTATTACGCCAAAAGGAAAGGAGATTCAAACGTTTTCCACTAAAACTGTATTTCTATTACAGTTAATTGACTGGATTAAGGAGCATGGTTGTACTCACGTAGCAATGGAAAGTACAGGTGTATTTTGGAAGCCTATTGTTAACTTGCTAGAAGCCGAGAGCATTGAGTTTTTAGTAGTGAACGCCCAACATATGAAAGCAGTACCAGGTCGCAAGACCGATGTAAAGGATGCCGAATGGATTGCCAAACTTCTTCGTCACGGTCTACTTAAAGCATGTTTTATTCCAGACCGAAATCAGCGGGAATTACGGGAGTTGGTTCGATACCGTCGAAGTATTATTGAAGAGCGAGCGAAACAACATAATCGGATTCAAAAGGTTTTAGAAGGAGCCAATATCAAACTCGGTTCCGTTGTCTCCGACATCATGGGTGTTTCGTCACTTGATATGCTCCGTGCTATCGCCGATGGCGAAAATGATCCTGAGAAACTAGCTAGCTTTGCTCGCCGATCAATGAAGAAGAAAAAGAGTGAACTGGAGCTAGCTCTTCGAGGGTATATCAATCCACATCAACGTCTCATGTTAAAAACCATTCTGGTCCATATAGAATTTCTAACTGAGCAGATTGAGCTATTAAACGAAGAGGTAGCTACTAGGTTATCCTCCCATCAAGATGATATAGAACGATTGGATTCCATTCCCGGCATCGCCACTCGAATGGCCGAACAAATTTTAGCCGAAGTTGGTACAGATGTGGAGAAGCAATTTCCCAGTACGGCGCACTTATGTTCCTGGGCAGGATTAGTACCTGGACATAATGAAAGTGCGGGCAAGAGGAAATCAACTACCATGAAAAAAGGAAACAAGTACTTGAAATCGGCATTAATTGAAGCAGCTCATTCTGTTAGAGGATCCAAAACCTACTTGGGAGCCCTGTATAGGCGCACTGCATCAAGAAAGGGTAAAAAGCGTGCAGGAATATCAGTGGCTCATGCCATTTTAAGAATCAGCTATTATCTCCTAACTCGCAAAGAAATGTACGTAGACCTAGGGGAAGATTACTTTGACAAGCAAAAAGAACAATCGATTGTACGATATTCAGTTCGAAGACTTGAAAACTTAGGTTACAACGTGACAATCACTGAACCAAATGCCTCCTAGTCCAACCCACAATTTAATTCTCTTTTAGGCGCTGCACTTTTTTAAAAAATTATTGGGCTGCGTCAAATTTCGTATTGTCTTTTTCTATAAATCGAAGATTTTAATTTTCATGGGAGTTTAAGTACAAACCTTCACAATATCTATAAAGTAATAATATACCTGTTAAGTTTGTTACTCTTTTTCCTTTTTCGACAGTATATATAGCCATACAAATACTACTGCAATGATTGAAGTGATAATAGAGTATCTAAAAATATGAAAGAAAAACTCTGGATAAGGCGTTACAACAAATGAAGTCATCCCCTCAAAATCAATTGTGCTTTCTTCTCTTTTCATAAAGACTATTAATAAGAAGAAAGATAAAATCAATGAATATATCCCTGTTTTCACTAAGATTTTCTCCATATAAAATCCCCCTAAAA
Source organism: Psychrobacillus sp. FSL K6-1464 (assembly GCF_038003145.1). Lineage (NCBI taxonomy): Bacteria > Bacillati > Bacillota > Bacilli > Caryophanales > Bacillaceae > Psychrobacillus > Psychrobacillus sp. FSL K6-1464. Next base: position 2,119,602 of record NZ_JBBOOP010000001.1, read on the forward strand.
TGTATCGTTCTTCGCTCAATAGAGGTAGCTGAACAAAAACATTTGATTTATTGTTTATTTCCATTTTACCATATTCATCCTAATGTACCTTATTCAACTAATCTGCGGCGTTAGTTAAAGAAGAAAAAAGCTTTACTCCTTCTTGAAGTAAAGCACCCGTTAGTGAAATAAGCACTTTATCTTTTGTTAAACTTTATGGTCGAATTCAGAAGAAACTCACCCTGTTCACTAGAAGTTATCGATATGAAACTTTTATAACTCTCTTTCGTAAATAAATAGTTAACAACTTCGATGGAGGCAACCTACATGAGAGATATTTTTAAAGGAATACTAGCAGTAATCATAGCCTTAGCTTTATGGGGTGGAATTAAATACATATGGAATCTTCTTTTTTAAACACCGAAAAAACAACCTATCTTTGGTTGTTTTTTTCTGTTTATATAAATGTTATAAGAAAAATCTCTACTCCTTCTTGAAGTAAAGCACCTCGTTAGTGGAAGAAGAAACAGAAAGGTAATCTTCCATAATCGTGCCCGATTGTGGAATAACTTTATCTACTATACGATGTCCAAATTCTATATATATCTTTACCTTCTACCCCAATCTTATCTCTATGCATTGTAACATTTACATTCGTGTATCCGGCCCATTGTGGTATTAGTTCCGTTAAACAATCAATTACCTTTACATCAGGAGTTGCATAACCGATATTTTCTTTTCTCAAAAAGCCATTTGAGAAATCTTGATATAATGAGTCCGTCCATTCATAAACTTCAAACTGAGAATCAAAAATCCGTTCATCTTCTTGATATTGTCCGTTAACCCAGTATATTTCCATAACAATGCCTCCTCCTAATGAATGTAGCGTTCCATAACACCATGTCCTATAAAGACAAAGACACTTTGCTAGTTTTCCGGGAAAGCCCGGATTGTGGTTGACTAAAGCACCCGTTAGTTGAACAAACAAGTTGCAAATCGCAACTGTCATCCGGTATTATTCCTCTTCCTTTTATCACCAAAATACTTCCAAAGATGATATGTCGACCAGAATAAAGCTACACCTATAAGCATTGTAAATGGTCCAAAGTAAGGTTTTTCGAGGATATAATCCGGGGTAAAAACAGCGAACAGGACGAAGATAATTATAGCTGTAATCAAAAGAATCCAGTAACGCTTGTCTTTAAAAGTGCTAAAACTCCACATACAATCCTCCCTGTACCAACATGTGATTTTCAAACTAAAGATATCCATTTATTATACAACACTGTTGAACTAAACTGCCGCTTTAGTTCAATAAGAAAAGCTACCCTTGAAGGCAGCCACTTGTGAGCTAAAGCACCTAGTTAGCTTAATAACAAGCTAACAATGAATGTATTCCTAAATTAAATGTTATTCAAAAAAGTAAGTACCAATTATAGCTACGCTTGATGAAAATAAATTCCATAGGACATGAAGAGTAATTGGAACTAATAATCTGTTAGTTTGATAATAACTGTAAGTATAAACGATTGATAACCAGAATAATAAAGGAAAACTTGGTAAATCCATATGCCACCCAGCGAAGATTACTGAGGTAAAAAGAATACTTAATAGAATAGTGAATTTCTTTGAAAATGAGGTAAATAAAATTCTTCTGAATATTAATTCCTCTAATATTGGTCCTATAAAAACAAATGGAATAACTATTAAAGGGATAGCTTGTGTCATTTTAGAAGAATTAGATACTTCAGACGTGTAAAACAAAGGTGTTATTGTAACAATAACTATAAAACCAACTATGGCAATAAAAAACCATTTGATAATAGCATATAATGATTGTTTAACCGTTGATTTTCTTTTTTCAAATACCATTAGTTTTATATCGTCTCTCAATAAATATAAAGTTATTAACAATAACAATGGGGAAAGCGTAAAATTAAGTATAATAACTAAACTTCTCGAATTATTAAATATCAAAGTGATGACATCACCTAAAAGTAATACTCCAAAGTAGATTATCAATGCATATACATGATTTTTTTTCATTTATACCTCCACTCAACCATAATAGATATGCTTATAAAAAAAACTCCTGCTTCGTTTAATTCAAGAAAAAAGTGCCACCCTCAGACTTGAAGTAAAGCACCCCTTTTGTTCTATAATTTACATATATTAACTTATTCAACGTAAAGGCAAAAATACCTTCTTATTGAACTAACCTGCCGCGTTAGTTCAAAAAGAAAAAGCTACCCTTACAGGCAGCCACTTGTTTAACTAAAGCACCCGTTAGTTTAATAAACTTAATGAAATATAAAGTCTGTATGAATGTAATAATGACCATAAAGAGTTCTGCCTGATTCTTTAAAAAACGATACCTCTACTTCATCCTCACCTATTAGTGTAATCAATCCTTCTGGAGGATTTTCAAACTCCATTTCTTGTGCAAACTCTCTCACATTAGTATTTATTTCTTTAATTATTTTTTCTATTTTTGATTTGTCGTTTGATTCTAAGACCATAACTCCATCTACTGTTACTTTAACAGAATTAAAATCATCATTACTTAGTTTATAGTTTTCATTAAAATCACTATTAGTGCTACTGTTTGCACAACCTAAAATAAATAAAATAAGACCTATCAGTGTAAAAAGTATCACTCGTTTCAATTAAAAGCATCCCCCTTCTTTTTGAATTAGTCGGTAGTTGCTGTTATATTGTTACATCATTGTTATTCAACTAGTCGAGTAGAAGGGAACCTCTCTACCTTACGGTAGATTGTGTTCCTCCCCCCTCACAGAACCGTGCTTGCGCTATTCACGCACACGGCTCCTCCTAGTCATCATTCACAAAATGTAGCCAATCTTCTTTCTTAAATCGTATATATTCACTTTAATTCTTGGTGAAGGTAACGGGTATTTATGAAGAAAGAGATTGAATTTATCCCAAGTAAAGGATTTTCTTTGACTTCTTCTGTTGAGCCATTTAAAGAGTAAATATTGAATTTTGTCTCTAAATTGGTAAACACTTTGAGTGTTATCCGTTATGCAATAGTAGTTGTAGTAACCTACAAGCGAGCGTTTAAATCTATCCATAATCATATGAATATCATTATTTCGGTTACTCTTTATCCATTCTTTCGATTCCTTCAGTTTAGCTTGTAGCTTCTTCCTACTTGTTTTCCGTTTCACACGAAAATTTCCCTGTTTACTCTTCCCACAATAGTGTGTGAAACCGAGAAAATCGAAGGTCGCAGGTTTTCTATTCCCCGTTTTTTTTGTATCTTTCTCCGCAAACCTCCCGAAGGGAATAATTTTGGTTTTATCCTCCGCTATTTCTAAGTTAAACTTCTGTAATCTTACCTTTAATGATTGAAAGAACACCTCAGCTTCGCTCTTATATTGGAAGCAACACACAAAATCATCTGCATATCTAACTATATATGCGTGGCCTTTACACTCTTTCCTGACCTTCTTCTCAAACCATAGGTCCAGAACATAATGGAGGTACAGATTGGCAAGTATCGGAGATATGACTCCACCTTGCGGTGTGCCTTTATCTGTCTTATATTTCTTGCCTTCCTCCATGTATCCACCTTTAAGAAACCTACCTATTATTCTTAGTAGGTTAGGGTCAGCAATTCGCAGTTTTAAGAACTCCATCATCCATATGTGATCAACGTTGTCAAAGAATCCTTTGATATCTACATCTACTACATAACTTACTGATTTCTTTTCAATATAATGGTTTAAAATCTTCAAAGCATCGTGGCAATTACGATTTGGGCGGAACCCAAAAGAGCAGTCTAGAAAATCATTTTCATAGATGGCATTTAGTATTTTTGTAACGCCTTTCTGTACAATCTTATCTTCATGTTCCGGTATCCCCAACGGTCTTTTCTTGCTGGAGTTAAGCTTAGGAATGTACATTCTCCTTACGGGAACAGGATGATAACTTTTACTTTTGAGCCTACTTACTAAGTCCACTATATTTTCCTCTAGTGTTTCACTGTATTGCTCTTTAGTTGTGCCATTAATCCCAGTTGCCTTCTTATTAGGTAATTCATGATGGCATTGAACTAGAGATTGCTTATTTAGTAAATGTGCAAGTGATGTAAATTTCATTCTCGGTTCAGATTTTGCTAATTCTGCTATCCTTAATAGTTTTGTTTCCATTTATTATCCCTACCTCCGCGTGTAGTAAATGTGTCCCTAGTAAGGGTGATAACTTGGTAGCAGCCTTTCCTCCATCGGCATTACCCAACTTCATTGGTACTACGCTGCTATCCGACTCCCTACAACGGCATTTGGCTTCCTTGCTTATTATCGCTTGTACACCATACTCTTCTAAAAAAAAAGAAAAGACCGGTAGGGTCTCCCGAGTTGCCGTATCATATCCATGTGTAACGTGCCAAGGTCTCTGACCCCAGAGAGGTTTTATCCTTCTTGCCATTAGCGAAGGATAAAATGTAGCTTTCTACCGCAGTTAAGGCATCAGCCCTCTCGATTTACTAACATTATGGAGCTCAATCCCTTCAACCAGTTGGCTTTCGGCCCGCCACCTAACTGTCTACGCTTAAAGGCTAATGTTACCATTAGCCCCCCAAGACTCGCTACGAGTGAATGGCTAGTTCTTTCTCGACGGGAATCCCACCCGCTATATGATACGACCTAGGCTCGGCCGCACAACTGCTGCGTTAGTTTAAGTGTAACACTTCACAAACTACGAAAAACCAACCCGCATCTTTAACATAGCCAATCTTTAAAAAACGGTAGACACCATTTAGGTATCTACCGTTTTTTAACAATCACTTATTTAATTATTTAACTCGTAATGTTTCCCTTTTAATAAATATAAGAGGCGTTCTGCAATATTAGTTGCATGGTCTGCTGACCGTTCTAAATAACGACATACAAATGATAATTGAGTAACTTGGCTTAGTTGAGCAGGATTATTAACTCCTGTGTTGAGCAAGGTTCTAATAATATGCCCATACATTTCATCTACCTCATCATCTAGTTTGGCTATAGTTTTAGCTTCTTCCATGTTCTCGTTTGTAAAGGCATCCAGAACTTGTTTAAGCATTTTAATCGTTTTATTGCGCATTTCATCAAGCAAAACAATCGGCTCAATATGCTCGTCTTTTCCTATACGAATTGTTTCCTTCGCAATATTACATGCATAATCACCAATCCGCTCCATATCAGCTGCAATTTTGACAAGTACCATTAGTCTACGTAAATCAGTAGCTACCGGTTGTTGTTTTGCTATCAATAAAATTACTCGATCATTTATTTCTTCTTCCATACGGTTAATATGCTCATCATTTTCGAGTATAGCTAGAGCACCTTCAATATTTTTCTGAAAAAGAAAATTCATTGAGCTGTCTAAATTATCAATAGCTGCATTACTTAAATCTAGTAACAAAGATTGAACAAAGTTTAAATCTGCATCAAACTTCTCTCTTCCAACCATTTTAAATTACCCCTTTCATCATCCAAAACGCCCAGATATATAATCTTCTGTACGGTTATCTTCAGGCGTTGAAAAAATAACATCTGTCTTATCGAATTCAACCACTTCCCCATTTAAGAAAAATGCTGTTTTATCCGATATACGTGCTGCTTGTTGCATATTATGCGTCACTATAATGATGGAATAGTCTTGCTTCAATTCTTGTATGAGTTCTTCTACTTTAAGTGTAGAAATTGGATCTAGTGCAGATGTTGGTTCATCCATTAGTATAACATCTGGCTCTATTGCAAGACATCTAGCGATACATATGCGTTGCTGCTGACCACCTGATAGGCTATAGGCATTTGTAGTTAATCGGTCTTTAACTTCCTCCCATATGGCAGCACCGCGTAAACTTTTCTCTACAATTTCATCCAAAACTTTTTTGTTTTTTATACCATGAATTCTAGGTCCATACGCAATATTGTCATAAATGGACTTAGGAAAAGGATTAGGCTTTTGAAATACCATTCCTACTTTTGTACGTAACTCTTCAACACCATAATTTGCATCAAAGATATTTCGTTCACGATATAGGATTGCTCCGGATGTTTTAACCGTTGGCACTAATTCTACCATACGATTCAACGTTTTAATATATGTTGACTTACCACAACCCGATGGCCCTATTATAGCAGTAACTTCATTTTCCTTAATTTGTAAATCTATATTTTTTAGCGCGTGATGATTCCCGTACCATAAGTTTAACTTTTGCGTATCGTAAACAATGCTAGAAGCTACCATTTGTTTTGCGGACCCTTTTTCCAACGTTTGTACCATCATTTAGTCCCTCCTAATATTCATCGTATTTAATAGCGTTTTTGGAATTTATTTCGAATAAATATAGCAACCGAGTTCATCAGAAGCAAGAATATCATAAGGACGAGAATACCTGCAGATGAAACGTATTGGAAAGCCTCTTGCGGCCTTTTTGCCCAATCATAAATTTGCATTGGCAAAGCTGTAAATTGGCTAAGTAAATTATCGGGTAGAAAGTGAACAATTACTGGGATACCAATTACTACCAAAGGAGCTGTTTCTCCAACAGCACGTGAAAGCGCTAAAATTGCCCCAGTTATTATTCCCGGTATAGCTGAAGGCAATACAATATTAATGATTGTTTGCCATTTTGTAGCTCCCATACCATAGGAAGCTTCACGTACATCTTGTGGAACTGCTCGAATTGCTTCTTGCGACCCTACAATTATTACTGGCAGTATTAATAAGCTCATTGTAAAGCCGGCAGCTAATACACTATTTCCCAGTGCTAATGCTCGAACAAAAATAGTTAACCCTAGTAAACCGAATACAACAGATGGAACTCCTGCTAAGTTTGAGATATTCATTCGTATAAAATTATTCAACTTATTTTTTGTAGCGTATTCTTCCAGATAAATAGCTGTCCCAACTCCCAAAATAATAGATACTGGAGCAACTACACACATTAACCATATAGAGCCAACTAGCGCTGCTTTAATACCGGCTTTTTCGGGTACACGCGAACCAAAGTTTTGGAAGAATTCGGGAGTTAAATAACCTACCCCTTGGGAGATGATACGGTAGAACAGTACTCCCAAAACTAATAATGCAAATAACGTTGCTGCAAAAAAGATAGTTTTGAATATACCATTTACTATTAATCGTTTATTCATTTTCTTTACTACTGCTTCATGATTCACATATCTCATATTAATATTCCTCCCGATACTTTTTGGAAATAACGTGAGCAAGATAGTTCATTAACAAAGTAAACAGGAATAGCGTAAATCCAACTGCATAGATCGAATAATAAATAGTTGTACCGTAACCTGCGTCACCTGAAGAAACTTGGACAATATACGCAGTCATTGTTTGAATTGATTCTGTAATATTTAAATCGAATTTTGGTGTAGAGCCACCAGCTAAAGAAACAATCATTGTTTCACCTATTGCCCTTGAAACTGCTAAAACTACCGAAGCTGTTATTCCTGAAAGTGCAGCTGGTAGAACTACCTTTAATGCTACTTCTAATTTAGTAGAACCCATGGCTAAAGCGCCTTCTCGTATCGAATTCGGTACAGAGGACATTGCATCTTCTGATAAGGATGCGATCATTGGTAGAATCATAACCCCTACAACTATACCGGGGCTTAGCGCATTAAAGATTTTTAAATCCGGTATAAATTGTTGAAGTAAAGGTGTAACAAATGTTAAAGCAAAGAATCCATATACAATAGTTGGAACTCCTGCTAACACTTCTAAAACAGGTTTAATAATTCTTCTACTTTTATCAGTTGCATACTCACTCAAAAATATTGCTGAAGCAATACCAAAGGGTACAGCAACTACAACCGCAATAGCAGTAACTTTTAAAGTTCCCACTATCAGTGGTAGTATTCCAAATAATTGTTCAGTATTTGCAAATGGATACCATTCGGTACCAAATAAGAAGTCAGATATATTTACTTCTTTAAAAAATATGACCGTTTCAACAATTAGTGTTCCAACAATACCAAATGTCGTTAGTACAGATACAGAAGCGATCAATAAAAGGATGATTGGAATCATCTTTTCTATTATTTTTCTCTGCTTTTTACCACTTGAATTTTGAATAAGCTCTTGTACTGAAAGCTTGTCAGCCCTATGCTTTTGACCCACGGTGAATCCCCCTTTTACCAAAACGCAAGAAATGAGTAGCAGAAGCTACCCATTCCACACCTTTTCCGTTTACCAATTTTCCCGGTATAACAGGCTGTAATAGCACATGCTTCAACCCTTATTAGTAAAGTACATATCTCACAAATTGAAGTTACAATTTTTACTCGCTTATTTTAAAGCTTCTAGAGTAGATAGACCCTTTTCGTATTCAGTATCTGGGAGACGAACATAGCCAACCGCTTCAGCCATATCTCCAGCATTTTCAAGAGAATACTCTATAAAATCATATAACGCAGCATTTTCTGCTAGTGCTTTGTTACTTACATACGTAAATAATGGGCGAGATAATGGAGAATATTCTCCAGATTCAATTGTTTCGTTATTTGGCTCAACACCCTCAATTTTCACTGCTTTTAATGTATCTTGATTTGCTAGGTAGTAAGCGTAACCGAAGAAGCCAATTGCATTTTTATCCGCTTGAACACCTTGTACTAGAACATTATCATCCTCTGAAAGTGTTGCTGCTTTTACAAGGTCAGCTTCATCCAAAATTACTTCATCAAAATAGTCATATGTGCCTGAATCTGTTCCAGGGGAGTAGAAGATAATTTCTTCATCTGGCCATTCTGCATTAATATCCGACCACTTTTTTGTTGTTCCATCTTCAATCCACATTTTCTTTAAATCTTCTACTGTTACATCTTCAACCCAATCGTTATCTTTACTTACAACAACTGTCAAACCGTCGTTTGCAAGTTTAAATTCTGTATAATCAATTCCTGCTGCTTCTAATTCTGCTTTCTCTTCATCTTTAATCGGACGAGAAGCATTAGAGAAATCTGTTGTGCCAGCGATGAATTTTTCAAAACCTCCACCAGTTCCCGATACACCCACAGTTACTTTAACTTTTTCTTGTACAGCTGCGTATTCTTCAACAAGTGCTTCCATTATCGGTGCTACTGTACTTGATCCATCACCGGATACTTGTCCTTCTAAAGTTGCTTCATCTTGAGTTTCACCTGTTGCTGCTTCTTCTGTACCAGTTTCATTTTCAACTTCATCTGCAGTTGAATCATCTCCACAAGCTCCTAGTGCCAGTGCCGAACCAACCATTGTTGTCATCATTAAATACTTCCAGCTTTTCATCAGGTAAATCCCCCTATGTGTTGTTTTGTTTTCTTTTACTTACAAGATTTACTTTATAGGTTCTATATTTAGACCGTATGAATGGAGTGTAAAGCTTTTGTAAATACGGGTGAGAGTAAATTTGAGAGTTCAAAGCAAATGCTTAAGGTAAAAAACTTTTATATAGAAGAAAAAAAGATGCTGGACATAAAAAAGCGCCAGAAGATAAATTTCCACTTTCTAGCGCCTAACTTTGTTGGGTTAACAGTTATTTTTTTCTAACAATCACAAATCTTTTATGCTATAAAAAAAACCGAGCCAAAAGATGCCCGGTTTTAAATAACAGAAATGTAGATATGCCATTGATTTCCCACTTCAAGAAGAACGCCTTGCTTTTATATACTTTCTTATTCTTATTAAAAAAAGGGAGTGATCTCGTCACTTCCTTTTTTGTTTTTAAAGAAATTATATTATTCGTTTTCTTCTTCATCAATTTTAGCATTTGTAAATGCGGGTTTTATAAGAGAGGTAGAAGTTGAATCAATTTCGGTTGTCTCTTTATTTTTATTCTTAATCTCAAAATATTTATCCACAAGCTCTCTTGCTATTGCTGTAGAAAAATTTGTTTTGTAAGATGATTCTAAGGAAGCATCTGGAATAACAAGTGCGTAGGCAATTTCAGGATTATCATATGGAGCGAAACCAATATGTGTTAAATTCACAGTATTAAACGTTCGCCATAAATCTGCATCAAATTCGCTTGCTTGAGCAGTCCCTGTTTTTCCTCCGCCTGTAAATGGAGCGTTTGCAAATGCGCCTCTAGCTGTCCCTTTAGCACCAAAATAGACACGTTGCATACCTTTACGAACTTGTTCAATTTCTGCCCTTGAATTATCTACTGTATTCAAAATAGTAGGAGTCATTTCTTTTACTACTTTCCCTAGTTGAACACCATCCTCAGAAGGCTCTCTAATTTCTTTGACAACATGTGGTTGAATACGATTTCCTCCGTTAGCTAGAGTAGAAGCAAATTGTGCCAGTTGTAGTGTGGTGTATGTGTCAAACTGGCCAATACTAAGATCTAGCAGTTTACCATCATCAAAACCACCTGTTTCTCCGTTCACTTCTCCAGGAAGATCAATACCAGTTAATGCACCAAGTCCGAGCTGAGCATAGCCACTTCTCATTTTAAGAAAGGCTTCCGTTCCAAAATTGATAGACTGATTAGGCACATAGTTTTTACCAGCTACTCCAAATGCAGTTTTAAACATAAACACATTGGAAGAACGTTCCAACGCTTGTAAATCACTTACACGTATACTGCCAGACCTATTAAATACGGAGCTCTTAGGTGCTGAGCCTTTTATACGGATAGGTTCATCAACTAACGTACCATTAATGGAATATATACCTTCGCGATAACCTGTAAGTACAGTAGCGGGCTTTACAGTGGATCCCATTTCATATGCATTAGTAAACGCACCAAATGCATAGTCTTGAATTTCCTTTGCGCCCGTTTTTTCGTTACGCCCGACTTGTTTTCCTACAAGCGAAAGCACCTCACCTGTGTAAGGATCCATCATTATAAAATAAGCATGCTCTAAGTACTTACCACCATAGCTATTGCTATATTTAAGTAGTTCTTTTGCAATAATTTCTTCATGTGCTAATTGAACTTCACTATCCATTGTTAACACTAAATCTTTTCCTGGCTCTCCTTCAAAAACGGTTTGAATATCAATTACTCTTCCTTTTCCATCCGTAATATTTTTTACAACACTTTTTTGACCTTGAAGAACTTCTTCATACTGTTGTTCAATATAACTTGTACCAACCCGATCATTTCGAGAATAATCACGAGCTAAGAAATAATCTAAACGTTCTTTTGGAATACCTATTTTCGGTAGTGTTGTGGTGCCTAGGATAGCCAGTGATGAATTTTTCACTCGGCGCCAATCTGTCGTAGTGTTTACTCCTTCTAGGTCTCCAAGTCTTTCAGAAACCCGCGCAAATTCCTCCACTGTAACTTCTTCCTTTACGTCATCTCCTTTAATAATTTGAGGAGATAATGCATAACCAGAAGCCATCACTCGATATATAGCAATGATTTCTAATTGTTCCGGCGTAAATGAATTCAGTTGTTCTTCCGTAATTCTGCTTCTAGTTAAACGATTGATTTCTTTACTTTTCTCTTTTTTGTCTAAGTCTTCATTTGCTTCTATTTTTTTTCTCTCTTTATCACTCACTAACTCGAGAGCTTCCTCTGGATTTTCTTTTAACCAGAAGTCCTGCAAATCACTCTTTGTAATTCCTGCTGGTATTTTTTCTATTAATAGACTTAGTTCTTCTGCAATTTCATACATATCTTCGGATTTTGTTGTTTGCATTTTGGTATATGTAATAGCTCGCTGTGGAAGATTATCAACCATTATACGTCCTTCACTATCGAAAATACGACCACGGGGAACACTAGTGTTTACTGGTACTTCCTCGGTACGGGCTAATTCTCGGGTGTAATCTTCACCTTTAACAATTTGGAGATAGCCTAATCGGAGTATTAGCATAGTAAAGAGGATAAATATCGAGAAAAATAGTATGTTCATACGAAATGTAATATTTGCTCGTTGTTTAGCCTTCATATTTTGTGCACGTTTATTTGGAATTTTTCGCATGAGTTCACCTTCTTTATTAAATAATTTACATATGAACAGTGTAACATAAAAAGCACACACTTTTAGACGAAAAAGTGTGTGCAAAGTTTCAATTATTATAGATGTTACGTTACTTTAGCAAAATTCTTATTTTGCAGCAGTGAAACGTTTAGATACTTCATCCCAGTTTACTACATTCCAGAAAGAACCGATGTAGTCTGGACGACGGTTTTGATAGTTTAAGTAGTAAGCATGTTCCCAAACATCTAAACCTAATAATGGAGTTTTACCTTCCATAATCGGTGAATCTTGGTTTGCTGTAGAAGAAACTTCTAATTCTCCGTTAGCTACTGATAACCAAGCCCAACCTGAACCAAAACGTGTTGTAGCAGCTTTAGCGAATTCTTCTTTGAATGCGTCGAAGCTACCGAATTTAGCGTCGATTGCTGAAGCTAATTCTCCTGTTGGATTACCGCCACCGTTTGGTGATAAGATTTGCCAGAATAATGAGTGGTTAGCATGTCCGCCACCATTATTGCGAACTGCAGTACGGATTGCTTCTGGAACAGCGTCTAAATTAGCGATTAACTCTTCCACTGATTTGCCTTGTAGATCCGAATGATCTGCAAGTGCGTTATTTACGTTAGTCACGTAAGTATTGTGGTGTTTAGTGTGATGAATATTCATCGTTTCTTTGTCGATATGTGGTTCTAGTGCATCATATGCGTAAGGTAATTCTGGTAATTCATATGCCATTATTGTTTCCTCCTAAAGAATATTTTAGAAAATTCTTTCCATGTATTAGCGTATCAAACTATGAACAATCGTTCAATTAAAATCGACTAAAATAATTATAATCATACTTTTGACTGAAATTACACAAAGAATATAAACACAATAAGCATTATCACTAAAACAATAATCTTTACTAATGAAGAAGTTAAAAATCCTATTAAAGAACCTACTCCTGATTTAATCGCTTGTTTTAAACCGAGCCGTGTCACAATCAGTTCTGCCAAGACAGCACCAATAAAGGGTCCTATTAAAATACCCGCTACAGGGATAAGAAATGGACCAAAAAGGAGCCCAATAGTACTTCCCCACACTCCAGCTTTGGTCCCTCCGAACTTTTTCACTCCAAAAGCATTTGCCGCCATATCCGCTCCGAATAGTAATACAACAAAAAGAATTTGAATTACCCAAAACAACCAGGTCAGCTCTGTAAAGGAGAAAAATAATCCATATACAACATATCCCAGTAGCATAAACACAACCGATGGGATTATAGGATAAAACGTGCCGATAAAAGCAACTATAAAACATAAAATGATTAATATCCAACCAATTATATCTATCATATTCTTTTACCTAATACAGTTTCCGCAATATTGGAAGCGTGATCGCCTATACGTTCTAAATTACTTAAAATATCAACAAAAACAATTCCTGCTTGTCCAGAGCAAGTTCCTTGGTTCACACGTAGAATATGATTTTTTCTAAACTGACGTTCCATTTTGTCAATTACATTTTCTTGTTCTGACACTTTTTTCGCCAATTCGACATTGCTCGTATCTAATGCTTCCAATGATATAGAAACAGTTTCTATTGTAAGCTCGAACATTTCCGAAACATCTTTTATAGCATCTTCCGTAAGGAATAAACGATTCACTTCTTTATAATCGACTAATTCTATGATATTTTCAAAATGATCTCCAATTCTTTCTACATCCCGAACTGTGTCCATTAATATATTATGTCTATTAGAATCTTGTACTGATAAAGGTTGTGATGAGATTTTCACTAAATAATCTGTAATTTTTTGATCTAAGTTATTTAATGCATCTTCTATTTGATAACCTAAATCTGCATCTTTTTTAAGGTTTGTTTTTAAATAAGCGTATGTCGTTTCTAGTCCTTGCACACTTAATGCACCCATTCGCAATATTTCTTCTTTTGCTTGACCAATAGCGATAGATGGTGATTGTTCAATAAAGTGAACATCTAAGTGTTTTGGTTTATATTCGATTGAAACATCCTCACCAGGGATAAGTTTAGTAACGAGATAAGCCCATGCTCCAATAAGCGGGAATTGAATAATTGTATTGGCTACATTAAATGATCCATGTGCGAATGCTATTTGCATCTTATTTTCCAGATCAAGTACACCGGAAATCCACTCAATGTACATTGTAAAAGGTGTCAACAATATTAAAAATATAATACTACCTACTACATTAAATAATACATGTGTAGCCGCCGCACGCTTAGCTGCAACTGATGCACCTAAAGAAGCAAGTATCGCTGTAATAGTTGTACCAATATTATCTCCAAATAAAACTGGAAGTGATCCTTGTAAAGAAAGAAGGTTTTCCGCATAAAGTCCTTGAAGAATCGCCACCGTTGCACTTGAGCTCTGTACGACCAACGTGAAAATAGTCCCACTTAATACTCCGAGAATAGGGCTATCACTCATGCTAAGTGTAAAATCAGTAAAAGTGCTCAGTTCTCTTAGTGGTTTCATCCCATCGCTCATTAGTTCAAGACCAAGGAACAACCCACCAAATCCAAAAATAACTTCGCCTAGATTCTGCACTTTGTTTTTCTTAAAGAAAAACAATAGAAATGCTCCTACAGCCATTATAGGTAAAGCATAGCCGCCTACATCGAAACCTATGATGAAGGCAGTAATAGTTGTTCCGATATTTGCACCCATGATTACACCGATTGCTTGTCGGAGCTTCATGAATCCAGCACTAACTAAACCAACAGTAATAACTGTTGTACCAGAACTAGATTGAATAAGCACAGTAACAATTATACCTACTAATACACCCATAAACGGGTTAGTCGTATACTTATCTAAAATATCACGAAGTTTATCGCCTGCAGCTTTTTGAAGACCATCACCCATAAATTTAATTGCGAACAAGAAAATACCCAGCCCACCAAAAAATTGAAAGAGTATTTCCTGCCAATTTAATTCCACTCTATACTCAACTCCCGTTTTCGACAATTTTCACATACTTCTCTATTATTCAGTAGTCAGTAAGGTATTGTAAATAGATTAAAACATTCTTTACAATTTCTTAACAATGCAAATGCTACTTTATGTTTTTATTTGCTTAATGTTAGAATGAGATTGAAAGGGTGACAACATTTGAGTTTATTTCAATTATTTCAATCTAGCTTACATAGTCCTAAAAAAATGGCCGCTTTTCGACTTATACCGATTGGCAAAGTAATGCAATATATATTTAGTTATATATTTATCATGTCCATTATCTCTTTTATTTATTTCATCAACGGAATTTCTGACCAACAACAATCGATGGAAGGTTTACTAGAATATTTTTCCCAGATTCAATGGCTTTTATATCCATTCTCCTTTATATTTTTATTTGTATTAAACACTTTGTTAATTTTTGTTCGCATAAGTATATTTGCATATATAGGTAGTATTATTCTTCTGCTTAGAAAGAGAAAAGGTGAATTTCGTCATATTTGGAGAACTACTCTCTTTGCAAGTACAATTCCAATGATAATCTCTATTATTTTGGCTATTTTACAAGTTTCAAACAACTATCTTCAATTAGTAATCTATACACTAACTTTGATAATTATCTTTTTAACGACTAAATACTATCCAGTGAAAAGATAATACATAGTACCCCCTTACCTCGCATAGATTAGAGTAAGGGGGTTTTCTTATGAAAATATTTGTAGCAACTATTCTATTACTAGTTTCTTTCTATATTATTAAAGTAGATTTGATCGAAGGAACTATCCCACTAGCCTACTCCTCTCAACCAGTAACATGTGAGAAAGAGTTAGATTATATAACTGTGGAAGTTATGGCTGGAGATACACTACATTCATTATTTGCCCTATATCCTTCTAGTGAAACAATCACCTATACGGAAAGATTTACCGACTTCTACACGCTTAATCCACATTTTATAAATCAGTCGTTTAAAGCAGGCGAAAATGTTCTTTTACCTACCTATACTTCGTCAACTGTATGTAAATAATGTAAAATAGAGCGTTCTTTCTTGTCATTTCATTGGAAAGACTGATAAAATGGTGAATAGTGATGGCATATGCCTCAAGAAGGAGAGAATTTCATGAGCGGATTAATACATCGTTCCAAAACTCGTCCAGTACGAGTTGGAAACTTAACAATAGGTGGAAGCAACGAGCTATTTATACAAAGTATGACAACAACAAAAACACATGATGTAGAAGCAACAGTTGCTGAAATCTTACGTTTAGAAGAAGCAGGCTGTCAAATCGTACGTGTCGCATGTCCAGATGAACGTGCAGCTTACTCGATTGGCGAGATAAAAAAACGCATTAATATTCCTTTAGTAGTAGATATTCACTTTGACTATAAGTTAGCACTTATCGCAATAGAGCAGGGTGCTGATAAAATACGTATAAACCCAGGTAATATTGGCCGTAAAGAAAAAGTGGAAGCAGTTGTAAATGCAGCTAAAGCAAAAGGTATTCCAATTCGTATAGGAGTAAATGCTGGTTCCCTTGAAAGAAAAATTTTAGAAAAGTATGGTTATCCAACTGCAGATGGAATGGTAGAAAGTGCGTTACATCATATTAAAATACTAGAAGATTTAGACTTTCATGATATCATCGTCTCCATGAAAGCATCCGATGTTACATTGGCTGTAGAGGCTTATCGTAAAGCATCCGAAGCATTTGACTACCCTCTTCACTTAGGAATTACAGAATCTGGTACTCTTTTCTCAGGATCAATCAAAAGTGCCGCTGGATTGGGTACACTTTTAAGCATGGGAATCGGTAACACAATGCGTGTTTCCTTAAGTGCAGACCCAGTAGAAGAAATAAAAGTAGCACGCGAATTACTAAAAGTTTTCGGACTATCTTCTAATTCAGCTACGCTAATTTCTTGTCCTACTTGTGGACGTATTGAAATCGACTTAATAAAAATTGCAAATGAAGTAGAAGAATATATCTCGCACATTAAAGCCCCTCTTAAAGTTGCAGTACTTGGCTGTGCAGTTAATGGCCCAGGAGAAGCTCGTGAGGCAGATATAGGGATCGCAGGCGCACGTGGTGAAGGTCTGTTATTCATGAAAGGCAAAACAGTGCGTAAAGTACCTGAAGAAACAATGGTCGAAGAACTTAAAGTAGAAATAGACAAACTTGCTGCAGAATATTTTGCAAACAAAGAGCTAGAAGAGCAGCAAAAGCAAGAAAAAACACAAGTGTAAGGAATGGTGTAATTGACGAATATACGATTTGGTATCGATATAGACGGGACAGTAACATCCCCTACTTCTTTGCTTCCTCATATTAACGAAGCATTTAAATGTAATTTACAGTTAGAAGATATTAAAGAATATGATTTAACGAAGGCATTTCCAGTAAGTCAAAAAGAATTTTACGAATGGTTTAAAAAAGCTGAAGCTACTATTTATGCCACATCCCCTATTCAACCAGATGCACACGCTGTATTATCTGCTTGGAAAGAAAAATACGAGTTATATTTTATCTCTGCTCGTGGTGACAATGTCATGGACATTACACTAGATTGGTTTAAACAACAAGAGTTGTTATACGATCATATTGAACTGATTGGCACACATAACAAAATAGAGACGGCTCGAAGACATGGTGTTCATGCATTTTTTGAAGACAAACACGATAATGCCGTTGAAATTAGTGAAGAACTTGATATTCCCGTAATATTATTTAATACACCATATAATCAGTTGCCAGTTCCATCTCGTGTTATCCGAGTGAATAATTGGATTGAAGCGAATAACTGGATTGAAAAAGAATTTTCAATGGCTATAAAGTAAAACTTCAGAGTTTCATGTGAATAGTTAGGCTAGCTGAAATAGTAATAGAGTATAAAATCGCTGAGGTTTTATACTCTATTTTTATTAGCTAGAACTTGTTTACTTTTAACATTAAAATAACTAGAGCAATGCTATCTTAAATATGAAGGAGAATAGAGTATGAATATTATTGTATTTGGGGCAAATGGTGGTGTAGGAAAGCATTTTACTAAACTAGCTTTAGATAAAGGACATGAAGTAACCGCTTTTGTGAGGTCCCCTTCGAAATTAGAATTAGTGCATGAACGTTTAACTATTATCCAAGGTGATGCTTTTGATAAAGCGGCCGTTAAAGAAGCTATTGCAGGTAAGGAAGCTGTTATTTCTTGTCTAGGCTCTACAACTGGTATGAAAAAATCTACGCAGTTAGAAGAGATGACAAAGAATGTTGTTGACGGAATGGTCGCTAATAATATCCAACGCATTGTCTATGTTGCCTCGGCAGGAATAGAAAATGAGATACCGGGTTTAATGGGCAAATTAATGATAAAAATGCTTAAAAATGTGCTAACTGATCACTCGAATGCAGTTAGTTATATAAGAAATAATCATTTAACCTTTACAATTGTACGCCCTATGGGTTTGAACGATAAAGAATTTACAGGTGTTTATAAAGAGGCTTTAACGGGTGTGCCTAGCACAGGTAGAACTATTACTAGAGCAAATGTAGCAGATTTTATATATAAGGCTCTTATGAACAAGGAATATGAAAATACATCCGTTGGATTGAGTGATTAAGCAATATACAAAAAAAGTAGCGTAGACCTTATACTGGTCTACGCTACTTTTTATTAATGACAGGATGGGCAATTGCCATAGATTTCGAATTTGTGGTTTTCTATTTCGTAGCCTGGTATAGCATTTTGCAATACTTCCATTGGACAAAATGGAATTTCTTTAATATTGCCACAGGACATACAGATGAAATGATGGTGATGATGATCAGCCTCACATTGCATTCTAAAATGTTTCTCTCCTGTTAACTCGGTTTCTTCTAATATTCCCAGATTTACAAAGGTACTTAAATTTCTATAAATTGTATCATAGCTCATCCCGGGATGTTCTTTTTTCATCACATTCAGAATATCTTTAGCAGTTATATACTTTTCCGTTTCGGTAAAAATGCTTAGTATTTGCTCGCGTTTATCTGTTTTTTTAAATCCTTCATTTTTTAAAATATCCCATGCTTTTTCTATATTCACCCTGAAACAGCTCCCTTGCTCCCTATCTTTTTAGAAAAAATAGTTAGAAGTAAAATGATAATTGAAGTAACAACAATTGTTCCACCTGGCGCTAAATCCAAATAAAATGCACTAACCAATCCAACAATAACAGATAACTCACCGAATATAACGGATAGCAAGATTGCTTGTTTAAAGCTTTTAGATATACGCATAGCAGCAGCAACCGGCAGTGTCATAAGTGAGGAAACGAGTAAGATACCTACAATTCGCATCGACCCTGCAATAACTAATGCCGTCACAATCATAAATAATACATGAATCCATTTAGCAGGAAGTCCTGATGCTTTCGCATATTCCTCATCGAAAGAAAGTACAAATAATTCTTTAAAAAATAAAATTAAAAATACTATTACAATTAACGCAATGCCTATAATAATCCATAAGTCCTGACGACTTACTGCAGATACGGAACCAAATAAATAGCTAAATAGGTCCGAACTAAATCCTTCTGCTAATGAGATGAAAATTGCTCCAAAACCGAGCCCAGCAGACATGATAATAGGTATAGCAAGCTCTTCATAGTGTTTATATAATCTTCTTAATCTCTCGATAAACAACGACCCAGTCACAGATGCGACTATTCCTAAATATAATGGGTTTAATAGGGCCAATGCCCCGACAGACTGACTCAAATATAAGCTACCAGCAATACCAGCCAATGTTACATGACTCAAAGCATCAGCTATTAACGAAAGTCTACGAACAACTATAAAAACCCCTAATAGTGGAGCGATAAAACCGATGATTAGACCTGAGGCAAAAGCATTTTGTAAAAATTCATAGTGAAAAATAGAGTCAATCATGATTTTACCTCACTTTGATGATCGACTTTACGAACTGCGTGTCCATACCAAGCCTCTAATTGTTCATCACTCATCTGGTCCATCTCATTTTTAAAACCATGAAAATGAATTCGCTGGTTCAAACAAGCAACGTGACTTATACTTTTGGATACTGCATCGACATCATGGGTAACTAACACAATGGTAATATTATGTTCCCGATTTAAATGACTTAACATATTATAAAAAGATTTTACATTTTTGCTATCTACTCCAACGGTTGGCTCGTCAAGTATCAATACATTTGGATTACTGATTAATGCTCTAGCGATAAAAACACGCTGTTGCTGTCCTCCAGAAAGATCGCCAATATTTTTCATAGAATATTCATCCATACCGACTGATTTTAACGCTTGTCTTACCTGTTTGTTAACATTTGCAGGATATCGATGAAATAACCCTGTCTTCTTTACTAAACCACTTCTAACAACCTCAGTCACCGTTGCCGGGAATCCGGTATTAAACGAATTGGACTTTTGTGAAACATACCCAATGCGTTCTTTCTCTTTAAACTGATTAACTGGCTTCCCAAAAAGAAGTACTTCACCGCTCGTTGGTTTTAATAATCCTAGTATTATTTTCAATAATGTAGACTTACCAGAACCATTAGGTCCAATAATCGCAAGAAAGTCACCTTCTGCAATAGTAAGATTAATATCGATTAATGCCTTAGTTTGTTCGTATTGGTACGAAATGTTATGTAAGTTGATCAATGGGCTTCCCATTATTTTTCCTCGATTCTAATTAAGAATGATTACGATTTACAAAGTATTAGTATAGTCCATATTGCACCATGTGTAAATAAATATTACTTGGAAGGATGTTATTCTGGATATCCATAAATTTGTTCAACAGTTACAAACATGCTCTATTAAGGAGTTTAAGACAATCGTAAAGGGCTTTGATATAGAAATTTCCGACAAAGAATTAAAAAGTGTCTACCCATTACTAAAAGAAATTTCCCTTTCCTGGCTTTTATTTGGCGTTCCGCTTGCTATCCAACAAAAACTAATTCAAATACTTGGGGAACAACGTGCTATGGAACTTTATAAAGAAATTAAAGAAAAAGCACCAACTTCTTTTGGATGAACGAAGTTAATACCTGAAAATTTCTATCTAAAATAGGTAATTGCAATACAATAATACTTACTGATTTCCGATACAAACGAACGCTGCACCGTCCTCGCCTCTTGTGGACCGAAGTTAGTGGGCGACGTATATAAAAAAAACCATACACAGATTATAGAAAAAAGAGATGTTGGTTGGTTGTAACATCTCGTTACAACCAACCAACACCCCTATAAATAAGCTCGGTAATCATCTAGAAAACAGCGTTTAATTTGAAAAGAACGTGCTCTTGCATGTTAGCGCAACGCATCTATTGCTTCTGCATTAAATTGTTTTGAGCGAAGCATTTCAATCTCATGCTTGTATGGAGCTTCCTTCGATTTAGCGTCTACACCAACAAAAGGCGTTTCTAAAATTTTAGGGATTTCCATCAATTGAGGATGGTGCACAATGTACTGCAAAGCATCAAATCCAATTTCACCAAAACCGATGTTCTCATGTCGATCCTTTGCTGCTCCACATACATTTTTACTATCATTGATATGAAGTACTTTTAAACGATCAATACCGATTATTTTATCGAATTCATTTAAGACTCCATCAAAATCTTCCACGATATTATAACCAGCATCATGAATATGACAAGTATCCATGCAAATGGACAATCGATGATTATTTACAACACCGTCGATAATTTGTGCAAGTTCATCAAAAGTGCGACCACATTCTGAGCCTTTTCCAGCCATTGTCTCTAAAGCTATTTGAACTGGCCAATCGGTTGTCAGCACTTCATTTAAACCTTCAACAATTCTAGCAATACCTGCTTCTACTCCTGCTCCTACGTGAGCTCCTGGA
The DNA here is from genome assembly GCF_038003145.1 of Psychrobacillus sp. FSL K6-1464. Taxonomy (NCBI): domain Bacteria; kingdom Bacillati; phylum Bacillota; class Bacilli; order Caryophanales; family Bacillaceae; genus Psychrobacillus; species Psychrobacillus sp. FSL K6-1464. The sequence goes on from NZ_JBBOOP010000001.1 coordinate 2,141,390, forward strand.
TGCAATACAATTTGAGTAGCACCTATATGAGCAGTTCTTTCAATTTCCTTTTGTAAAAACTCTACACCAAGAGCAAAAGTCTCAGGTTTTGTTGTATTACCTAAATTGATGATATAAGGTGCATGCACGACGATATTGGACATCCCATTTTCTTTCATATGAGCGATACCAGCGTCAATATTCAATTCTTCAATTGGTTTTCTTCTAGTATTTTGTGGTGCTCCTGTATAAATCATAAAAGTATTTGCACCATATGATGCAGCCTCTTTACTTGAACCCAGTAGCATCTCTTTTCCACTCATCGAAACATGTGAACCTAATAACATGATGACAACTCCTTATTTCTTACGGTTTTTAATACGTCTTTCTCTTTTCTTCACAATATCCATTTCCCATTTCATATTACGTTTGTAGCCTGGTTTAACCTTTTTAGGCTTACGGACTTGGGCTTTAGCGATTGCATCTATTTCATTTTCATTTTTTGTACGATTTTTACGTGCATGGCGTTCTTTAAGTTCAGACCATTCACCATTAACGACATCCTTATGCTCTAGTGGAATCCCCATTTTTTCAAGGCGCACTAAAGCATCTTCGTCTGATGGTTCATATAATGAAATTGCGATCCCAGTCATGCCAGCACGAGCTGTTCTGCCTACGCGGTGAACGAAGAACTCTAAATCATCTGGAAGTTCATAGTTAATCACATGGCTTACTCCAGGAATATCAATACCACGAGCAGCTAAATCGGTTGCCACGATATATTGGAATTCTAGTTCATGTATTTGTTTCATCACACGTTTACGATCACGAGGTGAAATATCGCCATGAACAACACCAACTTTGACACCATTTCCTTCTAAATAATGCGCTACTTCGTCTGCATGTTGTTTCGTATTTGTAAATATAATGGCTAAGTACGGATTAATACCTTCCATTACATCCAACAAGCGTTTCTTTCTAGATTTGCTTCGAACCGGAGTTACAATAAATTCAATACCCTCTGCTACTCGACGTTTCTCGCCTATTTTTATATGGACTGGTGAATCCATATATTTTTTTAAGAAAGGTTGTAATTTTTCTGGAATTGTAGCAGAAAATACATACATTTCTAATTTATCAGGCATACGAGATGCAAATTGATCAATTTCATTGATAAAGCCAAGATCGAAAGCTAAGTCAGCTTCATCTACAACTAAAACTTTTGCTGTATGAACAAGTAGTGCTTGCTCTACAGTAAGATCACGAAGTCTACCTGGCGTTCCAACTACGATTTGTGGTTGAGTTTTTAATTTTTCGATTGAACGAGCTTTATCCGTTCCACCAATGAATAATTTTGTTTGAATATCTGTGCCTTCTACTAGCTTGTTCAACTCTTTATAAATTTGCGTTGCAAGCTCTCTTGTTGGTGATGTAATAACTGCTTGTACTTCTCTTTTACTCGCATCTATTTTTTCAACAATTGGGATTAAAAAACTATGTGTTTTTCCTGTTCCAGTATGTGCTTGACCAATCGCACTTTTCCCCTTTAATACAAGTGGAATCATTTCTTTTTGAATTGGCGTTGGTTCTTGGAAGCCTAATTTTTCTATTGCATCTAATAAAAAAGGCTGAAAACTATAATCTGTATATTTTGACATTGTACGTCACTCCCTCACATTTCTTTATTGTACCACGATTGTACATAAAACGTACAATTTGCATAGAATATAATAGTCTTTGCTGTTCGAAAGGAGATGAAAAAATGCGTTACCAATCTTTTTATCCGTTTGCCCAAAATCAGGGAAATGACTTTTTTGGCATGTCTAATTCAAGTCCTCAGAATGTTCCAAATAATTCTTTTGATTTTTGGGGAGGGAATCAGGCTGCTCCCCCTCCACCACCACCAACTGCACCTGCAGGTCCGGCTACTAACTTTTTTAGTCAATTTCAGTCTGCTGCTCCAACAGGAGGCTTTCAACAAGGTCAACCAGTATCGAAAACTATGGGTTACCTACAAACAGCCGACAAATTCTTAAATACTGCCCAGCAGCTTACACCAATGGTTAGACAATTTGCTCCTATGATACAAAATGTACCGGCACTGTTAAAATTATACCGTGGTTTTCAATCTGTACCAGCTGCTACTACTGCCGTTACTGGTAATTTAGGTGCTGCTGCAGCTGCTTCAACAGCTGCGAGAGCAACTAGTACTGCTGCTTCTCTAACAAACGGAGCATCAATACCTAGAATTTTCCAGCCTCCAATTTAAAGTTTTGTAATCGTCTAGCCGCTCCGTTATAATATGAGTATGCTCGTATTGAAGGGAGTTACGTAAATGTTAGTTCAAAAAATTTCGCCTAGAGGATACTGCTATGGTGTAGTGGATGCAATGGTAATTGCTCGAAATGCTGCATTAGATACTTCTCTGCCAAGGCCAATATATATTTTGGGAATGATCGTCCACAACAAACATGTAACAGATGCATTTGAGATGGATGGCATAATTACGTTAGACGGAGAAAATCGCTTAGATATATTATCAAAAGTCGATACAGGTACGGTTATTTTTACCGCACATGGTGTTTCACCAGAAGTGAAAGAGTTAGCTCGTAAAAAGGGCCTTGTTTCAATAGATGCTACATGTCCAGATGTTACAGTTACGCATGACCTCATAAGAGAAAAAACAGCTGAAGGCTATGACATTATTTATATTGGTAAAAAAGGTCATCCAGAGCCAGAAGGTGCAATAGGTGTAGCTCCAGACAAGGTACATCTAGTTCAATCGTTAGAGGACATTGAGAATTTAACTATTAAGACCGATAAATTACTCGTTACCAATCAAACTACAATGTCTCAATGGGATGTTGTGGATTTAATGAAGAAATTAGAAGAGAAGTTCTCTCATATTGAAGTCCATAAAGAAATTTGTTTGGCTACTCAGGTTCGTCAAGAAGCGGTTGCTGAACAAGCTGGAGATGCGGAACTTTTAATAGTAGTTGGAGATCCTATGAGTAACAATTCTAATAGATTGACACAAGTTTCAGAGGAAATCGCTGGAACACCTTCTTACCGAATTGGCGACATTTCCGAACTACAATTGGAATGGTTGGATAATATTTCTCATGTTGCAGTGACAGCAGGTGCTTCCACACCTACTCCAATAGTAAAAGAAGTTATTCAATTCTTAGAAAAGTATGATCCAAACGACCCGGAAACTCACGATACAACAAAAAAAACAATACCATCCAAAATTCTACCTAAAATTAAAGTACCAAAACCAGTAGATCGAATTGAACCTTATCCAGTTAAATAAAATAAGCTGCTCACTAGAGAGCAGCTTTTTTGTTTATATTCTATTAAATCAATTGAAAGGGTTCCGTTGAAATGTTGGATGGGATGAATTCAACAGCAAGTTTGTGTTGCATACAAACCTTAGTCATATACTCCGCAACACCAATTTTCATAATTTGTTCCACATGATGACCCGGATCTATAACTGCTAAACCTATAGCTTCTGCATCTTGTGCCACATGGAAATATAAATCACCTGTTACAAACACATCCGCTCCAGCTCTTTTAGCAGTCTGTATATATTTATTGCCATCTCCACCAAGGACAGCAACTTTCTTAACTTCCTTCGTCAAATTTCCTACCACTCGAACAAAAGGTACATTCAGTTGTTTTTTAACTATTTCTGCGTAGTCAGCTAATGTTTGGCTTTGCGGCAATGTTCCAATTCTCCCAAGTCCTTTTTCATTGACTTCTAAATCTAGCAATATTAAGTCATAAGCAGGTTCTTCATATGGATGACTTGTCAGTAATGCTTTTAACACCTTACTTTTCATAGAAATAGGAAAAACAACCTCTATTTTATCTTCTTCTACTACTGCTAATTCATTCGCTTGTCCAATAAAAGGAGTAGCTAAGCTAGACGGTTTGAACCTTCCTTCTCCTTCTGAAGTAAAGCTACAATCCGTGTAATCTCCAATTTGACCAGCACCAGCAATTGCTAATGCTGTTCTAACTAGCTCTGTTGATTCCTTAGGAGTAAAGACCGCCAGCTTCATTAATTGTTCAGAGCTAGTCTGCTCTAGAATATTAATGTTTTCTAGTTGCAAAGCAGTAGCAAGTAAATCATTTACCCCACCTGAAGCAATATCTAAATTGGTATGCGCAGCATATACAGCAATATCATGCTTTATCAATTTCTCTATTAACATGCCCTGAGGTAAATCTGTTCGCATATTTTTCAATCCGCGAAAAATAGGAGGATGATGAGCAATAATTAGCTCACAACCATTTACAATAGCTTCTTCTACTGTCTTTAAATTTACATCTAAAGTAACCAACACTTTAGTTATAGTTTTGTTAAGAGTCCCAATTTGAAGACCTACTGGATCTCCTTCAACTGCCAAAGACTTTGGTGCCCATTGTTCGAAAAGGGAAATAATATGTTGCCCATTTGTTTCCTTCATCGCTTATAAAGTCTCCTTTACTAAGGCAATTTTGTTTTCGAGTAATTGTTTCTTTTGCTGTACTTCAGTTCCTTGTAATTTGTTAAGTTCATCTACAATCCGTTGCCATTCATTTACTTCATTGGTCCATTTCTTTAGATATACAGGCGATTTGTCTTTACTCAAAATTGGTCCAACTAATAATTCCTTTTCCGAAAGTTTCATTTGCCCTTTTACTAATACAAGAATTTCATAAATTTTATCGTGTTCTTCTAAAATTACTTCCTGGTCTATCTTCCATTGTTCTTGAATAGCCCACTCTCGTATAGCTTTCGCATGAACATTTGGTTGTAAGATTAATGTATCCACAGTGGTAAGTTTTTCTTTTCCGGTTTCTAAGATAGAAGCTATAAGCGGACCACCCATTCCAGCTATAGTAACCGTTTGGACATTGTCGTTAGCCGTGATGACCTCTAAACCATTCCCGAAACGAACATCAATATTATTTTGAAGTCCTTCACTTATTACTTGTTTTTGAGCAGATTCAAATGGACCTTTGACTACTTCACCGGCAATAGCTTTAGAAATGACACCTTCATGTACCAAAAAACATGGTAAATAAGCATGATCACTACCGATATCCGCCAAAGTAGTATTTTCTTTTACAAAGGTAGCGACTGTTCTCAGTCTAGTCGACAAATTTTTTGCATTCATTGTTTCAACACCTCTTCATTAACTATTATAGCAAAAAAGAAAAAAGACCTCGATTCTTTTACAGAATCAAAGGTCTTTTAGTTACATACTATTCTAAAGATTTAACCCATGCCGCCATAGCGTCAATGTTTTCTTCAGGTACTAATCCAGCTGGCATTGCACCTTTACCATTTGCTAAAACGTCTTTTACTTCGTCTTCAGACAATGCAGTTCCAACTAAAGCTGGACCCATGCCGCCTTCATAACTATTACCATGACAACCGATACATTTCCCTTGAGCTAAAGCTTCTGGATCAAATTCTCCAGCTGAAGCTTCTCCGCCTTCAGTTCCTTCTGCATGCTCTTCAGTTGCAGCAATTTCTTCTTTGTTTCCTACACCATCCATAGACAAGAAGAAAATTAAACCAATACCAAAAGCCATAATTAAGATAAATGGAATTATTGGATTTTTTTGCATAATTAACCCTCCCTTTTAATACAATCTTTTCTAATATAGAATTAGTCAACATTAATATTGTACTGCATTCTTAAGAAAACTAAAAGTCTTAGGAGAGAAGTTTTCTTAGATTGTGACATTTTAGACATAATCTTAGCTCATTTTCTACTATCAACACCCAATATGTCGAGCAATTACCATTCTTTGTACTTCAGAAGTTCCTTCACCAATTTCTAGTAATTTTGCATCTCGCATATAGCGCTCTACTTCATACTCTTTCATATAGCCATATCCACCATGTATTTGAATAGCTTGATCCGCTACTTCCATTGCTATTTCGGATGCATATAGTTTACACATAGAAGCTTCTTTCCCAAAAGCACGTCCTTGATCTTTCAACCATGCCGCTTTATGGACCATTGTACGTGCTAGCTCAATTTTCATCGCCATATCTGCCAATTTAAATTGCGTTACCTGAAACTCGGAAAGTGTTTTTCCAAATTGCTTACGCTCTTTAGAATAACGTAGCGCTCTGTCGAAAGCTGCTTGTGCAATTCCAACTGCCATTGCTCCAATACCAATTCGGCCACCATCAAGAGTTACAAGAAATTGCTTGAATCCTTGCCCTTTCTCCCCTAGTAGGTTTTCCTTTGGTACTCTTACATTTTCCAATACTAGCTCAGTTGTATTAGATGCATTTAGACCCATCTTCTCGTAATTATCAATAACAGAGAAGCCTTCTGCATCCGTAGGCACAATTATTGCAGAAATTTCTTTTTTACCATCTTTGATATCCGTAATTGCTGTTAATGCTAGGTGTTTTGCATAGCTAGCATTCGTTATAAAAGCTTTGTTTCCATTAATAACATAATCATCGCCATCTTCTTTAGCCGTTGTCTGTGTACCGCCTGCATCTGATCCTGCATTAGGTTCCGTTAAACCAAAAGCCCCGAAGGATTCGCCTGTACATACTGGAACCAAATATTTTTGTTTTTGCTCTTCTGTACCAAATAGATTAAGTGGAGCTCCCCCAAGCGATATATGTGCAGAATAAGTGATTCCTGTAGAAGCACATGCTCTACTCAACTCTTCTGTCACGATTGCAAAACTAACTGTATCTGCACCTGCTCCGCCATACTCTTCTGAAAACGGTAAGCCCATCATCCCCATGTCGGCTAACTGTTTAAAGATTTCTTTTGGAAAAGCTTTCGTCTTATCGCGCTCAATCGCTCCTGGCGCTACAACCTCATCCGAAAACTCACGAATAGTTTTGCGGATCATTTTATGCTCCTGTGTTAAATCAAAATTCATTTCATTCATCCCCTTTGTAAATAAAAACGCTTACATTTCTATTATACTAAAAATATAAGAAATTCAAAGATATATTATAATAAGGGGACGACAGCTATTTTTGATCAACACTTTTTTCTTAATAATTCCATGGTGTTTGCAGACCAACCCATATGGCATACAGGTTAGGATTATTTTATAAAAAAAGCGAGAGTCTATTTATTAGCAGGAACACTTACTAGAAATTATAATTTCTTTACACTCTATTTTCACTTTTGAGTAAATCTATTAGTTAAACTCTCAGAAAAATTATATAAGTTCTACGTTAGTTCATCAATGTAGAAAACAAAAGCATCTTTCTACACATTTGGATGTGTAGAAAGATGCTCTCTTATTTATACTGAACTGGTTACTGAACGAATTGATAAACCAAAGTCCATATCAGCTGACACATCTGGTAGGTTATAATAACTGCGTAACTTTTCTAAAACTTCAGCAGGTGGTTTTTCATTGAAAAATCCAGTACGGGCCATGGACATTCCACTGATTTTATATAAATCTACCATCGTTTCACACATTTTAATACCTGCCCCAAAGGAATCTATTATCGGCACATTGTCCACATGATGAATACCAAAGTTTGCCAAGAAAATATTCATCGGCCCCTCACCAGGAATAATTACATCCGCACCTTGCGCTATAGCTTGTTGAGCAGCTATTGTAAACTTTTCGATAATCGGTTGTGGATTGTCAAAGCCCTCTAAAATATCATAGAAGCCAATATCCGCCTGGATGATCGGACCTACCTTTTCCCCCAAGCCGTATTGTTGAGCATTGAAACGTAACTGGTCAACAAGTGGAGCTAGAAAATTCACAATACCAATCTTTGTTCCAAGCATCGACGCAATATGCATCGATGCTTGCCCGTAACCTATCACAGGAATATCAACAATTGATCGTGCTTCGATTAACCCTACGTCAGGAATCGTACCAATAAAAACGGCATCATAGCCAGCTTTTTCAGCTATCATTGCATTTCTAATGAATTGTTCCTTATGCAAACTTTGTAAATAATTGTACGTTATAAAATGTCCCGGATATTGCTGTGGATAAGTCTCTTTCGACATACCATGTAACACAACATCTACATCTGGACGTGCGATTTTAGAGAAATGATTTACAACGGCATCTCGATAAACTGGAATGTCTTCAATGGATGTTAAACTTTGGTGCCAAATTTTCACACCAACGCCTCCTCTACATTCGATTGTTGGATTGCTTGTTTAGCAGCTATGCGACCAAATATTGCTGCCTTTCCGAGTGAACTACCCGTCATATATCCTGCACCATGGAAGCCCCCTACAACTTCACCTGCCGCCAAAAGACCTGGAATACTTTCATTAAAGGGATTTAACACTTCTGCCTTTTCATTCACTGTTACACCCGCATATGTAGCTAGCATGGCCGTTGAGGTATTCATCGCATAAAAAGGAGCTGTTATAATTTTTGTTGGTTTTCCAAATGTATGCGTAAGTGTTGTTCTACCCAATACGTCATTTCCTGTATCGACCGCTTCGTTATAACTGCTGATCGTTTGTTGTAACGATGAGGGTGGAACTCCAATTATTGTTGCTAATGCTTCGATAGATTCAGAACGTTCCATTAAACCTAGTTCTTCAAGTGATGCAAAATCATACAATGCATCTCCTTTTACACCTTTATCCATTACTGTTTGATCCCAAATTTGAAAAGTACTTTGATCCGACTGTTGTAATGCTGCATCTCCTAGTAATTTATAGGATATAGATTCATTTACAAAACGGTCGCCCTGCTCATTCACAATAATGCCTCCTTTATAAAAAGTATGAGCTTGGCGTTTATTGTCATTCGTAGAGCTAGGATGGAATCCGTATGTGCCTTTTAAATATGGTGTATCTCGTAACCATGCACCTTGTTCACATGCAAGCCTGATGCCGTCCCCTGTGTTTCCTACTCCACCCAAACGTATTGTATTAGTTAGCCCGGGAGCAAAGTGTTCAAGTAAGTCTTCACTACGGGAAAAACCACCTGAGGCGATAATAATACCTTTACGTGCTTCCACAACATATGAATGACCTCTATATGTTACATGGACTTGCTCAACTCGCTCATTTCTTTTTTCTAGACGAGTAACTACAGCATCCGTATATATTTTTGCGCCATGTTCGATTGCTCTACTTTTTAACATATCAATTGCCTGATTGGGGACAATCGTATGCCCACGTGGGTTTGTATGGCCACTCACTGCTTGACAATCTATAAATTGTACACCTTGATTAACAAGCCAATTGTATGTTTCTAACTGGTGCTGTCCATATGTTTCAACGAGAGTACGATCATTTTTATACTGCCCAACTTGCAACATATCTTCTATTAAACTGTCTGCTGAATCAGTAATTCCATGTTGTTTTTGAAATTCTGTTCCTGCAAATGCCATAAAACAACCACTTAATAATGAACTACCACCAATTTGAGGTTGTTTTTCTAAAACTATCACACTCGCTCCCGCAGCAGCGGCTTCCACTGATGCGCAAAGACCGGCCATACCAGCGCCGATAATTACAATATCTACAACTGCTTTCATAGGCTTAAGCTTCCTTTGTTAATACCGCTAGAATCTCTAAGCCTGCTTCGCATACTTGCATGTCATGTGAATAGTGTCCACCACTTACTCCAATTCCACCGACACATTCACCGTTAATTAGAATTGGATAACCTCCACCAAATATAACTAGTCGATTTGTATGCACGAGACCTGTTAATAAAGGTGGATCATCTTTTAAGCGGTCATACCATTCATGTGTTGCACGATTGTATGCTGCGGCTGAGAATGCTTTATTTTGAGCAATTTCTAGCGCTAAGACAGGTGCTCCATCCATTGCGTAAAATGCTTTTAAATTCCCTGCTTTATCTACAATTGAAATGGCAAATTTCATACCAAGTTCAATTCCTTTTTTCTCTGCAGCTTCTAGCATTTGTTTTGCCAAATTTAAAGTAATTGTTTGTTGTGTGAAAGTATATGTTTGTTCCATAATTCTCTATCCCCTTTAATTTATTATTTTGTAAGACCTACTGGCATTCCAGTTCCGAACGCTTCAATTGAAGCAGCTGTTATAGCTTTACTATGTGGTAATGCGATATTGACAATAACATTTGCCATATCAATTGGCTGTAACCATCCTGTTTTATCTAAATCCGGTCCTAAATCATCGGTCATTTTCGTATCTACTGGGCCCGGACATACTGCATTAACGCGGATCCCATATGGTTTTAATTCTTCTCCTATTGCCTTTGAAAAACCAATAACTGCATGTTTTGATGAAATATAAGCACTACGATTTGGTCCACCTTTTGTTCCCCAAATAGATGAAATATTAATAATGGTTCCTTCTTGTTTAGCAATCATATCTGGCACAATTTGAGAACAGAAGTAATAAGGACCATTCACGTTAATATCATGGACACGCAACCATTCCTCTGTCGTTGTATCTACAAAAGGTAACATGCTCATTGTGCCAGCATTATTTATTAATATATCTACTGGGCCAAGTTCTTCTTTTACGAAGGCGCATGCTTTTTTTACTTGGGCTTCGTTCGTTACATCGCAGGGTACTGCAATTGCTCGGACTTTGTATTGCTTATTAATGACATCGACAACCTCTTGACACTCTTCTTCAAAAAGAGAACAGACCGCAATATGTGCTCCATGAGAAGCAAGTAACAAACATGTTTCTCGTCCAATACCTCGACCACCACCTGTAACAAGGGCCACTCTTCCATTCAATAGCATATTAATTCCCCCATTATAAATACGCTTTTTGTTGTGAAGTGATCAGGTTGACGGCATGTTCTCCTGCACGTTTTCCAAATACTAAACAACGTAATACTGATGTGCCTCCTGGATATTTCCCGTAATAAAGACCGGATGTTTCTCCTGCTGCATATAACCCCGGAATTGGATGATTGTCTCCTGATAAGACGCGACCATTTGTATCCGTTGCTAGCCCTCCATTTGTAAATACATTGCAACAAATAATCGGATATGCAATAAATGGACCTTTATTTATAGGAATGGACCAGTTCGATTTTGGCGGTGAGATCTCTGTCGCTGCTAATCCATCTTTTTGGTTAAATAAAAATTCCCCTGTTGGGCAAGCTTCATTAAATCCCTCTACCGTTTTAGATAATTTTTCTATTGGAATGTCTAACGCTTTTGCTAGTTCCTCAATTGTGTCTGCCACAATTGGAGGGACTTCTGTTTGCAATGCTTCTTCATGGCCAGGTATATCGTACATTTTTTGATCCGAAATCATATAAGCAATGTGACCCTCACATTCGTAGAAAATCTTACGAGCAACGGCTTCATATTGTTCATCAATCGTCGTTTCTCCTTCATCGACAAAACGCTCGCCTTGTTGGTTTACTAAAATACCATATGGGTACATCATGACCCCTGCTTCTTCCCTTTTACTACGAGGATCAACAGTTTCCGCATGGAAAGCATCAAATTGTCCTTGCCCTTTTGCACCAATTCGTAATGCCATACGAATGGCCTCACCTTTATTAAATAATCCACCTTCAGCAACGGTAGGAATTTTATGTGCATGACGGCCAATATATTGTGCCATCATCTCATGACTTCCTTGAAAGCCTCCTGCTGCTAATATCACTGCATTAGTCGATAAGGTGAGTGTTTCTCCTTCTGCAATACGTACTTTAAGACCTTTTACATTGCCTGAATCGTCGAGTACTAAATCCCATGCAGTCGTTTCATAGATAATTTCTACACCGAGGGCACGAGCACGTAGGCTAAGTGTATCAACAATCGCACGACCACCACCAACAGGTAACAAACGTGGTTTAGAAGCCGTTAAAAACATTGTAGGTAAGAAATCGAACTCTACACCTTTCGACTCTACCCAGCGCAATGTCGAACCTGCATTTTCATGTAATATTCGTATGTACTGCTCATCTGCGTAATAATCCGAAAACTTCAACATATCTTCTATGAAGTTTGGTGCAGGATTATCGATATTTTCCATTCGCATATAAGCAGCAGTCCAACGTGTATTCCCTCCACGTTCCTCAAAAGATGCTCGTTCTAAAATTGCAATTTTAATATCTAGATTTTGTGCTTTTGCTTCTTCTGCGGCTGCTAATGCAGCGGATGTCCCTGCAGCACCGCAACCTACAACAATAATATCGTAATCTACTTTTGTCATACGCTTCCTCACTTTCTACTTACCAGAATATTGAACCTCTAATTGTTGAATTTCCTTTAACTTAAATAGTTGTTGACGTTGTTCCCATGAGCAGATTAAATCATTCATATTTTTTTGGGACTCTTCTTGGTGTAATAATTTCATAGCTTCCACCGCTCCTTTTATTGCCCCACGTAAAGCTGTATTAGCACATAACATAATTTGGAAGCCCATTTCTTGTGCCTCTAGACGAGAAACAAGTGGCGTTTTACCACCCTCAACCAAATTAATAATATGTGGAATACCAGGGACTTCTTTTGGAATCCGTAAAAGTTGTTCCATGTCTGTCGGCGCTTCTACAAAAATGGCATGAGCACCAGCTTCTTTGTAGGCATTCGCTCGCTCTAATGCTTCTTCAATTCCATATACTCCTACCGCATCGGTTCTGGCGATAATCGCTAATTTATCATCTATTCGTGCATCTAAAGCTGCTTTAATCTTGCCAACCATTTCTTCTTTAGAAATAACCGATTTCCCATTAAAGTGTCCGCATTTTTTGGGCATCACTTGATCCTCAATTTGAATAGCTGCCGCTCCGGCCCGTTCCAACATTTTTACTGTGCGTTGCATATTAATCGCATTACCAAAACCTGTATCTGCATCTACAACAATTGGAATATTCGTCACATCTGCCATCCATGAAACTACTTGGGCGATTTCCGTTGCAGTAGTCAAACCAACATCCGCCCAACCAAGTTGCGCATTAGAAATGCCTGCACCTGTTGCATAGATTGCTGGAAATCCCGTTTCTTCGATAATACGTGCCGTCATGCCGTCAAAAGCTCCTGGTAATATAAACGTACTTGGATTTTTCAATAATTGTTGAAATTGCTCTGTCTTTTTCAATTGCTTCCCACCCTTTAATTTACTAATTCCTTCATGTAATAAGGATCAGCTTCATAAAATACTATTTTGACTTTGTCACTACTTTGAATATTGACCCCTCTAATGAAATGCTCATCCATCACTTCAATAACGTTTGAATATATATGTTGTGTAGTATGAATCTCTACATTGTAATGTCCTCGTTTTGGTAGTGTAAAATAGGGCTCAATGCCCTCTTGTAAGTCGTATTGAATTGAATATGGTCGGCCACATAGTGCATAAATTTTTTCAACATGACCAGCTTTTAATAAGTTACGACAAAGAGTCGAACTAATTTTTTCACCAGCCATTTCGACTTTTGGAGCAATCACTACTTGGATTTGTTGCTGACTTTGTTCAGCAATCATATGCACTTGTCCTTCACCTTTAAAACCGTATTTATAATCAAAACCAGCGACAGCAACTTTAACACCAAGCTTCATAAGATATTGTTCAACAAATGTCTGAGGGGCTAAAGAGGCAAATTCTTTTGTAAAATGAACGATATAAAGTAAGTCGACGCCCAACTTCTTTAATTGATGGGTTTTTTCTTCTATGGGCATTAAATAATCCACATTGCTATTCGTTATAACCGTTTTTGGGTGAGGAAAAAAACTCATCACAGCCAGTGGCAACTGTTTTTTACATGCGTGTTGTTTGGCAATTTGAATAACGGTTTGATGGCCTTTATGGAGTCCATCAAAAAAACCGAGTGCCATCACGCTCTGTTCACTTTTCCGTTGTACAGCCTCTAAATTTTCTGCATCAATTAAAATGACTTTCATGATGAATCCCCTCCTATTTTCATGTGGTACACACAAAATTGATAGCGTTTACATTTTATGTTACTAATGGATCTTTTCAGGCTTCTTAATGCAATTCGTAAATGATGGTTTAAGCATATAAAATAAAATAATGTTCAACTAGAATAGTTTTTTACGATAATCAATTTATTTTCCGTTATATTTTAACGGATTTTAGGTTTAGTGGGTTAGAGGTAGGGGGTTTTAGGTATGTATTTATAACTAATTGTGCCACCTTTTAACTTCATAAGAAAAACCGAGCAAAAAAACGCCCAGTCCTTTAAAAACAAACACGTTGGTATGCCGTTGATTTCCGCTCCGAGCGGAAAGCGTCCGACTGAAACCAAAATCAGTAGTATTATTCATTCTTTAAAGTTTTGTAAAACCAATGTTCATGGCACATTTTTATATACTTCTTATCTATTAAAAAGCTGTACAGATGAGTGTTGCTCTGCACAGCTTCTTGGTTTGTTATTTTGTAGCTCTTATGGATTGTGCAACTTCATAAATCATATCCTCTTGCCCGCCTACCGTTTTTCGGCGGCCAAGCTCTACTAAAATGTCTCGCTCATCTACTCCAAACTGCTTTGCGGCTTTTTCAGTATGAAGTAAGAAACTTGAATACACACCAGCATATCCCATCATTAAACTAGACCCACTAATTTCTTGAGGACGTAGCATCATAGGTGCCATGACATCATTAGCAACATCTATAATGTCATATAAATGAACGCCGGTGGCAATATTTAAACGATCTAATACAGCAATGATAGCTTCCGTTTGCGTGTTTCCACTCCCTGCTCCTAGTGCACGTAAAGAACCGTCAATATATGTAGCACCAGCTTCTATGGCCGCTAATGTATTAGCCATCGCTAGCGACAGATTATTATGGGCATGAAAACCAATCTCGCAACTAACATGCTCTTTTAAAGCCCGAATCCGCTCTGTTACTTCATGAGGCAATAAATAGCCTGCTGAATCAGTTACATATACGATTTCAGCGCCGTAACTTTCAAATAATTTCGCTTGTTCTACAATCACTTTAGTATCTGCCATATGTGCCATCATTAAAAAGCCTGCTGTTTTCAGACCTAGCTCTCGACTTAGATTAATATGTTGAGCAGCTACATCTGCTTCTGTTACATGTGTCGCCACACGTGCCATTTTAGCACCTACACTTACAGCATTTTGCAAATCACCTTTAACACCAATACCTGGGATTAATAAAACAGCAACTTTTGAAACACTACATTCATCCACTGCTGCCTCAATTAGTTTTAATTCATCCACTGCTGATAGACCGTATTGTAAGCTGGAACCCCCTAAACCATCTCCATGAGAAACTTCAAAGTATTCTATACCCGCCTTATTCAAACCACGAGCAACTGATCGAACTTGCGCTTCTGTATACGAATGTTGCATCGAATGACTACCATCACGTAAAGTAACGTCTAATACATGCACATCTCTCATACACGAATCCCTCCATTTACATGGTTTTTAGCTATCTCATTTGCAACCCGCGCAGCCGCTGCAGTCATAATATCTAAGTTACCAGAGTACTTTGGAAAGAAGTCACCCGCTCCTTCAACTTCTACAAAAATGGATACTTTTTTTCCATCAAAAATGGGTTCGCCTCTTAAACGATAACCCGGAACATATGATTGGACCTCTTTAACCATTTCTTTAACGGACTCAATAATTTCTTGTTCCTTACCTTCTTCGGCTAATAACGCATGCACCGTATCACGCATAATAATAGGTGGTTCCGCTGGATTTAAAATAATGATGGCTTTCCCTTTTTTAGCTCCACCGACTACCTCGATTGCCCGTGCAGTTGTATGGGTAAACTCATCAATATTTGCACGTGTTCCAGGACCTGCACTTTTACTCGCTACAGTTGCTATAATTTCTGCATAGTCAACTTGGGTAATACGATTAATGGCATAAACCATCGGTATTGTAGCTTGTCCACCACATGTCACCATGTTGACATTATCTGCTTCAATATGTTGCGTTAAATTTACTGATGGCACAGTAAATGGACCAATCGCAGCAGGGGTTAAATCAATCATCCTTTTTCCAGCTGCTTTGACTACTGCATAGTTTGCCTCATGTGCATATGCACTTGTCGCGTCAAATACAATATCAACTAATTCCATTTGATCACGCAAGCCTTCAATACCATTTTCAATTGTTGTATATCCGCGCTCTTTTGCTCTGCGCAACCCTTCAGAAGCTGACTCGATACCAATCATCACTGACATTTGTAAATAATCACAGCGCTCAACCTTATACATTAAATCCGTCCCAATATTACCTGAACCGATAATTCCTACTTTTAATTTTGACATATTGTCACCTCTTTTATGAAAATGCGACACGGACAGTGCCGTACGTTCCGAAATCTGCTTCAAAAGTATCACCTGCTTCAAACGTTACCGCTGCCGTAATGGCTCCCGCTAAAATGAATTGTCCTGCTTTTAATGTAATATCATAATCGCTTAACATATTCGCAAGCCACGCAACAGCTTTTGCTGGATTCCCCATTACTGCACTACTTATACCTTTGTCAAATACTTCACCGTTACGCTTTGCAACCAATTCAATTGTCTCCAACCCTTGTAAATCCACTGCTGTACGCATTTTACCAATAACTGCTCCTGCAGAAGATCCATTATCAGCGACAGTATCTTGAAATTGAAATTGCCAATTTTCTATTCGACTATCAATAATCTCAATTGCGGGTGCAATAGCCTCTGTCGCAGCTATAACATCTTGTTCTGACACATTTGGTCCTTTTAAATCTGCTTTTAAGAAAAAGGCTAGTTCGAATTCAACTTTAGGTTGCAAAAATTGTTGAATATTAATCGGTTCTTCTTCGGTGTACACCATCGTATTTAAAATATGCCCAAAATCAGGCGTCGTCACCTTAAACATATCTTGCATTACTTTACTTGTTAACCCAATCTTCATGCCCACAACTTCGGCTCCTGCTTCTGTTTTATCTTGAATTTGAAGAAGCTGAATACGATAAGCATCGTCAACTGAAATATCAGTTGACGATGTAAATGGGGCAATCGGTTGCTTATTCATTTCAGCTAATCTTAATAATTGTGCTCCTTGCTGAATATCCACCGATGTTTCCCCTCCTTATACTGGCACTGTCTCTAGTGAGCGATATTTCCCTGCATAGAACAATAATGGCTCTCCATCTTGTACACGAATATCGCGAACTTTACCAATAAATAAGGTATGGTCCCCTTCGATATATTCAGTAACTACATCACAACTTACTTGCGCTAGAGCATTTGGTATTACTGGAATATCTGCTAATGTTTCAAAAATTACTTCACGTTCTTCTTTTATTTGTCCTGCAAAAATCATCGACTGTTCCTGCTGATTTGCAGCTAAAATATTGACGGCGAAAATGCCACTTTCTTTGATCCTCGACAGACAACGTGCGTTTCCTCCGATTGAAATTACCACTAATTTCGGATCAAGCGATACGGACATAAATGCATTCGCTGTCATTCCATGTGGCTGTCCTTCATGTAGCGTTGTAATAACTGTCACACCTGTTGCAAATTTCCCCATCGCATCACGGAATAAACGATCTTCCATTTTCCATTCCCCCTACGCTTTAATTGTTGGATTATTTTCCGTTTTGGAATCCATTTGGTCGCCCCAATAAGTAAACCCAATATCCATTTCATCTAATGTCCAGCGAATCGGCTCCCAATCTGGTTCGAATATTAAGTAACCATTTGTAAAGATTTCAAGACGAACGCCACTACCTGGGTCAATGGCATAAATATACATAGCTTGAGAAATCCCATGTTTTCCAGGTCCTTTAAAGTAAATGCCGTTTTCTTTTAAAATATCTGCTGCGCGTAACAAATCTTGCGCATTATCTAACCAATATGCAATATGATGCACTTCATGTGTAGATGGTGCATTCGGGTCAAAGCTGACGGCAATATCATGTACAAGTGGAGTTACACTCATCCATGCTCCTAAGTAGCTACCATCTGGAGCTTCAATATATTCACGTAAATTAAAGCCCATTTGTTCTTGTAAAAAGTCGGCAAACTCTTTAGTAGGTAAGGAAGATAATAAATTTACGTGGTCAATACGTCGTGGTGATACCCCACGATTCCATGAGCGATGCGTTTGGTTTTTTAGTACCGACCGCGTTTCAGCTGATGCTAATGTTTTTTCCATTTCAAAGTAAATTTCGAACGTATGCTGACTCGGTGTTTTGAAGCGGAATGCTTTTCCTTGCCCAGCTTCTGTACCTGGTTCAACCCATTCAATTTCCGTACCGTTAGCTTTTAAAGATTCCGCAAATGCATCAACGTCTTCTTTACGCTTTGTACGCCAGGCAATATGATCTAAGCAAGATTCCTCTCCCGCACGAATTGATAATGTATGATGTTCAAAATCTCCCCATGCACGTAGGTAGTGAACCCCGTTTACTACTTCTGTTTCTTCTAAACCAATTACTTCTTTAAAGAACCATAATGATTTTACTAGGTCTGTACTCACTAATCCAAAATGTCCTAGTTTTGAAATTTCTGGTTTCATATGCTATACCTCTCCTTTTAACGTTAGTTATCTTGCTTCGATTGTAATATTATTTAACTCTTTATCTTGCACACTATCGCCCCAATATGTGTTTCCTACAGTTAACTGTTCGTCGCGTGTCCACTCAATTGGCTCCCAATCCGGTTCGAATATTAAATAGCCACCTGTGAACAGTTCTACACGACAACCACTTCCTGGATCCATTACATATAAATAAATTGCTTGCGATATCCCATGTTTACCTGGACCAATAAATGGAATACCTTGCTCTCTTAAAATGTCTGCTGCTCGTAAAATATCTTGTGAATTGTCTAACCAATAAGAAAGATGATGTAGACGTGCTTTTGATGGTAAAGCTGACTTTTGTACTAGTGCAACATCATGCACGAGAGATGTTACACTCATCCAGCCAGCTAAAATGCCTTCATCCGCTTTTACATATTCACGCAAGTTAAAGCCTAATGTATCTAGTAAGAAATCAAATGTATGATTAGCATTTGTAGATGTATGAATGTTCACATGGTCAATACGACGTGGCGATATACCTTTTCTATGTGCTTGATATACTTGGTTTTTTAAAATAGATTTGTATTCTGATGCAGCTTCAGGTTTATCTACATCATAATAAAACTCAAATGTATGACCGCTTGGCAATTGAAAACGAATCGTATTTCCAATACCAGGTGTTGAACCCATTGGAAATTCTTCCACTACTACGTTTGCTTCTTGCAGAAGTTTCTTAAATCCTAAAACACAATCTTTCGTTTTCGTCCTCCACCCAATCCATTTTACATATGAGTCCTCACCTTGTTCGATGCTTAACGTATGGTGCTGGAAGTCACCCCATGCCCGCAAATAATGTACTCCGTCGATTTCTGTTGTTTCTTCTAAACCAATGACTTCTTTAAAAAACTTTAAGGACTGATCCAAGTCTGTACTAACTAATGCTACATGCCCTAATTTTGCAATTTCTGGTTTCCCCATTCTCAACCCTCCGCTAACTAGCTAATGTCTAACTCTCTGAACTTATATTTATCATATAAAAAGGAAGCGGTTTCAGTTAGAGCTCTTTTTATCTATAAATCCATTTTTTTTAAACAATTTTTATTGAATTCCTTTGCATGACAGGCACTACAAATTGTTCAATACCTACACTATGTATAGGAACTTCTAATAAATAGCCTGCCATAGGCTCATTAGTTGTAGCAGCCTGTGATATTGGATCCCTAGCTGTTGTAATATAAAGCATATCTAAATTCTCCCCACCGATGACGCAAGATGTAACATGCGTAACGGGCAATAGAATTTCATCTAAAATTTGCATCGTTGTTGGATTTAAACAAATTATACGCGTTGGCTTTTTACTTTTTTTAGCGATAAGCCCTCCCTGATACAATGCCATCCATAAGTTACCTTGGGCATCAATCGTCATTCCACCTGGAAACCCTTCTAACATTTCAAATGTGTAGACTACGCGTTGAAATTCTAATATACCTTCCTCCAAAAACTTATATTCAAAAATAGATTGTTTAGCTGAATCGATATGAAAGAATGTATTTGTTTCTGTTTGCCAAGCTAAACCATTTGATGATGCAATATTTTCAAGCAATATTTGTATTTCCCCATTTGGGCTAATACGATATAACTTTGAATTATGAAAGGGATAATCGGACATCGCAGTCGGTGCTGTTTCCCTAAACTTTTTAAAAAATCCATCTGATGAACCAACCCATATGTAACCGTCAGGACCACATTTCGCATCATTTAAATAATGCATTGTACTTAATCCAGTAGGGAAGGTGAAAGGCTTTTTGGTCCCCATTTTAAAGTTAATTTTGTATAAACCATCTTTATACACACCGATAAATTCTCCGTCTTCTATTGGCACGATTGCTGCAATAGGACCCATAGCATCATAAACATGTTCTTCTTCGGATGTAGGATAGTATGTAATAATTTTTTGTGCTCTAATATCTAACCATATGACACCGAACTGCTTATGCCAGATAGGATTAACTGCAAAATCAGCTTCATAATGACCACATCTTTTCATCTTTTTACCTCCTAAAAATGTTGATAAGATAAACCGGGCAATAAACGCCCGGTCCTTCAATAAAAAAGGCGTAGATTGGCCATTGATTTCCGCTCCAAGCGGACGCTTTCCGTGGGCATGGCTTCAGCCGCTGGAGTCGCTCTGCGCTCCAATCAATTAGATCCACTTTATATAATCGGATAATTGGATATAAAACCACCTAAATATACATGTTTTCACTCAAATTATATGCTTTTTAAAAAAAGAGAAAAGTCTTAAACCTTTTCTCTTCACGTTTAGCTATATTTAATTTTTATGCAAAATACGTATTCGGCTCCAGATCGCAAAGAATTCGTCCATGTGTTTCTAGGAGTGAACTCGGTGTTATAAATGCGTGTAAGTGCATCGTTATGAAGTCTCGGTAGAATGCTTGGAATACATTGCTGTTGTATGCAAACACTGAACCCGCTCCAGCAAGCATCAAATCAAAGGATTCTTTACATAATTGATTGGCAAAACCGAATTCAGCTTTCATACGAATGCTTTCTTTTTGACTGAACACTTTTCCTTCACGAGAATATCCGTCGAGTTTATTAAGCACATCTATAAACATTAAACGGGCTGCCTCAATTTTCATTTCCGCTTCTGCAATTTGTAAATGCGTAATTGGTGCCTCGCTCATTTTCTGATAGAAGGTATTGCCAATACCCGCCTTCATGACGCGCTCCATGTGTAAATCGAACCCACCTAGAGCAAGCCCTAAAGTTGGTGCTACAATGGATAATGTTAGCGATGGAACAAATGGTGTCCGGTATAGCGGCTCATCTTTTAGTTCATCTATAATATAATGACCTTGGACCGCTAAACGATCTAGTGATACCCGATGGTCTGGGATAAATACATTTTCCATCACGATACTATTACTACCTGAACCTTTTAACCCCACTACATCCCAGTCATCTAAAACAGTGACATCTTGACGTGGAACGATGAAAATAGCCATTTCTTGTCCACCTTTACCATCATCAACAGGTGCACCCGAATAAAACCAGTCTGCGTAAGGAGATCCAGATACGAATGGCCACTGTGCTTTTTTGACTAAGTAGCCTCCCTCGACACGCTCTAAATCGATATGAACTGGTTTGAAGTTTCCAGCTAGAATCACATCTTTATCGCGATTTTCTCCAAAGATTTCAGTTAAGGCTTTTCGACCGAAAGCGTAAGAAACCATATAGTCTCGAATGTTACTTAAAGATACAAACCACCCAGCTGAACCATTCCCACGTGAAATTTCTGTTACCACTTCAAAATAAGTACGCATATCTGTTTGAAAACCACCGAACATTTTTGGTCGTAATACTTTTAATAATCCTTTATCACGAATCATTTGAACAATTTCATCAGGTATTTTACTCGTTTGATCGATTTCTAAAGTCGCATCTCGTAAAACTTTTTGCATTGATCGTGCGTTTTCAATCAGCATTTCGCGTACTTCAGTCTGTTGAACTGTTGTTTGTGTCATAAGTGCCACACTCCTTTTTATTGTGCATCATAGAAGTACAAGTAATCAGCCAAATATTTTTAACATGAATATATTAACTTACGCTTTCACAGGTTCTGATTTTAAGGGAACACTTTTTTGAAAGAAATGTTTTGTTGCATGTAAAAACTCTTCACGTTGTTCAATCATTGCCCAGTGACCACATTTTTTAAATACATGCAATTCACAATTTGGTAAGTGATCTAATGCATACAAACTACTTTGTAACGGAACAAAACGATCAAAATACCCATGAATTAAACAAAACTCATTTTGCATACGTTCGAAGGCTGTTTGAGGAATTAACATATCAGTTAAGCTAGATTTAGTGAAATTTTCCCGATATGAACGATAAATTTCTGGGCGTTGGAACATTTCAAAACGCTCTTCTACCACATCATCAACAAAGTCTTTCATACTCTCAATGTCATACACAAACCACGATAATAAGTTGCGTAAGTTTTCTTTTGTAGGATCTAAATGGAAGTTAGCTAACTTCATTAGCTCAACTGTTGGCTCTTTTAATAACACACCGGCACCCATTAATACATTTTTCGGGAATCGCTCTGGGGCTGCCATATTTAAATACATTGCAATTACGCCACCTAGAGAGTTTCCTACTAAATGAGCTTTTTCAATTTTTAATGTATCCATTAAGTCTAAAACTTGTTTTACACGTTTTGACATCCATTGGACGCCATTTTCTGGATATTCAGTTGGATGATCAGTATCTCCAAACCCTAGTAAATCTGGTGCTACAACATGATAATCTTTCGCGTAATCTTCAATCACATGTTGCCAATTCGCTTTTGCTCCAGCTCCTGGCCCTGACCCATGCAATAAAATCACCGTTTCTTTATTTCCTTTACCAGATTCATAGATAAATGTTCCAAAATCCCCTGTTTGTACTTTATGTGCTTCTATAGCCATACAAATTCCCCCTTATTTCA
This sequence comes from Psychrobacillus sp. FSL K6-1464, assembly GCF_038003145.1. Lineage (NCBI taxonomy): Bacteria > Bacillati > Bacillota > Bacilli > Caryophanales > Bacillaceae > Psychrobacillus > Psychrobacillus sp. FSL K6-1464. The sequence goes on from NZ_JBBOOP010000001.1 coordinate 2,164,339, forward strand.
CTTGATATTCTGCTTGAACATATTTCGCTGCTTGGCTGCCGGCAATTTTACCGAATACAGAACCTGATGTAAGGCCAGCACCCCCTGGATAATTGTCATAATATATACCACCTACAATTTCACCAGCTGCATATAAGCCTTCGATTGGAGTTGTATCTTCATGTAATACTTGTGCTTTTTTCGTAATGTGTAGACCCCCGTAGGTAAACGTAATGCCGCAACCAATGGCGTACGCTACAAATGGTCCTTCATTAATCGGGAGGGCCCAGTTTGATTTTGGTACTCTTAAGCCTTCTGTACCTTTACCATCTAACATATTCGGATCAAATGGGACATCCATTACCGCTTTGTTGAAGTTTTCTACTTCTGCCAAAAAGCCCTCGTGGTCTACATCACCCATCAGTTCCACAAGTTCTTCTAATGTGTTGGCTACTACCTTTGAGACAGCGCGACCTTCATATTCTTCTCTTAAAAAGCGTTTGCCTTTTGTATCAAACACTTGCCATGCATATTGCCCAGGTTGCTTTAAAATTTCTTTTCCGATTTTGGCATACGTATAATTCCGGAAATCCTCACCTTCATCGATAAAGCGTTTACCTTCTTTATTTATAAGAATGCCAAAGGGGTAGCTTAATTTTTGAAAGCCTTCTTTGAAATTCGGCAAATACCGATCGCCACCAACTGCATGTGCACCAGACCAATTGCCAATCGTTCTTGCTCCCACATCGATGGCCATTTTTAAACCTGCTCCTGTATTAAACTTGCACCCGCGCGTATGAACGCTATCCCAACCAGGTCCTAAGTACTTTGTACGCATTTCTACATTCGCATGAAAGCCACCACTTGCAAGTACAACCGATTTACATTGAATATATGCATCTTGTTTTTGCTCACGAATATAAATTCCCTGAATTCGTTTATTCGCTATATCCAACTTAACGCCAGAGGTATTATATAAAATTCGAACACCCAATCGAATTGCCTCCTGATGAAGGGCATCTACTAGCCCTTTTCCTCCACCAACTGCTTCTAATACCATGCCGCCCCAAAATTTGAATATTCCATCTATTTTAAAGGCTTGACGTCCATAAATAGGAATCCATTTCACTTGGTGAGAGGTTAACCACTGCATTACTTTGTAGCTTTCTTTTGCCAAGATATTAGCTAAATCATAGTCTGTTCGATAATTGGAGAGGCGACTCACATCATCAAAAAATTGCTCTTTTGTATAATCTCCAAAGTCTGTCATTGAAAATTCCTCATCGGTCATCTCTGGCAAAAGTGCTCTAACTTCTTCACCATTGTTATAAGCAAAACGCATTGAACCATGAGTGTATGTGGTATTGCCACCTTTTTCTGCCTCTGAGGAAATTTCTAAAACTATGACCTCACTCCCTTGTTCCGCAGCAGCAATGGCTGCGCAAATGGCTGCATTGCCTGCACCTACTACGACTACATCTGCTGCCCATGCTTGTGACATCAGGACATCTCCTTTTTGAAAGCGCTTTAAATTTTAAAGTCTTTATATTAACCTATTAAAAAAATGTTGAATTAAATAATTAAATTCATCTTTTTTCTCAATTTGAGTCCAGTGACCACATCGGCTAAAAACATGCAGCTGTGCATTTCCCAAATGTTCTAATAAATAGTAACTGGATTCAATCGAACATACTTTGTCATCTCGACCATGTACCAGTAAAATTGGATGTTGCAGTCTATTTAATGCGACTGTTGGAATCGGTACCGCTGCCGTAGCAAAAATAGAATTATTCGAACGTTTCACTTCTTCTCTCATTGCATTTTCAAATCTTGGCTTCGTCACTTCATCAATGACTGGTTGCATTGCCTCTTTATCATATACAAACCATCCCATAATCTGCTGGAGGCGTTTTTCAGATGGGCTATCATAAAAGTTTTTAGCACGTGCCAGCTCTAAACTTAACTTTGTATTCGGCGTTCCTCCTGGTCCCATTAATACAATGCGATCAAAGCGCTCTGGATATTCAACAGCTAATTCTAAAGCGATTGAGCACCCTAATGAGTTGCCAACAATATGAACTTTTTCTAATTTGTAATAATCCATAATTTCTAACACTTGTTCCATCCAGCAGTCCATCCATGCTTGACGGTTTTTTAACGGTACGTCTGGATGATCGCTTTGGGCAAAACCATATAGGTCTGGAGCTAAACAATGAAACTGTGACCCACAATCATTTAACGCATATTTCCAGTTTGCAATGGAGGTTACTCCTGGTCCTGATCCATGTAAAAATAAAATTGTTTCTGGATGTTGTTGACCTGATTCATTCATCCATGTGGTGTATTTACCTGTTGTTATTCTTTGTGATTTAACAGTTACTTCTGTCGTTACTTGCATATATATACCTCCCCTTTATGCTTCAATTGTTGGAAGAATGAGCTCATTCCCTGTAATGCTATCGCCCCAAAATGTATTGCCAAGTTTACGCTCTTCTGGTCTCCATACAACTGTTTCCCAGTCTGGCTCAAAGATTAAATAGCCACCTGTAAAGAGTTCTACACGACATCCACTGCCTGGATCAATGACATATAAATAAGTAGCTTGTGAAATACTATGTTTACCTGGCCCGATAAATTGTAGTTTAGATTCTTTTAGAATATCTGCTGCTCGTAAAATATCTCCTACATCATCTAACCAGTATGAAATATGGTGGAATCTTGCGGTCGTTTCTAACTTTTTATGTGTTACCAAAGCGATATCATGAACAAGTTCCGTTACACTCATCCATCCTGCTAGTAATGCACCATCTTCTTCTTGAATGCATTCATTAATGCGGAATCCTAGTTCATCTACAAAAAATGCATACACGCTTTTTGCATCAGCACTTGTATGAATATTGATGTGATCCAAACGTCTAGGTGAAATTCCCTTGGCCCAAGATTTATATGTTTGATTTTTAAGAACCGATTTGCGGGAATCCTCTACTTGAGGACGCTGGATATCATAATATAATTCAATACGATGACCAGATGGTGCAGTAAATCGAATTGCTTCTCCAATACCAGCTGTTGTCCAAGCAGGTACATTTTCTATTTCATAGCCTTTTGCAGATAACTGCTGTTCGAATAATTCCACGTCTTCTTTTCTTTTTGTGCGTAAACCAAAATGTGTCACCTTTCCAGTCTCACCAGGGCTAAGAACTAAACTGTGATGTTCAAAGTCACCCCAAGCGCGAAAATAATAACTATCGCCGATTTTGTTAGTACATTCCAGTCCTATTACTTCTTGAAAAAAGTTAACGGATGTCTCCATATCTGAGGTTTGCAATGACACATAACCTAACTTCGCAATTTTGGGATTCATTCACTAACTAACTCCTTTCTTTCTTTAATGCTATTTTAATAGAAGTAGATTCTTCAAAACTATGGAAAAAACAGTTGAAAAACAAATCATTCTTCATTGGTTTTTACTTAATAGCGAATTGCATTTGGCTCTAGCCCTACTAATAATCGACCATAATTTTCACGTGTTATAACAGGAGATAATGAACGATGAGAATGCATCGTCATAAAATCACGAATTAACCGTTGCATTGGACTTTGGTCGTATACAAAACCTGAACCACTAGCAGCAAGTAACTCATCCATCGCTTCTTTTAATAATTCGTTCGCATAACCGATATCTGTTAGCGCTTTCAAACGAAGCTCTTTTGGCATAATTTCTTGCTTATCTGCCCACTCATCCATACTTTTAGCTAAATTCATTAAGTACATTTCAGCTGTTTCCACTTTTATTGTTGCTGTTGCAAATAATGTATGTGTGCTTGCTGCATCTTTAATCATCTTCACGCCCATATGCACAGCTGTACGATAAGGCAATCCCTTTTTAAAGTTCTCAAGCATTTCTTGCACAACCCCTAATGCCGGTAAGCCTAGCGAAAGAATTAATGCTGGGAATAAAGCGGTACTATATAAAGGAATATCGCGTAAATGTGATGATTTGAAATCTCCGTTTAATACATCGAGATAAGACGTCACACGATTTTCTGGTACAAAGACATTTTTCATACGAACAGCATTACTCCCGGTGCCTCTTAAGCCAAGTGTGTACCAATCATCTTCAATTTCGAGTTCGCTAAATGGGACGGTCATTAACAGTTGCTCCAAAATTTCTCCGTTTTCATCTTTTATATACATGCCAAAGTAACCCCATGTAGCATGCAATGATCCTGAACAAAACATCCAGTGACCTTCTTCGATTAAATAGCCCCCATCTACCTTTTGTACTTTGCAATCTCGAGGCTCGTATACCCCTGCAAAGAGAACATCTTCTGGTTCTTGACCGAAGATTTCTTCATGCGCTTCTTCATTAAATGATTCAGCTACCATTAATTCACGAATGGCACATAATGAAGCAATCCATCCCGTAGAAGCACATGCCTTTGAAATCTCAACAATTACCCTTGCATATGTTTCTACACTTAACTGCAAACCACCATATCGTTTGGGACGTAAGATTTTTATGATACCTGTATCTTTCAATTCTTGAATAGTTTCTTCTGGAATACGTCGTAACTCCTCCGTTATTTTTGCACGCCCACGTATTTTTTCTGCTAGTACTTTTGCTTCATCAATAATCGCAAGCTCATTTTTTGTCAGTACATCTGGCATCGTATTCACTCCTATCTTGTAAGATACGTTAAATGTAACGAAACAAAATTTTGAATTGTACAATGAAAATCGTTGAATTTTAAACTTCAATACCAACAAAAAATACTCAAAATACAGAAATAGTTAATTTTCACTCAATTCGCGCTACCCTTTTCTAAATTTTCTGATAAGATACCCTTAATAACACATTTTTCCCTGTAAAGAATTTACGAAAAGAGGCGAACAAATGACTTTACCAACGTTTGACAAAGAGCTGTATACAACATCAAATTCATTTGGCTTATTACGTAAAGAACTTATCGAGCATTTAGGATATGATCATGCAAAAACCTTCTTATTAAGGTATGGATGGAATTTGGGTGTAGCCCATGCAAAAGAAGTAGACCGCATGCAACTTGGGTTACGTGAAAAGTTAGATTCTGCTTCCTCTTATCACCTAAATACCGGACAAATTACGGATTTAGTAACCGAAAGAGTACTACACTTAGATGACCACGATAATATTAAAGAGATTTATGCAAAAGGAGTTTGGATTAATTCATATGAAGCTTCAGAACATTTACAGCATTTCGGAGTGAGTGAACAGGTTGCTTGTCACACATTGGCTGGATATGCAAGCGGTTTCACTTCTTATTTAACAAAAAAAGAGATATATATTATTGAAGTAACGTGTCGAGCACGGGGAGATGCGGAATGTGCGTTTGAAATGAAGGCACTAGAGGATTGGGATAAAGAAACACAATCATATGTAATTAAAATGAATCACTCTCGTATGATTGATGAATTAAATACAACTTATGAACAGCTTTATCAAGAAAAGCGCTTAACGGAACTAGTGTCCATATTTCATAACAATTTAACAAAAGGACTTACACAAGGAATGAAATTGGAGCAATTATTAGAAACCATTTATGAAACGCTTGATACTCCAGTTATCTTGCAAGATTTAAACTTAAATTCATACATGACCGCCGGCATTACTCTAGAAGAATTAGATAATTTATACGACGATTTCGCCAAGCAGGTTGGTCAAACCCGTTCAGGTAAGCTTTTGTTAAAACCAATTGAACCCGAACATCCTTTACAAATAGACGGACAAAAGCATACGAGACTCGTTTGTCCAATTACAGTCCATCATCAAGTGATTGGTTATATTGCATTTATTTATCCCACGCAGACAAAGCAATTAGAATTTGAGCGAGACTTTATCCAACGAGCAGCAACCGTATGCTCTCTTCATTATTTAAATGAGAAGTCTAGTTTAGAGGCTATTGAGAATATGAAAGCTTACTTCTTTGAACAGCTATTGCAAAAACAATATACATCAAAATCGAGTATGAATTATCGTAGCTACTTAATGGAAATAGATTTAAGCCAAGAATTTTTTATCGGAAATGTTAAAATCCTCAAAAATAGCATGCAGATTAAAGAGCAACAAATTCTTTCAAAAGTCATCCAAACATTTACAATCTATTTGGAAATGCATAAAATACCTATTTTCATCACCTCATTTCAAGATGAAATAATTTTTTTAATGCAAAAACAACCAAATACATTGGAAATTGCAGAAAGTATAATAAAGCACTTACAGCGTTCCTTCAAAATTTACGATTTTAGAATTGGGATTAGTCGTACCATCCAAGATATTGAAGATATTCCCGAAGCACATCAGCAATCGATTATTGCTTTAAATATAGATAAAAAGCAATCAATTGTCTTATTTGAAAATACTAGTATCATTAGCTCGATTATCAATTCACATAACAAAGCTTCGATTGTTCAATTAGCAAAGCATGAGTTAAAGGCAATTTTAGAGTTAAAAGAAGCAAAAAAAGTTGAATTTTTAAAAACACTCTATACATTTTTAAAAAATAATGGTAACTTACAGCAGACTATGTTTGATTTAAGTTTATCAATGAGTGGCTTAGTATATCGCATTCAAAAACTCGAAGATTTATTAAACAAAAATTTACGAAATTCTAAGGATTCTTTCGAATTAATGTTCTGTATTGAAGCTTTAGAGATACTAGGTGAGGTTGAAATAGAATAAACTTTTAAGCTTACGCTCTTTAAGGGCGTAGGTTTTTTTTGAGAAAATAATGGTATCTCAATAAATTCTTATGAAAGCAAACGTTGTTTTTAAATAAAGTTTATCTATTTATATCAAAATCAAAAATGCTACGATTTTACTAACTTTAAAGAAAGGGGAATAAAATGAAAACGCTTTCTTAAATAGAGATTTCAGAGATATGTACCACTCTCTAAAGTAAGAAGTGTCCATAAAAATAAATAATCATTGTTCCATTCTATCCATTTCTGATGCTAGACAGTTTTTAGGAAATTACTACTAATAAGAGGAGGTAACATTATTTTTCCAACAAAGAGCAAAGGCTTTTTAAAGTTTCTGATTGTCATTATCGCATTCCAAGATGTAGCAGCAGGTGTAGCAGGATCTATTATGGCGGATTTAATTGAAGCTTTCCCTGAGTATGCACCATCAACTGTTATGTTAATTGCAACTATTCCTGGACTATTTATGATTTTCCCTTCCTTATTTTACGGTAAACTCTCGACTAAGTTCACATCCCGTAGTTTACTATTTGCTGGTTTAATATTCTTTATGATTGGTGGTATTATGCCATTCTTCCTTGATAATTTATTTTTAATTATTCTTTTCCGAGGATTATTAGGACTTGGTGTAGGGATTACATTACCATTATCGATTGATATTATTACTAGGTTCTTCGAGGATCGTGAGCGCGACTTCTTAATTGGATTCGGTACATCCACGATCGCTTGTGTCGGAGCTATTTTCTTCCAACTTGGTGGTGGTATGTTAGCAGACAACTTTGGTTGGCAATATGGTTTCTTAGTTTATTTATTCCCTATTTGGATATTAGCAATTACGTTTCTTTATTTACCAGAACCAGCAAAGAAAGTTGCAGTTCATGCTTCTTTGAAAGAGACATTATTCACTGCACCTAAAACGGTATATGGTTTTACTATTGGTCAAGTCTTTTTCTCCATGCTAGTTTTTGGATATGTGACAAACATATCTATTCTTATCCAATCAGAAGGATTAGGAAGCGCCACGGAAGCAGGCCTAGCAATATCCTTATTCACTTTTGGGACATTAATTATTGGTATGTTCTTCTCTAGAATTCGTGCACTCATGCCTACCCAAAACGTACCTCTAGCTATTTTATTAACTGGCGGCGGAATACTTGGGTGTTATTTATCAAATGGCTTAACAATGATATTTGTTGCTAGTTTTATTGGTGGAATCGGCCTAGGATTAGCACTTCCAGGAGTTTTTGCACGAATATCCGAATTATCCAATGAGAAAAAAGGCATTTCATTTGTTGGTTTCATAGTAGCTGCACAAGGTCTTGGCGGTTTATTAAGCCCCCTTTTTTACCAGACCATTTTAAATATTACAGGCTTTGAAGGTGGGCGCACTACATTATTGTTTGCTTCACTCGGTTTGACAGGTTTAGCGATTGTATGGTCAATTATTTTAATAATGAGCAATTCAAAGTCACATGCAAAAGATCCCCATGCTCCTGCCCTATAAAAAAACAATACAACTAAAGGGTTGTACAAAAAACTAGGAGTCTTATGCTTCTAGTTTTTTTAATACCTTTTATTATTTACATCCTCTCTAAGATATCTCTTTTTAATTTTCAATGACTTTTAGCAGTTTTCCTTGGAAAATTCAGCAGGCTTTTATTGTATTTTTAGAGTCCACTTTCTTCCTATAATGAAACATACTAAATAAAAGGAGGATTCAAAATGGGGACACCTTTATTACGTTTTGAATATGATCGACAAGAACGTTGGGGAATTTATGAAGAAGATTTACGCCTTATAGAGGGAACGTTTCCAACGCTTCGGAGCATATTAACAGATGGACATTCGCAAATTACAAGGGCTAAAACAGAAGGTATTATTATCTCTATGGAAGAAATCACTCTTTTATCACCTATTACACATGACGGGAATATCTATTGCCAGGGAACAAACTATGCTGAACATCGTGAAGAAGCTGGATTTACTCAACAAAAGCCTGCATATAATTTACTATTTATGAAGTCCCCAAGTACATTAAGTGCAGCTAATACAAATATAATATGTCCGCAAGATGTCCAATTGCTTGATTATGAGATTGAATTAGGACTTGTCCTCAAACAAGATATCACAGAAGAAACCAACATTACCACCCAAAATATTGGTGATTATATCGGTGGATTAGTAATTGCAAACGACGTTTCGGCACGCGATATACAAATTGTAGAACAACAATGGTTTAAAGGGAAAAGTTATCGTACATTTTGTCCTACTGGCCCCTACCTGTATTTATTAGAACAAGATGAAATTCACTATCTGAATGATTTAGAGCTAATATTAAGAGTAAATGACGAAGTTCGGCAACATTCCTTTAGCGATCATTTATTGTTTAAGCCAACTGATACATTAACGGAAATGTCGACTATTTTTGATTTACGTATTGGCGATTTAATATTAACCGGGACACCCGGTGGAGTCTGTTTACGATTAAATAAAGATATACTTGAAAAAATGATTGATATAAATACAACGTACGAAGAAAAAATTAACTACTTTGTAGATACCCAAAAAGAAAATGGTTATTTACAACCAGGAGATATAATCGAACTTGAAATTAAAAGCCGTGATCATTATATTGACCTCGGTAAACAAAGATCAACAGTTGTTCAAAGTATATCTGTAAATTCCTAAAAAGAATTACTCATTATGCCGATTTAGGAAATGGAAGTATCGGTTTACATATAAAAAATGCCTTGCTATACTACTAAAACAGTAGCATCGCAAAGCATTTTTACATGAATTATATAAACAAGCTAAGTAATAATACGACTCCTAATCCTACAATAGAGTTGGTGAATAGAAGAAGTCCCCAAGTTCTGAACGTGTCTTTAATAGATAAATTGAAATACTCCTTAAACAACCAGAAGGATGCATCATTTACATGTGTAATAGTGTTACTTCCAGCTGCAGTTGCTAATACCATTAGAACAGGATTAACATCAAAAGTATGAATAAGCGGTCCTACTATACCTGCTGCAGTAATGGCTGAAACAACGCCTGTCCCAGTCGCAATACGCAGAATAGCTGTAATTAACCATGCCATGATTAGTGGCGATACACTAGTATTTTGCATCATTCCAGCGATAAAGTCACCAATACCAGTATCTAGAATGATCTGTTTGAAGGCCCCACCTGCTCCTACTATAAAGACAATCATTGCAATTCCTTCAATAGCTCCAGAGAAGGAACCCATGACTTCTTTCATCGATCTCCCTCTACTTGTACCGAAGACATAAATCGCTACGAGAACAGCTAGAATCATACTAATCTCAGCACTACCAAAGAAATTAATAATTTGAGAGAAAGTGGTCTCTCTATCTACAAAAATATTGATGATGGTTGCGGCAGTAATAATAATTGCTGGTAGTAAAGGCACTAATAAACTAACAGCAAATCCAGGCATTTCTTCTTCTGAGAATTGTTTTGATTTCTTCAAAAGAGGTGGAACAGGTAAGTCTAGATTACGTAACATTCTTGGTAAAATAATACCAGCACAAATAACGGATGGAACTACAACAACAATTCCTAAAATATAAACCATACCCATATCTGCACCATAAGCATCTACCAGTGCAGTTGGTCCTGGTTGTGGTGGAAAAATACTATGTGCCATCGTTGCTGCAGCTACCATTGTAATCCCTAATCTTAAATAAGGAATTTTCGCTTCAATAGCAATACTAATTACAAGAGGTGCAAGAATGATAAATGCTACTTCATAAAAAACAGAAATCCCAAATATTGTCCCGACAATTAGTATTGCCCATTCAATATTCTTTACACCGAATTTATTCAGTAAGGTGGAAGCTACACGTTGAGCAGCTCCAGAGTCTACCATTAATTTCCCTAGTACAGCACCCATACCAATTATGATTGCTAAACTTCCAAGTGTACTACCAAATCCAGTTTTTATAGAGATAACAACTGCATCTAATGTTAAACCATTTAAAATACCTACTAATGTAGCTACAATTAATAGAGCCAATACACTGTTAAGTTTCACAACTATATTTAGAAATAATAAAAGTGCCACCCCTAATGCTACCCAAATTATTGGAGCGTATTCGATAAACCAATCCATATTCATTTCCCCTAACCCTTTTCAATTTTCATTGAGATGATTTTATAACATGTTTAGAATATCCTTACCTATAATTCTGTTTAACTTAATAGGATTCTCGTGAATTTAAAGTTGCTTTCAAACGATATACTCCCGTCTCCCCCAAATCTACCTCTTGGTTAATTTGATTTAATAATAGTTTCACTGCTTGATTTGCCATTTCTACGGTAGGTTGAGAAATTGTCGAAATAGTAGGAGTGAAAAAGCCTGCGAATGAAACTTCATCAATTCCAATAACTGCTATGTCATCTGGAATCTTCAAATCATGTTCTTTAATATAATTCAATACACCGATTAACACCCGATCATTCCCTGCAATAATCGCATCAGGCGGTGCATTTAATTGGAACAGTTCACCGATAGCTAAATTTAAATTTTTTACATCCGGAGATTTTATATAATCTGGTACTACAGGCATTTGGAAATCCTCTAATGCCTTCTTATAACCTTGTATCCTTTCCACACGAGGACTTATGTTTCGAATGATTGAAGTAGTTATAATAGAAATACGTTTATAGCCCTTATCCACTAGACTTTGTACTGCAAGCCTTGAAGCATCCATATTATCGAGCATTACAGTTGGTATATCCATTTCATCAATCGTTCTATCCATAAATACTAATGGGATATTTTGGTTAACCATTTCTTTATATAAATCTACGTTACCGCCTGTTGGAAAGATGATAAAACCGTCGACTTGCTTAGCCATTAGCATTTCAATATAATTTCTTTCCTTTTCTGGTTCATCATCTGCGTTACAAACAATAATATGAAAACCCTTTTGGTGAAAATTATTTTCGATTGCGCGTATAATTTGAGTCGAAAATGTATGTAGAATGTTAGCCACAATGACTCCCACCGTAAAAGTCGATTTTTGCTTTAAGCTTCTAGCAACAACATTAGGTCTATAATTTAGCTCTTTAATTGTTTTCTCAATTTTCTTTCGTGTTGTCTCACTCATATACTCATATCGTTTGTTTAAATATTGGGAAACAGTACTTTTAGAAACTTCTGCATGTCTTGCTACATCGGCAATTGTAATGTTTTTCATCTCTTATACTCCTGAGTAAGCCATAAAACCACCATCAACAGCCATCGTTGTGCCAGTGACAAATGACGAATATGATTCATCTACTAAAAATAACAGCGCTCCTAATAGTTCTTCAGGCTTTCCAAATTTTTTCATCGGAGTGGCTGCCATTACTTTTTGTGAGCGAGCTGTATAGTTGCCATTTTCGTCCAGTAATAAATCTTTATTTTGTTCCGTTACAAAAAATCCAGGTGCAATGGAGTTTACACGTAATCCAGCTTCCGCAAAATGAACTGCCATCCACATTGTAAAATTATTTATAGATGCTTTTGCTGCACTATATGCTGGAATTTTCGTTAATGGTGCATATGCGCTCATCGATGAGATATTAATAATGGTCGGAGATTCCGCTTTTAGTAAATCTTTGCCGAAAACTTGGCTAGGTAGAAAAGTACCTGTGAAATTCAAAGAAAAAACATCTGAGAATCCACTTTCATCCAAATCAAAAAAGGATTTACTCGTCGCATCTTCTTCGTATTTTTCAGGGCCAGTAATCGCATCTGAATGGTTACCACCGGCTCCATTTATCAAAATATCAACTCGACCAAATTGCTCCAAGATAGCTTTTTTTGCACGAACAAGAGACTCACGATCTAAGACATCCGTTTCTATGGCAATTGCTACTCCACCTTTGGAAGTTATCTCGTCTACCACCTTTTGACCTTTTGCGGCAGTTCTATTCAAGATGGCAACTTTTACCCCATGACGTACAAGTTCCACTGCCATTCGGGAGCATAACACACCGCCACCACCTGTAATTACAGCAACCCGACCATCTATATTTTCATGAATAGGAATCATCGCGAATCCTCCTTATTTGTTTCAAAAGCATCCCATAACCCTAGTAAATACATGATGCCTAAAGCTCGGTCATATAAGCCATATCCAGGGCGACAGACCTCTCCCCAAATATGTCGACCGTGATCTGGTCTCACATACCCATCATAATTTTGTTTATTTAACTCTTCTACCACACCTTTTATATCGATAGATCCATCGCTCGTATAATGCGAAGTTTCAGTAAAGTTACCGCTTTCATAAATTTTTATATTTCTAATATGTGAAAATGGAGAGCGTGTTGCATATTTTCTAGCCACTTGGACCATATCATTTTCAGGATTTGCACCCATTGAGCCAGTACACATGGTAAATCCGTTGGAAGATGAATTCGAAATTGCAATTAGTTTCTCATAGCTTGCTTCGCCAGTAATAATACGTGGCAGACCAAAGATTGAATACGGCGGATCATCAGGATGAATAGCCATTTTAATGCCAGCTTCCTCAGCTACTGGTAAAATTTCATTTAAGAAATAAGCAAGATTAGCCCAAAGCTTAGCTTCATCAACTTCCTTGTATGCTTCGAATAATTCAGCAATATGAGCCATTCTTTCTGGTTCCCATCCTGGTAAGGACAAGTCAGAGGATTCACTTACTGTTTTAACTAATTCTTGTGGATCTATATTATCTACTTTTGACTTTTCGAAAAACAATGCAGTTGATCCATCTTCTAGTGGATGGAACATTTCCGTACGAGTCCAGTCGAATATTGGCATGAAATTATAACAAATTACTTTTACACCGTATTCTCCAAGATTTCGAATCGATTGCTTGTAGTTTTCAATATATTGGTCACGCTCTTCGTTCCCTAATTTAATAGATTCATGGACATTCACACTTTCCACTACATCGGTATGAAAACCGTATGAATGTATATAATCGATTTCCTCTTTAATCTCTTCTTTTCCCCATATTTCCCCTGCAGGCTTTTGATGGAGGGCCCATACGATTCCTTTAACACCTGGTATTTGTTTTATATTTTCGAGTGTTACTGTATCATTGCCTCTTCCGTACCAACGAAAAGTCATATTCATGATATACTCTCTCCTCTCAGTTTTTACTAGCATCTATATACTTTTTACTTGCTTCCACAACTGCGTCATATCCACCAACTTTATACGCTTTGTTCAAATCACTTCCAACACCTACTGCAACTGCGCCAGCTGCTAGCCATTCCTGCATATTATTCGCATTAATGCCACCTGTCGGCATTATTTGAACATGTGGAAGAGGACCTTTAACAGATTTAATAAAAGAAGGATCAAAATTGTTAGCCGGGAATAGTTTCAATATATCGCATCCTGACTCTAACGCTTTTACCATCTCACGAATTGTCATACAGCCTGGTAAATATGGAATTGCATATCTATTACAAACGGTTGCCACTTCCTCACTAAAATGTGGACTAACGACAAACTTTGCACCATTTAGGATTGCATGTCGAGCAGTTTCCGCATCAAGTACTGTACCTGCACCTAAAACTGCATCTATTTCTTGAAGTTCTTCAAATGCTTTCTGGACTTGAGGAGTTGTATAAGTTAACTCAATAATTCGAATTCCACCTTCAACTGCTGCCTTTGTTAATTGAACAGCTTCCTCAGCGCTATTTCCTCTAATTACTGCAACGACCTTTGACTCTGTAACTTGTGTCAATGTAGAATACTTTGTCATTTTATATTTCCTCCTTATCGCTCAATAACTTTATCGTTTCGTATAAAAGCTAGTACTTCCGATAGTTCCGGAAGCCCTTCATTATCCCCGGAAACCGTAGTCACAAGTGCACCAACTCCATTAGCAAACTTCAGTCGCTCGTTTGGTTCATATTCATGAAGATATGAATAAATATAGCCGGCATCGAAGCCATCTCCCGCTCCAACTGTATCTATTGGCGTCACTTGAAATGCCTCTTGTTTATACCAATTATTATTGGTATAAACTCTTGCACCATTCCCACCATCTTTTATGACTAACTCTGAAATCTTGAAGCGCTTTGCACATTCAACTAATGCCTGTTCTGTTGAATCACCTAAAATCATCTCGATTTCATCTAACCCAGTAAGCAGTATATCTACATAGGGGAAAATATTCATATATGCTGCGGTTGCTTCTTCAATTGTCCATAACTTCAAACGAATATTTGGATCAAATGATACTGGTATATTTTTTTGATTAGCAAGTATCAATAGTTTTTTCGTTATTTCTATATTTTTTTTATCTATTGCCATAAAAACACCAGTTAGATGAACTAAGTCAATCCCATCTAACATTTGTTCTGTAATATCACTAGGTTCCATCGTTAATATTGGGGACTGGTAACGATAATAAAACGTTTTTCCTGATCCATCTTCTCGAATTTCCTTGAAATTCAAGGATGTAGGGTAGCCCTCGACCAGCTTAACCTCAGAAACATCAATACCCTCACCACGTGCAAAGTTATATATTACTCGTCCAAATTCGTCCCCACCTAATCGACTCACCCATTTAGAGTTGAGTCCTAAACGGGCACAACCAATCGCAAAGTTTAACTCTGCTCCCCCTACTTTTCTTGAAAATGTCGGTACATATCTCATTGGTCCAGTTACAGATGGATTAAATGTTATTAAAGCATCTCCTAATGTTAGTACACCAAAATCTGTATCCATTGAACCTAACCCCCTATAACAATATATTCTTTTTCATAAATCGGTTTAGTAAATCGGTTTATAATGATTATATATTGAAAGGGTTTTCAATATCAAGTACTATTTACAATTGTTCGTCAATTAATGCTAGGAAATGCTTCAATAATACACGACTCCCTCGTCTATCTATTCGGTTTAGGTACTCACTTTTCCAAATGAATATCATAATTTATCATCTAATAAAAAAATACCAACAATCATTCACATTTCTGAATGTATGTTGGTATTTGTATTTTTTATTGATGCAAGTGATAAATTTACATGAATATATAATATCCAATTATTAATAAAACTCCTAAAACTCCGGAAATACTAAAATATACTAACTTCATCATTAAGCCGGAAAACAGCCATAATAGACAATTTCCGAAGATTAATCCGATTAACACTAAAGGCTCCTCAACAAAATATATGTCCCATACTTTAAAAGATAAACCTAACAGCAAAAGCGCGGAAAATACGAACAGCAGGGGTGCCATTAGAGATTTATTTTTTACTAGTTTAATAGCTATGTATAAAAAAGAAAGAATTGCAACTGCCACAAGAATAATAGGTATAAAAACAGCAGTCGTCATCACAAATAAGCTCGCTAACAAGATTGCAGTCAACAAACCAACTACTACATACAATATAACTTTATATTTTTGGTTTTTTGCTAATACTGCTTTCGACGCATTCTCCGTTTGCTCTTCTTCCTGATTTTCACCTTGAGCGTATAAAGTGAGAAGGAAATCACAATAATGCTCCGGCAGCAGCTTGTTTTTTTTCCAAAATGAAATTTCATTCATTATTATTTGTTTACGCTGAAGTGACATGTTAGTCCTCTTTTCATCTGGTAAACCAGTATTATCAGATTCATAGAATGTTGAAAAAGACATCCGCAGTGGATGTCTTCATTCTATTCTAAAAAGTCTTTCAGACGCTTGCTTCTAGAAGGGTGACGTAGTTTGCGTAATGCTTTTGCCTCAATTTGACGAATACGCTCACGAGTAACTCCAAAAACTTTACCAACTTCTTCAAGTGTTCTCGTACGTCCGTCATCAAGACCAAAACGTAAACGTAATACATTTTCTTCTCTGTCAGTCAACGTATCTAAAACGTCTTCCAATTGCTCTTTAAGCAGTTCATAAGCTGCATGATCAGATGGTGATTGTGCATCTGCATCTTCTATGAAGTCTCCTAAGTGAGAATCATCCTCTTCCCCAATAGGTGTTTCTAAGGAAACTGGTTCTTGGGCAATCTTCAGAATTTCACGAACTTTTTCTGCTGGTAAGTCCATTTCTTCCCCGATCTCTTCTGGAGATGGTTCACGACCTAAATCTTGCAATAATTGACGTTGAACACGTATTAATTTATTAATTGTTTCTACCATATGCACTGGAATACGAATTGTTCTTGCTTGGTCTGCAATTGCACGTGTGATCGCTTGACGAATCCACCAAGTTGCATACGTACTAAATTTGAATCCTTTACGATGGTCAAACTTTTCAACAGCTTTAATAAGTCCCATATTACCTTCTTGAATAAGGTCTAGGAATAGCATGCCACGTCCAACATAACGTTTCGCGATACTTACTACTAGACGAAGGTTAGCTTCTGCTAAACGTTTTCTTGCTTCTTCATCACCTTGTTCGATACGCTCAGCTAAAGCGATCTCTTCAGAAGCTTTTAGTAGGTCTACTCGTCCAATTTCCTTCAGGTACATACGAACGGGGTCATTGATTTTGACACCTGGTGGAACACTCAAATCATTTAAGTCGAAAGTCTCTTCTTTCCCTTTCATTAAACGATCCAAATCTTCCTCATCGCCATCTTTACGGCTAAGTTCGATATTTCTACCTTCAAGATTATCGATAAATTCTTCAATTTGATCAGATTCAAGCTCAAAATGAGCTAATTTTTCTGCAATATCATGGTACGTTAGTTCACCATTTTTTTTACCTAATTCGATTAATTGTTTTTTTGCCTCTTCTAAAGATAATTCAATTTCTGTTTCTTTTGTGCGTTCGGACTTGTCCGCCATAAGAAATTCCTCCTTTTGCTACCGGATAGTTACTCTAAAGTTTTCAAAGACTTTTTCAACTGTATTGCTTCTTGAGCGAGTTCTAAAGCCTTTGAAATATCACTCATTTTTTCTGCTTCTTTCGCTTCATGTAACTTACGTTTAATACGCAGTTCAATCCGGTATTTTCGTATATGGCGCAAACAGTCCATGACTTCCTCTGTTTCATGCTCTGGATCACGTTCTGAGAGCGCTGCTTCCATTACTATTTTTCTTAACTCAGCATCGTTTAATACTTCTAAAAAACGTTGATAATCTCCATCTGGATACTCTTCATAAAACCCAGTTAAACGAACAAATACTACTTCATAGGCATCTCTGATAAAACATTGATCTTCTAAGTCTCTTCTTGCTATATCAATTACACTAGGATTATGAAGCATATGGGATAATAATATCCGCTCAGCTCTTTCATCTGCGGATATTGCTTTCTTTATCTTCGTCATTTCTGGTTTAATTGTTATAGGGATAGAAGATTCCTGTTTAGATTGTTTTGCTTTTTTTCCTTGGATTTTGCGTAGGTGTTGATAAATTGCTTCTTCTGATACATTCGTTTCTTGTGAAAGCTGACGTATATACAAATCACGTTCAACTGAAGAACTTCTATCACTCAGTATTTCCAATATCTCTTGGATATACTGTAAAGTATCATTTTCATTATTAAAATTTTTGTCCCTTTTTGAAACAATCATCATAAATGATAAATAAGAATGTGGTTTTTCAATAATCTTTGTTCTAAATGCTTCTTCCCCATAGTTTTTAATGTAATCATCCGGATCCATTGCATCCGGAATAATTGCAATCTCCGTTTGTATTTGTTGGGCCTGTAAAGCAGTAGAAGCTTTTTTAGCAGCTTCCATACCTGCTCGGTCTCCATCAAAACACAACGTAACATGAGAAGTGAGTCTATTTAGTTTTGTTATATGAGATGACGTCAAAGCGGTACCCATAGTTGCAATACCGTTCTCAATACCTGCTTTAGAGGCAGCAATTACATCGAGAAAACCTTCAAAAACAATTACATTACGTTGTTTTCGAATATCTAATCTTGCTTTGTCCAAGTTATAAAGCACATGGCTTTTTTGGAATATCGGAGATTCAGGACTATTCATATATTTAGCTTCATTCTCATGCTTTTCGAGTATTCTACCGGAAAAAGCGATAACATGCCCAGTTTCATCAAAAACTGGGAACATAATTCTTCCACGAAATCGATCGAAATACTTTAATTCATTTTCTTTTCGGATAATGAGCCCAGTTTTCTCAATTTCTTGTAAATCCATACCTTTACGTTCAAGTAACGTAGTTAAAGCATCCCATTTCGGTAGGGACCACCCTATTTTATACTTTTCGATAATCTCTTTAGAAAACCCTCTTTCCTCCAGGTAAAGTAATGCATTTTCTCCTTCCTCTGTATGAAGTAGTAAATGATGATAATAATCACTTGCAAACTCATGTGCTTTTTTCATCAGAGTAACCTCTTTAGAAACAGGCGCTTTTGACTCTGTATCACCAGAAGAACGTTCTTCAATAGTCATACCAATTCGACTACCAAGTTTACTAACCGCATCGTGAAAGGAAAGATTTTCAATATCCATTAAAAATGTAATTACATTTCCACCAGCACCACAACCAAAGCAGTGAAAAATTTGCTTTTCCTGTGTTACTGAAAAAGATGGTGTCTGTTCACCATGAAAAGGGCATAAACCGAAATAATTTCGACCTCTTTTTGTAAGTTGAACATATTCACTTATGACGTCGACAATATCATTGTTATTCCTAACTTGTTCGATTACCTCTTCTTCTATACGACCCGACACTTTTTCACCATCTTTACTTGCTCCTTTAATAATTCGTGAAAGGAAAGAAAAATCCTGCAAGAATCGACAAAAAAATCATATAAAATATCTCTTAATAGCTATTTTTCCACAAACTACTATTATAAAACATTTTAGATTATTAATCTATTCTTTATTTATTCGATAAACAATAGAAAAAACCTTTTCACAAACGTGAATCGGTTTAAAAATTCCTAAATTATTTTTGTTGAATATGATTTATTACTAAATTAGCAGTCTCTTCAACAGCTCTATTCGTCACATCAATAACTTTACAGCCTATTTTTTTAGCTATTTTCTCGAAGTGAAGAATTTCCTCGTTGATTCTCTCTATTTTAGCATAACTTGCATCATCATTTAAACCAATTGCTTTCAGTCTTTCTTTTCTAATAGAATTTAATTTTTCTGGTGTGATTACCAAACCCACACATTTAGCTGGATCTACTTGGAAAAGTTGCTCTGGTGGCTCTACTTCTGGGACGAGTGGAACATTCGCCACTTTGAATCTTTTGTTTGCGAGGTATTGCGATAATGGTGTTTTAGAAGTTCTCGAAACCCCTATTAGAATGATATCAGCTTGGAGTAAGCCACGGGGATCTCTTCCATCATCATACTTAACTGCAAATTCAATGGCTTCAATTTTTTTGAAATAGTCTTCATCTAACTTTCTTACTAAACCAGGCTCTTCAAATGGTTTTTCATTTAATTCTTTTTCAAATAGATTAATAACCGGTCCTATTAAATCTACAGATTCCAAATTGTATAAGTTACAGTATTCTACTAATGCTTGACGCATTTTAGTTTGTACCAGTGTATACAAGATTATAGCACCTTGCTCTTTAGCAAGTTCTGTAATTTCTTTAATATGGTCTAAAGAATCAATATGAGTAAATCGCTTAAATTTAGTGTGTTGTAGACCAGGTCTAAACTGACTTACTGCCGCTTTTGCTACTAGTTCGCCCGTTTCTCCAATTGAATCCGAGACTATAAACAGGTTTAGCATTTTCATCGTTTCACTCCTTATAGATCATGGTCATCGGCTAATGATAAAAAGGCACGAGTAATATTAGTTTTTGTAATTCTACCAATTACTTCTAACCCTTCTTTTCCTTCTTTTACAACAGGTAAAGAATCAATTTGACGATTCATTAACTTCTTGGCCACTTCAAAAAGTGTATCCTCTTTCAAACAATATGTTATATTAGGCATTCTTGTCATAATCATATGTACTGGGATTTTGTTCAAATCATGGTTACCAATACTTGTTCGTAAAAAGTCTTTTCTGGAAAGAACTCCTGAAAGCATTGAATTTTTATCTAGTACAAATAATGACCCTACATCCTCTAAAAACATATGGCATATAGCATCATACACCGTCATACTTTCATCAACAACTGCAGGAATTGATTGAAAATCTTTCACCATCATTTGAGCTATATTGTCTGAAATTGCTTGGCTCGTTTTTTTGCCAGAATAAAAGTATCCCACACGTGGTCGAGCATCTAGAAAGCCTGCCATCGTTAATATAGCTAAATCAGGACGTAAAGTGGATCTAGTTAAGCTAAGTCGCTCCGCTATTTGTTCGCCAGTGATAGGACCGTTTCCTTTTACTATGTCCAAAATCTCATTTTGCCGTTTGTTGAGTTCGATTGGATTCACCGCCTCAAAGTGTTATACTTAATACTAAAGTATTGTAGCATATTGAAACCCTACAATCAAAATTAAGAATCCTGGATATACCAATGTTTCAAGGAATTAAGTCATATTTGTGCTTTTCCTTTAACCCAACTAATATTAGTTATTTTTGAGAATTTTTTGGGGAACAAAAAACATAATCTTGACAGGCGTAAGTACAAAAACATGTACAATGGACCACCCTTTCATATATTTAAAATAAACCACCTTCCATTACCCTGGTTGGTGGTTTTCAGCTTTTATATTTCTACATTATCTTGCTACTGGAGCTACCTAGTATGTCACATTTATTTATCTCCAGTCTTAGAACATTATGACTTAAGGTGTATAGATAACCTACCCTCCTTAATTTAGACATAATTAAAAGCCATACCTTATGAGGCATGACTTAAGTAACTATTGTTTATTTGCATTGCTTATTAATTTTGCTTGCTTAACCATTCTTTTGTTCGCTTTGTGTTCATTAACCACTAAGATAGCGTGAATGACAGCAGGAATCCAAATTAAAAAACATAATAAGAAATTAATAAATGCTTGGAATGGTTTACCTACAAGCAATACTGCAACTGGTGGTAAAAAGATAGCTAGTAAATATAACATTGATTCGTCCCTTCTTTTGTATTACTAATATCATACAATATGGAGCACTATGGTATCAACAAGATTGGGAGAACAATCATAATATATCCTATATTTACCATATTATTTTAAGGATTATTACTTAATTCCCGTAAAATAAAACTAACATGGTCACCTACCTTAAAAGTCTCATTTTTATACTTCTAATGATTTAGTTAAAATAATCCCCTGCAGCTCCAATACCTTTCAAAGGAATTCATCGACTATTACAAGAACTATTAATATTTGGTTTAGCCGCATTAGCATTAGTCTTTTCAGGTAAACCAACTTTAACAATTAACGCAACGACCGGGTTATTAAATCGTTTTCTAATAGACTTATGGGATCAATGAAGCTATTTTGTCACCCAGGAGACAAGCCAACAAATCCTTATCACTTTGTTGTTTGTCTATTCTCTCTATGTAGTTTGGTTCAAAGGTATGTTGCACTTTCTTAAAACAACTTTCTAAGTGATTGCGAAGTAAAGTGGCTCGTGATACAATAGCTACAAATAATAAAGCGTTGAAGAGCATTAATAAGTACTACACTAAAGCGAGTGGAGATAGTGAAAGACCACATTGTAGGAAAACGGCAGCTCGGAGCTTATGCTTTTAAAGTGGATTGTTTTTTAGCAATCAATCGGGGTGGAACCGCGGGTTATAAACTCGTCCCCGGGCATTTTTGCCCGGAGACGAGTTTTTTTGTATTCCGGGTTAAAAGAAAAAATTAATGGAGGTTTTTAAATGACAATTACAATGGAAAACGTAGTTAGTTTAGCAAAACAAAGAGGTTTTGTATTTCCTGGATCTGAAATTTATGGCGGTCTAGCAAATACATGGGATTACGGCCCCCTTGGAGTGGAACTAAAAAATAACATCAAAAAAGCTTGGTGGAAAAAATTTGTTCAAGAATCACCTTATAACGTAGGTTTAGACGCAGCAATTTTGATGAATCCAAAAACTTGGGTAGCATCTGGTCATATTGGTAACTTCAATGATCCTATGATTGATTGCAAAAAGTGTAAGTCACGTCACCGCGTTGATAAAATTATTGAAGACGCTTTAGACAAAAAAGGTATTGAGATGGTAATTGACGGACTTTCATTCGAGAAAATGGAAGAAATCATGAAAGAGCACAATGTAGTTTGTCCATCTTGTGGTGCTTTTGATTACACAGAAATCCGCCAATTTAACTTGATGTTCAAAACGTTCCAAGGTGTAACAGAAGCTTCTACTAATGAAATCTTCTTACGTCCTGAAACAGCACAAGGTATATTTGTAAATTATAAAAACGTGCAACGCTCTATGCGTAAAAAAATGCCTTTCGGTATTGCACAAGTAGGTAAAAGTTTCCGTAACGAAATTACACCAGGTAACTTCACGTTCCGCACAAGAGAATTCGAACAAATGGAATTAGAATTCTTCTGTAAACCAGGCGAAGATATGGAATGGTTTGAATTTTGGCGTACCTATTGTAAGGACTGGTTGTTAAACCTTGGAGTGTCTGAGGATAGCATCCGTTTACGTGATCATTCAGAGGATGAACTTTCTCATTACTCAAACGCAACAACAGATATCGAGTATAAATTCCCATTCGGTTGGGGTGAACTATGGGGTATTGCAGATCGTACTGACTTTGATCTAAAACAACATATGGAGCATTCTGGGGAAGATTTCAATTATATTGACCCAATTACGAACGAACGCTATGTACCTTATTGCATCGAACCATCTTTAGGAGCTGACCGTGTAACATTGGCATTCCTATGTGAAGCATTTGATGAGGAAGAATTAGAAGGTGGAGATATTCGTACAGTATTACGCTTCCACCCTGCTTTAGCACCGATCAAAGCAGCAATTTTACCACTTTCTAAAAAACTGTCTGAAGGTGCAACTGCTCTATTCTCAGACTTAAGTAAACATTTCATGGTAGATTTTGATGAATCCCAATCTATCGGTAAACGTTACCGCCGTCAAGATGAAATTGGAACACCTTTCTGTATCACATATGACTTCGATTCAGAAACAGATGGCCAAGTAACTGTCCGCCACCGCGATTCGATGGAACAAACAAGAATGCCAATCGCCGATGTAAAAGCATATATCGAAGATCACTTACAGTTCTAAGTGAAACTTTATTAAAATTAATAACGCAAGAATGATGGTTATCAAGTTAAACCATTATTCTTGCGTTTTTATTAGCAGAGAGATAAGAGCATGCTTCATGAATTTTTGCGAAAGTTCTATTTGTTCTTTGTTAATAGCAAAAGGGCCAATAACTGTAGATTCAGAGGATAAATTTAAAATTCTCTGATACTCATTTGATTATTTTTATTCAATTGATTGTAAGCATCAATAAGCTCTTCTACTGGAACATTATCTATTTTCATACCAGACAAATCACTATTTTGTATTTCTACATTTCTTAGATTACTGTTACTAAATTTACTTCCTTCAAGGTCACATCTTTCAAATGTGATTGGCATACTTTCATCTCCAAGGTTTGTATCAATAAAATTAACTCCACCTAAAGTGACGAATATCATTTCACTGTTAGAAAGATTTAAATCGGCATAGAGTGAATTTCTAAGATTTAAATTTTGGAACTTTGAGTGGCTGAGATTACAATTGCTTATATGACTATTCATTACATTGCTGTTACTGAATGAACTTCCTTCTAAATTTACACCATAAAACTCCGTTGTTGCCATATCGCAATTCTCGTATTGGGTACTTGAAATGTTTTTATTTTTAACTAAGTTTTCTATTTCCGATGAAGTTTCTATTTGCTTTAGATAACCATATTCCTCTTCGGTTTCAAAGGTTGTTCTATAGCCCATTTTTTCATAAAAGTAATGGTTGTTAATTTGTCTACCTGACGTTTCAAGGTCCCAAGTTCTAACATTAGGAAACTCATTCTCTATTAAATTTATTGCCCTTGAACCAATTCCATTACCTTGGTAGTTAGGATCAATGAAAATACGGTCAATTCTTCCGTAACTCGCACCAGAAATAGTTATTATTATTCCACCTACGATTTCTTTATCCCGCAAGATTTTAAAATAATCCAATTCTCTAATCATATACTTAGTCATCTCAATAGAAGTATATCCTGGCGGCTGAATATTGTAATCAACTACATTTTCTTGATTTGGAAGCCACTTTTTCAATTCTTCATCAAAAGTCCTTTTCTTAATTTCTGTTAGTTTTTCAGCATCCGTAATGGTAGCTTTTGCAATGGTTATAAGTGACATTTAAGTATTCCCCCTTTGTATTTATCCTTATATTACCATGAGGTAGTGGCATTTTTTTCTTCAACTAAACTGCCTCGTTGGTTCAATAAGAAAAAGCACCCCTCACAGGCAGCCACTTGCAAGCTAAAGCACCCGCTTGAAGAATATTTTTATTATATTACACTTTTTAAAACTTCCTTAAGTTCGAATTCTTCTTGAGAAATAAGAAGTTCCCTCTTCATTTCTTTTGGCACCATATGATAAACATAATCCATCAAAATACCTCCCCAAATAAGTTTTATTCCTAAAATGACAATTCCCTATATATTCTTTAATTCCCTTTTCTTCACTCATACTACCTAGGAAACTTGAAGATAAACAGACTGATAATTTATGGAATAATATGCTATAATTGAATTAACCTAAAGACAGGAAACCGCTAGAGAAGAAGTACATTCTCTAGCGGTTTTATATTGTTCTGCCAACTCCCACCTAAAATAACCTACGGCTTTTATATCAATAAGAAAAAAAGCTGCCTTTGGCAACCCATGATTTTTAACTAAAGTACCTCATTAGTTCAAGAACTTGAACTTTCTTTTAAAGTTTCCAGTGAATCGGTCACTGACTTCCATGCCGATGATGACGGATCGATAACCATAAAATGTTCTACTTCTGGAAGTACTACCAAACGAACTTTATCGCCCTGTTCAATAGCCCTACGATGATACTCAATACTCAAATCAACTGGCACATGGAGGTCTAATTCACCATGAATCAAAATTTGCTCGACATTCAAAGGCAACAATTCTATCGGTGAAGCTAACCTATAACGTTCAGATACTTCTTGGGGTGATCCTCCAATAAAAGACGCTACGGGACTATTCATCCCTTTTTCCTCATGGATTTCCCACATCTTCCTCAAATCCAAGACCCCTGCCAAACTTATTACGCTCCGTATAGGTATCAGCAACGTTTTACTGATCTCGTTCGTTTGAAATTTGTTAAATCGGGATGCCAACCAGAGAGCCAAATGTCCCCCTGCTGAATGCCCAAGGATAACTACCCGAGAGAGATCGAGCTGAAAGCGTTCCTTAAGTTGGGTGAGGTGATTTACAGCATCTATAACATCAATAAATGTTCCCGGCCAACCTCCACCATCTTCTCCGACTCGACGATACTCAATATTCCAAGTAGCATAACCACGACGAGTCAAATCTTCATCAATTGGTGAATTTTCTTCAAGTCCGTATTTCGATTGCCAAAAACCACCATGAATCGTAATAACTACTGGACTTAGTCCAGATAAATCCGGCATACGCAATACACCGAATTGGGACGGGTGATCTCCATATGATATATGAAAAGTTTCTGTCAATATAAAAACCCCTTTCACTATTTTCTAAACTACGCTACCTCTTTAATTCAACAAGAAAACCCATATCTCCTGTTTTATTGAACTAACCTGCACCTTTAGTTCAATAAAAAAGGCTTTACTCTTCTTAAAGTAAAACACCCGTTAGCTTAACAATATTTAATGTCGTTTTTATTTGTTATATCGTTTTTTTACATTTGGAAATTCACTGCTGTTAATTTTGTTCCAAATTTTTAATGCACTTGGATAACAATTATTAATCGAATGTTTTTCACTCACCAAAAATATTTTATCGAAGACCTCATGTATCACTATAGCTAATTTTTCAAAAGAGAATTTAATCCTTCTTGAACTAAAACATCCATAAGTTGAATAAGACCTTCTCTTTTATTACCTTATGGCCGTACTGCTTATTAACCAACTTGCTAAGTGTTTTCAGTCATTCTGTGGTACTATCATTTAGTACATATTGAAAGGAATTTTGCCATGAATATTTTAAACAAGTTGATCAGCATACCGAGCTTGTAGGGAGTACCGCTACATTCCTTGATGCTCCTTGCAAGCTCGGGTTTCTCAAGGGAGCTGATTCACATGAAAAACCGTACCAAAGCCTATACTCGTCACCAGCGAGAGCGAATCATTCAAAAAAAGTTGTCGATTTTACACACTGTCTTTCAATTGGAAGACGAGTACTTGCCTATACGCGGTACATTAAGCAAAGGAAAAGTTCACTGTTCTTGTAAGCTGTGCCGATTTGAGCAATATTACGCAATTCCTAAAGCTAAACATAAAGCAAAATTGAAAGCGATGCTAAAAGAAATAGACGATTAAGTCTATTTCCTTTTTTATGTCGTATTATAAGTAAAATGCGACATAGAACTCCCTTTCTCATCTTCAACTAAACAGCGGCGTTACATTGAAGGTATTCCAGTTACAATCTTTGCTACTATTTGATTATTTTAAGGATATAGTTAGTTTTTTCGTTTCTTATAGAACTTCCCAATAATTTTTATTATTTAAATTTCTAACACACCATTGATAATGACCGTCTTCGCAATTAGGAGAATAAAAATTGGCAGATATATAGCTATATATTAGAACATAGAAATATAATCTCTTTCTAACATCTTCACCTAGTGTTGAAATAATTATGTTTAGATATCTCTCATATATATTTGCATTCAACTCATTATACATATCAAAACATACCCATCCTATTGCTATATCAAATAAGTTGTCCCCGTACATTGTCATTAATCCAAAATCTATTAATCCTGTAACCTTCCCACTCTCATTAATCATTACGTTCCCAGGATAAAAATCTCCATGAATTAAAGAATATTCACCTTCATAACCTAATGACAATATTTCTACTAATTGTTTAATTTTAGCATCATAATTCACAACATCTCTTTTTAAATAAGACTCCAGTTCCTTTTGTTTTCGAAAAATTTCTTCTTTCAATAAATCAAACCAACTATTTATATTTAATGATGAAATCTGCTGATCATTGAATAGGATGTATCCTTCGAGATTAGGTTTTATTTTCACAGATTTCAATTCAATATTTGCATTAAGATAAGTTTCCATCATATTATTTTGTTCTATATAATTCATCTTTGAGAGCATACTTTGTAAATTATTACCTTCAATTCGTTTTTCAATAGTTACTAATATGCCGTTTTCCTCAAAGGTATCGTAAATAAAGGGAAGCTCATAGCTCAAAGAACTTGAATCAATCTTGGAGTAAAAACCTTTTAGAATTGTTTGCTTATTTGAATCGGACATATCATTATACAATTTCACAACTTTATTATCGTCATAAGCATAAACCTCGGATTCCATGCCTGAACCTAAAAAATTTGATTTAGAAATACCGAATTTATCCAATATTATTGATTTAGCATTAAATTTTGTCATCTAATACCTCTATATTTTCTTTTAAAAATGATTTTACTTTAAACCTCTTCTTTTGTATATCCATTAACTCCACAACTCAATATAAATTCACAACTCTCTGTGTGAAGCATAGCATTAAAATAGCAAAAAAAAACCAAGTCCAAAGAATTACTCTTCTTCGGGACTTGGTTTTTCTTTTTTAGGTGTGAAAAACTCTGGGGTTTTCTCCATTTGATCCAAGAAGTGTTGGGACTTTAATCGAATTCCGACCTGTTCACTATAAATAGTGCGCACAATCTTTTTGATAAAGCCCTTCGTTTCTTTTTTTAGTGTTAACTTCCCTACTTGATCAATAGGAACTGTATAGAAAGTTCGGATAAGCTTCACTTGGGATGGAGAAAGTCTAATTATATATGGGTCAATGGAAAAACAACGATGACAAAGAAATCCGATTTGAGAAAAAGAAAAAGCAAACTCCCCATCTGTTGCACCACAATTGGTACATTGATGAAGCGTTGGATAAATACCAGCTGTCGGGAGAAGCTTCCATTCCACAAACAAACTTATCGCCTCTGGATCATACTCTTCTGAGATTGCATGTAACGCTTGCTGCAAAATATCAAATAGCTGTGGCTTTGGTGCCTCATCATCGATTAATTTATCTACTAACTCCATGATAAAACTTGCATACGCTGTAGTAAAAATATCTTCTCTAATAGACCGCATCGAGTCAATAATTTCACCTTGCTGCAAAGTCCCCATTCCTTTTCCTTGCTGAATCAAAAAATAGCCGTACGTAAAAGGCTGTGAGATCGAAGCTAAACGACTCGTTGGTTTTTTTGCCCCTCGAGCCATCGCTGCTCTCTTCCCTAATTCACGTGAAAAAATGGTAACGATTTTATTCGATTCGCCATAAGGAGAAGTTCGTAAGACAATACCCTCTACTTTTTGTAGCAATTGCCTTCCCTTCTTTCTTAGTACTCATCGTCTCTAAAACCATAATCTTTCAAATGCGCTGATTTATTGCGCCAATCTTTTTGTACTTTAACCCATAATTCTAAGTAAACATTTGTTCCTAACAACATTTCGATATCCTTACGTGCTCTTGTTCCAACTTCTTTCAATAAAGCACCTTTTTTACCGATGACAATTCCTTTTTGGGAATCTCGTTCTACTATAATTGTTGCAGAAACACGAATCATATCTTTTTCGGTATCTTCTTCTTTTTTGATTTTATCAATTACAACCGCAATTGAATGTGGAATTTCTTCTCTCGTCAAATGCAAAACTTTTTCACGGATTAGTTCAGAAATAATAAACCTTTCTGGGTGATCTGTTACTTGGTCAGCCGGGTAGTATTGTGGTCCTTGTGGTAAATAGGATTGAATCGTTTCTAGTAATTTCTCCACATTATTACCTTGAAGAGCAGAAATTGGTAGAACCTCCGCGAAATTATATTTCTTTGTATAGGACTCAATTATATCAACTAATTTTTCAGGATGAACCTGGTCTATTTTATTGATCACAAGGAATACAGGGGTTTCGTTATTTTCTAACATTTCCATTATATACTCATCAATTTTGCCTCTTGGTTCTACTGCGTTAACCATGAATATTATTACATCTACTTCACGAAGAGTATTTTTGGCAACTTTAAGCATAAAATCGCCAAGTTTGTGTTTCGGAATATGAATTCCTGGTGTGTCGATGAAAATCATTTGACTGTTTTCTAAAGTAAGCACACCTTGTACTTTGTTTCTAGTTGTTTGGGGTTTGTCACTCATTATCGCTATTTTTTGCCCAATTACTCGATTTAAAAATGTAGATTTCCCTACATTTGGTCTACCTATTATTGATATAAATCCTGATTTATAATTCTCATTATTTTGCAGCATAATCCATGTCCTCCGTTTTAAAGGCTCCAGGTAATAATTCTGCTACCGTCGTTTCCGATACATTTCCTTTTAAATTTGTTAAGTAAACAGGCATATCTGGATCACAAAATTCAGCTATAACTTGTCTGCATGCTCCACAAGGAGAAATAGGTCCTTCTGTATCGCCTGAAATAGCAATTGCAGAAAATTCTTTTTTTCCTTCTGACACGGCCTTAAAGATGGCAGTACGCTCTGCGCAATTTGTTAATCCAAACGATGCATTTTCAATATTACAACCAAGGAATACTTCTCCATCTCTTGTTAAAAGTGCTGCCCCTACTTGAAATTTTGAGTATGGAACATACGCTGTTTCTCTTGCTGTTATGGACGCTTTTAATAACATTTCTTTATTCAAAATAATTCACCTCTATAATATGATTCCCGACCATTTCGGGATAAATATGATTAAACCAACAATTACAGTACAAATAGCATATATTAAGCAGGCTCCAGCAGCTAAGTCTTTTGCTTGTTTAGCTAGTGGGTGTAATTCCGGCGTCACCAAATCGACGACACGTTCTATGGACGCATTTACTAATTCTATCATGAACATGCCAAAAATCGAAATCACAATGATTATCCACTCAAATGCAGATAGACCAGTTGCCGCTGCTGCTATTACAACAACTATTGCTGCTAGTAAATGAAAACGAAAGTTTTGTTCACTTTTAACTACGTGATAAATTCCATTAGCAGCATAGATAAACGACCGAAAAAATTTACGAGGGTTCATGGCCTTCACGTTTTAACCCAAAAGCTTGTAATATAGATTCCTGTAGTCCAAACATCTCTTTTTCTTGCTGTTCAGTCCCATGATCATAACCTAACAAATGTAAGAAGCCATGAACGGCCAAGAAACACAGCTCTCGCTCAAATGAGTGTTGATAAGTTTCTGCTTGTTCCGTTGCACGTTGGACAGATATGATAATGTCCCCTAAAAGGGTTGGAATATCTGCATTTATAATTTCAACTTCCCCTTCTCCCATCTCTTCCATTGCAAAGGAGATTACATCTGTTGCCATATCTTTGTTGCGATATGTTTTATTAATTTCTTGAATTGCCTCATTCGTTACGAAGGTTACACTAACCTCACTGCCCTCTTTTACAGAAAGTTGTTCTCCAGCAGATTGTAATACTTTCCCTACAAGAGCTAATGTTTCTTCGGGTATAGAATTTGTTTCATCCATTAAATCTAGTTCTAGCATATTTTTGGCTCCTCATAAATTATTTTGGATATTCAATCCGAGAGTGAAATGTTCCATTCATCGTAGTACAAAAACTTTCTTCCATTTTCTTTATTTCCTTTAATGATAGATCACATTCATCGAATTGCCCGTCTAGTATTTTTTCTTTAATAATAGACTGTATCAATTTTTTAATTTTATCAGCATTTGGCTCTTTCATCGAGCGAACAGCTGCTTCTACGCTATCTGCAACCGATATGATGGCAATTTCTTTTGTTTGGGGTTTTGGACCTGGATAACGGTATTCGTCTTCTTCCACTTTATCATTAATCTCTTTCTCTTTAAAATAAAAGAATTTCAATAGGCTTGTACCATGATGTTGCGCCGCTACATCTACAATTTCTTTCGGTAATTTATGTTTCCTCAAAATCTTCGCACCATCCACTGCATGTGCAATAATAATATCTCTACTCGCTTCTGGTGATAAAGAATCATGAGGATTATAACCATTGACTTGATTTTCGATGAAAAATCCTGGCCTGTTTGTTTTACCAATATCATGATAGTAACAGCCAACGCGTGCCAATAAACCGTTTGCCCCAACTACTTCGCAAGCAGCTTCTGCTAAATTGGCCACCATTAAACTATGATGATATGTACCAGGTGTCTCGGTTAAAATTTTCTTTAACAAAGGATGGTTGGGATTTGATAATTCTATGAGTCTCATGGAAGATAAAATACCAAAGAAAGATTCAAAAAAAGGTAATATCCCAATAGTCATTGCCCCAGATAATATCCCTGAAGCAAGAGCTGCTCCGATGTAAAATAATATATCCGTAATTTCATATGAAGCCTTCGTCATTAACAAATAAAATATAATAAAGACAATATTCACAGAAGATACGATTAGACTAGAGCGCAATATTTGAGAATTAGTTTGCATCCTTTGCATGGCGAAAATTCCTGCAACGCCCCCAAATAATATGTATAAAGAAGCTTCCATTTGAAATACGAGTGTATAGCCTTCTTGAAAGATAATACCTGCATATGCAGCTGATACAAAATTGGAAATATACGCTGCACGTTCATCGACCAATAAATAAACTAGCATTGCAACCATTGCAGTAGGGATTAAAAACGCAATAATTACATCAAAATTAGATGCAACAGATTGAATTACCTTCATCATTAGTACAGATAAAATAACACTGAAGGCAACAACAATTAAATTTTTAGAAT
The DNA here is from genome assembly GCF_038003145.1 of Psychrobacillus sp. FSL K6-1464. Lineage (NCBI taxonomy): Bacteria > Bacillati > Bacillota > Bacilli > Caryophanales > Bacillaceae > Psychrobacillus > Psychrobacillus sp. FSL K6-1464. The sequence continues at coordinate 2,196,914 of NZ_JBBOOP010000001.1, forward strand.
TGTTTATCGTTTTTTTCCTTTTACTGATTGTTTGTCCAAATAATACCCACATGGTGAGTGCAACAAATATAGCTACTCCAAGATATGGCTTATAGGATGCCTTATTCGTAAGCATGCCAAGCAATTCCAACTGTCGATAAACATCTCGATCAATAATTTCACCCTTTTGAACGAGAATTTGTCCTTGAAGTATGCGAGTAGGTTCAACACTTGCTTTCGCCTGTTCTATTCGTTCTTGTGTTAAAATCTCATTTTCTACTTCCGTTGGCACAATAGAGGTTTTTGCAATATTAATGAGCACATTTCTATAATCCTGTGAATATAAAAAAATGTTATTTACTTGCTGACCAATTTTTTCTCTGGAAATAGATATATTCTCCAGTCTAATTGGTTCACTTAAGTTCTTCTCTACTAGTTCCGATAATTTCGTTTTTGAATCTTCTAAAATACTATTATTTTGGTTAATTAATGTAGCTAACATTTCATCGTTAAGTGGAACATAACTCGCATTCTCTGCCAGCTCTTCCATATCTTTTTTCAGTTTTCCTACTAAAGTTGCTGGGGTATCTTCTTCGGGCTTTGCATTTTCTTTTACGTTTAAAACACTATCAAAAATAGATTTAACTATAGCAGCCTGGTTAGCAGCCGTTTCATCTTGAAATTGATAAACAGCTGGGACTTCTAGCTCTGTTCTTTTACGTTCTTGCTCTGTTTTTTCCGAGTCTTCCATAGTTTTAACTGCTCTGATTGTATCAGGTGAAAGCTGGAATAATTCAAAATCATATTTACTTTCCTTTACATTTCCAATGAGTAAAAAGAACAAACAAATCGCTGTTATAAAAGTAACGATGAAAGGGAGATACCTACTATTTTTCCATTCTCTCCACTTTATAAGGATTTTTTTCATTTCTTCTCATCCCCCCACCAACTAGTTATTCCATTATACCTTATTTTTTTCACAATTCACTAATGTTTCCCAAATAACAAAGAAGCAACCGTCTAAACATAGACAATTGCTTCTTTTAAGAATTGGATATTATAGTTCTTCATATGCTTGTATAATTTTAGCAACTAACGGATGGCGTACTACATCCCCTTGCTCCAAATATTGGAAATGAATTCCCGCAACATTTTTCAATATTTTTTCTGTAACGATTAAACCAGATTCTGCACCTTTTGGTAAGTCAATTTGTGTTTTATCACCAGTGATTACCATTTTAGAACCAAATCCCAGACGTGTTAAGAACATCTTCATTTGAGCTTTTGTTGTATTCTGTGCTTCATCTAAAATAACAAATGCGTCATCTAATGTACGACCTCGCATATAGGCTAAAGGTGCAATTTCAATTGTACCTCGCTCCATAAGTCGATCCGTTTGTTCTGTTCCTAATACATCATGGAGCGCATCGTATAACGGCCGTAAATAAGGGTCTACCTTCTCTTTTAAGTCTCCGGGTAGGAATCCTAGGCTTTCTCCTGCTTCGACTGCTGGGCGTGTTAAAATGATTTTTTTCACATGAGCATTTTTAAGTGCTTGTGTAGCCATTACTACCGCTAAATACGTTTTACCGGTACCTGCAGGCCCAATTCCGAAAGTAAGATCTGTATGTCTAATTCCTTGGATATATTCCCGTTGCCCTATTGTTTTTGCTCTAATCGCTTTACCTTTTGTATTTCGTGCTATTTCTTCGTCATATAAACTTGAAAAATACTCAATTGTACCGTTCAAGCTCATTTCTATTGCGGAAGATACATCACGCAAATTGATATTGATCCCTTTTCGAATGACTGCTAATAGTTGAATCATAAGCTGTCTAGCATCTTCTACATTCTTTTCTTCACCAATAATCTGAATTTGTTCACCTCTAGTAATAAGTTGAACTTTTAGCTCCGCTTCAATAAGTTTTACATTTTTATCCGAGATGCCAAGCAGCATTACCGCTTCTGCTGGATCTTGCAAATTAATATCTAATTGTTTAGTTTCGCTCATGATTCGTCTCCTTGGGGTATAACATATGGTATTGCAATATTTTCATTTATCAGTAAAAGTATCTTCCCTTTTACTTTATCATCTTGTATTGATACCTGTAAAACTTTATCTTCTAATAATTGAGTTCCTGTAGGTAATTCTTTCATAATTTTTTGAAAAAGTAATGGTCTTATGAGATGTTCTATGGACTGTTCCGTTAGTGAATAAGTTATATGGTGATTCTTTTGTACATAACCTGCCTGAACGTATTTCTGGATGAAAGCGGGTAACTGTATTTCTTTCCAAAACTTCTGTTTATTATCCACCTTTTTCTGGATGACCAATTCTTTTGAGTTCGGATTAGTAACAGCAACTTGCGTTGGCAGTTCAAATGATAGCTCTATCCAATAGCTAGCGTATACCTTTCCTTCTGCACTTGTTAAAATCCTTTTGTTTCCTTGGGTGACAAAACCATTAACTAAGACATCTCCTTTTTTTACAGAGATGTTCTTTTCAACAGCTCTCACCCCTTTTGTTAAGATAAAATCTGTAATGACTCCACTTCTCTTGGCTACAAGATTTACAGCAGGTGCATCCTTTAGCTCTTTTGCTGTTTGAGGTGGCGCCAACATTGGAGCTACTGTAAATATAGACCCGGATTTTGAAAAGTGAACCCATGAATACTCTTTATGTTTTAATAAAATATTTTGGCGTATCTCTTGCTCTGACGGCAACTTTGAGGCAAACATTCTCTCTTTAATACCCATCTCTTTTAACTGCTCAGTTAGTAGAATATTACTTTCCGGTGAATCCGACTCAATATGAACGGTCCATATAAATTGGGCAAATATAATTGGAATTACAATAAAGAAGAAAACTCCCATTATGGACCATGAATAAAAAGAGATGGTACTTTCTTTTAGTTCATCTTCTAATTTAATCGGCATCTTCAGTTTTTTTCTTAATTTCCGAAACGCATTCAAATCTTTTGCTTGAATAGAAAAGTTTATATGAGTATCGTTTGTATGAAGCCGATAAACTTCAATATTTTGTTCCTTTAAAGCCTTATAAAGCGTAAACTGATCTGTAGAAATTGGTGCTTGAATTTTGATAAGACGCTTCATACCGTTTTTTCCTTCCTAGTTATATTAAAGAACTGAAGATTATGCACATGTAGATGCAACTTATCACTGGACATCGATTTTATGTGCAACTTTTCGGCATGAATTTCTAAAAGAAAATGGTCATAGGAACAGACTAAACTATTTTCTTTTAACCGTATTAAGGAAAATTCATAATCCAATACAATATCATCAAAATTATCTAACATAATACTCGCATGGAGTGGAAATAACTGCTTCACAAAAAACACCCCTTTACATGAATTTATGCATGTAAAGGGGTGTTCATGAGTTATCTTTTAGATTTTGGTGGAGCAAGTATTTCGGAAAAAATAATTGCTCTGATCAATTCGTCCTCACTGCTAGGCAGCATAGAGTTTACCGGAGTAGTTTCTGGACGTAGAGGGGCACTTTCCTGATGTGTACTCAATCTACCAGAAGTTCTTGCCACTCCTTGATTTCGCTTAACCTCTCGCTCCATTTTCTCCACTACAGGCACTTCTCTTACGACAGGAGGTTTTGTTTTTTTCTCCTGCTGTCGTTCATTCGTAAACTGTTTAGCAAAATCACCTAATTCTTTAAAAGGATTTTCTGAAACAGTTTTACGTGAAGGAGTGCTATTTACAGGTTTTTCAACCGTCTTTTTGTCTGGTTCTTTCTTTTTATTAAAGAAAACACTAAAAAGTAATGCGATGATTATAGGAATAAAGGCTTCCAAGGAGATTGCCTCCTTTCTGCTATATTATTTTAGCTCGTCAGTAGAAGGTTTGTCTCCGCCAACTTTACTAATAGAATCTCTCATACCAGTATCAGCTTTAATATTATTGTAATTCATGTAATCCATCACACCAATATTACCTTCACGTAGCGCTTCAGCCATTGCTAATGGAACAGCAGCTTCCGCTTCTACTACTTTCGAACGCATCTCTACAACTTTTGCTTTCATCTCTTGTTCAGATGCTACAGCCATTGCACGACGTTCCTCAGCTTTTGCTTGGGCAATTTTCTTATCTGCCTCTGCTTGCTCTGTTTGTAGTTCTGCACCAATGTTCTTACCTATATCAACGTCCGCAATATCAATCGATAGAATTTCGAAGGCAGTACCAGAATCTAATCCTTTTGCTAAAACAGTTTGAGAGATTAAATCTGGATTTTCAAGTACGCGTTCATGACTTACACTAGAACCAATTGTTGAAATAATCCCTTCACCAACACGAGCTACGATTGTTTCTTCACCAGCACCACCGACTAAACGGTCAATATTGGCACGAACTGTAATACGCGCTTTTGCTTTAACTTCGATACCGTTCATTGCCACACCTGCGATAAATGGTGTTTCAATAACTTTTGGATTTACGGACATTTGCACCGCTTCCAATACGTCACGACCAGCTAAATCGATCGCTGCAGCTCTTTCAAATGTTAGTTCAATGTTTGCACGATGTGCCGCTATTAAAGCGTTAACCACACGGTCTACGTTACCTCCAGCAAGGTAATGACTTTCCAGCTGATTGATTGAAACTTCAAGACCCGCTTTATGAGCTTTGATCAATGGGTTAACAATACGTGAAGGAATAACACGACGTAACCTCATCCCTACTAATGTAAAGATACTAATTTTTACTCCTGCTGCTAGTGCAGAAATCCATAACGTAATTGGGAAAAATGTGAAAAATACTGATAGTACTACAAATGCTAATACTATAACGATGATTAAAGTAACTGTTGAGCCTGTAATCATTCTGTTACCTCCCCTTCTACTGCTTCTCGAACGACGATACGAGAGCCTTCCACTTTAATAATTTTAACATATTTATCTTTTCCGATAAAACTACCATCTGAAACTGCGTCAATTCTTTCATTATCGATACGTATAGTTCCCGAAGGTCTAAGTGGTGTCATTGTCACTGCAAATTTTCCGACAAGTTCCACTCGATTTTTATTGGAAACATATCCTTTTTCAGTTGTAGTCGCATCCGACAAGATTACTTTATTTAACACTTTTAATTCTCTACCAAAGAATTTCATAATAATCACCATTCCCACTATAGCTACTGTTAATGCAATTATAACGGCGATAATCATTTGCTCAATATCGCCACCAGCTAATACTATACTTATAATAATAGCTGCCGCCCCTAATATACCACTAATTCCTCCGGGCAGGAAGAACTCCGCGACAATAAGTAAAACACCAATCACAAAAATAATGATTGTTTCATAGCCAGCAAGACCTGCAACTAAATGTCCGAAAAAGAATAGAACTAACGAAATTAACCCCATTGTACCAGCGACACCAAAACCTGGCGAATACAATTCGACGATTAAACCTAAACTTGCAATTGATAACAGGATTGGAACGATAATTGGATTGGTTATAAAACGTGCAAGCGATTCCATAAAGGTCTCTTCTGTTTCAATTATTTTCGCTCCAGAAAGCTTAGTAACTTCAAGTAATTCATCAAATGAACTAACGGTTGCTTCTGAATAGCCTACTTCTAATGCTTCCGCTGAAGAAAGTGTCAATAACTTACCGACAGGGGCTCTATATTCAGGTAAGTCTACGGTATCATCTGCCATAGCTTGAGCATATATAGGTTCTTTACCCGTTAACTCAGCAGCGTTTTTCATCTTCGCTTTCCATGCACTATTTGCTTTTTCACCTGCAGTGTTTCCACTACTTTCAATGACTGCTGCTGCACCGATTGTTCCGCTAGGGGACATATAAATTTCATCTGTATGAAGTGCTAAATAAGCACCTGCTGATAATGCTTCAGAGTTAATATACGCAATTTTACGAATCGATGTGGAATCCAATAAATTAGCAATATCTTCTGCCGAATCTACAAAACCTCCAGGTGTATTAATCTCAAAAATAATTGCCTCTGCTCCAGCCTCTTCTGCTTCATGGATTGAACGTTTCAGAAAAGCATATAATCCTTTTTCTACTTCATCGTATACTGGTACTTTATAAACTTCTGTAGTTTGTGCTGTTATAATAGGAATCATCATTCCAAATGATAAGACTAATAAACAAAGAGAAACGACATAGCGAGTCAATTTCACCACTTAACCTCCTTTCTTCTATATGTATACTCCTATTTACGGATGAACTTTCAAAAAGTTTCATAAAATAAAAATAAACCGAGAAAATAAATTTTCTCGGTTTACATAATTGTAAATTTTAATCATAAAGTACGTGTTTTGAACGTAGGGATGGTTGGGAATAAATACCACTTACGTTAACGTGCAGCTTCTGATTTCTTTTTACGTTTCCGCTCAGGTTTTAGAAACCATAGCTTCGAAGCTTAGTAAATAAAGTAAATTAGAATTTACGTTTACGGGCAGCTTCAGATTTCTTTTTACGCTTTACGCTTGGTTTTTCATAAAACTCGCGCTTTCTAACCTCTTGAATTGTACCACTTTTAGATACAGTACGTTTGAAGCGGCGAAGAGCATCTTCAAGCGATTCGTTTTTACGAACGACAGTTTTTGACATCTCTTTTTCCCTCCCTCCGAACACACGTCAAGCACATAACCTAGTGCTATGTACTAAAAAATTATACCGTATTGTAAAGACTTGGTCAATACTTTGAGATATAATTTTTACTTTATTTAGTTAGAAATTTAATCTAACAACTAATCTAGAGCAATTATGCCAAGTAAAAATTAATAATCAGATTTACTTTCTAATCCTTTTACAATTTCTACTCCAGAACTTGCACCAATTCTTGTTGCTCCAACTTCAACCATTGCTTCAACGTCTGCTAAGTTTCTAACACCACCAGAAGCTTTCACGCCTAAGTCAGGTCCTACAGTTTCGCGCATTAGTTTTACAGCTTCGATTGTTGCTCCTCCAGTAGAAAAACCGGTAGAAGTTTTCACGAAGTCCGCACCTGCTGCTTTAGATAATTCACTTGCTTTCGCAATTTCTTCATTTGTTAATAAACAAGTTTCTAAAATAACTTTTACAATCGCTTTATCTTTTGCAGCATTTACTACAGCTTCGATATCTTTTTGTACTAAGTTATAATCTTGGTCTTTTAACGCACCAACATTTAGTACCATATCAATTTCATCTGCACCATTTTCAATAGCATTAGTAGTTTCGAATGCCTTCACTGCTGAAGTACTTGCGCCTAAAGGGAATCCGATAACAGTACAAACTTTTACTGGACTTTCTTTTAGAAGAGATGCGCTTAAATTAACCCAGGTAGGATTAACACATACGGATGCAAAATTATATGTTTTAGCTTCCTCACATAATTTTTCAATTTGATTTTTAGTTGCGTCTTGTTTTAGTAAAGTATGATCTATTAATGCTGCAATATTTTCAGTCATTAGTTATTCCCCTTTCAAGATGTACGTACCTCTTAATAATACTCTTAATTGCCGGTAAAGTGCAAGTATAGTGGTTACTTTGCGGGTCAATAGTATTTTTCTCTCTATATGGTTATTTATTCTGGAATTTTTACTTTCTCATGAATTTGTTTTAGTAGCTTTGTTTGGGCCTTGAGTTGCCCTACAATTGTAACCATAAACCAAATAACAAAAATTACGGGAACGAAATAAAATATAAATAGCAAACCTGGTAGTAAAGCCGTCACTTCCAATACAGCACCTCCTAATTTCATATAAAAAAGCCGGTGAAATATTAATCACCGGCTTTATATTTATACTAATTCTGCAACTTCATCTAGAACACGAACGAATTGTCCTTCATTGTAGGGATAACCAGCTTTTGTGATTTTCACACGAACTAATTTTCCTATTAAATCCTCAGATCCAGGAATGACAACCTTTAGGTAGTTATCTGTATAGCCTTCAACCATATTAGCAGCTGAATCTAGTTTATAAGCTTCCTCCGGTATAATTTCAAGTACTTCCCCTTCAAATCTAGAAGCATATTCTACCGCCAATTGATCATTTAATGTGATTAATCGGTGTACTCGTTCATTTTTCACATCTTCATCCACTTGGTTTTCCATTCTTGCGGCAGGCGTTCCTGTACGTTTTGAGTATGGGAAAACATGCAGTTCAGAGAATTTTTGGTCACGTATAAAGTTAAATGTCTCCATGAATTCTTCCGCTGTTTCACCTGGAAAACCAACAATAACATCGGATGTTATCGCAAGATCTGGTAAAGCAACTCTTAAAAGATCTAAGCGATTCGCAAAAAATTCCATTGTATATTTTCTACGCATTCTTTTCAATACAGTATCCGAACCAGATTGAATAGGGATATGCAAATGTCTTACCACAATCTTAGAATCTCTTAAAACATCAATTACTTCGTCTGACAATTGACTTGCTTCAATCGAGCTAATACGCAGTCGTTTTAAGCCTTTTACATTGTTTTCAATATCTCTTAAAAGTTGTGCTAAATTATAATCTTTTAGATCTTCCCCGTATCCACCTGTATGAATACCTGTCAGAACTATTTCCATATAACCAGCATCTACTAGTTGTTGCGCTTGTCTCACTACTTCTTGTGGATCTCTTGAACGCATTAGTCCACGAGCCCAAGGGATGATACAAAAAGTACAGAAGTTATTGCAACCTTCTTGAATTTTCAAGGATGCTCGAGTTCTGTCTGTGAATGATGGCACATCCAATTCTTCATATACTCGATTTTTCATAATGTTCCCTACAGCATTGATAGGTTTACGTTCTGTTTTATATTGTTGAATATAATCCAACATTTTGGTTCTTTCCTGTGTACCTACAACTATATCTACTCCTGGTATTGCCATAATTTCTGCAGGAGAAGTTTGAGCATAACAACCAGTTACACAAATAACAGCATCTGGGTTTTGACGAACAGCACGACGAATAACTTGACGACTTTTTTTGTCTCCCGTATTCGTGACAGTACAGGTATTAATAACATATACATCTGACTGTTTTTCAAATTCAGTCCGGCTATACCCATTTTCCTTAAATAATTGCCAAATGGCTTCAGTTTCATAGTGATTTACTTTACAACCTAACGTATGGAATGCAACGGATGACAAGTTCTCACACCTCTTTCATTCAAATTCATAAGAAATTGCTGACAGCGCATATAACGGTGCAGTTTCAGTTCGAAGAATCCTAGGTCCTAGCGCAATTGTCTGAAAATCATTATCTAATAATAGCTTTATTTCTGCTCGATCGAGCCCACCTTCTGGACCAAATACGATGAGTATCGATTGTTTATCATACACGTTTTTTAATTGTTCAGCAAACTTTTGTCGTTCATCAGTTTTGGCGTCTTCCTCATCCGCTACATACTTTACTTCGTATGCTTTGGACAATTCAACTAACTCTTTTATAGAGACTGGATTATGTATTTGTGGAATGGTAGAACGATGTGATTGCTCAGCTGCTTCCTTAGCAATTTTTTGCAATCGAGCTACTTTCTTTTCGTTTTTAGACTTATCCCATTTCACGATAGATCTTTTTGCTTCAAATGGATAGAGTTCGTACATTCCCAGTTCTGTTGCTTTTTGCGTGATCAATTCCAGCTTGTCTCCTTTTGGTAGACCGCAAACAATTGACACTTTCTTTGGCATTTCATTGGTGTTGAGTAGAACCTCTTTAACCTTTAAATGGACAGCTTTTGAAGACCCATCTAAAATTTCCATCGTATATGTTTGGTTATTAGCCACAACAAAAACTAGATCACCTGGTGACATGCGCATCACTTGAATCATATGATGCGCATCATCTCCGGTAATTGTCACTGTATTATTCTCACTTATAGGTTCATTTGTAAAATAACGTTGCATGACAATCTCCTTTATTTAACAGGTTTTCTCGAAATAATTGTTACCCAATCTTCCATCATCATGACTTCCTCAATTTCAAATCCTGCATGTTGTAATGATTCTCTTACATCATCTTTTTTCGTAGCAATGATTCCGGAAGTGATGAATAATCCGCCCTCTTTTACAATAGTGAATGCATCATCCGTAAATGTCATGATGATTTCTGCTAATATATTCGCTACGACTATATCTGCTTGTTCGTCCACATTATCTAGAAGATTACCGTGTGTTACACGAACAATATGGTCTACTTTGTTTAAAGCAATATTTTCTATTGCAGATCTAACAGCTACTTCATCCAAATCTAGCGCATGAATTTTAGAAGCTCCTAGTTTTGCTGCTCCGATAGAAAGTACCCCAGATCCAGTCCCTACATCAATTACACTTGAATCTGTTTGAACCGTTTTCTCCAACGCTTGGAGACACATAACTGTTGTCGGATGCGTACCTGTTCCAAAAGCCATTCCAGGATCAAGTTCGATGATTAGTTCATCCGTGTTCACTCGCTCATAGTCTTCCCAAGTCGGTACGATAGTAAATCGATTAGATATTTTCACAGGATGGTAATACTTTTTCCATGCCGTAGCCCAATCCTCTTCGTCTACTTCCTGAACAGAAACAACATTATGTCCTAGATCTATGTCGAAGTTTGTTAAATTGTTGATAGCAAGTTTGATCTCTTCCACTGTTTCTAATAAGAAACTTGTTTCAGCTAAATAAGCCTTCACACGTACACCATCTACCGGAAAGTCATCTGGGTTTAAGCTATAAATTTCACCAAATAAATCTTCTCTTTCTCTTCCTAATTCATCTGAGTCTTCGATAACTACACCACTTGCACCAGCTTCATGCAAAATATTACTTACCGCTTCAACCGCTTCATTTGTAGTATGGATGGATAGTTCAGACCATTTCACTTGCGCCAACTCCTTTATTCGCCTTTTAATGTCTTCTTGATCTTATCAAATAATGAACTGCCTTGCTCTTCTGGAATATCTCCACTGATTTCTGCAAATTCACGTAATAATTGTTTTTGTTTTTCTGTTAACTTTTTCGGCGTAATTACTTTTACTATTACATGTTGATCCCCAACACCGTAGCCATGAACGTTTTTAACACCTTTTCCTTTTAAACGGAAATTGGCTTGTGATTGAGTTCCAGCTGGAATTTTAAGTTTTACTTTTCCTTGGACTGTCGGAACTTCAATTTCATCACCAAGAGCTGCTTGTGCATATGTCAAAGGTAGCTCGTAATAAATATCGTCGCCATCGCGTTCAAAACGTGGATCTGCTTTAACACGGAAAACGATATATAAATCGCCCGCTGGTCCACCATTTGCTCCAGGTTCACCTTGACCACTTACACGAAGCTGCTGCCCATCATCCACACCTGCTGGGATGGTAACTTTAATTTTTTTGCGTTTGTTAACTGCGCCTTTACCATGACAGGTAGCACATTTATCTTTAATAATATTCCCTGTTCCTTGACAGTGATTACATGCGCGTTTAGTTTGAACGCGGCCAAATGGCGTATCTTGCGTTACATTTACTTGACCATGACCATTACAGTGTGAACATTTTTCTGGTTTTGTACCAGGTTTTGCACCTGAGCCAGAACATGTTTCACAGTTTTCTTCTTTAGATACTTCTATTTCTCTTTCTTTACCAAATACCGCTTCTTCAAACTCAATAGTCATGGAATATTGAAGATCATTCCCTTTTCTTGGAGCATTGGGATCACGTCTTCTTGAACCTCCGCCACCACCAAAGAATGAACTAAAAATATCTTCAAAACCAAATCCATCAGCACTACCGCCACCAAATCCACCAAATCCTTGGTTTGGACCTGCGTGACCAAATTGGTCGTAAGATGACCGTTTTTGTTCATCACTTAATACTTCGTATGCTTCGGAAATTTCTTTAAATTGGTCTTCCGCTCCAGCATCTTTGTTAATATCTGGGTGGAATTGTTTTGAAAGTTTACGATAAGCTTTTTTTATCTCGTCTTGAGTTGCGCTCTTAGATACACCAAGAACCTCATAATAATCACGTTTATTCATCTTTCACTCTCCTGCTCTGTTAACTTGCACATAGGAATAATTGTACCATGTACAAAATCCTAATAGCAAAACTTTGAAAATTTAATCATTCGGATCATGCCTGTTTCAACCTAAGAATATGACTTTAAAATCATATATGCTTTAATATCAACCTAATGAGAAATAAGACATTCCAGTTTTGCCTATACAGTAAGAAAAGCCAAAGCCGGAACCGGTCTTTGACTTTTTGCTTACCGACACTTCAACAATCTTACTTGTCTTTATCGTCGTTTACTTCTTCAAATTCAGCATCTACAACACCGTCATCAGTTGGACCAGCTTGTTCACCATTAGCTGCAGCATCTGCTTGTGCTTGTTCATACAATTTCATCGTAAGTTGTTGTACAATTTCATTTAATTTATCTTTTTTCGTTTTGATGTCTTCTAAGTTTCCAGCTTCTAAAGCAGCTTTTAACTCTTCTTTAGCATTTTCAGCAGATTTTTTCTCTTCTTCTGACACTTTATCTTCTAAATCTTTCAATGTTTTTTCAGTCATGAACACTAATTGATCCGCTTCGTTTTTCACTTCAGCTTCTTCTTTACGTACTTTATCAGCATCTGCATTTGCTTCAGCTTCTTTTACCATACGCTCGATTTCTTCGTCAGAAAGGGAAGAATTCGATTGAATTGTAATATTTTGTTCTTTTTGAGTACCTAAGTCTTTTGCTTTAACATTTACAATACCATTTTTGTCGATATCGAAAGTTACTTCGATTTGTGGAACTCCACGTGGTGCTGGTGGAATATCTGCTAATTGGAAACGTCCAAGTGTTTTATTATCTGCAGACATTGGGCGTTCACCTTGAAGTACATGAATATCAACGGCAGGTTGGTTATCTGCTGCAGTCGAGAATGTTTGTGATTTTGAAGTAGGGATTGTTGTATTACGTTCGATTAACTTAGTAAATACCCCACCCATTGTTTCAATACCTAAAGAAAGTGGTGTTACGTCAAGTAGTACTACGTCTTTTACATCACCAGTTAAAACTCCACCTTGTACAGCAGCACCCATTGCTACTACTTCATCAGGATTTACGCCTTTATGCGGCTCTTTTCCAGTTTCTTTTTTAATAGCGTCTTGTACAGCAGGAATACGAGTAGATCCACCAACAAGAATAATTTTATCGATTTGAGAAGCAGATAATCCAGCATCTTTCATCGCTTGACGAGTTGGTACCATTGTACGTTCAACTAAATGAGCAGTTAAATCGTCAAATTTCGCACGTGTCATCGTTACTTCTAAGTGAAGCGGTCCAGCTTCTCCTGCAGTGATGAAAGGAAGAGAGATTTGAGTTGATGTTACACCCGATAAATCTTTTTTCGCTTTTTCAGCAGCATCTTTTAGACGTTGTACAGCCATTTTGTCTTTAGACAAGTCGATACCATTATCTTTTTTGAATTCTTGTACTAGGTAATCCATTAATACTTGGTCAAAGTCATCTCCACCAAGACGGTTATCCCCTGCAGTAGCAAGTACTTCGAATACACCATCGCCAAGCTCAAGGATAGATACGTCAAATGTACCGCCACCTAGATCGTATACTAGAATTTTTTCGTCATGATCCATTTTATCTAAACCGTATGCAAGTGCAGCAGCAGTTGGTTCGTTAATAATACGTTCTACTTCCAGTCCAGCAATACGACCAGCGTCTTTAGTAGCTTGACGTTCTGCATCATTAAAGTAAGCAGGAACTGTAATTACAGCTTTCGTTACTTTTTCACCTAAGTATTCTTCTGCAAATCCTTTTAAATATTGAAGAATCATTGCTGATACTTCTTGTGGAGTGTAATCTTTTCCTTCAGCTGAAACTTTTTCGTTCGTACCCATTAAACGCTTAACTGAAGCGATTGTATTAGGGTTAGTGATAGATTGGCGTTTTGCAACTTCCCCAACTTGTTTTTCACCATTTTTAAAAGCAACAACAGATGGAGTCGTACGGTTACCTTCTGGATTCGGAATTACTTTTGGTTCTCCACCTTCTAATACAGATACACATGAGTTTGTTGTTCCTAAGTCAATACCAATAATTTTAGACATTTAATTTTCCTCCTAATATATAACTAGCTATTCTTTTTTGGGTATTCCAATCAATTACATAAGAATAAGTAATGATGAAAATGATTTATTCGTTTACTTTGACCATGGAAGGTCTTAATACTCGGTCTTTTAACTTGTACCCTTTTTGCAGCTCTTGAAGCACTACTCCGGATTCTTTTGAATCATCTTGCTCTTGCATAACAGCTTGGTGGAAGTTCGGATCGAATGCTACACCTTCTGCTTCGATTGCTTCCAAACCTTCTTTTTTAACTGCTTCTAGAAGAGTACGGTAAACCATATCTACTCCTTTAACTAAAGAAGCTGCTTCTTCAGAAGTCGTTTCAACTGCAAGTGCACGTTCAAAATTATCAAGCACAGGCAGAATATCCGTTAAAACGGATTGAGCACGGTATTTATAATCCGCTGCTTTGTCTAATTGTACCCGACGCTTGTAATTCTCAAAGTCCGCTCTAAGACGAATAAGCTTATCTTGTTCTTCTTCGATTTGCTGTTTAGCCAGAGTTAGTTCATCTACTTCTTCCACAACTTCTTTCGGCTGTTCAGACTCTTCTTGAATAGTTTCTTTTACTTCTTGCTCTTCTAAGTTTTCATCTTTGATTTCTGACATTGTTCGGAACTCTCCTTATCCTTGATGTCCATGTAATATTTTCGATAATTCTCTAGATAAATCACTACTCATGACATCTAGTAATGACACGACTCTCCTATAATCCATTCGAGTCGGACCAATAATCGCTATCGAACCCACTTGCTCTTCACCAATACCATATGAGGCAGTAATAACACTACATCCCTCCATGGCAAGATCATTGTTTTCTGATCCAATGCGAATTTGAATTCCCTTTTTATCCAAATGGAAAATACCTGGAATTTGGTTTACATGATCCATCCAATTCATAATACTCCGTGCTTTTTCTACATCATTAAATTCTGGTTGGTTCAATATTTGTAACTTCCCACCATAATACACCTTGTCTTCATGCTCAATAGTCATCGCTTGGTTAAGCGATCCAAAAAGATGATTCAGACGACCGTTATTTTGTTGCAACACATTCAGCGTTACCGCCTCTAGCATTGCAGGGAGTTCATGCAAATATACCCCTACTAGACGTTCGTTGATCAGATTGATCATACGTTCGATATCAGATGCCTGAAAATTTTCAGGGATAGAAAATAGTCGATTCTCTACATGACCACTGTCTGTAACAATTATCGCTACAGCAGAATCACTTGAAAGTGGTACAATCGAAAATCGTTTAACACGATGTTTTCTCACATCTAAGCCTAACATAATAGAGGTATAATTCGTTAGTTCCGATATAATTTCAGCGGATTTGCGAATTATTTGCTCCGTCTCCACCTTTCGTTCCTCAAAGATAGAACGAATTTGTTTTATCTCGCTTTGCGAAATTCTTTGTGGAGTTAACATATTATCGACATAATAACGGTATCCCTTTTGTGAAGGCACACGACCAGACGAAGTATGTGTTTTTTCTAAAAAGCCCATTTCTTCTAAATCTGCCATTTCATTTCGAATAGTAGCAGGACTAAATGGTACTTCCTCCTTTTTCGAAAGCTGACGAGATCCAACTGGTTGAGCGGTATCGATAAAATCATCTACCGTTACTTGCAATATTAATAATTGCCTGTTTGTTAGCATGATTATCACCTCTGTTAGCACTCGTTCAAAGAGAGTGCTAATACTCATATAAAACTTATCAAATCTACAGAAAACTGTCAACGATTTAGCTTTAATTATTTCAAGAAATATTGAAACACTTCATTTCCCATAAACCTTCCACGGGAAGTCAGTCTTACAAAATTATTTTCCAGAACTAATAATTCCCTCTGAAGTAACTCATCTAGTTCTTTTCCGTATACATCACGAAGGGTTAGACCATATCTTTCCTCAAATTTTGCAAGTGATACACCCTCATTCTTACGTAAACCAAGAAACATTTCTTCTTCCATTTTTTCCACGTTTGTCACTTCTTTTTGCATCATAAGAGGTTGTTCCCCTGTATCGATTGTCTGCATGTATTTTTTTATTGGTCCATGATTGGAGTATCTCTTACCATTCACATATCCATGAGCACCAGCACCTAATCCGATATATTCATCATTATTCCAGTAAAGTAAATTATGTTTTGATTCTTTTCCTACATATGCGAAATTACTTATCTCATATTGAATATAACCATGACTTTTCATTTCCTCTAATAGATAACCATACATCTCCGCTTCTAAGTCTTCTCCTGGAAGAGAGAGTTTCCCTTTGGATAGTAGATTATAAAAGATTGTTTTTGGCTCAACTAACAAGGAATAAGCCGAAATATGTGGAATTTTTAAGCGGAATGCTTCCTGCAAGGATGCTTTCCATTGATCCATCGTTTGGTTTGGAAGTCCATACATCAAATCTATACTTATCGAAGGGAAATCAGTTTGTTTGGCATGATTAATCACTTCATAGACATGATCATTCGAATGGGTTCTTCCTAATACTTTTAAAAGGTCTTGATCAAAGGTTTGGACTCCCATACTTAACCGGTTCACACCGAATTCGCGCATCTTTTGCATTTTATCAAGTGTCAGCTCATCTGGATTAGCTTCCGATGAGAATTCTGTGACATGCTCCATTGGTATATATGTGGTAATCAGCTCTAATAATCGATCTAATTGGTCTACTGATAAAGAAGTTGGAGTACCACCCCCAATAAATATCGTTTCAATTTCTGCTTTTTGTAAATCATTTGCCCACAATGCCATTTCTTTTCCAAGTGATTCAATATATTCATCTACCGGTTGGTTATGAAAGAAAAATTTATTGAAATCACAGTAATTACAAATTTGATGACAGAAAGGAATATGTATATATACGCCTCGTACCATAACTATCCCTACTTTCTTCTTCCATATAGGAAAAAGGAGGCTGCTAGTGCCTCCCCCTTCGTTTTATTATTTATTTGGCTCGTCCATTTTCAGAACAGCCATGAAAGCTTCTTGTGGAACTTCCACAGAACCTACTTGTTTCATCCGTTTTTTACCTTGTTTTTGTTTATCTAGAAGTTTTCGTTTACGAGAGATATCGCCACCGTAACATTTAGCTAAAACGTTTTTACCAATTGACTTAATAGTGGAACGAGCAACAATTTTTTGCCCAACAGCTGCTTGTACTGGAACTTCAAACTGTTGTCTCGGTATTAATGCCTTAAGTTTTTCGACTATTAGCTTACCGCGTTCATAAGAGAAGTCACTATGAACGATAAAACTAAGTGCATCCACTTTTTCGCTGTTTAGTAAAATGTCCATTTTAACTAATTTGGATTCTTTATAGCCTATTAAATCATAGTCAAAAGAAGCATATCCTTTTGTACTTGATTTTAATGCATCAAAGAAGTCATACACAATTTCTGATAGTGGAATTTCATAAATAATATTCACACGAGCTTTAGATAAAAAGTCCATAGTTACAAAGTTCCCACGTTTGCGTTGACACAGTTCCATAACGGAACCAACATATTCTTCTGGGACCATAATAGATGCTTTAACATATGGCTCTTCAATTTTATCTACTTTTTGTGATTCTGGCATCATGGAAGGATTGTCCACTTTTAGGATTTCTCCATTCGTAAGTTTCACATCATAGATAACACTTGGAGCAGTAGTTATTAGATCAATATTGAATTCACGTTCAATACGTTCTTGAATGATTTCCATATGTAGGAGACCTAAGAAACCACAGCGATATCCAAAACCTAATGCTTGGGAAGTCTCTGGCTCAAATTCAAGTGCGGAGTCATTCAATTGTAATTTTTCTAAAGCATCACGTAAGTCAACATATTTTGTATTATCGATTGGATACAACCCACAGAATACCATTGGATTCATCTTTTTATATC
The DNA here is from genome assembly GCF_038003145.1 of Psychrobacillus sp. FSL K6-1464. NCBI lineage: Bacteria > Bacillati > Bacillota > Bacilli > Caryophanales > Bacillaceae > Psychrobacillus > Psychrobacillus sp. FSL K6-1464. The sequence goes on from NZ_JBBOOP010000001.1 coordinate 2,214,869, forward strand.
CAGCCAAAGCTTCAGTAGCAGGGTTTTCAGCTAATGTAATCGTATCCCCAACACTTGAGTCCCCTACATTTTTCATAGAAGCTGTTAAGAAACCAACATCTCCAACAGTCAGTTCAGAACGTTGTGTTGTTTTAGGTGTAAATACACCCGTTTCTACAACATCAAATTCTTTACCTGATGACATCATTTTAATCTTGTCACCTGGTTTTACTGTTCCATCAATGATACGGATATACACGATAACTCCACGATAAGGATCGAATAAGGAGTCAAATATTAATGCTTTTAATGGTGCATTTGGATCTCCAGTTGGAGCAGGCACTTTTTCTACAATTTGTTCCAGAATTTCTTCAATACCAATTCCTGCTTTTGCGGAAGCTAATACCGCTTCGGAAGCATCCAGACCAATAACATCCTCCACTTCGCCTCTCACACGTTCGGGGTCAGCTGCTGGAAGGTCTATTTTGTTAATAACAGGAAGGATTTCCAAGTCGTTATCTAAAGCCAAATAAACATTTGCAAGTGTTTGTGCTTCAATCCCTTGTGCTGCATCTACAACTAAAATAGCTCCTTCACATGCTGCTAAGCTACGAGACACCTCATAAGTGAAATCGACATGTCCAGGGGTATCAATAAGATGGAAGATATACTCTTCGCCGTCTTTTGCATTATAAGTCAATTGAATAGCATTCAATTTAATGGTAATCCCGCGTTCTCGTTCTAGATCCATTGAATCGAGTAATTGATTTTGCATTTCTCGAGATGTTACAGTTTGTGTTTTTTCTAATATACGATCCGCAAGGGTAGATTTCCCATGATCGATATGGGCTATAATCGAAAAGTTACGTATTTTTTTCTGTCGTGCCAGTCTCTCATCATTATTCATGCTTGTTCACTCCTAATTAAACTATAATGAATTATAGCAGTGAACAAGCGATTCATCAATGTTAGGATGTAATTTGTTGATGAAAAAGATTTGAAACAGCTTTTGCCAAAATAGCAATCGTTCTATTTACTTCCACTTCTGTACTATCGATTCCGCCTAATTCTATTAAAATAGCATTCTTCGATAAATCCTGGTTATATACACCATTTACACCTTTTCCAGATTTCACTACTACCCCTCTAGAAATCCCTGGGACTAATTTATTTAATTGGATAGAAAGATTATTAGCTAGCTGTTCATTCCATTTGTGGTTGGCATGTTCTCCACCAACTACAATATATATCTTGGCATAACTCTCATCCCCAACTTGAAGAGTAGCTATGTCTGCCTTAACTGCATCTCGATGAAGGTCTAAGACAATATCATACTCATCATGCGCCAATGCTTCCTGAACAAAAGGCCGTATCGAATTATACTGCCTCGCATCTCCTGTAGTCTCAGGCCCCAATATGTCCGTTTCTAATTGATGAAATGCAAATTGAGAAGTTATCTGCTCTTGAAAAGAAGTAATATTGTTTTCCGGATGATAAGTTGCAATTTTGTCACCTTTAGCTGCTAGCATGGGCTTAAAGGCTTCTTGAGAATGGGTAAAATAGACAAAAGCTTTTTTGGGTTCCAAAATTTCGGAAACAGCAGCAGTTTTTGTATCTAACTGTGCAGCATATACAACCGCTGTGTTACTTTCTTCTTTCGGGGGTGCTTCTTGTTCTGTTGCTGTCTGAAGCTTTTGTTGCGGAAAAAGAGGCGTTTGGACGGTTGCAATAATAATAGGTGCTAAAAATAAAAGTAATAAAATGCTAACTACATTCTTTAAGGACTTAGCCATAATTTCCACTCTCCTCACACAATCGTATGAAGAGAGCAGTAATTTTAGAACAGTTTATCTTGTTGTTATCCAACTTTCTATGCCATTTGAAAGTAAATATGCATAGTGTTCCACCCATGCATCCGTCTCTTTAGGGGTTACGAACAAAGATGGATTCTTACCAACAAATACTTCCTCAAATAATTGTCTTTTTTCGTCTGTAGACCACGTAACCCATTCTCCAAAAATCGGCTGTAGTACAGATTTATCTATGGTTGGTTTTTTGCTAGACACCATTGGAGTAACTGCTAATGCAGCAGAGGGACTCCCTTTTTCCTCCACCTTTGAGGCAATATAATGAATTACCTGCTCCATTGCATCTGCATATAAAACCGGTCCATCTACAACCATTGGAATCCCAATAGCTGTGACAGGAACACCATATACCTCTTCTGAAATCTCTTTTCGTTGGTTACCAACACCTGATCCTGGATGTATCCCTGTATTCGTCAGCTGAATCGTTTTGCATAAGCGTTCGCTATTCCTAGCTGCTAAAGCATCTAATACAATGATTAAATCTGGTTTATATGCTTTACTAATCGCTTCGACAAAATCACTCGTTTCAAATCCGGTTTGTCCTGTTACTCCTGGTGCATACATTACCACCTTTATCTTCTCTGTATTTTGAGTCAAAGAAGAACCTTGCAAATACTCTATTGCCTTCGGACCAATTGCGTCAGGCGTAATAGTTGCATTACCTAGTCCTATGATTAATATTCTGGAATCCTTCGAAAGATTTAAATCTTGATGTATTTCTTTAAGCTTTTGAATAAATATTTTTTCTATTGGCTTGAAGCTATCTTCCTCATCTGGACTCACCGTCAAATCTGTTAAAGTAATGTACTTACCCTTCTTCTTTCCTAGTTTCTTTTCTCCCTCTTCATTTACCTCAATGGATGTAATAAGTACTGCTCCCTCACGATTTTCGTCGAATGAAATGCCCTCGGAGTTTTTTAATGTGTTTTTTTCGCCACCAGTTCGATGCTTTACCATTTCATCCGATTCGTCTAATAAATCAGTTCTTCCCCACATATAATCACCTCTTTTTTAGTGTGGTCGAAGTGTCAAGTAAATATTCTTTGCATTTATATATTGCAATTTGTTTTTGTGTTTGTTAAAATAATGCTTGTTGTATTAGAAAGAAATGTATCATCTCAGACCTATTTAGGAGGTGAAAGGTATGCCGAACATTAAATCCGCTATTAAACGTGTTAAGACAAATGAGAGATTAAACACTCAAAACGCAAAAGCAAAATCAGCAATGCGTACTGCTGTAAAAAAAGCTGATACTGCCGCTCTTAATAACGAAGAAAACGCACAAGATCTTATTAAAACTGCAATTCAACAACTTGAAAAAGCAGCTTCTAAAGGATTAATTCATAAAAACGTAGCTTCTCGTAAGAAGTCTCAATTAATGAAAAAAGCGTAATAAAAAAAAGACTATCCGATTTTTTTGGATAGTCTTTATTTTTTATTCCAAAGATTTTAATAGAATAAGATCTGATATTGAGCAGTGGGCGATGTTATTCTCCTCCACCTCCACCACAATCCCCTCCACTACCGCTATCTCCGTGAAAACTAGCGCTACTGCCGCTACTAATACCTATATTTCCACAATCCCCATTTCCTCCACCATAGTAACTCCATGCATAGGTGCTTGCTGATACGGTAACAGGTCTCTTATCTCCATAATGAGATTTTGGCTTCATCTTTGTAATTTCAAATAATGAGGGTAAAATACCGCCACCAATTAGTGACGAAATAAGGAAACTTGCTGTACTAAAATCTGTTGCTACTAATATAAATACTGCAAAGGTAGCAATGAGTCCAATGATGAGTATGAATTTAATCACTTCTAAGCTAAAACCCAGTTTAAATACTAAATAGATGAGATGGGCTATTTTATATACAACGGTAATAGCAATACCTGCAAAAATCACCATAAATACAATATTCATCTTTATCCCTCCCAATCGTAAATTTATAAATAATTGTACTAATTTACGTTAGAATATTCAAAAAGTTTCACAATTCCTTTACTATTATAAGTATTTTGCGGATGCTCGTTCTTTTTCATGCTAGAAGGGTGTGTGCTTCATTAATTTTTGACGTAAAAAAAGAAACCATTTTCAAATCCAATTGGTTTCTCATTCTCAAATACAGCTAAACCTACAAATTCATAAGAGGTAGCTTCACTAAAGTATACATATTTTATAGTTCACTTTAGCAAGGGTTTGCTTAACAAAGACTTTTTCCAAATAATTGTTGCCATTAGAAGCAAAATACCAACCATTGCTCCAATAAGTTGATCTAATAAAAGTTCTCCAGCTCTAAAATAACGAATTGTAAAAGTGCCTCCAAAAATAACAATAATCGTGCTAGCTAATTGAATAAAATAAGTATTAATTTTCATATTTATTCCTCTTTGAATCCATAACAGGTTTTCTACTTAAACCAAATACGGTGGCAGAAAAGATAAAAATAGCAGTACATAACCACATTGTAATTCCATTCAGTTGTCCATCAAAAAGAGTGATATTCGTCAAAATTATTATTTGCATCAAACATACTGAAATGAATAATACTAAGGTATATTTCATTTATATCCCCTCCTTAACTTTTATACGACTGAAAAGAGAATAAGTTACATTTTTATCTAATTCATCCATTACTTAAATAATTTCCAAACGTCTTCCATACTGTAACAAACTCTCATATGGGTCTCCATCTAAGTCAAAAATTTTACAAAAAGCAGGCTCAGTTTTCATACCTTCTTTTTTTAATCGTATTACTTCAGCTCTAATGTAGGGGAATTGTTCCAATAAAGCATTTTCAATTATCATATGTAGAAAAGCGTACTGTTTTTTTACGGGCTGCGATTGAGCGAATAATTCAAATTCAAACCCGCCAAATACAAATTTTGCTTTAACTACTGGGACCCCTCTGATTATTATCCTTTTTAAAAAGAATTTTTCTTTACCTCCATACAATGTTTCAATCTTTTTCTCATACAGCGATAAATCAGAGACATCCATTATAATATCTAAATCAGAACCTTCTATATCAATTCCAATGGGAAATGTACCACAAAGTGTTGGGTTATACTCCCTTAAGTCATCCATTATTCCTAAATTACTAATAGCATTATAAGCATTAATTTGTTTTTCATTTCCTAATTGTAAGTAATCTATTGTATTGAACATTTTAGGTCCCCCAAAAATAATTTTAGAGTCTTTTTTTCCATTAATTCAATAAAAACCCCTGTATGGAAACAAAGAAAATAAATATAGAAACCGCCATGAACATGTACCCTTCAAATCTTTTTCTGTCTTTCTGAAATTCAGATAAACCTGAGAGCAGCATAAACGCACCTAAGAAGAACATCATAAAAGGCAGTGACTCGAAATTTTTACTTAATAGACCGTAACTTGAAAAAACAATAATAATTAATGCTAATATAAATTTAGTTATTTTCATCAATTATTCCCCCTATTAACAGTTATGGAATCTCTTTCATCTACAAATTTCTCTATTTCAACAAAAACATCTCTAAGATGCGATCACGGTTTATATTGAGTGTCTTTAATTGCAAATCGACTGTTGCTAGATCATTCAGTGTTTGCAATAGTTTTTGTTCATTGTGAAGCATTGGGTGATCTATTAATAACTTCACTCGATATGGATGTACTTTCAACTGATTGGCAATCTGCTGTGCATGATAGCCTTTTTTCTTTAAATGACTAACTTGCACCATTAATCTAACTTGCGTTGCTATTAATGCATTTAGTTTCAATGGGTCTTCTTTTCGCTTTAATAAATCGTGATAAATTTCAATCGCAACACTCTTATTGCCCGAAAGATATGCATTTCCTAGTGTAAAAACATCCTGCTCTAATGTCCGAACTAAAAGCTTCTTGATAGTATCCACATCAATTTCTGGCTCTTCACCAACATATGTAGCTATTTTTGTTAGCTCCGTTTGCAGATGTACAAGATCGGTTCCTCCAAGTTCAATTAGGCAATCTATCGCCCCATCAGACATCGTTTTCCCATGGGAAGACAGTTCATGTAAAATCCACCCTTTTAAGTCATGAACCTGTAAACTAGCTGACTCTATTACATTTGCCGCTTGCTTCATTGCCTTGGTGATTTTCTTGCGTTCATCTAGTTTCTCATATGGTGCTATAAAAACGGTTATTGCCGATGGTGAAGGTGATTTAAGCCACTCTTCTAGACTCAATGTGTTATGAACTATTTTTTCTTTTCCTTTTTCCGTTGCTTTTAAAAAGAAAGCATTTTTGGCAATTACAAGTTTCTTATCTGAAAAGAAAGGAATAGTATCCGCCTCATACATCACCTCGTCTACTTTGCTTTCCTCCATATCAAAAGTGATCACTTCTAATTCGCCTTGGTCACTTAATTGTCTTTTAATTCTTTTTAAAGTTTCTTCGATAAAATACGCTTCTATCCCGTATAATAAATACACAGAAGAAATATTATTATTGGATATTTGCATCCACTTTTCTGAAATCATATTAAGTGCTCCCTGCTATGTATAGTTAAATTTCATTATATCGTAAATACATGGATAAATTGTGACATTATGTGCCTAACTAGAAAAAGAAAAGTTTGTTTATAGATTTTTCATAGGCAATCCTTTATAATAAGGTGGAAATAGGAGGGGTAACAATGAATGAATTTGAACAAAATGTCCAGTCGAAACGTAACGACGCGATCGATTCTGGTGTAGGTTTTGTAGTCTCCTTTGGTTTTTTTGCAATCATGTTTGTTATTGCAACAGTTATTGAGTTCGTAGCTCGATAAATTAAACTTCAATTAGTGAGATATTCTTCAATCATCCTGATTGAAAATGAAAAGGGTTTTGCCTTGTGAAGGTAAAACCCTTTTTTCGTTTACTTTATGGAATCATAACAGACATGTCTCCACTTTTATTAATTTTGACTTCGATTGTACCGTTCGTTCCCGTCTGTAAATAGGGAATATCTAATTTTCTTAATCGCTCCACTACTTCCGGATGAGGGTGACCATATCGATTCTCAAATCCAGCTTGGATAATCGCTACATCTGGTTGTACTAATGTCAAAAACTGTTCAATACTAGATGTTTTACTGCCGTGATGCCCCACTTTTAAGACATCCATTTGGTGTAATACATGTGAATAATACTCCACCAAATCCAACTCACCTTGTTCCTCTAAATCACCAATGAATAATCCATGAAAGTAATTATTTCTCATAGAAAGCACAAGGGAGTCATTATTTCCTTCATATATTTCATCCATTGGATATAAATATTGAAAGTGAAAATAATCTGAAACGATAATATCTCCTGCTTTCTTTTCGTATACCGGGATTCCTCGTTTCTCAATTTCCATCCACAAATCATTCATCACTTCCTTCTCCCCAGATCCCGGTGTAATATGAATTTCTTTAACTACTACTCCCCTCAATACTTCTTCTGCACCTTCCATATGGTCAGCATCTGCATGCGTAATAATTAACGTATCGATAGTATTGATCCCTTTTCCTTTTAAAAAAGGTAATACAACCTGCCGACCAATTTCATATGGTTCATTTGTTTGCTTCCAACTTTCTTGATCAAACCTTAATAATCCCCCAGTATCAATCATAATTATTTGTTTTCGAAAAGGCATTTCAATGAGGATGCAGTCACCTTGTCCGACATTTACAAAAGAAATTCTTGTAGAGGAATCGAAATAAGGTGAAATCTGAATGAATCCTATAACGAATAAGAATAAGATGATGCTTATAAACCTACTCTTTTTTCTTTCTAAAGAAACAAGTAAAAAACATACGCTTAAATATGCTATTAATACTATTTCAACAGCAGGTTTAGCCGGATTCCACATCTGGTATGGTAAAGTACCTAACTTCAAAATGAAGATATCTAGCACCCCTCTAGCAGGTTCATAGAAAAGAAATAATACTTCTGAGATGGACGGTAAAATAAAGGTTAGCAATAGAATCAAAAGATTGAGGGGTAAAATGACAAAAGAAAATAACGGAACAAAAACTAAATTTGCGAGAAAAGAAGAAATAGAAACTTCATAAAAGTGATAAAGAAGAATGGGATATACGATGAGTTGGCAAACTGCAGTAATAATAAAGGATTGAAATAAATAATAATGACTTGATTTCAATAATATGGAGGAGAAAATAAGGGAAAAAGCGGCTAAATAGGAGAGTTGAAAACCAATTTGGAATATAATCCAAGGTGTTAAAAAAACAAATCCGATAATACTTAGCGAAAAAGCATCATCTATAGCTATTTTTCTTTGTAAAAGCATTGAAATCAGTACAATTTCTGTCACCGAAACGGATCTCCAAACGGAAGGAGCTCCACCTGCAAGCAAAGCATATAAAGGTAAAGTAATTATAAGCAACCAGTTCGCTGTTTCTCTCCTTACACCCAAACGAATCATCATTTCATAGATTAACCAAACGATTAACGCAACATGGAGACCTGAAATAGCGAATAAATGGGTTATACCGAGCGTCTCATAGGCTGTTTGCATATCAGTGGACATCTGCTCCCTACTTCCTATTAGAAGCGCTTCAGCCTCTGCTTGGAGGGATATTGGGAAGTGTTCCTGGATATGTTGCTTCATTTTAAAACGTTGCCCTGCCATAAACGTTATAAAACCCGATTTCTGTTCAAGTAGTTCGTATTGAGATATCTGAAGTTGTCCAACAGAACCATTACTTTTTAAATAACTTTCCATATCAAATGCATATATATGTGCCTTAGGCCTATTAGGAGTTTCTTCTGTCACAACATTCATAGTCAAACCGGCAAGCGAATGTCTTTGGAAGGCTTCCTTATGTTGCTCACTTTCAAGTTTTAATTGAACATACCACTTATCCTTGTTCTCCGATATAGCAAAACCCCTCATAGTGCTCCCATTGATGCGATAAGTATCAGTCCATGTAATTTCAGTGACTCTTTCATCAGATGAAAGAACAGGCATCCTATCCTCCGTCCAAAAAAAGCAACCGACTCCAACGCTTAAAGCAATGACTATTAAAGATATCGGAAACTGTTTATATAAAAGCAGAAGTAGAATTATAATCAGGAATAAAAGGATAAGGGTAGATTCATATGCAGCTATTACACCGATTATAGCTGTTATTGCAATATATATTAAATTCCCACGGAAGTTGTTAATCCAAATAGGTCAGCCACCTTCTTTTCATATGGTTCCATTTCTTCACTACTGGCTCCTTTTTCTCTTAGCTTTGAAATCAGCTCTGCGTAAAGCGCAACTTTTTCATCACTTAGAAAGTCTATCTTTCTTTCATCAAAAGGCACATAAATAACCTCGACTCCAGCTTTGTTTAATAATTCAATGGCATAGGTGTTGTTTTTATAATCTTGAGCATAGTAGAGACGACTAATACCAGATTGAATAATCGATTTTGTGCATGGAAGACATGGGAAATGAGTGACATATAAGTCTGCGCCACTTACTGTAATCCCATACTTAGCGCATTGTAAAAGAGCATTCATCTCTGCATGTATCGTTCGAACACAATGGTTATCTACAACATAACATCCATGATCAATACAATGGTCGCCACCAGAAATAGATCCATTGTATCCTCCAGCCATAATACGGCGGTCACGAACAATCGTTGCACCAACAGCAAGACGTGTACATGTGCTTCTTAGTGCAAGTAAATGGCTCTGAGCCATGAAAAATTGATCCCAAGTAATTCTCTCCATATAATTACCCCCAAAATAATATTTCTTTAAGTGTAGTAGTTTGTGTAAGAAACATCAATAATGCATTTATTATTTTACCGTTATTAATGGTTCGAGTTTCTCAAATGTCTTTTGTCCAATACCTGTCACTTTAGTCAAATCTTGTTTGTCCTTGAAGGCTCCAGACCGCTCCCGATGAGCAATAATAGCCTCCGCCTTAGCAACGCCAATACCAGGTAAAGTAGTCAGAACTGTGGCATCTGCATTATTTATGTTCACTAATGATGACTGTGAACTGCCGTTAGTAGCTAAAGGTGATTCTTCTACTGCTTCGCCTTCTTTTGGAATATAAATAACCATTTCATCTTTTACACGCTCTGCATGATTGATATGTTTGGAATTACTAGACTCTATGTAACCTCCAGCCATTTCAATCGCCTTTAACACACGGTCTCCTTCAGAAAGCTCATAGACTCCTGGCTTCATCACAGCACCTTTTACTTCTACGAATACTATGGGGTCTTCTACATATTCAATTGTTTCTTCTACAGTAAGATTTTCTTTTAAAGGGATAGTTGGAATGGAATCGGCTTGGGGGGTTGCCGATTTTAAAAAGGATTGAATACTGATAAACAGTATTATTCCTATAACTACTACTGGGAGTAATAGCTTTTTCTTATATTTTTGGATGAATAGTTGGAGCAGATTTATCAGCCTCTTTCATAAGAGGTAATTATATGGAGTTAAGAAGACTATACTAAATTTACCTCTAGTTGAAAAGAGTTATTTTTATGGAAAAAAATAATCGAAATAAAACAATAAAAATAAATAGATATCGAGCGGGTAATCTAGTTGTCCATCATTAATCCACCGCTTATTTCCGTTACAATACACTTTCATGCTTTGGAGGTAGAGCAACGACGCAGAAACTAGTGAATAAAAAAACTGGATAAAAAGACAACCGAACTTCTAAAAAATAGAAACGTAGATATGCCGTTGATTTCCGCTCCGAGTGGACGCTTTCTGTGGGCACGGGAGTCGCCGCTCTGCGCTCTAATCAACTAGATCCATTTTTTATATTCGGATAATTGGATATAAAACCACGTAAATGTAGGTGCATTATATTAAAATAAATAATGATCCGTAGTGACGAGGAGGCTGAAGCCAAGCCCGTGGAAAGTGACCACCTGAGACCGAAATCAGTAGTATTTCTCTTTCTTTCAAGCCCTATAAAACCAGTGTTTACAAGACGTTTTTATTTATTTCCTTTAAAAAAAGAGCCTGATAAAGGGCTCTTTTTCTTATTTCACAGCGTGGATAAACCATCTATCCACTTCTTCTGAAGGCTTTCCAAAAATATCATCACGCACATTCACGGAAGAAAATCCTACTTTTGCAAGGAGATTAGTAAAAGTTTCTATGGAATACGTACGTTGATAATGGGATTCTTCAAAGCGTTCATAATAACCTGATTCATCACGAACAAAAAAAGTAATATCATGATAAATAGAATGCTCCTCTACCCCTGGTTCCGTATGCCAAAGATAAGCAACTTCCTCATCTTCGTACGTAAAAGGACCATTTGGGTAAATTACATCCATTTTATAAAGTGAATGGACATCAAAAAACAATTGTCCATTTGGATTTAAAGAAGCAAACAAACGTTTAAATGTCTGTTCCACTTCTTCTAATGTCTCTAAATAATTTAGAGAATCTATAGCAATAACCGCTACATCTACCTCATCTACACCTTCAAGATCCGCCATTGACTGACAGATAAAAGTGATGTCCGTTCCATTTTCAAAGCTTCGATTTTGAGCAACTGTAAGCATAGAATCTGATAAATCTACACCTATAACCTCATATCCTGCTTTAGCAAATTGGATACTAAGAACCCCTGTTCCACAGCCAATATCGACTAATCTTTTGGGTGTATTCAGCGGAGCATTCGATTGTACCCATTCCGCATATTTATTGTACGGAATGTCGGACATTAATGAATCATAAATATAAGCAAATTGTTCATAGGTAGACATTAAGCATCTTGCCCAACTTCGATCATTGGTGCATCTCCCCAAAGTCTTTCTAAATTATAATAAGCACGTTCATCTTTGTGGAATACATGTGCTACAACGTCACCCATATCGACTAAAATCCATCTTGCTTCATCAAAACCTTCTAATCGTTTCACTCTAAATCCTGCTTTGAAAGCTTGGTCCTCTAGTTCTTTTGCTATAGCTTGAACTTGACGATCTGAGTTTGCATGACAGATTAAGAAGTAATCAGCAAGTAAAGAAACTCCTTGCATATTTAATACGACAATATCCTCTGCTCTTTTATCGTCCGCTGCTTTAAAAGCGATTTCTACTAATGAATTTGAAGATGTCATTCTTTCACTTTTCCTCTCTGTTGTATCAAATCATTGTAACAATGAAATGAATCCGGAAATACCGGTTGTTTTTTTTCTATTAAAAATGAAATACTATGCTTTATACAACTGGTCATCGCGTCTTCTAAATCGATCTTTGCTTTTTCCCGTAAAGGTTCGACTCCAGAAAATTTCCGACTAGGCTCTATCATATCTGAAACATAAATTATTTTTTCTAACTTGGACATACCAGCTCGACCTGTTGTGTGGAACTCAATAGCTTTCAATATATCCTCGTCCGCAATTTGAAATTCTGTTTTAGCAACATAACTTCCAACAGGAGCATGCCATAATTCATGATTAAAATCCAATAATACCGGATTCATATTTTGTGAAACAATGATAGACCTCAGCCATTCTTGTTCGGCGTACTTTACACTATCATGTAAAATTCCCGCAATCTCTGCTTTTTCAGGATCTTCTCCATACAACTCGGCTAATTGAATAGCTGTTTCAGCTACACCCCTTGTATGTATAAAACGCTTTTCAGGCATTCGACTTTTCATCTGCTCCAGTAAATATTCATGCTTCATATAACTTCTCCTCTCGGATGTATTCTCGAACAGCATCACTTATAAGAAACTTGGTAGTTTTGCCGTGTGTTATTCGATTTCGTACGGTCGTAGAAGATATATCGATTTGAGGTATCTCTATAGTTACTATAGGATATGCAGTTTCGAGCGATTTATTTGGTCTTGGCACTCCTACTAAATGCACATTTTGAATAAGATCTTCGATTCGATACCACTTAGGTAAATCCTCCACTTGATCTCCACCGATAATAAAATAGAAATCAGTTTCTGGTTCACGTCTTCTAAGAAGTTCCATCGTATCAAAAGTGTAAGATGTACCACCTTGATCGATTTCAATCGTTTCTATTTTTAACTTCGGCACGTCTTGTATTGATAATTCCACCATAGTTCGACGTTGCTCAGCTGTGACTCTATTTTGAATTTCTTTATGAGGAGGGTTAGCATTTGGCATTAAGCACACTTCATCTAGGTTCAACGCGTGGAGTACTTCATTTGCAATGATTAAATGTCCAATATGCGGCGGGTTAAAAGTCCCACCTAAAATCCCTACTTTTTTTCTCATGCACGACTCGCTTTTGGAAGCTCGATTCGTTTGTTATTTTTAGATGGTTTATAAAGCACTACCATTAAACCAATCAGTTGCACTAGCTCTGCTCTAGTACCCTTTGCAAGTGCTTCTGCCACTTCCTGCTTATCTTCTTCACAGTTTTGTAAAATACTAATTTTAACTAATTCACGAACTTCTAGTGCTTCTCCGATTTGTTTAATCATCGCATCGTTCACTCCACCTTTGCCGACTTGGAAAATCGGGGATAGATTGTGTGCTTGACTACGTAAAAATCTTTTTTGTTTACCTGTTAACATAATTTCCTCCTATTTGCTCTATCAATTGTTGGATCATCCCGTCAGTATCAGGCTTGGTTCCATTCCAATATGAGAAGGCCAGTGCTCCTTGATGTACAAGCATTCCTAGACCATTAATTGTTCGAACATTGTTTTTCTTCGCTTCCTCTAGAAAAGGGGTAACTAAAGGATTATATACGATATCTGCAACAATTGCATTCTCTTTTAACCGATTTAGTTGAATTGGTAAGGATGCTTCACTAGTTTTCATGCCTAATGACGTCGTTTGAACAACGATATCAAACGTGTCTAATGTGTTTTCAGCTTCTTCCAGAGTCAACGCCTGTCCGGTCTGTAGTTCTTCCACAAGTACTTTGGCCTTTTCTAACGTTCTATTCGCTATCGTTAGCTGTGTATAACCAAGACTTTTGAAAGCATGAGCTATTCCGCGTGCAGCTCCTCCAGCCCCAATCAACAATATATTTTGCTCAGGTAAAATGGATCCGAGGGATTCAACAAAACCTAATCCATCGGTATTAAACCCAACATATTTATTGTCTAATGTTTTCACAACTGTATTTACTGCTCCTATTCCTCTTGCAGAATCATCTATTTCATCCAGAAACGGAATAATTTCTTCTTTAAAAGGTACAGTTACATTCCAACCACTACATCCTAAAAGCTTTAAAGACTTAACTGCTTGCTCTAAATTATTTTGTTCAACATGTATTGGAATATAACTTGCATCTATATCTAGCTGTTTTAACCATGTTTCGTGCATTGTAGGTGAAAAGGAATGTGATATCGGATTTCCTATTACAGCAAACCATCTTTTCAAATCTATCCCTCCTATATTAATGATGGACGAATAGACACTTCAACACCTGCTGGGGCATGTGCAGCTACAATTACTCCACCCCGTTGTACAGTAATCCACCCTAACCCTGAAAATACAATATCAGTTTTGTCATCTTTAATCTTAAATTCATGACGAACTAATGGAGGTAATAGATCTGCAAACTCCTCACTCGGTGGAGATAATAATTTACCTTTATGCTCTTTATATAAATTATCGGCATTTTCTAATTTAGTACGGTGAATTGGAATATCATTCGCTATATGACAAGTAAATGCTGCTCGTTCACCTTTGATAAAGTCAAAACGAGAAAGTCCGCCTAAATATAATGTTTGTTCGCTATTTAGTTGGAATACTTTTGGTTTGATTTCTTTTTTAGGTGTTATATATTTTAACTCCGATGAGTCTAGGTAATGCGCCATTTGATGGTGATTAATAATACCAGGAGTGTCAAATAATGATTTTTTATCATCTAATGGAATTTCAATCATGTCTAATGTAGTTCCCGGGAAATGCGATGTCGTAATAATCGCATCCTCTCCAGTAGCTTGTTTTATAATGCGATTAATAAAAGTCGACTTCCCAACATTTGTACAACCAACAACATAAACGTTTTCACCTTTTCTATAGTGCTCGATAGCTTCCATAGCTTCTGGCATGCCTGTTCCTTTATGCGCACTCACAAATAAAACATCTATTGGAGACAAACCTAATTTTTTAGCTTCGTGTTTCATCCAATTGATGACTTTATTCTTTTTCACTGATTTAGGTAATAAGTCGGCCTTATTAGCGATTAGCAAAATAGGGTTATTTCCAACAAAACGATGCAATCCAGGTAACCAACTACCATTAAAATCAAAAATATCTACAATCTTAACGATTAACCCTTTTTGCGTTCCTAAACTGTTTAAAATTCGAAGAAAATCATCATCTGTTAAAGAAACTGGTTGTAATTCATTGTAATTCTTCAATCGGAAACAACGCTGACATATAATATCTTCTTTTTCTAAAGAAGATAATGGTGCATAACCAGGTTCTCCTAGTTTTTCTGTTTGAATAGTTGTACCGCAACCGATACATTTTGGTGCTTCTGTCACGCTTCTTCCTCCCATGTAACTTGTCCTTTTTTGTCCAAGTAACTAAAAATTCTTCGTTCTACTATGCGGTTAAACTTAGTCACAAATCCATCTGATTTCGCAACCGGAATGACTAATATCGTATGAAGCTTTAATCTGTTGCCACCAAATACATCGGTTAATAACTGATCTCCAATGACTACCACTTCTTCTCGTTTAACTGACATAATACTTAATGCTTTAAGAAATGCTTTTCCAAGTGGTTTACGTGCCTTAAATATGAATGGAATTCCAAGTGGGTCAGCAAAGGATTTAACTCGTAACTCATTGTTATTAGAAACAATCGTTACTTGAATTCCTGCAGCTTTAATACTTGCGAACCATTCGATTAATTTAGGGGTAGCATCAGGTCGATCCCATTCAACTAATGTGTTATCTAGATCTGTAATAATTGCCTTAATCCCTTTTTCTACTAACAATTCAGGGGTAATATGAAAGACACTTCTTACAAATTCACTAGGTATAAGATATGAATACAAAGACGAACACTCCAATTCGAGGCTTTTTCTATTATTTATTATAGCATATTTGCTACATTCTCACCCATCCGGACAAATTTACCTGGATGAACAGCACTTGAGAACTCCACACTACCTTCTTCAAACAGCATAACAACGGTCGATCCAAAGGAAAAGTATCCAATTTCTTCTCCTTTTTTCCATGCATTTGATTTGTTTGTAAGCTCTATAGAATTGACAAACATGGCTCCTACCTTTATATGTATACATTTCTTTGCGTTAGGCATTTCTAACTCCGTTAACATTCGATAGTTACCACTTATCGTTTGTTTCCCAAACTGAAGCCCCCATTTATTGACCGGATACGATTTTTTACCAAGAATATATTGGTTAAGTATTTTACCATCTACAGGAGAATGTATACGGTGATATTCTGCTGGACTTAAATACAAAACAATATATTTTCCATTTTGAAAGGACGAAGCTATTTTTTCCGAACCTAGCATATCCTGTAAGGTGTAAGTTTTCTGTTTTACATAAAAGAGCCCTTTTTCTGTAATATCCCCAAATGTTTCAATAGTGGCATCGACTGGACTAATGATGCTATTCGGCGTTAAATCAATTGGACGACTTTCCTCTTTAACTTTACGAATAAAAAAGTCATGTAAAGTGGTGAAATCTTCCCTCTTATGTATTGTATCTTGTATGGATATATTAAAAAATTTAATATATGAGGGAATTATACGTTTGCTTGCTTTCGATTGGGTAAACCCTCTGATTAGTGACGAGGACCATTTCCCATTTGTTAATTCAATCATGGTTTGATATAATTTTTCTCTCATTTTTTAACTCCCTTGAAAAAATTAAACTTACTATTTTTACTTAATCGAAGTATAATGAACAAATACGTTACTTGTAAAGGAGTGATTTGCAATGTTTTTACAAAACGCAATGTATCAAACAGTAAAAAAATTGAAATCACATGCGGCGAATATGGTCACCATTGGCAATCTCGCATTCGGTGGTGCAGCCATCATGGCAACGATGAATGAAAATTACACTTTCAGTGTATTATTTATATTTATAGCTGGCCTTTTAGACAGATTTGATGGAATAGTAGCAAGAAGATTTCATCTTGAATCCGAATTAGGCAAACAACTAGATTCCATGAGCGATATTATTTCATTCGGGGTAGCTCCTGCATTACTGATTTATTCATTGGTTTTGCAAGAGTTTAGTGTTACCGGTATGATAATAACCGTAATCTATATAGCATGTGGTGCTTTCAGACTTGCACGATTTAATATTTCTGAACCAAATGGTTTTTTCACTGGATTACCAATAACTGTTGCGGGTGTAATTTTAACACTTTCTTATTTTGCGATAGAATATATACCATCTGTATCGTACATGTTCTTATTCATTATTCTCGCATTATTGATGATCAGTACATTTACGCTAAGAAAAGTTTAACGAGAGAAACAGTCCTTTAAGATTCTAACCCGAACAGACTTTTTCAATATATTATTATTGGTTGTTTTTTGAGCTGCTAGCCGTGACTGATGTCACGCTAGCAGCTCTTTTTCTCGATACATATAATTTTCCCTATCCTTCGACCTTCTACTATAACTAGAGAAGATGTTTTGCATCGTAGAGTGCTTACGAAGATGCTATATGAACTTTGACTCCTATGGTCATTAATACGATAACTATTTTAAATCGACATGTGTCTAGTGTTCACTTATTGTTTATACGCCTTTTATTTAAGAAAAGAATCTGTGATTGCGGTCGCTATTTTCATATTTTGTCAGCTTTCGACATATACTGGTCTAACAACTAGATGGAGGTGAACCTCATTACAGGTTTAATGACTGCCTTTATAAGCATCTTTGTAGAATTCCCTCTCGTTCTTGGTTATTTGAAAGGCCAGGCTTTTCATCAACCCTTTACTCCCGAAGAAGAAAAAGTCATGCTTGATCGTTTTTTAGGTGGCGATTTATCCGCTCGTGACGAACTTATCGAAAGGAATATGCGATTGGTTGCCCATGTTGTAAAAAAATTCCACCCAAAACATGAACTACTGGATGACTATATCTCAATAGGGACAATCGGTCTGATGAAGGCTGTTAATAGCTATACTCCTACAAAGAAAACGAAGTTAGCAACATATGCTGCTAGATGTATCGAAAATGAAATATTAATGTATTTGCGATCATTAAAGAAAGTACAAAAGGATGTTTCTCTTCATGAGCCAATTGGTATGGATAAAGATGGACACTCCTTAGAAATTACAGACTTACTCCCAGGTATCGATAAAAGCACCGATGAACAGTTGGTAGAAGAGGAGGATACGAATAGCTTATATCGACATCTGTCTCAACTAGAGAGCAGAGAACTTGAAATTATCATTCGAAGATATGGATTGTTAGGTCATGAACCAATGACGCAAAAAGATATATCGAAACAGCTTAAAATATCGAGAAGTTACGTTTCACGTATTGAAAAACGCGCGCTAGTCAAACTGTATCAATCCTATATACATGAAAAAAACTCCTTTGATGTATCAAACACCAAAAGAGTTTAGTTAAGTTCAATCTTCACTTGTCTCTGCGATAATGATAAATGCTAAAACTGCTGTTATTAAAATTGCCGTCGCCATAAGAAACAACATTCGATTTCCCCCTCTAATATTGAAAGCGTTTGATACTGTTATAATAGCACAAAACAGGGGTATTATTAATATGCTTTAAACTACTCTGTATGGCGATTTAATGACAAAGTTATAATTTCCCAATTACTTGCAATACTATTTGTGTCGAATGTTTTGCCGCAACTGGCAAAAATTCATCGAAACTCATGGAAGACTCTTTTCCGGCAATATCAGAAAGTGCACGAATTACAACAAAAGGCACTTCAAACTGATAGCAAACTTGTGCAACAGCAGCAGCTTCCATCTCACAAGCCTTCATTTGTGGGAAATGGTTACGAACTTGTTCTACTTTTGCAGGATCATGCATAAAAATATCACCTGTAGCTATTAAGCCCGTTGCAACTTGGTGTTTACCAATTTCATATACAGCTTCTTCAGCTAATTTCATTAATCTTTCATCTGCTTTGAATGCTGCTGGTAGTTGAGGAACTTGCCCAATTTCATAGCCAAAAGCTGTGACATCCACGTCATGATGCCTTACCTCATCCGAAATTACAATAGCCCCTACCTCAAGAGTTGGATCATATCCACCTGCGGAACCTGTATTTATCACATAATCTGGTTTGTATTCATTTAATAAAATGGAGGTAGACATAGCTGCGTTCACTTTTCCAATTCCACTCTTCAATAAAACAACTTCATGATTTTTATATGTACCACTTGTAAATTCACTGTTTGCTATACTCTTTGTTTCAGGATTTTCAATTTCATTTCTCAGAAGCTCTACTTCTTCTTCCATTGCACCAATTACTGCTATCTTCAACTTAACTGCCCCTCTCTAAAATGCACTTCTTTAAAAATAAGGAAAAAAGCTTCTTAAGTCAAGAAGCTTTTCTTTTTATTCATATAAGACTCTATTTTTTTAATGCTTTAAGTATTTCTTTTTTAGTTGGTTTCCATCCTTCACCATCTACCCATTCGAGAGATATACGATAGATTTCGCTGCCATCCTTAGAAGTAACCGTTCCTATAGATTTTTGGGGGCTTCCACCGTTACCAAGATATTTAACATACATATTGGAAGGATCTAGATTAGCACCGTAGGCCAATGCTTTCACTTTTTCATCCCAGTCCACAGAAGAGCTATTGTAACTAGAAACATGTTCACCTGATTGCTCTGTCCCTATGGGCTGCCATCCTGAATCTATAACAACTGATTCGACATTTGAATCGTTAGAAGGTTCTGTAGTAACAGTACTATCCTCATTACCTTCTGTTTCAGTGTTTTCGTTCTCTTCTGTTTCTGTAGTTGTCTCTTCAGTTGACGAAGAAGAATCAGCAGATTCTGTACTACTTCCCACTACTTCTTCAGATTCCTTTTCTTTTTCTTCATTTTCCGATTCATTCTCCGTACTTTCTTCTACTTGTTCACTTTTTGTTTTAGATGTATTAGCACTATCTTCGTCGTTATCACCTGTAACAATGTTTACAGTCACGATGATAATGAGGAGAATTACTATTCCAATAAGAATATTTAAAATATTATTCTTTTTTCTCTTATGATTTCGTTGATCTAATCGCGAATCAAATTTCGTATTCTTTTCAGGCATGTTGTTTTTCCTCCTTCAATATAAGAGAATATACTACAAATAGACGATAATGATAGAGTTTTGTTTCACTAAGCTCAAAAATAGTCCGATTGATAGTCAGGACGAAATGTAACTAGACCTTTTTTACACAACTGCTAGACTTGTTATTTAGGTAAAAGATTCTACTTAGGAAAGTACCTTCTTTTAAGATTAAAAGATGTTTCTATCGTTTTCGAAGGCCTTTGGACAAAGTTTTCCTGTATGATTACCGAGTGATTTTTTAGAGATGCTGGTTGTGACGGTAGTCACAACCAGCATCTCTTTTTTCTGTAATCTTATGGCGTTTGTCTTTCCGTCACCCTCCTGTAACTCTTAGAAACAGGTAAGTTCGTTTGTGGATAACTCGAGAAAAAAATTCTTATTCTGGGAGAAAGCTCATGAAGATACAATTTCATTCGCTATTTTGCTTCTTTATTTAGAAACTGAGTACTACTTCTCTTTATTTCCACTAGTAGTATATAAAATCCATTTTCTTTAAACTTACTAATCGAATAACTTTCTTAATACTACAGATGGTTTTATCCTTTTTTTACTTTGTACTACTCTTATAATTTAAGCGAAAAGCTATGCTATATCTTAGAGTTAAGTACTACTCACTTAATTGATTGTAGTGTAAGGTGGCGACTCCAGCGAGAAAGTCGAGACCCCACAGGGAGCGCAGCGAACGAGGAGGCTCGACCTCGCCCGCGGAAAGCGTCCACCTGAAACGTAAATCAGTAGTATCATTTATTTATTCTTTCATCCATGAACTCAGTGTACAGGGAGCATCTTCAATATTTTTTTATCAAAAAAGAGGTAAACGATTTCGTTTACCTCTTCATTTTAAGATATAGTTTTTATTTCTACGTCCATTTCTCCACCTGGAGTTAGGATTTTCACTCGATCTCCCGTAGTCTTGCCAATTAAACCTTTAGCAATTGGAGAGTCATTGGAAATTAGACCTTCGATTGGATCAGCTTCTGCAGAACCTACGATTGTGTAAGTCTCTTCATCACCATCAGGAATTTCCACAAATGTTACTGTTTTACCAAGCGTAACGATGTCGTTATTTCCTTCTCCTTCGATCATAACCGCATTGCGGATCATTGACTCTAGAGTTGAAATTCTACCCTCTACAAATGCTTGGTCTTCTTTAGCTGAATCATATTCAGAGTTCTCTGATAGATCCCCAAAGCTTCTAGCAATTTTAATACGTTCTACTACCTCTTTACGTTTTACCGTTATTAAATGCGTTAATTCATCTTGTAATTTTTGTTTACCAGCAACGGTCATTGGATACTGTTTCTCTGTTGACACTCCCATACACTCCTTTAAATACACACTCAAAACTTTACCATGTATCATTCATATGCATCTAATCACAATGATATGAATTACATGAAATTATTGTCAATCTCAATCATCATATTATACAATAACATTCGTTTCAAGAATAGTTTTAATTTTTGTTACCATTAAATCGATCGCCACTTCATTTTGGCCACCTTCTGGAATAATCACATCTGCATATCTTTTAGTTGGCTCGATGAATTGGTTATGCATCGGACGAACTACATTTAAGTATTGATCTACAACAGAATCTACTGTACGTCCTCTTTCGTTAATATCACGTAAGATACGACGAATAATACGTAAGTCTGCATCTGTATCCACAAATAATTTGATATTCATCATATTCCGAAGTCGTTCATCTTCCAATACTAGAATACCTTCTAAAATAATTACGTCTTTAGGCTCAATTTTAATCGTTTCCGAAGAGCGAGTATGTTTTGCATAATCGTATACTGGCTTTTCAATTGCTTTATTGTCTAACAAATTGTGAATATGTTCAAGCAATAAGTCATTATCAAAAGCTAGAGGATGATCATAATTTGTATTAAGTCTCTCCTCAAACTTCAAGTGACTTTGATCTTTATAATAATAGTCTTGCTGTATTACTACAACTGAATGGTTCTTAAATACTTCACTTATAGCGTTTGTTACACTCGTTTTACCTGATCCTGATCCACCTGTGATCCCAATGATAAGAGGAGTTTTCTTCGTCATTATTTCATCCCTTTTCTCATCATATTATTTGGATATAATTTCTTAGTACATTTAAATTGAACAATCTGTAATGGATGTCTTGCTGCATCTAATAATTGTCCTTTTTCATCTGTAATTTCTTTTATAACCATTTCAACATTATCTATTTCTGGACCAAAAAACTCTACTTTGTCCCCAGGTTTAAAATAATTTCGTTGTTGCAATGTAACTATTTGTGTTTCTTCGTTATACTCTAACACAAGTCCCACAAAATCATAGCCTAATTTTTTGTCGTGTACCCCGTACATTTGTTGTTCAACTCCAGGTTCCGCCTCAAAAAACGCCGTATCAGCTTCCCGATTGGCACATTTTTCTAGTTCTGCGACCCAGCTAGATTCCATTTGGAAGTTTTCAGGATCAGCACAATATGCATCAATTACTTTGCGATAAACACTAACAACAGTAGCAATATAATGAATTGACTTCATACGACCTTCAACTTTCAAAGAATCGATTCCTAATTCAATTAACCGAGGTATTGATTCCAATAACTTTAAATCTTTTGGACTCATCGCAAACGGGACTTCATCCTTCGTAAATAACGCTTGCTCTGCTCCGTCAGTTTGCTCATATAAATCATAATCCCAACGGCAGGATTGGCAACATCCGCCTCTATTTGAGTCACGGGCAGTCATATGATTGGAAAGTGTACACCTACCGCTGTATGCAATACACATTGCACCATGGACAAACGTTTCAATTTCGATATCTACTTTCTCTTTCATCAACTGAATTTCGTCTCCACTAGTTTCACGAGCGAGGACAACTCGATCAAGCCCTTCCTCTTTCCAATATTGCACAGCTTTCCAATTGGATAAGGATTGTTGCGTGCTTAAGTGAAGCTCTAGTTTGGGTGCTACATTTCTGCATGTCTCAAATATTAAAGGATCAGCAACAATAATACCTGTTACACCAGTCGATTCCACAGCTTGTAGATATTCTTCTAATCCATCCATATTTTCATTATGAGCAAAGATATTAGTAGTCACATACACTTTGGCATTATAGCGACTAGCAAATTCTACTCCTTCACGCATTTCTTCTATGGAAAAGTTCCCTGCATTTGAGCGAAGTCCAAATTCGCGCCCGCCTATAAACACTGCATCAGCACCATAGTGAACAGCAATTTTTAACTTTTCTAAGCTTCCCGCTGGTGCTAACAATTCAGGCTTTTTCGTAATGATACGTTTACCGTCAATTAGCTCACTTATTTTATCTAATTTTGTATTAAGCAAAGTAAAACCTACCCTTTCCTAACGGATTAATACACAGTTTCTTTAAAGAAAAAGCCAGTATCCAACGGTCTTAATGCTGGTTGGATTTCTTCTATTTTGTTATACAACTCTTTTTTACAAGCCTTATAGGCTGCTTTCGACTCATAATAGGCATCGATCGCTTGCCTGTAATAGCTCGTAACAGCCGTTACATAGGAAGGGTCTTGTAACACTCCATCAATTTTTAAGCTATCTATTTCAGCATCTAATAGCTCATCTAGTTCATCAATCATACACATATCGTTTGGACTGAAAATATGTGTCCCGTTGCTATCTTCATAAATCGGATATTTATTGGAACGTTCTTTGTCATGTAAGAACATATTTTTGTTTTTTGAGCGATTCGCTACTTCCAATGCTTTTTCTTGGAATAAGAAATAATTCCCTAAAAGTGAACGCTTCGATTGAAAAATACAAGTCATTCCATGTACTTGAACTTCTACTTGAACCGTCGCATTTTCCTTTACTTCCACTACCTCATCAAGACTTAGCTCTCTTGCAAGGACGGCTCTAGTAGAACCACGTTTTCCCCAGTAATTCGCTGTAAAATAGTTGGTTGCAGTTTGTTCCGTATTCCAATGTAGGGGAATAGTTACCTCTGCTTCACGTCTAGCGATAATGACAGCCGGATCTCCAAACACAATGCCGTCTACACCAATCTCTTGAAGCCTTTTCATGTAAGGAGCCAGTGCTTCCAGTTTGTCGTTATGGAACAGAGCGTTCATCGCAACATATAACTTTTTGTTTTGTTTGGATGTAAGAACTCTTGCTGTTGCAATTTCTTCTAATGTGAATTCTCCTGGAAGTCTAAGACCAAAAAACTGTTCACCAACTAAGAAAGCATCAGCTCCAGCTACCATTAATTCTTCTATATGACTAATACTTGCAGGTGTAACCAATAATTCTGTTTTGTTCATGTCTTTCACCTCTTAATACTTACTAACATACCATCTCCAACAGGTAGGAATGCTGTATCATAATCTGGATGATTCATTAGCCACTCCATAAATTGATGTTGGTTTCTGACCATTGTTCTTTTTCTTCTAGGCACTTCACTCATCGGTAACTCGGACAAGCCATTTAACAATAAATTATCACAATAAATAACGCCACCATCATTCAAAAATGGGGCATACTTTTCGAAGAAATTTTTGTATTGACCTTTCGCTGCATCAATAAAGATAGCATCAAAAGTTAAATCTCCCAGCTCTGTTGCTGAAATCTCTAACGCATCTCCTATAATTACTTGAATACGATGTTGTAAATCTGCCCGTTGCATATAATCTTTTGCTAGTTCTGCCTTAGCTTCATCTCGCTCAATAGTCACAATTGATGCTTCTTCAAGTTTAGTTGCCATTCGCATGGAAGAATAACCGATAGCAGTTCCAAGTTCTAAAATAGACTTTGGCTGTTGTAAAGAAAGGAGCTGCAATAACGATTCCATACCCATTAGTTGCATGATAGGCACATGATTATCTTTTGCATATTGTTCCATTTCCAAAAAAATAGCGGATCGAGGTTTTATCAGATCCTTTAAAAAATCATCACTAATATTCATCTAGACTAACCCCTTTAGGTCAATAAAATAGTAATCCCTATTATGTAAAAAAACAACTCTTATAATAACATAGCAGGAGAAGGAATGCGACACACTCCCTCTCCTGCACAATTTTTATTTTAAAAATTCGTCGATTTTTTGAAGATGTTCATCGTAGGTTTTAGAAAAGTGATTAGTTCCTTCTTTGTCTGCCAAGAAGTAAAAATAATCAGTATCGCTTGGATCAAGTGTAGCTTCTATAGATGATTTACCGGCATTTGCGATGGGTCCGGGCGGTAATCCTTGGTTTTGATACGTGTTATAAGGATTATCAAACTCTAAGTCTTCAAAAAGCACTCGATCTTTATGTGTCCCTTTAGCGTATAGGACAGTTGGATCTGTTTGTAAAGGCATCCCATCTTCTATACGGTTATAAAAGACACTCGCAATTGTTGCTCGATCTGTTTGGGCTGTAGCCTCTTCCTCTAATAAAGACGCAAAAGTTAATAACCAGTGAACAGATTTTTCCTCTGCTTGTAATATATCTACGTAAGATGTTACTACTTTATCGGTATTAGAGAGCATCATATCTACTATTGTCTCAATAGAAGGGTTTTCCTCAAAAAACGGGTAGGTCGCAGGGAAAAGATATCCTTCTAATGCATAGCGTACATTTTCTCCTTTAATCTCTGGTCCTAGAACGTTTGGATATTTAACCATCATTCGATCCACAAATTCCTCACTTGTTACAAGTGAAAAGAAATCATCTGCAGAATGCTTAGTTTTCTTTTCAATAACTTGTCCAATTTGTTCAAGTGTCAATCCTTCTGGAATTGTCAACGCGAATATTGGTTCTCTGTATACTTTACCAGTTTTTAAGCTTTCAATAATTTCGTCTAAAGTCATTGCTTTTGTTAAACTATACTCCCCAGCCTGAAACTGAGATTCATTGTTAAACTTTGCATAATACTTAAAGATTTTTGCATCTTTTATAATTCCGCTTTTTTCTAATGCACTGGAAATATTATCTAAGCCTGATCCAATTGGAATATCAACGGTTATAGTCTCTTCGGAATTAGGGTCTAAAGGTTGGAGCGCTGATTCTATATAATTATAGATAACTAGACCAGCTATCCCTCCGATGATAATTACAAGGAAAGTTATAATTAGAACAATCTTTCTCACAAGTTTCACTTCTTTTTTCTTACTTTTCATTTTCTTAAACATAATATCTTTTTTTGTTTCATTTTCCACGGGTTCTCCCCCTTTATCCTATCTCATTATACAAGAAAATATATAAAAGAACAAAAGCGCACAAATCATCTACTATAATCTACCGTGTGTGATGAGCTTGACGCTTTTAGAGAATCTTGACATATAGTAGATTTTTTTCTCTTTTATGATTATGGTTACCACTATTCACCACAGGCTAGAATGTGTAAATAGCTAATTATGTACAGAACAATTAAACAAAGAAAAAGGTGAATGAGGCTTCCCTCATCCACCTGAATAGATAGTCTTATTCTTCGTCTTCTTCTTCGTCTTCTTGTTCATCTAAAAATGTACTTAACATTTCTTCGATCATATCCCATTCAGCATCGGACTCGACTGGAAGTAATTCTCCGTCTTCTCCATCTTCATTTGGAGTAAATGATGATGCATGAATTTCGATTTCTTCATTTTCATCTTCTTCTGCACCGATTGGATAATAAAGTACATATGATTTTTCAAATTCATCAGATTCAAATGTAAATAGCACGTTACAAAGTTGTTCATTTCCATTTTCATCTACAATTGTAATATTTTCTTGACCGTGGTCCATTTGTAGTCACCTCATCTATTTTTTCTATCAAGAAAGCCTTGTAAAATCATTACAGCGGCCATCTTGTCGATCACTAACTTACGCTTCTTACGGCTCACATCAGCATCTATTAACATACGTTCTGCAGCCATCGTTGTCAATCGTTCATCCCATAAAGTTACTGGGAAATGATATTTCTCGGTTAATAGCTTAGCATATTGTTCGGATGCCTCAGCACGTGGACCAATAGAATTATTCATGTTTTTTGGAAATCCAACAACAAATTCTGTTACATTATGCTCTTTTACGAGTTCATCAATTCGTTCCAGACCAAACTCTAAGCTTTCTTCATGTATTTTTATTGTTTCTATACCTTGTGCAGTCCAACCAAATGCATCACTGATTGCTACTCCAACAGTACGAGAACCAACATCTAACCCCATAATTCGCATCATTAAGCCTCATTATTTTTCTTAATATAGAACTTTACCAGTTCTTCTAATATTTCATCTCGTTCAAGTTTTCGAATCATATTTCGTGCATCTTGATGGCGAGGAATATAAGCTGGATCACCTGACAATAAATAGCCTACAATTTGATTGATAGAATTATACCCTTTTTCTTCTAGTGCAGAGTGAACTTGTACCATCACATGTTTTACTTCTTGTTCCATCGATTCTTCAGGGAAATTAAATTTCATCGTTTTATCAAATGAGCTCATGATCAGCACCTCGCTTTCTTTTTTAAGTGAGTAAACTAATGTACCTATTGTATTAGTATACCCTATTTTGGAAAAAGTTTAAACAGATTTAATATATTCTACTACAGAACTTAAAGCTGCTTCTAATTTACTTGGATCTTTAGCACCAGCCATTGCGAAGTCCGGACGACCTCCACCTTTACCTCCACATTGCTCTGCCACTAGTTTGACGATATTCCCTGCATGATAGTTACCACCAACTATATCTTTTGTTACGCCTGCTGTAATCATGACTTTATCCCCATCGATTGCACCTAAAACAATTACCGCTTTTTCTAGCTTTTGTTTTAAATCATCCATCATTTGGCGTAATTGATTGTTATCTTTAGCGTCTACTTTTACGGATAATACAGTTATATCATTTACTTTTTGTGCCGATGACAGAACGGATGAAGCTTGGCTATTGGCAATTTTCGCTGAAAGAGACTCATTGTCTTTTTGAACATTTTTTAGCTCTTGAAGTGTTTGAGTAACTTTATTCACTAAATCTTTAGGTTGTGCTTTTAGTAAATTTGCTGCTTCATTTAACATTTGCTCTTCTTCTTTTAATATTTCGAAAGCACCTTTACCAGTTACAGCTTCTATACGTCTTGTTCCTGCTCCAATCCCACTTTCAGAAAGGATTTTAAAGATTCCTATTTCAGAGGTGTTCTGGACGTGAATACCACCACATAGTTCTAATGAGAAATCTCCCATTTTCACCACTCTTACTATATCACCATATTTTTCACCGAATAATGCCATTGCACCCATTTGTTTTGCTTCATCAATATTATGGAATCCGGTAACTACCGGGATATTATCCCACACTTTTTCATTTACTATACGTTCTATTTGTTCAATTTCTTCTTTTGTAACTTGTCCAAAATGAGAGAAGTCAAAACGTAAACGATCTGGACCAACATATGAACCCGCTTGGTTTACATGCGTTCCTAATACGTCTTTTAGCGCCTGATGTAAAATATGTGTAGCAGAATGATTTTTAATCGTATGTCCACGAAGTGAATTATCTACAGTTGCCATTACTTCTGCATCTGTAATAATTTCTCCTGATTCAATAACTACTGTGTGGAGATTTTGTCCATTGGGAGCTTTTTGCACATCTTTTACGTATCCTTTAAATGTATCATTTTGAATAACTCCATGATCGGCAATTTGCCCGCCACTTTCAGCGTAGAAAGGTGTTTGCGTTAATACTACTTTAACTTCTTCGCCTTCATGAGCTGATTTGACTAATACTTGATCACGAACAATCGAAGTAACTTTAGTAGCAACACTCATCGTATCGTATCCAACAAATTCACTTTCATCATGTAAATTGCTAAACACTTCCGACTGTACCTGCATAGAATCTACATTTTGACGTGCTGCACGAGCTCGAGAACGTTGTGCTTCCATTTCTGATTTGAAGCCTTCGTGGTCGACGGTCATATTCGCCTCTTCTGCATATTCTTCCGTTAATTCAATTGGGAAACCGTACGTGTCGTATAGAGTGAAAGTAGTCGTTCCTGGGATGTAAGATTCCCCTTTTGATTGCTGTTCCTCGATAACCTTTTCCAATATAGCTAGGCCATCATGAAGTGTTTCATGGAATCTTTCTTCTTCATTTTTCATAACACGCATGATGAAATCTTGTTTTTCTGTTACTTCTGGGTAGAAGTCTTGCATAATTTCTCCAACTACTGGAACGAGCTCATGTAGGAATGGTTTTTCAATCCCTAATTGTTTCGCGAAACGAACTGCTCTACGAAGTAATCTTCTAAGGACATAACCTCTACCTTCATTGGATGGTAATGCACCGTCACCAATAGCAAAAGCTACTGTACGAACATGGTCAGCAATTACTTTGAATGCCGTATCATCCACATCATTTGCACGATATGACTTCCCAGAAATTTGTTCAGTTTGACGGATAATTGGCATAAACAAATCAGTATCAAAATTTGTTGGCACATCTTGTACTACGCTTGTAATACGCTCTAGGCCCATACCAGTATCAATATTTTGTTTTGGTAAAGGAGTATACGTATTATCTGGATTGTGATTGAATTCAGAGAACACTAAATTCCAAATCTCTAAATACCGGTCGTTCTCTCCACCTGGATATAATTCAGGATCGTTTAGGTCATTACCATAGCTTTCTCCACGATCATAGAAAATCTCTGAGTTCGGACCACTTGGACCTTCCCCAATATCCCAGAAGTTCCCTTCCAAACGAATAAGTCTCTCTTCCGGAATTCCAATTTCATCCTTCCAAATATTATATGCTTCTTCGTCCTCGGGATGAATCGTAATAGATAATTTTTCTGGTTCAAATGCCACCCACTTTGCATCCGTTAAAAACTCCCATGCATACTGGATCGCTTCTTTTTTAAAGTAGTCTCCAATTGAAAAGTTGCCTAGCATTTCAAAGAAAGTATGATGTCTTGCTGTCTTCCCAACGTTTTCAATATCATTTGTACGAATAGACTTTTGCGCATTTGTAATACGTGGATTTTCAGGTACTACACGTCCATCAAAATACTTTTTAAGTGTTGCTACACCACTATTTATCCATAGTAATGACGGGTCATTGATTGGTACAAGTGGAGCTGATGGTTCCTGGGAATGTCCTTTTTCGATAAAAAAGTCTAAATACATTTGTCTAATTTGAGCACCTGTTAATTGTTTCATGTTTAGTTCCTCCTAATAATTTGTATTCTTCGACCGCGAGTAATCCCAATCACTTCACAAGTGATATCTAAAAACCAAAACAATAAAAAAAGCCCTCATCCCTAAAAAAGGGACGAAAGCTATTGTTTCGCGGTACCACCCTAGTTACACAGTAGATAATTCTACTTATGTCTCTCAAGAAGCCTTAACGCGGCCATACGACAGGTTTTAACTGCACTCAGGAGTAGCTTTCCTATTTGTTAGGTCAGTGAATTCTTTCAGCCAAGGAATCCATTTCTAGTCAGATAACAATTAGTACTTTCTCCGTCAACATTTTACTATATGCAATTGATTATAAAAAACAAATGGGCTTGTGTCAATTGTCTGTGTCCATAAATTGATACGGAGTGACACCATTCATCCCTATTAGAGGGTCAACTACATGATAATTCTCTGCAGTTAAATAGGTCAAATCTGTTTGATTCTCTCTAGTTTCAGTATCACTTTTTAACTCTTTCTCTTCTGCGGGTTCTGCATCTTCTGTATGCGTTAAACGATCTTTTAATGTAGTCAATCGCTGAAGATCATCCGTTCGCTCTACTCCAAACTTAAATACTTCGGGGTCTCCACAAAGAATAAGGAAGTTTTTAGCGCGCGTAATTCCTGTATACAGTAAATTTCGTCTTAACATTTTCATATAGCTTCTCGTGATAGGCATAATAACCGTTTGAAATTCACTACCTTGTGACTTATGAACGGAGCAGCAATAAGCAAGTGTCAGCTGATTTAAATCATTTTTTTCATAGGTTACTTCATTACCATCAAATGACACAATTAGCATCTCTTTTTTCTCGACTGTTTCTGCAGCTTTAAATATACTAATAACTTCTCCCATATCGCCATTAAATACATGACTTTCTGGTTGATTGACGAGTTGAAGTACCTTATCCCCAATACGATAAATAGTTTCCCCAAAAATCATTTCTTTTCGTTTTCCATCCGTATTTGGGTTGACCATTTCTTGAATCATTTTATTAAGCGCGTCAATACCAGCAGGACCTCTATACATAGGAGCTAATACTTGCATATCTCGAATGGAAAGTCCTTTGGATAATGCGCTTTTCAGTACTTGCTCTACTACTTTTGGGATTTGCTCTGTAGAAGCCTTGATGAACGAACGATCCTTTGTTTTGTCTAATAAGGATGCAGGAACCGTCCCTTGTTTCATCTCATGAGCAAGTTCTATAATCGATGATCCTTCAGCCTGGCGATAAATATCCTTCAGTTCTACAGTAGGGATTCGATTGGAGGCAAGTAAATCCTTTAATACCTGACCTGGTCCTACTGGCGGAAGTTGATCTTGGTCTCCTACAAAAATAACTTGAGCATCTTTTGGAATTGCTTTTAAGAGCTGATGCCCTAACCATGTATCTAACATAGAAGTTTCATCAATAATAATTAGTTTGCCTTCGATTTCTTTTCCTTCCACATCCGAATCCTCTTGACCAGTAAAGCCTAATAGTCGGTGAATAGTCATGGCTGGCAAGTCTGTCGATTCACTTAGACGCTTGGCTGCTCTACCCGTAGGAGCGGCTAATACTACCGGAAATGGTTTCTTGTCTTTTAACCATTCTTTTGGATCCAGAGACAGTCCATGTAGTTCTGCATATAGTTCAACGATTCCTCGAACTACCGTAGTTTTACCCGTACCAGGACCTCCAGTAAGTAAGGTCATACTTGCATTTAATGCCGTTTCAATCGCATTGATCTGTGTTGGAGCATATTGGACACCTAGACGTTCTTCGATACCTCCAAGATGCTTTTTCATCTCGGCTAAAGGAAACTGATGATGTGTATCATTTTCGGCTAGTAGGGTTTCGATTTTGGATCCAATGCCAACTTCCGAATAATATAAAGACGGAATATAAAAACGATTCACTTCTCCGACGATCCGATTTTCTTCTGCAAGTTCAATGCAACATTTAGTAATTGCATCATAAGGAATTTCTTCATGTTGAGCATTTTCTAGTAGTTTTTTAACAGATTCCAATAATTGCTCTGCATAAAGAAATACATGACCTTCCCCTAAGGAAGCTGTTTGAAGCAAATGGTAGATTGCTGCTTTAATACGATCTGGATGGTTTCCTTTTATCCCTAATTTATAGCCAAGCTCATCTGCTCGAACAAAACCTACTCCCTCTACCTCTTCAATTAGACGGAATGGATTCTTCGTAAGCACAGCAAGTGTTTCTTCTCGATATGCTTGATATATTTTCATAGCAATCTGAGGACCAAATCCCCATTCATTGAGTTGAATCATTACTTTTTCCAAGCCTAAATTTTGTTCCAGAACTGCACGTAGCGTCACTTTTTTATCTTCTGAAAGGCGAGGCACTATATCTAAGGCCTGTGGGTCCTCTAATATTTTGTTAATGGCATTTGTGCCTAGCTTTTTCACAATTAGTTCAGCAGTTTTGCGTCCAATCCCTGTGAACATATCACTGGAAAGATAATGAATAATTCCTTGTTCTGTCGCTGGTACTTCTTTTTGGAATGTTTCCACTTGAAATTGCACGCCATATTTCGGATGATTTTTAATATAACCAATGAATTTGTATGGTTCTTCAAGTACTAACGGAGGGAAATAACCAGATACAATTACTTCTTTTTCTGTGTATGTAGTGTTAGTGGATTTTATTTTCAATTTGATGATAGAGAATAAGTTTTGAGGGTTATGAAAAATCGAAACGATAGGACGACCCGTAATAAATTGCTTTTCATTATTTATTTCGTTGGTCATACTACCGCCTCCAGAGTTTCATTAATTTCGTAGGGAAATCATGTCGTACACATAGCGTGCTTGATCATAATTGGGTTGTAAAGTAAAAGCTTCTTTTAAATGAGATAATGCCGCTTCAGTGTCAGAGGTTGAAACAGCATATAATACACCCAGATTATAGTGAGCATCTGCATTTTCAGCATCTAACTGGACTATTTCTTTAAAGACAGGTTCCGCTTGTTCGAACATCTCTAAACTAGCAAGGGCAATACCATAAGATAATTTAATTTGTATATCTTCAGGAGCTAGCTCCGAAGCTCTTTGTAAATATGGTAGCGAAAGCTTTGTTAGCCCTTCTTTTTCAAGACTTTTCCCAAGCATATAGTAGGCATCCGGTCCTTCAATTCCAGTCGCAATAGCTTTTTCATATAGCTTTGCAGCTTCCGCAAATCGCTCGGCATTGTAGTAAAGATTTGCAAGACTATAATAGGCTGTTGCTGCACCTTCATCTAAAGTAATTGCTTTTTGGAAAAACTTCTCTGCTCGTTCATCTTCGTTCATAGACGATAAAAGATTTCCAAAGTTAATATAACCAATTGCCTCATTTGGATTTTCTTCAATTGCTTTCGTAAAAAGCTCTACTGCTTTTTCATAATTTTCTTCTTGTATAGCTTGAATTCCTAATTCATTGTAATCCATAATATTACCTCCAGTTATCCGACATAATCCAGTTTAAGACCATCTTTGAATACTTCATCAATTGTAGCTCCACCTAGACATTCATCGCCTTGATAGAACACAACCGCTTGTCCTGGTGTTATTGCACGAACTGGCTCATCAAATATAACGCTCACTCGGTTATTATCTATCAATTCTACAAACACACCTATATCCTCTTGACGATAACGGAATTTCGCAGTTGCTTTAAAAGATTGTGGCTTTTCTAATGTAGTCGTAAAAGATAAATCAGTTGCAGTTAGGCTAGTAGAAAACAATGCGTCATTGTTAATGTTTTGTCCAACTAACAGGACATTTCTGTCCAAATCTTTTCCAATTACAAACCAGGGATCACCCGAACCACCGATTCCAAGACCATGACGTTGTCCAATTGTGTAATACATTAAACCATCATGTTGTCCCATTACTTTTCCATCCATCGTTTCCATAGCACCTTGTTGAGCAGGAAGATATTGGCTCAAAAATTCTTTGAAATTTCTTTCCCCGATAAAACAAATACCAGTGGAATCTTTTTTAGTCGCAGTAGCAAGACCTTGCTCTAATGCGATTTCACGGACTTTTTTCTTTTCTAAGTGACCAATTGGGAACATCACTTTTTCTAATTGTTCTTGATTTAATTGATTTAAGAAATAAGTTTGATCTTTATTGTTGTCTCTTCCACGTAGCATACGAGTTTGTCCATCACGAACCTCTACTTGCGCATAGTGACCTGTTGCTAAATAATCTGCTCCTAGAGCTAATGCATGCTCTAAGAACGCTTTAAATTTAATTTCTTTATTACACATTACATCTGGGTTGGGAGTTCGACCTGCTTTATATTCTTCTAAGAAGTAAGTGAAAACTTTATCCCAATATTGTTTTTCAAAGTTTACTGCATAATAAGGAATACCTATTTGATTGCAAACTTTTATCACGTCTTCATAATCTTCGGTTGCTGTACACATCCCGAATTCGTCGGTGTCATCCCAGTTTTTCATGAAAATGCCTATTACATCATAGCCTTGTTCTTTCAGTAAGTATGCTGCAACAGACGAGTCTACCCCGCCAGACATTCCAACTACTACTCGTGTATCTTCTATTTTTTTCATTGTATTCACTCATTTCGCTAAAATCTTTAACATCATGTAGTAATAGACAAACTCAAACTAAATGAAGTTAAACTTTTAGTTGGGTTTGTTCTATAATACTATCTTGCTTATTTTGTTTGCCGCTTCCAACACTTGTTCTTCCGTATTATTCAATCCAAAGCTAAAACGAACCGAATTTCGTAACTCGGGTGTACTTTCCCCATACATAGCAACTAGTACATGGGATGGATCGATAGAACCTGCTGTACAAGCCGATCCACTTGAAGCATCAATACCAGCTATATCTAATTGCACTAAAAAAGTTTCCACATCTGTATTAGGGATACTAATATTTAGCACATGAGGAAGCACTGATTCCTGAGAACCATTAACCTGAAAAGGAACTTTAAGTCTTTCCAATTCAGATAGAAAAACTTGTTTTAACTGATTATATTCTACGTTGCCATTTGTAAAAGTTGCTTGTTTCAATTGAACTGCCTTTGCAAATGCAACAATAGCCGGTACATTTTCGGTACCCGCCCGTTTTTTTCGTTCCTGCTGTCCTCCATAAAAAATAGGTTTTAACAAGATACCTTTTCTTTGATATAAGAAACCTATTCCTTTTGGTCCATTTATCTTATGGCTGGAAACACTCAATAAATCTATATGGGATGTAATCACGTCAATAGATAAACTACCATATGCTTGAACAGCATCTGTATGGAAATAGGCAGGATGATCTTTCAATAATTCACCAATTTCCACGATTGGTTGAATAACCCCTACCTCATTGTTTGCATACATAACGGAAACTAAAATAGTATCTTCTCTTAGTGAATTTTTCAAGTCATTGATACTGATCAATCCATTTTTATCGACTGGAAGATAAGTTACTTCAAAACCATCTTTTTCAAGCTGCTCACAAGCGTGAAGAACCGCATGATGCTCAATTTGAGTTGTAATTATATGCTTACCTTCGTTTTTTCTAGCGTAAGCAGTTCCAAAAACAGCGTAATTATCTGCTTCTGTGCCTCCACTAGTTATGGTAATTTCTGTTTCATGGGCTCCAATACTTTTAGCTAAAATTGTTCTTGCATCATCGACTTTTTTTCTGGCTTTTCTTCCAGTTTGATGAATACTAGATGGATTACCAAACACTTCTTTCATTTCAGCTGTATAGACTTCGATTACTTCCTCTGCCATTGGTGATGTGGCTGCATGATCCAAATATATTCTAGTCATTATAAACTCCTTATATATAAAACATATATCCAGGGTTCTCTGGATTTTCTTCCGTATATTTTGCTAAATCCTCTATTGTAGTTGTATCTAGCACATTTTTTACAGCGTCTCGAATACGCATCCATAACTCACGCTGCGGCGGGGCTTCCTCTTCAATTCCCTCAACGATTTGAATTGGTCCTTCCAGTACGCGAATAACATCTCCTGCAGTTATTTCACTAGGTGTTTTTGAAAGCATATAACCACCGTATGCCCCTCTTACACTCTTCACGATTCCTGCGTTTCTAAGAGGTGATACAATCTGCTCTAAATACGCTTCAGATAAATTATATTCAGCAGCAATTTGTCTAAGTGCAATCGGACCTTCTCCGTACTGCTTTCCTAGTGCTACTATAATTGTTAAACCGTATCTTCCTTTTGTTGAAAATTTCAATATAATTCACCTCATAAGATTAAAAAATTCTTTCCCTAGTATAGCATAATTACACACTATATCGACTTCAAAATGACTTTTTAGACAATCTTCTATATAATAAAAGAACAAACGTACGAAAAAGGAGAGATCATTTTGCAAAATGAACCTTTAGCATATCGGATGAGACCTCAAACTATTGATGAACTAGCTGGACAACAACATGTTATTGGAGAAAACACAGCTTTATATAAAATGATAAAAAACGGACATGTTCCCTCTATGCTTTTATACGGCGATCCTGGAGTTGGTAAAACATCTCTTGCATTTGCTATTGCAGGTACGACAAAATTGCCCTTTGTTGCGTTGAATGCCACTAAAGCTGGAAAAAAAGACGTGGAAGATGTAGTGGCTGATGCACGTATAAGCGGTAAAGTTATTTTGTTCTTAGACGAAATTCATCGTTTTAACAAGTTACAACAGGATACATTGCTTCCCCACGTGGAAAACGGATCGATTATTTTAATCGGTGCAACAACAGAAAATCCCTATCATGATGTAAACCCAGCGATCAGGTCACGTTGTGGAGAGATCAAACAACTCAAAAGACTAACAACCGATGATATAGATTTACTTTTAATGAGAGCTTTGGAAGATAACATAAAAGGACTTGGTCAACATAACATTCAAATAACAGAGCAACAAAGAAAACTAATAGCCGATTCAGCAAACGGAGATGCCAGAAAAGCTTTAACTCTTTTAGAATCTACTATTTTTGCAAGTTTTGAAGAAAATGGTGTAACCATTGTGGAGGATTCCACATTGAAAAGTCTTGTGGATCGTGTAGGAGTTTTTGGGGACAAAAAAGGTTCTCATTTTTACAACCTACTATCAGCTTTACAGAAATCTGTCCGTGGTAGTGATACTGATGCGGCACTATACTACTTAGCCCATCTATTGGAAAATGGTGATTTAGTAGCTGTATCCAGACGTTTACTCGTGATGAGTTATGAAGACATCGGCCTAGCTAATCCATCAGTAGGACCACAAGTATTAGCCGCTATTCAATCCGCTGAACGTTTAGGGTTACCAGAAGCAAGAATACCTTTAGCTAACGCAATAGTACTCATGTGTCTGTCGGAGAAATCCAATTCTGCATATTCTGCTTTAGATGCTGCAATAGCAAGCATTCATCAGGGGAAAACAGGTGATATTCCAAGTCATTTGAAAGATACACATTATGCAGGAGCTGCAGATTTAGGACATGCTGGATATATTTATCCGCATAATTATAAAATCGGGACGTTTGGGGGTTGGGTCAATCAAACCTATTTGCCAGACAATTTAGTAGGAAGTTCTTTCTATAAACCGATCGAGGCTGGTGAAGAAAAACGATTGGCTGCTATTTACAAGCGATTAGAGAATTTTAAAACAGAAAAAAAATGAGATAATCGGGCATAAAGGCGCCCAGTCCTTAAAAAATAAAAGCTTAGATAGGCCATTGATTGGAGCGAAGAGCGGACGCTTTCCGTGGGCACGGCTTCAGCCGCTTCCCTCGCTACGCTCAGTCCAGGGTCTTCAGCTCGCGCTGTTCCCACTGGAGTCGCCACACTGCGCTCCAATCAATTAGATCCACTCAATCTGATCGGAAAATTGGATATAAAACCGCCTAAATATATATGTTTCATCTTAAAATAAGTAAGGCTGAAAGGGACTCATATAAAAGAAAATCCATTTTCTACATTCTACGTTACAGAATAATCGCCCAATACTACGCAGACTGTTTAATCCCTAGATTAACTTTGACTACTCTTTTTATCCAAATGATAAGCTATGCTCTATCTTGTTGTTGAGTACTACCTACAGAATTGATTGAAGTGAAAGGTGGCGACTTCTGCGGGATGAGTGAGACAGATGAGATATCACAGCGACGCGCTAGCGACGGTGATAGCTCATCGCTCACCCCGCGAAACGCGCCCACCTGTAACGGAAATCACAGTATTCCCATTCTTTTAAGTCCAATTTTATATTCTTTCTTAATCTTTAAAAAATCCAGTCCCCTTAAGAAAGGGACTGGATTTTTTATGGATTAAACACCCATTTTGCGTCTTGTATTACTTACCTTTTTAGTTTGTTGGCTTTTCATTTTCTGATTTCCTGTAGAACCGTTAAGGGAAGTTTTACCACCTGCAGCTTGATTCTTTTTGTCTTCAAGTTTTTGCTTTACAGCTTCTTGAAGGGTCATTTTCTTTTTAGGTGTTTCTTGGTTATTTGTTTCAGTCATCGTATTTCCCTCCTTTATATATACATTAAGTATAAGTCATCAGGAAAAAACTTCAAGCAATTACTGTACGCGTGTAATATGAATATCTTTTGTAATGTCATTTATAACCCAGCTTGCACATATTAAACCTACTGTAGAAGGAACAAATGCATTGGAAGACGGTGGCATTTTTGCTTTTCTAATAGTTGCTTCTGGCTTACCAACCGTTTCTACTACGTCTTCTCTCACAACAATAGGACTCTCATCAGAAAACACAACTGGTATACCTTTTGTAATGCGGTCTTCTTTGCGTAACTTGGTACGTATCACTTTTGCAAGAGGGTCTGTATGAGTTTTAGAAATATCGACAATTTTAAAACGAGTAGGATCTGTTTTGTTAGCAGCACCCATACTTGAAATAATTTTGATATTACGTTTTAAACATTCTTTCATTAAATGAATTTTATATATAATTGTATCTGACGCATCAATAACATAATCTATATTCATCGCAAAAAATTGTTCAAACGTTTCTTCCGTATAAAACATATGCATATCGATTACTTCACATTCTGGATTAATGTCAGCAATACGCTCTTTCATCACTTCAGATTTTGAACGACCTATTGTTGATATGTAAGCTACTAATTGCCGGTTAATATTAGTAATGTCTACATTATCTTTATCTACTAAAATAATACGTCCAACACCACTTCTGGCGCATGCTTCTGCCGCGAAGGATCCAACTCCCCCTACACCTAAGATGGCTACTGTTGTATCTTTCAGTAATTCCACACCTTGCTTCCCTATCGCAAGTTCATTTCTAGAAAATTGATGTAACATAAAAACACTCCATATAAATCAGATTAGTAGGATTAAATCCCAAGAAAAAACCTCCAGCAAATGCGCCAGAGGATATTGAAAAAATGATACGAATCCCAATTGTGCCGACAAATAGAGCGTATCGTTTTGAACCCGCAAGATGCAGGTGGGTGTCCTCTTTATTAATCTTGGCGTCCCGATTAAGGGCATGTCATTCATAATAAAAGTTAGACTCCCAACGATAAAATTGTTCGGTCAAAACTGATTGGCAAATTGCGAACACATCAGGATTCGTGTTATTTAGATAATAGCATATGAAATATAAAACTTCAATCATTTTATCACCCTCTTTTCGGACTATTCTGAATAATAGGTAAATAGAATTATTAGTCTATCTTCTTCTCAAATTAAATTTTGCACCTTCAGTCGTAAGGTTAGTCCATCTCGAATATGATGCTTCATATAACAAAAATGGAGGACATGAATGAATTCCTTAAGTACATATTTCTTATTAGGGATATCCCTGGCAGCACCAATAGGACCTGTTAAAGCTACACTCTTAAATACTGGTATCAAAAACGGCTTTTTTCATGCATGGTTTTTTGGAATTGGTGCCATCGTAACCGACATAATTTATATGTTCATGGTTTATTTTGGTGTAGGTCAATTTATTGATTCCCCGTATATGCGAATATTTTTATGGAGCTTTGGTTTTTTTGTACTTATGTACACGGGCATCGAAAATTTGCTAACTATAAATAATATTTCTATGGATCCAAAATTCCGTAAAATTGTTCGTTTACGTCACTCACTACTGGCAGGAATACTAATGGCTTTTTTAAATCCGTTGACTATTTTATTTTGGTTAGGTATTTATGGATCTATTTTAGTTAGTGGCGGTGGTGAAATTTCTGGAATCGAAACGATTATAATTAGTATTGCTATTTTACTTGGTATCGCGCTAGTCGATTTCTTGATGGCCTTCTTTTCAAGTAGTTCACGAAACCTACTTTCCACTTCAGTATTAAAAGCTGTTTCATTCATTTCTTCTTTGTGTATGATAGGTTTCGGTATCTATTTTGGAATTCAAGCATTTCATGCACTATTTTAAAAAACTTTTGACGTATATTGTAACACGCAAAGGAAATCATACCTTAAAGATTATTAGTTGAGGTGTGGTGTGCAAATGATAAAGAATAACAATCAAACTGACAATGTAAGTATATGGTGTGTTATCAGTATGGCCTCTATTCCACTCGTCATGACTCTGGGTAATTCTATGCTCATACCGATTTTGCCTGTTTTAGAAAAGAAAGTAGGTATCAGTTCTTTTCAGTCAAGCATGATTATTACTAGTTATTCCATTGCAGCTATTTTTCTTATACCTGTAGCAGGTTATCTTTCCGATCGTTTTGGAAGAAAAATTGTCATCTTACCTAGCCTTATACTAGCTTTAATCGGGGGTCTTATCGCTGGTTTTGCTTCTTGGAAAATAGATGACCCGTTTTTTTGGATTATTATTGGAAGAATTCTTCAAGGTATAGGTGCGGCTGGTGCAATGCCAATCGTATTGCCACTCGTCGGAGATTTATATAAAGATGATGATGAAAAAACCAGTTCCTGTCTCGGCCTTATTGAAACCTCTAATACTTTTGGCAAAGTTTTAAGCCCAATTCTTGGATCTGTTTTAGCAGCAGTATTATGGTTTTTACCTTTCTTCTCCATTTCGGTCTTTAGTTTAATTTCTATTGTCATGATATTTTTCTTTGTAAAAGTACCAAAGGAAAAAGATGAACCAGTAAAGTTTAAAGACTTTCTAAGTAATACTAAAAAGACATTCAAGAAGGAAAGTAAATGGCTTTTTACTGTATTTATAAATGGTGCTTTTGTTATGCTTCTATTATTTGCCGTTTTGTTTTTCTTATCCGAAATGCTTGAAAAAACACATGATATAAAAGGAATAAAAAAAGGGTTTGTGATAGCTATTCCACTTCTGATGCTTTGTATTGCTTCATATATAACTGGCCGTAACATTAAGGGTAATGTTTCTACTATGAAAAAAATGACAATGATTTGTTTAGTTGTTATGTCAATCAGTGTAGCATTTATAGGATTTACTAAAGACAAACTAATTCTATTATTGATCGTTACGAGTATAATGGGTATTGCGATCGGCGCTTTGCTACCAGTGTTAGATGCACTCATAACGGAAAATATAAAAAAAGAAGAGCGTGGTACCATCTCTTCCTTCTATAGCTCAGCAAGATTCATCGGAGTTGCAGCTGGTCCACCAATCATGTCACTAGTTATGAAAAATTATCTCAATATTAGTTATATTATTGCTGGCACAATAGGAATTGTTCTTTTTTTCATAGCGTTGAAAATGATAAAAGTAGATGAAATTGAAGGGCAAAATCATAAGGCATAAATATAATGGACTGGGAAGCATTAAGCTAACCAGTCCATTTTTTAAATTCAATTTGATTTTAAACTATAAAGAATAAGTAATATCCCCGCAAATAAGCAGACCATTCTAGTTAAGGAAATTTTTTCAGATAAGCCTGTTAAACCAATTCCAGTTGTTACGATTAAAACGATCGGTCCTACTAAAGCTAGTAAGGAGTTAATATAAAATGCTTTTTCTAAATCATTAAATTTAATCATAAGCATTGCTGCAGATAACTCAATACTCCCAGAAAGTAACCTAAGTATTATAATAAATAATAACGCCTTCTCAATAATCAGTTCTTCTACTCCTCTTTACTAAAAGAATATGTACTATTGAGATTATATGTATACTGCTTAAATATTATATATATCAACTAAAATATATTCACAAGAAAATCCCAAGCCGCATTAATTTTAAACTTTTCCATATCTATGATCACCCTCTCTTTTCTCGATAACCTAATGGTGTTTGGCTGTGCATCACTAGACCACAACTTTTAGATGCAGGTTTTAAATGCTCTGTTAAAGGAAAAGTGATTACTCGCTAATGAGTATGTAGAACTTCTCCCCTCTATAAAGGTGAAAGTCATTACTTAGACGAACGAGGCAATTTAGTTACATAATGAAAAGTTGGAAACATCGATGTAAAGATATCTTTACATAGATGTTTTTTTATTTTATACTAAAGGTAAAGATATCTTTACATCATTCCAGAGAGGAAGTTAGTTGGATTTGAAAGTAAAAAACAGAATTAAAGAGATACGTCTAGCAAAAGGGATTAGCCAAATTCAAATGGCAGAAGATTTACAAATTACTAGACAAACGATAAACGCGGTAGAGAATCATAAGTATAATCCAAGCTTGGAGCTGGCACTCAAGTTGATAAAATATTTTGATATAACCTTAGATGAAATATTTACTTTAGAGGAGGAATAACATGAAAAAATTGCAAATCATCATAGTCTGTACACTGATTTTTTCAATGAGTATCGGTTTTTACTTGGGTAGTTTGATGGTCCCAGATTTACCTGTTGGAACGATGAGTGCAGGGATTATTGGTTCGGTTGTAGGTGTAGGTATTGTTCTTGGAACGATCAAATTTCGTGAAAGCCAAAAGAAACATAACATACCTGATATTGATGAAAGAACATGGATAAATATTAAAAATTTCTATGCAATATCATTGTATATAGTTCTATTTGGAAGCATGTTAATCGTTTGTTTACTAATTGCTCTTGGAACAGAAACAATTGAATTGGGTGCTTTAAGTATATATTTATTAATCCTATTTTTTTTATTAGTCATTGGAACACTAGTTGTTAGAAGACAATAAATGAGACAAGAACTATACTATGCAGTTTGAGTTTGCTATAGTAAAGAAAATTTGATTTGTGTTGGTTGTGAGTAGAACTGATCTAAACTTATTTCATTAACGGGTGCTTTACTTCACAAAGGA
Organism: Psychrobacillus sp. FSL K6-1464; assembly: GCF_038003145.1. Classification (NCBI taxonomy): domain Bacteria; kingdom Bacillati; phylum Bacillota; class Bacilli; order Caryophanales; family Bacillaceae; genus Psychrobacillus; species Psychrobacillus sp. FSL K6-1464. The sequence continues at coordinate 2,258,312 of NZ_JBBOOP010000001.1, forward strand.
GTATGCCATTTTTTCTTATAGAAGTAACGAGCATTTTAGTAATAACAAGAAATGGGTGTTAAACATGAAAATAAAAACTTTGCCATTAAAAGTGGGACTCTTACTCTTGAGTATCTTTCAAGTCTATACAATTTTGACTAGATGGGGCGAGGACATCCAACAAATATTTTTTGCCAGCATGATTTTGGTAGGGTGTATATTATTGCTGATGACAGACAGGTTTTTTAAAAGAGACAATCGAAATAACCATTCAAAATAAAAAATTTTTTTTGAATGTATTTAAAGTCAACGTTAACGTTAAGTAAATTACTAAAATACAATTAGATGTAAATAGACTTAAAGAATTTAATTTTCCCAATAAAAAAGGTGAATATTAAATCGAAGTAAATCTCATTTCAAGTATTGGGACGGCTCAATATGTTGGAAGTATTCTAGTAGACTAATGGGGTTTCAACAATTGAAGTAATTTTAAAAGGGTGCTTAGTTAAAAGAGACAAGTAAAATGAACTTGGAAATAGATTTTCAAGTTCATTTTTTTATGAACATCTTTAAACAATCCTAATTTTAATATAGCCAAGATAAAAAAGGATTCCTCATGACTAGTGTCACGAGAAATCCTTTTGAAATTTACTTATTTTTTAATTTTAAGCTCAAGCTTAACTCATCTAACTGAGCCGTTGCTACTGCGCTAGGTGCTGATGTTAACAAATCACTTGCACTTGCTGTTTTCGGGAATGCAATTGTATCACGTAGATTTGTACTACCAGAAAGAAGCATTACCAATCTATCTAATCCAAATGCAACTCCGCCGTGTGGAGGTGTTCCATATTCGAAAGCATCCATTAGGAAGCCAAATTGAGCTCTAGCTTCTTCTTCTGAAAATCCAAGTATTTCGAACATTTTTTCTTGAACTTCTCTCGAATAAATACGTAGAGATCCTCCACCCAATTCATAACCATTTAACACTAAGTCATAAGCTTGCGCACGTACCTTACTTGGATCTGTATCCATTAATGCAAGGTCTTCATCAAAAGGTCTTGTGAAAGGATGATGTGCTGCATAGTAACGACCTTCTTTTTCGTCATATTCAAATAATGGCCAGTTCACAACCCATAAGAATTCATAGCGTGACTCATCGATTAAATCAAGTTCTTTTCCGAGTTTTAAACGTAAAGCTCCTAATGCATCTGCCACCACAGATGTTTGGTCTGCGACAAATACTAATAAATCTCCAGTTGTTGCCTCTAATGCTTGGATAAGGCTCGTTGCTGCTTCTCCTTCGAAAAACTTAGCAATAGGACCTTTCAATCCTTCTTCGTCCACTTTTAACCAAGCAAGTCCTTTGGCGCCGTAAACACCAACAAATTCTCCTAGAGCATCTATATCTTTACGAGAATAATTGGCTGCAGCACCTTTAACATTTATCGCTTTTACTTGTCCTCCTGTTTCCACGGCGGATGAGAACACTTTGAACGAACTATCTTTCACTATTTCCGAAAGATCTACTAGTTCTAGCCCAAAACGAACATCGGGTTTGTCTGATCCAAAGCGATTCATCGCCTCATCATAGTTCATCCGGTTGAACGGAATGGTAACATCAACGTTTTTAACGTCCTTCATGATTTTTTTCATCATACGTTCGTTCATTTCCAATATTTCATCCATTGATAGGAAACTCATCTCCATATCAATTTGTGTGAATTCTGGTTGACGATCCGCACGTAAATCCTCATCACGGAAACAGCGAGCAATTTGATAGTATTTTTCAAATCCACCAACCATTAATAGCTGTTTAAATAGCTGTGGCGATTGAGGAAGCGCGTAAAATTCTCCATCATGGACACGACTTGGTACTAAATAGTCACGTGCTCCTTCAGGGGTAGATTTAGTTAAAATTGGTGTTTCTACTTCTAAAAATCCTTCTTCGTCTAAGAAGCGTCTTACTGTTTTAGTAATATCTGAGCGCATTTTGAATGTATCATACATTACCGGTCTTCTTAAGTCTAAGTAGCGATATTTTAAACGGATATCTTCACCAACGTCCGTTTGGTTCTCTATCGCAAAAGGAGGGTTTTTTGATTCATTAATGATGCGAGCTTCCGTTGCATGTACTTCAATTGCCCCGGAAGAAATATTTTTGTTTACTTGATTGGCTGCTCTAGCAACTACTGTACCTGTAATTTCAACGATAAATTCATTACGCAATTTATCTGCAATTTGAATAGCTGATTCGGAAATCTCAGGATTGAAGACCACTTGCACTAGTCCTGTACGATCACGTAGATCCACAAATATTAATCCACCTAAATCTCTTCGTTTTTGTACCCATCCGATTAGTTGGACTGTTTCACCGATTTGTTGTTCGTTTAATTGCCCACTTGTATGTGTTCTTTTCATTATTCCTCTGCCTCCAACTGTGTTGAACTAGTTTTGATTTGATCTATTAATGAACTCAAAGGAACTAAGTTTTGAGTGCCAGTTGCCAGATCCTTTAACATAACACTTTCTTTTTCTAATTCATCATCACCAATTACAATTACATATTTTGCTCCTAAGCGATCAGCAGACTTCATTTGTGTTTTCATTTTACGATCTAAATAATCCATCTCAGCTGTGATTTTTTGCTGTCTTAGCTGATAAGTCAATTCGACTGCTTTTTTCTTAGCAGCTTCCCCTAATCCAATCACATATACGTCTAGAGTCGATTGTTCAGACCACTCATTGTTTTCTGCCTCAATAGCTAACAACAGTCTCTCAATACTCATAGCAAATCCGATGCCAGGAGCATTTGGTCCACCTAACTCTTCTACAAGTCCGTTGTATCTTCCGCCACCTGCTAGTGTAGTGATTGCCCCAAAACCTTCGGCCGCGCTCATAATTTCAAATGCCGTGTGGTTATAATAATCCAAACCACGTACCAAGTTAGGATCTATTTCAAATGGGATATTTAAGATTGATAAGTATTCCTTCACTTTATCGAAGTAAGCAGCAGATTCTTCATTTAGAAAATCTGCCAAAGATGGGGCTGTTTCCATTAACGGATGATTTCGATCTACTTTACAATCCAATATTCGAAGTGGATTTTTTTGTAATCTATTTTGACAATCTGAACAAAACTCTGCTATATGTGGCTCGAAGTGACTAACTAGTGCAGTTTTATGTGACACTCTGCTATCTGTATCTCCAAGTGAATTAATCACTAACTTAAGCTTTTTTAAACCTGCATTTTGATAGACAGACATTGCCAATGAAATAACTTCCGCATCAATTGCAGGATCTGCACTTCCTATTGCTTCTATTCCAAACTGTACAAATTGGCGATATCTTCCTGCCTGTTGTCGTTCATAACGGAACATTGGTCCCATATAGTAAAGTTTCACTGGCTGATCTGCGTAACCAAACATTTTATGTTCTACAAATGCTCTTACCGCAGACGCTGTACCTTCTGGTCGCAATGTAAGCGATCGATTCCCTCTGTCTTGGAATGTATACATTTCTTTTTGAACGATATCCGTTGTATCTCCAACACTTCTAGTAAATAATTCAGTATGTTCAAAAACAGGGGTTCTAATCTCTTTATACTGATACATTCTACATTGTTCTCTAATTAGTTCTTCAACTGCTTGCCACTTGCCTGTTTCTGATGGCAAGATGTCTTGTGTTCCTCTTGGTACTTTAATATCCATGGTAACTGCCCCTTTCAATAACATATAAAAAAGCCCTCATCCCCTGCTAAAAATAGCAAGGGACGAGAGCTTATATAAGCTTCCGCGGTTCCACCCTAGTTGGTCAAAAATATTGACCCTCTCAATTCTGGATAACGACCAGTTCCGTTTCTGCCTACTAAAGAAAAATCTCTTTCGACAAAAATCCTCTCGAATGTTGTTCACTGAATGCGTATGTAGGAAAGATTTCAGCCACGTCTTTCCTTCTCTTGTCATCCGTTTTAGACAGCTACTTTTTCGGTCATCGGTTTGTTTTAGTTTTTGATTATACTTTATCTTAATGACGTACGACAAATAAGTCAACCCTTTTGAAGAAAAGGTAGAATTTTTAGCTAAGACTATTTACAATGGGTATAGAGGTGATCCAATGAACACTAAAATAATACATAGAATAACTGTTATTTTTTTATCTACATTACTACTTCTACCATACGTACAAGCTGATGCACAGGAGAATGAAGTGACTGTTAATGTCGCATCCTTAAAAGTACGAACAGGTCCAGGTCTTACATATGACACGATTGGCGCTGTTACAAAAAACGACAAGTTAGACATAATAGGGAAAGAAAATGATTGGTTTCAAATTAATTTTGGAGGCACTACTGGATGGGTTGCTAGTTGGTACACAACGAAAGAATCGCTTAAATTAAGTAATAAGCAGATTGTGTCTAAAGTAAATCAATTGAATGTCCGTACCGAACCTACTACTTCTTCTGCAGTTATTGGTCAATTAAAAGAAGGTGATACTTCAACTGCATATCAATCTCAAGAGGATTGGGTAGAAATAGACTATCAGGGTCAAAAAGGTTGGGTCAATCAATCCTATATTACTGTTACGGAGCAAACGATAAAAGAAGATTCTCCCTTACCTTCTGGCAAAAACATATTTGAGGTTTCAGTCAATACCTTAAACGTTCGTTCAAAAGCAGATTTAACATCAAAAACAATTGGCCAGGTTAATAAAGGAGACCAATTTGCAGTTATTAACTCTGATCATAACTGGGTGCAAGTAGAACTGAAAAATGGCGATAAAGGTTGGTTGTATAGTTTTTATGGGACTTTCTCTAGTTCAGCAACAACTGGAACTGAGAAAGAAAATGGCACTATTACTATTCTCTATAACGGGACAAACCTTCGTTCTGATAGTACTACTAGTAGTGAGGTAGTCACCAGGGCCGATGCTGGCACGACATTTCCAGTAGCAGAAAAAACCAATGATTGGTATAAAGTTATGGTAGGTGATCAAACAGCGTATGTTGCAAGCTGGGTAGTTTCAGCGTCATCCACCACATCTAATGTGAAGAAGGATCCAGAAAACAAAGTCAAAACGGATAAAAAGAAAGCTGATCGTAAAAAAGGCACATTAAAAGGTCTGACTATTGTAGTCGATGCTGGCCATGGCGGGAATGACCGCGGGACAACCGGGGCACTTGGAACGGATGAAAAAGATATTACATTGATGACTTCAGAGTTATTATCATCCAAATTACAAGCAGCCGGCGCTAATGTAATTTTAACAAGGGAATCAGACGAATATGTAGATCTTCGAAAACGAGTATCAATTGGTCATCAAGTAGATGCAGATGCATTTATTAGCTTACACTATGATGCTATCGATAATAGTTCCATTAGGGGCTTCACGACCTATTATATGCATAGTTATCAGAAAGAATTGGCTACGTATGTCCATAATGGACTTGGTAATATGATTTCCTTAAAGGATAGAGGAACACAACCGGGTGACTATTTAGTATTACGAGAAAACAAACAAAAAGCTATATTAATAGAATTAGGTTATTTGAGTAACGCTTCTGAAGAACGGAATGTCACTACACAAAACTATAGAGAACAAGCGACACACGGCATTTATAATGGCATCATTAACTACTTTAATGCTCAGTTGGATTAACTCTTAGGTCATAAACTGTTTCTATCGTTTTAGATGAGCTTTGGACAGACGTTTTGCTATATGATTACCGAGTGATTTTAAAGTGCTATTGGTTGTGACGTTCGTTTGCCACAACCAATAGCACTTTTGTTCTGTAATCAGTTGAGCTATCACAACGACAAGTTAGTGACGGCGATAGCTCATCGCTCACCCCAGGAAAGCGTCACCTTTAGCCAGTAATCACAATGTTATTCAATATATACTTTCTAATTCTTAAAAAAAGTTGTACAAATTACTCCTAGTTAGAGTAATTTATACAACTTTTTTGTTTTTTAAGCTTCTAACATAATCGTTACTGGACCATCATTCGTAAACGTGACGTCCATCATTGCGCCAAATACGCCCGTTTCTACTTTTAGCCCTTTTGCTAGTAGTTTGTTATTGAAAAGTTCCCATAATGGTTTTGCCATTTCAGGTCGAGCTGCATCGGTAAAGCTTGGTCTTCTGCCTTTTCTTGTGTCCGCATATAAAGTGAACTGGGAAACTGACAAAATACTTCCTTGTACTTGTTCTATAGAGTGATTCATTTTACCTTCGGCATCCTCAAATAAACGGAGACCTACCACTTTCTCCACTAAATAATTTATTTCTTTTTCAGTATCTGTTGTAGTAATACCAACTAACAATAAATAACCGTTTTCTATCTTTCCAGTAACTTGTCCATCTACAGTCACACTTGCATTTTTGCAACGCTGCAACAATACCTTCATGAAAATAAACTCCCTTTAATTGATAATTCTTTGCACCGAATATATATCAGGCAATTGTTTTATACGATCGGCTACCCTATTTAAGTGGGCCGTATTGGAAATTAGGATGGTTAAATGAATAATTGCAATATCATTTTCTGATTTACCGTTCACTGCTGCAATATTCGTTTTAGATTCATTTACCACTTGTAATACCTCATTCAACAAGCCTGATCGGTCGTATGCCGACACTTCTATGTCCACTTGATACTCTTTTTTCGTTGGAGAGTCAGATTTTACCCATTCTACTTCAATGATACGGGAAACTGTGTCATCGTTGTGTACATTTGGACAATCCGCACGATGGACCGAAACCCCACGACCTTTCGTGATAAATCCGACGATATCATCACCTGGAACTGGGCTACAGCATCTGGATAAGCGAATGAGCATATTCTCAATTCCCTTAACAATCACACCTGATTCTGTTGTTTTGTTAACCGTTGGTGTTTGCATTTCAGTTGTTATTTTCTCTAAAGCTTCTTCTTGATCACGAATTTTCCGCATTTTTTCTGCTAGACGATTCACCACTTGCTGTGCAGTAATACCATTAAAGCCAACAGCTGCATATAAATCTTCTTCGCCAGCAAATGCGTATTTATCACATACACGCTTTATGTTTTCAGCTGTTAGTACTTCTTTTAGATCAAATTCTTGTGATTTAATCTCTTTCTCTACTTGTTCTTTTCCTTTAATAACATTCTCATCACGCAATTGTTTCTTAAAGAACTGCTTGATCTTATTTTTCGCTTGCGATGATTGAGCAATTTTAATCCAGTCTCTACTTGGACCAAAAGACTGTTTGGAAGTTAGAACTTCGATGATATCGCCTGTTTTTAGTTTCGTGTCTAGTGGCACCATTTTACCATTCACTTTTGCACCAATAGTTTTGTTTCCAACTTCTGAATGCACTCGATAAGCAAAATCTATTGGAACCGAACTAGCCGGAAGCTCTACTACGTCCCCTTTTGGTGTGAAAACATAGACCATATCAGAGAATAGGTCAAACTTTAAAGATTCCATAAATTCTTCTGCATTCGAAGATTCATGTTGATATTCTAAAATTTCTCTAAACCATGTTAATTGTGAATCAATTGTCTTTTTTTCAGCTTCTACTTTTTTACCTTCTTTATAAGCCCAGTGAGCAGCCACACCGAATTCTGCAATATTGTGCATTTCTTCTGTGCGGATTTGAACTTCTAAAGGCTCTCCGTTCGGGCCAATGACAGTCGTATGTAATGATTGATATAAATTTTGTTTAGGCATAGCAATATAGTCTTTAAAACGACCAGGCATTGGTTTCCACAGCGTATGAATAACTCCTAGAACAGCATAACAATCTTTAATACTATCTACGATAATACGCATAGCAAGTAAATCATATATTTCATTGAATTGTTTGTTTTGAACGACCATTTTCCGATAAATACTATAAATATGCTTTGGACGACCAGAAATATCAGCTTCCACTTCCATTTCAGCTAACTGTTTACTAATATCTTCCATGACATTACTTAAATAGGATTCCCGCTCAGTACGTTTTTTCTTCATAAAATTAACAATACGATAATATTGTTGAGGATTTAAATACCGTAAAGAAGTATCTTCTAGCTCCCATTTCACAGCGGAAATTCCCAATCTGTGCGCTAAAGGTGCAAAAATTTCTAAAGTTTCGTTGGAGATTCTACGTTGTTTTTCTTCTGGGAGATGTTTCAAAGTACGCATATTATGTAAACGATCCGCAAGCTTAATAAGAATAATACGAATGTCCTGTGCCATCGCAATGAACATTTTTCGATGATTTTCAGCTTGTTGTTCTTCTTTGGACATGTACTTAATCTTACCTAATTTAGTAACGCCCTCTACTAACAAAGCGACTTCTTCGTTAAATTGCTCCACAATATCATCACGTGTATATTCTGTATCTTCTACGACATCATGTAAAAAACCAGCAGCAACGGTTTCTGGATCCATTTGAAGATCAGCAAGAATACCAGCTACTTGAATAGGATGCAGAATATATGGTTCACCCGAATTTCGGAATTGTTCTCTATGGGCATGCTCTGCTAATTCGTATGCTTTCTTTACAAAGTTCACATGCTCTTCATTCATATAAGTAAAGAGTGTTTCAAACACATCTTCTGCTGTCTTCACTTGATCTTTTGCCATGCCAATTCACCTGATTTCGTTTTATATTTCTAAAATAGTTTATAAGCTATATTGTATAAAAAAAAAGAGGGACTTGTAAAGTCCACCCTAAATAAGCTTGCCTAATGCAAACATATATTCACAAAATGATCAATATTGCATCAATGTGCAAATATCATAATTCTCTAATTTGTTGCGACCTTCTAAGTATGTAAGTTCTATTAAAAATGCACAACCTACAACTAAACCGCCTAATTCTTCTACTAATCGAATTGTAGCATCTATTGTACCGCCTGTCGCTAATAAATCATCAACGATTAACACACGTTGTCCTGGTTTTACAGCGTCCTTATGCATAGTTAGAACATCTTTTCCATACTCTAAGCCATATTCTGCACGGATTACTTCACGAGGAAGCTTCCCCTCTTTACGAACAGGTGCAAACCCAACGCCAAGTGCATAAGCAACGGGACAGCCAGTGATAAATCCACGTGCTTCAGGTCCTACGATAACTTCAGCATTCACTTTTTTTGCATATTCAACAATTTGATCCGTTGCGTATTTATATGCCTCTCCATTATCCATAATTGAAGTAATATCTTTAAAACTAATACCTGGCTTCGGCCAATCTTCAACTGTTGTTACATACTGCTTCAAATCCATACTTGCTCCTCCTCAGGAACGGTTTGTACTGCTATTCGCTCTTCAAACCATTGTTTCAGCTCCACATATGGCGCATATAATAATTTTTGTTCTAGATCCATCTGTTTCTCACGCTGTTTGTATGAAGGTGCCTCTGATAAATCCTTTTTCACTGGACTTTCATTGAGCACTATCATCCCATTGTCTATTCTAACAAAACTAAGTTCAAAAAACACCCTCGACATAAAATTAAATGTATTTTGACTCCATCCAGTATGTTTAGACAATTCATGAATATGCTGTTTCAATGCAAATGTTTTTCTTTTTGTAAGGAAAGAAAAATACCATTTAAATTGATCTCTCGTCGGTAAGCCTTCAAAGTAAGAAGACTCGTTCGTAAAGAAGTGTGCATATATTCTTTTCCACGAATGAGATTGGATTAGTTTGACCAGTGATTCTTCCTCTTCCGGTAAATCTAGGAGCACTACATATTTCGCTTGTACCGGCTGTTCCAGTAGTTCACTCATCAGATATAATCTATGATCAATGATTGTACTAAAGTGCTTAATCGTATCCTCATTAAAAGCAACATATACGGTATCCTCTAAAGGAATTAGGGGTTGCCATCGAGTCACCTGGCGAATACCTCTAATATCAAAAAGCTGCCACTCATCTGTTTTTATATCCTGTATCATCAATTGCGCTTTTTTACGCCCATTCCATTCATTGATCTGTAAATCCCCAATAAAAGAAAGTTTAGTCGTTGGAGCTATTTCGTCCGCTAATTGCCCTTTTCCAAATCCAATTGCATCTAAAAGGATAGCCCCTTGTTTTAATTCCATTTTCAAATGATTTTGTGCTGAGCCTATTTTCCGCACAGTTGAAACTTCTACATTTTCTATGCAGTAGACTGGTTTTGCAAAACCCATTCCAAATGGAGCTAGTTTTTTTAGAGACTCAATGGATTCTGTCGATATTTCATCCATTTCTAATGGAACATCAATGGAAATAGTTGGTATTAATTGATCTTCCGATAAACTTACTTTCGCTTGTTCGTTTAATCTTAAACGAAACTCTTCCACATTTTCTAAAGGTAATGTCATACCGGCTGCCATTGGATGTCCACCAAAATGAGAAACAATATCTTGGTTTTTAGCAAGCTCTTTAAACATATGGAATCCTTCAATACTGCGTGCTGACCCTTTAGCAATCTTTTTATCTTCATCAAATCCTAGCACTATAGCAGGTCTATAATACTTCTCCACTAATTTGGAAGCAACAATACCTAAGACACCAGGATTCCATCCTATTTTCCCTACTACTATGACACTTGCCCCATCCAGAGGGGGAAATAGTTCAAGTTGCTCCATTGCTTCATCTGTAATTTGCTTGACGATTGCTTGACGTTCTTTATTTTTTTCATTGAGCATATTAGCCATCGCTAGTGCATGATTAGGATTTTCAGTTAAAAACATATCAACACCAGGTGCTGCTTCACCAAGTCGTCCTACTGCATTAATACGAGGCCCAAACATAAATCCGACTGTTTCTTCATCGATTGAACGAAGATCTACTCCACTTACATTCGCCAAAGCTTCAATGGCTACAGAGTCTGTATGTTGCATCTGTTTTAACCCTTGTTGAACTAAATAACGATTTTCTCCTGTCAATGAAACAAGGTCAGCTATTGTGCCAATGGCTACTAGATAATAGAATTCCTTTGGAATTTCCCCTAGTAAAGCATGAGCTACTTTAAAGGCTACACCTACTCCTGCTAAATGTGGGAAAGGATAAGTTGTCTCTTTTAAACTCGGATGGATTATAATATCTGCTATTGGCAAAATCTCCCCAGGTTCATGGTGATCAGTAACAATAACATCCATCCCTAATCCTTTTGCAAACTCAATAGGTTGTATACCTGAAATACCATTATCAACAGTAATGATTAGTTTTACACCTTCATCAAATGCTTCTTGGAACAAACGCTCACTCGGACCATAACCATCTATAAATCTATTTGGAATCTTATAGATGACATCTGCACCTAGCGACTCTAGTGCTTTAACCATGATCGTTGTGCTAGTAATACCGTCCGCATCATAATCACCATAGACCATTATACGTTCTTCTGTTTCCACTGATTGATGAACACGTGCTACTAACACTTCCATGCCTGGAAACAAAAATGGATTGTGTAATTGGTTTTCCGATACTTGTAAAAATGATTTTGCATCATCTATATTTTCAAACCCTCTAGAGGCTAATACTTTTGCACAAACACTCGGTATTGAAAGCTCTTTTTCTAACATTTCTACTACTTCTATATTAGGCCTTGAAACTTGCCATATTTTCTGAGATTCGATCATATTATTCACTTCCTTATAATCTATTATACCTCATCTGAGGTAGATACGTTGTGAAAAAGGTGTTTGCAAGGATCTAAATAAAAACCTTCTGACAGATGTCAAAAGGTTTTAGAGTTATATAGTTGAATTTTCATCTTTCACTGTCACTGGCTCTTCAAAAAACTCAATTGGCTTTTCTTTGTAAGCTACTACCTCATTTTGTAAAACACCGATGGTAGCATCTTTCTTTTCAATATCCTTCTCCAAGTGCTTCACTTTCCGCGATAATATGAACGACCGATAAATGGCAACGGACCCACTGAGTAACGCTCCTAATAATGCTGAGCCTAAAATCACTAGGATAAGAGGCCATTGTGCTGTTCCAAAAACATAGTTGACTGGAACAGTGTCGACATTATATATAGCAAATAAGGCAATAATAATAGCGAATATTAAACCGAATAATAATGACCATTGAAATTTCATATTGATCCTCCTCTTTTACTCATTTATAAAAAAATGGAACAGAGTATAGTAAAGTTATACCCTGCTCCATATTATACTAAAACATTAAACGACAGGCTCATCAGAACCCCATTTTTTCTCTTCTTTTTTCACTTCTATGCCGCCATTTTTACGCATTTCTTTCACTTTCAAATCAAACCAAATTTGCGCTGCAATGTAGATAGAAGAATACGTTCCAGCTAGTAAGCCGATTAATAGAGCGATTGAGAAATTACGAATTCCTTCCGCCCCGAATATCAATAGAGCTACTACAACTAAAATTACTGTAAGTACTGTATTTACAGAACGTCCAAGAGTTTGTCGTAGTGATTTATTTACAATCGTTGCAAGTTCGTCTTCTGAAGTAATCGTTTTACTACGATGCAAGTTTTCTCGAATACGATCAAATGTAACAATCGTATCATTTATTGAATAACCAACAATCGTTAATACTGCTGCGATAAATGTAATATCTACCTCTAATCGAAGGATACTAAATACAGCAACCATTAAGAATGCATCATGGAGCAACGAAACGATTGATGCTAGTCCCATTCTCCATTCGAAGCGGAAAGCAACATAAATAACTATTCCAAGAGCAGCAAACATTAATGCTTTTAATGCATTTTTGACAAGTTCTTTTCCAACAGTATCAGAAACCGTGCTTACACCAGGTTCAATACCGAATTGTTCGGTCATTTCTGTTTTTAATGTTTTTATTTCTTCTTGTGTAAAGTCATCTTTATATCTAACAACAGCGCTATCACCATTTTCTCCAGAAATTACAATATCATCTGATGGCATGCCTATGTTTTCGATTTTCTCAGTAACAATTTCTTGAGTTAGAGGTTGAGTAGAGTCAATTTGAACCCTTGTACCAGAAGAAAAATCTATACCCAGATTTAACTTGAACACACTCAAAATGATAATACCAGCAATAGTCAATGTTATAGAAGCAATATAGAAGATTTTACGACTATGAACAAAATCAAAACGATCAAATTTTGTTGTTAAGTCAAGTGTATCCACTTCTTCTTCTGGAGCATGTATTCTTTTCTTCGGAATACCAAACCAACCTGGTTTATTATCGAAGTAACCACTATGAACTAATAATCCAAGTAGAATACGGGAAGCCCATACTGCTGTGATGAAAATAACTAAAATACTAATTATTAACAGTGTAGCAAATCCTTTTACAGAACTTGTACCAAAGAAGAATAATACCGACGCTGCTAATAATGTAGTAATATTGGCATCGAAAATCGCGGTAAAGGATTCTTTTGCACCCGCATCAAATGCTTTCTTCACTGATTTACCAACACGTAATTCTTCTCTTACCCGCTCATAGGTTAGGATATTGGCATCTACCGCCATACCTACCCCTAGTACAATTGCCGCGATTCCTGGAAGTGTTAAAACACCATTAATCCAGTCAAAAATAACAAGGATTAAGAAAATGTATACTACTAAAGATATAACCGCAATAACACCAGGTAAACGATAATACCCAATCATGAAAATGAAGATTGCTGCAATACCAATAATACTAGCTAATATGGTACTTTTTAATGCTTCTTCTCCGAATTGTGCACCTACTGAAGTAGAGTAGATTTCTTCCAATTCAACCGGAAGAGCACCAGCATTTAAAATTCCCGATAAATGTTTTGTTTCATCAACTGTAAAAGCACCGGAAATTTCTACGCTATCTGAGCTGATACGTTGGGATACTCGTGGAGCTGAAGTGAATTTTTGTTCTTTTTCAGGCTTCAATGCTTCCGCTTTGTACGAGTCCACCCCTTCTTCAAAGTCTAACCAAATAACTAATACATTATCTGGTGCTGGCTTAGCAGCAATTTCTGAAGTAATTTCTGCAAATTTATTTGCATCTTTTAATTCTAGTGTAACAATAGGTTGTCCTTGCTGATCGAAAGCTGCCTTTGCTCCGCTTTCTTTCAAGTCCATCCCGTCTAGCATTATATTATCTTCGGAATCTCGGAACGTTAAATTCGCTTGTGTAGAAAGTAAATCTCTGGCTGAGTTTTGATCATCCACCCCAGCAAGTTGGACACGAATTCTGTTGCCATCTTCAATTTGAATACTAGGTTCACTTACACCTAATACATCAATACGACTTGTAAGTGCTGAAGCTGTATCTGCCACAACATCTTCCGTTATTTCTGTCCCGTCTTTTAATTCGTTTACTTGATAAAGAACTTCAAAACCACCCTGAAGATCTAAACCGAGTTTAATATTGTTCAAGACCCCTGTAACTGTTGGACTGATTGTACCTGCAAAAATAACAAGTAGTAATAAAAACGCAACTATGCGCCCTCTAGTTTTCATATGTAAATTTCCTCCTCAAAAAAAAAGCAACAACTTTATTATGAAACACGTTGCTCTTACTGTCAAATACCCGTCCATTTACTTTTCTTCAAAATCTGAATTTAATAACATTCGTAATTCATCTTGATTAATCTCAGCGAACCAATTAGAAGTGCGCTGATTATCAATTTGTTCAAATGTCATAAACTCTGCCGGAGAAATAGTTAGAATATCATTGATGATCTGATATAAAGGCAATAAAGATATATCCTTCTTCCTCCACTTCTTCGTCACACAATATTTCCAAATATCTTTTTCCGAAACTGTTTCGTATTGATACACGAAAAACTCATTTCTTTTACTTTCTATAGCTGGTAGTACGTGCGCAAATATTTCTTCATAATTATTTTCCATAATATCGCACCTCTTTTATAGAATAATGTACTAAGCAATAAGCATATTGTTATTGTATACGAAGTTCCTGTATTTGAGAAGGAAGTGTTTAATTGTCTACATTTTTAAAAGGTTCAATTTTGCTGATGATTTCCATTTTTTTGTCCAAGTTTTTAGGTTTTATTTATCGTATGCAGTTTGTTCGCTTAACTGGTGAAGAAACAGTTGGTATTTATATGACTGCATATCCAGCTTTTATTTTTTTCCTTTCTTTGGTACAACTTGGTATTCCGATTGCTATGGCTAAAATTATTGCAGAGCTCCGCGCAAGAAATGCCACAAAAGATTATTTCGCCGTTATGCGAACATCTGTTATTGTCACAGTAATTTCCATCTTAATATTCACACCATTATTTATTTTTGTCACTCCTTATATTTCGGGTAACTTATTAAAAAATGATGCAATTACGATGACATTATTCGTATCCATCGCAATAGTTCCGATTGCTGCCGCTGGCGGAATATTAAAAGGGTTTTTCCAAGGGATTGCTCGATTAGAAGAAACAGCTGTGGCCCAATTGATGGAGCAAATCGTTCGAATTATTTTAATCAGTTTTGCGCTTCCCTTCTTTTTAACTGCTGCTTCACCACAAGAAGCTTCTGCTTATGCAATGCTCTTAGCTCTAATCGCAGAACTTATCGCACTGCTCTATTTGAAATGGAAATATGACAGATGGAAATCTAAACAAAATACTACGAAATCTTCTAAAACGTATCCATTGTCTCCACTCTTTGCAATTGCCTTACCGTCTTCTGGTAGTCGACTATTCGGATCTTTCACATGGTTTTTAGAGCCAATTATTTTTATCAAAGCTTTAGCTATTACTGGAGTTACAGCAGTAGCCGCCACTACTCTTTACGGTGTCATTTCAGGTGTTTTAGTCCCTTTGCTATTGTTTCCTTCTTTCATCCCGTACGCACTATCTATTGTTCTTATACCAGCTGTTAGTGATGCATTTGCTCGGGGTAATTTTAAACTATTAAAAGAAAGAATTCATCTGTCCTTAAAGTTTTCTACTTTAACTGGCTGTTATGCAGCTACACTATTTTATCTACATGGTGGCGAGCTAGTAGAGGCCCTATTTCATGTTGAAAATGCTACTGTTTATATGAAAATTCTATCTCCAATTTTTTTCTTTTATTATATTCAAAGTCCTTTGTTTTCAATTTTGCAGGCATTAGACAATTCAAAGGCCGCATTTCTCAATTCTCTATATGGTGGTGTAGGGAAACTACTACTACTATTTTTTCTCGCTTCTCAAGTTGCTATTCAAGAAAAAGGCGCGATTGTTGCGATTGGATTTGGAGTATTAATTACTTCCTTTTTACATATCGCTTCTTTAAAAGAAAAAAAAGAAGCACAAATTGGCTTCTCATTTTTTGTCATTCCTTACGCTGTGTTTTTGTTAACGATCATTACCAGACCGTTAATATATTCTATTGGAAGTCGTCCTTTACTTATCGATTGCCTATTTACTATGCTATATTTAACAATCGCTTTAGTACTGTTTAGACAGATAAAACGCAAAGAGTTAAGTGTTATTTTCAAGATTGCCAAAAGTTCTAAAAATAGATTTTGATAAATCGCTATTTAAATGAAGTTTTAAGCTGAATATAGAGCTCTTCGTTTTCATAACTACAGTAAAATATTTTTTTATAACTCATAATTTGCTTTTGTTCTAGTTGGTGGATTAGCCATTTTTCATTTTTCCCAATATGCTCTAAATGTCTCTGTTGTATTTCGCCATCGATGATGAGAGGAAATACATATTGTTCCCCTTCTTTTTTAAAGACGGATAAGTTCCCTGATGACTCCAGAAATGCATAGGAGACAGACTGAATAGATCCAATTTGTTGTTCTCGTAATTGTTGAAGGAGATCATCCAAAGTATAGCGTTGTTTTCTCATTTCTTTTTCAACAATTATTCCCTCTCGTATAAGAATGGAAGGTTCACCTTCAATGACATCACGAAATTTTTTACTTTTTAATGAAAAGTAGGAAACGCCCATCTGAATGAAAAATAGCATAAGCACTGGAACAATTGCATTGATAAAACTACTTTGAGGATCATCCAATGAAAAGCCTGCAACCTCAGCTATTAATAGAAAAACAACCAAGTCAAAAATACTTAACTCACCCACTTCTCGTTTTCCCATTAAACGAAAAATCAGTAAAATAAACCAGTACAAAACAAATGTCCGAATTATTATTATGAGTATGTCCTGCACATAATCACCTCATTATTACCTTGCCCAAAGAAAAAGAACTTACTCATAAAATGAGCAAGTTCTTTTTTTATGTATTTTAGTAAAGATAAGCAATTAAGTATCTAAGCCTAGAATACTGCGAATTTATGTGGTCTGTCCAGGCATTTGAAGCATTTGTTTAGTGCTTCAGGATTTTGAGTAAACAAGGTACTCTTTTACTCAAAATCCTTCCAGTGCCTAACATAGACCCGTTCACTTTTTATTATACTTTCGACTCCGAAACTACTCGTCCTACTGCTACGCGCTCAAATTGTAAACGTGTTCCGTCTGCAACTGTAACGAAGATCGTTTGATCATCTACTGCATCAACTTTTGCGTGTAACCCACCTACTGTGATGATATCGTCTCCACGTTTAAGATTGTTTTGCATTTGTGAAGTTGTTTTTTGGCGCTTTTGTGCTGGACGAATGATGAAGAACCACATTACTGCGAACATAGCAATAATTGGCAACAAACCTACTAATGTATCCATGTATTTATTTCCCCCCTTTTAACTCTATCTTCTAGTATACAAGAATCAGAAGTTTTTTGCATTTGGTTTGTTATACCCATATTCTTCAAAAAATTCTTCTTTAAAATCTAGTAGACGATCCTCTCGTATTGCCTGTCTTACATTCTCCATTAATTTCATTAGGAAATGCAGGTTATGATACGATGCTAGACGCAATCCGAATGTTTCATCCGCTTTAAATAAATGGCGAATATAAGCACGCGAATAATTTTTACATGTGTAGCAATCGCATTTTTCATCGATTGGTCCAAAGTCGCGAGCGAACTTAGCACCTTTAATAACTAAACGACCTTGATGAGTAAAGAATGTACCGTTACGTGCAATACGAGTTGGCAGTACACAATCAAACATATCGACACCACGTATTGCTCCATCTATTAATGAGTCAGGTGAACCAACTCCCATTAAATAACGAGGTTTATTTTCAGGCATCATCGGTGTCGTAAAATCAAGGACACGGTTCATCACATCTTTTGGTTCTCCAACTGATAATCCACCAATTGCATATCCAGGGAAATCAAGAGAAACTAAGTCTTTTGCGGATTGACGACGTAATTCTTCAAATTCTCCACCTTGAATAATTCCAAATAGCCCTTGCTTATCTGTATTCGTATGCGCAGTTAAACAACGCTCTGCCCAGCGTGAAGTACGCTCCACTGATGCTTTCATATATTCAAACGATGCAGGATACGGTGGACATTCATCAAAGGCCATCATAATATCAGAACCTAAATCATTTTGAATTTCCATGGATTTTTCAGGACTCAAGAACAATTTGTCACCGTTCAGGTGATTGCGGAAATGAACGCCTTCCTCTTCAATTTTACGCATATCACTTAAACTAAATACCTGGAATCCACCGGAATCTGTAAGAATTGCACGGTCCCAGTTCATAAATTTATGAAGTCCGCCTGCCTCACGAATAATTTCGTTTCCTGGACGCAGCCATAGGTGATAGGTGTTACTTAGAATAATTCCAGCATTCATCTCTTTAATCTCTTCTGGAGCCATTGTTTTTACTGTTGCTTGTGTACCCACCGGCATAAATGCAGGAGTCTCAAATGATCCGTGAGGTGTGTGTACGACACCTAATCGAGCACCTGTTTGTTTGTCTTTTTTTATAAGTTCATACGTAACTGCTGTCATTTAATAATTCCTTCCTTTTATAAACATTGCATCTCCAAAACTGAAAAAGCGATACTTTAAGTCAACGGCTTCTTTATAGGCACTTAACATAAACTCTCTAGAAGTAAGTGCACTAACAAGCATGACTAAAGTAGATTTAGGTAAGTGAAAATTCGTAATCATCCCATCTATACATTTAAAGTCATAACCAGGATAAATGAAAATCGACGTCCAGCCACTATCAGCTTGAAGTTGTCCTTCAAATTTAGTTGCTACTGTTTCCAATGTTCTCGTCGAGGTAGTTCCGACTGCTACAATCTTTCCACCTGCGGCTTTCACTTGGTTAATAGTATCTGCTGTTTCTTGAGTAATTCGATAAAATTCCGAATGCATTTCATGATCATCGATTGAATCTACGCTAACTGGTCGGAAAGTTCCGAGACCAACATGTAATGTCACAAAGGCTATTTTAACACCTTTTGAGCGAATGTCATCCAATAATGCATCGGTAAAATGTAAGCCCGCAGTTGGAGCTGCAGCAGAACCTTGCTCTTTTGCATAGACCGTTTGATATCGATCCTTGTTTTCCAACTTTTCATGAATATACGGTGGAAGCGGCATTTCTCCTAATTGATCTAATACCTCAAAAAACACACCTGTATATTCAAAACGGAAAATTCGGCCACCATGATCTTTTATATCTGTACAAATCGCTTTTAACAATCCGTCACCGAAAGTGATTTCTGTTCCGAC
This sequence comes from Psychrobacillus sp. FSL K6-1464, assembly GCF_038003145.1. Classification (NCBI taxonomy): domain Bacteria; kingdom Bacillati; phylum Bacillota; class Bacilli; order Caryophanales; family Bacillaceae; genus Psychrobacillus; species Psychrobacillus sp. FSL K6-1464. The sequence continues at coordinate 2,277,805 of NZ_JBBOOP010000001.1, forward strand.
TTTTACCCGTTTAGCAGGTTTCACAAGTGTTTCCCAGTGATCGCCTTCTATTTGTGTTAATAATAGTACTTCTATATTGGCACCTGTTTCTTTTTTCATCCCCATCAGACGAGCAGGCATTACCTTCGTGTCATTTAACACGAGGCAATCACCTTCCTGTAATTCGTCTAATATGTCTTTAAAATGTGTATGTGTATATGACTGCTTTACGAAGTCTGCTATCAATAGCTTGCTACTTGTTCTGTCCAAAAGTGGTGTTTGGGCAATTAATTCTTCGGGCAATTCAAAATCAAAATCTTCTACTCTCATAATTAGGACATCCTTTTTTAGTCTTTTCTTTCTATTGGAAATGGAATTCCAAAATGTTCATAAGCAAGGGCTGTAACAATCCTTCCTCTTGGAGATCGTTGGATAAATCCAATTTGCAGTAGATATGGTTCATAGACATCTTCAATTGTCGTTGACTCTTCCCCAATACTTGCTGCAATAGTATCTAATCCAACAGGACCACCTCTAAAACGTTCGATCATGGACATAATTAGTTTATGGTCAATATGATCTAATCCACGAGGATCGACTTGTAGAAGCTCTAGAGCTTCTCTAGCAATTTCAAGTGAAATATAGCCATTCCCACGAACCTGCGCATAATCCCGTACTCTTTTTAACAATCGGTTCGCTATTCGCGGAGTTCCTCGAGATCTTCTAGCTATTTCTCCAGCAGACTCATGGTCAATGGAAGCATTAAATAAATCTGCACTGCGAACCACAATAGAAGTCAATGCATCTTCCTCATAATAATCCAGTCGCAATAATACTCCAAAACGATCACGTAATGGGGCCGATAATGCACCGGCTCTAGTAGTGGCGCCTATTAATGTAAATGGGGGCAAGTCAAGGCGCACACTTCTTGCAGCGGGTCCTTTTCCTACTACAATATCCAAGCAAAAGTCTTCCATTGCCGGATAAAGGACTTCCTCAATCGAACGATTCAATCGATGAATTTCATCTATAAATAATACATCTCCAGGTTCAAGTGAACTAACAATTGCCGCTAAGTCTCCTGGACGCTCAATAGCTGGTCCACTTGTCATTCGAATTTGTACATCCATTTCATTTGCAATTACAGCAGCAAGTGTTGTTTTACCAAGTCCAGGAGGTCCATATAATAGACAGTGATCTAAACTTTCACTTCTCATTTTGGCTGCTTCTATAAATATTTCTAAATTATGCTTAATCTTATCTTGCCCAATATATTGTTTAAGAAACTGAGGACGAAGTGATTGCTCGAAAGGTTCATCAAAATTTGAAATTTCGCTGGAAATAACACGTTCATCCATAGCAAGAACCTCCTTTCTTTTGTTTATTTACCTGAAAATAATAGCTGTAAGGCTTTTTTCATAAATTGATCGGTTGTTTGAAGTTCCGCTTCCGCTTTAAGGAGTGGGCGAATTTTAGCTAACTCTCTTTCGGAATATCCTAATGCTGTTAATGCTAGCATCGCTTCTTCTAGTTCGTGAGCAGCTTCTCCATTATCGAATAAGTTTGGCCCTTCATCCTCGTATTCTAGTTGTTCAAAATCTATTAAATCGTTTAGTTTTCCTTTTAAATCTAATATCATTTGACGAGCAGTTTTCTTTCCTACACCAGGAAATTTCACTAAGAAGGTTTCATCTTCTCGCTCGATTGCTTGAATAACATGAGTTGGCTCCCCACTAGCTAATATAGCCAAGGCACCCTTTGGTCCAATGCCCGAAACTAAAATAAGCTTACGAAATAATTCCCTCTGCGCTAGGCTAGGAAATCCCATTAGCTGTTGTGCATCTTCCCGAACATGAAAATGCGTATATACTTGGACCATTTCCTCACTTTTTCTGAAGGCAAACGGATTGGGAGTAAAGAGTTGGTAACCTATTCCCTGCTGTTCCACTACTACGTATTCTGGAGTAACTCGAGTTACTTGTCCTTTTATGTAATCATACATCCTTAAATCCCTCACAATTCATACTGTCCATTATAGCATAACAAACAAAGATGGCCGCTCAAATCTCGAGCGACCAACTCCTAAAAAGAACGATTAAAGTTTACTTAAAGTATAGCATAAATTGGGCCATTCTGTTAACGCTTTGTTCGTATAAGGTATTAACTGCTCGATAAATTTCTGTTTTCGCTCTTTCGGCAATGAGTACGCATATAACCACTCACGGTATAGTTCATTTGGATACATCATTGCTTCTTTATAGCGTCGAACTACTTTTTCAAGATGCGGAAATTCATGGATGAGCAACCGAATATCATAATTTATCTCTGGGAGGACCCGGTGCATCCATAGTATGTTTTCCATTTCCCTTGGACCAATCACTGCGAGATCAAAATCAATTATTTTGTAATCTGAGCTGTCTGATAAAAAATTATGATGAACAACATCCCCGTGTAACAAGGTGCGCTTTTCCATATTAAATGGTTTCATATTACGTAAAGCGATATCACCACAAAGCAAAAGAAATTTTGTCTGCTCCCAACCTAAATGTGACTCGATGAAAAAGGAGATTTCGTTCATCTTCCATTTCCGATTCTGCCATTTAGAAATAAGGTTAAAAGAATAAAATAGATTACTATCTTCCCAGTCAACCATTTTATTTGTCTCATGAATTTGACTTAGGAGTAAATGGACTGCTTTTCTGTCTTCCTTGAACCGATAGGAAACCGTATGATCCCCTTTATACCAGGGTTGAATAATAAAGTCTTCTTGGGTCGATTCTATAATAGGAAGTATAAAAGGTTTTTCCATGTATTCTAGTTCTTTATGAATTAGGCGAATTTTTTCTGCCTGCTCAACAGTCGGATATTTTTTTACAGAGAATATGCCGTTTTCATTTTTCCATTTCCATACATTTTTCTTGATTTGCCGTATATACGTACTCACGTTTTAATAATGTGGGTAGGGATATGGAGGACATGGATATACAGGAACGTAACATATCTGTACACAAGGATGCCCTCCGTACTCTGCTTGGTGGTGCATGTATGGATATGGCTGTACTGGTGGGCATGGATACATTACCGGGTATGATGGTGATGGTTCGAATGTTGGTGAAGCTTCTTGTGCTATTGGGCTTGTTAGCTGCGGTGTTGGTTGAATAGGTATTGGCTGGACAGGCTGCGGTGTTGGTTGTGCTTGCGGTGCTGTTTCCATCTCTATATCAAAATTTTGGATATGATTGTGTATATGAATAGATGTAGACTCCATTAATCTCCAACCTTGTGGAGACGGTGTCATATCAATATCTGGGACAGGCATCATATGGAATGGGAATGTATAAGCAGGTGGTTGCTGTGGCTGTTGTGGAAGCGGTTGTGGCATTTGTTGCTGCTTTGGTTGTTGTTTGGGTTGCTGCGGCATCTGATACGTAGGTGCAACGGGTTGAGTAGGCATTCTCGGTGGTGCAGGTTGCATTTTCGTTTTGTCCATAGGTTGCTGGATTTTCACTTCCTCCTTTTTCATCATTTCTTTATTCACCATTTCTTGCTTTACTGGTCGATTATCACTGTACGGATGAGTAGTCGATTCCATTTTTTTCGTGTTTGGTATAAATATTTTCATGCCAGGCACTATATATTCGGGATTGGCCAAATGCGCATTTACTTTCTTTAATTCCTCAAAAGAAACACCGTAATTTCTGGAGATTTTCCATAGAGTGTCCCCTTTTACAACAATATGAGTTTGCACAGTCTTCCTCCTTCCTTCTCCTTTAAATTATGTCTACCATCTTAAAATGGTCACAGATTTTAAACAAACAACCACCCCTTCATGATAAACTTATGAATAGCAACCAAGTCATTATGCAAGTTTGGAGGAGTTAATCGTGAAAAAGTTAAAAGGCGAGGAACGTAGGAATTGGATTTTCTCCTATTTAAAGGAACAACATGTACCCGTGACTGGCAATCAGTTAGCAAAGCTCGCTAATGTCAGCAGACAGGTTATTGTGAATGATATAACCTTATTAAAGGCAACGAATGCCGCTATTGTCTCTACTAGTCAAGGCTATATAGCTCTTCCGGATAAAGAAAGTACCCCTTATGTTCAGCAACGAGTTGCTTGCAATCATCAATCAATTCATTCCGAGGATGAACTCTTAGCTTTAGTTGATGCAGGAGTCACTGTAGAGAATGTTACGATTGAACATCCTGTATACGGAGAAATTACGTCATCCATTATGGTTTCAAATCGTCACGACGTTGAAATGTTTTTGAAGAAAGTGCGAGATACAGACGCTCCGTTTTTACTGGAGCTCACTGCGGGAATTCATTTGCATTTGTTATCCGCTCCAACCGAAGAAATTTTAAATAGAGGTATTCATGCAATTAGGGAAAAAGGTTATTTATTAGAAGGATAATTTCAAACATGGGGTTCGGGAAATGATGACATTCCGGTGATTTATCATTACTTTCTGGTGATTCCGGAGCTCATTCAGGTGATTCTCTCCTACATTCGAGTGTTTTTCTACACTTTTAAACAGTAGACATCAAAAAAACGAAGCGAATCCATTTATGAACGGATCGCTTCGTTTTTTGTTTCGTATGTATAATACGAGCCTAATGATTTTACGCCACAGCCTAGTGACTTTAACTCTTCTATAGCACCAATCATCATTGGCTTCTTTTCATCCTCAAGCACATCTATGATAAAGAAATATTGCCCTAAACCTGTTTTTAATGGTCGTGACTCAATTTTACTTAAATTGAGTTGTCTCCATGCAAAGACCGATAACACTTGATGCAATGCACCAGAGCGATCATCTTTAGGTAATGTAATCATAACAGTAGTTTTCACTTGATCGGTATGACCATCTCGGACAATACAATCATTCTTTTTAGAAATCACAAAAAATCTAGTGTGATTAAAATGAAAATCATGTATATTGTGCTCCACAATCTTTAATCCATATTCCGTTGCAGCTGAAGTATTTCCAATCGCAGCAATACATAAATCTTCGTTTTCCGAAACGTATTTAGCTGCTGCTGCAGTTGATGAAGATTGTTCTAATGGAACTTTCCCAAATCGATAATACAAATATTTATGGCATTGTGCTAAAGCATGTGGATGGGAGTACACTGTTGTCATTTCTTCCCATCGTCCCACATTACTTGGGTGAACCATTAAATGTTGTTCAATCGGAGATATTAGCTCAGCAGTCACGAACAGCTCTGCTTCATGGAACAAATAGTCGATTGTTAACGGAACTGTTCCCTCTAGTGCATTTTCTAGTGGAACGACCGCTATATCCACTTCTCCATTTGCAACTGCTTCAATACACTCGGGTATAGTCCGTATCGGTACTAATACATCCTCTTGAAATAATGATTTAGTTGCTAAATGTGTAAAAGAAGCTTCTGGTCCTAAAAAAGCAATTTGTTTGGTTGTCATTAGAAAAACCTCCTTATAGAGCACCAGAGCTAATCACTTCTGCAGATTCTACAAAATCAAGTCGTTTCATTTCATTCAAAAAATCTTCTAATTCCTTGTTCATCGCTGTTACATCAAGTGATAATGTTACACTTGCTCTTCCTTGAATCGGTATTGTTTGATGGATGGTCAACACATTACATGCGTAATTAGCCACCAATTGCAATAACCTAGCAAGTGTACCTTCTCTATCTTCTAATTGAAGAAAGACCGTTAAAATCCGTTCTTGAACAATCGAATGGAATGGAAAAACCGCATCACGATATTTATAAAAAGCACTGCGAGATAAATCTACTTCTTTTACGGCATCCCAAATCGAAGATGCCTTTCCAGATTGAAGGAGATGTTTTGCATCCAAGGTTTTTTGCATTGCCTCTGTTAGCACATCCTCCCGTACTAAAAAAAATCTCTGGCTTGTTACATCTTTCATGCGGTTCCCTACTTTCCTCTATTCGATAAATTCAAACTCAAATCTTAGTAATCGTACTATGTCGCCATCTTTAGCTCCGCGCTGACGTAGTGCATCATCAATACCCATCCCACGAAGTTGTCTAGAGAATCTACGAATAGAGTCTTCTCTACTGAAATCAGTCATTTTAAATAATCTTTCCACTGATCCGCCAGCAAGTACAAACGCTCCATCATCATCTCTAGTAACAGTAAAGTCGTCTTCTTTGGCTTGATATTTGTACATTACAGACGTTTCTGTTTCTTCTTCCACCAATTCTTCTAATGGGAATTCTGGTGCAACCTCTAACATGTCTGCTACTGCAAATAATAATTCTTGTAAACCTTGACGAGAAATAGCAGAAACAGGGAATACTTTCATATCTGCTCCAACTTTTTCTTTAAAGACTTTTAAATTATCTTCCGAGTCTGGCATGTCCATTTTATTGGCTACAATAATTTGTGGTCTTTCTGTTAAACGAAGATTGTATTGTTTTAATTCATCATTAATAGTCAAATAATCTTCGTAAGGATCGCGACCTTCCATTCCAGACATATCGATTACATGTACAATTACACGCGTACGTTCGATATGACGTAGGAACTGATGTCCTAGCCCTATTCCTTCATGAGCACCTTCAATTAGGCCCGGTAAATCGGCCATTGCAAAGCTGCGGTGATCTTCTGTTTCTACCATTCCTAAGTTCGGTACAATTGTTGTAAAGTGGTATGGAGCAATTTTAGGCTTAGCTGCTGATACAACCGATAATAATGTAGATTTCCCGACACTTGGGAACCCAACTAAACCAACATCTGCTAAAACTTTCAACTCTAACTCTACATTTAACTCAAAACCTGGCTCTCCTTTTTCAGAAAGCTCTGGAGCTGGATTTGCAGGTGTTGCAAAGCGAGAGTTACCTCTACCACCACGACCACCTCTTGCAATTACAGCTTGTTGTCCATGCTCTACTAAATCAGCAATTACTTCGCCAGTTTCTTCGTTTTTAACAACAGTTCCAGGTGGTACTTTAATGATTAAATCATCTGCATTGGCACCATGCATATTCTTACTACCACCATGAACTCCTCTAGTCGCTTTAAAAATGCGCTTATATCGGAAATCCATTAATGTACGAAGACCCTCTTCTACTTCGAAAATAACGTCTCCACCATTTCCTCCGTCCCCACCTGCAGGACCTCCTAAAGGAACATACTTCTCACGACGGAATCCAACCATACCATCTCCGCCGTCACCACCCTTGACATAAACTTTCACGTGATCTACAAACATTTACTTCACTCCAATCTTCCACTTGCAATTAGTTTTACTGTTATCGAATTGTTGGTTGCTTCTAATATTTCCAGCTGAAATAAATCTTCAATTAGTTCATCTCGCCATTTATTATTAGACCAATCTCCCCGAATATCTATTAGTATTTCCAAAAATTCATCTGAAATGATATGAAGTTTCAGGAACTGCTCTTGATATCCTCTAAAATGTGGGTATATAGCTTGTACGAATCTACTTAAATAATCTTTTAAGGCTTCATCGTACATACTTGCTTTTCTATTTAGAAGAGATGTTTGAACATCTAAAGTTAATTGATTATATTTAATACTAAATGTTTGTAGCCATTCATTTGTTTTATATAAACCAATATTATTTATATCAAAAAATTGGTTGCATTTTTGGGAATATTTTTTTATTAAAGCCTTAGCTTCCTCTGTTTTACCCATATCTAAGTTCATTTGCAAAAGATGCATATTATTTAAATAATCATGCATTGTATGACGAAGTATTTCATTTAAAGTAATCTCGTTATGATCCATGTAAGTTACACATCCCAACATTTACTATCCTCTACTAGTATAACAGGAATAGTTCTTTTATGCTCCCGGAGTATAGCTTACTTACACGAAATTTTTGAAATCAAAAAGGACTGCATAAATGCAGTCCTTTTATTATTCATTAAGCTTCTTGAGCTACAGGATATACACTTACTTTTTTCTTGTCGCGGCCGAAACGCTCAAAGCGCACTACACCGTCAACTTTCGCAAAAAGTGTGTCATCTCCACCACGTCCAACGTTTTCACCTGGATGAATTTTAGTCCCGCGTTGACGGTATAAAATTGATCCACCTGATACGAATTGTCCGTCAGCACGTTTAGCGCCTAGACGTTTCGATTGAGAGTCACGACCGTTACGAGTCGAACCTACTCCCTTTTTGGATGCGAAAAACTGAAGATTTAATTTTAACATATGTTCCACCTCCTACTTTTTGAAGGTTATTTTTATATACTTGGCATAATCTTGCTCAATCGTTTGTAAAGAGACAATCATCGCTTCCAAAATAAGCTGTATTTGAGCAGCTTTTTCTAGATTAGATATGCTTGGAACCTCGACGTATAAATAGCCTCCGTCCCCTTTTTGCGTAATTATAGGTGTGATTCCTGTAAGTGCGATCACCGCATTCACTGCACCAAATGATACAGCAGAAGCTCCTGCACACACTAAATCTTTTCCATGTTCCGCAAAATCAGCATGGCCTTTCATCTCGAAAGAATGTATATGACCGGATTGATCTTTTGTTATAATCACTTTAATCATCTTATAAACTAATAGATTCTACTACTAATTTAGTGTATGGCTGTCTGTGACCTTGTTTTTTGTGATAGTTCTTTTTCGCTTTGTATTTGAAGACTGTAATTTTTTTAGCTTTGCCATTTTTTACAACTTTCGCTGTAACTGTAGCACCTTCCACGAATGGAGCACCAACTTTTACATCTTCTCCACCTACGAATAAAACTTTTTCAAAAGTTACAACTTCATCAGCATTAGCATCTAATTTTTCAATGTAGATTTCTTGCCCTTGTTCAACTTTGATTTGTTTACCACCAGTTTCAATAATTGCGTACATACTTGCACCTCCTCTTAGACTAAGACTCGCCTTCCAAAAGGTGATTCAAAACTCGAATACTTATAACCTTTTCAGAGCGGTTGTAGCAACGGGTGCTGCTACAAATCATAACATTAAAATATTATCACATATATTATTCTTAGTCAAGCGCTTTTCGTTATCCAATCAAATGCAAGCTTATACTTACGAAATCTCCAATAAGAAAGATTTTGAAAAGCAAGAAATAAAAATATAATGGAGATAACCAAAGCCACAGGAAAATAAAACAAACTAACCACAAAAATAATAACACAAATACATCCCGAAAAGCCGATCAGCTCCTCATACAACTTCGGAAAAATAGAATGTATGATTCGCCCACCGTCTAACGGGAATATTGGTAATAGATTTAAGCTGAAAATTGATAATTGAATCATTATAAATATATTCGCTTGAGGAAAGTCTATAAGCATGCCAAATAAGAGCAAGAGAAGCGTACATAATGGTCCACCTAAGATTATACACACCTGTATCCTCTTAGGTTGCTTCGAGAATTGTTCCATCTTTATCTCTCCACCATAGGGCAAAATAGTACAAGATTGAACTTTAGCACCCATCCAAATCGCGACTAATAGATGACCTAACTCATGAACCAATAGCGATCCAAACACGAGTGCATACATAGCTATTTCTCCTGATAAATAAAAGAATAGAAAAAAAGGAATCATTATGGGGTGTACACGAAACAGTCGTTTATTCATAGAAGACGGCAAGCCACTCAATGAGCTCTTCGGTATCTAACATCTCTCCATCTTTTTCCACCTGGACATATAGCATGTCATTTTCAACAGAGGCAAATATATCTCCCGCGTTTACAGTCGTATATGGCAATTGATGAAAATCATCTACAAAACCGTATGTAGCAGTTTCTCCCGTATCATATAAAATAGATAACGTTTTACCAGTTTTCTTTCGATGACCAGTATAAATAATAAGACCATCTTCAGATGCATACAGGTCTTGGGATTTATCAATGGACAAAATTGCACCATCTTCTAAAGGCTGAATCGATTTATATTCGATTAAAGGAGGACTAGATACAGGTGCACTTACACTAATTAAGTCATCTGTTCGAGTAATCCAAGCAACTACATCCTCATAAATATCTGTTGGTTTTTGTGGTTCTAATAGTAGACTGGCATAATTGGTTGAGAGAGTACTATTACCCTCTAACTTTGCTAATAAAATAAATGAAAGTACAAATAGAAATGAAAGAACCCATTTTCTTTTTGAAAGCATAACATTCCCCCTAAGAAGAATATATGAAGGTTGAGGTTGTTTAATGAATTAGTTTTTGAAGTGTTGTAAGGAGTATAACTTGCTATCACGGAACCTATTAAGCCTTTTTTAAGTGAAACAAAAATAAACCGACTACCTCAAAACTGGGCAGTCGGTCTCCATTCTTATTTAGAAAAAATAGATTTGATTTTAGAGAAAACGCCAACTTTAGGAAGGTCCATGGACATTAATGGTACCGATTCTCCTAAAATACGTCTCGCAATGTTACGGTATCCAAGGGCCGCTCTGTTAGAAGGATCCATAACAACCGGTTCACCTTTATTAGATGAAGTTATAACACTTTCATCATCCGCGATAATTCCCAATAGATCAATAGATAAGTGAGTGGTAATCTCATTTATATCCAGTGCATCACCTTGGTTCATCAGATGCTGACGAATTCGGTTGATGATTAACTTAGGCGGATCTATTGTGCCTTCTTGCTCTAATAAGCCAATAATACGATCCGCATCACGTACAGCTGAAATTTCCGGTGTAGTAACTACTATTGCTTTATCTGCACCTGCAATGGCATTTTTATAGCCTTGTTCAATTCCAGCTGGGCAATCAATTAAGACATAATCATATTCGCGTTTTAACTCTAAAACAAGTTCTTTCATTTGTTCAGGATTAACAGCATTTTTGTCTACAGTTTGAGCTGCAGGAAGTAAATACAGTCTATCCTCGAAGCGTTTATCTTTCACAAGCGCTTGATGTATTTTACAACGTCCTTCGATAACATCTACTAAATCGTAGATAATTCTATTTTCCAGACCTAGCACTACATCCAAGTTACGTAAACCAATATCCGTATCCATTAAACAAACTTTTTTCCCTTGCAGGGCCAATGCAGTTCCAAGGTTAGCTGTTGTAGTCGTTTTACCGACCCCACCTTTACCTGAAGTTATAACGATTGCTTCTCCCACATTAGCTTCCTCCTTTAAATGTTGATAAATTTGGTCTTAACAGACGAAGATCTTGTAAACGATCAATTGCGATAGAACCATTTGTATGTAAATAAGCACATTCCATTTCAGGTTGCTCAGAAAGAACGGTCAACTCATCTGTCATCGTTTCAACCACACTATCGATGATTAAATGCGTTGCCTCTAGCCAAGATGCCGCTATAACTGCATCCTTGTTCCCAGATGAACCTGCATGAGCAATACCTTTAAGTCTTCCAAGGACAAAAATATTCCCACCTGCAACTACTCTACCATTGGGATTCACATCGCCAACAACTACTAAATCTCCCAAAGCAGTAATAACTTGTCCTGACCGAACAATACCTACATAAGTCTCTGACTGGTTTTCTAGTAATCTTCTATTACAATCTTCCACCGTCATAACTTCACTTTGAATTTTAGTCACACGCAGATGTTCTGTTTGCTGAACGCAAGAAATAATCTCTTTCGTCTGCTCATCGTTACAGTAACGATAACCTAAATGTAATAATACCTCCGCTTGACCTTCAAAACCTTCATCAGAAACCTTCTTCGCTAATTCATCTAAAAGCTCTGTATATGAACACTGATCGTCTAGGCGTAATACAAGGCCCTCTTTCGTTCCTTTGATAAATATTAACTGCTTCTTTGTCAATCAAGTCACCTCAGATTTACTGTTAAATCAACAAGCTATTTTTGAAGCAATAAAGCTTTTTGATTAAACCGATTTAGAAGAATATATTTAAATGCCCATCCGAACATCAATAAAAATACAGCATTTGCAATCATTGTAGGAATGAGATTATGTTGATAAAAATAAGTAAATGTCATCGTTTTAATACCGATGGACGTATAAAATAAGAATAATAACAACTCTACCCCTGCTACTAGAAGCAAGGTAAGAATAGTAGAAACCAACAGATGTTGGTGAATGTATTTAACCGTAAAGCTTGCGACTAAACACATGAGAGGATAAATAAAAGAATATAATCCAATAATATCAATGAAAAAGACATCATACAAGAGCCCAAAAAACAAACCATAAAGCATCGCTCGTTTTCTGTCATAATAAACGGCTACAAAAATTAGATATATAATGAGAAAACGTGGTACTAGTACATAAAAATCACTATTTAATTCAATTGGCGAAAAAAGACCAAAAATCGGTTCTAAATAGAATAATAGAACCGAAATGGCAATCACTAGAATACGAGTCATGAGCCGTCCCCTGCACCTTCTGTAAGATCAGCATCCGTATTTCCTCCGTCTGTACCATCTACATTAGTAATGGTGCGCTTAGAAACAATTACGTGATCTAAAATAGAGAAACTTGCAGCAGGTTTAACATACGCCAACTTAGTTAAGCCGTAGTCATCCGTTGTGACTTCCGTAACTTCACCGATTAATATACCTTTCGGGAAAATTCCACCTAAACCAGAAGTTGTTACTTTTTGACCTTTTTTCACTTCATACTCAGAATCAATTCTTTTTAGTATTAGTTCTTTACGTTTTTCATCATATCCTTCAATTAATCCAAAAACTTCTTTCCCTTCAGCAATTACAGCCGAAACTCGATAATTTGGATTTTGAGTAGACAAAAGTTCCACAGTAGATGTATAAGGTGTGGTCAAGGTTACTTTTCCAATTAACCCTTGAGCAGTCATCACAGCCATATTTACCTCTATCCCGTGAATCTCCCCTTTATCAATAATAATTTTTTCTTCCCATTGGTCGGGATTTCTAGCAATAACGGTTGCTTGGATAGGATTATACGCGCGAAGATCCTCTTCCTTATCAACAATTTTGCGTAGCTCATCATTTTCAAGACGTAGATCATTTACAGAAGCTTGAAGTGCTACATAATCTTCTAATCTTACTTTTAGTCGTTTATTTTCATCATATGTATTAAGTAAGGATTCTACATTATCAAATACACCCGTTATATATTGGGTCGGTTTGGAAAATATAGATTGTCCAAACCCGACCACATCTTTAATAACCTGTTCAGGTAAGGATGCATGATTTCGATCTCGCAAAGAAAAGCTGATGAGCGCCACAAGAAAAATCATCCCTACAAGCAGCAATATTAATCGCTTATTCGAAAAAAATTGTGGCATATCACACTTCTCCTTAGTGTTTTGTTTGTTGGCGTTTCAGTACATTCATATGATCTAACGCTTTCCCAGTACCAATTGCAACACAATCCAGTGGATTTTCTGCAATAAATACAGGTATATTCGTTTGATCGCTAATAACTTTGTCTAGATTTTTCAGTAATGCTCCACCGCCAGTTAACATGATTCCGCGCTCCATTACATCTGCAGATAATTCAGGTGGAGTTTGTTCTAATGTCTTCTTCACACCATCAATAATAGCGGAAATCGACTCACGTAATGCATTTGAAATTTCTTTAGAAGTAATTTCAATCGTTTTTGGCAGTCCTGTTACTAAATCACGTCCGCGAATATCCATTTTTTCTTCTTCATCAGATACTCTTGCAGAGCCAATCTCAATTTTAATTGCTTCTGCCGTACGTTCACCAATCGTTAAGTTATACGTTTTACGGATATATGCAGTAATGGCATGATCCATAGAATCTCCAGCAACGCGGACTGATTCACTTGTTACAATTCCACCAAGTGATATAACGGCAACCTCTGTCGTACCCCCACCTATATCAACGACCATACTACCAGTAGGTTCCCACACAGGTAAATTTGCTCCAATTGCAGCTGCAAAAGGCTCTTCTATTGTTAAAGCTTCTCGTGCACCAGCCTGCTTCGCAGCATCAATTACAGCACGTTGCTCCACAGAAGTAATACCAAATGGGACACAAATCATGACATTTGGTTTGCTCCATGACATTCCAGAAGCTTTCATCGCATTTTTCAAATAATACTCTATCATTGCAGAAGTTGTATCAAAATCCGCGATAACTCCATCCTTCATAGGACGAATTGCAACGATTGAACCAGGCGTACGACCGATCATATTTTTTGCATCGTTTCCTACTGCCACAATAGCTCCATTTTGTACATTTTTCGCTACAACCGATGGCTCTCTAAGTACAATACCTTTTCCTTTGATGAAAACTAGCGTATTTGCTGTTCCTAAATCTATTCCCAAATCTCTTGATCCAAATCCAAACACTATTATTTACTCCCTTTCTATCTCAAACAAGTTTTACTTCGTTGTCATAAAGTCATAACTCTCATTATAACTGATAGAACGGAAATTGCACAGTGTCACATATACCCTTTTTCTTTTAAGCTTATAAACTGGTGATCACCAATGATCACATGATCCAGGAGTTCTATGCCCATAAGTTGGCCTGCCTCAAATAGTCTTTTCGTCACATCAATATCTTCTGTGGACGGTGTTATTTGATATCAATAGTAAAGTGGGAGAAATATTATGAAAGCAATCTCTTGGCTTTGACTACATGTCTTCAGAGTTAGCATAACTAAATTATAAAATTACCTTTTTTATGAAAGAATTAGTCAAAAAAGATAAGAAAAACTGTTTAACTTTATGGGGGCACTTCAAATGAGTGGTCGCCTTTTTATTTCGTTTACCCCTGTAAATTTAGTTTTCGGTGGGGATCATGTCGTTTTGCCTTTATTAGAACAGGAACTTGTACCAACTGGATGGATAAACGAAGTCTGGTCGTTCGCTGTAAAGATACTTCGCACTAGGAATTGTTGATTAACTAATTAATTTAGGTATTAACGATAGAAAACTACATTTCTGTATTTTTAACTTAAAATGATTTGTAAATCAAAAGAACTGGAGGTATAATTCGATTATACATATTCAAACATTTGAATATGTATAATCGAATTTGTCAAAGGAGGAAAATTGATTGTGGACAGATATACAACAATTTAAAGCTGATTTTTTTAAAGCCTTGGCACATCCACTAAGAATACGGATTCTTGAATTACTGTCAGAAGGAGAAAAGAGCGTTACAGAAATTCAAAGCACTCTTAATAGTGAAGGTTCCGCAGTTTCCCAACAACTAAGTGTATTACGCTCTAAAAATATTGTAGTTGGTATCAAAAATGGTAAACGAGTTGTTTATTCACTTCGCGACCCATCCATTATAAAACTTTTAATAGTTACACGAGAAATCTTCAATAATCATTTAATTGATACCCTTTCTATGTTAGAAGAATTAGATGAAGAAGATACACTTTCTAAATCATAGAATCGGAGTAATCAATGGAAATTTAAATAGATATAACTCCCTAAACAATCAATAATATACAATCAATTTACTATTTTAATCATTCATAGAAAAAGAAGGGGTATAATGAAAAGCTTTTTTACAGGAAGATTTGATGACTATTCAATACGGCATTTCCAAAAAGATCTTCTTTCAGGCGTTATTGTAGGGGTAATTGCTATACCATTAGCTATGGCATTTGCTATTGCATCAGGTGTGAAACCAGAATACGGGATTTACACAGCATGTATTGCTGGTATCTTAATTTCTTTATTTGGTGGATCGAAATATCAAATTGGAGGACCTACTGGTGCTTTCGTACCTATTCTTTTTGGGATTGTCATAGCTTATGGATATACAGATTTATTACTTGCTGGTTTTTTAGCCGGTATTATCTTGTGTTTAATGGCGATTTTTAAAATAGGTTCTTTGATTAAATTCATCCCTCGTCCTGTCACAATTGGTTTTACTTCAGGGATTGCCATTATTATTTTCACAGGGCAAATTGAAAATTTCTTTGGACTGACAGGGCTTGAAAAACATGAGAAGTTCATTGACAACATGAAGGAAATTATCTTTCATATTGATACAATGAATTTTTATAGTATAGGAATTGCCATATTGTGTCTTTTCGTCATTTTACTCACACCGAAATTATTGCCGAAAGTTCCTGGATCACTAATTGGTTTAATCGTAACAACAATAATAGCAACAGTATTCTTTTCAGGCAATATTTCAACTATAGGCTCCACCTTTGGAGAAATTCCAAGCCAACTCCCTCATTTTCGCTTTCCCGATATAACATGGGAAAGAATACAGCGTTTAATAGTACCTGCATTTGTAATTGCTATATTGGGAGGAATTGAATCTCTCTTATCCGCTGTAGTAGCAGATGGGATGACGAATAGTAAACACAATAGTAATCGTGAATTAATGGGCCAAGGAATTGCAAATATCATTACTCCTTTATTTGGAGGAATTCCAGCTACAGGTGCAATTGCACGAACAGCGACAAATATTAAATCTGGTGCTACTTCTCCTATGTCAGGGATTATTCATGGGATTTTTGTTTTATTAACCCTCTTAATATTAGCACCCTATGCTTCACTTATTCCGTTAGCTAGTATGGCGCCTGTTTTAATGATAGTGGCTTGGAATATGAGTGAAAGAAAACAGTTTCTTCATGTGTTGAAAATGAAAAGTGGCGATTCTCTTATTTTATTGGTTACATTTCTTTTAACTGTCTTCACCAGTATTACGATAGCAGTTATGGTTGGTCTCATCTTAGCTGTCGTTTTATTCGCAAAACGCATGAGTAATATGTTGGTTGTTTCCAAAGTGTTACCAGACCACACTCATAAGAATGAAATTGTTCAATCCCATGTAGTTAACGAAGCTCATAACTGCCCACAAATTAGCATTTATACAATTGAAGGGCCACTTTTTTTTGGTGCTGCACAAGTGTTTGAACAACGCATAATGGATACAATTCATTATGAACCTACTGTCTTGATTTTACGTATGGGGAAAGTACCGTTCATCGATTCGACAGGTGAAGCGAATTTGAAGAATATTGTCAATTATTATAAAAAACAAGGTGGAATTCTTGTGCTTTCAGGTATAGTTGATGATTTGAAAAAGTCATTGAAAAAGTCTGGTCTTTATGATGAAATTGGTGAAAAGTATATATTTAGTCGTACAGGCGAAGCCATTGACTATTCCATCTCAGAAATTAACCATAATAAATGTTTAGGATGTAAGCATTTCGCTTTTCATGAATGCAATCAACTTTCACATACAGGAAATCTCGATAAAAAGGAGTCTAAATTACTAGAAATATAAAAAATAAAAGATAACTAAAAAGGATGGATATAAAATGGGACTAAACAACGCACTCAAATTACATTTTAATATAACACCTAGTCAACTAATAAAAATCGCTATCAAGCGTAAAGAGGTTCAACTTTCTTCTGGTGGCGCGATAGTAGCGAAAACAGGTAAATATACAGGCCGTTCACCTAAAGATAAATTTATTGTTAAAGAACTTGCCTCTGAACTTGCAATTGATTGGAAAACAAATCAACAAATGACGTCAGCAAATTTTGATCTTCTTTTAAAGGATGTTTCTAATTATCTAGAAGAAAAAGAACTATTTGTATTTGATGGGTTCGCTGGAGCCGATCAAGCATATCGTCTACCTATTCGAATCATTAACGAGTATGCTTGGCATAATTTATTTGCTCATCAATTATTTATTCGTCCAACAAAAGAAGAGTTAGCTGTACACAAAGAAGATTTCACTGTAATCTGCGTTCCTAATTTTGAAGCTACACCTTCCATTCATGGAACAAATTCCGAAACTTTTATTGTGATTAATTTCGATAAAAAAATCGTATTGATTGGAGGAACACAGTACGCAGGAGAGATTAAAAAATCGATTTTTACTATAATGAATTATCTTTTACCAATTAATGATGTTCTTTCTATGCATTGTTCTGCAAATAAAGGATTAAATGAAGATGTTGCTTTATTTTTTGGTTTATCAGGTACGGGAAAGACCACTCTCTCAGCAGATGCTAATCGTATGTTAATTGGTGATGATGAACATGGTTGGTCAGACAAAGGTGTATTTAATATTGAAGGTGGTTGTTACGCAAAATGCATCAACTTATCAGAGGAAAAAGAACCAGAAATATTTCGCGCGATTACTTATGGATCTGTTTTAGAAAATGTCATAATCGATCCTCATACACATTTGGCAGATTATAATGATTGTAGTTTAACAGAAAACACACGAGCAGCTTATCCGATCCATAACATTCCGCATGCTCTTAATCCGAGTACGGCAGGACATCCAAATGTTATTTTCTTTTTAACAGCAGATGCGTTCGGTGTTTTACCACCCATTTCTAAATTATCAAAAGAACATGCCATGTATTATTTTCTTTCAGGTTATACCAGTAAATTAGCTGGAACTGAAAGGGGCATAACAGAACCAGAAGCAACATTTTCAACCTGTTTTGGTGCACCATTCTTGCCATTATCACCTAGAGTTTATGCTGAAATGCTTCGAGAGAAAATTCGGAAACATGACGTGGATGTTTATTTAATTAATACAGGTTGGTCAGGAGGCCCTTATGGAATAGGCGAACGTATTTCCCTTTCCCATACTCGAGCGATGGTTACAGCAGCTATTGAAGGTCAATTAGCACATACAGAATTTGAAATGGAACGGAGTTTTGGTCTTAACATACCTAAAAGTTGTCCTAATGTACCATCTGAAATTCTTAACCCCCGCAATACATGGAAAGATAAAGAGGCTTATGATATCCAAGCAACAAAATTAACAAATCTATTTCGGGAAAATTTCGAGAAGTTTTTATAAAAATCATAAAATAAAGGGTAAGTGGAGAAAAACGAGTCGTTTTTCTCCACTTACTTTTGTATATTTTGATTTTTCCCCAAGGGAATGTTATCTATCCAGTAACATTAGCTGTAGTCTAACCATAGAAGATCTTCGGGAATGCCTTGCTCCATATTTAACAGAGTGCTTTTCTTGTTTTAATTTGCAATGTACTATTTTATCTTATTCAACAAGACCTCTAAAACAACTTGCCATGTAATTTTTGAACTTGATCCCTTAATTGTTTGTTTTCTTCTTCTAGTGCCTTTATTCGGATTTTTAATGTCTTAATTAAACTATCTTCTGAACGAAGGTTTTTACTCTGTTTACGGGGAACTAATTCACTTATTTGCATCCCTCTTAATGTCTCTATTCTAGTTCTAATGTCTTTTTGTTTGTACAGCCATGACTTTGAAACACTTGCTTTTTGTGCAACGGAATTAAAATTAATCTTCTCTTTTTTCAGTGCCATCTCTGAAATTGTCTTTTCAACCCTAATTCTTGTCTTCTCCGACTTTTCTTTGGATAGTTGAATTATGGCAGTTGTGTTACTCTTTCTAGTCATCTTAATTCGTCTCCTTTAACGAATGAATAATTTGCTCTAATCTATTTTTAACACGTTCGTTAGTTTCAACCTGACGCTGCCATTGGTTCTGTTTAGCCCTATTTAATATTTCTTTAGTTCGGTCTAAGTGCTCTTCATGTTCATTTAGAAATTGTTTACTTGTACAGAAGTTCGTACAATCTAAACAAGCATTTGCGTGAGGACACGGTCCCGCAATTACTGGTAAACGACAATAGCCATTAGGAAGTGCTTGTGCATTGATATTTTTTTTAAACCATTGAAGATCTGTATTGTCAGCTTCAGTATTTTCTTCGGTTAAATCCAGAATGCTACCGCTATTCGTCACCAAAGTTTCCTTAAACTTTATGAACTCTTTCTTTAGAGTTTCATCAAAAATATGGGCATATCTTGCAGTCATTTCTGGTGATTCATGCCCTAAGAATTTTTGAACAATATGCTGTGGCACTCCGTTGTTTATCATTCTAGTGCCAACTGTATGCCGAAAGGCATGAGCATGAAATCGGAAAATCTCTCCTTTATTATCCGTTATCTTTTCTTCATAAGCTAATTTATTTAATTTAACTCTAAAGGTATCTTGCTTCAATGGAGAACCATCTTTCCGTGGAAATACATATACACATCCATCGTCAAGTTCATAAGCCACTCTTTGCTCTTGAACCAATATCAATGCAGCAATTTCTTTAGAAATAGGAATGGTATGTTCTTTCTTCATTTTCCACTGATAATACTTTAAAAAGCAATCCCCTTCTTTATCTGTTATGACACTCCCTTTTTTCAATGTACAAAGTTCACCGATACGCATTCCGCATTCTTGAAGTACCATAACCATTGCAGCCATATAAGGTTCCAATTTATCCAATTTAACATTTAATTGTTCAAGGACATGTTCATCTATATAACGTGGTTGTGCCTTCGGCACTTTAGGATAATCTTCTCGAAAGATAAGGATTTGGGAAGGCGAATCCTTCCAATCAAACCTTTGAAGTGTAGAGAAAAAAACTTCTAAAGTAGATATTCGTCCAGTCGCAGTACTAGGTTTTAAACCTTTTAAATTAATTTCATTTAAATATTGCTCAACTTCATTCCTAGTTAATTGATGAATCCTTCGTATGCCTTCACAATTTGTATTTATAAAATTAAAAAACTCTCTTAATTTTGACGCCATATCAACTACATGGGAAAAGCTACGTGTATTTAACATTAACTTACAATATCGCTTGACGATTTCTTTAAAATAATCATTTTCAAAACCCTTGAAATTGATTGTATATTCGTAGGACGTTGGATTTATCTTATCTTCCGGCAATGAAAGTTTTCTTAGATCCCAAACATCTTTATCCCATTCTTCACCATCAAAATAGAAATCCTCATAGAACTCCATAAACTGTTTTAAATTAGTAACGTAGTAGGAGTTCGCTTGCACAGAAATTTTATTTTGATTTATATCAAGCTTGTAATTTTTAGTCGTAGATTTTATTCCTTGTTCTACTAAGTAAGTTCGGTATTCCGTCAAAGCTTTTACTATAGGTACTTCAGTTATAGAGGTAATATCGGGATATTTTAAATTTAAAAACCCCAACATTCGACTTATCACTGTTCCTTTTCTAATCCAAACAGTTTTTGCACTCCAAGTTCCATTATTTAAGAGAACATAATAAAAGTATTTTAATTCTGTTTTTAACCAGATGTTTTCTACTTTATCAAAATTTACCCAACGATTTCTTAACGAAGGATTCTTACTTAACTCTATCGCACTAGGATGTGGGCAAATTCTTATATCCCATCTATCTGCTGCCCAAAACCCTTGTAAGACACTAGTCATATCCGCTATTTTTTTATTAATCTCTGTGTTAGTGACGAGCTTTCGATTTGTTGCAACGCTTGGAAATTTCATTTTTTATGTTTCTCTCCCTTGGAGATACGCTTTATATTCATTTTTCATATCTTGATCAGAAAGATGAACGTATGTATCAAGTGTTGTTTGTACATGTGCATGACCTAACCTTTTTTGTACGTAAGCAGCATCCCATCCACTTCTAATGAGTTCTGTGGCATGCGTATGACGCAACATATGGGCAGTGAAGGTAATCCCTGTCCGTTTCACCAATCGCCTTATAAGATCTAATACACTTTGATATTTTAGAGGTTTCCCAAAATAAGATTCTTTGAGATTTATAAATATATAATCATGCTCCAAATCTTCCCCATATTCATGAACTAAATAATCGGTGTATAAAGCCATTAATTCCTTGCTAACATCGATTGTTCGTTCTTTTCTAAGCTTAATATAAGCCCCATTTTCGTTGTGATCTCTTGGCATGATATTAATCTGATTATCCCAAGTAGAAATATCTTCGATACGAAGGGATAATACCTCTCCTACCCGAAGTCCTCCTTCATACATAAGCATAATAAGTAACTTATCCCTTTTTGTATGACACGCATCGATTATTGCTTTAACTTGTTCGTGTTCTAATACTTGTACAAGTTTCTTTTTGACCCTAAGCTTTAAAATATTTTTTTGATAAGATTTACCTTTAGAAATATGGTGAAGAAACCCCTTGAAATTTCTTCCCCTCGCTTCTTTAGTCATATCTATAGCTTTAAAATCTCCTGTACGATTTAAATACTCTAAGAAACTAGTTACAGCATTAAGTATGGCATTAACAGATGTTTCTTCTCTTTTAGCCTTCTTTGGTTGTAAATCTATTACCTTTACCTCCCCCGTTGGATTTCTTAACCATCCCACAAAGTTTGACATTTCCTCGAATTTCAAATCTTCTAATCTAATTCCTCTTTGGCTCATAAATTCATAAAACAGCTTGAGATGATAACAATATGTTTTAATCGTATTTGGCGCTTTCCCCGTATTATCCAAGTACTTTATATATCTCTTAACCGGTTCTACCACTTCAAAATTTTTGTCTAATAGTATGTATAATGGATATGATTTTTCCTCAACAACTACTTTTTGAACTTTCATTTCTCCACCACCTTTAAATACCTTAACTCCTATAAATAATACCTATATTTATTCATTAGTTAAAGTATTGAATTAAAAAAATCCTAAACTTTAAGTACTTAGAGTACTCTAGTTTAGGATACTATGTTTATGGGATTACCGGAGGGATGATTATGTGCACAAATTATCGAGGCAGCTGAACGTTTTACAGCTTCGCGGAAGATTTCCCTCGGGTGCACAATAGAGGCATTAAGAGAGCCAATAAATATTGTTTGTTTATGAAGAATTTGATTTTTGACATTAAGGAAAAGTGTTACGAAATGCTCTTGGTTTAATGAGGTCATATCTGCCATTAAATAGGTAGCAGCGTCTTTCGGGGATCGTATAGTAAACTTGTCGTCTGTCTTTTGCTGAGATAGACGTTTACCAAGTTCGACTGCCGCAAGTAGTTGGACAGCTTTAGCTTGGCCAATACCTTTAACAGCAGTTATTTCTTCTATGGAAGCATTTTTTAATTCTTGGATTTGTTCAAAATAGTTGAGGACACGATTGGCGAGGTGAAGAACCGATTCCTGCTTCGTTCCGGTACGAAGCAGGATTGCGATCAATTCTTGGTTAGATAAACTGGAAGCGCCTTGTCTAACTAGTCTTTCTCTAGGACGATCAGATACATGAACATCGCGTATCATCAAAGAAGGTGGTAATTTAGTATTCATGTATTCACCACACGCTCCACTTCTATCAAGCTCAGTGACAATAACGCCCTAAACAAGCGACTGATCGGAAGTCCAATGACATTATTATAATCTCCCTGGATACTTTCAACGAACAATCCACCCATCGTTTGAATTCCATACCCCCCTGCTTTATCTAAAGAATCTCCCGTTGCCACATAAGCATCTATTTGATCTTCAGAGAGTTCAAAAAACTTTACAGAAGTAGTTTCAGCAAAGCTTACAGAAATATTCCCCCCATAAATAGCAACTCCTGTTGTCACTTGATGGGTATTTCCAGATAGTTTTTGAAGAAATGTTTTTGCTTCCGCATTATCTTTCGGTTTCATCAAAAACTCATTTTCAAAGCTTACAATTGTATCCGCAGCTATGACAATTGCGCTGGGATTCTCCTTTAGGATTGCAGTTGTTTTGCTAATGGCGATATTCCTAGCCACTTCTTCTACCGAAAGATTTTTTTCCACTATTTCCACCGCTCCTGAAGCTATCACTTCAAATGGAATACCGAATTTAGCAAAAAGCTCCTTTCTCCTAGGTGACTCACTAGCTAAAATAAAATGGTGATCAGATGTTAGTTTCATTTTATATTCCCCCTTTTCAATAGCATACAAAACTATTGAAAAAATGGAAATTGTGTATAAAAAACAGCAATTCAATTCTTCCCCCTAAAAAGGCATTAAAAATTCAATTTTATGCAATTGTTCGTCGAAGCATAATGGGAAAAAACATGCATTCTCAGAATAGATGGAGAGTCAGAAAACGCTGATATAGCTTGCACTATCTCCATTAAATCAGCTGGATAATCTTCTTTTTTAGCAATAGACTCAAAGAAATTTTTAGTCAAATTCTCTTGTTGTATTAAATCTATCACTTTTTTCACTTTAGGATCATCACACGTATTCGTTGAAACATACAAACTTTTCACAAAGGTAGGCAGCACCTCAGCTTCTTGCGTCGGTATCGTCGTAACATACAAATCACTCCACACAAAAAACTCATTCCCTACCTGAAAAACACTTGCTTTAGCAAGAGAGGGCTGAGAACCAATAAAGGACATCGCGCTATCTTTGGAAGTGAACATGCCATATTGTTTCGCTTGAAACGGAAGAGAGTTCCCCTCCACTTCACTTGTGGCTTCCACCTTATCTTTCTCATCGGTTGGAGTCGTAATTTTGATTTCTTCACTTTTTACTTTCTTATCATTCGCTAAGTTTAATATTAATCCGAACAATAGTACTCCAACAACGCCAATGATCAACCCTTGCACCCCTGCTAGTATTACTTTTTTTCGCGTATTACTGCGTCTACCAATTGGCATAGAATCACCTCTTTTTCATAACCTTATCACGAAGATTATAAAAAAAGACGAGACCCATGTCGGCTCGTCCAAAAAAGTTATCGAGTTAAAAAAACAAATTCACATACCAATCGACAAGCGACTCACCATAAAAATACACAATAATAGCGGCTATCGCTATCGATGGTCCAAATGGAATCGGTGTTTTTCTACCTTGTTTCGTTCGTCTCAAAGAAATAACACCAATAACCGTACCGATAATAGAAGCAAGGAATAGAGTTAGTAAAGTCGGAACCCATCCTAACACCAAGCCAATAACAAAGAATAACTTAATATCTCCTCCGCCCATGCCACCTTTAGACACAATCGCAATGAGGAATAAAACCCCAAACCCAACAACCGCGCCAACAATACTATCCCACCAAGTACTAAGTGGTTCAAATACGCGCAACACGATTAAAGGAATCAAAAAGAATAATAGAATTTTATCCGGAATAAGCATATACGCAATATCCGACACTGTAATAATAACTAAGAGAGAAATAAACAATAGCGCAACTACTAACTCCAATGTGAAGCCTAGCTGATAATAAGCAAAAGCAAATAATAGTCCAGTGGCTAGTTCCATTACCGGATACATCCAATGAATCTTCGTCCCACACCCACGGCACTTTCCTTTTAAAAATACATAGGAAAAGACAGGCACCAAGTCTTTAACCGTCAAATTACGATCACAAACCGTACAATGAGAAGGTGGCCGAACAATCGATTCTCCTTTCGGAACGCGTAAACCTACCACGTTAAAGAAAGAACCGAAAACTAGGCCGTATAGTAAAAATAGTACTGCATAGACAATTGTCATATTATTTCACCATCACAGTTCTTCATAGTAGTAGAAAGTAGTTACTTGAATTTCTGCTGCAATCGTTTCATCCGAGTCCATTTCGTAAAACTGTTCTTCCCCAGGCATCGAGAAACTTAATTGGTCTACTCGAACAATACGTTCCAATGCTTCTAGCTCTTCGATAAACAGTTTGAAATGATCATAGTCCTTTGTTAATACAGAAATATTAAAAGTAAGTAACCTTAACTGCGGTGGAAGGGCGATCCCTGCTACTGGGGAAACGGGAGTTTCGGTTTCAGTAGTTGCTTCGGTTTCTGTAGTATCAACTGTTGTTTCAGTCGTTTCTGTTGTTTCCACGCCTTCTTCTGTTTCTGTCGGTGCAAGTGCCGATTCAGCAACAACCCCATCATAATTATTAAAGTCGATGGACTCAACGATAGATTCACTCACTAGTTCTATTTCTTCAATCGAACGTAATAATTCATCCAAGCCTCGAGTAGGAGGAACTTTTTTCATCAAATCAAATGCATGCTCTTCCGGCTTGTCTTCCACTACAGGACCAACCAATTGTTCTTGTAGTACCGCAATCTCACTTTGAACGGTCAATACAGTAGATTCTTTGGCGTCTTTTTCTTCATTTAATGGGTATATATATAAATAATAAATCGCCCCAAGGATCAACGCTACGAATGCAGCTATTACTAAAGTAGCTGTCCTCTTATTACTCATTAAATCATTCATGGACGAGCACCCCCTGCACTCAAATAAGCTTGATCCATAATAAGTGTAAACGTTGCAGAATAGCGAGATTGCACATCAAAAT
Organism: Psychrobacillus sp. FSL K6-1464; assembly: GCF_038003145.1. Classification (NCBI taxonomy): domain Bacteria; kingdom Bacillati; phylum Bacillota; class Bacilli; order Caryophanales; family Bacillaceae; genus Psychrobacillus; species Psychrobacillus sp. FSL K6-1464. Next base: position 2,303,769 of record NZ_JBBOOP010000001.1, read on the forward strand.
TAGTCTTCGCACTATCCACAGTGTCTTCTGTGTTACCTGATGGTTCAAAAGTAGAAATTGATTGCACTTGGACATCTGTAAAATAGGTACTATTTAATAAGTTCTCTACAAATACGGAAAGATCATTCATCGTTTCGAAATCTACGACTAGATCCACAGCTGTTTCCCCAAACTGATAATCTCTTAAATAGGTGTTCTCTAGTATTAAACTATGTACTTCATCTATTAAAGGGCTTATGGGATAGGAAACACTCTCCACAAATGTTACTGAATTAGCAAGTGTGCCTTGCTCTTGTTGTGCAGAAGCAGATGAAGATACTTGGGCAACTAACCCTTCTCGTTGTGCTACTAACTGCGTTTCTTCCGAACTTAAAGTACTAATATCCTTTTTTAATGAAAATAACTGAATGCTTAAAAATAATAAAAGGACACCAAATAACACAACACCTAAAATAATGACAAGATTACTAGACTGCTTTCGTTCAATTTTAGGTAATAAATTAATTTCTGGAACCATTAATTGACCTCCTTATATACAAGACCAATAAGTGGAATATGTCTAGACTTCAACTGAGGATGTAGTGATTGAACTTCTTGATCTCCGAAATAAGTAATAGGAGTTTCATAGTTTGATCGTATTTCAGATAAAATATGATCAATTTCCGGTGAGTCTCCTAGAACGATTAATTCATCTACTGACTTTTCTCCTTTATAAAGAGAAAAACGATAGAAGTTTAGAATTCGGTCTATTTCCGCAATTTGATCGACTAATTGCATACGATATTCTGCTATTTCACCATCATAGGAAAACTGCACTTCCCCGTCATCTATTTGTTGACTTTGCCATTTATTCATCATCGTGTCGATCGTTTGATAACGCAGGAATTCTATCTTTCCAGGCGTATAAATACAAATCGAAACACCTGCAATCGACCAATCAGTAATTAAGTAACTCTTGAGATCTGCAAAAGTCTTCAGTGTTTCTAAATAGCGAATCGTCGATAACGTACGAACATCTGCGACAGTTGGATTTAAGGACACATCATCTAATAAACCAGCCAATTTACTCACTTCATCGGATGGAGCAGCAAAAAGCGTCGCTTCCCCGTCATCCGGTTTTTCATCATACACATCAATAAGGGGATTAGCAAAAGGCAAGTGAATCGTACGTCCAAGCTCCATCTCAACATAGGCTTTTAACTTAGCCGTTACGACATCAGCAGGATGTTCAAATGACTTCATCATCACCAAACTATCGGGCACAAAAAAACGCACATCATGTTGTTTAACACCCCATGCAGGTACAAGCTCTTTCAATTCCTCAAACAAAGCCATCTCATCTCGTATCGTATCGCCTTCAATGATTCCAGGTTTTAACGGATGTTCATACACAATGGCTTGTTTTATATCTGAGCTGTTCATCACAATTGCTCGGATGACATATTCATTCACTTCCAAAGCAACAAAACGATTCTTTTTACTTTTGAACATAGCCAGCACCCCCCTTAACTTTCTATCTATTTCTATTGTAGATTAGTTTCACGTTTCAGGAAACGAATTGTTCGTTTGCTCAAACGTGAAATTAAGAGAATACAGCAGACTTGGGTCTGCTGTATAATAAATTATTGATTCATAGCTTTATTAAGCGAAATTTCTGTAATAGTATCTTTAGCATTACCTGGCGTAAATCCAGGATCAGGGGTTGCTGCAGCAACTGTAAATTTACTAGTATTTTTTATATTCACTAAATTTGCGTATTTTACAGTCCAAATACCTTTAGTTGTAACCGGCGAAGTGCCAGTAGTAATAGTATCCACTGTTTTAGTTACTGCGTCATTTGTAGTTAATGTAATACCATCTACATATGGCTTAAGTTGGTCTGTAGTACACTTATAATCGCCAACTTTATCGGAGCCGGCTGCTGTTTTGATTTCGGTACAAGCACCATCCGCAACTGCTAATTTTGCTCCAGAAAGAATAGTTGAAGCATCAGCTAATATTGCTTTGTCTCTTGAGTTAGCAATTATATTCCCAATTGCAGGTGTAGCAATCGCAGCAACAATAGCAAGGATTACGATTACCGCTAGAAGCTCGATAAGTGTTAAACCTTTTTCATTTTTAAATATTTTCATGAATTTTTTCATTTTATTATTCCCCCTAGAATTTGTTGTTAAAATTTCGTTCGCTGTTTCATTCATCATTGTTTTCATGACTTATCACCTCCTTAAATTGAAAACAATGTATCAATTTTTCCTTGGCGTAATTGCGTCCAGATATTGAATCGTACTAGCACGATTCACTCCTTTCAAAATCTGTGAAATCCGCCGGAGGCTGTAACTCACTTCAGTATTTACTGAAGTAAGTTATATCTGTTCATACATACTAAACATCGGCAACATAATCGCCATAACAATCGTTCCTACTACTCCTGCTAAAATCACAATCATGAGTGGTTCGATGAGTGATTTTAACGAGTCTACTGTGCGGTCTACATCGTCTTCGTAAAACACTGCAATTCGTTCTAACATATAGTCAAGTGAACCTGTTTGCTCACCAATTGCAGTCATTTGGGTTACTAAAGGCGGAAAAATCCAACTTTTTTCTAATGGTGCTGTTAGGGTGCTTCCTTGCTCTAGGCTTGTCCGTGATTCACGCACTACTTTTGCAACTACTGGATTGCCGATCACTTTCTCCACGATTGTCAGTGCTTGTAAGATGGGCACTGAACTACTGAATAGAGAGGATAGTGTACGTGTCATTCGAGCGATTGCTGACTTTTGAAGCAATGTCCCGAATATAGGGATTCTCAACAGAATCATATTTATAGAGAAATTAAATGCTTCATTTTTTTTATAAAAATAGTTGAATACGACAACTAAGACTACAACTAGCGGAATGATAATATACCAAGAAGACTGAAGTATTTCACTAAAGCTCATGACTAATTTTGTAATCGTAGGTAGTTCGGCTCCCATTTCATCAAACATTGTCACAAATTGTGGGACAACCGTTAACATAAGAACACCAGCTACTACTACTGTCATAATGAGTAAAAAAATGGGATATACCATCATTGACTGTACTTTCTTTTTCAAGTTATATTGCTTTTCAAAGGAAAATGCTAATCTTTCTAAAGATTCATCCAAGTTCCCTGTCACTTCTCCTGCGCGAATCATATTAACAAATAGTGGTGGAAACACTTTCGGATACCTGGCTGATGCATCTGAGAATGACAATCCAGATTTTACATCTTCCGCCACTGATTGCAATGCTTTTTTTAAAGGTTTACTCGCCGTTTGGTCTGCTAGTATTCTAGTAGATTCTAATATAGAGACACCAGCTTTTATAAGTGTTGCAAACTGTCTACTATAAACAACGAAATCTTGGTTTTTCACCGATCCCCCAATAGAAAGCTCTTTGTGCAGAAGACTTTTCGACTCTTCCAGTTCCCTCGGGTTTATCCCTAGTCCACGAAGTTTCGTAATGGCAGCTTGTTTATTGATTGCATCTACCGTACCTTTTTTTACTGCTCCATCCGTAGTTCGACCGTTGTATTTAAAAACAACCATCAATACTCACCTACATTCATAAATGGTTTGGCAGATTCCAATGAAACTTTCCCTGTTGTTACCAAGTTTTGTATAGACGATTCAAGCGTATGCATTCCGAGCGCACGGCTTGTTTGCATGACGTTTTGAATTTGGTGTACTTTTTCATTGCGAATAAGGTTAGCTACAGATGGTGTTTGTACTAATATTTCCGTCGCAGCTACTCTACCTTTTGCATCGTGTCGAACAAATAACCGTTGTGAAATAATTCCTTGTAGCACATTCGCCAGTTGAATACGAATTTGCCCTTGTTGATGTGGTGGAAATACATCGATGATTCGGTCAATCGTTGTGGGAGCACTACTTGTATGCAGTGTCGCCATAACTAAGTGACCCGTTTCCGCTGCCGTAATCGCAGTGGAAATCGTTTCTAAATCTCGCATTTCCCCAACTAAAATCACATCTGGATCTTGCCTAAGTGCAGCACGTAAACCATTTGCGAAGCTTTGCGTATCCTCTCCTACTTCACGCTGATTGATCACCGATTTCTTATGCGAGTGTATATACTCAATTGGATCTTCTAGCGTAATAATATGCTTCGATGACGTTGAGTTAATGTAGTCGATCATCGCTGCAAGCGTCGTTGATTTCCCCGACCCTGTTGGACCTGTTACTAAGATGAGTCCTTGGGCTTTATCGGCAAGTGTTTTTAGTACATCCGGCATTCCTAATGTTTCAATCGCCGGTATTTTAGCATCTATCATACGAGCAGCAATTGCTATATATGTTTGTTGATGGTAGGCATTTATCCGAAAACGGCACAGACCTGGTAATTCATAACTAAAGTCCAATTCACCTTGTTCTTCAAATTCTTCCATTTTATGGTCAGGTAAAATTTCTTTTAGCATGGCTCTTGTATCAGCTTCATTTAATTTGACGTCACCAAAGTTTTGTAACACACCGTTTATTCGAAATACAGGGGGAAGTCCTACCGTGATATGCAGATCGGATGCTCGGTCATGATACGATTTTTGTAATAAGTCGATTATCGAAATTTCCATCCCATCCACCTCAATCAATTGTTGCAACACGAAGAATTTCTTCCGTTGTAGTTAATCCCTCTTGTACTTTTAATAGGCCATCTTCTAACAAATTATAATAACCATTTTCTTTCATATAGTCTCGAAGAGTTGCTGAGCTTTTCCCAGTTAAAATTGCATCTTTGACAAATTCATCCACAGCAAGTATTTCATGAATGGCTAAACGTCCTCTATAACCCGTATGACTACAAGCAGGACACCCTTTACCTCGTCGTACTTCCTTTATCTCCATACCGTGATCCATAAAAATAGCTTTTTCACGGTCATTTGGCATTTGCATGTCACTACAATCACGACAAACTTTTCGAACTAAACGTTGGGATAAAACTCCTACTAATGAAGAAGAAAGTAAGAATGGTTCTACTCCCATGTCTTTCAAGCGTGCAACTGATTCAACGGCACTATTTGTATGCAATGTACTAAGTACTAGATGCCCTGTTAAAGAAGCACGAACAGCAATTTGCGCCGTTTCTAAATCACGTATTTCCCCAACCATCACGATATCTGGATCTTGTCGCAAAATAGAACGTAGACCAGTTGCAAATGTCAATCCTACTTCTTCGCGAACTTGAATTTGGTTAACTCCGGCTAATTGATATTCCACAGGGTCTTCTACGGTAATAATATTGACATCTTCCCCGTTTAGTTCGTTTAGTCCTGCATACAAAGTAGAAGATTTACCCGAACCAGTTGGACCTGTGATTAAGACAATTCCATTCGGTTTTTTTATCATATTACTAAATGTTTGGTAATTTTTTTCATTGAATCCAAGTTTCGCTAGACTATTAAGCGCACTACTCAAGTCTAAAATACGCATAACTACTTTTTCCCCGTAAATGGTTGGTAACGTAGAAAGACGGATATCAATTGGTTTCATATTCACGTTAATTTTAATACGACCATCTTGTGGCAATCTGTTTTCTGTAATATTTAAATTACCTAAAATTTTAATACGAGCTAATATAACATTTTGCATATGTTTTGGTAGCGCACGTTCTGTTTTTAAGACACCATCTACGCGGTAACGTACTCGAAGTTCTGTTTCTTGTGGGTCAAAGTGAACGTCACTTGCACGTTGCGCGACACCGTTTGCGATAATCTGATTCACAAGTCGAACAATCGGCGAATCTTCATCCGTAATTTGTGTGTCATTTTCTATGTCTAGAGGAGTCAAATCCATCAATGCTTGATCCATGGACTCTTGCAGATCATAGTATTTCGAAATTGTGCGGAACAGGTCATCTTTCGCAGCGATACTTGTTTCAATTTGACATCCTGTTGCCATCCGAACTTCTTCAATGGCAAAATAGTCCATTGGATCGGCCATAGCAATCATTAATTTGTTTTTTTCCTTACGTATCGGCATAATATTCGCTCGTTTTGCCAATTCTTTCGGAACTAATTGAATAAGCTCGGGTTCAATCGCAAATTGGTTTAAACTAACGTGAGGAATCCCTAATTGAAACTCAAGTACTTCTATTAACTGTTGTTCGGTTAGTAGGTTTTCTCTAATGAGAAAGTCACCAAGTTTTTCGTTTCGACTTTTACTAGATAATGCATAGTCTAATTGTTCGTTACTTATAACAAATGATTCAACTAATAAGTCTCCTAAACGTTTCCTCGCGTTTGCTTTCATCTACGCTGCCCCCTTTCTTTGTTAATCATTTGTATTTGAATCGATAATATTTCCACCCTTGTCGTACTCAGTCCCAACAGGTAGTCCGGTCTCTTCGTCTATTTCTGGGTCTGTTTTTGTTCCTGTTGTTCCGTCTTTATTTGTGCCATCGACATTAGCTTTTGAATCCGTTTCTGTTGATGGTTTTGTAACTACATCTGGGAACCCGTCTCCATTAAGATCTATCGCTAAGTCTGGGTCTGTTACAGTCGGTGTTTCGGGTACTACAGATGACTTCATAATAACTTGATTGGTTGGCGGATAATAATCTGAACTTATTAACTCATCTTTTTCAAAAGGGCCTTTCTTTTCAGAGATAGTTCGGTATACAGAAACTCGCACCCCAGCTTTCCCTTCTTCTAAAAGTTTTTCTTGTCCTGCTTTTAACGTAGCAGAATACCGGTATATAGTGCGGGGCTTAATCTCTACTTTATCGACCACCCGGTAAGTCGCTTCCGTGTCTAATGGAACTGAGTAAATCTCTACTAATAGGTCAGTTCCTTTAAGCTGCATTTTCAAGACGATTGGAGCACTATTTGTATGGATAAATTTTAAATCTTTATTCGTATTTTTACGTATTTTCGCTTCTATACCCGGTTCCAGATAGTTTGGCATGATCCCTTGCGAATGTCGTTCCACTACTTCAACATTCGTTTGGAGTAATACACTATATAAAACCGAAGCAACGAAATCGACACTTTCTTTATTTGCATCTACATTTATTTCCTTCAAACCGTCTAACAAAGAAAATATTTCTCCACTTCTAATCACTCGTTCATTTAAAGCTGAGGCAATATTCGTTAACCCATTTGAATTAACCACTATATTTTCTAAACTAAAAGCTATACGTTCAGTTTGAAACATGGATAAATCAAGTGCAACAGTTTCAATAGGTTCCATTGATAGAACGCCAACTTGATTGTTTATATTGGCAATGGTTTCTTCTGTATTTAATTGAGCGGTTTCTTCTATTAATGTTATTAGTTCTGGATTCATCGTAAACTGTACAGGAATATGAATAGTTGGAGCAGATTTCCAAAAAGCAAACCAAGGTGTAGATACTTGATTTTCATACTGTTCGACAGTTGCTTCGACATTAAAGGTAAACCACTCTGGATCTAGCGAAATATCTGTATTATTTCCAGTTAATAGTATTGGATTTTGCTTCCACTCTACAATTTCCGCGTTTAATAAAGAAATTATTTCATCCTTTTCAAACGACTCAACTTCTTGCCCACCAATAGTAGAACCAGAAACCTCCCCTTCTGCTTTCACTTGCTGCTGTAAAGGAGCGAAATTACCGGACCACATATAAAAAAGAAACGATGTTAAGATTACTAAAGCAACTGTTTTCCAAATAATTTTCACTAGTTCACTTCCTTTTTAATATCTCTCACTATTATCATAGTATAACTTGCATAAATTAATCATTTAATAGGTATTAAGGATCTATTTTTGTAAAATTTAGTACTTTAAGACTATTATATATATATATACATTTGAATATATCGGAATTTAAATTGATTCTTTCTACTTATTTATATATGATTAAGGGACCAATTACAAGAGTATAAAAGAACAAATTACATTTTTTTATGATTCCCTATATGTTTTACAAGTAGATTATGAGTTTCCTCACTACAAGTATGATAAATATAGGCATTAAATAAAAGAAGATGCTAAATGAAGACAAATTTCGCATCTAAAAAGGAGGATTGCTTAATGTTCCATAATCTTAAAAATAACAGTGGGTTTACATTAATAGAAATACTAGCGTCTGTCGTGTTGCTAACCGTAGTACTCTCCATGTTTCTATCAATCTTCCCACAAATGGCGAACACGAATAATCGTACAGGGGATAACTTGGATGCGGCGAATGTGGGAAAAGAAGTTTTAGTGAAAATGAAAAAAATGAGTTATGAAAACATTACTTCAAAGACAAATTTACCAATTGATAATACAACTTACACTAACAGTACAAATAATATTCAAATCAAAGGAACTTATGTAACTAATGTTGAAAATTATAATGTTGAGATTAATATAAATAAAACACATGATGTAGAAATAAATAGCTCTACTACCAGACTTCGTAGATTTAGTATTAAAATATTAGATGATCAAAACAAAAATACTCTTACAACCACTTATGGATATTTACAAAAATGATACTCACATTGAGGTGAAAATAATGAAAGAAATTTACAGTGAAAGAGGAATAACCCTAGTAGAATTGCTAGCTGCTCTTGCATTGTTCGGTGTAATATCTGCACTTATATGGAATCTCTTTTTTCAAGCGTTGAATTTTAACGATAGAGCAGTTACACAAAATCAGTTGCAGCAAGAGGCGAACTTGATTGTAAATACTATTCAAAGTAAGCATACCAAGGACACTATCACTAAAATATCAATCTCTAATAATATTTTAACCATTACTTATAAGGAAAGTACTCAGGATGTTTTTGACAAAAAAAATATAATTTATGAAATAGAAATTGACGACTTAAAACGTAACGACCCATTTGTTAATGAAGCGAAACCACCTGTGCTAGAATTCGAGTTAAAAGTAATATTAACTTCCAAACTAGATGATACAGTAAATTTTGAGACTAAAACAACCTTTAGTAAATTAGTAGGAAAAAACCAATGAAAGGAGATGTTTCATGATGAAATCAATCCAAAATGAAAAAGGTTACACTCTTCTACTTACTATAGTAATCATTGCAATAATTGTAATTTTCTTTTCTTCATTTGCTTTAAGTGCAATGAATCAACAAAAACAAGTGGAAAAAACGGATGAGAATTATGAAGTTACGGCTATCGCTGAGATGGGTGTGGAATATTATACTGCAGAGATACTAAATTTAGTGAGTCTTTATGTAGAGAAGACTAAAAATGAAGTAGAATATATCAAATCTAAAAATGGACTTTCAGCTTCCGAAAAACATAATGAAATAATAGTTGTTAATGAAAATAATATGAATAAACTAAGATTAAAGGTTAAGGAGCTATATACTTCAACAGCCAGCTTAAAAACAACATTGGATAGTTCAAATTTCAAATATTTTAAACTTCAGACAATCCCATTGTTTACAGAACAAGATTTATCTGTATTAACAATAAAGGTGACAGGAAACCTTATGTCAGAAAGTAAAGTTTTATCAGCTATTTATAATTTTCCAACTAACTTAGTAATAATACCAGCTAATCTACCAGCTAATCCATCAGTGGTAAGTGGAATACAGTTGTTAACACCTCCGAACTTTTTAAATACTATACCTACTCCTTTTCCACCCTCAAATGTTAAGGAATGTACGGAAGTGCTAATAGATTCTGAGTGCTTTACTAAAAGTTTATATGAACTTAAAAAGACTGCATTTGACAAAGTTTATTATGTTAAATCTAAAACTCCAAACTTAGATGATAAAAAGTTAAATAATAACAACTATGATATCAATACAATCTATTCAGATGGCGGTATAGAAATGGGGAACTTAAATAATAAATCTAATGATAAGAAAAATTTTTATATAGATGGAACTATAAAGTTTGGAAATTTAAATAAAGCTAGCGATATGTATATACAAGGAACAGGAACTGGTGATTTCTCTTCGGGTATTGGAATAGAAAAAAATATTTCAATTTTTTTAAATGGTTATGGAACATTTAGCACAGTTGATTCAAACAATACACCTGATGGTGCACAGGGGTTAAATTTATACTCAAAAGGAGCTTCTTTTAAAAATATAAATGGTTTAAAGAATAGCATTTTCGAAATAGTTGGCAGCCTGACATTTACCGAACCCGCTTCCTTCAAGAACTCACAAATCCATAGCACTGGAGTAACGACTGGGAAACAAATTGACGGTGATAATTCTAGTAAATTTTACTTTGATAATGGCTTAATTCTCAGTTCATATTTAAATGCAAAAAATCTTTCTGAGGTTTATATAAAAGCAACAGATACCCCTGTAAGTGCAAATCAAATTGAAGTAGATAATTCTAAGCTATTTTTAGATGGACCAATAAATTGGATACAGAATGGTTTTAATATAGGAAATAATTCAACTGTTTGTTTAAAAAACACTACCATATCCAATTTGAGAATGAATATTAAAGATCAGAATAGTAAAGTTCATATTTTAGGAAATTCAAGTAGTGATTTTTATTATAATACTTCATACAAAACTGCTATTTTCTATACAGATGTTGCGGCGTTCAACAATGTTTGCAAATATACAACCAACTCATCAACAGGTGGAAATGTCCCATTACCTCCAAGTTACGATCCAAATCCTCCCCTCCAAAAAGGAGAGTTTATTAAATCCGTAAATTATGAATAAATTTGCACCAGATTTGAAGATGAGCCGAGAAAGCGTAGCATTAACTTTCTTGGTTCTTTTCTTCTTTTCAGAAAATCTGCTGGCTTCAGAAATCTAACGTTCTTTATTTCCAGCTAACTCCTTGGTGCGCTCCTACATGCAAATTTTTTGAGGATTGTTTGTGGAGCGCTTTCTTGTTTTAGCCACAAATTGAGGAACATTTGAGTCTAAAACAGGGGCGGGACAAAGTTTCTCCTATGGATAGATATACATCCACCTCTGCTACACTCTCTTGGTTCTTTCCTTCTCTTCAGAAAATCTGTTTGCTTTTATAAATACCAAATGAAACAGCGACCTTTCAGTGTTTCAGACTGAAAATGAGATTCGTTTAAATCGATATACGCCATAATTGTCATTATGTGCAAATGGGGACTATTCTCTTGTTTTTTCACTTAGTCTAAAATATGTCGTATGGTACTATTACGTATTTTAGAAATTGGAGACTTTTCTTTTGGTGGGTTGGTATTATGAGTGGCATTTCTGTATTAGCCGCAAATAGAATACAAGTATTCTTTATAATCAAAAAAGAAGTTATCTCACAATACACAATGAGACAACTTCTTTTTATTTCACATACTCCGCAACCCGATTTCTACCCGCCTGCTTCGCTCCAATATACAACGCCCTATCGGCATTACGAAGTAGAGACATTCCTTCGTCGCTGTCTTCTGGTGCTGTAGAGACCCCAATACTTGCAGTAATGAATATTATTTCATCTCTTGTTATTTCACCTAAATCGAGTGGTACGATAAATGGCGTTTGTTCGATTTTCCGACGTAGTTGCTCGGCAACATTCATCGCCTGTAATTTCGAATAATTTGGTAAGAGAACTACGAATTCTTCTCCTCCATACCTTCCTACCGTTCCGTTTGAACCTATTTCCTGTTTAATAATATTTGCAAATTCCTGTAGGATAATATTTCCGCTATGATGACCATACGTATCATTAACACCTTTAAACTTATCAATATCCATCATGATTAACGACACGGTCCTATATGCTCCACTATTTAACTTCGATATATCCGATTTTAATTGGCTATCTAAGTATCTATAATTATAAATCTTCGTTAATTCACAGATTTCACTTTTTTCAACTGCTTCTCTTACATATCTGGCTTTCTCTAAGGAAACGGCAAAATATGAGCACAGCAAGTGAATAATTTTAAGTTGATATGGCTCAAATGCAAACTTGTCCCTTGCAGCTAATATTAGAACTCCCTCAATTTTCTGATTTCTGTAGATAGGTACACACATTACACTCTCCATATCATCAGCTAAAAAAGGAGGTCGCATATGATTCCACTCAGTCTGCTTGTTATAGAGAATTGGTTCACCCTTTTCATATACTTTACCAGCTAAGCTATATTTTATATCTTCATGCCCAAATTCCAACTCTTTGTTTTGTCCATCTTCTCTAGCTCGTAGTACAAAAAAGTTATCTTCTATATTATCTACAATATATCCAGCGTTTAATGGGAACATATTAGATAATCTTTTCAAGAACATATCTAAAATTTCATTCGTCGTCATGCGATCCGCAAGTTGATGGCCAAACTCACTTGCCTCATTTAAATCGGCATTTACTTTTTCGGAATCACTATACATTCTTATCAACAATGTAATCGATAACAAAGGTAAACCTAATAACCACAAGGCAGTTGTGCCTGTTGTGTTTTCAAACAGATACAAACCTAAACCAAAAGGTAATGTTATAAACAGACATGCAAATTCCCAGTATAAATCCTTCGAGAAAAATATAGGGTTCATATCACATAAATATTCTCTCATAAAGAGGAAAAGATGATTAATAATTAAATAAGATATAGCAAAAATAGATCCATATACAATTACATCTTTTAACATAATACTACCAGTTTCATAGCCTAAATAAATAACTAAAGAACCACTTAAAACAGAAAGAGAAAAGAACATAAACGAATTATAAAAATACTTAAATAAGGTGTCTCTAGATATTTTCAAATGATAAACTAATGGAATCATACATATCTGCATAGAAATTAGCTCTGCTAAAATCCCATATTTTAAAAAGATGGCTATTTGAACCCATATTACTAAAATAAATGTAGTTCCTGCTATGAAAAACGGAAAAATACTCGATAATAACGCTAACAGTAAAAAAGCCCCGTAACCTTCCCAATCACCAGGCTTAGTGGGGGAATATAAATACACTAAGAGAGTTCCAGCTGGAACAAATAATAGCCACAAAGCAGACATAATTCTTTGTGCTTTTTTCGAAAAATTCATCTGACTATTAATCTCCTTTCCTACTAAATAACTACTACTAAGTTCTCATTATACTTAAATTATTATATCACTAATTACTCTGAATGTTTCAATTACTAAATTCCTGTTTTTTCTTTTAACTCAGCGATAAAATAAAAAGAACCAGTGACAATTGTAATAGAATCTTCAGAATTCTCATTAAAGTCCACTTCACTCGCATCTTTATTTATAACTTTCGAACTACTATTACATAAGTTATATAAAACAATTGCATCTAAAGCTCTCTCATGTTGGAAATTAACGAATTCAAAAGAACTACCAATTTCCTCTAACTTCCTTAACATAACACTATATTCCTTATCTTTCAATATACCTACGATAAAATGGATTTGCATATCTGGAAATCTCTCTTTTAACGTTTCTACTAGAGCATCCACACTTGCCCTATTATGAGCCCCATCCATATAAAGATTATCTCTAATTTTCTCCATTCTGCCTGCCAATCTTGCATTTTTCACAGCTACTTGGACTTGTGATTCTACTAGATCAAAACCACTTATAAGCAATGATGTTATAGCCAATGCCATATTTGATTGTTGGTGCTCCCCTATCATTTGGGGATTTAAATTTGCAAATGAATATTCTTTATATGTATACCGTTCTTTCACCACTCCAAAATCTTTGTCGTACTCTATTACAGTCGCATTTTTCTCTTCTGCTTCTTTGTACATGATTTTTTTCGCTGGTTCTAATAAGGACCCTATTACTAATTGGCTATTGGCCTTTAATATCCCTGCTTTATGCCAACTAATTTTTTCAATTGTATCTCCCAAGAAATTTGTATGGTCAATGGAAATGCTAGGTATAACAGCTATTGAGTTTTTCATGACGTTCGTACTATCGAGACGTCCTCCCATGCCTGCTTCAATGAATAAAACATCTAATTCCACCGTCTCAAATATTAAAAAGGCTGCCACTGTTAGCAATTCGAAATCCGTTAACATACCACTTATCCCTCTTTTTTTTATCAGGGCAAAAGCTTCGTCCATTTGTTTTTCTGTAACGGGTATACCGTTTATCTGAATTTGATCATGTACATCGACTATGCTTGGGCTTGTAAAGGATCCATAACTCAAGCCATGTTCGCTTGCTAATGCTGTCAAAAAAGCGATTGTAGAGCCTTTTCCATTTGTCCCAGCTACATGAATAACTTTATGCTTGTCCTGGGGATTGCCCAGTTTCTGCAGTGCGGCCTGGATCATTTCAAGGCCTGGTTTAATAATTGTTTCACTTTCTATATGCCATTTTGTTTTATATTTATTAAAATTTTTTATTTCCACGTAGTTCACCCTATTCCGTCTGATTAAATTTCGTGCTAAACTTCTTGTGAACACATTATAACACGTACTAGTGGAGGTCATTCATTATGCAAACATGTTGGATCGTATATAACGGTAGTCTTACACATGATAAATTTATCGATCAAGCTCTTCTGTTAAAGGAAGCGGCGGATAGACATGATATTCATGCCATTTTAGTGAAAAATTATGAAGTGCTGATGAATGTCCAGCAAAGGTTACATGCTAAACCAGATTTTGTCGTGTTTTTAGACAAAGATATTTTGCTTGCCCAGTATTTAAAAAATGAGGGTATTCCAGTATTTAATGATCCAAATGTTATTGAAATTTGTGATAATAAAGCAAGGCAATACATGATGTTGGCAAATGCCGGGGTGCCAATGCCTGTTACCATCGTTGCACCTAAAGTATATCCAGGATTTTCTATACAAGAATCAGGTTACTTCGAGCAAGTGTTGCAAGTAATTCCATTACCTATGATTATTAAAGAAGCACATGGCTCATTTGGTATGAAGGTGTATTTAATAGAAACTAGAGAACAATTCTTTGCAAAAATAGAGGAACTTGCAGGAATCGAATATGTCTTTCAACAATTTATCGCAAATAGTAGAGGTAGAGACATCCGTGTAAATGTAGTAGGCGGCCAAGTCGTTGCCTGTATGTTTCGCGAATCTCAAACAGATTTCCGTGCTAATATAACAAACGGCGGCTCCGCCTCCCCTATTATTCTCACGTCCCGACAAATGGAAGTGGCAATCCAAGCTGCAGAAGCTTTAGGTGCAGAGTTCGCAGGGGTAGATTTGTTGTTTGGGGATAATGAAGAACCACTAGTTTGCGAAGTAAATGGCGTTGCACATATTCGTAATATCTTTAATGTGACTGGCATAAATGTTGGGGATGCTATGATCGAATATATTCAATCTAAAATAGGAGCTGCTGTTATATGAATGGATTGCTCATTTACGAAAAAGCCGAAATAGAACGTAACCGAAGCTTCATTGATCGATTAATAAATGCTTCGAGTCAATATACATTAACGTTAAAAGTAGTAGATGATCAAAGTCCCATCCCAGAAGCAGACTTTATATTCTTTCGTTCCAGAAACCCACAACTTGCAAAACGATTAGAACAACGCAATATACCAATGTTCAATCGGGCAGAGGTAAATGTTATTGCCAATGACAAATTAAAAGCAATACAGCTTGTACAGCTTCTTGGTATTGCAACTGTTCCAACTAAAAAAATAGTAACTGATACTGAGATAAATGAATACCCAATTATACTAAAAACAATCGACGGGCACGGTGGGAAGCAAGTGGAATTAGTTAAAACCCAAAAAGAAGCCACTTCCTTCCTAAATACGTTTTCCGAAAACACTATTATCGCCCAGCAGTATATTGAAACAAATGCTACTGATGTACGTGTATTTATGCTTGGTGAAGAAGTAGTGGGTGCTGTAAAAAGAATTGGACCAACAGATAGTTTTAAATCTAATTTCACACTAGGTGGTAAAGTTGAAAAATACATGCTAGACTCACAACAACGTGCAGAAGTAGAGAAAATAGCTAAAGCGCTTAAAAGTGATTATATTGGTATTGATTTTCTTCTGTTACCGGACGAAACGTGGCTTTTCAATGAAATCGAGGATCCTGTTGGCGCAAGATCCTATTACGAAACAACTAAAGAAGATATTGCAGAGCCTATAATGGAATACATTCATAAGAAACTCACAAAAAAGGAGAGCGACGAGATTTAATCGTCCTCTCTCTTTTTTTGGCGTTTGAATGGAAACTCAGGAAAGTAGCGGAGAATCACCAGAATATGATGAAAAATCATTAGAATATTGACGAGAATCACTTGTATTTAAAGAAATATCCTCCGAATGTCACGAAAAATCACTGGAATCTGGAGAACTCTTCTCCGCAAAAAAGCATGCACCCAAATCATCGGGTGCACGCTCAAATTTTTAAAGATTATTTAATTCTTCCATACGCTTCAATACAGATGCGTGTTTCTCTAAATAGTCAGCTTCTTTTGCACGTTCTTCTGCAACTACTGCCTCTGGTGCTTTCGAAACAAAGCGTTCATTAGATAGTTTCCCTTGAACTAACTTCACTTCTTTAGCCCATTTTTCTAGCTCTTTTGTTAAACGAGCTTTCTCGGCATCAATATCGATTAACCCTTGTAGCGGAAGATATAAAACCGCTCCCGTAACTACAGCAGACATCGATTGACTAGGTGCTTCTAATTCTAATCCTATTACAAGCGGTTCTGGATTACAGAAACGCTCCAAATACTTAGCATTTGCTTCTAATACGGCTAATGTATTTGCATCCTTCGCGGAAACATATAAAGGAACTTTTTTGCTCATTGGCGTTTGTACTTCTGAACGAATATTACGAACCGAGCGGATAATTTCAGAAAGTAACTTCATATTGTCCGCTTCTTCTTTGTTTGAAAGTGCTTCGTTTACAGTCGGCCAAGCAGCAACTGTAATCGACTCGCCTTCATGCGGAAGGTTTTGCCAAATTTCTTCTGTAATGAATGGCATAAATGGATGTAATAGACGCATAGTATTGTCTAAAACATAAGCTAGTACGGACCGTGTCATTTTTTTCGCTTCTTCATCTTCCCCGTTAAGTGGAAGTTTTGCCATTTCAATATACCAGTCACAGAAATCATCCCAGATGAAGTTATAAAGCGCACGACCAACTTCACCAAATTCATAACGATCTGAAAGTCTTGTTACTTGCTCAATCGTTTCATTTAAACGTGTAAGAATCCATGCATCCGCTACCGATTTTTTACCATCTAAATTTATCTCTTCAAATTTCAAGCCATCCATATTCATTAATGCAAAACGAGATGCATTCCAAATTTTGTTGGCAAAGTTCCAAACTGCTTCTACTTTTTCTGTTGAGAAACGTAAATCTTGCCCAGGTGATGATCCAGTACTTAGGAAGTAACGTAGTGAATCTGCTCCGTATTGATCAATAATATCCATTGGATCAATACCATTTCCTAGCGATTTAGACATCTTACGACCGTCTTCCGCACGTACCAGACCGTGTATTAGAACATCATCAAAAGGACGAGTACCAGTAAATTCTATCCCTTGGAAAATCATACGAGAAACCCAGAAGAATATAATGTCATAACCAGTTACGAGCGCATTTGTAGGATAATACTTTTTGAACTCTTCATTTTCTGCATCTGGCCAACCTAATGTAGAAAACGGCCATAAAGCTGATGAGAACCAAGTATCTAAAACATCGTTATCCTGATTCCAGTTTTCTGGATCAGCTGGCGCTTCGTTCCCAACATATACTTCTCCAGTTTCTTTATGATACCAAGCTGGAATACGATGTCCCCACCATAATTGACGTGATATACACCAGTCATGAATATTTTCCATCCAACGCAAATACGTTTTTTCAAAACGATCTGGTACAAAATTCACTTTTCCTTCTGCTTCTTGAAGTTTAATAGCTTCTTTTGCAAGTGGTTGCATTTTAACAAACCATTGAGTCGATAGATATGGTTCTACTACTGCTCCACTTCGTTCAGAATGTCCTACTGAATGCGCATGTTCTTCAATTTTGAATAGAATTCCTGCATCTTGTAAATCTTTAACGATTTGTTTACGACATTCAAACCGGTCCATTCCATTATAAGTAGCTGCATTCCCATTCATCGTTCCGTCTTCATTCATCACTAAAATACGTTGTAAGTTGTGACGGTTCCCAATTTCAAAGTCATTCGGGTCATGTGCAGGTGTAATTTTCACTGCGCCACTTCCAAACTCCATATCAACATAATCATCTCCAACAATCGGTATTTCACGTCCAATAATCGGAAGTTTTACTGTTTTTCCGATTAAATGCTTATAACGATCATCTTCTGGATGTACTGCTACTGCGGTATCCCCAAGCATTGTTTCTGGTCTAGTAGTCGCAACGTCGATTGATCCAGTACCATCTGCAAGTGGGTAATGCATATGATAGAATGCACCCTGTACATCTTTGTGGATTACTTCAATATCGGAAAGTGCCGTTTTAGTTGCTGGATCCCAGTTGATAATGTATTCGCCGCGGTAGATTAATCCTTTGTTATACAGCTTTACGAATACTTCTTTCACTGCATTTGATAATCCTTCATCTAAAGTAAAGCGCTCACGCGAATAGTCTAAACCAAGTCCAAGTTTCGACCATTGTGCACGGATATGGCCAGCGTATTCTTCTTTCCACTTCCATGTTTCTTCGACAAACTTTTCGCGGCCCAAATCATATCTTGTAATATTATCAGCACGCAGTTTTTCTTCTACTTTTGCTTGTGTTGCGATACCTGCATGATCCATACCCGGAAGCCATAAAGCATCATATCCTTGCATACGTTTCATACGAACAATAATATCTTGTAGCGTAGTATCCCATGCGTGACCTAAATGTAGTTTACCGGTAACATTCGGTGGTGGAATTACGATTGTATAAGGTTCTTTATCGCTTTCTGGATGAGCTTCGAAGTATTTTCCTTCTAACCACCATTCATACCGTCCTTTTTCAATCGACTGCGGATCATACTTTGTGGACATCGTTGTTTCGTTTGTCATTGTCTGTTCCTCCTAAAAAAGAATATAAAAAAACTCCTATCGTCATTAAAGGACGAAGGAGTTTGTTCGCGGTACCACCTTTATTCGCGAATGCTAAAAAACGCATCACGCTCTCAATTCGATAACGGCTTCAAACCGGCATTTGCTACTTACGTTCACAAATACTGCTCGTGGGCTACCTTCAAATGGCGGTTAACAGAAACATTTCAGCAAATTGTTTCCTTTCTTTTGAGAACCAAATCATTCTACTCTTCCCATTCATTGCATCTCTATTCATTTGTTCCATTGTAAAGGATATTATTATATGCCGTCAAGTCTATATGGTGAAAGGAGAATTACAATGAGAAAAGGATATAACCCATATTTATTGCCCGATTGGTTACGTAAAACACGTTTCTATTGTAAGCATGTAAGTATTCCCATTTGTACTTTCCAATTAATACGAGTACTAATCGTGCCTACCACATGGGATTTCCTCTTATTGGTACTATTACTACTCATCTGTTTTTTGTTTTACAAGAACATTATTTGATGGGAATGTCAGCTTTGAATATCCATCATCCAAATCTAAAATGAATTGAAGCTCGAACTCCTCGCCTTGCGGTATTTTCACTTCCACTGGTTCAGCAGGGTTTGGTGCTTCTACTTCTGCAACTGGTTTAACTGGAACAGGTACAGGAGCTTCCTCGTATTCACAGTGTACAGTCCACCCAACTTCAATTGCCGCTTGCTCTGTTGGTTTCGAGTTAATATGGTTCACTTGAACTGTTGGCTTGGAACCTTCTTTTAATTTGTCCTTACCGAACTCAATACTCATTGGCACTGCATATTCAAAATAGCCGACCTCACCTTGCAGATCTAAGTCTTCAATCTCGGTGAATTCGCTCGTAGCATGATGCTCCTCTTCACCTTCCTCAAACTTAACGTGGCAGGTGATGTGGTATATACCTACTATTTGAATAATATTCTCCTTCTCAGTGACTTCGCATTGAGGAGTTACTGCAACATTTTTAATTTCTTTCGGAACCCCAAAGCTTGGTGGAAAACGAAATTGTTCTTTTACATCCCAGGTTTTTGTCGTCATAAGTCATCCTCCTTCTATAGGACAACTTATGAATAGAACAAAAGGGATAGAACATATTTCACTTAGAATTACTTTTTGTCGTTGTTTTTATCCACAATCTGCTTTAGTTCTAACCAATTTGTTAACCTTGGAATTGTAAGATGTTGGTTATACGATTGCGTTTTCACATAAACTTGTAATGTATCATCTGTTAATGTGTTTAATACGTCTGGCTTATCGTCGAAATAATAATCCAACTGTAAGTCCCGAATAATATTTACCTTTGCTTGGTCCTTCATGCCACAAAAGAATTTTTCTTCTGTGACTGGGAATCCTTGTTCCATTAACCAATTCATCGTTCTTTCACGATGTTCTGCTGGTCTAGCCGTAATATAGTATACCTCATGTCCCTGTTGTTGTAGATTTACTAACGTTTCTACAGCATCTGGGTATGCTGGACAATTAGTATAATATATTTGTTCCAATGTATCATTCCACATTTTAGAGCCGGCTTCATCGGACATTCCGAATAATTCATGTATTTCAACTCTATCTAACGCATGAAATTTATCTAATTCCACTTGTTGTCCTAACTTTTCGTTATAGATATGAAAAGCATGTTCTCTTAAATTGATCAATGTATCATCAATATCAAATCCAAATTTCATCTAATATGCCACATCCATTACATCTTATTTGTAAGTTGGATAACCAACAAACTTAAAGTCTTTCCCTATTTTTTGAATTTCCGTATCGATTAGCTCAACTGCATCACTCATTAAGTCAATACCGCTACCCTCCATAAAGGTCGGAGCATTTTTACCACCTATTAACTTAGGTGCAATATAAATAACTGCTTTATCAATTAATTTATTTTCCAAAAATGCTGCATTGATCGTCCCTCCACCTTCAATTAACAAAGAGGAGATAGACTTTTCACCTAATATTTGAACGACTTCTTGTACATCTACATGGGTAGTTCCAGTTGTATGGAACACTTGAACGCCTTGATTGATTAGCTTCTCTTTTTTATCATGGTCATAATTTACACTTGTAAAAATCCACGTCTGCGCTAATTGATCGGTTACAAGCTTGGCATCTAAAGGAATTTTCAATGTTGAGTCTAAAACGATACGAATCGGATTACGACCATTTTCAATACGAGTAGTTAGTTCGGGATTATCTTCCATAACAGTATTAACCCCGACTAAAATGGCCAAATGCTCATTCCTAAGATGATGAACATCCTCTCGTGCATCTGCAGACGTAATCCATTTACTATGAGCAGAGTGTGTGGCAATTTTACCGTCTAACGTTATCCCCGATTTTAATGTCACAAAAGGCTTCTCTGTTACGATAAACTTGTTGAATACTTCATTCATCCTTTTAGAGGCTTCCTCTTGAATACCGATAATCACATTTATCCCAGCATCCTCTAGAATTTTGACTCCTCGCCCTGATACGATTGGATTTGGGTCGAGCGTTGCAATGACAACGGTTTTAATACCAGCTGCAACAATTGCTTCAGCACAAGGACCGGTTCTTCCGTGATGGGAACATGGTTCCAGTGTGACATAAATCGTAGCACCTTTTGCATGCTCCCCAGCCATTCTAATAGCATGAATTTCTGCATGAGGCTCACCAGGTTTCATATGCGCACCAATTCCAACGATACGATTATTATTTACAATCACTGCTCCTACTAATGGATTCGGATCTGTTTGTCCTTTCATTGCTCTCGCATTTTGCAGGGCAAGATCCATATAAAATGCGTGATTAGTCATTTTGAAAAGTACCTTCTTCCTCCATATGACCTGAACGATTTATTTTCGTGTGTAAGTATTTTTCATTGTATTCCGAAACGTCCCCCCATAATGGAGTACGCCCCGCTACAGCCAAACCTGCGTCCTTTAATGCTTTTACTTTCTTTGGATTGTTCGTTATCAATGTAACAGGTTTCGAACGCAATACTTTTAAGACTTCGATCGCATCTCCATAATTTCTAGAATCGTCTACAAAGCCTAGTTTTTCATTAGCCTCTACCGTATCCGAACCATTTTCTTGTAGAATATAGGCCATTGCTTTACTAAATAGACCAATGCCTCTACCTTCATGATTTGCTAAATAAAATAAAGCACCAGCTCCGTTATTAACAATCATTTGCATAGACTGTTTTAATTGGAAACCACAATCACAACGCTTACTACCGAATATATCCCCTGTATGGCATATGGAGTGCATGCGGATTAGTGAATCCTCGGTCTCTTTAAAGTCTCCGTATACTAACACGCTAGACTGTTGGTATTCAGCTAAGTTAGAGGAGGATAAATTACTTATTATTTGATTGATATCTTCTGTGTATTCATCACTATTTAACCAGCTATACCACTGGAATATAACTGTATTACCATTTAAATTTACCGGCAGTCGAATTGGTCCGACTAGATAAATCGAACTTTCATCAGTCTTAATAACTTTAATTTTATCTTTTAATACATTTACTACATCATTAGATATTTCTTTCACATTTGGCATTCTATATCCTCATTTCTCCAAAACATAATAGTATCTCTATAGTATTCTTAGTAGATTACTTTTCGTAAGTAATTATATTTTAGTAATCAATATTTGTCAATTACATTAGACTAAAAGAGCCTTGCAACTAATGCAAGGCTCCAATTGCTATTTAGTTCATCGCAAGTTTTTCAAATACTGTATGGAATGCTTGAATTGTTTTTTCTATATGCTCTACAGTATGTGCACTGGAGAGGAATAATCCTTCAAACTGAGAAGGTGGTAAATAAATTCCTTCTTCTGCCATAAGACGGAAATACTTAGCGAATAATTCTAAATCAGACGTTTTCGCTGTATCAAAGTTTACCACATCTTCATTTGTTAAGAAGAAACCGATCATTGAACCTGCACGATTCACTGTATGCGGAATATTATATTTTGTCGCTGCTTCTCGGAACCCTTTTTCAAGTATATCCCCTAGCTCGATAAAATAATCATATGTTTGTTCATTTAAACGTGTTAATGTCTCGTAACCAGCTGTCATAGCTAAAGGATTACCTGATAATGTACCTGCTTGATAAACTGGCCCAGCTGGTGCAATCATTTCCATGATTTCACGTTTACCGCCAAATGCCCCTACAGGAAGTCCTCCACCTATTACCTTGCCTAAACAAGTTAAATCAGGTGTAATACCATAATAGCCTTGTGCACAGTTATACCCTACACGGAAACCGGTCATCACTTCATCAAAGATTAATACCGTTCCGTTTTTCTCCGTTAGTTCGCGTAATCCTTCTAAGAATCCTTCTACTGGAGGAACAACACCCATATTACCTGCTACAGGCTCTACGATTACAGCTGCCAAGTCGTCTCCAAAGTTTTCAAAGACATGACGAACGCTTTCTAAATCGTTAAAAGGTACGGCTATTGTATTTTTAGCCACTGACTCCGGAACACCAGGACTATCAGGTAAACCTAGTGTTGCAACACCAGATCCCGCTTTTATCAGTAAGCTATCTCCATGACCATGATAACTACCTTCAAATTTCAAAATTTTGTTGCGACCAGTAAAACCACGAGCTAAACGAAGTGCACTCATCGTTGCTTCCGTACCAGAAGAAACCATTCGAACCATCTCGATGGACGGAACACGATCCATTACTAGTTTAGCTAATTTATTTTCGATTAAGGTAGAAGCACCAAAGCTTGTCCCTGTTTCTGCAACCTGTTGAATTGCTTTCACAACATTTGGTTCCGTATGCCCTAAAATAAGTGGTCCCCATGATAAAACGTAGTCTATATATTCATTGCCATCGATATCTTTAATAATTGCACCTTTTCCACTCTCCATGAAAATAGGATCCATATCGACGGATTTAAACGCACGTACGGGGCTATTTACGCCACCGGGCATTAGTTCTTTTGCTTCTGTAAATGCCTGTTTAGACTGCTCATATGATTTTGTCATTATTTCCCCTCCAACCAACGGGCAACATCTTTAGCATGATAGGTTAAGATCATATCTGCTCCTGCACGTTTCATTCCTGTTAGTGTTTCAAGCACTGTTTCTTTTTCGTTGATCCAGCCATTAATTGCCGCTGCTTTTACCATTGCATATTCTCCAGATACATTGTAAGCAACAATCGGTGTAGCAAATGTATTTTTTACATCACGAATAATATCTAAGTATGCTAATGCTGGTTTTACAATTAGGAAATCTGCTCCCTCTTGTACGTCGGATGAAGCTTCACGTATTGCTTCCATACGATTAGAATAATCCATTTGATACGTTTTGCGGTCACCGAATTTTGGTGCTCCGTCTGCTGCTTCACGGAAGGGTCCGTAATATGCCGATGCATATTTTACCGCATAAGACATGATTGGTATATCCTTATACCCTGCTTCATCTAAACCAAGGCGAATTGCAGCTACAAAGCCGTCCATCATATTGGATGGAGCAATAATATCTGCGCCAGCTTCTGCTTGGCTTATAGCAGTTTTTGCTAACAAATCAAGCGAAGGATCATTTAAAATACGTTCGTTTTCATCTACTACTCCACAATGTCCGTGGTCTGTAAATTCACATAGGCAAGTATCTGCTATTACTATTAATTGCGGATGACGCGCTTTAATTTGACGAATTGCTTCTTGTACAATTCCGTGATTATGATAAGCCCCAGATCCAACTGCATCTTTTTCCGCAGGTAGCCCAAATAAAATAACAGATGGAATTCCTAAGTCTACTACTTCATCTACTTCCTCATTTAAACGGTCAAGAGAGAATTGGAAAACGCCTGGCATTGAAGATACTTCGTTTTTAATATTCTCGCCTTCCATTACGAATATAGGATAGATTAAATCTTCCTTATGTAAATAAGTTTCCTTAACCATTGCTCGAATTCCAGCTGATTGTCTTAAACGACGATGACGTTGAAAAAATAATTCAGTCATTGCACTCTTCCTTTCCATTCCGCTAATTTAACAATTACATCTTTTAAGGTATAAGTTTCTGGCATAACCTGCACAGTTACATTCATAGATTCTAAATAATTCTTGGTAATATGGCCAATTGCACATACAGTTGTATGATTATACCCAAAGGAAGCCCCAATACTGCGATGATACACTTCGGCGGTAGAAGGACTTGTGAAGATAATAGAACATTTTTCGCTGTTCTTTAATAGATTCTCCACTTTTTCTTTGTTTTCCTCTAACTCAACTGTTTCATAAATAGTCCATTCCTGTACATGATTGGACAGACCATTTTTTATTGTATCTTTCGCAAGATTTCCTTTAACAAATAAGCATCGCGCAGTGGAGGATACAACTTCCGGAAACTCCTGCACAAAAACATCTGCACTAAATATAGTAGGAGTAAAATTGACTGAAAGACCTAAGTCTTCAATGGCACTTGCAGTTTTTGTACCAACTACTGCAATTTTAGCTGTAAAAAAACTGGCATCTAGTTGGTATTTTACCATTTTCGAATGAAATGCCTTTACACTACTTTGACTAGTAAAGATAAGCCAATCATATAAGTTACAACTCTGTAAAAGGCTCAAATCATGAGAACTAACTATTTCCTTTGTAGCAATCATCGGAGCAATAACTGCATTCCCACCAAATCTTTTCACAAGATCTGATGCTTCCGTTGATCTAAGAATGCCCGTAAAAATGACATTCTCGCCTATCAAAGGAGTTTTATTAGACATTCAAATCGGCCTTCACTTGTTGGATTAAATCGTATGCTCCTTGTTCGGTCATAATACTTGCAAGTTCTTTCCCAAGTCTAGCTGCATCCATTCCAGTTAATACTTCTTTGAATACAACGGATGCATCCGGCGCTGCAATTAGTCCAGTCATCGTAATTTTACCATCACTAATTGTTGCATGGCCTGCGATTGGCACTTGACATCCACCGTCCATTGCAGATAAAAATGCACGCTCTGCTTCTATTGCAACCCATGTGTCACGGTCAGATAGTTTGCCAAGCTCATCGATTAATTCTTGATCATCTGCGCGACATTCAATACCTAGAGCCCCTTGTCCAACTGCTGGGATGCAATCCT
Source organism: Psychrobacillus sp. FSL K6-1464 (assembly GCF_038003145.1). NCBI lineage: Bacteria > Bacillati > Bacillota > Bacilli > Caryophanales > Bacillaceae > Psychrobacillus > Psychrobacillus sp. FSL K6-1464. The sequence continues at coordinate 2,329,834 of NZ_JBBOOP010000001.1, forward strand.
CCGTAGTTAAGTATTCTGTAACGACCTCATCGCTCCAGCCTAAACGTTTTAAACCTGCTGCAGCTAAAATAATCGCATCATACTCGCCATCTTGCAATTTTTTCAAACGTGTCTCTACATTACCACGAATCCATTTAATCTCGATATCTGGTCTTAACAACAATAGCTGAGCACTTCTTCTCAAACTACTTGTTCCTACTACCGCTCCTGTTGGAAGATCAGCGAATTTCACATGTCCTGTAGATATAAAGGCATCCCGTTCGTCCACACGTTTTGGAATACATCCCATTACTAAACCTTCAGGTAATTCAGATGGCATATCTTTCATACTATGCACTGCAAAATCGATCTCTTTGTCGTAAAGAGCTTGTTCTATTTCTTTTACAAAAAGTCCCTTACCTCCAACTTTAGAAAGCGTAACATTTAAAATTTGGTCACCCTTTGTCACAATCTCTTTCACTTCAAACTCAAAAGGTGCCCCCATATCTTTCATCTGTTGAATGAACCAATTTGTTTGAGTTAATGCTAACTTACTTCGTCTAGATCCTACAATAATTTTACGCAAAAATGCCGCTTCCCTTCTTTAATACCAAATATGGAATTGTGATAATCGACTACCTAATAAGAAATTTATCAAAACAAATAGAAAGGCATAAATATGTATCCAAGCATAATTTGTCCCTATAATCTTTGCTGACTTTCTTATCAATAAAACAAGAATATAAATCACTAACACTATAAAAGAATTGACTATCTTTATATCATAAAGTGGAAAACCCTCTAATGATATATATGCCCATTCTAACCCAAGAACTAAACTTACAAACAATAATGGAATTCCTGTTAAAATGGACAGACTCATTCCGTTTGCAGCTTGTTGCAGTGAAGGCAATCGCGTGAATTGTTTTGTCCATTTTTTTTGTTTTAGCACTTTATATAAGATTAAGTATAATGTCGAAAAAACAAATGATAAAGCAAAAGCTGTATAAGCTAATAATCCAAACATAATATGGATGAATAATAATTCCGATTTAAGGTTATCTCCTACTAACGATTGAGACATCGGATTTGGTGCAAACGTATGTATCGTCATAAAAATAAACCCAATCAAATTCATAAAGAATGCTGGAAGGTCCAATCTAAATACTAACTGTAAAACAAGCGAAAGCATAATGATGAGCCAAGCATAAAAGTATATCCCTTCAAACAACGAAAGAATTGGAAAACGCTTCATCTCCACCATATACATAACTAAAAATATTGTTTGTAATGTACCAACCGCAAAAAGCAACCATACAGCTAACCGATGTGCTCGTTGATCCTTTTGTAAGTAATCTATAAAGTAAAAGACAAGGCTTATAGCTTGAAGAATGACCATAATCTCATGAAGCCTTGTCATCGTCAGATCAGTCATGTTATTCTCCTTTTACATAGTAAAAAGGCGTTTGTAATATCTATTTGTCTCCATACAGATATTAAAACGCCTCCTTTACTTAGTTATATAATAAATTCTCTTTTAAATTTTGCGAATCCATTAAAGTTTGCTTTAAATTGATTTTTGCTTTTTCTGCTTGCATAGCAACTTCCTTTTGTACATCTTCTTCTATACCAAAGATTTGTTGGAATAGTTGAAGCTGTGCAGCAGGATCTTTTGCTACTGATAATTCTTTTACTTGTAAAATTGGTTCTTTTAATAGCTGATTGACAATTGATTTAGTATGCTTATTTAATATTTTACGTTCACGATCCGTTAAATTAGGCATTTTGTTTTCAATTGACGCCATAGTTTCAGACTGAATCGTATTCGCTTTTTGACGTAAAGCAGAAATAATAGGTACTACTCCAAGCGTCGTTACCCAGTCATTAAACTGTTCAATTTCCGTTTCGATCATGAGATTAATCTGCTGAGCAGCACGTTCTCTTTCAGCTAAGTTAGCTTCCACGATTCCTTGTAAATCATCAATATCATACAAGAACACATTAGCAAGGTCGCCAATACGTGGATCTAAATCACGTGGTACAGCTATATCTACCATGAACAAAGGCTTCCCTTTACGAAGACGCTCTACAAATTGCATTAGTTCAAGATCAATTACAAATTCAGTTGAACCAGTTGAACTGATAAGGATATCAGCTTCTAATAATGCACATTGAAGCTCGTCCATCGGTTTAGCATTGCCGTCAAACTTAGAAGCAAGCTCCTTCGCTTTCTCAAAAGTACGATTAATCACCGTTACCTTTTCAGCTCCGCTACCATGAAGATTTTGGATCGCAAGCTCGCCCATTTTCCCAGCACCTAAAATTACGACGTGCTTATGATTTAGAGAACCAAATATTTTCTTCCCTAGCTCTACTGCTGCATAAGAAACGGAAACAGCGTTTTCTCCAATTGCAGTCTCTGCATGTGCACGTTTGGCAAACGTAACTGCCTGTTTAAATAATTGGTTGAAAACAGTTCCTGTAGTTCCGTTTTCTTGTCCATTTAGGAAGCTTTTCTTCACTTGTCCTAATATTTGTGTTTCCCCAAGTACCATCGAATCGATGCCCGCTGTAACGCGGAACAAATGATTATTCGCTTGGTCATCCTCGTGAACAAATAAATAGGTAGATAAACTTTCTAACGGAATATCAAACCAATTCGCTAAAAATTGCTTTACATAGTATTTACCCGTATGAAGTTGATCTACAGTAGCGTAGATTTCCGTACGGTTACAAGTAGATACGATGACATTTTCTAATATACTTTTTTGGTCTTGTAGTGCCTGCATCGCATTAGGTAACTCCGCTTCTACAAACGACAGTTTCTCCCGAATTTCGACAGGAGCAGTACGATAATTGACACCAACCACGATTGTATGCATGGAATAGGTCTCCCCTTCACGTTCAATTCATTAATCCAATTATATCATAGCTTCACGCTAGTTCCTTGCTTATTTGTGAACAACGTATGAAATCTTATTTAGAATTATTATAAATTAATAATAACAAACAATATTCGTCAATTCAAACATTCTGATTCAAATAATAAAAGTAGGACAATTCAAACAATATAAACGAATGTAAGCTTGGTATTCCCTGAATGGATAGTTTTTAATCTTTCATCTATGTACTTTCATAAAGAACTTAATAAGGTAGAAATTCCAATTAGGTAGATCTATGCCATTTAAGTTCTCTATCTTAATGTTAGGTGAAACAACCAAGGTATCTTTTGGTTGCTTTTAATGTCCTTAAAAAAGCAAGTCCTTGATCGACATATATCGCTCAAGAACTCACTCACTAAAATTCAATACTATTATTTATAAAGATAGTTACTATACTATCCATTAACCGGAAGTAGTCTTAGTCTAAAATTCTACTTTCAATCTCAGCCCAAGCTGCATCGAAACCTAAACCAGTGTCAGAAGAAAAAACAATTAATGGATCTGTTTTATCCATTTGCAGTTCATCTTTCACTATCTTTTTATGCTTATCCCATTTCCCTTTAGGAATTTTGTCAGCCTTTGTAGCAATAACAATACAAGGAATATTATAGTGCTTTAGGAAATCATACATCATGCAGTCATCACCTGTAGGTGGATGTCTTAAATCCACTATTAAAACAACTGCTTTTAAAATGTTGCGAGAGGTAAAATAAGTTTCAATCATTTTACCCCAAGCAGCACGTTCTGTTTTCGATACTTTAGCATAACCGTAACCAGGTACATCGACAAATATTAAAGACTCTTCCAATTTGTAAAAGTTCAATGTTTGTGTTTTACCTGGTTTAGATGAAATTCGGGCCATACTTTTTCGACCAATCATCTTATTGATAAAAGATGATTTCCCTACATTCGACCGTCCAGCTAAAGCTATTTCAGGTAAATCACCCTCTGGATATTGCGCTGGTCTTACTGCACTGATTAATAATTCTACATTATGAATTTTCATAATTATGCCTCCTCTAGAGCCAGTTGAAGCACCTCTTCAGCATCGGAAACAAAATGGAACGTCAATACTTCGCGAACACTTTCTGGTATATCTTCAATATCGCGCTCGTTGTCTGCCGGACAAATAATAGTCGTCAAACCTGCACGATGTGCACTTAGTGTCTTTTCTTTTAAACCGCCAATCGGTAATACTCTACCTCTAAGCGTTACTTCTCCTGTCATACCTACTTCACGTTTAATAGGTCGCTTAGACAATGCAGAAACAAGAGCTGTAACTATAGTAATTCCTGCTGAAGGTCCATCCTTCGGAACAGCACCCTCCGGAACGTGAATATGGATATCCTTGTTTTTATAAAATGTAGGATCAATTCCAAACTCTTCTGCTTTTGAACGTACATAAGATAATGCAGTCTGCGCAGATTCCTTCATCACATCACCTAGCTTACCAGTCAATTGGAGCTTGCCAGTTCCCGCAGATAACGAAACCTCAATTTGAAGAGTATCACCACCAACAGTAGTGTAAGCTAGCCCTGTTGCTACCCCTATTTGGTTCTCTGTTTCCGCTTGACCATACCTAAATTTGCGTTTACCGATAATGTTTTCAAGATTTTTCGTTGTAATGGAAACTCTCTTTTTATCACCTGAAACAATTTGAAGAGCAGCTTTACGACAGAGATTTGCAAGTACTCGCTCTAAACTACGGACTCCCGCTTCTCTTGTATAATGTCGGACTACATCTAGTAAAGCATCGTCTTTCAGTTGTAGTTGACCTTTTGTTAAACCATGCTCTTTTAACTGTTTAGGCAATAAATGATTCTTTGCGATAGAGAGCTTTTCTAACTCCGTGTAACCAGCAATGGAGATAATCTCCATACGATCACGTAAAGGCCCAGGAATAGTACTTAAATCATTTGCAGTAGCGATGAAAAGAACATTTGAAAGATCGTATGTCTCTTCGATATAATGATCACTAAATGAATTATTTTGTTCAGGATCTAATACTTCTAGCATCGCAGCGGAAGGATCTCCTCGGAAGTCATTCGACATTTTATCGATTTCATCCAGTAAAAACAGCGGGTTAATCGTTCCTGCTTTTTTCATCCCTTGAATAATGCGACCTGGCATTGAACCTACATAGGTTCTTCGATGTCCACGAATTTCCGATTCATCTCGAACACCACCAAGTGAGATACGTACAAAGTTACGCCCTAAAGACTCCGCAATGGATTTTGCCAAGGAAGTTTTACCAACACCTGGAGGACCTGCTAAACAAAGAATTGGACCTCTTAAAGATTTAGTTAACTGTCTAACAGCCAAATACTCTAACACACGCTCTTTGACAGATTCTAATCCATCGTGATCTCTATCCAATATTTTTTCAGAACGCTTTATATCTAACTGATCTTCCGTTGATTTAGACCAAGGAATAGAAACGATCCAATCGATATAGTTACGTATAACCCCACTTTCTGGAGCCTGCGTAGGAAGTTTTTCATAGCGATCTAATTCTTTTAACACATTCTTTTTTGTATCTTCAGGTAAACCTGCTGCTTCAATACGCTTTTTGAGTTCCGCTACTTCCCCGGTTTTACCTTCTTTATCGCCAAGTTCGGTTTGAATCGCTTTCATCTGTTCACGAAGATAGAACTCTTTTTGTGTTCTTTCCATCGCATTTTTGACTCGTGTATTAATCTTCTTTTCCAAGTCTAATATTTCTTGTTCATTGTATAAACGACTTATTAACCATTCTAAACGTTCTTTTACATCCATTATTTCTAATATTTCTTGTTTACCAGAAATTTTCAATGGCAGATGTGAAGCTACCATATCCGCCAAACGACCTGGTTCTTCAATATCAGTTACTGAATTGAACGTTTCTTCGGAGACACTCTTAGATGATTTTGAATACTTTTCAAAATTATGTACTAGCGTACGCATAAGTGCCTCGTCTTCTTGATCCACTTTTTTTGGCTCAATAAATGCAGTAACTGCAACTTCGTCGAATGTATCAAGATGATTAAAATCATCCCAAATACCACGTTGTAATCCTTCTACTAAAACCCGCATTGTACCGTTTGGCAATTTCACCATTTGTTTTACTTTTGCAATGATACCTACATCATACAGATCTTCCATATCAGGTTTTTCGATGGTCATATCTCTTTGAACAGATAGAAATAACTTTTCCTCTCGAATCATCGCCTCGTTGAGTGCAGCTATAGAACGTTCACGTCCTACGTCTATATGTAAAATCATCGTAGGATAAACAAGTAAGCCTCTAAGAGGCAACACTGGATAAAATACTTTATTTTCTTTAGTCATTTGGGTAGTCACCTCCAACTTATTCTGTCCGTAGTTTCATCAATAATGCTTGTTATAAAAAAAGTTCCTTTGAAGTTGAAAAAGCTGACATCCTTGCATGCGCTAAGCACGCGCAGATGGAAGCCAGCTTTTTCAATGGCTAATTAAGCCGATGTTTTTTCATTATCTTTATCTAATTCTGTACCATCCTCTAATAATAACTTAGGTTTGGCCTTATCTGTAATAGATTCTTTCGTTATGATACATTCGACAATGTCATCTCTAGATGGCAATTCAAACATTACATCTAGCATGATGTTTTCAATGATTGAACGTAGACCACGAGCACCAGTTTTACGTTCAATTGCCTCTTTAGCAATAGCTATCAATGCATCATCTTCAAATGTTAACTTCACATTATCCAACTCAATCATTTTTTGATATTGCTTAGCAAGAGCATTTTTTGGCTCTGTTAGAATTTGAACTAATGCGCTCACATCTAACTGCTCTAAGCTTGCAAGTACTGGCAGACGTCCGATGAATTCTGGTATTAAACCAAATTTCAATAGATCCTCTGGTATTAATTGCGAAAGTACTGAACCTTCAGCAACTTCTACTTTGTTCGGATCAGCTCCGAAACCAATAACTTTTTCACCTAAACGACGTTTGATAATTTGTTCGATGCCGTCAAAAGCTCCACCCACAACGAAAAGAATATTCGTTGTATCAATTTGTAAGAACTCTTGGTGCGGATGCTTACGGCCGCCTTGTGGTGGTACGCTTGCAACAGTACCCTCTAATATTTTTAGAAGTGCTTGTTGTACACCTTCACCAGAAACGTCTCGTGTAATAGAAGGATTCTCTGATTTACGAGCTACTTTATCAATTTCATCTATATATATAATTCCTTTTTCAGCACGTTCGATATCATAATCAGCTGATTGAATTAGTTTTAAAAGGATATTCTCAACATCTTCCCCTACATATCCTGCTTCTGTTAACGAAGTTGCATCTGCAATTGCAAATGGTACGTTAAGAATTCTTGCAAGTGTTTGGGCTAGCAATGTTTTACCACTACCAGTTGGACCTATTAATACTATATTTGATTTAGCTAATTCTACTTCGTCAATGACACTATTGGAATTAATGCGTTTGTAATGGTTATAAACTGCAACTGCAAGTGATTTTTTTGCTCGTTCTTGTCCAATTACATATTCATCTAATATAGCTAATATTTCTTTTGGTTTTGGAACTTCTTTAAACTCTACTTCTTCTTCAATTCCTAGCTCTTCTTCTACAATTTCAGAACAAAGGTCGATACATTCATCACAAATATATACGCCTGGTCCTGCTACTAGCTTACGAACTTGTTCTTGTGGTTTACCACAAAAAGAACATTTTAAGTTCCCTTTTTCATCATTGAATTTGAACAAAATATTCACCCCTATTCAAGCAATTATGTTACAAGATTCTCATCAAGTAATCAAATAATACGTTTAAGTATGTTTTTAATATTGAAAAATCTATGTATATGATAGAACAAGGCACAGTTCTGAATGCTGTACCTTGTTCTATTAGTATTAACAACGTATGAATTTAAAATTAAGAAATTTTAGCGTTTTCCACTAAGAATTCAACTGTTTTTTGGAAACGTAAGTCATTTGCAAGAACGTCTGTACCACCAAGTGCACGTTTAATATCTTCAAGCTTCATATTGAACTGTGCGCTCATTTTTTCTAGTTCTGCATCGATATCTTCTTCAGTTGCTTCAATTTTCTCTTCTTTAGCAATTGCTTCAAGTGTTAATGAAACTTTTACGCGACTTTTAGCATCTTCTGTCATTTGAGTACGTAATGCTTCTTCGTCTTGACCAGAGAATTGATAGTAAAGATCTAAGTTCATACCTTGTTGCTCTAAACGTTGACCAAATTCTTGTAACATGCGGTCCGTTTCAGATTTGATCATTGCTTCAGGAATATCAATTGTTGCATTTTCTGCAGCAGCTTCTACTAATGTATCACGTAGTGTTTGAGCAGCTAATTGTTTTTTCTCTTCAGCAGTTGCTTCTTTTAGTTTAGTACGTAAAGCGTCGATACCTTCTACTTCAGCATCTACTTCTTTAGCAAAGTCATCATTAAGTTCAGGTAATTCTTTACCTTTAACTTCTTTAACAGTTACTTTAAATGTAGCAGATTTCCCTGCTAACTCAGCAGCATGGTATTCTTCTGGGAATGTTACTTCAACATCTTTTGCATCTCCAGTTTTAGCACCAACTAATTGTTCTTCGAAACCAGGAATGAAAGAATTAGAACCGATTTCTAGTGGATAATCTGTTCCTGCTCCACCTTCAAAAGCTTCTCCATCAACGAATCCTTCGAAGTCGATTACTGCAGTATCGCCATCAACGATTGCATCTTCTTTTACTACTAATTCAGCTAAACGAGTTTGATTACTTTTTAATTGCTCGTCGATTTCTTCATCAGTAACAGTTTCTTCTAGTTTAGTTACTTCAAGACCTTTATAGTCTCCTAGAGTTACTTCTGGTTTTACAACAACTTTAGCAGTGAATACTAAAGGTTGTCCTTTTTCCATTGTTACGATATCGATTTCTGGTTGGTCTACTGGATCAATTCCAGCATCTTCAACAGCATGGCCATATGCATGTGGCAAGATAATATCTAAAGCTTCTTGGAATAATGATTCCACACCATACATTTTTTCGAACATTTGACGAGGCATTTTCCCTTTACGGAAACCTGGTACGTTAATTTGTTTAACTACTTTTTTAAAGGCTTGATCCAATCCTTTTGATACTTCTTGTGCAGTAACTTCTACAGTTAATAAACCATTATTACCTTCTTGTTTTTCCCATTTTACAGTCTGATCCATTGACATATATTCTACCTCCAAATAATAATTTACAATAATTTAGCACCCTGCATATACTTATACAGCGCAGTTTTTCACTAATTATATTGACAACTTGTATATTATAGCATAGATGAATAGAGTTTCAACATTATTCCTAACTCAAAACTTCTACTGATTTTTCCAGTTCAATGAGTAACTGAAAGAACTCATCAGGCTCCAATTCACTATTCCCAAATAATGCATCTATATATTCCATGTATTTATTGGCTACTGTTTCATTAGTATATCCTACCCAGTCAAACGGAAACAAGGTATATGCATGGCGATGAACCATTTCCAAGGTCATTTCAAGCTTAGTAGGATCTTTGGATAAGGAGTTCTCGATATATTGTTTGATAGATTCTACTCGATCAACCGCAGTGCTTTCTGGAGGTGCTGTCGGAATAACCGTTTCCTTAAACCCGAACTTTTCTACGGTAACCTCATTTTCTACTCCCGCTGCTCCAAGAAGTAAAAGAGCTAGTGATTTAATAGTAGGAATGATATCAGAGCTTTCGATGATTGTAATGATATCATTCGATATAACCATTACATCTGTTTGGAATGCCATTTGTAATAATTGTTCTTGTTGTCCATAAGGTAGTTCTTTAAAGTTCACTAATTTAAACTGGTCGTTGTCCATTTGAGTGTGGACCTCTTCATCTACTGAGAAGGTTGTGTCTGATAACATCTTGATGCTTAGTTCTTTAAGCTGTTTAAAATTTTTCTTCTGCTGAAAAGTATAGGTAGAATCCTTCATTAATCCATCTAATACTTCGTTTAACTGATTGTATTCTTTTAGGTCAAGTAATATTGTCAAATATAATTCTATAACCTGTTCAAAAAAAGGAGACTTTTTTTCATAAAGAGTTTCACATATTTTCTTGGCGTCTTTAGCTCTTCCTGTTTCTAGCAAAGATAAAATGTAGACACTTTGGACCATGTCACTCAGTTCCTTATATTTGTTAGCCTCGTCAAAACAAGAGACCGCTTCCATAAAGTTATTCTCTTCCGCAAATTTAAGTCCCTTTTCAACATAATTTTCTATCATTCCAGGGAATAAAATGACGTTTTCATCCTTCATAATGGGATGATTCTTTTTTTTCATTATAATTCGCCGCCTTCACTAGCTTATGTATGTACTCGATTATATACACTATATCATTTATTCTAGATACACCGATACAATCTTATAGAAATTTTGAATAGAACAAAGAAATGCGCCTAATCGGCAAGTGATCAGGAGCATCTCTTTTTAACACCTATATTATCGTCGTAAATTACTATCTTCTTGTGTACTAATTGTGTCTTCTTTGTAGTTTCCATCTTCTTGCTTTTCATGTTCTTTTTCTTTTCTTTTATCTATTTCTTCAATTTTGCTTGGCTGTTCTTGAGTAGTGTTTGGATCTTCATCGTTTCGTATTTTACGGTCTTGGTTAGTCATTTTTTATTCTCTCCTTTTTACAAAATTAATAAATGATTATATCTAGTAGATTCCCTGTATTTTGAGTTATAAACTTTTATTTAAATAATTGGCTTGCTAGTCTTTCACAGCTTCTTTGATCAAAATAATCTAAAAACCGTGTCCCCTCTTTGAAGTAGGGATTTGTTGAATGTCCATCTATTAGAATCAGATCCATATATTTTTTAACTTCCTCAGTCGTGTCGGCTTTATAGCCAAATAAGTCCTTGTCTAGATCGATATAAGAACCACGCATGTTCAAATACTCTTTTTGATCAAAAGTAAAAAAGATAATGGGTTTGTTCATATATAAAAAATCCCATGCAATACTAGAATAGTCAGTGAGAAGCATATCAGCTTCTTTCATTTCATTTCCAATGGAAATTTCATCGAAACTATAAAACTTAATATTTGTTGCAGGTGTTTGCATTTTAGTGAAATATTGTTCAAATTTTTTCATAAACGGGTGAAGGACTACTTTCACTTTTACTTGTCGATTTTCGAACAGAGCTAATAAATGATTATCAGAAAGAACTTCCACCGTTTTTTTAAAATAATCACTACTTAAAAAGTCTTCTTCTGAAAGATCGAATAACCATTCCCTCCATGTAAACATGATGAGAACATTTTCCACACGACTCGCTGGGCTATTATATTCATAATTATCAAATCGAGCCATTCCCGTTACTAAGAGTTTCTCCTCTGGTATCCCCCACTCCTTTAACTTAATGCCTTTCTCATACTCTGATACACAATTGAAATAATTGCATCGGGATAGTAAAGGTATATCTTCCTCTTGAATAAGTATTTTCTTAAACCCTTCAATACCATGACTAATATGAGTCATGATTGTTTTTCTGTTGAAAAATATGTATTTATCGATAGATGGTGCAATATCAAATGAAAGTGAATGTCCATGTATCGTATGGTCTGCTCTAAAAAATAGTAAGTAATTTTTTAGAGTTCCTAATTTAACAGCATTGGGTATATTTAGTTTGCGAACGTATGTAGTAGAAGGATCATACATCCAATGAATATCCAACTCCTTTTGATAGTTTTCTACTAGATATCGGTGAAAGACAGAAGCATTGTCTTCATATTTTTCTCCTAAATTTCCTCCTACAAGGACAATTTTTCTATCCGACTTTTTCCTTATTAATTTAGATAGACCAAACGCAAATACTACTTTTAGAAAAGTAGAGATATTTTCAAATCTTTCTTTCTTCTTAAGCTCCATCAATTATCTCCCCTTATTGTCATCTTTCTTTCTTAATCCCCAAAATATTTCTTTATTAAACAATTTAGATGTTTAAGTTATCAGAAAAAAAGGAATAGTAATCCACTAATCTATTAATTATTTAGTACTAGAAAGAAAGGGGAAATTCTAATGTTAAAAAAAATACTATTTATTTCTGATCACGGAGATCCATTAGCTCCTCTAGGCAGTGAACAAGCGGGGGGACAAAACAATTATGTTAAACAACTAGCATTGGCTCTTGAAAAACTTGGTAACCAAGTAGACGTTATAACACACTGGTCAAATCCAAAAAGTCCTCAAGTAGAGAAGTTTGGCCATTCTAGCAGAGTTATTCGTATTACAGCAGGTCATCGTAGGTATGTACCTAAAAATGAAATGTTCCAAATACTTCCTTCTTTTTATGAAGAAATAAAAGAGACTATCTCGATCTCTTCTTATGATATTTTACACACCCATTATTGGTTATCAGGTCTCCTAGGTTCTTATATTAAAGCAGAATATAATATCCCTTGGATTCATACAAATCATTCGCTAGGCATTGCCAAACAGCAAGCAACTGGAATTTTAGATACTATTCGCCTCTCTACGGAGAAAATGATCTTAACTTCGGCAGATGCTATAGTAGCTACTACAAAAAATGAAGAACAACTTATATCAAATTTCGTTAATAATCCTTCACCTATTTCTATAATTTCAATAGGAGTCCATCCTGCTTTTCACCCTAAAAGGTCGCAACTTCAAGGAACAACAGCACCATACTTCGCTTTTGCAGGCAGATTACAAACTACGAAAGGTATTTATACACTGATTAATTCGTTCAGAGCACTAGTAGAGTCTAACGATATAAACCCTTTAACGAAGCTAATAATTGCGGGAGGAGATTCTTCCAGTATTAGTACCTCAACCAAACTTCCGAAGGATTTAAAACTACGCAATGCAATTAAAGGGTTAGAAAACAAAATTGAATTTATTGGATCTAAAACACAAAACCAGCTTGCTACGCTTTTTCAGCATGCATCAGCAGTCGTAGTTCCTTCTTTTTATGAGTCATTCGGTATGGTAGCAGCCGAAGCACAAGCATGTGGGCGTCCAGTCATTGCTTCAAATGTAGGTGGTCTTTCTAACATAGTAAAAGATCGCGTAACCGGTCTTCATATTCAAAAAGCCAACGAAACTGATTTGACTAAAGCAATGACAACAATATTAACGAATAATTTATACACTGAAAAACTAGGTAAACAAGCAGCAATGTTTGCAAACAAAGAATTTAGTTGGGGATCAATTGTAAATAAGATGGAAAGATTATATGAGGTATTATTAGATGAAAAGAAAATTATATATGTTAGCAACAGATCTCGACGGTACACTAGTTGGGGATAAGGCAGCCCTGCAAAGGCTTTTGCATTACTATAACGAGTCATTTCAAGACATATCCTTAGTTTATATTACAGGTAGACATTTAAACTCTGCCCTTTCGCTAATTGCCTCGGAAGAGTTACCAACACCAGATATATTAATTACTGACTTAGGGACAGCTATTTATACATCCCCAATGCTTAAAATAGATAAAGATTGGCAGCAACAAATGCGTATTAATTGGCAACCAGATGAAATCCTTAAACTATCGGGGGATTTCCCCTCTCTAAAAAAGCAGGCACTGCCAAATACTGACCGAATTTCTTTTACAGTAAATAACGATTATGAAGTTGTTCAGAAATTCGAAGCAAGATTAAATGCGAAAAACATTCCACACAAGCTAGTCTATAGCTCGAATCGAGATGTAGATATCCTTCCTGAGAATAGCGGAAAAGGAAATGCCCTCATATATGTACTTAACAATTTCGCCTGCAAAGAAGTTCAAGTATTAGTCGCAGGTGATTCCGGTAATGATCTTGAGATGCTTTCCTTAGGTTATCCGTCAGTGGTAGTCGGCAACGCTCAACCAGAACTAGCAAATATAAAAAATCACAGCAAGCTATTTAAGGCAACCCAAAACTACGCGGCTGGCATCCAGGAAGCATGGGCACACTTTTATGAAACTAACGAAACAGAAAGTATTCTATAGCTAGCCGAGCAATTTTTAAAATATATGAAAAAAGGCAATCCCAAAACGATACTTAGGATTGCCTTTTAACTATGCAGTTTTTACGTCTTGGTTTTCTGACAGAATCTCGTATCGTTTTAAATCCGCTAAATATAACCTTTGATAAGTTGTTAAACTATGTTTCCTTACGTTACTTAAAGTAGAATGATCTACAAAATTAAAGTCTGCGTTAAGTCGTTCAGCATTCATCCACGCTGTCTCTTCAAATATAATATTCATCTCATGTTCTTCCATTAACATACTAAGTAATTCTCTATCGTTATAGATTTCACTCGCTAAATTACTATTTTTAGTTCGAAAGATTTCAATTGTCCGCTCCAATGATTCAAGTAGTGCAGCTCGATCCACTGCATGGCCTAATTCATGAATTGTTAATGTTTTTATATATGAATCCAAGGAAAGAGGCGCATCCATTTCTTCCCAGGCACTTATTAAGCGCGTAAAATCGACACCTATATAGTGTCCAATGAAATTGTAACTCATATTTATACCAGATTCGTCCGGTCTAATTTCCAGATTAATATTAGCCGTTGTCATAATGTATTGGATAATCTCTTTTATATAATCATTAGTGTATCTGTTTAACATATATCTTTTTAACTGCTCCTTGCTCTGTTTGGTTTTACTCTTTCAACAAGATACACTATAGAACAATAGGATTCTAATTTCAATTGAAAAGTTTAAGAAAATATAAAAATGCACAAAGCCAAATGGACTTTGTGCATCGCCTAAATTGTATTTTCAATTTCAATAATTATGATTATTAAAGGTTATATTTGTCTGCATCTCTTTGTTTGTTTTCTCTTTCAGCTTCTTCAAAAACACTATCATCAATCTCCATTGGTCTTTTCCGAGCTTCTCCGCCCTTACGACCTAATTCTTCATAAAACTTATAGTCTTGATTATTGGAGGTTGCTTCCCCGCCGTTATGTCCCGCATCATTAACTGACCAATTTGGATTACTGTTTTTGTTGCGATTGTCCTGGTTGTTTGGCATTTTTATAATTCCTCCTTTAATATTTTCGAGTTTTTTAGGCTCACTCTTTACATTCCCATATAGAAATGAATTAAACCTAAAATTCTTATTTTATTGGACATATCTTATGAAAGTTAAGGTTCTATCAATAGAGGTCTTTCTTCGGAGGCATTGTAGTCCCATTTTTTCCTCCATCCAATGATAATGCGGTAATTTACTACTTTTTTAAAAAATTACTTCCCTCAAAATGGTTTTGGTGATAAGATACGAAGGTAGGTAATTTCGGTGCGTAAATTAGTATGATCGAATCTTAAATACATAAGTACAATAATCATGTACCCTATTTGGGTAATACAGGTCTCAGTAGCTCAGCTGGATAGAGCAACGCCCTTCTAAGGCGTCGGTCGGGGGTTCGAATCCCTCCTGGGACATACAATAATAAATGCAATAACAAAAAAAGAAGTCCAAAATTGGACTTCTTTTTTTCTAACTAAATATATTCTTTAGATGCCACTTGAAATATGGCTTGTTCTCTTCATATCGAGCAATTTTCTTTTTAGGTGAGATATTGTATATGAAATAATCTTCTTCTGGAATGGAGGAGGATATATGTAATCTGCCTTGTCCATCGAATGCAATATATCCTTTACTATATAAAGCATCATGATTACAACAAAGGAGTATACCATTAAAAGGATTTATCCTTTCAATATGAGTACTATCTTTCCATGGTTTAGAGTGACTTGCTTGAAGTAAAATAGGTAATTCAATATCGCACAAAGCACATTTATTCGCCCATAATGGTAATAAGTCTTTCCTAAACTTTTCATGACCTTTTCGAATCATTAATTTAACTTCAGATTCCATTTCCGCAATCATAGGAATAAAGTTATTATGCTCGGTTCGACGTACAGTTCCAATGGCTAATTCCAGTTGCTCCACATCTACACGGTATATGTTCAGATCACTAATAAGTTCTAGTAATTTTATTACAAGTTGCTCATTACATGGATATAAATAGCCTGGGTTTCCATTACCATCTTGTTGAAAAGGTGAATACTTAATCGGAAGAAGTGGTGATATCTCACGGAAGTTTGATAGTACATTTAGAGGCTCTTCTAATTCATAGTAATCCAGCTCTACTAGATAGTCGTTATCAGACGTGTTCTTGTTCTTTTGACTTTCTATATCTAACGTTTTAGATATTACATGACAATCCGTTTTAGCCACACTAATTGCCACAATATAACCTTTGACATAATGAAAGATTCTGTCCCCGACGTCTATCTCCTTCATCCTTAGCCAAGAATGAGGTTCTTGGCCTCCACTATCTTTTTGTGGAGATGTGATAATACCTAGTTCTCTTTCCACTTGATATGTTTCTCCTTGCATGACAACAAAGCTTTGCATTTATTCTACACTCCCTATAATACAGTCCGATTCAAATCTCACAGTAAAACCCGTTATTATTCTTAATGTACATCATTTCATTTCAATAGATTCTTAATCCAATTATAGCATTTTGACTATGATTGAGTTACTTTTTATAAAATCTTAGAAATAAAAAAAGGGTTCAAGTCGCTTGGACCGAAGCCCTGACATAATCCCTTCCTAATAAACCAGTACTTCTTATATAATGTGCAACATTTTAATCGAGTACTTTTAACCCAGAAATAACTGGGCATTTTGTTCTATCGGAATATTAAAGCTACAGAGCTTATTGAGTAAAATCTGATATCTTCCTAATCTCATTCAGCTCTTCTAGTCGTGTGGAATCTTCTTCGAAATATTGAACAAGATTTTCAATTTTTATTATAGAACCCTTACTCATATGATGCTCGATTCCTTCAACATCCTTATATATATTTTCTTCATTAACCCCAATAATCCTTAAAAATCTTTCTAACAATTCGTGTAGGTGTACTAGACGTTTCCCCATATCGGTTCCTTTTAGAGTTAATATTAAGGGTTTATATTTTTCGTAGACTAAATATCCCCCTTTATCGAGTCTTTGAACCATTTTTGTGACTGATGAAGGATTAACCGACATAGCCTCGGCTATATCTGAAACTCGCGCGTGGCCCTTACTTTCGATGAGCAAATAAATTTCTTCAAGATAATCCTCCATGCTAGGTGTCGGCAATACAGGCCCTCCTTTACAATTGCACCATCAAAATTTCACTCTATTGTATGATTTCTTTTTGAAACTATAAATTAATTGTCCCTTGTACTGAAATCATATCAATATATTTTCATATGCTTATTTCTTATTTTTCTGTTAATCCACTTAAAATAATATCAATATTCCATTCCATCATTTTTATATAGGTGTCTCCGTCCTCCCCTGGTTTACCAATGGAGTCAGTAAAAATCTTCCCAAAAATCGGTACTCCGGTTTCATTAGAAACCATTTCCATGCTACGAGGGTCTAAACTTGTTTCAACAAATAAGACAGGGTTTGTTTTCGAACGGATAAAATCAACAACAGCCTTTACTTGCTCAGGTGACCCTTGGTTTTCTGCGTTAATTTCCCAAATGTAGGCAGCTTCAAAACCATATGCTTCAGAGAAATATTTAAATGCCCCTTCGCTTGTAATCAATAGTCGTTGCTCTTGGGGAATTTCACTAAAACGTTTAACAGCCTCCTGATGTAGTTTCTCCAGCTTCAAGATATATTCTTTCGCATTTTTTTCATAAACATCGGCATGTTCTGGGTCGACTTTTATCAACCCATTTTTCACATTCTGGGCATACTTAATACCATTACGAACATCTAACCATGCATGCGGATCTTCTTCTGATTCTTTTCCCTTGGATGTCAAATGTTTCGGCTCTACTCCTTCACTTAAACGAAATACCGGTGCCTCAATTCCCGTTTTACCTGCAGTAAGCAACAACTTTTCAAACCAGGAGTTCCCTCCTTCTAAATTTAGACCATTGTAAAAAACCGCATCTGCATCCGTTGTTAGTTGTACATCCTTTGGAAGTGGATCATATTCGTGTGGATTCGAACCAACTGGAGCCAAGGTATGAACTTCTACATGATTTCCACCAACATTCTTCACGATATCGTAGATAATTGAGTAAGTAGCAATAACGTGAATTTTATCATTTTTATCTTTCACTGAATTCACGGATTCTTTTCCACAGGCTGCAAGAAAGAAAACCAAGGCAAGACTCATAATAAATGGTAAAATTTTAAAAAATTTCATCTATATCCTCCATTTTATATTATTAACGAGATAGCATCTCTCTTTTTTTAATGTTCTTAATAACACGCCACACCAAGCCTTTTTTTGGCGAAAATACAAATGCAAGAATAAATAGTGCTGTGGCTGCAAGCACTATTGCGGCACCTGATGCTAAATTATAGGTATAGCTGAAATACAATCCTAATATGGACGATAACACTCCGATACCAGCCGAGAGGTAGAGCATAACCCAAAGACGATTTGTCAACAAGTATGCAGCCGCAGCTGGAGTGATGAGCATTGCTACAACAAGCACAATCCCAACTGTTTGGAGGGAAGCAACTGTCACCAATGTCAAAAGTGTCATTAAGAAATAATGAATAACTCTTGTTGGTAACCCATATGCCGCTGCCATAGTTGAATCGAACGAACTGACAAGCAGTTCTTTGTAAAAGGCATACACGCATACTAAAACAAAAATTCCGATAAGCAATGTTGACCACATTTCCGATGGTCGAACCGCAAGGACGTTTCCGAATAAAATATGATACAAATCCGTACTACTTTTCATAAGTGTAATCATAATAATCCCAGACGCAAATGCAGCAGTGAACATAATTCCAATAGAAACATCATTTTTAATCCGACTGTTCTGACCTATAAAACCAATACCAAGTGAGGTCAACACCCCGGTAAATACAGCTCCAAAAAAGAAGTTAATACCAAGCATATAGGACAACGCAACACCTGGTAGTACGGCATGAGAAATCGCATCTCCCATCAAAGCCATCCCTCTCAAAATAATAAAACAACCGATTACCCCGCAAATAACACCTACCATAATGGAGGTAGTAAGTGCTTTTTGTAAAAAGCCATAATACATAAGTGCATCAATAAAATTTATCATGCTTCCGCCTCCAGATTTGTCAAAGGGGAAAATTGAATGTTATAAGCCTTTTCTAGTACTTCTGGTCGAATAACTTTCTCAACCACTCCGAAGTCAATGAGTTCTTTGTTCAAAAGGATTAGTTCATTGAAATATTCCTTGGCTTTTCTTAAATCATGATGAACGACAACAACGGTTTTTCCTAGATCACGAAGTTGCTTCAATATCAATATAATCGTTTCTTCACTCGTAACATCGACACCAACAAATGGTTCATCAAGTAAATAGATTTCAGGCTCTTGTGCCAATGCTCTTGCAAGAAACACTCTTTGTTGTTGACCACCAGAGAGTTCTCCAATTTGCCGATTGCGAAATTCTGTCATTCCTACTTTTTCCAAACATTCATATACAAACGCTTTGTCTATTTTCTTCGGACGTTTAAATACACCTAATTTTGGATATGTGCCGAGTAGCACGGTATCAAAAACAGTAATAGGAAAATCCCAGTCAATGCTGCTTCGTTGTGGAACATAAGCTACTTTTGTCCTCATTTCCTTAATCGTCTTACCTAGAATAGCAACCTCACCTTTTTCCTTTTGAATAAGGTTTAATAACGCTTTTAATAATGTCGACTTTCCTGCACCATTTGGTCCAATAATACCTACTAACTTTCCTTCTTCAACTGTGAAACTGACATTTTTCAAAGCCTCGCTACCGAAGTAGGACACATATAATTCTTTTACAGCAATGGCTGTCTTCACAAATAACCCCTCCTACGCTAATGTTTAATACTCGAAATTTGCACAAGGGCAATTTTCTTTACGCAATATTCTTTCCCGAAGGAAACTTTTAAGCTAAAAAAAAGCAAACTATTTGTTAATGATGTTTGGAAAGTACATTTTTATCTTTTAAGTATATGAAGCTCAACTCATATTAGTTCCTCCAATACTAATATTAAAAAAATAATACACTATTTTAAGAAAATAATCGTCGTCCCATTTATTAAGCGTACGAATTTTTGTTTCCATAAAGAACTATTCCAGCTTAAATATTGTTACCAGTTACCAATTTTTCACTAATTATGACTACCGATGCTTTATCAATTATTCTTGAATTAACCCTCTGTATACCGTTTGATCGGGAAATAACATAATACTAGCTAAACCAATATTCACATCAAACGATCTTAATTTTTGTCATAACAAAAAAACCTCCATTCAATTGAATTGGAAGATAATATCATATTTTACTTAGCATAAAATAAGTGAGATAAAAAAAGGGATTAAGTCTGATGAACCGTAGTCCTGACTTAATCCCAAATTCTATTTACTATGTATTTCTACTCTAAACTATTATGTCCCAGGAGGGATTCGAACCCCCGACCGACGCCTTAGAAGGGCGTTGCTCTATCCAGCTGAGCTACTGAGACAAGTACTCCCCCACCTAAACTGATAGGAAAGACAAGATTTATTATATAATGAGAATGAAGTTAAGTCAATACTATTTCAAAAAAATTATAAAATAACTTTTTCAAGCAATTTATGTTCATCCGAATAAAACAAAACGGTCCAAATTTCCTCATTTCTCTCAGCAATTGCGTAGCTCTTTTCTTTCCGTCCACGGGGTTGCTGAAGACTACCTGGATTGATAAATAGAATACCTTGCTGCATTTCTGCTCCTAATAAATGCGAATGTCCAAAGCACACGACCGATGCTTGTACCTCTTGCGCTCGATAAAATAGTGGCATTAAAGTCGATTTCACATTGTATTTATGACCATGGACGACTAATACTTTAGCATCCTCAACCGGAAATAATTCCTCTAAAGGAAAACGATCGTCTATATCACAATTACCACGAACAATATGCACTGGGTTGTCAGCAAAATAATTCGCATTTAACTCGCTGTCTCCACAGTGGATAATTGCATCTACCTCGCCTTGATGGCGCTCAATAACCTGTTCCATTATTTTGGTAGCACTATGGGTATCGCTCATAATCAACAATTTCATTTTACTCACCTATCCTTCAGAAATTATATCTTCCAAAACGAAAGAAAGTTTTTTTATAGCAGTGCCTCGATGAGAAATAGCTCCTTTTTGTTCTGCTGTAAGTTCCGCCATCATTTTTTGTTCAGAAGGCACATAAAAAATTGGGTCGTACCCAAATCCATTTGTTCCTTTTCTTTCAGTCCCTATAAATCCTTCACACGTCCCTCTGACAGTGAAAGGTTCTTTGTTTGGGGAAGCAACAGCGATTGCACATACAAATCGGGCTGTTCTTTCCGATTCTTTGGTGCCTTCTAGCTCTTTTAGCGCTTTATCTATATTTGCTTCATCACTTTTCTCTTCACCCGCATAGCGAGCCGAATAGATCCCTGGGCGTCCATCTAGTGCATCAATTTCTAATCCACTATCATCTGCGATAACCATTGACTGCAAATGGTTTGCTAGCGAAGTAGCTTTTAATAGTGCATTTTCTTCAAAAGTGGTACCTGTTTCTTCTATATCCATTTCTTCCGCCACATCATGAAGTGTTTTAACTTCGTAACCAAGCGGGTTAAACAATGCTTCAAAGTCTTTGGCTTTTCCTCTGTTTTTTGTAGCTATAATAATCTGTTTCATATGATATCTCGTCCTTTTTTATAAATTTGTAAGCAGCTACCATTCTTGTAGTACGATATTAGCTTCTTTTGTATAACGCCCAATAAGCAAAAGAAGACCCCGCTATTCGAGGATTCTCAAGCTAACAGGGTCATTTAAATGAAATTGTTCGAATATCTACATTCGGTATTTCTAACCATTTTTCTACAATCGTCTTAAAAATAGGTACAGAACCAGTTGTGTAGAAAATTGGTGTTTCCTTTTGTTGATCCGGATTATTCAATTTATGATATTGTAAATACTCTTGAACATCATGCGCAGTTTCTTCTGCAGATGAAAGTACCTTCACATGTTCTCCAACTGCCTCTTCAATATGCTTTTGCAACAGCGGATAATGTGTACAACCTAAAATGACAGTATCAAACTGCTCTTTTTTTAATGGTGATAATGTTTCCATCACCATATTCCGAGCAAAATCACCTTCGTATTCATTACTTTCCACAAGCGGGACAAAAGTGGGACATGCGAGTGGAATCACTCTACTAGAGGAATTTAAATGCGCAATTGCCTCCTCATATGCACCACTTTTAATCGTACCGCTTGTACCTAGCACTACTATTTCATTACTTTTTGATGCTTTAATCGCCGCTCTAGCTCCTGGGAAAATTACACCTATTACAGGAAAAGGCATCTTCTTACTTAACGAATTAAGAGCTACTGCAGTTGCGGTATTGCATGCAATTACAAGCATTTTAATATTCATCTTCGCAAGAGCATTTGCCAATTGCCACGTAAATTTACGAACTTCTTCACTTGTTCTAGGTCCATACGGGCATCTAGCAGTATCACCAATATAAATTATTTTTTCATTTGGTAGTAGTTGCATAATTTCTTTTGCAACCGTTAATCCACCAACTCCAGAGTCTATAACACCAATTGGGGCTTTCACGTTAATTCCTCAGTTCTTCATCTCTTGATGTAATTTTTCTAATAATATTGCTAAATTTGCAACTTCAGCCTGATCGAATTGTTGAAGTACATCCTCTAAATACTGTTGTCGTTTATCTATAACCTCTTCTATGATTCGAGCGCCCTCTTCTAATAAATGTATACGAACAACACGACGGTCTTGTTCATCTCTTATACGCTTTACAAGTTCACTTTTTTCCATACGATCGATTAAATCCGTTGTTGTACTAAAAGCTAAATACATTTTATTGGATAAATCACCGATAGTCATATCACCCAACTCTAGTAACCATTGAAGCGCTACAAACTGTGGAGGCGTAATAGTATAAGTACTTAGTATTTCTCTACCCTTTTGTTTAATGATTCCAGATATATGTCGAAGCTCTTTTTCTAAAAAAGCAACTTGATCCTGGTCTAACATTGTCTTATTTATATCTTCTGCCATCTATTCCTTCACTCCTCAAAACAATAACCCTATTTCTATTATTGTGACGTGTTATGAGGAAAATGGCAAGGAATCATATCAATTTAACGATAGTTCACCTAATCGTAATAATTCTACAATCGCCTGTGACCTACCTGAAACGCCCAGTTTTTGTATTGTATTTGAAATATGGTTCCTTACTGTTTTTTCGCTTATCGTTAACAAAGTTGAAATTTCTTTCGTAGAATTATCTTCTACTAATAATTGAAAAATTTGACGTTCTCTACTTGTTAAAATCGAACGATGCTGTTTATTGTCGTACAATGCCATAGCCCCCTATCCACTCTCCTACTAACGTATGTAGCATGGGGATGGTAGGTGACGGCTAGTTAATACTCTTTTTAAAAACTTCTCGTTCCTCTTCAGACCACTTTGCTGCACGACCAGTTTTCTTCTCAATTTGAACAATAGAACCACGACCAATAAAGACAATTTCATCCTTATCGTTCTTGGCCATATAATGGATATCCACTGAAGAAGAGCCTATAGAATTTGCCTTCACATAAATGCGGAGCTTTTCGTCAAAGAATACTTGTTTTACATAATCACATTGCAAGTCAGCGACGACTGGTATTTTTTCTCCCTTTGGATTTAACCAATCATTCATAAGCTGTATATGCTTGAAGTATTCAATACGAGCATATTCAAAATAAGCAAAAGTCACCGTATTATTTAAATGACCATACATATCTGTTTCTGAAAAACGCACACTTACTTCCGAATAAAAATGGAAATCAGATTCCCATAACTCCATATCTTCTATGTATTTAGCTCTCATATAAATTACCTCTCCTTTAAAATGAATGAATATTCATTTATTGTAACAGAGATAGAAAAAATCTGCATAGAATAAAAATATTCTACACAGATTTCCTTATTTTATCTATTGTCTAGCTTCAGAGCCTTTCCCCTCGAGGTTAAATGGGAATCTTTTCCGTCCAAATAAGTTGGACTACAAATCTTCCCATTTACTTGTCGGAGGTCCGCAGGAAGCGGGTCATACAGTCGTTGCGACAGGATGTCGAGTACTTAGACTGTATACCTCTCAAAGGCGCTTACGCATTTCTATTAATCAACCATACGGTCGCTTCCGAAGAAGTCTTTGAACATTTGAACAGTTGTATCACGGTTCAAAGCAGCGATGGAAGTTGTTAGTGGAATACCTTTTGGACAAGCAACTACACAGTTTTGTGCGTTACCACAGTTTGCAAGACCACCGTCTCCCATAATTGTATTTAGACGCTCATCCTTGTTCATAGAACCAGTTGGATGTGCGTTAAATAAACGTACTTGTGAAAGTGGTGCTGGTCCCATAAAGTTAGAACCACTGTTTACGTTCGGACAAGCTTCTAGACATACACCACAAGTCATACATTTAGACAATTCATATGCCCATTGACGTTTGCGTTCTGGCATACGAGGTCCTTCTCCAAGATCGTATGAACCATCTATTGGAACCCATGCTTTTACTTTTTTCAAAGAATCAAACATGCGCGAACGGTCTACTTGTAAATCACGTATTACTGGGAATGTTTTCATTGGTGCCAATTGAATCGGTTGTGTCAGTTGATCGATTAAAGCCGAACAAGATTGACGTGGACGACCGTTTATAACCATTGAACATGCTCCACATACTTCTTCTAAACAGTTCATATCCCAAGTTACAGGACTAGTAGCTTTCCCATCTACATTTACCGGATTTTGACGTATTTCCATTAATGCAGAAATAACATTCATATTTGGACGGTAATTTACTTCAAATTTTTCAAAGTAAGGTGTAGATTCAGGTGTATCTTGACGTAAAATTTCAAATTTTACTTTTTTTGTTTCCGTTGCTGTAACCATTATTAATTATCCCCTTTCGCAGAATAATCGCGTTTACGAGGTGTAATCAGTGATACATCTACTTCTTCATAATGGAATACTGGAGCTCCTGTAGCTGGATCAAATTTAGCCATTGTTGTTTTCAAGAACTCTTCATCATTACGTTCCGGAAAATCAGGTTTGTAATGTGCTCCACGGCTTTCATTACGATTAAGCGCACCTAATGTAATAACGCGTGCTAAATATAACATATTTTTTAACTGACGTGTAAATGATGCGCCTTGGTTAGACCATTGTTGTGTATCATCCATATTAATATTTTCAAAACGTTCAAGAAGTTCTTGGATTTTCTTGTCTGTTGCTTCAAGTTTGTCGTTATAACGAACAACCGTTACGTTATCTGTCATCCACTCACCAAGCTCTTTATGAAGTAAGTACGCATTTTCCGTACCTTTCATAGACATAACCTTGTCCCACTTCTCTTGTTCTAATTTAAGTTCAGCTTCAAAGATAGAATCATCCATGTCAATAGCATGAGTTTTTAAATGACTCATATATTTAACTGCATTCGGTCCTGCAACACTTCCGCCGAATACTGCAGAAAGTAAAGAGTTAGCTCCTAAACGATTAGCTCCATGCTGTGAAAAATCACATTCACCTGCAGCAAATAATCCAGGAATATTAGTCATTTGATTATCATCTACCCACAGTCCACCCATAGAATAATGAACTGCTGGGAAGATTTTCATAGGTACTTTACGAGGGTCATCACCTGTGAATTTCTCGTAAATTTCAATGATACCACCAAGTTTAACATCTAGTTCATGTGGATCTTTATGTGAAAGATCTAGATAAACCATGTTTTCTCCGTTGATACCAAGTTTTTGGTTAACGCATACATCAAAGATTTCGCGTGTTGCAATATCACGAGGAACCAAGTTACCGTATGCAGGGTATTTTTCTTCTAAGAAGTACCAAGGTTTGCCGTCTTTATAAGTCCAAATACGACCACCTTCACCACGAGCAGATTCAGACATTAATCGTAATTTATCGTCACCAGGAATGGCAGTTGGATGAATTTGAATAAATTCTCCGTTCGCATAATATGCTCCTTGTTGATATACGATTGATGCAGCAGAACCAGTGTTGATAATAGAGTTAGTAGTTTTCCCGAAAATAATCCCAGGGCCACCAGTGGCCATAATTACAGCATCACCACGGAATGCTCGAATTTCCATAGTTAGAAGGTTTTGCGCTTTAATACCACGACATACGCCTTCGCTGTCTTTAATTATTCCAAGGAATTCCCATCCTTCGAATTTAGTTACTAAACCATCCACTTCAAAACGACGAACTTGTTCGTCCAGCGCATAAAGAAGTTGTTGACCAGTTGTTGCACCAGCAAATGCTGTACGGTGCATCATTGTCCCACCAAAACGGCGGAAATCTAATAATCCTTCAGGTGTACGGTTAAACATAACACCCATTCTATCAAACAAACTAATAATTCCAGGTGCTGCATCTGTCATCGCTTTAACTGGTTTTTGATTTGCTAAGAAATCTCCACCATATATAGTGTCATCTAAATGTACTGCAGGAGAATCACCTTCACCTTTAGTATTTACAGCTCCGTTAATACCACCTTGTGCACAAACAGAGTGTGAACGTTTTACTGGAACGATAGAAAATAGGTCTACGTGCGTGCCATCTTCGGCAGCTTTCATTGTTGCCATTAAGCCAGCTAATCCACCGCCGACAACAATCAGTTTACTTTTTGCCATGCTATTCTCACTCCTCAATTTAATAGTAGTTGAACGACTTTAAAGTTTCTTAAACGAATGCTAGAAGAGCTTGTACGCCAACTACAGATAACGCTAAGAAGATAATTAATGTTACATAAGTAACAATTTGTTGTGATCTTGCAGATTGTGTAATACCCCAGCTAACTAAGAATGACCAAATACCATTAGCTAAATGGAAAGTGGCTGAAACAACACCTACAATATAGAAACCTAACATCCATGGGTTAGATAAAATCTCTGCCATCATGTTAAAATTAACTTCTTTTGCTCCAATAGCAGCTTGGAAACGTGTTTCAAAAACATGCCAAGCGATAAATACAACTAAGAAAATGCCAGTAAATCTTTGTAATATAAATAAATAGTTTCTCAACGTTCCAAATTGCTTCGGATTATTTTTTGCAGTAAATGCAATGTAAATTCCGTAAAATGCATGGAACATTAATGGAATATAAATTACGAAGATTTCTAACATTAATCGAAATGGTAGACTCTCCATGAAGTGAGATGCACTATTAAATGCTTCTGCTCCTCTTGTAGCAAAGTGATTTACTACTAAATGCTGCGCTAAAAACAGACCTACCGGTATAATACCAAGTAAGGAATGCAGTCGACGCCAATAAAATTCGCGATCGTTCGACAAAACAATTACCCCCTCAAATTTCTGACTGAAAAGAATGAAAACTATCTCAAAAAAGCAAAAGTTCTCAAAAATTTCACATCATCAAGTTACGTATTTATGACATATCCATTGTACTCTCATCATTTTGGAGCGTCAAGGTATCTTTCCGTATTTTAAAATGGATTCCTTTACCTTTTTCGGATAATAAATTGTTAAATTAATCACAATCTAATCAAGTCCCCATTTGTAATTTTTTTATGATAAAATAAATAGGCAATATTGATTTTTGGAAAGAAGGGTTGCTACTTGAATGAAAAGGAACATTCACATGTAACTTCCTTTGGATATGAGTTACTAAGAGACCATGTGCTTACTTCTATTCTCGGAAAACATGAAAAAGATATATTATATTGGGCAGGGAAAGATTTAGCCCGCAAATTTCCCCTATATTCATTGGACGAAGCTATCACTTTTTTCAACGAAGCTGGCTGGGGCACTTTACATTTAGAAAAAACTACAAAAGACTCCGCTTTCTATACGCTAAGTACATATAATCTACCTCAGAGTGGTCAAAGTAGAAGTCATCGATTAGAAGCAGGCTTTTTAGCTGAACAACAACAAAAGATTACTGGTTTTTTAACCGAATGTTATGACGAAGAAGTAAAAAAGAATGGCCTTGTCTCTTTGCAAATAAAATGGGATTCTAAAACAAAAGGGTAACGGGATAGTCGCATACGACTTTTCCTGTTACCCCTCTTTAATAGTGAAACTATTGTGAAAACCTTTTTAACAGATTCAAATAGTTAATAGAAAATGAATTTTAACATAAAAATATTATACGGATTGATGAGTTAGTGCAAGTTCAAATTCATCATGTAAGGCATTTGCTGCTTCGATCATATTTTGTTGGGGTACAACGACTGACACTTTTATCTCTGAAGTACTTACCATTTTCACAGGAATATTTTCTTTTCTTAATCGATCAAACATTTGAGCTGCTACCCCGGGATTCGATACCATTCCCGAACCGACAATAGAAACCTTTGAAAGACCAACTTCAAAATCTGCGAAAGTAAAGCCTAGTGCTTGTTTGTGTGTCTCTAAAACTGTTATCGCTTCAGACAAGGATTCCTTTTTAATAGAAAAGGATACTGCAGGTTTCACTCCTTCTACGATTGACTGTACAATAATATCTACGTTTATATGATTTGCTGCTAAAGTCGTAAAAATAGAAGCGAGGGAACCATTAAAAGGTACTTCATATTCTATAGTCAATCGGACGATATCTGATTCAAATGCCACTCCACGAACCACTAAATTATTTTCCACATCTACTTCCTCCTTCAAAATCGTTCCTTCTCCATCTTTAAAGCTCGGGCGCACTCTTAATGGAACCTTATAATTTTTAGCAAATTCAACTGCACGTGGATGTAATACTCCCGCACCTAAATTAGCGAGTTCTAACATTTCGTCATATTCAAGCTGTTCCAGTTTACGCGCACTTTCAATATAGCGAGGATCAGACGTGTAAATACCGTCTACATCTGTATAAATATCGCAAATTTCCGCTTCAATAGAAGCAGCAATAGCTACAGCAGTTGTATCAGATCCTCCTCTGCCAAGTGTAGTAATCTCTCCTGCTTCAGATATTCCTTGAAAACCAGCTACAATAACTACTTTATTTGCTGCAAGTAATCCATCAATTTTTGAAGGATCCATTCTCATTACTTTTGCATTTCTATGTACACTATCTGTTATCAGACCTGCCTGGGCACCTGTGAGAGAAATGGCTTCTATACCAATTGCGTTTAACTTGAGAGAAAGTAATGCCATTGTAACTTGCTCCCCAGAAGATAAGAGCATGTCCATTTCACGTTTGGACGGCGAATCTGCTAATTCGAAAGCCAATTTTGATAATTCATCTGTCGCTTTACCCATTGCGGATACAACAACCACAATATCATGACCATTTTCTTTTTCACCTTTTACCCGATTAGCAACATTTGTAATCTTTTCAGTTGATTCAACCGAAGTACCGCCAAATTTCATTACAATTTTAGTCATGATCATCCGCTCCCTTATTAACTGAAAGGATTAAAAAATGCTTTTCACATATTGTGAAAAGCATTGTCTCATACACGGTCCAAAAAATCTGTCCATGTGAGATAGCCCTCCAGAATATCAAATTCTGACAATCCTACATCTATTAAATGCAGAACCAACAACAGAATAGGAAAAGCTATTCTATGTTTCGGCGAAAAACCCTTTCTTCAGCTATTCTAGGAACTTTTCTTCCTCCTGCTGAGTACTGATGTCTAATCGCACCTCTATCTTCACCTATAATAGTGAATATTAAATTGTTACAACCATAACATATGATTATTCAGAAGACAATACATTTTTCTGATAATGGTCAATTACTAAATCTGCTTGCTTACTCGGTAATCCTGCAGCCATTAATTCTTCTTTGCTAGCAGCTTGTATTTTCTTTAAAGAACCAAATTGTTTTAGTAATAATTTTTTCCTTTGAGGACCGATCCCTTCGATACCATCTAGCGAAGATGCAATTGTGTGCTTTCCACGCTGTTGTCTATGGAATGTTATAGCAAAACGATGGACTTCATCCTGAATTCGTTGAAGTAAATAAAAACCTTCGCTCGTCCGCTTCATCGGAATTATCTCCAAAGGGTCACCATAAATAAGTTGAGAAGTCTGATGCTTGCCGTCCTTTGCAAGTCCTGCAATCGGTATATCAAGTCCTAATTCATCCTCAATAATTTCACGCGCTGCCTCAATTTGCCCTTTTCCGCCATCAATGATTACTAAATCGGGTAGTGGTAAATTCTCTTTCAAGACTCTTGTATATCTTCGCCGAACAACTTCACGCATAGCACCATAATCATCATGTTTGGCAGCCGTTTTTGTCTTGTATTTACGATAATCTTTTTTGCTTGATCTTCCATCAATAAATACAACCATTGCAGATACAGCATCTGTACCATGAATATGCGAGTTATCGAAAGCTTCTATTCGCATTGGAGGTGCAATCCCCATGGAATCACCAAGCTGTTCAACCGCCCCAACAGTTCGCTCTTCTTGTCTTTCGATTAAATGAAATTTCTCCGTAAGAGCTATTTTTGCATTTTTTTCTGCTAACTCGACTAGATTTTTCTTTGTGCCTCGTTGTGGAACGAAAACTTTCATTTCTAGAAGATTTGAAGCTAAGTCAAGATCCGTAGTTAATGGAACATAAATTTCTTTTGGTTTAATATGCTCTGGCTTCGCATAGAACTGACCTAAAAATGTGATGAATTCCTCTTCTGGATCCCGGAAGATCGGAAACAATGACACATCTCTTTCGATAAGCTTTCCTTGTCGGATAAAAAATACTTGAACACACATCCAACCTTTATCAACATGGAAACCAAATATGTCTCTGCTCGTGAAATCATTCATCGTCATTTTTTGTTTTTCCATCACTTGTTCGATATGTGAAATCTGATCACGATACTCTTTTGCTCGTTCGAATTCAAGAGTCTCAGCAGCTGAATTCATCTTTTGAACCAATTCTTTTTTCACTTGCGTATGCCCACCATTTAAAAAGCTGGCTATTTCTTGAATAATTGTCTCATAAGTATTCTCTTCTACTTTTTTCACACAGGGGGCTAAACATTGTCCCATATGGTAGTATAGACAAACTCTATTCGGCATTTTTTGACATTTTCGAAGTGGATATAGACGATCTAGAAGTTTTTTTGTTTCATGTGCCGCATGAGAGTTGGGATATGGACCAAAGTATTTACCCTTATCTTTTTTCACCTGTCTTGTAATAATCAGACGAGGATCTTTTTCAGCAGTAATTTTAATGTATGGATACGTTTTATCATCTTTTAACATAATATTGTATTTTGGATCATGCTTTTTAATAAGGTGGAGCTCCAGTATTAAAGCTTCCAACTCAGATGATGTGACGATATATTCGAAGTCAACAATTTCTTGCACTAATCGGAGTGTTTTACCATCGTGTGCTCCTTTAAAATATGAGCGTACACGATTTTTTAATATTTTAGCTTTGCCGACGTATATAATAGTTCCTTGTCGGTCTTTCATCAAGTAACATCCTGGTTCATCCGGTAGGATGGAACATTTTTGTTCGATCAAATTATTCATATTATCACCTGTTTAAAAAAACCGGGTACTATGTAGCACCCGGTTTTAGATTATGCGTTTTTTTCTACAAGTTGTACTAATGCTTCTTTTGGTTGGAAACCTACTGCTTTATCAACAGGTTTTCCATCTTTAAATAATACTAATGTTGGAATTGACATAATACCGAATTGACTAGCAGTAGCTTGGTTTTCATCCACATCTACTTTTACGATTTTAACTTTATCGCTCATTTCAGCATCCATTTCTTCTAGTACAGGAGCAATCATTTTACAAGGTCCGCACCATGTTGCCCAAAAATCTACTAATACTAAACCTTCTTCTATATCTGTGTTAAATGTTTGATCTGTTCCATGAACAATTGCCATATTAAAATTCCTCCTTTATCTACTATGTAATGATTATAACAGACAGAAATACCAACATCTACATATTAGCTTGAAAGTAAATCTTAGCATACCATAAACATTCAAAGCATTGGAACAAAATTGAAACGACTATAGCTCCAGCGAATTGTGGAAGAGTTTTTATACAAGAGAAAATAAAATAAATATATAAACAATTTATAAAAAATTTCAACTTTGATCAATTACATGAACAAGCACAATATTTTAATCATTCTTACACAAAAAGGCTGCCCAAAAGTTTTTCTTTTGGACAGCCTCATCTATTATTATGCGTTTACTTTAAGTTTTTTGAACTCTTCAGTAAGCATTGGAATAACTTCGAATAAATCTCCTACGATCCCGTAGTCTGCAACTTTGAAAATGTTTGCTTCTGGATCTTTGTTGATCGCTACAATAATTTTCGAGTTAGACATACCAGCTAAATGCTGTATCGCTCCAGAAATACCTGCTGCAATATAAAGGTCCGGAGTAACTACTTTTCCAGTTTGACCGATTTGTAATGAATAATCACAATAATCCGCGTCACAAGCTCCACGAGAAGCTCCAACTGCTCCACCTAATACATCTGCAAGCTCTTTTAAAGGTGCAAAACCTTCTTCACTCTTTACACCACGACCACCAGCAATAACAACTTTTGCCTCAGATAAATCTACACCTTCAGTAGATTTACGAACTACTTCTTTAATAATCGTACGTAGGTTTGTAATGTCTACAGACATAGATGAAACGTCCGCTGACTTACTGTCATCTTTTGCAAGTGGAGCAATATTGTTAGGACGGATAGTGATAAATTCAATACCATCCTTCACTTTAACTTTTTCAAAGGCTTTACCAGAATAGATCGGGCGGATATATACAGCAGCATCGCCTTCACCCTCGATAGAAGTTACATCTGATACCAAACCAATTTGAAGCTTGCTTGCAATTTTAGGAGATAAATCTTTCCCAAGTGCTGTATGACCAAAAACAATTGCTTCTGGATTTTCTTGCTCAATCACCGCTAACAATGCTTGACCATAGCCATCTGAAGTATATTGTTTTAAATGTGGATGCTCCACAGTAATTACACGATCAGCGCCATATTTACCAAGCTCAGTAGCTAGTTCTCCCACTGAATCTCCTAATAGAACACTAACAACTTCTCCGCCGCTTGAAATTTGTTTAGCAGCAGCGATTGCTTCATATGATACATTACGAAGAGCACCTTCACGTGCTTCTCCTAATACTAATACTTTTTTAGACATGCTATTTTCCTCCTAATATTAAAATTAATTCGATTCAAATATGCCTTGGCATATCTTTTGTGTACAAAATAATCTCTTCTGAATAAGTTAAACGACTTTCGCTTCCGAGTGTAGTAAATGAACTAACTCTTTTACTTGATCAGCTAGCTCGCCTTCTAATACTTTTCCAGCTTCCTTTTTAGGAGGTAGGTAAATCTCAATTGTTTCTGTTTTTGCTTCTACATCATCTTCATCTATATCTAAGTCATCTAATTCCACTTCTTCTAAAGGCTTTTTCTTTGCCTTCATAATTCCTGGAAGAGATGGGTAACGAGGTTCATTTAGACCTTGTTGCGCAGTAACTAATAATGGTAAAGAAGTTTCTAATACTTCTGTATCTCCTTCAACATCACGTTTAATCGTAACAGTAGTACCATTAATCTCTAAGTTTGTGATAGTAGTTACATAGTTAATACCTAAACTTTCAGCAACACGTGGTCCTACTTGTCCAGACCCTCCATCAATCGCTACATTACCTGCTAATATTAAATCTGCATTTTTATCTTTTAAGTATTCCGAGATAATATGTGCAGCTGTAAATTGATCTAACTCTTCTACATCATCTTCAATATTTATAAGAACCGCTTTATCTGCGCCCATTGCTAATGCTGTACGAAGTTGCTTCTCAGCATCCTCTCCACCCATCGTAAGAACTGTTACTTCTCCACCTTGAGCGTCACGAACTTGAATTGCTTCTTCAATTGCATACTCATCGTATGGATTAATGATGAACTCGGCACCATCTTCTTGAATTTTCCCCCCGCTAACAACGATTTTCTCCTCAGTATCAAACGTACGCTTTACTAATACATAAATGTTCATTTAGATATCCTCCCAATGTAAAATATTATTTACCTTTAAATACAGGTTCTCTTTTTTCAATAAATGCAGAAATACCTTCTTTCGCATCTTCTGAAACAAATACAGTTCCAAAAGCATTTGCTTCTGCTTTCACACCTTCATAATAAGATGCTGGTTTAGCAAACTGAAGCATTTCTAATGCGTTTTTGACAGCAATAGGGCTCTTCTTCGCAATTTTCACTGCAAGCTTGCTTGCCTGCTCGAATAATTCTTCTTCTGGGTAAGCATGATTAGCAAGTCCTAACTGAGCTGCCTCTTTACCACTAATCGGATCACTTGTTAGCAACATTTCTGCTGCTTTCGCAAACCCAACATAGCGAGGTAGTCGTTGCGTTCCTGCAAAGCCTGGTATTAAGCCTAACTGTAACTCAGGTAATCCGAGCTTCGCATTATCAGCTACAAGTCGAATATGACAACTCATCGCAAGCTCCAGTCCTCCACCAAGTGCAGCACCATGAATTGCTGCGATTACAGGTTTCGAGAAAGTTTCCACTCTTTCGAAAATTGTTTGCCCACTTGCAGCAAGCTCAGAGAATGCAGCTCCTGATGTAATAGAAGTGAATTCTTTAATATCAGCACCTGCAGAGAAAAATCTGCCTTCCCCTTTGAGCAAGATTGCTCGAACGGCATCATCATTTTCTACTGCATCTAGCAGCTCATTTACTTCTAAAATAACCCCTCTTGCTAAAGCGTTTGCTGGCGGACGATTCAGAATGACGGTAGCTACGCCGTCTTCTATAGTCCATGATAGAAATTCCATCTTCCCACTCCCCTTCGTTAACCTTTCACACCATTTAACAATAGACGATGTACTTTACCGGTCAGATCAACTAAGTTGTATTTATGCTCGTTCATGACCCAAGTAGTAGTCGTCTCATCAATTGTACCAAAAACCATTTGTCTTGCTAAGCGAATATCAATCGTACGATCAAATTCGCCTTGCTCTATTCCTTCTTTTAAAATGGTATCTAACAATACTAAGTAATTTCTTAAAACTGCATTTATTCGTAATCTCAACGCTAAATTGGCTTGTCTCAATTCCAACTGGGTGACCGTCGCTAAATGATGATCACTTGATAACACTACGAAATGATTTTCAATCATTTTATATAGCTTTTCGGAGGAACTAATTTCCTGTTGAATAATTTCTTTTAAATTGTGTGCAAATATCTCCATTTTTTCTTCAAAAACCGAGACTAAAATTTCTTCTTTGTTTTTAAAATACAAGTAAATTGTCCCATCAGCTACTCCAGCTTGTTTAGCTATTTTAGAAACCTGTGACTGGTGATATCCATTTTCAGCGATAACAATAATTGCCGCGTCAATAATTTGCTTATACTTTGGTTTGTCCTTCTTCATTATGAATTCACCACCAATTGTTCAATTACCTCAAAGAATTATTCGTCTAGATTTTGAAATGTATAAGGTCTGCATATACAGTTAAATAGCTGTTGTCGTATGAATACGGTTCTCGCCCTTTTCCAATGACTCCAAAATCTCTGACATTCTTCAGAGGCTTTTACTTTATTTAGATAGTTTAATACCTTATTTAAATAAAATAAAAATATGAATGATGATTCATTCATATTTTTATATTATATTCAATTTTGTCGATTGTCAATAATCAATTAACTTTGTACCGTTACTTTTTGTTTCGCTTTCTCTTCTTCTATTAAAGTTCTTCTCAAAATCTTACCTACTGCAGTTTTCGGAAGTTCCGCTCTGAACTCGTAAATTCTTGGTACTTTAAACGCTGCCAAGTTTTCACGACAAAAAGTATTTAACTCTTCTTCTGTCACAGAAGCTCCCTCTTTAAGTACGATAAATGCTTTTACCGTTTCCCCTCTATATGGATCTGGCACTCCAGCAACAACACATTCTTGAATTGCAGAATGTTCATATAGAACTTCTTCAACATCCCTCGGATAGATATTATAACCACCCGCAATGATTAAATCTTTTTTGCGATCAACTACATAAAAGTAACCGCTTTCATCCATATACCCCAAATCACCAGTTAAGAACCAACCATCACGCAGAGTCATTGCAGTATCCTCTGGACGATTCCAGTATCCCTTCATCACTTGAGGCCCTTTAACTGCTATTTCTCCAATTTCCCCAAATGGTAATGGTGTTGTTGAATCGACTGCGAAAATCGCTGCTTCTGTATCTGGCCAAGGAATTCCTACTGAGCCTTTAATACGATCTTCTGCATAAATTAGGTTCGCATGTGTCACTGGAGAGGTTTCTGTTAAGCCATATCCCTCTACCAATCTACCACCAGTAACTTTTTCAAACTTTTCTTGTACCTCTAATGGTAAAGGAGCAGAGCCACTTAAACAAGCTACAATTGAAGATAAATCATATTTTTGTATATCTGGATGATTCAATAATCCAATATAAATCGTTGGAGCTCCTGGGAATATCGTTGGTTTTTGCTTATCAATTGTTTTTAGTGCAGTTTCTACATCAAATTTAGGTAACAATACCATTCTATTACCTAGCATAACAGAAAAGATTAATACAGTAGTCATTCCATATACATGGAAGAATGGAAGAACTCCTAATATACTTTCTTCGCCTTCTATTGCCTTGTAATTCCACGCCGTACACATAGTAGTATTTGTTACTAAGTTTTTATGCGTAAGCATAACTCCTTTTGGAAATCCTGTTGTACCACCAGTATATTGTAAAAGTGCTATATCCTCGTCAAAATCAAAAGACATACTGATCGGTTCAGCTTTTCCAACTTTCATAATTTCAGTGAATAGATGATTGATGCCTCGATGCTCTACCTTTACACTAAACCCATATTGTTTCTTCTGGATAAAGGGATAAACAAGATTTTTAGGAAATGGTAGGTAATCTTTAATACCAGTAACAATAATATTCTCTAGGCTCGTATCTTTTAAAACTTTTGTAACCCGTGGATATAATATATCCATAGCTAAAATAACTTTTGCACCAGAGTCCTTCATTTGATAAGCTATTTCTCTTTCCGTATAAAGAGGATTTGTTTGAACAACTATTGCCCCCGCATATAGTGCTCCGTAATATCCGATTACCCCTTGTGGACAGTTCGGTAGCATAATTGCTACTCTATCTCCTTTTTGAATACCAATGGATTGTAAATAGTTAGCAAATTTTAAAGAAGACTCATATAGCTCTTTGTACGATAAATCTCTCCCCATGAAATGTATCGCAATTTTTGTCGGAAATTTCTTATACGCTCTCGTCAGATATTCTTGAACAGGAATGTGTTCATAGTCAAGCGTATGTGGAATTTCTGGTGGATATTGTGCTAACCACGGCTTTTCAGTCATATTAATGCCCCCTTTGTTTTTAATAGCGTGAATATTCCTATTTTTAATTATAGAGAAAAATGAATGACAATTCAATTCTTTATTGAAAAGAGTTTTCAAAGTTTTCTAGTCTAATAGTTTTATCTGCTTTTTAAAAAACTAATCCTTCCTTACTACAATATAAATACCTTACCTAAACGCACTTTTGACCGTCTTTTTCTCGTTTAAAACAGATATTTCTTTCTCACGCTTAACATAAAATATAAAAAGACTGCAAAGTTCACTTCTTTATCATTAAGATGAAAAGTGTTACATCACAGTCTTTAAATACGTTATTAAGTTATTATATTAATTTGTTACGACATATATTATACCTACTAAGACAAAAAGTAAGCCAACAGCCAATAAAATTTTCGACAATTTTTCCATTTCAACCGCTCCTAAGAAATACTTGCACCAATAACAAATGATAGCCCAACAGAAATAACAAGTGAAATAAATCCAATTGAACGATTATCGTTTTCGATTTCCTTATCAACATTAAAGGTTGGCGTTAAAAATTCAAACAATAAGTAAGCAATTATTAATAGTGTAAAACCAAATAAACCCCAACCAACCATTTCGAATAATGAGTTATGTTGTTCAATGGAATACCTAAATATATTACATACACCAAAAATTTTCCCACCAGTAGCAAGTGCAACTGCTACATTACCTTTTCTTATTTCTTCCCAATTTTTATACTTCGTGACTATTTCAAAAATAACCATCGAAACGAGTAAGCATAAAATTACCACACTAAAATAACCTGCAGACTCTACGAGTGGGTTTGACCAAAAACTGGATAGAAGCATGTTTAAAACCCCTTTTACACTTTTCCTTCTATACGGAGAGCCCGCAAAAAAGTTTCATTTTTTCTACTTTATTTTAGTTCAACAACCGTTACACCATGCCCACCTTCACCAGCTTCGCCGAAACGATAACTTTTCACGCGAGAATGGTTTTTCAAAAACTGTTGTATTGCTTGTCTTAACACACCTGTGCCTTTTCCATGAATAATAGAGATTCTTGGGTAGTTTGAAAGAAGTGCATCGTCTAAATATTTTTCTGTACGCATGATGGCATCCTCATAGCGTTCTCCTCGAAGATCTAACTCTAATTTTACATTAGTGTCTCTTCCACGGATTGAATTCACTGAGACAGTTTGCTTTTGTTTTTCAGGTTTTACAAACTCAAGGTCAGATTCGTCTAATTTCATTTTTAGCATACCAATCTGAACAGACCACTCTGTCTTAGACAATTTCTCAAGTAGAGTCCCTTTTTGTCCGAAGCTCAATACTTTCACTTCATCTCCAGATTTCAATTCTTTTGCCATTTCGTTTAATTTCTTTTGCTTCTTCAATACTGGATTATCTGGTAAAGCAGCATCTAAACGCTTTTTAGCATCGATTAGTTCATGCTCTTTAACGAAGTTATGTGTATTAGACTGCATTTTCCGCAGTTCACTTATGATATCTTCTGCTTCTCGTCTAGCTTCATCTACAATTTTCTTCGCTTTATCTTTTGCTTTTTGTTCTAGTTTTTCTTTGCTCTGTTCTAGTTCTGCTAATCTCAGTTCAACATCCGCTTTAACTTTACGTGCTTCTACTAAGTGGGCTTCCGTTTCTTCTGCATCTTTTTCTGCTTGTCGACGACTGTTCTCCAGAGATGCAATCATAGAGTTCACTTCACCACGATCTGTCCCTGTAAAAGTTTGTGCTTGGTTAATAATATACGCTGGTAACCCAAGTCGCTCGGAAATTTCAAAAGCATTACTTCTACCAGGCACTCCTATTAACAGTTTATAAGTTGGACTTAACGTTTCAATATCGAACTCAACACTTGCATTGGCAACGCCAGGTCTATTGTATCCATAAGCCTTTAGTTCAGGATAATGTGTTGTAGCCATTACTCGTGCTCCGGTCCCATGTACTGCATCCAATATAGAAATAGCAAGCGCAGCACCTTCTTGAGGATCGGTTCCTGCTCCAAGTTCATCAAATATGATTAATGATTTATCGTCATACTTTTTTAAAATATCCACAATATTAACCATATGAGAAGAAAAAGTACTTAAACTTTGTTCAATAGATTGCTCATCTCCGATATCTGCAAATACCGATTCAAATAATGCCACTTCTGAGCCATCCAATGCAGGAATAGGGAGTCCACTTTGCGCCATTAATGTACAAAGTCCAACTGTTTTCAGTGTAACTGTTTTACCCCCAGTATTCGGCCCAGTGATGACTATAGTGGTAATGTCTTTGCCGAATTCAATCGTATTTGGCACAGCTGTTTCCAGTGGAATAAGTGGGTGTCTAGCCTTTACTAAACGAATATATCCCTCATTATTAATGATTGGCATCGTACATTTTTGGGCTTGACCATATTTTGCTTTAGCTAAAATAACATCAATTTCACCTAGTACACTTACTAAAACAAAAATATCATGACCAACTATTTCTACTTCAGCTGTCAATTTGATAAGGATACGATTAATCTCTTCCTGTTCTTTCACTCTTAAACTTCTGATATCATTATTTATTTGCACTACTGCTGAAGGTTCCACAAACAATGTTTGTCCAGAAGAGGATTGGTCATGGATAATTCCACCGTAATGACTACGATACTCGGATTTTACAGGAATCACATATCGATCATTTCGGATAGTAATAATCGAATCTGATAACATTTTCGCAGCATTTGCCCCTCTAGTATAACTTTCTAGCTTTTCACGCACACGACTTACTTGAATGCGTAATTGTTGGCGAATAGAACGCAAAGTACTACTTGCGCTATCTAACACTGCGCCGTTTTCATCAATACAATCATTAATCTCATGTTCAAGGGCAGTTAAAATCGGAATAGCCTCTTTTTTCTCTATAAAGTGGGGGATCTTCACATCTTCGGATTCCGCTACATTTTCTAAAAATTGACGTAAGATTTTACTAGCTCTAATAGTACTTGCGATCTCCATTAGTTCTGTTGGACTAAGCATACCCCCAATTTGGGCACGTTTAGCATGAGGTCGAATATCTGTCATCCCACCCATTGGAACATTGCCTCGTAACCGAAGTATTGTCATTCCTTCATCCATTTCCTCTAACAACTTTTTCACTACTGTAAACTCAACGGAAGGAATTAGATTATCTATATGGCTTCTCCCAATAGATGAAGTACAATAATTGGAAACTTCATCTCTAATTTTAAAATACTCTAATGTCCTTAATGCTCTTTCAGCTATCAACTGAGTCACCTCCTAATTATTTCTGTATATATTCTTTAAACTTCTCCAACGACCAAGTGTTCACTATATTTTCTTTGTGTAACCAGGCTTTTTGTGCATAACGTACACCAATATCCATATATTTTAGCTGATCGATATGATGTGCATCTGTGTTTATCGCTATTGGTACGCCTTTTTCTTGGGCTAACTTTAAGTATTCCGTATTCAAATCGAGACGATAAGGACTAGCATTTAACTCTAAAATCTTACCGTTTTCCTTAGCCCATTTTATCAGAGTAGGAACATCGGGATTATAACCATCTCTTTGTTCGATTATTCTTCCCGTTGGATGAGCAATCATGTGTACATATGGGTTTTTCAACGCATTTAAGAGTCTTTCCATAATCTTTTCTTGCGGCTGGCTAAAACTTGAATGGATAGAAGCTATAACAAAATCTAGTTGTGAAAGCACATCATCTTCAAAATCGAGTGAACCATCTGGTAGTATGTCCATTTCGGTCCCCGTAAATATTTCAATATCAGTGTACTTTTCGTTTAGAGAGTGAATAATATCTATTTGGTTTAATAATCTTTCCTTCGAAAGTCCGTTAGCAACTTTGAGATAATTAGAGTGATCAGTAATCACCATATGTGAGTAGCCTTTTACTCGGCAAGCTTCCACCATTTCTTCTATAGAATGAGCCCCGTCCGACCAAGTGCTATGCATATGAAAATCGCCTTTTATATCATTTAACTTCACTAATGAAGGCAGCTGATCTAATTTGGAAAATTCCGATCCATCTTCTCGAACTGTTGGAGGTATGAAAGGCAAATCAAAGTAAGCATAAAAGTCTTCTTCCGATTCAAAATGCTCAACACTTCCATCCGCTAATTCCACACCGTATTCACTAATTTTCTTTCCTTGGTCTTTGGCAATTTGACGCATTTTTATATTATGGTCCTTTGAGCCAGTGAAATGATTTAATGCAGATGCAAATTGTTTTAGTTCCACTAGTCGGAAATCGACATCTATTT
The DNA here is from genome assembly GCF_038003145.1 of Psychrobacillus sp. FSL K6-1464. Classification (NCBI taxonomy): domain Bacteria; kingdom Bacillati; phylum Bacillota; class Bacilli; order Caryophanales; family Bacillaceae; genus Psychrobacillus; species Psychrobacillus sp. FSL K6-1464. The sequence continues at coordinate 2,371,469 of NZ_JBBOOP010000001.1, forward strand.
CGACTTCTACATCTAGCGTGACAGAAACTTTCGTATCTCCAGCTGCAATTATTTTCTGTACAGGAAGTATTTTTAACAATTCTTCTCTAACTTCTTGAGGAGAACTTGTAGCGATGATAAAGTCAATGTCCTTACTCGCTTCTTTAACTCTTCTATAAGACCCGGCAACAGAAAACTTATCAATTAAAGCTATAGAAGCCAATTTGTGTTCGATAAGATCTACGATAGGTTCAATTTGCCATACAGCAGTTCTTTCTGGTTTAGACTGAAGGTTCACTATTTCTAGTAATATTTTTTCTTCTGTCTTCTTAGCAAATCCAGGAAGACTTTGGACTTTACCTTCTTCACATGCAAGCTTTAACGCATCAATGGAATCGATATGTAATTCCTTGTATAGCTTGGCAATTTTTTTACCACCAAGTCCAGGTATTTTAAGCATCGGAAGTAATCCACTAGGAACTGTTTGTTGTAATTCTACAAGCAAAGAAGATTCCCCTTTAGTGATTAAATCCTCTATTACAGCTCCTGTTGCTGCTCCAATCCCTTTTAAGGAGGAGATATTATCCATTTCAGAAAGGCTTCGGTCATCTAATTCCAACACCTGTGCAGCCTTTCGAAAGGCAGATACTTTAAAAGGATTTTCACCTTGCAATTCCATATATAAAGCTATTCTTTCTAATGTTTTAATAATCGTCTTCTTATCCAACGAAAACACCTCTTTCTTCTCAATTAACCAATATAGCTAACTTCAAAAAAACTTCCCTCTATTGAGAGAAGTTACTTTTCAATATAAATATACCACCAATTTTTAACCATCTCCGATAGGATAGGCGTGTGTTCTAACATCCATCCAGTTAAAACTGAACCTGATATTAAATTTTGAATCATATCGATTGGTAAAAGAGCAAGTACATACAATAAGACAAACATAATAAAATAAAATTCAATAAGTCCTAAAACTGCACCCACCATATTGCTTATAAACCCTAAAATCGGTAAATACTTCAAAAAATCAAACATAGATGCAATCATTTGCAAGGCGAACTTCACCACTATAAAAATGAGTGCAAAAGCAATAATCCGATAAAAAGTTTGTGCTAAATCTAAACTCTCCACGGCGATTGTCAATTTAGCACCAGCCGTTACAGCAGGAAACGGAATCCATAAAACAAATTTATCTGCAAGTGGTTTATAATAAGAATAAGCCACTACTAATGCAATGATAAAGCCAGTCATGTGGATTAGTTGAACGATTAACCCTCGTTTTGCGCCAGTGATTAAACCACCGACAAGTAATATTAATATAATTATATCTAACATGTTTTCAGTCCTTTAATCTTTTCAATTCTTCTTCTAAGAGTTCTAATTGTTCTTTTACTTTTATGTAATCATTTACAGCATTCACAGCTGTGAGTACAGCAAGTTTTGCAATATCTAGTTGACTGTTATGTGAATTTATTTCTCTCATTTTATCATCAACCATTGATGCTACTAGTCTCATATGGCCCGACGATTCAGAACCTACCATTTTATAATTCTGTCCATATATATCAACCGAAATTCGTGTTTTTTCTTGTTCTGACAAAGCCATAACCCTCCTCAGAAAATCCTAATACTAATAATAACACGAAATAGATTGCTATGTGAAGAAAGGAACGAACGAATGTCAAATACAGTCTTATTATTGAAACCAAACGAAATCGAAAAAGTTAAATCGCATTATATGAAATTTAAGGTAGAGAGGTCTGCTCCTGGTGTTATTTTTGCAGCAAAGCTTGCAGATACAGCCATTACTATTTATAAATCTGGCAAGGTGATGTTTCAAGGAAACGGTTCTACGCGCGAAGCTTCCCTTTGGGGTACAAGTTCGACTAAAACTACAACAACTGGTGCGAAGGGGGATCTTTTACCTCCTAACTTTGCAACCTTATCGGTTCTAGGTTCAGATGAAACTGGTACTGGAGATTATTTTGGTCCCATTACAGTTGCAGCATGTTTTGTCAGTTCAGAACAAGTCGAGCTAGTTAAAGCTTTAGGAGTGAAGGATTCCAAAATGCTTACAGATGACATAATGCGTAAAATGGCACCTGACTTAATGGCGACTTTAACACATAGTGTCCTCGTATTGAAAAACGAAAAATACAATGACATACAGTCTCGTGGGTCGTCTCAAGGTAAGATAAAAGCACTTATGCATAACCAAGCATTAAAGCATGTACTGAAAAAAATGGACTCAGAAAAACCGGCATATATATTAATCGATCAGTTTGCGGAGCGCGGTATTTACTATAATCATATTAAAACGGAGAAAGAAATCGTCCGAGAAAATGTTTTGTTTTCTACAAAAGCAGAGCAACTTCACGTATCTGTTGCAGCAGCATCAATCATAGCGAGATATGCTTTCTTGAAGGAAATGGATCGTCTGACCGAAATAGCGGGTACGACGATACCTAAAGGAGCAAGTGCTAAGGTTGATGAAATAGCAGCGAAAATTTATTTGAAGCATGGAGAAGAGTTTCTCATGTCTATTACAAAGTGGCATTTTGCCAATACTGGGAAAGCGATTAATATTGTGAACAAGAAACGATTTTAGCTTGGGAGTTGTACAACATGAAAGTTATTGGTGAAACAGAGCGATTATATTTATGTGTATTTGAACAATCACATGTGGAAGCCGCTCAACAATTTTGGGGGGACGAAGAAGTCATGTCATTATGTGATGGGCCTTCTGCACATGAATTACTTCCCAAAGTTATAGAGGGATATCGTAAATTACATGAAGATAGAGGTTTATCCGTTTATGCAGTAATAGAAAAAGAATCGGATCTAGTAATAGGAGCAGCTGGTTTTAATCCAACTGATTCGACGAGAGTAATAGAGTTAATTTATCATTTTAGTAAGAAATCTTGGGGAAAAGGTTTTGCATCTGAAGCAGCTGCAGCTTGCCTTAAGCTAGCTAAAAACAAAGGAAATATTAGAATAATCACTGCATCAGCAGATCCACAAAACATAGGTTCATTAAAGATTTTAGAAAAAATCGGGTTCACCTATGTGAGTATGAAGTGGTTTGAGGATACAAAACAAGAAGAGCCTTATTATGAATATTTAATGTAATCTACAATTTATACAAAGTAAATTTGGGTAATTCTAAATAATAAATTTAGATAACACAAAACCATTCAAATGCATAACATGTATAAGTGCGTGTTTAAATAGCGATGGAGGTTTGAGTATGGTAAATTTTCAAGCTTTTCAGGGTACCGTTACCAGGATTAGTGATTTTATGATAGGGGCTAATGGTGAAGGCGAAGGTTGTTATACATTAATGTCGGTTGATAATGGCAACGGAAATTCAGTAAATTTCGTGGTGTCCCCCACTACTTATTTTGTAGACCATGCAGTGGTAGCAGTGGGCGATAGGGTAACTGGATACTATGATGGAGATGCCCCTGTTCCTCTGATTTTCCCACCACAGTACCGGGCACTTATTATAGTAGAAGAAAATACAAATCGAAATGTTAAAGTGGACTTCTTTAATAGCCAATTGGAAAGCAGTGATGGGCAGTTAAGACTAAATGTAACACCATATACTCCAATATTATTGACTAATGGTCAGCCTTTTACGAAAAGTCCTGCGAATCGAAATTTAATTGTTATTTATGGTCCAACTACAAGAAGTATACCTGCCCAGACCACACCATATGAAATTATCGTTTGGTGTTAAACTTTCTGGGGAAAATCTGGATCCAAATTTCTTTGCACGAAATGTCAATTACATTTCGTGCTTTTCCTTTTCACAAAGAAACTAACGAGTTTATACGACTTTCATAAAAAAACCTATCTCACTTTAGGAATACTTTTATACCAGTGGAGTGCTTGTTTTTCAATCTCTTTGGCTAATTTATCTTTCCCATTAATATAAGCGTCAATGTCATATGGAAATTGCTCTGCTAGTGCTTCTTTTAAATCTCCGTACTGCCTTGCATCAATAGAATGTACTCTTAAAAAGTCCCGAAACGCAAGATGTCTTTCAATTTCAGGATTACCCAATTCATACATATGGACATGATGCGATCGATTATCTCCACCTTTTTGGAAGTATCTACGACCAGGAAGTCCATTTTCACCTTTAGGTTCATAACCAATCGCAATCATTGCGCTGTTATAAGCGTCAATTTTTCTTATATCTCGGACTATAGGCATCATATCGATAATTGGTTTTGAACTCAATCTTTCTACAGACGTGCTTCCAATATGATGGATAATTTGAATCTCCAAGCCGAAAATATGTTGAAGAAGAATTGCTTCCTCATCAAACTTTTTCTTCCAACCCTCTGAATATGCCACTACCTCCACTTTACGCATTTAAATCTCTCCCTTTTAAAGAAGTCTCGTTAATAGTTCTTTATGAACTGTGGAATAATTAAGTAACCCAAAATTATTTCCCACAATACTAGTAGTAATTTCTTTTGCTTGATGCCATGCCAAGTTATACATGCTTTGATCAACCCAACCGTTTATTAATGCCTCTTCCAGTTCATCTGCATCCTGTTGAATAATCTCTCCCGTAGGAAATACGATAATATCTAAAAACAAGTCATCCCACCATGGAATATTATGCTCTATTCCTATTTCGTTGCAAATATCGATATACCACTGTATCACTTTCCCATTAGCATCAAACATAGTAGTTACAGAATAATGTTTTCCTTTAGGAAAGTGTTGTAACCACATAAATCCATCATCTACAATGCACACACTTTTTTCATCATACTTCACCCATAAGGGCTCCGACACCTGAACCATGTTAAGAAGTGTTATATATCCAGTGAATTCCTCTTTCTCAACATAAGATTGTGCATACTCTCTCTTCTTAATCCGTTGCCAATCTGAACGATCTCCATATCTTCTTTTTAACATGCCTACCCCCTATTGAATTCAGACAATTAAGTACTTAACTTCTCTTTTAATAGAAATTATAGCCGATTTAGTATTCTAACTTATTGGTTAATTTAAATTCCATAGTTTATTCTATTAAAAACGGCTATTTACCATTTAAATCAGTTACAATAATTAAGTTAATAATTGAAATCATATTTTATTTGTTTTTAGAAAAGGAGAATTCTTCTTGAAGGTACATGTTTTATTAAAGGGATATAATTTTTTGTTTTTTGGTTTGCTTGCAGTTTTTATACCGTTCTTGCCTGTGTATTTAGGGGAACAAGGATTATCTACAAGTGAAATAGGGATTATCGTAGGTACTGGGGGTTTTGTAACTTTAATAGCCCAACCGTTGTGGGGGTTCATCAGCGATAAAACAAAAACAATTCGCAAGGTGATGTTGCTACTTGTTGGATTGACTGCTATTTCGGGTTATTTTTTATTTAACTTCGATAACTTTGTGTTACTAATTATTTTCGCGTTGTTAGTTTATTTTTTCCTTATGCCACTCGATCCATTAACGGAGAGTTTAAATTTTACTGTTTCAGAGATGGCCCGTATTAGCTATGGATCTATCCGTACATATGGTGCACTTGGCTATGCCATTTTATCTTTAATTGCTGGGTTTACAATGGATTATTTTGGAGTGAGTAGTCTATCTATTTTATTTGTTCTTTTGGGGCTTCTCTCATTTGGAATTGTTTGGTTTATGCCGGATGTGCAAGCTTCCCCAAAACCTGTGACGATAAAAGGACTGAAACAAGTATTACGTAACAAAGAGATGCTTCTATTCTTAGCATTAGTATTCATAAGCTCTGTCCCTGCACGTATGAACGATACATTTCTAGGAATACATATCAAAGCACTGGGAGGAGACACATCCTTAGTAGGGATTGCTTTTTTCTTAGCAGGTGGTAGTGAAATCATTATTTTTGCACTCAGCTTTTGGTGGCTTCGAAAAGGTAAAGAGTTGGAGATTATTACGATTGCTACCTTCTTTTACTTCTTACGTTTTTTTATATCAGGCTATGTCACAAACCCTGTTACTCTAACTGTCTTACAAGTATTACAAATGTTAACATTCCCTATTTTCTACACCGCCGCTATTCAATATTTATATAATATTATGCCTAAGGAATGGCGAGCTACTGGACAAACTGTTTTAGCATTATTATTCTTTGGCTTATCTAGTATAATTGCGTCATATGCAGGTGGTTTCCTCTATAAAGAATTTGGTGGGCAGACTTTTTACTTTATCATTTCAGCAATGTCCTTCATCGGAGTCTTATTTGGAATACTACTGACTATACGGAAACATAAAATAAACGGATGATTATTTTATGTGAAAATGGGTATTAAACATATATAGAGTTGAAATTAGTACCTTTTACTAAACTTTCTTTATGGAAAGAGATTTTGGTGGGAGGTGATTAATTGAGAAGAGCCTATGGAGTTAAAAAGCTATCTTTATATTTAGATACCGTAGGATATCCACTTACTGAAGAGGAAATCGACATACTAATTATAAAAAGAGAGATTCCTCATTTAAAACCAATGGCAAATATGATCGTTTTCAATTTAGATCATGTGGATTGGTGGATTAGTCATAATCTACCTCCATCCAAATGATAAGCCCTGCGAAAGCAGGGTTTTTCATTTGGATGGAGGTTTTTTCCACCTAACTAATCATTGTTTCTTTCGAAGGTAAAAATTTCGAGAAAACTATTGTCATAATAACTGATGCAAGGACACCCCATAATATTCCTATTGTTAAAGAAACAACTGCTCCAGCCAAAATACCAGTACGTGCTCCCCAAACAGAAACACGACTATTTCTTGTTCCCATTTCAAAGGCGGAGGTTTTCTTATTCTTCCATATTAACCCTACTATTAATACCGGAACAACTCCACCACCGGCCATCGAATATGCAAGAGAAAATAAGTCAATAATAGAATCTGCCCAAATAGCAGTAACTATCGTGAACATACCAAACACAACCACACTAACTCTTGTTAACTTAAGATAAAATGCATCTTCCTTTTCTTTCATATTTGGGATAACCAAATCATTGATGATTACAACAGCAGCAGAATGCAGAAGAGATGAAGCGCTAGAAATGGCAGCCATGAAAATCATGATAAAGAAAGCCAACGCTGCAAATTGCGTCATTTCTTCTAATATCAACCACGATATAGCATTTTTTGCATCGAGCGTGGGATTTTGAATCTTAACTATCAACCCACTAATAGTTGCTAGAATCGTAAAGATAATTGCAACAACCCCACTGATAAGCATGGCACGACTTGCTGACTTAGAACTTTTTGAAGCAAAGCAGCGTTGCCAATACACTTGTGCAGCTAAGACACCCAACGTTCCTGTCACAAACAGCGTTAACACTTCCATTACAGATAAATTCATTTGAATTAGTTCACCCGATCCAACATCTGCTAAACCCGATTTAAGAGTTGAATAGCTAAAATCAATTCGATTAAATACTTGAAAGTAAAACCACACTGCTATTGCGATAAGAATTGCTCCTTGAATAAGGTCTGTCCATACCACTGAATACATACCACCTACAGCTGTGTAAATGATAAACACTGCCGAGAATACTAATATCATTAGAATAGGATCAGCCCCTGTAAAAGTCGAGAACAAGGCACCCATACCCATAGCCTGGCCACTGACCCAAGCAATCATAATAGATGAAGTCAAAATGGCAACTAGACTTCGAGTGATACGATCGCGTACGATTAAATCATTCATCATTTCTGCTAATGTTTTGTATGTAAATTTTGCAGCAAATCCCGCAAATACGAGAGCAAATATGATTTTGGCTCCTTGCTCACCAATAACAAAAGGTATATTAGCTATCCCAATCTCATATCCCTTAGATGAATGACCAACAAAATTTCCAACGCCCATAATAGTAGCAATATCAGTAAATAATAATAAGAAAAAAGGCAGTGTCCCTCCAGCTATCGCATAATGAGCAAAACTTGCGTCCGCCTTCTTTTTAAAGAAAAACGACATACCAATAAAGAACAAAGATAATATAATGGTTATCGTCCATGTCCAAAAACCTAATCCCATAAAACCCCTCCCCTTTTTTTCTATTCCCTATGCACCGCACAATTCAAACACTATTCTGAATTATTTTTAATTGATAAAAAAAGAGCAGCACCATTTGGCACTGCTCTAAATGTATTCATTATCCTCTTAACTCTGCTCCTGCTTTTTCAGCAAGTGCTTTTAATACTTTGTTATGAGCATTTACTACTTCTTCATCTGTAAGTGTACGCTCTGGATCGAAATATGTTAGGGAGAATGCAACCGACTTCTTGCCTGGTTCCATTTTTTCTCCTTCATATAAATCGAATAGATGTACATTTTTAAGTAATCTACCACCAGATAAATGGATAATTGCTTGCAGTTCTCCAGTAGCTTTTTCACTATCTACGACTAATGCAATATCACGTGAAATGGACGGGAATTTAGAAACTGGTGCATAATACAATGCTTCAACTTCTTTGTTTAGCACTTTGGCTAAGTTCAATTCCAATACATAGGTTTCTTTTAAATCACGAGTTTTTTGCTCTGATGGATGTAATTGAGCGATTAACCCAATTTCCTCTCCAGCTAATTTGATAGAAGCAGTACGTCCAGGATGTAACCCGTCTACTTCAGTACGTTCAAATACAACTTCTTTTGAAAGACCAAGAAGTTCCATTAATCCTTCTACAATTCCTTTTAACACAAAGAAATCAACTGCTTTTTTCTCACCCTGCCAGCTATGATCTAACCATTTACCAGAAATTACTGCTGCTAGATGCTCTTGCTCATGAGGTAAACCTGATTCTGTTTCGCCTAAGAAAACAGATCCTACTTCATAAAGCGCAACTGTATCTGCTTGGCGCGCTGTATTATATGTTACTGCCTCTAGTAAATGTGGTATCAAGCTTTGACGAAGGATACTACGATCTTCACTCATTGGCATTAATAACTCGGTTACAGGAGCAGTTTCTAAAGCAAGTTTTTGAGACATTTCTTTAGAAGTTAATGAATACGTAATCGCCTGGTAAAGACCTGCACCTTCTAGATATGCACGTACTTGACGACGTTTTGCTTGGTAAGATGATAATCCGCCTGGTTTAGATTCCTCAACTGGTAAAGTCATTGGGATTTCATCATAGCCATACATACGAGCAATTTCTTCTATTATATCTTCTTCAATTTTAATATCTTGACGACGAGTTGGCGCTTTAATGTACAAAAGACCATTCGCTGCTTGGTAGTCAAATTTCAATCTAGTTAAAATTGATGTCATATCCTCTAAGGATATTTTCATCCCTAAACGGTTATTGATGAAGTCCGGAGATACAACCACTTCAGCTGGAGTTTTGTCTAGCTCATCAACCATTACTGAACCAGCTAACACTTCTCCTCCTGCTAACTCTGCAAGAAGACTTGCTGCACGTTCTGCCGCAAGAATTACACGGTTAGGATCGACACCTTTTTCAAAACGCGCACTCGCATCACTGCGTAGGTTGTGATCTTTTGAAGTTTGACGAACTGATCCGCTAGCAAAGTATGCTGACTCGATAACTACCGTTGTCGTACCATTATGAACTTCCGAATTAGCCCCACCCATTACACCGGCAATGGCAATTGGCTCTTTACCGTTTGTAATAACTAAATGATTCGATTTTAATGTACGTTCTTGATCATCAAGGGTAACAATTTTTTCCCCTTCACTTGCAAGACGAACAACAATTTCTTTCGTTTCTAGACGATCATAGTCAAATGCATGTAGAGGCTGACCGTATTCCATCAATACATAGTTCGTAATATCTACTACATTATTATGTGGACGAACACCTGCAGCCATTAAACGATGTTGTAACCAAAGTGGTGATTCTTTCACTTGAATATTCTTCACAACTTTTGCAATATACATTGGATTTTCTTCCATTGCCTCTACTTTTAAGTTCAAATAATCAGAGGCTTTTTCATTGCTTTCCGAATAAGATGCTTCAGGATACTGCATATCCTCAGATAAAATTGCACCAACTTCATAAGCAACTCCGAGCATACTTAATGCGTCCGAACGGTTAGGCGTTAACCCAAGTTCTAAAACTACATCATCTAAGCCTAGTAATGGGAGTACACTTTCCCCTGGAACTGCTGTTTCCGGAAGAACATAAATTCCATCCGCATACGCTTTAGAAACAAGGCGTCCTTCAATCCCTAATTCTTGAAGCGAACAAATCATACCGTTTGATTCTTCTCCGCGAAGCTTGGCTTTTTTAATCTTCATGCCGCCTGGAAGTACTGCTCCTGGACGAGCAACGATTACTTTTTGTCCTGCTTCTACATTAGGTGCTCCACAGATAATTTGAGTAGTCTCTTCGCCAACATCTACCTGACAAATATTCAGCTTATCCGCTTCCGGATGTTTCACTTTTTCTTTTACATACCCAACGACAACATTTGTCATTCCATGAGAACGATCAATCACAGCATCCACTTCAATACCTGCACGTGTGATTTTCTCTCCTAAATCTTTTGGATCTAACCCTTGTGTATTTACATATTCTGATAACCATTTCGTCGAAACTAACATGTCAAATTCCTCCTTACACTTCTGTTCGGTGGAATTGCGATAAGAAACGCACATCATTCGTATAGAAATGACGAATATCTTCCACTCCATATTTCAACATTGCAATACGTTCTGGACCCATACCAAATGCAAATCCAGAAAGTTTTTTAGAATCATATCCAGCCATCTCTAAGACGTTTGGATGAACCATACCTGCACCTAAAATTTCAATCCACCCTGTTTTCTTACAAACGTTACAACCATCGCCGCCACATTTAAAACAGGAAATATCCATTTCAACCGAAGGCTCTGTGAATGGGAAAAAGCTTGGGCGCAGACGAATTTCACGATCGTCCCCGAACATTTTCTTCGCAAATATAGAAAGAGTACCTTTCAGGTCGCTCATTCGAATATTTTCACCGATTACAAGCCCTTCAATTTGTGTGAATTGATGTGAGTGCGTTGCATCATCATTATCACGACGATACACTTTACCAGGGCATATAATTTTGATCGGTTGCCCTTCTTTTGCTTCCATCGTTCTTGCTTGAACTGGAGAAGTATGTGTACGTAAAAGAATATCCTCTGAAATATAGAAAGAATCCTGCATATCACGAGCTGGATGACCTTTTGGTAAGTTCAACGCTTCGAAATTATAATAGTCTTTCTCTACTTCTGGACCTTCCGCAATTTCATACCCCATGCTGATAAATAAATCTTCAATCTCTTCTACTACACGAGTAAGTGGATGATGATTTCCAGTCTTAATAGGGCGACCTGGTAATGTTACATCAATAGATTCTTTTTCTAGCTGTTCATTAATAGCTTGTTCTTGAAGTAAAGTCATACGAGCTTCTAATACAGTAGTTACTTCTTCACGTACTACATTTACTAGTGCCCCCATTTTTGGACGCTCTTCTGCTGGAAGTTTACCCATTCCTTTTAGAAGGTCCGTAATCGGTCCTTTTTTCCCTAAGTAGGCAACACGCACGTCATTTAGTTCTTTGACGCTTGCTGAAGCTTCAATTTTTTGTAGTACTTCTTCTTTTAACTGTTGAAGTTGTGCTTCCATGTTAATGATCTCTCCTTAATCAAATTCGCCTTGTCTGATTGGACAACAAATTTTGTACCTTATCTCGCTAAGAAGTATCCCTTCTCAAAATATGTACAAAATAAAAAATCCCCGCCCCTATAAAAGGGACGAGGACTAATTTCGCGGTACCACCCTGATTATTGCACAAAAACAGTGTGCAATCACTCAATTCGACTAACGGCTCTACACCGGCACACCTTTACAGCAATTGCTGGTCCCGGTGGCAGCTAACGGGGTGAACTTCTATATGCATTCTCTAGTTACACTTTCAGTCAAGGTGTAAAATCCCTTATGTCGAATTGGCATATATACTTTTCCCGATGACAGCTTTTATATATCATATTACATCTATTATACGGACTTTAGTATTTTTGTTCAAGTCTGATTTATTTTAAAGTAAGGCCATATAACAGAATACCAGTAGCTACTGCAACATTTAGTGATTCTGCTTGTCCCAATAGAGGAACGATAATATTTTGATCGGTTTGCTCGAGAAGCTCTTTGTTCATACCACTACCTTCATTTCCAACGATTAACGCAAACGCATCCACTTTTTTCACTTCATGAAAAGGAGTAGAATTTTCAAAAGCTGTGCCAAATACGGTTACTTTTCGTTCTTTCAACTTCTCAACCCAGTCAGGAAGATTTCCTTTAATAATTGGCAAATGAAAATGTGATCCTTGTGCTGACCGTAACGTTTTTGAATTGTAGGCATCTGCAGATCCTTTTCCAAGAATAACAGCATCAATCCCAGCAGCATCTGCAGTCCGAATCATTGTACCGATGTTCCCTGGATCCTGCACAGCATCTATTAACAATAGACGACTCCAGTTATCATGCTCTTCTTCCTTCACAGTTTGTTGCTTACAATGTGCAAATATACCTTGTGTATGCTCTGTTTCCGCAAGTTCTTTCTTAATCACATCATTTATTTCGACAATTTCTAAATTGTCTACATCCCAATTGTTAGGAATTTCACTATTATCACTGATCATGATTGTTAACACATTTTCTTTTTGTTTTATCGCTTCTTCAATTAGGTGATAACCTTCTATTAGAAATTCGCCACTTTTATCTCGCTCTTTGCGTACGCTTAATAATTTTTTCCAATGCTTTACTAGCGTATTTTGGGGTGATTCAATTCGTTTCATCTATATGTAACCGCCTTTTTTATATAAGTGTAACAAAATCATGTATAACTGGCGAGAGTTTGGGGAAGATAATTGCGAGGAGTGATGAAAATGGATTTTCAAATTAGAGAAGCGATAACTGCTAATATGAAAGGTCACACTGCATCTGACATTCGCGGTGTAGTAGAAGATGCTATCCAAAAAGGCGAAGAACATTTACTACCTGGACTTGGTGTATTTTTTGAGAAATGGTGGAACATGACAGACGAATCTAACAAACAATCTGTATTAAACGAATTGGCAACTGCATTTGCAAAATGAATGAAATTCCGTGGAGCTAAAAAATCTTCGCGGAATTTTTGTTTAGTCAAAATATTTTTAAAATTAAATAAAACGCTTACAACACTATTACATTAGTTTTTAAAGCCAATATGCAATATATTAATTTACTTTTATATCCATATAATACAATTTCCTTAGTTTACCTTTTCATTATTAATGATTATAATCATTTTATTGGAATCCTTCTAAATATTCTAATAAATATATCATTCTATTAAAGAGGCGAATAAAGTGAGTACATCTATTGAAAATATTTTACCTGAACTAAAAAAAGTTTTAAAAGAAGACCAGGTTTCAATCAATCTAACCGTAAGAGAATTACATAGCAAAGATGAGTCGTATCATGAGATATGTCTTCCTGACATAGTTGTATTTCCGAAAAACACGAATGAAGTTAGTGAAATTATGAAACTAGCCAATCATTATCAGATTCCCGTCGTCCCTTTTGGACGTGGTTCCAGTTTAGAAGGTCATATAATTCCGTATGATAACGGAATTACAATTGACTTCTCTTTAATGGATAAAATATTAGAGGTGCGAGAAAATGATTTACTAGTAAAGGTACAACCTGGGGTGACACGTTCACAATTAAACAAAGAACTAAAAAAGTATGGACTGTTCTTCTCCGTAGACCCTGGAGCAGATGCAACACTCGGTGGAATGGCTGCTACTAATGCAAGTGGGACTACAACTGTTAAATATGGTGTCATGCGTGATCAAGTTCGTGATTTAGAAGTTGTCCTTGCAGATGGAACTGTTATACACACGGGAAGTTTAGCGGCAAAATCAGCATCTGGGTTCCACTTAAACGGACTATTTGTTGGCTCGGAAGGGACACTAGGTTGTTTTACTGAGTTAACACTAAGAGTATATGGTATACCTGAATTTACTACTGCAGCTCGAGCAGTATTCCCTTCTGTTCAAAGCGCGGTAGAAGCCGTCACTTCTATTTTACAGACTGGAATTCCAATAGCACGCGTAGAATTAGTCGACGAAGAATCGATTCGCCAAGTAAATCGTTTTAGCGAAACGAATTATGTAGAAAGCCCAACCTTATTTTTAGAATTTGACGGAAATGAAGCAGGACTAAAACAAGATGTCGAGTTTACAAAAGAAATAATGGAAGACCATGGCTGCGTGGATATTCAATTTGAAACGGATAATACAGCACGGACAAAGCTTTGGGATGCTAGACATAACCTAGCTTATGCTTATATTCACGGGAATGTCGGCAAAAAGATGATGGTTACCGATGTGTGTGTTCCTATTTCGGAACTAGCTGATGCAGTCGTATATGCACGTAATGAATTAAGCTCGATTGGACTCATAGGCGGACTTACTGGGCATGTCGGAGATGGAAATTTCCACGCGATTCTGATGATTGACATGACTGATGCAGCGGAAGTTGCGAAGGCAGAATCTTTCAATGAAAAAATTGTTCATTATGCTTTGGAGCGTAACGGCACTTGTACAGGAGAACACGGGGTTGGTATTGGCAAACAAAAATACCAAGCTTTAGAGCACGGAGCAGCCTTACAGGTGATGGAAAAAATTAAAATAGCTCTCGATCCAAATAATATATTAAATCCCAAAAAAATCGTAAATATAGAAAGTTAGGTGTATAACATGAAATTGTTAGAGTCCATAAGTAATTTTGCAGGTAAGTATTTTGCTTTTCTCGTAATTATTGTTGCAGTTGTAGCATTTTTAATACCGGAAACATTTTTACCATTTGGAAAGTATATTACGATTTTACTAGGTATTGTTATGTTTGGGATGGGTTTGACTTTAAAGGCTGTCGATTTCAAATTAATCGCAACACACCCTAAACCAGTAATATTCGGCGTAATTGCACAGTTTCTAATAATGCCAATTACCGCTTTTGCCATTGCATATTTGTTGAATTTGCCTAGTGAATTAGCAGCCGGACTAGTATTACTTGGTTCTGTACCCGGAGGGACTGCATCTAATGTAATGGTTTATTTGGCTAAAGGTAATGTTCCACTTTCTATAACGATGACATCCTTCTCCACGCTACTAGCTCCTTTACTAACACCAGCATTATTACTTTTATTTGCAGGACAGTGGATGCCAGTAAATGCAGTTGATATGTTTAGGTCCATAATACAAGTAATTATTGTTCCAATCATCCTTGGATTATTAGTGAAGAAGTTGTTCCCTACTGTTGTAGAGAAAAGTATAAACGTAGTACCCTTAATTTCAGTATTAGCAATTATCACGATTGTTTCTGCTGTTGTTGCAGGAAATGTAGATAATATTGCTTCTGCTGGGTTACTAGTATTTTTAGGAGTGTTCTTGCATAATGGAGCAGGCTTACTGCTAGGATATTATGCCGCAAAAATCATGGGATTATCGGAGTTAGATCGACGAGCAATTTCTATTGAGGTAGGCATGCAAAACTCTGGATTAGGAGTAGCACTTGCAACTGCTCATCTAGGACCACTTGCAGCATTACCAAGTGCATTAGGTGCTGTATGGCATAATATTTCTGGACCGATCTTAGCCACTTACTGGTCTAAACGTCCTGTGAAGGAAGAAGCAAAAGAGAACACTGTAAATTCTAGTGACAGCACAACAACAAAAGCCCAATTTGAATAAACTTCATTATTTTGAGTAGAGTGCAGGCCACTCTACTTTTTTATTGGACTGGCCGACTTGTATTGCCTAAACAAGATAATTCGATAGTGAAATGAAGCATAAAAAAATTGTCTTAATCGTCGACATAATCGACAACTAAGACATTTTTTATGTAATAAAGAGTGATTCAGCGTCTCCCGAATCACTCTTCCTATGTAGTGATGAAGCTATCCATCTTGATAAGCAGCATCACGGAAATATTTATACTTACAAATGAATAGACAAACCCTGCCTTCTCCATTTGGTGAAACCTTTTTAAGCCATAACCGATGCAAGTACTGCTTTTTGTGCATGCAAGCGATTTTCTGCTTGTTGGAAAATATAAGAATTAGGACCATCAATTACAGAGCTCGCAACCTCTTCCTCACGATGAGCAGGTAAGCAATGCAAAAACATATAATCGTCTTTTGCATTTGACACTAATGCATCATTAATCTGGAAGTCTTTAAAATCAGCTAGTCTTTTTACCGTTTCATCTTCTTGACCCATCGAAGTCCAGACATCTGTATATACAACATCCGCATTAACTGCTGCTTCAATTGGATCATTCGATACGAACAGCGACCCACCATTTTCTAAAGCAATTGCCTTAGCTTTTTCTAGTATTTGCTCATTAGCTTCATAGCCAACTGGTGTTGCTACCGCAATATGCATTCCCATATTGGCAGCTGCTATCACAAGTGAATGTGCGACATTGTTTCCATCCCCTATATATGCAAGCTTCAAGCCAGCGGTATATCCTTTCACTTCATGAATCGTTAAGATATCTGCAAGCGCCTGGCACGGGTGAAAAATATCTGTTAATCCATTAATTACAGGAATACTAGCATGCTCGGCAAGTTCTTTAACCATCTCATGTGAATTTGCACGGATCATGATTCCCTCTAAATAACCAGATAATACGTGCCCTGTATCATATACAGATTCGCCACGCCCAATCTGTAAATCGCGTGCATTCATGAACATACCATTACCACCTAGCTGCTTCATGCCTACTTCAAAGGAGATTCTTGTACGGGTTGAATGTTTTTCAAAAATCATCCCTAAAGTTTTACCTTCCAATAAAGGAGGACATTTACCAGCCTTCGTCAACATCTTCAAGTCAACTGCTAACTGGATTAGGTCCGTTATTTCCTCCTTAGAGTAATCTAAAAGTGTTAATAGGTCTTTCCCCTTTAAACTATCCACTACTTTTAAATTCACCCACTCAAGTAACTTCATTTATAAAAACTCCTTTTTCCGTATATTTATGTAATTTTTATTATATGTCTGAATAAATATAAAGTCAAGTGTATTTATATACATTAATTAAATTTAAATTCCTTCCTATTCTTTTCGCCTCTTTATGCTTCCCACTTCATGGTTTTACTTCATTTTCTGATTTTGGAAAATCTAATGAACACCTAAAAATATGTGGCAAGAGAAGAAGCGCATAACAATAAAAATAAAATAAAAAGGCTAAGTTAAAGGCTATGGTTGTTTTTTTGTGAAGCGACGTAGTTTGTGAGATGTTACACTTAAACTACGAAGCGGGGCAGTTTAATGAGATAACTAAAGGAGTGTTTTTTGTGGAAAATCAATATACATGTAATTTTGATATAGATAAATACAGAGACGTTAGAATTAAATCAAATGGTGATGGTCAAGAACTCGAATTCACATTTATGGTTCCATTCGTTTCAATTCCTCATTTCTTCGAGGTGCTTTTACAGCTATGGACTGGAAAAGTGAACAAAACTAAAATAGACGGTTACGGTTTTGCAGTGACATATTATTTAACGGTGGAGGAGAAAAACCTATGTGTTGAACGCCTTACTTCTAGCGAAGATGGTCGTAAACCTATTTTTCGTAATTATAAATTTGATTTTGAGAGATTTGCTAAAGAATTAGATAAAGGATTCTCTGAATATCTCCAAGAACAAAGGAATAAAGGATTATTTCCCCTTGAAGTTGAAGAATACTCTCACCACTTATCGAAGGAAGTAATTGAAAGCTATGAAGAATTCTCGACCATCATCAACGAGAGTGAATTGAGCATGATTAGGCCAGTGGAAGCGGAGAAAGGTAATACTTTGTTAGATGAATCCCTTGCGTTTTTCCTTTTAAACTCCGAAAAGGAAGGTATAGAATTTCTCCTAAAAAACGATTACAAAAAAGTAAATGGTTTAGGTTATTTTGTTGTATCATTCCACGGAGAAGGATTAGAAGAAACAGTGTTACAAACTGTATTTGAAGATGTGGAAGATGCCGTAAATTGTATGGAGTTACTGGTGCAAAGCTTAGATAATGGTTATGGTAGAGATATAATAGGTATTTAAAAGAGGATTTTAAATCAACCTTTACCTTTAACATAGCCAATAAAAAAGGGAATCGCGTGAGCGGTTCCCCTTTTTTATTTAAACCCATAGTTAATAAAAACCCAAAAATATCTCTTTACAAAATAGAATGGAATTTTATTATTTCTATTCTTTCACACTTGTCGGTGTAGCTTCTTTTACAATAATGATACCATCATATGCCTCATTTGGCGTCATTTCTATTGTGTAAAACATCTTTAAAAATTTATACCACATGCGGAAATCATCGCCGATGTTTGCCATCTTTTGCTCCTTCGAAACTATCTCCTCTAAATCACCGGACTCACTTGCCCTTTCAAAATCCACGTAAAAAATATTTGATTCCACCTCTTTGAAAGCATCTACTAAATCATTGTGATTTTTCACTTTATAATTTTTACGATCTCCAGAGCTGCTATTTTTTGACTGAAAGTTGCTCTCTATAAAATCCGTACCAATTGCAAAATACTCATCCCCGTATAACTCATCTAAATAATTGCCCATCGATTTGTAGCCGGCTAATGACGCAGAAGTTTTTTCTATATGTCCATTATGACCGTTAAAAAATACTTTCTCGTTACCTCTGGCTGCTTCAAATTGCATAATCCATTGCATATTGTCCTTCAAATACTCATCTCGCAGCTGCATATAATCTTTATCATTTAAGAACAATTGCGTACGCTGCTTCATGATTTGTGCGTATTGTAGGGCAAAAGTGTACATTTCCTTTGTTGATTTTCCCACATAAGCTGCTTCATTCGATTGTAAATCTAGAATTATCTCATCTATTGTTTGCTTGGTCTCGTTTAACTGTTCCGTAGTTAACTCACGCATTTTCTCATTCGAGACATGTTCAAGTTTTAATTCATAATTTTTAAATGCATCTTGGTTTACTGTTTTGTAGTATTTAAGCACTCCTTCTTTACTGTAGTTATAGCGCTGCATGTCATTTCCATAAAAGTAAACCTTCTCTTGCTCGTTAACTGAAGCGTTATAATCATGCAGCCATTGAACAAGTTCGACCATTTGCTCTGTTTGATAAATACCATAGTCTAGCGTATTTACTGCCTCTTCGGCGGTCCCATTTCCATGTAAAATGAATTCGTTTATTTGCTGCCCGCCTCCAAAGTCGCCTTCTATAACAAATACGCGGACGTTTTCAAGTTTAATTAGCGTTTTAAATACATCTTTTTTCAGTTCTTGAAATTCCACATTCCCATGTGTTGCCTCTCCTAAACCGATCAGCTTAACATGATCCGGGATATCCATAGCATCCACTGTTGAAATATATGATTCTGCATTATCAACCGCTTTGCCACTGCTACATCCTGCCAAAAAAATAGAAAGCAAGATAGCAGCACATACTATATAGCTCTTATTCAACATTATTATCATCCCCTTAAACTGCTTTCCTTTGAAAATATAAATACCCTCCGACAAAAAATAAGATAAAACTTCCGCCTACAACGGTTAATAATTGTACCCAAGGAACGAAAAAGGTATCGCCCGTGTCTCCCCCGATATACATCATTAAAAATGGCTGTGCCCACGGATAGAAAGAACTAAAACGCTCAGAGTTTACGACAAGTATAGTAGGCAATGTAAGAATCACATTAATGGCAAATGGCGCTGCAAAGCTCTTGAACAGTATGGACATCCATAACTGTAAAGCAATTAATGGTAAAGTCGCTACCCATCCTCCAACTAAGCTTTTCCAAACAATCACCATTGGGAAAGGATCAGTGAATCCCTTTATCATTCCGACTATGTATAAAGCGACAAAAAATAATACTTGCATAACTAGGACTAGCACTATTAACAATACATACTTCGCGATGAATACCCTTCCTCTTGTCACAGGTAATGCCAGTAGCTGTTTCCACCCACCTGCCTGATGTTCGTATCTACAAATAGCACTTGCTAAAACTCCTGTTATCAAAGGTAAAAATAGTAAAGCATAGGTTAAATTCATAGATAGCAAAGACAAATACCACTCATTGATTTCAAAATCCTCATTAGAAAATCTGCTTGTGAATCCAAGGAATATACCTATAATCGGTACAGTCAAGATGATGAACATAATCTTTGAATGTCGAAACTTAAACCATTCCGATTGTAAAATCGATACCATTTATTTCACATCCCTTCTCGTAAAGTCGAGCATTCCAACAATATACAATAGTGTGCCTACTCCGATTCCAAGCATGACATTGATCAATGGTTCATCCCACTCGTTCATTAAAGAAGGCCACTTCCAAATCATCCAATCAGGTAATATAAAAGCAGAGTACGCAAATATGACACCTAATACCCCTGTCGTAATCGGAATTCCCTGATTTTGGCTCACAGAGGAAATCCAGAGCTGTAATGCAAGTACAGGCAACGCTGCTAAGTATGGATAGAAGCTATACTTTAATAACTCCAAGTAAGGTATTTGATCTCCTAAGTTTAATAGAATGCCATAGCCTAAAGAAAATACCCCTAACAGAAGCGAAGATACAAATAACAAGCTACCAAGTACCATGAATTTCGATAAATACACACTCATTTTGGAAACAGGCAATGAAATCAGCTGCTTCCATGCGTTCGTTTCATTTTCTATACTTACCATAAATGAAGTTAAAATCGCAATTCCCAAAACCAGTGCTAATGGGGTAAAGGAATGTACATATTCTAAAAAATATCCCCAATCATCATCACTCTGGTTTAGCAAATAATCCTTTCGAACTCCGTAGTTGACCATCTGCAGCGCAATAACTCCGAAGGGACCTAAAAATGATAGGAACCATAGTCCTTTTCGTTTAATTTTCAAAAAATCTGCCCGTAAGAGGTTACCGATCATATGACCTTCTCCCTTGTGGTCATTTGAAGGAAAGTATCTTCCAATGATCTTTTTTCCTCTTCTACACGGTAAATAGAGTAGCCTTCATGTACAAGAGTATGGATCGCCTTAGCAACTTTTTCATCGGAATGCTCAGACAATAAAATAATACCGTCCTCCCAATCTGCTTTTATACCGTTGCCTAGTAGTGAACGCCACGCTTGCTCACTGTCACTAACCTTTAATAAAACCTTTTGTTGGGCATACATGCGCAAACTTTCGATGGAATCCTGATAAATCAATTTCCCTTTCGTAACGATTCCAACTGTCGTCGCCATTTGGTCGATTTCTGATAATAAATGACTGGAGATTAAAATGGTCATTCCAGTTTCCGCAGGCAGAAGTTTGATTAGATTACGAATTTCTATAATGCCTGATGGATCTAGTCCGTTAGTTGGCTCATCTAGGATTAGTAACTCTGGACTGTTTAATAGGGAAGCGGCAATCCCTAATCGCTGCTTCATTCCTAGGGAAAATCCTTTTACCTTTTTATTTGCAACCTCAGTCAATCGAACTATTTCTAATACCTCATGGATTCTCGCTTTAGGAACGCCTAGTATTTTTCTTAATGCCTCTAAATTTTCAAACGCAGTTAAATGCGGATAATAGGACGGGTTCTCTACTAGGGAGCCCACTCTTTTTAAAATATTTATTTTTTCTTTATTTAAATCCTTTTCAAAGATTTGAATCGTTCCAGACGAAGCTTTCATCAGGCCTAAGAGCATACGAATGGTTGTTGTCTTCCCCGCTCCATTAGGCCCTAAAAATCCGTATATTTCTCCTTTACGTATTTTCATATCCAGCCCTATCACGGCACTTTCCTTCCCAAAACGTTTGGATAGATTGGTTGTCTGTACTACATATTCCATTTCCCTCACCTCATTATCTATGTTAGAGATAGAATGTTAAAACTAGGTAAGGGGTAAGTTTAAATTTTGTTTAAAACCGGGTAAAAAAACGCCCGGCCATTTAAGATCTAAACCTGTTTCTATTGTTTCCGAAGCGCTTTGGACAGACTTATTGCTTATATGATTACCGTTTGATTTTTTAAAGAGGCTTTCTTAGTCGTAGAGGAAGCTCTCGAAGATACAATTTCGTTCGCTCTTTCGCTTCTATATTCAGGGAGCACTTACTATTTCTCTTTAATTCCACTAGATAAGGGAAAATCCGCTTTCTTCCTCCCTCCTTGCAGAATAGTATCCCTAATTAAAAAGACGATTTTATCCTGACATAATTCGGACTACTCTTATCATCTAAGCGAGAGGCTATGATCAATTATGGTGCAGTACTACTCACTTAATTGATTAGAGTGAAATGTGAGGACTCCAGTGGGAACAGCGCGAGCTGAAAGCCCCGCAGGAAAGACATTGATCAAAATTTGTTTGATCAATGTCTTTGCGACGAGTAACCGCAGGAGCATATGTTTTCGTAGTGACGAGGAGATTGAAGCCGTGCCCACGGAAAGCGTTCACATGTAACGGAAATCATTAGTATTATTCATTTATAATTCAGTGTTCAAGCTTTATTTTTATATACTTTCTTATCTTTTAAAAAAAGGTGTACTTGAAAGGCCCCCCCTTTCAAATACACCTTCACTTGTATTTCTTTATTTTGATAGTTGTTCCCTTTTCACCGGATTCAATATCCCAATCCAGCTTCATGCCCTTGACCATCATATCAACAATGGACAAGCCGATACCTGCTCCCGCTTCGTTGGATGCATTTTTCATTCCATTTCCTCTGTCTAAAATGACGATCGCATCATAGAGATTGGTAGATTCTGTTTTGACACAAATATATCCGCCTTTTTTTGCATGGCGAAGCACATTTTGCAATAAGTTATCTACTATGCTTCCTAACCAAATCGGGTCAACCTCCCATTTGTTTTGCTCAAATGGAACCAGATGGACTTCCACTTCAAATCCTTCCTTTTCGAAGACGGGGTACCATAAAGCTAAACTTTCTCGGATGTAGCGAATAACGTCCATTTCCTGTGATTCAAATTTATATTTACTAGCCATGAGCAATGTATACGACATCAAGTTTTCCATTAGCCTGTCAATATTCACAACAGAAGCTTCCAATGACTTAATCGCTTTTTGACCATCCTCTGATAAAGTCTCTTTAGCAATAGAATAGGTTTGCGCCCTCACCTTCGTTAAAGGGGTACGCAAATCATGAGAAAGATTAGCAATTAGCTCTCGACGTAGCTGTTCCTCCTGCTGTTCTCGCTGTTTACTTTCCCTCAGCTCACATACCATTTGATTGAACGTTTTTTCAAGCTGTCCAATTTCGTCCTTCTTTTTCACCGCAATCTCGATCGGTAGCCCATCCACGTCCCGTATTTCCATGGCCTCCTGCAAGTGTAATAAACGCTTTCTAATACTACGAAAGAATAAAAAGGAAACGAATATAAATAGGAAAATGATAAAAACAATACCAAACACGAAAATGATTCCATATCGATCATAAATATGTGCTAGCGGCGGATCAAACTCGGACCTCTGCATCTCCAGTACAACGAAACCATTGCTTTCTTCTTGCCCGACAAACGCAATAACCGTAAATGGGTCTCCCCCATAATGCTCTTTTATAAATTTAGCTGTATATGCAGATGACCACTTGGCCGGCAGCTGCTCCATCACGTCTTCTTGGTTAGCGAGTGTCCCTTGACCGTCCACCCAGAACATCGATGCTTTTGGATGCTGCTGTTTCCAATTGTCAAAATGCTGTTGAATAGAATCACTTGTAACGTTTTGCAAAGCGTTTGCTTCCTGATGCCATTTCCCCTCAATTTCACTTTCATCTAGCATATCTTGCATTTGGATTGGATCCTCTCCATTTTTCGAAATACCAAACACAAATAACGCGATAATTAAGTAGGAAATTTGAACAATGAAAAGAGCTAATAAAATAAGGAACATATACTTTGCTAATAATGATTGGAAAAAACGCTTCATATTTTTACCCTATACCCGATTCCACGAATCGTTTCAATGATAGTTGGTTTTGCTGGGTTCCTTTCAATTCTCTCTCGTAAATAACGAATATGCACCATCAACGTCTTATCTCCCTCGATATAACGCTCTCCCCATACTCCCTCATACAACTGCTCTTTCGTTAGTATTTGATTTAAATGACGAACGAAAAACTGCAAAAGTTGATACTGCTTACCCGTTAATTGAATTTCCTCATTCGTCTCTTGATCAGCAATTCTCATATCTTTTGTATAAACCATCAAATGCTGAAGCTTTAATACATCATCATTCTTTTGGTATCTCCGTAATAATACCTCTACACGTGCTGCAAGTTCATCCGGATGAAACGGTTTCGTTAAATAATCATCTGCAAAGTTTAGACCCTCTATTTTATCTTCCACCGCAGTCCGCGCAGAAAGCATTAAAATAGGCAGGTCTCCCTTTTCTTTTTTCATACGTCTTCCATTAGAGAAGCCATCTAACCCAGGAATCATTACATCTAAAATAGCCATATCCACTTGTGAAATATACTTTTCCGCATCCTCCCCAGATTTCAGCCATGTCACCTCATAGCCTCTCTCCGTTAAATCCTTTCTCACCCAGCTCCCTATATCAATTTCGTCTTCTATGTAAAGAATATGTACCATTTTCATCCTCCTTAGTTTTGACTGTGATTGGCTCGTCGGTTATTTATCACCATAGTGGCGCGCAAAATTTATAAAATTGGACTTACGATACACTCAATTTAAAAGGCATTCTCAAATTAGAGAATGCCTTTTATAAAATATAGTCATAATTCTCTAACCCCTATTCTAGGATTAATATCATTTACTATAATAGCTATATCCCACTCCTCCTCGCAAGATATGTAGGTTATCTCTTTTAAATGCGCTCCAGTATTGGTTTAAATTACCATAACTATAACATATATTTTATTTGAATTGAAAGTTTATTTTCATTACTATTTCCTTTATACACTATCAATTACGTGTCAATCGATATACTCCAAGATTTTCTTTATTAATTCACTAATTTAACAGTTGAATAAATGTCTTATTTTAATTCACATCTAATAATTCAGTTCTTTTAGACACGCAAAAAACCTTCCGACATTGTCAGAAGGTTTTTTGCATTTTGTCCTAAAATTTTGCGAATCAGCCTTACCCTATAAACACCTACATTTAATCGAAAGTTATTTTGTTTACTGCATCGCGATCTAATTTTTTTATAACTTCAACGATTAGTTTCACTGTGTTTTCATAATCATCTCTATGCAAGATCCCTGCATGAGAGTGTATATAGCGAGTAGCAACTCCAATCGCTAGAGAAGGAACACCATTTACAGAAATATGCATAGAACCTGCATCAGTTCCTCCACCTGGTATCGTTTCAAATTGATAAGGTATATTATGCTCATCTGCAGTATCCGTTACGAAATCACGTAACCCTTTGTGGGAAACCATGGATGCATCAAACAATACGATTTGAGGACCTTCTCCCATTTTGCTTGTCGATTCTTTTGCCGTAATTCCAGGAGTGTCTCCAGCTACACCTACATCTACTGCAAAGCCGATATCTGGTTTAATTTTGTTTGTAGTTGTTTTCGCTCCTCGAAGGCCAACCTCTTCTTGGACATTTCCTACTCCATAAACGATGTTTGGATGTTTTTCATCTTTCAGTGCTTTTAATACATCGATTGCAATTGCACAGCCAATACGATTATCCCAAGCTTTTGCTAAAAGAAGTTTTTCGTTGTTCATGACTGAAAACTCAAAATAAGGAACTACCATATCTCCTGGTAATACGCCCCATTCCATTGCTTCTTCTTTAGAAGATGCACCTATATCAATGAACATATCTTTTACGTCAGCTGCTTTTTTACGAGCTTCTGGAGATAGTATATGAGGAGGTTTTGAGCCAATAATACCAGTAATTGTATCCCCTTTACGCGTCACAGTTGTTACTCGTTGTGCTAGCATAACTTGAGACCACCAACCACCAACTGTTTGGAAACTCAAGAATCCTTTGTCATCAATCTTGGAGATCATAAATCCTACTTCATCTAAATGTCCTGCTACCATTATCTTAGGACCATTCGGATCTCCAACTTTTTCTGCAATAAGACTGCCTAAATTATCGTATTCAATTTTATCTGCGAAAGGCGCGATATATTTTTCCATCACTTCTCTTGGTTCACGCTCATTACCAGGAATTCCTTTTGCATCTGTTAAATCTTTTAACATCGTTAATGTTTCATCTAGCTTCGGCATTATTTCGACCTCCTAAATATATGTACCATTTAATTATATTCTAAATTAATGGCATTTTCAAAATTTAAAACACCTCAGTCAGCTCCTGCTCCACCACCGCCACCACTATCTCCTCCCCCTCCGGACGAATCTCCTCCAGAAAATCCGCCATCAGAAGAGGACGTCGAATCTTTGGTCCACCACCAAGACTTTCTAACATAGTCTATAGGATCTGTACTTGCGAGTAACACTGTAGCAAGGGGAATAGTGAGTTTCTCAACTGGAATAGCAATATTCTTTCTGCCTAGTAAATAAGCTCTAACTAGCCATTTTTCTTGTTCGATTTCATTCAAATTAGTTGGTATGCCATTCTTTAACTCTTTTCTATAGGATCGTACTGCATCCTTTGCTCGCACAGCATTCATCGAAAGAATATACTTTGGTAATACCAGGTATAACATGGTAAACAATAGCAGTAACCCAATGATTGAATTGACTGCATCTTCATTGCCAATGGATAGGGAAAAGAAAAACAACAGTACAGTATATATACTGAAAAATAATGTGGAACGTTTTTTTATCCATAGTATGACTAAGAAAATAATCGTAAATACTCCAATACAAGCAATGGCTAAATTGCTTTGTACATTAGCGTAATATGCCAACATAGTAATCATTGAAACTATTAGTGTAGCTAAAGTGATAATTAGCAATGGAATTCTACTATTAATAGCTCCCGCCTCTTCTAGCTCTTTTTCTACTAAATGATGCCACTCTGCTTGTTTCTTTTTAAAGTTCTTTACTTTAGTATGAAAGTATTTTGAGTTCTTATTATCCCTCGCGGCCCCTGCAGCATCATGTAAATGAAATGCCCACTTCCTAGATCCACTTCTAGTGACAAAAAGCCAACTAATCATTTGTTTTTCAAATATAGCAGTTGCTGTTTCCCCTTTTGTAAGCCTGAAATCTAGCGTTTCTTCAGGAGCTTTTGGATCATCTTTAAAACGAAGAGCAGACTTTGCTAGTTTTACCTTAACTGCCCCTTTTTCTACTAATGAAAAAAGACCTGCAAGGAAAGCTTTTGGGTGGGTTTTCCCGCATTTTTCTATAAAAAATAAATATAATACATCTGTACTTAAAACTTCATCGCTACTTCCTCTTCTCCAGAAATGTCTTTGTGGTAAGAATAAGAGAAAGCTCACAATAATGATTAGAATTGCAAACGCCACTTTCGGTATGAAGGAGAAAAGTTTATCCATGTAGGAGATTCTTTTATTCCACTTTATTTGTTCATCTATTTCATATGTCAATGCGTCTTTGTAAGATATCGATGCTTTAGATTTTTCGGTTAGCGAAATCAGGTCAGCTGGAAATATTAAACTAGTTTTCGTTTCAGTATAGGCTCTTGACATATGACTATAAAACCGAATCCCAAAAGTATTTTTTTCCGTTAACCCTTTTACTTTATTATACAAAACACCTTCAAACTTATTCGTTTCAACTGTTTCCGGTAAAATATAATCAATCGTTATATTAAAGTAATCCTGATCGTGTGCCTCTCCATCTTCAAAGTAAACAACATCCAGCTCATTATAATTGTCGTAAGCAGTGACAGCATTTTTAAGTGTATAGGCATACAAAAATGATACTTGTTGATCACGAAGATCTATTCCCGAATAGAATGTTCCCTTTTCTTGAGTCACTTCCAAGGGTGTCATCAAAGACTGTTCTATAAACCCAGGTTCCAAGTTTACTTGACCAAGCTTATACGCATAAAATTCCTCTACGTTTTTTCCGTGATCTTCAGGGAAAGAACGACGTAAATTAAAAAATGCCCCTTTAAAATTGTATGTAAAAACTTCATTTACTAAAAGATCTCCGTTTGGTTGAATCCAAGATTTTATATGTACTCTTTCAATGGCATAGGACTTTGCTTCCGCTACTAATCCAAAAGAGAGCGAGATTAATACTAATATAATAGAAACAAGAAACCTTTTCATCAATTACACCACCATTCCATGACATGTTGCTATTTTACGGTTTGTCTGTGAAAAGGTTTCAACTAATATTAATAACCGTTTTTTTGTCGTTCATAATTCATTTCATTTTTTGCAATATAAGCCTGTAATACATCCGCACTACTAAAACCTAATTTTCCAGCAATTGCTCCGTACATCATCCACACTTTTTCGTAGTGAATTTTCGTTGGTTCTTCCAAAAATATCAGAATAGATTTATTGGTACCTATGAAAAGGGCAGTTAAATCACCCTCAATATCCTCAAGTGGCCACTCCTCTAAATCTTCTAGCTCTTTCTCTATACCAAGAGACAATATAAAGTGAATCGAATCGACATATTCCTCTAATATAACACTACGTTCGGAAGGTCCTTTTTCACTCCAAAATTTAAAACATCTCGTTTCATTTGCTAATTCGGCAAGTTCCACAATTAGTGCCAGACCTTTTTTTATAAAAACATCCTCTTTCACTTGCTTGTTCGATTGAATATATTGATCTAAAGCACGCTGCATCGTAAAAAGTTTATGTAAATTCATCATTTCCTCCAAATATTTTAATTTATTTTGAAACCAAACTACCTCTTCTATCGTATAGCAAGTACAATGTATTTTACAAGGAGGACATTTGAGATGTTCTATATCTTAAGATTGTTTATATTGGCACTGATTATATACGTTTTTTATAAAATCCTTCGCTATCTATTTGACCCTATGCGTAAACTAGATGAAGCATATGAGAAGGAACAATATTATTTTTATGATGAGGTAAAAAATGTTCGTAAAAACTTCTTTATCACATATAAAGGTGCCCTATTTGAAGGTGAAAAATATTTAGGTACGACTGACCAAGCATTCGAAGTCGTTTCTATTTTCATATGGACTAAGGATCCCGCTAAACTCCAAGGTTTGACGAAAGATGACTTACGTTTTTTACAAAATGAAATTAAGATGAATTATCCAGATGCCAAAATCAACTGGAAAAGCCCTATCGAGCAATTAATGCAAGATGAATAGAAATATAAAAAAGTCGGTTGAGAAATTTCAACTGACTTTTTTTGTTTAAGCGATAATCGGTAGATTTATAATAATTGTTCCTACACGGATGTGTGCTTGCCCCTACGCAAGTGCCTTCAGGGTATGACTTGTATGACTTACCTCTGTGGAAATTCTATAACTCCTTTGCAGAATCATCAGTCCCCCCTTAGATAACTGACAATTCCAAAAACTAATTGACGTATGTATCCATGAATATTACTATAAAGAGGAACCTAGTGTTCATTCCTGATTTCTAAGGAGGATTAAAAGATAATGATACTGTTTTTACAAAATTACTTTCAAAATTAATAAATTCCCCGAGAGTATTGTGTTTACAATGTTACTTTGCCATTTGCAATACTACATTTGAGGGAGTTTTAAAAATGAATGATAAAATAATAAATAATACGGATAAAACAAATCTGCAATTGCTTTTAGACAATGCAATTGAATTGCGTGAAGAAGGACGCGCTAAGCAAGACCAAGATATTCTGAAAGAAGCACGTACTCTACTTTTAGAAATGGTCGCTACCTATCCAGATCACGCTGAAGTCAACTATCAGACGGGCATTGTTCATGATAACTCTGGATATTCGAAGGAAGCTATCCCCTATTATGTAAGGGCTCTCGAGCTAGGTCTCACAAAACAAGATCTTCAAAGATGTTTACTAGGTCTTGGCAGTACCTACCGAGCTTTGGGGTACTATCCAGAAGCAATTGAAACTTTAGGACGAGGTGTGACAGAGTTTCCCGAACATCGCGGACTACAAATTTTTTACTCAATGGCTCTATACAATTCCAAAAACTATAAACAAGCAATGGAAATTGCTTTGACTAACTTGATGGAAACAACGTCTGATGAAAATCTTCAATACTTCAAAAGAGGAATTTCCTACTATGCTCAACACCTTGACGAAACCTGGTGATAATTGAAAATTATTAAGCCAGAGATTCTAATTTGATTCGAATTCGTTCTCTTTTAAGATTGTTAAATAACCTATTTTAATGCAATTAAAACGCAGTAATTCGTGAATGAATTCCTGCGTTTATTTATTTATAAAAAGTTTTTTATAAGAGGTGTTTTCGATTTTGTAATAGTCAATGCTCGTGGTCCTCTACTTGTTCCTTCATGACGCTTAAGATTGTGAAGCTTTCAACGGGGGGATCTTGCTGACACCCTTCCAGTGTATAGGTGAATAATTGCTGTCCCTCCTCTGATACTAGCTCCGCACAGGTTATGTTCACTTTAGCAGGGTTGTCTCCCCGATCCTTATTTTTTGAACGATCAATTTCCAAATCGAATAAAGATCCGTCGAAAGTTAAATTGTACAATGTTGGGTCTCCTTCTAGCGTATAATTGGTAATCCTTACGGAGGCCCCTTCTTTCGCTTCGATGTTGTCCAAGAATCGTTCAAAGCGCGGGAAATTGTAAACAGGTCCATGCATATTAATGACATCGCCGTTTTTAACCGCTGTTTCGCTATCATAGGAACAAGCGGATAGTATACATGTTCCGAGAAACAGTAGTAGATACAAAAGTTTTCGCATTTTAATCCTCCCATGGTATCCATGATATATCACCTTCAATGTATGCGCTAAACCATGAATCTATCCCGTAGCAATGCATAAAAAACATTTCAGAAGACTTTTTTATGTTACCTTCCGCAAATGTCATATACTGTTCACAGACAAAATAGCATCATTCTATGCTTCTTTGGTACTATTGGTATCATCGTCTGCTTATTCACGCTATAAAAACCGCCATGAACCCTGGCGTGGGTATGTGGTATATAGGGACCTATGTACAAGCTTTGCCTTTGCTATCTTCTTTCTATTATTCTTATTAACAAAAATTGGATGGAATCCGAGATATTGCTGGTGCATTTTGAAGGTGGGTGGATGCAGTTGGAATCCCCCTGTTTTTTTCGATGGCAATTTGAACTTGAAGGAATTTGTAGACGAGGAGAACGATTGAAGGCTTTGATTGAAAATTTTTTTACCGAAGTGCCTCCAACCTAATTTCAACAGAATAAGAGTTAATCCTTTCATTAACTCCAAAATAAAAAAACGCTCAAAACCTTTATAAATTGCTCGTTTTGAGTGTTCTTAATGCTAGTCTATTTTCGTTAATGAAATGTCAAATAAAATACGTTACTTATTCAACGGCATATGGATTGGTTCAATAGTGTATGGTTCTTTAACCAGTTCAAGTAAAGTATCATTCTCTTTCTTCTTATATATATTAACAATTGGCGTGATGGTTAGAAATGTTGCTTCCTCATGGAAGTTTGTAGTAGTTAATCTAGGATAGCTATGACGAGTCTTCGGGAAATCTGTGCTATGGCCTATATCTCTATAGTGAATAGTGTTGTATTTATTTCCTAAGTTATCTAACACAGTGTATTCAATTTGCACAAGACGAAGTTCTTCCTCTTCTTCTGCTATTAATCGTATGTCAACGCCTTCTGAAAAGTAAAGTGTTGTAGAAATAGGTGTTTCTGTCATTTTTGTTACTAAGATTTCAATACCTTCATCTTCCGTTATAATACTACCACCAGTGAATTTTTTTGTTTCACTTTCAAGTGCATTTAATGTGAATTGGAATGACCAGTCCCCTAGAAAAGCATTGTTAACATTTTTTAAATCTTTGATTGTGTCACCTTGCCAGGTAATATGAACCTCGTCAGGTTTGGGACCTTTGATTAGTTCGTGTATATATACTACTGCATATTCGTTTTCACTTAGCTTTTCTACTATATAATTTTCAGCATATCCACCATGCTCATACTTGTCTCCAAATTCAGCAGCAACCAAATTCCCCTCTAAAACTGGTCTATCACCTAAATCATGTTCACTTTTTATCGTATAAGCTATCGTAATATTTTCCCCATCGTATACCGCATCTGTTACGGTTAGATCAATCCCATTACTTTCTTTGGATATCCCAATATCAGTGGAATATGTATCATATTTTTCAAATACATACTCCTCGTCATTATTAAATAATTTAAATATATCTCCCATAATAGGAAGATTTGCGGCAATGGTAGGAAATGCAAAACTAAAAGTGATACTTGAAGCAATTAAAAGGGCAGCTGCTACAGATAAGTTTCTTGAAGTATGTCTTTTCTTTTTACCTTTCATTAAACTCTTTTTAATCCTTTCCATTTCGAGATCACTTACTTCCATCGGTTCGATATCCGTTTCAATATTTAGGTTATTAAATTGTTTATATAATTTTTTCAAGTCAATATACCTCCCAAACGAATTTGTTGTAATCTTTTTTTTCCACGATATATTCGATTATCAACAGACGCCTTTGTTAAACCAAGGTGCTGGGAAATTTCTTCATTTTTCATATTTAAAAAGAATTTCATCGTAAAAATATCACGGTCTAGTGGTTCTAACTGCGTCATCATTTTTAATAAATCTTGTGTTGATGACCTTACCAAAAATTCATCTTCAGCAGATTTCACTGAGTTCTTCATTTCGTTATCTTCTGTAGCAATTTCAGTTTTCATCAGTTTTCTTTGTTTATCAATTGCTTTAAATTTAGCAATTGTACAAATCCATCTTCTGAAGTCTTCCTTATCACCTTCAAATTGTTTGGAATTATCATAGACACCTAAAAATGTATCATTTATACACTCTTCCACCGACTGAGGATCGTTGTAGGATTTGAGGGAATTGTAGATAGTTGCTTTTACAATGCCGATATATTCCTCCATTACATACTCAAGTGCATCTTCTCTCTGTTTTTTAAGATGTTTTATAAAATTTTCACTTGTAATTTTCATACGACAACTCCTACTTTGATTGTAAAGGCCCTTACACTTAATACATCGTTTTAAATTGGATATATTCTCATATTAACCAAAAAAATTTATTAAATAAATTCAATAAGAACAAAACAGTTGAAAAAATATTTGTTATGAAAATTATTTGGGATAGAGATGGTCTAATTAATTGGCATTTCATTTAAGAACCTCCCTAATGTCCTTAATTGAATATCTTCATCTTCTTTCCCGTTAATGTGAAAGAAGTCATTGAGTTCATATAGATTCATTATTTTTTTCTATTGTAGTTTTGTTACCTTGGCAATCTTCCATAGTCTATTATGTAATATTAAACATCCTTCATTTTCAATAAGCTCTTAAAGGTCATTTAATTAGTGGCGTTCAACACAGTTCTGTCTGCTCTGCGGAAACCAGTGCAAAAAAAAGACAGCCTCTATGCAATGATAGAGCTGTCTGTTGTGAATATGTAAAATATCAAAAATGCATATAAAATCAGTAGCATCAAAAAGCCTACTCGAAAATTTGTATGCTTCGTTTTATGGCGAAATAATTGCATTCCAACATATGCACCGATTCCTCCACCCATAATTGCAAGTGTCCAAAGGGTTTTTTCTGATATACGTTGGCCATTTTTTTTTGCCTGTGATTTGTCGTAACCCATTACAAAAAAAGCAATAATGGACATGATTAATATGAAAACAAGAATAACATTAGTCATATTTTCTGCTCCCTGTACAAAAAAAGCTGATAGAATCTCTATCAGCTTTTTTAACTTAAATTATTTTGCGATTGCTTTTTTAGCTAAATCTGCAAGTTGTGTGAATGCTTGAGTATCAGTTACTGCAAGATCCGCTAACATTTTACGGTTAACTTCGATTTCAGCTAACTTCAATCCGTGCATTAAACGGCTATAAGAAAGACCGTTCATACGTGCTGCCGCATTGATACGTGTAATCCATAATCTACGGAAATCACGTTTTTTGTTACGACGATCACGGTATGCATACATGAATGATTTCATTACTGCTTGGTTAGCAACTTTGTATAATGTATGTTTAGAACCGTAATAACCTTTTGCTAATTTTATAATTTTTTTACGACGATTTTTAGTTACTGGTGTGCTTTTTACGCGTGGCATGATTCATTACCTCCTGCTATCTGTTATTATTTCATGTAAGTTAATAAAGTTTTGATACGTTTGTAATCGCCTGAAGATGCTACTTTAGATTTACGTAGTTTACGTTTAGCTTTAGTAGACTTGTTAGCGAATAAGTGGCTTCCAAAAGCACGGTCATGTACTAATTTTCCAGTTCCGGTTTTTTTGAAACGCTTTGCAGCTCCACGGTGAGTTTTCATTTTCGGCATGTCGAATTCCTCCTAAACAATTGTACTCTTTATTGTTTCTCGTTTTTTGGTGCAAGCACTAAAAACATACTACGGCCATCCATTTTCGGTTTTGACTCGACAGTGGATACTTCCGTACAAGCTTCTGCAAATCTATCTAAAACTCGTTGTCCAATCTCTTTATGAGTGATGGCACGGCCTTTAAAGCGGATAGAAGCTTTCACTTTATCTCCTTTTTCAAGGAACTTTATCGCGTTTTTCAATTTCGTTTGGAAATCATGTTCATCTATTGTTGGGCTCAAACGAACCTCTTTCATTATGATGATTTTTTGATTTTTACGAACTTCACGATCTTTCTTTTGCTGCTCAAATTTGAATTTACCATAGTCCATGATACGAGCGACCGGCGGCTTGGCTTGAGGAGCCACAAGGACAAGATCCAAATTTACACGACCTGCAATTTCAAGTGCTTCGTTACGTGTTTTTAATCCTAATTGATCGCCGTTCTGATCAATAACTCGTATTTCGCGTGCTCGAATGCCATCGTTTACATACATGTCTTTGCTAATAATGATCCACCTCCAAATAGTGTCGCGAATACATGGTTTGGGCATAAAGTTCGTAAAAACGAACTAGTTACACCGTTTTGATCCATAAAAAAAGCAGACAGACATATGTTGTATGTCTGCCCGCCGATATGAGTACATGTAGAAAACTACATGTTACAGTCGATCACATGCTTACCAGTCAACAACACTTGTAGGTGTCAAACAGGTGAGAAGCGGGCAGCCTCTTCTTATACCGCAAACTTGTATTCAATAACCTTAATAACTATAGCATGTTGATACATTCATGTCAACACTAAATCTATTAATGTGCTACTTCTTCTTTCAAACGTTCTAAGAACTCCGCAAATGGAATACTTTCTGACTGTTGTTCTCCGTATTTACGAACGTTAACATTACCAGCTTCTAGCTCTTTATCTCCTAGTACAAGCATATACGGTATTTTTTGCATTTGAGCCTCGCGAATCTTGTAGCCTAGCTTTTCTTCACGGTCATCCATCTCAACACGGAGACCTGCAGCTACTAGTTGCTCTTCGATTTGTTTTGCAAATTCAAAATGCACTTCATTGGAAACAGGTATGATTTCTACTTGAACAGGAGCCAACCAAGTTGGGAATGCACCTTTATACTCTTCAATTAGGAATGCCACAAAGCGTTCCATTGTCGAAACTACTCCGCGGTGAATAACAACTGGACGGTGATGTTTGCCATCTTCTCCAATGTAATTTAAGTCAAAGCGCTCTGGTAATAAGAAATCTAGTTGAACAGTTGATAAAGTTTCCTCTTTACCAATAGCAGTTTTTACTTGAACATCTAATTTGGGACCGTAGAATGCTGCTTCATCTTCAGCTTCAAAATAATCTAAACCAAGCTCGTCCATTGCTTCTTTTAACATATTTTGTGCTTTTTCCCACATCTCATCATTATCAAAGTATTTCTCTTTGTTTTGAGGATCACGATAAGAAAGGCGGAAGGAATAGTCTTCTAAGTTAAAGTCTTTATAAACTGAAATAATTAATTCCACGACTTTTTGGAATTCTGATTTAATTTGGTCTGGACGTACAAATAAATGTGCATCATTCAAAGTCATACCACGAACACGTTGTAGGCCTGATACGGCACCTGACATTTCATAACGATGCATAGTTCCTAATTCGGCAATACGCAACGGAAGGTTTCTGTAAGAATGCATTCCGCTTTTGAACACCATCATATGATGTGGACAGTTCATCGGACGTAGCACTAATGTTTCATTATCCATTTCCATCGGTGGGAACATAGAATCTTGGTAATGATCCCAGTGACCAGAAGTTTCATAAAGCTCTTTCGATCCTAATACCGGTGTATATACATGTTTATAGCCAAGTTTTAACTCTTTGTCTACAATATAACGCTCAATAACACGACGGATAGTAGCTCCGTTTGGTAACCAAAGTGGAAGACCTTGACCAACTTTTTGTGAAGTTGTAAATAATTCTAGTTCTTTCCCAATTTTACGGTGATCACGTTCTTTTGCTTCTTCTAGCATATTTAAATGATGTGTAAGCTCTTCTTTTTTAAAGAATGCTGTACCATAAATTCGTTGAAGCATTTTGTTATCACTATTTCCACGCCAGTATGCACCAGCAATACTTAATAGCTTGAACTCCTTAAGCTTACCTGTTGACGGCACGTGAACACCACGGCAAAGGTCAAAGAAATCTCCTTGCTCATAAATAGAAACTTGTTCTCCCTCAGGGATTGCTTCTAAAAGTTCTACTTTGTATTCATCTTCTTTAAATTTGTCAAAAGCAACCTGACGAGATACATCATGACGAATAATTTCAATATTTTCATTAATAATTTTTTTCATTTCTTTTTCGATTAACGGTAGGTCTTCTGCAGTAATCGGTACCGGTGAATCAATATCATAGTAAAAACCATTTTCAATAACTGGCCCAATACCTAGTTTAACATCTTTGAAAAGGCGTTTAACTGCTTGTGCAAGTAAATGTGCCGAGCTATGGCGTAAGATTTCTAGCGCTTCGTCAGATTCAGGAGTAATGATTGAGATATCTCCATCCTCCATTATTGGTGATTTAAGATCGATTAGTACTCCACTAAGTTTTCCGGCAAGTGCCTTTTTACGTAATCCAGGACTGATCGATTGTGCTATTTCTTCTGTAGTTGTCGAAACAGGAAATTCCTTCACCGCTCCATCTGGAAACTTCAATTTAATAATTTCTGCCATTTTGAACACTCCTTTTATAATTAGAAAAGCGCAAGCGCCCGTTTTTAGCCCCGACAAGCACTGGAGCTAGACATTGTGAAAACAACAAAAAAACCCCATCCCTAGAAAGGGACGAGGTTAAAGTCGTGGTTCCACCCTTCTTCTGTCTATCCATTACTTAAGAAGTAATGATGAATGAAATAGACGAAGCTCTGCATCGGCTAACGGGCCGGTGACCGGTAATTGCTATATAAATTCACAATCACTGCTCGGAGGTGGTAAATCGATTGCCGATACTTAAGAAGCTTACAGCCAAGGCTTCTCTCTCTTAAAAGTCGTACAAACTGATTGTTGTCCTCTTCTTTGCATTTTAACTATTCTTATGAAAATAATTATACGCCACAGAAAAATCAATTGCAAGATAGAATCAATTTTCGCCCTGCCGTCTCCCTCTTTTTCATTAACTTTCTCTCCAATTTTTACCTTGAAGTGAGATTGGTGTCGTAAGTGCTTTAATCCGTTCCATAATTCGACCAGCTTTTACTACTTCCTTTTCCCCACGCTGTGTGAAAGATAAATGATGTTGTAATTCATCATAATTGAAGTTAGAAGACATAAAAGTTGGCAGTTGTTCCGACATTCGGTAATGCAGGATTGTCCCTAGTATTTCATCACGGGTCCAACTCGACATAATCTCCGCTCCAATGTCATCTAACATTAAAACAGGAGCACGTTTCACAAATTCAATCTTCTCAGCAAGTGAATGATCTTGAATCGCTTGTTTCATTTCTCTTAGAAATTCAGGTACATATACAACAACGGAATGAATATGTCTAGCGGCTAACTCATTTGCCAAAGCACCAAGTAAATAAGATTTCCCTACACCAAACTTCCCGTAAATATATAAACCTTTAGTTGGAAGTACGTTTGTACGCTCCCATTCATTCAAAAAGTCTTTAGCTGCGCGAACAGCAACTACCCTACTGCCATCCTCTAAATCTACTCCGGCAAGCGTTGCTTCCATAACCTCTTTAGGCATATGAATACTGTCAATCATGGAAATAACTTTCTTACGCTCGTCTTCAATAATGCCTCGTTTGCAACGAACAAAATTATTATCTATCAAATTTCGATCAAGGACTAGTTTAGGTTCATACCCCTTCATGTAATTCTGACACTGATCTAGCGATGGACAAGAACCACAATCATGGGATTGAGAAATAAATTCATATAACTTACTCAAACTACGATCGACTATCTCTTTATTAATATCTGAGGCGTTCTCCTCTAGAAACTTTTGCACTCTCGTGTCTTCCAAAACTTCTTTTTTCATATCGTTAAGTCGTGTAGTAAATTCAGGAGATATAACTCTTTTTAAGGTTTCATTTATACGTTCCACTTTTGCCACCTACCTTTTCAGCATGCCTAGCTCTGCTAATAATTTTTGCCGTTCTTCATCAATATTTTGTATTCCATTTGTATTTTTACCAGTTGATTTTTTCGTTTCCCCATCTTTTTTATAAAACCAATCAGGCACTTTTTCCTCGCGAGTCGGTTTTTTACTATATGTTTTTTGTGGAGAACCTTCATTTTTCCATTTTACATATTGTTCATGTTCGTTTCGGGCAAGCTCCATTGCTTCTTTGGCTGTTTTGACATTCTTCCTCATCCAATGAGAAGCAATTTTCTCTGCATAATTTTTCGTGAGTTTCATATCTGTACGTAGTAATACATATTGCAACAATACATTTACAACTCCAACTGGCATTTTAAAATGAGTAACAAAATGATTCGCCAACTGAACGTCTGCAAGAATTGGTTCTTTCCCATTCGCAATATCTTTTAATACAGATATCGGAGGCGTTGTTTCTAAATAATGTATTAACTCACCTTCTTTTGTTAAAGGCCCCGTAGGTTCAGAAGGTACAGTTTTTTTCTCAATCTTTTCAATAATAGGCGCTACTTTCGAAACAGTCAGCTTGTAATAATCTGCACACGCTTTCTTTAATCTCGCTTCGGATAAATGCAGATCATCATCTAACGCTAGTATAACAACTTTTTGCATTTCCACAGGACTTAAATTATATAAAAAAGAGAGTTTTGCAATTACTTCTTTCGCTTCTATTGTCATCGCTGATTTAGGCACTAATTGTTCTGAAAGACCTTCTTGAAGTAACGAAAAGTCAAAGTCATTATAATAAAAAGGAACAGAAGACTTTCTTTCCTTCGATTCGAAATCTTCATCGTAAGATACAGTATTATTCATTTTAGTAGACGGTTTAAATACATCAACAAAAGTTCTAGAGACGTCCGTGAAACCGTCATTCCAATTAGAACTTAGTATAAATCGATTACGTAGTTGTTTAAAGGCATTTTCTCCTACTTTATTGAGCAAAAACATAGAAAGTAATGGATCCTTTAAAAATGACTCAGCATCTAATGGTGCTGCAAGTTCATAATGGAATACACTTCCATCCTCCATTGTTTTTTTCCAAGTACGGAGAAGACCAATTGCTTCCAGAGCAAGACGGGCCTGAAAAATTTTCCCTATTGGCATTCCAAGGACATTCATCAGTTGATAATGTGACCATCGCTCTTTATCATTATGTTCTCCGTCTGCCCAAAGTGTTAAATACAAACTTATGCTTTCTGCTCCAACTAACGGTTGATAAAACAAAGTTAACAATTGCCGATCATAATCTGATAAAGAATATGGTAAGCGAATCATATACAAATCTGCTGGCTGTAGTTCTTTATATAACATCGACAATTGTATCTACTCCTTTATATTGATAAGTATTAAAATAATGCTATTTATAAGGAAGGGTTTTTCTTTAAAATTTCCTTTAATTCATCGATAAATACATTTATATCTTTAAATTGGCGATAGACGGAAGCAAAACGAACATAAGCTACTTCATCTACTTCTGCTAGCTGGTCCATGACAATCTCTCCGACGTCCTCTGACCTAACTTCTGCATTTCCCATTCTTCGCAATTCTTTTTCTATAGAGAAAACAATATTTTCTAGTCGTTCTAACTCCACTGGTCTCTTTTCACATGCACGAATTAGCCCACGCAATACTTTTTCTCGACTGAACTCTTCTCGAGAACCATCTTTTTTAATAACGATTAATGGTGTCTCTTCTACTTTTTCGAATGTGGTAAAACGAAATCCACATTCTTCGCACTCTCTTCTTCTTCGGATTGCCTTATTGTCATCCACAGGACGAGAATCGACAACTTTTGTGCCATTGTATTGACAAGTTGGGCATCTCATATAGATCTCTCCTAATTCTTCACGGTATTTTTATGTATGTATCTATTATAACAATATTCTTCTATAAAATCGAAAAAGCAGAGGAATCACTCCTCTGCTCACTCAGTCAGGTATAAATTTATTACGCTTGAACTGTCAAACGTGATGCAGGCTTTTTAACTGGTCCCATACCACGTGGCATTTCTAACGTTTCGCGAATTCCAGCGTTAAGAGCATCTGCAATATAGTTAGCTGCGATTGATGGATCCAAATCACCACATGTATACACATCAATGCTCGCATAACCATGCTCTGGAAAGCTGTGAATCGTTAAATGCGATTCGGAAATAATAACGACTCCACTTACACCTTGTGGCGCAAATTTGTGAAATGCAACTTCTCTAACTTCTGCACCAGATTTTAGTGCAGCATCAACAAATGTTTGTTCGATAAATTGCATATCGTTAAGTTTGTCGAAATCGCACTCCCATAGTTCTGCAATAATGTGACGTCCCATTGTTTCCAATGTCCGTTTCCCCCTTTGATAAGTTTATTTTTAACCTCAAAGTTGACTACCACGGGGGAAAGTTAGTCCAAAGAGGTCCTAACCCTTTAAGTAGTCGGTGTTCTAATAAAGTAACACGATTCTCATTATATGTTGTTTTACAGAATTATGCAAGAACTAATAAATCCTCTTTCTATCATCTAGAAAGAGGATAAGATAAATTACAGTGATAAAGCTACTTTTTTAGTAAGGTCCACTACTCTAGCAGAGTAACCCCACTCGTTATCATACCATGCAAGAACCTTCACTTTACGGTTACCAATTACCATAGTAGTTAACCCATCTACTGTAGTAGATAATGTAGAAGTATTAAAGTCGATTGATACTAGCGGCTCCATCGTAATTCCTAAAATCCCTTGCATTGCCCCTTCAGATGCTTTTACAAAAGCATCATTTACTTCTTCAACAGTAACATCCTTCTGTAAATCTACTACTAAATCTACTAAAGAGACATTCGGAGTCGGCACACGTAACGCCATACCATGAATTTTCCCTTGAAGCTCAGGCAACACAAGTGAAAGTGCTTTCGCAGCGCCAGTGGAAGTTGGAATGATTGATTGGCCACAAGCACGTGCACGCCTTAAATCTTTATGAGGATTATCGAGATTGTTCTGATCGTTTGTATATGCATGAACAGTCGTCATTAACCCATTTTCAATACCAAATGTATCATTTAATACTTTAACTACAGGTGCTAAGCAATTTGTAGTACAGCTAGCGTTTGAAATAATATGGTGAATCGATGAATCTAATTTATCATCGTTAACTCCCATAACAATTGTGGCATCTTCGTTTTTTGCAGGAGCTGTGATTATTACCTTTTTCGCACCAGCTTCGATATGTGCTTTAGCTTTTTCTCCATCATTAAATTTTCCAGTAGATTCAATTACAATATCCACGTTTAACTCTTTCCAAGGTAAATTTGCTGGATCTCGATCATCCACAATTTGAACACGCTGACCATCAATGATTAGTGCGTTTTCTGCTAATGAAATATCTCCAGTGAAAGTACCATGTGTAGAATCATATTTAATAAGGTGTGCCAACGTCTCTAATGGGTATCTCGCATTTATCGCTACCACATTTAAATCCTCTTGTGCTATTGCTTGACGAAAAACCATACGTCCGATACGTCCAAAACCATTAATCGCTACTGAAACTGTCATGTGAAAAGTCCTCCTGTAACTGTGTGATACTTAATTGTTTATAACCTTGAATTAGTATAACACATTTTCTTTATTGTGTAGCCCCTAAAGTATACATTATAAATGTTAGTATTTTCAAATAACTTTGCAGTTGGTTAGTGAACAGCTGAAGTTAGGAAAGCGAAAACCTGTTACTATAGTTTTTTGTTGGCTATGAATCGAATTATTTCTCTACTATTACCGAGTATTTTTAAAAGGCTGTTTATGACTAACGTCACAAACAACCTTTCTTTTTCCGAAAATATGATGGCATTTACCTGTACGCAAATCCTCTTCAACAATACTATTTAGGAATAATAGAAGGAAATTTTTCCTTATACATAGAAAAAGCATCTGAAGATACAAATTCAGACGCTTCTCTTCTTCTTTATTTCCACTTGCGAAAAAATAGTATCACTTTTCGAATTCTACTGCTTAAAATGTTATTAACTAACCTTTAGTTTGTTTGCTCCCAAATCGCCAATATTTTTTGCAATTGTTGTTTTGTTTCCTCGATGGTTTCATTATTATAAATAACCGCATCCGCACCTTCTTCTTTAACAGACAAAGGTAATTGTGATTGAATACGTAATCTGGCTTCTTCATGTGTAAAACCATTTCGAGCCATCAATCTTTCTAATTGTTTTTGTTCAGTTACAGTCACAACAAGGATTTTATCGACAAAAGATTGTAATCTACTTTCAAAAAGCAATGGTATATCCATAATAATTACTGGATTCCCTTGTTGCACAAGCTGTTGCCTTTGCACTAACATTTCTTCCCGGATAGCAGGATGCATAATATCATTTAACTGCTTACGTTTGGAAGGATCTGAAAAAATTAATGCCCCTAATTCTTCCCTATTTAACGTTCCATCCTCATGGATAACTTGTGTACCAAAAACTTCTTTAATTGTCTCTAGAGTCGCAGTTCCTTTTTCAACTACTACACGCGCGACAAGATCTGCATCAATAATGGGAAAGCCCATTTCCGATAACATATTCGCAACGGTGCTTTTCCCACTAGCAATACTTCCCGTTAATCCAATAATCATCTGGTTGCTCCCTTATTTTTGACATGCTGGGCAATAGGTAGATGTCCGACCACCGATTGTCTTCTGTTTCGTTTTCGTGCCACAGAATCCACATTCCTTTTTGCCATACATTTGAAGTCTATTTTGCATATTTCCTGCTCCGCCATTAATAGTACGATAATCAGAGATCGTACTACCCCCATTTTCTATACTATCAAGTAAGACAATTACAATTTCTTGAAACAAATGAATTTTCCGCTCTCTACTAATTCTTTTTACTGCCCGAGCCGGATGTATTTTCATACGAAATAATGCTTCTGTTGCATAAATATTGCCACAACCAGATACAACATGACCATCCATGATAAATTCTTTTATGGCCTTATTTTCGTATTTTGGCAATGCACTCATATGCAGAAAATGATCTAATGCATGCTGATCAAAAGGCTCAGGTGCCATTAATAGTAGAGGTGGGTAGTCCGCTTCTGTTTCTAAGAATCGCAGTTCGCCAAACCGTCGGATATCCGAATAGACTAACAGATCCCCTTCTTCAAAATAGATTGTAACATGCGCATGCTTTCTAAACTTAGCTTCTGTAATTTCATGCAAGTTTTTCACAGAAAACCATGCCCCTGACATGCCCAAATGCGATACAAGCATATAAGGGAGTCCATCCTTTAGAAGATGAAAATAAATATATTTGGACCTTCTTTCTAGATGGTCGATCTTTGTGCCAGGTAAAAC
Organism: Psychrobacillus sp. FSL K6-1464; assembly: GCF_038003145.1. Taxonomy (NCBI): domain Bacteria; kingdom Bacillati; phylum Bacillota; class Bacilli; order Caryophanales; family Bacillaceae; genus Psychrobacillus; species Psychrobacillus sp. FSL K6-1464. The sequence continues at coordinate 2,415,432 of NZ_JBBOOP010000001.1, forward strand.
TAGACAAAACTGCTCTACATCTAACCCTTTAATAATTGCTTCTTTACCAATTGCTTTGGAATTATAAATGGTTTCAGAAACTTCTACTGACTTAATAGTCTTTCCAGTTACAATTGGTTGAAGGGCGCGTAATACGCCCTCTACTTCTGGTAATTCCGGCATACAAGTTACCCCCTACTTCGTGTCATACCAAGATGAACCAAAGGCATAATCCACTTTCAAAGGTACAATCAGTTTAATAGCGTTTTCCATCACCTCTGGCACTATTTTTTCTAGCATTGCAATTTCCTCTGGTGGAGCCTCAAAAATTAATTCATCATGTACTTGTAGTAGCATTTTGGTCTGCATATTTTCTGATATTAATCTTTCCGCCATATCGATCATTGCTTTTTTAATAATATCGGCTGCACTCCCTTGAATTGGTGTATTCATAGCAGTACGTTCTGCAAAACTGCGGAGATTAAAGTTAGAACTTGTTATTTCAGGCAAATATCTTCGTCTATTCAAAATTGTTGTAACGTAGCCTGTTTGTTTCGCATCATGAACGATATCATCCATATATCCTTTTACACCTGGGAAGCTATTTAAATAATTCTCGATAAATGTCGCCGCTTCTTTTCTAGTAATATCTAGGTTTTGTGATAAACCATAATCACTAATACCATACACAATCCCAAAGTTAACTGCCTTAGCAGCACGGCGCATATCGGACGTTACTGCTTCCTGCTCCACATGGAATACATCCATAGCCGTTTTAGTATGAATATCCAAATCATTATTAAAAGCTTCTACCAGGTTTTCATCCTTAGACATATGGGCAAGAACACGCAATTCAATTTGAGAGTAATCCGCCGCAAACATTACCCATCCCGGTTGTGAAGGAACAAATGCTTTACGTATTTTTCTACCTTCTTCTAAACGAACTGGTATATTTTGAAGGTTTGGATTGATCGAACTCAAACGCCCAGTTGAAGTTAAGGCTTGTTGATATCGGGTATGGATCTTCCCATCATCTTCATGAATCTCTTTTAATAATCCTTCGATATATGTGGAATTGAGTTTACCTAATTGACGATATAGTAGAATTTGCTCTATTATTTCATGTTCACTTGCTAGTTTTTCCAAAACATCTGCTGCAGTTGAATAGCCCGTTTTTGTCTTTTTAATAGGGGTAAGACCAATTTTTTCAAATAGTATTACACCTAATTGTTTAGGTGAATTAATATTAAACGTTTCACCAGCTAACGCATAAATGTCTTGTTCAATCGCTCGTAACTTAATATTAAGCTCATGACCCATTTCTACAAGAATTTGTTTATCCACCAGTACCCCATCTGATTCCATCGTACCAAGGATAGATGCAAGCGGTAGCTCTATTTCTTTATACAACGCATATTGTTCATTTTCTTCCAGTTTTACTTCTAACTTTTCTTTCAAGTCCCAAATAGCCCTTGCTTTTCTTACGGCATGTTCTGCAATTTTCTCGATTTCGGGTGCGGTTTTTTTGGCACCTTTTCCATAAACACTATCGTTTGTCAGCAAGTTAAAATATCCAAATTCTTTTGCAATAGCCGCAACATCCTCTGAAGAAATAGCAGGATTTACTATATACGCTGCTAAAAGAAGGTCGAATTCCACTCCATGTACATTCACATTATGTTTTCTACTCACTGCTTGTGTCGCTTTGGAGTCTGCTAAATACTTTTTATTCGTAGCATTTTCTAACCAAGAACAAAAATCCTTCGACTGAAAAGCTATATCAGCAGGAGCAAAATAACCCTTTTCTCCATCTGATAAAGCAATACCTAATAATTCGCTTGTATGATATTGCCCATCATACATTTCTAAATGGACTGACATTACTTTATCTAATATTGTAGAGTCAATTTTTTCAACAATCTCGAATGCAACTTCTGTAGTTTCGGATTCCTCAGAAATATAGTCAGATTTCTCAAGAAGAGTTTTAAAAGCTAGTTCCTTCCAAACTTCAATTACTTCTTCCATATTAGGACCAGTATATGAAAGATCGTCTATAGAAATCTGTATCGGTGCAGCTGTTTCAATCGTAGCTAATGCCTTACTCATAATTGCCTGCTCTTCGTTGGCGATGAGTTTTTCCTTTAGTTTAACGCCACTAACTGTATCAAGTGCTTTATATAAATCCTCTACCGAACCATGTTCTTTTAAAAGCTTAATAGCTGTTTTTTCTCCGACACCAGGAACTCCTGGAATATTATCAGAAGCATCTCCCATTAAACCTTTCATGTCTATAATCTGTAATGGAGTTAAGCCATACTTTTCTTGTACATGTTCAGGTGTATATTTTTCAATATCGGTTATGCCTTTTCTTGTGATATACACAGTTGTTTTATCTGTTGCTAGTTGCGTTAAATCTTTATCACCTGAAACAATTACAACTTGCTGCCCTTTTTCGTCTGCACGCTTGCTCAAAGTACCGATAATATCGTCTGCTTCATACATTTCCAGTTCGTATCGCTTAATACCATAAGCATCGATTAACTTGCGTATATAAGGGAATTGTTCCGATAGTTCTGGTGGTGTTTTTTGTCTTCCACCTTTATAATCGCCAAAAGTAGAGTGACGGAAGGTCGTTTTCCCGGCATCAAATGCCACGAGCATATGAGTAGGATTTTCTTCATCCATAATTTTTTGTAGCATCATTGTAAAGCCATATACTGCGTTTGTATGTATTCCATGTTCATTTGTTAATAAAGGTAGGGCAAAAAAAGCTCGGTATGCCAAACTATTGCCGTCTAATAATAGGATTTTCTCGGTTGACAAATACATTCACTCCTTAATAATAAAAACCGTCATTCCCTATATCTTACCATGACAGTAAGGAGAATGACGATTCATATACTATTCTAGATAACCTGATAGGATGTTTGCATATGGTGAATCAGAAGGGATAATGATCATCGTTTCACTTCCAATTGTTTTCTTATAAGATTCTAAAGTTCTGTACAGTGAATAGAACTCGGGATCCTTTGAAAAACTTTGGTTATAGATTTTTGCTGCCTCTGCATCCCCTTCAGCCGCTATGACAGATGCTTCTTTATTGGCAGATGCCAACATTTCACGAACCTCGCGATCAGTTTCCGCTTCAATTCTACGTTTATCTGCATCTCCGGTAGAAAGGAATTTTTGAGCAATACTTTGTCTTTCTGAAATCATTTCATTGTATACAGATTGCTCATTTTCCAGAGGAAGATCTGTTCGTTTAATACGAACATCTATTACTTCAATTCCATAGTTATCTTTTTTCAATAACTCATTAACATGGTTTGTTATTTGATCATTCAAACTACCACGAGATGAATTTTCATCATTAATAATTTCACTATATTCTAATTGACCTAGCTCCGAGCGAACAACTGAGTAGATGAATTCCTCCATACGGGAGCCAGCTCCAACTAATGTACCCGCACTAGAGATCATCTCTTTTGGATTTACCACTCTCCACACTGCGTAATTATCAATAATGATTCGACGTTTGTCTTTCGTATTTATTTCTGCCTCAGATATATTATAATTCATTTGATATTTAGGTACTGTAGTGACAGATTGAACGAATGGTATTTTCATATGAATTCCGGGATTTTGTTTAATGTCTTTGATCTCCCCGAACTGACGAATAACTTTAAATTCTCCCTCTTTGACCACATAGATATTCACAAGGGCGATAATGAACAAGACAAAAACTAAGAAGATGGCGATAAATGACTTCGTATATTTTTTGTAATCTATCGGTTTTTTCTCTTTAGGAGCTTTACTTGCTTTGTTATCTACAGTCTTAAACTTTGCTTCTAGATTGGAGAATGGATTTTTGTTTTCAGTCATTACTTTCCGCTCCCTTCTTCTGTTTCTGTCTCTGTTTCAGTTGTAGTACTAGCTGGTGGAGTTGCTTGTTTAGTAGCTTCTAGTGATTGAAGAGGAAGATATTTCATCGTCCCACCATCATCATTCATAATATACAAATTAGCATTTGGTAGTACTGCATCTAATGTCTCCATAACTAAACGCTGTTTTGTAATCTCTTTGTTATTTTGATATTCTACATAGAGTTTATCAAATAGTGCTATATCCCCTTTTGCTTGTTCTATACGAGCGGTTTTATATCCATTCGCATTAGATATAATCGCATCTTTTTCACCTATTGCTTCACTTAACTTTTGGTTCTTGTATTTATCGGCCTGATTTACTTTTGTATTTTTCGTTTCTTCAGCGTCCGTTACCGCTGTAAATGCTGAACGAACTTCTGCATTGGGAAGCTCCACATCTTGTAGCTTCACTGTTAATACAGAGATACCAATATCGTACTTTTCTATTAACGAGCGCAGCAAATCATTTGTATCACTCTCAATTTGAGCTTTCCCAGATGTTAAAGCATCATCAATTTTAGAGTTCCCAATAATGGAACGTATCGAAGCTGAAGTTGCATCATGAAGTAGTTCTCTTGGATTTTCCGCGTTAAATAAATATGATTTAGGATCTGTTATTTTCCATTGAACGACTAAATCCGTTAAGACAATATTGTCATCCCCTGTAATCATTTTTGTATCCTTATCAAATGATTCGATTTCTCCATCAGCAGATTGACTATAACCAAATTTCAGACTAAACGTTTCTTTAGACAGTTTTTCTACTGTTTGAATTGGCCATGGCATTTTAAACTTCAATCCCGGATCCACTATTGGCTCACTCGCTTCACCAAATGTGATGACGATTGCTTGTTCCGACTCATCTACCGTATACCATGAAGTAAAAACTACAGAAATTAACATAATGCCAATTAAGCTCAAAGCGATAATAGTTAATAATCTTTTAGTACTCATATTATTTCCTCCTTTTTATGTATACTTCCTTTTACGGTTTAAGTTGGTAATTAGTTTCAAAATTAATAGAATACTTGTTTCCTTTACTTTTCTTGGGTTTTGTTTTTTAGTTGGAATAGGTTATTTGAGCCAAATAAAAAAAGCTAGCAAAAATGCTAGCTTTTTAGGTACATCGTTTGGAAAAGGGGTCTTTTTAAATATAGCAAACAATTGTAAACCCCTTGTGAATAAATTGTAAATATTTCCTTACCAATTATTATTTTTATACTTCTTATAATAATTGAACTGACGAGCAACTAAAAATAATTTACGCGTAAAATGCTTGTCCTTCTTGTAGAAAAGTGGATTTCCCCATTTACCAGACCTCAATAGCATTCTAACCTCTTGTTGAATCTCTTCATTTTCAACAAATTTCTTTAATACTATTTTAGGTACTACCGTAAACAAATAATGCTCATTCAACAAAGTAAGGGCTTTTTCCTTTTGATAAATAACATCATCTACAAAATATCTAGCCATATTATGTCCAAGAGCAGTTGTATAATAACTAGAACGACCTTGTCTAATATTTACTTCAAATACTTTGAACTTGCCATCTCGCTCATCAAATTTTAAATCGAAGTTAGCAAAACCTACATAACCGACTGCTTCTAAAAAGTGCTGTAGCTTTTTCATTAGTTCCTCATTATATCGAGTAATAAGCGCTGTATAGTTACCAATAGCAGTTACAGTATGCTCTTGTAGCACCACTTGTGCAAGAGTGCTAAGTTCAGCTTTACCTTTAGAATTCATATAAAATACGGAATCCCACATATATGTATCATCGCCTGGGATGTAATCTTGAATGATCAAGTCTTCCGTATAACCACTTGCATTTACTTTTTCTAAAATAGCATCTAGTTCCGCTTTAGACTCTACTCGATAAACTTTTTGCTGGCCAGGGAACTTGTTTTTATAATACATCACACCATTACTTGGTTTTATAATTAGCGGATAGAGTACTTCCTCTGTAAATGCCTCTTTTTTTGCACATGAATAATAATAAGTTTTCGGTGCATCAATTCCATGCTCTTCACAAAGCTTATAGAAATTTGATTTCACTAGTAGATTGTTCATTAATTCTTCTGACATATAGTTAAAAACATACATTTTCTTTAAAGCATCGGCATTTTCAATTATTAATCGCACATAAAAATCATTTGTTCCTATTAATAGCAATTGCTTATCGTTTGTTTTATATTTTTGTGCGACTTCAGAAAGTACTTGAACAAATGCAGATTTATCCCATAAGTTTGGCTGAATCTCAATATGTTCAATCACACTGCTCCATTTAGTAAAAGACATTTCTTCTTTACCTACTAATATTGGCTTAATATTGTATTCCTCATGAAAAGAAATTGCCATATTATAAGCATTCATATCTGTCCCAATAATTATTGGGATAAAGGGTTGGTTATTCATAAATACCTCCGTTATCTTTTAACAAGCGGAATAGATACCGTAAAGACAGTACCTTTTCCTACTTCACTATCTACTTCTAGTAAGCCATGATGCGCTTCCACTAGATGCTTAACAATTGCTAAGCCTAGCCCAGTTCCTCCCGAGTTTCTGCTCCTAGCTCTATCTACGCGATAAAAACGCTCGAATACTCGGTTAATCTCTTCTTTTGCAATTCCAATTCCTTCATCCTGAATACGTATTACTCCACATTTTTTAGTCTGACTAATGGTTATAGTAACAGTTTTATCTTCAGGGGAATAAGTCAGTGCATTCATCAATAAATTCATCGTTATTTGGATTAAACGATTTAAATCACCTAATACAAAGACTGGCTCTTCAGATATTATCTCCAGGCGCATATTCTTTTCCTCAACAATATGACTAGTCATTTCTTTACTTCGCGCAACGACATCCAATAAGTTGACCTTTTGTAAGTCTACTTCATATCCTACTTGTTCCACTTTGGAAAGATCTAACAAATCATTAATGAGCATTTGAAGTCTATTGCTTTCTTTATGAATTATCTCTAGGAAAGAAAGTAAAGTTTCTTCATTTTTATACGCTCCATACAATAATGTTTCGGAAAAGCCTTTAATACTAGTAACAGGTGTCTTCAATTCATGAGAAACATTTGCTACAAAGTCTTTTCTAACTTGCTCCAGTTTCACAAGCTCTGTCACTTCATGCATGACTATCACTATCCCAAGCCATTTTCCATGTTCACCGATGACAGGAGCTCCGTAAGCATCCATATAATAAGTATGTATGTTTTTCTTAATGGATATTTGTTCCCGGCTAGAAGCCTCAGTTAAAAATAGTTGATCAATGAAATCTTCAATTTTTTTAGGAAGCCCGATTTTATTAAATAGCTTTCCATCCACATCTTTAAACGAAATATCAAGCTGCTTAAGAAACGAACGATTTACGATCGTAATATAACCATTCCGATCAATCATTATAAGCGCACTACCCATATTCTCGATTAACGTTTTTAACCTCTCTTTTTCCGTTTCCCTCATGACCGATATATCATGTAGACTGCGTGCGAGTATATTAATAGAGTTGCTTAGCTTCGACATTCCAGAAAATTCATCTTCAAATGCACGAATTCGATAATTACCTCTAGCTAATTCCATAGCGGTTTCTGTCAGATGCTCGATTGGCTGAGCATACTTTTTGAAAATACTAGAACCTAAAAAGAGTGCAATGAGAAATGTAATAGCTAAAATGATAAACAAAAAAATCCATAAGGAATGAGGATTAAGCATCTCCGCTTGGTAAAAAGAAGTAGCTATCGTCTCACTAATATCTCTCTGTTCATCAACTGTTAGTCCTTTAGTTGCTAAGTCTTTAGATAATTCTTCTAATTTAATATTAATGACCTTTTCGGAAGCGTTTTTTGCATAAATAGGAAAAAGCTGCCCAAGTACTAGTCCTAGACAAGCTAATATTAACCCTATCATAATAGAATAAGTTCTAAAAAGTTTGGAATGAAATGATTTCATTAGCTCTTAGGCTCCTCAAACTTGTATCCTAATCCTCTAATTGTTTTAATGAAATGAGGTTTTCTACTATTAACTTCAATTTTGTCTCGTAAATGGCTAATATGTACATCTACTATGCGAGTGTCACCTGCAAAATCATAATTCCAAACGGCACTTAATAGCTGATCTCTTGTTAAAACTCGATTTTTGTTTTCGATTAAATAGACAAGTAATTCGAATTCTTTTGGCGTAAATTCAATGACTTCATTGTTTAAAAGTACTTCGAAACGTTCTGGAAATACTTGTAGTGGACCGAAAGTATACATTTCTTCTTTTGTTTTCTCTTGTTTTTTCTCAGTAGAAATGCCAGAACGACGGATCATAGCTTTAACTCGTGCTGTTACTTCTCTAGGACTGAATGGCTTGGTCATATAATCATCTGCACCTAGTTCAAGACCTAATACTTTATCGAATTCTTCATCTTTAGCTGTTAACATGATTATTGGAATTTGCACCTTCTTAATACGAAGCTCTTTACAGACCTCCATGCCATCCATATGAGGCAACATCCAATCCAGTAAAATCACATCGGGCTTTTCTTCCAAGGCTTTATTAAGCCCCTCTAAGCCATCATTTGCTGTTATGACTTCAAAGCCTGCTTCTTCAAGATTATATTTTAAAAGAGTTACGATTGAACTTTCATCATCCACAACTAATACTTTTCTCATTTTATCGGCCTCCAAGGTTGATTTGAAACCCCCATTCCAAATCGATGTTAGCTACAATATTTGTTACTTTTCTATAATCGGATGCAGTACAGGAAATTCGCCATCCATAACACTTTCATTTTGAGCTAGCATTGTACCTTATACTAATTCTATATTAACAATAAACCAACGCAAAGCGCAAGGTGATGATAGGACCTGTTAAGTGTTGGAGAACTTATGGCTAAAGACACTTTATCAAGCAGTAAGCTATTCTTTTTTCCTCAATAAAAAATCGAGTAGGTTTCCCCACTCGATTCATGACAATTATTATTATTATGCTAAGACTTTCATAACCGCCTGAACGGCTTCTGCTGATTTGTTTAATAATGCTTTTTCTTCTTCTGTTAACTCAAGTTCGATAATTTTCTCGATACCACCAGCACCCAATACTGTTGGAACACCAAGGTAAATTCCATCCATACCATATTCACCTTCTAAATATGCAATAGATGGTAATACTCGTTTTTGGTCTTTCAGAATTGCTTCAGCCATTTCTACTAAAGATGCAGCTGGAGCATAATAAGCAGAACCATTACCAAGAAGATTTACAATCTCCGCTCCACCCTTACGAGTACGATCTACAATTTCCTCTAAGCGAGTAGCATCAATTAAAGTTTCTAATGGAATTCCACCAGCGAATGAATATCTAACTAACGGTACCATATCGTCCCCATGCCCACCAAGTACAAACCCAGTTACATCTTTTACGGAGAGGTTTAATTCTTTCGCAACGAATGTTCGGAAACGAGCAGTGTCAAGTACTCCCGATTGGCCAATTACACGTTCTTTTGGAAGGCCAGATTCCTTATAAACTGTATAGGTCATTGCATCCACAGGGTTCGTTAAAACTAATATTGTCGTATTAGGAGAATATTTTACGATTTCAGATGTAACAGATTTCATCACTTTTTGATTTGTCTGCACTAAATCATCGCGGCTCATTCCTGGTTTACGAGCGATACCAGCCGTAATAATTACTAAATCCGAGTCTTTCGTATCTTCATAACTAGAAGTGCCTATGATATCAGCATCAAAGCCTTGGACGGGTCCCGCTTGTGCCATATCCAAAGCTTTACCTTTAGTAGCATTTTCGGATTGTGGAATATCTACTAAAACAATATCACCAAGTTCCTTTTGAGCAAGTAGAAAAGCAGTTGTTGCACCTGTAAATCCGCCACCAATTACTGAGATTTTACTTCTTTTCAATGTCATTAGAAAACACTCCTTTAGTTAAGTATTAGTAGAATCCGGCAATAAGATGCCTGTTCTATATGGTCAAATCCTAATTCGACATATGATTTTACCATTATATTTACTCTGTCTACTCTTACCATCTAAGCGAAAGGCTATGCCCTCTCTTATACGCCTTCGTGACCAACATCCTGTTGGCCTGAGGAGGCTCGGCCTCGGAAAGCGGCCGCCTGAAGCGAAGATCTGCATTATTATTTATTCTGAAACATCTTGAACCCAGTGTTCAATGCACATTTTTAAATATTTTCTTGTCTATTAAAGAAAAGGAAGGGAATATTCCCTTCCTTTAAACCAAGATTCAATTGATATTACATGTTTTTAATAAGTTCATCAGCGAACTCAGAACATTTAACTTCTTTAGCGCCATCCATTAAACGAGCAAAATCATAAGTTACCACTTTAGCAGCAATAGATTTCTCCATTGAATCCATGATAAGTTTAGCAGCTTCGTTCCATCCTAAATGCTCAAGCATTAAGACACCTGAAAGAATAACAGAAGATGGGTTAACTTTGTCTAAACCAGCATATTTAGGAGCTGTACCATGAGTAGCTTCAAAAATAGCATGTCCAGTTACATAGTTAATGTTCGCTCCAGGAGCAATACCGATACCACCAACTTGTGCAGCAAGTGCATCAGAAATATAATCTCCATTTAAGTTCATTGTAGCAACTACATCAAACTCTTTTGGACGAGTTAAAATTTGTTGTAAGAAGATATCAGCAATAGAATCTTTCACTAAGATTTTACCAGACGCAAGTGCATCAGCTTGTGCTTTATCAGCAGCTTCAGTTCCTTGCTCTTCTTTAATTTGATCGTATTGGTTCCATGTAAATACTTTATCACCAAATTCTTGTTCTGCTACTTCGTAACCCCAAGTTTTGAAAGCACCTTCAGTGAACTTCATGATATTCCCTTTATGAACTAAAGTTAAAGAAGTACGACCTTCTTTAATAATATAGTTAAGAGCAGCACGAACTAAACGTTTTGTACCCTCTTCAGAAATAGGTTTGATACCAAGACCTGAAGTTTCTGGGAAACGAATATTTTTAACTCCAAACTCAGTTTGTAAGAAGTTGATAAGTTTTTTTGCTTCGTCTGTACCTTGTGCATACTCAATACCAGCGTAGATATCTTCAGTGTTTTCACGGAAAATAACCATATCAGTATCTTCAGGACGTTTAACCGGAGATGGAACACCAGTGAAATAACGAACTGGACGTAGGCAAGTGTATAGATCAAGTTCTTGACGTAATGCTACGTTTAATGAACGAATTCCTCCACCGATTGGTGTAGTTAAAGGTCCTTTAATAGCGATTAAATATTCATTAATAACATCTAAAGTTTCTTGAGGAAGCCATTCGCCAGTTTTATCGAATGCTTTTTGACCAGCAAGAACCTCTTTCCATTCAATTTTCTTTTCGCCATTATAAGCTTTTTCTACTGAAGCTTCTAATACACGTGACGCTGCAGCCCAGATATCTGGACCCGTTCCGTCTCCTTCTATAAAAGGAATTACCGCTGTGTTTGGTACGTTAAGTACACCGTTTTCTACTGTAATTTTACCTGTTGTCATTTGTTATTTCCTCCTACCATCATAATCATAGGGCAGTAAACACAAAAGTGTTTAAGCCCTATCTTACTAAGATAATACTACTATTATCTTTCTTCAATTGGAATATACTTTTGCATTCCAGGTCCAACATATTCTGCACGTGGACGGATTAAACGATTGTTTGCATATTGCTCAAGAATATGAGCACTCCAACCAGATACACGTGATACTGCAAAAATAGGTGTAAATAGATCATGATCAATTTTCAACGAATGATAAACAGATGCAGAATAGAAATCTACGTTTGGTGGTAAATTCTTTTGTCCTGTAACTATTTCTTCGATACGAATAGACATATCATAAAGTTTAGATTCACCATTTAGTGTAGTTAGTTTCTGAGACATTTCACGTAAATGTTTTGCACGTGGGTCTCCTTTTCTATATACACGGTGACCGAATCCCATAATCTTAACTTTGTTATCTAATTTATCTTTGATATAAGCGTCCACATTATCAAGTGTACCAATTTCTGTTAACATTTTCATTACTTGTTCGTTTGCTCCACCATGCAATGGTCCTTTTAAAGCTCCAATAGCTGCTACTACACCAGAATAGATATCTGAAAGTGTAGCTACACATACGCGAGCAGTGAATGTAGAAGCATTTAACTCATGATCTGCGTGTAAAACAAGTGCTTTATCAAACGCTTCAACTTCTATATCCTGTGGTAATTCTCCGTGTAACATGTATAAGAAGTTAGCTGCATATCCCAAATCTGCTTTAGGTGCTACAGGCTCTAAACCTTGACGAACACGTGAGAATGCTGTCACTAATGTCGGCATTTTTGCTTGTAATTTAATAGCTTTTAAGTAATTTGCTTCGTCGGACATATCTTCTGCTGCATCATCATATAATGCAAGCATAGAAACTGTTGTTCTAAGAGCTGTCATTGGATGTACGTCATTGATAGGGAATGTTTTGAAATGATTCAAAACTTCTTGTGGTACAGCCATATTGTCAGCTAATTGCTGTTTCAATTCAGCTAATTCTGTCGCATTTGGAAGGCGTTTATGCCAAAGCAAGTAAACTACCTCTTCAAAGCCCGCATTATTTGCTAAATCATCAATATCGTATCCAACATATGTAAGTGTATCATCGATGATTGAACTGATTGACGTCTCTGCCGCTACAATTCCTTCTAAACCTTTAGTTGTTGTCATATCATAGTCTCCCCTTTACAACATAAATCTACTGATCAAATCTTTATAAATCAGAAGAATTATATGTATATATTAATGTTCCTAGCATTGCTTACTTAATCAGTATAATCAATTTTGGCGTTTTTGTGAATGAAAACGCTTAAGTTTGTTGAAATTTATCTTTAAATCTCCTAATTAATTGAAAAGATTGGATGAAAATGATTACTCTACAAGAAAATAAAAAAGATTTCTTATTACAATGGCTACCATTTGGAATAATTATACTAATATCATTTGTTGCTTACCCTCTCACTTTGGCAATTATTGGAGGTTATTTTCTTTTTCCCTTAACTAATTTATTACATAAAAAATTTAAACTCCCAGTTTTCTTAAGTGTTTTACTCACAGTTATTTTAATATTAGGTAGTTTTTTAGTCGTATTATTTTTTCTCATTCAGACATTTATTGATTTAATACCTTTTTTACACGAGCATGTTGTTTTGTTGCCAGTGATGGAATTACAAAGTCATCCTGTATTTACGATGTTTGAAGGTAAATTTCAAACAATACTAAATAAGCTATTGAATGATTTATTATTAAACGTAACCCATTTACCATCTTATTTTTTTGAAATCTTTTTGTTTAGTATTGGATTGTTTTTTTCCTTGTTCGAATCTATAAAAGACCGCGAATGGTTTCTAGTTTACTTTCCAAAAAAAATGAGAACTCTTTGCCACAGAGCCTTGCTTAAATCTTCCACTGTAGTAAATCAGTTCATTCACGTGGAGCTTAAACTATTTGTTTTAACGTTCATTTTAATTGCTATTGGATTCTCGGTACTAGGATTGCATAACCCAATTAAATATGCTTTTCTAATCTCTTTAGTCGATAGTATTCCTTTTTTAGGTACAGGCTTGATATTGATTCCGTTAAGTATTTACTTCTTTTTAATGGAGATGCAAATGGTAGGCACAATTGTCTTGCTTTTATACCTTTTTGTTCAGTTAACCAGACATATCGTCGAATCAGTACTCTGGTCCTCCACCACACAAATAAAGGCTGTCCACGTCTTTTATTTGAGCGCAGCAGCCATTTTAATCTTTGGTTTTATAGGAATTTTGTTTAGTCCATTTATTTATCTATTCGCCCACAAATGGGAGAACTTTACGAAGACTTCATCACAATAACTTGACCGTTTTTCATCTTCTTGCGAATCCATCTATAAACAAGCGGTTTAAATAAATTACGGGTTGGAGCAAACAAAAGCATGAACCCAATAATATCGGATATAAATCCTGGAAGTACAACTAAAATAGCTCCGATAAATATACTTATACCATTTATGGCAGCTTCACCGGGCGCTTGATAGTTTTTAACGCTTTCCGATACTTCACGAAATGCTTTTAGGCCCTGTCTTTTTGCAAAATATCCGCCAATTACACCACTTGCAATGATCAATAAAAATGTGTATCCCGCTCCAATAGTTTTCCCTGATAACATGAGGAGATACAATTCAATCGCCGGGATTAAGATAAACAAACCAATAATCCATTTCATCATTTCACCTTCCTTTAATAAATGCGCAGGGCATCTTCTATGTTCATAACCTGTTTCCAGCGTTTCCGAAATACTCTGTACAGATTGGTTGCTATAATATTATCGATTAATTTTTGAAAGGCTGGTCGTGACTGATGTCACAACCAGCCTTTCTTTGCTCGGTAATCTTATGCCATCTATCTGTCCGTCACCATTCAAAAACTTTGGCAAACAGGCAAGAGCGCTGTAAAGAAAATCAGCAGTATTCTTGGATAAATACCTTATATACTAAAAGCTATTTTTCATTCAATAAAAGCCCCACCTTTTATGGTGAGGCATCTTCTTAAATTATGCTTGCACGACCATGATAGATAAAACCACTTTCGGCATCTATCGTTAACTCTTGGCCATTTCTAATAAGTGTCGTAGCATCTTTCACTCCAACGATTACTGGTACCCCTAAGCTAAGTCCAACGACAGCGGCATGGCTAGTTAAACCACCCTCTTCAGTGATTAAACCTCTGCACTTTTCGATACTCGGAACCATATCACGATCAGATCCTAATGTCACAATAATGCTATCTGTTGTATCTTGTCCTGCTAATTCTTCTGCACTATTCACAACTATTGCTTTTCCGAATGCAGTATTCTTACCAATACCTTGCCCTCTTGCAACTAAGTCTCCAATAACATGAACCTTCATCAAGTTAGTTGTGCCTGCTTCTCCTACAGGTACTCCGGCAGTTATCACTACTAGATCGCCATGAGTAACATATTGATGTAAAATACTTTCCTCCACAGCATCCTCTAAAACCTCATCTGTAGAGTGAGCTTTTTTCCCTACAATCGGATATACTCCCCAAACTAATGTAAGTTTTCTAGAAGGAGTTTCTGATGAAGTTACCGCGATTATTGGAACTCCCGGTCTAAATTTAGCAATCATTTTAGCAGTATATCCACTTTCAGTTGGTGCAATAACCGCTTTTACTTTCAAGTTAATCGCTGTGTGCGCAACCGCTTGACCAATAGCATCAGTTAAGTTTACATCGCGTGCTTTACTAATCTTGGTAACATTTTCACGATAATCTACTGCATTTTCAGTACGACGAGCAATTTTATCCATTGTTTGCACAGACTCTACTGGATAAAGTCCCGCAGCTGTTTCTCCAGAAAGCATAATTGCATCCGTTCCATCAAAAATAGCATTTGCGACGTCACTTGCTTCTGCACGAGTAGGTCTCGGATTACGTTGCATAGAATCGAGCATTTGAGTAGCTGTGATAACAGGTTTTCCTGCCTCATTACATTTTGCAATTAGTTTCTTTTGTACTAAAGGAACTTCTTCTGCTGGAATTTCTACTCCTAGATCTCCCCTTGCAACCATTAAACCATCAGATACCTGAATAATTTCATCAATATTATCCACACCTTCTTGGTTTTCGATCTTCGGAATAATTTGAATATGTGCTCCATTATTTCCTTCTAGCAGTTTGCGAATTTCTAACACATCTTTTGCACGGCGAACGAAAGAGGCAGCAACAAAATCTACATCCTGCTCAATACCAAAAAGGATATCCTGCGCATCTTTTTCTGTCATGCCAGGTAATTGTACGGATACACCAGGTACATTTACACCTTTGTTGTTCTTTAACGTTCCTGCATTTTGAATAAAAGTGGAGATAATTCCATTCTCTTTATCAATTTTTTGAACGATTAATTCAATAAGGCCATCATCTAAAAGAATGACCGAGCCTTCGTTAACATCCTCGATTAATTTATCATAAGAAATAGAGAAACGTTCAAGTGTACCTAACACTTCTGTCATCGAAATCTCGATGGTTTCTCCAGACTGAAGTTCAAGCGCACCATTTTCCATTTTATGTGTACGGATTTCTGGTCCTTTTGTATCCAATAATATCCCAACAACTTTACCTATTCTTTTAGAAACTTTACGAATCGTTTCAATTCTTGCTGCATGTTCTTCATGATTACCATGCGAGAAATTTAATCTGGCAACGTTCATTCCAGCATTTATTAATTTCTCTAACATTTCTTCTGATTCACTTGCGGGTCCAATTGTACATACAATTTTAGTTTTTCTCATAGTACATTCCTTTCTTTAAGGCAATATATTTCCTAATTAAATGGATAATTCTTTAGATAATTGATACATAGACATATCAAATTCTTCATGATTATCAAAAGCTTCATTCATATCATAGTCTACCACTTGATGATTCTGGATGCCAATCGCACGCCCACCATTTCCTGCTATTAAAACCTCAACAGCTTTAGCGCCAAATAAACTTGCTAACACTCGATCACGGCCCGTTGGGGAACCTCCACGCTGGATATGTCCAAGCACGGAAACTCGTGTTTCAATATCTGCTAGGTCTTTAAGCTTACTAGCAAATTCTGCACCACTCATCACACCTTCAGCGACAATAATTATACTATGCTTTTTCCCACGTTCCGAACCGCTTTTTAGACGTTCGACAATCTCATCCATATTTATCTCTACTTCAGGAATAATAATAGTTTCGGCTCCACCAGCAAGGCCAGCCCATAATGCCAAGTCACCAGCGTCTCTTCCCATTACCTCTACGATAAATGTTCGTTCATGCGATGTAGCAGTATCTCTAATTTTATCAATACTCTCAATCACTGTGTTTAAAGCTGTATCAAAACCTAAAGTATAATCCGTACCTGGAATATCATTATCGATTGTTCCAGGAATTCCTACGCACGGAAAACCACTTTCTGTAAGCTTCATAGAACCTCTATAAGAACCGTCCCCGCCGATAACTACTAATCCTTCAATACCATGTGCCTTTAGCTGCTCTATTGCTTTTTGTTGCCCCTCCTCCGTACGGAATTCGGGACATCTAGCAGAAAACAGTTTTGTTCCACCTCTTTGAATAATATCACCTACAGAACCTAAGTCTAAAACTTCCATCTTACCATCGATCAGTCCTTGGTAACCATGGAATATACCGACTACTTCAAGCCCTTCATAAATAGCTTTTCTTACAACCGCTCGAACAGCAGCATTCATACCGGGAGCGTCTCCTCCACTTGTTAACACACCAATTCTCTTCATCTTTTTTCCCTCCAAACAACGAATTTCATATTATAAGCTTATCACGAAATGAATTAAAAAAAAATGCGTCGTTCTTGACGCATTTTATTCATTAAATTCTCCAATATTTTTGAACTTAATATATCTATTTTGGATTAGCTCATCGGGAGTTAATTTCTCTAATTCTTTCAACGAGTTAATAAGGGTTTCCTTCATATATTCCGCCTGTGCCTCTATATTTTTATGAGCTCCCCCATGGACTTCTTGGATGACAGTATCAATAATCTCCATCTTCTTTAAGTCTGGAGCTGTAATTTTCATCGCTTCTGCAGCTTGTTTCGCCAAAGATGCATCCTTCCAAAGAATAGATGCTGCTCCTTCAGGAGAAATAACCGAATACGTAGAGTTTTCTAGCATATGAATATGATTAGCCACACCTAATGCTAAAGCTCCTCCACTACCACCTTCTCCAATAACAATACTTATTACTGGTACTTTTAAACCAGCCATCTCCACTAAGTTTCTAGCTATTGCTTCACTTTGTCCACGTTCTTCCGCAGCTTTCCCAGGATAAGCACCTTTCGTATCAATCATACATATAATGGGGCGCTTAAACTTTTCTGCTTGTTTCATTAATCGTAATGCTTTACGATACCCCTCTGGATGAGGCATACCAAAATTACGTTTAATGTTCTCTTTTGTATCTATCCCTCTTTGATGTCCAATAATTGTTATTGGTCTTCCTTCAAATAAGGCAATTCCCCCAATAATCGCTGCATCGTCTCCGTAAAGTCGATCTCCATGGAGTTCCATAAAGTCTGTACATAATAATTGAATATAATCTCTTGTAGTAGGACGACTCGGATGACGAGCGACCTGAACACGGTCCCAAGGCTCCATATTTTCATAGATTTCATGTTCTAACTTCTTAAGTCTAGCTTCTAGATGAATGATTTCAGCTGACATATCTACATCAGCACTAGCTGTATATTCTTTTAACTCTTCTATTTTTGTTTTTAATTGGACTATTGGTTCTTCAAAAGGTAGTACTTTTATCATTTTGTGACCTCCTTAGTCGTATGAAGATGGACGATGGAAGCTACTTTTTCTCGCATCTCTTTACGATGAATAATGGCATCTAGCTGACCATGATTCATTAAAAACTCAGCTGTTTGAAAATCCTCTGGCAGTTTTTCTCGAACTGTTTGTTCAATCACCCGTCTACCAGCAAACCCGATTAAAGCTTTAGGTTCAGCGATGTTAATATCACCTACCGAAGCAAAGCTCGCAGAAACTCCACCCGTTGTAGGATGGGTAAGAATAGAAATATAAAGTAGTCCATGATCACTGTGTCTTCTCAAGGCAACAGAAGTTTTCGCCATTTGCATTAAGGACAGAACGCCTTCTTGCATTCTCGCTCCTCCACTTGCAGTGTAAATAATAAAAGGAATTCCTAGCTCTGTCGCTTTCTCCACAGCTCTTGTAATTTTTTCTCCTACTACTGAGCCCATTGATCCCATTCGGAAATGTGAATCCATAATCGCTACGGCGACCTGTTGACCATCTAACTTTCCAATTCCAGTAAGAACAGCCTCATTTAATCCCGTCTTTTGTCCATCTGCTTTTATCTTTTCCGTATAACTTGGGAAATTCAATGGATTAACTGTTTCTAAATGATCATCCATTGATACAAATGAATCTTCATCTAAAAATATGTCTACTCTCTCCCATGCAGTCATTTTCATATGGTGATCACAAGTAGGACAAACCTTTAAATTCTTCATCAAGTCTTTTGTAAATACATTTTTTCTACACTCAGGGCATTTCATCATTATGCCTTCTGGTACATCGTTTTTTGCTTTTTCAGTCGGTATAGTTGCATATCTTTTCTTTTGATTTTTTCTAAATATATCTCGAATACTCATTTATACATCTCCCCTATTAAGCAACAAGAGCCATTCATTATAAAGAGATAACGCTTGTTGTTGTTCTCCATTTTGCAAAGCCATCAAAAGCTGAATCCAAATAGTTTTCTCTTCTAAACTCATATTTTCTTGGTAAGGCTCTCCTGCAAACTGTTTTAATAAAAACCATATTTTTAAACCTAATCGATTATCGGAAATGATAATAATCTCTCGAATAATATCTTCACGAACTACGTCTTCTTCTATCAGTTTTTCTTTAAAGGCATCCCATATATGTAGCGCGTAAAGCCTCTTGGACATACAAATTGTATGAATTGCATCCTTCTCTAATGCTTCTCGCGTTGTATGCACATCTTCCTTCGATTTAGATTCTTGAAGGATAAATGTAGATAACAGCTCGACTAGCCGATGCTTTCGATAATCCGATAAAAAGGTACCTTCTCCTCGGCGTGTTTCTATTAAACCGAGTAATTCTAAGCTCCTCAGCGCTTCCCTAACGGTTGACCTACCTACTTGAAGTCGCTCAGCTAGTTCCCTTTCAGATGGCAATTTACCACCAACAGAAACATTTTCATCTGCAATGAGCTGTCTCAACTGCTTTACAATTTCTAAAAACATTTTTTTAGGATTATTCGTTTGGTCCATTACGCCTCACTCTTCCATAAATTACAAAGTGGTCAGACCACTCATAATTATTAGCATACAAAAGATTTGTTCAAACGTAAAGAAAAAACTGCATAATAATCTATGCAGCTTAGTTCTCTATATATTTAGTAATGATTTGTGAACGACCATTTCTACGTTCTGACTTCCCTGAAATAACGAGCATCTCTTGCTCTTTTAATAATGCGTTGAACTTTGCATATTCCTCTGGAAATAACGTTACCGATAGACTACCCGTATCATCCTGTACTGTTAGAAAAGCCATTGCTTCTCCTTTTTTTGTCCGAATACGTTTTATGTCTTGAATAATTCCAACTATTTTCACTTGGATATCTTTTGTTGCCTGCAAAACATCCCAAATATCAACGAGTTTATCATTTAACATTTTCTTTTTAGATACAGTAGGATGCTCCGAAAAGTATTGACCCAAAACTTCTTTCTCAAATTGCAATTTCTCCATTATTGGAAGTGGTTCGGATTTAATATGTTTAGACTTTCCAAAATGAGAAGCATCTCCACCAAACAAATCAGATTCTTCTGTAGGACTTATCAATTCAGCATATTTAACAGCTGCATCTAAAGTCGATAATAGAGTGGCTCTATCGTAACCAAATTCATCTAAAGCCCCAGCTTTGATCAATGGTTCAACATTTTTTCTAGTGAAATAAACTGCAGATAAATCGGAGGCAAGTTCAAAAATATCTTCCCACTGTGATTCTCTCTCCTTGCGTTGTTGTAATAATTTTTGAATAAAATTATGGGAAACGCCTTTTATAGCTTGTAAACCGAAACGAATACCTCCGCTTTCCACTGTGAAAAAGCGTTGACTACTAAATATAGATGGAGCGAGAATAACCATGTCTTTTTGTCTCATTTCCATCATTAGTTCATTAATTTTCACTTGGTTTCCTGTAGCAATGCTTAATAGTGCACTATAAAATGCTACAGGGAAATGGGCTTTTAAATACGCCATTTGAAAAGAAATTACACTATAGGCGACAGCATGACTTTTTGGAAAACCATAGTCAGCAAATCGGACGATTAAATCATAAACTGCTGTCGCAGACTGATCTGAATGCCCTTCTTGAATTGCTTTTTGAACAAAGTGTACACGTTCACTTTGTAAGACTTCTCGATTTTTTTTGCTCACAGCTCTGCGTAACAAATCAGCTTCCCCGAATGTAAAGCCAGCCATTTTGGAAGCAATTTGCATTATTTGCTCCTGGTAAACAATAATGCCATATGTTTCTTTTAAGATTGGCTCTAATATGGGATGTTCATACGTTACTGGTGCTTGACCAGCTTTTCGCTTGGCGTATAAAGGAATGCTATCCATTGGCCCTGGTCGGAATAGTGCATTCACTGCAACAACATCTTCAAACTTAGTTGGATTGATTTGTTTAAGGGCTTGACGCATTCCTGCCGATTCTAATTGAAATACCCCCGTAGTATCCCCTTGCTGCAATAACTGAAAGGTCAGTTCATCATGGAGCGGTATTTCCGCTAACTTGAATGGGTCAGTTTGTCCATAATTAATGATCTTTAAAATTCTTTCAATAATCGTCAAATTTCGCAACCCTAAAAAATCCATTTTAAGTAAGCCGACTTGTTCTACTTCTTTCATTGGCCATTGGGTCAAATAGATATCCTCATGCCCACTTTGAATAGGGATAACATCTACTAGAGACACTGGTGATAATACTATACCCGCTGCGTGTGTGGAGGCATTTCTAGGTAACCCCTCTAAAGCTAGTGCCACCTGAAACCATTTTTTTCGGATTTCCTCTGTTTGTATAAATTCACGTAATTTCTCAGACATATCAAATGCTTCTTTTAACGTGATCCCAGGCTTTGCGGGTATGAAAGAAGAAATAGCTTCTAAAGTGGTAGATTCAAATCCAAACACTCTAGCAACCTCTCTTGCTGCTGCTTTTGCAGACAATGTACCAAATGTAATTATTTGAGAAACATAGTTCTGGCCATATTTCTTTACGACATATTGAATAACTTCCATCCTTCTAGAATCTGCAAAATCGATGTCAATATCCGGCATTGTGATACGTTCAGGATTTAAGAATCGTTCAAATAGTAAACCATATCGCAGGGGATCTATATCTGTTATATTCAAAGAAAATGCTACTAGTGAACTGGCAGAAGACCCACGGCCAGGTCCAGTTAATATATTTTGTTGTTTTGAAAATCTCATGAAGTCCTGAACGATTAAAAAATAATCCTCATAATGCATTTGGTTAATAATGGATAGTTCGTAATTTAAACGTTCAACATATGGCTTCGTAATTTCATTTATCCGTTTCTTCAATCCCTCTTCACAAAGTTCTCTTAAGTAGTCCTTAGAATTTTTCGTCTCGGGTAATGGGTACTTAGGCATAATAGAAGCAGACTTTTCAATAGAGACATTACAACTATTTAGCATTCTCTCCGTGTTTTCAATCCATGATTGGGCATCAAAAAACCATTCACTCCATTCCTCACTAGAAAGTATGTGAAGGGAGTCTGAAGATGGTTTTAGGCGAGTGTGATCATTCATTTTAAGTGATTGATCCATTGCATTTAACACTTCATATGCAAAAGCATCTTCTTTTTCTATGTATCGACTCATATGGAAAGCAGTAATAGGTATAGATAACTGTTCACTGTACTGGATGATGGTTTCTTCATGCTCCATTTTTTCCCCATTTGGGCGTTCTATTGCTAGATAAAATTGACCATTCCCAAAAATCATCTGTAATTCGCTAAGCAGCTCAAGCTCTGTGGAAGACTCTCCTTTGTAGACAGCGACTAATCCATTCTTATATGCTTCTAACCATCTTTTGGGGAGCACTGTAATTTCTCTTGTCTCGATACTGCTCGATATTTTCAGCAAATTTTCATATCCATTATTATCTTTTGCATAGAGCACCAAACTTACAATACCAGTTTCAAGTTGTACATTAACAGTGAGACCAAGTACGGCTTTAATCTGTTGTGCATGTAATGCATGCCAAAAAGGCAGTAAACCATACAATCTACTATTTGTAATGGCTGCTGCCCCTGCATTATTTTGTTTTAACTTTTGTATAAGTTGTTCCAACTGAATTGTGCTTTTCAGCATATCCGCCGATGTCACAATTTGTGGATATACTGTTTTCATATTAACACCTCAATTTACAGCTTTTTTAAATCTTCTATTACTAAAGCAGCTTCTTCCCATGTCTTTACAGCAGCTCCCGAGGCAAGTGGATGTCCCCCGCCACCATACTTTTTGGCTATTCCATTAATAACCGGACCTTTTGAACGCAGTCGAACTCGAATTTCTGAAGAATCTTCTATAAAGAAAACCCAGCATTTCATGCCCTTTACATCAGCTAATGCACTAACCAGTAAGGATGCTTCTGATTGGTCGACTTGATATTTTTGTAGAATTTCTTTCGTAAGTTTAATATGACCTACACCAGTTTCATCCATTTCAAAATTAGCATATACATAGCCTTTTAGCTGAAGAAGATTCCGTTCGACTTCATACATGCCATTAAATAAATTCGTACTATCAAAACCATATGTAAGTAATTCTCCTGCAAAATCCATTGTCTGTTTAGTTGTACTTTGGAACATGAATCTACCTGTGTCTCCTACTATTCCTGCAAATAATAATCGTGCAATGGACGCATCCATTTTCCACTGTTTATAGTTTTTTGCTTCTTCGAATAGTTCACAGATCATTTCACTTACCGAACTCGCCTCTGTATTTACCCATAGTAAATCGCCATAAGCATCATCATTAGGATGATGATCTATCTTCACAATATAACTTCCTAATTTATATCGGTCATCATCAATTCTTTCGGTATTTGCTGTATCTGTGACAATGATTAAAGCATCCTGAAAGTCCTCATCAGAAACCTCGTCAGGGTGAGCTAGGAAATTTAGCGTTTCATCATGGGTTCCAGTGGCAAAGACTTTTTTCGATGGATAATTTAGCTGAATGAGTTCTTTTAATCCTATTTGGGAACCATAGGCATCTGGATCGGGCCTAACATGCCGATGCAATATAATTTTTTCGTACTTCTCGATTGTGTCTATGATTTGTCTTTTCATCCCATATAACCTCGCTTGTCTGTTTTTTCTATTCGCATTTTTCCACTTTTCCCTTTACAATAGATAACAGCTTAACTTTTAGATGGAGGGTCATTATGCTTAATATACTATTAGTAGCAGTTATAGTAGTTACATTTGTTTGGTATTTTTATTTTAAAACGAAGCAATTCCGTACACCACTGCCAATACGCAAAAAATGGCTTGGCGCAAAAGCTTCCGTATGTCTAGGAGCATTTTTATTGTTTTTTGGTATTAACTTTCTAATCGTTTATCAATCTTCTATAACATATGTCGTTGCCGGTCTGTTTATTTTACTTGGAGCTTATTTCACATATCACAATGTAAAAGTAGCCAAACACTACGGGCAATTTGTAAAAGAAGAATTATCTATAAATCAATGATGCAGCTAAATTAGCTGCATCATTTTTTTGTCCTATGACTAGAACCAATTACAAAAAAAGCTTGAAATGCTTATCTTTCTAATAACTGATAAGTGACCATAGCTTTTCCTACTAGTAATTTATCATTAAAGATTTCGATATCCATCTTCGCAACTTTTCTGCTCAGTTCTAATACTTTCGCTTGAATGCGTAGAATACTTTCAAGCTGAATTGGTTTCGTATAGAAGATGGTCATATTCTCAACGACACTTTCCCCACGTTTACGAATCTTCAATGTTTGTGCCCCTGTTTCCGTTACTAATATCGTAAAAGCTCCATTGGACATAGCACCGTAATGATCCGTCATTTGAGGTGTAACGACAAATTCAAATATAAAATCCTCTGTAGAAATAATTTTTATTTGCTGTTTAACAATATCATCTATCGTTTCGCCATTTTGTGGTTGTCGAGCTGCAGCCTGTAATGCTTTTAAGACATCTTGTCTACTGATGACACCCTCCAAATAATTGGTATCTCGCACAACAGGTAAAAGGTCTACACCTTCCCAAATCATTCGATGACTTGCTGACGATACACTTGTTTTCATCGTGACGGAAATAGGATTTTTCGTCATAACTTTTTCAATCGGTTCATTGTTAGATTTACCAATAACATCTCTAGCTGTTATTATTCCTACTAATTTCTTCGAGGCATCCACTACCGGGAAAACACCGTGCGTTGTACTATTATTTAGTACTCGGTATTGTTTCACTTGATCAGTAGCGTATAAATACGACGTTTCTTGTAGCGGAACATATATATCTTCGATTAATAACACATCTTTTTTTATGAGTTGATCATCAATTGCACGATTGATCATTGTAGCCACAGTGAATGTATCATAACTGGTAGAAATGACGGGGAGCTCTAGTTCGTCCGCTAATCTTTTGGTGTTCTCAGTTACATCAAATCCACCTGTAACTAGAACTGCAGCACCGGCTTGTAACGCAGTCTCATGAACCTTTAATCGATTCCCTGCTATTAACAGATTGCTCGGCTCTACATACCGCATCATGTCTTCTAGTTGCATTGCCCCAATCACAAACTTGTTTAACGTTTTGTGCAATCCGGTTTTTCCACCCAATACTTGACCATCCACAATATTTACTACTTCTGCATAGGTTAAACGCTCGAAATTTTCTTTTTTCTTTAGCTCGATGCGAATTGTCCCTACTCGTTCAATAGTGCTGACTATTCTTCTCGTTTCTGCCTCTTTAATCGCACGATAGGCTGTCCCTTCACTGACAGTTAAATCCTTTGCAATTTGTCTAACGGATATTTTATCGCCTACTGGAAGTTTTTCTATATATGCTAGTATCTGTTCATGTTTTGTTGTCATGTAGTCACATCCAAACGATTATTATACGTTTATTGTACCACATAAGCCTTATTTTCTAGTCACGAATCCATTGAACGTGATCACCAGCACTCAACACTTGTACTTCTGCAGTTTCTACAAGGTTCTTAAATATTTGAGGATCCTGTTTTATAGGTGGAAACGTATTATAATGTACCGGTACAACAATTTGAGGTTTTAGTAGCTGTACCGCGTATGCTGCATCCTCTGGACCCATTGTAAAATTATCTCCAATTGGAAGGAATGCAACATCTATATTATTGCGTTCACCGATTAGTTTCATATCTCCAAACAAAGCCGTATCGCCTGCGTGATAGATAGTTTTGCCCTCCGATGTGAAAAGTACTCCAGCAGGCATTCCGCCATAAATAATTTCTCCATCTTCTGTTGTAAACGAGCTACTATGAAATGCTTGCGTGAATTTTACTGTTCCAAATTCAAAATCATAAGATCCACCTATTCCCATGGCATGCACATTAATGCCGAATGATTCTACATAATTGGCAAGTTCAAATGTTGCGATTACCGTGGCATTATTTCTTTTTGCCAGGTCTACTGTATCTCCTAAATGATCATTGTGACCATGCGTCACTAAAATTACATCTACTTTCTCTTTGGCCGCATCTAAATCAGTTTGTCCATTTCCAGTGATAAAAGGATCTATTAAGATTGTGTGTGTATCGGTCATAATTTTAACTACCGAATGTCCGTGATAGCTGATTTCCATATTGTATTCTCTCCTTTTGAATCATTATTTAAAAGTAGTACTCCTTATAATTCATTCAACGTAGATGTCAGAAATCCTTTATTCTGATATGCTTATAGTATTAAATTTAAAAGAGGTGCCCATATGAATCAAACAGAAAAAATACAATCCTATCTACAAACACATCAAATTGATGCAGCATTTATCACTACTCCAGATAACGTTTTTTATTTTACTGGATTTAAAAGCAATCCCCATGAGCGTCTTTTAGGTGTAGCCATCTTCAAGGAAGCTGCACCGTTTATCATTTGTCCTAAAATGGAAATTCCAGATGCAAAAGCAGCAGGTTGGAATGGAGAAATAATTGGACATCAAGACACGGACAATGCATGGGATATCTTAGTACAAAAAATGAATGAAACGGCTAGTAATATTCAAAGCCTAGCGGTTGAGAAATCACATATGACAGTTGAAAGATTAGAAGCACTAGAAGAACGACTTTCAAATCTGCAAGTTTCTAGAATCGACGAAAAAATCAATGACCTACGTGTTATTAAGTCTGAAGCAGAATTAGTCAATATGCGTAAAGCGGCCGAGCTTGCGGACTATGCAATTGAAGTTGGTTGCAAGGAAATTGCAGAAGGTAAAACGGAGATTGAAATTTTAAATGCCATTGAATTGGCCGTAAAAGAAAAAGGAGCTGCACAGATGTCATTTGACACAATGGTGTTGAGTGGTCCTAAAACAGCTTCACCTCACGGAACTCCTGGTGACCGTAAAATCCAAAAAGGAGATTTCATTCTTTTTGACTTAGGCGTAGTGTATAACGGCTATTGCTCAGATATTACGCGTACAGTAGCATTTGGAGAACCTTCTCCAGACAAACGCGAAATTTATGAAACAGTACGTCGTGCAGAAGAAGCTGCGGTGGCGGCAGTAAAACCAGGCGTTACTGCTATGGCGCTTGATAAAACTGCAAGAGATATTATTACAGAAGCTGGTTACGGAGAATACTTTACCCATCGTCTAGGACATGGACTTGGAATTTCTGTCCATGAATTCCCTTCGATAACTGGTGTGAATGACATGAAGCTAGAAAAAGGAATGGTATTTACAATCGAACCTGGAATATATCATCCTGATATTACCGGCGTTCGTATTGAAGATGATGTAGTAGTGACAGAAAGTGGCGTTGAAGTGTTAACGAAGTTTCCGAAAGAATTACAAATTTTATAAGATATCTATCAAAGCACTGCGAACATGCAGTGCTTTGTTTTTTTAAAATGCTTTAACAAGCGGCCACATTCTTACCTCGATCTGTTTTGAATAATGCAGGACTACACTGTCATTCTCTACAACAATACCTCGACTACTAAGCATTGTATTTTCTTTAATATTTGCTTCTGCCAGTTGAAGTTCCCATGGGTGATGTAAAATGTCACATCGTAATGGAACTCCTTTGGGGTTTAGTGTATATAAGCAGTAACGTTCCACGAGCCACTCTTCGAAAGAACCTTTTTCTGCAAAATATTTCTCAGATACTGGACGATAATCTGCCACAAACCGAGCATCCTCAGATTTTCTTACACTCTCATATTCAATCATATCCCCTTGCTTTTCGACCTTCATATTTGCACGAACATATGGTAAGTGATAAAAAGTTCTAGCAACTTTTATCGCAAGTAGATTTGTGGCGTCCAAACTAAAAAAATATACTCCTGGTTTACCATCGATTGTTACATATGTTCGAACATTCAATTCTGGAAATTTATCAGTTCCTGGAATAGGAGGTAATCCACGTAAACGAATATCTGTCATATGGAATGGTACTACTCCGACCCAACACACGCCATCATAAGTGTCCAATGGGAATATGTTAGGAACTAGTTTTCGTAAGACATTAAAATTAACTGGAAAATGAGCAAAAAGCAAATCATTCCAAGTTTGTTTCATTGTCCAAGGCATATTTGGCAATGGCCATAATCTGTGTCCATCATCCCAGTTCGTTTCTTTAGATTGTTTATAATCTGTCATTATTAATAGCTCCTATTCCGAAATGATATTTTCACAAAAATAGTAAGTATCCAACATATGCAAAAACTAAGCCCCCTACATAAGTAATAAGAAAATACATAAGCCAAGTTTTAGGATATTTTTGCAGGGAATATAGTTCTTTATTTAAAGTAGAGAAAGTCGTCAGAGAACCTAGTAATCCTGATCCAATAAAAACCATATAAATTTCTCCCGCTTGACTACCGACCAATAAACCAAGCAAAAATGCCCCTACTAAATTAACTAATAGTGTACCAAATGGGAAGGAACCACTTGCGCTTTTGTTTAGTTTTTTGGAAAGGATATATCGTAGATTAGCACCGATAAATCCCGCAATACCAACTAAGATGAAATTCATGGTCCCACCTCTTTTTTCCATCCAAGATTGCTCATCATAATTCCACCTACAATACTTACTGTCATATAAAGAATGGCAATACCAATTTGGTTAGCTTCTATCATTGTGATCGTTTCCACACTGAATGCTGAAAAAGTTGTAAAAGATCCGAGAAAACCTGTACTAATGGCAGACTTTAGTCTACTCGAAAATCGGAGCCTTCTAGACATTAGATATGCCAATGCATAACATCCAATCAAGTTTACCAGTAAAGTTGAAAATGGAAAACCTGAATCATGTACCATAATAATACTAATAGCATACCTTGCAACCGCCCCTAACGAACCTGCAAGTCCTATGTATAAATACATCAATAATATCGCCCCATTAACTAGAAATCACTCAAAGCATAATTGCTTTGAGTGATTATTTTATCATATTATTTTAAAAGTGTAGCTACATCTACATAAGGTAAATCTTGTGCTTCTGCAACCGCTTTAAAAGTAACATGTCCCGCTAAAGTGTTAAGTCCTTTTTGAAGTGACAGGTTATCTAGACATGCTTGTTTATAGCCTTTGTTGGCAATTTGTAACGCATACGGAATTGTAGCATTTAAAAGCGCCATTGTAGAAGTTCTTGGAACCGCTCCAGGCATATTTGCTACAGCATAATGTACTACCCCATGTTTTTCATATGTTGGATTATCATGTGTTGTGATGCGATCAGAAGTTTCGAAAATTCCACCTTGATCGATAGCAATATCAATTACGACAGAACCAGGAGACATCGTTTTAATCATTTCTTCTGTTACTAATTTCGGAGCTTTTGCACCGGGAATTAATACACACCCAATTACTAAATCTGCTTCCTTAACTGCCTCTGCAATATTATATGGACTAGAAATTAATGTTTGGATGCTTGACCCAAAGATATCCTCTAATTGACGAAGACGATCCGGATTTAAATCGATGATCGTTACTTGTGCTCCCATCCCAATAGCTACACGCGCTGCGTTGGCCCCAGCAATCCCTCCACCGATGATTGCTACTTTTGCGCGAGGAACTCCTGGAACTCCACCAAGTAATATTCCTTTTCCACCATGTATTTGCTCTAAGTACTGTGCACCAATTTGAGTTGCCATACGGCCAGCAACCTCACTCATCGGAGACAACAACGGTAATGTATTATTAGGTAATTGTACTGTTTCATATGCTATAGCTGTAACTTTTTTATCTATTAGTACTCTTGTTAAATCCGCTTCAGGAGCTAGATGTAAATAGGTGAAAAGAATTGACTCTTCACGGATTAACTCATATTCAGCATGAGTAGGTTCTTTTACTTTCATGACCATCTCCTGATCCCATGCTTCTTTTGCAGTGGATACAATTTTAGCACCTGCAGTAATATAGTCCTCATCTGTAAAGCTTGATCCAAGCCCAGCTCCGGTTTCGATAAAAACTTCATGTTGGTAATGAGTCAGACTCACTACTCCAGCTGGTGTCATTGCTACGCGATTTTCATTGTTTTTTGTTTCCTTTGGAATCCCAATACGCATTTCTTGCATCCTCCTATGTAAATCATGTTGGTATGAAGATGACACAATATTTCATACAAATTCATTTTATCATTTATATATTTAAAATACTGCAACTATTTAATTTTCAATTTTAAGTATTCACAAATATGACTTAATATACAGAATTAATATGAATAAAAAGAAGGAATATGTCTAACAATCTCGAATACTATATATATAACCAACAAGGAGGTTTTTAAAATGACATTAAAATATAATCAAATTTTAGTTGCAGTCGATGGTTCCAAAGAAGCGGAATATGCATTCAAAAAATCTGTTTCTATTGCCGCACGTAACAATGCAACATTAAATCTTATTAATATTATCGATACTCGTTCATTCGCTGCAATTGAAGCTTATGACCGCTCTATCGCTGAAAGAGCTCAAACATTTGCAGAAGATTTACTAGGTGGATATAAAAAAGAAGCGCTTGCTGCTGGAGTACAAAATGTAAATGTTGTTGTGGATTACGGTTCACCAAAAACAATGATTTCTAAAGACATTGCTAAAAAAGTAGAAGCAGATCTTATCATCTGTGGAGCGACTGGTTTAAATGCAATGGAAAGATTCTTGATCGGTAGTGTATCCGAATATATCGTACGTTCCGCTACATGCGACGTATTAGTAGTACGTACAGAAGAACGTCCAGAAGTATAAACTCATAGATTAACAAAATGGCTAGACGTGAAACTTCTCACGTTTAGCCATTTTTTATTTAAGCTTTGTTTTTCTTCTACCATGCTATAATCTAATTCTTCTTTAACTCACACATACATTAATACCCAAACAGTGTAGCTTCTCCCACTATGCGCAGCTACTCGCCATCAAAATAAGAAAAGTCTATCTCTTTCAAAACTATTTTTTTCTTTATACTTACTCCTATATCATTCTCTATCATTAGTCTTGCAAGTTTTCTTCCACCAATTAATATAATTTTTTTAGATTCAAGACGCTCAACATATTCTTCTGCTCCTTTAGAAAAAGATGATGTTGTTATAAAAATGCCTTTTCTAGCTGCTTTCGCATCCAATGCTCCAGAAAAACTCATAACTTCCGGTCTACCAACCGTATTTTCCCATCTTTTTGCTTGAACATAGATATTATCTAAACCTAGTTTGTCTTCTTTGATTATTCCATCTAATCCACCATCATTAGTTCTTTGTGTTACCTGTCCATCTCCGTAGCCCATCGCCGTGAGTAATTCAACAACAATTGTTTCCAGTCTTCTCCAATGGGCTTTTTTCAATTCATTCACTAACTTATTTACAAGTTCTTCTTCGATCTCCTCGACATTTTCTTGAATTACTTCTATAGGATCAATAACCTTTTCTAACTCTTCAATTTCTTCGTTTATATCCACGTTGTTATTATTTAATAGTTCTATTCCTTCGTTGGTAATTTGATAAGTATGAGTACTTACTTCTTCAATATAACTTTGTTTTTGCAAAGAAAACCTCGATGCTCTCATCCTAGACGTAAAAATAGTTTCCTTACTTTCAGGGTAAGCAATACTTAATTGATCATCAGTTAGTGAAAGATACTCAGCAACACCTTTATTTAACATTGATGCTATGAAGGGTTTTCTATCCCTCATGACATTCAATAAAGGAATAATAAGATCTTTTAATGAAGGGATTGAATCAACTAGAGCTTGTCCTAGTTCGTCTAAAACTGAATATTCTTTAATTATTTTTTCTACCTCATCTACAGTTTCAGGAACGCCTTCTTCCTTAAAAATCTCTAATATTTTCCCTCTGGTGAATCTTTTATCAGAAAGTTGTTTAATGGTAACTAAAACTTTATACGCATTATCATCATACATTTTACTTTTGCCTACCATTTTAGGCGGAACAAATTCTTGAAACTCAGTAATCCATTTCCTACCGGTAGCCTCTGACCACCCTAATTTAGAAGATAATGTACTCTGATTAATATAAGTTTTACTCACTATTACATCTCCATTTATTTGCATATTTTAATAAAACTATAACATGTCTATCACCTGACCTTTCATATAGCCTAATAATCTTTTGCTAATTTATACTCAAGGTTATGTTTTCAAGACTCCATTTTTTATCTAGTTCATTTTTATTTATTATAAAGTCAATTCGTTTGATTGGAGCGGAAGGCGGCGACTCCAGCGGGACAGCGCGAGCTGAAAGCCCCGCAGGAAAGACATTGGGCAAACTTTATTTTGACCAATGTCTTTGCGACGAGTAACCGCAGGAGCATATGTTTTCGCAGTGACGAGGAGATTGGAGCCGTGCCCGCGGAAAGCGACCGCCTGAAGAGGAAATCAATATTAGGAAGATTACACTTTTTTACATTGACTTATATAGATTATTTTCTATAAATGTCTATTAAATTAATCAAATTTTACTTAGGGATAAAACAAATATAAAAAGGAGTAGTTCATCAAATATAGTTGATGAGGCCTACTCTCATTTTTAAAAATTCACTTTTGTATATTGCATAACTATTAGAACTATTACCTTCTATATCCTTTATTTATCCGGATTTAAACTTTACACAATTTGAAATCACTCATTCTAGCTACAATCCCGCTATTCTCACCGTATCTCTAGCAATCATAATCTCTTCGTTTGTCGGGATAACTATCACTTTAACCGGTGAATGCGGGTAGTTGATGAAATTTTCTTTTCCGTTTATTTTATTTAGATCGGGATCCATATACACGCCCATAAACTGCAGTCCTTTTAAGACTTTTTCACGAATAACCTCACTATTTTCACCGATTCCTGCAGTGAAAATAATGGCATCCACACCATTCATACGTGCAGCATAGGAGCCGATGTACTTATGAATTCTATTAGCAAATACATCTAAAGCTAACTGTGCCCGGTCGTTCCCTTTTGTAGCTTCCGTAACGATATCACGCAAATCACTAGAGAATCCGGAAACACCTAGCATTCCTGATTTCTTATTTAAAATATCTAAAATACCTTCTGCATCTTTCCCTGTTTTCTCCATCAAATAAGGGATTAGAGCAGGATCTATATTACCTGACCTGGTTCCCATTGTTACCCCTGCAAGCGGAGTAAACCCCATAGATGTGTCGATAGATTTACCATGGTGAATAGCCGCAATACTTGCCCCATTGCCAAGATGACAGGATATAAATCGAGTTGTTTCCAAAGGTCTGTTTAATAAAATTGCAGCTCTCTCTGAAACATACTTATGGGAAGTCCCATGAAAACCATATTTTCGAATACCATACTTTTCATAATAATTATATGGGATGGAATATAGATAAGAACTTTCTGGCATCGTTTGATGAAAAGCAGTATCAAAAACAGCAACCGCTGGCACATTAGGAAGTTCTTTTTTAAATACTTTTATACCAGTAACGTTCGCTGGATTATGAAGCGGCGCTAACTCCGATAGTTCTTCTAGCTTCTCTAATACTTCAGTTGTTATTAAAACAGAGTCACTGTAAACCTCTCCTCCATGTACAACTCGGTGTCCAATTCCATCAATATCATCTAACGATTCTATTACATTCTTTTCAATTAACATATACAT
Organism: Psychrobacillus sp. FSL K6-1464; assembly: GCF_038003145.1. NCBI lineage: Bacteria > Bacillati > Bacillota > Bacilli > Caryophanales > Bacillaceae > Psychrobacillus > Psychrobacillus sp. FSL K6-1464. The sequence goes on from NZ_JBBOOP010000001.1 coordinate 2,449,351, forward strand.
CAATAGTTTTACCGCTTGTTCGTGATTGTCCACCTGTTCAATAATATTTATACGTTCCTCGTTTGTCGTCATTGTAAAAATTGGATTTCCTAGACCAATTCTTTCTATTAATCCTTTAGCAATTACTTGTTCGTCTACCATTTCAAAAACTTGGAATTTTAATGAAGAGCTTCCTGCATTTATAGCTAATATTATTGGCATAAAAAACGCTCCTTCGTTGAACTAGTACTTTAATTGTACCGTTCAACGAAGGAGCTAGCAACTCACTTAGTATTCTCTTCTTGCCAAATTTCGACCTTTTTCAAAAACAGTTCCATAGATTCTTTGTTCATCATGTTTGGAACTTTTGCTAAAAGAACCTCTCTTGGCGCTTTTAAGTCACTGCTTTTCTTTTGTAATATTAGCAAGCTTTTTTCTTGTCCCTTTGTTTTAAAAATAGAAGTTGGAAATTGAATGACTGCTTGAATCCAACCATTTTCCTTGATGAATTCATGAAGCTTCGGTGCTTGTTTCGATTCAAATATAGTATCTGGTACTAGGAAGAAAAGATAGCCACCTGGTTTAACGTGTTTCATCGACTGCTCCATAAACAAGTGATGGGCATACGACATTTCCTCTGTACTATGAAGGAAATAATCTTGAGAAGTTTCCGAATCTGGATAATATCCAACCGGTAAATCACTTACTACAATATCCACAGGATCAATTAAAAGAGGCTTTAATGCATCTTGCCTAAATAACTGTACGTCGTGTGTAAGGAGCTCACCAGTTTGCGCAGCCAATTGAATTAACAACTCATCAATTTCTACACCAAATGCGTAGTTTTCCGTTGGTAGTGCATTCATAATCGTAAATAACAAATTCCCTGTTCCTAGGGCAGGATCTAAAATCGATAGTTCTTTTCTATCCTTAGTCATTTCTTTCACAAAGTAACTTACTAATAATCCTATCGCATCCGGTGTCATTTGATGATTAACCTGAACGGACTTCTTCATTCCTTTTAAGATTGCTAATTGAATTGCTTTGCGTACTTCTTCTTTATCTGCGTCCCGAACAGATGGCACTTTTTTTTCATTAAGCCATAGCTCTAACGCATAAACGACACCTTCTAAATAAGTAGCAGAAGCTTCATTTTCAATATAATTACTCTCTTGATCAATAAACGTAAAAATTTGTTCTACATGTGTATGCATAGTATCCCTCATAGTAAAACCCACTCCTTCTTCAGAGTGGGTTTGCATTTTTTTAAAGATAAGAAAGTATATACTTTTTTACCCTTTATCTGTCTAGCTCCTGCGCCTAACCCTTCAAGTCGCTTCAGACTTGCAACGCTAGGCGCTTGCGCTTTTCTTAGTTCGTTAGTGCTTTTACTGCTTCTAATGCTTTTTCATAATTTGGATGATCTGTACCTTCTCCAACATATTCAACATAAGTTACAACATCGTTTTTATCTACTACAAATACAGAACGAGCTAATAAGCGTAATTCCTGCATAAGTACCCCGTAAGCTTCTCCGAAAGCTGCATCACGGTGATCTGATAAAGTTTGAATTGCATCAGCAGCATTAGCCCCGCACCAACGTTTTTGAGCGAAAGGTAAATCCATCGATACTGTTAAAATTGCTACATCTTCACCTAAACTAGCAGCCTCTTCGTTAAATTTGTTTGTTTGTGTAGAACAAACTCCTGTATCTAGGGAAGGAACTACACTGATTAAACGAATTTTACCAGCAGAATCTTGTAGAGTCACAGGTGATAAATCATTTGCTAGCACAGAAAAGTCAGGTGCCTTACTACCAACTACCACTTCTTTTCCAACTAATGTGACCGGACTATTTTTAAATGTTACTTTTGCCATAATATGTAGCCTCCTTTTTCATTATCTTTATCTTACTAGAATACGTTCGGCTCATGCAACTCTTTTGCAGGAGCGTTCTCATATGTGACTTTCTCTTTTAGATCAAATACGGTCTCATGGACAACAAGCGTATCCGCGATAAAATCATGTACCCCTTGTTTTTTAGGAGTAAAAGCTACCACTAAATAAGGTATATTCAATGGAACAATAGAGATTAAGCGACCAATCCATTCTCTAAATATAACAGTACTCCATTTTAGTTTTCCACCGTCTTTGGATATAACTTTAATACCAAAAATCATCTTTCCTACTGTCTGGCTACAAAGCTTTGTCATCAACACAAAGTATGCGTAAAAAATAGCTGCTGTGATTAATGTAAAAGGCGCATACCATACAGGATTATTTAAGTCTAATGAAAACAACCGAAATATAGGTTTGATCAATAACATACCAACAGATGCCAAAATGAGAATATCTACTGTATATGCCCAAAAACGAATCCAAAAGCCCGCAGCCTTCTGTTCATATTGTGCCGTTCGATGAACAATTACTTGCTGGGTTGCAGAGGTGTTCGCTTGCACATGCTGCTCTTCTGATTGTACAAATTCACTCATCTTAAACCCTCCTTATTCATTCCCGTATAAATACATCATTTTTGGTGAGCTATTTTCTGTGATTAACTTCGCAATAAGCTTGGATTCCAAATCTAAACCTAAGAATGACTGTGCTTTCACAGCAAATAGGGAAGCAAAACTTTGTGAATAGCCATATTCAAATACTTCTGCATCTTGTAAGTCATAATCTGTTTTAATAGATTGAATTACATCCTCTACAAAGCCATATTCATCAGCTAAGCCAGCTTCAATTGCTTGTCGACCATTTAAAATTCGTCCATCCGCAACTTTTTTCACTTCTGCTTCGGTCATATTTCTACCTTTTTCGATAATATCAACGAAGTCCTCATACGAGTCATTTAACATTTCTTGAAGCATTGTTCTTTCAGCTTCTGTCATTTCTCTAGTAGGGCTCATAATATCTTTGTATGGACCAGATTTAATTGTTACAAATTCTACGCCATATTTTTCTGCTAGTTTACCATAGTTAACACTTTGCATAATGACACCAATAGAACCTGTCATCGTCTCTTTGTTCACAAATATTTTATCAGCAGGTGCAGATATATAGTATCCACCTGAAGCAGCCATACTTCCCATAGAAACATAGATCGGTTTCTCAGTTTCTTCTTGAAGTTCAATAATTTCTTTATAAATTTGTGCCGATTCGACAACTCCGCCACCTGGTGAATTTACTTGTAACACAATCCCTTTTACAGTGTCATCGACTTTTGCTTGTTCTAATTGTTGCATGAAGAATTGATGATTATATCCTTCCGCTGCAAAAAGCGAGCTTGCACTTCCAGTATCTTGAATAGTCCCATCTACCGTAAGTACTACGATTCGTTCGTTCATACTACCTTCTTCCAAAACAGTTTCAAAAAACTCTGAGCTAGAAGCAGATGCAAAGTCCTCTAAATACGATGTCCAATCTGTTGAAAAAGCAGTGGAAACAGTATTGACGAAAATAGAAATAAGCAGTAACAGTGATGCTCCTAAAATAGCAAACCAGCGTTTCATATTCATATGTACAATTCCTCCTTTAATACTCCTCTTTACATACGTAAAGAATATCTAAATGTTTCACGAAATGTTAAAATAAATATATACAATAGTAAAGGAGAATGTTTATGCCCTCCAAAAACGCAATATATTTATATACTAAGAATGACACAAAATCTTTGCAAAGAAAAGAAAGTATCGCTGAAGCCATACATACTCATGGTTTTACAGTCGTGGAAGACCCTCAGCTTGCTTCCATAATTGTTAGCATCGGGACGGATGGTTCTTTTTTACAAGCAGTCCGTAAAACAGGATTTAGGCAGGATTGCTTATATGCTGGAATTTCTACAACAGATACGCTAAGCATGTACTGTGACTTTTTAGCGGATGATATAGAAGCAATGGCTGAAGCAGTTCTTACAAAAAATATCCAAGTTCGGAAATATCCTTTACTAGAAATCTCGGTAAATAATGACCCTAAATTTTTATGTTTAAATGAATTTACGATTCGTTCAAATATTATCAAAGCATTTGTACTAGATATAATTATTGACCACAAGCATTTTGAGTCCTTTAGAGGAGATGGTATGGTGATTTCCACTCCGACCGGAAGTTCAGGTTATAACAAGTCACTAAATGGGGCAGTGGTTGATCCTCTTCTACCTTGTATTCAAGTTGCGGAAATAGCTTCTGTGAATAGCAATGATTATAGAACGCTAGGTTCCTCTTTTATATTAAGTGGAGAAAGAACACTAGAACTTCGACTGCATAAAGACTGGAATGATTACCCTTCGATGAGCACAGACAACGAGGCTCTTAGTATTCAGCATGTTGAAAATGTATCTATTTGTTTGAGTGATAAAATCATTAAAACGGTTAAAATGAAAAATAATAGTTACTGGGAAAAAGTGAAAAGATCGTTTTTATAATTTGAACTAGATAGTCCATTTGCTAATTACTTGTTTCATAATTTTATAGCGGATGTTGGTTGGATGTGACGAGCGTCACATCCAACCAGCATCCCTTTTTTATAAAGTTTGTCATTCCGTCACCTGAAATGTAATTAAATGTTGTCGGTATTTCACTTATGAACTTGTACTTTTCTCACTTGCATTATTTTGGAAACCGTAAATAATATTAACGCAAGCCAGATACATGAAAATGATAAAAACTCTATTTTACTAAATGCCTCGTCGTATAAAAATACCCCAACGAGCAGCATTAACGTTGGTGCAATATATTGAAAAAACCCTGACATATACAGTGGCATTGTCTTAGTTCCCTTAGCAAACAAGATCAAAGGCACGGCAGTTGCAACACCCGTGAAAATGAGTAGGATGGCAGTAGGAGCATCGGTATTAAAAAATACCGCCTTGTCTGATACTACTAAATAGACAAAGTATACGAGAGCAACAGGTAAAACAAAAAAAGTTTCAATCGTTAATCCTCTTAATGCATCTATTTTAATACTTTTCTTAATCAGACCATATAAAGCAAATGTTATGGCAAGCGTAAAAGCTATCCACGGAATTCCACCGTAAGAAACAGTTAGAATAATCACTCCTACAGCAGCTAGTAGTACAGAAAACTGTTGTGCTCTGGATAGTCTTTCTTTTAAAAATACAATCCCCAATAATATAGAAAGAAGTGGGTTTATATAATACCCCAAACTTGTTTGTACGATATAACCTGCGTTTACTGCATATATGTATGTAAACCAATTTCCTGATACAAGATAAGAAGCTAGAAATAGCCCCCAAAAAGATTTTTGATTAGCCCATAAATCCTTCAAATCTAATCTCAGCTGATTTAAATTTCTACCTACAATTACTAACATGAAGGTAAAAATGAATGACCAAATTACTCTACCTGAAAGTATTTCATCACTAGAAACATGCTCTAATAACTTCCAATAAATTGGCATGAAACCCCAAAATACATACGCCAGTACTACAAATATGATTCCTTGTTTTTCTTCTGAACCCAATAAAAGCACCTCTTTACTTTGTAACTCGAAATATTAAATCATTATATTGCTTTAGAGCATTAAAGTAAATAAGAAAACACGAAGAGGTATGATCTCTTCGTGTTTTTAAACCATTTTAATTAATTTTTATGATCGACTTTTACTCTGTTCTTTTTGTCGTAAATCTAATCTTCTAATTTTCCCAGATGTTGTTTTTGGTAATTCGTCGATAAATTCAATTTCTCTTGGATATTTATAGGGTGCGGTTATTTGTTTCACATGATTTTGTAGTTCTTTTATTAAATCCTCAGATCCTGCTAAGGATGCATCACGTAACACAACAAATGCTTTAACAATGCTGCCTCTTTCCGGATGCGGCGCCCCAATTACTGCACATTCTTGAACAGCTGGGTGTTTTGTCAATGCGTCTTCTACTTCAAAAGGTCCAATTGTATAGCCTGAGCTAATAATAATATCGTCTCCTCGCCCTTCAAACCAGAAGTATCCATCTTCATCTTTTTTCGCTCGGTCACCTGTAATATAATAATCTCCTCTAAATTGCATAGAGGTTCTTTCAGGATCTTTTAAGTACTCTTTAAATAGTGCTGGCGTTTCAATATGAACAGCTATATCTCCAACTTCTCCAGTAGCACAAATCTTCCCTAAATCATTGATAATTTCCACTGTATTACCAGGTGTTGGTTTGCCCATGGAACCAGGTCTTGCCTCCATGCCCTTCATCGTTCCAACAAGCAATGTATTTTCAGTTTGGCCATAGCCATCTCGGACCTCTAGACCAAATACTTTTTCAAACGTTTCAATTACTTCTCTATTCAATGGTTCTCCTGCAGAAACAGCACTCTGAAGCGAAGAAAGATTATACTCGTTTAATGTATCTACTTTAGCCATAATCCGGTACTCAGTAGGTGTACAACAAAGAATATTTACTTTTTGCTCTTGAATGATTGTTAAGTATTTTTTGGGTTCAAATTTACCGTTATATACATAACCAATTGCTCCGCTACCCAGTGTCGCTAAGAATGGACTCCAAATCCATTTTTGCCAGCCCGGACTTGCTGTAGCCCACACTACATCTCCTTCTTGTATTGCCAACCAGTTCGGCCCAGAAGTGCGTAAATGTGCAAACGCCCATCCATGGGTATGGACTACACCTTTAGGATTTCCGGTAGTACCACTCGTATACGATAGGAATGCCATGTCATCCCTTAGCGTATCAATTGTTTGAAATTCATCTGATTCGGCTTGTATTTCTTCCGTTAAAGATATCCAATTGTCTTTCTTATTACCGATTACTAATAATAGTTGCTCGTCTAAATTCCGAACATCTTCAAATTGATCTAAAAATGGTTCGTATGCAATAATTGCCTTCGCTTCACTATGTGTCAAGCGATATTCAATATCCTTTGCGCGAAGCATTTCGGAACTTGGGATAACAACTAGCCCGGCTTTTAGTGCACCTATATAAATTTCATAAGCCTCGATTAACCGTGGTACCATTATTAATACCACATCTCCTTTTTGGAGACCTTTACGGGTAAAAAGATTAGCTATCTTATTAGCTCTCTGTATTAAATTTTTATATGTACTTTTTTTCTGCAGACCATCTTCAGATTCCCATATTATAGCTAACTTTTCATCGTCTACTGCATACTTTTCGAACTCAGTAATGAGATTATAATGTTCTGGAGCAATTAAATTTTGATTATTCATTTGATTTCCTCCTTTATAATATTTTAATTATAGAGGAAAATTAGCCACTTTGGTTAATAAAATTTAAATTTTCAGATAGTATACAACTATTATTGATGAATTTGGCAGAGTTCATATTGTTCGGTTGGAATGAACACCTAAATATTTAAAAAAACCGGCAGCTTAGGCTACCGGTTTTCTTAATTCACTTATTTTTGGAATCCGTTCATTTGTTGTTGGGCTTGTGCAACTAATCGCTTAGTAATTTCTCCGCCTACGGATCCGTTGGCACGCGATGATGCTTCACCACCAAGTTGTACTCCAAACTCTTGAGCGATCTCATATTTCATTTGATCAAGTGCTTGTTTTACTCCAGGTACTAGAAGTTGATTTGAGTTGTTGTTGTTTGGCATGTTCCTCACCTCCTTGTGAAATTAGATTGTTCATTTTCATCTAATTCATACATGGAGGATAAAAGGTATATTTTGTCATTTACTATAGGAGGTTTGAAAAATCATTAGCCTTCTTCATAGGGAATGAAAGAATCTCTCTATTTTGCACTGCTTCTGTTATTAATTCATCAAAATCCTTAAAGCTCTCGTAGTATTCCACTTTCTCGAGTTTAGGTTTAGTTTTTGGACAAGATGGTGTAAAGATAGTACAACAATCCTCGTAAGGCAAGATGGAAGTTTCGTAAGTCCCTATTTCCCGGGCAATATCAATAATATCAAGCTTATCCATAGAGATTAGTGGTCTGAAAATTGGCGTAGACGTAACTGCATTTATTGCAGTTAAGCTTTCCAAAGTTTGACTTGCTACCTGACCTAAGCTTTCCCCAGTAACAATTCCTAATGCTCCTATTTCTTCTCGAACAAGATCAGTAATTTTCATCATTAACCGTCTAGTCGTAGTCATGGATACATTTTCAGGTATTTGAGCTTGTATACTTTGTTGTATATCTGTAAAAGGTATGACATGTAGTCTTACAGTCGCACCAAAATGACTTAACTGATTGGCTAGATCCATTACTTTTTCCTTCGATCTTTCACTTGTGAACGGTGGACTATGAAAATGTATTGCATCGAGGCGAACACCACGTTTTAATAACATGTATCCAGCTACAGGACTGTCAATCCCTCCTGATAACATAAGCAACGAACGACCATTTGAACCTAAAGGCATTCCACCTGCTCCAGGAATAACCTGTGCCATCATATATACTGCATCATTTAATACTTCAATACGTAAATCTATTTCTGGTTTCTTCATTTGAACTTTTAAACTTGGGTATTGTCTTAATACATTACTTGCTACGACACTTTGTAACTCGTATGTATCCAGTGGAAAAAACTTATCTGAACGTTTTACAGTAACACGAAACGTTTTATCTTGACTGTCTAAACTATCCATAATTTGAAGTGCAGTTGCTTGAATATCATCCATTTCTTTAGAACAAGAAGCTACTGGACTAAACGATTGAATCCCAAAGATTTTAGGTAATCGTGTTATTAGTGCCTCAATTTCCGAATCATCAGTTGATGTTAAAAACATGCGATCTCTTTCCGCTTGTATTTTAATATTTGGCAAATCAACAAATGAAAACCTAATATTATTTCGTAAATGTGAAATAAATTGCTTTCTATTTTTCCCTTTCGTTGATAGTTCACCATAACGTACTAATATTTTTTCCCATTTCATCCTATTTTAATCTCCTTTAATTACATTCATGACACGCTTGAATACAATTTTAAATTGGTCTATTTCTTGTTGGTTATTAAGGGTACTAAGGCTTACTCTCAATACGCCTTTTATATAATCATCCGAAATATGCATAGCCTTTAGTACATGACTTGTTTTTGTTTGTCTGGAGGAGCATGCACTACTAGTGGATACAATGATATCCTGTTCCTGCAATGCATTAATCATTACTTCACCTTTAACTTTTTGCACCGAAAATGTAACTATATGTGGTGCTTTTTTTGCTGGAGATATTACCTTAACAGAAGGAAAAGTATTTAAATATACCATCAAATCGTCAGAAAGTGTTTGTAATTTTAAAATGTTGTTTTGTAAGTCTGTTACAGCTAATCTTATCGCTTTCGCTGTAGCAACTGCCAAAGGTACGGAGGTTGTACCACTTCGAATACCCGATTCCTGTCCTCCACCGTATATTATCGGTTCTATTTCTATGAATTTTTTTAATGCAAGTAATCCCGAGCCTTTTAAACCGTGTATTTTATGAGAAGAGATCGTAATAGCATCAATATCCAAGATTTTAAAGTCAACTGGAATTTTCCCGAAGCTCTGAACAGCGTCCATGTGAATAAGCGCTCTGCTTTGTGCTCTAACAATTTTAGAAAGTTCTTCTATTGGTTGTATAGCACCTGTTTCATTGTTCACGTGCATAACACTAACCAATATAGTATCTTTTCGAACCAGTTTTTCTAGTGTATCCAATATAATGATGCCCTCTGAGTTGACGGGAATCCACTCAACGTCAAACCCTATTTCGCTCAATTTTTTAGCTGTTTCTATAATAGAAGGATGTTCAATCTCAGAAATTAATACATGCTTCCCTCGTTGCTTATATTTATGAGCTAAACCGAATATCGCTAAGTTATTGGACTCCGTTCCCCCAGATGTAAAAAATATTTTTTCATTTGACGTTTTCAATATGTCTGCAATTTGTTCTCTAGCAGATTGTAACAATTCATTTGTCTGATGTCCAAATGTATGAATTGATGCAGGATTTGCCCAAAATTTTTCGTTCACAGCGACGAACGTATTTAATACCTCTGAGTGTACTTTGGTCGTCGCACTATTATCTAAATAAATCATTTCAATAACTCTCCTTTTCGGAAAAAAACCACCGTCACATAGTGAGGTGGTTCACGTTTGTATACAAAATATGATTTTCAAACATCTCAATTTCATACTGTTCTTTAAATCGTTTGATTATGTACGCCAAGCGTCTTCCTTCACTAATGTATCAATTTTCTTTAATGCTCCCGGTTCTACCTCTTCGACAGCTGTCGCTGCATCCTCAAGAGCCTTAGAATATCGCAGTTGCCTAAACGCTTCCTCTGCTTCTAACAGTTTTGCATGAACTTGCGGGTGACTTGCACGATAGCGATTACCATATTGAATAATTTTTTCTGTTAGTAAAACATTTTCAAGCATTTCTTTTGCTCTGCTATGTACTTCTTCCATACAAGCCTCTGCTTTTTCTAAGTAATTATCTACTAGAGACATATTTAAAGGTACTTCTTGTAGACTTTGCATTGCTACATAAATGTGCTCTTCTGCTTCTTCTAAACGAACGTCCATATCTTCTGGGATTCCAGGTATATTGGCTTTTTGTAACATACGATCGGTATCATGTAATAAATCCTTTAGTTCATCCAACTTTTCACGTGCATTATTTTCATCTATTCGAAGATTTTTCAATCGATTTGCAAATCGGTCTTGTTCTTCATATAGTCGATCAATTTCTTCAGCAATTTCATTTAACTCTTCTTGTAGGCTTGAGTACGCAGATTGCTCTTCTTCTACGCGACTGGAAAGCAATTCATACTTTTTCTCTAATTCCTCTAGCTCTTTTAAACAACTTTGGGGAATTTCCGCCTCTTTTTCTGGCAGACGATAGCTCTGTTGAACATACGCAGCTTCTTCACTAACAGCTCGTGTAACAGTAGTAACTTCTCGTAAGCGAGAGCCTGTTTGCTCTTTATATTGATCCACATATTTTTTCGCAAGCACTTCTTTTTCCAGTAAATCATAAAATGTATCTAATTCATCTTTTAACTCTTCCACTCTGCTCATTGTTTTCCCGACATGCAATTCAATAATTGCTTGTTTTAATTCCACAAGTTCAGCTTCTATGGAGTCTAATTTTTGATTCATTTCGAGATGCTGTAAGTAGTAAGAACTCTCTTCCATCTCTTTTTGTCCATTACGCAACTCATGAATAATGGCTGGTATTTTATGTTGGATATCAGATAATACTGTAGGAATATCATGTAATTTAGGGAAGAATTTTTGGCCATCTTCTTGGACAGTAATAACTAGTTCACGTGCACTTAAATAGTTACCTGTATCCGTTAGTCGATCGAACTCATCAAACAGTGGAATGAAAGACTCCAGCTTTTGTTCCAACGCCTTCACTGCTTCTCCAAATGAATACTGATGTGCAAGAAGTGTTTTTCTAGCTGCACGATGTTGATCTTTTAATTGTTCCATCTCGATACGGTTTTTTTCTTCACTACCTATTAAATCTTCGAGTTCGATTAAAATTTCGGACATTTTCTTATCACAAAGTGTTATCAATATTTGAATTTCTTTTTCAATTTTAGTCGCTTTCGGAAATATAAATCTATCTATACTTTCTTCTGCGTCAAATAAAAGAACATCGATTTTTGGCATATGCACATCCATTACTTCTGTCCATGCATTTCTCCATCTTTCAAACATTTCCTCGGTTTGCCCATTCATATTCAGCTGTTTTACTTTTGTCATTTCTTCTAAAATCGGTTTATTTTGAATTTGATGTTTCTCATGTTCTAATCTTTCTATTTCTACGTTATGTTTTCGTCTTATGATAAATGCAAAAATTGCAATTCCTAAAAGTATAATAACTGCTGGGATGATATACTTCATCGTAAGCCCCCTGTTCCAAATTCAAAAAGTTCTATTTCCAATACTACTCTATATCTTACCATGCTTTTTATGTTATTGTTTCATAAACAAGAGAAAAACTGTTAATTCTTTTTAAAAATTATATTTCTATAGTTTGGAGGCTGATTTTTATTGAAAAAGGATGGGCATATCCACACACCTTATTGTCCACATGGAACAGAAGATTCCTTTCATCTGTATATTGAAAAAGCCATACAAAGTGGTTTTGACACCATTACATTTACAGAACATGCTCCTCTACCTTTAGGTTTTATAGATCCCACCCCTGATAAGGATAGTGGAATGAGCATGACCCATTTAGAGTCTTATATTACCAAGTTACAAAAGTTAAAAAAAGAATACAAGAAAGATATTGTTATTTCTACAGGCTTAGAAGTTGATTTTATATCTGGGTTTGAACAAAATATTACTTCTTTTTTAAATACATATGGAAAATATTTAGATGACTCTATTTTATCTGTTCACTTTTTAAAATTTGAAAATGACTATACTTGTATTGACTTCTCTAAATCTACATTCACAGAATTTGTCGAACGGCTTGGAAGCCCAATGGCTGTGTATAAATTGTATTATAAAACATTGATAGATTCAATAACGAGTAATCTGGGCGACTATAAACCACGGAGAATAGGTCATATTACGTTAGTGCATAAATTTCAACATACACTTACGGAAGTAGTACAAGACCATGAAGATATAGTAAATATTTTAAAAGAAATCAAATATCAACAGCTAGAACTGGATGTTAATACCGCTGGATTAGCTAAGCCATATTGTTTAGAAGTGTATCCTCCGCTTCCTTATATAAAGCTTGCGAAGGAACTAGAAATCCCTCTTGTTTTTGGGTCAGACGCACATCAAGCAAAAGATCTACATCAGTTTTATAATAATATAAGTAACTTTCTATAGAATGGAGAATGAAAATATGTTCACGAAATCAGCATACTCTGAAGATGTAACTGCAAATTATAATATGCTTTCTAAACAACTGGACGCTCTTTTAACGGGAGAAACTAATGCAATTGCTAATTTTAGTAATGCTTCGGCATTATTAAATCAATTTTTTGATCAGATTAACTGGGTTGGTTTTTATTTAATGGAAGATGGAGAGCTTGTCTTAGGTCCATTCCAAGGATTACCGGCTTGTGTTAGAATCCCACTTAGTAGAGGTGTTTGTGGAGCTGCCGCTACAAAACAAGAGACAGTTATCGTACCAGACGTACACGCTTATCCAGGTCATATCGCCTGTGATGCAGCATCACAATCTGAGATTGTGGTTCCCATTACTAAAGACGGTAAGCTAGTAGGTGTTTTGGATATCGACAGTCCTATTAAGGATCGATTCTCCGAGCAGGATGCAGAAGGACTGGAACAGTTTATCGAAGTATTAGTGAAGCATATTTAAAATTGAAATTGGTATACGAAAAAAATAAGGCACTTTCTGTTCATGTTGAATAGAGGGCGCCTTATTTTTTTCGTAAAGCTCTAACATGTCGCCTGGACGGCTTTTCACTCATAAGCTGTGTAAATATTTTACTTTTGGAAAAAAAAGGTGTATAATAGGACTTGTATACTAAATACTTTGAAGCGAATGCTTGATAATTGTTATAATAAAACTAAATCTATTTCTTATCGAACATCTATTTCCCCTTTTATTAGGGTGTACCAGATGTTCTTTTTTTATCTAGAAAACAGATTTACTTGGAGGTAAGGTCAATGAAGAAAAATGCAATTATTTATTGTGAGGCCCAATTTAGTTCGATGGATGGAAAGACGGCCAATGGATTAATACGTGAACCTGGCAATTATTCTATAACTGCCGTTATCGATAGTACAAAAAACGGCCTAGACTCAGGACAATTTTTAGATAACAAAAAGAATGGCATTCCATTGTGTAAAAACTTAGAAGATGCTATCGAATGCTCACCTCAAAAACCTACTTATTTCATATTTGGAATCGCCCCCTCAGATGCTTTCTTAAAAGACAATGAACGAGAAGTTATTATATCCGCAATGCAAGCAGGTCTTCATATTATCAATCCACTTCAAGAATTTCTTACAGAAGATGAAGAAATGATGAGCATTGCTACACGTTATGGGGTAGAAATCCAAGATATTCGAAAGCCTAAACCAAAAGATTCATGGAAGTTATTTACCGGTGATATCCTTAAAGTAACCACTCCTATTATTACAGTTTTAGGAACCGATGGGGCTTGTGGGAAGCGAACATCTGCAGTGATTATTGAAAAAGCATTGAAGGCAAGAGGATATAAAACTGCTTTTATAGCAACCGGACAAACTGGGCTTATACAAGGGGCTGCTTATGGCTTTGCAATGGATGCTTTTCCATTACAATACGTTATTGGTGAACTTGAAAGTGAAGTAGTACGTGCAAATAATACAGATAATCCCGATATTATTATTGTTGAAGGACAAGGCGCTCTAAGTCATCCTGCTTATGCAAGTTCATGTGGTATTTTAAGAGGGTCTAGACCAAAAGCTGTTATTTTACAACATCCCCCAAAAAGAAAAGTGCTAGGAGATTTCCCTTTTGTGAACATGCCAAGTGTCCAAAGTGAGATAGACCTTATTGAGCATTTCAGTGAGACAAAAGTAATCGGTATTACCCTTAATCATGAAGGTATGGACCATCAGGAAGTTAATACCACTATTCGTGAATATGAGCAAACCTTCCAACTACCAGTAACGGATTTATTAACTACAGGTTCTGATAATATAATTGACTCTATTATTGAATTTTTCCCATCTCTACAAAACAGTGCGAAACTGGTTGTATCTTAAATGGCATCTAACCCTAGAATTGAAATTAACTTAGATAAAATTAAGCATAATGCGACAATATTAAGAGAGTTGTATGAAGCAAAAGGCGTTCATATTACAGGAGTCGTCAAAGGGGTATTTGCCAAACCAGAAGTAGTAAAAGTGCTGATAGATAGTGGGATTAAGAGTATTGCAGATTCCAAAATTTCTAATATAGAAAAAATGAAGATGGCAAATTTACAAGCAACATTCATATTATTACGTACTCCTGCAATGAGTGAAATTCAAAAAGTTATAGAGTTTGCAGATATTAGTATGAATACAGAAATCGAAGTTGTTCGTGCCCTCTCAGCTGAAGCGAAGAAACAGAAGAAAATACATCAAATTATTATAATGGTTGAAATGGGAGATTTACGAGAAGGCATATTGCTAAATGATGTTGCTGCCTTTATTGAAGAAGTGATTATATTCCCTAATATTCAAATTGCGGGTATTGGTGCAAACTTTGCTTGCTTTGGTGGAGTCATCCCTACAGAGCACAAAATGCAATTGTTTTCTTCACTCGTAAAAAGAATGAAACGAAAGTTTAATATCCCCTTCCCTTATGTATCAGGGGGGAACTCCGCAAACCATAATTGGCTTATGAATACGACGGATGTAAGAGAAGTCAATAATATGCGTCTTGGTGAATCTATATTTTTAGGCTGTGAGACGGTAAAAGGCGAACCTATTCCCAATTTATTCACAGATGCATTTTCCTTTTTTGCAGAAGTAATTGAGTCGAAACTAAAGCCTTCTGTACCGACCGGCATGAGGGGTAAAAATGCTTTTGGAGAATTTATATCATTTCCGGACAACGGAATAATTAGAAGAATAATTGTGGGTGTTGGGCGACAAGATGTCCTCGTCTCTGGATTAACACCCCTCCTCCCACTTGAGATAATTGGTTCGAGTAGTGATCACATTATTTTGGATGCTAATAATAATTATTTAAAATCGGGTGATGAAGTTGCATTCTCCCTCAATTACGGAGCTCTGCTAACTGCTATGACTTCGCCTTCCATTTATAAACACACCACATTTAGTGCTTTAGTTAGCAGAGGGTCTGCGAGAAAATAAGAAGCTAAGATCTCTTTGCAAATGGTTACCGGGAGTATTCTTACTTCCGACACCGTTTTCTTTTTCCACAATGGTTGAGTATGTTTCATTTGGAATATTTGAAAATAAAATTTCCATTTACCTCCTTAATTATTCAGACTCGCATATCCCTTCCCTTAGACACATAAAGATGTTCCCTCATAAAAGCTCCACGTCTTTTAAAAAGACTCTTATTATGCAGCAAAAAGTGGAAGGAGATATCTCCTTCCACTTTTTACATATTAGATAAAGCTTGCTGTAAATCTTCTATAATATCACTAGAGTTCTCAAGCCCTACAGAAAGTCTTAACAGGCCGCCTGTTATCCCCATCTCTAATCTTTCTTTTTCCGGTACAACAGAATGAGTCATTGTGTAAGGATGTTGGATCAATGTCTCAGCATCTCCTAAACTAACTGCAATTTTTATCAGTTTTAGTTCATTCATCAATTTTTGTGCCTCTTTCACTCCTCCTTTTATAGTGAAAGAAATAAGACCGCCACCGGCTTTCATCTGTTTCTTCGCTACATGATATTGTGGATTATCTACATCAAACGGATAATAGATATGTTCAACAGATGGATGTGCCTTTAAAAAGTCGAATACTTTACTAGCATTTTCCGAATGTCTGTCCATGCGAACATGCAATGTTTTTAATCCGCGTATTAATAGCCAAGCATCGAATGGCGAAATAATGCCGCCAAAGTCTTTTTGTACAGTACCGCGAATTGTCTCCATTTCCCCTTTATCTCTTCCTACTAGAATTCCAGCAATAACATCACCGTGCCCATTAATGTATTTTGTCGCACTATGCAGTACGAAATCTGCTCCTAGTTCTATCGGATTTTGTAAGTATGGGGAGGAAAAAGTATTATCTACAACTACCGGAATACCATGTTTTTTAGCAACTTTTGTTATTTGCTCGATATCCACAATTTCCATCGTTGGATTAATTGGTGTTTCTATATATATACAAGTTGTATTTGGTTTAATAGCATTTTCTATCTCTTCTTCAGTCATTAAAATCTTTAAGTCATGTGAAATATCATATTTTTCTTTCAAAATTTTTAGCAATCCAAATGTACAGCCATAAATCCCTCTCGTACATAGGATATGATCACCTGATTTAGTAAGGTGAACTAATATAGTACTCACCGCTGCCATTCCAGAACCAAAAGCTAGTGCGCCTTCCCCTAGCTCCATTGCGGCAATCCGTTCCTCTAATACTTGTACGGTCGGGTTCCCTAACCTTGAATAGATTCCCCCTGGCTCTTCCCCCGCGAACCTTCTTTCACCCTGTTCCGCAGTGTCAAATGCAAATGTCGACGTCTGATAAAGTGGAACAGCTAGGCTATCTTGATGATCTCCCGTTTTATACCCCTTATGGATATACATTGTCTCTTTTGAAAAATTTGAATTACTCATAAAAAACACCCCTTATTGTAAACGCTTACATCTAGTGTACATGGAATTCTATAAAAAGAAAAGACACCTCATCAAGAAGAGTGAGATGCCTTATAAATACATAGCTGATTTTTCCCATTATTTTTTGCTTCGTACAATACTGTATCCGCATTGTGAAAGAGATTATTAAAACTCAAATTATCACTTCGAGACCAGTGCGATATACCAATAGACACTGTTACAGAAGGGTTGGTCTTTTGAGGAATGGCCGCCAGTAACTGTTTGCTCATTTCCACTCCTTGCTCTAGGGACATATGAGATAAATAGAGGGCTAACTCTTCTCCACCCCATCTCGCACTAACTCCTTTGTTTTTAATCATTCCTTGTATGACTCTTGCTATTTGTTTTAGAATCTCATCCCCAATTTGATGCCCATGTGTATCATTAATACGTTTAAAGTTATCGATATCAATAAGGACAAAGACACCTTGGTCATCTGATTCCATCGCATCTTCAACGAACCTATCTAAATAATTTCGTGCAAAAAGATTCGTTAAATGATCTCGATCCACCATTTTTTGTAGCTTGTATCTTAATGTAGAATTACTTATAGCTAAAGATGAATGTTGTATCAAAGACTGCATTAATTTGTAGTTGTCAAAAGAGAAAAAATAGGGTTCCTTATGCAAGATTATACTAAACCCGGTTATATTATTTTGTTCTTTTAAAGGAATTGCCACTAATGAGCGGTACTCATATTTTGACTCTATTAGACGATTGAAATCGGCGATAAATAAAGAATCCTTCTCACATTTAAAGTGATTCGTGACATATTGAATATAAAGATGCCCTTCCATCGTATGAAATACATCCGTACTTGCTGGTGAAATTTTATATTCGTCATTTTCTATAAACACAAAACCTACATGCTCTGGGTGGAAAAACTTCATTAATTGATTGCGTAAAAAAACAACCATCTCATCTAATGATAAATTCATATTCAATTTATGCGAAGTTTCGTTGATTAATTGTAGATCGGAAACTAACCGATGTGATTGGATGTATAGTTTAGCATTTTCTAATGCATTGCCTGCTGCTCTAGCAAGTAAAACTGCAAATTCTTTTTGTCTAATTGAAAATAAATAGTCTAAAGGTGTGGACATTTGTAAAATACCATAGATACCTTGCTTTCCGACAATAGGAATATTCAGTAATCTTACGCCTAAATCTTGCGCTAATTCTGTCGTTATTTCACCAGATACATATGCCTCCACGGTAGTATTTCTTTCTGTTGTATAATCGAATAATTTATATGGAGCAGACGTTTTACGATCCTGATCATTCGATAAAATAAGTATAGATTTAAATTTTGGAAATGCATTTTCAATAGAGTTTAATGTACCCTCTAATATTTGACCGATATCTAATGTCGAATTAAACATTTTCGTTACATTGAACAAATTTCTAAACTGGCTCTCCTGCTGTGTTAAATATACAGATTTTCTAATCGTTTTAACTAATTTAGTAATAGTAGTCAAGAATATATCTAGTTGAGTTGTTTTTGAAAACTCTATCCACTTTTCTGAGGATTCCATTATGATTAATCCTAATGGATGCAATTCTTTATCTCTTAACAATAAAGCTACATCATTTTCAGTACAGTCTTTTAGTTGTAGTTTGTGAGCATCTATTATGTCTTTATCATAGAACAATGGCTCTATCTCTACCCATTTAATAGCATTGAGCTTTTTCGCAAAAGAGTGATTCCATGAAAGTTGTAAAAAAGTTTCCGCATCATATATGTAATACTTCGCTTCTTTTATATCAAAAAATTCAAATAAGATATTTTTCAAGTCATCAAACCATTTAATACTGGATTCATGAGTGAATACATTTTCATTCCAAATGTCAAGTATTCTACTTTTAAGACCAATTATTGTATTTTCGCTTTCCATTAGTTCACCTCTCAGCTTTCCAAGAGTAAATTATGATACTTTTAGCACAGTTACTAATAATTCAATATAACTATATTTTATCCTATTTATCCTTTCTATGTCTATGCTATTTTCGTAATTATTTTTGAATTTGATTATCGTTTGACTTTCGATAGATATAGAGATACAATGAAATTTGTGTAAAATAAATGCAGCAGTTGTATGGCCTAGATTGCTCATTTTGTTCCTCTATACTATAGATGGTGTATCCCGTAACCCTCGGCTGCTAGGGCGATGATACATGAAAACAAAATGTCTGCTAGTCTGAATACATCTGGTCTTATTTTACAACAAAATAAAACCAACATAGAGGAGGAGACATATATGTCTCGTTATACAGGTCCATCATGGAAATTATCACGTCGTCTTGGTATTTCACTAAGCGGTACTGGTAAAGAATTAGAAAAACGCCCTTACGCACCAGGACAACACGGTCCTAACCAACGCAAAAAATTAACTGAGTACGGTATGCAATTACAAGAAAAACAAAAACTTCGTCACACTTATGGTGTAAACGAACGTCAATTCCGTACATTATTTGATAGAGCTGGTAAAATGCCAGGTAAACATGGTGAAAACTTCATGATTCTTCTTGAAACTCGCCTTGATAACATTGTTTACCGTTTAGGTCTTGCTCGTACACGTCGTGGAGCACGTCAATTAGTAAACCACGGTCACGTTATGGTTGATGGTAAACGCGTTGATATTCCTTCATTCCGTTTAAAAGCAGGTCAAGAAATTTCTCTTCGTGAAAAATCTCAAAACCTTGATGTTGTAAACGAATCAATGGAAATTAACAACTTCGTACCAGAATACTTAACTTTTGATGCAGACAACAAAGTTGGTACTTTCGTTCGTAACCCAGAACGCGGAGAATTAGCTGCTGAAATCAACGAAGCTCTTATCGTTGAGTACTACTCTCGTTAATATTATTGCTCTATTAAAAGCCTTCGAAACCTTGTTAATACAGGGTTTCGAAGGCTTTTTCTTATCATTCGATAATGCAAGATAAAGCATCAAAAAGCAAGTTATTGGTGCTAATTATGTAATTAAGAAAGGTAGATCTTCAACAAACGGATCAGGTTATGGAACAACAAAATGTTAATAAAGGAATGAGCCTATGGAAGTCCTTATGAATTTAGACCACGCAACTTTTCATGTAGAAAAAACGAAAACACTGAAACTAAAAGAAGTAAATTTTAAGATTAAACCTAACATTAAAGAACAAAAAAGGTTGTTTAGAACACCATTATATAAATTAACAATTATCGTAGAAGTAAATAATCAAGTTTATGAATTTGTAGGTTATAATCTCAACCATGAGCTGATTTCACAGCTGGAAAAAGATCCTTCAAGATTTTTAGTTGGAGCAGAGCCCCCATTTTTAAGTGGAACTAACTGGCCGGATAGTGGAATATCTGAAGTCGTAATGGCAAACAATGTCCCTTTGGATTCCCTGATTATAACTGATGGAAATAATGTCATTGCTACAATTTATAATGATGAGATCCCTATACTGATTAACTGGTTTAAAAATTTAATCAATTAAATAATAAGAAGAGAAAAGGAGATTTACTAAAGATATTTAAGCGATATTCACGATAATGTTTTAAACTATGTTGAATAAACGTTTTAGAAAAGAGTAGCTCTAGCTACTCTTTATTTGTTTTTTTCTTCCCCTTATTTAAGGTTGAGGTGATGTCGGATTTAATAGCAAGAATTTTTATGAAGTAAGTGAGATCAAACGAGATTTTTTGCCCGGAAATGAGAACAGTATTGACATTCCTCTATTGTCATTACCTATTTAGCTAAAGATATATACCGGGAGTACAATGCTCTCGGTAATATGATTGCGCAAAGAGTGATATTAAAAGCCTATGGAACCTTGATAAAACAAGGTTCCATAGGCTTTTTTCTTTATTGATATAGTATCTGTATATAAAAAAACACCTCTAGGATGAAGAGGAACTTTCTCCTCTTTCCAACAGAAAGGTGTATAGACTGAATGAGATTAGTTTTAAAATCGGGAGTTATTTCTTTTTCATACTCTCAATTAAGTCTAATAATCTTTTTTTCGTATTATCTGTTTCTTCTTCTAGCATTTTAAAATTATAACCTGATTTATCTTGATTTATCTCTACCTCTAATAAATCTCCCTCTTTTGCATTCACTGTAAATTTGTCTTTTAAGATAACTAATTTATTTGCTTTGTTATCCTTTTCGAATAGAACAACAAAAAAGTCATCGAAATGATGTAACAGGTATCTCTTTGCACTCACTAATAACGTCCCCTCAATCTAATAATAAAAAAATGTGTTTATATTTCCAAACCTTTATCCTATTTATCATTTTATACTATTTCATGTACTTTTTTAACTAGTAATGCTTTCTTTTTGAATCTTCTTGTTAAATTTGTGACTAATTACACAAAACTGGTCAATACTAACGAAGAACTTTTAAGAAACAGGAGGATTTTCTATGAAAACAGGTAAATCGGTTAATACATCTAATAAGAAGGAAAAAGACAATGTTACAGGCGAAAGTTATTTGGAATACCAAAAGTTAAACGAGCACGAAAAGAAACAGTTACAAGTTAAAGATGGACAAAATAATCATCACGTAGATGAACGTGGTGGTTTTTAACTAATCATCTAGCTCTATAAAAAGCTACTTCCCTTATAGTATTGGGAAGTAGCTTTTATCTTATACAAACTTAATCATTTTATAGTTCTTTTTACCACGACGAATAATCATAAACTCATCTTCTAACCGGTCTTCCCCACTTACTACATATGCAACATCCGTAACTTTTTCTCCATTAATAGAAATAGCACCATTTGTTACATCTTCTCGTCCCTGGCGCTTAGATGGTGACACCGTAGCCTCAACTATGAAGTCAACAATAGATTTTTCATCTTTTGTCATCTCGACAGAAGGTACATCTTTAAATGCATCTTTCATTTCTGATGCAGTTAAGGCTTTCAAATTGCCACTAAATAATGCTTGTGAAATTCGAATTGCTTGATCCAATGCTTCTTGTCCGTGGATCAGACGAGTCATTTCCTCTGCTAAAGTTGCTTGTGCTTTTCTTAAATGGGCTTCGTTTTCAACGGTAACTTCTAAAGCTTCAATTTCTTTACGTTCCAAGAAGGTGAAGATTTTCAAGTATTTAATAACATCTGAATCTGCTGTATTAATCCAGAACTGATAAAACTCGTATGGGGATGTTTTCTTCGCATCCAACCAAACAGAACCTGATGCAGACTTACCAAATTTGGTCCCATCAGCTTTCGTTACTAATGGTATAGTAATACCGAAAGCCTTTGTATTGTCATCATGTGTTTTACGAATTACCTCTAAACCAGTAGTAATATTTCCCCATTGGTCAGAACCCCCTACTTGAACTCGGCACCCAAAATGATCGTATAGATGATTAAAATCAATTCCCTGAATTAGCGTATAGGCAAACTCAGTAAAAGAAAGTCCTGTGTCTAAACGTGAAGAGATAGAGTCTTTTCCCAGCATATAGTTAATGTTAATTAGTTTTCCAAAATCTCTCAGGAATTCAATAACATCCATAGAGCCGATCCAATCTCTGTTATTCACCATTTGTGCACCATTATCGGTATTGAAATCAAAAATTTGCTCCATTTGTTTTTTAATACCTTGAACATTCAAATCAATCTGCTCTGTTGTTTGTAATTGGCGTTCTTCTGAACGACCAGAGGGATCCCCTATCATTCCAGTTGCACCACCAACTAAAAGAATTGGTCTATGTCCATGCATTTGGAAACGTCTTAAAGTAAGAAGCGGCACAATATGTCCTATATGCATGCTATCTGCTGTAGGATCTACTCCACAGTATAATGATACTTTTTCCTTACTAAGAAGCTGTTCCATGCCCTCAGCATCGGTTTGTTGGTATAGAAGACCTCTCCAAGCTAAATCATCCAATAAATTCGTCATTAATATTGCCTCCTTAAAATAAAAAAGTCCCCACATGATAAAAAATCATGCAGGGACGCTTAATCAATTAGCGCGGTACCACCCAGCTTGAAGGAATTATTCCCTCCGCTTCAATCACCGTATCGTTGTGAGTACGTTTAACTCCAAGCCTGTAATTCGCATAATACACTGACTAGCTCTCACCAACCGCTAGCTCTCTTCACAGTATGTATAATTACTACTTCGGACTTTTCTTCGTTAAAATATATATCTATTTTACCTAATCTACATTGTATGTCAATAACTATCGTCTAACAATTAGGCTTATGGTATAATAATTCAAGATTTAGGGGGCGAGAACTGAATGAAGAAATGGCAAGAAAATATACAGAGATACAAAGAAAAAATTGATATGTGGGAGTCTACTAAATGGGCTAAGGGATTAAGAGTCTCTTCTAGTGTCATCTGGAATTTAAGTTTACTTCTTATGGTGGGTATTCTGACACTCGGAGTATTCGGTTTATCTGTAGGCGCAGGATATTTTGCTTCATTGGTAAAAGAAGAACCACTTCGTGGTAAAGATGAAATGCGCAGTGCTGTCTTTAACTATGAAGAGACATCGGAAGTTTACTTTGCCGGAGACGTGTATTTAGGTAAACTACGCACTGATTTAGAAAGAACGGAAACAAATCTATCAGAGGTTTCTCCTTATGTAATAGATGCAGTTTTAGCGACGGAAGATGAATACTTTGAAGTACATAAGGGAATTGTTCCTAAAGCAATTTTCCGTGGATTGCTTCAAGATGTATCTAACTCTGATACACAAACTGGTGGTTCTACATTAACTCAACAATTAATCAAAAACCAAATTTTAACCAATGAGGTTTCTTATGAACGTAAAGCAAAAGAAATACTATTAGCTATGCGCTTAGAACACTTCATGAACAAAGAAGAAATATTAGAAGCATATTTGAATATAATCCCCTACGGCCGAAATTCAAATGGACGAAACATCGCTGGAATTGAAACAGCGGCGAATGGAATATTCAATGTAAAAGCAAAAGATCTGACCTTACCACAAGCAGCCTACATAGCTGGTATTCCCCAAGCTCCATTTGCTTATACTCCTTTTAGACAAGGTGGAGAGATAAAAGAAGGAGAAGCTCTCCAACTTGGGATTGAACGGATGAAAATTGTTTTATTCCGAATGAATGAAACTGGTTATATTACGGATGAGGAATATAAGAATGCTGTTAGCTACGATATTACGAAAGATTTTAGAGAGCCAGAAACACTTCCTGAAGACAAGTATCCTTGGTTAACAGCTGAAGTGGAAAATAGAGTGAAAGAAATTTTAAGAGATCAGTTTGCACAGGCAGACTCAATTGATCCTGCTCGATTAGATAATGAAAAAAAGCTTTATCAAAAGTATGATATTTTAGCACAACGTTCCATTAGTACCGATGGTTATCGTATTCATACCACTATTAACAAAGACATGTATGAAGCTATGTTAAAAGTAAGAGATGAATTCGAATATTACGGACATACCTTCCAGAAGGAAGTAAAGGATGAAGATTCAGGCGAGATAGTGGTAAAAGACTTCCCTGTTCAAGTTGGTGGGATGATGATTGAAAATGGTACGGGTAAAATACTTTCCTTTTTAGGTGGACGAGATCATACAATTGAAGCTCAAAATAGTGCTACACAAGGTATCCGGCCAATTGGATCTACCATCAAACCACTGCTCGTCTATGCTCCTGCGATTGAATATGGTGTAATTGGAGCTGGTAGTCCCGTAGTCGATTTGAAGCTAGAAAAATTAGGTAGTACTACGTGGTCAAAATCACCATCAAACTATACAACTGAACAAGAGCTAGGTATTATCTCTGCTCGAGATGCTTTGACAACCTCACAAAACTTGTCAACGATACGATTATACGATTTAATCATGGATCGCAAGCCAACTCAATTCCTAACAAAAATGGGATTTGAGCATATAGATGAAGCAGAGTATGCTAATCATGCTCTCTCTATTGGTGGAATGACAAATGGTGCAACACTCGAGGAAAATACAAATGCCTTTGGAACATTTGCAAATAACGGGCAGTTTATTGATGCTTATATGATCGAAAAAATTGAAGATGTTGACGGTAATGTTATTTATCAACATGAAGTGGAACCTGTGCCAGTATTCAGTGCTGCTACTTCCTATATTATTACCGATATGTTAAGAGATGTTATGTCTGATGGGACTGCAAAACTAGCAAAAGCTAGGTTGAAATTCCAATCAGATTTTGGTGCAAAAACAGGTACAACACAGAATCATAATGATTCATGGCTAGTTGGCTATAACCCTAATATTTCTTTAGGAGTTTGGTTAGG
Organism: Psychrobacillus sp. FSL K6-1464; assembly: GCF_038003145.1. NCBI lineage: Bacteria > Bacillati > Bacillota > Bacilli > Caryophanales > Bacillaceae > Psychrobacillus > Psychrobacillus sp. FSL K6-1464. The sequence continues at coordinate 2,474,839 of NZ_JBBOOP010000001.1, forward strand.
TTACGGTGATGATACCCAAACCTTATATTATATGAATAATCGTTACAATCATCCGAGCGTGCGTATTAATATGCTCTGGTCTAATATGATGAACGCAATGTATGATGTAAATTCTGAAATAGTAGATGCACCAAATAACTTTACTGCTCCTGAAGGTGTCGTTACTAGATCCTTCTGTGGAATTTCAGGATTAGCAGTGTCAGATGCATGTTCACAAGCTGGTTTAGTGAAGTCAGATTTATTTAATGCAGCTGTTTTATTACCAACTGCAAAGGATGATAGTTTAATCTCTTCTTCCTATGTACAAATAAACGGAAACAGATATCGCGCACTCGATTCCACTCCTGGGGAATTTGTAGTAAGTGGTGGGTATGGAGTAAACCAAGATTTTATCAATCGGATGCTTGGTAAATTTGGAGGCAATGCTTCTAAGTTATTCCCTGCCAAATCAGCCTTTGGAGGAAATGTAGTGTCTGAGGAAGTATTTAATGCTGACGGCAGTGCACCAGCCGCAGTGTCTGCTACAATGTCTAATGGGACGATTACTTGGTCTAAGTCGACTTCTGGAGATGTTGTAGGTTATCGAGTTTATGAAGTTATAAACGGGCAAAGAACTCTACTCTCATCCACCAAAGAAGCTGCCGGAAACAGTCTATCTATTAATAGAGCTGGCCAATTTATCGCTGTTGCAGTCGATATCACAGGATTAGAATCTGCAGCATCTAATATAGTATCTATAGAAGCTGTAGTACCTACAGAACCAATAGTGCCTCCAACAGCACCGGAAGAGAATGAAGAGCCTACAACGCCTCCTATTGTTGTAGAACCCGTTACTCCCCCACCTGTTGTAGAACCTGTAACTCCTCCTGTAGAGGAAGAACCACCACCGACTAGTGGTGGCGAAGAATAATAGAACAAATACCGTATCGAAAGAGCCCAAATTTCATAATTGGGCTCTTTTTTGTTTGTTAAATTGACCATCTTTCGCTCATATAATTTCGAAATACACATAAAACAGAGCATAATGTGCAAATTAATGTTACAGTTAGATAGAATATTTAATAGTGAGAAGGAGAACAAACATGATTGAGGTAAAAGTATCTCCACTAAGTGATGGAGAGTTTAATAGAGGGGTATTTGCTAAATGTGATATCAAAAAAGGACAGCTTTTTCATGAAGCACCTGTCATTTCATACCCAAACGACCAGCATGAACATATTGAAAAAACCTTACTAGCAGATTACGCTTTTGAGTACGGGATAAATCACACTGCCATCCTGCTTGGGTATGGTATGTTATTTAATCATTCATATGAACCTAATGCAGACTATGAGATTAATTTTGATAATCACACATTTGATTTCTTTGCTTACGTCGATATTAAAGCTGGAGATGAAATTTTGATTAATTATAATGGTGAAATAGATAACAAAGATGAACTTTGGTTCAATAAGGAATAGAAAAAACTTGTAACTTACACATTCGTTTATATCATAAAAGAGTCATTCAAAAGTATATTTTGAATGACTCTTTTTGTTTTATTCTTGCATGCTACAAACAACTTGTCCGACAGCTTTTGCTGCCACTAACAGTGCATCTTCGTCGATGTCAAATTTAGGGTTATGGTTGAAATATGGTTCTTCAACGCCCTTTGGAGTACACCCGATATAAAAGAAACAAGCAGGAAACCTTTCCGCATAATACGCAAAATCTTCAGAAGGAGCCATTGGTGGGACCTCCATTACTTCTGTAATTTCCTTCACATTCGCATTTAATAATGTTACCGCTACTTTCTCTGTAAGTTCAGGATTATTGTATAAAGGTGGATAGTCGGGTGTATATGTAAGTTCACAACTTACATCAAACTCCTCCTCAAGTCCTCTGACAAGACGTTTTACTTCCCGTTCTATCGTTTCTTTCGTTGCATCTGTCATATACCGAATATCACCCTCTAGTACTACGCTATCTTTAATAACATTAAAGATACCAGCCCCATCAAACGACCCAATGGTGATCACACCAATATCAAATGGACTTAATCTTCGGCTTATAATAGTTTGAACAGCAGTTACAAAATGTGCCCCTGACACAATTGCATCATTTGCTAAGTGAGGCGATGAACCATGCCCGCCTCGTCCTTGTATTTTCAATTTCATGTATGCCCTACCATTGAAAGCATAGCCCTTATTGTACCCAACCATTCCAACAGGAGCAATTGGAAGTAAATGAATCCCATATACTTCATCTAAATCATCCAACAGACCAGATTCTACAATACTTTTCGCACCACCTGGTGGTACTTCTTCCGCATGCTGATGAATTATTTTTATCGTTCCAGCTAGCTCAGACTTCAGTTGAATTAAACAATCAGCCAGAACTAACAAATAAGCTGTATGACCATCATGTCCACATGCATGCATGACACCCTCATTTTTCGATTTGAAAGTTACAGGTGTTTCTTCGACAATCGGAAGCGCATCAAAATCTGCCCGTAACCCTATTGTCTTTCCTCGTTTTGCCCCTACTATTGTTACAATAATTCCATAACCATTTCCGATGTTCGTTTGTACATCTACGCCTTTACCTTTGTAAAATTCTGCAATATATCGAGAGGTCTTTTCTTCTTTAAATGATAATTCAGGATGTTTATGTAAATAGCGACGAATCTGAATCATTTCATCTTTACGTGCATCTAGCATTTCCATAAGTTTTTCTCTCATATACCATAAGCTCCTTTGTGAGAAATTACTGTTCCTACGTTGATTGGAATTGAATAAATTCAACTTAGAAATAAGCATACACCTTTATGAACTTATTAGTAATTTTACTGATTCATTCACAGCCCTATCAAAAAAATTCTCATCATTTATCGTTCACTCTGTAATATCGATTTTAAAATAACAAAATTTTCATCAAAAAACTGTTGATGCTTTTCGATTCCACGGCGTTTACACCATCCAAGTGAATTAAATGCATCTGTAAAACGATAAAACGGCAAGATAACCTCTAAATCTATTAATGGACGAATAGATTGATACCCCTTTTTGTACGCTTCTAATGTTCCGGAGTTTTTAGTAAAAATATCACGATTGATTTTGGTGAAATCCATTTCCGTGGAACCAAAGCGAGCACTTTCAAAATCTATAATTCCAGAAACTTGGTTGTCCTGAATAATAATATTTGCCGGACGGAAATCCATATGTATAAAGCTCGGTCCATCTGAATGAGGCAGACATTTACGTTGCTCTTCAAAAAGCTCAATAGATTTTTTTAACAAGTCCTCTGGTATCACCTCTTTTACATCTTCCGCAAATCCATAAAAATGCGATTTCATAAAAGTAGACCATTGTTCATACACATTTGAAATCCCTTTAAATGAATTACCTTCTTGTGGAGTCACATTATGCATTTTTGCATGATGGACGCCAATATCATAGGCTAATACTTCACTCACATTTCCAGTGATTGGCTGCCCTTTCATCTCTGACAGCAACATAGCACCTGGAATATTATCATCTCCTTCCCAAAATTCCAATAATCTAGGAACAGGTAGCGCTTCACTTAAGATTTCTATCGCTTCATATTCACGTATTAGTTTCAATTTGGAATATGGGATTTTCAAATATACTACTTCTTTATTAATCTGTTCCACTCTATATACAGTCGAGCTAAATGAATTAGGTACATCCTCTATGGAAAGAACATTTATTTTTAGCTTTTCAATAATTTGACCTAATTGTTCCAATTAATTTCACCCATCTCTTATAGACTTTGCATGTACTATTCCAAGCCCCCCTAGGGCATTTTGTTTAAATCAATCCCCCAAAATTAGTCTGAGTCACTGTTAGTATTAATAGAACTCCAAATATTAACTGGCTGATTGTAAATATATAATCTTTTTTGTTTACTGCATACTTCCACTCCATCACAGCTCTAACGGTTTCAGACACAACTATAAAAACAATCAATAAAAACCATGTTTCGAAAAACCAAAACCACTCCATTGGCTCCGTCGTAACATTTATGAAATTCCCTAGCAGCAGTACCACTAGAAAAACGACCCTTATAGTCCAATCCATTTTTTTGTGTTTCTCATTAATATGATTATATGAAAACAGTTTCTTCTTCTCGACTTGTAGCCATTTTCTCATAACAGCATTAAACAATAGGAATAGTAACATAACAATTGTTAGTAGGAGAAGTAAGGCAAGCCAATCAGTTCCATACATAATTTTCACCTCCTCAGCATCCTTTTGTTAGCTAATATAAATACAAAAAGCACCGCTATGTGCAGTGCCATTTTGTATTTATATATTCTAGTAATAGATTGACTTAGATTACTAGTCTTCCATAGTAGACAAATCGCCGGTTGGCAGTTTTAACTCCCAAGCTTTTAATACACGGCGCATAATTTTACCACTTCTTGTTTTTGGTAGCTTATCTTTGAATTCGATCTCTCTAGGTGCTGCGTGTGCAGCAAGTCCTTTTTTCACAAATTGTTGAATATCTGTTATTAGTTCTTCCGATGGTTCGTACCCTTCGTTTAACGCAACAAACGCTTTAATAATTTCGCCACGGACAGGATCGGGTTTTCCAATAACACCAGCTTCTAAAATAGCTGGGTGCTCTAATAATTTACTTTCTACTTCGAACGGCCCAACGCGTTCGCCAGAAGTCATAATAACATCATCTACTCGACCTTGGAACCAAAAGTATCCATCATCATCCATATAAGCAGAGTCCCCAGAGAAATACCACTCATCGTTAATGAAGTATGACTCATACTTTTCTTTATTGTTCCACACCTGACGCATCATGGCTGGCCAACCCTTTTTAAGAGCCAGATTCCCCATTGTATAAGGTGGGACAATGTTCCCCTGATTATCTATAATAGCTGCTTCAGTCCCAGGAAGTGGTTTCCCCATTGAACCTGGTTTAATAGGCATGCAACCATAATTACAGATCATCAGTGCACCAGTCTCTGTCATCCACCAAGTATCATGGATTCGTTTATTGAAAACTTGCATACCCCATTTGATAACCTCCGGATTTAACGGTTCGCCAACTGACAACACATGACGTAATGAAGATAAATCATGCTTTTTAACGATGGCATCTCCTGCTCCCATCAGCATGCGAAACGCTGTAGGTGCACTGTACCATACCGTTACTCCATAATCATCTATCGCTTTATACCAAGCATCTGGTGAAAATCTGCCACCAAGAATAAGGGAGGTAGTTCCCGTGAGCCATGGACCAAAGATGCCATATGCCGTTCCCGTCACCCAACCTGGATCTGCGGTACACCAATAGATATCGTCATCTCTTATATCCATCACCCATTTCATCGATTGGTATTGCTGTACCATCGCATTATGGGCATGTAAAATCCCTTTTGGTTTTCCTGTGGAGCCAGATGTATAGTGTAAAATCAGGCCATCTTCTCTATCGACCCATCTAATTTCAAAGTCTTCTGATGCATTATGTAATGCTTTTTTGAAATCGATGAACTTATCGGATTCCTCTATATTTTCACCAACTATAAATACCGTCTCTAATTTAGGTAATTTATCCATTGGAATTCTATCTAATAATTCCGGTGTTGTAACAATTGCTTTTGCTTCACTATCTTGTAAACGATCATAAACAGCGCCTTCCATAAACGCTTCAAAAAGTGGACCAACAATTAACCCCATTTTTGTAGCACCAAGAAGTGCAAAATACAATTCTGGTGATCTCGGCATGAATATAAACAGACGATCCCCTTTTGACAAATTTGAATGGGTTACGTATACATTTGCAGCTTTATCCGTCCATTTTTTCATATCGCCAAATGTATAAGATTCCTTACGATCTACATCTTGATAATGAAGTGCGACTTTATCCTTTTTATCGGATTCTGCATGACGATCAATTGCTTCATACGCCATATTCACTTTGCCAGTTTTATACCATGAGAACTCTTTTTCTGCATCTTCCCATTTAAAGTTTTTTGCAGTTTCCTCATAATTTTTTAACTGAAAGTCCCCTTGAACTACTTGTAATGTTTCCATCTTCATCCTAATCACCCTTTCTATAACTATACTATTTCATTCTACAACACTTTTTATCCTTTTTGCTAATCTTTCTACTTTTTAGAATCTTTTATCAAATAATTATGGTAATCGCTTTCTCTGTTTAAAATCATGTATAATAAATACAATTACAATACTATTAATGGGTGGTGAATCCTTGATACATACCAAAACGTATAACTCCATGCAGAAAGAGACGGTACATGGCACTGTCATTATAGAGGGTCCTGTTCCTTCCGAGGAAATTGCCAGGCTTCAGTTCCATGAGGATTTGGTAGCTTTTCGTGCACCTAAACAACAGCATCAAGCAATTATTGAAATTGCCAAGTTACCTGAAGGAAGAATAATTATTGTGCGTGATCAAGAAACAATTGTAGGTTATTGCACATATTTACATCCAGACCCCTTAGAAAGGTGGTCACAAGGTAATATGGAAAATTTGATAGAATTAGGAGCAATCGAGGTAATTCCAAAATTCCGTGGCACCGGAGTTGGTAAAACACTCCTTCGTGTCTCCATGATGGATGATGCGATGGAAGATTATATTACGATTACGACAGAGTATTATTGGCACTGGGATTTGAAAGGCACTGGTTTAAATGTTTGGGAGTATAGAAAAGTAATGGAGAAAATGATGCAAGCAGGTGGACTTGAATATTTTGCAACGGATGATCCTGAGATCAGTTCCCATCCTGCTAATTGTCTAATGGCGAAGATTGGTAACAGGGTGGACAATGAATCTATCCAACAATTTGACCAATTACGATTTATGAATAGATTTATGTATTAATCTTTGAATACTATCTGACAAAAGGAGTTCATGCCAATGCTAGTTGAACAAATCATGAATACTTCCGTACCGAGTCTAACTCCGGATCACACGATAAATGATGCATTAAAACTACTGAAAGAGAAGAAAATACGTCATTTACCAATTATTAATGACAAGCGTCAAGTATTAGGAGTTGTGACCGATCGAGATTTAAAAGATGCAACTCCGTCCACCTTACAAAATGTATCAGACCCTGAAATATATAATCGTACATTAGAAGAAATTATGACTAAAAATCCAATCACAGGCCATCCTCTAGATTTCGTAGAGGAAACTGCAAGTATATTTTATGATAATCGAATTGGTTGTTTACCAATCGTATCGCACGGAAAACTGGTAGGAATGATCACCGAGTCCGACTTACTTTACAAATTTATTGAACTTACAGGTGTACATCAACCAGGTTCCCAAATTGAAATTCGAGTTCCAAATAAGCCTGGTGTTCTGTTCGACGTTTCAAAAGTTTTCCACGACCAAAAAGTCAATGTATTAAGTGTATTAGTTTATCCCGATAAGGATCACAGCGACTATAAAATCTTAGTGCTTCGCGTAAAAACGATCAATCCACTTGAACTTATCAAATCTATTCGTGCTGAAGGCTATGAGGTATTATGGCCGAATCATCCAGGACTGGGACTATGAAAAATGCTGTATTCGTCTTTTCCGAAAACCAATTAGGCTATAAGTTTTCGGATACTCATCCATTTAACCAAAAACGCCTAACATTGACGGTGGATCTATTAAAAGAAGTAAATGCTTTATCCTTATCAGAAATTGTTTCTCCTAGAATAGCAACGGACGAGGAATTACTTCTCGTCCATGATGCAAACTATATTGAAATGGTAAAAGAAGCTAGCAAGATAGACGCTGATAGCACTAAATATGAGAGTTACGGCATCGGTACGGAAGATACACCTATCTTCCCAGATATGCATGAAGCAAGCGCAAGCCTTGTAGGTGGAACGTTGACTGCTGTGGACTATGTAATGGAAGGTAAATCTACTCATGCGGTAAACTTAGGTGGAGGTCTTCATCACGGTTTTAAAGGTCGTGCATCTGGTTTTTGTATTTATAATGATAGTTCTGTTGCTATTAAATATATGCAAGAAAAGTATAATGCTCGTGTTCTTTACATAGATACAGATGCTCACCACGGAGATGGTGTCCAATGGAGCTTTTATGATGATCCAAATGTATGCACGATTTCAATTCATGAAACAGGAAGATATCTATTCCCCGGCACAGGGAATATTACCGAGCGAGGGACAGGAGAAGGGTACGGAACGTCTTTTAATTTCCCTATTGATGCATTTACAGAGGACGAGTCCTTTTTAGATATTTACCGGACAAGTTTTCGTGAAATTGTAGAAGCATTCAAACCGGATGTCATTCTAAGCCAAAATGGTGCAGATGCTCATTATTTTGATCCACTTACACATTTATATGGAACAATGAATATCTATCGAGAGATTCCTAAGTTGGCGCATGCGCTCGCACATGAATTTTGTGATGGCAAATGGATTGCAGTTGGTGGTGGTGGCTACGATATTTGGAGAGTAGTACCTCGTGCATGGTCCTACGTATGGATGGAGATGAATGATATTCCATTGCCAGAAGGCGAATTACCAAAAAGTTGGTTGGATCGATGGTCGAAAGAAGCACCAGTCCCACTCATCCCTACTTGGCAAGATCCAAATCCGCTATACGAACCTATTCCACGTAAAGAAGAAATTACCGAAAAAAATAAACATATGCTCGATAAAGCACTTTACCAGTTGCGAAATCAGCAAGCATTTAAAAAACACCAGTAACTGTTTAGTTTACTGGTGTTTTTTTTATTTAACTGATTTTCGTTCCTCAATCCAATACGGAAGAATTACGTTATTCTCTTCAATATTTTCTTTGTTCATATGCTTCGTCAGCAATCGCATTGAGACTGCCCCAATATCATACAATGGTAATACGACACTCGTTAGTTGAGGTCTAACCATTCTTGTTAGTTTCGAGTTTTCAAAACTCATTACTTCTATATCCTCGGGTACGCGTAATCCGTTATCTTGTGCACCATGGATTAGACCAATAGCAATTTCATCGTTACCAGCAAAAAATGCTGTTGGCGGATCCTTTAACTCTCGTAACTGATCCCATGCAACAAGACCATCGTCGTATGTATTATTAACACCTACTATAAGATCTGTGTCAATTTCGATACTAGCCTCATTTAATGCTCTTTCATAACCTGATACCTTGTATAGTTTAGTAATGGTGCTATCAATAGATCCAGATACAAAAGCAATGCGTTTATGTCCATTTTTAATCAGACGATTCACTGCGTCCACTGCTGCATCATGGTATTCAATATTTACAGATGGAAACGAGTTTGATGTTTCCACTGTTCCTGCTAAAACAATTGGAACGGTTGCTCTGTTCATTTCATGCAACATTTCAGGGGAAATTTCATCACTCATCATAACTACCCCATCTACTTGCTTACTAAGTAGTGTAGATAGTAATTGAACTTCTTTATCTTCTTGCTGATCGGAGTTTGTTAAGATGATGTTATAACGGTACATCGTTGCAATATCCTCAATACCACGTACTAGCTCTGCATAAAATACATTTGAAATATCGGGAATGATAACGCCGACCGTTTTTGTTTTTTTACTCGCTAGTCCTCGTGCAACAGCATTTGGTCGATAATCCAGTCGTTCAATTACTGCCAATACTTTTTGACGGGTAGCTGGCTTCACATTCTGATTTCCATTAACAACGCGTGAAACAGTTGCCATTGATACATTTGCCTCTCTGGCAACATCGTAAATTGTAATAGTCAACATATATCCCTCCTTCACCTTTTTTACATACAAAAATTTATATATATATTAATAATACTTGATAACCTTCCTAACTTTCAATCAAATAGTAAAACCGACTCTAAAATTAGAGTCGGTTTTGTGAATTTTTTCACTATCTATGCGTGGATCTCATGATTTTTCAAGAATTTCTGTACAGAATCATAAAACTCATCAAATTGTTGTAAGTTCATTTGTTGAGCCGCGTCCGATAAAGCAACAGCTGGATCTGGATGAACTTCTGCCATTACCCCGTCAGCACCAATAGCAATTGCGGCTTTAGCAGCAGGTAGAAGTATATCACGACGACCCGTTGAATGTGTTACATCTACAAATACTGGTAAATGTGTTTCCTGTTTCAATATTGGCACCGCAGATATATCTAACGTGTTTCTTGTCGCACGTTCATACGTTCGAATACCACGTTCACATAAAATAATCTGGTCATTACCTTGAGACATTATATATTCAGCTGCATGGATGAATTCATCCAATGTAGCAGCCATTCCTCGTTTTAATAGGACTGGTTTATTGATAGAGCCTACTGCTTTTAATAATTCAAAGTTTTGCATATTACGAGCACCGATTTGAACTACATCAATATAGTCTAATGCTTCGTCTAAATGACTTGGCGTTACAATCTCAGAAACTGTAGACAAGCCAAATTCTTTTGAAATTTGTTTTAAGATTTTTAGTCCTTCTAATCCTAGACCTTGGAAATCATACGGAGAAGTACGTGGCTTATATGCTCCACCACGGATTAGCTTCAATCCTTTAGATTGGATAGCTGCTGCTACCTCTGCCACTTGTGTATAGGACTCAACTGAACATGGTCCAAATACAAACGATGGTGTACCTGTTCCAATAAGTTCTCCATTAATATTAACGATCGTACTCTCAGGTTTTCTTTTACGAGACACAAGAAGTGCTTTCTTTTGATCATCTACTTGTATTTCCAATGCAGTTTTGAAAATTTCTTTGAAAATATGCTCAACAGTTGATTGTGGAAGTGGTCCAGCGTTATTTTCTTTCAAGTGATCTAGCATATGTCTTTCACGAAGAGGATCATATCTATTAACACCCTGTTTTTCTTTTACTTTACCAATCTCTTGAATAACACCAGTTCTTTCGTTTATTAACTGTAAGATCTCTACGTTAATTTCATCAACACGTGCGCGTAAAGCGTCTAAATCTACATGACTCATAGATAATTCTCCTCTCTTCTCTCCATCGGTACTTTATAACGACTGAAAATTGTGATACATTTTTAGATATAAGACATATTATAATCAATGCATGAGAAAATGTCACGCATTTTATTTTAGCGATTCAACTCGTTAAAGTATTTGTCTAAAAAAGGACGTGGGAATTTGGCATCTAAATTATTTGCATTAGATATTGGGACAAGGTCAGTAGTGGGAATCATTTTAGAAGAGCATGGGGAGTCTTTCCATGTTGTTGATATATTAGTAGAAGAACATAAGGAAAGAGCAATGGTTGACGGTCAAATACATAATGTCTTAAAAGTGGCTGAGATAATTCAGTCTGTCAAAGAAAAGTTAGAAAAAAAGCATGGCAAGCTAGAAAAGGTTAGTGTAGCTGCTGCTGGTAGAGCACTAAAAACAGAGCAAGCTGAAGACATAATGGATATTAAAAATAGACCTATCTTCTCAGAAGACGATATGAGTCGACTTGAGTTATCAGCAGTACAAAAAGCACAAAGTAACCTACTTCAAAATAGTACGGACAAAAACACCAATCATTATTATTGTGTAGGCTACAGTGTTGTCTATTATCGATTAGATGGAGAAGAAATAGGCAGTCTAGTTGATCAACAAGGAAACGAAGCATCTATAGAGGTTATTGCTACATTTCTACCTCGGGTTGTTGTAGAATCTCTTATTTCTGCATTAAAACGAGCTAACTTAGAAATGGAAGCATTGACACTGGAACCAATTGCCGCGATTAATGTGTTGATCCCTCCTTCTATGAGAAGATTAAATGTAGCATTAGTCGATATTGGAGCAGGAACATCCGATATTGCTATAACAGATTTGGGAACTGTAGTTGCCTACGGAATGGTTGCAACGGCTGGTGATGAAATTACTGAGGCTTTAAGTGACATTTACCTATTAGACTTCCCATTAGCCGAAGAAGCAAAAAGAACCCTCAATACCGAAGAATTCATTCAAATACAGGATATTTTAGGCTTCGAACAAGACATTCCAAAAGAAGAAGTTGTCGACTCACTAAAGCCAGCTATAGAGGTTTTAGCTAGTTCCATTTCAAACGAAATCCTTCGACTGAATAATAATAAACCTACGAAAGCGGTAATGCTTGTTGGTGGAGGAAGTTTGACTCCAACGTTGCCTCGTATTTTAGCTGAAAAACTAAATTTACCTGCCAATCGAGTAGCTGTTCGTGGCATTGATGCCATTCAGAACTTAACGAAAGCAGATCATATCCCAATTACACCTGAATTGGTGACTCCTATTGGTATTGCTATCGCTGCAAAGCGTGCACCAATCCAATATATGTCTGTACAAGTAAACAATCAAATTGTTCGGTTATTTGAACTCAAAGAAATGACTATAGCCGATGCCTTACTAGCCGCTAATATCTCTGCACGTAAACTCTATGGAAGGCCTGGTGAGGCCCTATCAGTACATGTGAATGGGCAAGTTATTCATATTCCCGGAGAGCATGGAAAACCTGCCGTTATTCAACTGAATGGTATAGAAGCCAATACAAAATCATCTATTCAAAATAACGATAAGATTGAACTATTGGAGGGCATCGATGGAAAAGAAGGAATGGCCACAGTTCGAGATCTTTTAGATGATGCTACTATTAAATCTATAACATTCCAAGGAGTTATGTATATAGTAGAACCTTCCGTACAAATAAATGGCAAGAAAGTATCTTTAGACACTATGTTGCAAGAAAATGACAAAATTACTGTGGAGACTCCACAAACTGTTGAACAAGTTTTGTATGCAATTCATAAAGAAAATTATTTGACTCAGCTCCATCCATACACCGTCACGATAAATAATAAAAATCATTTTATCCCGCCATTTTCAACCAAATTATCACTAAATGGCAGTCCAGTAAAACTTTCCTATTCTGTACAAGAGAATGATATTATACAAATGGAAACACATAATTCACCTACACTGGAACAACTGGCAAATCAACTCGATAAAAAACTGGTAGATCAGATAAAAATTACGTTCCAAAATAACACGCTAGAGCTTTCCAGAGATTGCGCCGTTGTTCATAAAAATAACGTCCAATTGTCCTCAAAGGATATTATTGCGAACGAATCGAAAATTCAGTGGCAAGATATAAATAGTTCCCCTTGGATCTTTCAAGACGTTTTTCGCTTTACAGAATGGACTATGCCTGAACAAGCTGGCTCCTTCCAAATCTTAAAAAATGGAAATCCTTCCCGTTTCGATGAAGAAATATTCGGTGGGGATCAACTGGAGATTGTCTTTGAATAAGAGCTCCCTTCGATATTGGCTACAATTTTAAATTGCATAAAAGCATGAAAAAACGAGCATCTGACATAGTCAGTCCTCGTTTTTATTTTGTATAAAATTACCTATTTCAACTTGAGCCTCAAGAATTCCAACTACAGTCCCGTTTATTCCAACTAAGCCCTTCAAAATTCCAACTAGAATAATCACCACTTTAAAAGTTCATCAAAATTACCCTTTTCTAGAAAATAATCCTCATTGGAATTTTTTAAAACGACATCAAAATTCCGATGATAAGGATGCATGAATAATTCATATTGAATTCTACGCATTTCATGAGATTTTCTTAAATAATTTATATCTGTTCCTCTTTCAGAAATATCACGGATACCCCTTCTTGTTAACTCAGTTTCTCCATCAGTATACAAATACACTTTTAGGTCATATAGAGCAGGATCTGTAAATGCAACACTCATCCCTTCGACTATATTAATATTATTTTGCGAAGAAAGTAACTTGCTCGTTGAATAATTCGTACCTATTGTATAAAAATCTAAACCATCTCTCATCATATGAATATCTCTCTCTAAAGCCAATATATTATGAGCAAAAGGGTGACAGGCTGTCATTTTATCATGATGAGTTTCGTTATGATATTCATAATCTATCAACGCAGATTTTCTAAGTTGTGATCCAATAATATAAGGGTCCGTATTAATATAATTTACACAGTCCTGTCCTAAAACCTTTATAAGATTATTTGCAAGTGTTGTCTTTCCAGATGCACCATGTCCTGAAATTCCAATAGTAATTCTTTTATCCGTCGCGCTTATCCAATTGGCTATTTTATGTATTACATTCTCCATGCGTCACCTCTTCTGCTCTGAAATATTAATATCAATCCAGCTTTACCTTAATCTAATATCGTTTCTTTTTGTGGATTCCTCAGAAACTCGAAGAGCGTTTTAATCTGTGACTCCGTATTTCTATTCGTAGAAAGCTCCGGTAAATTATGTTCCGAAAAAAAGTTAATACTATTCGTTTCAATTCCTAAAGTAGGTTTTCCCCCAATAATTTCACACAATATAAATATCTTATAATAATGATAAGCTTCAGGAGGATGTGGATGTTTATTTTTATCCATTAAAGCAATTAGTCTTATTGGTAGTACGTCAAAGCCTGATTCCTCTTTTATTTCCTTCATCACATTCTCAGATGGGGATAGTCCTATATCACAAAAGCCTCCTGGTAATGCCCATTTATCATCTATATTTTCTCTTACCATTAAAATTTGATTGTTTTTAAAAACCACACCCCGTACATCTACTTTAGGAGTTTGATAGCCAGTTTCACTTGTAAATAAACCCCTAATTTTATCCATTTCTAATTCTGTATGTTCTCTCATAATTTCTATACTAATCTCACGTAATTCTTCATAACGTTCGATATCATATATATCTTTAGAAAATGCCAGCCCTGACTGAGACAAAGCTTGTATTCTTTTTGCCCACTCTAACCATTGTTTGCTCATAAGATACCTAACTTAAAGGAACTTTTAAATTCTTTTATACTTTTAATTATCAAGTTGGGTTGTTCGCTAAATGTAGATGTTTGATACTCTGACAACCACTGTACCCCAATCGTGTACACATTAGCTTGTACCCCCGCAACTATATCAGCATCACTGTCACCTATGTAAATTGTATCCGAATTATTTACTCCTAATATAGATAATGCTTTTATCAGCCCCTCTGAATCTGGCTTCGGACTTATCACATCATCCCCCGTTATGATAACATCGAATAATTCATCCATATTCAATTCTTTTAAAGAAATATCTAAACTTCTTTTTGCCTTTCCAGTAAAAATCCCTATTTTAATATCTAGCTTTTTCAAGTAATTCAGCAATTCTAGAATTTCAAGATTAGTCTCTACTAATCTATTATGATGCTCAGAATACGTTTCGTAGTAATATTCAATAGCCTCTTCCTTATTTGCACTAGACAAATTATTTCTTATAATACCTGTTTCAGAAGGACCAAACATATCCTTTATACCATCGGAAGAAATATCCTTATTATCAAACTTTTTAAACACATTTTGAAAAGCATAAAAACAAATAGGTAAAGTATTAGCCAATGTTCCATCAAAATCAAATATAATTGCCTTCATAATTGTCCTCCTCATGTTCTACAAAAATCACAAAATATTTCTCCCTTTTTTCTATATGCAATCAATGACGTTTTTAAAGCAGCGTAATTGCCTATCTCTTACTTAAATTCTATAGGAACAGGAAATTCCCTCTTATTTTTTTAAAAACAAAAAAAGCACTGCTAGATGCAGTGCTTCCTTTGATATTTATTTTATTCGATTACTTTTTATCTGATTCGGCAACAGCTTCTTTGATAGCCTCTGCTACTGCAGTTGCATTTTCTTCTTGTTCTGTTAACTCCTCAGTTGTATGAGAGATCGTTTCCATAAATTCCATTGGCTCTTCTCCCTCAGAAGAAGCAGTACCATCATCAAGAGGTGAAGAAGCACTTGGTTTAATAGCTTTTACTTTATCAACCAATTGTCCAGATTGTTCTTGAATTTGCTTAGAAAGTTGTGTTGTTTTTTCTTTTGCAGTTGATGAAAGATCGATGGTTTTATCTTTAAGCTGATTAGCTTGAGTGGAAAGATTTCCACGAAGCTCTGTTCCCGTTTTAGGTGCTAATAATAATGCCGTTGTTGCACCGATAATACCACCGATTAAAACACCGATGATAAAGTCCTTACCATTTACTTCTTCATCACGATAAATATCATCGCTATTATAGTAAGGTACTGGCGGATAATTTGAATTTCCTTGCTGATTATAAGAAGGTTGGTTTGCATAGTATTCATGATTATAAGTTGCTTCATTGTAGTTAGGTTTAGTCTGTTTTTGATTTGTCATGTAAATTCCTCCGATTATTGTGGTTTATTTTGATCGTTTTCATAGGTATAATACCCAGCACGTTCTAATGCTTTGCGTTCTTTCCATTTGTCGCGAACACCTAAGAAAACGTTACTCCATTGCACTACTTGCGCTATCTTTTCTTCATTCTTCTCCACTTCAGTTGTTACGGAAGTTGTTAAGCGTTGGATAGAATGATTAAATCCATTAACTGAACTACCTACATTTTTTACTGCATCTACTACTGTGTTCAGCTTCTCAGATTTAACTTGAATGTCTTCTGCTAAGTTATTTGTTTTATGAAGTAGTTCCGCTGTTTCTTTCG
The DNA here is from genome assembly GCF_038003145.1 of Psychrobacillus sp. FSL K6-1464. Lineage (NCBI taxonomy): Bacteria > Bacillati > Bacillota > Bacilli > Caryophanales > Bacillaceae > Psychrobacillus > Psychrobacillus sp. FSL K6-1464. The sequence goes on from NZ_JBBOOP010000001.1 coordinate 2,491,342, forward strand.
TCATATTCTGCAGATTTGTTTCTAATCCATCTAACGTGTCTGCTACATTATTTAGCGTCTTTTTAACTGAAAATAATGTCATTGCCAAACTAATACATAAGATTAGAAATGCAACAGCGGCTATAATAGCTGCTATGTATAAAAGATTTTCCATTGTCCATCCTCCTAGAAACTTGTATGTCTTATTACATTTTTACCCTATTCAAATCAAATTAAACTTCCTACCTATACTATACTACGTTTCTTTTAAATATCCTTCAAAAAAAAGCTTAATCCTCATCGGATTAAGCTTTTTCTTATTTATTTAACTTTTTTTCAAAAGCTTGTTGATACTTCTGTACGTCGCCTGCTCCCATAAATAAGAAAACAGAATGTTCATTTGTCTTTAATTCTTCTACATTTTCTTCTGTCAGGATATGACTTCCTTCAATAATATCTCCAAGCGTTTCGATGGTTAAATTCCCTGCGTTCTCTCTTGCAGAACCAAAAATATCACATAGATAAACCCGATCTGCCAAGCTCAAACTCTCACTGAATTCTTGTAAAAACTTTTGTGTTCTTGTGAAAGTATGTGGTTGGAAAATCGCAATAACTTGATGATTTGGATACTTTTGTCTAGCAGATTGAATTGTTGCTCTTATTTCTGTCGGGTGATGAGCATAATCATCAATGATAATATCATTACCTACGACTGTCTCCGTAAACCTTCTTTTAACCCCTTCAAACGACTCTAAGCCTTTTTGTATAGTATCTGCAGGGACACCTTCATATTGGCAGAGAGAGATAACTGCAAGGGCATTTAGAATAGTATGATCTCCAAACAAGGGAATTGCGAAGCGATCATAATATTCGTTACGAACAAATACATCAAAAGATGTACCTTCCGGCGTTATTTCAATATTGCGAGCTGCAAAATCATTATGTTCTCCAAAACCGTAGTAGACTACAGGAACTTCTGATTTTATTTGTTGCAAGTATTTATCATCTCCACATGCAAAGATGCCTTTTTTCACTTGCATCGCCATAGATTGAAATGCCTGGAATACATCATCAATATCTTGGAAATAATCAGGATGATCAAAATCAACATTTGTCATTATTGCATAATCCGGATTATAGGCTAAAAAATGACGTCGATATTCACAAGCTTCAAACACAAAGTTAGATGCATTTAGCATACCTTTTCCTGTACCATCACCTATTAAATAAGATGTCGGTTCGTGTCCGCTCAATACATGCGATAACAATCCTGTAGTCGACGTTTTTCCATGAGCGCCGGTAATTGCTATAGATGTAAACTGACTCATATAATTGCCTAAGAAGTCATGGTAACGAATGATTTCCAAGCCAAGTTCTCTAGCTTTGACTAACTCTGGATGACTGTCAGGAAATGCATTTCCTGCAATAACAGTCATGCCCTCCTGAATATTGGATTCATCAAACAATAAAATCTCTATATTCCGCTCGTGTAATGGTTTTTCAGTAAAGAAGTATTTTTCAATATCAGAACCTTGAACTTCATAGCCAGTATCATGCAAAATTTGCGCTAATGGACTCATTCCAGACCCTTTAATGCCTGTAAAATGGTACTTTGTCATACGTATAAACCTCCTGGGATTAGCCCCACTCATATACATTATATAATTCATGCGTCTTTTTAGACGTATTTATAATTATATCACTATTTCTTATAATACTTAAAAAATAATTTTAACCAAATATTCCCTCTAATGTTTCACTTGTTAATAATACGTCTCTTGCTTTACTTCCTTTTTGTTCTGTAATATATCCATTTTCATACATTGCATCTATTAATCGGGCTGCACGGTTATATCCTAGATGAAACTTACGTTGTAGCAACGACGTAGATGCTGTGCCCTGTTCTACGATAAAACGGCAAGCCTCTTCAAATAATTCATCCTGCTCAGAAGTAATTTCTTTTTGTAGAAGTTCCTCTTGCTCAAACAAATAATCAGGATTCCCTTGACTCCTCGCATATTCAATAACACTTTCAATCTCATCATCAGAGACATACGTACCTTGGATTCGTACAGGGCTAGACATACCATTTCCTTGATAAAGCATATCTCCCTTACCTAGTAAACGTTCTGCCCCTTGCTGATCCAAAATAGTACGAGAATCGATTTGTGATGAAACAGAAAACGCAATTCGTGTAGGGATATTTGCTTTAATCAGTCCAGTAATAACGTCAACAGAAGGACGCTGTGTTGCTAATACTAAGTGTATTCCACATGCCCTTGCTTTTTGTGCAATTCGACAAATAGCATCCTCTACTTCCGTTGGCGCCATCATCATTAAATCTGCAAGCTCATCGATGACAATAACAATATAAGGAAGTTTTTGTGCAAACTGTCTCTTCTCCGTAGCCAGCGTATTATACCTAGATATATCGCGAACGCCGATATGAGCAAACAGCTGATAACGTCTTTCCATTTCCTCCACTGCCCATTTCAATGCAGCTGTTGCAGCTTTTACATCCGTAATAACTGGGCTTACAAGATGAGGTATATGATTGAAAGGTGCAAGTTCTACCATTTTAGGATCGATTAATAGTAATTTTACTTCATCAGGCGTCGCTTTATACAATAGACTTACTAATAATGAATTAATAAATACAGATTTCCCAGATCCGGTTGCTCCAGCTATGAGTCCATGGGGCATTTTCCGAAGATCCAATGTCACTGGCTTACCTGTTAGATCCAATCCCAATGCCGCTTCTAGAGGTGAATCGGATTTTAAAAATGTATCTGTATTTATCACTTCCGATAAGCGCACTGCTCGAGACTTTCTATTCGGGATTTCTATTCCTATGGAACTCTTTCCTGGAATGGGTGCTTGAATACGAATATCTTTCGCTGCTAACGCAAGTTTTAGATCATCTGCTAGATTGCGTATTTTACTTACCTTTGTTCCTTGACCAACCGTTATTTCAAATTGAGTAACCGCTGGTCCCTGTACCATTTGAACAATCTCACCTGTTACTTGGAAATGGGACAAAGCATCTATTAATGTAAAAGCTTGCTCCTCCATCCATTCTCTATCCTCTACATTCATTTCGGGAGGTAGTAAATGACTAATAGATGGTCTCACATAATTTGATTGTTTCGCTTTTTGCTCCTGTTCCTTTAAGGTTTCAACTTCTTGCTCACCTATTGGAACATTTTCTTTTATTTCTTTTTGCTCCTGCTGAATAATTGACTTTGTTACAGGAACCGCTTTCTGTGCTATCGGAGATAATTTGTTCATAGTATCTATTCTATTCATTTTACTTTTATCTGATTTCAGCATTAATACATTAAATGGTCTAATCTTTTCTTTGACAGGTTTTTCTGTTGCTAAAATATCCGTAGTTTGCATTGGAGCATGTGTTATTTCAGGTATTTCAGTCACTGCTACCTCTGCTTGTACAGCTTCAACAAGCTCATTCACTTGCTCCAACTCGTCTACTATTTCAGCTATTTGTATATCTTCGTTTACTACCTCTATTATTTGCAAATCCTGTTCTAAAACATCCACTTGGGGGTTTTCGCCTAGTTCTGTAACAGGCGATAATTCTTCAAATGGTTTCACTGCTGCTTCTTCAATAATATTTTCTACTAACTCTATTACTTGTACATCCTCGTTTACTGCCTCAGTTACTTGCATATTTTGTCTGTTTACATCTGCTACAAGGACTTGCTCTTTTACTTCGCTCAGTTCTGGACCAGGCGTAATAGCTTGAGCATTATTTAATACGTTCGGATTTATCGTTTCCGTTCTTTGTTCTTTTTCTTCCACTTTTTTATTTAGGTTTGCTCTTGAAAATCCATAAACTGGTGATGGTACTTCTGTAGGCGTGAATGCTCTTTTCTTTCGAATTACAGGAGGAGTATCAGCTACTACTTTTTCCTCCACTATCTTCTTCTCTGCTCGGTGAACGATAGTAGGTTTCTGTGCTCGTTGTTTCCAAAGATCTTGTGTATATAGAGGTTTATATATTTGCTCTTCAACTGGAGCCTCTTCTTTATAATTTTCACCTATTTGCTCTTCCTTTGGATATCCATATACAGTTTCATTTTTTTCTTCGTCTGATATCAATGGGAAACGAAAAGGAGTTTTTTTCTTTGTAGGATCTAACGTTTGTTGCTTCTCTTTGTATTCCTCTTCATATTCTTTCTCATCTGAGGCAAATAATTTTTTTAACCAATTCAAATTCATCACTCTTTCTAAAAGATACCTCTTATTCTACCAATAATAATAGGTTTCGTCTGTATTTATAAGGTAGAATGGTAAAAAAATCATGTGTTTTAGGATTTTATCCGAGGGGAATATGCCACTTATGTATCGGAATAGCAAAATTTATGGTTAAATATTCCACTCACTTTGTTTCTTTTTAGGAACAAAAGCGTAAGTACTATATCCTCCTGGACGACACTGGAGTCTGGAAAAGATTCAATTACAGATAGTTTTGGGTCCAGAGTTTTATAATTTTCTTTTCATCAAAAAAGCACACCTTAAAGGCATGCTTGTCATTTCTTTATACTATAAATTCACTTCCAACTTCTTTTTGCTCATCTAGGATTAAAATCCCTTTTACTTCAGGTGCATTCGGAATAGCCAATTCTCTTGCAGAACATAGCATTCCACTTGAAGCTACACCTCTAAGTTCAGCATCCTTAATAACCATACCTGAAGGCATAATTGCTCCAACTTTAGCTACTACTACTTTTTGACCTGCTTCTACATTCGGAGCACCACATACAATTTGTAAAGTCGATTCACCAACATTTACTTGGCATACTTTTAACTTGTCCGCATTTGGATGTTGTTCCAATGAATCTACAAGGCCTACCACAAACTTAGGAGATAGATCTGCTTCTAATGTATAAGAAACACCGTTTTTCTCTAATGTTTTTTGCACGGTTTCGATTAATTCTGCAGTTAAAGATATATTACCTTGAACATCTAGCTCTTTGTATTTGCTAAATTCAAAAATGTTTATAGCCAGTACTTCATTTGTTGTTGCATCTTTTACTTGTGTAACATCACCATTAGTTTCCGTAATAACTTTTTCTGTTTTTTCAGGTGTTAGTTGGATTAATAGTACATCTCCAACTCCAGGTTTGTTGTAAAAAATATTCATTTTTCCTCGTTCTCCTTTGATACTCGATTTTTCGCCATGATGAATATAGGCTCTAAATCTCCGTTTTCGTAGATGAAAGATAATGAAGTAATAGGCACTGTTCCAACCGTGAAGAAATGCATCGTCATTTGCGCTAGAACATCGTAACCTGTTTCATTTCTTATATCACCAATTATCATAACATCTTGATGGGGTACAGAAATAGTCATATCTCCAGTAATTTGTTTTTTCATATCTTTTAATAGCGATTCGTTCAATATACGACTTGCATCATATCCATCGTTATTATTAAAGAAATAAAAAGTATTACCTGCTACCTCATCTATTTTATAATGATTTTCTAATTTTCTCACTTGGAAGAGTGCTCGTTCCCTTACTTCCGTTTCTCTGACTTTCCACTCCAACAACATTTTTTCATCTAGTAAACGGTAAGTCTTACCAAGATCGACTGCATAGTATACGCGTGTTTCTGCTGTATGATCTTTCGTTATAAAACGGTTACCTTCATTCGATTTAAGTGGAAAGGAAGTGGAGCGGATAACGGGATACACGGACAATGATGGATCTATTTCACCGGCCATCTCTTTTTCCATCGCTTGGAATGTTTCGTTTATTGTATATACAACCTCGTTAATCGCCACTTCTTTTTTCATTTCATATTTAGCTAAAATCGGAGGGATTGAAATCTCAATTCCCTTTCCTATTTCTTTATGAGTCAAGCGTAGCTTGTTTGTTTCTCTATTATAATCATACGTGTATATATCTTCGGAAAGCTTTGTTTTTAAATGCCTTACAAGTTCAAGTGCTTTCATTTATTATCTAGTCCTTTCAAAGTGAAACTTCAAGCCGTCGGGTTACTTATCCTGTTGAAAAACGGAACCATACAGGTTTCCCCCAGAAGTTGAACTGCCACTAGGGCATGTTTGGCTATCCTTTGGGGTGGCAGTCCTACTACTTCAGAATAAACAAAACGGTCCACTAGGTGAACCGTTTGGATGGGGTTAAATCGATTGAAGAAATGATTCAATTTCTTCTCTAGTTTTACGGTCTTTACTAACAAACCGACCTTTTTCTTCGCCATTTTCATATGCTAGAAAACTAGGGATACCAAATATATCAAGCTCGATACATAAGTCTATGAACTGATCACGATCTACAGAAATAAATGTAATATCTGCAAATTTTTCTTCTATCTCTCCCATAAATGGATCGATGAAATGACAATCTGGACACCAATCAGCTGTGAATTTAAATACAACTTTTCCTTGCTGTTTTATCTCTTTGAATTGTTCTACTGAAGCTAGGTTTTCCATATGTACCACTCCTCTAGTTTGTTGAAATGGAACGAACGATAAGCATCATTTTTTCTAAATTTTTCGCAACATCTTGTTGGTCAGAAATAGTTGTTAGTTTGATGCCACCAATGCTCGTTATAAGTTCATACTTTTCTTCACTATTTTCAATAATTGCAGCAAATCCAAATCGTCCATTTTGCTCAAATGTTTTTTCTTCTAATACTTTTAAATTTTTATCAGATGTCATCAAATCATAGTATAGTTGACTACTAGGTAATTCATTTGGATTAATAAAGAGTATAAATGATTCTTTTCCTTTAGAAAGAATAATATTTGTTTCATTAGATTCTTCTTCTATCGAAAAACCACTAGGTATAAAAATATTAATATCATTTACTTTTTCATTTGGTTTTTCTGCGTCGCCTTGAAAAGCTACTTTTGCGTTCTCAAGTCCATCTGAAGTTTGTTCTTCCAAAGAAGAGCATCCTGCTAATAAAATGACAGCTAATGACGCGATCAATAATCGCATCCAAATTCGGGTCATTCTCTTTCCTCCATTCAGTGATAACTGCTATATATTTTATCGATGATTCCCTACAGTTGCAACTACTTGGGCTTATTAGTAAATTCAAATTGCCCAATCAATAATAACATTATATGCTCGAACATTGCACTTCTATTAACAAGTCCATTGGAGAAGACACCAATGGCACCTTCATCGTGACGTATACCTTTCTTATTAGTATAGACGTCCATTACAGGTCCAAGTTCGGCACCGCCTCGTAATTGTTCAGCTATTTCCCCTGGTAGGGGTACACCAGCTCCTGTAGCAGTAAATACGTCACCGGCAGGCGTCGCCAATGCCCCCCAATTACAAATATACAATTGACCATCTATTTCTTGTACGCCGCCTTCTAAACCTATACCAAATAGTGTGTCTGAATCTTCCATTAGCTCATCTATTAACTGCTTTGCTCGGTTAATAGCACCTTGCCTAGTCTCTTCCTGACCCATCGGTTGATCGGACACTAGTGATGGAACTTCTTTGTTTTCATAATTTGCCTCTGGATAATATATACTAGTAATAGTTTGAACTGCTTTTGTTTTAGCTCTATTATGCGTACCTATTAATATTCTCATGCAATAATATTCCTTTCTAGTTAAAAAGATGCCCCGGAAGGCATCTTTTTAAAAGTATAGAGTAACATAGTCACTCCACTACTTATACATTCGATTTAATTGTCTCTAAAGTAGTACGGTCACATGATTTAACTAGTTTCACAATAAGCTCTTTGGCTGCAGCATAGTCATCTGTGTGGATGATAGATGCAGAGGTATGAATATATCGTGAACAAATACCAATTACTGCACTAGGAATACCTTCATTCGAAGTATGAACGCGTCCCGCATCAGTACCCCCTTGTGAGATGAAATATTGATATGGAATATTATGTGTTTCTGCAGTATCTAATACGAACTCACGCATTCCACGGTGTGTCACCATTGTACGATCGAAAATTCGTAAAAGTGTTCCTTTTCCTAGTTGTCCAAACTCATTTTTGTTTCCAGATGCATCATTTGCAGGACTCGCATCCAAAGCAAAGAATAAGTCTGGATTAATCATATTCGCAGATGCTTGTGCACCACGAAGACCTACTTCTTCCATTACATTTGCACCGGAATATAGCATGTTCGGAAGTTTCTCGTTTTGCACTTCTTTCAAAAGTTCAATAGCCAATCCACAACCATAACGATTGTCCCAGGCTTTAGCCATTATTTTTTTATCATTCGCCATAGGTGTAAACGAACAAACAGGTAAGATTTGATCACCAGGCTTTATACCCATTCGTAGAGCATCCTCTTTATCGTCTGCTCCAACATCTATTAGCATATTTTTTATATCCATCGGTTTGCTACGAAGTTCATCACTTAACAAATGGGGAGGAATAGAACCGATTACTCCTGGAACTGTTTGAGTCTTAGTAACAACTTCCACTCGTTGTGCAAGTAAAACCTGGCTCCACCAACCACCTAGAGGTTGAAAACGAATCATTCCATTATCTGTGATCCCAGACACCATAAATCCTACTTCATCCATATGGCCCGCAACTAAAATTTTCGGTCCATTTTCATCACCTTTTTTAAGACCAAATATACCGCCTAAATTATCTTGAACAATTTCATCTGAATATTTAGTCAGTTCATTTCGCATAAAGGCACGTACAGCATATTCATTCCCAGGTGCTCCTGGTAGTTCTGTCAATGTTTTAAAGAGCGAGCGCGTTTCTGCATTCATTAAAAAAGCCTCCTAAAGCTGTGTAGAAAATTATCTTCCCCTCTATTGTAATAAAAGTTGGGTTCGTTTACTACAATAAAACTTCGTAAACCGAAAAATTTAATCGGAACGAGGATGTATGATACACTAAAAAAAATACGATGAGGAGGAATACTGATGAAATTAAAGGATTACATGATGGGACTTGGAACTGGAATTGTAATTGGTGTTATAGCCAGCCAAGCCACGAAACAAATGGATTTCAATCGTTCAGCAGAATTAGTATTAAATGAAATTAAAAGCTCATTCAAAAAAGAGGGTCCAATCGATGGATCCTGGATATATATGACCCCTGAGAAGTTTCAAAAAGAAGCAATAAGTATGAATGTATATAAAGGCGGAATTTCTCGAGTGAAAGAAGGGGAAATTGAGCAATTTGAGTTCGCAGCAGATGCAAAAACAGGATCCGTCGTAGAATTGGTGAAAATTTAAATTTAAAAGTGGATGGTTGGTCATGATTTTCTCATGATCAACCATTTTTTTGTCATCTAATATAGTTTAGTTGGAATTTTTGGGGAGTTAGTTGGAAAAGAGTAAATTTTCCACAAAAATAACGAGGGCTGACATCGTCAAGGCCCTCGCTTTTTATCTGTCCAACGCTAGAACTGTGTCTGAGTCACTCAAGATTTCAGAAAAGTCAAAGGACGCCTTAACTTAAAATCTACCAAGTGATTATCGGGGCTGAAATAGGTAATTGAACTTTTCTTTTTATCTACTTCTCTCAACTAAATCTACTATTTCTTTTCCATCTTCGGACCATTTGATCATTCGATAGAAAGCATCGTGATAAAAGCTGAACCAATAATTTTGTTGAAGTGCTTGTTTGACCCATTTTTCTTTTGCAAACACTGAAGTCATCGGATAATCATCATATGCAAGCACCCACAGTGGGTTTTGGTGAGCATGGGTAGGCATTAGATCTGCCATATGTATGACAGTATCCTCCTGCTGCTTGAATACAACAATACTATGGCCGTCACTATGGCCTCCCGTGTGAATCATCTCAATTCCCTCTACTATTTTAAGAGAATTTGTAAATGGTATCACTTGGTCTTCTATTGGCTCCCAATTTTCTTTCCAATATGTGTTTTTAGAGCGAATGTTAGGATTTTTCATTTCATTCCATTCCACATCGGATACATAAATTTTAGCATTTGGAAAAGTGGAAACAATTCGGTTTTCATCCCATTTTGTTAAACCACAGGCGTGATCGAAGTGAAGATGAGTCATCATAACAATATGGATGTCTTCTGGCAATAATCCTAATTCTACAAGATTATCTTCCACTTGAGATTGATCGGTAACACCGTAGTTTCGCAATTGCTTCTCCGTCATTTTCCGGTAGCCAAGACCTGATTCCATTAAAATGTTTTGCCCCTTATATTGGATGAGTAATGGATCCGATGGCAGTTCAATTTGATTTTTCTCATTGACAGGATATTTCTTTTCCCATAATGGTTTTGGAACAACTCCAAACATGGCACCCCCGTCCATAAAAGTTGTTCCTCCCTTTAACCATGTAAATGACATTTCGTGAAATTGAAACTTGTCCATTCTCCCACGCCCCTTTTCAAATATTCCTCGGTGTATACATTTATCGAGCTAACTAGCATTTCCACTCACTAAAGTTACACGTATTTTGCTTCAACTCGGTATATTGGTTGACCTTTTGCAGAAAACTTTTCTTCATATTCCGTCATAATATTATCTTCCGGCATATTAACATGCAAATCGAGAGAGACCTCTTTGATAAGCATTCCAAAAGCTGACATACTCGTTAATGAATACTCAAATAAACCTCGATTATCTGTTTTGAAATGGATTTCAGCATGATCTACTAGAATCGATTTGTATAGTTCTAAAAACTCTGCATGTGTTAAACGTCGTTTCGCATGCCTAGTTTTTGGCCATGGATCTGAGAAATTTAGGTATACACGGTCTACGTCATTTTTTTCAAAATACTTTGCAAGATCAGATCCGTTTACTTTCAATAATCGTAGATTAGGTAATGGCTGAGCGGCAATCGCATTTTCTAGCGCTGACACTATCACACTGTCATATAACTCTATGCCAATATAATTGATATCGGGATTTTGCTTTGCCATTCCTGTTACAAACTGCCCTTTTCCTGAACCTACTTCAATATGCAATGGATTGTTATTCTTAAATACTTCTGCCCATTTCCCTTTAACTTCTTCTGGATTTGGGATAACTATTTCCGGATGAGCATTTATAAAATCCTCTGCCCATGGTTTATGTCTTAACCTCATTATTCAAACTCCTCTTTCTTTAACGGTTTGCTAAATTCCATGCATGTGCTTCTATTGAACATGAATAAGCTATATCTTTTTCTGTTATACATGAAAACTCACCATCCACATGGCCATACACTTCATCATGAATAACCATATTAAAATCTGATGATTGATACTGTTTTACCTCTTTAAATTTAGTATGTTTTCCAAAGAATACTGTACCAAAAATAAATAACAATTTCCATCTTGATAATTTGCTTACTACTGTCATCTCAAGTAATTGATCATTAGGAATGGAATCAGGAGAGATTTTCATTCCACCTCCAAAAAAAGGCTGATTACAAATTACAAAAAACCAAACATCATCATATCGAGTGACTTCATCTTTATTATGTAAGGTAAAAGAAAACGTTTTAAACGTTAGTAACTCTTTTATAAGAAATAATATGTATGCAAGTTTACCTAGCCTAAAAAGGTTCAGCCTGCTTTTCCAAACAGAATAATTTGCAAGGTAAACAACTTTTGCATCAAAACCAAATCCGGCATTATTAACAAATTTGTATTCCGATTTTGGAGTGTTTACTGTTCCAATATCCATCTTGGTGTGGGAATTACTATGTGCGACTTCCTTGAGGTCTTTCAATGTATGAAAAACATAAAAAGTTCGTCCAAAGTCGTTTCCACTCCCAGCCGAGATTATTCCAACTCGAACATGCTCAAAACCAACTATACCCAAAATAATTTCGTGAATAGTACCATCACCACCAACTCCAACTAAAAGCAAATCATCCATTGATTCGGCGCATTTTTTGGCTATTTCGGTGGCGTGATCTTCTCTTTCCGTCATATAAACTGTGTGAGGAAAATCGATTGTTTCTCTCCATTTCCTCCACACCTTCTTGCCTAAACCATTCCCTGCGTGCTCATTTACGATAAAGACAATATTATTCATTGGTTTCCTCATTACCTATATCCCAACTAGATCTAGAATATGAAGTGGTTTGTACTAGATCTAATATCGCCTGGGCTGCTTTAAATTGCATATGCTTCATCGGAGAATGTGAAGATTTCAATGAAAGAAACCATTCAGGAAACTTTCTCGTATCGACAAATTCTGTATTAAACGAATTCCCCGGATAATCAATATAACCATTTCTTGAAAGAATTACTTTTTTTATCGGCAATTCTACGTCCTGCTGTTGGAAAATTCGTCCTAATATCGATTCCATTCGATTTAGATTAATCGTAGGATTTAATATTTTCTTTTCATCTTTCCCACTTTTCTTAAGCCAGAATCGTTCCCCACTCCCTATAAAAGCATCGGAATTTTTGCCCTCAAGTACTACAATACAAACAACTTCAGTAGGAAGTATAAGTATGATATCTAGCTCTATTGGAGCCTTTTTTAGCTTCAAGATTGGATAATAAAAGACAAAATAATTATCTGGTAGTTTCAGTGTAAAATCCCTCAGTAGTGTGTCACGCATATATTTTGGATCTACATAAGACTTTTCACGTAAAGTGGAACTTGCCCATTTTAATTGAAAGTGAAACAGCTGATCTAGATACATACGTTTTAACTCTTCTTTTGTTTGAGGTTTATAAACTAGTTTAGGTTCAAAAAGCAACGTAGTAGATTCTTCTGATACTGGAATCTCTTCCGTCAACTCTTTATTTTCCCAGTCTAAGTCTTCTACTATTTCTTTCTTGCTTTTTGGAAACAGAATCGAGAAAAGTGATTTTTTCTTGTATTCTACAACTACTTCATCTTCCTTTTCAATCCACTCAGAAGTAAAAGAACCTCTTTCCCACTCTTCCTTTGTACGATCCCACTGTTGTTTTTTTAAACGTACAAACTGCGTTGGGTATCTTTTTAAATCTACTTGATAACGGGAAACATAATCTTGTAATTTAACTAGTTGGGCCATTATTTTCACCCCTCCTCCACTTAACTGTGCATATTTCTTCATAACGCGGAGACCGATTCACATTAACGGTAAAAATGGAGAAACTTAATACGTCAAAGACTACATCAGATAAGTTGAACGCTTTTAAATTTAGCAACTCCAAAGAAGCCCATTTTTTTGCCATTGTAATATGAGCAGTGAAATCGTTTGTTTTCTGTACCTCTATAAAGTTACTTAACAGTTGCACAATTTTTTGCTGCAATAATTGTAAAGAATCGCTTTTTTCTAATGACGTATATACAACACGCGGGGTAGCTTCATTACCAAAATGAGCTACTCCACTTGTTTTCAATTCGAACGATTCCCACTCTAAACGATTTAGCGAATGAATTATTTGCTGTAATATACCATCTGCTACATGCCCTAAATAATAGAGCGTGATATGAAGATCTTCTGCAACTGGTAAGATTTTATGAGTCCTGTGTAAATTGGTTTTATCACGTTCCTGAATAATTGCAGCAGCTAACTCCTTAGGGATTTTTATAGCGATAAAACAATGCTTGTTCATGCTTCAACGGATGTAGGAATTCTTTTTTCAAAAGCTAATTGTAGCTTTTCAGCCCATTCGCCACGTTTTCCAGTACCAATTATTTTATCGTCAATCGAAATGATTGGCATTACTTCCGCATTCGTAGAAGACATAATCATTTCATCCATTTCTAATGCTTGCGCTTTTGTAAATGCTTCTTCCACTACCGGCAGTCCTACTTCTTCACAACAATTCAAAATAACTTGGCGTGTAATTCCGTTAAGTATTAAATTACTAACAGGATGTGTATACAAAACTCCATCTTTAATACCATACATATTAGAAGATGAACCTTCTGTAATTGTTTCTCCACGATGTAGTACAGCCTCATAGCAGTCTTTACTAACAGCTTCTTGTTTTGCTAGAACATTTCCTAACAAATTTAACGATTTGATATCACATCTAAGCCAACGAACGTCCTCTACAAAGCAAGCTTTTACTCCATTTTCTAACTGTGTATGTGGGCGTGTTGTTTCTTTTGTATAGGCTGTTAGAACAGATTCCACTGCTGGAACTGGAAAATTATGCTGACGCATGCTTGTTCCTCGGGTAACTTGAAGATACACTTGACCATCTTGAAGTTCATTCATTTCAATAAGTTCGTGTAACATTTTATGCATCACGTCTTTTGTATATGGAATAACTAGTTGAATCTTGTCTGCACTCGCATATAGTCGATCAATATGCTCTTTAGCTGTGAACATATCGCCGTTGTATATTTTGATCACTTCATAAATTCCATCTCCAAATTGATAACCACGATCTTCGAATCCAATTTTCACGTCTTCTTCTTGTACAAATTGATCATTCCATAATACTTTTACCATGTTCATTCTCCCTCCGAATTTGAGCTTCCAGCAAGTTCAACTATTGCATCTGCATAAATAGCAGTTGCTTTTATTAAATCTTCGATATCTACATATTCATCCACTTGATGTGCTACATCTTTTCTGCCAGGGAACACCATACCAAATGCTACCCCTTTTTCTAATACTCTTGCATACGTGCCGCCACCGATAGATAATAACTCTGCTTTTTCACCGGTATGTCTTTCATATACTTTTTGTAAAGATTTAATAAGTATATCTTCTTTATCGACATAATGAGGCTTAGAATTAGTACTTAAATCCAAAGTAATGCCTGAACCACTAAGTACTTCTCTGCAGGCACTTAATTGTTCGTCAAAAGGATAGCTTACAGAATAACGCAAACTTACTTGCGTACAAGATCCTTGTGCAGGGGCATAGTGAATAACACCAGGATTTAAGGTCGTATCTCCTGAAAGCTCATCTGTGAAATTGAGTGCCAGGGCATGCCCTCTACTATCTTCTCCAAATGAATTTACTAAAAAGTTAACGAAAGCTTTGGAATGTGGAGTAAGATTAATATTTTGTAAAAATTTAGCCAATAGTATACCTGCATTAATCCCATCATCTGGCTCCATTGCATGTGCAGATTTACCAAAAACAAGCACTTTAACCATAGGGCCTTCTTGTGTGACTTCTCCCTCAACATTAAATTCAGCTGCAAATGTTTGGAACTTTTCTTTAATCATATGGAGACCACCGTAGATAACTGCGAATGCTTCATCTGGCACCATATTTGTACGGTTACCTGCTTGGAAAAACTGAATCGTTTCTGTATCAGCAGAACCAGTTTGTGTAAAGATCAAACTCGCGATTCCTTTTTCTGCATTAATAATTGGGAAATCAGCATCCGGTGCAAATCCCATCTGAGGCATTGCTTCTTTTGCAAAATATCTATCCATACAACGGAATCCACTTTCTTCATCTGTCCCAATAATGAGACGGACTTTTTTGGATAGCTTAATCCCTGCTTCTTTTACTAATTTCATGGCCATCCATGCAGCAATAGTTGGACCTTTATCATCTATAGCACCACGGCCATACACTCTATCGTCAGCTACAACACCTTCAAACGGTGGATACATCCAATTTTTACCTTCTGGCACGACGTCAACATGACAAAGGATTCCTAATATATCTTCGCCTTCACCCATTTCAATATGTCCAGCCATATTATCTACATTTTTTGTGATAAATCCTTCTTGCTCACCTTCGTTCAACATGTGGAGAAGAGCCTCCAACGGTTTAGGTCCAAAAGGCATTTCATCACTACCTGCTTTTTCATCCATCACACTTGGAATTTGTATTAATCTTTGCAATTCTGCTATGATATCTGCCTTTTTGGATTCTGCTAGTTCTAACCAATTCATATTAATATCCTCCTAAGTAATGCTTATATTCCATTTTACACTTTTTATAGTAAAAGACACAAAAAAAGAAGGCATTTTATAACCTTCAGACAGTGTTTTGCCAACAAAATAACATTCTTTTCTGACTTGGTATTCACTGGCAAGAATTGTGAATGTTTTGTAAATATGATTATATCTATAGAAATTTTAATAGAAATCTATTATAATGGAATTGTCAGAAAGTAAATACTTTGACTATCATTTTGTAAAGGGGCTGTAAATTGCAATTACTCAGTTGCTTTTCACCCAAGTCGTCCGCTAGTCTAGCCAAGGGATATCATGATGAAGGAGTGGTTACTTATGAAACCAACTACTGATCGGATGCTAACTCGAATAAAAGACATGTATATGTTCATCCGTGATCACGGGACAGTTACAACACAAGATTTAGTCGATGAATTTGGCATCACTCCTCGCACAATTCAACGAGATTTGAATGTGCTTGCTTTTAATGACTTAATCATTAGCCCAACAAGAGGTAAATGGACCACGACGAACAAACGCGTTAAAATGACATCTTAGATAAACAATATGAAAAGAATGACCAAGCTAAAACTTAAGCCTGGTCATTCTTTTGCTGTATTTGTGTTAGCTCTTCTTCTGTTAGTTCTCGATATGTACCTTCTGCTAATGTAGCATCCAACTCAAGTAACCCCATCGAAAGCCTTTTTAAGTAAACTACGTTTTTTCCAACTGCTTCAAACATTCTTTTCACTTGATGAAATTTACCTTCTGTAATGGCCAATTCGATTTCAGAAATAGAATCACTTTTTAAAACTTTTAGTATGCCTGGCTTTGTATGATAGCCATCATCTAATATTACTCCATTGGAAAAGGCTGTAATATCCGATTCATCTACTACACCTCCTACTTTCGCGTAATACACTTTGGGTACGTCTTTGTTTGGTGATAGAAGTCGGTGTGTCAAAGCCCCGTCATTCGTTAATAGAAGAAGACCTACAGTATCCTTATCTAATCTTCCTACTGGATATGGTTCAAAATGACGTACGTCTTCATCTAATAGATCTATGACTGTTTGCTCCCTAGAGTCCTCTGTCGCAGAAATTACTCCAGGTGGTTTGTTCATCATTAAATAGATGAACTCTTTATATACTACTACGTCTCCGTAAACTGTCACTTTATCCTTCAGCTCGTTCACGTGCATGGAGCTGTCTTTTACAACAGCTTCATTTACTTGAATAGCTTTGGATTTGACCAATATTTTTACTTCTTTTCTTGTACCATATCCCATATGAGATAGAAATTTATCTAATCGCATTTTATTCTCCTAAAAACCAATTTTTTTGGTAAAGCGTGTAAGTCTCTCTCCGAAGAGTTTTTGAGCAAGACCCAAGCGTAATGTAACAAAAGCATAAAATACAGCTCCAATACCAGCACAAACGATAATCGCAAGTAATCCTTCTAGTTTAGTATCAATCGT
Organism: Psychrobacillus sp. FSL K6-1464; assembly: GCF_038003145.1. Taxonomy (NCBI): domain Bacteria; kingdom Bacillati; phylum Bacillota; class Bacilli; order Caryophanales; family Bacillaceae; genus Psychrobacillus; species Psychrobacillus sp. FSL K6-1464. Next base: position 2,508,582 of record NZ_JBBOOP010000001.1, read on the forward strand.
CATGAATTGTCCAAATCCTAATTTGACTAGGAACACAAGCACTAACATGATTACATTGACGATAATAATAAGCATTACTCTTCGAACGACCATATTCGATTTATAATGTAATGTCTTGCGAATAGCAAATAAGTTTAACCCGATTGCCACTAGATAACCACATGCTGTAGCGATAATAGCACCATCAGTTTCAAAAGCTTTAATAAGCGGCGTATTTAGGATAAGCTTCGTTAGAATTCCAAGCAATAAGTTTAAAATTATTAACTTTTGACGATCAATTCCTTGTAATATCGCAGTCGTTACTGGATATAAAGCAAACAATATAGCAACTGGAGCGTAATGGGCAAGTACGGTTGCCCCTGTTTCACTAGCTTCATAAAACACTAAGTAAAATTCATCTGCTAACACAGAAATCCCCATTGCTGCAGGTACAGTTAAAAACAATAAAATTTGGAATGATTGGTCCAACGCTTTACGAACCTGTACAAAATCTTGTTTTGCATAATAACTAGTGATCAACGGGATTAGCGTCATACTAAAACCAGTTGCGAGCATGACAGGAATCATTACAAGCTTATGGGTAGTGTAATTTAACATGCCTAATAATGTGTTAGATATATCCCCACCTATTCCAATGACAGACATCGCATTATTAAACGTAATCATATCGATAAATTGGAATAAAGGATTAATAACTCCTACAAGCGCAAAAGGAACAGTATAAATTAACATTTCTTTATAAATATTTGTTAATGATACATCTGAACTAATCTTCCCTGATGTAGTTAACAAATTGTTAAACTCCGGCTTCAATTTTTTCCAATACCATACGAGAACGACTAATCCTGCAATTGCACCTAAAAACGCGGCAAATACAGCAAAGGATACTGCAGTCTTTTCTGTACCATTGAATACATAAACAACAAAGAAACCACCAACTAACACAAATAGAATTCGAACAATTTGTTCCCATAATTGAGAAATTGCTGTAGGTGTCATATGTTGATATCCTTGGAAAAATCCTCTTACTAAGCTCATAACCGGAACTACAATAACTGCAAAACTGACAAATCTAATCACAGAAGCTACATCATTTACGGAAAATACTGCTTCATCATCTTTAATAATAAGATTAGCTATTGGATCTGCAAGGAAGTAGAGGATTAAAAACCCTAAAAACCCGGTCACTCCCATAAGCAACATGCTCGACTTCACGAGCTTTCTTCCAGTAGCATAATCTCCTTGGGAATTATATTTAGATACGAACTTTGATACAGCAATTGGTACTCCAGATACTGCAATTGCTAGCATGATGGAATATGGAGTATAAGCGTATTGATAAAGTGCAATATACTCCTCCCCCACTATTTGATAGAAAGGTATTACATATAGAACACCTAGTATTCTCGATAATAAGAGACCAATTGTTAAAATCATTGTCCCTTTCAGTAAATTTGATGCCATCTAACCCTTCCATTCTTATCAAATTCGCCTCGGCGAATGTGCTCCTGCGTAATCTCGTCGCAGAAAACAGTGCGCCCAGATTTTTCTCAAGCTCGCCTGAGAAATTCATCTAAAAATCTGTGGCATCCGCCGGAGGCTTTAACTTTATTAAGCAGAGGTTTGTGGATACCATTTAGTTGAATACATATTTTGCATTCACCACATCACTTATAGAAGTGGGATACTTCTGCTCCTGAGCAAGCTCGTCGCAAAAAATATTTGCTTAATAAAGTTAAAATGTCTATCTTACAGTTTACAACTGTCTAAACAAAACCACAATCATGTATAATAAAGAAAAAACTGAAAGTGTGAATATATTATGTATGACGTTATTGTAATTGGTGGGGGTCCCTCAGGACTTATGGCTGCTGCGGCGGCTGGGGCAGAAAACAAAAAGGTACTACTGATCGAAAAAGGAAATAAGCTTGGGAAAAAGCTTGCTATATCTGGTGGTGGTCGTTGTAACGTTACAAATAGACTACCTCAAGAAGAGATTGTAAAAAATATCCCTGGAAATGGCCGCTTTTTATTTAGCCCTTTTTCTGTATTTAATAATGAGGATATCATCGAGTTTTTCGAAAATCTAGGAGTTGCTTTAAAAGAAGAAGATCACGGAAGAATGTTCCCAGTTTCTAACAAGGCGATGGATGTTGTAAATGCTCTATTAGATGAATTAAAAAGACTACAAGTAGAAATCAAGTTAAATTCAGTAGTTTCCAAGTTGTTAATGAATGATGAAAAAGTAATTGGCGTAAGACTAGCTTCAGGTGAAGAAATCACTTCCGGTGCAATTGTCGTAGCGGTTGGGGGCAAAGCAGTTCCTCAAACCGGATCTACTGGAGACGGATATCCTTGGGCAGAAAAAGCGGGTCATACTGTCACGGATTTATATCCGACAGAGGTACCTCTTTTATCCAATGAGACATTCATCAAATCGAAAGAACTTCAAGGCCTTGCACTTCGAGGCGCTGGTGTTTCTGTGTTAAATAAAAAAGGAAAACCAATAATTACGCATGAGATGGATATGTTGTTTACTCACTTCGGCTTAAGTGGACCAGCCATCTTAAGATGCAGTCAATTTGTTGTAAAAGAACAAAAGAAAAATGGCGGACAACCTGTCTCTGTTCGAATTGATAGCCTTCCAGAACAAAATGAAGAACAAACTTTTCAAATGCTTCTATCTGCTTTGAAAGAGGATCCCAAAAAAGCAGTAAAAAATGTGTGGAAAGGTATTGTTCCTGAAAGATGGCTATTGTTTTTACTTCAACGTACTGCTATTCAAGAAAGTGAAGATGGCCAAAACCTTCCGCATGAAAAGATTCGTGCACTCGCACATGAGTTAAAACAATTCAATGTCTTTGTTTATGGGACACAACCATTAGAAAAAGCCTTTGTTACTGGTGGAGGTGTATCCATCAAGGAGATAGAACCAAAAACAATGGCGTCGAAGAAGAAGCCTGGACTCTATTTTTGTGGGGAAATATTAGATATCCACGGATACACAGGCGGCTACAATATCACCTCTGCTCTTGTTACAGGTAAAATTGCTGGAATGAGTGCCGCAAAATCGATTGAATTATAAGATAATTTATATTACAATATACGTTAATAAGCGATTAGGAAGAATAGTAACTTTATGAAATGCTCTAGAGAGCTGACGGTAGCTGCGAGTCAGTGCAAGCAATAAAGTGAATGGGCTTCTTAGCTCCAAAGCTGAACGTATATAATCAGTAGGTTTTGGCGTTCGTCTACGTTATAGGACTCGCAACTGTCAGGTTGCAATAAGTGGATTACAATAGTAATCAATAAAGGTGGCACCACGGCTCCCCGTCCTTTGCGATGGAGGGCCTTTTTGTGTTTAGTTAAGTTAGTTGAGCTGAGATTAGTTAAGAATAGGAGAGCTGAGAAATGACAGTTGAGACAAAAAGTTATCAAATGAAAGAAATCCAAGGAGATATGATGACTCCTATATCCATTTACCAATCTTTGCACGGAAGGAAAAAAGTGTTATTTGAATCCTCCGCTAAGCATGAGGAAAGTGGAAGATACTCCTTTATTGCAGTTGACCCTATAGGGGAACTAACCGGAGACCAGCATGGATATTCACTATCCGTCGAAAATCGTGCAACCGAAAGTGAACACAGGTCAGTGATAGAAAAGCTTAAACAGATGATGCCAATTCATCAAGACTGCTATCCATTTTCTTTTTTTGGTGGTGCTATTGGCTATTTCGGATATGAAACTGCTTTTTATAATGAAAAAATAGGAGATTTATTAAACGACGAATTAGATATGCCAGATGTACATGTTATGTTTTACGATACGTTTATTATTTTTGATCATCTAAAACAGACGGTTTCCATAGCTGCGATCGATTTATTCCAAAATGGGCGTTCTTCAGATTCGATGACTGATGCTATTGATAAGATATTGTCTGAACTAGAGCAGGGACCGATAAATCCTGAACGAACGGAACCCTCTCTCTCTTTTAAACCACATATTCAGGAGAAAGATTTTACGAATATGGTGGAAACAGCAAAGGAACATATTTTAAAAGGCGACATATTCCAGGTTGTCCTATCTCAACGTTTTAGCTCTCCATTTGACGGAGACCCTTTCTCGTTGTATCGACAGCTTCGTACTTCCAATCCATCTCCTTATATGTTCTATATGGACTTTGAAACTTACACTATTTTGGGGACATCTCCCGAAAGCTTAGTAAAAGTAAAAAATGGAATAGTAACAACGAACCCTATAGCAGGAACAAAGCCTCGCGGGAAAACTCCTGAGGAAGATGCTCGCATTGCTCATAATTTATTGCATGATGAAAAAGAAGTTGCAGAACATCGAATGCTCGTAGATCTTGGACGTAATGATATTGGTAAAATAGCTGAAATAGGAACTGTTCAAATTGAGAAATATATGAAAGTTGAATACTATAAATACGTCATGCATATTGTGTCTGAGGTGACTGGTCAACTAATTGAAAATGCACATATTTTAGATGTGTTAACTACCTGCTTACCTGCTGGAACTGTTTCAGGAGCACCGAAAATTAGAGCTATGCAGATTATAAATAATTTAGAACCAATGAAACGTGGGATCTACGCGGGGGCTGTCGGCTATGTATCTGTTACAGGTAATATGGATTTGGCACTTGCCATTCGTACAATGGTTGTAAAGGATCATTATGCCCATGTTCAAGCTGGAGCTGGTATTGTCCACGATTCTATTCCAAAGAGCGAGTATGAAGAAACGATTAATAAAGCTAAGGCTCTCTTGGAGGTGCAGCGATGATTTTGTTAATCGATAACTATGATTCTTTTACGTATAATTTATATCAACAAGTCAGTATGTTAGGCAAAGAGGTTAAAGTCGTTCGAAATGATGCTATTACTATTGAAGAACTGGAAGAACTGAACCCTGAGGCTATTATTATCTCTCCTGGCCCTGGTACTCCTGTAGATGCAGGTGTTTCGATCGACATTATTCAGAAGCTATATAAAAAGTATCCCATTTTAGGTATCTGTCTTGGCCATCAATCGATTGGCGCAGCTTTTGGAGCAAAAATTGTGCAGGCAAAAACCATTAGACATGGTAAAATGTCCACCATATCTTATAGTCCTCAAGCTTTGTTCAAAACTTTCGAGGAGCCAATTTCAGTCATGCGATATCATTCGCTTGTGATAGACGGAGAGTCATTAATAGACGAGCTAGAAATTCTAGCAAGGTCAGAAGACGACAATGAAATAATGGCCATCAAACATGTCGACTACCCTTTATATGGCCTTCAATTCCACCCGGAATCTATTGGGACAGAACAAGGAAGCCGAATAATGCAGTCATTCATCGAAAGCTTCTGAGAAAATATATAAAAGGGAGCTCCTAGGATCGTTCTAGGAGCTTTTTTAATCCGAAAAATCTCTTACAGGTGTTTTAGTTGGAATTTTGGAGGGTTTAGTTGGAAAAATGAGAAGTTTAGTTGGAATTTTGAGCACGCTAGTTGGAATAAACAAAAAATAGCAAAAAGCAGCTTATCCCTATAAAGGACAAGCTGCTCTATAAGATATTAACATCTAACATGCTTGCGTTTAAAACCAATTCTTCCTTTATCTACCGCTGTTTGAATACTGTCATAAGCATTTAAGAAACTGCTTTTTTTGTTGTCTCTTTTGACTTCAACTATACCTATTTCCTTTGCAGTCTCCAGTGCTTTTTCATGCAGAGGTACATAAGAAGTTCCCACAGTTAATATAAAGTTATTCATCGAAGATTTTGTTCGTTCAGGTGATTCATGAATCTTATTTTTCACCATATCAAGCATATTAGACATTTTGCTTTGGGAAAACTCAACGTCTTTTCGATTCCCCAAAAGCCAGCAGTAGCAACTCCACCCTGCTGACATTTTCAACTCATCGTCGCTTGTAATCCATTTGTCCGCAACTTCTTGAGCGATATCGGACTCTGACAAAGTTACAGCTACTACAAAATCAGAAAGCATATAAAAATATGCTGAATCCATCCAGCGATCATAATCCGCTTCAGTCATGCCGTTTGGATCTGCAATAATACCGGCAAAATACATGGCATCATAGTTCCCTGTTGCGTATAGCTCATCCGCTAACTGTTGATTTATTTTTATTTTCTTTGAAATTGGTTTCATCACACCAGTAGCCACGCCGAAAAGTGGCTCATGTGCTCCATTGGATATGTATATTTTTTTAGTTCTTTCTTTACCAAGAGCTTCGAGTTCCTGCATAACTTCTTCAAAATTCATCTATTTGCACTTCCTTTATTTTTGATTTTCACAGATATAACGCTCGTTCAAATATCACTAAATCATTTTAATCCAATCTATCCTTGAAAGTAGGACTCAATTCACTCCATACATCAAACATATTCCCGTCTAAATCATAGAATACAAAATTGGTGCCGGGATGCCCCCGATTTTCAATTTTCCCAACACGTACTCCCTTTTCCTGAAGAAAGCTGTTAAATTCTATTAATCGATCTATTCCATTCACTTCAAAAGTCATTGTAAAATGTTCCTGTTCATAAATATCCAAAAAACAAGACCGTTCTCCTTTTTTGGCCTTAACAAGAAAAAAACTTTGATCTGCAAATTCTAAAATCGCTTTGTCCATATTTCTAAAATTTTCAACAGCTCCTAGCATTTCTTGATACCATAATGATGATTTCTCTGGATTAACAACTGGTATGTATGTAGTTCCCACTCTTTTAATAAATGAACTCATTGCACACATCCCTCCCATATTCTTATAACCTTCATCATATCATTTTTTAGAACTTTCAAGGCATAGCAGGAAAATAATTCAGAAAAATCCAAACTTTAAAGCTCTAGGAATCGTTTATATATGGAAAGGAGTTGTGGTTTTGATAAATATTAATGACCTAAAAACGTTAATGCTGCAATTTACAGAACCCCTAATACGTTTGGCTTATTACTACGTAAAGGATCTCCAAGCGGCAGAGGATATTGTACAAGAAGTATTCATAAAATTTTATCATAATCAGAACAGTTATGAAGAGCGCGGTGAGTTAAAGGCATTTCTGACAACAATGACTGTTAATAAAAGCAAAGATTATTTAAAAAGCTGGACCTATAGAAAAGTACAACTGCAAAACAAACTCTCCACGCCAACTAGCAAACGAAATACAGATGAACTGGTTAGAAAAGACGAGCAAGCAATTATTGGAGAAGCTATCCTTGAATTGCCTTTAAAACACCGAGAAGTTCTTATTTATTTCTATTTTAACGAGATGACCATTGGTGAGGTTGCCCATATTCTTTCTATTCCAGAAGGCACTGTAAAAACTCGATTGAGGCGTAGCAAGGAATTATTAAGAAATCAACTGAAGGGAATAGAATGGGAGGCGCTTTTAAATGAATAACTATATACCTTCTAAAGTAAAAGATTTAACAGCGAGTCGACAACGAGTTATGCGAAACGTATTGAAAGAAATAGAACTAAACGAGGAAAGACCAAAATATAAATGGCGATATGTCGTGATTAGCGCACTACTAACAATGAGTGCTGTGCTTTTTGTCTTAAACGAATCTATTATGGAAAATGAACAACAGTCTGCAACTGAACTACCATTGGATTTAACCAAACCCACATTTTCAGAAGAACAAGGTTTACTTTATCTTAATGGGGTTACATTAGGTGACTCACAATCGAAAGTAATAGAAAGCTTAGGTAAAAATTACTCCGTAGAATATCAAGAGGATGGCAGTATTGCTGACTTAATATTAGATTATGATGGTAAAGCAAGATTTTATTTTTATAAAAATAAATTAGACGTAATAATATTCCAAAAGACAGATGTAAAATACTTTGACAAACTTTTTAATAATTTTGATGGGATTAAAGTTATTTCTTCAACCGATGCTGATCGCTTTATTTACTCTAAAGAGACTTCTCATATTTTAAAGGCTACGTTCGTTCCAAACGGGGACCTTTACTTGTATCTATCATATGCCGGCCCGGATCTCTTAGAAAATCCTGATTTTTTAAATTTAGAGCAAGATGAGATTCTTGAATCACATGATAGTTATGATTTAAATATCGATAGTCCTAATTATTATCCTCTTGAAGAATTAGTTAAGATGACACCAGAGGAATTAATAGAAATAGGTTATCCTAACCCTTATGAATTCCAATAGTTATTGCAAATAAAAAAGCTGCTCATTTCTACTAACCATTCAACAAAAAAATCATCTCAACTCTAAGAAAAGCATAGAGTTGAGATGATTTTAAATACTCTTATTTATAGTCACAGCTTCATTAAATTACGATATTGACCATTTTACCTGGAATTGCAATAACTTTCTTCACTTCTTGACCATCCAACCATTGTTGAACTTGTTCTGAAGCAAGAGCTAATGCTTCCAACTCTTCTTTTGTTGCATCTTTAGCAACGTTCAATTTTGCACGTACTTTCCCTTTAATTTGAACTGGGATTTCTACTTCATTGTCTACTAGTTTCGATTCATCAAATGTTGGCCAAGATTCGTAAACGATTGTATCGTCATGTCCAAGAATACGCCATAATTCTTCTGCAATATGTGGAACGATTGGAGAAATAAGCTTCACAAATCCTTCAACATATTCTTTTGAAATTTGCTCCGCTTTATATCCTTCATTGATAAATACCATCATTTGTGAAATAGCGGTATTGTAATGCATTGCTTCAAAGTCTTCCGTTACTTTTTTAACTGTTTGATGATATGCTTTTTCCATATTATCAGAAGAAGTATCCGTAACTTTAGCACTCAACTTACCGTCTTCATCGACCAATAGACGCCATATACGATCTAGGAATCTTCTTGATCCATCTAAACCATTAGTAGACCATGGTTTCGAGGAGTCTAGTGGCCCCATGAACATTTCATAAAGACGAAGTGAATCGGCTCCATGACTTTTCACGATATCATCAGGGTTAACTACATTCCCTTTCGATTTAGACATTTTCTCGTTACCTTCTCCAAGAATCATCCCTTGGTTAAATAGCTTTTGGAATGGCTCTTTCGTAGTAACTACACCAATATCATAAAGGAATTTATGCCAGAAACGTGCGTACAATAAATGAAGTACTGCATGCTCTGCTCCACCTACATAAATGTCCACTGGAAGCCAGCGTTTCGCTAGTTCTGGATCGACAAGTGCCTCGTCATTGTTTGGATCGATATAACGTAGGTAATACCAGCAGCTACCTGCCCACTGAGGCATAGTATTCGTTTCACGACGGCCTTTTTTACCTGTTACTGGATCCACAACATTAACCCATTCCGTAATATTAGCTAGTGGCGACTCACCTGTACCACTTGGTTTAATATCTGTAGTAACTGGAAGCATTAACGGTAATTCAGACTCTTCTACTGGTGTAGAAGTGCCATCTTCCCAATGAATAATTGGAATCGGCTCGCCCCAATAACGTTGACGACTGAATAACCAATCACGTAGACGATACGTAATTTTCTTCTCACCTTTACCATTTGTTTCAAACCATTCAATCGCTTTGGCAATTGCTTCTTGTTTGTTTAAGCCATTTAAAAACTCAGAGTTAATAAGTGTGCCATCAGCAGTGTAAGCTTCTTGTGAGATGTCTCCACCAGCAACTACTTCCACGATTGGCAAATCAAATTGTTTTGCGAACTCGTAGTCACGCTCATCATGTGCAGGAACTGCCATAATAGCACCAGTACCGTATGTCGCTAATACATAATCAGCAATCCATATTGGCATCTTCTCTCCACTTACTGGGTTAACGGCATAAGCACCTGTAAATACACCTGTTTTATGTTTTGCAAGATCTGTACGTTCAAGGTCACTTTTTAATTTCACTTGATCTTTATAAGCTAGCACTGCTTCTGCTTGTTCCTCAGTAGTTATAGCATCCACAAGCTTATGCTCAGGTGCTAATACTGCATAGGTTGCACCAAAAATTGTATCCGGACGTGTTGTAAATGCACGGAAGGATTCTTTCGTGCCTGCCACTTCAAAAGTAAGCTCCGCACCCTCTGAACGTCCAATCCAATTACGTTGCATTTCTTTTAAGCTGTCTGGCCAGTCAAGATCATCTAAATCTTCTAAAAGTCTGTCTGCATAAGCAGTTATACGAAGTACCCATTGTCGCATCGGACGACGTTCTACTGGATGTCCTCCACGCTCTGACACACCGTCAATTACTTCTTCATTAGCTAAAACAGTTCCTAATGCTGGACACCAGTTTACCGGCACTTCATCTACATATGCTAGGCCTTTTTTGTACAGCTGGATGAAAATCCATTGAGTCCATTTGTAATACGAAGGATCTGTCGTATTTACCTCTCTGTCCCAGTCAAAAGAAAATCCTAAATCCGTCATTTGACGTTTAAAAGTAGCAATATTTTTTGCCGTGAACTCTGCAGGATCGTTCCCAGTATCAATTGCATATTGCTCCGCTGGAAGTCCAAAAGCATCCCACCCCATTGGATGAAGAACGTTATAACCTTGTTTACGTTTAAACGAACTTAGAATATCCGTTGCGATATATCCAAGTGGATGACCTACATGTAGACCTACTCCTGAAGGATAAGGGAACATATCCAATGCATAGAATTTTGGTTTAGACGGATCATCTGTCATCTTATACGTTTTGTTTTCTTGCCAATACTTTTGCCATTTTTTTTCGATTGCTTCATGATTAAAGCTCATAAATTTTTCCTCCTCCAATGTATGAAAAGCGGAAGCGTCTATTTCTGCCTCGACAGGCAAATGTGTTTAGGATAGATCTGTAAAGTGCGCCACATCCTGTGGCATAGCAGACATAACCCGAATCGTGCGGACCTAGGAAGAAGCACCTCAGCCACATCAGCTATTTCACATTTGCCCCGAGAGGTTAGACTCTAAAGCTAGACATAAAAAAACTCGCCCCTTAAAAAACTAAGGGACGAGAGATATACTCACGCGGTACCACCCAAATTAGTGAAAAATTCACTCAACTTGATTCCTTAACGCGGAAAACGGTACAAGCTACTATTAGTTCACTTATACAGACTCAAAGGCGAGTTCAATAATTCGTAACGCTAACTTACACCATCCGTTAGCTCTCTAAAGATACGAGATTTATTTACTAATCCTTTTCACAGTCGACTTCTATTAGTTTTAATAATAATGGATTCCACTTTAAAATACAAGCTGATGTTAAATAGAGACATTTTCCCTTACGTTATTAATTATAAGTTCCGCTTCTGTAGCATCTATAATATCCTGAACAGAGTAACCCTCGAATACCTCTTTCAATTCAAGTCCATTTTCTGTTACTTCTATCATTGCCCGTTCTGTTATTATTTTATTCACAACTGCCTTGCCTGTTAAAGGTAATTCACATTGTTTTTTAATTTTAGCAGAACCGTCTTTTGCACAATGATCCATAATGACGATAATTTTCTTTGCACCGTGCACGAGATCCATTGCCCCTCCCATGCCTTTAATCATCTTGCCTGGGATCATCCAGTTAGCGAGGTCACCTTTTTCGGATACTTCCATCGCACCTAAAATAGCCACGTCGACATGTCCTCCGCGAATCATCGCGAATGACTCTGCACTATTGAAAAAAGCAGAGCCTGGAATAGTCGTTACTGTTTCCTTACCTGCATTGATAAGGTCAGGGTTAACTTCTTGCTCGGTTGGGTACGGTCCAATACCAAGTAAGCCATTTTCCGATTGTAAAACGACCGTTTTATCGGGAGAGATGAAATTCGCAACTAAAGTCGGAATTCCAATTCCTAAGTTTACGTAGTTTCCATTTTCAATTTCTTTTTCCGCTCTTCTTGCAATTTTTTCACGTGAATTCAATCGAAACTCCTCCTTAAGAACGTGTCGTTAAACGTTCGATTCTTTTTTCTTGTTCCGCTTGGAATAGACCTTGAACATAAATGCTTGGTGTATGTATTTGAGCAGGATTTAAATCTCCTGTTTCTACAATTTCTTCTACCTCTGCAATGGTAATTTTACCAGCAGCAGCCATCATTGGATTAAAGTTTTGCGCTGTCATATTATAGATAAGATTTCCGAATTTATCTGCTTGAGCTGCACGTATGAAAGAATAATCCGCTCGAAGTGCCTCTTCTAGTACATATTCTTTTCCATCATAAACTCGCACTTCTTTACCTTCCGCCACTGTAGTACCTACACCAGCAGGAGTAAAGAAAGCGGGAATTCCAGCCCCACCAGCACGGATTTTCTCCGCTAGAGTTCCTTGTGGAGTCAATTCCACTTCTATTTCACCCGAGATTACTTGTCTTTCAAACTCTTTGTTTTCTCCAACATATGAACCTATCATTTTCTTTATTTGCTTATTTTTAAGTAGCAGACCTAGACCCCAGTCATCCACGCCACAATTGTTCGAAATAACCGTTAAGTCCTTCACACCTTTATCGACTAAAGCCAGTATTAGCTGTTCTGGAATTCCAACTAGTCCAAAACCTCCAACCATCAGCGTCATTCCATCTTGCACCCCTGCAACAGCCTCTTTAGCTGAATTGTAAATAGGTTTCATGCTCCAATCCCCTTTCATCTAAGCTTGATACATTATTATTTTCTCAAATATTCGACAACTTAGCAAACTATATTCTTATACCTAGATACTAAGCATTATTATTCTGAATCGCACCTAGAATTGAATCCAAAGTTTTTATATAAATAGAATACTTATTGACTAGTGTAGCCACCATCCAAAACAACTGCTTGCCCAGTCATTCCTTTTGCGGAATCACTTGCTAAAAAAAGAGTAAGATCTGCAACTTCCTTCACTTCTAACAATCGTTTTTGTGGAACTAAAGGATATAACACGTCTTCCAATACAGATTCCACTGGAACATTTCGTACTTTTGCTAAGTCTTTGAATTGGTTTCGAACGAGTGGGGTATCCACGTAGCCTGGGCAAACTGCATTGACAGTTATTCCATCTGCTGCTGTTTCCAGAGCTGCAACTTTCGTAAGTCCAATTAAACCATGTTTAGCTGAGTTATACGCTGCTTTCCCAGCAAAACCGACTAAACCATTTATAGATGCCATATTGATAATTCTCCCGAATCCGTTCTTCCGCATATGCGGAAGAACGTGTTTAGTTGCTATAAACGGAGCAGTCAGCATTATTTTTATCAATAGTTCAAAGCGTTCTGTTGGAAAATCTTCCAACATTGCAACGTGCTGCATACCGGCGTTATTAATAAGAATATCCACACTTCCATACTTCTCTATAGTGACATTAATTGAGTCAATAATATCTTCTTCCTTTGTCACATCGCATTTAAGACCTAATACATCATCCCCTAAAAGTTTTGCGGCTTCTTTTACTTTTTCTTCATTTACATCTGTTAGTACTACAATCGCCCCAGCCTTATAAAATTCATGAGCAATCTCCAACCCAATGCCCCCTGCTGCTCCCGTAATAAGGAGCACTCTATCTTTTACCATTTTATAACCTCCAGAAATATGTCGTATAGTAATTTTAAATCCCTAATCCAAACGAGAAGAGAATAATCGCAATTATTACACCAAGTGTTGGTACGACTACAGTGGTCGCAGCAACTGGCCAATAAGCTGCACTATGTTTTTCACCACAGATTGATTGAATAGTAGTGACGACATAGCCATTATGCGGCAATGAATCAAGGGCACCCGAAGAAATGGCTACGACCCTGTGTAATGCCTCAGCATTTACTCCCATATCTAGATAATGCGGGGCTAACAATGGCAATGCAATTGTCTGACCACCCGATGAAGAACCCGTCATACCAGCAATTACCGATACCGCAATTGCAGCACCAATTAGAGGTGAACCAGGAATATTTGTCATTGCCTCTACTGCCGTTGTAAATGCAGGTACGTTTTTAGCAACTCCTCCGAAACCCACTACTGCGGCAGTATTTCCGATTGCTATAATCGCACCGACTGTACCTGCTGAAAATGCTTCCCAGAAATTTTTAGAATATTTTCGTCCAACAATATAAGTGGCAATTACACCACCAAGTAATGCAATTATTAAAGCCGACTGCGCAAGTTTATCATGGAAAATATATGAGATTATTAGTACTACTAGTAATGGAATCATTGCTAAAAACGGATTTGGCAGATTTCTATTAGTATCAAATGTTGGATCTGTTTCACGATCTATAAAACGTTCTCCTTTATTGACAGCCTTTTGAATAATACGTTTCAACCACCAGTATCCAAAAGTGGCCATAAACAAAGCGACAATTATACTTACTTCCCAACCCGCATATGCATCAGTCCCTAAATATTCAATTGGGATCCAGTTTTGAATTTCAGGTGAACCCGCAGATGTCATCGTAAACGTGACAGATCCTAAGGCTAATGTTGCTGGTATAAAACGACGCGGTAAATCTGCTTGTTTAAACAAAGAAATAGCCATTGGATAGACAGAAAAAGCAACTACGAAAAGACTTACTCCTCCAAATGTTAATACCGCACAAGCTAGGACAATAGCTAGTACTGCATACTTCATCCCCAACTTACCAACAATCCACTTGGATACGGAATCTGCCGCACCACTATCCTCCATGACCTTTCCGAAAACCGCTCCAAGTAAGAACATCAAATACCACGAAGCGATAAAACCAGTAAAACCTGACATATAACTCGTAACATAATCAGCCTCATCTTTACCAGCAAGCTGGGAAAATAAAGGCATTCCACTTGTCACAGCTACCAATAGTGCAGAAATAGGACCAGCTATTAAAATATTAACGCCTTTCATAGTCAACACTATCAGTAAGGCTAAACCTCCTATAAGACCGACCATACTCAATATTTCCATTTACATTTCCCCCAATTATTTAAGAGTAATAAGTTGTATTTGTAGCATCCGTGTATAAAAGTGATTGAAATAAATAACAAAATCAAGTAAGAAAAAATTAAGTGCGCGATCATCCTAATCGTAAATTCATTTACAACCAATTTTCTTTGCTAGTATCCAAAATCTAAACTCTGCAGTGAATAGATTTCTTCCTTGGTTAACTTTTGAATACAAAATTTTAAAAGCGCTTTCATAAGTCATTAAAGCACAACCATAATTTTCTATCAATATAAAATGTGACAGAAATGTTAACTGTAAATATCCTTAAAATCCGAATTTTCGGATATAAATTTAATCAAACTTGTTATCAAGAGGTATTTAGAAATAAAATAAAAATCCACTTTTCTGGATACGTGTCCAGAAAAACGGATTTAGGTCATAAGTTGTGTTTTTTTATCTTCTCGTAAAGTGTTGATCTACTGAGCCCAAGTTGTTTGGCAATTTGTCTTTTATCAGACTCTTCCTCTAAGTAAGATTGAAGTACTTTCTTTTCTACTTCTGCTAATATATCCTCAAGCGTCCCCGTAGTTTGAAAAGAAGGTACATTACTTAACTTAATCTGGGAAGGCAGAGCGGAAGGCATAATAGTATCTTTTTCTGCTAAGTAAACAGCAGCCTGTAAAATATTTTGTAATTCCCTTACATTACCTGGCCAATGATAGGATTGAAGTAATTCCCGAGTTTTTGTTGCGAGTGTGATATGTCTTCGCCCCGCGTGAAGCATGAACTTTTGTAAAAAGAAATTCAGTAAATCAACAAAATCTTCCATTCTTTCTCTTAAAGGTGGAATTTTCAATGTAATTGCTTGTAAACGATAATATAAATCCTCCCTAAATTTCTTTTCCTCAATTAGTTGAGAAAGGGAAATGTTGGACGAAGCAACTATTCGTATATTTACTTTTTCACTCTGCTCCGAATTCAGTGGAGTAATTTCCTCTTCTTGCATTGCTCTTAATAACTTTGCTTGAAGTGTCAGCGGAAGTGCACTAATTTCATCTATATATAGAGTCCCTTTATCTGCTTGTTTAACTCTTCCATTTTGGACAGTTTCAGTAAGTGGATTATATACACCAAATAGTTCCCTTTCCAATAACTCAACCGGAACTTCTGCACAATTCACTTTAACAAAAGGAAAGTCCGAGCGTTCAGAAAGCTGATGTATGCTATGTGCAAACATATCTTTTCCAGTTCCACTCTCCCCTTCAATTAAGACTGGAAGATCACTAGGTGCTATTATTCCAGTAGTTTCTTTAATCTTCCGGATAGCTGGTGAACTTCCTTTTATGTCTTCCAATCTGTACTCGGTATAACTATTGTCTTCTATATTTAACTGCATTCTTTCCATTGTGGTACGAACATGAGAACTTAGTCTTTTCCAATCGGACATATCTCTGAAAATTACACTTCCAAAAGCCCCAACAATCTTTCCGTCTACAAAAAGAGGAACTCGATTCGCTAGCATATACGTTCCTTTAATATAATGTGGAGATGCATTGTCTGGAACACCAGACTTTATAACTTCATGCATTTTCGTATTTTCAATAATATCAGCTACTGGTTTACCTATCGCTTCCTCTCTCGTTACTTCAAGAAAGCGGCAATAATCTTCGTTGATATATAGAATTTTCGAATCTGCATCTACTACAACAAACCATTGAAATGCATTTTCTAAAATTTCGGCAAGTACAGAAGTTGGTAAATGTTGTTGAAAATTATCCAAACTAAATCACTTCCTTCTCCAGCTCTGCTTTCTTCAGTGGTCGATCATATAAAAGCGTAGGAATTATCGCTAACCCTATTAGCAAAGTTAAAACAAAGAACATGGCTTGAATACCATATACATCTACTAAAATACCTCCAGCTAACGGACCAATCATTCTTCCGATAGTAGCCATGCTATTCACTATACCTTGATAAAATCCTTCTCTCCCTTTCGGTGCTAACTGTCCAGCCAATGTTGGTACTGCTGGCCAGATAAATACCTCCCCGAGTGTCAGGATCACCATTGCAACGATAAACATTGTATAATCTTCCGCATAAGAAACAACAACAAATGACGCCATAAATATAGCTATGCCAAGAATCATTTGTGTTTTTATCTTATGCTCCAATCTATTTATAATTGGCTTTATAAGTGGCTGAGCTGCCAATATGAGTCCGCCATTTATAGTCCATAGTAAACTATATTGTTTTAATGTTATACCTAAATCCAACACATGAGTAGAAATGGTAGAAGTCCATTGTACATAAGCTACCCATGTAAACATATAACCGATAGTGACAATTAACAACGCATAAAACGGTGCTTTTTGTTTGACTTTTTTAGAACTTTTCAGTACAGAAGCATTAATATTTGGTGCAAGTCCCATTTTGCGGTAATAGACGCCTGCAACCACTAAAAATAATACATAAGTCAATAAATTTGCTAGAAAAATATTATTAATATTATGATCTGCAACCAATCCTGCCACGGCTGGACCAAGAGCCACTCCTAAATTTTGGGACAAGTATATAGCATTAAACGCCTTACGACCACCTTCGGGCCAGACACTACCTACTAACGCATACATGCTAGGGAAAATAATACCACCACTAAAACCTAAAATTGCCACAAACCATATATATTCTGGCCATCCATGCCAAAAAGTTAAAAGCACAAGAGAAATCATTGACAATATAATTCCGAACATAATAGATTTATATCCACCTATTCTGTCAAATAAGTAACCACCAAGTAAGTTACCAATAACTCCAGTTCCAGCATTAATCATTAGCACGATTCCTGCCATCGTTAGTGTTTGTCCTAAATGCTCATGCATATATATTGTATGTAATGGCCATAAAAAAGAATTTCCCATTGTATTGATAAACATTCCAATTATTAAAAACCATACTGCTTTTGGCAATTGTAACACCCCATTTCTATTGCACTCAGAATATTGTATTCCTTTTCAAATAGCACTTCAAGAAGATTAGAACAAACTTCTCAAAGTCATGTTAAAATAATCCTGTTAAGGAGTGAAGAATATGAATGAAAATAACTTTCCATTCCCTTCAGATGGGAAACGGTATTATACATGGAATCGACATTTAAGAGATAGATTTGGCATGAAGATTTTCAAAATAGCTTTAGATGCGGGGTTTGATTGTCCAAATAGAGATGGTACTGTCGCTTTTGGCGGCTGTACTTTTTGTAGTGTCGCAGGTAGTGGAGATTTCGCTGGCGATAAAGTAGATTCTATACCAGTGCAATTCGAAAAGATTAAAACAAACATGCATGAGAAATGGAAAAACGGAAAATATATAGCTTATTTCCAAGCTTATACGAATACACATGCCCCCCTCCCTGTTTTAAAAGAAAAATTTGAAGCTGCATTGGCCTTAGAAGGTGTGATAGGGATTTCTATTGCGACAAGACCTGATTGTCTACCCGATGATGTAGTTGAATACCTAGCTGAGCTCAACAAACGAACATTTTTATGGATAGAGCTTGGACTACAGACAGTTCACGAGCGAACTGCTAATTTAGTAAACCGTGCCCACGACTTCCCTACTTATATAGAAGGAGTTAATAAATTAAGAAAACATGGAATTTCTATATGTACGCATATTATAAACGGGCTACCCTTAGAAAACCGAGACATGATGATGGAAACCGCTAGAGAAGTTGCCAAACTCGATGTTCAAGGGATAAAAATACATTTACTTCATCTGTTAAAAGGAACACCAATGGTTAAACAGTATGAAAAAGGAATGTTAGAGTTCATGGAGCGTGACCCCTATATTCAGCTAGTAGCTGATCAGCTAGAAGTTTTGCCTCCTGAGATGGTCGTACAGCGTATAACTGGAGATGGTCCCATTGACTTAATGATTGGACCAATGTGGAGTGTAAATAAATGGGATGTATTAAACGGGATAGATGCGGAACTTGCTTCACGAGAAAGTTATCAAGGAAAACATTATGAAAAAAGTGGTGTAGTAAAATGAAACTAAAAAGAGTACTACCTTTTGCGAAACAATTGCTCATGTCTACGGTTGAACCAGGAGATACTGTAGTAGATGCAACTGCAGGGAATGGACACGACACCTTGTTTTTAACCGAGCTTGTTGGTGAAAATGGACATGTTTATGCTTTTGATGTCCAGGCCGAAGCTATTCAAGCAACTAGCGACAGATTAGAAGAAGCAAATAAATTAGAGCTAGCGACATTAATTCAAGATGGGCATGAAAACCTACACCTTTATATCCAGCAAGAAGTTTCAGCAGCCATATTCAATCTAGGTTATTTACCTGGAAGTGACCATGAAATTATTACTACGGGTAATTCTACATTACAGGCAATTGAATCGTTACTTCAACTTCTCAAAGTTGGTGGAATGATCGTACTAGTCGTTTATCACGGTCACCCCGGAGGTAAAGAAGAAAAAGAGGCTTTACTGAGCTATGTTCAACAATTACCTCAATCATTTGCTCATGTATTAAGCTATCAATTCTTAAACCAACAAAACAATCCACCATTTATCATTGCAATTGAAAAGATGAAAAAGTCTATATAGACTAATACAACCATAAAAAGAGCTCAAATTCAGTTATGAAATGAGCTCTTTTTATCATTAGTGCCATGTATAGTTTTTGAGTAATTTTCCACACAACACATAAAATACACGGTTTGGATAGTAAGAATTTTTCTTATTCAATAGTTCAGTAGCATTTTCCACAGCTTCCTCGAGTGTGCTAAAACTAATTAGTTTTTCAAATGAAGAATAAAGAATAAACGGTGAATCTGCATCCATCTTTAAAAATAAAAATGTATAATAATTATGCTTTTCTTCTTGATTATGCCCGGGGTTTTCAATTACTTCTAAGTCATTTTCAGGAAAGTAAGTCCATTTTTGTTCTTTTAAAATACCGATACGTTTCATCACCCAAAGATTTGTGTAACCCATATCAATTTCTTCGTACATCCGATTCTCTATATTCTTTAACTGCTCCTCGAACATTGGAAAATGTGGACTTCGATTTGTCATATATACAAAATACTTACGATTGTCTTTTTCATCGAGCAATTCTTTTTCTAACATGTATCATGCCCTCCGTTTTCAAAAATGCTGATTTTAAGCTATGCCCTTTTCTTCCCAACTGCTAAAAGAGATGCCAGATGAACCGCATACTACCCCTTATGAATATATATTCTTTTTTCCCATGTAATAATCCTTTTTAAAAAAACTATATGTAAAACTAAATCCTAATCTTGTTCCTACATAAGATATTACAGTTTATTATTAGAATATTTAGGGAAACATAATGATATTAATAATATGAGAGCTTACATAATCCTTTCCAAGCGATTCAAAATATACTTTTCTTTAGCGACCCTCTATAGCACATAGTTGCATATATAGAAGTAACAAGGGCAAGTTATTAAGAAAAGAAAATGTAATATGACATAGCTTGTGAAGTCCCTAAAGCTTAATGAGAATAAATTTAAAGGAGACACTTCATGCCGAAAATTGCTTCGATTAGTACATATAACCCTCCATATTCCTTGGAACAATCAAACATAGAGAATCTAACAAAAGAACTATTTCATGATAAGATACCCCAATTGAACAGACTATTAAAGGTGTTTGAAAATGGAGATATTCAAACTCGCCATTTTTGCGTGCCCTTAGAATGGCACCAAAGTGAACATAGCTTTGAAGAACGTAATAATTTGTATATTGAGTTAGCCACACAATATAGTGTGGAAGTAATACAGCGTTGTTTAAATAGTAATGAGTTTTTAGAAACTCCCTTGCATCCTAGTGAAATTGATGCCATATTTTTTGTTAGTAGTACTGGTATATCTACCCCGAGTATCGATGCCAGAGTCATGAATCATCTTCCCTTTTCAGATCGTATGAAACGGATTCCACTATGGGGATTAGGCTGTGCCGGTGGTGCCTCAGGGATAAGTAGAGCATTCGATTATTGTAAGGCGCATCCCACCTCAAAAGTATTAGTAGTTTGCATAGAACTTTGTAGTTTAACCTTTCAACCAAATGACTTTTCAAAGAGTAACCTAATTGGAGCTTCGCTGTTTGCAGATGGAGCCGCTTGTGCATTAGTTTGTGGAGATGAGGCAAAGCTGGCAACAACAAAATCAGTTCCTCATATTACCGCAACTGCTTCTAAATGGATGCCAGATTCTGAAGATGTAATGGGTTGGGATATCAAAAATAATGGATTGCATGTTGTATTTTCTAAAAGTATCCCTTCTATCATTTCTACATGGTTAGGACCCTTTATAGATGAATTTTTAAGTGAGCAACATATTAAGAAGGAGCAACTAGCGAACTTTGTGGCCCATCCAGGTGGAAAAAAAGTATTACAAGCATATGAGCAAACATTACAATTAACAGAAGAACATACGAATATTTCACGTGATGTATTAAAGAAGCATGGGAATATGTCGTCTCCTACGGTTCTTTATGTGCTAGAGCAGTTTATGAAGAAACAACGCTCAAATGATGAATTAGGTTTACTAGTAGCATTAGGACCTGGTTTTTGTGGGGAAGCTATTTTATTAAATTGGAGGGATTAGTTTGTTATTCTTCATCCTTATCTCACTAGTGATTATTCAGAGACTTATTGAAGTGGCTGTTGCAAAACGCAATGAAAAAAGAATGCTTGCACAAGGGGCTTATGAAGTGGGAGCATCTCATTATCCATTTATGGTTGCAATGCATGTTTGTTTTTTTATAAGTTTGATAGCAGAAGTTTTAGTATTTGAACGAGGTCTTTCTCCTTTGTTCCCAGTATTTCTGCTACTCTTTATATTTGTTCAATTGCTCCGTGTATGGTGTTTGACCTCTTTAGGATCTTTTTGGAATACAAAAATAATCATCTTACCAGATGCAAATGTTGTTAAAAGTGGTCCTTATACATTCATGCGACATCCAAACTATGTAGTTGTTTGTGTGGAGATTGTTTTATTGCCACTCATGTTCCAAGCATATTTTACGGCTATAGCTTTTACCCTTTTAAATCTGGCGATGCTCTCTGTCCGGATTCCTACAGAAGAAAAAGCTTTGCGGGAAGTCACTAACTATGAAGACAAATTTAAAAAGAAGATTTCGGCATCATAGCCGAAATCTTCTTTTCTTATTTAGTCATTTCTTTATTGGCAGCTTCTTCTACTGCTCTGGCAACTAAATGATGCAATGTTGGATCCAACGGGTTTGGAATCAGTTCACCTGGTTTAGTATGCTTAACAATTGCTAATGACGCAGCGATTAACATTGGATAAGTAATCTCTTTTGCGCCAGCATCTAAAGCTCCCTTGAAGATACCTGGGAATCCGATAACATTATTTACCGAGCGTCCGTCCGCTGCAAATGCTGCTCCTGCCGCAATTGCATCAGATGGTAAAATCTCTGGATTTGGGTTTGATAATGCTAGTATTATTTGCCCTTCTCGAACCATCTCAGCTTTAATAAGGCCAGAAACTCCAGTTGTAGCAACAATAATATCACATTTTTCCATTATCGCTTCTAATGATTCTGAAGTTTTTCCGCCGTAATTAGTTAAACGCTCTTGTGCAGCTTCTTGTCTATCTAAACCGTAAACTTCCTCTACTCCATATGCCATTAACATACGACAAATTGCTAAGCCTGCGGCACCAAGTCCAATTTGTCCGATTTTTGCATGTTTAATATCCAAGTTAGTAGCTTTACAAGCAGACAATATTGCAGCAAGTGCTACTACGGCTGTACCATGTTGGTCATCATGCATAACCGGTATGGATAGTTCTGCTTTTAATCTTTCTTCAATCTCGAAGCAATGTGGAGAGCCAATATCCTCCAGTAAAATTGCTCCAAAACCTTTGTGAATATGTTTGACTGTTTCCACAATCTCATCTGGATCGCTAGTATTTAATAATATTGGTATTCCACTTAGTCCAACAAATTGGTCTAACAGTACCGCTTTTCCTTCCATAACTGGCATCCCTGCAACAGGTCCTATATTCCCTAGACCTAAAATAGCAGTTCCATCCGTTACAATAGCAACAGAGCTACCAATGGAAGTAAAATAGTTCGCTTTTTCTGGATTGTGTAAAATCTCCATACAAACCGATGCAACACCCGGTGTGTAAATACGTTGAAGATCGCGTAGAGAACGAACATCTAGTCTGCTCTTCATCGCAATTTTACCGCCTTCATGCGCCTTTAGTACATCATCAGTTACAGCATGAATTTTCACGCCGTTATCAATCGATTCTATATTGGAAATCACTTGATCTAATTGGGTTTTTGATTTACAAGTAATAGTAATATCTCGAATAGTTGTTAACGCACCACTTTTAAGAGTAGTAATGTCCCCGATATCTCCCTCTGCCATACCGATTGCAGTTGCGACTTTAGCAAAATTACCAGGTTTTGAAGGTGTTTCTACAATAATGTTACGAATAATATGTTGGCTTTGCATGTTAAATCTCCTAACTCTATTCTCTTTTTCAACCAACAAATTATAACATAAATAGCATACCTATGCCTTGACATCTCTTTTAATAAATGTCATGAAGCTTAATGCTATAAATATTATTGCGTAAACTCCAAGGACAGCTAGTGACATAAAGAGAGTAGTTTCTTCTATAAAAAATTCTTTTCTCAGATGTTGTGTTAAGTCTGAATGTGTTAACCAGATATATTCCACTGGTATATACTTTTGCAAAAGCATAATAATCATAGGTCCCATCATTAAAAATAACATAGACAAAGCTATTGCAATAGAAGGTGAACTAAATACCGTTCCGATAAAGAATGCAAAAAGGATAGACATAGTGAAATCCCCTAGAGAATACACGTACGTTAAGAATATATCTTTCATCGTATTTGTCTGTTGCACTACCCCATCAACAATAGTCAAATCAACCCCAGTAGCTGTTCCAAATAAGATAAATCCAATTACAGTTGTAAGAACAATTGTCACTAATATTAAAGTAAATCCAAATAAGAATATCGTTATTAGTTTAGATGTTAATACTTTAAAACGACTAACCGGTCTTGTTAAAAGCATCTTAATCGTACCATCTGTAAATTCCTGCGATACAATCGACGCGCCTGGAATCACAGTCAATAATGTTATTAGCACCATTATAGATGCCCCAAATGCCATATTCCCCTCCATACTTTGGTTCACTTGAGGTGCTGCGTTGTTGTCTAAGCGATACTGCGCCATTTCTTTTTGTTCCTCATACATTTGAATGGACCATTCATCTAAATCTGGAGTTTGAAGCTGTGTATTAGCGTCTGTAATCATAGCTTGTTGTTCCTGTTTCCAATCTGAGTCATTCACTTCTTCCATAAATACTTTATCTAACACACCAACACCGATAATAACTAATAGTAAAATAACTAAAATTGCCCATGTGCCTTTTTTATGCCATAACTTCATCCATTCATTCTGTATCAAATTAAACAATTTGACCGCCTCCTGTCATTTGAAGGAATTGCTCTTCAAGTGTTTCATGCACGGCTGAAACAGCAAATATTTGAACCTGTTGTGCAACTAATTCATTGATAAGATCAGGTACCTTATCCTCTTTTAACTCAAGTAAAAATACCCCTTCTTGCGTTGTAAATACATAGTCATTTGAACTTAGATAGTTTTCTACCAATTCGAATGGCTCAGCCTTAAGCTTCATACGTGCCTTTTCATCGCTTTGAATCATCCGTTCATCTATCAGCTTACCATTTTGAATAACAGCAACCCTATCACACATTAACTCTATTTCTGATAAAAGATGACTAGAGACGAATATAGAAACGTTATTTTCCACGGCTATTTTTCGAAGATACGTCCGGAACTCTCGAATTCCTGCAGGATCTAAACCGTTTGTTGGCTCGTCTAGTATTAAGAATTTAGGATCATGCAGTAGTGCTTGTGCTAATCCTAATCGCTGCCGCATCCCCAATGAATACGTCGATACTTTCTCATTAATACGCTTTGTTAAACCTACTTGTTTAACTACTTCATCAATTCGTTCTTTTGAGACATCTTTGTGCATTCGAGAGAAATGAATTAAGTTCTTGTATCCCGACATATATTTGTACATTTCCGGATTTTCTACAATTACCCCTACATTCGAAATTGCCTTTTCGTAATCATCTGCTATAGATGCACCCTCAATTGTAATTGTTCCACTAGTTAGACGCATAAGACCTGTCATTAAACGAACAGTTGTTGTTTTACCAGCCCCATTCGGTCCTAAAAATCCAGTAATTTGTCCTGGAAATAACTCTAGTGACAGATTATCAATAAGTGTTTTTCCTTTAATAATCTTCGTAACATTTTTTAATTCAACAATTGGTTTTGTCACTTCAATTCACCTTCTCTTTCGTTACATATTTCATCCAGCTCACTGCATCCTGATTGGTTTCAAAACGGATTGTTTCTAAATTATCCTGGGCAATTACTTTTCCTTGCTTTAAGACGATTAGTTGATCGAGTATAGGCTCGACTTCATGTAATTCGTGCGTTGATAAAATGATGGATTGCTCCTCCATATTTGTATAGCGAATGAGTCCCTTTATCAATGATTCACGTACAATTGGATCCAACCCAGAAAATGGTTCATCCATTACATAGTAGGCAGTATTTCTACCAAGTGTGGCTGCCATTTTTGCCCTACCACGATTTCCTTTGGACAGCTTTTTCAATTTCACATCTACATCTACTTCTAAAAAATTGGCTACTTCTAATGCCTTATGAATAGAAAAATCCGAAAACTGAGATGCATAGAATGTGAAAAGCTCCTTAGTTGTATAAAAGCTATAAAACAAATCCATATCAGGTAAATACGCTATGTCAGCTGCATGTCTCCTAGATAAGGACTCATTGTAAAGAGAAATAGTTCCTTTTCTTGGTCTTTGTATACCAGCAATTATTTTCAGCAGAGTAGATTTCCCACTGCCATTCTCCCCAGCTATACCTATTATCTGCCCGATTGGAAAAGAAAGTGATATATCCTTTAGTACTTCCTGTCTTTGGTAGTTATACGAGACATGTTGAAGTTGAATCATTTACTCTCTTCCTTTCTTTGCAAAATTTGAATGATTTCTTCTTTTGAAAAACCAAACGCTGCAATAGACTGAATAAATTGAGTGACCAATTCAACTTTCATATCCTCTCGCAAATGCTGAATTCGCCCTTCCTCTGTTGTAATGAAGGTACCTTGACCGCGCTTAGTATCTGTTAGCCCCATCATCTCAAGCTCCTTATATACACGTTGTACAGTGTTGACATTAACACCAACCTCCAATGAGTATTCTCGAACAGATAGCATTTTGTCACCAGGCTGTAAATTTCCTTTTAAAATATCCCCACAGATTATATCTACGAGTTGGCTATAAATAGGTTTGTCACGAGTGAAATGCTGTGTCATCTCGTTACCACCTTCTCCAACCATTTACAAATGAACCAAAATAACAGAATAAAGATAATCCACATAAAAATTTCTTCTACTATATAAATTGAACCTATATCCAGGGTAAAATCACTTGTAGCAGACTCTGGTAAGTAAGTACCTAAAAATTTTAAAGATACTTCACCTTGCATTAATAACTTATCAATAGAAAGAAAACTAAGTACTTTTGGTAAAAAAATAACAACTAACAAGAAAACCACTAAAGACAGAATTACAGAAAATTTACCAATCCAGTATTTACCTTCTACATACAATGTCCAAAATAATAGCCAAATAATAGTTAAAATAATACCCGCTATTAGCAATACAACTAGCAATAAAATTTGAAGATAAAGCATCTGAGCAAAGCTACCAATTATCATATCGGACAAGAAATAGATGCCAGCTGTCGTAATGAATATATTTCCAATAAAATATATTCCTAGGCTAAACAAAATTTTCGCACCAATCAACGTGTGCATTGAATTTGGATTATGTAACCACGTATCTTTTTTTCCATTGTCCGTATTTAGCGAGTTATTAAACTGGACTAGGAGATTTACAATACTAAAACCAAGCATTATAAACAGCAATCCCATTCTAATTTCCTGTATGCTTGGAACAGATGCTAGATATTTCTCCAATAATATCGGAAGAATGAAAACAACACCCAAACTCATTACAGCTGAACCAAGTAGCCACGACTTGTACAGAGCCCATTCCTTTAATAATAATCCCTTCAATTTTTCATCTCCTTTATTAACAGTATATTAGTGTATTAGTTATATAGTACACTAATACTATATAATGGAATATTCTTATTTTCAAGTGTTTTAATTAAATTGTCAGAAAGAGCACAAAAAAGTTAGTTGCTTATATACAATGAAACCCCGTCATTATAATTGACGGGGTTGTTTTTTCTTTTATTTATCTTCGTTTTCATTTTCAACTAAGAACTTTAATTTAGAAAGTTTGTTATGCCAGAATTGTTCATAGTAGTCCAACCACTGCTTCACTTCCGTCAATGGCTCCAGCTTTAAATGATACACTTTTTCTCTGCCTAACTTTTGACCTGTGACTAGACCGGCTTCCGTTAGAACTTTTAGATGTTTAACAATTGCTGTTCTGCTCATATCATAATTAGAAGTAATTTCAGCAATGGATCTCTCTTTACTTGCTAATAGTCGAAGGACGTCTCTCCTCGTTGGATCAGCAATAGCTTGAAAAACATCTACTTTTTTGAGCAATTCACTCATTAAGATTCAACTACTTGTTTAAATTTATTTTGTACAATTCCATTCCAACCTTGCGCCATTGTATCACGAACATCAGCATTCGACTTTTTAGCTTTCGGTACAATAGAGTCTGCTTCCTTCCATCCACCATGAATCAATGTGAATTCAGTTTGAGAACCAATTTCTTTCAAAAGAAAAGTTATAATCCAACCATCTGTATCCCATTGAAAAGAAAGTTTATGTGGTTCGTCTATTTCAAGTACCTTACAAGGGGATGGCCCAAATGGTGATTGGATAGTAAATTCAAATCCAACTCGAGCTTGAAAATCATTGGACATAAACCAAGCTGAAATTCCTTCCGCAGTGGAGACATAGTTCCATACTTTTTGAATTGGTGCTTCTACTAAAACTGTTTGCGTTATATCAGGTAAATTATTTTTCACTTTTAAATTTCTCCTTTACTACATAAATGTGAAACCCTTAGGTGTCATATTATATATAACCAAAAGGTGTTATGTCAATTCGCACAAAAACTCCCCTCTACAATTTAGTAGAAGAGAGTTTTAGTTTTAAACAATATAGCCTATATCCGTTAACACATTATTAATAAATGACTGAGAGTAAGTAAAGATTTCTTCTCGTTCTGGTTCGTGATAGAGGTCCTGAAAACAATTTTTCCATTCTTTATATTGATATTCAGAAAGTTCCTGCCTCTTCAACCATCTTGCCACAGCATTTGTCTCCGTAATCTTATCTCGTTCACCAGTCATAACGAGAATTGGTTTATTTGGAATAGAGATTTCCGATTGATTTACTGTTTTTAGGAGTATTTGAAGCTCCTTGTACCATTCTGTTGAAATAAAGGTACTATAAGTAGGATCAGATACAAATTGTTGAATTACCTCATAATTTCTCGTTAACTCATTTAATTGAATATCATGATTGATTTTCTGCGGTATGGACAACTTGGCTAGTGTATTGGTCCATTTGGATGGGAGTTTTTGAAGTTGGAGCCATGGAGATGTCAATATTACTCCCGCATATTCAATATCTAGTTTTCGTAAAACTTTAATAAGTAAGGTTGCTCCAAGGCCATGCCCCATTAAAAATATAGGTAGGTCGTATGTAACTGCCACTTGCATCGCTTGTTTAATGTAGTTCTTATATAGTTCGAAGGATTCGTCATGAATATTTTTTGATTTTTTTAATTCTCCATGACCGGGCAAGTCACCCATAACGATATGATAGTTGGAGCTTCTCAACTTTTCGATTAACCAAGCATATCTTCTATGATGTTCATATGCACTATGAACAATAACTATTACGGCTTTAGGCTTTCCTTCTGTTTCCCATTTCCACATATAAACAAACCTCTTTTCTTCCTAGCATTTCCACGGTATATATTTTCATTCAAACTGTATGTCTGTTACCATTAATTATAATCTATTTTCAAAAGGAGCGTATGTTAAATGATTTATCCATATAAAGGGAAAACACCAATTATAGACGACTCTGCTTTTATAGCTGATTATGTCACAATAACAGGTGATGTGACAATCGGTCCAGAGACTACAATTTGGTTTAATACGGTAATTAGAGGGGATGTTGCTCCTACTATTATTGGAGGTAAAGTTAGTATACAAGATTTAAGTTGTCTGCATCAAAGTCCAAATAATCCACTCATCATAGAAGACGAAGTAACTATTGGACATCAAGTCACTTTACATAGTTGCACAATACGTAAAGGTGCACTAATAGGGATGGGATCCATTATTTTAGATGGAGCTGAAATTGGAGAGGGTGCATTCATCGGAGCAGGTAGTCTAGTACCTCCTGGCAAGAAGATACCTCCCAATTCTTTGGCACTAGGAAGCCCTGCAAAAGTCGTTCGTGAGCTAAACGATGAAGATAAGGCCGATGTCCAAAGAATTATCCGAGAATATGTAGAAAAAGGACAATACTATAAATCCCTTCAAAAATAACATTTGTTATTGATTATTTGTCTTGATTATCGATTAATAACTTTCAACGATCGATTTTATGACTCAATCGATCGATTATCAGCATCCATTGATCGATTCTTATTATATTCCCCATGAAAAAAGGCTTTCCCTTATAGGAAAGCCTTTTTTGTTCATACTATTATAATCCAGCCATTTGTTTTAATTGTGCAGCTTTATCTGTTTTTTCCCATGGCACATCAATGTCTGTACGACCAAAGTGACCATAAGCAGCAGTTTGTTTGTATATTGGACGGCGTAGATCTAGCATTTTAATAATTCCTGCTGGACGAAGGTCGAATAGTTCACGAATATATGAAACTAATTTCACTTCTTCTACTTTTCCAGTACCAAAAGTTTCTACAGCAATGGAAACAGGTTTAGCTACACCAATTGCATAAGCAAGTTGTACTTCACAACGATCAGCAAGACCAGCGGCAACAATATTTTTAGCAACATAGCGTGCAGCGTATGCAGCAGAACGGTCTACTTTTGTTGGATCTTTACCAGAGAATGCTCCCCCACCATGACGAGCGTATCCACCGTAAGTATCTACGATAATTTTACGTCCTGTTAAACCAGCATCTCCTTGTGGTCCACCAATTACAAAGCGTCCAGTTGGATTGATAAAGTATTTTGTATTTTCATCTATTAAATTTGTAGGAACAATCGGATTGATCACTACTTCTTTAATATCTTTTTGAATTTGTTCTAACGTAATTTCCGGATGGTGTTGAGTAGATATAACTATTGTATCGATATGAACCGGATTATTGTTCTCATCATACTCTACAGTTACTTGTGTTTTCCCATCTGGACGAAGATAATCTAAAGTTTCATCTTTACGGACTTGTGCCAATCGATGAGCTAGTTTATGCGCTAAACTAATTGGTAACGGCATAAGCTCTGGAGTTTCATTACAAGCATAACCAAACATTAAGCCTTGGTCTCCTGCTCCAATTGCATCTATATCAGAATCGCTCATAGATCCTTCTCTTGCTTCTAACGCTTGATCTACACCCTGCGCAATGTCAGGTGATTGTTCATCAATAGAAGTTAGCACAGCAGAAGTTTCTGAGTCAAAACCATACTTCGCACGTGTATAACCAATTTCTTTAATAGTAGAACGAACTACTTTTGGAATATCTACATAAGTAGATGTAGTAATTTCTCCAGCAACTAATACTAACCCTGTTGTTACACTCGTTTCACAAGCTACACGAGCATTTGGGTCTTCTGCTAGAATTGCATCTAGAATTGCATCAGAGATTTGATCACAAATTTTATCTGGATGTCCCTCTGTCACTGATTCTGACGTAAATAATCGACGTTGTGTCATAGATTGTTCCTCCTATATCCCGCGAGATTTCTCTCAAGAATTGATACGGTACTCATTCCCATGTCAAGCCATTCAAAATGTTTCATGCATTTTCTTCACATAATAGTACATGTAAGTTAAATGCATTGAAGTTAACTTGAAGCCGTTTCGGACTTGGCACACAAGGATAAAGGGCGATGTTCAATAAAAAAACCTCTCACTCACGTAAATATACATGAGGAAAGGTATTAGTATCATAAGCACCTTTCACTCTTATCAATCAAGGAATTTCACCTTGTCTCAGGTTTGGCACCTTTGTAATAATGAAAATACTACAGGTTGCCGGGTTTCATAGGGCCTGACCCCTCCACCAGCTCGGGATAAGAGTATCCGTTCAATTTATCATCATACGTAAGTATGTATAAGATGTCAACTATTTTTGTTTGTATTTTATACACAAAAGAAAAAATTAAAAGTGAATAGTATAGACTAATGAACCTAATGTGTTATACTAATTCACATATCTAGAAAACTTCCTCTTTTGAAGAGGAAATATAAAAAAAGGATGGTATATTCAAAATGAATTCAATCGAAACAGTGAGTGAACTGAAAGCATTGTTAGCAGGAAATAACGTTAGCAGCCAATTGTCAGTGCCACAACTTGTGGAAAAAGCTACAACAAGAGGAGAAGCAGTACTAACTTCTACTGGTGCAGTTAAAGCTGAAACAGGAAAATATACTGGCCGTTCTCCCCAAGATAAGTATATAGTAGATGAAGCTATTTCTAAAGACAAAATCGATTGGGGCTCAGTAAACCAACCAATTTCTTCTGACATTTTCGATGCATTATATAAAAAAATGATTAACTTCTTAAACAAACAAGATGAAATATTCGAGTTTAAAGGATATGCAGGAGCAGACAAAGAATCACGTTTAGGTATTCAAATTATTAACGAATACGCTTGGCATAACCTTTTCGCTCATCAGCTATTCATACGACCAACACAAGAAGAACTTGCTACTCATACGACTGATTTCACTATTCTATCTGCTCCTAACTTTAAAGCAGATCCAGCGGTAGACGGTACTCA
Source organism: Psychrobacillus sp. FSL K6-1464 (assembly GCF_038003145.1). Classification (NCBI taxonomy): domain Bacteria; kingdom Bacillati; phylum Bacillota; class Bacilli; order Caryophanales; family Bacillaceae; genus Psychrobacillus; species Psychrobacillus sp. FSL K6-1464. Next base: position 2,540,564 of record NZ_JBBOOP010000001.1, read on the forward strand.
CTCAGAGACTTTTATCATCGTATCTATGGAAAAACGCACAGTGCTAATCGGTGGAACTGAGTATGCTGGCGAGATGAAGAAATCTATTTTCTCTATTATGAACTACTTACTACCAGAACAGGACATTTTACCAATGCACTGCTCTGCAAACGTTGGGGATGATGGAGACGTTACATTATTCTTCGGATTATCAGGAACAGGGAAAACTACCCTTTCAGCAGATGCTGGTCGCAAATTAATCGGAGACGATGAGCACGGTTGGTCGGATAACGGTGTGTTCAATATCGAAGGTGGCTGTTACGCAAAATGTATCGACCTAACTCGTGAAAATGAACCACAAATTTGGGACGCGATCTCATTCGGCACGGTCCTAGAAAACGTAGTAGTAGATGCAGAAACTCGCGTAGCTAACTATGCAGATAACTCATTAACCGAAAATACACGTGCTGCATACCCAATTCAATATATCGATAATATTGTAGACCCTTCTGTAGCAGGTCACCCAAATACAATTATTTTCTTAACCGCGGACGCTTTTGGCGTATTGCCTCCGATTAGTAAACTAACGAAAGAACAAGCAATGTACCATTTCTTAAGTGGCTTTACTTCTAAACTTGCTGGAACTGAACGTGGAGTTACATCGCCACAACCGGTATTCTCGACTTGCTTCGGTTCTCCTTTCTTACCATTACATGCAACAGTGTATGCAGAAATGCTAGGCAAGAAGATTGACGAGCACGGTGCACAAGTGTTCTTAGTAAACACTGGTTGGACTGGCGGAGAATACGGTGTTGGTAACCGTATGAAGCTTTCATACACACGTACAATGGTTCGTGCTGCTATTGATGGCAAATTAAACAATACTGATACGGAAACAGATACAGTATTCGGATTAGCTATTCCTAAAGTAGTAGAAGGCGTACCTTCTGAAGTCCTTATCCCTCGTAATGCATGGGCAGACAAAGCAGCATATGACCAAAAAGCCGCTGATTTAGCTCAGTCTTTCCGTGATAACTTTAAAAAGTTTGGTACAGTTTCTGAAGATATTTCTGTTAAAGGTGGACCATTAGCTTAATAGAGTAAACATAAAAGAGCCAAATTCTTATGAATTTGGCTCTTTTTTTATATTTGTGCTTTTATTTACTAGAAAGAATAATAAGTATATTTTATTGCAAAGGATGGTTAAGTCAAATTAGCATTATTCTAGTCACCATTAGTCTCATGATATTCACTATCCGTTATTTTAGGAAATATTTCTACAAACTTTTCGGCTTCCTCTTCATTAACTTTATATAGAATAATTTCAGAACCATAATGACCTATTTCCATCTGTTCAACCCCATCTTCTTGAAAGAACATTGTATACCACTTTAAACCACCTTTTGGATCAACAGAATAATTTCTAAAATAGAGTCTATTTTCATCCGTTAGATTAATAGTAATCACTTTCATCAATCCTTCTGTCTGAACGGAAACAGCTCGAGAGTTTAACTCTTCTAACACTTCTAGTTCTTCCAACCAACAATGAATCACTACTTCTTGGAACTCGTTTGTATATTGATCCCACAAATCCTCCCAAAAACTCGTATCTATGGGAAACGAAGATTTCCCCTCTACACTCATTGCCTCAGTTGTTACTACAACATTACCCACTATAAAACCCCTCTCTGATTTTTCATCCAATGACATGCATCTTTTACTACACGTCTATTTATTTTGCTCGGAAAAAAATGTGTGAATTCTGGATAGTACCAGGTTTCAACTGGTATACTATTCCCTACTAATGCATGCTCTAAAACCTTTGCATGCTCAAAAGAGACATTTTTATCTTGTTCACCGTGAATTATAAGCGTGGATGTCTTCATTTCCTTTATAAGAGGTAATACATCTCGCTCTTCGTATCCCACTGGATATTTGCTTGGAGTACCACCAATGACTCGTTTCATCATCTTTCTCATATCTAATCTTTCTTCATATGTTAGATATATATCGGACACACCCGCCCACGTAACTAAAGAGGTAATATCATTACGTAGAATAGCAATCCATAATGCCATGATTCCACCACGAGAAAATGCAAATAGGTGAATCCGTTCTGCAAGGCAATATTGCTTAAGTATATCTACTCCGTAGATAGCATCCCAACGATCTTCTCCAGCGAATTCATCTTTTCCTTCACCACCACGATTGCCGCGATAATATGGCGCAAATACGATAAAACCTTCAGAAGCAATTTGTGCGATTCGGGCGGGTCGAACCATACCAATACTTTGCATACCACCACGACAATATAAAATACCTTCATAGTCTCCTACTTCTTTTGGTGACGCTAGCATCCCTTTGACACATAGTCCACAGGACCAATATGTAATTTCTCTTAATACAATATGAGGATTGGGCGATGGATAAACTCGAACTTTTTCAATCGTTCCATTTGCTTTCAATTTCTTTCACCTTCTTTAAAATGGCTTTCATTCCATCATCTTTCATATGGAAGCTCAAATAATTACTTTGTGTAAGTTCTTCTGAAGATAACCAAAAGGCTCCTTCTGTTTCAAAGTTTGTCTTCTCTTTATTAATATACCCAACTTCCGCTACATAAACAGTTTTACAAAAAGGGATATTATCTATTACCATATATTCTGCAAGCCATGCTAACTCCACTATATCCACATTTGTTTCTTCTTTTGTTTCTCTAATTGCTGCTTCAACTAAAGTCTCTCCCTGCTCTAACTTACCACCAGGAAACTCTAAACCCCTTTTAGGATGCTTCGTCACCAACCATTTGCCTTTATATTTTGCTACGACTAGTACATGTTCAGATGGGATTGCAAAGCTACCTTGCTCAAAAGATAACAATACATCATAACCATTTAAATCTTGGAAAGAAATCATATCCTGACTCCCTTTGTTTTCTTTCAATTTTAGCATATGTATATAAAAAACTTAGCCCATGGAGGGCTAAGTCTAAAAGTAACTATTATTTTGGGGGTCCCATTTTATAATCTTCATTTCCTTCTTCTCTATTTTGTGCAATATTCTGCTTGGATTTGTCTTGAGGGGATAGGTTGAGTAAGGAACTAACATTTCGATAAGTTACTGGATTTTCATTACCTTTTCTATTTAAATTTTTACTCATAATTGAATCTCCTTTCGTCTTTGAAAATAAGGTAGCTGTTCGATAAATTGTTTAGAGTCATCTGAAGTGAATTCATGAATCCATGCATACACTTTCTTAAGTCTTCTATCATATTGATCATTTTCCCCATCCACATGATATGGCTTTACTAATTGTGGTTCATGAGCCCGTAGAAAGTTTCTGCTTTGCACTGACTTCAGCTGATAGAAAAGCTTTTCAAATACTTTTATTTCATTTCTGGTAGCTGTTACTTCATATTCCCACTGAGATTCTTCAGGATAAGCATATACTTGCTGACTTTTAACGGAGATATACACTTTGTACAAGGTCATTTTCACACATCCTTTTATAGAAGTTTGTGCAAAAATCAAAAAAACATGCACCACTAGGGCACATGTTTTTTAAGCAAGAGGATATACTTTTTAATCATCATCTGTCTAGGCTACAGCGCCTAGCCCCTCGAGTCGTTTCAGATTGTCAGATAAAGGCAAAAAACGCCTTTACTGTCATTCCTCCAACGCTTTTCGAGGCTAACATAGGCGCTTTCGCTTTTCTTATTAAGCTTGAATATCTACAACGGTTCCTTTATGAGGATGTGTTGCAGCTGATTGAGACATGCCTTCCAACATTCCTATTGCTGCTACAGTTTCCATGTTCATAGCATTTCGCAAAACACTCATTTGCACGGTCTGTTGCAATTGTAGTAAGTTAGATGACATTATGGAGTTTATATCCAAAGAAATCCCTCCCTAACAAGCTTTATATCGGTAAATTCAAATTATTATTAAATAAATATTATTTTTTAGCAGTGTTAGCGTTAGTATCTCCTAAAAATGCATTTAACATCCACTGATGTTTTTCAGTTTTTTGGTAAATTGCATTTAATACATCTTCTGTCATATCATCTTCATCTTTGGCTGCTTCTTCCATCCCTTTTTTAAGAGATTTCATAATTTTATCAAAATCATCTACAACCGTTTGTACCATATCGTCAGCCGACTCTTTACTCGAAGCTTCTTTTACTTCTGAAAGCTCCAAATGTTCTTTTAAAGTTGCTGTAGGTTTACCACCAAGTGTTAATAAACGTTCAGCAATTTCATCCATATTAAGTGTAGCTTCGTTATATAATTCTTCAAATTTAGCATGTAAAGTAAAAAATGACGGACCCTTTACATACCAATGAAAATTATGTAATTTAGTGTACATAACTGACCATGTTGCTACTTGTTTGTTTAGTTCTTTGTTTAATGCTGCTGACATAAAATTGTCACTCTCCCTTTAATAATAGTTGCTTTCTCTTTTAATATACCTCTAACTCTCATACAATAAACATAACGATAAGTTTAATTGGAGTGAATAAAAATGGTATTTTGGATATTAGGTGCTGCAATATTATTAAGTATTTTTGGCTTTACCTTTTTGTACAAATTAGCTATGAATGAGAAACCTTCGAAAATTGATCCTCAACCAAAGGATGCTGATTAATACATGAAGCATATTATAATATCTATTTTTCGTTTTTATCAAAAGTTTATTTCCCCACTGTCTCCACCTAGTTGTCGCTTTTATCCAACCTGCTCTCATTATGGAGTTGAAGCACTTCAAAAACACGGAGCAATTAAAGGGAGTATTTTAACTGTAAAGAGAATATCGAAGTGCCATCCTTTTCATGAAGGTGGCATTGATCCCGTTCATGATGAATGGCCTTTGAAGAAAAAATAAACAAAGGCTATTTTTTCTTGCATTTTTTCCGAAAGTCCTGTAATCTAATGAAGTTATCATTTTTCAAAACGTAATCATTACTATTTAGGGAGTGAATTTATTGAAACGAATTTTAATATGGAGTAGTCTTTGTCTTGTATTATTCCTTGCAGCTTGTGGAAAAAGTGAAGAGAAAGCTCAAAATACGGATGAGAAAGTTCAAATATATACAACCGTATACCCATTACAATACTTTGCTGAACGTATCGGTGGAGAATCTGTACATGTCTCTTCTATCTACCCTGCTGGCGCAAATGAACATACTTTTGAGCCAACACAAAAAGATATGATGGCACTTGCAGATGCTGATTTGTTTTTTTACATAGGACTTGGCTTAGAGGGTTTTGTAGAAAATGCTAAAAAGACATTGGCAGATGAAGAAGTGAATATGATAGCCACTGTGGATGCAATTTCAGACGAGCAATTAGAGGAAGCCGCTCACGAAGAGGAAGAAGCGACTTCAACGGATTCTCACGATCATGAACACGAAAGTGAATCATCAGAAGATCACAGCCATGAGGGACATGATCACGGGGATATCGACCCGCATGTTTGGATGTCACCTAAAATCAGTCAAAGTCTTGCGCTTTCTATTAAAGACTCTTTAGTAGAGATCTCACCTGGCCAACAAGAGACTTTTGAAAAAAATTATGATGAATTAGTTAGTGATCTTCAACAACTAGATGCAGACTTTGAAGAAATGGCGCATAATGCACCTAACAAAACATTTTTTGTTTCTCACTCAGCATTTGGTTATATTGCTAACACATACGGGTTAGAACAACTGGCAGTAGCTGGACTAAATTCACAAGATGAACCTTCTCAAAAAGAACTGACTAAATTAATCGATTTGGCAGAAGAAAAAAATATTGAATATATTTTATTTGAGCAAAATGTATCTTCTAAATTGACTGAAGTGATTCAAAAAGAAATTGGTGCAGAAAGCTTGGTTTTGCATAATTTAGGTGTGCTATCGAAAGAAGATATCCAAAACAAAGAAACTTATTTTACATTGATGAACAAAAACCTCGAGACATTAAGAACGGTTTTGAAATAAAATTGTAAAGCTTCAAAATTCATAATAAAAATCGGGCAAAGACGGCTAACTCTTTACGTTCAAACCTGTCCCTATCGTTTTCAAAGGACTATGGACAGATATTACTAATAATGATTACCGAATTAACTTTTTAGGGATGCTGGTTGTTTGTGACGAACGTCACAAACAACCAGCATCCCTTTTTTGGGTAATCTTATGGCATTTGTCTGTCCGTCGCCTTCCTTCAACTCTCAGAAACAGGCTGGATAATTAGAGATAAGATAATTTCCTATTGATAGAGCAAAGATGATGACAGTCTAAGTACGCGACATCATGTCGCAACGACTGCCTGACCCGCATCGTGCGGGCCCGATGATAGAATTTCGTGAGCTATTTCACTTCTTTATAGGGCAAACACTTACTACTTGCTTTGTTTCCACAAGTATAAAAGAAATATACTTTCTTCTTTGTTCCAGACAGAATAGTTTTCCTAATTTAGCAGACGCTTTTATCTCAATAATAACTTTGACTACCTCTTAACATCTAAGCGTAAGCTATGCTTAATCTTAGAGTGGAGTACTACTCACTATATAGATTGTAGTGAAAGCTGGCACCTCCAGCGGGGAAAGCGTCCACCAGAAACGGAAATCAGTAGCATTATTTATTCATTCATTGATATCCCAACAAAATGATACAATCTATTCTTTATACTTTCTTATCTTTTAAAGCTATTCATATCAAATTTAATAACTCTCTTCTCACTAACTTATTTGCCCCGTTACGAGGTAATTCTTCTATAAAGTAATATTCTTTTGGCAATTTATAAGAGGCAATCTGTGTCTTCATGAAAGCCGCTAACTCTTCAATAGAAACTAATTCTTTTACTACAACAAAAGCTATTGGAATTTGTCCCCATTTATCATCTTGTCGACCTGTAACTCCTGCTTCAACAACTGCTGGGTGTTTAACTAATGCTTGCTCTAACTCTGCAGGATAAATATTCTCCCCGCCCGAAATGATTAGATCTGAGCGACGATCTACAACAAACAAATAACCTTCCTCATCTAAATAACCTATATCTCCAGTATGTAACCAACCATTCAATAATGGTTTCTTAGACTCGGCTGCTCCAATATATCCTTTCGTCACATGTGGCCCTTTAATACATATTTCTCCCATTTTTTCTTCCCCATCTATCCGAACATCTGCAAAGAAAAGAGGTTTCCCAGAAGATCCAAGCTTACGGATAGCATCCTCACTTGATAAGGTTGTGGTCTGAGAAGCTGTTTCTGTCATACCATACGTTTGTAATACTGGTATATTCCGTTCGATTGCCCTCTCTAAATAAGACAAAGGAACGGGACCGCCACCAACTAAAATCGATTGAAACGAATCAGGGAAATACTGATTTCGATTTTCTAAAACGGATACGATCCGTTGAAGCATCACCGCTACTAATGACATTCTTGTGGCAGCACCCTCTAATATTTCATCAACAACTTTTTCCGGATCAAATTTAGTATGAAGGCTAACAGTCATTCCATATAATACAGAACGCATTAGAATAGAAAATCCACTTATATGAAACAAGGGTACTACACATAGCCAGCAATCATCGGGATGAATACCTAGATGTAGTGCGGAACCAGTTGCGTTCATCACATGATTTTCTAATGATTGACGTACTCCTTTAGGGCTTCCCGTGGTTCCAGAAGTATACATAATAGAAATAGTACGACTTTTTGGCCAATCTCTTTCCATAGCATATACTTTTCTTTTGTTGTTATGAATATCATGAAAAGAAAATCTTTGGTTATAATTTATTTCTCTTTCATAGTTATCTACAAGTAAAATATTTGGCTTACTATCATGAAGCTGATAGTTTAGCTCTACTTCACTTAAACGTTCGTTTAACATAACTAATTCACAACCAAGTTGAAGACAACCATGTATGGCAATTACTAGCTCTGCATTGGAGCTTGATAAAATAGCAATCCTCATACCGGGCTGAATTCCTTTAGCGTGTAATTTCTCTGCAAATTCATTGGCTTCGTTATAAAGTTGTTGAAATGTCCATGCCTCTTCGCCAAACCGTAAAGCAGTGCGTTCCGGAGTCAAATAGGCACGTTTTAATAGTAAATTAGGAAACATGTTAAACTCCTTTCTTTAAACTATATACTTAATATACCTCGATATTCTATGTAAAAAAACCAGACAAAAAGAAGCCCGGTACTTTAAAAACAAAACTTAGATATGTGTTGATTTCCGCTCCGAGCGGACGCTTTCCGTGGGCACGGCTTCAGCCGCTTCCCTCGCTTTCACTCAGTCCAAGATCTTCAGCTCGTGCTATTCCCACTGGAGTCGCCGCTCTGCGCTTCAATCAAAGAAAATCCATTTTCATCTTTCCTAATAAAATAGTATCCCTTAGCAAGCGGACGATTTTATCCATCTCTTCACTTGGACAACTCTTATCATCTAAGCGAAAGACTATGGTCAATATTATCGTGGAGTACTACTCACTTAATTGATTTTAGTGAAATCTAGCCGGGATAAGCGAGAAAGTTGAGACCCCGCAGGGAAGAAGCGGAGAGCCTGACTGAGAAGGCTCGACCTCGCCCGCGGAAAGCGACCACATATAACGGAAATCAGTAGTATTACTCTTTCTTAATAGTTCTGTAAAACCATTGTTTATGCTGTATTTTTATATACTTGCTTATCTAGTAAAAAAGCTATCCCATAAAGGATAGCTTTTTTGTACTCGTCATTCACTAATCACGGAAAACGTGGGAATTGACCAAAATCTGGTTTACGTTTTTCTTTAAATGCATCTCGACCTTCTTTGGCTTCATCCGTTGTATAGTAAAGCAGTGTTGCGTCACCTGCTAATTGTTGAAGCCCTGCTAAACCATCCGTATCTGCATTCATCGCAGCTTTTAAGAAGCGAAGTGCTGTTGGACTCATTTCTAGCATTTCTGAACACCACTGAACAGTTTCATCCTCTAACTGTTCATATGGAACTACTGTATTGACTAAGCCCATATCAAGAGCTTGCTGTGCATCGTATTGACGACATAAATACCAAATTTCACGCGCTTTTTTATGTCCAATAATACGTGCCAAATAGCCAGAACCATAACCAGCATCAAATGATCCAACTTTAGGACCAGTTTGTCCAAATCTAGCATTGTCCGCTGCAATTGTTAAATCACAAACAACATGTAGAACATGTCCGCCACCAATTGCATAACCAGCTACCATTGCGACAACCGGTTTAGGTATTACACGGATTAGGCGTTGTAAGTCTAGTACGTTTAAGCGTGGAATCTCGTCTTCTCCAACGTATCCACCATGTCCACGTACTTTTTGGTCTCCGCCTGAACAGAATGCATGCTCACCTTCACCTGTTAAAATAATGACACCTACATTTTTATCGTCACGAGCACGAGAAAATGCGTCAATCATTTCCATTACTGTTTTAGGGCGAAATGCATTACGCACCTCAGGACGGTTAATAGTTACTTTAGCAATTCCGTTAAAAAACTCATACTTAATATCTTCATATGTATGTAATGTTGTCCATTCACGAGTCATCTTACATCCTCCTTTAAAATAATATCCTTTACTATTGTAGCAAACAATTCAGGATTTTCCACATGAATTGCATGGCCTACATTCCTAACTTCTGTATGGGCAGCGTTTGGAAAGTAGTTTTTCATCTTTTTCGCTAGATTACTAAATTTTTCATCTAACTCGCCTGTTATAAAAAATGTAGGTGTAACAACCTCATCAAGCTTTTCCCAATAAGAAGGTTGCACTCCAGTGCCAAATCCACGTAAACTATTTGCCAAACCAATTTCAGTCCCTGCTAGTCGCTCTTGTCGTATAAGCTGCTGTTTCTCCAAGGATAACTTTCTTTGGGATTGAAACAAAGGTATTCTTTCCCAAAAATCTACAAAAGATACAAGCCCTTCTTCCAATATTCGATTAGCAAGCTGCTCATCGGATTGTTTTCTATTGGTGCGTTCTTCTATTCCTATAAGTCCGGGAGAACTACTTTCTAAAATTAGTCTTTTTACAGAGTACTGACTTGCATAGGCTAGAGCTAACCTACCACCCATTGAATAACCAACAAGCGTAAAATTATTCCACTGAAGCTGTTGAAATAATGCATGCAAATCTTTTATCTGCTCCTCTGCTGAATAACGACCTGAATCCATAGGTTTAGAAGTCCCCCCATGTCCTATAAGATCAATTGCAAGGAGATCAAATGTACTGGGTAGATGTGAAATTACTTCATCCCAACTATGTGTAGACCCCGTAAATCCATGCAAAAAAACAATTTTTTCATTTGCACCCTTATTATATCTGTTGATATGAATATCAATTCCTCGGATATTGACTCTTATACTTTCCAAACCGAATCCAGCTCCTTCGAAATCGCAGCCCATAATTTTCGATGTGTCTCTGTATTTACTTGTCTATTCGTGAATACTTCGATAATACGAATATCCTTCGTCTTTTCTTCGGCTAAAGCTTCTTTAAAATCTTCCTTCGAGTGAACTGCATTGTACTGAGCATTATACATAGTGGCTATATTGGAAAACTCTAAACCTGTCGGAGTACCAAATAAATGCTCAAAATAATTGGTTTCTGTAGATTGAGGGAGATAAGAGAAAATTCCTCCGCCGTCATTATTCATAACAATAATCGTCATATCAGAATGGTGGAACCGACTAACTATCAAACCATTCAGATCATGTAAAAACGCTAAATCTCCAATCAATAAATAACCAGGACGATTTAGTGCTGCTTGAACTCCAAGTGCGGAAGAAACTACCCCGTCTATTCCATTCGTTCCTCTGTTTGCGTAGAGTTGAATATCCTTTTGGGTTTTATTGAAAAAGGTATCAAGGTCTCGTATTGGCATACTACTACTAGCAAATAAATATGACTTATCTGGTAGTGCTTCAAACAACAAACCTGCTAATGCACCTTCATCTGTTTCATGTTCCATATAGCTGTTCACATGAGCAGTCGCTATATTATTTGCTTGAGTCCAGCAATCCGTGTATGTAGAAGAAGACTTTGTATCTGTTTTTAGCCATAGTGATTCAGCATCCACTTGTACATGATGCGTAGCAATATGAAGTGAATCACGGAAAAGTGGACTTTCGTCGACAACCATAAATACCGTAGGCTTACACTCTTTTAAATAAAGCATAAGTGGTTTAGAAACTGGTTGTGCTCCAAAACGAATTACGACATTTGGAACAGCCATCTCTTGAAAGGACTTGTTTTTCAGAATGGCATCGTATTGATCAATACATAAATCCATGCAATCCGCAGGTATAGATGTGCGTAAATTCGATAACGGATCAACTAGAACTGGCCATTGTACCATTTTTGCAAATTCCCAAAAACCATCAGTAGTTTGAAGAGAATCTCCTACGATAAATATTCCTCTTACTTCATTTTGAAGCAAATCTTTATACCACACTAAAAATTCTTCACTTGGTGCTAACTTTCCAATCTCGGGTACATGTATGTTCATTGTTGGTAATGGCTGTTCCATATCAAGTAATAACGGCTCACGGAATGGTACGTTAATATGAACAGGTCCCATCGGAGCAGTTTTGGAAGTAGACACTGCACGCTGAATATGACGCTCTACAAACGCTAAATTTGCTTCTGATTCTGGTAGAGGAAAGTCTACTGCCCATTTAACATGCTTTCCATATAGATGAAGCTGGTCTATTGCTTGAGGTGCTCCCACTTCTCTAAGTTCATGTGGACGATCAGCTGTAACAACTAATAGCGGTACACGAGCATAATACGCTTCTACAATAGCCGGAAAAAAGTTTGCAGCAGCGGTTCCAGAAGTACATAAAAGCACAACTGGAGTTTTCTTAGCTTTCGCAATGCCAAGAGCAAAGTAACCGGCGGAACGTTCATCTATTTGTCTATAAAATTGAAAACCCTCACTTTTGGCAAATGCATATGCCAGAGGAGTTGACCTTGAACCAGGACACATCACTATGTCCTGAACACCTGCCTGTCTAATTGTTTCTACAAAGTGATTTACATAAGATGTTAAATACTCGATGTTAGTCATTCATATTTCCTCCAAGTGTTCGAAGCATTGGACGGAACTTCACTCGTGTTTCTTCAAATTCCTCTATGGAGGATGATTCGGCAACGATTCCGCCACCTGCATATAAATAGGCGTGTTCATTTTCTACTAAAGCAGAACGTATTCCAACAGCGAACTCCCCGTCTCCTTCAGCGTTTATCCAGCCAATTGGAGCAGCATAATACCCACGATTCATCTGTTCCGATTCGCGAATAATCTTAATCGCATCCTGGCGTGGCTCCCCACCTAGTGCTGGAGTAGGATGTAAAGCCTGTACTAGCTCAAAAAGCGATGAATTCTTTTTCAGACTTCCTTCAATCGGAGAATATAAATGTTGAATATCTCTAATTTTCATAAGCTTTGGTCTAGTGGGTACTTTGACGTCTTCACAATATTGCATGAATACTTTTTTAATCATTTCCACTACATATTTATGCTCACCTAAATTTTTGGGATCTGATAATAATGCCTCTCCAAGCTCCTTATCCTCAAGAGAATGCTTTCCTCTTCTCGTAGAACCGGCAAGTCCAGCAGATTGGGCTTTGTCATTTTCTACTTTAACAAGTCGCTCTGGTGTTGCACCAAAAAAGATTTTCTCTCCATTTTCTAATCCAAATAGATAACTTTCAGGTTGCTCCATGGAAGCATTATATATTGCTGTTGCTGGTGAGAAAGTATCAGCAAATGTCAGTTTAAGTGATCTAGCTATAACTACTTTTTGGACTTCATCTTTTCGAATTCTCTTCGTTACATCCTCTACAGCATGTAAATACTCGTTCTTCAAGCGGTCTTCTCGTTTGATCAAGGACGGTTTTTCATGTACCCTTAACTCTTTTACTTGAGCAGTGTGTATTAACGCATCTCTTTCTATACGTAACAGTTCAAACGTTTCCGTACTCTTTGCTTCGTCCGTAATATAGTGAATGTTCACGAATGCCTGATCATGTTGGATAACTAGCTGAAACGTAGACACGACAAAGAATGCAGAAGGAAATGTATCCCATTCCGAAGAAATCTTGTTTTTTGGATCGAAAGCAAAGCCGCCAAATAGGATAGGAGATACATCCGCTTTTTCCTTTAATGATGACTGGCAAAGTTCCTTCCATTTTGTATCAATATCCTTATATCTATTATCTTCTAAGTTATTTGTAATAGTATGAGCATGTCCCAATCCAACTAAGGTCAATGTCTTCTCTTTGTTTTGCCAAAAATAACGTTTCCCTTTATATAATTCATCCCCTGCTTCAAAAAAAGCTTGTGCAGATAATCTCGATACTTCTATTGTTTCCGTATAAAAACGGTATTTTGTATTAATGGTACCGGTGGTTTTCGGCATAAATATGACCTCCGTTTAGTAACTACTCTTTTATCTAGGTTAACTAATTTACTCTACCTTTAATCATACATCTTTCTACACATTTCAGCACACATTTAGCTATAAATTTATGTTAAAATTGATATTGGATTCTTTTAAAGGAGAGAAAAAATATGTCACACGAATTTCAAGCTGACAAGGGCTGGCGCGTATGGTGGAAACTGACAAGACCACATACCCTAACTGCCTCATTTGCACCAGTTTTTCTTGGTACAATGATTGCCCTATACGAGGCAAATATTGATTGGCTATTGTTTATTGCTATGTTATTAGCTTGTCTACTGATACAAGCTGCTACAAATATGTTTAATGAGTATTATGATTTTGTACGAGGTCTCGATAGCGAGGAATCGGTCGGTATTGGTGGGGCAATTGTTAGGAATGGTGTAAAACCCAAAACGGTAATGCAACTAGCTCTATTGCTATATGTAATAGCTGCTATATTAGGTATCTATATTTGTTATGAAAGCTCTTGGCTATTATTAATAGTCGGTGCAATTTCTATGGCAGTGGGATATTTCTATACTGGGGGACCTTACCCTATTTCTAGTACTCCCTTTGGTGAGCTTTTCAGTGGGTTATTTATGGGGATGCTTATTGTTTTAATTGCAGTTTATATTCAAGTTGGTTCAGTGCCTTTATTCGCTGTATTGTTATCTGTACCAAGTGCTCTGCTAGTAGCAGCAATCATGCTATCTAATAATATTCGCGATTTAGTAGAAGACACAATAGGCGGACGAAAAACGATGGCTATATTAGTTGGTCGGAAAACAGCAATTACAATTCTAGCTTCCTATTTTGTTTTGTCTTACCTATGGATTATAGGTTTAGTAGTTTTACAAATAATCACTCCATGGAGTTTATTAGTTTTATTGAGTTTGAAAAAACCTATACATGCCATAAAATTATTTAAACAAACAGAAAATCCAGTTCAGGTTGCGCCTGCTATGAAAGACACCGCACTTACGAATACGATTTTTGTATTCCTTTTAGGATTAGGTCTATTGATTGGCTATTATTTATAAGGATAAAATAAAAACAGATGAGCAGATTATTTAGCTGCTCATCTGTTTTTATTATCCCGTGCAAATTTTATATTCTTTCAGTGCTACAAAATCTAGATAATGTGAACATATTTCTGTATCGAAAGTTAGTCTCTATAAAGGCATGGTGTCTTTTGAAGAAAGTATTACCAGGAATACATCGTATAGCTTCCATAACTTTTATTGTTTTAAACAGTTCTTACGCTTTCCGTGTATAAACCACTCTCTATTTTCACAGAAGATCAATACTCTAACCAATCAAACATTTAAGCCTGCGCAGGATCTTTTTTAGTAATATCTTTTTCTAGTACAATAAAAAAAGGTAACCAATGATTGGTTACCTTTTTTTGAGTATGACCCCTACGGGATTCGAACCCGTGTTACCGCCGTGAAAGGGCGGTGTCTTAACCGCTTGACCAAGGGGCCTATATATGGCGGAGAAGGAGGGATTTGAACCCTCGCACCGGTTGCCCGATCTACACCCTTAGCAGGGGCGCCTCTTCAGCCACTTGAGTACTTCCCCATATATGGCTCCGAAGGTAGGACTCGAACCTACGACCGATCGATTAACAGTCGATTGCTCTACCACTGAGCTACTTCGGAATAATGGTGGGCCTAAATGGACTCGAACCATCGACCTCACGCTTATCAGGCGTGCGCTCTAACCAGCTGAGCTATAGGCCCATTATTTTGGAGCGGGTGAAGAGAATCGAACTCTCATCATCAGCTTGGAAGGCTGAGGTTTTACCACTAAACTACACCCGCATTAAATGGTGGCTCAGGACGGAATCGAACCGCCGACACAAGGATTTTCAGTCCTTTGCTCTACCGACTGAGCTACTGAGCCTCTTCAATCTTAAAATAAAAGCTAATTGTTTAGGCTATATTTACAATTGATATGTATTAATATTATTAAATAAATGGCGGTCCCGACCGGGATCGAACCGGCGATCTCCTGCGTGACAGGCAGGCATGTTAACCGCTACACCACGGGACCATTTGGTTGCGGGGACAGGATTTGAACCTGCGACCTTCGGGTTATGAGCCCGACGAGCTACCACTGCTCCACCCCGCGACAATAAAATACTTAAGGATTATTATTACTTCCACAAACAATAAGATAAAA
This sequence comes from Psychrobacillus sp. FSL K6-1464, assembly GCF_038003145.1. Taxonomy (NCBI): domain Bacteria; kingdom Bacillati; phylum Bacillota; class Bacilli; order Caryophanales; family Bacillaceae; genus Psychrobacillus; species Psychrobacillus sp. FSL K6-1464. The sequence goes on from NZ_JBBOOP010000001.1 coordinate 2,556,174, forward strand.
ATGGAGGAGGAAGAGGGATTCGAACCCCCGCGCGGTATGACCCGCCTGTCGGTTTTCAAGACCGATCCCTTCAGCCGAACTTGGGTATTCCTCCAAGACATTGTTGGTGGACCTTGCAGGACTCGAACCTGCGACCGGACGGTTATGAGCCGTCTGCTCTAACCAACTGAGCTAAAGGTCCTTAAGATGGCGGCAGAGGGAGTCGAACCCACGACCTTTCGGGTATGAACCGAGTGCTCTAGCCAACTGAGCTACACCGCCATGATTTTCAAACTAATTTATAAATGGTGGAGCCTAGCGGGATCGAACCGCTGACCTCCTGCGTGCAAGGCAGGCGCTCTCCCAGCTGAGCTAAGGCCCCATAAATAATAACTGGTCGGGAAGACAGGATTCGAACCTGCGACCCCTTGGTCCCAAACCAAGTGCTCTACCAAGCTGAGCTACTTCCCGTTATATGGTGCGCTCGGCAGGACTCGAACCTGCAACCTCTTGATTCGTAGTCAAGTGCTCTATCCAATTGAGCTACGAGCGCAATGTTTCAAAAAAGTGGTGCCGAGGACCGGAATCGAACCGGTACGGTAGTCACCTACCGCAGGATTTTAAGTCCTGTGCGTCTGCCAGTTCCGCCACCCCGGCACTTTAGTGAATCTTTGGAGCGGAAGACGAGGTTCGAACTCGCGACCCCCACCTTGGCAAGGTGGTGTTCTACCACTGAACTACTTCCGCTCGGTTATTAAATTAAATGGTGCGGGTGAAGGGAGTCGAACCCCCACGCCTTGCGGCGCTAGATCCTAAGTCTAGTGCGTCTGCCAGTTCCGCCACACCCGCATACATAATTCACTGAAAAAGTGATGAGCCATGTAGGATTCGAACCTACGACCCTCTGATTAAAAGTCAGATGCTCTACCAACTGAGCTAATGGCTCGGAAAATGGTGCCGGAGAAAGGACTTGAACCCTCAACCTACTGATTACAAGTCAGTTGCTCTACCAGTTGAGCTACTCCGGCAGGAGTAAATATATGGTGGAGGATGACGGGCTCGAACCGCCGACCCTCTGCTTGTAAGGCAGATGCTCTCCCAGCTGAGCTAATCCTCCTGGGTAAGTTATGTATTTATTGCAAGCCCAGCGACGTCCTACTCTCACAGGGGGAAACCCCCAACTACCATCGGCGCTGAAGAGCTTAACTTCCGTGTTCGGTATGGGAACGGGTGTGACCTCTTCGCCATCATCACTAGACTTGAATAATTATTGAAAGACAAGTTTTATTATACCAACTCTGTAGAATATTACAAGAGTTATTTTAAAAAAATTTTATTCTTTCAAAACTGGATAAACGACATTGTTACGTTAAACAAATTTGGTTAAGTCCTCGATCGATTAGTATTCGTCAGCTGCACGTGTCGCCACGCTTCCACCCCGAACCTATCTACCTCATCGTCTTTGAGGGATCTTACTTACTTGCGTAATGGGAAATCTCATCTTGAGGGGGGCTTCGTGCTTAGATGCTTTCAGCACTTATCCCGTCCACACATAGCTACCCAGCGATGCTCTTGGCAGAACAACTGGTACACCAGCGGTGTGTCCATCCCGGTCCTCTCGTACTAAGGACAGCTCCTCTCAAATTTCCTACGCCCACGACGGATAGGGACCGAACTGTCTCACGACGTTCTGAACCCAGCTCGCGTACCGCTTTAATGGGCGAACAGCCCAACCCTTGGGACCGACTACAGCCCCAGGATGCGATGAGCCGACATCGAGGTGCCAAACCTCCCCGTCGATGTGGACTCTTGGGGGAGATAAGCCTGTTATCCCCGGGGTAGCTTTTATCCGTTGAGCGATGGCCCTTCCATGCGGAACCACCGGATCACTAAGCCCGTCTTTCGACCCTGCTCGACTTGTAGGTCTCGCAGTCAAGCTCCCTTCTGCCTTTACACTCTTCGAATGATTTCCAACCATTCTGAGGGAACCTTTGGGCGCCTCCGTTACACTTTAGGAGGCGACCGCCCCAGTCAAACTACCCGCCTGACACTGTCTCCTACCCGGGTTACGGGTATGGGTTAGAATTTCAATACAACCAGGGCAGTATCCCACCGACGCCTCCTCCGAAGCTGGCGCTCCGGGCTCTAAGGCTCCTGCCTATCCTGTACAAGTTGCACCAAAATTCAATATCAAGCTATAGTAAAGCTCCACGGGGTCTTTCCGTCCTGTCGCGGGTAACCTGCATCTTCACAGGTACTATAATTTCACCGAGTCTCTCGTTGAGACAGTGCCCAGATCGTTACGCCTTTCGTGCGGGTCGGAACTTACCCGACAAGGAATTTCGCTACCTTAGGACCGTTATAGTTACGGCCGCCGTTTACTGGGGCTTCAATTCGCACCTTCGCTTGCGCTAAGCACTCCTCTTAACCTTCCAGCACCGGGCAGGCGTCAGCCCATATACTTCACCTTACGGTTTTGCATAGACCTGTGTTTTTGCTAAACAGTCGCCTGGGCCTATTCACTGCGGCTCTTCTAGGCTATGAACCCAAAAGAGCACCCCTTCTCCCGAAGTTACGGGGTCATTTTGCCGAGTTCCTTAACGAGAGTTCTCTCGCTCACCTTAGGATTCTCTCCTCGACTACCTGTGTCGGTTTGCGGTACGGGCACCTTTCACCTCGCTAGAGGCTTTTCTTGGCAGTGTGAAATCAGGAACTCTAGACATACGTCCTCGCCATCACAGCTCAATGTTAAAGAATGCGGATTTGCCTACATTCACACCTTACTGCTTGGACATGCATAACCAACAGCATGCTTACCCTATCCTTCTGCGTCCCCCCATTACTCAAACGGTGGTTTGGTGGTACAGGAATATCAACCTGTTATCCATCGCCTACGCCTATCGGCCTCGGCTTAGGTCCCGACTAACCCTGAGCGGACGAGCCTTCCTCAGGAAACCTTAGTCATACGGTGGACGGGATTCTCACCCGTCTTTCGCTACTCATACCGGCATTCTCACTTCTAAGCGCTCCACCAGTCCTTCCGGTCTGACTTCAACGCCCTTAGAACGCTCTCCTACCACTGATACCAAAGGTATCAATCCACAGCTTCGGTGATTTGTTTAGCCCCGATACATTTTCGGCGCAGCGTCACTCGACCAGTGAGCTATTACGCACTCTTTAAATGATGGCTGCTTCTAAGCCAACATCCTGGTTGTCTAAGCAACGCCACATCCTTTTCCACTTAACAAATACTTTGGGACCTTAGCTGGTGGTCTGGGCTGTTTCCCTCTTGACTACGGATCTTATCACTCGCAGTCTGACTCCCAAACATAAATCATTGGCATTCGGAGTTTGTCTGAATTCGGTAACCCGGGATGGGCCCCTAGTCCAAACAGTGCTCTACCTCCAAGATTCTAACGTTTGAGGCTAGCCCTAAAGCTATTTCGGAGAGAACCAGCTATCTCCAGGTTCGATTGGAATTTCTCCGCTACCCACACCTCATCCCCGCACTTTTCAACGTGCGTGGGTTCGGACCTCCAGTAAGTGTTACCTTACCTTCATCCTGGACATGGGTAGATCACCTGGTTTCGGGTCTACGACCACATACTCATTCGCCCTATTCAGACTCGCTTTCGCTGCGGCTCCGTCTTCTCGACTTAACCTTGCATGGGATCGTAACTCGCCGGTTCATTCTACAAAAGGCACGCTATCACCCATTAACGGGCTCTAACTACTTGTAGGCACACGGTTTCAGGATCTATTTCACTCCCCTTCCGGGGTGCTTTTCACCTTTCCCTCACGGTACTGGTTCACTATCGGTCACTAGGTAGTATTTAGCCTTGGGAGATGGTCCTCCCAGATTCCGACGGAATTTCACGTGTTCCGCCGTACTCAGGATACACTCAAGAGAGAATGAATTTTAGACTACGGGGCTTTTACCCTATCCTGCGGACCTTTCCAGATCGCTTCGTCTAACTCATTCCTTTGTAACTCTATGTAGAGTGTCCTACAACCCCAAAAGGCAAGCCTTTTGGTTTGGGCTATTCCCGTTTCGCTCGCCGCTACTCAGGGAATCGAATTTTCTTTCTCTTCCTCCAGGTACTTAGATGTTTCAGTTCCCTGGGTGTGTCTCAGATGCGCTATGTATTCACGCAAATGTACTGCTCCATTACGAACAGTGGGTTTCCCCATTCGGAAATCTCCGGATCAAAGCTCACTTACAGCTCCCCGAAGCATATCGGTGTTAGTGCCGTCCTTCGTCGACTCCTAGTGCCAAGGCATTCACCGTGCGCCCTTATTAACTTAACCTAAAAGTTAAAAAGTCTTACACGTTGTGATTACGTAAATAATCACAACAGAATTTCTTGTTGTTTATTGTTTCAATGTCGTTTTATCCAGTTTTCAAAGAACAAGCGTTGAATCTTCATATAAAATGAACATTCAAAACTGAACTGCAAAACGTTAAGATACGAATAAAGATTCGTATTCCGATATTATCCTTAGAAAGGAGGTGATCCAGCCGCACCTTCCGATACGGCTACCTTGTTACGACTTCACCCCAATCATCTGTCCCACCTTCGGCGGCTGGCTCCCGTAAGGGTTACCCCACCGACTTCGGGTGTTACAAACTCTCGTGGTGTGACGGGCGGTGTGTACAAGGCCCGGGAACGTATTCACCGTGGCATGCTGATCCACGATTACTAGCGATTCCGGCTTCATGTAGGCGAGTTGCAGCCTACAATCCGAACTGAGAACGGTTTTATGGGATTTGCTCACCCTCGCGGGGTTGCGACCCTCTGTACCGTCCATTGTAGCACGTGTGTAGCCCAGGTCATAAGGGGCATGATGATTTGACGTCATCCCCACCTTCCTCCGGTTTATCACCGGCAGTCACCTTAGAGTGCCCAACTGAATGCTGGCAACTAAGATCAAGGGTTGCGCTCGTTGCGGGACTTAACCCAACATCTCACGACACGAGCTGACGACAACCATGCACCACCTGTCACCGCTGTCCCCGAAGGGAAAAGCCTATCTCTAGGCCGGTCAGCGGGATGTCAAGACCTGGTAAGGTTCTTCGCGTTGCTTCGAATTAAACCACATGCTCCACCGCTTGTGCGGGCCCCCGTCAATTCCTTTGAGTTTCAGTCTTGCGACCGTACTCCCCAGGCGGAGTGCTTAATGCGTTAGCTGCAGCACTAAGGGGCGGAAACCCCCTAACACTTAGCACTCATCGTTTACGGCGTGGACTACCAGGGTATCTAATCCTGTTTGCTCCCCACGCTTTCGCGCCTCAGCGTCAGTTACAGACCAGAAAGCCGCCTTCGCCACTGGTGTTCCTCCAAATCTCTACGCATTTCACCGCTACACTTGGAATTCCGCTTTCCTCTTCTGTACTCAAGTCCCCCAGTTTCCAATGACCTTCCACGGTTGAGCCGTGGGATTTCACATCAGACTTAAAGGACCGCCTGCGCGCGCTTTACGCCCAATAATTCCGGACAACGCTTGCCACCTACGTATTACCGCGGCTGCTGGCACGTAGTTAGCCGTGGCTTTCTAATGAGGTACCGTCAAGGTACGAGCAGTTACTCTCGTACTTGTTCTTCCCTCACAACAGAGTTTTACGATCCGAAAACCTTCTTCACTCACGCGGCATTGCTCCATCAGACTTTCGTCCATTGTGGAAGATTCCCTACTGCTGCCTCCCGTAGGAGTCTGGGCCGTGTCTCAGTCCCAGTGTGGCCGATCACCCTCTCAGGTCGGCTACGCATCGTCGCCTTGGTGAGCCGTTACCTCACCAACTAGCTAATGCGCCGCGGGCCCATCCTGTAGTGACAGCCGAAACCGTCTTTTAACATCTCCCCATGTGAGGAAATGGATTATTCGGTATTAGCCCCGGTTTCCCGGAGTTATCCCAATCTACAGGGCAGGTTGCCCACGTGTTACTCACCCGTCCGCCGCTAAATCAGAAGAAGCAAGCTTCTTCGTCATTCGCTCGACTTGCATGTATTAGGCATGCCGCCAGCGTTCGTCCTGAGCCAGGATCAAACTCTCCATAATAGTTCACTTCCAGTATGCAGAGCACATTGAAAGCGAACAAATTAGAACTAGTTTAAAAGCTCATTTTGTTTTGCTGGCATCATCATTAAATGATGTCCAAAATTGTTTCGCTATCATCCTAACAAGTTAGTTGAAAGCTATGTTTCTTAACGTTTTGCATGTTCAGTTTTCAATGTTCATGTTGTTCGCGTCGTTTTGACGACTTTATTAGTATAACTTATTTCAGATTTGATGTCAAACACTTTTTTAAAACTTTTTTAAGTTGTTTGTATCTCGTTCCGAAGGACAAGTATTAATATACATCGTCTAGAAAGAAAAAGCAACCCTTTATGTGAAAAAAACTTTAATATCTATTAAACTCTTGAATTGTCGCGCTCTTACAATCACTTAATAAGTTCTTCCAGGATAACTCATGAGAAATCTAGCCTTCTTATTTCGTTCATAAAAGACTTCCAAACCTATATAGCAAATCCAATCAGCGTGATTTCAAATATTAGTTTGACTAATAGAGATCACTCTAAAGCAATAATGAAATAAGTTAGAAATTGATACATACGTCAGAACTTTATTTTAACATCTTCTATACTTATAATAGGAGATAACAAGAAATCTCCCAATCTACTACTATGCTTTTAGTTTCAAGTGCATCCACCTTAAGTACAAATTATAACTCTACAGATCTCCATATTTAATGTCCTTCTTAGATTAAATCGATTTGTAAAATATCTTCAAGCCCCATAAAGAATAAAGGAGGAGTTATTGATGGAATGGGTAAACTACTTGGATGATTATACTGAAATTACATTTAAATTAATCTTTGCTGCATTATTAAGTTTAATAATAGGTATAGAAAGGGAACTAAAAAAGAAACCTATTGGATTAAAGACAAGTATAGTGATTGCAACATTCAGTTGTCTCCTTACTTATATATCAATAGAAGCAGCTTACACCGCCATTCCGAATGATGCTATAAATATTACAATGGATCCTTTGCGTTTGGCAGCACAAATAGTAAGCGGTATAGGTTTTCTCGGTGCAGGAGTTATACTCCGTAAAGGAAATGATACTATAACTGGTTTAACAACCGCAGCTATGATTTGGGGAGCTGGCGGAATAGGTATAGCTGTAGGTGCTGGATTTTATATGGAATCCGCTCTCAGTGTAATTATTGTAATAATAGGAATTGAGTTAATCCCTCCCCTTCTCACAAAAGTAGGTCCAAAACGGCTGAGATCCAAGGAGCTATCTCTAACAGTTGTGGTAAGAAATCCAGAAAGCATTCCCAAAGTATATGACTATTTACAAGGAAGCGGTGTTTATATAGAAAGTATTCGCATTAAAGACGTCACTTTAGACAATAATACAATTAAACATGAAATGAATATGAGGTTATCAATAATCACTAAGAAAAATACTGCAGAATTTTACGCTACCATTAAAAAACAAAAATTTATCGAATCGGTAGATGTAGAATCTATTTAAAAAGGAGTAATCATATGGGAGAATTATTTAGGTTGTTAAAAGGTGGTAATAAGCCTTCATTATTAGCAGCAGTTGTAAATACAATTATTGCAATTTTAAAAGGTGGTGCGTTTTTCTTTACAGGAAATGTAGCTATGTTTGCAGAGATGATGCACTCCATTGGCGATGCAGCAAACCAATTCTTTGTTTATATCGGGTCATCCTTATCTAAGAAAGCCCCTACGCCAAGATTTCCAAATGGTTTTGGACGCTTAGTAAACCTCGTTTGCTTAGGCGCTGTAATTATTGTCGGAATTTTATCTTATGAAACAATTATAGAAGGTTGGCACCATATTCAACACCCTACTGAATCTACAGGTGTTGCCATTACCCTAAGCGTACTTGCTATTGCCATAATTTTGGAATTTGCCGTCTTATATAAAGCAGGAAAAGAGATTTTGCATGAAGTCGGGATTAAAGGAACCGCCTTTTCTCCATTAACAACAAGCTTTACTCACTTAAAGAGAGCTAAACCTGCAACAAAGCTTGTTTTTATGGAGGACTTAGTAGCAACAGCAGGAGGAATATTAGCGTTTGTGGCAGTTTTAATTTCCCACTTTACTGGTTTTTTACAAGCAGAAGGTATAGCTTCTATTATGATCGGTATTATGATGTTCTATGTAGTAGGGAAAGTATTCTTAGATAACGCTCGAGGCGCACTAGGGGAAACAGATGAACAAATGCTCACTCATATTGCTCATATTGTATCTGAGAACCCGCATGTAAAGGATATTCAAAAGCTTGAAGTTATAAAAGAAGGTGAATATCTCCATGTGGAAATAATTATTGAGATAGATCCTCAATATTCTTTCGCCGAGGTGGACGATATTCAGGATAAAATAAAAGAACTTATTTTAAATCAACAAGGAGTAACAGATATTACAATCTCCTTTGATGAAGATGACGGAATCAGAACGTGGACTGAACATCGAGATCAACGTACCGTGTTAAAAACACGTGATTAGTGTTATCGAAAACAATATTAATAAGAAAACCACATGACGAATTTGCCATGTGGTTTTCTTATTTCTTACTATTATAGACAAGCTGTTAAAATTGTTTTTGTATCTTCTGCATTTAACTTATGGAAATTACCATATTCTCCATAAACCATTGCTTTTTCTACCATCAAATCGATCTTGCTTTCATCTATATTGTAATCACCTAATGTAGAAGGTGCTTTCAATGACTTCCAAAACGCTTCTAAGCGATCAATTCCTTCATACGCTACTTCTTCTACTGATTTACCTTCAGAATTCACGTTAAAGACATTAATTGCAAGCTTAGCAAAACGCTGAGGATTTACTTTTACATTATGACGCATCCATCTAGGGAAAACGATAGCTAATCCTCCACCGTGTGGAATGTCATAAACTGCTGAAATGGCATGTTCTAAATTATGACTTGCCCAGTCCCCGTTGTACCCCATTTGTAGGAAGCCATTTAACCCTAATGTACCTGCAAATAGAATAGTTTCACGGTGCTGATAGTTTGTAAGGTCTTCTATGAGTTTTGGTCCTACTTCTATTACTGTACGAAGAGTACCTTCTATCATTTCATCTTGAACTGGTGTATTTGTCGCATTGTTATAATATTGTTCGAACATATGAGACATCATATCCACTATTCCATAAACCGTTTGATCAAGAGGAACAGTGAACGTGTTTACTGGATCCAAAATAGAGAATTTAGGATAAACTAAAGGACTTCCCCATCCATACTTCTCTAGAGTTTCTTCATTAGTAATAACAGATCCAGAATTCATCTCTGAACCGGTTGCTGCAAGAGTTAAAATAGTTCCAAAAGGTAAAGCTTCTTGTGGAACCGCTTTACGTGAAACAAAGTCCCAAGCATCACCGTCGTATTTAGCTGCAACTGCGATAAGTTTCGTACAATCAATTACGGAACCTCCACCAACTGCTAGCAAAACATCAATGCCTTCTTTTTTACAGATCTCTGCTCCCTTTCTAGCTGTGGATAGTCTAGGGTTTGGTTCCACCCCTGCAAGTTCAAAAACTTCCATTCCTGTTTCTTTTAATTCAGTCATAACGCTATCATATAAACCATTTTTCTTGATACTACCCCCGCCGTAAACAACAAGGACTTTCTTTCCGTATAATGATAATTCCCCTTTTAACTTTGATAGTTGATCTTTACCAAATATCAATTTTACAGGGTTATAAAATGAAAATGCATTCATTTGACATCCTCCTCTTTCCATACTTTCTTAATAATAAAAAAACCGCTTGTAAAAAACAAGCGGTTCACCTTACTAGTACTTCAATTAAATTATACCCACCCACGGAAACGTGACGCTTCCGCAGTTTTACGTACACCTACCATGTAAGCAGCTAAACGCATATCGATATTACGAGTGGATGCCACTTCATAGATATTTGCGAATGCATCTACCATTTTCTTCACTAGTTTCTCATCTACTTCTTCTTCAGTCCAGTAATAACCTTGGTTATTTTGAACCCATTCAAAGTAAGAAACTGTTACACCACCAGCACTTGCTAAAACATCAGGAACTAATAGAATTCCTCTATCATAAAGAATTTTTGTACCTTCTGTTGTAGTTGGTCCATTGGCAGCCTCTACTACGATCTTCGCTTTAATATTATGAGCGTTTTCAGCAGTAATTTGGTTCTCAATAGCAGCTGGAACTAAAATATCACAATCTAATTCTAATAACTCTTGGTTAGAAATCGTATTTTCAAATAGAGTTGTTACAGTACCAAAGCTATCACGACGATCCAATAGATAGTCAATATCTAAACCATTAGGATCATGTAAAGCTCCGTAAGCATCGGAAATAGCAATAACTTTTGCACCTTGATCACTCAAAAACTTAGCTAAGAAGCTTCCTGCATTACCAAAACCTTGAATAACAACGCGCGCTCCTTGCATATCAATATCACGTTTTTTTGCAGCTTCATTGATAATAATAGTAACACCTTGAGCAGTCGCACGGTCGCGTCCTTGTGAACCACCAAGTACAAGTGGTTTACCAGTGATAAAGCCTGGTGAATTGAATTGGTCCATACGACTATATTCATCCATCATCCATGCCATGATTTGAGCATTTGTAAATACGTCTGGAGCAGGAATATCTTTTGTCGGTCCAACGATTTGTCCTACCGCACGTACATATCCACGGCTTAGACGTTCAATTTCTCCCATTGACATTTCGCGCGGATCACAAATAACTCCACCTTTACCTCCACCATAAGGAAGGTCCACAATACCAGCTTTTAATGTCATCCACATAGATAAAGCTTTCATTTCATCAGGTGTTACACCTGGATGAAAACGTACTCCACCTTTTGTAGGTCCAACAGCATCATTATGCTGTGAACGGTATCCAGTGAATACCTTTACTGTATTGTCATCCATGCGTACTGGAATTCGAACTTCTAGCATCCTTAGTGGTTCTTTCAAAAGGTCATACATTGCTTCGTCATAACCAAGTTTGTTCAGAGCCTCTTTAATTACAGCCTGAGTTGATGTAAACAGGTTTAAATTTTCAGCCATTTTATATTTTCGCCTCTTTAATATTTAATAATTTCTTCGGAACCATTGTAACATAGAATTGTTGATATTTGTCTAAAAATTATTATTTATTGAATACTTTCTGGATTCTTTCAATTGCCCAATCTAACTCTTCTTTTGAAATGATTAGAGGTGGAGCAAAACGAATTACTGTATCATGTGTTTCCTTACATAATAAGCCTAATTCTTTAAGCTCTTCACAGAATGGGCGTGCGTCTTCTGTTAATTCCATTCCAATAAACAAACCACGACCGCGTACTTCTTTAATAGAAGAATGTTTAATTTCTTTCAATGCATCCATAAAGTAATTACCTAGTTCTAGGGAGCGATCCGCTAATTTTTCATCTATCAACACGTCTAACGCTGCGATTGAAACCGCACATGCCATTGGGTTACCACCAAATGTAGACCCATGAGATCCCGGATTAAATACACTTAGAATTTCTTTGTTTGCAACGATACATGAGATTGGGAAAACTCCACCACCTAATGCTTTTCCTAGTATATACATATCTGGATCTATATCTTCCCATTCAGATGCGAACATTTTACCAGTACGGCAAAGACCAGCTTGGATTTCATCCGCGATAAATAAAACATTATTCTCGCGACATAATTCAAGCGCTGCCTTCATGAATCCAGCAGGTGGAATGATAATTCCAGCTTCCCCTTGAATTGGTTCAATTATAAATGCTGCCGTGTTAGGAGTAATTACAGCTTTCAACGCTTCTAAATCACCATAAGGTATTAACTTAATACCTGGAAGCATTGGGCCAAATCCTCTTTTGTATTCAGGATCAGATGAAAGTGAAACCGCTCCCATAGTACGACCGTGGAAGTTTCCATTACAAGCAATTACCTCTGCTTGGTCAGCTGCTACACCTTTTACATCATATGCCCATCTACGAGCTGCTTTAAATGCTGTTTCAACTGCTTCTGCTCCAGTATTCATTGGTAAGACCATGTCTTTACCTGTTAACTCACTAACTTTTTCATACCATGGACCTAATTGGTCATTGTGGAAAGCACGAGAAGTTAGAGTTACACGATCCGCTTGATCTTTTAACGCTTGAATAATCTTCGGATGACGATGCCCTTGGTTTACTGCCGAATAAGCAGAAAGCATATCCATATATTTGTTACCTTCAGGATCTTTTACCCAAACACCCTCTGCTTCAGATACTACTATTGGAAGTGGGTTATAGTTGTTTGCACCAAATTTATTCGTTTGTTCAATCATTTGCGATGAAATAGTCATGCTTTCATTACCCCTTTTTTTAAAATGAAGGCAGACTTCAAACAAAGTCTGCCTTGGAAATTTTAAAGCATTTCAGATGTTGTTTTCGCTTGCATATGAAGTTGGACATAATCTGGTCCACCAGCTTTTGAATCTGTACCAGACATGTTAAATCCACCAAATGGTTGGTAACCAACAATAGCACCTGTACATCCACGGTTGAAGTATAGGTTCCCTACATGGAACTCTTCACGCGCTTTTTCTTGATTCAAACGATTATTTGTAATTACAGCACCTGTTAAACCGTACTCTGTATTGTTTGCAATTTCTAATGCCTCATCGAAATCTTTAGCTTTAGAAATACCAACAACTGGTCCAAAGATCTCTTCTTGCATAATACGTGCAGTTGGAGATAGGTCAGCAATGACAGTTGGTTGGATAAAGAATCCTTTAGAATCATCTCCTGTACCACCAGTAACCAAACGACCTTCTTCTTTACCAATTTCGATATAACTCATAATTTTTTTGAATGAAGCACCATCGATAACTGGACCAACAAAGTGCTCATCACCGTCAGGAATACCAACCGTTAAAGCGTTTGTTAATTCTTCTACTCTGTTCAACACTGTGTCGTAAACGTCTTCTACGATTACTGCACGTGAACATGCAGAACATTTTTGACCACTGAAACCGAATGCAGACTTCACAATAGACTGAGCTGCTAATTCTAAATCAGCCTCTTTATCCACTACGATTGTGTCTTTCCCACCCATTTCAAGAATAGAACGTTTAATCCAAATTTGCCCTGGAGCTAATTTAGAAGATTTTTCTACTATTCCTAATCCAACATCACGAGAACCTGTGAAGCTGATTAGACGAGTACGTGGATGTTCTACCATGAAATCACCAATTTCAGCACCAGAACCTGGGATGAAGTTTACTACTCCAGGAAGCATACCCGCTTCTTCTAATACTTCTACAAATTTATAAGAAACGACTGGAGTTGTGGAAGCTGGTTTTAATAGTACAGTATTACCTGCTACCATTGCCGCAACAGTAGTACCAGCCATGATTGCAAATGGGAAGTTCCAAGGTGAGATTACAACCGCAACACCTAGTGGAATATAGTTATATTGGTTATATTCACCTGGACGACTTTCAACTGGTGCACCATTTTTTAAACGTAACATTTCACGTCCGTAGTATTCTAAGAAGTCAATTCCTTCGGCAACTTCTACATCAGCTTCAACCCAAGTTTTACCCGCTTCTCTTGATAATAGAGCAGAGAACTCAAATTTACGACGACGAATGATAGCTGCTGCTTTGAAAAGAACGTCTGCACGTATTTCAGGCTTAACTTTTTTCCAAGTTTGGAATGTTTCATCAGCAATATCCATAGCCTTAGAAGCAATTTCTTGTGTAGCTTTAGAAACAGCACCAACTAATTCTTCTTTTTTTGCTGGATTATAAGATTTAATTTTTGCTTCTGTAGTAATACGTTCTCCACCAACGATTAATGGGAAATCATTTCCTAGGTATGCATCAACTACTTTGTATCCTTCTTGCATCGCTTTTTTATTTTCTTCCTTTGAAAAATCCGTGAATGGTTCGTGTTTGTAAGGTATCAATTTAATATCCTCCTTCGATTTGGGTGCAAAAAAAATTTGCAGTTCTAATTAGTTTACATATATAATAATGCAAAAGATTGTTGCGTAATTCAAGTAAAAAATTCTAAAATGTGAAATATTTTTTTGAGGTGAGCCTTTTGGACGAACAAATAAAAGATTTTCTACCGTTTTATAAATTTGCTACCGAACAGGTAGCAGTTGGTATTCATGCCATTGACTTAACAGGCAAAACCATTATTTACAATGAAAAAATGAAAGAGATTGAAGGGCTAAATTTAACTGATGTTGTAGACCGTTCCATCTTCGAACTTTTCCAATTTGAACAACAAGAAAGTACATTGTTAAAAGTTTTGCATAGTGGCGAACCAGTATTACGAGCTAAACAGACATACTGGAATCGTAATGGCCAAGAAATAACCACTATTAATGATACATACCCTATATGTCTTGAGGAAAAACTTATAGGAGCAGTGGAGTTTTCTCGCGATATCACTGCTCTAGAGAGACTAATTTATCAGCCTTTAAAAAGGTACAATGAATCGATTACCCTTTCTAGCATTACAGCAGTTTCATCAGAAATGCAAGATATATTAGAACGTTCTATAAAGGCGGCACATGTACGAATGCCTGTCCTTTTAGTTGGAGAAGCTGGAACGGGCAAGGAATTGATCGCTGAAGGAATTCACAACCAACTCTCCCCAGTAAACAAACAGTTTATCTCTCTATACTGTCATAGTTCAGATAGTTTTTTAATAAAAAAATTTCAAAAAGAGCTTTCTGATATGTCACACTGTACAATATTTTGTGAAAGAATTGATTTATTATCCCTCGAATTACAAAATGAACTTTTGCAAATTCTATCTGCAAATGAAGCAGGACAAAACCTTTATATAGCAAGTATTGGCGAGGACCCAGTAGATCTTATTTCTTCGAATAAGTTAAGCAAGGAACTATATTATTATTTTGCCCAGGTAACAATCAGTATTCCACCTTTGCGCAAACGTACAGAAGATATCCTTCCTTTTATGTATGATTATTTTAATCGCTATTTAAACCGTTATGGCTCCACTATAAAGGATATTGAAGAAGAAGTTGTTCAAGCTTTTTTAAAGTATGAATGGCCGGGTAATCTGAAGGAATTGGAACTGCTCCTAGATGAAATAAGTTCAATGGTAACTACTGAACAAGTGTTGAAATTTGATATGTTACCTTTACACTTTAAATTAAAGGTCCAGGATTTTAATGTGACTTCAGGAAAAGCAGAGGATTTTGTGATAACTTCGGATAAAGAATTAGTTCCTCTAGATGAATATTTACGATCCGCAGAAATGTATTACTTACAAAAGGCTTTAGATAAATTTGATGGTAATATAACTAAAGCTGCGGAAGCATTAGGCATGAGCCGTCAAAACTTACAATATCGAATACGGAAGATGAAGCGATAAGAGATTCTGCTTATAAAAAAAACAAGAATGAGTTCATATTGTTGAACAACATTCTTGCTTTTTTTATACACGAGGATAATCTCTGCGAGAGCTAACCCTTTTTATAGTGCTGATTTTTTGATCCAGTCCGCTAATTTTTCCTTTAACGAATTAAACCCTTCTTCATCATGTTCATCTATACGATCTTGAAGTGATTTGCGAGGTCTCTCGTCACGTTTTGGTAGCGTCGGTTTTTCCTGGAGTTCTCTCATGGACAAGCTTATTTTACCAGCCTCATCGTCAATCTCTAGAATTTTCACCTCTACGCCTTGCCCTACAGTTAAAAATTCTTCCACTTCTTTTACATACCCGTATGTTATTTCAGAAATATGCACTAGACCCTGTGTTTGCTCATCTAAGCTTACAAAGGCTCCGTATGGTTGAATCCCTGTAACTTTACCTGTGACAACATCTCCTACCTTATAATTTTGAGTCATGGTCCGTTCCTACTTTCTTATATACGTTATAGTCATGTTAAATTATAACATAGTAGGAAGTATGACGGCAAAAGTCACTGTGTAGGCATAAACGGTGGTCTCCAACCATTTTCAGTTTGGATTAGTTGAAAGCCAAGAACGTTCTCCTGTTCGTCGGGGTATTTCGTTAATGTAACAACTCCCTCCCCATTCAAATTTTTTTCAAATTCCATTTCTTTAAATTCCAGTCTAATATCTTCTATATGTTGATGTTCTGCGTTCATGTATTCATCTTTGGGTATCTGAAGGTGCCCTTCATCCTTAATATATAACTCATACTGTGTTTCGAAATCCTTTAGCTGAGCTGAATAATAGTACAAGCCTACAATTTCTACAGGGGTTGCCCCTTTTAAAACTGTTTGATCATATGTTCGTACAAAGGATTTATATAAATCATGAACGCGCTGAAGTAGTTTATCATCCACTGGTTCTACTTTACTTATTAAGTAATCTTCTTCCCCTTGAATTCTCCATATATCATCATTTTCCAGACGGAGAAGTATATCGTAGCTGACTTGACTTCCTTTTTCCTGTCCAATATAGGTTTTCAAATTATTATTGTCCGGGATTAAATATTCTTTGTTAAAGTATAGATTTTTTGCACTATCTCCAATGATATTTTGAAAAGTTGGATTCTCTAAAAATTCTTCTTTTTTATATTCATTTTTAAAATCACTAGTCATCAATTCCCACATCATTTCATGGTTATCTTGCCCATCCGCATAATGATACAAGAGCGTGATATCCATAGGTCCAGTTCCATGTAATACTAGTGGATTAAAGTTCTCATTGAACTTTTTATACAATTCATGAATTCCATACATTGTATAAGGAGTCTCTAAGCTATTCTCCACTCCGTCAGGCAGTATAGAAATCCAGTCTAATTTGTTCGTTTCTAGTTTGTTATCCAAGGCTAAGAGATAATAATCTCTTAGCTGCTCTATGTCCAACAGTTTATAGGTCTCATTGTATGTCCAATCACTTGATTTCATTGAAGCAACGATAGGCTTCATCATTGTAGCTAATGGTGACACACCCGGAATATTTACTAGTGACTCCCATGCCATCTGGGTTTCAATATTAATTTTATTGTCATCATTTAATATTTCACCAATGTCTGATGGAAAAATAATTTTTTCTGCTAACTCAAAGTAATAATTTTCCCAGCGAGAATGTATTGCCGAACCTTCACTTGAATTTAGTAATGTAAATTCTATGCTAGCTAAATAATATCCTAATTGAGATAGTTCTTGTTCCTCTAACAAAGTGGCTATCCCGTGACCTGGAATTAACTCATACATTCCTAAATAGCGCGCCTCATTTTCATCTAAAATGGAGAAAAGGTCTCTTGTGAATAAGGCCCAATCAGGTATAATTCGAAATTCCGTTCCTTCCAAATTTACACCTAGTTTCAGTCCTTCTTTAGGCAAGACTTCAATCATGCTTTGTATTTCTTTTGAGAGATTATATCGATTGGCAATGAGTACATGCTCACTTAGTCTTCCCTCATGTTTGGCAACTTTAAGAGCATCTTCATTATCTCGTAGAATTTGTTCATAGTAGAAAATTAAATTCTCCGTTTTAGTAACAAAATCATCTACAAAATAGGCACTTTCTTTACTATTTATTTTACCTCTTTTTTTAGCCACTTCTATCATTTCAGAAGGGAGATTTAATCCTTCAATAGCCAAATCATATGCCTCTTGAATAGAAATATCATCATTTTTCCCTTCTAAAGTCCCAGGGGCAATTTGTGAGGAAAAAATATTATCAGCGTACTGAACAAAACCTAATGTAGTAAATTCAGCTTCATTCATCTGAAGAATTTTTTGACGTTTTAATCGTTCGTCTTTATAACGGCTTTTAAATTTTTCTATATCTTCATCGCTGTAGTTTTCATCACTAGTTGTTGTATTATCTGAGTCGGTTAGATATGTTGATCCTAAAAGTCCAATCACTAACACACTTGCTACGCTCACCGCCCATACGGTAATTCGTTGCCGCTTTGATCCTCTGATTTTCTTTTCTATCGGAGGAACATTATTCTCATTTTCTATTTTTGTTAAAATTTCACCGGGATCAATAGATGAAGGCAATCGATCATAGGATGATTTTAAAAGATTTAAGCGTTCTTCTAATTGTTTATCGTCCATGCTTGACTCCTCCATTCACTTGTATAGCAGATTTTAATAATGCTTTTGCTCGCATTAACCGTATTTTTATCGTAGATAAGGGTACATTTAATACTTCTGCAATTTGTTCATATGATAATTCATGAAAGTAAAACATAATAATAGGATGACGATATTTTTCATCCAGTGCTTGGATAGCATTATGGAGATGCCGGTCTTCCTCAAACACTAAAACTCGTTCCTCCGCTGATTTCGTTGTATAATTTAATCCGACTTCTACGTGCAATTTCTGTTCCTTTTCCTTTTCTTTTGTTTCTTTTCTGTAGTAATCCCTTGCAGTATTTAAGGTGATTTTATATAACCACGTCGTAAACCGATCACGCTGAAATTGATGTAAGAACCTATATAGCTTCACAAATACCTCTTGAGTAACATCTGGAATGTCATGAACTTGAACACCACACTGAAATGCAAATTTTTCAACGGTTCTATGATGTATATGTATGAGTTCTGTATATGCGGTTTTGTCCCCTCTTTGCGCTCTTTCTATTAACTCGACCTCTAACATATTCCTCCCTCTCTCTCTAGTGCTCTAATGATGATACGAAAGATTATTGCAGTTTGTTTCGTAAAATAAATTAACATTTTCTCTAAATCCTCATGTACAATAAAACAGTCCTATTAAAGGAGGAATTTTCGTGACAAATCGGGATCATTTTGGATCTAAAATAGGATTTATATTAGCGGCAGCCGGAAGTGCAATTGGACTAGGTGCTATTTGGAAATTTCCTTATATGGCAGGGACAAACGGGGGTAGTGTGTTTGTTATCTTGTTTATCTTATGTACTTTACTAATAGGTCTTCCTATCTTGCTTGCTGAATTTGTAATTGGGAGAAAAGGTCAAGCAGATGCTGTCACAGGCTTCAAAAAACTTGCTCCGGGCAAACCTTGGTTTCTAATCGGGTGGGCAGGTTTTGCCTTTTCATTTATCATATTATCATTCTATAGTGTTGTTGGTGGGTGGATTTTATCTTATTTGTTCCGCGCCATTACATTTAGCTTAAATGGTAGTAGTGAATCATTCTTTAATGATTTGTTCGATACCGTGATTTCAAATCCATGGGAGGTATTAATTGCTCAGGCAACTTTTATCCTGTTAACAATTTGGATTGTATCTGGGGGTATTAAGGGAGGAATTGAGAAAGCTAGTAAATGGATGATGCCCATCTTGCTAATTTTCTTTGTAGTACTAGCTATTCGATCCCTCACACTAGACGGTGCTATCGAAGGGATTAGGTTTTTATTTGTACCGGATTGGTCCTACTTTACATGGGAGACTGCATTACTCGCATTAGGCCAAGCGTTCTTCTCTTTAAGTGTTGGTATTTCTGGAATGATTACTTATGCATCTTATTTACCGAAGGAGACTAATATTAGCTCATCTGCACTTAGCGTCTCTCTTTTGAACATCGGTATATCCATTATGGCAGGTCTTGTTATTTTCCCAGCAGTCTTTGCATTAGGCTTCTCACCGGACGCAGGACCAGGGTTAGCGTTCATCATTATTCCAGCAGTATTTGATCAAATCATTTTCGGTCAATTTTTCTTAATTTTATTCTTTGTTCTCCTATTGTTTGCAACACTTACTTCTTCCATCAGTATGTTAGAAATAGTTGTATCAATTGGCATTAAGTCAAAATATGATAGAAGGAAACGGGCTGCTTGGAGTTATGGCTTCCTCATTTTCTTATTAGGTATTCCAAGTGCCTTATCTTTTGGTATATTAGCAAATGTTCGCATCTTAGGTATGTCGATTTTCGACTTCGCCGACTTCTTAACGAGTAGTATCGGATTACCGCTGGGAGCATTGTTTATATCATTATTTGCTGGTTTCCATTTTTCTAAGTCCACACTAATCCAAGAACTTAGATTGAATGATTTTCTACTGAATTCTTGGCATATTATTGTGCGTTTTGCAGCTCCAATCGCTATACTTGTGGTATTCGTCCAAGGTGCTATGAAATTATTAATGTAAAAATTGTACTTTTTCTGACATTAATATCAAAAGTTTTAAGAGGAATTATGTTATAATATAATCATTAAGATAGGGGTGGGTTTAACATGAAAAAAGGTTTACATGAGCAATTACGTCAACTTAGAGAAGAGCGTAATATTACGCTAGAAACTCTTGCATTAAAAACAAGAATTGGTACTGGTAAGCTAGAAGCCTACGAATCAGGCGTTGAACAACCATCAGTTCAAACAATTCTAAGATTGTCCAATGCACTTGAAGTTCCAGCTTCTAACTTATTAGACGGTATTAAAGAAGCTTAATCAATAAAAAAAGCTTTCGGTTTAATAAAACCGAAAGCTTTTTGTTTTTAAATAATACATTTCATTTCATACTTTAAAGCGATTAGCTTATAAGATATCTCTACGCATTTTTCTAATGGAATCCATTCTTCAAAAGAATGTTCATAAATTTCTTGAATTCGTTTCGCTAAATCAGATGGATGGTCAATATTTTGTAAATAGGCGACAACATCTGCCGTTTCTGTTTCATATGCATTCTCTCCAATGTGGAAAGGATCCCATTTTTGTAATGTCCATACCGCTCTTCTATTCATTTCAATTGTGTCCATTTAGTTTCACCTTACTAGTTTTATTAGATAGGGTTATAATAACATAATAAATATAAATTGAAAGGGGAAATCACTTTGTCCATTTTTTCTACTGTTTTTAATCGTCGAAATACATATTCTGCAAAATGGGATATGTTAGAGCAAGTATATTCTATCAATAACGCTTCGGAAGTACTCCCTATGTGGGTTGCGGATATGGATTTCGCCATCCCTTCTGTTATCATTGAGGCATTACAAACACGTATGGAGCACCCAGTATTTGGTTACTCAATGGCACCTGAAGAAACAAAATCATCGCTTACTAAATGGGTTGCAGATAAGCATCAAGTAACTATACAAAATGAGTGGATTATGTTTCGCCAAGGAGTTATACCAGGAATAGCGGAAGTAATCGAAGCCTTCACAGAAGTTGGCGATAAGGTGCTTATTCATACTCCAGTCTATCCACCATTTACGACCATTCCTACAAATTTAGGGAGAGAAGTGGTTACAAGTCAGTTAATAGAAATGGATAATTCCTATGAGATGGACTGGCATTCATTTGAAAACTGTTTAAAGAATGATGTAAAAGCTTTTATATTATGTAATCCACATAATCCAGGTGGAAAAGTTTGGAGCAAAGGCGACTTAACGAAAATGGCTGCACTTTGTCAGCAATATAATGTATTAGTATTATCTGATGAAATTCATTCGGATCTCATTTTTGAACCAAATAAGCACACTCCATTACTTAATGTAGCGGAAGATCCAAATAATATTATTACTTTTTTTGCTCCAACTAAAACGTTTAATCTTGCAGGTATTCAAGCTGCTGCTATGGTGGTTCCTGATGAACAAAAACGTAAAGTATTAGAGAACCTTGCAATGAGTCGTGGATATATGGGCTTAAATATATTTTCACTTACTGCCCTTCAAACTGCATACGAACAAGGTGGTCCATGGTTGGAAGAACTATTAGAGGTATTAACTGTAAACATGGATTACGTGATAGAACATCTTTCCAAATTAGAGGGCATTAAAGTTTCTAAGCCTGAAGGCACCTATTTGGTTTGGATTGATTACCGTGGGACAGGCCTTTCTGAAAAAGAAATGATGGATCGTCTATTAACTGTTGGTAAGCTTGCTCTAGAACCAGGATCCAAGTATGGAAAAGCGGGAGAGGGATTCTTGCGAATGAATCTAGCTTGTCCCCTATCCACCGTTCAAGATGGCGTCGAACGTTTTAAAAAATCACTTGAATAGAAGTATTTTAAAGCACAATTTTTTCATAGTACTAAAAGACTTTTATGAATTAAAAACAAGGCACTTTCTGTCCATTTTGGTCAGCAAGTGCCTTATTTCATTTTCTATTTCCTACCCTTAGTCATCTAATATCTTCACTTTTCGCTTGAAATTCACAGTGCATAATTGTGGTACCCTGAAGTGAAGTTCTATGCGAAAATTGACTAAGCTTATTGTCTTTCGGCACGACGTTATCGTAAATCACATGTATGGACTTAGTTAAGAGTTTCTTTGTTTGAAATCATGGGACACACCATCTGAGTATACAGGAAGAGAAAAATTCTTTAGATAGAAGAAAAATTTCTTCCTAATAAGCAGATGATACTAGTTGATTTGCGTGGAAGGTAGCGACTTCAACTGGAATGCAAATCAACGACTCCCCAATTTAAAATAGCGAGCAAGAGAACATAAAATGTTCCCTTACTCGCTATAAAATACCTTTTAGGACTTTTTCAGAGCCCTCTGTAAATGGAGGGTCTCTTTGTATATGCACCTATAGTAATTGTCATACTATTTTAGAGACTATTTGTGAAGTTCATCTTTTTTTGCTTGCATAATTTTTTCTTCTAAAACTCTTGCTTTCTCAGCGTCTTTTCTAGATTTTTTCAATAACCATCTAAAAACAATTACACAAAGCGCTACTAAAACAACTAATTCGATTACAACAGGTATATATTCCGATTTATCTTCTGGGAAATACAAAAAAGCTAGATGTAAAAACGAAAACATATAGACACTCCTCTAATTATTTCTGCGTGATTTCGATTGAATCTATTGTGATATCGACTAGTGGCTTGTCCTGAGCGCCTTTCTTAACTGCTGCCATTTGGTCCACTATTTCCATACCTTCAATGACCTGACCAAATACAGTGTGTTTTTGGTCAAGATGCGGAGTTCCGCCCATTTCTTCGTAAGCTTCAGCTATTTCCTTTGGCCATCCACCATCGATCATTTGCTTAGCTGTTGCAGGTGGTTCAGAAGCTTGAACGATGAAAAATTGACTACCATTTGTATTTGGTCCTGCATTTGCCATCGAAAGAGCTCCCCTTAGGTTGAAGAGATTCATCGAAAACTCATCTTCAAATTCTGCTCCGTAAATACTTTCTCCCCCCATGCCAGTACCAGTTGGATCTCCACCTTGGATCATGAAATCTTGAATAACACGGTGGAATATTAAGCCATCATAATAACCGTTTTCTGCATGTGTTAAGAAATTCTCCACTGTTTTTGGAGCTAGTTCCGGGAATAATTTAATCTTAATCGATCCCATTGATGTATTCATAGTTACTAATGCTTCATTTGAAGCAACCTCTTTAGATAGTTGTGGATACATGATTATCTCTCCTTCTTGTTGGGTATCAGAATTAATAGTAGAATCTTCTTTTTTTAACTCTACTTTCGATGCTTTGGAATCATCTGTTCCACAAGCACTTAAAAAGCAAATAGTTGTTGCTATCCCTATAATTAATAATAGTTTTTTCATGAATCATTCACCCCAAATTAGTTTACCATAACAATACACCAAAATTCAGTGACAAAGTATCTAACTTTCTTCGACACACTAAATGTTCTATACTAGTAATAGTACAAGCTAAGAAAACAATAGAGGGAAGGGATTTCAGTGAGCGTACAAAAGCGCAATTTTACGATCATGTGGTTTTCAATCTTTCTAGTTTCTGCCACGATGACAATGATTATGCCGTTCTTATCCTTATATATAAATACAATGGGTGATTTCTCGGAAGCGTATGTACAAAAATGGTCGGGACTCGTATTCGGCGCTACATTTGTTTCTGCATTTTTAATGTCACCTATCTGGGGAAGAATAGCTGATAAATATGGCTATAAACCAATCTTAATCATTAATGGATTTGGGATTGCAATTAGTGTTTTGTTAATGGGGTTTGTTAATTCTGTAGAAGCCTTCTTTGTCCTACGTTTGTTTATGGGGATTGTCACTGGATTCATCCCTACCTCTTTAGCCTTTATAAGCTCTCAAACTCCAAAGAAAATTGCCGGAAAAACAATGGGTACTTTACAGATGGGTAGTGTTTCTGGTACATTATTCGGTCCCATTATTGGTGGGTTACTAGCAGATACATTCGGTTTTCAATATACATTTATGATTACTGCAACAGCTGTCTCTATTGCGGCTTTAATCGTTCTTTTTGGAATACATGAAATTCGCAAAGAGAAAAAAGAAGGAGATCATGAATATTCCAGAAAAACTGTTATCTCCAGTATATTTCACCACCGTCTCGTGTTAAATGTTCTAATGATAACTTCCTTAATACAAATTGGACTTTTTAGTATTCAACCACTTTTATCTTTATATGTTTCTCAATTAACGAACTCGAAAGAAGTTGCCCTTCTTGCAGGTATTACCTTTAGTGCTACCGGAGTAGGAAGTCTACTGTTTGCTAGAACTTGGGGAAAACTAGGAGATTCTATTGGATATGAAAAGATATTATCCTTTCTTCTAATTATAGCCTTTGTTTTTATCGTGCCTCAGGCATTCGTCACCGAATTATGGCAACTGATAATACTGCGTTTCTTGTTCGGTATTGCATCTGGTGGATTAATACCAATTACTACCGCTTTAATACGAAGAGAAGCCCCTATCGAGGTTCAAGGTGAACTAATGGGATATAATACAAGTTTCCGTTTTTTAGGTAATATAATTGGACCAATGTTTGGAGGATTTATCAGTGGTTACATCGGTATTTCATCAGTCTTTTTTGTTACTGGTGCGTTGTTCTTAATAGCATTCGTTATTATATACTACGCTAGAAAAAAACCTCGAATAGATTTTGAGGATGTGTTAATAGAGGAAGAAATGCATGCAAAATTAACTTAAAGATAGCACACTTTCCATATCGAAAGTGTGCTATTCTTTTTATTAGAAAAGAGAATATATGCTTTGACATATTATCTGTCCAGATCCAGCGCCTTACCCATCGAGTCGTTACAAAATGTTTTTATTTTACGACGCCCTTCTCGCAGAAGAACCACGATGTCGTAAATTTAAATTGACATACTCCATGGGAGACATGGGTGTTTGCGCTTTAGTTATTAGATTATTAGAATTGGAGTGCAAGTTTATGCGACAAGCATTTGGATATATTATTGTTCTTCTTTGCTTTCCTCTCATTTGGATTTTATACTCGTTTATCCATAGCGAAATTTTAACTGCATCAGAGTTTAAAGAAAGTTTAAAAGAGGCAATTCCACTGAATACACCCGTTATTACATCTCCTATAGTACTGTTGGATAAAGATAAGGAAATTTTCTCGGAAGATTATGTTGAGTGGCGAGATCCCCTGCCATTAGAATCTATTCCTCTCTTCGTACAAGAGGTGCTTATACAAAGTGAGGATGCAGAGTTTTATAATCATATTGGCTTTAATTTCAGTGCGATTTTCCGTGCAGTTTTTGCCAATGCCGCCGCAAATGCCAGCGACCAGGGGGCAAGTACGATTACTCAGCAATTAGTGAGGCTACGTTACTTATCTACAGAAAAAACGTATGAACGAAAAGTTACGGAACTCGTCTATGCCTATGAGATGGAAAAACAAACAGAAAAAGATGAGATACTAGAGAATTATTTAAACGAAATATACTTTAGTAACCAAGTGTATGGAATTGGGGCAGCTGCAACCTACTACTTTGGTAAACCGTTAAATGAATTAACGGAAGCACAACAAGTATTCATAACCGCTATACCTAACAACCCGTCTCTATATAATCCTTTAGAAAACTTCGAAGCTACAAAAAAACGACAAGAGTTGTTGATAGAGGTATTAGTGAAAAACAACAAAATTTCTGCAGAGCATGGAAATAGCTTAAAAAACGAGCCTATTGTTCTTCAGACTAAGACAAAAAAACAATTGTATCCAGTTTATAGCACCTATGTGTTAGACGAGCTAAAGTCCCTGATCAGTAGTAACGAGGGGTTTCAACAGAAAATTGATTCTGCCTCCAATGAGCAGCAGGCGGTGTTTCTTAAAAACGAATTACAAACTCGCGTAAACGAAGTAATCTCGCAAGGACTAATCGTGCATACCGCATTAGATCCTCATAAGCAAAAAGAAGATGTAACATATATCGATAAACTCTTAGACAGAACAAATGATTTACAAGCAGCTTCTATCGTTATTAATAATGAGACAAGAGAAATAGTCAGTATGTTCGGCGGCAAAGATTATAAAAAGTTTGATTTCAATCGGGCCAATCAAGCAGTACGACAACCCGGTTCAGCTTTAAAACCTTTACTCGTATATGGTCCTGTTTTTGAAACGACTTCATTAACTTCAAACAATGAGATTAGTGGGGGGAAACTATGTATTATGAGTTATTGTCCGCAAAATTATGGTGGGGCCATATACGGCAATGTATCGCTAAAACAAGCATTTCGATTTAGTCACAATACTCCCGCTGTGCGTCTATTACAAACTGTAGGGATTGAAGAGGCATTTGCGAAATTAGAGCAATTTCAATTTAATCACTTAGTTCCGGGAGATCATACCTACCCTGCTGCTCTAGGGGGGTTAACGAATGGGGTTACAGTCCTGGAGATGGCTGATGCTTACACAGGCTTTATCAATGGAATGTATAAACCGGCTCACGCTATTCAAAAAGTAACGAACAAGAATGGCGATTCTCTATATGAATGGCAAGAAGAAAAGATCGAAGTCTGGTCTCCTACAACTGTGCATACAATGAGAGATCTACTAGCAGACGTGGTCGCTAATGGGACCGGCAAGGGCATAAGTGTGCAGTCCTCTTATATTGGGGCTAAAACAGGAACAACCAATGATTTTTATGATTACTGGATTACAGGGCTTACAGATACTTATACAGCTGCAGTGTGGATTGGTTATGATATGCCGAAAAATATGAAACCGATAGAATCGAAAAAGATTCACCATAAAATTTTTAATCAAATAATGAATTGAGAAAGTCTGTTTCTATCGTTTTCGAACGGCTCTGAATAGTTACTATGCTAATTGATTATTACCGAGTCATATTTAAGGGATGCTAGTTTGTTGTGACGTCCTTCACAACCTACCAGCATCCCTTTTTCTCGTTTTATAATTGTGTCCGTCTTCTTTGTACCACTCGGAGACACGTTAGCATGGATTACTAGAGAAAGGATACCTTCCTATTTAGTAAGTAGCTCTCTCTCGAAGATGAAATTTCGTTCGCTATTTTGCTTCTTTATATAATAATTTTTTCTAATCTCTACATACCTCAAAAAGCAGTATCTACAATTTTTCGAATGACGGACTCTACATCCTCCTGCTTTTTAATAACAAATAAATGCTCGGCTTCATCTCCAGCAGGAGCTAGTATATCGCCTTCTTTTGTTTCTGCTTGTTGGCGAAGAAGTACTTCATCAAAAGTGGCAGCCACTCTTAAAATCGATGTACTACGCTCACTTTTTGTAATTCTCTCTTTTAAAACATGATCAGGTATTTCAAAGTTTACGAGGATACAAGTAAACCCTTTGTTTTGATAATAATTGATTAGTTTCAAACGACCATTCCGATTGCGATTTGAGTTACAAAGAATCATATGACAATTTGTCTCATGAACAGCTTGATGAACAATAGCTTGTGTAATTGCATATTTTATCGTATTACTACCCTGCTTGGGCAATAAGGATTGGTAATGCTCATGAAGAAACTCCGCATGATTATCTTGATCTATCACAACTGAGTTGAGAAGCTCTTTTTCTAAAGCTTTGGCAAATGTAGTTTTGCCACTATGCGTTTTTCCAACTGTCATAATTACTAACCTTTTCATTAGACAACTCCATCGTCATATTTTAGAAATAGAATTAGATAGAAGGAAGGTATACTCGCCATTCCTTCCATGCTTCAAGGTAGGCAACCAAATCTTGAGGATGCACTTTTTTACAAATACCAATACGTGTATACAACTGAAATAGAACCTCTTCCAAAAGTTCCACCTTAGTAATGCGCTGTTCTTGATGCAACAATGAAAACGAAGAATATAAGGTTTCTAGATTTAAATCGTCAGGAGAGGAACAAAATGCATATGTAAAATCATAAATCTTAGGACCAATTAATGGTGATGGGTCGATAATTCCATTTAATTTGTGGCTGTTAAATACGAAATTATGCACACCTGCATCTCCGTGAAGATAATATTTCTCTTGTTGGTATTCATAAGTATTTAGTTTATTTACTAAAAGCCTTACTCTCCTGTGTTCTTCGTTCGAAAATAAATCCCCGATATTAGCTTTAGCATATTCCAAGCTTTCCAGATTAAAGTCAGCCCATAAGCTTCTATTTATACCTGTTACTCTCCCACGGCTAAAATTCTCCTCTGCTTTTTCATAATGATTTATCAATTCTCCAACTATAATCTTCATCCATTCTGATTTAGATCCGCGATTTATATGAGTGTCTCCTGAAATATACGAGTAAACAATAAACTCATTAAATTCATCCGTGTAAAGTACATTTGGCAATAACTTAATGTTTTTATAAGTTTCAAGAAATCCATTAGTCGCGGCAACAACTTTAGGTTCATCTTTTTTTAACACATATAACGGCTTCTTTTCAGAAGATAATCTATATATTTTTCCATCAGTTGTGCCACTTTTTATCTCTGTCCATTCTATAACCTGTTCTTGAATGATGTGTTTGTTCTTTAGAGTGTTTATGATTTTGTCTATAGTTTCCATATCTCTACCCCACTAAGTCATAATTCATTTTAGCCTTATACTGCTTACTCCTTTAAATGTCCGTTCTATAGTATATCTAGTAAATCCTAAAGAAACGGTAGGCTGGCAATTATCCCATTGTATAGTTTGATAATTATATATATGACCAGAGCCATAAATAGACTCCAGATAATAATTTCAAACATAACTAAACCAAGTGTACCGATAAGACTCATTGAACCACTCAATTTATATACTACATACACAAAATATATAAAAGTAGTTAACAAGAATATAATAAGTAGTAACTGAATCGATTGAAATCCTACTAGAGAAATTATTGCCCCTATAAAAAAGATTACAAAGCCACCACGAGCCTGCGCCATTGTTTTTCCTTCATAATCCTTCGAGAAAAATAACATACCTATTTCATGAATGGTTTCAGCAATAAGTTTTAATGCCGAAAAAACCATAAAATAGATTAATGCCAAAATAATCAGTAGAAAAAGTTTTAGTTCTATATCAGAAAGAAATTCTCTCATCCCACTGTACACTCCGATTACCTTAAAAAGGTCTATAACTTTATTCATCGAGAATGTTGCAAAGGACAAACTGAATAATACTATTGTAATTAATGGTAAAAAGCCAAACACATAAGGGTTTTTCATAAGTACTCCTTTAATTGATAAATGCTATTTTTGCGTAGATTATTGAAACAAGTGAATACTTTATGACATTTCCAAAACGTAGTTCTACTTATTTAACTAATCCTAATTATCATATCGAATGAAATAGACTATACGCAATAGTCCATGCAAATAATAATTTTTTACGTTATAATTTGAGGTGCATATAAATACATACTTATCTGAAAGGAGGATTCCCCTTGTCCCTTATTTTTGCTATTTTCTTACCTATAATAGTGGCCTTCGTGATTCCTTTTCTGTTCAAGAAAGTTTCTAATATTCATACCGGCTGGTTTGTACTACTTGTTCCACTTGGATTGGTTGCCTTTTATGGCACCTATATCCCTGACATCATGGCCGGTAATACTTACATGGAGGAGTTTGCATGGATTCCATCCTTGGATATTTCCTTAGTTTCATATCTGGACGGGTTAAGTTTACTATTTTCTTTACTAATTACTGGAATCGGTATGTTAGTCGTTCTCTATTCTATTTTTTACTTGGATAAAGAAAAAGAGAAACTAGGAAACTTCTACGTTTATCTATTGCTATTCATGAGTGCAATGTTAGGCGTTGTCCAATCGGATCATCTCATTAGTTTATATTTCTTCTGGGAGTTAACCTCTATTTCGTCTTTCTTACTCATTGGATATTGGTATACAAAGGATCGCTCTCGCTTTGGCGCTTTAAAATCGATGATGATTACTGTATTCGGTGGGTTGATGATGCTTGGAGGCTTCGTAATACTAGGTATAATGGGAGACACGTTCTCTATTCGTGAACTAATCGACCAAGCTTCTACACTTGTCAATCATGATTTATTTGTTTGGGCACTTGTCCTAGTACTAATTGGAGCTTTTACAAAGTCAGCTCAGTTTCCTTTTTACATATGGTTACCGGATGCGATGGAAGCCCCAACTCCGGTAAGTGCCTACTTACATTCGGCTACAATGGTTAAAGCAGGCTTATATTTAGTTGCCAGGTTCACTCCAATATTCGCTTTATCTGAAGTTTGGGTTTGGCTTGTGACTGGAGTAGGATTGTTAACATTATTCTGGGGTTCTATCTTTGCTGTGAAACAAACAGATTTAAAGGCTATACTTGCTTTCTCTACAGTAAGCCAACTCGGCCTGATCATGTCCTTACTTGGAATTGGGTCAATCTCCTATCATGTTACAGGAGACTTAGTAACCACCTTTACATTCGCTTCTTTTGCAGCAATATTCCACTTAATGAATCATGCTACATTTAAAGGTAGCTTGTTCATGATTGCAGGTATTGTTGATCATGAGACAGGTACACGAGATATTCGTAAACTTGGCGGCCTAATGAGCTTGATGCCTATTAGTTTTACAATCGCTATGATCGGTAGTTTCTCCATGGCTGGTATTCCATTATTTAATGGTTTCTTAAGTAAAGAAATGTTTTTAGATGCTACGCTTTCCTTGCAGCAATTTAATGTACACTCTTTAGATTCCTGGTGGATTTTGTTTCCAGTAATTGCTTGGGTTGCTAGTGTTTTCACCTTTGTGTACAGTTTATATTTCGTATTCCATACATTCCGTGGAAAATATAAACCTGAACTATTGCCGAAAAAAGCACATGAAGCTCCTATAGGAATGCTAGTGTCTCCTGCAATTTTAGCAATACTTGTAATAGTAATATTCTTTGTTCCCAACTTTTTTGGTAATACGTTTATAAAACCTGCAGTAGCTGCCATTCAGCCGCTTGCATATCAAGTACCAGCAGATGTTGGATTTAAGATTAAAGCATGGCATGGTTTTGAATCTACAGCATTGTATATGACATTAGGCATCTTTTTAATAGGGTTCCTCTTATATAAAACAATTGCTAAATGGGTTCCACTATACGAAAATATGCCTGCTAAGATTTCACTGAATAGATTTTATGATGGCCTGATGAATCTCTCAGACAAAGGTGCAAACCGATTATCTTCTAGTTATATGACTGGATCTATTCGTTCCTATTTAATCTACATGTTTGCAGCATTGATAATTCTGTCAGCTTTTACAATGTGGATAAAAGATGCATTTGTTATGGACCTCACTAATCTAGCTCCAATTCAATTTTTTGAGGTATTAATTTCAGTTGTGTTAATCATCAGTACAATCACTATTTTAGTTACCAAATCTAGACTCACTGCTATCATTGCTCTTGGTGCTGTTGGATATACTGTAGCGTTATTTTATATCATTTTTAAAGCTCCAGATTTAGCATTAACACAGTTAGTCATTGAAACTGTATCGGTTGCACTTTTCTTAGGTGCCTTCTATCATCTTCCGAAATTGAACAAGTATGAAAAAGGGAAAGAAGATCGTCGTTTCCGATTGAATAACTTTCTAATTGCTTTAGGTGTTGGTGTCATGGTGACGTTGATTGCTATAGCTTCACACTCTCAAAAGCTTGTTGTCTCCATCTCTGAGTATTATAAGGAAACTGTTTACTCGGAAGCAGGTGGAGGTAATATCGTAAACGTTATTTTAGTCGATTATCGTGGCTTTGATACATTATTTGAAATTAGTGTACTTACTATTGCTTCACTTGGAATTATAGGAATGATTACTGTTCGCCTAGCAAAAAAGAAAGGAGATAGAAAAGTTGAAAACAAATGATTTAATAATCCAGACTACTACGAAATTAGTATTTTTCATCATCTTTCTATTTTCCATTCATATCTTTTTTGCAGGTCACTATACACCTGGGGGAGGATTTGTAGGTGGATTAGTCATGTCTAGTGGAATCGTTTTACTGATGTTAGCCTTTGATTTGAAAACTGTACAAGACATGCTACCGATTAATTACACCTTAATTACTGCTATAGGATTATTAATAGCCCTATTTACTGCAGCAGGATCCATTTTCTTTAATGTTCCTTTCTTCACTCATGTCTATGATTACTTTAACTTACCATTACTTGGTGAAACCTCTATTCATACAGCTATGTTTTTTGATACAGGCGTATACTTAGTAGTGGTAGGCGTTACGATGAACATCATTCAAATGATAGGAGGAGATGAATAATGGAGATCCTCATGTCCATTTTAATCGGCTTTCTATT
The DNA here is from genome assembly GCF_038003145.1 of Psychrobacillus sp. FSL K6-1464. Lineage (NCBI taxonomy): Bacteria > Bacillati > Bacillota > Bacilli > Caryophanales > Bacillaceae > Psychrobacillus > Psychrobacillus sp. FSL K6-1464. Next base: position 2,588,620 of record NZ_JBBOOP010000001.1, read on the forward strand.
TATGGCTGCCGTCTATTTAATACTTTCTAGAAGCTTGTTACGTATAATAATTGGCACAGGTTTACTAAGTCACGGAACTCATTTACTGTTGCTGACTATGGGTGGATTAGGTGGGAAATCTGCTCCAGTATTAGCAGATGGCATCACTGATTATGCCGATCCTTTGCCACAGGCGCTTATCTTAACCGCGATTGTGATTAGCTTTGGAGTGACTGCGTTTTCTCTCGTTTTAGCTTATCGTGCATATAAAGTTGTTGGTACCGACAATATGGATTTGATGAAAGGAAATGAAGACAATGATTAACTTATTATTATTTCCTATCCTAATTCCTTTCCTGTTTGCTGCTGTTCTATTACTATTCCCGAAAAAGGTGAAAGCGCAACGAATTGTAACGATGATTGGTTTGCTATTTGCTTTAGCTTCTTCCTTTGTCTTACTTTACAAAGTAAAAGTAGATGGTGTACAAGCACTTACTTTAGGCAGTTGGGCACCACCATTCGGAATTACAATGGTCTCGGATATGTTCTCTGCAATGTTGGTTACATCTTCTCTACTTATTGCGTTCTTTGTAGTGTGGTATAGCTTTAGCTCTATAGGAGAGGCACGAGAAAAGGCTTTCTACTACCCTGCCATACTATTCATGCTCACAGGTGTAAACGGTGCATTTACTACAGGCGATATTTTCAATATGTTTGTATTCTTTGAAGTGTTGTTAATGTCCTCATATGTTCTAATTGTATTAGGAGGAGAAAAGGTTCAATTAAAAGAATCTATCAAATACATAATCGTAAATATTGTATCTTCCTCATTGTTTGTTATTACTGTAGGTTATTTGTATTCCGTAGTCGGCACACTGAATATGGCAGACATCTCTGTGAAGCTTGCAGAAATAGGTCCATCAGGAATTGTGACAGTGATAGCTGTATTATTCCTCATCGTATTTGGGATTAAAGGTGGTATATTCCCATTATTTTTCTGGCTACCAGGATCATATGCAGCGCCACCTATCCCAGTGATTGCACTGTTCGGTGCATTGCTCACAAAAGTAGGAGTATACGCAATTATGCGAACTTATACTCTGTTTTTCACCACCGATGTTGGGTATACACATACTTTGTTAATGATACTGTCCATCCTTACTATTGTTGTAGGTTGCATTGGGGCATTAGCCTATTTCGATGTCAAACAGATTATTATATACAATATCGTGATAGCAGTAGGTGTTATATTGTTTGGAGCCTCCGTGATGAATGAAAGTGGAATGATGGGATCTGTGTTTTATTTAATCCATGATATTCTCATAAAAGGCGCTCTGTTCTTATTAATAGGAATTATTATTAAGATAACTGGAACGTCAGATTTACGGAAAATGGGAGGACTTATGAAGCGTTACCCGATGTTAGGCTGGGTTTACTTAGTTGTTGCATTTGGACTGGCTGGTATCCCCCCTCTCAGTGGTTTTATAGGGAAACTTTTAATCGTACAAGGTGGTTTTGAAGGAGATCTATTATGGCAAAGTATTTTCATACTAGCTTCCAGTCTTATAGTTCTACTTTCAGTTATTCGTATTTTCATTTACGCATTCTGGGGGGAAGAAAAAGGAGAACATCTTATTAGTGATAAAAAGTACCGTCATTTATTAGCTCCTGCTATAACATTAGCTACTATTACTGTTCTATATGGTGTTGGTGCAGAATACTTGGTACCATTTATGGGAGATGCCACAAATGTGCTCCTTGATCCTTCTCTATATATTGACGCTGTATTTGAAGGGGTGAAATAATATGGCTTTTCAAATTTTATTGAATGTATTAATAGCACTTACTTGGATGTTCCTATCCGTGTCATTTAAGCCTACGACATTTATAGTCGGTTATATATTAGGATTGCTAATGCTGTTCATGCTTCGTAAATCCTTTAGCTCTCGATTTTATATGGATCGTCTGTGGGCTGTTGTGAAGTTAAGCAGCCTTTTCCTAAAGGAACTTGTCATGTCCAATTTCTCTGTTTTAAAGTTAATCATCCAACCAACTATGCCTATTCGTCCGGCGATCTTTGCAATGCCGACAGTACTCGAACAGGATTGGGAGATTACCCTTTTGTCTAGTTTGATCACATTAACACCAGGCACCGTAGTTATCGACATTTCAGATGACAATAAAACACTATACATCCACTCGCTAGACTTTGAAGATATTGATGAAGCTATAGATTCAATTCGAAATACGTTTGAAAAAGCCATTTTGGAGGTGAGCAGATCATGATAACCTTTCTCTGGGTAATAGTAGTGTTAATCAGTTTGTCTATCCTAGCCTTTGTTTATCGTCTAGTAAAAGGTCCGTCTACACCTGACCGTGTTATTGCGTTAGATGCAATAGGAGTAGGACTTATAACGCTGATCGGGCTTATATCCATACTCTTTGATACTGTCTTTTTCTTAGAAGTTATATTATTACTAGCTGTTCTATCCTTTATAGGAACAGTGGCATTTTCTAAATTCACGGAGAAGGGAGAAATCATTCAACGTGACCGTAATAGCTAATATACTTATCATTGCTACAATTTCCTTTGGAACCATCTTCATCTTAGTAACTGCAATTGGTTTAATACGTCTACCCGATGCATTCTCCAGAGCTCATGCCGCGTCAAAAAGCGCCACTTTAGGGGTTATGAGTATTCTGCTAGGGGTCTTCCTTCATTTTTGGCTAATCGAAGGTCATTTCAATTCTAGAATATTATTAGGGATTGCCTTTCTCTTCATCACCGGACCAGTAGGAGGTCATATGATGGGTCGTGCAGCTTATCTATCAGGTGTAAAACTTTCCGATCAAACAGTCAGAGATGATCTAGCTGATGTGATTAAAAAGAAAAGAGAAAAGCTTCAATAAGAGCTGTTTAATATTGAATCTAACGAGCATGTTTTGAAAAAATTCAAAACATGCTTTTTTTTATGAATTAATAGTTTGAAATCGCGCTCTCTCGTGCTTTATTCGTAATATTTATCATAAAGAAATATAAATTTCCTAGAAATTATTATTTTAGCAAACTTTTTTACCTGATCACCCGTCTAAATAGTAGTATATTAATTTATAATGTGAAGTTGAAAAATAATAAAGGAGAATACCACCTATGAACAAATTCCCTAACAAAAAACGGCGCCTTTGGATTGAGGTTGCTTGTATTGGTTTAATTGCACTTCTGAGCATGTGCTTTATCCTACTCAGTTCCTCAACAAAGGGCAATGCAAACCAAACTAGCAGCAATGGAAAAAATACAAAAATAACAAAAGAAGATTCTACTAAAGAATCAGCTTTTCCTGGAATACTTATTAAAACGGAGGTGTCAAATGACGAGTATTCGCCTTATTCAATACAATACCCACATAGCAAAGTAGAAGCATTCAATGTACATATCAAAAAATACATAGATGAACAACTTGACACTTATTTAAGCACCATGCAAGAAAATAAACGGATCGGTAGTAAGATCCCTGGTGAATTGAACATCGCATTTGAAATATTTCCACATACCTCAGGCTCTTTTTCATTTGTTATGATTACCGGAATGTATACTGGAGGAGCAAATGGATATACAGAATTTAATACGGTTAATTTTCACCCCGAATCAGAAAAAATTATAGGGATAAATGATCTATTTGGAGATGATGAATCTAATCTGGTAAAGCTTTCATCACTTGTACGAGATAATATTAAGAAAGACCCCAGCCTGAAAGATCAGGTGCAAGAAGAGGAAATGTTGCTAGCTACCGAACCTAGGTGGGGTAACTTTGAACAGTTTGCAATAATAGACGATACACTTGTTATCTATTTTGATGAGTATGAGATTGCTAGTGGGGTGGCAGGTGCACCGATTATCGCTGTCCCCCTTTCCGAGTTAACCGAACAACTGCTTGCACCTTATAAGCTTGATAATTCAGTGGATAGATTGCCGAAACCTCCTGTAGAAGATAGTTCTGTGGATGTTCAAGTGGAAGAAAACAGTAAAGATGAGACTTCAACTCAAGTTGACCTACAAATTGATGATACTAAAACGAAGCGAGTTGCTTTAACTTTTGATGATGGACCAGATCCAAAAGTTACACCTAGTATTCTTACAACTTTAGAAAAGTATGATGCAAAAGCGACATTCTTTATGCTTGGGAGCAGAGTAGAATTTTACCCGGAGATTGCAAGCGATGTGTTGAAAGCCGGACATGAGCTTGGCAATCACACATGGACTCATGCAAAATTGACTAATATGACCACTGATGCAATCTTGGAAGAGGTTTCCAAAACAAATAACATCATCGAACAATCCACTGGACAGGAACCTACTGTTTTTCGTCCTCCCTACGGTGCTTTTAATGATGATCTGGTGAACATTTTGAACTTACCAGTTGTATTATGGGACGTAGATACACTTGATTGGAAACACCGTGATGCCTCTCAGTTATTAGTATCTGTGAAGAGCAGTGTTCATGATGGAAGCACCATTTTAATGCATGATATACATTTATCCACTGCTCAAGGACTAGAAGATGTACTTGTATATTTGATCAGCGAAGGATATACATTTGTAACTGTATCGGAACTTGAATGATTGATAGAATGAATTACTGGAAAATTAGTATTTGCTTTTTAAATAGGACTTGGTCATGAATAAATTCAAACGAACCTTTCCTCTCCTTTTTCGGTCCCCATTCGACATATCCCCCCTTCATTGGGAGAAATAATCGATTCTAGATCTCTTATTTTTACTAAAGCTCAATCTACACTATAAATAAAATAAAGCTTCTGTACCCAAGGATTAACCGAGGATACAGAAGCTTTTTTACCAGTATTAATTTTATTAGTAATAACCACCATAAAAAGGATATGGTGAATATGGATAGTAATTAGGATAAGGATAATATGGATATGGTTGCCTATATCCACCAACACCTCCGTATAATGCAGAACCTACAAAACTTCCGAGTAAGCCCCCTACAAACGGGCCCCCAAAGCCTCCGAAGCCTCCTATGCCTCCAAATCCTGGACCTCTGTAACCACCAAAGCCGGGTCCTCTATAACCTCCGCGCAATCTTACCATGTTACTCCTCCTTTCCCCTCAGTGTATGCCACTAGGGAAAGCGAGGCTGTGTGTTTGCCCTACGCCCTACTCTTCTTCTGCCATTCTTTCTACTAATGTTGCTAGTGTACGTACCATTACCCCCGTACCACCTTTTGGTCCAAAGTCATGAGCTGATTTTGTATCAGATGTACCCGCAATATCCAAATGAATCCACGGAGTTTCCTCCACAAATTCCCCAACAAATCCACCACCGAATATCATATGGCCATCTCCACCAGGTGAATTATTTAGATCTGCTACATCACTTTTACGAATACGTTTTTTATCGTTTTCAGTTAGAGGCAGTCTCCAAACGAATTCTCCTGTTTCTAATGAAGATTCCATGAATGTCTCGAAGAACTCTTCATTGTTCGTTAATGCACCGGTTTTATCGTATCCTAATGCTGTTATAACGCCACCAGTTAATGTCGCAACATCTACAATATAGTTCGCACCTTGTTGCTTAGCATATGTAACAGCATCTGCTAGAACTAAACGACCTTCTGCATCTGTATTTAAAATTTCAATCGTTTTACCACTCATGGATGTAATAACATCATCTGGTTTGAAGGCATTGCCTGAAATCATATTGTCTGTAGAAGCAATAATAGCAATAACATTTTTGTTTGGACGAAGCTCACCAATGATTTGCATTGCACCTAAAACAGCCGCAGCTCCTCCCATATCTCCTTTCATCCCAACGATGCCAGTTTTCGTTTTAATAGAGTATCCACCTGTATCAAAAGTGATACCTTTCCCTACTAATCCTACAACATCTGTCCAGTCGTCTGTCGCTTGATATTTTAATGCGATAAGTCTCGGTTCTTCAACTGATCCTTGGTTTACAGCAAGAAGTGCGCCCATTCCAAGCTCCTCAATTTCTTTCTTGCCCAGTATTTCAGTTTCGAATCCGTATGTTTCGCCCAATTCTCTTGCATATTCACCCAACTGAGTAGAAGTCAGCACATTACCAGGCGTGTTCACAAGAATTCTTGCTTCATTTACCGCATCTGCATAAATAGTTCCCACTTCAAAATACGAGACGATCTCTTCATCCTCTTCGTCCATCAAAAGTTCAATAGATGGCAGATAGTAGTCCGGAACATTAGAAGATGTTTTATACCCTTCATATGTAAATGAACCCATGCCAATACCTTCAGCTGCTAAATAAGCTACATCTGCTACAGTTATAGCATCCGTTGTAAATGAAGGAAGCCAGATTCCTAGTGATTCAGGTTTACTAACTAGTAATTCTTTCCCAACAAGGCCAAATGCTTCGCGAAGTCGTTCTTGTGTTAATTGTTTACGATCACCTATACCTACAAACAGTACTCTTTTTACGGATTCATGGTTAGAAACAGGAATTTTAACGATTTTCTTTAAATCGGTGGAGATATCCCCACTTTTTACCCAATCTCCAATATGCTCGCCAAAGCTCTTTAAGAAAGTATCCCATTTCGATGTGTTTTCTACATGCTTTGAAACTGCCACTACAAGAGTTTCAGATTGTACTTCTTCAAACAATACTTCATTTGTATGGATGATCATTATTTTTCCCCCTACTATTTTCGGATATAATCTTATTATATAGGAACCTTACTTATTTTTCGACTAGTAGGAGTGTGTTATACTATCAATAATATAAGTTCAAATTGAAAGGCGGTGTCTACTTTGGCAATCCTCCAAAACACTCCACTACTAGCTGCACTTTTTTCTATTTTCTTTGCACAATTCGTCAAAATTCCGATTCACTTTTTAATGACGAGAAAATTAGATTGGTCGTTATTCACTTCTACTGGTGGGATGCCTAGTTCTCACTCAGCTGCTGTTACATCTTTATGTACGGCAATAGCTTTTGAAACAGGACTCGATTCAACATTATTTGCAGTTGCTACGGTATTTGCAGTAATTGTTATGTTCGATGCAACGGGTGTCCGTTTTCAAGCAGGTCAACAAGCAATTATGATCAATCAAATGCGTCTTGACTTTCAACTATTCGTTGAACAAACCAAAGAATGGTCACATAAAAAAAATGATGAAAAGTTAGAAGAGCTTAAAACGTTACTTGGTCATAAACCAATTGAAGTTTTTATGGGTGCCATAACTGGAATACTAATTTCCGTAATCATTTATAACTTTCTACTATAGGAAAAACCAAACAAAGAAAAGGATGGCTCCATTATGGAGACATCCTTTTCTATTAAAACATCTGATATCCATTTTTTCTTAAAAACTTTATGACAAAGCCTGCTGCAATAGTACCAACGAGTCCGCCAGCTAATATTATAATATCAGCCGCGTGAAGAGAAACAATTTTTTCCCCTAGAGCAGAGAAAGCTGATCCTGGTTTTGTAAAGTAATCAAAAAATCTAACTTCATCGATGATTAATACCACAACAATTGGATAAAGAATGGCCATGAACCATGTCATACGAAGTAACATATTCAATAAGAAAGCGATCCCAAAAAACATGACAAAAAATATAACAACTGAAAGTATCATTTGAACTAACATAAACTCCATATTATATAACCTCCGTAACATCTGTAAATAGTTTACCTTAACGGAGGTTAGTATTCAATGAACATATTTGTTTTCACTTTTTTGTCATACTTTCTTCACTTTCTTCCAGATCCATTACAGCAATTACAAGTCTCAGATCCACCTAAGCGAAGTTGGAAATATCCCTCCCCTTTGCAATATGGGCAATGCGTATTCTTTGTCTCTTTTTTTATCAATGTAATCGACTCCTCTCTATATTTCTTAATATTCAGATAATATATCACATACAAAATAATTTGTAAAGGAGTAATATAATTAGGAACAAAATGCAGTTTTCTACTTAGTGAATTGCTCAAACAAGCTCCAACACTAGAGGAACCCTTAATAAAATACTTTTTTTCTATTTATGGATGATTAAAAAAGAAGCTCCCACTAAATTTAAGTGGGAGCTTCTATAGTTAACGGAAATTATAAGCTGAATTTACCTTTTTTCACTACTAGTGGAAGTCCACCGATCATGTAAAGGGCACGATTATCGATTACTTTTTTCATAATTGATGCTTTTGTACCTGTCAGTTTTCTTCCCATTACATCCCCAATTGCGTCATGCTCTCCAAGAGAACATACAGCTCCTTTTAGGTTGGGTACAAATTCTTCTGTTGCCGTACCATTAATAAGAGCTACAATATTCTTAGCAACAGTTACTGCTTGTTGCATCGCAATTTGAGCAGTTGGTGGATATGGGCGATTAATAGCTTCATTAATTAGTAAAGCACAGTCACCAACGATGAATACGTCTGGGAACCCAGGAGCTCTCATATCTTTTTCAACTTTAACGCGCGCACGCATATTTTCAATACCTGATGTTTCGATTAAGCGACTTCCACGAACTCCCGCAGCCCATACAACTGTACCAGCTTTGATAAATTCGAATTCTTCTTCGCCTTTTTTAATTTTTACGCCTTCTGGAGTTGCTTCAACTACTGGAGTTCCAATAGAGAATTCAATTCCTTTAGACTCTAATTGTCTTACTGCATATTCAACTAGCTCTGGATCAAATCCTGGTAAAACCATTGGAGCAGCTTCTACGCAAACTACACGTACTTTTTCTTTCGGTACATCATATTCTTTACAAAGTTTTGGAATACGATTTCCTAATTCACCTAAAAATTCAATACCTGAGAACCCTGCTCCACCTACTACGATAGTTAAGCGAGTATCATCATGTACTTCCTCAGTAGACCAAGTAGCAAATTGATATTCAATATGATCACGAATTTGACGAGCAGCATTTACGTTAGCAATTGAAAGTGCATATTTATCTAAGCCAGGAATACCAAATGTTTCTCCTTCAAAGCCTAAACCAATAACTAAGTAGTCATATGTATACTCACCAGCACTCGTTGTAACTTTCTTAGTATTAACGTCAATAGCATCAACTGTAGCTTTTACAAAGTTAACTTTACTAGATTGGATTACGCTTTTCACATCATAGCGAACTTGATCGGGACTTAATGTACCAGCAGAAGCTTCATGTAACCAAGTGGATTCATAATGATAATCATTTTTATTGATCAATGTAATATCTGCTTCATTTGCACCTACTAATTTTTGAAGGTTTACTACTGTAGATAGTCCACCGTATCCTGCACCTAATACTAGAATTGTTGGTCTTTTCACGAAGATCGCAACCACCTTTTTATATTTTTTAAGAAAAGTTATTACACAAAAATAACTTCTAAACGCTTCATCTTTGTCTATTTTCCGACAAAAACTCTTACTTCCTATATTAGACCTTTTCTCACATGATTTCAATACATTGTTATTTAATTGTAAAGGTCTGAAAATACTGAGATTGAGGCTCCTATCTTTCCAAAAAGCGCCTTAGGCTAAAGCTGAAAAATCTACTACAAAAAAAGAACATTTCCTTCTACAGAAAATGTTCTTTCCTCTATTAGCAGCTTTCCGGAGTTCCTTCTTTTTTAGCTGTTCTAAATGACGTTCCACAACCACAAGAAGCAATGGCATTAGGGTTTTCTATCGTAAAACCGCCCCCCATTAATGATTCTTTATAGTCAATGGTTGTTCCAGTTAGGATAGAAGCATCTTCTGTCGACACTACTATATCTATTCCATGCTGATGAAGTTCTATATCTTCTTGCTGTTTTTCTTTTTCAAATCCCATTCCGTAAGTAAGACCGCTGCATCCACCACCATTAACTGAAACACGAAGAGCAGAGCCTTCTTCTCCATTATGTGTCATCATTTCTTTTACACGGTAAGCTGCCGCTTCAGATAAAATAACTATTTGTGACATCTGAATCACCTTCCTTTTCTTATTTATATCATATCAATGTTATTACTATGTAGACAAGGAAAACCACTTGAATATTTACTTAGCTTTCATCACACACATTAGGTATAATGGAACTATATAACGTCACGTGAAAAGAGGACTAAAGATGGAACTTACACCCTATTATCAAAAAGACATTGAATGTTTACATTGTAAACAAAAATTCAAAACAACAAAGGTCCGCTCCAAATTTATCAAAGTTGAATCACACCATACAGATTTTCAACCAATATATGAAAATAAAGAAATAAATCCTTTGCTATATAACATATTCGTATGTGAACATTGTGGATTTTCATTTACAGATGACTTCACAAAGTATTTTGCACCAGGAGTGAAAGAAATAATCCAAGAACAAATTTCCAGTAAATGGGCACCTCGAACATACGGTAATGAAAGGTCGATTGAAGAGGGAATTATGACCTATAAACTCGGAATTCTATCCGGCACTCTTAAGAAAGAAAAATTTGTAAATATGGCCGGTTTAGCGTTACGTACTGCATGGTTATACCGTTTACAAGACAAACAACAAGAGGAAATCCGGTTCTTAGAAATGGCACGTAATCGGTATGCCGAGTCCTATTCAAACGATGACTACAATGGCACACAAATGTCTGAGTCCCGTATGCTCTACTTAATAGCGGAACTATCGAGAAAAATCGGTGATATTGAATATGCTACGCGATATTTTTCTAAAGTAATTGAAAAACAAAATAGTTCTCTAGAACCGACTATTGTTGAAATGGCAAAAGATCGTTGGCAGGAAATTCGTGTGCAAAAAGAAAAAGAAGCCATAGGTTAGGCTCCTTTTTCTACTTTAAAATAAAATCTATTTTGCAGGAACTCTTTCTACAAGAGATTCTCTGCAAAGACTCCAGTGCCATACCTGTCGAGGCAGACATAGGTGCTTGCTTATAATTATTATTAGAATACTTGTTCTACTTCTACTACTCCCGGAACTTCTTCTAGAAGTGCACGTTCAATACCAGCTTTAAGTGTAATCGTTGAACTTGGGCAGCTGCCACAAGCTCCTAGAAGACGTAGTTTTACAATACCATCTTCAATGTCTACAAGCTCACAGTCTCCTCCATCTCGAAGTAAAAATGGACGCAATTTATCTAAAACCTCTTGAACTTGTTCATTCATTGTATCAGTCATTTCTATCGACTCCTTTCGCTATAATCATTATAATGTGAAGGAAGGAAAAAATCCAATAAAGAATTCCAAGGAGGTCATTATTATGACGTTTCAATCTATACATATAGAAATTTATGGGGCTGATGTTGTTTGCGCAAGTTGTGTAAACGCACCATCTTCTAAGGATACATACGAATGGTTACAAGCTGCAATCGACCGCAAATTTCCAAATCACAAAGTTATTTTCAACTATATCGATATTGAAAAGCCAATTGAGAATGAAAAACAACAGAGTATCGCCGACCGAATTGCGGAAGATGAATTCTTTTATCCACTTGTCATGATTAATGATGAGATGATTGGAGAAGGGTATATCCAATTAAAACCAATCTATGCTGCCCTTGAAAAATATGGCTACACAGATTGATCAAAAAAAAGCTTCCAAGTGCTCTCTAAGGAGCCTTCGAAGCTTTTTCTATTACCCATTATGACGTTTATACATCCACAGCAGACCAGACTTCATCAAACGTGCAATACGTCCAGTGACTGAGATATCCGCTAAATAGGCAAATCCTTGTTTTTTCCCAAGAGAGCCCATGAATCCTTTAAGCTTAATTTCTGGCATCTTTTCAGGAAGTGGTGCATCTTTCCAACGCGCTTGAAGCACTTTAACAATTTGCTCAGCTTGCTCTTCTGCTAACTGGGCACTTGGTGCTAATGGCAGTGATGCTGCGTCACCAACAACATATACATTTGGATAGCTTGGTAAGTCATGATACTGTGTTAATATAACACGACCGGTTTTATCTTTTTCACCAGGTAATGCTCTTACCGGTGCTGCGGGTTGTATACCTGCAGTCCATACAACTACATCTACAGGAATTACTTCTTCGTGATTGTATAATTTGTTTGGCTCTACTTTTGTAATATTTGAATTACTAACTACATCTACATTGTTATTATCAAACCACTTTTGTACATAATTACTTAATCGTTCTGGAAAATCTCTCAAAACACGTGGACTGCGGTCAAATAATTTAATCGATAAATCTGGGCGACTTTCACGAAGTTCACTCGCAAGTTCTATTCCACTAAGTCCCGCTCCAACAATACCTACAACAGAACCAGATGGTAGACCACCAATTTTATTGTACGTATCTCTTGAACTACCAATCGTTTGAATGCTATAAGTAAATTCATCAGCACCAGGTACATTATGGTATTTATCCTCACAACCTAGTCCAATTACTAATTCATCATAAGAAACTGCTTGTCCATCAGCTAATAACACTTGCTTGCTATCTACATCTATTTCTAAAATTTCTCCGTATGTTACCTTTAATTTTTCGTTTTCTGGGAAAGCTACTCTAATGCCACTATCTGGAGATGTTCCAGCAGCTAGTGCATAAAATTCTGTTTTTAAACTATGAAACGGTGTTCTGTCTATTAAAGTAATTTCTACATCATCAGGAATATTATTTGGCAATAAGCGAAGTAATATTCGCATATTTCCATATCCCCCACCTAACAATACTAATTTTCGCATAATATTCTCCCTTAAATTTAATGTCATCTCAAATTATAATAGATTGTGATACATTTCACAATAGAACTTCTTAATTGACGTTTTCTTTAAAAAAGAGTAGCATGACCATGTAGTGAGGTGAACAGCTGTGAATCCTATGGTTGAATTTTGTATAAGCAACCTTGCAAACGGGTCCCAAGAAGCATTTGAAATATTAGAACAAGACTCCAATTTAGACGTTTTAGAGTATGGTTGCCTGAGTTATTGCTCCCTCTGTTCTGAAACTTTATTTGCTATTGTGAATGGTGAAGTTGTAGAAGCAAATACCCCAAGCGAACTTGTCGCAAACATATATCAATTTATAGAGGACAACCCTCTATTTTAAAAGACTGTACTTTGAGCACAGTCTTTTTATTTTGTCCATTCGCTTAAAGATTCTAGAAAATAGGTAGGTTGCTCTGCCTGAAGCTTAACTTCTGCAGTAGAATTTACCCCACTGTTCACATGTACTGTGTCAATCCCCATATGAATTCCGGTCAAGATGTCTGTTTGATAATTATCGCCAATCATGACCATCTCTTCTTTACTAAATCCATATTTTTTTTGTATAAACTCTAACATAAAAGGTTGAGGTTTCCCCATATAGAGTGGTTCTACTCCAGTAGAATGTTCCACTAACTTTGTAAAGGCTCCATTTCCAGGTAAAAATCCAATTTCAGAAGGAAAAGCATGATCACTATTAGTAGAAAGAAATGTAGCGCCCGCTCTTACGGAAAGACAGGCAGTTGCCAGCTTCTCATAATTAATGTGACGATCAATTCCAAGTACGACAACATCTGCCATACCAGTTGTAATCGAAATATCTCGTGATTTAAGTGCATCTTCCAAGCCAAGTTCACCAATCATAAATACTTCTTTACCTGGCATAAAAACATTAATATAATTTGCAGCTGCAATAGACGATGAAATAATATGTTCCGTATCTACTTGAATATCCATTATGGCCAGCTTTTCCTGTAGTTGTTGTTGAGTCATAGAAGAATTATTCGTCACAAAAAATGGTTGGTTACCATTGCTTTGTAAATAATGAATGAATTTCACAGCTTCAGGAATTGGTGTTTTACCTTTATAGACAGTGCCATCTAAATCGATAAAGTATGCTTTATAATTTAACATTAGAATCCTCAGGTAAAAAGGCAGAAACTGGCCCTAATTCATTTACTAAATAAGTTTCTACAGCTTTCGGGAATGCCTTTAAGAATGGTAAATTATTCGTCAGAACTTCCTCTAATTTTTTGTGGTCCACCGCATAAAATTGGCGAACAAGCACTTTTCTAAACTCAATTACTTCTTTTAATGGTCCATCCATCTCAGCAGAAATAACTTTCTCATCCGTTAAAATATCGATAATATCATCGTATCCACCAGGATCACGCATGATAAACCCATCGATCATTGAATTGCCTACGTCGATAATAGATTCAATAATATTATGACCAATTCGCTCAAACGCTAAGTTAGATAATTCATCTACTTGCCAATCTTGTTTTGTTTCAATAAGGTTCAACAATTGGTTCATATGAGCCAATGTTAAAGCAATTTTTTTTCTATCTACAAAATACATGGAAAGGCCTCCTAATTGTTGTTCAGTTGATATATACTCCTATTCTATAGTACCATAATTCTAAGGTAGGAAGGAGTGTCACATAGTGGAGCGATTTTATTTGTACGATGATGTAGAGGATACTAAAACGAGATTTGTTGGCTTTACAGGAGAATCCCAAAGATATGATTTAGCTATTTCTCAAAGCTCTCGCTTTTTTGGAAAAGTACTTGTAATGGATATACAATATGGACGAGCTGCCATTATCGGAGCTGATGATGTGGAAGAACCAGGCTATCTCGAACATGTATTTAATAGATCAGAAGAAGAAGCAGTAGAATTACGAGATTATCTTCGAGAATTATTGAGTTAATATAATATATAAATAGCTAGTTGTGGTTTCATATCACGACTAGCTTTTTTATTACAGTAGAGTTAGAAATAATATCAGTTTACACAAATAGTTAATCCTTAAACCAGACTAGTGTAGAGAATTTTTGAGGGATAGCCCATATCTGGTTGCAAAAGAAAAAACCTAGAGCAGATCATAGTTGATCTTGCTCTAGATTTTCATTTACTTCTATTATAGCTTCGTCAGGAACAATTTTTGGAGCAACCCCTATTTTTTTTACAACAAAGTAGGCGCATCCAAAATTACAATATTCATATAAATAATCTTTCATCGTTCCTATTTTCGTATCAAATGTAGCTTTATGACTACGATCCTCAAAAAAACCTTTAAGACGCAACTGACCGTAACCCCAGTCACCCATAATATAATCGTATTTAGTTAAAATTTCACTATAACGATCTAAAAACGCTTCTTCTTTAAACGCCTCGCGATAATCCTCTATAATTTCATATGTAAAGCCTTCTGCAATTATCATTCAATCACCATCCATTAACTATTTGGAGTAGCTAGAAGTTGTTCACCTTGCAGTTGTCTTTGCTTAGCCGCAGCGTTTACCTGTTCATCTGCATGGTAGCTACTTCTAACTAGTGGACCAGCTTCACAATGGGAGAATCCTTTGCTCATCGCAATTTTTCGTAATTCTCCAAATTCTGCTGGGGAGTAATATTTTAGTACCGGTAAATGTTTTTTCGAAGGTTGCAAGTATTGACCAATCGTCATGATATCTACATTGTTCGCACGAAGGTCGTCCATTACTTCCAGAATCTCTTCATGAGTTTCCCCTAAACCTAACATTAGTGATGATTTCGTTGGAATACTCGGTTGCATTTCTTTTGCACGACGCAATAATTCGAGTGAACGATCGTATTTAGCTCTCGCTCTAACTCTTGGAGTGAGTCGACGAACCGTTTCAATATTGTGATTTAGAATATCCGGTTTTGCATCCATAATATTACGGATATTTTGTTCAATACCGCCCATATCAGAAGGTAAAACTTCTATTGATGTAAAAGGATTTTTCCGTCGAATCGCACGAATGGTTTCAGCAAAAACTTCAGATCCACCATCTTTTAAATCATCTCGAGCAACTGCTGTTACGACAGCATGTTTTAAATTCATAACTACAACCGAATCTGCAACTCTTTCTGGTTCTGCCAAATCTAACTCATTAGGTAAGCCAGTTTTTACAGCACAAAAACGGCAAGCACGTGTGCAAATAGCTCCTAAAATCATAAATGTAGCTGTTCTACGTGAACCCCAGCACTCATGTATATTTGGACATTTTGCTTCCTCACATACTGTATTTAAATTATTTTCACGCATCAGCTTTTTAAGACCCTTGTATTCATCATTCGTATTTAACTTAATTTTTAGCCATTCTGGTTTTCTTTGGTACTCTGTTTTCGTTGGTTTACACGATGTCATTTCATCCCGACCCCATTCTAAATAAACTAACTACACTGTTGTCAATGTAACATATTATTTAATTGCAAACAACCATACAAATACCAAAGACAACCAATTTTAAAACAACTAAGCTACCCTCTTACTCTTAAAATTCCAAATCGTGAAAAATAGGATAAGGATGACCACTACTGTTATAAAGCCAAACATAACAGAACCTGTAAGACCTAATACTAAATAGCCAATTGCAGCAATGACTGCACTAATAATGGCATATGGTAACTGAGTCATTACGTGATCGATTACATTAACTCCTGCACCAGTCGCTGACATAATTGTAGTGTCTGAAATAGGCGAACAATGGTCTCCAAAAACAGCTCCCGCTAAAACGGCCGCTAAAACAGGGAGTAATAACTCTGGCTCTACTACCATGATGATACTTGCACCAATTGGTAATAGTATCCCAAATGATCCCCACGAAGATCCAGTTGCGAAAGCCATAAAAGCTGTTAAAACAAACAGTAAGACTGGAATAACCCCTGCCGGAATATTATTATCTGTAACGAGATGAGCTAAATACTCACCAGTTCCTAAAGCTGTTATTAAAAATGAAAGGGACCAAGCAAATATTAAAATGCAAATAGCAGGTAACATTGAATTTATACCAGAAATAATTCCTTTCCCCAGTAAGCCCAAATTAGCATCTTTGTTTTTCTTGAATTGACGCGTATACAATAGTACAGCTAAAATACTCGATACCATCCCACCTATAAATAGAGAGAGCGGAACATCTGTATTTTCAAAAATAACAAATATGTCCATTACTTTTCCTGAAGCCTGATAGCCTGTCCAAAACATTGCAAAAAGAGTTACTACTATTAATGATACAATCGGAAGGATTAGATCCTTTACTTTACCAAAATTATTTTCCGGGAAATTACCTTGTAAATCACCTGGATTTGATTTATTTGGATCAAAAAGGACACCAGTTTCTCTTGCAAGTGTTTCATGTTTTTTCATCTCACCTAAATCATTGTCTGTCCATGCTGTAAAAAATACCATTGCAAGCGCAGCAATGACATAGAAATTCATCGGTGCCATTAACATAAACGCTTGCAGTGGAGTGTAGTCTGTTACGGCATGAGTAGCAAAGATAACACCTAGCTGACTTATTAGAAATGCACCCCAGCTAGAAACGGGAGAAACTACACAAACAGGTGCAGATGTAGAATCGATAAAATAAGCTAGCTTTGCACGAGAAACACGATGAGTGTCAGTAATTGGACGAGCAATCTGTCCTACAGCAAGTGCATTAAAATAATCGTCTACGAAAATAATAATACCTAAAAAAGCTGTAAGGAGTTTAGATCCGCGATTTGTTTTAATACGTTTAACTGCCCATGCAGCAAATGCAGTACTTCCTCCTGACAGACTAACAATCGCAGTAACCACCCCAAGCAACAATATAAACAATAATATATAAATATTATACATATTCAATCCATTATCCCAAAATGACGTGATAAAGGAATCCCAAAGAATGATCAATGAATCAATCGGCGAAAAGCTTTCTACTAACAAAGCCGCTGAAACAATCCCGACTCCTAGTGATAGTAAAACTCTTTTCGTAACAAGTACCATTACAATCGCTAGTAATGGGGGTAAAATTGAAAAAATCGTATTTTCCATCATAATTTCCTCCTAATAATGAAATGCATAAGCGCCTATGTAAGCCCCGACTAGCGTTGGAAGCCTGACTGTAAAGGCGTACTTTGCCTTAACCGTCAGACTGAAACGACTCGAGGGGCTAGGCGCTGAAGCTAGACAGTATGAAATGCGTATGCGCCTACTCCAATGTAGGCAGTCTAAATTCGCGACATCCTATCGCAACGACTGCATGATCTACATCTTATATACCCCAAGACTCGATGAGTTATGAGCTGACGACACTAATGAAGATGAATGAACAAGTGCATTATGCCTTAGAATATAAAAAAGCCAACCTAATATAAATATAGGTTGGCTTTTAGATAAAATTTCAAGCGAAAATTTTATACTTTGTAGCTCTCCATTTATACATATGTATAAATGACAGTGTTATTTTTGTTCAAAATAACCCCAACTAGATTTGACTTGACGGTCAACATCTAATTTCGGCATAACTTCCTTTCGTTTACAATCACAGTTGTCATTCTCCTGTAAACTACTCTTTTGTTATGCGGCCTCTACCTATTCTTATTCATTTCCACTAGTATAGCAGTAAAAACAATATTCTTAAGGATTTTTATTTTTCAGGTAATGGCAATGGTACTTCAATTGATGGAGCAGCGTCCCCGTCTCCTCCTGTGTAAATGTAAGGAACCTGGCCTTGCACGATTCCCATTGCCACAGGTATACTCTGTTCCACCGTACTCATCTTACTTGCCAGAGGAACTATTATTTGTACATTTACCGTAATGTGGATATTAACCTCCACATAAGCATTGTTTATTCCAAACTTAGTAATAGAAGGAACTACATTCGATTGAACATTTCCGATAACGTGAAAGCGTATAGGAATTTTAGGGCCTAAGTTACCTATGATGGGGATATTCGTCGCTTGCCCAATCGGAACGAAGAATACAACTCCCCCCTGATCCTCCATCGTTTGTTTATCGTACTCGATGTCATCTAAATACGGTAGGCTAGAAAAGTTCCCCTGCTCAGCCTGCTCCAAATGAGACTGAACTAACTGATTTGTATCAGATAGTATACGATTTATAATTTCTGTATTAAATCGAGTTGTTACCATTGTAGTACTGTCTGATGGCACCTCTTCGATTATGTCATTTACATCGAGCGTATTTGAAATTCTTGAGTTAATTGCTTTATTTATTACCATGGATGCTATTTTTGTTGTTTGTACTTCTGCATATTCCAAATAGGTAGCTGTCAATTGTTTATTAATATAATAGATGAGGCCTCCCACTGACAACATAAAACAAACTAAAAAAATGGCTAATTTCCGCTGATTAGTAAAGAAAGTCAATCGTTTTTTCTTCTTTCTATAGAACAAAAACAATCCCCCTAATTACTACTTATGTAAGAAAGAGGATTTTCATGACTCATATTCACTTTTTTCAAGCTGTCCATACCATTTCACAATATCTCGAATCATTTCTGGCATAAAATACTGTTTGGGAGCAAATTTTAAAGACGGATAAAAGTAACCAAATGTAAACATATCTAAAGTTGCCAATGTATATACTTTTTCTAGTTCAATAGGAGATTCATTTACTAGAACTATACCACTTTCTAACTCTATTAGCTGTTCATATAATATGACCCCAAGGTATTTACCTCTGAACCCTAACCCTTTTACTTCAAGCGTTGGCCATTTTTCATTTTTCCCTGTTCGGATAACTTCTAGTAGTTCTGCACCGGTTAATGTAATAACACAAGGATTTATCGGATGAGGCAAACATTGATGTAGATCTCTTGCAGTAATCGGCCCCTGTTGAAGATCCTTTAAGAATATCCCCGCTGGAAACATGGCACAATCCGCTTTTGTAAAAGCTAGAAGTGCTTTTCCGAAAAAGCGGGATAGATCCGATTCCTTAAACCAATCCTTCTTCAATAAAAAAGAATTATAAAAAGCAATATTAGACATCTCCGCTATTCCTTCATTTTCCCAAGCAGTCTGTAAATCGTTTGAATATAGTGGAACTGGTAGTGCTTCCGTAGGAAATAAAACTGCCTTCTTCGATTGGATAACTTTTGCTACATGATCAAATTCCAACGTGACAAGTCCGACATTCATACCGAATTTACCGGTAGCAGCTTGCAACGTGTTCCCAATTACTTTACCTTTTTCAAACGTGTGATGTGTATGTGAACCCAATATCACATCAATTTGTGGTATTTCCAAAGATAGTATTTCATCAAGTGATTTCCCTAAATGTGACATACAAATAAGAACATCTACTTGCGGACGAAGTGTATTACATACCTCTTTCAGTCGGGTAATCGGCTCTTGAATTTGCCATCCCAATTTTTCATAGTAAATACCATAGTCAGCAGTTGCCGCAACAATGCCAATCCGTATACCAGTTGGTGTTACATGTATTTTGTGGGGTAATACCCAAGAAGGAATATTTCCTCCTAACTCCGTGAAATTGGAGACAATCACTTCAAAATTAGCATCTATGTACAACGTTTCTAATTCTTCATGACTTAGGGTAATGCCTTCGTTATTTCCTATCGTTACATAATCATACTTGGCATCATTTAGAAGATGCACATTTCCCTTTCCAAGTGTACCCTCTGTATATATATTCGAACGATCTAGATGATCTCCAATATCTAATGTTAAATAGGAAGCCTTGTCACCAAGGTTCTTCCGAGTATCTGAGAGAAATTGCTGAATAGCGGGCCAGTTTTCTAGATGACTATGCAAATCATTTGTGTGGAATATATAAATCGTCTCTCTCATTCTTTGCCCACCCTATCCATTACATATTTTACGTTAAAATAGTCCTTCTATAATCGATCGTATACCTAATAATAAAAGTACAATTCGTAAAGCCAAAACTAGTGTATCTGAGTTCAACTTTTTATTTAACTTTGCTCCTATCTTAGCTCCGATATAGGCAGCAGGTATAACCGGAATCGTATACAACCACGGTACATTTCCTAATGAAATATGTGTGACAGAGTTCACTAAAGACGACAGAAAAACCATGAACATAGACGTACCCACAGCCACATGAGGCGGAAACAGGAATAGTAATATCATCGCTGGTACGAGTATAGATCCTCCACCAATACCAAATAGACCCGATGCGAATCCAACACCAAAAGTTAATAATAATGCGAACCAAATTGGATATCCATATACAAATGTTTTATCGCCATCATTAAAGGTTTTCTTTTTCCCATTTTCTACAAACCATCGAACAGGACTTAAACGATCTCTTACCAACAATAAAGTAGATAAAATAACAAGTAAGATACCAAAGTATAAATTAAAAGAAGGTAAGTCCAGTCCTTTGTTTACAAATGCTCCGAGTATAGTACCAGGAATACTACCAATGAAAAAAATAAATCCACTTTTAAAGTCGACCGTTTTGGTTTTCATATAGGATAGCGTAGAAGAAAGTCCTGTGAATATCATCATAACCACAGAAAGACCAACAACACTTTGCGGAGTAATATTTGGTATTAAACTAAGAGAAGCTCCAAAAAACAAAATAGCCGGTACTAAAATAACGCCTCCACCGAGGCCAACCAATGCTCCTACAATTCCAGAGAAAAGTCCACTAATTGCTAGTATAATCCATTCCATTTAAAAATCTCCTTCAAAAAAATCTAATTGTTTTGGAGCAAGTCCTTCAAAATCTATTCCTAACATACTTTGAAATGTTTTGGCATTACTGGCTGCATGACCTCCAGAGTTATTATTAAACAACACAACAACCTCTTTTGCCTGCTTCTCTAAATACTCACAAATACCTTTAATAGAAGAAAGCTCTTCTTTATTATAATCGTATAGGTATCTTACTTCTCTCCACTTCACATTATTGCCCGGATTAACCCACCCATAAGTATTTCTACCATGTAACCTTACGAGTACCTTGTTCGTAGTTGCAATTGGAACTAAAGGAATACTACCATCCCCAGCCTGCGGTTCATCACAAACACTATGATGAAGTCCATTCTCTTTTAAAAAATGAAGCGTAGAATCTTTATATTCAGAAGAATACCAAGATTGGTGACGAAACTCAATAACCACTTCAAAGTCCTTTAGTTCTTCTCTCACTTTACGTATATATTGTACATTTTCTTTTGTGCATTGGAACCAAGGAGGAAATTGTGCAAGTATCATTGATAGCTTTCCCGAATTTTTAAATGGCATAACCGATTGTCGATATAATGCAAACATTTCTTCGATCGAATCAAAAGGGAAATCACCACGTAAATGACCCGTAATACCTTGATAAGCTTTTACAACAAATTGAAAATTATCTGGCGTTTCTTTAATCCACTTTAAGCTATTTTTTATTGGTTGAATTGCATAGAATGCTGCATCTAATTCCACCACTGGAAAATGTGCACTGTAATCTTGTAACCTTTCTCTTGCCGAGGATACATACAAGTCAGGGTGATCCCCCCATCCTGTTAGGCCAATTTGAATCATTTACAACACCTCACTATTATTACTATAATAGCATAATCACTCAGTTGGGTGTATTCAGCTGTATGCACTCCACGTATTAGCGTATTAACCCACAAAGGATGAAAAGATGGATAATAATTTTTTATTTAGCTAAAATATATAAGTGTCGTCGTTACATATAGCCCATTACGCTTTTTTGAAGCAAAGGGAGGAAATAACATGATGAAAGTAGATGTATGTATAGTCGGTGCAGGTCCTGGTGGTGCCCTTCTAGCGTATTTATTGGCAAAGAAAAATATATCTGTTGTATTAATAGAGCGAACAAATCAAATCGGAAAAACGTTTCGTGGAGAACATTTAAATGAAGAAGGCGAAGCGATTCTAAAAAAATATAACTTATTTGACGAAATAGAAAAGCTCGGGCTTTTACGAATGAAAAAACTTGAATATTGGCAGCATGGGGAAGTATTTAAAACTATTTTACCTCATCCCGAGATCGGACATCTTGGTATTCATGTTCCTCAAGCACATTTACTACAAGTATTGATAGACGCTGCAAAGAAATATACAAACTTCCATTTAATGCTGAATACAAAAGTTGATGAACTTTTACAAGATGAACATGGCTCCTACACTGGAGTAAAAGCATCCGAAAATGGAGAAGAAATTATTATTGAAAGTGAATTGGTTATTGGTGCAGATGGTCGTTATTCGACCGTACGTAAGAAAGCTGATCTGGATGTAACTATTCGAAAACACGGATATGATTTACTCTGGGCTAGAATACCAGCACCTGTAAATTGGGAACCGTCTATTCGAATGACTTTAATTGGAGGGAAGCAAATTTCCCTATTTACACAGGCAAAGGGTTATATACAAATTGGTTGGAATATCGAAGAGGGTTCTTTTGCAACACTTAGAAAACAGCCTTTTACTCCATTTATCGAGCAACTCATAATGGCTTTTCCAGAACTTGAACAAACCGTTCGAGAAAACATTCAATCTTGGAAGGATTTTGTTCTATTAGATGTGTATAGTAGCTCTAGTGAGACTTGGGGGAAAAAAGGGTTGGCTTTAATCGGAGATGCAGTTCACACGATGACTCCTACTGGAGCATTTGGGTTAAACAGTGCTCTAAAAGATGCGGATTACTTCTCTTCTTTAATCGACAAAAATACAATTCTTAATACTGCTGATTGTGCTTCAGTAAGGAAAAAAGAAGTTGCTAAAATTCAAGCTATCCAAATAGAGACAGAACAATCTTTTGCTTCTCAGTTTGTTGTGATGGTTTAAAAAGAGACAGAACCAGTCAAATTACTTTGACTGGTTTTTGCATACTATTATTTAAACGTAACTTTTCTATGCGCAACTGGAGTATCCTTAAATGCCTGCAATAGTCCATCTTTCTCAATCTGTTCTTTCCATACTTCTTTATACGTAAGCTTTACATTTAGTTCGCTCTTCAAGGGGGAGAAGGATAAAGTAACGACTTCATCGCTTTCCCAGCTAGCTATAATTGGCTCCTGCGTGACGAATAGGAATAATTGTGGAAATCCATTTTTAAAAAATGGATGCAATTTATCGTTGTCTCCTGGCTCGTGTAAACAAATAAACAAAGATAGAAAATCTGAAAACTTCAGCAGATCTAAATGGTACATTAACGTTTCTTTCTTTTTCTCATTGCCGACAATTCCTAATTCATCATAAAGTCGATCCTGTCTTTGCTTTTCTATATCCCAAAATCTTTGAACTGCAGTTTCATCAGCATCTTGGACAAAAGAGGAGTAATGTAAACTACACAATAAACAAGCATACTTACTCATTTCCTCTACTTCATCTAATCCTTTTCCATAAAAAGAAATCTTAAGATCTGTAGGATAATCTATAAACGAGAAAGGCTGTTCTAATTGATCATTCCATACTGGGGACTTATCCGGATCTATCCAACCACGGTCATGCTCTTGAATGGCGAGAACGACTTCCTGCACATCTTTAGAATCGTAATAAAAATCATCTTTACAATGTTCTGCTATTTGCTTGGAAACTTGTGCATGATCATCTTGAGTAACCATGACATAGCTTTTTTCTCTTTCAAATACAATCATTGTCGATACCTCTCTTTACAAAATACTTCTACTACTTTCTGAGTACCACTTAATAGTTATAACCAAACCTAACAGTTTTTAGCAATTTGCCTATTTAGAGTATAAAAAAATGCAGCAAGGTGAAGTACACCCTGCTGCATTTATATAATTGGATTAACCGATAGAGCCTTCCATCTCGAACTTGATAAGACGGTTCATTTCTACAGCATATTCCATTGGAAGTTCTTTTGTAAATGGTTCGATGAAGCCCATTACGATCATTTCAGTTGCTTCTTCTTCACTAAGTCCACGACTCATCAAGTAGAATAATTGTTCTTCAGATACTTTTGAAACTTTTGCTTCATGCTCTAAAGAAATATTATCATTCAAGATTTCGTTGTAAGGAATTGTATCAGAAGTAGACTGATTATCCATGATTAATGTATCACATTCGATATTCGCACGTGCACCAGTAGCTTTACGGCCAAAATGAACGATACCACGGTATGTTACTTTACCACCTTGTTTAGAAATTGATTTCGAAACAATAGTAGAAGAAGTATTTGGAGCTAAATGCATCATTTTCGCACCAGCATCTTGGTGTTGACCTTTACCAGCAATTGCGATAGAAAGAGTCATACCACGAGCGCCTTCACCTTTTAAGATAACGGCTGGATATTTCATCGTTAGTTTAGATCCAATATTTCCGTCAATCCATTCCATCGTTGCATTTGCATCACAAACTGCACGTTTTGTAACTAAGTTATAAACGTTGTTTGCCCAGTTTTGGATTGTTGTATAACGGCAATAAGCATCTTTTTTAATAATGATCTCAACAACTGCACTATGAAGTGAATTTGTTGTGTAAACAGGAGCTGTACATCCTTCTACATAATGTACAGAAGCACCTTCGTCTACAATAATTAGCGTACGTTCGAATTGACCCATGTTTTCAGAGTTAATACGGAAGTATGCTTGTAATGGTGTTTCCACTTTAATGCCTGGTGGTACATAGATAAATGATCCACCCGACCATACTGCAGAGTTAAGTGCAGAGAACTTATTATCGGAAGAAGGAATTACTGTACCCCAATGCTTTTTGAAAATATCTTCATTTTCACGAAGTGCAGAATCAGTATCCTTAAATATTATACCCAAGTCTTGAAGCTCTTGCTTCATGTTATGATATACAACTTCTGATTCGTATTGTGCAGAAACACCTGCAAGGTATTTTTGTTCTGCTTCAGGAATACCTAATTTATCAAAAGTAGCTTTGATTTCTTCTGGTACTTCATCCCATGAAGTTTCTGTTTGTTCAGAGGGCTTCACGTAATACGTAATTTCATCGAAGTTTAATGACCCTAAATCTCCACCCCATTGAGGCATTGGTTTTGAGTAAAAAATTTCTAACGCTTTTAAGCGATAATCTAACATCCATTGTGGTTCTGATTTCATACGTGATATTTCTTCTACGATTTCTTTCGTTAATCCACGTTTAGAACGGAAAATGGATACGTCTTTATCGTGGAAACCATATTTGTAATCACCAATTTCAGGCATTTTTTTAGCCATCGTATTTCCTCCGTTCGTCTGTTATTCTTTTTCTTCTGAAACGCCTTTTTCCATTGCCTTCCAAGCTAAAGTTGCACACTTGATACGTGCTGGAAACTGAGAAACACCACTTAATGATTCTATATCTTCAAGATCTAAAGAGTCATCATAATCTTTCCCAAGCATCATTTCAGAAAAAGTACTAGAAAGTTGTAAAGCTTCCTCTACAGACTTTCCTTTAACTGCTTGTGTCATCATAGAAGCAGATGCCATAGAAATCGAGCATCCTTCTCCATCAAATTTCGCATTTTGAATTTTACCATCTTCCACTTGAAGTGTTAAATGGATGCGATCTCCACAAGTAGGGTTATTCATATCAATTGTCAAAGCGCCATCCTCGATACTACCTTTGTTACGAGGATTTTTATAATGATCCATAATGACACGGCGATAAAGTTGATCTAAATTAGAAGACATCGTTAAAATACTCCTTTGCTGAAAGCAATCCAGTAACTAGACGATCTAAATCCTCTTCTGAATTGTATATATAGAAACTAGCACGAGCAGTTGCCACACATTGCAACCATTTCATCAATGGTTGTGCACAGTGATGTCCTGCACGAACTGCAATTCCACTCATATCTAAAACTGTTGCAACATCATGTGGATGTACATCATCTAAATTGAATGTAACAATTCCTGCACGTTTCGCAGGATCGACAGGTCCATAAATGGTTAACCCTTCAATTGTAGACATTCTTTCCATGGCGTAAGCAGCTAACTCATGTTCATGTTTTTCAATTTCATCTAAGCCAATTTCCTCTAAGAAATCAATTGCAGCTCCAAGACCAATGGCACCAGCAATTATTGGTGTTCCCCCTTCGAATTTCCAAGGAAGTTCTTTCCACGTAGAATCATACAAACCTACGAAGTCGATCATTTCCCCACCAAATTCGACTGGTTCCATTTTATCCAATAAAGCTTCTTTTCCGTATAGTACCCCTATTCCAGTAGGCCCACACATTTTGTGTCCAGAGAATGCAAGGAAGTCACAATCAAGTGCTTGAACATCTAATTTTAGATGTGGTGCAGCTTGAGCACCATCAACTACCATTACAGCTCCATGTTCATGTGCAATTTGTGTAATTTCTTTAATCGGATTCATGGTTCCTAAGACGTTCGATACATAAACGATTGACACAATTTTAGTTCGGTTAGTAATAGTTTCTCTAACCTTCTCTAAAGAAAGTGTACCATCAGCTTCTAAATCAATATATTTTAATACGGCACCTGTTCTCTTAGCTAGTTGCTGCCAAGGAATAATATTGGAATGGTGCTCCATATGCGTAATAACAATTTCATCGCCCTCTTTTAGGTTAGCTTGGCCGTAGCTCTGTGCCACCATATTGATAGCGGTTGTTGTACCACGAGTAAAAATAACTTCTTTAGTAGACTTAGCATTAATAAATTTTCGAACCTTTTCACGTGCTCCTTCGTAACTATCCGTCGCTCGGTTACCCAGCGTATGAACACCACGATGCACATTTGCGTTTTCAAATTCATAATACTTTTTGATCGCGTCTATTACTTGAATTGGTTTTTGAGAAGTAGCCCCATTGTCTAAATAGACTAATGGATGACCGTTAATCTCTTGGTTTAAAATCGGAAAATAGCTTCGAATCTCTTTAGTATTGAGCATTAGCGAACTTTCCTTTCAATAACCTCCGTCAGTTGCTTCTTCACGCCTTCTATCGGTAATTCGTTTACGACAGGAGCAAGGAATCCATGAATTACTAGACGCTCTGCTTCATGTTGAGAAATACCACGGCTCATTAAATAGTACAACTGAAGTGGATCTACTCGGCCAACTGATGCTGCGTGACCTGCTGTTACATCATCTTCATCGATTAAAAGAATAGGGTTTGCATCTCCACGTGCTTTTTCGCTAAGCATTAATACACGAGATTCTTGCTCTGCGTTAGATTTAGTAGCACCGTACTCAATTTTACCAATACCATTGAATATAGATGATGCTTCGTCTTTCATAACGCCGTGCTTAAGAATTTGACCTTCCGTATGTTTGCCCCAGTGGATTACTTTTGTTGTAAAGTTTTGCTTTTGTTTCCCGCGACCTACAACAACCATTTTCACATGACCTTCTGAATTATCTCCAACTAAATGTGTTGTATTTTCAGAAATAGTATCACCATTATTCATCATACCAAGTGCCCACTCAAGAACTGCATCACGACTTGTTACACCACGACGATTAACGTATGTTGTAAATCCTTCTGCTAGAACATCAACTGTTCCAAATGTAACTCTTGAATTGTCTTTGGCAATGACTTCCGTCACGATATTAGCTAATCCTTCTGCATGATCCACAGTAGATAAGTAGTTCTCTACATATGTTACAGAACTATTTTCATCAGCTACTAGTAAAGTGTGATTGAAAAGAGAAGCTGTTTTATCATCATGTAAGTAAATAACTTGAATTGGTTCTTCGATTACTACATTTTTAGGTACGTATAAGAATACACCACCGTTTAATAATGCAGCATGAAGTGCAGTTAGTTTATGTTCTGTTACTTTGACACCATCGGTCATGAAGTATTGTTGAACAAGTGCTGAATGCTCACGAATTGCAGTGTATATATCTGTTAAAATAACACCTTTTGCTTTTAGCTCTTCTGATAATGAAAGAAAAGCAGGTGTATTATTATGTTGAATGTAAATGTTTTGTTGCTCTGCATTTACGACAGCCTTCACTTCTTCAGGTAATTCTGCTAAAGATGTAAATTTGCTGCTCTCTACAGTATGAACTGGAAATTCAGTGAAATTCCAATTAGTAATTTTTGTTTTATCTGGTGTTGGCATCGGAAGTGTTTCAAGTTGACCAAATGCTTTTAGACGAAGTTCTGTCATCCAGCTTGGTTCTTGCTTACCTTCTGAAAAGGAGCGGATATCTTGCTCGGTTAATGCCAATTTTGTTTCAACCGTCATGCTTATTCGACTCCTTTCTTATGCTTCTTGTCCAACTGTTTCGTCTTCAATTCCTAATTCTTCTTTAATCCATTCATAGCCTTCTGCTTCTAGTCTTTGAGCAAGCTCAGGTCCACCAGATTTAACTACGCGACCTTGCATCATTACATGAACATGATCAGGTGTGATGTAGTTAAGAAGACGTTGATAGTGAGTGATTACTAAGCTTCCGAATCCTTCTCCGCGCATTTGGTTGATCCCTTTAGAAACAACTTTTAAAGCATCGATATCAAGACCAGAGTCAATTTCATCTAAAATAGCGAATTTTGGTTGTAACATCATTAATTGAAGAATTTCGTTACGTTTTTTCTCTCCGCCTGAGAATCCTTCATTTAAATAACGTTGTGCCATATCTAAATCCATTTCTAAAAATTCCATTTTGCTATCAAGCTCACGGATGAATTTCATTAGTGAGATTTCATCGCCTTCTTCGCGGCGTGAATTGATTGCTGAACCTAAGAAATCTGCATTTGTTACTCCAGTAATTTCACTTGGATATTGCATTGCTAGGAATAGACCTGCTTGCGCACGTTCGTCTACTTCCATTGCTAATACATCTTCGCCGTCCAATTCAATTGAACCAGATGTAACTTCATATTTTGGATGACCCATAATAGCAGAAGCTAAAGTAGATTTACCTGTACCATTGGGCCCCATTACTGCGTGAATTTCGTTCGTATTAATTGTTAAATTAACACCTTTTAAAATTTCTTTACCGTCTATTGCAACGTGTAAATCTTTAATAGCTAAAGTCGACATTTAATAACCTCCATTAAGTAAATACGAATGTATAATCATTCTAATTTATTATCATTCTAATCTTAACCCAAACGAAGGTACCTTGCAAATCTTTTGAAGCATATTCTATTTAATATTGTAGAATATACAGATTTACTGTTTTCTATTGACTTTTCACTAAACTATTAGGTAAATAGTAATCTTCCTTTATTTTCATTAAGAACTTTCTAATTGAGAATGGATTTCACTATGAAGCTAGTGTAAACAAAAAAGAATCCACGGAGAAATTCTCCATGGATTCTTGTATATTATCCCCTAAATGCTTGGGCATCAAGTTTAGCCGCTAATTGCATACATTTTTCATGATCCTGCTGTCGCTTGTTTTCGACCTGCAATCGTAATTCCTGACTTTGTCTCAATTCATCGTATCCAAAACCATGTACTCCTCTAAATGCGTGGTCCATCTGTTCTGTATAAGGTAAATCTTCCGAACTGATAATGAATCATCCTCTCTATTTTTGAGTTCATGATTTATATACCCAACTAATTCGGACTTAAACATTTATTTATAAAAAAACTTAATTTGTCTTAGAAAACTTATCTACGATAATCGCAAGTGCTCCGTCACCAGTTACATTTGTCGCTGTTCCAAAGCTATCCTGTGCAATATAAAGAGCAATCATTAAGCCTATCATAGCCCCGTTGAAGCCGAGCATTGTTTCCAGTAAACCTAATGCTGCCATAACGGCTCCACCTGGAACTCCAGGAGCTGCGATCATTGTTACACCAAGCATGAATATAAATGGTATAAACGTAGATAACAGAATATCTTGCCCATTTATTAGCAATACGCCAATGGAACATGAGACAAGCGTAATCGTACTCCCTGATAAGTGAATAGTTGCAAAAAGAGGAATCGTAAAGTTTGTTACTTTATCGGAAGCACCCGTTTTCTGCGCCTGTTTTAACGTCACCGGAATAGTTGCCGCTGAAGACTGTGTACCTAAAGCTGTAAAGTAGGCTGGTGACATTGTTTTTAACAGCTTCAAAGGATTTTTTCCAGTTACAGTACCGGCAGCAGTATATTGTAATAGAAGCATTACAATATGCAGTGCGATAATCATGACAAACACAACTCCGAAAACAGATAATACTTTTGCCACTTGACCACCGTAAGCCATATTCATAAAAATCCCAAAAATATGTATCGGCAACAACGGAATAATAACAAACGAAATTACCTTTTCAATAATCTCACTAAACTCTTCAAATGCATTTTGTAACGTGTTTCCTTTTAATTTAGAAATTCCAATTCCCATAATAAAGGAGAAAACCAATGCAGTCATAATATCCATCATTGGAGGGATGGGCATTTCAAATAACCCACCTATTAAAAACTCCTCTGGATTTTCTAACTTCACGCTCTCTTTCCCACCAATAAGCTTCGGCAGTAAATTGGAAGCGATAAAGAATGCAATAAAACCTGCTACTAGAGTAGATAAATAAGCAATACCCGTAGAAATCCCTAGTAATCTACCAGAACCTTTTCCGAGTTTAGCTATCCCCGGAACGATAAAACCAATAATGATGAAAGGAACAATAAATCCTAAAAATGAACTAAAAATACTATTAAAAGTAGCCATAATCTCCACTACTATTTTAGGGACAACTAATCCCAATAAAACACCAGCTACTATCGCTACCACTATTCGTGGCAATAACCCAAACCTTTTCATGAAGTGTCCTCCTCAAATGTACAAATGTGTTATTTACAACTTTCATACACTTTAGCACACTCATTTATTAAAGTGAATAGGATGAGTAATATACGTAATATTCTATTAATATAACCTTTGTTTATAGTACGTAGCAGAGCTTTTTCCACATTTCAATATGCCAGAGTTTGAAAGTATTCTTTTTGCCTCATTTCTATTGTTTAGCAAAAGAAAATCTCTGCATTCTTTATTAATGCTCGTTTCTTTGCAAAGTGAAAAATAATTAGAAATTGCTTTATAATGTGCATAGGAATTGGTCTTGCAACATTTAGGGCAATACCACGTACATATTATTTTTTGCATCCCAATAAAACTACAACTTTCACATTTTACTCCTAGTTTTAAATCTTCAAATGGAATAGAGAAATGATTGATAAGAGGAGTAGTAGAAGGGGATGGGCACTTTAGGAGAATTCCTTTTATTTGCTCCATGTCACCCTCACTTAGGGTTGAATTAATTGTGGAAAAATTTCGTAGATAAGACGGTATTTCATTCTTATAAATCACTGTAACGGCATTGGTAGATTTTCTAATCTAGCTCGGGCGCATGGCTTTGCGACTCGAGCCGATACAGCATCTTCTCGGGCGTTCGCCGGATTCTCGAGCGGATACCTCTCTAGTTCGGGCGCATGGCTCTAGTGCTCGGACCGATACGACTACTTCTCGGGCGTTTGCCAAATCCTCGTGTGCAAATGGCAACCACAAAAAAACAGACATCCCAGGATGCCTGTTTTCTCTACAATACTATTATTTTACCGGTACTACTGATCCGCCCCACTCGCTTAGGATGAAGTCTTGGATTTCTTTAGATTTTAATGCTTCTACTAAAGCTTTAATCTCTTTATTGTCTTCATCACCAGAGTTTACTGCGATGATATTTACGTATGGAGATTCATCTGATTCTTCAATAGCGATTGAGTCTTCTAATGGATTAAGGTCAGCGTCAATTGCATAGTTAGAGTTGATCAGTACTGCGTCGCCTTCTTCATTTTCATATAACTGAACCATTAAAGCAGATTCATAGTTAGCATCAAATTCAAGGTTTTTCTCATTTTCCACAATATCTTTTACTTCCGCTTTTGTTTTATCAATGCCGTCTGCTAATTTAATAAGGCCTTTCGCTTCTAACATTGCAAGGATACGTCCATGATCTGCAACAGAGTTACTCATTAAAATAGTTGCCCCCTCTGGAAGCTCTTCAATAGAACCGTATTTTTTAGAGTATAAACCGATTGGCTCGATGTGAATACCGCCTGCGTTGGCGAAGTCATATCCAAAATCAGCTTTTTGCGATTCAAAGTAAGGAATGTGTTGGAAAAAGTTTGCGTCCAAGTCTCCTGAATCTAAATCTTTGTTTGGTAATACATAATCTTGATATGATTCTACAACAAGTTCAATTCCTTGTTCTTCTAGAATTGGTTTAACTTCTTCTAATATAACTGCATGAGGTACGTTAGATGCACCTACTACTAGTTGACTACTTTTTTCATCTCCACATGCTGCAAGGGTTAATGCACTTACTGATAGTAATGCTCCAGCTAAAAATTTCTTCATTCAATATCTCTCCCTTTTTATCCTATTATTTCTATGTGATCGAGTACTCTCGTTAACACCTATTATCGTTTGTCTATCTTCGTAGTAATTACATCGCCTATCCACTGGATGATAAATACCATAATTAATATTAATACCGTGGCAACAAGTGTTACGTCTGTCCTACCTCTTTGGAAACCATCTAAAAAGGCTAATGTTCCTAGTCCACCAGCTCCGATAATACCAGCCATCGCTGTATATCCAACTAGTGAAATCGCTGTAACCGTTATGCCTGATACTAAAGCAGGCATAGATTCTGGCATTAATACTTTCCATATAATAGTAGAAGTTTTAGCACCCATCGATTTTGCAGCTTCTAGCACACCTTTATCAATTTCTCGAAGAGCTATTAACACCATACGGGCGTAGAATGGAGCAGCTCCGATTACTAAAGCCGGGAAGGCCGCATTTGGACCACGCATTGTTCCGACCAAAAACTTCGTTAAAGGTATTAGCAAAATGATCAAAATAATAAATGGAATGGAGCGGAATATATTGACGAAAGCTCCTGTTAACCAGTTTGCTAATTTGTTCGCCCACGCTTGATGAGGGCTAGTTAAGAAAAGTAGAAGACCAAGAACTAGTCCAATAATAGCTGTTAAAATTGTTGATACTGCAGTCATATATAATGTTTCAACTGTGGCTTCCCACATTTTTGGCCAATCAACATTAGGAAACAAATTATTAATCATTGTTGATCACCTCTGTATTTACTTTTTGTTCGTGTATATATCGAATTGCATCATCTATTAGTAGTGCTTCTCCTTCTAACTGAAGGATGAGCGTACCAAATGCACCAGTTTGTGTATGCGAAATATTTCCTTGAACAATATTTACTTCCAAATCAAACTGTTTGATAAGTCTAGACAGTATTGGTTGTACTGTCTGCTCCCCAACAAATACGAGCTTAATCAGCTTGCCATTTGGGTAAAGTTCTTTTAATTGCTGTATTGTTTGCAACGCCTTGTTGGAATCACTGACCTGCGAAACAAAACGCTTCGTAATCGTTTGTTGCGGATTTTGAAATACATCTAGCACATTTCCTTCTTCTACTACATGACCTTTTTCCATAACTGCAACGCGACCACATATCTTCTGAATAACCTGCATCTCATGGGTTATTAATACAATTGTCAGACCTAGTTTCGCATTGATACTAACTAATAAATCTAAAATAGAATCTGTAGTTTCTGGATCTAATGCAGAAGTTGCTTCATCACAAAGAAGTACTTCTGGACGGTTGGCTAATGCGCGTGCAATTCCAACACGTTGCTTTTGTCCACCTGATAGTTGAGAAGGATAATAATGCCCTCGCCCTTCCAGACCAACCAAATCAATAAGTTCTTTAACTCTTTGAGAACGTTGAGCTGGTGGTATACCGGCGATCTCCAATGGGAAAGCAATATTCTCTTCAACCGTTCTTGACCATAACAAATTAAAATGTTGAAAAATCATACTTACCTTTTGTCTTACTTGGCGAAGCTTCACTTCATTTATCTTTGTAATGTCTTCATTATTTACGATGATTTCACCTGAAGTTGGCTTTTCTAATCCATTTAATAAGCGAATGAGTGTACTTTTACCAGCACCACTATAACCAATAATGCCAAAGATCTCACCCTTTTTTATGTCAAGATTCACCTCTTCCACTGCAACAATCGTACCTTGTTTCGTACTAAATTTTTTGGAAATATTTTTTAAACTAATCATGGGAACCTTGCCCCCTTTCTTTAAACTATTCTATACCTATCTATTATTAACAGGTTGTTGAAATTTACTTTGTATTAAAACCTTATTCTTCCCATTTTCAACTAAAAAAACCCTCCTGCAAAAGAGCAGAAGGGTTTAAAGTTATCCAATTTAATAACATTTATCCATTCTCTCATTTCCCAAAGCATTTGCTTTGCGTGACTTGGCACCATTTCATTTACATGACGGTTGCCGGGCTTCAAAGGGCACTTCCCTCCACCTCTCTTAATAAGAGTAAAACTATTAATTTGTCGGTATATCGAATGTTATCATACGACAACTTGGTCGTCAATACTTTTTATCGCATCCAAGATAAATGGAACTGACTGAAAGGCATATATTTTTTTATATACCGTTCCACCTTTAGCGATTAGCAGACATGGCACACTTTCAATTTGATAATCCATAGCAAAATCTCCAAGATAGTTAATATTTGCTTGACCAATTAAAAAAGGCTTTATCTCTTTTATAACTTGCATCATTTTACTAGCAACTTGGCAGGTTCCACACATGGGTGTATAAATATAAAATATGGTAAGCTGCCCACTGTTCTTATGGCTGTTCCATTGTTCTAAGGTCCATTCATTCATATTACATCATCCTAAAGTAAATATTGTCTTTTCACTTTTATATTAACACTTTTTAATATAGAAGCCAAAACTTTGAATGGTGTGGTCGCTACTTCGCAGAACATCGGATTGGTATATAGATGAATCGCTTCAGGGTATTCTTTTCTCACGACAGAGCGAATTTGCTCACCAGACTTATCTGCATCCAGAAACGCATAAATAGGAATGCCTTCATAAGGACTTAAAATTTCTTCTAGCCTGACATTCGATATCGTTCCATTGGTGCAAATAATTTCTGTTGATTCATCCAGCAGTTTTAAAAGCTTTAATTTATCAGATCTACCCTCAACAAGAATTATCTTTTCACTAAAGACAATAGCCATTCAGCCTCTCTCCCAACTATGCCCTTTCCAATATTATATGAAAAAAACGCCGATATTAAGCGGCGTTTTCGAAATTATTCTGAAATTAATTCTTCGTATTTTTCTGGAGAAAGTAAACCATCCACTTCAGCTGCATCAGATGGTTCAATAACAATCATCCATGCATTTTCATAAGGGGACTCGTTAACATACTCAGGGCTATCTTCTAGTTCTGTATTTACCTCTACTACTTTACCGCTAATTGGTGCATACAGTTCAGAAACAGTTTTAACCGATTCAACACTTCCAAAAGGATCTCCTGCTTTAATCTCATCTCCAACTTGTGGAAGTTCAACAAAAACGATATCTCCAAGTTCAGATTGTGCAAATTCAGTAATACCGATACGGACATTGCCGCCTTCAGTTTTTACCCATTCATGCTCTGCTGAGTATTTTAAATCTTTAGGTGCGTTCATATATATACCCCTCTCCATTAATAATACATTCATCTACTATATTCACATATTTTAATAGTAAAAACAAGTGACTTTAAGAAGTCTTCCATACATCCTCAAACTGTTGCTCCTTGAAGCCTAGCGTTAATTTATTCCCGTCAAAAACAATTGGTCGTTTAATAAGCATTCCATCCGAAGCAAGTAAGGATAATTGTTCGTCTTCTGACATTGTTGGAAGCTTGTCTTTTAGTCCAAGCTCGCGATATTTCATACCGGAAGTATTAAAGAATTTTTTTAGTTCTAGTTCACTTACCTCAAACATTTTTTGAAGAGTTTCTTTCTTTGGGGGACTTTCAGCTATATGATTGTCTATGTATTCTATTCCGTTATCTTTTAACCATTTACTTGCTTTTCTGCACGTTGTACATTTTGGATAGCCATAATATTGAATAGACATGTTGTACCACCTTTTTCTCTTAATCATACATAAAAGTGGAAAGGATAGGCAATTATTTTGAATAAATAAATATATGATTCAGCCTCCAATCAAGAAAAACCGAGCAAAATGCGCCCGGCCCTTTAAAAATAAGAATATAGAAATGCCCATAATTTCCGCTTCAAGCGGACGCTTTCCGTGGGCCAGGCTTCAGCCGCTTCCCTCGCGCTGCTCAGTCCAGGGTCTTCAGCTCGTGCTGTGCCCACTGGAGTCACCGCTCTGCGCTCCAAACAACTAGATCCGCTTTAAATGTTCGGATAATTGATTATAAAACCTAAAACCACCTAAAAATAATAATTTCTTCTTAAAATAAGTAAGGCTGAAAGGGAATCGTATCAAAGAAAATCCACTTTCTACTTCCTTATTAAAATAATGTTCCTAACTAAGCAGAAGGTTTTATCCCTATATTAACTTTGACTACTCTTAGTATCTAAGCGAGAAGCTATGCAATATTTTAAAGTTTAGTACTACTAACTTAATTGATTGAAGTGAAAGGTGGCGACTTCTGCGGGATGAGCGAGACAGATGAGATATCACAGCGACGCGTGTGCTGTGGTGATAGCTCATCGCTCACCCCGCGAACCGCGTCCACCTGAAACACAAATCAGTATTAGTAATTATTCATTCTTTCACCCTTAAAACACAGTGTTCACGGTACAATTTTATATACTCCTAATCTTCAAAAAAGCCGATTCATAAGGAATCGGCTTTTTCATGAATTGATTAAAGAACGTATTTTTCTGCTTCGATCAGTTTAACCGATGCTTCACGTTTTTTCTCAATTACGTTGTATGGAGTGTAGCGAGTCAATTTGCGTAAAGCAGAAATCATCATACGTTGGTTATCTCCATCTACAGCTGCAATAAGAGTTTCTTTTGCCGCTTGTTCGATTTCGATAAACGCTTCTTGTGTAAAGATTTGTGTATAAAGAAGTTTTTGCGCTGCTTTTTCTTCTCCATCACGACCGATAGCTTTTTCTGTACGAAGGACTGCGGATTCCATAGCAAATAGGTTATTAGCGATATTTGCAATGTTCACTAGTACTTCTTGCTCTGCCTCTAGTTTTGTACCAAAACGTTGAGCAGCAAGCCCAGCTACTAAAATACCAATTTTCTTCGCATTAGCTACTAATACTTTTTCTTGTGCAAGTGCTTCTGTTCCAACCTCTTCAGGCATCATCATTAATAGCTCTTCTTGTAAGCCCGCAGCTTTTTGAAGAAGTGGCAATTCACCCTTCATTGCTTTTTTCAGGAATGTTCCTGGAACGATTAAGCGGTTGATTTCGTTAGTTCCTTCGAAGATGCGGTTAATACGAGAGTCACGGTAAAGGCGCTCTACTTCATACTCTTGCATGAAGCCATATCCACCATGTAATTGAACAGCTTCGTCAACAATGTAATCTAGAACCTCAGATCCTACTACTTTGTTAATAGAACATTCAATTGCATATTCAGCGATAGAAGCAGCAATTGCTTTTCCGTCTTTTTGCTCTTCTGGGCTTAACTGACTCATACGCTCTTCAAAGTATCCTACAGTACGGTAGATTAAGCTTTCTGTCGCATATAATTTTGAAGCCATTGTAGCTAGTTTGTTCTTCGTTAAATTAAAGGAAGAGATTGGTGTTTTAAATTGTTGACGTTGGTTTGTATAAGCGATTGCTAACTCTAATGCACGTTTAGATCCACCAATTGTACCTACCCCTAATTTATAACGACCAATATTTAATATGTTGAAAGCGATAACGTGACCACGTCCGATTTCACCTAAAAGATTATCAACAGGTACTTGAGCATCTTGTAAGATTAATGTACGAGTTGAAGATGATTTAATACCCATTTTCTTCTCTTCTGCTCCTACAGACACGCCTGGGAATGTTTTTTCTACGATAAATGCAGAGAATTTGTCTCCATCCACTTTAGCGTAAACAACGAATACATCTGCAAATCCAGCATTAGTAATCCATTGTTTTTCCCCATTTAATACATAATGTGTACCTTCAGCATTTAACTTCGCCGTAGTTTTTGCGCCTAGTGCATCAGATCCTGAACCTGGTTCTGTAAGTGCATAAGCAAATATCTTCTCACCTGATGCAGATGACGGAAGGTATTTTTGTTTTTGTTCTTCATTACCAAATAGAACGATTGGCAATGTACCAATCCCAACATGTGCTCCGTGAGTAATGGAATATCCACCGGCTACAGACATTTTTTCTGAAATTAGTGCAGAAGAAATTTTGTCTAAGCCAATTCCACCATATTCTTCTGGAATATCAGCTGCAAGTAAACCTAGGTCACCCGCTTCTTTTAATAAACGAACAGAGTGTTCAAATTCATGATGCTCCAAGTTTTCTACCACTGGAAGTACTGAGTTTTTAACATACTCCTCTGTCGTTTTCGCAATCATCTTTTGCTCGTCGTTAAAATCCTCTGGTGTAAAAATACGACTAGCGTCCAAATCTTCTACTAAAAACGCTCCGCCTTTGATTGCCTCTTTTAATTCGTTCATATATATTCCTCCTATTTGTTTAAAAGATTCTTATAGTAATTCGAAAACTCCAGCAGCTCCCATACCGCCACCAATACACATTGTAACAACTCCGAATTGCTTCCCTTGACGTCTTAACTCACTCATCATTTTCAATGTTAAGATTGTTCCCGTCGCTCCAAGTGGATGACCAAGTGCAATTGCTCCACCATTTACATTCACCTTATCCATATCTAAGCCTAAATGACGAACAACTTGAATTGATTGAGAAGCAAATGCTTCGTTGATTTCCCAAAGATCGATGTCCTCAATGGATAAACCAGCAAGTTTTAATGCTTTTGGTACTGCTACAATCGGTCCAATCCCCATTACTTCAGGAGGTACTCCACCAACTGCAAAAGAACGGAATTTTGCAAGCGGTTTTAATCCTTGTGCTTCAGCAACTTCACGGTCCATGATTAGAACAGCGCCTGCTCCATCAGAAGTTTGTGAAGCATTTCCTGCCGTTACGGATCCACGAACATTGAATGCAGGACGTAATTTTGCAAGTGTTTCCAGTGAAGTTCCAACACGTACGCCTTCGTCCATTTCGAACATGAATTTTTTCTTTTGTGCTTTATTGTTTTCGTCTACAAAATGCTTGATAACTTCAACAGGTACAATATCATCATTGAACTTTCCTGCAGCAATTGCAGCTGCTGCTAGTTCATGTGATCTTACTGCAAATGCATCTTGGTCCTCACGACTAATACCATATTTCGTGGCCACTTGTTCTGCTGTGTGACCCATTCCCATATAGTATTGCGGAGCTGTTTGTGCTAGATGTGCGTTCGGGCGGATGGTATTACCCATCATTGGAACCATACTCATAGACTCTACGCCACCAGCGATAATCGCCTCCGCGTGACCTAACATAATACGCTCTGCACCATATGCAATGGACTGTAAACCAGATGAACAGAAACGATTCACTGTAATTGCTGGAGTTGTATCCGGTAGTCCTGCTAATGCTCCGATATTACGAGCAACGTTCATCCCTTGCTCTGCTTCTGGCATTGCACAACCTAATATAAAATCATCTATCGGGCCATCGTATCCACCCGCTCTTAGTAATGTTTCTTTAACTACTAGCGCTCCAAAATCATCTGGACGAACCGTCGCTAAAGAACCTTTTTTCGCTTTACCTACTGGTGTTCTTGCCCCAGCTACTAATACTGCTTCACGCATGAGCTCTCCTCCTTTACCTTTATACAACTCTAGTTGCGTAGTGGTTTACCCTTCACTAGCATGTGTTGCATTCTTGCTTGAGATTTTGGATCTGCAACTAAACTTAAGAAAGCTTCTCGCTCTAAGTTAAGTAAATATTGCTCATCTACAAATGTACCGTATGGAACTTCTCCACCTGCAACAACATATGCAAGCTTTTTCGCAATCTTAAGATCATGCTCACTGATAAACCCTGATAGGAACATTCCTTCAGCACCTAAAACTAGTGCCGCAAATCCTGGAGATCCTGATACAGGAACTTTTTCACGAATCGGTGCTTTATATCCTGCTTCTGCAAGAGATAATACTGCTTGCTTCGCATCATAAATTAAGTGGTCTGGGTTAACACTAATTCCATCTGCAAAATTCAAGAAGTTGTTTTCACGAGCTTCTTCAGCTGATGTAGAA
The DNA here is from genome assembly GCF_038003145.1 of Psychrobacillus sp. FSL K6-1464. Classification (NCBI taxonomy): domain Bacteria; kingdom Bacillati; phylum Bacillota; class Bacilli; order Caryophanales; family Bacillaceae; genus Psychrobacillus; species Psychrobacillus sp. FSL K6-1464. The sequence goes on from NZ_JBBOOP010000001.1 coordinate 2,629,396, forward strand.
ACTTTTGCCATTGCAATCGTTTCAAATACTTTGCTTGCCACCGATAGATAATCTATCTCGACACCGTTTGGAAGTCCTTTTAAGTGCTTAATATAAAGCTCTTTGTTACCTCCACCACCAGGGATAAGGCCAACTCCAGCTTCTACTAAGCCCATATAAGTCTCAGAAGATGCTTGGATATGAGCAGCCGGTAAGCATGTTTCTGCTCCCCCACCTAAAGTCATTCCAAATGGAGCTACTACAACTGGTTTAGCCGAGTATTTAATCTTCATCATTGCATTTTGGAATTGACGAACAACAAAATCTAATTCGAAGATATTATCGTCCTGTGCTTCCATTAAAATCATTCCAAGATTCGCTCCAACACTGAAGTTTTTCCCTTGGTTACCTATAACAAGGCCTTTGAAATTCTTCTCAACTTCCTCCACCGCAAAGCTAATCATTTGAAGGATATCTAGACCAATCGAGTTCGATTTAGAATGGAACTCAAGCAAAGCAACTCCATCTCCTAAATCTATTAAACTAGCACCCGAATTAGATTTAATCACACCATGTTTTTTCTTATATCTTTTTAGGTCAATTACTTTATCACTTACGGCAACTAGTGAATAATCAGTTCCGTTGAAATAGTATTGATCTCCATTTTCTTCCTTATAGAAGGATTCGAAACCTTTATCAAGTAAAGACTGAACGAATACCGGAATTTCAAGTCCTTCAGCAGACATTTTTTCAACGGATTCCTTTACTCCGATGGCATCCCATATTTCAAATGGACCTTGCTGCCAGCCGAAGCCCCACTTCATGCCTTGGTCAATTGCAACGATATCATCTGCTATTTCACCGTGTAATTTAGCCGAATAGATTAATGTAGGACTTAAAATGCTCCAAAGTAATTCACCAGTTCTATCTTTTGCATAAGTTAATGTTTTCACTTTTGCAGCAAGACCTTTTTGTTGCTTAGCCATTTCCATTGAAGGCGTTTTCAATTTCTTCATAGTTTCATATTCAAGCGTTTCAGGATTTAGTTCTTTAATTTCTTTTCCTTCTTTTAAGAAGAACCCTTGCCCCGTTTTAGCTCCAAGCCATTTGTTTTCCAACATCTTTTGCATAAATGTAGGTACTTCAAATACTTTTTGTTCCTCACCCGTTGTTTGGTCAAATACGTTTTTCGCAACATGTGCAAATGTATCTAAACCAACTACGTCTAATGTACGGAATGTCGCAGACTTAGGACGACCAATTAGTGGTCCTGTCACAGAATCTACCTCTCCAACTGAATATCCTCTAGTTTGCATTTCACGAAGTGTTACAAGCAAACCATAAGTACCAATACGGTTGGCAATGAAGTTCGGTGTATCCTTTGCAAGTACTACGCCTTTTCCTAATACGTCTTCGCCAAACTGCTTCATGAAATCTACAACTTCAGGAGCTGTTGTATTAGCTGGAATAACTTCTAAAAGTTTCAAATAACGAGGAGGATTAAAGAAATGTGTTCCTAAGAAATGCTTTCCAAAATCTTCTGAACGACCCTCCACCATAGCATTAATACTAATACCTGATGTATTTGAACTAATGATTGTGCCTGACTTACGAATTGCATCTATTCTTTCATATAAACTCTTTTTAATTTCTAAGTTTTCAACTACTACTTCAATAATCCAGTCGACGTCTTTTAGTTTTTCAAGATCGTCCTCTAAGTTGCCTGCCGTTATTAACTGTAAGTTTTTCTTAGCACTTAGTGGTGCAGGTTTTTGCTTCAACAACTTTTGAATAGCTGTTCCTGCGAATTTATTTCTTACTGCTGGATGCTCTATAGTTAGTCCCTTTGCTTCCTCATCTTTGCTTACCTCTTTTGGTACGATATCTAATAGTAATGTAGGAATACCGATATTCGCTAAGTGAGCAGCAATTCCTGACCCCATAACTCCTGAACCTAATACAGCGGCCTTTTTAATTTGATATGTCATATGCAAAGCCTCCCCTTCATCTTGAATGAACGCTCATTCATTTTATTCACAAAAAAAATAGAAGCAATCTCTATGTCTATTAGTTTAGACCAAAATTTAAATTTTCGCAATAATAAAATGAATAAATAATTCTTTTTTCTTTCTCCAACATAAGAAACAGTGTACACTGTAAACAAAGTCATAGGAGGTAAATAAACATGCAAAAAATTACAACTACTGAACAATTCAATGAGATCATTTCTGGTGATAAAGAGGTATTAGTAAAATTTGAAGCTGGCTGGTGTCCTGATTGCCGTCGTATGGAAATGTTCATCGATCCAATCGTTGAAAAATACAACCAATACAATTGGTACGAAGTAAATCGTGATGAACTTCCAGAAGTAGCTGAAAAATATGAAGTAATGGGAATTCCAAGCCTTCTTATTTACCAAAATGGCGAGAAAAAAGCACATCTTCATAGCGCAAATGCAAAATCCCCTGAGCAGGTTACAGAATTTTTAGATGCACAAAGTAAGTAAGATAGTATCTATAGTAAAATACATCTAACCTTTATACTCGACGAGCTTTCTGCAAGAGCACGGTAACAGAATCATAGCTACCAAGAAGTATATGGATAGAAAGGTTGTTTCTATTAGAAGCAGCCTTTTCTTTTAGACGAAAGAACAGAAAATAATAGAGGTGCTTACTTATATGTCTCACGAACAAGAAATAATGGAACTGAAAGAAAAAATCACTTACTACGAAAAAATTATTAAAACAATCTCTACACCTATTATTCCATCAATCGTTCCTAAGACGATTTTAATCCCTATCGCTGGCTATATGTTTAGAGAACGCTTTGAAAATATTCAAACTAAAACGCTTCAATATATTGGAGAACACAAGGAAATTGAACAAGCAGTATTTGATTTTACTGGTGTAAATGTAGAAGATGTGGAAGCCTTTGACTATAACGAACTTGCACTGGCTATTTCTAGTTTGAATAGTTCACTTCGTTTAATGGGTATTCGGCCTATTTATGTTGGATTTAATCCGCGTTTTATCCGTGAAATTGTGCATGCTAGTATCCAAGTAGATATTGAGACGTATAAAAGTTTCCGTGAAGCATTGAAAAAACTGTTAGGTGAATCCAATAATACGATTAACATAAAAAAATAAAATCAGGAGAATTGCTAATTGTATAGCAATTCTCCTTTTGTTTTACTTTAAAAAGCCGTAAAACAAATTGGCCCTTTTTTGGGTTTAAACCATTCATCTAGTTTTTTAGGGTCTATCTGATGTAACTTAGCTTCTCCAATATCATAAAGAGATTCTATCGTTACGCAACCCATCCACCACGAACTTAAATCATGAATTCCAATAGTAATGTTGGCGTCTATGTGATCTTCTGCTTTCTGAATTCCCCACTGACCACTACTATAAGATAATTCATATAAGCCATGTTGCTCAGGAATAAATGTATCCTCAATTGCCAATATAACTTTTGTCTTGTCTTGAGGTTCTCCTAATCCATGAAAATTAGTACCATTAACAAATGACTCTATACTTGTAATTCGATACATAATACCAGAACCAGTCGTAGCCACCTCATGATATACACTTGGAATTACATGATTGGAATCATTTGATGGATTAGAAAGACTATATACAAATGATTGATCATTCGTGCGGAAAATAACTCGATCTACTTGATCCTGTTGTGAACTTACCCATGAAGCTAGTTGCTTATAGGCATTTGGATTACTCCATATCCATTCATGAATAATCATATGTTGATGTAGAAAATGACTATCTTTTACTGGTTCCAACGTGAAACCTAGAGCCCCGACTAAACGGTTTTCCTCCTCTACACCAACATAATATGTTTTTCTCGCTTTAATATACTCTCTTTCCTTCCAAGTTCTTTTCAACATACCATGGTTGTTTTGTGCGTATTCATTGTAGAGAGTTACAATCGCCTCTTCATCCGAAGCTGTTAAAAATTTCACTCGGCCTTTATTGCCATCAGCTAACATTTCTCCCGGTTTAAATTTAAATTCATATCGTAGTGGGCCATAACCATAACCCATTTTCCGATAAAAACTTGGATTAAAAGGATAAAGTGATACAAGAGCGACCTTTTCCTGTCTTGCATAGTTATGAAAATAAGATAGAAGTTGATAAGCTACTTTTTCTTTTTTATGTAATAAATGCACTGCGACCATACCAATACCAAATATGCGTTGAAACTTTCCATTTATATTGCACTCAAAATCATTCACACGAAAAATCCCTAGAAGGTCATCTTGTTCATCAAAACAACCAAAGAATTGAATTCCATTAGCTTCCCTTTGTTCTGTTTCCAATCGCTCTATTAATTCTTTTTTCTTTTCATCCGTTTGAATTAGCATTCCAGGATAAGCTAATGAAGCTATATCGGCAGCCTTTTTTAAATCCTTGCTTTGCAGTAACCTAATCATTCTATTTCCTCCAGTATTATCGATTGTGTTAAATTGTATTATAGAATAGACGAACAATTTAGAGAATAATAATTTGCTTCAGATATAAAAAAAGAGTTTTCCCATGAAAAAGGAAAACTCTATTAGGAGGTCGAACATGAAGATACAATTACCGGTTCAAGGTTACTCCCAATATGATACTACAATTCAAGCTAACTACCGCGCTTCTGCGTGTGGTCCAGTCACTGCTTACGTGTTATTAAATTATTTGTTCCCAAATACTAGTTACCATCAGCCAAATGATTTGTATGAAAAATTGGGAGGTACACGTATTGGGCTATTTACCTATCGATTTATACGAAATATGCGTAAGTTGCTCGGACCGAATTGGATAGTAGACAAATGTACGTTACGAGATGCACTGGTCGAACTAAAAAGTGGCAGAGTAGTTGCCTTAAAATTTGATAAGTACTTTTCACTAAAGTGGAATAAAAAATTTACGTTTTCCTATCACTGGGTTCCACTTATTGGCTATGAAATAGTTGATAGTGAAGTAGTATTAATAATCCACGACAATGGAGGTAGAAATCGTCCAAGTCAAATTAGAAGAGTTCGCTATTCAGATAATGCACCGATTTTGACATTTGTCCAAATTGCTCCGATAGGAAAATAACTATTTTTGAAGCTGTCTTGCCAAAATAGTATAACCATGCTCATATAAGAAATCGTGTTTCGCTGAAGGGATTTCTTTTAATACTAAATGTTCTAACTCCGCTCCAATCGGGACATCTCTTCGAATGGTAGCTAACTCTTTAGAAAGCTTTAGCATTTCCAAATCCGTTTCAATTTTAGTTCGTTGACCAGCTTTCAAAAGCGGTAAAGCCTCTAAGACCTTATCAACTGTTCCATAGGTTTGAACAAGTTGTAAAGCTGTTTTCGGACCAATTCCCTTTACGCCCGCATAGCCATCACTAGAATCTCCCATAAATGCCTTCACATCAGGGAAAAGCAATGGAGAAATGCCGTATTCTTCATAGAAGCGAGATTCATTATACATATCATAAATAGAAAAACCTTTTTTCGTGAACGCAATTTCTGTAGATGGCTCCAGTAATTGAAGCAGATCCTTATCTCCACTCACTATCGTAAACCTTGCGTCATCCTTCCATTTATGTGTAATTGAAGCAATGGTATCATCCGCTTCCATTCCAGCTATTCCAAAGTTCATCCATCCTAAATGCTCAGACAACTCCTGAGCCATATCAAACTGTGGAATAAGCTCTTCAGCTGGCTTTGGACGGTTTGCTTTATAACCGTCGTATAACTCATTCCTAAATGTAAGCATCCCTTTGTCCCAACAAACAGCCATATGAGTAGGTTGCATCAAATTTTGTGCTGCTAATACATGCCGAGCAAAACCTTGCACCGCATTTGTCGGAATTCCTTTATCATTTTTGAAATAATTACCAGACATTGCTGTGGCAAAAAACGATCTAAATAATAATGCCATTCCATCTATTACTAATACATGTGGTTTTTCCTGAGTCATTTCAAACACCCTTTTTTTGAAGTTTACTTATTATAACATGGGGAGGTTCATTCTATTAAACAATGGGTATATACTAGGAAACTAATAGAATGGAGTATGAAAGATGAAAATACATAATGGATCTCTTTATTGGCCTACTACTACAACACCATTTACACCAAAAACTACTTATGAAAAACTAGACATATATGATGTAGTCATAGTTGGTTCTGGAATGTCAGGTGCACTTACAGCACTTGCTTTAGCTGAAAGTGGTCTCAAAATAGCGATACTAGATAAACGTGAAATGGCTACAGGCAGTTCTAGTGCAAATACTGGCCTGTTACAGTACTCCAATGATATTATGCTACACGAACTAATTGGACAAATCGGAGAAAAAGATGCTGTTCGTTTTTACCAACTTTGTTATGAGGCAATGGATGATCTTGAACGTGTTGCGAAAAAACTTCCAAACGAAGTAGACTTCATACGCAGACCAAGCATATGCTATGCGAGCGATGAAAACGATGTAGAAAAGATAAAAGCTGAATATGACACATTAACAAAATACGGGTTCCCTTGTGACTACTGGGGAAGAAATGAAATGGCCGAAAAAATGCCTTTTACCAAACATGGTGCCTTAGTTACTCATGGGGATGCAGAGATTAACCCACTTAAGTTTGTGCATGGAGTTCTTACAAGAATTGAGGAACTGGGTGGACATTTATTCCCTTATACGGAGGTAATGGACGTATTTGAGGACAATGATTATTTAGATATCCGAACATCTAATAACTCCTTTAAAGCTAAACAAATCATCTATACAACTGGCTATGAAACTCCCCCAGTTGGCAAGAGAATTGGAGCAGATATTAACCGCTCTTTTGCCTTCGTTAGTAACCCAATCTCGAAATTGAATGATTGGTATGAACAAGCGTTAATTTGGGAAACTCAGCGACCTTATTTATATATTCGCTCAACAGTTGATGGAAGATTAATAGTTGGGGGATTGGATGAGGATAAACCAGAGGCACCAGACTCCGAGGAAGTCATTCAACAACGAGCAGAAAATTTGTTACAACAAGCAAGAGAGCTCTTCCCTGACTATGATATTCAAATAGAATACGCATATGCAGCAAGCTTTGGAGAATCTATTGATAATATTCCATTTATAGGGGAACACCCAACGAAGTCCAATCACTATTATCTACTTGGATATGGTGGAAATGGTACTGTCTATAGCATGCTAGGCTCTTATATTTTAAGAGATTTAATATTAGGAAATAGAAACGAAGATGCCGATCTATTTCATCTTGAGCGGAGATATGGTGTGAGATAAATGCTTGAAAGATAATCTGGTAGTATATTATTTGACAGGGCTAAAGAAAGATTTCCACTAGACGTGTCGTTTCCCTAGAACTGGGATAGATGAATACGATAGAATTTTTTTAATATGTAGACCAGTAATAAAAAACAATTAGCAAACTTTGTAGAGGATCATTCCTTATGGATGATCCTCTATTCTTCTTGATTGTCTGTCCATTTAGGAATTTCATTATAAAATCACAATAAAAGGGAAATAGTAACTTTTCATTACTATTTTTGAGGTAATAATTTTTAAAACGTCCGTAACATCTCGCATGTGCATACTTTGAAAGTTATATTTGTTCTTTAGATAGTCAACATGTTTCAAGATTTCTTCTAAAAATTGAAGGTTTTCCTTTGTATCTCTACCAAAATTATGCGGATGCCACCATAAATGATAGAGTTCGTTTTTCTTTGCGGCCCTAGTTAATCCCTTTTTAATTCGACGGAGGCGAAGTTGTTCTAACATGGAAAATCTGCTATTATAAGGCCTTAAAAAGCGACTAGAAGGAATATTGACAATAGGATCTGTCTCTAAATTCTTTAAACAATATGTGTGATTGCCAGATATATCTACATACGCATCTATTAGACGACACAATCGTTTTAGCCATGAATTTTTTTTACTTGTATGAGCTTTATACATCCAATTTTTTTCGTTTCCTCGGTATGCTTTTACTCCAAGTTCTTCACATAAATGTAAATACTGTCGGTTTACTTGGTTCCTTGGAAAAACCAAAGATGCTATTTTCCCCAAGGAAGAAACAGCCTTCAAATCCTTTTCGAAATGCTCCTCATTTTGTCCATTTTCTAAGCAATAAAAATGAGAAAAGGTATGTGTTCCAATCTCTTGATTGGATGTTTCTCGTATCATTTCGATTAGCGAAAGTCCGAAATGATAAGGGTCGACCATTTCATTCGCCCCTACCTTCGATAGATTTATTAGTGGGCTTAATGCAGTATTTTCATAAGGTATATCCATCGTGTTAAAATATGATAAAAGTTCCTGCTTATCCTTGCAATATAACATTCCAACAATAGCCCAGGTCGCATGAATATCATATTTTAAAAACAATTGAAGTATTTGAGGAATAGCTACACGAGCTCCAAGAATATTGTTGCCGTATTCTTCTATTGTATAAACATCGTGTACTCCCCAATTAAGCTCAAAGTCCAATGATATAATAAGAGCACCCAACTACTCATCCTTTCCTCAGTTTAATCGTTCTCCCCCAAAGAACTAATTTCCCTAAAAGTGAAGTTGTTTCGTAGCCTGAATAAACTTCAGAAATTTCCCCGCCAAACTCCATTTTAAAGTTACGTATGTTTTCATTTGTCGTAAGTCCTCCCATGTCATAAATCAAATTCTTTCTACCCTTAAAATACAAAATGTTTTGCCAAGTTAAATAGCGGCTAGCTATACTTAACATTCTTTTATCAATTGAGTCATTCTTTAATCTAAAGTGAGATGCAGAGTACAAAGAAAGTGCAGTCTCCTTATCTGTAATATAAACTTGATAGCCAAGGATTTCATTACTAAACCCATTTACTATTCTGGTAATTAGCAAGTTGTTAGATTCGGTTAATAATTCCATTGTTTTTACGTGAAATGCACCACATTTATACGTATTCGTATTTACCGCAAATTCATTGTAAAAGCTTTGAAATTCTCTTATATTAGCTATAGTTGGTTGGTCTATTATTTCTATTTGAAAATCAAACTTTGTTGCCTGTCGAATTTGTTTTCTATTTGTACGATGAAGTTCTTTTAATAATTGTTCTTCGCTTTTAGTTAAATCAATAAGTAGCGTAGTTTGTTTTATCAACTGGTTAACTGGTCGATAAGCATGAGAAAATCCAATAAGGTGCGCAGATGGTAGTGGTGCTTCTCCAGTTTTTAAAAAGTAGCAATTTACTAATGTCAAATTTAATATTTTTCGCTTTACTAGAATTATCGTGGCACCTACTTTTCTGTTAAAATTCTTCTCTACTAGTTTTTGACTTTCCAAGAATTCTAGTAAAAGTTACTTTATCGGTCCAATGAAACCCAAGTTGGGTTAGTAAGTTAACACTTTTTTTATCCTTTGTATTAACACTTACAAATATATCTTTCCCTTTATAACGATTATTCACAAACCCCAAAACTTGTTGAATATTTTCATTTTTCCAATCTCGTATAAAAATGCTTCTTTTTTTCAGATTAAGGACTACATCAACATCATCTAATCGAATAACATTTTCATTTACCCAAAATGCTTTTAATATATCCTCTGAATAGAAACCAGCATATCCATTATAAATTTTCTGTAAAATATCTTTACGTTCATGTTCGGAGGCGAGCGCTAAATTTGAAGAGAGTTCTGTAAAGCAAGTCTCTTCATCCCCTATCACTTCAACATTTGAATTTTTCCCAATTACATAAGATTTCTTGTCATAGATAAAGGGAAATAACCTTTCCTTAATAACTCTTAACCTATAAACGAAACTTCCTTTTTGACGTAGAAAGTATCTAATTTTCCCTATCGTATTTCTTCGAAACAACACAACAGCTCTGTATCTTTTCACTTTAGAAATAAGTATATTCTTGATCCATAGTATATTTCTGATAGTCTTTGCCCGAACAGTATTTGTTGAAAATATAGATTTTCTTGTATAATCTACATCCGTATTCCATTCCATCTTATAAGGTTCATACCCAATGCTCATATCCAATTTTTTAAAACCGTCGGATATTAATTGACTAACTTTATCTTTTATCAATAATCTACCTGGCCCATAACAATCGAAATCGGAATCATGCCCTAATACATATCCTAAATAACGAGTGCGACATGTAAATCCATACGTAAAGGCAACCTTTTCATCCTGTACTTGAAGTGTCGTTAAACGGACTGAAAAATTCCCTTTGGGTAACTCAACTAAAGCCTTGAAGAACTCTCGCTTACTTTCTGAAGAAAAACCGCTTGTGTCATTTTTCTTCTCCCACCTTCGCTTATGCAACCGAACTATCTCATCCATATCATTAGACTCCAATAGTTGTAAGGAAACTTCACCTAAGCTCCTTAACCTTTTCCCTCGTCGATCCATCCCATGCAGCTTTTTCCGTGGTCTGATATATTCATCATAATCCATTTTCTCAAGATTTATAAATGGCGTTACGATAGAAAAATGGCGTTCCTTTATACTCCGAGCATTTAAATATTGTGATAATAAATAGGGAGTATTTGTGCTCTCTAATAATCCATGGAGATAAAATACGATGTTTTTTTTTCTACTTATCAACTCATCCAATGCAAACATAATGGCTCGGTTTGCATCAGTTTTCCTAACTATAATATCCATGTAGTTCGCTACACCAAGGGCTAAAAAGTGACACATATAGCCAAACCATTTTCTTTTAAATTGAAAAGGAAAAAAGGCAATAATTCGGTCATGTTCCTGTACAGCTAAGATTTCTACTTCTTCTTTTAACCCTAAAATTTTCCACCAATTATAAACAAATTCATATTCTATAAAAGGGTTAGTATTTTCATTATCTTCAGTTATCTTATTCCAGTCCTGTTCGTAAACTTCCAAATGTGTATAAGATTTTATACTTATAAGCTTCAAATAATCCTCCCTTCGTTTACAATCTATTGACCATATTATAAGACTGAATAATTTCTTCTAATCCCTCCTCCAATGAGTAAAATGGTTCCCACTGAAGAATCTTTTTTGCTTTTTCGTTTGACAGCACACTTCGTTTAATCTCCGCAGCATCCAACTCTTTTACAATTGGTTCTATTTCTATATTAGTAATGTGAGAGATTAACTTAGATACTTCGTTAATTGTTCTTTCTATCCCTGAACTAATATGAAAAACACCGGTTTCATTACTTAACAGCGCAGTAAGACAAGCAGCGGCTACATCCTTAACATAAATGAAATCCCTTGTTTGACTTCCATTATGAATAATCGGCGCTTTTTTTTTATAAATACGATTAAGAAAGCTCGAGATGACGCCACTGTCCTGATCATGTCCATAAACATTCGAAAACCTTAAAATACAGCTTTTAAGGCCGAACATTTTTTCATACAAGCGCACGTAATTCTCAGCAGAAACTTTTGATAATCCATAAAAGGAAAGTGGAGATAATTTAGCGTCCTCCTCTACGGGAAGAGCACTCGGATTTCCATAAACAGCGGCTGAGGAAGCTAAGATACATTTTTTTACGTTAAATTGATTGGCATATTTAAGTGTATTGATTGTACCTAAAACATTCGCTTGGCAATCTGCTATTGGGTTCTCCATAGAAGATAGGACTGAGGTTTGTGCTGCAAGATGAATAACATAATCTGGCTGTTCTAGCTGGAAAATGCGCTCAGTCTCAGAAGTTGTAATATCAACTTCATAGAATGTTGCATTTCTAGGTACTCTGCTTTTTTTACCATTCGAAAGATTATCTAAAGCAACGACTGAAAATTGATGATTTAACAGCTCCTGGACTACAAAAGAACCTATGAAACCTGCTGCTCCCGTTACTAGTACCTTCAATCTTTTTCCTCCAATTTTATTAGGTTTTTATACGTTAAGTAGGTTTGACTATACATGCGTTCAAAGGTAAAACTGACTTCATATATTTCGCGACTTTTTTTACCCATACTTTTTCGCAGAGAAGGATTTTCGATTAAAGTGGTAAGTAACTCGGGCAAATTATGCTCAATTAAAAATCCGTTTTCAGAATTCCTCACAGCCTCTTTCACTCCCCCTACATTAGAAGCGATAATTGGCAGTCCATGCGCCATTGCTTCTAATATGGATAGAGGCAAACCCTCCCATGATGAAGTAAGTACAAAAATATCCGCATCCATCAATAGCTCGGATACGTTAGAATGATTACCTAAAAACGTTACTTTATTCCCAAAATTATGCTCCTGAACATATTGAGTTGCCTGCTCCTTTTGCCTACCTTCACCAGCAAAAATCATATACCAATTTAACTCTCTTATTTGGGAAAGTGCATGTAAAAGCTCCAATTGTTTTTTAGGTATGTCAAAACGAGCAACCATTAATATTTTTACCATATCATTACGTACTAGTTGAACATTACGTTGGCTTTGGTCCATTACACCATTGTGAATCGTTATTAATTTGGAAGAGCTTAACACCTGGTGCTGCAACGCTAGAATTCTGTCATAATCACAAACAGTAATTACTTTTTTTGATATTTTACCTATGCACTTTTCTACTCTGCGATAGAAAGCCTGTTTTTTTTTCGCCACACCATCTGTGAAAGACCATCCATGTGCTGTGAATACGAAAGGAATTCGAAGCGTCCAACAGGCGATTCTTCCAAGAATCCCAGCTTTAGAGGAATGAATAGCTACAATATCAGGATCCAATTGTTTTAAGGTTTTTCTAATTTCAAAAAAAGCGAGCAAATCCTTGACTAAATTCATATTTCTTATTAAATGCTTCAGTGGAATGTATTCAATCTCTTTTACATAAAGTTCATCAGCTAGTGGTTTTTCGATTCCATAAAGGATTGAAACTCGATTACCATCAACTACCAGTCTTTTCGAAAGGTCAAGAACATGTACTTGAGCTCCCCCTACCTCATACATATGTGTAATCAGTTGAACAATTTTCATTAGAACTCCTCATTTCATTTACATAGAAGAAGAACAAGGATTATCAAATAGTAGTCACAAATGTCAATTAAAACAGGACTTATTTTTTATTTACTACCACATTCATCCAGGCTGTATTTTGTAAATACCATTGAATTGTTTTTTCTAGACCATTATTAAAATTATAGGAAGGTGACCAACTTAATTCCGTAGTTATTTTTGCATTATCAATTGCATATCTGCGGTCATGTCCTAGTCGATCCTCTACAAAACTGAGTAGGTTCTCACTTATATTTAAGTAATTTAATATTTTTTTTGCGACAACGATATTTTCCCACTCATTATTTCCACCAATGTTATATACATCTCCAATTCTTCCGTTATGGAAAACTGAATCAATTGCAGTACAATGGTCTTCCACGTGTAACCAATCTCTTCCCTGTTTTCCATCTCCATAGACTGGTATTGGCAGATTATTTAAAGCTTGTGAGATAATCATTGGGATTAACTTCTCAGGAAATTGATACGGACCATAATTATTTGAGCATCTAGTAATAACAGTAGGTAATTTGTACGTTTCATAATAAGCTCTTACCATTAAATCTGCAGATGCTTTGGAGGCAGAGTATGGACTATTCGGTGAGAGATTTGTTTTTTCAGTAAAACATCCTTCTTTACCTAAAGCACCGTAAACTTCATCCGTAGAAATTTGGATAAATTTAACGTCGTCTTTGTATTCAGTGCAATATTTATCTGATTTACGGACCTTCCAATAATGTTTGGCTGTATCTAATAATGCCTGTGTACCAAACACATTTGTTTTCAAGAAAATTTCTGGTTCATCAATACTTTTGTCAACATGAGATTCAGCTGCGAAGTGAATAACAGCTTGAATCTCATATTGATGAAACAGTTTAGTTAGTAGATCACGATCACAAATATCTCCTTTTACGAAGTTATATCTTTCCTTGTGCTCGATATCCTTTAAATTTTGCAGATTACCAGCATACGTTAATAAATCAAGATTAACTATTGTGTAATTATATTTTGATAGCATATATTTTATAAAATTTGATCCGATGAATCCTGCGCCACCTGTAACTAAGATATTCATCCTAATCTCCTTTATGCTCTATTAGAATTTGCAACATCTACTAAATACCTTCCGTAGTTTGTCTTCATTAAGGGTTCCGCGAGCTTTAGTAATTGTTCTTTCGATATATAGTTTCTGCGAAAGGCTATTTCCTCAATACATGAAACATATAATCCCTGCCGGTTTTGGATAGCTTCTACAAAATTAGATGCCTCTAAAAGAGACTCATGGGTTCCAGTATCTAACCAAGCTAATCCTCTTCCCATTATTTTTACCTTCAATTCTCCCAATTGAAGGTACTCATTAATAATAGAAGTTATTTCTATTTCTCCTCGTGAAGAAGGTTTAACCTCTTTAGCGATTTTTGTTACTTGATTATCAAAAAAATAGAGACCTGGTATCGCATAAAAGGATTTTGGATTCTCTGGTTTTTCTTCTATTGAAATGGCATTTTCTTCTTCATCTACCTCTACTACTCCATAAGCTCTAGGGTCTCTCACATAACACCCGAAAATGAGGGCACCTTTAGATAAGTTAGTTGCCGCTTCCTGTACTTTATGCCCAAAATTAGAGCCATAAAAAATATTGTCACCGAGCACTAAAGCAACCGAAGAGTCGCCTATAAATTTCTCACCAATAATAAAGGCATCTGCAAGACCGGTTGGATTTTCTTGTACGGCATATGTCAAATCCACTCCTATTTTAGTACCATCTTCCAATAATTCTTGAAATCCCTCTATATCCCTTGGTGTAGAAATAATTAAAATGTCTCGAATTCCCGCAAGCATTAATACGGATAGAGGATAATAAATCATTGGTTTATCGTAAACTGGTAACATTTGCTTAGAAATAGCTTTTGTTAGGGGATATAAACGAGTACCAGATCCACCAGCTAAAATAATCCCTTTCATATTGAATCACGAATCACTTTACAAATTTTCTCTACTGATTCCAGTTGCAGTTCACCGTAATATGGCAGAGCTAATACTTGTGTAACAGTCTTATTTGCAATCGGAAGATTTTCTTTACAGGCGGATTCTAAATGTTGGTACCATTCAAAGTCGCTACATAAAGGAAAGAAATACTTTCGTGTAAATACGTTGTACTCTTTTAGTTTCTCGTGTAGCCAATCTCTTGATTTACCATATAACTCTTCATCTATTTGAATGACAAAATACTGATAACTGCTGCATTCATCTTCTAATTTCGTCAACACGTTAATACCGGGTACATCTTTCAAGCACGATTCATATGCTCTTTTTATTTTGTGCCTCTTCTTGCGTTCGGTTTCCACAAGCTTTAATACTTCAAGTCCAATTACCGCCTGAATTTCGTTTAACTTTGCATTTAGACCTGAAAGAACAACCTCCTCAGGATTTGCTATTCCAAAATTTTTTAGGAGGCTCAGTCTTCCAACTAAACTATTGTCTCTAAAAGTCAATGCTCCGCCTTCGACAGTATTAAAGAGTTTTGTTGCATGGAAACTGAACATCGTCATATCACCATAATTGCCAATAGGTATATTATTTAGTTTTGTCCCAAATGTATGAGCACCATCATAAATTACCTTTAAATTATATTTATTTGCGATTAATTGAATTTGTTCTACATCACATGGATTTCCAAATGTGTGAACACCAAGAATTGCAGTAGTTTTTTCCGTAATGAGGGGTTCGATTTTTGCAGCGTCTAGGGTGAGTGTTGCGGGATCTATATCACAAAAAATAGGAGTTAAATTATTCCAATCTAGTGCTTGAACTGTTGCGGGAAAAGTAAATGGAGTTGTAATAACTTCTCCAGTTAGGTTTAAAGCTCTTAAACCTAAAAGTAATGCAGATGTTCCATTATTAAATAGGGATAAATTTTCTACTTGTAAATATTGTTTTAGTTCTTCTTTCAAATAGTCTTCCTGTGGACCACTATTTGTAAGCCATTTACTCTCCCAAACTTCTTTTAGTTTATCGTATACAGCATTTAGATCTGGAAGTAATGGTCTTGTAATGTAAATAGGTTCTTTAAACTTACTTTCTATAATCGAGAGCCTCCTAAGATTTTTTCATAACACTAACAGCTTCATCACCAATAATTTGAATATCCTTATAGCCAATCACGCCAATTTTAGCTTTCAATATAGCTGGATCTACTTTTTCTTTTTTTAGCCATGAAACAATTGCTTTCGGGAGATTTACACCTGCGTAATGACTAAATGGATAGCCCCCACCGAAACGTGCATTCATTTCCAAAATATAAGAAACTCCATCTACTACGAAAGCATCAACATCTAAGTTTCCAATATGTTTAGTTAAAGCTGCTAGACTTTTCCCCACAAGCTCTAAAGCTTCATCTTTTAACGTTTCTGCAATATCTGTTTCTCCAGATCTCATCGAACATTTTTTCTTAACGATTGTATTCATGTATTTTCCATTCAAATCATTAATTATGTCTAATCCGTATTCCTGTCCACTTAGTTTTTCTTGTATAATTACCGAAAGTTGATTGTCCAGATTTGATTCATATGACAGATAAGAATCACGAATATCTGTTTTAGCCTTTTCAAATAATACTTCTAGTTCATTCAAATTATCAGCCTCAAAAATAGAAATTGAACCCATGCCCCATCTAGGTTTAACTATCAGTGGAAACTTCATATTGCCTTGTTCAATTGCATTTAGTGCATCTGAAATTTCCAAGAAAGTTTTCGGAGTTTGAAAGTCATAGGATATAAGAAATTTATACGTTTCCCATTTATCATTGCATATATTAATTATCTCTTTACTAGAAACAATTACATTAACACCAATTTCGTTGAACTCTTTTATACTGTTTGTAAGTATTTGAAGATCAATATCGAATAGAGGAATGATTGCTTCAATGTGATTTACCTGACAATAGGTTTTTAAAAAAGGAATATAATTTTCATCATAAATAAGTGGTGTTATGACAGATTTGTCTCCATACATCATTGCGGTTGAATTTAAACTATTCGCTACATGTACCTCGCCTTCATCTCCTAAAGCCTCTTTAAAATAGTTAACCAAATAGCCTCTTCTACCAGCGGATGTTAACAGCAAATTCATATATCTTCCCCAATCTATGTTTTTCTCTTAAGTAATATTGAAATTATTAATTCATATATAATTTCTAATTCCTTTACCTTCAAAAGCTTGGATAGTCCAACGTATACAAGAATACCAATCATTATTTGACATAGTAATAAAAAGAAATGATTTTCAGTCAAAAATGGAGCAATTGCATAAACGGTAGTCCCCATAAATAATGAAATCCCAAAGGATGGAATAATATCCTTCAGCTGCTCCCAGCTCGAATAAGAGATCTCTCTTGCTGAATAATACATATTAATAAGTAATGAAAGATAAGAATTTATAACTGCAGCGCAGATTAATCCAATGATCCCTAGCTTAAATATGAAAGAAAGTACAATAAGTATGGTGAGAAGGCCTTTTTTAATAATTTCTAATCGTAAAAACAAATCAGATCTACCTTTGACTTGTAAAATATTTAAGTTTAAAGCGTGTAGTGGATATAACATTCCTGCAAAACACAACAATTGAAAATATATGACTGAAGGCATCCACTTTTCTCCAAAAAGAATTAGGAAGATTGGATTCCCTATTGCTGCCAAGCCAGTTAACAATGGAAAGTTAATAAATGCAGAAATTTTGATTATTTTCTTGAATCCTTGCTCAATTCGCTTTTCATCCTCATGAATACTACTCAGCACTGGATATGTTACTCGTTGTACTGTCGAAGCTAAGGATTGCGATGCAAGATCCCTCACTTTTACCGCATTTGTATAATATCCAAGTTGTGTAATAGAAAAAGATTTACCTATTATTATAAAATAGAGATTGTTATAGAAAGTGTCTATGAGACCAGAAAGAAGTAATTTTGAACCAAAACTAAAAAAACGTTTAAAGGATTGGTAATTAAAAATAAAACTTGGTAGCCATCTATTATAAATAATGAGCAACAAGGTCTGAATTAGCTGAACAGCAATCATATTAACTACCAGACTCCAAACTCCAAATCCTAACACTGCTACAATGATTGTAAGTGTTCCTGAAATTACGGATGATATGACACTAATTTTTGTTATTGTACGAAAGTCGATTTTCTTCATAAGCATAACTCTTTGAATAATTGCGAAAGCATTAATGATAATGACAATAGAAAGCACTCGAATGATTTCTATTAATTGTGGTTCCTCAAAAAAAACACTAATTCCTTTAGAGCTGATAAAGAGTATTCCATATAAAATAATGGAGATTCCTAGATTAAAAAAGAACACAGTTGAATAGTCTTCCTGAGTTGTCTGCTGATCCCTTATAAGGGCCTGGGTAAATCCACTGTCCACAATAGAGTTAGAAATTGCGATAAATACTAAAATCATTCCAAACACACCAAAATGCTCCGGCACTAATAACCTAGCTAAAACAATTTGGATAATAAACTGAATCCCGTAATTTGCCATCAATTCGGTAAAGCTCCAAACAATCGCTCGTGTCGTCTTATTCGTTAAAGAGGCTGTACCCTTCATAGGATGTCCTCAAGCATTTGGTTTTTTTATATATTTAGTAGTTTTTAAGCTGGATAATTTCATAAACAACTGCGGATAATTACAACGTAGAAAGACTTTAAAATGTACACTTATTTTGTACACAAAAGAATAGTTACGTATATTTTTATTATTCATCCTTTTCTTTTGGATGATTAATAATTCATATTCTAAGCCTTCCTGAACCTTTGCTATTTCATTGTTAAACCTATATCTCGAGTATTGATTAAACCCGTTTAACAGGTCAATAATTCCGCTATTTATTTGAATAAGCTTTTCTCTATTATTACTACTAAGAATCATGCGGTTTGTCCAAGATCCCTCAACTCCACTTCGATATGCGCACATGCTTTTATCCATGTAATATGCATAACCATGACTTGCAAGTAGCATTTGCATTGGATAATCACCTATTGGTGCTGATTCATAAAAGGGAGGTGGATTTTCCATTAGGTTTTTAGGATAAAATAACGATGGTGTTGGACAAAACCCTCCACCTCCAATAATAATATCCTCCAATGGGCTAACTTGATCCGTTACATAAGGTCTAATGAATCTATCAGTTCTTTTATTTGGTGCCTGAATAATTTCAGCAGAATGAAAGCACAAAGTACAATCTGGATGCTTCTCCATATAGTCTACTTGCCGCTGCAATTTAAATGGATCTGTCCAATAGTCATCCCCCTCGCATTCAGCAATATATTTCCCTTTACTATTTTGAATAAGTCGTTGCGAATTTTTCCTTGCACCCACATTAGTTGGAGATGTTATTATTCTAATTTTATCAGGATGCAAATTTGCATAGTGTTCTACTACTATTCTAGTATTATCAGTGCTACAATCATCCCCAATAAGTATCTCATATTTAAAATTTGTTATTTGATTTACAAAGCTTTCAATGGCTTCTGCTATATATTGTTCCTGATTATAAGTAGTACAGTTTACGCTTACTAAAATGCTCAATCTACCACTCGTTTCTCCCCTAAATTGTCTTCCAAACATAAACACCTAAATACGGTCTCCAAAAACTGGAACTACTATCTAATGAAAAAATATATATGATTTAAAAGCAATTCCTATTAAAATACTAAATAATAAATATAAAGGCAGAATAATAATGTATTTCTTGTTTATTTCTATTACCATTACCAAAAAAGTAACTAGAAAAAAGTGCCAAACATATAATGCTACCCTATCCGAGAATGCAATAAAACCTAGGAAGTGAAATACTATGGAAGCAATTAAAGTAAGCTTAAGATAATAATTAATAATTTCATTTTTAAATTCAAATATATACTTATTACCAATGAAAAGGATAACAATTAAGAAAAGATTAAATAAAAAAAAGTCCAATCTCATGCCACTATTGCCATAACTCTGAAAAGCAGTTGCACCTGCATAATAATCTATTTTGTCTAACTTCGTTAAGATAGGAAGTAACTTTAATTGAGATTTAGTTAAGAACAAAATTGAACTTATAAACCAGATAACAATGTAAAAAATAAATCCATACTTTTTTATATTTATTAAAATCAAAACAATTGTGAATGGAAGTAGAGTAATATGAAAAGTACTTGAAATGAGAAGCAACAAACTTCCTCTTATTTTTTTATGTTGAAAGATATAAATAGATCCCAGCATAAAAAATCCAAAAGCTATTCCTGTTCTAATTATATTTCCATATAAGCCATCAAATAATGGAGAAAAAATAAAAGCAAACATTGCGAACAAATAGTTCTCAAAAAATATTTTTCTATAACATAATACAATTAATAGAATTGATAATATAAATACCAAAAATAGAAATATGGAGTAGCTATTTGTGTATTGTGAAATAATCCATTGGAATGTTGTATAACCTTTTTCCATAGGGGTTACTTCCAATGCGTTTAATAAAGTATGATTTTTATAATTATAGAAAAAGACAGTATAATTATAAGTATCAGTAAAGTCTTCTAATGGTCTCCAGCCAAAAATAATTCCTAAAGTTATTATTAATGGCCAAGTAATAATTGTTCTAGTAAATTTATTGTTAATGTAATTAACATTAGTGAAAATGGATAACAATAAAATTATTATAATAAGAAAAATAATTAATATTTTCATATAATTTTAATTGTTGGTTTCATAACTCTTCCAACTTCCTTATAGATTTCTATAAAATAAAGTTAGTGAAAATTAGTAATATGATTTGAATTTATTGTAGTTTCCAATCTAGGGAATTCTTACATTGTTTTTCACTGTCTACTTCAGCCATAATACTGATAATAATAATGATCTTTTCCAATTTTATAATTGTTAAGAATAGTTCCTAATATGTTTGCTTTGGAAGCCTGGAGTACTTCTTTTGCTTTAATAGCATTACCTTTTTCTGTAGAACCTGAGCTAATAACTAGAATAGTACCATCACATTTGTCTGTGAGGACTTGTGCATCTGAAACGGACAATATTGGTGGAGCATCAAATATGATGATATCGTATTTCTCTTTTACTTCTTTTATTAATATGTCCATAGATGGTAATGCTAGAAGCTCTGCAGGGTTAGAGGGTATTGGTCCACTTGTGATGAGATCTAATCCATTTACACTCGTATCTTTTACTACTTGTTCCAGATTCCAATGACTTGTTAGTAAATTAGTTAGTCCTGGAGTAATTGTTTTAAGAAATGTGTAATGCATCGTCGGCTTTCTCAAGTCCGCATCGATGAGGAGTACTTTTTTTCCTTCTTGCGCAAATACAATGGCAACATTCGCTGCTATTGTGGACTTTCCTTCCCCTATAGATGAAGAAGTAAATAGAAGAGTTTTAATTTCTCTGTTTGGCATGGAAAATTTGATGTTTGTTCGAACTGTACGAAATTGTTCAGAAATAATAGATTGGGGATTTGAGCTTGTCACAAGTTTTCGAGCTATCGGTTTAACTTTCTTCCTTCTCTTAAACAAGGTTTTTTGCCCTCTTTCTATGGAGTGACTTAGGTTCTTTTGTTTTCTTTAGGTATTTATTTGAAATAGGACTGATAAGACCTAATATTGGTAGACCTAGTAACTCTCCAATATCCTGCTCATTTTTTATTGAAGTATCTAAATACTCCATTAGAAAGGTTATTCCAATTCCAATCATTAAGCCTATGACTGCGGCTATCCCTACACTAAGTATTAGATTTGGCTTTATAGGTAGCGTATCCTTAGTGAATACTGCAGGTGATAGAATACTAACGTTATCGACATTCATTAAAGCTATAATTTCTTCTTGAAAAACTTTAGCTGTCATATTTGCAATATCGACGGCCTCTTGTAAATCAGGATCTTCTACTCTAACGTTTACAATCTGTGAATTTTGTTCACTAGACACTATTATTTGTTGATTAAGTAACTCTGGCGTTGTTTTTAGATTCAAGTTATCAATAACTTTGGAAAGAATAACTGGGCTTTTAATAATGACATTATAAGTGTTGATTAATTGAAGATTTGTATTAATATCCTGACTACTAAATTGATTTTGATCGAATTCCTTCTGATTAATTAGAATTTGAGTCGATGCTTGAAATATTGGGGTGAGGTAATAGTAACTAACAGTACCAGCAATCGTCATAGATAAAACTAATATAGTAATAATAAGTGCAAAACGTTTCTTTATAATTTTGAATACTTCTTGTAAGTTAATTGCTTCTTGCACTATAATGATCCCTCCTTATACCTGTCCATTTAAATTACATCCAATTTGAAGTTATATATAATAATATTTTTTAAAACTAATAGGTAGTAAAGGCTGAATCTCCGTACCATATACGATATGATTTGCGTTTTCACAATAATAACTAGCATGACTTTCGGAGAACTCTCTTTTGACATATTCCAATGCCTCTTTTAATAAGAACGGTCTTTTTAAATAATGGTGAGCATCCGATGAAATAAAGTGCACTAAATTATGTTTGATAAGCTCTTTCGTATACTTTCTTAAACTTCTACCATTATGACCGAGTAAACTAGACGCTGTAATTTGAACAAGAGCTCCTTTACATATGTATTCGTAAAGTAACTGTTTGTTTTTTCGAAGAACTCTATTTCTTTCTGGGTGTACAATGATCGGGATGTATCCTCTTAGCTGTATTTTGTAGATAACATCTAGAGTATCAGCTGGTATATAAGCATTTGGAAATTCAATCAATAAATACCTACCACTATTTGCGAGCGTGAGAAGATCTTTTTCAAGTTCCATCAGTACATTTGTTGATAAATGAATCTCTTGCCCTGGTAGAATTTTCAATTTTATATTTCTTTGTATCAGCTCTCTATATAAACCTGCAACTGCCGCTTTAACTTCTAAGGTAGAATTACGATATTTTCTATCTAAATGATGAGGGGTTGCGATAACATGCGTAATGCCATTAGCAACAGCATTTTCTGCAAGTAATAGAGCTTCTTCGATAGTCCTAGGGCCATCATCCAAACCTGGTAAAATGTGATTATGAATGTCTACTAGCAAACCCCTATCCCTCCCTATATTTATTCACCAAGCTCCTTTTCCCGTAACTACTATAAAAATTGTTTGTATTATAATCTTCAGGTCAAGCAACAGAGAGCAATGCTTGACATAAAATAAATCATGTTTTACCTTTTCTCCATGTGTGATTGCGGAACGACCATTCACCTGCGCATAACCTGTGATACCTGGTTTTACCAATAAGCGTTTCTTTTGGGTAGGAGAATAATGATTAGTAATTTCAATGATTTCTGGCCTAGGACCTATTAAACTCATATCACCTTTTAAGACATTCCAAAGCTGTGGAATTTCATCTAAACTATATTTCCTATAAAATTTCCCCGGCTTTGTAATTATTAAGGTTGGTGGTGTTGTAAAAGCAAAGTTTTGTGGCACTTCATCTTTCCATTCATATTGATGAGAGCTAGACTCAATATCCTCTGTATACATTGTTCGAAATTTCCAAATTATAAAGGATTGATTATGTAATCCTGCCCTAGTTTGCTTGTAAAAAACAGGACTACCTGTGAATATAAATAGAATAATAGTCAAACATATAATAGCTGGAAATAATAAAACGAGTAGCAATGAACTAGCTAACACATCAAATATCCGTTTACCAAATCGTCGATAAAAAACCGGCGTATCCTGTTCAGAAAATGTATGATCCAAACTTTCCAGGGGCTGTTCTCCTTTTAACAATATTTTACTAAGTACTTAGCAAAGTATATTCAATATACCTATTAAAAAAGAACTAACTTTCATATTCTTGGACAAGTTATTCTAACCGTATTTTCAATAAATAAGGTAGAACATATTGTTTATCAGACTATATAGACCAAGAATGGTTCAGAAATTTATTTCGGAAACTTTTATTTTATGAAAAAGTATCGACAGCGAAGGATTATTAGATTTAGTGGGAATTTAAACAGGGTAGTTGGAATTCGCGCAGTTCAGTTGAAAAAAGATATTATTCCCATAAAAAAAGCACGACAGGCTATTTCTCCTGTCGTGCATTTATATTCTTGCAAAATGATCGTATACATCTTGTAATGTATCGCAGCCTAGCATTTTAACTTTTTTCAGATAGAGGCTCCAAAGCTTGGCGGTCATTTTTGCATCTTCTAATGCGTGGTGCCTTCCTATTACTGGAATGGCATTATGTTTACACAAATCTTCTAAAGAACTTAATTGAATATGGGGTTCTACAATTTTATAAAGAAAAGACGTATCCACTATTCTTTGCTTAAAGGGTGTGTGGAATACTCTATTACTGGTGTTTTGCAGAAAACTTCTTTCGTGATTCGCATGATGTGCTACAAGTGTACAGTCTTTTGCAAACTTCAGGAATTCAATTAGTACATCCCCAACATATCTGGCTTCCTTTAATTTTTCGTTTGTAAGCCCTGTTAAATTAACTACCTCCGGAGAGATTTCTTTACCAGTGTTTATAAGCGAGTAATAAACAGCATCTTCTTGAATGAAAGAACCACACATTTTTATGGCACCAATGGAGATAATCTCATCGCCTTGTTCGGGTTTAAAGCCAGACGTTTCAATGTCGAATACGACAACATCCAGCTCATCTAACGGAACTTTTAGGGTATCTTCTTTCTTCTTTTCTTTTTGCAGATTTCTTAGAAAGGCCATTTGTTGCGCGTTCTGAACATCCCCTATACCGACATTTGACCGTTTTCCTTGTATACCTCTTAGTATTTGCATGAATGGTTCAAATGCCATTGTGGCCACCCTTTTTCATCATCACAATTACTTCGCGATGTAATTTAATACCACCTTTAATAATCCGTTTAATATCTTTCTGTTCGTTCTTGTTCAGTTCTTCAATGTGTAAATAGTGTGTATCCGAATAGCTATCTACTTGAGATAAGGTCAGACGATAGGTTAATAAATCCACAAAATTCCTATCACTATATTTTAGTAAGCTCCTATATTTTTGCATCTTAATTAGTTTATTCATGCGAGCTAAAGTGGAAGTTTCCATTACCCCTTCTTTTATTGATAAAAGTCGAATGGCATTTACATATGGTAAGAATCCCGAGTATTTTAAGTTTACACATCCGTGATATAATCCATGCCTTTCCACTAATAGCTGGCCAACTGGACCAATTACATTTTTAACATGTTCTACGTTAGCAGAAAATCGACTTAGTAAAATAGGATGTTGTAGTTGGTATTCATAAATGAATGACTTTAATTGATGCAAGAATTCCCCCTTGCCATGCAGTACCCTAGCATCATAAAAAATTTGAAGGTAACGAATAGTTTCCCAACTTTCATCTTTCACCCATTCTTGGAGCTGTACACGCCAATTATCAAATGACTTGCACCACATAGGATTGGAGCTCATCACTTTACCTTCACAGTATGGATAACCTACTTCATAGAGACCTTTCGAAATTTCTGCTCCAAACACCTGAAAATACAAATCACTTTCAGCATTAGACTTTTCATAAATAACCCCATGATCCTGATCACTGATTAACCCTTGTTCTAACCGTCCTCCACTACCAGTTATAAACCAAGAAAAATCACATGGAGCTGAACCAATTTCCATTTTCTTAGATGCTACTTCCAATACTTTGAGCATCACCCGATCATGAAAATCATTGAGAGAAACGATGTCATCTAGGAAGTTTGTAATATTTAGTTCCTTCCATTTTCGAATAGATTCATACGTTTCCACAAGTTCACGCCCTTTTATATAAAAAGCCCCTAAATAATAGAGGCTTTTTCAATTTAATTTAGTGATTTAGATTCTTCTAAAATCATTTGTTCTGGATAACCATAGTTGCCATGTTCGCTCATATCTAGGCCCATTAGTTCCTCTTCTTCTGTTACACGAATACCACCCATGACTTTTTTCATTATAAAGAGAATAGCATAGGAAACTACGAATGCAAATAACCCACAAGACACCACACCCATAAGCTGAACTCCTAATTGATCGAAACCACCGCCGTAAAATAATCCAGGTTTACCAACAGAGGCAAGCTCTGGTGTTGCAAAGAAACCAGTAGATAATGTGCCCCATACCCCAGCAGCCCCATGAACAGATAATGCGTAAATTGGATCATCCACTTTTCGCTTCTCAAAAAATCTAGCGCTATAGAATACTAATACTCCTGCTATTAAACCAATGACTACAGACGCCCAAACATCTACGAATGCACAAGAAGCTGTAATAGCGACCAATCCTGCTAAAGCACCGTTTAAAATTGTAGGAATATCTGATTTACCTAGTACTACCCATGATATTAATGTGGCAGCCACCGCGCCTGCTCCTGCAGCCAGTGTTGTATTTAATGCAACATATCCAAAGAATGCAGCATCTACAGAAATAGTACTCCCGGCATTAAATCCAAACCAACCAACCCAAAGTATTAGTACTCCTAGTGCTGTATAAACTTGGTTATGTCCTGCAAGATTGTTTGCCGAGCCGTCTTTGTTGAACTTCCCAATTCTCGGTTTTAGAATCATTGTTGCTGCAAGGGCAGCCATCGCACCAGTTAAATGAACTACAGTGGAGCCGGCAAAATCCTGTTTACCATGTTCAGCCAACCATCCTCCACCCCATACCCAGTGAGCAATTACAGGATAAACGATTATTCCAAAAAGAATGGTGAAAATTACATATGCGGATAATTTTGCACGTTCTGCAAATCCACCTAATGCAATCGTTACCGCGATACCAGCAAATGCTAACTGGAAAACAAAGAATACTGTTGTGGCAAGACCAGCTCCTTCTATAATTTCTCCACTATAGAAAAAGTCTGTCATACCTACGAAGAAGTTCGCATCGCCTCCAAAGATAAATCCGTAACCTACTGCCCAGAACACCATTGATGCTAAACCAAATGTAAATATTGTTTTACCTGCAACGTGACCAGCATTTTTCATTCTCGTCGAACCAGCTTCCAATAATATGAATCCACCAATCATAAATATAACTAAAATTGCAGCAATCATGGTCCATACGCTGTTCATCAAATACATTACATCTTCCATTTTCATCTCTCCTTTTCTAATGTCAACTTAACTATCTTATGATGTGAGAAAAGCTAACATAACTTATAATATTCATTTTATTCGTTTTTGATTAGATGTCAACACAATTTTCTGAATATATTTTATTTTCTACTTATCATCACTTTAAAACCTTTGAAATGCCTGCTTTTCTTCTCAAATATTTCTATTCAAATAAAAAAACTGTCATCACTGTTTTTAACAGTGATGACAGTTTACCTATCATATACCTATTTTTTGTTACATTTATTCGCCGTCACTATCTTCTTCTTCTTTCCCTCGAGAAGGTAGTATACCTAGTTTCACAGCCAACTTTGGAAGATTCATTGCGATGAACATTAAAATAACTGTTATGATCGCTAAATCATATGCACCATAACCAATAGTTAATCCTACACAAGCAGTAATCCAAAGGTTAGCCGCAGTAGTTAGACCCCGCTTTACATTATCCTTATCTACCCATATGACACCTGCTCCAAGAAACCCAATACCACTAATTACTTGTGCGGCTAAACGCATCGGATCCATATATGCTCCTTGGTTTAGAGAAGACAACGCCATTGCTAGAGTGGATCCTAGGCAAACTAGAATATGCGTCCGGATTCCTGCTGGTTTATTTTTTATCGCTCTCTCTAAGCCTATAAAGAAGCCTATAAAAGTGGCTACACCCAAACGAATATATAGGTCATAATGCGAATTGAACAAAGTAGTAATAAACTCCATAATGCAAATCCTCCTAATAATACTGTTCCGATAACATTCTATAAAACTTTCTAAAATCCTTTAAACGTAATATTATCACATATTGATTAAGTAATTGAAACAATTCATCCAGTTGATCAAATACTGAATGTGGAAATGCAACAACTATTAAAAGATCAGCATCAAAAAAGAAGCGAACACTAAGTAGCTTAGCGCTCACCTCTCTATTTAGATTACAATGTAAATTCACCGTTCTGAATCGTTTCACCGAACCAGTGGTAACTATCTTTTTTGGTTCTTTCTAAAGTTTCATAATTCACATGCACAATGCCAAAGCGCATACTATACCCTAAAGCCCATTCAAAGTTATCCATTAGCGACCAATATAAGAATCCTTTTACATTTACACCAGAATCCATACTTCGCTTCAATGCCGTTAAATGAGTCTTTAAGTAGTCAATTCGTTTATGATCGGCGACTTCCCCGTTTTCAGGCTCATCATTGTAACATGCGCCATTTTCGGTAATATATATCGGAACATTGCCGTAAAGGTCTTTAATTTTGACCAGAACTTTATAAAAACCTTCCGGATAGATAAACCAGTCTATATCTGTTTTGTCATATCCCATATCTATATTTTCTAAATCAAATAACCCTTCATTCTCTTTATAACGTCCTACATTACCCGTGTAATAATTTATCCCTAGAAAATCGATTGGTTGTGAAATAATTTCGAGATCGCCATCTAAAATGGTAGGAGTAGCTCCTTTTTCTTTAAACCAATCCACCATGAAGGAAGGATAGCTCCCTTTAAATACAGGATCAAAAAACCACTCTAAATTCCAAGCGTTACCTCGATTGCACGCTTCAATATCTTGTTGTTTCGTGCTATATGGTTCAAACCAAGTAACATTTGGAGCATAACCAATTTCACCTTCTATATTGCTGTCTCTAAATTGTTTTACCGCACGGCCATGAGCAACCAATAAATGATGCGCTATATCCGTCGCTAGTTGGAGGTTCTGATTCCCTGGTGCATGCTCTCCAATATAGTTCGACAGGAACGAGGAACACCACGGTTCGTTAACCGTAATCCATTTTTTTATCTTGCCATCAAATTCCTTAAACATGAAATCGGCATATTGAACGAAAGCTTCGATTGTTTCGCGGTTATCCCAACCACCCTTGTCCTGTAAGGCTTGCGGTAGATCCCAATGATACAAAGTACACATTGGTTCAATGCCTTTTTCTAACAACGAGTCTACTAATTTATGATAATAGTCGACTCCTTTTTGGTTAACTTCTCCCGTACCATTAGGGAAAATCCTTGGCCAAGCAACAGAAAAGCGATACACATCTGCTCCCAAATCATGTATTAGCTTTACGTCCTCTTCATACCGGTGGTAGCTATCGCACGCTACGTCTCCGGTGTCTCCATTATGTACCTTCCCCGGAGTTTTAGAAAAGGTATCCCATATCGATACCCCTCTACCATCTTCGTTTGTTGCACCTTCAATTTGATAAGAAGCCGTTGCCGCTCCCCATTTAAAGTCTTTTGGAAACTGTATAATTGCCATTTATTGCCCACCCTTCATTTATCGTTTTTTCGTTACTTCTTCTACGGTACCCGAAGAATTCCTGATTACTAGTTCTGGATCTACGAGTGACGGCCTTAAACCTGTTACTCCATTTATCAAATCGTTTAACTTTATCGCTGCCAATCTACCAATTTTCTGTTTATCCTGCTTAATAGTAGTAAGAGCAGGCTCCATATAACGACAAGCCTCTACATCATCACAACCTAGCACTTGAATATCCTGAGGAATTCGAAGTCCATAATCTTTAATCGCTCTCATTGCACCTAGAGCCATCATATCGGATGCGGCAATAATTGCTTTTGGCAAAGATTCACCTTGAAGTATTATTTCCATTGCTTCGTATCCACTAGATTCAAAAAAGTTACCGTGTTTAATCCATTGTGGTTGCGCTGTCATCCCAAATTGACTCATTGTCTGTAAAAATCCTTCTAATCGCTGATTCGATATATCAGAGCTGTCCTTCCCTGCAATATAACCAACATCTCTAATAGAGTTCAAATATAAGTATTCCACTGCAAGCTGTGATACTTTAAAGTTATCTGTCATGACGTAACTAGAATTTTCCCCAGTCAACTCAAGGTCTATCCCTAGACAAGGTATATCACTTTTATCTAACTCTGAAACGGCTTCCTCTACTTCTTCCCCTGCAATTATCAAACAGCCATCTAAACGATAATGCCGAGACCTTGCAAGATAATCTACACTGTCCTTATCGAACATTTCATTGGAAAAAATGATAATATCATAGCCCATCGCACCAAGTGTTTTTTGAAAAGATGAAATTACCTCATTGAAAAAAGGATGGTTAAACTCTACATTTATCTTCCCTGCATAGATCAGTCCGATTAGGCTGGATTTTTTCGTTGCAAGTGATCGAGCAGAAAAAGTAGGTTGATAGCCAGTTTTATCAATAACCTCTAATACTTTACGCTTTGTTAGTTCACTTACACCATCGTAGTTGTTAATCACTTTAGAGACGGTCCCCCTAGAGACACCCGACATCTGAGCAATATCACGTATAGTTAAAGTCGTCATTTTACATCCCTCATATTCCATGTGCTGACCGCAATTATTTAACCGATCCCTCGGCAATACTAGATATAAATAGTTTATTGAATAACAAGAACACTATTAGAAGTGGTATTGTAGCCCAAAATACGCCAGATAACAACATACCGAAATCTACTTTAAATTGAGTGTTTAATGATGCTAAAGCAACTTGAATTGTATAGGATTCAGGGTCTCGAAGCACCGTAAACTGCCATAAGAACTCTCCCCAAACCGAGGTGAACACAATAATTCCTAGTGTTGCAAAAGCAGGTAAAATGATAGGTAATACAATACTACGGTATATTCTGAAAATCGAACAACCATCTAATCTTGCTGCTTCGATCAATTCATCTGGTACCGATTCGCTGACATATTGTCTCATTAGAAATATCCCTAATGGATTTAGGAAAAATAATACCATCGCTGCAAATAAATTATCCAATAATCCTGCTTTGGCCACTAACAAATACTGTGGTATTAATCCAAGTTGCGGCGGAATGATGATAGTGAACAATATAGCGAAGAATAGAATATTTTTCCCTGGAAATTTCAGTTTAGAAAATGCAAAACCAGCTAGTGAACTTATCAGTAACACGACAATCGTTACCGTAAGACAAACGATTAATGTATTGAACATCGACTGGAAAAATGGAATCATATCTAATACTTTTTGGAAATTTTCCTTTAACTGATCACCTGGAACCATTGCTGGAGGTATCGAATTATATGCAGAGCTATGTCTCGTTGACATAACAAACATCCAGTAAAAAGGGAATAACGAAAAGAGCGATATTACCGTTAAAAACAAGTACATTCCTATACGCCCAATGCCCCACTTTTTAGTACCAACATCACCTTTCATCTATGTTTCCCTCCTATCCCTTCCAAGCCTTTTTGTCAGTAACATATTAATTGCAGATGCAACTACGATGAATAACAATAGAACAATAGCAGCTGCAGATGCTGTCCCGAAGGAAGATAACTTAAAGGCATCTCGATATAAATACATAACAACTGTCATTGCTTCATCCCTTGAAAATGCGGTGTTACCTAAAAACACTGTTGGCTCCGTAAACAATTGCATCGCTCCAACTGTCGAAAAGAAGACAGTCAATATTATAAATGGTTTTAATAACGGAATCGTAATATATCGAAGTTGTTGGAAGATGCTAGCGCCGTCTATTTTTGATGCTTCATACAACTCATTTGGAATACTTTGCATCCCTGCTAAGTAAATAATGGTGTTGTATCCAAGCCAACGCCAAAAAACCATCGTAGAGATCGCAATTTTCGCACCCCATTCAGAGGTCTTCCAGCTCACTGGATCAAAACCAAATAATCCAATAATATAATTCACTAACGCTGTTTCATTATTACTAAAAAACACACTAAATACTAAAGCAACCGCTACCATAGAAGTGATATATGGCATGAATATTGTGACCCGGAAAAAGGCTTTAAATCGTAAATAAGATAGGTTCAATAAAAATGCTAGTATCAATCCAATTACGAGCTGAGGAGCAGTACCCATCAGTCCAAGGATGACGGTATTATAAACAGATTTCCAAAATAGCGGGTCACTTAGTATTACTTGAAAGTTATTTAACCCGACAAACTCCATTTCCCCCATACCGTTCCATTTCTGAAAAGCGAGGATTAAACTAAAAATTGCCGGATAAAGACCAATTATCGCAAATATGATAAAGAATGGGGATATATATAAATACCCTGAAAGCATCTCTTTCATATCTTGGGATGAAAAACCTTTCCTTCGTTTTTTTTGCTGTTTTTCATCTAAAGAAACCATACACTCGTCCCCCTACCTACATACAGAGTATATCCGGCGGTTATACCCGCCGAATATGTTAAACCTTTTCTGAACTTAGCGATCTAGTTTAGTTTTAATACGTTCAATCGCTTCCGTCCATTCTTTCTCCGGATCAGCACCAGCCTGTGAGTTAACTAAAGCAGCAAGGATTTCATCGTGAACGCTTGTATAATCCTTACCTTTATATACTTTTCCAATCTTTTGTGCAGATTGAGCAAATACTGTTTGTGTGGACTGTCCACCAAAATACTCATCGCTCGCTTCTTTAAATTCAGCCATATCATATACAGCAGGAGCAGAAGGGAAAAGACCATTGTTCTTGAATGATTTCAATTGATTTTCAGGTGAAACTAGCCATTTTACAAATTCATATGCTTCTTCTGCATGCTTTGTTTCTTTAGGAATTGAAATGTAAGAACCACCCCAGTTTCCACTGTATTCCGTCGGTAATGTAGCAATACTAAATTTTCCAGCAGCATCAGGCGCATTTGATTCCATCCACCCTTTGAACCAAGCAGCTCCTAATTCAACAGCAAAGTCGCCATTATTCACACCATTTGCCCATTCAGCGGACCACATTGCATAATTTCCAACTAAACCAAGCTCATTCATATCGATCGCTAAGTCATATGCTTCTTTAACGCCGTTGCCGCTTTCATCTATCATTAAATTTCCTTCTGCGTCAAAATAACTTTCCTCTAACGCATCTAGTTGCGCACGGTACATCATTTCCATACTAGCAACCATTGGTTTACCAGTTTTTTCTTTAATTTTTATAGCAGCATCCTTAAAATCTTTTGGAGTTGCGATTAAAGCAGAAACTTCTTCTGGATCTGTAGGTAATCCTGCTTCTTCAAATATATCTAATCTGTAGTAAAGGCCTTTTGGACCAATATCCGTTGGAAGACCCATTAAGAACTCTCCATTATCATTTTCAGCAATTTCCCATTTCCAGTCCAAATACTCTCCTTTAATATCCTTCGCACCCATATCGTATAAATTCACAAAACGATCTTGCGCATCACGGAAACGATCCAATTGGTCAAGCTCAAGTGCTGCTATATCTGGTGCCCCACTACCAGCAGATAGAGCTGTAAATAAGTTATTATGATGATCAGCAGTTTCTGATGTTTTTATTTTAATTTTGATATTTTCATTTTGTTTTTCATATTCTTTTACAAGTTCTTCATAACCAGTAGCACCGAACATCCAAAAGTTAAGCGTAACTTGTTCCTTGCCATCTGCTTTTTTACCTGAATCATCAGTTGATGAATCGGAACATGCTGCAACGAATAACACAAACAATATGGATAATGAAGCGATTAGTAGTTTTTTTAGTTTCATTATGATTTCCCCCTGAATTTTAATAGTTTACTAGTATTCATACAATAAAACCCCTTTACTCCAAACCGCCCTCCCATCTTATAATTAATCCCATCAAGCTCGCATCTTCGGTGTCATTACAATCATCTTATTTATAGAAACCGGTTTCCATAAAGGTTAAAAAAATAGGAAATAAACCAAATTTCTATATATAAAAGCGCTTTCAATTTCCATTATAATCTAATTTTAAATAAAATCAATTAGTTTTTTGAAAATTCTTATAAACCGGTTTCCATATTATTTATTCTATGTATGGAAGTTTTCAAACATACCTTCTTTTTATCCTTTCTTTAAAGTAACCTACTTAGGTTTTACTACACCTCAAGCCCTAGACTAATTTCTATCCAAAGTTCAATGCAGAATCCTACCCTCTTTTATACAATTAACTGGTAACCAAACCAGTCTTAGGAAGGAGCGCACCTGGTAAATCAGTATAAATTGTCTTAAAGCCTTAGATTTTAGCATTTTTCTATTTTGATTCACAGGCAATTAACCTAGGAGGAAACTTTACTATGTCATTATTTACAAAATGGGCTTTCGGGAACAAAGCGGCAGTGGCAGTACTAACTGTATTAATACTAGTTATAGGGGTTGTAAGTTATTTTAGACTGCCTATGGAATTTCTACCAACAGCGGATAATCCTCAAGTAACTATTATTTCCATGAGCCAAGGGATTGATTCTAAAACGATGGAGTCTGAGGTGACCCTCCCAATTGAGAGATCAGTTACAGGATTAAATGGTAAAACGTCAGTCTTTTCAACAACAGGCGATGGATTTTCAAAAGTAGATCTGTTTTTCGAGGCAGGATATGATATGAAGCAGGCAAAGTTAGATGTTCAAGATGCTTTAAATGGGATATCCTTGCCTCCCTATATATCTAAGCCAATTATTTCACAGCTTAACACTTCGATGATTCCAATTGTTAATATTGCCGTTACTTTTGAAGAGGGTTTAACTGAAGAAAATAAGGAGTTTGCACGAAACAAACTACAGTCCATGTACCAAGAGATAAAAGGGGTCTCTAACGTAGATGTATATGGGATAACCAATTCCGTCATTTCTGTTGTCATTGATGATGAAAAACTATCCGAAAATCAAATTCCACTTCAGTCCATTGTAGGGATTATTCAAGGTCAAAATATTTCTGTCACAATCGGCGAAAAAATAATAGACGGTAAAACAAGCAATATTAAAGTAATCGGAGATCTTACAAGTCTAGATGAATTAAAAGCTCTTCCGATTACACCTGAAATAGCTTTGGGAGATATCTCTACTATTGAGGAAACGAATGATTCAAACTTCGTTAGTCGATTTAACGGGATGGATAGCTTAGATATTAGTATTACAAAAGATAGTCAATCCAACGCGGTTACGATTAGCAAGGAGATTGAAAAAGTAACAAAAGAAATAAATGAAAAGTTTGAGCAACAGGAATCTGTCATTTATATTTCTTCCTCCGACTTGGTAGAGAATTCTGTTCACACGATGATAAAAGAGGTACTTCTTGGTGCACTTTTTGCAACGATTATAATCATGCTCTTTTTACGAAATATACGCTCTACATTTATTACAATCGTATCGATTCCATTGTCTCTTTGCTTTACATTATTCTTACTATCATGGTCCGGTGTAACATTAAACATCTTAACTCTAGGTGGCGTCGCTGTTGCAGTGGGTCGACTTGTAGATGATAGTATTGTAGTCATTGAAAATATTTTCCGCAAAATGCAATCCGAAAAATTCTCTATACAAATGATTATTGATGCAACTAAGCAAGTAGGAGTCGCAATAACTGCTTCCACATTAACAACAGTAGCGGTTTTCCTGCCAATGAGTTTGTTAAATGGTGGACTTCAAGAATTCCTTTTACCATTTGCTTTAACCGTAACCTATTCATTACTCGCCTCTTTAATCGTTGCATTGACAGTTGTCCCTCTGATGAGTGCGGGATTATTGAAGAACGCTAAGATTCCTGAGCATAAGCCCGCAGTTCGTTTCCCTAAATTGGTTACTTGGTCTTTAAACCATAAATGGATCGTGTTTTCGGTTTCTCTCCTTCTCTTCGTTGGGTCTATTGGAGCTTACTTCGCCATTCCTAAAGGGGCTGTGGATAGTTCTTCCGCTGACTATGTAATTGTCACACTGGCTTACCCAATTGATACACCAATGGAAACAGTGAAGGAAAAAACCTTTGAACTGGAATCCTCTATTCTTGCAATGGAAGAGGTTCAACACATATTTACTCAAATTGGTTCTCCTCCTGAAGCAGCTCATTATGGGTGGGTCGGTTCTTCCACAGAAGCAACTTTCAGCATCTTTCTAGAGGATAAAAAGAACACCGACTTTCTAGTGAAAGAAATGGAAATTCAAAAAAAACAATATTCAGATGCAAAGTTTGAAGTAAGCACTGCTTCATTTATGATGGGTGGAGCTAGTCCAAATATAACAATTGATATTATCGGAGAAAGTATAATTGAATTAGAGAAGGTAGCAACCGAAATTATAGAGAAGGTAGATAGATTAGAGGGTGTAGAGGAAGTTACGACTAACCAAGATGAAAAGAAAACTGTTCACTCCCTAATAGTTGATCCTTCTAAAGGCAATACAGAACAAATTGCATCCCAGTTAGCAGTACTATTAAACAAAACACCGATAGGAACAGTTAGTATAAATGACAAGCAAAAATCTGTAATTCTGGAACCTCTTCTGGATACCGTAACACCCGATGAGCTAAAAGATATTCCTGTCATGACCCATGAAGGAATAGCCCCAGTCTCTTCCGTTGCGACTTTACAAAGTGAGGAACGCTCTACCAACCAGATTCATAAAGACGGGGATGCATACCTTCGAGTAACCGCATCTGTTGATCCTTCCAAGCTTTCCGAAATTGCAACAGCAGTTAACTTAGCAATATTCGGGGACCAAGACAATACAGGTATGGATATCCCTGAAAATGTTGAGGTATTAATAGGTGGTTCAAGTAGTCAACAAGCGGAAGATTTTACAGATTTATTCCTAATCATGCTTGTTTCCATTGGGATTGTGTTCCTAATAATGGTCATTACTTTCAAGTCTATCAAAGCTCCTATTGCCATTCTTTGCTCACTACCTTTAGCTGCAATAGGCGCTATTTTAGGAATTCTTATCAGTCGTATTTCCTTAGATATTACTGCCCTTCTTGGTGCATTAATGCTTATAGGTATCGTTGTAACCAATGCGATCGTACTGTTAGATCGCGTGAAACAAAACGAGCAGAAAATGATTATACGAGATGCGCTTGTAGAGGCAGCCGCTACGAGAATGAGACCGATCTTCATGACAGCCATTGCAACCATTTGTGCAATGCTTCCTCTATTGCTGAAAAAAGCTGAAACAGGAAGCCTAGTATCACAAAGTCTTGCTATTGTTGTTATTGGTGGGTTGGCTATGGCTACCCTGCTTACATTAATAGTAATACCATGTATATATGAATTATTATATTTTAGAAAGTCTAGAAAACAACGCGTTAAACAGATTTCCAATGAGGACACCTCTGTAGAATAAAGTTATTATAACGAAAATAAACAGATCATAGCACCAGCTATGATCTGTTTATTTGTTAATTATAAAATCCTCATTACCTTATCGCGAAGGTCTAGCTTCTTGACAATTAGAGCATTTTTTTTGATTACTAGCTTTAAACTTTGTAAATGTTTTTTCAAAGTTCGTTCCACATGAACATTTGAATAGTAGTTTTTGTGAGTAACCTACGTATTCTTTTGAAAGTAATGTACTTTCTGAATTTTTACTAACATAATTTCTTATTTCATCTATCGTCCATTTTTTATTCATATTGACACCTCCGATTGCGATATTATTTAAGTATAAGAAGAAGCATCGTCAACCTTCTGTTCAACAAGATTCATGAATCCTAAATCTACCTCAATGAGTTATTATACCATCACTTATAGGCTCCTTGTACAACATTTCAGTAAAATGTTGTTTTTAATATACTTATGTGCTATACTAATCTTCTAGTAAGAAATAAGTTTGACATCGATACTATCGATTATTATTTTAGTCGACATTAATGGGTGCCAAACCCGCAGGAGTTCTTTAGGAACAAAGAATTCTTTAGAAAAAAAGCATTATCTCCTTGGAGGTAGTGCTTTTTTTATTGCCTAGATTAATGTAATTCTTTTGAAGGAATTATAATCTTTTTTCCTAAAGGGAATTAAACATTAAAATCATTTATTTCGAATGGAAAAACAATACTTCCCATTTACAATGATTAATACTAAACTCATTACAATAATAGAGAATAGTTGAGATTGATCTGTCGAAATGGAATAGAAAGTAGAAAGCACAATACCAATGAGTAGACCAACATTCAGTAAATTATAGGATTTATAAAACCCAATTAACATGACATGTTTTTCACCTTCATCCGAAATTTCTAACAGTTTTTCTGCATACTTGGAATCAGATAAATTGGGGATATTTCGTTCTGGGTATACTAATTGGATTAAGTTGGTCATGAATATTGTGAACAAATAACTTAGAATCATTGTAGCGATGGCAATGATTGTTAAAACTATACTTTGTAATGTAATTACTGTTGTACACAAGACCAACACGGAGAGTACAATACTAGACTGCACTAGAAATGAGTAATCTGCAAATTTTTTATAGATCAATAAATCTACTTCATCTTCTTCATCCCCTTTAGCATCCGTGTTATACAGTTTTTTTACTTCCCAATATAATTTTAAGCTAACACCTAACAATATAATAATGATACCGATTAAAGTTATCACTATAACTTCGGCATACTCCATAAGATCTATAGTGAAATTATTGAGCATAAGTATAGCGACAACAAACCCTATTACTGCACAAAGCAGTACTTGTATCACTGTTTTCATTATAATTCATCCTCCTCGATTAGAAATATACTTTCCACCGGTTCATTGAACACACGTGCAAGTCGAGCAGCAATTAGTAAAGATGGTATTAGTTCTTCTCGTTCTATTAAACTAATTGTTTGTCTGGAAACTTTAGTAAGCTTTGCAAGTTGTGTTTGGTTCAACCCATCACGTGCCCTTAGTTCCCTCATTCGAGTTTTCATAAGGAATCCCCTTTCTTCATAATAGCGTAACAAAAACACGTCATAATGACAAGTATATTAGTCAAATTGACTAATAATTAATACAAAAAATCTCCTAATCATAATTGCTTAGGAGGTTTTTTGCTCATTCTTTATAAGACTAATTTCTTTGAAAACGTGAAATTTTTATTTATAAGATAAAACTTACAATAATCGCTGTTAATACACTTACTAATGTTGCGCCGTATAACAGTTTCAAGCCCATACGTGCTACAACATTCCCTTGTTTTTCATGAAGACCTTTTACAGCACCAGAAATAATCCCAATAGAAGAGAAGTTTGCAAACGAAACAAGGAACACGGAAATAATTCCGATTGATCGTTCACTTAGATTTGATGCTAAATCATTTAATGAAAGCATCGCTACAAATTCGTTTGTAACTAGTTTGGTAGCCATAATACCACCAGCTGTTACTGACTCTGAAACAGGAATACCCATTAAAATTGCAAATGGAGCAAAGATATATCCAATAATTTCTTGGAATGAAATTCCTAATACCATATCAAATAAGGTATTTACTCCTGCCATAAGTGCAACGAATCCGATTAACATCGCCGCTACTACGATTGCAACCTTAAATCCATCCATAATATATTCGCCCAACATTTCAAAGAAGCTCTGTTTTTCTTCTTGAACAACGAGGATATCTTCTTCTTCAGTGACCTTGTATGGATTAATAATAGAAGCAATGATGAATCCACCAAATAGATTAACCACGATAGCCGTCACGACATATCTCGGTTCCACCATTGTCATATAAGCCCCAACAATAGACATCGATACGGTAGACATCGCTGATGCACATAGTGTATACAGACGTTGAGACGATAATTGTCCAAGCTGCTTTTTCACCGTGATAAATACTTCCGATTGGCCAACAATAGCAGATGCTACCCCATTGTATGACTCTAATTTACCCATGCCGTTTACTTTACTTATTCCCCAGCCCAACCACTTCATAATGAAAGGAAGAACTTTAATATACTGTAGAATACCAATTAGCATTGATATGAATACGATTGGAAGTAAAACATTTAAGAAGAAAGGAGCTTGTCCTTCATTCGCAATGCCACCAAATACAAAGCTGATTCCTTCATTCGCAAAATCTAGCAATTTTGTAAATACGGCTGCAATCCCCTCAATAACAATTAATCCAAACTTAGTATTCAGTAATATAAAAGACAAAACTAATTGCAAAATAAGCATCTGGATAATTGGTCTGATTTTAATTCCTTTACGATTGCTACTTGCAACCCAAGCAAGTCCCAGAACAACAATTAAGCCCACGATTGAGATTATATAATTCATTGTATGCCTCCACAAAGATGTATTCTTATAAGGTTGAACGTCTGACAACCTTCTCACTTACTTATTAAGTATACCTTCATTATTCCTGATGTCCAAATACAATGTTTGCAAGTAGAGAAAGTAAAAGTATATTTTATGTAAGCGTTCACTATTTTGTAACACTATATACGCTATCATTAGAATTCACCTCTCAAAAAATTATTTATATCGCCTTGAAAAAAGGCGTAGAATAACAATTTCAAGCTTTTTTTATTTTTTACAAAAATACAACAAAAAAAGTTTAAGATACCTATTTATAGGGTATTTTTTCTTATAAACTAAAAAAAGTTTAGGTGAATAGAAGGGTATTAAAACCAATTTAAGAGAAACTAAGAAAAAAGGAGATGTTAACTGCAGGGAAATAAAACATTATTAATTTATATCATCTTCATTTTTCTAGAAATGCTATTTTAAAAAATCAGTTCTGCTTTCTTTTCGGCATCATATTATGGTTAATAATGGTATTTAAAATTTTATACTAAATTATACATACACGAGGAGTGTAACAATGAAAAAATTAACTGGATTTATCATTATTATGGTTTTAGCTCTATTTTTAACAGCATGTGGAAGTGAGTCTACTAGAACATTTGAATTAGAACAAAATGGTGTTATTACCACGATGGTATACACAACTAAAGGCGATAAAGTTACTAAACAATCGACCGAAAACATTATCCAATATGATTTAGCGGGTATTCCTTCCAAAGAAGAAGCACAAGAGCTTTTTGCTCCACTTGTAGAACAATTTCAAGACATT
Source organism: Psychrobacillus sp. FSL K6-1464 (assembly GCF_038003145.1). NCBI lineage: Bacteria > Bacillati > Bacillota > Bacilli > Caryophanales > Bacillaceae > Psychrobacillus > Psychrobacillus sp. FSL K6-1464. The sequence continues at coordinate 2,670,316 of NZ_JBBOOP010000001.1, forward strand.
GATGGAATAACACATAAACTAGAATATGAGGATACGAAAGCTATTGAAACGTTAACTATAGATTATGAGGTTGCAGAATACGATGACATAAAGAGCTTACCGGGGATGGAGTTTACCGAAGATCCTAAAGATAAAGGCGTGAGTATGAAAAAGTCTCTTGAAATATTAGAAAGTCAAGGATTTAAAGAAGTAAAATAAATGTATTAGTATTAAAAAGCCACGATTTCCGAATCATCTCGGTAATCGTGGCTTTTTAGATTTAATTATATCATTTTAAGAATTCACACTAACTACTTTAGTTTTACCTTCTCTGCGCTCTTTCGCATGCTGAGCCGTAGCTGTGAACAGTACGTCAGATGAAGAATTCAAAGCAGTTTCGCAGGAATCTTGTACAACACCAATGATAAACCCAACCCCAACTACTTGCATAGCAATATCATTAGGAATGCCAAATAAATTACATGCTAATGGGATAAGTAGCAATGATCCCCCTGCAACACCTGATGCACCTGCTGCAGAGACAGCTGCAACGACAACAAGCATAAGAGAAGTCACAAAATCTACTTCAAAACCTAATGTATTTACAGTTGCTAGAGTTAGAACAGCAATCGTCACTGCTGCGCCAGCCATGTTAATAGTAGCACCTAGAGGAATTGATACTGCATAAGTATCCTCATCTAAGCCAAGTTTTTCACATAGTTTCATATTTACTGGAATATTTGCTGCAGAACTACGTGTAAAGAACGCCGTAATACCACTTTCTCTTAAAACCATTAGAACAATTGGATAAGGATTTTTTCTCGTATAGATATACACAATTATTGGATTCACTACAAGTGCGATAAACACCATACACCCAACTAATATTAATAGTAATCTACCATAATCAGCTAAAGCCGAAAGACCACTTGTTACAATTGCATCAAATACAAGCCCCATAATACCAAGTGGTGCTAAATTGATCACCCATTGTACTATTTTAGTGATAGCATCCGAAAAATTACCTAACATATCTTTTGTATGTTGATTTGCATTTTTTAGTGCAAAGCCAAGAACAATCGCCCACATTAATATCCCTAAATAGTTAGCATTTACTACTGCATCAATTGGATTAGCAACTAGGTTAAATAGTAAGGTCTCAATAACTTCAGCAATACCTTCAGGGGGAGTTAGTTCTTCTACTCCTGTTGTAAGCGTTAGTGTAACTGGGAATAGAAAACTTGCTACTACAGCCACTGCTCCGGCAAGTAATGTACCAATAGCATAAAGGCCAAGAATTGATTTCATATTCGTCTTTTTACCACTCTTATGTACAGCAATTGCGTGCATTACTATAAATAATACTAATATCGGCGCAACTGCTTTTAATGCTCCGACAAACAAAGAGCCAAAAATAGAAATCCAACTTGCGCCAGTTGGAACGGCTAAAGCTAAGATAACACCGACAATAATACCGATAACAATCCTTTTTACTAAACTCATTTGATTCCATTTAGCTAATAAATTCTTCATCATACTATCCCCCATAGTTTTCTCCCTTTAGAAAGAAATACAAAATTCAATTTCCCCATTAAAATAATATGTACTTATTTTAACTTTAAGTAGACTGATATTTTATTTTAGCACAAATTTTTAGAATCTTGCATTGTTATTTTTTGTTACAACTTTTTGAGCTTCTTTTGTAAACCAGGTATTTTTAAACCAATAAAAAATGACGGGAGTGTTTAGGCTCCCATCAAAATTTTAGTTATATATTATTTCTTAAAATTATTTGCGTTTTGTTGTGCTTTACTGTTAGCTTGAGCATTTTGTTGTTTCACTTCTTGCACATTTGTTTGACGCTCTTTTGATACGCCAAATTCTGATCCAAATTCGCTAGACATGTTTTGAGATCCAGCTTGTCCTGCTTTTTGATTTGCTTGAGCATTTTGTTGTTTCACTTCTTGCACATTTGTTTGACGCTCTTTTGATACGCCAAATTCCGATCCAAATTCGCTAGACATGTTTTGAGATCCAGCTTGTCCTGCTTTTTGATTTGCTTGAGCATTTTGTTGTCTCACTTCTTGGGCATTTGTTTGACGTTCTTTTGATACGCCAAATTCTGATCCAAATTCAAACTTATTTTGTGAAGCACCTTGTCCATTTTGTTGTGCTTTTTGATTTGCTTGAGCATTTTGCTTTCTAACTTCTTCTGCATTTGTTTGAGCTGCATTCGGAACGTTATTGTTATTGTTGTTTGCCATTGTTCTTCACCTCCAAAAATTATGATTGCCATAACGGAGGTAATTATTATTAGCAAATATTGGATATGCTATTTTACATTAACAATACATTCTCTTTCATGTTCCGGTAATAATATGTAACAATGTATAAAAAATTTCCCTTCACGGAAGGATTGGTTAAGCTTTTATACCTAAAGAGGAATATCCATTTTCCATGATCTTCTGCACATTGCTTAGTTCATTTGCAAACAAAGTAAATGCCTCCTCATCATGTTGATCGAGTGATTCATTCACTTTAAAATTCAAATGCATCATTTTTAACTCTAAATCCATAAGGGAGCAAATTCTGCCTTCCTTACTAAGCTCTTCCATATCATCCACTTGAATAAGAAATTGAAACTCTCCATTGACAGTCACTAAAAAATGCCACCCAAGAGAATCATCGTACTTTTGCTCATCTATTATCGTCCATACATCACTTGGATGGAACTCAATTATATGTTTATGCTTTTGTCCTGGACAGCAACAGCTTACTTCATGCTGAAACATTTCTAGTATTATAAAATTTTCATTCATAAGATGTTCCTCCCTCGTTATTGGTTTGCACTGAAAGACCTTGTTCATACAATACGGTTCTTTGTATTATCTTAAAGCGGAAATTAAATGATAATGAGAATCACTTTCATTTACTATTGTATAGGATGATTATTGACCTCGTCAATTCATTTAATAGATAACCTTTAAAATTGATGAATCATTAAGAAAACAAAAAAGACCAGAAGTTAGTTCTTCTGGTCTTCTCACTTATATTTAAATTACATCATTTCGAAAATGAGGATGAACAAAACATCGTCATAAGGACTGTTCACTCGTAAATTTAACTTTTTACATGGTAGCGGCCTTTAGGTATAACTAAAGGTGTATCGGAAATTGGATCTTGGATCACAACACAATTCAAGTCAAAAATAGATTTTACTAAGTCACTTGTTATGATGTCCGAAGGTTTTCCTTCTGCGACAAGCTCACCTTTATGGAGCGCAAAGATATAATCTGCATAACGAGCAGATAAGTTGATATCATGCAGCACCATAACGATGGTAGTCCCATACTTTTCATTAAGGCTCGTTAGTAAATCTAAAATTTCTACCTGATAGGTGATATCTAGAAATGTTGTTGGTTCATCTAATAGTAAAATATCCGTTTGCTGTGCAAGAGCCATGGCTATCCATACTCGCTGCCTTTGACCACCGGATAGCTCGTCAATATCAAGATTAGCAAACTCCGTAATGTTCATAAAATCCATTGCTTCCTCAACTGCCTCATAGTCCTTCTTAGACCATCCACTAAACAAGGATTGATGTGGAAATCTTCCTCTTCCAACTAAATCGGCAACTGTAATTCCTTCCGGTACAACAGGTGATTGTGGAAGAATACCTAAAATCCGTGCTAATTGCTTAGGTGGGTATTTGTTTATCGCTTTTCCGTCAAGCGTTACATCACCTTCTGATGGCTTTATGAGCTTTGCTATCGTTTTAAGAAGTGTAGATTTTCCACAACCATTTGCGCCAATAATTACACTTATTTTATTTTTAGGTATTTCAAGGTCAATTCCTTGAATAATTGTTTTATTGTCATAGCCGGAAAACAATTTATCGGCTCGAAAACTGTGTGTGTTCCCCATTACAATTCTCCTTTTCGGTTCATACGGATTAGTAAATATATTAAGTATGGTGCCCCTAGTAATCCTGTGATAACACCTACAGGAAATCTATACTCAAATGCAAATTGTCCAATAAGATCGGCAATTAGAACAAGATTGACCCCTACTAACCCTGCTGGAAGAATATTAGATGAGCTAACACCAACTAGTCGATTTGCGATTGGCCCTGCTAAAAATGATACAAAAGCAATTGGTCCCGTTGTTGCTGTAGCAATTGCAATCATAAAGACAGAACTGACTATTAGAATAATCCGTAGTCTATCGGTTGAAACACCTAGGGAAGAAGCCATTTGCTCACCAAGCTCTAAAATGCCTAATTGCTTCCCAAATATAATAATTATTGGCGTGAAAAGTAATACAACGATTATTAATGGAGGCAACTCACTCATCTTGGAGCCATTCAAACTGCCTCCAAGCCATCTGATTGCTCCAGCTATATCTTGTTGAGCACTCTTCAGGAGTAAAAAAGAAATGACAGCATCTAACATAGCTTGAATCGCAATACCGATAATGATTATGCGACCGATGGAAAATGTTCCCCCGCGAGCTAATAAATACATAACAATTACCGTTGCTAAACCACCAATGACGGCTGCAATAGATATAGTCGAGTTGCTCGTATGCAATACAGTTATACAAAATACTGCTGCTACACTTGAGCCCGATGTAATCCCCAAAATATTTGGATTTGCTAATGGATTTCGCAGCATCGTTTGGAAGACATAGCCTCCAACACCAAAAGCAAATCCTGCAAATACCCCTGCGAGCATTCGTGGAAGTCGAATTGTATTCACCGCAAAATTGGCTCCAGAAATCTCTTCGCCCAATAGGGTCCGCACAACAATATGTACTGGATAAATTGTATTGCCGAGCAGCAACATAGCAGAACTAAGTACTACAGCTAAAATGACGAGGAGCGTCGTAACAAAAAGCCATCGCAGTCTTCTCTGACGCATCCCTTGCATAATAAAATTAACTTCAACAGATTGATTTTTCATAATGACCGCACTTTCGATTTCTTAGCTAATATGATAAGTATAGGTGCACCAATAAACGCAGTTAGAATACCAACTTCAAGCTCTCCTGGACTAGCAATCAGTCGGCCAACAACATCTGAAAACGTCAAAATGATGGCCCCTGCTAATGCCGACATCGGTATTAAAAAGCGTAAATCTGGTCCAATAACAAAACGCATAGCGTGTGTTGCCAACAGACCGATAAATCCAATTGGACCTGCTAAAGCAGTAGCAGCTCCACACAAAACAACTCCGGCAATGATGGCAAAAGCACGTAATATACCAGGGCGTACTCCTAAACTAGTCGCAACATCATCCCCTAAGGCTAATGCATTTAAAGCAGGTGCGGAAATAAACGCTATTAAAAGCCCAACGATAAGAAACGGGAGGAAAATCTTGATAGAATCCCAATTTCCTGATCCAACGCTTCCCACCTGCCAAAATCTAAACTGATCCTGAGCATAAGCGCTTGGAATAATAATTGCGGTGACAAGCGAAGAAAGAGCTGCACTAGTTGCAGCTCCTGCTAGGAGTAACTTAATAGGCGTAGCACCACCACGCCCCATGGAACCAATTCCAAACACGAAAACTGCTGTAATGCTCGCTCCGATTAAAGCTAACCAAATATATTCCCCTGCTGTTGTGATGTTAAAAAGTGTAATACCTATTACAACAAATAACGTGGCACCTGTGTTCACCCCTAAAATACTAGGGTCTGCTAATGGATTACGTGTTACGGCTTGCATCAACACACCTGCAATTCCTAAAGCAACACCACAGCACAAACTAAAGACCGTGCGGGAAATTCGTTTGCGCACTACGTTGGCTCCATAAGAATCTTGGTTTGTATAAAATAAGCCGTCCATCAGCTCTTGATAACTTACAACTCTTGCCCCTAACATAAGCGAGGAGACGATGCTAACAATCAACAAGATGATTGCAATCACCAAAATGAGCGTAAAATGCTTTGGCAAATGTAAATCTAATTGCTTCTTTTTGGAATCAGTGGTGCTATTCATTGATCTTGTCTATAGCTCCTCCGATTAGTTCTAAATACTCGTCAATCGTATACGCGATTGAAAGTGGGTTTGGAGTTCCTGCCGCTACTAATGGTGTATCACTTGTGATAAATGCTACAGAACCTCTTTCAACAGCCGGAATTTTACCAAGTAAAGGATCTGCTTTGATAGTATTGTATAATTCCTCATCACCATATCCTACAATAATATCTGCATCAAACAACGCTTCTACATTTTCCGTACTTAAGTTTAATGAATAACTTTTTGGATCTGTGATTAATGAGGAAATACTTTCAGGAGCCGTTAGCCCTAATTCTTCTAAAAATGCTACACGTGAATCCACTGGTGTATAAATGTGTAATTGCGATAAATCCTGCGCAGAGAAATTCACCCAAACAACTTTTTTACCTTCGATTTGTGGATAAGCGCTTAATTTTTCAGCGATTAAATTTTCCGTATCTTTAATCAGTTGTTCGCCTTCTTCTTTCATCCCCATACCTGCCGCATTCAATTCAACCTGCTCGCGCCATGTAGTAGTCCATGCTGATGTTGGATATGCTACAACTGGTGCAATTTGTGTTAATGTTTCATATTCTTCTTCTGTAATACCTGAGTATGCAGCAAGGATAACGTCTGGATTTGCATCTGAAATCGCTTCAAAATCTAACCCATCTGTATCTTGAAACACGTTTGGATCTGTAGCTCCAAGTTCATCTAATTTTTCTTTTGTCCATGGTAGTAAACCACTATCATCTTGAACGCCAAAGTTTGCTGCTGAAAAACCAACTGGCACAACACCTAGGGCTAAAGAGATATCATGGTTTGCCCATTGTATAGTTACAATACGCTCGGGTTTGCTTTCAAGTACTGCCTCTCCTAAAGCGTGTTTAATTGTCATTGGGTATTCTGTTTCTGCTGCTGTTTCATTTGAAGTATCTGAATCCTTTTTATCTACTTCTTTAGTTGTTGAATCATCTGAACATCCTACTAATACTAAAACTGCAAAAAAAGCCATTGCAAGCATTAGTAATAAAGATTTTTTGTTTTGCATATGTAACCCTTCCTCTTCTATAAAATTATCAACTCTTATTAAAAAGTATAATTTCTATTAATACGTAAATATAATTATATGCAATGAAATAAGACTGATTATCATTCTCATTTAAATTTAATGTTATTTTAACCTCCTGTCAATATATATTTTTAGATAATTTTTAATAATAAATATCTCCAGATGCTTTTTAAGCTTTAACAATATTATCTTTATGAAATGTATTTCCCCTTAAATAACGTTCCATCAAAAAAACCTCCAAATATAATAATTTGAAGGTTTAAAACGTGGGGTCTTAGATGCTATTTTTAACTGGAATAACGCACACTTTTTTTTAATTTTCCTTGTTCTTCACATAAAAGTAAGCAGTAATCCATGTAGGACAAAGAAAAAAAGCATCCTGATAGATGGATGCCTGTAGCTAGTGTCTCTTCGTGAATGTTCCTTACTTATGTGAGCGTTACTACAAATAACCACATTTCTGTTATTTCGTATTTGCTTTTCTAAATCCTTGTACGATATCTAGAATGCTTAAAAATAACCAAAGTACAATTAAAATGATGATAAATAAGTTTTTAAGCTCAAATGATAACTGCCACAAATCCTCTAAATACATATAGAATTCTTCATTTATAAGTTGATCATTACTAATAACGATGATAAATACTATGGTAGAAACTATATTTCTTACCGTATTCATAATTGCCAATTTAGATGTCCATTGACGAAGGATGAGTTTATAAAATACAAAAGCAATTTCTATTATTAACGCAACTATTACAATTAGCCAATACGAATGTAACACTTCCTGATTAAATGTAGGGGTGATTAACTCTATTTTGCCTTGTACTTTTTCATAAACACCTAGTAAGTGACCAGCATTAAAGTAAACTGAAATAAAAATAGCAATCCACAACAGGTGACCAAATATATCTCCAGTGGAAATTTTCTTCTCTTTCGAAATAAGCGATATGCTTTTTAAATCATCAGGTGTCCATTCTGTCCAACCCGGTGTGAGTGGTGATTTGCTTTTTGAAGTATCCTTGCGTTCCAAAATGGCAAAAACGAGCGTAATCCAAAAGAATGTCTCCATTGCTGCACTGAACATACCCCAAATACCATGACCTAGGATCAAAATGATTACGTTAATAATTCCGTTAACAATGTCTTCTTCCCCACTATAAGAAATGACATTTTCCACAACAATAACTAAAAATGCGAGTATCGCCACGATTGGTATCACGATTTTCAGTAGAGTCATGTACGTATCAAAGTATCTAGGACCTATTAAATACATCGGTCGATCCGAGTATTCACTAGCAAGTGATGCTGGGTTTCCTAGATTTCCTAGAACCTCTTTTACTTCTTTCTCTTCGTATTTTTCTGGGAGCATATCTTCAATAGTTGACCTTAATTCAAGTGCAATGTCATCACGACTTTTTTCAGGAAGTCTGCGTGTCACTTCCTGTATATATATATCAATCAGGTTCATTTTCAACATCTCCTTGTAATAAGTTTTGAAGTTCCTTCGTAGATTTTTCCCATTCGGCTTTTAACTGCTCCAAAATTTCAATTCCATATTCGCTTAATACATAATACTTTCTCGGTCTACTTTCCGTTGTATCCCAGCTGCTCTCGACTAATTCCTGTTTTTCTAAGCGCCGTAGCAAAGGATATAAAGTGCTTTGCTCAATAGAAACACTCGACTTTTCTAGTAATTGCACCAAAGAGTATCCATATTGAGGTGTTCTTAGCTGGCTCAATACAGCAAGTGTCAATGTTCCTCTACGTAACTCAGTTATTAATGAACTTAACAATTTTTCCATGTTTCACCTCACTACTGTATACTATGTGTCGTACACTATCTTATACTGGGTATCATACACTATTATATAATTTATAGCAATACACTAACTCAACTAACGAAAAAATGCCCGTGAAGTTTATAAACTTCACGGGCATTTTCATCATCAGTTGGCAATACATCTTCATGTGTTTAACTTAACCTAGGGTGTGCGCTGTCCCTGGTTAATCATTAATAAGTAATTCATTTGCTATTAGTCTATAGGAGTTTCTTCTCGCTTCAGCAGAATATGTAATGGTACTTAGCATAATTTCATCTGCTTTATAGGAAGCTTGCAAATCGATTAATTTCTCTTTTACTTCCTGTGGATTACCGATGATTATATTCTTTTTCATATTATCAAGCGTAACTTTTTCTCGGTCGTCCCATTTATATTGCTGTGCCTCTTCAATAGATGGAATTCCTTTGTGTCCTTCCCCTTTAGCTTTCTGCAATTCCCATATAAGCGAACTTAACAATAACTCAATCGCTTTTTCAGTTGTTTCTGCACAAATAACAGAAACAGTTATCATCACTTGCGCTGTTTGTCCTTGTTTCCGAGGAGTAAAAGCTTCTAGATATTCCTGAATAATGGACGGTCCATCATTGTCACTCATAAATTGCCCAAATGTATAGGCCATCCCATTTTCTGCAGCGAGCAAAGCACTTTTTTTACTAGTCCCTAGAAGCCATGGAACTGGTGCTACTAACGGAATGGGAGACGCAGAAATTTTCGAGTACTCGTGGTCAGCAGGAAAATCATCATCTAGGAAATGCAGTAAATCCTTCACTAAACTAGGCATCTTATAAACATTTTGCAAATAATTATCCGATAAAGCATTGGTTGCTTCAGCTGATCCTCCCGGTGCACGCCCTATACCTACATCGATACGATTAGGAAATAATGTAGCAAGTGTATTATAAACTTCTGCCACTTTGAACGGTTTATAATGAGGCAATAACACAGCTCCCGAGCCGATTCGAATTGTACTAGTATTTGCTCCAATATAACTTAAAATCACTTCTGGAACCGAACTTGCTAAGCCAGGTAAATCATGATGTTCCGTAACCCAATAGCGAGTATACCCTAACGCCTCTCCAACTTGTGCTAACTTCAACGAATCCTTTAAAGCCTCTTGAGCTGTTTGATTGGATGAAATCGGCGATTGATCCAGAATACTTAACTTCATCTTTAAGCCCCCTTCTTATATCTCCGTCTCCAGCAAAGTCAATTTATATTCGCCCACTTGCCCTTGCTCATATAAGTTAGTAATGGAAGTTGAGTAATTCCTAATACTTCCCCGGAAAAATAATACTGCGTCTGGAACAGTAACTTCAAAAGTACCCTTATACAGTAAAGTCGCAATATCATGATAATCTTCACTTGTTACGTCAAACACTATTGAAATTTGGTGTAAACCATTTATTGTTTCTTGTTCATAATGATTTACTTTTATTAACCTATTATCTAATATTATTTCCTTTACCATTCTATCTTCTGATCTTTCGCTCATGTCCGTTACCTCCGAATGTAAGTATTGGATTTAGTGTACCATCTTCGAAGGGATTTTTAATGGTCAACGATTCGTATGGTCAATGCTTATTATAGGTTGATTTTCACTTAGTACATCAATAAGATAATCGGAGGCTATGTACAAGTGATGTTCCAGCTGAGAATCTTCCGATGTTGGTAAAGAAAGGTCAATATTCTTATACCAAGATTTGAAACTCGAATTTTCTATTTTGTAAAAGGTGGGATCATATGGGAACTTTTGCAATCCCGCGGAATCCCTTTCTTCTCGTAATTTACCAATAAGGAATTCAATATCACCTCGAGTCCATTCCTTAAGAATACGGAAATGACGAATGGCATAAAAACTAAAATCATTTTGCTTGTAGATGAATTTGAATTTCTCTTCACTATTGAACGCTGTAAAGATTAGCACAAAGTCTTCTCCGTCATATTGCAAAGAGACTAAGTTCATTTGTACTTTAAAACGATCAAATGGATTTTCCTTCAGTGGTTCCCAAATGATTAATTTGCCAGTCTCCAATTTATATTTCCTCCTCACATATAATTTATCTTACGTTCAGGCAGACCAAATAGGTGTTCACTATTACTGTTAGAATATGTTAATAGGATAGAGAACCCTTAGTTAGACTGTATATAATTTAAGCACCTTTTCCCTGCAAATAGATCAGGTAACAGGTGCTTTTTATTCGAAAAATTCTTTATGTAAATTACAGTGAATCGGTATCAGCCTTCACTGCAATTATCTTTAATTCCTTGCCATACTCTAGAGATACAGTTTTTCTAGCTTGAATAGAAGTTCTTGCTGTCACTGGTATCGATTGCATTTTGCCATTTACTTCAGCCTCCACAATAAAACACTTTGCACCGCATTTCATGGGTATCCCTCCTCTTAAATACATTATCACAAAATAGTTAAAGGTCACCGATGAAATGATTAACCAACTAATGACTATATTTATTCCAGAAAGGAGCATAAGTAAATTCCTTTGGCTATGTTAAAGGTAAAGGTTGATTTAAAAATGCATAAAAAATGAGCTGGAAAATGTATTGAACTGCCCCCTGTCAAATAGACAGTGGAAATAAATAAAAGACACTAGGCGGCTTTAGCTCTGTATTCTAAGGGACTAAGGCCGTTTAATCTTTTTTGAAATCTTTCCGTATTATAAAATTGAATATACTCATCAATAGCTTTCTTCAACTCTTCAAACGTACTGTACTTGTTTAAATGATACTTCTCACATTTCAGTGTTCCCCAAAATCCTTCCATTGGTCCATTATCAATGCACCGTCCTACTCTTGACATACTCTGTACTATTTCTGCTTTCTCTATTTTCCTTTTAAATGTAGAGGAAGTATATTGATATCCTCGGTCACTGTGAAGCAGTGGAGTTGCTCCTGCGCTAACTTCCAAAGCTAAATCAAGGGTTTTAAACACCAATGAATTATTATTGGAAGTACCTAGTAGATAGCTCACAATAGATCCATCATATAAATCCAAAATCGCACTCAAATAAGCTTTCTGTGAGACTCCGTATTTCATTTCGGTCACATCAGTCAGCCATTTTTCATTTGGCTTCTCGGAGTTGAAATTCCTGTCCAACACGTTTTCAGCCACGTGCCGTGGTGTACTTGATTTATACTTCTTGCGCTTACATCGAATAACCGCCTGGATTCCGACAATCTTCATCAGTCGGTAAACACGCTTATGGTTAATAGACTTCGATAAGGTACGTCTCAGATTCATCGTTATGCGGCGATAACCATATATACCATCCACCTTATTATGTAGAAGTAATATCTCCTTAAGAATTTCCTCATTCAACTTCTCACTTTCCGAAGGGACGCGATCAAGCCACTTATAGTAGCCAGAACGTTGAATTTTCGAGATCTCACATAAAAGAACAATGGAAAATTTCTCTTTCTCATGAAGTTCTTGAATGGCTATATATTTATCGGTCAATCGAACTTGGCTTAAGGACGTCTCTTTCAACGCCTCCTTTCTAGTTCCTCTAACTTTTTTAAAAATGCAACTTCTGCACGAAGACGCTCATTTTCCTTCACTAACTTCTTCATATCACGTTGGTACTTCTCATCGGGAGTTAATTCTAGCTCTGCCTTAGTCCGGCCGCGCCTGTCTTTAAGTCCGTCTTCTCCTTCTTTCTCAAACTTCTTTACCCATTGATACACCTGTTGATAGGAAACGTTGAACTGTTCCGACGCCTGATGATAATTTTTTCCATTCTGAAAACAGTACATAACTATTTCCAAACGTTCTTCAAGTGCAGTAGACCGACCTTTAATCATAGAGTTATTCATCCTTTTCATCTCTTTTAAACCTCTATGATCATTATAAATCTTTATCCACCTTCGTAACACTGAGCCACTGGAAATTTTGTACTTGCGTACAATCTCGGTTTGAGAATAGTTCCCGGAAAGACAGTCAAGCACCGCAGCCAGTTTCACTTCTTTAGAATACCTTTTCCATCCATTAGGATTATTAAGCCCGTCCATTCCATATGTTTGGAACTGGTAAATCCATTCTTTAATTGTTTCGTCAGAAACATTGTATTGACGACAGAAGTCTATACTTGAAGTTTTTCTATTCTCATAAGATACAATTACCTCATACTTTTGTTGTGCAGTAAAAGCACTTTTACCCATAAAAAAACCCCCAATAAGGGAAACAGATTTTTTATTATTTCATCTGTCTACCTTATTGGGAGCATATCACCATTTCAGAGCAGATTGTACAATCACTGGAACAAGCTAATAATCGTGTTGTATCTATAAAAGATGGCTCGGAAGGTCTCTCAAAAATAAGTAATGTATTGTTAGAAAAGTCCAATCGTGCTTCGGAAGAAGTGAATAATACGGATGAAGTACTAAATTTCATTAAGAGAGTCGCTGATCAAACAAATCTTTTGGGGTTAAATGCTGCTATTGAAGCAGCAAGGGCTGGTGATAAAGGTCTTGGCTTCACAGTAGTTGCTAATGAAATAAGAAAACTTTCTTTAGAAACAGTTTCTTCCACAGAAAAAATAAGACAAACATTAACTAACATCCAAAAGTCTGTGAATGAGATTACAGCTTCCATACAAGAGGTTGTTATTGTTGGACGAGACCAGGTATCCTCTACTGAAGAAATCTCTAACATCATTACCAAAATTCACTCGATGAGTAAAGAGTTAAACAAGTATGCTTCCGAATTATAAAAATAAAGAACGTATTTAAATAGAACCTCCTGACATTAATCGTTTTGATTTAGTCAGGAGGTTCTTATTTTATAATCCAACAACTGATAATAGTTTGTGTGACTGTTGTTTTTAAACACTTTCCAATGAATGCTTCCTCGCCTTCGACTTTTGTTCTTTTTATATCAACCTCTTCTGGTAAAAACAACAAAGAAATTTCCAACTATTTCATCCCAAAAATACTGTAAAAAATCCAAATCGTCTTTACTAAATAGTCTTTGAATTAAGACTTCTACCATTATTCCACCAAAAGATTGTGCATCTCTTATTCCCATAAATTTTTTTCAATCTGGTCGAATAAACTTACCAACAAGGATTTATTTGGATTACCATTTGGGAAATGAATCCATTAAAATCTGTAAATTTGCTTTTAGTCTGATACTTTGGTCTAACGCAATTATGTCTAAAAAGCCTTCCCACGAATTTGTCATATTTTCACCCATCTCCACTTCTCTTATTCAACTAAACTGCTGCTTTAGTTCAATAAGAAAAAGGCTTTACCCCTTCTTGAAGTAAAGCACCCGTTTGTTGAGTAACATTTCTTATTTAAGTATTTTGCTTAATCACTTCTTCTACGTAAGTAAGGAGATCATTGTATGGCGAGTTCCCTTTCAAAAATTGCGATACCACATTCAAAGGTAATATCACCATATCCCTCTTTTTAGAATAAAGAACACTCTGTGTTTTGCTATCACTTAACTCTTCATCAAGACTGGGAGAGTAATTAAGTACAGAATCAGACTCATACCAGTAAAAGTCTTGATTAATATAATTTTTGATAACCTCACCAATATACGCACCTATTCGAACCACAAAATTATCAAAATGCTTATTTAATAGTTCAGTACCAAAATCCGTATTTATTAATCTTTTTGCATACATATCAATATAACGAATGCTCTCAATAGTGAAGTCTAAATTTCTTTTAGTTAGGTTCTCTTTATCCCAGGAATCATCTGATACATCCCGATACATTAATTTTGCAATGCCTTTTAAATCATCTTTTTTTAATTTTGCTATATTTAAAAAACTAAACATAAGATGCGATTTCTCCTTTATCAATTGTCTACGAGTATAGCTATAATAATTATATCTCTTATTCCGCTAACCTGCTGCTTTAGTTCAATAAGAAAAAAGGCTTTACTCCTTCTTGAAGTAAAGCACTCGTTAGTGGAATGAGAAACAAAAGCCGCCAACCAATAGTTAGCTTCAGTTCTTGTTTAAAAGTTCCTCGGTAAGCTCCGACACTTAAAATACTTGACGTAATTCAATCTGACCTTCCCCATGTCCTTGCGGGTCCGGCATCCGCATGGCCCACTCGATGGCTTCTTCTCTCGACTTCACATCAATCAGAATGAACCCGGCAATCAATTCTTTCGTTTCCTTAAATGGGCCATCCGTAACCACCGGCTTTTCCCCTGGAAACGCAAGGCGAATCCCATTTGAACTTGGATGAAGTCCTTTAGCCATAACCCGTACGCCAGCCTTAACTAAATCCTCATTGTACTGATCCATAGCTTCCATGAGATCGGGGCTCGGGAGGTTTCCGGCTTCCGAATTCTTCGAGGCTTTGACAATCAACATAAACAGCATAAAAAATTTCCTCCTTCTTTTTTAGAGGTGAAAATTGACCTCTTTGTACATACAACGAATCTGCATCTTCAAAATCGACAATATTTTGCTTCCATATCTCACCTATTTATTTTCGTGTTAAATACAAAAAATCCTTTTTCTTCTTCTACTAACCTGCCGTTTTAGATGAACAAGCACTTTACTAAAGCAACCGTTAGTTTAACTATAAGGATTTTCAATTTATTAGATTGGACATTAATTTTTTACATTGCTGATTTTAAGTATTCAACGGAGTGTCTTTTGCCACATAATAAATCCATCTTCATCAAGAGCTTGTATTTTTACGGTATTTTCATCTAATCCCGATGATTTTTTATAAATACTATACCAACCATACATATTTTCATTTATCTTAAAAATGTTGGCTTCATAAACTTCTCCATTAAATGATACATGCACATCTTTAATCTCGTTATTGGTAATAATACCACCCAAAAAGTGATTAGTTATTCCATTATCATCGAACGAATTCCCCATTCCAATATAATCCCACGTAATTCCATCATCTGGCTCTAAGGTAGGGATGGTTAATAAAATCTCATACCACGGTTCCTTTGATGAAACATAAAGATGATTTCCATGTACATCTATATAAACGATAACGTACTTTGTCTCTTCAATTTCTTTATAAAGTATTTCTGTTTCTGGGTCTGAGAAATAATCCTTCGCTAAATTGGAATCAAAGATATATTTCTTTGATTCAAACAAAGAGTCTTCTAACCCTTTAATATCTTGTTTCAAATGTTCGTTCTCTTTTTCTAAATCAGTTACATCATCCTGATTAGTTGGAGTCACATCCTTATTATCAACAGGGTCTATAAAAGATAAAACTGCAATAACGAGTGCAATTATTGTAAGTCCAAAAAATATTTCGTTTCTTTTTTTCACTTCTTTTCCTCCAATAAAATCCCGTTTTTCTACATCCTAAGTAACTAAAGACCCTCCACTAAAGTACTTTCTTGTTCAACTAAACTGCTTCGTTAGTTGATTAAGAAAAAAGGCTTTACTCCTTATTGAAGTAAAGCACCCGTTAGTTGAAGAAGAATATTTATTTAATTCTTTAGTAATGAATAGACATAAGTATCATTTGCTACACCATTTTGATACATATATTTCTTCAAAACTCCCTCTTTTTGAAAGCCAATTTTAGTTAATAATTTATTAGATGCATCATTGTCAATAAATACCACGGCACCTATTCTAGTTAGATCCATAACATCAAAACCATATGAAAGAACTTTAGATACTGCTTCAAAAGTGTATCCTTTTCTCCAATGCTCTGGATGAATTTCGTAACCTATTTCTGCTCTTTTATGTTTAGGTAACCAAGCATTAAAGCCAATTGTTCCAATAATACCTTTTGTTCCTATTCTTTCAATTCCCCAACGTATGCCTCTCTTTTCAATGTAGCTTTTCGAAAAGAAATCAACGAATTTCTCTGCTTGTTCTATATTATCTAATGTTTCTTGTCCATAATAACGTGTTACATTGTCGTTAGAAAAACAAGCAAAAATACCTTCTGCATCTTCTTTGGTTAATTCTCTTAATATTAGTCGTTCTGTCTCTAATATTGGAAACATTCAATCTCTCCCAACTCATTAATTCAATGATTAACTATTCGTTTTAAACTGTAAAAATACCTTTTCAAATTCAATTCACTTTTCAACTAACCTGCGGCGTTAGATTAATGAGGATAAGTTCCTTGGAGAATACTTGTTTTAAAGTATTCTCCCAAACAAGCCCTCAATTTAGGTTTCAAAAAAAAATTATTTATCTTTCTCTATATACTCTTTAATCTTTCGTTCTTCCCACTCTGTTCCAAATTTCCCGAAGGAAAGAGTTGTCGAACCATGTATAGCAACACCTATTCCCCAGCCTACAAGTGGATATAAAAACCATAAATTACTTGGGTCAGAGATTATATTTATTAAAAAAAGCATAACGTTAACTAGTACATAGACCGTTAAATGAATATAAAACGATTTTAAATTCTCTACCCTTTTTTTAGCTCGTAAATAGTTCTCGTCTCTCTCCATCTTAAAACACTCCCCCATTACTTTTTTCTATAACTTACTTAAAGTTACCATAAATACAAAATATTAAAATGCTCTTTTAAAACTTTTATCTTGTTGAACTAACCTGCCGCGTTAGTTTAAGTGTAACACTTCACAAACTACGAAAAACCAACCCGCATCTTTAACATAGCCATTCCTTTTAATTAACGTATTAAAAAATGGTGCCTGAAGTTTCCTTCAAGCACCATCTTTTCTAAATATTATTTTGCTACTTTAATTGTTCCTTTTTCGGTTCCAAAGAAGCCAGTTGAAACTTGAACCATCAATTCAGGGTTGTTTATTACTTCATCCGTTACATCAAATGCAACAACACCATTAGCTGATAGATCAGGGTTAACTTGTTCTAGGAAGAAGTTAGTATCTTCATTAGCATAGATTGAAGCACTTCCATCAGCATCATATGTTTTTTCACCTGATAATAGTTTGAAGAATGATGTATCAGTTGTGATTGCTTCATTGCCCACGTTCTTAACAGTTACATCTAATAATAGATACGTTCCTTGTGCATTTGTTCCATATTCCCCACCTACATTTTTAGCAGTTGAAGTTGAATTAACTGTAAACTCTACATCTCCAACCTTTACAACTTCACCAATGCCGAACACTTTTTCTTCAGCTTTTTCTTTAGCAGGTGTAGCCTTTTCTGTTGAACCGGTAGCTGCTGATTCATTTTTTGGTGTTTCTTCCCCACCCAAGTTAGCAATAATTATTACCACGATTATCGCAAGAATCCAAAACCATACTTTTTTATAGAAAGGTTTTTTCAGTAATGCTTTCGCATCCTTCTTTGCTTGTTTCATTTCTTGTTTATTCATACCTGCTGCCATTCTGTTTCCTCCATAAAGTAAATTAATAAGTTTCATTTTTAATTGAAACACTATTGTTATATTATCATAACTTTTTCGTAATAAATGATGTAATAAATTCCAATATTGATTAATGATATCTCTAAAAATATTTATAATTTTTGTATATTTGCGATATATAAAAATAGTATGATAAAATATATTGAAATTAATTCCAGAAAGGAGCATAAGTTAATTCCTTTTAATTCAAATATTTTAAGGAATAGTTAACCGTTAGCATTATATTCTCACATAATAACTTACTAGCTTTGAAAATTTAATAGTCTAAGAGGAGATTTGCACTTGATAACGGACAACAAAGAGCAAACTATATTCGATCACGTTGGCAACAAAATAATGACAGATAGAGAGATTGACATAGTCACTCGTTTAGAGGAACCACTAATAGTGCTATTGGGTAATGTGTTAAGTAATGAAGAGTGCGAGGAACTAATCAGGTTGTCTAAGGACAAATTGAACCGTTCCAAAATTGGAGCGTCACGCGAAGTAAATGAACTGAGAACAAGTAGTAGTATGTTTTTCGAAGAAAGTGAAAATGAAATTGTCGCGAGAGTTGAAAAAAGAGTCTCCTCTATCATGAACATACCTATAGAACACGGAGAAGGCCTTCAAATACTCCAATATACACCCGGTCAAGAGTATAGAGCTCATAATGATTTCTTTTCATCCACTAGTAAAGCAGCAAACAATAATAGAATCAGTACACTTGTTATGTACTTAAATGATGTAGAAGAAGGTGGAGAAACTTACTTCCCTAAACTAAACTTTTCAGTAACACCCAAAAAAGGGATGGCCGTTTACTTCGAGTATTTTTATAATGATCAAAATATAAACGATTTAACTTTACATGGTGGAGCACCAGTTATAACAGGTGAGAAGTGGGTCGCAACCCAATGGATGAGAAAACAAAAAGTAAGATGAAATAGTGTTTCTTTAAATGAATAGCAGTTAAGGATTATTATTCCGACTATTTAAGCAAACTATTAAACAGTCTGAATAGTTATTCTTGTTGGAAATACCGTTCTAATTTAATAGTAACTATGATTTGATAGAAAAACCTTCTAATTCATCCTTTGAATTAGAAGGTTTTTAGCTGCCATAAAAATGCTAGACAAAAATTGATAAAATTTACGTTAAAGAAAAAGGGATTATTGCTCCTTACTCGAATGGTTACATAGGTGATAAAAAGGAGGAAGTTTGAAATGATGAAAATAATTAAAGGTAAGTTTGATACTGCAAAAGTATTTACAGAAAATATTGATGACATGACAATGGAACAGATTAAATCATTCTTAGATCAACAATTTGTAACAGGTGCCAATGTTCGCATTATGCCAGACTGCCATGCAGGAAAAGGGGCAGTTATTGGTACTACCATGAAAATAAAAAACAAAGTCGTTCCTAATCCTTTTAGCAAAGATATATGTAAATCACAACATTCATGTTTGTTTGAATTAACATGAATATTTCTACACAAGGACATGCTTTTAAAAAGTTACAGTTTCTACTCACGCTAAAATAACGCAAAAAAGAGGTCCTCTAACATCTCATAGAGTAATCCTCTTCCAACATCTATTATTTACTTTCATAAAATTCTTCTGGAATTCCTTGAATTAATGGTGATGCTTCACCAGAATAGAAAATACGTAAATCGTGGAGAGACCTCGTGCAGCCTACATATAATAATTTGGCATCATACTTTGAATCTTTATAGTGACTTGCATCCACATCGATAAGTAGCACTGCATCAAATTCCAATCCTTTAGCTAAATACACAGGAACTACTGAAATACCACCAGCGTATTTACTTTGATTTGCTTCAATGACGTTCGCATTAATCCCTGCAGTTAGTAACTTTTCATGTATCGAACGGCATTCAGCGTCTGTTCTACCTATTATCGCAATCGTCTTGAGATTTCCTTTTCCTAAATCTTGTAATACCTTCACGATTTCGTGAATTTGATCATCCGTAGCAATCACTTTCACTTTCTCACCACTACGAAAAACTGGTGTTGCAAGACCTACTGGAACTTCAGCATGCTTTATAACCTCATTTGCAAATTCGATAATTTCCTTTGTCGAACGATAGCTTCTCGTCAGTTCATAATAACCCGTTTCTTGAAACAATTCTTTAAAGTCATTCCAGTCCTCAATACCTTGATAATTATAAATTGCCTGAGACAAATCGCCCAAAATGGTAAAAGAATTTCCCAGTGTAATCTCTTTTAAAAGATAAATTTGAAATGGTGAAAAGTCTTGTGCTTCATCGATGACAACATGATGAAATTTTTGTTTGCCCTCTATTCCTATTAATTGGTGATGAATATAGAGGAGTGGTGCTAAATCTTCTACATTTACTTCTTTCTTTTGGCAATTCTTTTCTGTTTCTCGTACAAGCCCTTCTGGCAGTAGTTCTACAATTTCTTTTCGTTTCATCAAGGATGTATAAAACGATAAAGCGCTTATTTTCGGCCAGAACTTCATATATGCATTTAATCTTATATTAGCCTCTTTTTTCAATAGCTTTTTCTCATTAGTTCCTTCGACCTTTTTAAGTTCTATCTCTATCCAACGCTTGATTCGTGCAACTAATCGTTCCCTGCGCTTTGTTAATGGATAATGCTTATATTCAACCAATAACCACTTCTTAATTTCCTCTACTGTTATCTCAGCTTGATCCCAAAGTTCGAGATTCGTTGTTGGTACTAGATTTTCTTCAAATTGAATGAGACTTGTTTCAATAAATGACTTAAACTTGATTGACCCCTTCAATTTATCGAGCATCACTTTATTATTGTCACGATTAATTGAAAAAGCTTCATTCAACTTTTCTTCTGGTTGTTTTAATTTCACCGCATTATCTAAGAGTCGTAACGCCCACTCTGGAAAAGTAGTTTGTTTAATATTACCTACTCCCAGTTCAGGAAGCACACCAGAAATATAGTCTAAAAACAAACTGTTTGGTGCGAAAATGATCATTCTATCTGCTTGTAGCTGTTCACGATATTCATAGATTAAAAAAGCAAGGCGATGTAAAGCGACAGTTGTTTTTCCGCTCCCTGCAACCCCTTGGATCAATAACGGTATATTTTTCTCAGCTCGGATAATTTCATTTTGCTCAGATTGTATCGTTGAAACGATATCTTTTAATTTATTATCTTTATTTTCACCTAATCGGTATAAGAGAAATTCGTCTGTCAGGGATACATCTTCACTACCTTTTACATACGTATCCACCACACGCTCTAGTTCTCTTTTACGAATGGCTATGTTTCTTTTTAAATAGACTTCTCCTTCTACCAATCCATCAGGCGATTGATAAAAAGCCAGTTCTTCTCCACCATTGAAGGAATAAAACATACTCGCAACTGGTGCACGCCAATCAATCACTATTGGTTTCTTGGCTGCCTCATCCGAAACACCAACTTTCCCAATGTATAATGGATTTGGCTCTAAATGGCCATCCTCCCTAAAATCTAACCGACCAAAGTATGGCTCCTGTACACCAATTCGTAAGTTTTGCCGATTTAACTCCCTCATACTTTCAAGAACTTGCTCGGTATAGTTATCTCCATGATAAACTGGAATACTTTCTAGCTTGTGTATTCGGTCATCTAGTGTAGATAAAACTTCTTGCAAACTCTTTAATTCCTCTTCATATATAGTGTCCATTATGATACTCCCCCCTAAACTTTCTAAAATTTCAGTCGAGTTATAATTGTATAAAATATGTATATAAAAAGTCAATTGTTCCCTATGTTAGAAACAAACGTGGAATTTACAAAGTTTACGTTTGATTGATACTCAGTGAAGCTAGGTGAAAGCCACTACACTGAAGAAAAACCCCTAGAGTCCCGAATGACTTCTCCACAGGATATTTCTCTTCATTATTAGTTAATTTTTGATGTATAGTATTTATCCGCTAATTCTTCCTTCATCTTCTCTAAGTTCTTTTCAACAGCCTCTTCACTCGTTTTCCACTGTCATCCTTCTCCTTTTTATTTCATATAATATGGAAAAGGAGGTTTTTTAATGTTACCAGCTATACTATTACAGCTTGCTTACCTATTTATTTTCATATGGTCAGTAGCAATGCTAGTGCAAGACTTTCAAGGAACACATAAGAATTGGTTAACCGTATTGTTACACATCTCTGTTGCAATCGTATCACTAAACTACTTACTGGTTTCTCTTGGCATAAGTATCTAACCATTAAATAAGCCATGCTTACCTACGTGTAAGCATGGCTCATTTTTTTGAGGTGATGGGTCATGGAATACTCTTACTAAAATTCTGTATATTTTTTATTACTCCCGAATGACTTCTCCACAGGATATTTCTCATCATTTTTAGTTAATTTTTTATGTACTGCGCTCACAACATCAATATTAGTTTCATTAGCAAACAAAAGTGCATAAGTTATTATATCTGCTAACTCTTCCTTCATTTTCTCTAAGTTCTTTTCAACAGCCTCTTCACTCGTTTTCCACTGAAAAAGTTCCAATAGCTCACTAGCCTCAAGTGATAATGATAATGCTAAATCTTTAGGGTTATGGAATTGATGCCAGTTGCGTTCGTCTCTGAATTGCAGAATTTTTTCGCTTAGTTGCTCAAGTTCACTCATGTGTTTCACCTGCTTTTTGATATTCTAATAATTTGTTTCGTAATGCATCATCACTTGTATAAATGTATAGTCCTTTGATTCCACGCTTCATTAGAATATTGATGGAGTTAAGAACGATTTTTTCTTTTGCTTCATTTACATTGGCAATGCCTTCTGTACCTGTATAAGCACCTTTATCCATATACTTACTTGTATCAATGACAATTTCATCTTTAGCTGTATCATACTTAACAGATGGCCCGAGCACCACACCAACGTAATTTAAATCGAAACCTTGAATTGTATAAATAGACCCAGCCTCGTTTACCGTTTCTGGTTTTTCAGCCCAGGTATATTTCGTACTTGTAGTATTCCAAGGCATCTTGTACTCACCATTTGACTCGTTCACATAATAGGTACCACCATCTTTTTTATGTAAGTAATCAAATGTTGAAACCACTCGACTTAGCCCAAATTCATTGTTTTGCACCTTAATTTTTTCATGCATATCTTCCATTGTCTCAAACACTTTGAATTCATAGTTCTTGTCCTGAGGTATTGGCAATAATTGCTTATTTTTGAATGCATTAATCCAGTTGATAACATCATCATTGGCTTGCATACGGAACTGATTTGTTAATTGATACTCTTCATGATAAGTGCTTTTCCTTTTTAATTGCTCTAGGGCTGCTGCCCCCCATAAGCTTTTCAATTTCAGAACCTGACCTTGGTCGTAAATAATGACAACTACTTTTGCTAATTTTAAAAGCTCCTCCAAATGATTATTTCCATGGAAGTTATTATACGTATCTGGCTTGGTAAGTAATAAATGAGATTCGTCTACGAAAATGATATCCGCCTTTTTATTCTGTTTTTGAAGTGTATTGATTAATGGTGTTGGTTTCGCAAAGTTCTTCCCTTTTAAATGCTTCACCTGTTTCGCAATGCCTTTATACGTCTTAAACATCTCTTCATGATTTACAGCTAAATAATTTTCTGTTTGAGAAAGAGGTGAAGAAGCTTCTTCTGCCCGCTCTTGAATCGTATTAAAAATAGAGCTTAAAACAACGCTTTTACCTACTCCAGCTTCCCCCTCAATCACTAATAAGCTCCCATATTCTTCTGAGCTTACTTTTACTTGTTTCTCACAAAATTCGAGAACTTTTTCTTTTAATTCGATTTGTTCTATAGATAATTCCTTGAATGGAGACAATTTAAAAATATCTTTATTTTCGATTGTATGTAGCTCATGATTAACTAGCTTTTGGTCATATAACTTTTGCCAAATTTCTATAAATAATTGCTGATCGTAGTAAGGTTTGTTGTAGTAGTTATGAGTAAAATCGCTAGCCGTTTTACTTTTGTTTTGTAACGTATACTTTTCATCACCAAGGAAGTAATTAATAAGCTTCGTTTCCAAATGAAACGTTGCCGAACGATTAAACTTTTCGTGCTTAATCAGATTAATTTGATCTATATTTTTCCGTGCTTTTAAGTGTGCTTTCATACGATTTTTGAAATACACTGTCTCGCCTATATAAGCTTCCTTGTTACCATTTAGCACATAAATAACGGGGTAATTTAAGTATTGTTCTGTGTTGTTTATTTTGCTAATGCTTTCTTGTTTGAAAGGCCATGATATTACTTCTATTGCTGACAACGTTCCCCCTGCTTTCTACGTGTTTATTCAGATAATAGAATAAACACTTCAATAAGTCTTCTTTGTAATATTATATCAAGTCGTTAGAACTACTCAACATTGTAGTTACTCAAGCTTTTTCAACATATAGTGTTTTTGACTATATTCAAATGAAATTCAATGCAAAAAAATCTGTTACTAATGGATTTTGACTTAATCGATTTCCTACGAAACCGCAAGTATGGAGATATTGAGATTTGAACACAATCCAGAAAAAAATATATTCGAATTTAGTAAACAACTACCATATAATCCCATAAAGCGATTGCGTTATTTCGAGATGACTTTCTGACACGGAAGGGGATATGAATATGATGGATATTATTATTGATATGCTTGAAGAGGAAAATAAGAAATGTAGTGAATCACTCGAGAGGCACATCGAAAGTAAGGATAAAGTTGATTTTAAACAGTACCTCAAATATCATCATAGAGCAGGAGTTCTCATCGAATTAGCGGAACGGTGTTTGGAATCTTTAGAGAATCAATAGATAAATGGTTAAGCGGGACAACTCCTCATGCCCAAACTCCGTTACTTTGGTTGAATAGATTCATGATAAGGTCAATGTACCTTTAGAATAACCCAATCACTAAAACGGTTGGACCAGTTTTCCTTTGTCTATTTTTTTAAAAGCTATATAATGATAAAAGATGTATTTTAGTTAGTATTCACTTAAAGATTTTGTATTAGTAGGTTTAAGAGAAAGCTTAAAGTATAGAAGGCGGGCAGAAATTAATGAAAAAAGTTGGATTTGATTCGGAGAAATATTTGCAAGAACAATCTGCCTACATCTTAGAACGGGTGCAGCAGTATGATAAACTTTACTTGGAATTTGGTGGAAAATTGATAGGTGACAAACATGCCAAGCGTGTCTTGCCTGGATTTGATGAAGATGCGAAGATCAAATTATTGAATACACTGAAAGAAAATGCGGAAATCATCATCTGTGTGTACGCTGGAGACATCGAGCGGAACAAAGTCCGTGAAGATTACGGTATCACTTATGACCAAGATGTCTTGCGCTTAATCGATGAATATCGGGCATATGGCATTTCTGTCAACAGTGTGTTGCTCACTCGTTATCAAGGACAGCCAACTGCCAAAGTATTTATGAGCAAGCTTGAGAGAAGCGGAATTAGCGTCTACACCCACAGTGAAATCAAAGGTTATCCCACAAATGTGGACGCGGTCATTGGCGAGGAGGGATTTGCGATGAATCCCTATATTAAAACGACAAAGCCAATCGTGGTAGTAACGGCACCTGGGCCGGCCAGCGGTAAGCTTGCAACCTGCCTTAACCAAATGTACCACGAGAATAAACTGGGAAATAAAGTCGGCTATGCCAAGTTTGAAACTTTCCCCGTTTGGAACTTGCCATTAAAGCACCCGGTAAACATCGCTTATGAAGCGGCTACCGTCGATTTGAAAGACGTGAATATGATTGACAATTATCACTATGAAGCATACGGGACAGTAGCGATCAATTACAATCGTGATATGGAGACGTTTCCTGTCATCAAACGGATTATTGAAAGGATTACTGGTAAAGAGTCTGTTTACCGCTCACCAACCGATATGGGTGTTAATCGTCTGAAATCGGGTATCACCGACGATATGGTCGTGCAGGAAGCTGCCAGGCAGGAAATCATTCGGCGAAGTTTCAGCGTAGAGAACGACTATAAAAAAGGGCTTGCCGATGAAGATAGTGTACGCCATATGCAAGTGATTTTGGAAGAGACTGACTTAAAGAAAGAGGATCGGGTATCTGTATTGCCGGCCCGTAATTATGCGAAAGCAATCCAAGAGAGAATTGACAGCACGAATCTGCAAGCCGTAATTGCGATAGAATTACCAAATGGCGCGATGATTACCGGTCGAACGACAACTTTGATGGATGCTTCGGCAGCCGCGATTCTGAATGGGTTGAAGAAATTGGCCAATATTGCAGATGAAATTGATTTGTTGTCGCCGATGATTTTGCAGACGATTCAACGGTTAAAAACCGATGATTTGAACAGTCGAGTCCCGACACTAAGCGCCAATGAAGTGCTGATTGCACTGGCAATCAGTGCGGTCACCAACCCTACTTCTGAGTTGGCTTATAAGCAGATGCCAAATTTAAAAGACACACAAGCTCATTCTACGGTTATAATGAATAGAGAAAATGAACAGACCTTTAAAAAGCTTGGAATCGACATTACCAATGATCCGGTATATCCGACTGAAAACCTGTATTACAATTAGGTTTTGGTAAATGCCAGCCTTTTTCTTGTTATATGAAAGGCTAGGCAAATGTTTTTTTGTTTATAGAGTTAACTAAAAAGGTGTAGTCTTCTCCTTATGAGAAGACTACACCTTTTTGGATTAATGGATTAAAAATGTCAAAATCCTATCATATCAAGGGTTTTGACATCTATTGTAATCCAATGATTTCTAAAAATGGAGACGGCGGGAGTCTGCTAAATATCTTGCTGCTTCTTGAATATTTGTTGCTTCAAATAAATGCTCATCATTTTTGATAATAGTTATTGGACATGCCATTTAATGTCCTCCTTTTATGTAGTTACTCTAAAACGCACCTCGATTAAATAAAGGCTGATTGTAGTAAATTATAACATTTCTAAGTGACGATAAGGATGGTTATCGATACTTAGAAATGTCCAGATTTAATACTAATATAATTATTTGCGATGGAGATACAAAAATCGTTTACATTATTCTAAATATCCTTTTTCTTTATAATATTTTTCAGCACCTGGATGAAGTGGAGCTATAGGATTTAAGAAAGCCTTTTTGGGATCATATACAAAAAGAGAAGCATGAACATTTATTAATTTCTCAGTATTTTCATTAATAGTTTTTGTTATTTTATACACTGTATCTTCATCTAATTTACTATTAACGGTTAAAACGTTCCCCATAGAAACAGTTTGGATTTCATCGCTCCCATTTGTGACATCTTGGTAAGTTCCAGCGGGTATAGTATTACTATCTAATCCAAATTGTGATAAATAAGAAATTAATTCCTTAGACATAGGAAGTATCTTTATTTCTTTACTTACGGAGGCTTCAGTAATAGCAGAAGCCGGTAATGATAATTGAGAAAAAATGGAGTCAATGTTACCATTTCTTAATGCATCCGTTTGCTCTTGGTAACTCCCATGAATAACTTTTCCTCCCGCAGCTTTAATTTCATTATAATCTGTCTTATAATATTCTAAAACTTTGTTAAATACCCATTCATCAGAGTTATTTACTGGTGTTGTCGCTATACTAACATTTTTCAAGTCTTCAAAAATCTCGTCAATAGAGTTAAATGAAGAGCTTGCATCAATTGCAAAGTGGAAATGATTTGTTCCGAATCCATTACCAATTATTGAAATATCATTAAATTTCTGTTCAAATGGTTCTGTTCCTTCCAGCCCCGCTTTAATAAAGGGGGGTTGCATCCAGGCTAACTGAGCCTCATTTTTTGAAATAAAGGGCATGTTCTGTAGAGACCCTCCTGGAATAGTACTAATATTGATTCCATTTTCTTCTTTAATAAGAGAACTTATACCCCCAGCCATTGTATACCAACCTCCTCCTTGGGCACCTGATGCCCATGTCAAGGTTTGTTTATCACTTGATTCGACTTTTTCATTATTACATGCTGACAAAACTACCACCATTACAAAAAGTAATAAAATTGATAAATTTTTCTTCATATAGATTCCCCCTATCATATTAAACTTCAAGTAAATCGATTCCTTTTACCCCTAGATTTGATTCTCTTTTACTCTTCGTGTAATTAAATATAAAAATAGTAATTAGCATTATAATACTTATTATATTTATATAGATATTTGGTATGATACATGCCAATGCAATTAAAGCAATTAATACTCTCGTAATCATAGAAAGTTTCACAAAAAATATCCCAATTATACTGGAGGCTAATGCAATAACACTTAAACAAGAAATGAGGAATACCCAAGCACTTTCCCATAATGTAGACCCTTCAGCTAATAACAATGCTGGGTTATACACGAAAATAAATGGTACTAAAAACCCTGCAAATGCATATTTCACAGAATATAAAGCTGTTTTCATCGGTGGGGAGTTAGCGACATTGGCCGCAGAAAATGCCGTGACACCAACCGGGGGGGTAATATCTGCTAAAATTGCAAAATAAAAAATAAACAAATGAACTGTCGTCAGTTCAATTCCGAAACCTGTGAGAACTGTAGCTGAAACAGTTGCTGTGATTACATATGCCGCTGTTGTAGGTATACCAGCACCCAATAAAATTGTAGTAATCATTACTAAAATAAGTGCTAACCACATATATCCCATAGAGAATTGTGTTATTATTCCTCCAAGAGTCAGGGCTAATCCAGACTGATTTATTACAGTCACAATGATGCTTGCACCCGCTAAAGCCGAAATAATAACTGTTCCCATCTGAACGGCATATATAAAACTTTCCACTAGTTTTTTAAAATTCAGTCTATTAACCTTTGTCACTGCCCAAAGAATCAACATAGATAATAAACCGTAAGCTGCACTGTTTGATGGTGAAGATCCATTAAATAGAAAATAAATCAATATTGCAAAGGGAATTATATAGGGTAATTGTATTAATACAGATTTAAATGTAGTTGCCTTTTCTTTTGAAGGCTTTAAATTCATGGAAACAGCTTCAAAATGAACCATAGCAAGAACGCCTATGTAATAAATTATAGCTGCTAGTACCGCCATTTTTATGATTTCAGTATAAGGAGTAGCTGTCATTTCAGCCATTATGAATGCACCTGCCCCCATTACCGGCGGAAGCATCGGACCACCCGCGCTTGAAACAGCTTCGATTGCCCCAGCTTTAACTGATGGATAGCCTATTTTCTTCATTAAAGGAATAGAAAAACTACCGGTTGCATAAATATCAGAAACTGAACTTCCACTTATACTTCCAAACAAAGCGCTAGAAAATACTGTAATTTTGGCAGGTCCTCCTCTGTAACGACCAGCAATTAAAACAGATACATCCATAAAGAAATTACCAACACCTGAATAAACCATAATTGCTGCAAAAATAATAAAAATAAAGATAATGTTACTAGAAATCCCGGTTAAGAATCCATATATTCCATCATGGGAAGACAGGTACATTATTTCTACGATACGTTCCAATCCTAAAGAACGTGTTGTAAAAGCACCTGGTAAATAGGGTCCAATAAATAAGTAACTAAACAAGATACTTACAACAATGGCGAAGGATAAAGAGACAGCTCTTCTACAAGCCTCTAATACAAGTACAATTAAGAACATTCCTAGTACAAATTCCATCGTAGTTAATTCTGTAACTTGTTCAATTCTCTTCGAAATTCTTTCATTGTTAAAAATCAAATACAGACTTGGAAATAAGGCTATTATTGATAATCCCCAGTCTATTATACTAGGATTGGAACTAGGATTTTTCTTCTTAGCTGGAAACACTAAAAATACTAGGGGCAGGAGTAACAGAACATGTATAGATCGTTGGAGCCTAGGTTCCAACGTGCCAAAAACAGCAGTATAAACGTGAAAAAAAACAGTAACCAATGCCCATATACCGATTAAGATGATTATTTTCCCTCGGAACTCTCGCATAAAGGACCTCCCGTTTTGTTTTTTTACTTTTCATTCAATCTAAACTGAATTTATCAAACTATAGAGACGGTAGGTCAACGACCTACCGAATATCATACTATGACTAATTATTGTAATTGTATTAAGAACTCGAAACACTTAGCTTAGTTGAAACTTGTTCTAAATCCGTAAGAATCTTTAAAGTAATTGCTCCCGCAGATTTTAAAATTTCTTGTTTCTTAGCAGCTGTTTCACTTTCGTTACTGATAATTGCCCCTGCATGTCCCATTCTTTTGTCTTCGGGTGCGTACATTCCAGCGATGTAAGAAAATACAGGTTTTGTCATTTGTCTAATAACAGAGGCTGAAGAAATTTCATCATTTCCTCCAATTTCCCCTACATAAATTACAGCCCTTGTATCAGGATCATTTTCAAACATTCTCAATACATCTGCATGTTGCACACCTACTATTGGGTCCCCACCTAAACAAGCTACTGTACTAGTTCCTAACCCATTTTCTTTTAACATTTCAATAACCTCATATGTTAAAGTACCACTTCTAGATACAATCCCTATATTGCCAGGTTTTAAAATAGAATCATGGATATCGCTAATATTTGCTATTCCAGTTGATACAACACCTGCAGAATTGGGTCCAAAGATCATTGTTCCATGAAGCTTAGCGTATTGAATAAACTCCATACTATCATGCACCGGAACACCCTCAGAATAAATAACAATAACTTTTATGCCAGCATCTATAGCCTCTAAAACTGCTTGTTTTACTAGTTTTGGTTGCACAATTATAAGCGATGTATCCGCATTGGTAAGGTTTACTGCTTTCTGCACACTATTAAAAACTGGAACACCTAGTATATCCTGTCCTTCTTTACCCGGTGTTACGCCTGCCACTAGGGGAGTAAAATAAAGTAGCATACGCTCAGCAAACGATTTACCAACTTTTCCTGTAATTCCTTGAATTATTACTTTTGAATCAGAATTTATAATTATCGCCATTTAATCACCCAACCTTCATGTTTAGTAGATTCTTAGCATCAGTTAACGATTTTGTAACCTGTATATTGCTAAATCTCTCTAATTTTTGGTAAGCGCTTTCATAATCATTTCCATTCATTCGTATAATCACTTCTGCTGATAGATCTCCTAGTTCTTCAGCTATAGCTGTAGCCAAGACGTTACAACTAGCTACTTGGAAATAAAAATTGAAAAAATAACGCTCTGGCTTAAGTTTTTTTATCTCACTTAATAAAAATCTTGCTCCAACTTCGTCATGAATAACATGCCCACCCAAATCTACTAACGCAAGAATTTCATGACCGCTCTCACTCAGCAAATCAAAAGTTGCCATTCCTAATCCAGCACCACTAGTAATTACTGCAGTATTCCCCTCCAATAAGACTCCTACAGTATTTAATTCTAGACACTTTCCTTCGAAGTCATTAACTTTTCTCTCTAATAATTGAACATCTTGTACATTATCTACACTATCCAAGACAATTTTTGCATCACCAGCTATAAAATCACCTGTAGCCGTTAAAAATAATGGATTAATTTCAACTAAACTGGCTTCTCTTTCTCTAAATATATTCCAAATGTTAATTAAAAGATTAGACATTTTTGAATGGTCTAACCCAATAAATAATGATGCTTGTTTTAGCATGTAAGGCTGTAATCCTATTAAAGGATTAATCGGAATGAGGATTATATCTTCAGGATTTACTCCTTCGATATCTATGCCGCCAAATCTACTTATTAAAAGTACAGGTACTTTGCGATTTCTATCAATTGAAAGGGAAACATAAATTTCACTTTCATAATTTACCTGTGCTTCTAAATATATTTCTGTAACACTTTCCCCTTGAAATTCCATTAACCTTAATTTATTGATAGTAGTTTCATATTCGGATTGATTGTTAATTTTAACAATTCCACCCTGTTTTCCTCTACCCCCAGAAAGAACTTGTACCTTCGCTATTAATGGATATTGAATATCTTTAGGCAATTCCTTACTTAAATAACCTTTAGGAATTGATATTCCATATTTACTCATAAGTTGTTTACCTTCATATTCAAATAACTTCATATTTAAGACTCCTGCTTAACTTTTCTTTTTTCGAAAAATTCCAA
The DNA here is from genome assembly GCF_038003145.1 of Psychrobacillus sp. FSL K6-1464. NCBI lineage: Bacteria > Bacillati > Bacillota > Bacilli > Caryophanales > Bacillaceae > Psychrobacillus > Psychrobacillus sp. FSL K6-1464. The sequence goes on from NZ_JBBOOP010000001.1 coordinate 2,702,604, forward strand.
CATTTTCGCTTGTGGTTCACCTGAACTATAACCAATTGTATGCGCTTCTACAGCATAGTTCATACAGGAATTAAACTCATGTTCGCTTAGCTGATTAAATCTACGTTTATTAATTGAAACAGCCGTAGGTGGCATCTCTGCTAGTTCTCTCGCTAAAGTTTTACTTGCGTTAGTTAAATCATCCGCTGGTACAATTCTAGTAACTAAACCATAGCGTTCTGCTTCCTTTGCATCCAGTAATCGGCCAGTTAATATTAAATCAATAGTTCTTGATTTACCCATAACTTCCCAAAACATTGTGCTTCCAATGACACAAGGTAGTCCAACATTTATCTCAGTCATTCCATATTTAGCTGTATCTGAGGTAATCCGAATATCAGCTAATAAGGCTAATTGAAGTCCAGAGCCAGTAGCATATCCATTTACGGCTGCAATAATAGGTTTTTTCACTTTTCTAATAACTCTATACAAATAATCAAATTCATTAATCCAGTTTTCTGCCTCTTCTTTATTTAACTCTTGACTCTCTGCTAAGTCTTGACCAGAACAGAAAGACTTGTTCCCAGCGCCAGTAATAATGATCACTTTCACATCATCTTGTAAGTCAGCTTTTTGAAATGCTTCTGCAATTTCCACCTTAGTATTGGTACTTAAAGAATTGTAAGTACTTTCTCTATTAATAGTAATTGTGAAAATTCCTTCCTCAAGATCGCATAGAATGTTATCATACATAATTTCATTCTCCCCTTTTTTATGATATTATAAGTTCTAGTAACTTATTATACTTATAATAACAAGTTGAATATTGAAAAGTCAATGTTTTTAGAAAATTTAGAATAGTGGAGTGATTTAATGCGTAATATATCCGCCCATCAAAGGATATACGAATCAATTATTGAGGATATCAGTTTGAATAAGTATGAACACGGTGATGTTCTACCTTCGGAAAATGACATGATAGAGTTATTCAAAGTAAGTCGTACACCCATTAGACAAGCTCTAAAGAAACTAGAGAACGATGGATATATATACAAAGTGCAAGGAAAAGGCTCTATAGTAGCGGAACGAAAACCCCAAGAAGATTGGATTAACATGAGTGGTTTTAGAGAGAGTTATAATTTAGAGTGGGGTAAAATATCCGCTCAAACTATTGGATTACAAATAAAACAGGAAAATGAGTATTCTTCTCTTTTTAATTCATCTTCGAATAATGTTATTTTCTTACAAAGGATAAGATACTTGGATGATAAACCTATTTTCTATATGGAGCATTATATCAGTATAGATATACCATATAGTATTTTTGAAAATAATCTTCATTTTAGCTCAATTCAGCAACTGTTAGTAGAACAGGCAAATATACGCTTGGTAAAAGCTGAAGACACTCTTGAGGCAGTTATTGCAGACGAATATTTGAGTATGCACCTACAAATTGAAGCTGGTACACCTTTATTAAAAGGATCTAGAATATCTCAGAGTGAATCCCAACGAATTTTTAATGTAGATATTTTTTATACCCTTACAGATAAGTGGAAATACAAATCAACTTTCACTTATAGCTAAAATATTGATTAAATCTTTAACCAATATAAAACATTATATTTATAAACACAGCTTTGCCGGCTATCGGTCATTTGGTTCTTGTCTTCAAGGAAAATGTGCTTCATGAGAACGCTCTAATCATTAGAACGTTCTTCTTTCATTATTTACATATTATTATTCTTTAGTTGGTCTAATAAGCTACTTACTTTAACTTTGTTTCGTTTCCTCTTTTAAATGGACACTTTCATAGTTGTCCTCCATTTTTTGAATCTCTACTATATCCCCTTGTTTAATAGAGCTACCTATCAGGCTATTAGGAATTTTTAATTGCTCCGATCATACTCACAAGGTAAAATACTCTAAAGAAGTCATCGTAACGTTCATAAAACTATAAAATCAATTAATGAAAGTTCATATTTTCTTACACAGTTTTACGAACTCTTTTGGTAGAATAACAGAAAAAAATCATCCGAAAAAATGATGTACTTTATATTCATTCACTTAATCGATTTAGCCGAAATAAAGCAGAGATTTTGAATTAGTGGAATGATATAACAAAAACAGCCAGGCAGATATTATATCAATACAAATATAGCTTAGGAAAATTTATTGCGAATCTTTTTTTACTGTATGATGATTAGTGTGAATATTTTGTTCTAATTATTTATACGCAACGTCAGTTTAAAAACAAATAGAAAAATCTTGTTAAACTATTTAACAAGATTGATTCCGAAATTCATTTTTTAAAATTTTCTTCATTCAGATGAAGCAACTTCCATATTAGCCATCGCTGAAACTAAGCAACCCTGACGTGAGTGGAAATTAGTACGGTTGTATATATGCAATATAAAAGCAATATAAAAAGGTATTTGTATTCAAGTGTGGAATTGAATTAATAATGATTTACCCCTTCATTCTAACTAGAGATTCGGACGTGTTATCTGGCACGTCTTTATCTTCCAAATAAAACGCAAGAAATAATTTTAGTAAGAAGGAAGAAAAAATAAAGGAAAGGAATACCGCTTATTGAATAGATAAGTATGGCTCACTTGAAACATAGTTGGAGCAGATAAGGAGAGTGATTTTTATGTTAAGAAGTATTAGTTTTTTAAATTTAGTTCAAGTATCAGTTGTGGAATAAAATAGAAAATTTAAAGTTATTACAGAAGAAGGTGTTGTAAGAGAAGAGGAAATCTACTACAACAAAGAAGAACTTCTTTTAAGATTAGATAATATCAAATCTTTCTACACTGATTGCTATAACGATGCAGTTGAAATTTTTAGGGACGAAGGAAATGGTACGAGTATTTTATCGGTAACTTTGCCTCAAGTGAAGGGAACAGAGGGGGAGAGTTCTTCACACCTTCTTCTATTGTTAAACTTCTTGTTGCGATGATGGAACCAATTGAGGGAACAGTGTTTGATCCTGCATGTGGTTCCGGTGGAATGTTTATTCAATCAGAATCATATTCAGACAGAGGAAATGCGCTATCATTTTATGGCCAAGAAAATGTAGAAATGACTTTACGTTTAGGGAAAATGAATGTGTTATTACATGGTATCAATGCAGAGATTCGCTTGGGTGATTCTTTATTAAACGATCAGTATCCAGATTTAAAGGCTGATTATGTTATTGCTAATCCACCATTTAACGTCGATACGTGGGGAGCAGAAAGAATATCCAAAGACGACCCACGTCTAATTGGTCCAGTTACTAATGCAAATGCTAATTATATGTGGATGCAGCACTTTCTCTATCACTTAAAAGAAGACATATATAGTTAAAGGTAAGAATCCCCTCAGATTCTTACCTTTTTTAAAGAAATTCTATTTGTTAAGAGTAAAATATTTTTTCAATTTTAATGTTCACGCAATTGTTCAATTTCTTCTGTTGCATATCTTCATACACCATTCTAATCTGAATTAACATTGAATCAAGAAGAGTAAAAACTTTTTCATCGTTATCTCGTCTATTTGGAACAACAAACCTGATAAAAGCCTTTTGTTCTTCTAAAATATAATCTGATATGTCAGTTAATGAAACAATTGAATTAATTGTTCCAATAAATATTTGTGAAAATACTGCATTGTAAATATCATATCCGAATGTAGCAAGATTTAGATATCCTCCGACTTTAAAGCCAAAAATTTTCCCATGTTTGTTTTCATATAGTGTAATATCTAAACCGTCTGTAGATTTAAGATTTTTTAATTGCTCTAAAAGTTTTTGTCCTTTGCGTTGAACTGCAACATAAGGATTTATGTTACCTATAATGACCATGAAAAGAAAGTCTATTTCCATATGCGAATCCTTCAACATATTACTTAATAACTTCCTATCGTCATTTGAAGGTGTTGGTGTATCTTCTGGATGTGTATGCCACTCACCAAGGTATATCCTTTCCCCGTTAGATTCTTCCCATGCAATTTCAATAATTTTTTGCGCTTTTCGAACATTCCTAACAAAGTAGTAGCGACCAGATTTATCTTCTTTTGAAGGTTCCGAAATCCTATCAACTATTATCAAATCTTTATATACTTTACCTAGTAGAACTCCTCCAGATTCATGCTGACTCTTCTTCATTTGCTTATAAGATTCAAGCGATTTAACAACACCATAAGTAAAAACAACATGTTTTTCACCAAATTTATAAATCATTAACATCAACACTTTCATGGTTAATTTCTATATCATTTAGCCTGAACGAGAAATCAGAGGCACCTACCCATTTCGGAGCCAATAGTCGTTTATTCTTCTTTTGTTCTGTTAAGTTTCCTAGCCAAGTAAAGAGCTTACTACTTTTTTCTTCGTTATTTAACTGTTGTTGAATAAACATCATGACTTCAATTATAAATTTTTTTAATTCTAGTACTCCATAGGGTACATATGATGTATTGCACCCGAGTTCCTTTTTTGAATATAAGTTTCCATCCTTTAATATCTGGTACTTATATATTCCATTATTAAATAACATTTTCAATGCAGTTTTATTTTCTGGTTCATTCCATACTGCATGTCCACCGGCTAAATAAGGTTCTACCCATACATTTAAAATTGGTTTATTAATCAAATTATTCATTTGTAATTCATTTAATCTTATTTCAGTCGGAGTATGACCTGTTGCTACAATTATTACATCATATGAATTTAATGCTTTAGGATACCTCTTTAAAAATGATAAGATGTTATCGTTAGATACATGAATTTGGCTTGTAGGGTAATGTCTTCGTAGTTTATCTCTAACTGCTACTGGCTTCTTTTGCCCCACTTGGTCAGCACCACACAGATGCCTATTAATGTTCTCAAAACTTAAATAATCAGAATCAATTAATAACAGATTTTGTACCCCGATATCAAACAGACCTTGTGCTATATGACTACCAACAGCCCCACAACCTACTATTGCTACGTTTAATCCAATGTTGTTTACTTTCCCATCTCCGCCCCTGCTCTTTAAGCGAGTTGCCCTTACGTCTTGAACCGAGTATTTAGTTATCTCCATCTTCGGGAATTCTTTGACTAATTCAAGCCATCCATGTTGGCTATTCGTCCTGAAACCATCAATTCCTGTCCGTGTACTTTTCCTACCTTTATAATTCGACACAATCTTTTTGAAAGGTTTTATATGTTCCCAAACACCCCATGAATAACCTTCGTCAGCGTGGACCGAAAACAAAACTTTTGATGGTCTTTTAGAGTTTGATAGATAAACAAAAAAATCATTTATATTACTAGATTTATTCTTTTTTATTAAATGAAATATGTTTATATTATATTTTGGAAATGGAAACTGCATAGGCTCTTTTAGAGGAACGTATAAAACCTCGACAATCTCTTCCTCATTAAAAGAGCCTCCTAAATTTTGAATCCATTTAATAGCCTCACTCTTTTGGTCAGCGAAAATACCTTGTTCTACCCAATTCTGATACTTAAACGGAACTAAATATACATTTTTAAGAGTTACAGAAGGTTGTACGATGGATAAGTAAGATCCTACACTATCTTCTGCCCAGTACGTTTCAAATTCATCTGTATAATCATTTACATTATGTTTTAATACTCCACTTAAGATTATTTCTCTAGACTTTTCAATTGATGCTTCTAATACACCTATCGGGTTATCAGGATTGGGAGTTGCTACTACTTCGTCGTAAATACAAAGCGTTTTATATTTATTTAGGTGTGGCAAAGGATATAACTTTTTAAAACTTTGATCGTCTAACTTAACTTGCGGAAATGAATCAGGAAAATTAAAAGGAAGACTTAGTAATAAATTAATATTTTGATCTTCTATTATTAATTTTATTTGTAAAGTTACAGGATACAAATATGGATTTTCCACTTCTAAGATACTAGCATCATAATTGGATTGGAGATATTCAATTGCCTCGTTTCTTTGACGAGAATATATCTCTGCTAAATTATGAGGATCGGCCATGGTTTCCTATCACTGCTGGTTCTGATGTTTGTAAAGCATATCCTTTATTCAATCTATTTTCCGATTCAGGTGGTGTATACTCTGGAAATCTATCTCCAAATATCTTAATCCAAGTATCTGCCGCCTTACTTTTATCTTCTTTTTCAAGTGCCTTTTGACCATTTGTAATTAACGATGATAGTTTGGTTAAAAAATTATTCTTAGCAGTTTCTGACCAATCTTCAAGCAATTCCTCTTCTGGAAATACGGGTCTTTTTAAAGAAAAGTCATTATTTAAAGAATCGTATATCTCTTTAGCAACTGCTATAAATGCAGAATCGTCATCTTCTTCATAACCTTCGACAAAATGATTTACTGCAAGTATAGTAAAAATCATTCCACTTGGGAATTTATCACCATTTTTTTTATTATCTTTCCACGCTTTAAAGTACCTAACTAAACGCTTTAACTGATCACCCTTCTCCGCAACTTCTTCATTAAACCAATTAGTTAGTTTTTTAGGATCACTATCTACCCAACCTTTTGACTTATGAGCAAGTTTAGGATGATCAGCATCTTTCCCCTTAATATAGATAGGTAAGTCAATATGGTAATCATCTTTATAAATTACTCTGACGCATGTATTTTTATCGAGAGGCGGTGTAGAAGTTTTATTTTCTACTGCCTTTACAATCCAATTATGAACTGTACTTGTGGAAGGCCAGTTCTCCTCTTCTTTACCTTCTAAATGTATTAAATATACTCCATCGTCTATATCATATTCGCCTTCAATAGGTTTGATAATTGTGTTCATCATATAGGACCCTTGTCCCCAGAACTTAGGTTTGGAAACTTTTAATGTCTCATCGAAGTACTTTTGAATGTCTTTTCTAATAGAATTTCTTGAAGTACGTAGCGATGCTTTTTTACTGGATTTTAACCTAATTTCATCATCAAACTTTAAAAACAAATCATTACATTGAACCAAATCTTTCACTCCCTATTTTCATTTTGGATTGCTAAAGAACTTTTGGATGTCAGGACTATCAATCCACTTTACACTTGCTTCTTTCCCCTTACTAACTAAAATATCAATAGACTTACTGCTGGCATTATCTAATTCAATTAACTTACTTTCCCCTTTTGAGATAGGTTCACTTTCAATCCTAATGTAATGCCCTTTGAGTGATTGATTTAAATATTTGATATGAAAATGTGTAGAGACAGACTGCAAATCCATCATTAGTGAAATTAAATTCTTATTCCATAATATTAATGACCTATGTAGAACTTTTAATTTTTTTTTGTAAGCAAAGTTTTCATGCAAAGTTGAGATCGATAGAAGGGTAAATGACTTATATTCGCTATCTTTATGATTTATATAGAATCGATACGCTTCTTGAATTCCATGTAAGGCCGGGTTATTTGCGTATAGTCCCCCATCAGCAAATTGATGCTCAGGATTTGGCATCGTAGATATACTTTGTATAGGGAAATATGTTGGGGCAGCAGTAGTAGACAATGCAACTTCTACTAAAGAATGTCTATTGTCAAGTGTTAAATCTGGGTGATGGTCATTCTTGATTATGCGCGGTAGTCCTGTAGTAATATTTGATACTGGTATTAAGACATTTGTTTCACATTCAGATAAAGTCATATTCCCAAATACCTTTTTCAGAGCATCCTTTAATTGAGTATCACTATATTTTGAACTTAGTACTGCCTGCTTAATAAATCCCCACAGACGTTGCCTTGAGGATTTATATGGAAAAATTTTATGACCTTCGCTAATATAGAAATTCACTATATCCTTAGCAGGAATTCCTGCTGCTATACCTAATGCGATTATGCCACCAGTTGAAGTACCACAAATCAAATCAAAATGATTGCTTAGTTTTCCATATTTTTCTTCAAACTCGGCCAATATTACCGCTGAATATAACCCCTTAATTCCCCCTCCATCAATAGAAAGTATTTTATAATCTTTATCTTTCTCCATATTTTTCACCATTTTCTTCAAATTACTATTTCGTTGAATATAAGTATATAATACCATTAAAATAGTAAAAATGTTCTAAAAAAATAATTATTATATAGCACAATTTTAGTGTTTCTTAATTATTAGTTTAATCAATATGTATTAAAAAAGAGGATAGAAAATAATTTCTATCCTCTTCCTTTATTATTTATTTTCAACCTAGCCGTTTAACTATATTACTTGCAATAGTACTTTTATCGAAAACACTTACTGCATTCATAGTGACTATAAAAATGGCTAATTGTTTCATCAAACAACAGAAAAGTAAAACAAGGACTGAATTTATTCTTCAGTCCTCGTTTCATTATTAATATTTTTAACTCCTACCCGTTGGATAAAAGTTACTGTTCTTACCGCAAGTACATTTGTTTTGTACTTGGGTATTGTGTATGGAGACGGCGGGATTTGAACCCGCGTCCAGAAACTCTAACACTTAAGCTTCTACGCGTGTATCTTGCCTATTTAGGTTTCGCGTAGCACTATGCCGACAAGCGGGCGTTGTGTACGCTAACTTGGAAATCTCTTGCAGACAGCTCAAGTTGCACTGGCTACCGTATCCCACTAAAGTTGAGCTTTACCTAGCCACATGGGCGATGGGTAGATAAAGCAGATCCGAGCTTACGCTGCGAATGCTAAGTTGTTGTTTGTTTTGCCTGTTGTTATAAGTTCCGTTTTTACGGAGCCGAGCCTCCGACGCGCAACTCAAGCTCAGACTATCCCTGTCGAATCCATAACGTCCCCGTTTATGGAATAATGTAAGCTTTGTTACATACCTAACTATACATCAAATATAGTCAAAATTCAAGAGAGACATTCTACCAGTTATGGTTATCCTCTTATCTATTGCTCTCTTTAAATGCTCTATCCATATCACGTTTTGCTTCTTTTTTCTTCAACACATCGCGTTTATCATAATCTTTTTTCCCTTTTCCGACGCCTATTAATACTTTAGCGAAGCCATTTTTCATATACATCTTCAAAGGAACGATGGAATAACCATCTCTTTTTGTATCACCGATTAACTCACTTATTTGTTTCTTGTGCAGCAATAGCTTTCTTGCGCGCAATGGATCATGGTTAAATCGGTTCCCTTGCTCATATGGACTGATATGCATATTCGAAATCCATGCTTCGTTATTCCGAATACGTACGAAGGAGTCTTTCAACTGTACTTTAGCATTACGTATAGATTTAATCTCAGTTCCTTGCAATACAATTCCAGCTTCAATCGTTTCTTCAATATAATAATCATGATTTGCTTTTTTGTTCTGTGCAAGAATCCTGTCTTCATTCTTTTTAGCCATTTCATTCACCCCTCAAAACTCAAAAACTGAGAGAGAGCGATTTAGTGATCGCTCTCTTATTTTTTCTTTGGACGTTTACGACGTTGTGATTTTTTCGCAACAGACTCGTAAAACTTCTGTTTCTGTTTTGGTCCTTTTGCTGGTCCTGGTTGCGATTTTTCTCGACTGCCTGACCCACTACTTGCTCTTTTAGAGGCATTTATAACTTTTGGTGCTTCTCTTCTTGTACGTTGGAATGCTTTTTTCATCCCTACAATTTCGAAGTCAATCGAAGCTTCTTCTGGTTTTACAGCAGATACTCGAACCGTTACCTCATCACCTATGCGGAACTGCTTACCACCACGTTCTCCAATCATCGCCAATTGACGATCGTCAAAACGATAATAATCATCCGTCATATTCGTAACATGTACTAGGCCTTCAATTGTATTAGGAAGTTCGATAAACAGACCAAAGTTTGTTACAGAACTAACAATACCTTCAAATTCTTCGCCAATCTTGTCAGCCATAAACTGAGCTTTTTTAAGTGCATCCGTATCACGCTCTGCATCTACAGCGCGACGTTCCCGTTTAGACGTATGCTCTGCAATATCGTCCATGATAGCTCCCCAATGATTTACGGTAGCTTGGGACACATCTTCATTTACCAAATATGTGCGTATCAAACGATGTACGATTAGATCCGGATAACGACGAATTGGTGATGTGAAGTGCGTATAAAAATCGGTTGATAAACCAAAATGTCCTAGACATTCAGAATAGTATTTTGCTTGTTGTAATGAACGTAGTAGCATTGTAGAAATAACCGGTTCTTCAGGCATTCCTTCAATGTTTTCAATAATTTCTTGTAACGCTTTTGGATGAATTTCGTTCCCAGTACCTTTAACGACAATCCCAAAATTCGTTAAGAAATTAAAGAATCGTTCTAGTTTTTCAGGCTTTGGATCTTCATGAATACGATAGATAAACGGTACGTCCATCCATTTAAAATGCTCGGCAACTGTTTCATTGGCAGCAAGCATGAACTCTTCAATCAGACGCTCTGCTACAGTACGTTCTCTTATAGCGATATCTGTTGGCCAGCCATCTTCATCTACAAGAATTTTCGCTTCTGGGAAATCGAAGTCAATTGCTCCGCGTCTTTCACGTTTCGTACGAAGAACTTCCGCAAGCTCTCCCATTAGTTCAAACATAGGAACTAAGTCTTTATAGCGTTCCATTAATGCTTCGTCTTTTTCTTCAAGAATTTTGTATACATCTGCATACGTCATTCTTTCCGTAGTGCGAATAACACTTTGGAAAATTTCATGTGAAGTTACCATTCCTGAACCGTCGATAATCATTTCACAGGATAATGTTAAACGATCTACTTGAGGATTTAACGAACAAATTCCGTTCGATAGACGATGCGGAATCATTGGAATAACGCGGTCTGCTAAATAGACACTTGTCCCACGGTCATAGGCTTCACGGTCTAATGGTGATCCATCCGTTACATAATGGCTTACGTCAGCGATATGAACGCCAAGTTTATATGTACCATCCGAATTTTTCGTCACGGTTACCGCATCATCTAAGTCTTTAGCATCTGCTCCGTCAATTGTAACGATTACTTCGTCACGAAGATCACGGCGATTCTCTAAATCTTTTTCGTCAATTTGGTCTGGAACAGCTTCTGCTTGGTTAATCACTTCTTCTGGGAAGTCAATCGTAATACCATGTTTATAAATAATAGAAAGTATATCGACACCTGGATCATTTTTATGCCCTAAAATTTGTGTTACCATCCCGGTAGCGGACTTTCTTTCATTTGGCCATTCGGTAATTTCTACGACTACTTTATGCCCTTCAATAGCGCCTAATGTATCGCCTTTAGCGATAAACACATCCATCGGGACCTTTTTATCGTCTGGAATAACAAATCCAAAGCCTTTATTGTCCTGGAATGTTCCGACAACCTGCGTCATGCCGCGTTGGGTTATTTTAATAATCGCACCTTCTTGGCGATCTCCAGATGAATCTTTGGAAACTCGTACAAGTACTTTGTCTCCGTTGACTGCTCCATTTACTTCTGTAGGTGGTATGAAAATATCATCATTTCCGCTCTCTTCTGGAGTAACGAAACCGAATCCTTTTGCATGCCCAATGAATTTCCCAGCTATTAGATTCATACGTGTAGGAATTCCATATCTATTCGATCTAGAGCGAACGACTGCACCTTGTTCCTCCATTTGAACAAGTGTTTTTACTAATTCTTTAAAATCATCTGCATCTACCAGATTAAAATGCTCTTCCAACTCTTTTGTTGTTAATGGTTTATATTCTTCTGTGTTCATAAGTTCAAGTAATTGTTCTTTCATATTTTCCATCAAACATCCCTCCTTTTTCAGCGTGTGCACTTTTGGACTGTTTTACACATTCCAATCAAGCGACTCTAAAAAGTTTAATATATCTTCGTGTAATTGTTCCTTTTCCGAGCCAAGTGTAATTACATGTCCTGAATTCTCATACCAATTTAGTTTTTTCTCAAACGATTCTGCCTGTTCATATATATAATCTGCAGAGGTAATATCGATTACCTTATCTTTTTTCCCTTGAGTTACGAGTAACGGAGCATACACATGATCCACATGCTCACGGACATTGTAAACAAACTCTCTTAGCTCAGCCAATGTCTCCATTGGTGTTTGTCGTATAGCCTCTACTTCTTCTTCTATTTGCAGTTCGGATTTTCCTTCATACTTTTTATATTCTTTTGCGTATTTTAATACACCTTCAAACATAATATCAGTTGTTCTCATCGTCATTGGGGAGCACATCGTAACAATACCTTTTACAGGTACTGTATACCCTAACTTCAGGGAGAATACTCCTCCTAGAGATAACCCAGCAACAGCAATTTCTTCATAACCTTCTGATTTTAGTCGGTCATATCCTTGCATGACATCCTTCCACCAATCCTGTGGTCCAGTTTCCAGTAACTCTTCTGGTGGAACGCCATGCCCTTTGTAATGAGGAGCTAAGGATGTATACCCGTTTTTTTCTAAAAACCGTCCAAGCATACGAACATCTGAGGAATTCCCTGTAAAACCATGAAGTAGCAATACTGCACGTTTTCCAGCTTCAAAGAAAAATGGCTTAGGAGTTGAAATTCGCATATGTAAAACCTCCATCAATATTAAGCTATATACATTATTCGCCAATACTAATTATTTCATTAATTAATGTAATATGCCCGAATAATGCCTTATATTTCATATGTAATGTAATTAATACTTAATTTAAGAATAAAACATAAATATTAAGTGGAACTCGTTGATTGAAGCATAAGGCGGCGACTCCAGCGGGAATAGTGATATGAACCCCAAAAGTTGTACTCTTATTATGCCGCTTTTTCATAGTTTAAGCGATACTCAATGGGGCTCATCCCATTGAGTTTTTGTTTGATGCGTAGTGTATTGTAATATTCAATATAGGTTTCTATTTCTTGCGTCGCTTCTTCTAAAGAGCGAAATGAATTTCGATAGATACATTCATTTTTTAAAATACCAAAAAAACCTTCCATTAAGGCATTATCTAAACAGTTTCCTTTGCGTGACATACTTTGTGACATGTTATAAGGTTTTATCAACTGTTGAAAACGCGGGATTTGATACAGCCAGCCTTGATCCGAATGGATCAATACTTGATCTTGAAGAGATAAATTTGCCCGTTTGATCGCATTTCCAAAAGAATCTTGTATTAGTCCAAAGTTCGGGTTTTGTGTAATAGAATAACCGACAATCTCCCGGTTAAACACATCTAAAAAGGCGGATAAATAAAGTTTATTGCCGGCTACTTTAAATTCTGTTACATCTGTTAGCCATACTTGATTTGGTTTTTCTGTCTCGAAATGACGATTGATTTTATTATTCGCAATCTGACCAACCTCGCCACGGTACGAACGATATTTCTTTGCCTTTTGAACACCATGTAAACCAAGGTCATTCATTAAGCGGCGTACCGTTTTATGATTAATAAAAAATCCTTCTTTGCGTAAGGCTAAAACAATTCGGCGATACCCGTACAACTCTTTGTGTTGGTAGAATATACGTTCAATCGCTTCTTTTATCGTTGCGTATTTATCTGCCTTCTCTAAGTTCTTCTTATGATAATAGTAAGTTGCTTTTTTTACTTCAGAAACATGTAATAAAATTTGTAGAGGAAATTCATGCCTTAATTCATCAATCACTCTTACTTTCTCTTTGGTTGGGACTTCTTTTTTTCTTGAACTAAGGCATCTAACTTTTTTAAATAAGCATTCTCTGCTCTTAAGTATTCAAGCTCTTCTTGTAATTTTCCGATGTCTGTCATACCTTGTTTCGGCTGCTTTTTCTTCATATCACGACGCTCCCTTTTCAAATAATAGAGCGTCCATTCCTCTTCTGACATGTATTGATGCATCCACTTCCAGATGGTTGCACGACTGGGAATGTTAAAACGACCAGCTACTTTTGAATAAGGTTCAGCTGTCTCTATCATATGTTGTATTACGTGTATTTTAAAAGATTCCTCATAACCTTTACAAGCAGGAGCCATTAATCCTTCCATTCCATGAAATCGATAGATTTCTATCCAACTACTAATAACCATCTTATCGACACCCAGGTCGCGTGCGATTTTTCTTAATGACATTCCTTTCTCAAAAAAGGCATCAATTACTTCTGCTTTTTTTATGTTCATAACGTGCACCCCCAAGTTAGTTTTAAGTCCAACATTTTGGGTGCACATCATAGCGCGAGCTGAAAGCCCCGCAGGAACGTACACAAGGGACAAAGGCTAAGTACGCCACATCGTGTGGCAACGCCTTCGTGATCTACATCCTGTAGACCCGAGGAGATTGAAGCCGTGCCCGCGGAAAGCGTCCGCCTGAAGCGGAAATCAACACTGTTCAAAGATTATTAATACCTGCTTTAAAATTAAATTGATATATGTATGAATAATTGTATATCAAATATGCCTCTTCATATTTGGGCCAAGATTTTTATCGAGCCTGCTCGATAAATCCTTAAAAAATCTGTGGCATCCGCCGGAGGCTTTAACTTCATTTATCAAGGGTTTATGAACCCTTGATAAATGAAGTTAAAAGAAAACGCCTAACCAATCAGAAGTCGGTCAGGCGGTTCGCATCTGTTTTATTATCAAAAAGGCTTAGGTGTATAATACACTCGCCAGAAAAAATCATCCTATCAATAGATTAGGATTAAAATTTAGTTACGGCAATAGTCAATATGAAAAATAGAACTGCAAGTACAATCGTTACTCTATGTAAGACTAAGTCCATACCGCGAGCTTTCTGTTTTCCAAAAAGTTGTTCAGCTCCACCAGAGATGGCTCCTGAGAGACCAGCACTTTTCCCTGATTGTAACAATACAACAACGATCAATGCGATCGCAACGATGACTAGTAAAGTCATTAATAATGCGTGCATTTATTCCACCTCCTGATAAGAACGTTCACAACATATCTAATTTTACCAAAAAACACGAACATTGACAACCTATCGGAAAAATATTTAGTTAAAAAAATCTGACTCCTCTGTGTATTAGCTTAAAATTTGTTTACTCGCACTCGCATAGAATTTACTAGCATTCCTCCATCAGGCTAAAGAGCTTGGATTTAGTAGGTTAAGAAACTCATAAAAAAAGAAGAGATTAATAATTAATAGAGGTTATAAAAAGGACCTACATAAGGCTTCCCTTCTTGTTGCCCGACTTTACTAAGTGAAATATTCAATCCTTCTTTAACCATAATGCGATTTGCAAAGTAATAGCATCCTGAAGAACGGATGGATTATAACCGGTTATTTCACATATTTTGTTTAAACGATAGGTCAAGGTATGTCTATGAATCTCTAATGTCTCTGCACATATTGCTAGCTGTTGGTTGCAGTTGAAATACTCTTGTAATGTATGAAGTAGTTTATCATTTAATCCTTTTAACATACGATTCGTAAAGTGCTGCGCTTCAGATGACTCTCTTTTTTTGAATAAAGAATAGAGTTCTACGTCTTCAAAATACGCAATAACGTTTTTCGGGTTGCCGTATTGTAAAGCTACCTTCGCAGTTTCATAGGCGTAGTGAATACTATCCAGTGTCTCTACTACTTGTCCGACCCCTAGTCGAAGAGGTTTATACTTTTTCAACTTAGGACTGAGCATCGTTAATTTCTTTTTCATTTCTTTTTCTTCCATTTCGGAAATAAGGATAAAATGTTCGTGCAGCTGATAGTGTCCTAGGATAATTGAGTCGTTTTGAAAAAAATATTCCAGGTCTTGCAAAATAGTTTGATAGGACGCTGATTCTGGATTCAGTTCAATTGCCCATGCGTAAAAAGGAGGTTTCAGTGAAAAACCTAACTTTGTCATTCTTTCGAACATAACCTTTTGTATGCCTTGGTTATTCATAAGCTCCAGAAAAATCATCTCTTGCATTTTTCGTTTCCACTCTCGTTCCGATACAATTAGCGCTTGATGCACCATCATTTCTGTTGTGAGTTGTACAAGTGTTGCAATTTCTTCTATTTGTTCAGGATCTCCTGTAATGCCTATAACCCCTACCAAATCATTTTGATAGAATATAGGTAAATTTATTCCCGGCTTTGTCTTTGGATATAAATGTTTGTTCTGTTCCGTAATCCATAAGGGCTTTTTCGTTTGAGCAACTATTAAAGCTCCTTCATGAATACTTTCGATACGCAATAGGTCACCTGAAGCTAAGATCATGCCGTTTGTTTCCATAACGTTAATATTACGTTGAAGTCGCAACATTGTTTGGTCAACAATTTGTTCAGCAAGCTGTTTTGTAATCATAGTAGAACCTCCACGAAGTATAAAAATGTGCTGTTATAATACAGTGAAATTTATACATTAAGTATAACGTATTTCTTTTAAACTATCATTATAATTCTATGTAAGCGCTTTATTGATTGGAGGTATTATAGTGAAAATCGTTGTCAGTCCTGATTCTTTTAAAGGATCACTAACCGCAACAGAGGCTGGGCAGGTAATAGTTAGAAGTATAAAGGAATTCGATTCAACAATTGAAACTGTACTACTACCTGTTGCAGATGGAGGGGAAGGAACTTTAGATCCACTTATCTCTGCAACAGAAGGAAAACTAGTTTTCCTGGAGGTAAATGATCCAATAGGTCGTCCTATTCGAGTAGAGTATGGAATTCTTGGAGACGGCGAAACATGCGTCATTGAGATGGCTAAAGCCTCAGGGTTAACTCTTCTATTAGACCATGAAAGAAATCCGCTTATCGCATCTACTTTTGGGACAGGTGAGTTAATCCGACATGCATTAGACGAAGGATATCGAAAATTTGTTATTGGTATTGGAGGCAGTGCTACGAATGATGGTGGCACTGGAATGCTGCGTGCGCTAGGGATGAAATTTCTTAATGAAGTTGGAGAAGAAATTTCTCAGGGTTCCGAGTCACTGCAGTCCCTTCATGAAATTGATGCAACTGAATTCGACTTACGTATAGCAGATGCTCATTTCGTTATTGCATGCGATGTAGATAATCCTTTCATAGGGCCAAATGGGGCTACAGCTATTTTCGGACCTCAAAAAGGCGTTACACCTGAACAAGTTGAATCGCTCGATAAAAGTTTAGCAAATTTAGCAAATAAGATAGAGAGTTTAACAGGAATAGCCCTTCATGATCGTCCAGGAGCAGGGGCAGCAGGCGGACTTGGAGGTGCCTTTTTAGCATTTTTTCCAGTCACATTAAAACCAGGTATTGAAGTTGTCTTGGAAGCTGTTAATTTTCATCAACAAATTGAGAACGCAGACTTTATTATTACAGGCGAGGGGAAATCAGATCTTCAAACCCTTTCTGGAAAGGCGCCAATTGGCATTGCGAGTGTGGCGAAAGCAAAGAATATCCCAGTCGTTTTAATCTCCGGGTTTATAGCGCCGGATAGTATCTTGCCATTATCTACTCACTTCGATTTATTAGTGAGCGTTACAGATGATTCTGTTTCGCAACAGGAGTCGATTGAAAAAGCGGAACATTATTTAGGGATTCGAACAAAAGAGACTATGTTTAAGTTATTACAAAAATAAAAAGGGGTGTATCATGTGTTACTTTTAGTCATATTAATTGGAGTCATCTTAGTTGTAGTCTTAACGGCGGTGTTCAAGCTTCACCCATTTTTAGCATTACTGATTAGTGCCTTTTTTGTAGGTATTGCTTCAGGGATGCCATTACTAACAGTAGTCGAAAATGTAAATACTGGTTTCGGTGGACTGATGACGAGTATCGGTATTGTCATTGTTGCTGGTACAATTATAGGCGTTATTTTAGAAAAATCCGGTGCTGCTTATCGTATGGCAGAAGTTGTACTTCGAGTTTTAGGGGAAAAGCGTCCACAACTTGCCATGTCAATTATCGGATATATCGTGTCAATTCCTGTATTTTGTGATTCTGGATTTATTATTCTATCGAGTTTGATGAAGTCTTTAGCGAAGCGTTCCAAAGTGAAAGTTGCTTCAATGGCTGTCGCATTATCCACTGGGTTATATGCGACACATACATTAGTTCCACCAACTCCAGGGCCAATAGCAGCAGCTGGAAATATCGGGGCTTCAGACTATCTAGGAACAATCATTTTAGTTGGTCTATTAGTAGCAATTCCTGCAGTTATAGTAGGTTATATTTGGGCGGTAAAAGTAGGGACAAAAATTGATGTAGAAGCGGATCAGGAAGAGGCACTTGACTATGATGAAATTATCAAATCATTTGGTAAAATGCCATCTACCTTCAAATCATTTCTTCCAATCGTTTTACCTATAGCGCTAATCGGTATTGGTTCAGTGGCGGCTTTAACAGGTAGCGAATCAGGCTTTACACATTTCTTGCAATTCTTAGGCGCACCAACTGTCGCGTTAATATTGGGGGTATTTTCAGCCTTCTTATTGTTACCTGAAATTAGTGAAAAAACATTGTCTGGATGGATTGGTGATGCGTTAAAAGAAGCAGCTCCAATTCTACTAATCACAGGTGCTGGTGGATCATTCGGTACAGTCATCAAGAATTCTGGTGTTGCCGATATTTTACAAAAGATGGATTTAGGTGCTCTATCAACAGGAGCATTATTCCTATTAGTACCGTTTTTAATAGCAGCGGCACTTAAAACGGCGCAAGGGTCTTCTACAGCGGCACTTGTTATAACATCTTCGCTCATAGCTCCAATGCTGCCTACATTAGGTATTGAAGGAGCGATGCCATTAGCATTAGTGGTTATGGCTATAGGAGCAGGTGCAATGACAGTCAGCCATGTAAATGACAGCTATTTCTGGGTAGTTACACAATTTAGTGGAATGAAAGTAACAGATGCATACAAGGCACAAACAATGGCTACCTTACTTCAAGGTGTTACAACAATTGTTGTCGCTATGCTCCTTTGGTTGATATTTGTATAAGTAATAAAACACCACTTCTTCCTTTTTATAAGGAATAAGTGGTGTTTCTTATTTATCTATTTAAACGTAGTAAGTCCTCGCGAAACTTTAGGTTTTGATATCCCTGGCTTTTATAGAACGTTGAATTTTTACTTTCTATTTAAGAAAAACCGGGTCTAACCCCGTGGACAGTTTTCTCTCTCTATTAACTTTGACTACTCTTATCATCTGAGCGAGAGAGAATGGTCCATCTTCTCGTGGAGTACTACTCACTTAATTGATTGGAGTGAAAGGTGGCGACTCTAGTGGGAAGAGTGAGACAGATGAGATATCACAGCGACGCGTAAGCGACGGTGATAGCTCATCGCTCACCCCACAGAAAGCGTCCACCTGAAACGAAAATCAGTAGCATATTTTGCAGTAAAAAAAGCAGTTAGCAACTTTCGCTAACTGCTTTTTTACATTATTTTTTTAAGTTATAGAATGTTTCTCTGCCTAAGTATTGCGCAGTTTCATATAATTGATCTTCAATACGAAGTAATTGGTTGTATTTTGCTACACGGTCTGAACGAGATGGTGCACCAGTTTTGATTTGGCCAGCGTTTGTTGCAACTGCGATATCTGCAATTGTAACATCCTCTGATTCACCAGAACGGTGAGAGATTACTGCTGTATATCCAGCACGTTTAGCCATTTCAATAGCATCAAATGTTTCTGTCAGTGTACCGATTTGGTTTACTTTCACAAGAATAGAGTTACCTACACCTTGTTCAATTCCTTGCGCTAATTTTTTCGTGTTTGTTACGAAAAGATCATCGCCAACTAATTGTATTTTTTTACCTAAACGTTCTGTTAATAATTTGTGACCAGCCCAGTCATTTTCATCTAAGCCGTCTTCGATGGAGATGATTGGGTATTTTTCGCAAAGCTCTTCATACCAAGCAACCATTTCTTCTGAAGTTTTTACAACGCCTTCACCAGATAAGTGGTATTTGCCATCTTCTTTGTTGAATAACTCAGAAGCTGCAACGTCCATTGCAAGAAGTACTTCTTCACCTGGTTTATAACCAGCTTTTTCAATTGCCGTCATAATGGTAGAAAGAGCTTCTTCGTTGGATTTTAAGTTAGGTGCAAATCCACCCTCGTCTCCAACTGCTGTGTTTAATCCAGCTTCTTTTAATACTGATTTTAAGCTATGGAAAATTTCAGCACCCATACGTAATGCGTGGCGGAATGATTCTGCGCCTACTGGCATTACCATAAATTCTTGGATATCAACGTTATTATCCGCATGCTCTCCACCATTTACAATATTCATCATCGGCACTGGTAGTTGCTTCGCATTGAATCCACCTAAGTATTGATAAAGTGGAATGTCTAGATAATCTGCAGCTGCATGTGCAACAGCAATTGATACGCCAAGGATAGCGTTTGCGCCTAAGTTCCCTTTATTTTCAGTTCCGTCTAATTCGATCATTGCATGGTCAATTTCTACTTGATCCAATACGGAGAAGTTTTCTTCTAGTTCAGCTGCAATAATGTTGTTCACATTTTCAACTGCTTTTAAAACACCTTTGCCTTGGTATCTTGACTTGTCACCATCACGAAGTTCTACTGCTTCATATTCACCAGTAGATGCACCAGACGGAACGATTGCGCGTCCAAATCCACCGCTTTCTGTAAATACTTCTACTTCTACTGTTGGGTTTCCGCGTGAATCTAATACTTCACGTGCTTGAATTTGTGTAATAATTGGCATTTTTAACTCTCCGTTTCGATTAGTGTTTTACCTGTCATTTCAGGCGGTGTTTCTATCCCTAATAAGTGTAACATGGTTGGAGCCAAATCGGCTAAAATTCCGTCACTTCTTAGTGTTGCATTCTTCTCTGTAACAACCACCGGTACCGGATTGGTTGTATGGGCTGTCATCGGTTGCCCTTCCACCGTTGTTACTTCATCTGAATTACCATGGTCGGCAGTGATAATTGCATGACCGCCTTTAGCTAAAATTGCATCGACCACTTTACCTAAACAATCGTCTACTGCTTCTATAGCTTTAATCGTCGGCTCTAGCATTCCACTATGTCCAACCATATCAGGGTTAGCAAAATTTAAAATAATCGCATCAAATTTATCATGTGCAATTGCATCCAATAGAGCATCTGTAACTTCATAGGCGCTCATCTCGGGCTGCAAATCATATGTAGCAACCTTTGGCGAGTTAATCAGGATACGTTCTTCACCTGGGAAAGTTGCTTCTCTCCCTCCACTCATGAAGAATGTTACATGCGGATACTTCTCTGTCTCTGCAATACGTAATTGGGTTTTGCCATGCTTCGCAAGAACTTCCCCTACTGTGTTGTAAAGATCTGCTTTTTCGAAAACCACATCTGCCACAACATCATCACTATAATGAGTAAATGTAACAAATTTTAAATTCGTTGGATGCTTGTCGCTTAAAGGAATACTATCAAATGATGGTGTGTTAAGAGCCATCGATAATTGAATAGCACGGTCAGGACGGAAGTTAAAGAAAATAACGGCATCGTTTGTATCAATCGTTACAGCAGGCTTTGCATCTTCTTCGATAATGAAAGGAACAACAAATTCATCCACAATATCTTCTTCATAGGATGCTAAAATACCAGCTGTCGCTGATTCTGCTGTTCTTCCTAAACCGTCAACAATAGCTTTATATGCCAGTAAAACTCTTTCCCATCTACGATCGCGATCCATCGCATAGTATCTACCACTAATAGAGGCAAACTTCCCTATGCCGATTTCCTTCATTTTCTCTTCTGTTTCCGTTACATAACCAATGGCTGTACGAGGACCTACATCGCGTCCATCTAAAAAGCCATGGACAAAAACGTCTTCTAATCCTTGTTCTTTAGCTAGCTTCAATAATGCAAATAAATGCGTATAGTGACTATGAACGCCACCATCCGAAAGTAATCCCATTAAGTGTAATTTTCCACCTGTTTGCTTTACATGGTCAATGGCAGCTAAAAGTTTAGGCTCCAAGAAAAATTCCTCTTCACGAATTGATTTGTGAATACGAGTTAGATTTTGGTATACAACTCTCCCAGCACCAATATTTAAATGACCAACTTCCGAGTTACCCATCTGGCCTTCTGGTAAGCCAACTGCTTCTCCAGACGCTGTTAAGGTTGCATTCGGAAAATTTTTCCAATATCGATCAAAATTTGGTTTGTTGGCTTGAGCGACTGCATTGCCAAAGGTTTCATGACGCAAGCCGAAACCATCTAGAATGATTAATGCTACTGGACTTTTAGGCATTTGCACCGGCCTCCAACAGTTTTACAAAAGAATCTACTTGTAAGCTTGCTCCTCCTACAAGTGCACCGTCAATATGCTCTTTAGATAAAAGCTCTACAATATTTTCAGGTTTCACACTACCACCGTACTGAATACGAACACTATTCGCCACTTCTTCCCCGTAGCCATCTAGTATCGTTTCACGAATTGCTTGGCAGACATCATTTGCATCGTCAGCAGTAGCTGTTTTCCCAGTACCAATCGCCCAAATAGGTTCATATGCAATAATAGACTGGATTAGTTGTCCCTCTGTTAACCCTTCAATTGCTGCCATTACTTGGTTAGATACGATCGTTTCTGTTTCGTTCTGCTCACGTTGCTCTAAAGTTTCGCCTACACAAATGATTGGTGTCAGGTTATTTTCAAAAGCAGCTTTTGCTTTTTTATTCACCGATTCATCTGTCTCATTGAAATATTGACGACGTTCCGAGTGACCGAGTACTACATATTCTACTCCTAGGTCTTGTAGCTGATGACCACTAACTTCACCAGTATAAGCGCCCTCTTTTTCCTCGTGCATTGTTTGTGCTCCGATAGAAACGAAAGAACCCTTTGTCGCTTCAACAAGCTGATCTAAAAATAGCGGTGGAGCGCAGATTACTGCATCAACTTTTGTGCCATCCACTTGTTGTTCTTTTAACTGAAGTGCAAATTCCTTTGCCTCCGCAAGTGTTTTATACATCTTCCAATTCCCTGCTATTACTGGTTTACGCATATGACATCTCCTCCATTACTTATCGTTTAAAGCAGAAACTCCCGGTAAATCCTTACCTTCCATAAACTCCAAGGAAGCTCCGCCACCAGTGGAAATATGGTCCATCTTCTCGCCAACATTAAATTTTTCTACAGCTGCTGCTGAATCGCCGCCTCCGATGATTGTATAACCAGCTGTTTCAGCCATTGCATTTGCTACTGCTTTTGTACCTTCTGCAAATGCATCCATTTCGAATACACCCATCGGTCCATTCCAAATAACGAGCTTACTATTTTTAATAACATCCGCATATAATTCTCTTGTTTTTGGTCCAATATCTAATCCCATCCAGTCGGATGGAATTGCATCAATGTCCACTACTTTAGTGTTTGCATCTTTCGAGAATTCATCTGCAACTACTACGTCTACTGGCAAATGGAAGGAAACACCTTTTTCTTTTGCTTTTTCTAGGAAGCCTCTCGCAAGCTCCATTTTATCTTCTTCCAGTAAAGAAGTTCCAATTTCATGGCCTTGTGCTTTCGTAAATGTATACGATAAGCCTCCACCTATTAGGATATTATCTACTTTGTCCAATAAATGATCGATAACGCCAATTTTATCTTTTACTTTTGCTCCACCAATGATGGCAGTAAATGGACGCTCAGGCTCCGCTAAAGCTTTGCCTAATACATCTAACTCTTTTTGCATTAAAAGACCTGACACAGCTGGTAGTAGTTTTGCAATACCTTCCGTTGTAGCATGTGCACGATGAGCAGCACCAAAAGCATCATTGACAAAAATCTCTGCAAGCTTGGCAAAAGATTTAGCTAGCTCTGCATCGTTCTTTTCTTCACCTGCATGGAAACGAACATTTTCTAATAGAACAACATCTCCGTCATTCATTTCTAAAACTGTTTTCTCTACCGATTCGCCGATAGATTCTTCTAATTTGTTCACTGGCTTATCCAAAAGTTTTGCTAAATGTTCTCCAACTTTGGTTAAACGTAAATCTTCCTTCACTTCACCTTTAGGTCGTCCCATATGGCTTGCTAGAATTACTTTCGCACCCTGTTCGATTAAATAATTGATCGTTGGTAATGCTGCACGAATTCTAGTATCATCCGTGATAATCCCATCTTCCATTGGTACGTTGAAGTCTACACGACAAAATACACGTTTTCCTTGTAAAGCTACATCGCTCATTGTTTGTTTTACCTTCATGAGATAAGCCTCCTTCTATGTTATGAAAAGCACAGGCGCTGATAAAAGCACCTCATTCATCTATTATGTTAAAAAAAGGAGCTAGGGGTAATCCCTGGCTCCTTTACCCTCTTTCATTATAGAGGTTATTTTATCGATTCGCCACGTAAAATCACATTCATATTATGTGTATTTCCTTGTCAAAACGAAAATCTTATAGTCCTTTTTTAGCCATAAGTAATGCAAGGTCGATACAACGTGCAGAATATCCTGATTCGTTGTCATACCAAGCTAATACTTTTACTAAGTTATCTCCAAGTACCATTGTAGAAAGACCATCTACTGTAGAGGAAGCTGTATTTCCGTTATAGTCTCTTGAAACTAAAGGAAGCTCGTTATAATCCATAATTCCTTTTAAATCACTTTCAGAAGCTGATTTAAGCGCTGCATTTAACTCTTCTGCTGTAACATTTTTATCTAATTCTGCAACAAAGTCTACGATTGAAACGTTTGGTGTTGGTACACGAACTGCCATACCATCTAATTTCCCTTTCAACTCAGGAAGTACTTTAGCTACTGCTGCTGCTGCTCCTGTTGTTGTAGGAATCATTGATTCTGCTGCTGCACGAGCACGACGGTAATCGCTATGCGGTAAGTCTAAAATGCGTTGATCGTTTGTATAAGAATGTATTGTTGTCATCATTCCACGTTTGATACCAAATTGATCTTGTAATACTTTTGCAATTGGTGATAAACAGTTAGTAGTACAAGATGCATTTGAAATAACATGATCAGTAGCTGGATTGTATTGATCAGCATTTACACCCATAACGAATGTAGGCATATCATCTTTAGCTGGTTGTGATAAAATTACTTTTTTAGCTCCAGCTTCAATATGCTTGCTAGCTTTTTCAGTTGTGCTGAAAATACCAGTACACTCAATTACGATATCTACTTGTTCTTCTTTCCAAGGTAGTGCTGAAGGATCTTTTTCTGCGAACACGCGAATGTTTTTGCCATTTACTACAAGGTAATCTCCTTCAGAAGATACGTCTGCATTGAAAATACCGTGAACTGAATCATATTTCAATAAATGAGCAAGCATTGCAGCATCCGTTAAGTCATTGATTGCTACTACTTCTAAGTCTTTTTGTTCTAAAGCTTCTCTGAATACTTTACGTCCGATACGTCCAAAACCATTAATCGCTAATTTTACTGTCATTTTAAATTCCTCCTAGTTGTTTTGTTCCATTATTCTCATCATTTCTTGTGCTGCACCTTCATCGGTTACTAGAACCGTTTGAGCTGGTGCTTGTTTAAAATATGAAAGTAGAGCATTTGCTTTTTTAGTTCCTCCAGCTACTGCTAGAAGATGCTCCATATTTTCTAATTGCTTAAGTTGAACGCCAATCGTGCGAATTCTGTGTACTGCTTCTCCTTGGCTATTAAAGTAATAACCAAAAGCCTCACTCACCGCGCCAATTTCTTCCAAGCGTTGTATTTCCTCTAAACTTGAATTTCTTCGGCGGGCCATCTCAAGTGCATCCCCAATACCATGAATAATGATGTTCGTGCGTTCATATAAATCCACCATTTCTTTTATAAATGGCTCTTTTTTCATCGTAGAGTATGCTTCCTCACTCAAGCTATCTGGCATATATAATGTTCGGTATGAACCATTCATTTTATTTGCAAATAGGGAAGCAATTGTATTGGCTTGGAGCCTAACATCCTTACCAACTCCACCTCTTGCGGCTATAAATAATAGTCGCTTCCACTTGTCCGTTTGATGAACATAATTTGAAATGGAAGCAATCGTTGTACCACCAGTAACAGCAATGATGAACTCATCCGATAGAATACTTTCCAAATATTTAGCTGCTTCTTGTGACTGAAGCAAAGCAGTATTTGTATTAGTATCTACATTTCCCGGAACAATTATCACTTCTTTTATATTTAAATAACTTGCAAGCGATTTTTCGAGTTGTAATCTACCTGACCATTCTCGAACAACTTCTTTCAGCTCTATCAATAAATCATTTCCGCTAGAAGTTATACTAGCGCCATCTCTTGATATTTCTATGAATCCTTTATTGCGCAAAAAGTCCAATTCTTTTCTAGTTTCTCGTTCAGACAATCCTAGAATGTCACCGATCACTCTACGACCATAACCAGGAGACAATTGTATCGTTTGAAGTATTTGATATCTTTTTTGTAGCAAGATGCTCATCTCAGGCATTAACTTTAACTGAGCCTGTAATAATGAATCCATTTTTCACATCCCAACCACATGTGACGTTTTTGTCCCACAGTTACTATTTTTGTCCCATGCACTTAAAAAAATTTAATTTCTAAATTAAGCTTACAATACTATATTCCCAATAGCAAGAATTTGAAACCTATTTCTACACAAATTTATCCAGAAATTTTTCAAAAACATCTTATAGCTGCTTTCAAGCACTTCTACTACTACTTTATATTGCGATTGAGTATTCATAGGTTGCGATTACGGATACTATATTGCGATTTAGAAGTTGGTTGTTGCGATTATGCCTCGCTATGTTGTGATTCAGAAGTTGGTTGTTGCGATTGCCTAGAAAATTATCTAAGCAACGCTTCCAATATAGTTGCGTAATCTACTTGTCCATATTGAATTATTTTATCTTCCAACTCGATCACCGGAATCATCAGCATATATTTTTCATGCAGTGTATCATCTTCTTCAATATTTACTTCTTTTATGTCAAAAGCTACGTCTTCTCTTACTAACTTCAACATAAGCCTAGCATCATCACATAAATGACAGCCTGGTCTTGTGTAAAAATGTACAATCATCTATATCATCCCTTTTAATAATCATTTCATTCATTTTATTATAATCTTTTTAATAAATAAAATCGCTCATAACAGTTTAAAGGAAAAATAATAGCGATACTTTTAAACTCACCGTTCGTCTATAGCTATAAGGGAGGTCAGAGGATGGAAATAGAACAGCTATATAAAGAATACAGCGACAAGGTTTATAGCTTTATATACTTTCTTGTTCGCCACAAGGAATGTGCGGAAGATCTCACCCAAGAGACATTTTATAAAGCATATAAAGGACTCGGCACCTTTAACCAAGAAGCTTCCACTTCTACTTGGCTACTAAAGATTGCGCGTAATGTTACTTACGACTATTTTCGAAGGAAAAGGGTCGTACAATTTTTCTCCTTCGAGAAAGAACATGATATAGAAAATAAGGAATTATCGCCCGAATGTAGTTATGAAAAAAAAGAACAGCTTGCTAGAATGTATAACTCCCTGTATACCCTAAAAAAAGACTACCAAGAAGTCTTACTCTTACGCAAAATACAAGAGTGTTCCATTCAAGAGACCGCTTATATACTTGGTTGGACAGAAGCTAAAGTAAAGATGAAAATGACACGAGCACTTGAGGCACTGAAAAAGGAATTTCATCAGGAAGGAGGTCACCCAAATGGATCCATCAAAAGAATTCGATAAGCTGTTGGCAGAAATGAAACATGTAGAGCGGTCAGAAGAAGCAAAAAGAAATACCTGGTTAGCATTAAAAGCAAAAGTGGAAACAAAAAGAAAACGCCCTATTATTCCCGCTTTTATTTCATTGGCTATAATCGCAATCGCTTCTTTTCTAATTTTCACTTATATAAACCCCTACGAAACAGAGCAATCATCTCAAGCTATCGATAACGAAAAAATTATACGAGCGGTGTTAGAGAGAGAATATAATGGACCAGATATGGAGCTTGCTCGCTTACAAGAAGAATGGTTGGACCTCCAAAGTGTAACGGAAACGAAGAACCAAGAAGAGTACGACCAACTTCTACAATCAAAGAAATACACAGATTTAATGGATTATTATTCAACTATTTATGGTGAATATTTTACTGAGAACATGTTAAAAAATGCAATTGCGTCGAATTTGATTTTCAAATATAACTATAGTCTTATAGAGAATAGCATCGAAGTGCATTTAGAAAATGTCAAAGTAGTACAGGAAAAAGAGCATCCAAATATCTATCGTCCCATTATCGAAGTCTCCCTAACTAATGACGAAGGTCAGCAAGTTTTCCATACATTGAGAGAAGAATTTATCTTTTCTACATCTGAGCCCGGAAAAATAGGGAGTTATAATGGCGTGAGGGATGGTGGAGGCATCGAACTTCAAGAGAAAATTGAAAACTTCCCTGCATATGTGGAAGATAATCAGGATGTTAGAACACCTCTTATTGATATTTCCTTCGATACGCTTTGCTTTAATACTCGTAAGAATGTCCAAGGTGAGAAAGTAGAATTTGAATCGGGTTGTACTTCGGACAACAATAAGATAAATAATATTATGGAAAACTTTGATGACCTTCCTATAAAGGCGGCAACTGAACAAGAAAGTACGGAGAGGTCGGCAGCTCTTCCTCAAATCGATATTTATCAAATTTTCTTAACAAATGCTGCAGATAAAGGAAATACGTTGTATACAATTACCATATTCGATGATGGAGTGCTAATGTTCGCAACAGGTGCTGACTTTGGAAACCTTGGCGATATCACTATAGAATCTCATG
This sequence comes from Psychrobacillus sp. FSL K6-1464, assembly GCF_038003145.1. Taxonomy (NCBI): domain Bacteria; kingdom Bacillati; phylum Bacillota; class Bacilli; order Caryophanales; family Bacillaceae; genus Psychrobacillus; species Psychrobacillus sp. FSL K6-1464. The sequence continues at coordinate 2,731,172 of NZ_JBBOOP010000001.1, forward strand.
TTGAGATGTATGAAAAAGTCAGGCTGATGTTAGGAGAATTCGCTGAAAATGAATAAATAAAAAAACCAACAATTTGTTGGTTTTTTCTAGTTTATATCTTATTTAAGAAATTTGCTTTAATATTTACCACTTACGACCTGCTCCTCCACCACCTGAGCTACCGCCGCCAAAACCTCCAAAGCCACCACCGGAACTTCTACCGCCTCCACCGAAGCCTCCGAAGCTTCTACCGCTAATACCTCGTCTTCTACCAGAACCGGAACTACCTCCGCCTCCAGACATTAAACTAACAATTATATATATGACAATCACACCTACAATAATTGTTCTAATCGTGGATCCACCGCCATCTGTAGAGCCTACAAGAGGAGAAGGACCTTTGGGACTTGTTAACTCGCCGTCCCAACCGTATTCAGTAGCTACCTGATTATATAATAGCTGATAAGTCGAAAGAATAGCACCTGGTACATCCCCACTCTCTAAGTAAGGAAAGGTGTAATCATCTAAAATTCTACCAATCTTACCATCCGGTAAAGCTCCCTCTAAACCGTAGCCGACCCCAATGTATACATCACGGCCTTCTACTTTATCAGGATCCATTTCCAAGATAAAAAGTACACCATTATCCTTCTCTTCATCCCCTATACCATAGCCTCGCATTACATCTACAGCATATGTCGCTACATCCTGACCTTCTAAAGACTCTACTGTCATTACAACGATTTGCGAACCAGTAGCATTTTCTAGGTTTTGTCCAAGCCTTTCAATTTCTTGTTCTTGCTCTTCTGTTAGAACGTCATAGAAGTCTTGCACATATAATTCACCTGGTAAAGGCTTCGGATAATTAGATTCTGCAAAAGTTAATAATGGAAAGAGGAATGTAAGGAGAAGTGCAAATGTGATAGCATATGCACTTTTCTTCATCACTCTCCATCTCCTTCAAAATCGACTACGGGCGCTTCTTCCGCTCCCTCAGCTGATTTAAAGTATTCTTTCTCATCGAAGCCAAACATAGACGCTACGATACTTCCAGGCATCCGTTTTACTTTTTTATTGTAATCCGAAACAACTGTATTATAATCTTGTCTTGCTACAGAAAGTCTGTTTTCTGTACCTGAAAGTTCATCCATTAATTGTCTAAAGTTTGCATCAGCCTTTAGTTCTGGGTAATTCTCCACAACAACTAATAATCGGCTCAAAGCACCTGATAATTCATCATTTGCCTCAGCTTGTTCCTCAGGTGAACCCGCTCCTGCCAATCTTGATCGTGCATCTGCGATATTTCCAAGCACTTCTTCTTCATGTGCTGCAAAACCTTTAACGGTACTAACTAAGTTCGGTATTAAATCCATTCTACGTTGCAGTTGGTTTTCAACTTGCGCATACGCATTATTTACGTTTTCTTCTTTGTCTACAAATCCGTTATAACTTCCCATAAATATCCCTGCGATTATCGCAATAATTACAACGACTATAATAATGGGCACTAATAATTTTTTCAACTCGCTCACCTCTTCAATAATTATAGTATTATTGTACCTTTAATTCGAAAATACAAAACCTATTATCATTTACGGACCAAATATATATAAGTTTCATCTTATCCTTATATAGAAGTAACTAGATGGGATGACTTTTCCGTTTCGCCAGTAAACATATTTTAGATATAAATCAGCTTAGCTAACCATTTTCATACTATATTTACATATTTTTAGTACTTCATTGTTTAGGTAATTTATTCAGTGGTAATGATTAATAAATGAAATCTTTCTTTTCATTCAAAAAAACGAGGTGATTGGATGAGTAATTCACTACCGCAAAATGCCGTTAATACATTAGAACAACTTCAAGGTAAATTTCCTGGTTATCGACGTGCCCATGCAAAAGGCGAATTTTATGAAGCCACTTTTATTCCAAACGGAAATGCGATTCCATATACGACGGCACCCCATCTTCAACAAGAACCAGTAGCTGCTACCGTTCGTTTTTCCAATAGTCCACCAGACCCCTCTGCAGCAGATTTTTTATCTCCAGCTAAAGGAATGGCTATCCATTTCCATCAGCCAGATGGTTCTATTAGTCATCAAGTGTGTACAACAGTTCCAATGTTCGTCACAAAAGACCCTAAAACCTTTATAGATATGCTGAAAATTTTAGGCTCTCATAAAACGGGTATTCACTCCGTAGATTTAGGTTTAGGAGTGGCTAAGCTTCTGACAACCTTTCCAGAGCATAAGAATACATTGCTCACTCTTAAGGAACAGCTAAAGCAACCTCCGATTAGCTATGCGGCTTTAAACTACTACCCTATTCATGCATTCTATTTAGTTAATGCTGAAGGTAAAAGACAATCTATAAAATACGAATGGCATCCTTTAAAAGATGAAAAATCCCCTTCTATCTTGGACAACATTCATTTGTCTAAGAATTATTTACACGAGGACTTAGAGAAGCGAGTCGAAAAAGGCTCTGTCGGATTTGAGCTCTATATTCGAATAGGGGAAGATACAGATCCTACCGATGACCCTACCGATAAATGGCCATCTGATAGGCAAAAGATATTAGTAGGGCGTTTAACAATAAATAAAAAAGTACTCCCTACTGAAAGTCTATTGTTTGACCCTACAATAGTGGGAGAAGGTATCGACCTTTCCGAAGATCCGATTCTTCATTTTAGACATGATGCTTATGCAGTTTCCTTTGGTAGAAGAAATAAAGAGGACGAAAAAACACCCTAAACAATACAAACCCAAGTATTTTTAAACTAATAAAAACCCTCCGTTTATATAGAAAATAAACGGAGGATTGAAATATCTTATGTATAACTATGTTGAAATAATATGCCCTCGGCGAGGATCGAACTCACATTACAAGCTTCGGAGGCTTGTGTGTTATCCATTACACTACAAGGGCAAGCGACTTATCTATTATACAAATAGAAGGCATATAATTCAAGCAAACATTTCAAAGCTTAACATTTGACCTTCCTTGACCATTATGTGTATGATAAAGTTACAACTGAGGGAACTTTTCTCAGTAACTAAATAATTTAACCCACCTTTGAAGGAGGAAATCAGGATGAATTTAATTCCTACTGTTATTGAACAAACTAATCGTGGAGAGCGTGCATATGACATCTACTCTCGATTATTAAAAGACCGTATCATTATGCTTGGAAGTGCTATTGATGACAACGTTTCAAACTCAATCGTTGCACAATTATTATTCCTAGAAGCAGAAGATCCAGAAAAAGATATCTCTATCTACATCAATAGCCCAGGCGGAAGTATTACAGCTGGTATGGCAATTTATGATACAATGCAGTTCATCAAACCTGATGTACAAACAATTTGTATCGGTATGGCTGCTTCTATGGGAGCATTCCTACTTACTGCTGGAACAAAAGGGAAACGTTATGCGCTTCCTAACGCAGAAGTAATGATTCACCAACCACTTGGTGGAGCACAAGGGCAAGCAACTGAAATCGAAATTGCTGCAAAACGCATTTTACATTTACGCGATAAGTTGAACAAAATTATTTCTGAACGTACTGGTCAACCAATCGAAGTCATTGCAAAAGACACAGATCGTGATAACTTCATGACTGCAGAACGTGCTAAAGAATATGGCTTAATCGATCATATTATCGATCGTAGCGAAATGAAAAAAGCATAAACTATCCACTAAAATCCTAAAGGAATTTATTCCTTTGGGATTTTTTTAAAGAGAATTTTCTCACTTCAATAAAAAATCAACTTCTCTTATCAGCTCATGATTATTTTTTATGCTATATCCTCTACTACTTTTGTGAGGAAATACAATTACATTTTCCTCAACAAATATATAAATATGGTCATTCGGATTTGATGTTGACACTATCCTATATTCTGCCTTAAGCGGATCAAACGATTTCTCCATTATTGATAGTTTCTGCCCTTTTAGTAATGCTTTCATTGCTTGCTGCTTTTCTAATGATGTATTGGTTCTTGTAAAATTCGTCTTATTTATTTCCTCTATCCTTAAAATAGTATTACTACTAAAAAACTCATCAGTTAATGCATTTTCTATTAGGGTACTTTTGGATAATTGAATACTTGCTAAAACGATTAAGCATAAAAAGAATCCTAAGATGAAATTCTTTTTCATACAGTCACCACCTATCTTATTCACTAAGATATCGTTAAATAGTTATGGAGCAACTACTTTCCTAACTTCTTGAGTTTTATAATGCCTTATTTTCCTCAAAAAAAATAGCCCTTTCGTCTAAATGACTAATGAGGCCGTTCGTTTTTATGATTCACTCGAGATGAAGTTAGCTAAAGCTTCTACTGCTTCCTCTGCATCGGAACCGTCTGCACTTAAGCCTACTTTTGTTCCTTTGCTGATCGCTAAACTCATAATTCCCATAATACTTTTTGCATTCACTTTTTTAGTATCTTTTTCTAAATAGACATCTGCAATATAACGATTTGCTTCTTGTACAAAAAGTGCAGCCTGCCTTGCTTGAAGTCCTGAAGATAATTTTACTTCCACCTGCTGTTCTGCCATAGTCTACTCCCCATTTCTTAAATTGTCTCTCCATTACGAAGCGCATTTGCTATTTCATCTATTTTTCGCAATCGGTGATTAACACCTGATTTACTCACATCGCCTGAGGAAACCATCTCACCTAGTTCTTTAAGTGTAACATCTTGATACTCTACACGTAACCTAGCTATTTCACGAAGTTTTTCAGGTAACCGATCTAATCCGATAGAATTTTCGATAAAACGTATATTGTCCACTTGGCGAATGGCTGCACTAATTGTTTTATTCAGATTGGCCGTTTCGCAATTTACTAGTCGGTTAACACTATTTCGCATATCTCGAATTATTCGAACGTCTTCAAATTTTAGTAATGCTCTATGAGCTCCTGCAATACTTAAAAAATCAGATATCTTTTCTGCTTCTTTTAAATAGGCGACAAACCCTTTTTTTCGTTCAATTGTTTTCGCATTTAGTTCATATCCGTTCATCAAATCTACTAGTGCATCACTATGTGTTTTATAGGAAGAATAAATCTCTAAATGATAAGAAGAAGTTTCCGGATTATTTACTGATCCTCCTGCTAAAAAGGCACCTCTAAGATAAGCACGCTTACAGCAATTTTTTGAGACAAGATCTTTGGAGATAGAATATTCAAATTGAAAGCCGTCTTTTAGAATTTGAAGATCTTCTAGCAGACTTTTTGCCCCATCTCTAATACGACAAATATAAATATTATTCTTTTTCAACCTCATTTTTTTTCGAACGAGCAATTCTACTTGATATGGATATAACGATTTTATCAACGTATATAGTCTTCTAGCAATAGCTGCATTTTCTGTTTGTACATCTAAGCTTAACATTTTGTTGCTAAAAGAGAGAGATCCATTCATGCGTATAAGCGCTGATAGCTCTGCCCGTGCACAGCAAGGTTCTGATTCTTCCTGGGTCATCTCTTTTTTTGTTTCAGAAGCAAACGACATTTCCGTTTCCCCCTTTCTCCTGGACGGGTTAAGTTTTTAAACCGTCTGCGTATTCTACAAGCCATTTCGCCACTTCGGTTGCATCATGACGAACTGCACCGCCATGAACGACTGAAATGTCTTTTTTTACTATATCTATATTCAACTTTTTTAATTGGTCAATATCTATTTTAACAGGAGATGCTTGCTCTTGTTTATACATATACTGAACATTTTCGGGAATTTCTTCCTTACTTATCAATACAGCATCTAAGAAATTCTCTCCGACATGTTCGATCAGGGCATTTACATGATCATATGCAGAATAATTCCCTGTCTCCCCTGCCTGTGTCATTAAATTACATATATAGACTTTCTTTGCGTTCGATTCCCTAATTGCTTGTTGAATATCTTGCACTAATAGATTAGGCAAAATACTAGTATATAGACTTCCTGGACCAATAACAATAACATCTGCCTGACGAATGACATTAATCGTTTCTGGCAGCGGTTTCACGTCCGTAGGAGTAATAAATACTTTTTCAATTTTTTTGCCATACTTAGGGATTTTAGATTCTCCCGCAACGGTTGTTTGATCTTCAAACAATGCATGTAAAGTTACTATTTGATTGGCTGCAGGTAGAACTTTTCCACGAATATTTAGCACTCGACTCATTTCCGTTATGGCATGCGCAAAATCCCCTGTTATAGAGGTTAGCGCAGCTAACATTAAATTGCCTAGTGAATGACCTTTTAACTCCTCTGACTGAGAAAATCTATACTGAAACATTTCTTCTACTAAAGGCTCCACATCGGAAAGGGCTGCTAACACATTTCGAACATCCCCTGGAGGCGGTATATCATATTCATCACGTAGTCGCCCAGAGCTACCACCGTCATCGGCGACCGTTACAATTGCTGTAATATCCAGTGGAAATTTCTTTAAGCCACGAAGTAATGTAGACAGACCCGTACCTCCACCAAGTATCACCAATTTTTTACGATGTTTTGTAGATCTCATTCCTTCAATCCTTTCTAATAACAACATCGCGGTGCGTTACAAGGGTTTTGTCGTCTGCTTTCAATGACTTCCCAAAGTATTCGGCTAGCGTAACAGAGCGATGTTGCCCTCCGGTGCATCCAAAAGCAATAACTAGTTGGGTTTTACCTTCTCTTTTATATTGAGGAATCATGAATTGGAACAGATCTGTTAACTTTTCGATTAAGGTTTTAGTATCGATCCACTTTAATACGTAACTAGACACCTCTTCGTCAAGCCCAGATTTTAAGCGTAGCTCTTCTATATAGTAGGGATTAGGTAAAAAGCGTACATCAAACACTAAGTCAGCATCTATCGGAATACCATGCTTGAATCCAAAAGACATGACGTTCACAGTGAACACTTGACTGCTTTTGGAGGAAAACTCTTCTTGTATTTTCTCTCTTAGTTCCCGTGGTTTCATCTTAGAAGTGTTGTAAATGTATTGTGCTCTTCCCTTTAAATCAGAAAGTAATTGTCGTTCTTTTTTAATACCTTCTAAGGGTAATCCGGAGTTAGCGAGTGGATGCGATCGACGTGTTTCCTTGTATCGTCTAACTAGTACTTCATCTCCGGCATCCAAAAATAGTAATTTCGGTGTCACCTTTGTTGCCTCTTCTAATTCATTAACAGAATCTGCTAATGAATTGAACATATCTCCACCACGTAAATCCATTACCACTGCGATATTCCGTGGTTGTTTGTTGGACTCTATCATAAGTTTGATAAACGTACTTAATAGTTCTGGTGGTAAGTTATCAATACAATAATAGCCAAGGTCTTCAAAACTTTGGATAGCTACAGTCTTTCCAGCACCTGACATTCCTGTAATAATGACAACTTCTGTTTCGTGCTTTTGAAGACTATCCATTGTTTATTCTCCCTCCGTTGACTGCTGAATTGTTTCCTTTATTAAGGCAAAATTAGGTGTATATACAAAAGTTCCATATTGCATACCTTTTTCTTGCGCAGCAAATAATAGATTTGTTCGATCACCTTCGGCCATAGGAAGATGGTGTAAGCTTTCGACTGAATGCCATTCTAATATACCCTCGGTTGTTACTTCATAAGGTATACCTTCTATATCTCTAGCGACAAAGGTAAATAACATCCATTCATCTACACGCTTACCTTCTTCTTCGATAACCATTGTGTAAATTCCTTTTAAGTGTGGCTGTATAGGAACAGTATTAGTTTCTTCTGTAAATTCTCTTACGGCTGAAACTAGAATAGATTCTCCTATTTCCATCTTACCACCTGGTGCCACATACCAATTTCTTCTTGGTTTTTTTAATAGTAGTACTTTATCATCTTTACATACGAGCAGGTTTGCTATTCTTTGCACAAATCTTCACTCCACATCTATCATGTGTTAATAAACTATATTATACATTAATTTTCATAAAAAGAGGCTGCTTCACGATTAATATCGCGAAACAGCCCGTCAAATGTTTCTATATAAAAAGGGGGGTCAATTTATATTCTTTACTATACACTTTGTATATTTCAAGACGTTTACAATCAGATTAAAATAAAGTTAAATTAAGCGTTTGAGATTGTTTTGTCTTTCAATTTTTCAATATAGTGTTGCGCAGCTTGTGCAGCAATACTTCCGTCGCCTGTTGCAGTAACGATTTGACGAAGCATTTTCTCACGAACATCTCCTGCGCCGAATATCCCAGGTACAGTTGTTTCCATTTTTTCGTTTGTCACAATATACCCATTGTCATTTAAAATGCCTAAGTTTCCAAAAGGTTTTGTTAATGGAAGCATCCCTACATATACAAATACACCGTCTGTTTCAAATTCTTTTTCCGTACCGTCCACAGTAGACACTAATGTAACACTTGCTACTTTACCATCTTTGCCATGAATTTCTTTTAAAGTTGTGTTCCAGATAAAATCAATTTTCTCGTTTGCAAATGCGCGATCTTGAAGAATTTTTTGTGCACGCAACGTATCACGACGATGCACAATAGTTACTTTGTTTGCAAATTTCGTTAGGAACGCACCTTCTTCAACAGCAGAGTCTCCTCCACCTACAACTACAAGGTTTTTCTGTTTAAAGAAAGCTCCATCACAAACTGCACAATAACTAACTCCGCGGCCACCAAGCTCAGTTTCGCCCGGAATTCCCATTTTTTTATATTCCGCACCAGAAGAAATAATGACTGCTAATGCTTTATATTCTTTTCCACTTACTTTAACTGTTTTGTAAGCTTCTCCATCAACAATTTCTGACACATCGCCGTATGCATATTCCGCACCAAATTTTTTCGCATGATCAAACATTTTAGTGGAAAGCTCAGGTCCTAAGATCATTTCAAATCCAGGATAGTTTTCAACTTCTTCTGTGTTTGCCATTTGTCCACCTGGAATCCCACGTTCAATCATTAAAGTGGAAAGGTTTGCGCGTGAAGTATATACCGCGGCTGTCATTCCTGCTGGTCCAGCACCAATTATTATTACATCATAAATTTTATCTACAGTCATCTTCTATTCCTCCTACATACATTGCTACTATCCTCAATCTATAGGATTTTTTCATACGCTTCAACTATTTTGCCTACGCATCAAAAAGAGGCAAAAATGGCATTAGTTCGTTAATATATTTAGTCAATGTATTGGTCGTAATACCATATTGCTCGGCATAATATTTTTTCGTTACATTTTTAGAACGAGACGATTCAAACATATATTCCGTTGCTGCTGCTAATGCACTTGGATTTTTGAAGCTATAGCCTTTTTCTAGTGCACGTTCCACTAGTACAAACCACATTTGAAATAGAAATGTGTCTTCATGTTCCAACGGCTTATATTTATCATACAATAAATCGGTCGCTGCAATAGCCCGTAGGAAAGCTTTCTCCGCAGGAGATTTTTCATCAAAATCATGCCCCAATGAATTGGCAAGGAATAGTTTTTCCATCGTAGTTAGATTGTCTACAACAATCCATTTAGGATGTGAAATAATTTCTTGACGATGCTTGGATTTCCCTAACAAATAAAACCCATATATACGTTCACTCACATGCTTATGCTCGATCTTCTCTAAAATGTATTCCTTTTGAATTTTAGAAGCCGCATCATCTGATTCACTTTTCTGAGGTAACCAAGGTTCAAATCCAGCTTTTTCGGGATCAAGTTTTAATAACGACTTCCAAGCACTTTTAGCAATCTCTTCATGACCAGAGAAATAAGCAGAATGAGACAACCAGAAATAGAATCCTGGATCCCCTTCAAAACCTTTTCGCTGTAAGCTTCTCAGCCATTTAAAGGCTTGATCATATTTGCCTATTAACGCAAATGTTGCACCTAACTTATAGCGATGTTCAACAAAGTAAGGGTTTATCTTCGCTAATAACTCTACGATTCCTTCCAGATCTTCTACATTTTTTTCATAGTAATGAATCACTGCTAAATTACATAGCGCGTGGATATTACCTCTATTTTCATGTAGGACATCATGTAGTAAAGCTTTCGCTTGTTCCTCTTCGCCAATATAAAAATAAGCAAGCGCCAAATTATTAAATGCCGCCCAAAAATCTGGATGATCCACCACGATAGATTCTAATAGCTCTACCGCCTCAGCAAACTTCCCTTGTTCCATCAAACGTCTCGATTTTTCTTGTAAAAATAACGCTTCACCTGATGGTGCATCTACTTGAAGTGAAACTATATCTTCCTGCTCAGTGAAGTCAACAATTTCCATTGCTTCTTCCGTATACTCCCCTTGTATATCCATTTCCAAATACATCTGAGCAAATTTATTGGCCTCTACAAAATTCCCGAGATGGGCATTTACTTCCGCTAAAAAGAAAACTATTTCAGACTCATTACCATCAATAGCATGGGCACTTCTCAAAAGCTCATGAGCTAGTTCAAAATTATCTATCTCCATTTGTAATATCGCATATTGTAGCAATATCATGGGATCATTAGGACTAAGTTCTGCTGCCCGTTTTAAATATTTATGTGCTTTTTCATATTGGTCTTTTTGTAGTTCATCTAATGCTTTTTTATAGTAGTATTCACCCGTAGGTAAAAACGATATGATATTTTCTCTAAGTATTTTTTTACTTTTTTTATTCAATATAATCCTCCGAAAAATAATAAGGAACGTTAAAAACGTCCCTTATTAGTATATTCTTCAGTATATCACATATATTTATTTTTTATCTGCTTTGGCTTCATGTCTCTTCTGTAATACTTGCAGTAAGTCATAGAAACTGACTTGTTGGTTTTGTAAAAGAACTAGTAAATGATATAGAAGATCTGCTGCTTCCCACTTCAGTTCTTCTCCATCATTATTTTTGGAAGCAATAATAACTTCAGATGCCTCTTCCCCAACTTTTTTACAAATTTTATCTACACCCTTTTCAAATAAGTACGTCGTATACGCACCTTCTGGCATGGACTGTTGTCTTTCTTCGATAACATTAATAAGAGAGGAGATTGCATTAAAGCCTACCGTATCATCCATTTTCTCTACTGTCTTATGGAAGCATGTATCTTCTCCAGTATGACAAGCAGGTCCCGCTGGCAGTACTTCTACTACTAATGCATCCGAGTCACAGTCTGTCTTAATAGAAACTACTTTTTGCATATTTCCCGAAGTTTCGCCCTTATGCCAAAGTTCCTGTCTGCTACGGCTAAAAAACCATACTTCTCCGGTTTCTACCGTTTTTGCATAAGCTTCCTCATTCATATACGCAAGAGTTAATACTTCTCTTGTCATCGCGTGTTGCACAATTACAGGTATTAAACCTTTTTCATCAAATGTTAAATTAGTCATGATAGTTCTACTCCTCTTTCATTCGATATTACCGAATGGTTATTTACTTATTTAATCGATTCTTGAAGTGCTTCAGAAAGCGTAAACCGCTCATTGTACAATGCTTTACCTGTAATTACACCAGCAACTGTAGTCGTTTGCGCTAATTTTGCTACGGCTGCAATATCTTCTAACGAACTAATCCCACCCGATACAATAATAGATAATCCCGTTTCTTCAGCAAGTTCTTTGTTTGCCTGTAAGTTTGGTCCTTGAAGCGTTCCATCTGTTGCAATATCCGTAAAGATAACGTGTTTGGCACCTTTAGAAGCAAAAAACTGACCGACCTCAACGGCAGATTGCGTAGAGGTTTCTAGCCACCCGTGTGTAGCTACCATGCCATCTTTTGCATCTAGTCCAATGACAATTCGGTCACCGCCGAATTCTTCCAATAACTCTACTACTAAGTCCGGTTGTGAAATAGCAAGACTTCCTATAATTACCCGATTTACACCGTTATTCAAATAAAATAAAACGTCCTCTTTCGTACGAATGCCTCCACCAATTTGTACACTAACTGGTAACTCTTTTGCAATGCGTATAACTACGTCGGCATGAATTTTTTCGCCATCTTTTGCCCCATCTAAATCCACTAGATGAATCCATGTAGCACCTTCATCTGCAAACTTCTTAGCCATATCGAATGGAGAATCTCCATAAACGGTTTCTTGCTCATAATCTCCCTGATACAAGCGGACACATTTTCCACCTTTCATATCAATTGCAGGGTAAACTTGAATCGACGTCATATTATTCTCTCCTTCTTATGTAAGTAGACCTTTTGTAGAAGGAACACCCTTCACTCGATCGTCTTTTGTAATAGCATCATCAATAGCTCGAGCCAATGCTTTGAAAATTGCTTCAATCATATGATGTGTATTTGCACCATAATGAACGATTACATGTACATTCATACGTGCCTCCAAGGCAAATTTCCAGAGAAATTCATGAACAAGCTCTGTATCAAAATTCCCTACTTTTTCAGTTGGAAACTGTGCACGAAACTCTAAATGTGGACGATTCGAAATATCAATGACTACTTGTGCTAAAGCATCATCCATTGGTACAAAGGCATTACCATAGCGTTTAATACCTATTTTGTCTCCTAATGCTTCTTTTACCGCTTGTCCTAGAACAATACCGATGTCTTCTGTCGTATGGTGATCATCAATATATGTATCTCCCTTAGCTTTAATAGATGCATCAAATAAGCCATGCTTAGTAAATAAATCTAGCATGTGGTCCATAAATGGTACACCTGTATCTATGTCCGCTTTTCCTTCACCATCTAAATCTATTTCAACCCACACTTTTGTTTCGTTCGTCATTCTTTCTATTTTTGCCGTTCTTTTGTTTGTCATTGCGAATCCCCCTTATCCCAACTTCTTGACTCTACAGACCTAGCATGCCCTTCTAATTGCTCTAGTCTCGCTAAGCGAGCAATTTTAGGATATTGCTCCTGCCACATTTCTTTCGAATAGTAGACGACACTTGTTTTCTTCACAAAATCATCTACACATAATCCACTTGAAAATCTTGCCGTGCTATTTGTCGGAAGTACATGATTGGTACCCGCAAAATAATCACCTACTGGCTCACTACTGAATCTCCCGATGAAAATAGCTCCAGCATGCTTAATTTTTTTACTTAGTTCCTCTGGTTGCTTTGTAATAATTTCCAAATGCTCTGGTGCAAGTTCATTAACCGCATCTAACGCTTGTTCTAATGATTCTGCAATATAGATATATCCGAAGTTTTCAATAGAAGCACGAGCAATTTCTTCTCTCGGAAGAAGCTTTAATTGTCTTTCTACTTCTGAGGAAACTTGTTCTGCCAGAGTTTCACTTGTAGTAATTAAAACTGAGCTTGCAAATCGGTCATGCTCTGCTTGCGCCAAAAGATCTGCTGCTACCTCGTCTGCATAGGCAGTTTCATCTGCAATTATCGTTATTTCACTTGGACCAGCTATCATATCGATTGCAACTCTACCAAACACTTCTCGTTTAGCAAGTGCTACAAAGCTATTTCCTGGTCCCGTAATCTTATCTACCGCTCTTATCGACTCAGTACCGTAGGCCAAAGCCGCTATAGCTTGAGCACCGCCAACTTTATATATTTCGGTAATGCCAGCTATACGAGCTGCTACTAATACTGAATCAGGTAGTTTTCCATTACTCGATGGTGGTGATACAATAACTACCCTTCCTACTCCTGCTACTAATGCAGGTATTGCGTTCATTAGTACCGAGGAAGGATAAGCAGCTGTTCCACCTGGTACATATAAACCTACCGCATCTAATGGTGAAATTTTGTATTGAATATAAGAATTGTTAGCTAATGGGAAGTCTATTTGTTTGCGAACCTGCTCTGTATGAAATGCGCGAATATTAGCAGCTGCCTCTTCCAAATCGCCTATCAGTTGTCTATCAAAATTAGCATACGCTTCGTCCATCTCTTCTTTGGTTACTTTGAGTGATGTGAGTTTTGCGCCATCCCATTTTTCTGTGTAACGAAAAAGTGCTAGATCACCATTTTTTCGTACATCCGTAATTACCTCACGAACTGTCGTTAAATGATCGGCATTTGCTTGTTCCACCGAACGCAATAATGAAATTGTATTTGTAAGCTTTTCTATTCTCATAGGATTCCCTACCTTTTGTTCAATTCATTTTTTAGTTGTGCAATAAAAGCATTAATCCGTTCACTTTTTACTCTGTAGCTTACTGGATTAACGATCAACCGTGAGGAAATGGGTACAATTTTTTCATATTCTACTAAGCCATTTTCCTTAAGAGTCTGTCCAGTGGAAACAATGTCGACAATGCGATCTGCAAGACCGATCATTGGAGCCAGCTCAATCGATCCATTCAACTCTATGATTTCGACTTGCTCTCCTTTTTCCTTATAGAAGTTTGTTGCGATTCTAGGATACTTTGTAGCAACACGTGGAGCAATATCGTTCATCGTTGTGTTCGGAAGACCTGCAGTAGCAATATAACAATTACTAATTTGTAAATCTAACAGTTCATGGACATCACGATGCTGCTCTAGCAAAACATCCTTGCCCGCAATACCGATATCCGCTACACCATGTTCAACGTATACAGGTACATCCATCGGTTTTGCCAATATGAATTGAATGCGCTCGTCAGGAGCCTCTACGATTAACTTTCTAGAATCATCAATCTCGGCCGGTAAGTTAAATCCTGCTTGGACAAATAGTTTATATGCTTCTTCAAAAATACGCCCTTTTGGCATTGCAATTGTTAATTCATTCTTCACGGAAAGAACCACCTTCGGACACGATAATGACTTCATCGAAAATTTGTTTAAACGCTTCAATATCACTTACACTCTCCGCGTATTGCAGTGTCACATATTCGGATGCATTTCTTCTAGCTTCCGCTAACACATTCGCTTTAGAAAAAGAGCCTTTATCAAATAGAAGAAGTGTGCGCTTTTCTTTCATTAGTTGCTTCGGTAAAACTTCCAATAATCGATCTACTCGGATACCAAATCCAGTAGCTCCTACTTTTTCGTTGAACTGTTTAAATAACTCATCATATCGACCACCATTTCCAATAGAGAAGCCACTTCCTGCCGCATGAATCTCAAACAGTATGCCTGTGTAATAGCTCATATGACTTGCCAAATAGAAATCGAAAGATACAACCGAAAAGTCATTCAATTGGAATTCTAATAGAGCTTGAAGTTCTTCCACTTGATCAATCAAATATTGTTGATCGTCATTAAGGAATTGACGGAAATCAGAAAATACATTGGAATCGATTGTAAATTCTATTATTTTACTTAGTCTATCTTTTTGTTCTTCTAGTAAGTTCATGCTTTCTAACATTTGTGAGAAACCTACTAAATTCTTCTCAACTAATAGTTGTCTTAGCAATTCAACTTCTTCATTATTATTCGTGTTGTTTGTCAAGAATGCCGTTAGAATTTCAGCGTGACCGATTGTAATTCGGAAGCCTTCTACACCTAAATCCTTCAACAGTTCTATTGCTGTATAAATTATTTCACTATCAGCATAAGGACTAAAATCCCCAATCAGTTCGAGTCCTAGCTGCTCAAACTCTGCTGGTCTTCCGCCTTCTCGCTGTTGTGCTCGAAATACATCCGCATAGTATGCTAAGCGTAATGGATTTTTTTCCTTCAATAACTTAGAAGCTGCTATTCTAGCAATCGGCGTCGTCATATCGGGACGTAAAACTAGCATCTCGCCTTGGTTGTCTACTAGTTTAAATAATGATGATTCATCAATAGCGGAAGCCTTTCCTATTGTTTCGAAATACTCCACGGAAGGCGTTTTTATAAAGTCGTACCCTTTTCTTCGTATAAAGTCTCTTGCTGTTAATCGTATGTATTCTTTTTGTTCGTTTACTTCTGGAAACGAATCTCTCATTCCAAGAGGTTTTTCAAACATTTGAATTTTGCTCACATTACCACTCCTAAAAATACTTTAGTACACTAGAGAACTAACAAGATGAATTAATAAAATTTTATACTATTTTAACCATTTCGTCAACTTGTTGGTATTCCCTCTTTTTGAGTGAGATATTTTTAGTGGAGAGAATTTATCAGTGTTAATAAGGAGCGAGATTGTTTAGTTGGAATTTTGGTTCTGGTAGTTGGAATTTTGAAGGGGGTAGTTGGAATTTTTTCATGTTTAGTTGGAATTTTGAGCCCTTTAGTTGGAATAGTAAATTTTCACCACACAAAAAAGGCTATCCATTATAGGATAGCCTTTTCATTAGTTTTTACTTCGTTCTATCATTTGTTCCTTCGTATAAATAATACGCATTGGGTTTCCTCCAACAAAGCATCCTTCTGGGACATCAGCATTGACGAGAGTTGCCGCAGAAACAATTGCGTCATCTCCAATTGTAATGCCAGGTAAAATGGTCGTATTTGCACCAATCAATACTCGATTACCAATTATGACATCACCGATACGATATTCATCGATCAAATATTCATGTGCTAGAATTGTCGTATTGTAGCCGATAATGGAATTGTCGCCTACTTTAATACGCTCTGGGAACATGACATCCACCATCACCATTAAAGCAAAAGAAGTTTCCTTTCCTACCTCCATTTTCAAAAAGGTCCGATAGAAAAAGTTCTTCCAACTTAAAAATGGAGAATATCTAGCCGCCTGTATAAAGATAAAATTTTTCATCACTTTCCAAAATGGAACAGTGTCATATACATGCCATAGAGAGTTTGCACCTTTTACAGGATAACGCTCGGTCCTTCTCATATATGCTGTCCTTTTACTATATCAAGTAGGTCACTCATTTGATGAAGCATATAAGTAGGATTATAAGTAGCTAAGTGTGCTTCTCCTTTGATGGACCAAGCTACAGCTGCTGTATCAACATCAGCTCTTTGCCCTCCTACAATATCATGAAAGTTGTCGCCAATCATCAGTGCGTCTTCTTTATTAGCTCCAATTCTTTGAAGTGCTATTTGGATAGGCTCAGGGTCTGGCTTTGTATGCGTAACATCCTCGAAACCAACAATCGTATCAAACAATGTTTCACACTCCATTAATTGGAGGCCTCGATCAATCATTTCTCTTCTTTTAGTAGAAACAATTGCCATTTTATAGCCATCCTGCTTTAGTTGTCGTAAAGTATCTACGACACCTTCAAACGGTACTACCATCTGGTCATGTCTTTCTAGGTTCCATTTACGATAAGAAGCAGTTAAAGTCTCCGTTAATGTTGGATCTATTCCATCAAATGTTTCATATAATGGTGGACCTAAAAACGGTAGCACATGCTCCCGACTATATTTCCCCGGAAATGTTTCTCCTAATACGTGTAAAAAAGATTCAATAATTAGTTCGTTCGTATCTAATAATGTGCCGTCTAAATCAAAAAGTAGTGCTTTATAGTTTCTCACGGGACTACCACTTCCTTATGTTTACTTTGCTCCGCTTTCCTCCAAACATAAGCTACTACAATTGTTAATACGAAAGCGGTTATTAATCTTATTAATAATAATGGCCATATCGGAATTCCTAATGGCATAAAGATCAATGTATCCTCGACCACTGCGTGACATGCCACTAAGAATATAAAGACCAATGTTGCATCCTTTTTACTAACTCCATCCTCTTGCACTGCTTGAATCATTACACCTGCCCCATAAGCAAGCCCAATCGTCAGGCCTGCTACAAGTGTAAGAGAAGCATTTGGTTGTACGCCAATAACTTTTGTAAAGGGAGCTAGCTTTTCTGAGAACTTTTGCAAGTAATTTCGGTCTTTCAAAAATTGGATGATAACCATTAATGGTATAACGATTAGCGCTAATTGTATAACACCGAACGTTGCCTTCTGTAAGCCAAGCAAAATAATTTCTCCCCATCCATCAGGAACTTGCTGACTTACTTTTAGCGCACCATATTTTGCTACCTCTCCGCCTCCTTGCCACACAAGATTAATAATGACAGCAGAAAGGATTGCCAAACCAAATCGTACAACCAAAACAACCCATAATTTCACTCCAACGCGAAGGGCAACTCCAGTTTCAATGAAAATATTATGAGAAAAGGAAAGCATTGTCGCTAATATGAAAACTTCTTTTACAGTTAACTCCAAAGATAGTATACCTGCGATCCCGGCATATAAATTTAATGCGTTTCCTAGCACTAAAGGAATTGCAGCTTCTCCCCGAAGTCCCAATAACCCCATAAACGGCGAGATGAAATCAATAATCCAAGGAAGAACAGGAGTATATTGTAAAATCACTACAATTAATGTAATCGGGAAGATTACTTTACTTAATGTCCATGTTGTTTTAAGACCAGCTAACAGTCCGTTTTTCAACGTCCCCATCTTATCCCAGCTTTCTTACTTATCCTGATAATGAACAACAGGTTTGACTGTCATTCTTCTATATATAAATACAATTAGAGCAACTACAATGGTCACTATTGAAACGACCTGTGCAGTTCGCAACTCCCCTATTAAATAGAGACTGTCCGTACGCATTCCTTCGATGAAGAATCGGCCAATAGAATACCACACGGCATAAAACAGCACCATTTCCCCTCGACGTAAATTTACTTTTCGAAGCAATATTAATATGATCACGCCTACAAAGTTCCAGATGGATTCATATAAAA
This sequence comes from Psychrobacillus sp. FSL K6-1464, assembly GCF_038003145.1. NCBI lineage: Bacteria > Bacillati > Bacillota > Bacilli > Caryophanales > Bacillaceae > Psychrobacillus > Psychrobacillus sp. FSL K6-1464. The sequence goes on from NZ_JBBOOP010000001.1 coordinate 2,749,678, forward strand.
AAGTTGGGTGATAATATTTTCCATCTATATACATTTGTTCAATAATCCAATTGGGAAGCATTAAATTTTCTAAGAAAGTTCTCGTTACTTCTCCACCATGAGCTTCTTGATTGATGAAATTTCCCCACCGACCAATAGTCTGACCGATTAAAATACTCGGTGCTACTATATCTGCAACCTTCCAAAAAGAAGAGCCGCGTTTTTTGGTGAAAATATAGGCCGTGATAAACGATCCTATCAACGCCCCATGAATGGCAATTCCACCATTCCATATTTCAATAATTTTGCCAGGGTTTTGACCATAGAAATCCCATTTAAAAATAACATAGTAAATTCGCGCACTAAGAATAGCAATGGGAACCGCCCAAATAAGTAAATCGGTTAAATAATCCGGATGAAATCCTCGTTTAACCATTTCTTTTTGTGCCACGAAAAATGCTAATACGATACCTAGAGCAATGATTACTCCATACCAACGTACTGATAACGGTCCTAGCGAAAAAGCGACTGGGTCAATTATTTGTAACAAACTCATATGTATCTCCCTTCAAGCATCATTTAATAATCCACTTCTGTATTTTGTTCTATAACATCATTTAAACGTTTAGCGAAATCTTCCGCAGCATTTACACCCATTTTTTTCAATCGATGATTCATGGCTGCCACTTCAATTATAACTGCTATATTTCGACCAGGGCGAACTGGAACAGTTAACTTCGTAATTGCTGTATTAATAATTTCCATTTTCTCTTCTTCTAGACCTAGGCGATCATATGTCTTTTTCTCATCCCAGATTTCTAATTCGATTACAAGCGTTATACGTTTATAACTCCGAATTGCACTTGCTCCGAATAAGGTCATTATGTCGATAATACCTAATCCGCGGATTTCTAAAAGATGCTCGATTAACTGCGGCGCACTTCCAACTAGAGTGTCCTCGCCCTCTTGTCTAATCTCTACACAATCATCCGCTACTAAACGGTGACCCCTTTTCACTAACTCTAACGCCGTTTCACTTTTTCCGACTCCACTTTTCCCGGTGATTAGCACACCAACCCCATAAATATCTACAAGTACCCCATGTACTGCAGTTGAAGGCGCTAACCTACTTTCTAAAAAGTTTGTAAGCATACTAGAAAATCTTGTAGTAGGCAAACTTGTCGTTAATACAGGAACCGAACTTTCATTGGATGCAGCGATTAACTCCTTCGGTACATCCATTCCGTGTGAGACAATTATGACCGGTGTATCTTGTGCACAAAGTCTTCTCATTCGTTCACTTTTTTCTTTTGGCTGTAGCAAAGCAAAAAAAGAAATCTCTGTCTTTCCTAAAAGCTGTATACGATTTGAAGGATAATGTGTAAAGTAACCTGCAATTTCAATTCCTGGTCTGGAAATATCACTCATGGAAATGTGACGTCCAATACCTTCTTCCCCACTTATTAATGTGAGATTCAAATGCTCTTTTATATCTTTCGTCGTCACATGTGACATACCCCTTAACTCCCTTCGTCCTACATTTGCAAACCTAGTACTTATTTTATCATGATTGTCTACTTAAATTGTATCCATTTATCTTTTCTTCTTCTATTTAAGAGAGGAAGGGAGGTTTTTCCGATGAAAATTATGTTGGATGCTGGCCACGGACCTAATACTGCGGGGAAACGTACACTAGATGGAAAAATGAAAGAATTTGAATTTAATGAGGCTGTTGCACAGTTTGTTAAACAGGAACTGACTGCTATCGGACTAATAGTTATTAATGGTCATGACAGAGGGAGGGATGTTCCTTTAAACGAAAGAACAGCGTTAGCAAATAAAATGGGAGTGGATGCATTTATTTCTATCCATGCGAATGCATTCGGGACAACATGGAATAATACGAGTGGAATTGAAACCTTCACCTATACGAAGCCTTCCAAACAGTCCACTATTCTCGCATCGCTTATCCAAAACTCTTTATGTTCGATTACAGGAAGATTAAACAGAGGAGTGAAAAAAGCAGACTTTGCGGTTGTTCGAGATACAAGAATGCCTGCAGTACTAGTGGAATGCGGATTCATGACGAATAAAAATGAAGCAATCTTACTTCAATCCACGAATTACAGAATGCACTGTGCAAAAGCCATCACCTATGCAATTCTATGTTGGATTCAACAGAAACGTTAAACTTGAAAAGATATACTGTAAAAAATACGTCCATACATAGGTATGGCGTTGTTTTCCGCTCTGGTCGGACGCTTTCCGTGGGCACGGCTTCAATCTCCTCGTCACTACGAAATCACGTGCTCGTGCTGTTCCCACTGGAGTCACCGACCTGCGCTCCAATCAACAATATCCACTTGAGGTAAACGAATAACTGACTACAATAGTAGGTATTTATTCATAAGTTTATATGGAAATAATTAATGTTGAAATGAACTCTAGTACAAAGAGCGTTAAGTGAAGACTCCGCAGGAACGTACCAATGGAACAAAGGATAAGTACGCCACATCGTGTAGCAACTCCCGCGGTAAACGTACATCTAAAACAGAAATCCGTAATATTATTTTATTATCTTTGCACATAAAAAAATGGAGGGGGATATTATCCCCCTCCATTTTTTCTTATTCTCCTTCTACTGTATAACGGACAACAACAGATCCTGTTTTTGCATCACCGTATACTCGTAAAGGTACAGCTTCGGAATCGACTATTTTCGTAAATCCAACCTTTTTGTTTAACAGCTGCTCAGATTGATTTAAGTGCGTAACATCAGCCAATTGAACATCTATCTTACCAATTTGGGAAGTAGCTTCGCCTTTAATCGAAACATCTTTTGGAATATACAGTTCGACCGTTCCAGCTACTGCCGTTCCTTCTATTTTACGTGCTGCTTTATCTTTTGTTGTTAAAATAACATGTCCACTTACCGATGAGCCCTCAATTTCTTTAAGCTTGCCATCTACGTAAATACGACCATTCATCGTCTCTACTTCAATTGTTTCTCCTACAACCCTTTGAACTTGAACCGACCCATTAACCGTTTCTATATCAGCTCTTTCAAACTTCAAGTCCTCTAATTCTACTTTTCCGTTTGTAGTCTTCACTTTAAATGAATTCGCTTCTAAATTCTTAGCTAAGAACTCACCATTAAACAATCGAGCAGAAATATAGTTATACTCTTTAGTCGGTACATATAACGTTACTTGAACAGAAGTGGTTTTCATATCACTATACAGACGTAATTTGTTTCCTTCTGTTGTAAATATAAACTCCTCACGGAAACGTGCCTTTGCTTCCTCTTCAGATGAATTCTTAAAGGATTTAACTTTGACACTAGCATGCGCATGCTTTTCTTCCGACGGAAGTACTTCCACTTTACCATTCGCAATATTAATAGAGATATCTGTGAAATCTACATCCGCTTGGACGAATTCTTCTTCAAATACAACCGGTTCTCCAAATGGCATTTCAAAATCTTTCATTTTGTCGACGGTACCTTGCATAAACTGCATAAATCTTTCACCCATCACGGTAAAATCACGCTTCAAGTCCTCGACGAAATCCGTATTATTATTCGATGACTTTTTATATTCTTTTTCCTCAGGGACAAACGGTGTAACAGGTGCTGTTTGTTTTCCAAGCTCTTCTAGTAATGCCAATGCTTCTTGTGCAGTAATCGTGCCATTTTCAACCATATCTAAAATACGTTTTCGTTCTTCTTGCATAGTGAAAGGCCTCCTCATGAATTTATACTATAAATCATTTTTACTTACATTACTTTATACGAATGAAAAATCAAAAAGTTTCATCATGTAGTGGATACTGGACTTTTTTTCTTTTTAGTTGCTTTCGCTACAACATCATCCATCCGTTGTCGATCTCTTTCTAAAACGGTTTTCAAGTACTTCCCTGTATAGGAATCTTTTGATGCAGCAATTTTTTCAGGTGAACCTACCGCAATGATGGTACCACCCTTTTCTCCACCTTCAGGTCCTAAATCAATCATATAATCTGCTGTTTTAATGACATCTAAATTATGCTCAATTACTAGCACGCTATCACCGTTATCTACTAAACGTTGAAGTACGATTAATAATCTTGCGATATCATCTACATGCAGACCCGTAGTTGGCTCATCTAAAATATAAAATGACTTCCCGTTAGAGCGCTTGTGTAATTCAGAAGCCAGTTTAACCCGCTGTGCCTCTCCACCAGAAAGTGTTGTAGCAGGTTGTCCTAATTCCATATACCCTAATCCTACATCTACGATCGTTTTTATCTTCCGACTTATTTTTGGATGGTTCTCAAAAAAGGCATAGCCATCCTCTGCAGTCATTTTTAAAATATCCGCTATATTTTTACCTTTGTAATGTACTTCTAATGTTTCACGATTATATCTTTTACCATGACAGACTTCGCATGGCACATAGACATCTGGCAAGAAATGCATTTCAATTTTGAGTATTCCATCTCCGCGACATGCCTCACAGCGGCCACCTTTTACATTGAAGCTAAATCTTCCTTTTTTATACCCTCTTACTTTTGCTTCATTTGTTGTGGCAAAAAGGTCTCGTATATCATCAAACACGCCCGTATAGGTAGCGGGATTAGATCTTGGGGTACGACCTATTGGCGATTGGTCAATCTCAATTACTTTTTCTAACATTTCTATACCCTCAACACCTTTACTAATACCAGGTTTTACTCGAGAGCGATTTAACTTTTGTGCTAATGATTTATATAATATTTCGTTGACTAATGTACTTTTACCAGATCCTGAAACTCCTGTAACAGCGGTAAATACGCCTAACGGAATATCTACACTGACATTTTTTAAGTTGTTTTCAGAAGCGCCTTTTATTTTGATAAAGCGACCGTCTGGTTTTCTTCTTTCAGCTGGAAGTGGAATGAACTTTTTCCCGCTTAAATATTGTCCTGTTAGTGACTTTTTGTTTTTCATCACTTGTTCAGGAGTTCCTGCAGCGATTATCTCTCCACCATGCACTCCTGCACCAGGTCCCACATCTATCAAATAGTCAGCAGCCATCATTGTATCTTCATCATGCTCTACTACAATTAAGGTATTTCCTATATCTCGCATGTTTTTTAGCGTCTCAATTAATCGATCGTTATCCCGTTGATGTAAACCAATAGAAGGTTCATCTAAAATATATAACACACCTGTCAGTCTTGATCCGATTTGAGTAGCTAAACGAATACGTTGCGCTTCTCCTCCGGATAAAGTTCCTGATGCACGGTTTAACGTTAAATAATCTAGTCCCACATTTTCTAAAAACCCTAATCGTTCGTGGATTTCTCTCAACACAAGACGAGCAATTTGCATATCTTTTTCTGATAAGGACAACTCCGCGAAAAATTTATTTGCTTCTTCAATGGAGAACCTTGTAATTTCACCGATATGAAGAGAATTTATTTTTACAGCAAGCGTTTCCTCTTTTAAGCGGTATCCTTTACATGCTGGGCAATCGTGTTGCTCCATATATTTCTCCATTTGCTCACGAATATAATCCGATGATGTATCTTTGAATCTGCGTTCAATATTAGCAAGGACACCTTCAAATGACATTTCACTATCACGAACTTGGCCAAATTCATTTTCATAGCGAAAACGAATTTTATCGTCCCCTGATCCATACAAAATTTTGTTCCATTGATCGATTGGTAATTTTTCAACTGGAACATTCATTTTTATTTTGTAATGCTTACAAACGGCTTCTAATAGCTTCGGGTAATACTGAGAGCTTGTTGGTTGCCATGCGACAATCGCTCCATCTGCTAAGGAAATACTTTTATCTGGAACGACTAATTCCGCATCTACTTCTAACTTAGTACCAAGTCCGTCACACTGCCCACAAGCTCCAAAGGGACTGTTGAACGAAAACATACGAGGCTCTAATTCCCCAATAGAAAAACCACATATTGGACAGGCATGATGTTCACTAAATAGAACTTCTTCGTGCTCCATAACATCTATTAAAACTCTACCATCTGCAAGTCTTAGTGCAGACTCTAGGGAATCACTAAGTCTTGGGGCAACTCCTTCTTTCATGATAATTCGGTCGATAACCACTTCAATATTATGTTTTTTATTTTTGTCTAGATTGATATCATCATCTAAATCGATTAACTCCCCATCGATACGTACTCGAACGAAGCCTTCTTTTTTCATCTCTTCCAAAAGTTTGACATGCGTTCCTTTACGACCTGAAACGATGGGTGCTAACACCTGCATCTTTGTTTTTTCCGGGTATTCACTTAAGCGATCGACCATTTGTTCAATCGTTTGTGATGAAATTTCAATACCATGATTGGGACATATCGGTTTTCCAACTCGCGCATACAATAGTCGCATATAATCATAAATTTCCGTCACCGTTGCTACAGTGGAACGTGGATTTTTACTCGTTGTTTTTTGATCGATGGAAATAGCTGGTGATAAACCCTCAATAACATCAACATCTGGCTTTTCCATTTGTCCTAAAAATTGTCGTGCATACGCAGACAATGACTCTACATAGCGTCTTTGACCTTCCGCGTAGATAGTATCAAAAGCTAAAGAAGACTTACCAGAGCCAGAAAGTCCAGTCATGACTACTAGCTTGTCTCTTGGTATTTTCAAGCTAACATTTTTTAAATTATTTGCACGTGCACCTTGAATAACGATTTCTTGATTTTTCAATACATATCACCCTTCCAGCTTCAGTTCCAAAATAGCATCCCGTAACTCTGCAGCTCGTTCAAAATTAAGTGCTTTAGCTGCATCTTTCATTTCTTTCTCTAATTTGTTTAGAAGTGTTGCTTTTTCTTCTTTCGATAGTGGTTTTCCACTCATTAATCGTTGAGCATATGTTTCTTCCTCTTCCGCAACTTTTGTTGCACGGATAACATCGTTTATTTTCTTTTTAATTGTTATTGGTGTAATACCATGTTTTTCGTTATACTCCATTTGAATTGTCCGGCGACGTTGCGTTTCATCAATCGCTTTTCGCATGGAATCCGTCATTTTGTCCGCATACATAATTACTTCCCCATTTGAGTTACGGGCGGCACGACCAATTGTTTGTATTAAAGAACGTTCAGAACGTAAAAATCCTTCTTTATCCGCATCTAATATAGCTACTAAAGAAACTTCCGGTATATCTATACCTTCTCGTAATAAGTTAATCCCTATTATTACATCGTACGTACCTAGACGGAGCTGTCGAATAATTTCTGTGCGTTCTAGAGTTTTTACTTCCGAATGTAAGTACTGAACCTTAATTCCTATTTCTTTTAAGTAATCGGTTAAATCCTCTGACATTTTTTTAGTTAGCGTGGTGATTATTACTCGCTCATTTTTGGCAGATCTCTCATGAATTTCATTGATCAAATCATCTATTTGCCCTTCAATAGGCTTGACAGTTATGACAGGATCTAAAAGTCCAGTTGGTCGGATAATTTGCTCTACCATTTCTGGTGTATGCTCCAACTCATAAGGACCTGGTGTTGCCGAAACAAATATAGCTTGGTTTATATGTTTTTCATATTCATTAAAAGTTAAAGGTCTGTTGTCTAGTGCAGATGGCAATCGAAAACCGTAATTTACAAGCACAGATTTTCTAGCTTGGTCACCATTATACATTCCTCTTACTTGAGGTAATGAAACGTGACTTTCATCTACTACGAGTAAAAAGTCTTTTGGAAAATAATCTAGTAATGTATATGGAACTGCTCCAGCCTCTCTTAAAGTTAAATGGCGGGAGTAGTTTTCTATGCCTGAACAAAAGCCCATTTCTTCCATCATTTCTAAATCATATCTTGTACGCTGCTCTAATCGTTGTGCTTCTAACAGCTTATCCTCGCTGCGTAAGTAAGCCAGCTGTTCTTCCAATTCTTTTTCAATATTAGCTATCGCTAGCTTCATCTTTTCTTCCCGAGTAACGAAATGGGATGCAGGAAAGATAGCAACATGATCTCGTTCTCCTAAAATTTCTCCCGTAAGTGCGTTAACTTCACGAATCCGATCAATCTCATCTCCGAAAAATTCTACACGAAGACATCTTTCATCACGTGAAGCGGGGAAAATTTCTACTACATCACCGCGAACACGAAACTTTCCACGTACGAAGTTTAAATCGTTTCGTTCATATTGAATGTCGACGAGTTTACGTAATAACTGATTGCGTTCAATTTCCATTCCCGTTCTTAGCGATACGACCATTTCATTATATTCTTCTGGATTCCCTAATCCGTAAATACAGGATACAGACGCAATAATAATAACGTCTTTTCTTTCGAATAATGAAGAGGTTGCAGAATGTCGAAGCTTATCTATTTCCTCATTGACACTGGAGTCTTTTTCTATAAATGTATCGGTTGAAGGAACATACGCTTCTGGTTGAAAATAATCATAGTAACTTACAAAGTACTCAACCGCATTGTTAGGAAAAAACTCTTTAAATTCGTTATATAATTGACCTGCTAATGTTTTGTTATGTGCCATCACTAGCGTTGGTTTGTTTATCTGTTGGATAACATTTGAAATAGTATATGTTTTACCAGTACCTGTCGCACCTAGTAAGGTTTGATATCTTTTTCCTTCTTTAACACCCGCAACTAGTTCTTTTATCGCTTCGATTTGATCTCCCGCTGGCTCATACGGAGCTTGTAATTCGAATATTTGTTCCATACATAAGCCTCCCATTTTTTGAATAATTTCAGTTTAACATACTCTTTTTTTGTTTCCTAATAAAACGAACATACGTTTTTTATCTATCACAAAAGCCACTGTTTTCAGTGGCTTCAGACTGTGACAAACTCAATTTTAGGTATATAGAGTTTAATATTAAACTCGGCAAGGCCCACCACTTCGCTTTCCGTGGGCTTGGCTTCAGCCTCCTCGTCACTACGAAAACATATGCTCCTGCGGTTACTCGTCGCAAAGACATTGGTCAAACAAAGTTCGAGCAATGTCTTTCCTGCGGGGTCTTCAGCTCAAGCTATTCCCACTGGAGTCTTCGTGGTGGACCTTCCCTTATAAACAGTTCCAATAGAGTATTCAATATCTTACTTTTAATAGGACAAATAAACATCCTTCGGAACATTTATTACTATTCCTAACCGTTTATAAAAATGCTTTTGTTAATTCCATTATTATCTTTTAGATGCTTCTTGCGCTAAATATAAGCCTACTTTGTTGTTCTGCCTCCAGATAGCATCCCACTTCGATAAAGGCACAGGAATATCTCCTACATACGGAGAAATTTCTAATGTGATACCTGGCATTTTCGTTTGTTGGATAAACCAATCAGCAGATGCCCCTGAACCCTGCAAATATTGAGGAGGCATTACTTTGTAGCCAGTGAGCTTTGATAATGTTTTTGCCAATGCTTGATCTCGCTTGGATTCTGCATGCTTTTGATAGTTAAACCAGTACATAATTTGACCTGAAGAATGGTACGAAATATACGTTTTAAATTTATGTTTTTTGACGAAATCTAGAAATGCTTGTGACTCTGGTTCACTAAAAGCACTAGGTCCTTTATATGCCATATATGCAGGTTTCTTATGACCGCCGGTAATCTTATCCCAACCAGACGCAAAGTTATCATTTAAATCTACTCCACGAATATTGGATTTCCACCGATTAAAATTAGTACTTCCATTTATCTTTGTAGCAAGTGCCCCATTTTTTAAAGATTTTGGTCCAGATTGAACAAGTTTTACACCATCAGGATTCATCATGGGGATAAACCAAATAGCAGTTTGATCCAATGTCTCACGAACATTATATCCACCATAAACAGATTTGTTTTTGTAATGAATGCTATATGTGTCAATCATTTCAACTACAACGTTTGTCGTCATATGCTCTCGAGCATGTAAAGAACCATCTAGTAGAACTTCCTTTTTGCCGTTTCCTATTTTCATCGCATACATAGGGGTACCTTCTACAGATTTACCTATTTGCTCGAGCTTTGTAAACTCTGGATATAATGTTGCAACTACTTGAAGTAAATAAGTCATTTCTTCATAAGTTAAAACTTTTTTCGGTTGCAATAAATCCATATGGACAAAATCATTCATATTTATCCTTGCCTCTTGTCCAAGAAAATAAATAACACCTTTACTCTTTTCTAATGCTATTAAATCCACTGATTGATTTGCGGAAAGAGTTGCTATTTGGATTAATTGTTTATTGTAAATAGGTACCTCATCACGATTATATAATTTCATTGGATATTTCGCTTTTTTGCTAGTATCTATTATAGGTTCCGTCGTCGTAGGAATCGTACCTGCCAGTGGAATATAGTATACTTCTTTACCCACTTCTACTAAATGATAGACAGAAGCAGTTTTAGTACGAGTTAAAACAGCTTCCTTTAACAGAGTTCCTTTTTGCACTAGATTTCCTTTTGTCATAATATAGTATGGGATTTGATCCTCCACTACTTTAAAACTCATTCGCTCTTGTTCAAACAAAGTGCTTGCTTGACTACTATGGATAAATCCTTGTACTCCATTAAAATCAATTTTATAATATCCTTCCTGTAAACCTGTTGTTTCGTACACATCAGCTTTTGTACCATCTAATAATATAGAAGAATCAATGGAGGCATCCGTTAGTACTTGATAGGTATCAAGGGTTTTAATATCCCATCTGTCTTCTGCTTGGACAATAGTTGGTAGAATTAATAGTAAAAATAATGCTGTCAGCAAACAACGTTTCATTTATTGCATCCTCCTTCTTTAACACTTATAGTGGTAAATCTTTCAACTTCTCTTAGCTTAACGCACTATTTTGTCAAAAGAAATAGAATTTTGCGATATAAAAAAACCACTTCAATAGAAGTGGTTTTTTACGTTAGATTTGATTACTTAGGACTGTTTAGTTGATGAAGTGCAGTTGTATAATCCATAAATGCTGCCATGTCTTTCTGATCCAATGCCTCATCTATTAATGTTAAGAGACGTTTACTACTTTGTTCCCGGTGGATTATGTTCAAAAACATATCAAGATATATTTCGTTTAACAAATTTTCAGCAGAGCTTTCCTTCCCTGCCTGGCCCATTGCTTTCAAGAAATCTGCATATGAATATTGTTTGTCCATCTCCATCACCCCGATGTCTTTTTTCTATTATATAAAAGCAACGAGCTACTTGCAATCATTTTTAGAAAATTAAGATTACATAGTTAATATGTAATATTCCGAAATTTCGGTATATATACTTGCTTTACTTCCAATATTAACTATAATTGAGGTATATAATACAAAGGGGTGGATTTTTATGTCGAATAAAGCAGAAGAAAAATCTTATTTTATTTCATTTGAAACCGCTGTACTTCAACCTTTTATAGTGAATAATATGATATTTACGAAAGTAACTAACTTTTCAGGTGAATCCCATATTATAGGTAAAAAGCCTTTTGATATTGTTCGTCACTCTTGTTCTTTTTATGGCTCTTCGTTTCAGCATACAGTACGATTATCGAGAGATGCGATTGGAAATTATTTAAAGTTACCAATTCTTATAGCGCATGACTTCGGAAATCCATGTATTTTCTTACCAATACTCTCGCCAAAATCTGATTTAAATGTGTGGTTCTCTTTGAAGGCAATAGCAGGATTTTATCCGTCTGAGGAAGGTTGTGTCGTTGTTTTAACAAATGGCCAAAAAATAATTGTTCCTTCTTCTCCACAAACAATAAGTAGACAGGTCGGATTTGCTAATATACTAAATATGCATTTACTGAAACGGATGAGCTATTTAATAAACACTGGTTACACCACGCAAACTCCACGAATTCAAAAAGACACACAGTACTAACGAAGTTTTTCTACTACTGCCAAATATATAGATAGTAGTTCTTCAACTCTATTGCGGAGACGAACATTTAAGTAACGACGATGTTCTTCATAGCCACCATGAAAAAATACATACTCTGTGAACATATCATCTCCTTCTCCCCGAAGAACTTTCATACTGTGACGCTTCATGTACATATGCGTCTGTTTTAACTCTTTTTGTACTTGCTTTCCTGCTTCTTCTACTAAAACGATATACGGACGCTTCAATTTAAATGGAGCATTTTCAAAAATAGTCCGATCTTTTTCTAAAATAGTCAAGACCATTGGAAGATAAATCATGTTTTCAAGATATGGAATTGCCTCTTCCGGTATTAATGGCATAACTACTCCTCCTTCTCCTTTTAGGAACGTACGTTCTTATTTTTAATTGTACTACTTTTATCGGAAAAAGCAACAAACGAGTTATTGGTATATAAATGAAACATTAGAAAAAACAATCACTAAAAAGAACAACTGCCATCTCTAAAATGGCAGTTGTTCTTAAGCTACTATATCCATAGCCCACCTACGGGCTTCTAAATAATATTTGTTTAATGTAATATGATCAATACCCATAGCTCCAGCACCTGCGATCATAGCATTCCATCTAACTTCGTCGCATGCTACGGCAAGTTCTAAATAAGGAGTCATATCGGTACTTTTTCCTGCTAGCGTCTCTATTACCTCATCTGTGAGAGGCAGTTCTTGAAGCAAAAGAGTCATCTTTTGATGCAATAATGTATCTATTAAAGAAAACATTCCTACAAGAAAGTATTCAGAAGAGTTTCGTAATGAATGATTTTTGGCTAACAGCTCACAAAACTTCGCACGGAATAAGGATGCTTCAATTAGAGCCATGCCATCGCCATTTGAATTTACGGTCGACTCTCTTAACATTAATACATATAACCAATGATTCAATTCTTCTAAGCCCAACATCACTACAGCTTGTTTAATGGAACGAATCTTAGATTTTTTTCTGGAGGTTGGCGAGTTAATAATTTTCAAAACTTTAAAGGAGAGCGACACATCACGCTCTATTTCCTCTGCTATTTGTTCAATAGAAGAAACTGGGTCACTAAGTAAGCTAATAATACGAAAATACTGTGCCATATTAGCTGGTACGTCTGTTCCTTTAATAATTTCAGGTTTAGCAAAAAAGTACCCTTGGAATAACCCGTATCCAGCTTCTTTTGCCTGATAAAATTCTTCACGCGTTTCTACTTTTTCAGCTAACAGAACAATATGAGGATAATTGTTCTTCACAATTTTTTCAATTACTTGTCTTTCAGAAGGTTTACTCAACATGAAATCTACTTTTATAAAATTAACTAAACTAAATAATTCATCATATAAGTTTATATTTTCATGTAATATAAAATCATCTAATGCAATTAAAAATCCGAGTTTTTTAATATATTTAAGCTTTTCAATTAAAGACGGCGTAATCGAAATATCCTCTAGAACTTCCACAACAACACGTTTAGGTGGAATCTTGTCAAATACTGTATTATCTAATAAGTTTTCTGTAAAGTTAATAAAGCATAATTTTTCTCCAACAAGGTTGTTTATACCAATCGTCAAAAATGAATGAGTTAATACCTCTAAAGTCGCAAAATCTCCGTCTGTAATAGGAAATACATTCGTACCACTATTACGATACAATAATTCAAAGGCAAAAATATGCTCATTTTTTGTAAAGATTGGTTGTCTTGCCACAAAAACATCCATACAAACTCCTCAAATCCTAAATATTCAATATGTCTATTGTAGCAAATATTTCCAAGGAAATCGATGTATTTTCTAATTATTACCTGTGGATGACAGAAAACTTGGAACATGATATGTTTGGTAATGGGGAAGAACATCGAAAGGGGAGAAATAATAATGGAATCTATTCGTTATACACAACAGGGGAATATAGCATATGTCACGCTAAACAGACCAGACGCATTAAATGCATTTAACTATGAAATGCTACGTAAACTCGGAGATATTACAGAATCTATACGTATTAACCCTGATATTCGTGTTGTTATTTTCACGGGTGCAGGAGAAAAATCATTTAGTGTTGGTGCAGACTTAAAGGAAAGAAAAACATTAACTGATCAACAAGTTAAACGGAATATATATAAAATTGGCGAAGTATTTACAGCGATTGAAAACCTTCCTCAACCCACTATAGCTATGCTAAATGGCTATGCTTTTGGTGGCGGAACAGAATTGGCGCTTGCCTGTGATTTTAGAATTGCTTCAGAAGATATTCTACTTGGCTTGACGGAGACAAGCTTAGCAATAATCCCAGGAGCTGGTGGCACTCAACGTCTGCCAAGACTTATAGGAGAATCTAAAGCATTAGAATTGATATTAACTGCTAGAAGACTAAAAGCAGATGAAGCGATGTCCTATGGATTAGTAACAAAGGTAACAACTCGAGAAGCTCTCCAAGAAGAAACAGAGGCATTTGCAAAACTAATGCTTGCAAATGGACCTATTGCTTTGCAGCAAGCTAAATTCGCTGTAAAACACGGGATGAATGTTGATCTACAAACTGGCTTAAGTATTGAAAGAAAAGCATATGAAATTACAATACCTACAGAAGATCGATTAGAAGCATTACAAGCCTTCGGAGAAAAAAGAAAGCCGATTTTTAAGGGGAAATAAGTTTCCGCATCAATAAATGCTTATAAAAAAAGGATAGATAATCTGCTTGAAGGTGCAGTTATCTATCCTTTCTTAGTTATTTATTTTTCTCATTCTCTTTTGAAGCTGCTTCATTTATATCCGTGAATTCTGGTTCCTCCCCGAATTCAGTTCCATATTGAAGGTTTCGAGAACTTTGTCTGCTTGTTCCGAACTCTTCTTCCTCAGACGTTCTAAATAAAAGTGGAATACAGATTAAGCCGCTTATTCCTACTAATGCATAGATCACTCTAGAAAAAGCTGCAGTCTGACCTCCAAAAATAGAAGCAACTAAATCGAATTCGAAAAAGCCGATCAATCCCCAGTTAATTGCACCAATTATAACGAGGGCTAAAGCAAGCCGATGTATAAATCCCACTGATTAACTCCTCCTTCATTAGTTCTATGAATGATAGCGACGATATGGGATAACATATCGAAAACAACTAAGATTCGTTCTTATCTTTTACCAGAAATAACGATTCATACATGAAGAGAAATTGAAATATTAAAATATGTGAAAGTGTTCACTTAAACTAAACTGCAGAAAAGTTGAAGAAAGGAGATGTTTGTAATTAGAGGAAATCCAATAAAATTTAATATACGAAATTTGAGTTATGTAATAAGGTCAGCAAAAGAGGAGGATGCGAAAACTTTATCTCAAGTGAGGTTGCAGATAGATGGCGAAACAGAAAATATGGATAGAGAAATGGGCGAAGCATACATAGATGAAGCTAGTTTTAAACAACTAATCATTGAAGACACCAAAAGTCCTTATAATCTATTTTTAGTTTGCAAAGCAAACGGTAAGATTGTTGGCTTTTCAAGGTGTGAAGGAAGTCAGTTGAAAAGAATGTCTCATAAAGTTGCATTTGGCGTTTGTGTACTCAAGGATTTCTGGGGATACGGCATTGGTACAAACTTGTTAAATGAAACAATTAAGTTCGCTGATACAAACGAAATTAAGAAAATTACTTTGAACGTACTGGAAACTAATCAAAAAGCCATCATGCTTTATAAAAAATATGGTTTTGAAGAAGAAGGGGTATTGAAGAAGGATAAGCTACTATCAGATGGGAATTATTATAATACCATAATCATGGGAAGATTTAATGAGTAAAGACAGACGCTTTTAACAACCAACGCATCCTTAGTGGAACAATAATAAGCACCTCTTAATGCAGCAGGAACCCGAGTATGATGCATCTCTCATGTATGCATACGTCTTCCATACAGTGTGGTCGCTGGAGTCAAAATAATACTATCTTGTGAATCGATTGTAAAACTACATACCTTCACAAAAAGCTCCAGCGAGATTCTATACCACAAACTGTAAAATCAGCCGACTGTTTTCATTTTATCCTTTTTCAAAAATCCCATTTTTGTTTCGGAAATTAGAATAGCTAACAAAATAAGAAATGCTCCAATAATCATTCTTCCTGTCATGATTTCACTCAAAATGATAATGGAAAAGACCATGCCCCAAAACGATTCAGTAGCTAATATAATGGCTGCCTTTGTTTCTGTAATATATTTTTGAGCCACTGTTTGCATGAGAAAAGCAATCGTTGTAGAAAAAATTCCTAAGTATAACAGATTCAGCACACCTTCAGATTCGACGGAAAAACTCGTTTCTCCTCTAAATAGTATGACGATACAACCAATAACTGCTGCAGTAACCATTTGGACAATCGTAAGCACAACAGGATCTTCCGTCTTAACAAACTTAGCCGTGTAAAAAATATGAAAAGCAAATCCTACCGCACAACCTAAGGTCAATACATCTCCCACATTGATGTCCGAAGATAATTTTAAAGATAGGACAGCAATACCAACAACAGCGAGAATAGCACCAGTTAGTTCGTACATATCTATTTTTCTTTTATATAAAAGAAATCCTATAAATGGAACGATAACAACATTTACGGCTGTTAAAAAAGCGTTTTTGGATGGTGTTGTAAATTGGAGTCCCACTGTTTGAAGAGCAAAAGCAATATATAAAAATAGCCCTAATAGCGCTCCTTTAATAAGCGTACTTTTGTTTAGCTTATTAAACTTTTTGAAAAATATAAGACTTAATATAACCGCTCCGATTAAAAACCTGCCAGCTAAAATCTGATACGGCGTATAATGTTCCAAAGCTACTGCACTTGCTACAAATCCACTACCCCAAATAATAGCGGTAAGTACTAATAATAATTCTCCCATATATTTAAACATTATTCCCACCAACCTTATTATACTAAAACTAGTATAGCGTAAATATTCACAAAAAAAGCGCCTTCTTCTACAATATTTTCATTGTAGTGAAAGTCGCTTTATAACTAGGAAATACTCTCTTGTAGACTTTGTTTTACTTGTTGACTTGTCTCTTTCTTTTGAATTAAACGGACAAAAATATTATTAGCAAGAAGAGCCAGAATGATAAAACCTACTCCTATAATTTCAAAGGAAGAGATATGGTTACCTTGAACACTTGAAATAACAAGTGTCGTAACAGGAACAAAGTTAATAAACAACAAAGCATTTAAAGGCGAAAGAATACTAACACCAATATTCCATCCAACTAAAGCAATAACTCCAGGAAAGACAATCATAAATAGCAAATGTGGACTAACTGTTTGAATAGTACCAAATGTCGGCACAGAGACGTATCCTACCATCGTTGCTATTGCTACAATTACAACTGCAGAAATCGTACCTAGTAAACAGCTTAATGTCGAATAACGAAGCACAGACCAGCCTCTAAACTTGTCTCCACCCATTGTATAAATAACCCAGCCAATAACCGCGATGAAAATCAATATAGATGGAATTATATTATTGGTAGCAGTCAAAAAGGAAGTGATATCACCTTTAGTAATAACAAGTATTGCTCCCACAAAAGAAACCACCACACATAGAATTGTAAATGAATAAGGACGGCGTCTATAAAATAGCCAAACGATTATAATTGAAATCATTGGCATTAACGATTCCATAATAGAAGCAACCATAACACCTGGTTCTCCTAGTAAGTCTTCACCCCAGAAAATAAGTAAGTTATAGACAGTAAAAGCCATTGTCCCAAAAAACCATAATAACCTTCCCTTTCCCTCCAATCGAAACGCCTTTGGTCCTTCCTTCCATAGTAAAAGTAAAACTAAAATTATGGAGACTGCTCCGTAGCGGAAAATAGTAAAGTAAAATGGATCAATATAAGTAAAAGCATGATGTGCTACCGGAAACATTGCTCCCCATGACACACTTGCGATAAAACATAATAAGGCACCTAAAAAAATATTATTTTTCATAAAATTTAATCTCCTTCTCGTATTCCCTTATCTATTAAACGTCATGATTACCTATCATGTAAAATGATTATTTTTGATGTTATGTATCATTTATTGTGATATCATGTAATTTTACAAAGGAGAGAATGCAAGGTGGAGTTAAAAGACTTAGAAATATTTCAACTTGTTGCTCAAAAAGGAACAGTTACAGCAGTCGCAAAAGAACTGAGTTATGTTCAGTCCAACATTACAGCACGTATTAAAAAATTAGAAGTAGAGCTAAATACACCATTATTTAACCGCCATAATAGAGGGATGAATTTAACACCTGAAGGAAAAAAGCTATTAGTATATTGCGAGCAAATTTTATCATTAACCAACGAAATGAAAAAGGTAGTGCAAAATAAAGAACACCCATCGGGAAAATTAGAAATTGGAACAGTCGAAACTGTTATAAAACTACCAACTATTTTATCTGCATTTACTAAAAAGTATAAAGAGGTAGACCTTTCTCTCTTCTCAGGTGTCACAGAAAAACTGCAGGAGGAAGTATTGAATCATCGATTAGACGGAGCTTTTGTTACAGAAACTACTCCCCATCCAGAGCTTGTCTCCCATGATGTTTTTCAAGAAGAACTAGTATTAATATCAAATATAAATACTACAACTCTAGAACAACTGAAAAATGAACCCTTTTTATGTTTTAGCAAAGGCTGTGGATACAGAGCTAGATTAGAAGCTTGGTATAAAGATGAAAATATAGTTCCTAAAAAAGTAATGGAGTTTGGAACGTTAGAAACGATTTTAAGCAGTGTTGTCGCTGGCTTAGGCATCACTTTTATCCCAAGGTCAGCAGTGTCCCATTTAGAGGCCCGTGGACTGATCCACTGTCATTTATTGCCTACGAAATACAGTGAAATTAAAACCGTATTTATCAGACGTTCCAATACGTATTTAACAACTACAGTTGAAAGATTTATTGAAACTATTGATTTGAGTAATGGTGAATCCTCTGAGCTGATACAATATTAGATAAAAATGAATTACTTCCCCAAAAAGCGTCATCTCTTGAAAGTCAGAGATGACGCTTTTTGTATAGGAAAGTATTCCAGTTTATATAGCAAAATCAGAGCCTGCTATAATTTCATCAGATGACTTAAGCAGCAATTCCTTCATAACAAAAGGCCCACGTTTTTTATTGTACGTATACAGAATTTGATAGCCAATATGATAGCCAATCCACTTCGGAAACGGCGTCTTAGTTTGACCAAATAAGTAAAGCTGGTGATTTTTAATACCCTTTATGTGCAAGCCAGGTACAAAATGCCTTTCCCACACTTCTTTCGCCTCTTCCAAACGATACATATTCGTCCAAGGAGCTATCCACTTTTTTCCGTACAACTGTTTTACCGCAAACTCGCCTAGCCCCTCAATGATCACTGAATCTGCTAAGGAAATGGCTGCAGGAGGAAAACTTAAAAATTTTAATCTACATACATGATTATACTCATGGGCTACTAATGCTTTAATCTCTTCTTTGTTAAGCTCAGGAGAGACGAAAAGAAAAAGTACATTTCGATAAGCGATCCCGTTTTTACGGGGAAAATCCTTTCTCCACTGTGCACTTTCTTTTTTTATCGGATAAATATAAATAGAAACCTTGGGACCTCCCCATAATTCTCGCAAATATTTATATTCTTGTTTCACGATATCCCAAACATGATTGAGTTCTAATTTTCGCACGGTTTTCTTTAAAGACTTCCATTCAGTCGGTTCAAATAAACCGTTTTTTAAAAGTTCGTATTGTATGACCTCCGAATTTACCTCTGGGAAAAACTTCATAACTGAATCGCATATAATCTCTCGCTGTAAAGTCTCAACCCCTCTCCCATGCTGTTCTTCGCATTTTTCAGCAAATGTAAAGAGTAAATTTCTCGTTTCTTTGACCGACATGAACCCTCTCCTTTTTGTCTTATAGCATATGTTTTTAATTTATTTTAGTTACCGTGTATAGACAAGTGTCTCTAGCAAGTCCACTGGACCAACATAAACTAACAGAACATACTTGTATGTAGTTTTAGGGAGAGGAGGACTATAGATGAATCAAAATGATATGTATAATCTCTGTTGTAGCTATCAGGGAAAACGAGTAAGAATTGTAGATAACCAAGGGCGAGTACATCGTGGAGAGGTTACAAGAGTTAATAGAAATATGGTATGGCTTCGTCCTGATGAAAATCTTGGTGGTTACGGACTAGGATTTTTCGGCTTTGGAGGATACGGATCGGACTTTGGCTACGGTATTGCACTAGGTGCGATTACAGGCATCGTACTAGCTTCCGCATTTTTCTGGTAATAATGAAGAGAGGTTACAGCCTCTCTTTCTTAAATATATTGAAATTCCAACTAAACCGTTCAAAATTCCAACTAAAGTGTCTATTATTCCAACTAAACCTGTTCATATTCCAACTAAATGATATATAGCAACAAAAAAGCACACCCCCTCTGTCAAAGGGATATGCTTAATCCGACATTATGCGAGTGCTTGTGTTAAATCCTCTAATAAGTCTTCCACATCTTCAATTCCTACTGAAATTCGGACAAGCCCATCTGTAATACCAAGCTCAGCGCGACGCTCACTTGGGATGGATGCATGAGTCATTCGCGCAGGAACTGAGATTAAACTCTCCACCGCACCTAAACTCTCTGCAAGTGTAAAGTAGCGAAGTTTCGCTAAAAGCTCATCTGCTTTCTCCCCACTTCCAACATCGAAGGAAATCATTCCGCCAAATCCTGTAGACTGTTTCTTCATCAAGTTATGTCCTGGATGAGTAGCTAGACCAGGATAAAAAACGTTAGAAACAGCTTCATGATTATTTAAGAACTCTGCAATTCGTTGAGCATTTACATTATGCTCTTCCATTCGAATACCCAGTGTTTTAATACCACGCATAAGCAACCAAGAATCCTGCGGCCCAAGAACTGCTCCTACAGAGTTTTGAACAAAGTGTAAGTCGGTTGCTAGCTGATCCGAGTTTACCACAACAAGACCTGCCACAACATCACTATGTCCACCCAAATATTTAGTCGCACTATGCACGACAATATCCGCACCAAGTGATATCGGTTGTTGGAAATATGGCGTCATGAACGTATTATCTACAATTGTTAGTAATCCTTTTTCTTTCGCAAACTTGGAAATTGCTTCAATATCGGTAATTTTCAACAATGGATTTGTAGGGGTTTCTAAGAAAATTGCTTTTGTATTTTCATGGATAGCCGCTTCAACATTCGATAAGTCTCCAGTATCTACGAATGTCGCTTCAATGCCAAAGCGATTCAATACTTTAGAAATTACACGGAAAGTTCCACCGTATACATCATCCGTTAAAATAACATGGTCACCTTTACTAAAAAGCATCATAACAGAGCTTGTTGCTGCCATTCCAGATGCGAAAGCAAACCCTGCAACTCCGCCTTCTAGCTCGCTGATTAATACTTCCAAAGCATGACGTGTAGGATTACCAGTACGTGAATATTCATAGCCTTTGAATTTTCCTACTGCCTCTTGTTTATACGTACTTACTTGATAAATAGGCGTCGATACTGCTCCAGTTGCCTCGTCCCCAACAATTCCTGCATGTATTAACTTCGTTTTAGCGCGCATCCTTATTCCTCCTTGAAAAGTTCATAAACGTTCTGGCTTAAATATCGTTCGCTCGAATCTGGGAAAATCGTTACAATATGACTTCCCTCTTTCGCTATCTCTGCTTCCTTCAATGCAGCTTGAAAAGCAGCTCCAGATGAGCTTCCGACTAGTAAGCCTTCTTTTTTTGAAAGTGCTCGTAATTGTTGAAATGCATCCTCATCTGTAACAGTATGGATTGCATTAAAATAGGAAGTATCCATGAAGTCCGGTAGAAACTCCATACCGATACCTTCTGTCACATGAGAACCAGATTCACCACCATTTAATATGGATCCGACCGGTTCTACAATAACTGTTTTAATCGATTCTTTTTGTTTTTTCAAATAGATTGAAGTACCCATAAATGTTCCACCTGATCCTGCACCTGCAACAAAGACGTCAATTTCACCATCTAAATCTCGCCATAATTCAGGTCCGATTGTCTTTGTATACGTAGCTGGATTTGCAGGGTTAGAAAATTGAGAAGGAGAGAAAGCATTTGGTGTTGTAGCCACTAGTTCTACAGCTTTTTTAATCGCTCCCTGCATGCCTAAAGCTGTATCTGTGTTTACTATCTCCGCCCCTAATGCACGCATTAATGTTTGCTTTTCAACACTAAATTTTTGTGGAACAACAAAAATAACTTTATATCCTTTACCAATTGCAGCTAAAGCAACTCCTATACCAGTATTACCTGCAGTAGGTTCAATAATGGTACCGCCTGGTAGAAGTTTCCCAGACCTCTCAGCATCTTCAATCAAAGACAAGCCTAGTCGATCCTTTACACTGCCACCAGGATTAAAATATTCAAGCTTTGCGAAAATACGGCAATTATTAGGAATAGGAATATGTTTTATCTCTACTACGGGTGTGTTGCCTATTAAATCTTGTACACTACTAAAAATGTTCATTATGCTTCCTCTTTATAAATTTGACGCCATTCATCTTTTTTAGCTAGCATGTCAGAAGCTATTTCTTTCGCACCTTCCAAACTATGACTTGCAGCCCAACCACATTGGACTTCATTGCAAGCTGGAACCTCTGTTGCTTGTAAAACATCTTGTAATGTTTTTTCTAAGATTTCCAGAATTTCCTCAAAGTTATCATGATTGATAACAGATAGGTAGAAACCAGTTTGGCAGCCCATAGGACTTAAATCGACTACTTGATCAGTATGATTGCGAATATTTTCTGCCATTAAATGCTCTAAAGAGTGTAGACCTGGCATTTCCATATGCTCTTTATTTGGCTGTTTAAAACGGATGTCGTATTTTAATATTACATCGCCACTGTTCCCTACTTTTGTACCTGCAAGGCGTACAAATGGTGCCGCTACTTTTGTGTGATCTAAGTTAAAGCTTTCTACATTCATTTTTTTCATCGTTATCGCTCCTTATTTTTTGGTTGCATCCATTAACCAAACATAATCATTCATTTTCACGAATTCTACTTGAAAACCTGCTTCTGTGAACAATTCTTTTAGTTTAGGAATCGTTGTATAATATTCTCGTTCCAGATCTTCTACTACATTTAAAAATCCACGATTTCTTTCCTTAGCAATTTGTGCTTGTTTGGCTTCCTCTGTAAGAAAAACAGTATCTGCAAAAACGACCTTTCCATTTTTCGAAAGTAGGTTAGCATATTTTTTCAGTGCTATTCCTTTTTCATCATCCGTTAAGTGATGAAACACATAAGTGCTTACAAATGCATCTATATTTTCATTTTGTACATTAAATTCAAGTAAATCTCCATCAACTAAGTTAATAGAAGGAAAACGTTTAGCGGTTACTTCAAGCATCTTAGTATTAGGTTCGATACCAATAACTGAAAAACCTGCTTCTAATAACTTGGCAGTTAAATTCCCAGTTCCTGTTCCAAATTCAATAATAGTACCAGAAACACGGTTAGCTACCTCACTTAAAATAGTTTCATAGCCTTCGAATACATCTCGATACTCCGGATCTTTACCCGAAACGGAAGCATCATAAGAGTCTGCCCAACCATCAAAAATATCGACAAATTCTCTGCCCATTTTTTAACCCCTTTTTGAATCATATTATTCCTACTTGCATACTTTGTTTTAGGCTTAACAATATTAGTTATATCATATTCCAACAAATTGTCAAACAAAAAAAGAGCTCTCTTTGGAAGAGAAACTCTTTTAAATTACAATGGGAAAAATATTGGAATTGCAATCATCATAATGATGAACATAATTATTTGTAAAGGTATTCCTGCCTTGATAAAGTCAAAAAATTTATATCCTCCTGCTGTCATTACTAATGCATTAGTAGGAGACGCTACAGGAGTCGCAAAAGCCATACTTGAAGATACAGCTATAGCGATTAAAAATGTATACGGATTTGCATCTAAACTAATGGCTGCAGTCATTGCTATTGGGGCAAACAAAACGGCAGTCGCAGTATTACTAATAAATTGACCAAATACCATCGTCACAAAGTAAATACCAGCTAACACTCCCATTGCACCGAACCCACCAAGAAGATTAACTATCCCTTCGGAAAGAATTACCATACCACCTGTTTTTTCAAGGGCAGTTGCCATTGGAAGCATGGCGGCGATTAAAATAATACTTTCCCAGTTCATCTTGCCATACGCATCATCCATATTACGAAGACACCCAGTCATGACCATTAAAGTAGCGGCTAAAAGAACAGAAATGACTGCAGGAAACACTTCCAAAACCATTAACCCAATCATCAATAGCATAATTGCTCCAGCAATTGGCGCTTTCCCACTAGCAGCAGCCATACTTGCATGCTCTTTAGGCTGTCCAATAATCACAACATCTTTTACAGCTCTAGACAAAAGCTCAATCTCTTCCCAAGCACCTTGGACCAACAACGCATCCCCGAATCGCAATCGTACATCCGCCATTTCGGTTAATACATATTCTCCTTTGCGATTAATGCCTAGTATATTTAAGTTATATTTTTCTCGGAAACTAATGCTTCCAACCGTTTCGTTTATCAAATTGGAATGTGGAGTTAATAGTACCTCTGCTATACCCAATTGTTTAGAAACGAGTTCCTCTGCATTCGTTTCTTCATCAACCTCTAAGTGAAAATCTCTCACAAATTGCAAAGTATTTTCTAGTGGACCTTGAACATATAAAATATCCTTGCCTTCAATCACACTCATAGGACCAGCCATTTCCTGATAACGGATAGGTAGGATATTCATGCCTTCCATCGACTTACGGTCAATTTTCAAAATAGCAAGATGATATTTTGCAGGAAGCTTTAACTCCGCGAGTTGTTTTCCAATAATCGAAGAATCCTCTACCACTCGAATACGATGCAAGTTACCACCTAACTCATAATCTGCTGCCAGTTGCTGTGGAGATAATTTATGCCCTTCTCCGGCATTATTTTTTCTTTTATCATTCGGCAACACATATTTTCGAGCAACAAGAAAATATAAGATACCAGTAGTGATTCCAATAATTCCAAGTGGGGTAATTTCAAAAAAACCTAGTTTTTCAAATCCATTATCTACAAGGACCTGGCTGACAATCAGATTGGCCGGTGTGGCAATGAGTGTCATCAGCCCTGACAAGCTACTAATATAAGATAGGGGGATTAAATACTTAGACGGGCTGCTATTAATACTGATGGCAATGCTAATTACAATCGGTAGCATTAAAGCAACTACCCCCGTATTACTCATAAAGGAGCCAACACTGCCTGTAATAATAAGTAATAAAACGAATAATTTCCTCTCGCTTTTCCCCGACCATTTCAACAATAAATTCCCGGCAGACTGTGCCAGACCTGTCCGAACAATTCCAGCTCCCACAACAAATAACCCTGCAATCATAATAACGACAGAATTAGAAAACCCTACAAGTGCCTCCGTAGGCTCTAACACACCTGAAATAACGAAAGCTAAAAGTGCAAGAATCGCGACAAGGTCTGCACGCACTCGATTGCTTATAAACAAAACGATACTAATCGCTAAAACAACAAATGTAATAGTTAATTGCATAATAGAGCGAATCCTTTCTTACATAATTCTACCCTCATTATATAAGAAGCCCATGTAAAGTTCCTAACCAAAGCTATAAGTGAAAACGTATTCTTTTGGAAAGGTCACAAGATATACAAAAATGATTCAAACCGTTTCTTTTTTGTAAATTGCATTAATAGCGTCCCAATCAAGGGGTCTGGTCATACTAACTTCGCTTTTCTCCGCAGACTTAAAACCGAATTGTTCGTACAGGGTATGAGCATCTCTTGTCGCCAAATGAAAATTAGTGCCTTTCAATTTCGGGTTTTCAGTAATAATTGTCATTAGCCATTTACTAAGTCCCTTCCCTCTATACTCGGGAAGTACGAAAACATCGCCCAACCAAGAATATCTGACAAGATCTGATACAACACGAGCAAAGCCTATTTGTTTTGGATTACCTTTAGTTGGATCTCCTTCATAAATCCCATAGCAAAGAATAGAATTCTCAATCGATGCTTCAACTAATTCTCTTGAAGTACCTTCTAACCAATAGGATTCTTGACTAAGAAATTTATAGATAACATCCTTATCCAATAAATTTTTATCCGTACTTATATAAAATTCTTCTTTACTAATAAATTCAATTTCTTCTTTATACATAAATCTATCTCCTCTCTACTATGTATTACTCATTTAATATAAGTAGTTCCAATTATATAATATTTAAGTTATGTTAAATAGAGAATATTCAACTTATTATTTTAACTTCATCGTCATATCTTTATTAATTTTATTCTCTCATTACGATTTATTGAAAGGAATGATTCTCCCTATGAAAGGTTTAAATAGGTTACAAAAAGGCGACAAAATTGGAATTTATTCACCTTCAGCACCGATTACGCATTCTTCTCCCCAACGCTTCGAAAGAGCTAGAACTTTTTTAGAAGCAAAGGGATTTGAAATTATAGAGGGAAATTTAACTGGGAAACAAGACTTTTACCGCTCTGGAAATATTCAAGAACGTGCTCAGGAGTTAAACGAGCTTATTCGTAATCCTGAGATCCGCTGTATTATGTCTACCATTGGTGGGACAAACTCTAACGCTATTTTGCCATATATTGATTATGAAGCTTTTAAAAGAAACCCTAAGATCATGATTGGCTACTCCGATGCTACCGCAATTTTACTCGCAATTTATGCTCAAACTGGAATACCAACATTTTATGGCCCAGCATTAGTGCCGTCATTTGGAGAGTTTGAA
The DNA here is from genome assembly GCF_038003145.1 of Psychrobacillus sp. FSL K6-1464. Lineage (NCBI taxonomy): Bacteria > Bacillati > Bacillota > Bacilli > Caryophanales > Bacillaceae > Psychrobacillus > Psychrobacillus sp. FSL K6-1464. The sequence goes on from NZ_JBBOOP010000001.1 coordinate 2,776,387, forward strand.
CCCTACGTAAATTATACATATGATTATTTCAAGGATATTTTAATAAACGAGCAACAAATTCCTTTCAATATTCCACTCCCCCCTTATTGGACAGATGAGCCACTCAATTGGGAATTTAAAACCTGTGACAAACAACTAAGACCGAATGAATGGACTTGCGTAAATGAGGGAACCGCTGAAGGTAGATTAATAGGTGGGAATTTGAATGCTATGTATGGTATTTGGGGAAGCCCGTTTATGCCTTTAATAAAAGATGGAGATATTTTGTTAATAGAAGACACGATGAAATCTGCAGCTGTTGTGGAAAAAAACTTCAACCTATTAAAGTTAAATGGTGTATTTGATAGAGTTTCCGGAATTATATTAGGAAAACATGAATTATTTGATGATCAAGGAACCGGGAGAATGCCGGCTGATATTTTAGTAGAAATTATGGGAGTTCCAACAATTCCAATTCTTGCTGACTTCGACTGCTGCCATACCCACCCGATGTTAACAATGCCTATTGGACGACGAATTAAAATGAATTCTGGTGAAAGAGAGATTGCACTAATGGAGCAATGGATAAATTGATAAGGAACTTAGAAGCAGTTTTTATAGATCGTGATGGGACAATTGGTGGCACAGGTCATTTTATACATCCAAATGACTTTGTTCCTTATGAGTTTAGTAGAACAGCGATTCAGTTACTACAATCCCAAGGAATTAAAATATTTGGATTCACCAACCAACATCGAGTGAGTCGAGGAGAGGCATCCATAGTGGAATTTCAAAAAGAATTTCTGTCCTATGGTTTTGATGATGGGTTCATTTGTCCACATAGCCTTCTCGATTCCTGTGTATGTCGTAAGCCAAAGCCTGGCATGTTACTTGAGGCTGCTAGCAAATACAATCTCAATCTTAAAAATTGTGTAGTTATTGGGGATGTCGGTGGTACAGACATGCTAGCTGCTCAAGCTGTTGGAGCGCTGAAAATATTAGTGCTTACTGGTTGGGGAAAAGGCTCGTTATCACAGTATCGAGTCGAATGGAAAGACATAGAACCGGATTATACTGCCGAGAATTTACTGGAAGCAGTCAAATGGATATTAGATCAATAGAAAATGCTGCCTGGAGCAAACCCTTGCAGCATTTTGTCATTCTTAAGTCATTTGATTAATATACTTCTCCAAAATTGGCTCTAAGTATTCCTCTTTTAAAGAAAGATCATTTTGTATAAAGGAATGCACACTTTCTTTATCTAACGCGACTAAGAGGAACTCAGCAAATTCTGGTTGTTCACCTTTTCCTATTATACTCATATTGTGTTTTTCTAATATAACTTGTAATTCATTCGATGTAAAAGTCACATTCAGCTCGAAAACAACAGCCCAAAAATCATTTAATCCTCCGTGCTTAACAAACATTGGTCTAAAAGATTTTGTATAGGAGGGGTTAATAGATAAACCCATTTCTTCAATCAATTCTTTTTCGATACTTTTCTCCAAATTAAATAACTCACCTTTTAAATCCGACTCGTCTAAACCTCCACCTGTAAATTGTAAACGACCTGGTGTGGAAGTATGTTTGTTCATTTTCCCAAATGCAATGTAATTGTCTTTGGTAATAACAGCCACACAAGTAAAAATAACTTTGCATGGAAATACTTTTTCTTCATGACGAATCGTATATAAATAATGCTTGTAGTCTGTTTTTGCTACAGTAATTTGAAGTTCCTCTGAATTTCTACAAATTTTTTGAATGGTAAAGACTTCTCCATTACGAAAATGTGGATTTATCTTTAATTGTTCATTCCAGAAGTGTTCATGTTTTTCCCTCATTTGTTCTGGTAATTCGTATGGCGTTGAATCATATTTAACTGTAACTATAGACGGCGTTTCTTCAATCACTATTGGCTCCATTCACTATCTCCAATCTTTCAATTTTAGGTACTTATGCATCCCAATGCTTCTTCAGCTGCTTTAATTGCAAAAATGGAGTCATTCAAGCTCTTCCCATTCTTCTCTTAATAACCCCATTCGTATTGAGTCATAATATACACCGTTAAAGAATCGACATTTTCGAAGTCTTGCTTCCATTGTCATTCCTAACTTTTCACCGACTTTAATCATCCGTTCATTGCCTGACCAGGTTGTATAGCCAACACGAACAAGTGGTAGTTCTTTAAATAAATGATTAATCCACATTCGGAGGGCCTCTGTACCTATTCCCCCACTCCAAAACTGGGGTTCATAAATGACAATCCCCATTTCTAGCCAAAGGGATTCTTCATGCTCCCAGTAGTAACAGAGCGAGCCGACTAATTCCCCATCTACATAAATCCCCCACATATCTTCTTGGTTGGCTAATTGATCTTTCTTTTCTAAAAATTGTTCTAAAGTTGAAGGAATATGGGGATAATAAGGTGCATCCCATTTTTTCCATTCGGGAGCACTTTCCTTTGCACTTAATTCCCACAGTCGAACAAGCTCTTTTTCGATAATAGGACGAATCGATACAACTTTCATCTTTTAACTCCAATCTATCATGCTTTGTATTCATAATTTTATCACAATATCAGTATGATAGACTGTTCCCAATACGTATATTATTGTGATAGAGTTTTATCTTGCAGAGTAATAAATTTATAAGGAGTGACATAGCTTGGGTGGAAATCAGCAGTTACAGCGAGGATTAGAACAGCGACATATCACCTTGATGTCATTAGGAGCAGCAATCGGAGTTGGTCTATTTTTAGGTTCAGCTACAGCCATACAGCTGGCAGGACCTGCTATTCTGATTTCCTATATTGTCGGAGGAATAGCCATTTTCATTATTATGCGTGCACTGGGTGAAATGGCCGTACATAATCCAGTTTCAGGTTCCTTTAGTCGGTATGCAAAGGATTATCTTGGCCCTCTTGCAGGATACATAACTGGATGGAATTATTGGTTTTTATGGGTAGTTACTTGTATGGCAGAGATTACTGCTGTAGGAGTATATATGAAAATGTGGTATCCAGACACAGCCCCTTGGATTTGGGCATTAGCGGCATTAGTTATTATGACATTGGTTAACTTAATTGCTGTAAAAGCTTATGGGGAATTTGAGTTTTGGTTTGCACTTATTAAAATTATTGCCATATTAGCGATGATTTTTGTTGGGCTAGGTGTCATTCTCTTTGGTCTTGGTAATGGCGGAGTTGCTGTCGGCATAAGTAATTTATGGTCGAACGGCGGATTTGCGCCAAATGGAGTTACTGGCATATTTATGTCCTTACAGATGGTCATGTTTGCTTATTTGGGTGTCGAAATGATTGGTGTAACTGCAGGGGAAGCCAAAAACCCTAAAACGGTTATTCCAAAAGCAATCGATACGGTGTTTTGGCGTATTTTGCTTTTCTATGTCGGGGCATTATTTGTAATCATGTCTATTTATCCATGGAATGAAATAGGAGCCAATGGAAGTCCTTTCGTTTTAATGTTCGAGAAAATTGGAATTGGTCCAGCAGCAGGTATTATAAACTTTGTTGTGCTTACAGCAGCATTATCTAGTTGTAATAGTGGTATTTTCAGCACAGGACGTATGTTATTTAATTTGGCTGAGCAGAAACAAGCTCCTAATTCATTCGCTAGCATTAGTAGAACGGGAGTACCTTCCAAGGCTATTATCTTTTCTGCCTTCTTGTTATTAGTCGGCGTTGTATTAAACTACTTAGTTCCTGAAAAAGTATTCATTTGGGTAACGAGTATTTCGACTTTCGGAGCCGTATGGACATGGGGAATTATATTATTATCCCAATTGAAATTCCGCAAAACACTTACAAAAGGGGAAGTATCAAGGCTTTCCTATAAAGCTTTGTTCTACCCAGTAGGTTCTTATTTAGCATTAGCTTTCTTAGTATTGGTTCTTGGCCTCATGGCTTATTTCCCCGATACACGTATTGCCCTAATCGTAGGTCCTATATGGATAATAGGGTTAGTCTTTGTCTATTACAAAAAAGGATTTCACAAAAGATAATAAGTTTCCGATTCAACAAAACCCCTTCATTTCAAAATCGAAATGAAGGGGTTTTCTCTATTTTCAAAGATACTTTGCAAACCAGCTTGTGATTTGGTCTAGCCGTGTTTGTCTTAGATTTGGGAACCCTACTCGAGATAAATTATGATCAGATTGCGGGAAACGAACGAAACTTGTCTCTTTCCCCATAGCTTTTAGCGTAATATATAGCTGTTGTCCTTGTTCGATAGGACAGCGATAGTCATTTTCACTATGCAAGATCAATAAAGGTGTCTCTACATTAGCTGCATATTTAAGCGGAGAAGCATCCCATAGTTTATCGATATCTGTCATATCAGTGCCAATTTGCCATGGTGTGAAATAGTATCCAATATCAGAAACTCCATAAAAACTAATCCAATTAGAAATCGAACGCTGCGTAACAGCTGCTTTAAAACGATTTGTATGACCGACGATCCAGTTAGTCATAAATCCACCATAGCTCCCACCAGTTACACCTAAACGTTTTTCATCAACCCAGTCGTTTTCCTTCAACACATAGTCTACTCCAGCCATGATATCTTCATAGTCGCCACCACCGTAGTCCCCACGAACAGCGTCGACGAAATGTTGACTATATGAGTGACTTCCACGTGGATTTACATATAATACTCCATACCCTTGGGCTGCTAATAGTTGAAGCTCATGGAAAAACGTATTTGCATACATCGTATGAGGTCCACCGTGAATTTCCACAACAAGGGGATACTTCTGTCCTTCTTGATAGCCTGCTGGCTTCATAAGCCAACCATGTACATCCCAATCGTTAAGACCCTTATACACAATGGCTTCTGGTTCGACAAGCTCTACCTCGTTTATCAACTCTTCGTTAAAGTTAGTGATTGTAATTCTTTCACCAGTCGCCAAATTTAGTTTAAATAATTCCCCGGGAAATATTGTATTACTTATTGTCGCCAGAGCATAAGTTCCATTTCTAGCGATATCGTATCCATATACATGCTCGTTTTCTGGAGAAGCCGGGTAAATTTCACCTTCCAAAGATGCAAAATACAGACGTACGTCTCCCATTGTGGATAACTGGAAATATAGGTGATTCTGGTTAGTCCAAACAACATCAGGTGCATTTGCTCCTTGTTGAATATCCGCCCCTGCATAGTCACCTACTGGCGCGTCTATCCCTTCTGTTAGTATTTGGAGTTTTCCAGTACTCACTTCATATACATATACTTCTGCATGCGTTGCATTTTTAAATGTGTGAAGCATTCCACCAAAAGCGATATATTGGTCATCCGATGAAAATGTAGCTCCTCCAAAGTGTCCGTCTTCTTCAATGATTACTGATTCCTTCTTCGTTTCTATATCGATTAATAACATAGGTTCATGGAATGAAAAATCTTGATTTTCATCACGATTAACACCCATTACTAGTTTTTTTCCATCATGAGAAATTGCTTGTAGACTATGATTAAATGTACCTTCGGTGAAGGCTTTAATTTCCCCTGATGCTATAACGATAGACCCTATTTGTCGGTAAGTATCTTTTGGTAATAATCCTACACCATCATTATGGTACTTCATATTATCTACCACGTAAGCTTCTGGTAGTTTGTCTTCCTTCTCTTCAGCTTCGTCTGTCCAACTTCTCCCATCTTTTAGAGATGCAGAGAACCAAATCTTTTTACTACAAGGAGACCATATAAAGCTCGAAACACCTTTTTCAAATTTCGTCAGCTGTTTTGCTTCTCCACCTTTAGCCGACATTATGTAAATTTGGTTTTTATCGTCACGATTCGATATAAATGCTAATTGTTTACCATCTGCAGACCATTTCGGATAGGATACTTTTTCTTTTGCATGAGTCCATTGTGTTACCTCATTCGTTTCGATCTTCACATGATATAAGTAAGCATAGTACTTGTTATCCTTTTTGTGCATTTCCGTACGGATGAAAACTGCCTCATTCCCGTCCGGTGAAATTACTGGATTGGTGATTGATTGTATTTTAAATAAATCAGTAGCTTCTAATTTTCGTTTTGCCATTATTAATATCTCCCTCTATTTAAATTTCTCTCCCTATTTATTTCGACAACCGAAATCTTTTTCCTTCTATTTTCTATGAAAAGTTTATATAAAAAAAAGCTCCTCATAGATACATGAGGAGCTTGAACAAATTTATCTCTTAAACTGTTTGTGGTTTTAAAGAACGACGTAATATTTTACCCGTTGTGTTCTTCGGAAGTTCCTCTAAGAATTCAATCTTCTTCGGCACTTTATATTTTGCTAGTTTTTCTAAACAATATGCTTCCAGTTGTTGCGCTGTTAATGTAGGATCTTTTTTTACAACAAATGCAAGCACTTCTTCTCCAAAGTTTGGATCAGGGATTCCGACAACCGCTGCCTCAACGATACCTGGATGTGCAAACAAAACTTCCTCCACTTCACGAGGATAGACATTATACCCACCTACGATAATCATATCCTTTTTGCGATCTACGATAAAGAAATAACCTTCCTCATCTTGTCTAGCCAGATCCCCAGTATATAACCACCCATCGCGAATGGCACTTTCTGTTTCTTCCGGCATTTTGTAGTAACCTTTCATCACGTTAGGTCCACGAACGATTAACTCTCCTACCTCACCTACTGAAACTTCTTCCCCAAGCTCATTGACGATTTTGTTCTCCACATTTATGATATTTGTTCCGATTGAACCAGGCTTGCGATCACGGTCAATTGGGTTAAAGCATGTAACTGGTGATGCCTCTGACAATCCATACCCTTCAGATATACGAACATTGAACTTGTCCTCAAAGTTATGCAACAGGGCTACAGGTAAAGAAGATCCTCCTGATATTGCTAAACGTATACTGGAAAAATCTTCTGCATTTCCTTCAGGGAATTGATACAAGAAATTATACATTGTTGGAACACCTGCAAATACAGTAGCTTGTTGCTCTTTTGCAATTTGAAACACTTCTTGCGGGCTAAATCTTGGAATTAATAGTAGCGTTGCACCCATTAATAATGGAGCATTCACAACAACTGTTAAAGCGAACACATGAAATACAGGTAACGTTGTAATTACGCGATCCTCTGTATTAATCTTTAAGTATTCTGCAACATCTCGAGCATTGGAGTAAATATTGTTATATGTTAACATTGCACCCTTTGGATGACCAGTTGTTCCGGAAGTATATAAGATTACTGCTATATCATCTGGATCAGTTTCCACAGCAGACGTACCCATAGCAGCTGAAGAAATCATTACTGAAAACGGTTTCACTTTTGTCTTCAAGTTTTCAGGTAAAGCAGCTAGTTTTTGAACCGTGTCTGGTTGTGTTTCACAAATAATATAATTTTCAACCGAAGTGAAAACCCCTGCAGCTTTCTCTACTAATGGTAATAATGCATCAAGAGCAATAATTACTTTAGCGTCGCTGTTTTTTACAATATAACTGATTTCATCTGGCGAATAAATTGGGTTTATCGGAACAGCGGTAGCACCTATTCGCATAGTGGCATATAAAGAAATTAAAAAGTGTGGTGAGTTACCTAGTAAAAAACCTATATTATCCCCTTTTTCCACACCAATTGACTTTAAAGCCCCTGCAAATAACTCCACTGATTGTTCAAATGCTGCGTATGTAGTATCTTTCCCCATAAAGTTATAAGCAATCTTCTCTGGATGCTCACTGGCAATCTGTTGAACACGTGAAACTAAACTCATATTCTCGTCCCCCATCTTTTTGAATGAATGACCATTCATTATCCCATATTCATTATATAAGAAAAGTTTTGACAATTCAACAAAAACTAGAACTTCGAACTCTAGAGGCTATTTGAAACTCGTGAAAAGGAAGGCTACTTTTGTAGAAGAAGGTATAATTAAGAACATGCAGAATATATAGCTTACAAGGAGGCATGAAAGGAGTAATTTATTTGAAATCTAATATTTCTCTCGTTGCATTTTTAACTTCATTATTCTTAATAACTGGTTGTACGCCTAGTAATTCCTTAAAAACAAATGAAACAAAAAAGGAAGATGTAATCAGTAAAGTGGATGAGAAAGTATTAAAGATGGTGGACTCGGAAGAACAGTTTTCTTATTTAACTGACTTGTCGGAAGAAGAATTAAAGTCCTATAAACAATTTACGGAAGAATATGATACAAAATACTTAAAAGGTTTTTCACCAGAAAATATTTTACTTTTATATATTCATTCAGCAGTTATTGATGATATCGAAGCTATCTATGCGTTGGCTTATATGGAAGGTGAGTCATTGGAATTCGACAATTTTAAAGATAAATATTACACGCACCTTAACATATCCAACATGGAAATAGCCTTAGATTTCAGATATTATGATTCAATCCAGGTAAAACAAGAAGAGAGTAATGGCTTATTAGTCGAATTATTGGTTACCTATGGCAGGTTCACAGCTACAACCTTAATGGAATTAAAAAAAGAAAATGATATATGGAAAGTTGTTCTACCTAACTTATTTAATAAGTGAGCTATGTTTATCTTTTCCAAATTAGTATAAAATGAGAGAAAAATAAAATGGTCTTAAAAGGGCATATATGGGAGCGAATATTGTGAAAGGAACTCAATTGCTCTCTATTATAGTGGGGCAAATAGTTTAATCACCGGTACTTATACTATTGCCATGTTTGTTATAACATCCACTGCACTTGTAAAAATAGTTACAAAACCAAGCGAATCCTGATCACCGAATCTGAATAAATAGCTAAATATAATAGAGGTCCATTTTCTTATAAAGTTAAATACTGCGTAGGCAATGTATTGCTCAGTTCAATGGACTGGGTTTTTTATTTTGGCTATGTTAAAGGTAAAGGATGATTTAAAAATACTACAAATAAAACGGAGCTGTGAATTGTATCTCCAAGCTCCGTTTACTTTGATGTCCATTTTTTTACTAAAGCACGACGTTAGTTGAATAAGAGTTATTTCTTCTTTCTTGTTTTTCCGTCTGGGCCTACGTGTCAGGAATCTAATCTTCTCTAATCTTTTTTTATGACAGGAGATTTAATTTTATTTAGATTATTCTTTTTTTAGTCAATACGAGCTGAATGTTGGATTTGCAACAATTCGATAAAACTGTTGGTTTGTTTAGTTAATAAATCGTTTTATACTAATTCACACAACAGTTGTTGTAAATCTTAAAGAAATAGAGGGAATAATTATGACTAAGGTATTATTTATTACAGCAAATCCAAATGATGAAAATCATTCGTTTAGTATGGCAGCAGGAAAGGCATTTATTGAAACATATAAAGAAACAAACCCAATGGATGAAATTGTAACCGTGGATTTATTTAAGGACGATATTCCAAATTTAGATGCAGATGTTTTCAGTGGGTGGGGAAAACTTCGTGCAGGACAGCCATTGGATGCTCTTTCAACTGAGGAATTAGCAAAAGTTAGTCGCCTAAACGAAGTTCTCGATCAATTTATTTCAGCGGATAAAATGATATTCGTAACGCCGATGTGGAATTTCTCATTTCCAGCAGTTGTGAAAGCATACATTGATGCTGTAGCTGTACCTGGTAAGACGTTTAGATATACGGAAACTGGTGCTGTAGGCTTACTTCATGGTAAAAAAGTGTTTCACATTCAAGCTCGTGGAGATTTTTATTCAGTAGGTCATTTAGCAGATGAAGAGCTAGGCGATAGATACTTAAAACATATCATGAACTTCATGGGTATTACTGAATACGAAGGTCTATTTATTGAAGGTCAAGCTAAAATGCCAACAAAAGCAGAGGAAATTAAAGCAGAAGGCATCGAGCGAGCAAAGCAATTAGCACAAAAATTCTAATCGTTTATTATCTTTATATTGCAATTCGTGGTCCATTTTGTATGGACCACGAATTGCTTATTTTTTTCTGAAAATTTTTCTGTTATAATCGAGTCATTCATTTAATCCAACAAGTGTTAAAAAATAATTTTGTTTTGAGGAGGTAGGTACGAATGAAAAAACTAGATCCACGGGTTCAACGGACAAGACAAAATATCATGAATAGTTTTATGAGACTGATTAAACAAAAAGATTTTAGTGATATTTCCATTGCTGATATTACACAAGAAGCAGAGATTAACCGTTCAACATTTTACTATCATTTTATGGATAAATACGATTTAATCGATGTGATTCAAAGAGAAGTTCTTACGAAAGAAATTTTTAAAGAAGTAGCATTACAAGAAGTCATCGATGAACAAACGATTATTATGTCCCTACAAGCTATTATGGGTTCTCAAACAAATTTAGCCCTACATTGTCAACGAGCAGTTAAAGAATTTAAACCGAAAATGGACTATGAAATTAAACAACGATTGACGGAAAATCTGCACGCTTTATTAGATAAAGAGCATGGTGTGAAGGAAGAACATTATTTTCTTGCTACATTTTGGAGTTGGGGCATTTATGGGGTTGCAATGGCATGTGTAGAGGGGAAAGAAACTTTGCATACTGCGGTAAACCGTTTGACAAATATCATTTTAGGCTAGTATATAGAACCATTATAAAACCCCATGTATCAATTATCATCCTTAGTAGGTAAAAGATACAGGGGTTTTCTTATCTGTTAGTCAACTTTCCAAGTAAACGAGCATTATTGTTTTTCATCTTCTTGTTCTCATTATCCAATATAGCTATTCTTCTTAAGGATTCCATTAATTTATCTTTCGAACTTTCACTGAACATCTGTTTTTGTGTGATAACCTTAAATTTTGGTTCTGTTAATTCTTCTACTAATTCCTCACTTGATGTTAAACAAAGAAGAAAAAGAATGTAAAACAACAGTGTTCACATACCTTCATACATGTTCTTTTTCTTGGCTATATCCAAATTTATTGCATTTCTTATTTCACTAAAGCACCCTTTAGCTTAATAAGAAGTGTTCAACTAAAATCATAAGTACCTCCAGGTAATGTGAATAAATAAAACCCGTTATCTCCACTTAATGTCCATCCTTCAAAATAAGTACTGTCGTGAAACAACTCAAGATAAATGTTGCCTTCAAATTCCACAACTAAATCAGATATATTTTCAAAATGTAAGATATTCACTATTTTCTTTTCCATAAGAATCCCCTTAACATTTTTATGCGAGAATTTGTCGGAGGATTGGATACAGTCTGTATAACCAATCATAATCTCATTAGAAACTAGTAATCTCCAAGGGCATTCAATGATTAAACCAGCCGTATCAAAAGTCATCCCTAAAGGTACGTTCTTTTCTGTGTTGACCTCAGTAACCTTCTGACCAATAAAATATTTAAAATCTATATTACTTAGTTTTTTATACATGCACATTCCTACCTTTATCGAAATTCACCTATTTATAGTGTAATGCAATCCACCTTGTTTAAATACTTTCTTATTAAACTAAAGCACCTCGTTAGTTGAATAAGAAATTTTCATCTTTTTACCAATTAAATATCAAGTCTTACCATATTAGTTCTATTATCGTTGAAATTATAAAATATGATATTAATCCTAATAAAAATATTTTTATAGTTCCTTTGTTAATATATTTTTTCATCTTAACTACTCCCTTCCCCCATACAGCCTATGCAGTTGAAGAAGTCTTATTGAAGTAATGCACCCGTTAGTAAAAACATCAAGAAAAATATTTTGTATAATCAATGAAGCGAATGAGAAATTCCTTCAGATTAGCATGCATTTCTTTTAAATCTCCATATATATTTTTCTCAGCTAAATAATACCCATCTGATAAAAAATGAATTTCCATCTCAATCCCCTCACAACTATCTGGTAAATATTTGATTAACTTGTCCATTTTTTGAATTACGAAAGCCATATCTTCTGGAGTATTTAGATATTGATTTAATAATCCAAGTACTATCTTGGGAGGCAGGTCGTTATCAAAATCTCCTCTGATTTCCATTAAACTTAAAGTAATATCCTCTAACTTTTTCTTAGCCGACAATGACAATTCAATAATTTCATAAGGTGGGGTATCGTATTGTTCAATTACATTGTCAGCCCATTTCATAATATCTTCGATTGTTTGAAGTCCTATTGAAACACCTATTCTATATACCTCTGCACTTAATTTGATATCCATCAGTAAACCCCTTTTCAGATAATTCCTTGTTTAACTAAACTGCCGCGTTAGCCATCCATGCAGCAAAAAACGCTGCACCACAGAGGATGAAAATTGTTTCAGAAGGGTATAGATAAGTATGGCTGGCGAAGAAGGTCGATGAACTTTGGTGCCTTAGAGCCCTTCCGTTAGTCTGACTCCAACGACCACGGTGCATCACAGACTGTCGCACTCTATACGAGTAGCACTCATGGGAGATTAATCCTACTCTGGTTACTGCACCAGCCTTGCCTTTATTCTAAGAAGAACGGAGTTGGTTCCTGATTTACTCTTTAACTCCATATAAACATTCTGAAGGCTCAGCCTTTTTTTAAAAAAGCTTTTTCTGAGTCTCTTTTGATATGCAATTTTTATAGATTTCAAGCATTTTTTAATTTTCATGGGAGTTCAAAAAAGCTACCCATACAGGCAGCCGCTTGTTTAACTAAAGCACCCGTTAGTTGAAGAACATCATACATTAATTTTCTGTTTCTTTTTCGTCTCTCTCTTTTATATATCTTTCGTACGCCTCTTTCACCCTGTCATTGCTATTGGCTGGTACTATTTTTTTATGGATTTCATTAATTAAAATAAATGACCTGAAAATAACTCCGACAATAATCGCACATAAGATATAGATTCCAATAGGACCGAGGATAACCAAGATACCTAAAAGACCAGCTAATAGAATGGATAACAATAACTTCACAAAACTCCCCCTTAATCTGCCTACCTGTATTCCACAAAGAGCCATCTAGCAGCTCAACGATCTTTAACTAAAGCACCCGTTAGTTGAATAAGAACCTAATTACCAATCTGGTCCATCGTTAATATCACCCACTTTAAGTGTGAATACATTAGCATCTAGATTATTCTTTTCAACTGTCTCAAAGAAAATTGATTTTACCTTTTCTTGTTCGGATTCAGTAGCGTCTTTATTGTTTAAGACATATTTCACATGTACATCATCCACAGAATATGTCATAACCAAAGTCTGAAATTCATAACCTTTTTTCAATAATTCATCATCTACTTGTTTAAGTATTCCTCTATCTCCGTAGAGGGAATTTTCAATCTCAGCCGTTTTTTCTGCTTGTTCCTCAGGACTTAATATAGGTGGTACTTCAGATGTATCTCCTTTTGACGAGGCATTATTGATAAATAGAAAGGTTATAACAAATAAAAATACAATAGTCCCAATTAAAGTAATTTTACTCTTTTTCAGTTAGTACACTTCCTTTTTAACTTAAGTATATGCCTGTATAAGAGTTCGAAAAACACTTAATACGAGTTATTGACCTTAACTGTGTCTTTATTTGAATACGAAAAAAAGCTTTACTCCTTCTTGAAGTAAAGCACCCGTTAGTGAAAAGTACAACTCTGCAAAAAATCTTCTATTTTACACAGTCCCAATTGTTTTATTATCATTTGTTATACAGGCAAAATTGAGAATTAGTATATAGAACGGATAAACTATCAATCCTCCTATTGCTAAAAGACCAGTAACAGGATTGGGGGTATCTCCACCATTAGTTATTGGAAATAAAGATGCGATGACATAAATTAGAAGAACAAAATAGGGTACCCAAAGAATCACTGTGAAAAAGTTCGCCTTTCGTCCACGCAACCACTTTTTTGTTAAGAAAAGGATTAGTATTGTACCACCTATAATTTCAATAATAAGCGTTATGCCCGTCAGAATATTTACCGTACCAATTTTCCAATTTGTCAGTCTGCTAATTCTATACACATTTAACATAAGTTCAAGAGGAACAAATACCATAAGAGCGTACAGAATACTAACAACATTTAACTTTAAGAAATATTTCATATAATAAGCCCCCAATAATAATTAGCTCTTATTGAAACAAACTGCGGCTTTAATTCAAGAAGAAAAAATGCTTTACTCCTTCTTGAAGTATAGCACCCGTTAATAGAAAATAGATATTTTATTTACCTTATCGATTTTTGATACAAATCAAAAATTGGAAGCGTAATATTATCCCATTTAGTTTTATCATCAATTGACACCCAGGAAACATCAATTATATCTTCGTTATCCTCATTACTTTTATCTACAAACATTTTTCCGCCAACAATTTCAACTAAATAGGTAAATTTCGTTGATTCTGTATAAAGAAGTTCTTTGATTTTAACCTCATAACCAGTTTCTTCTTTTATTTCTCTTATGCAAGCATCTTCTGAAGATTCTCCTTTATGAATTCCACCACCTGGAAAATTCCATACAATTTCCCCACGTTGAACATGTTGTTGAACCATTAACACCATATTATCTTTTAAAACAAACCCTTGAGAAATCATAAAAACCTCCAATGCTTACTTTAGTTTAATAAGAAAAGTGAGATGTATTATCAGCCCTACATTTCACTAAAGCACCCGTTAGCTTAAGTACATTTCTTCACAATATTTTAGTTAAGTTCACAAAGACTTATCACTTTGGCTTAAGTCCCTTAGTTATTCACTTCCCATTTGAATTTTCCATTATTTTGCTTCAGTTGTTGTTTCACCAATTCTAATTCAGAGAAACTTAAGTTTGTTTTTTCTACAATCTCTTCGTTTGATTTACCTTCTTTTAAAAGTTCTCTTGCTTTCTCGTAACTTGATACCTCAAATTCAAAATAACCACGTAAGAGTTTGAGCTGCTCTCTTACGTCCTTTAATTCCACATAGCTTGTTGGTATCATGTGAACAAGTTCTTCATCCGTTTTTCCTAATTGAATCAGGCTTCTTGTGATTCGATACCTTTCATTTACAGTTCCTGTACCATAACCCAGACTATACCCGTCATCCCAAGCGGTATCATAGCATTCTTTACAATGAAGGCATTTGTCTTGGTCTTTCTTAACAAAACCTGTAAGAATGATTAAAGAAATTAATGTTAAAAGAAAAAATGCTTGTTTCATAAAGCCACACCTTTTTATCTTAGTATGACCTGTTCTTCGTTCAGTAATGAGTCAAATACGCATTATTCGTTTTTCTTCTTAAACTAACCTGCTGCGTTAGTTTAAGTACATTCTTTCACAAACTTTTAGATGCAGGTAAAATCCATAATGCTTTACTAAAAATCAATCTTTACCTTTAACATAGCCTTTATTTTTATATACAAATGGCACCGCACTAGCGATGCCATTTAATATACATTTTTATTTACATTACACTTCTTGCGATATTAACACCAATGGATAACCTTTCAACCTTCCTTTTTACTGAATATGAGCAATGTATCTCCAACGGATCAAAAAGAAATAAGAGACTTGAATAATCGTGAACGCTATTAACACGAGTAACATTTCCATCGCTATTGAAACGGCAGCTAGATCAACCCAAAAGGCTTGTAAAAACATAAATGAAAATGTACTATGCACCATAGCCAATCCCCAGGGCAAGAAAAACTGAGGGATTAACTGCCGATTTACGATTTTCACTAGCTCTCTATCCGTAACACCCATTCTCCGAAGTACATCATATTGTTTTTTGTCACGCTCAAGATCTGTATAAAGTTTAAAGTAAACAAAACTGCCAGCTGCAAGCAACAATACCGCTGCTACCAGTAGACCTGTAAATAACAATAAAGAAAACGTTGCCTGGATAAGTGAATAATTTAAACCAGGATTGGAGAAATAGAAGGAGTTGGGATTTGTATTTGAAGTACCCATGGACTGTGTCATAATTCTATCTAAATCTGTCCCAACATCCTTCGTCCGAAGCCACTCAGAAACGTGAAAAGCATAATAGGTTATGTTAGATTCCCTCAAGCCATGCCCATATAAAGGCTCGGTTATCAGCCCATAATCCTCATCACTAATGATTAATGATTTATCTCCAAGAGCAAGTGAAGGGAAAATCACCTGTTTATAGACTCCTTTAATTTGAATTGGCACATTACTTTCTTCTAACACTGTTTGCTCATCTTCTGTTCTTATTTCTTCAGATGCCTCACGCTTATTCGGAATGACCAATGCTTCCCCATTTTGAAGGTCAATCAATGGAATCTTCAATGCAACCGCCAAACTATTCACTTCTGATTCCTTTATAAGATTTACACGGCTACGTAAATTGGAGGAAGTTTGTTTTTTTACGGTGAACTTAACCAACTCGTAGGATAACCCTTCCTTTTGGAGTTCCTGAGATAATTTCATCACATGCTCTTCCTCAAAAGGATTGTCCCAATTACTAGTGTAAAAAATACTAATCGGGTTCATCTCCCGATATTGCGCTGTAAAAGATGTAAACGAAGTCACGACTCCAACCGAAAGAAAGGCTAAAGTCGAAACAAGCGTTACTATAAAAAACATTCGAGCATTTTCTCTAATTTTTATAGAAGCTTCTGCAAAAGCTATTAATCGGAAAGAATGCCAATATAAATTCTTACGCTTTCGTATAACTCCTAAAATATACAAAATACTGTCGGTATAGAACAGATAAGTACCTATAAAAGCCAGTATAATAATGACTACGCTCAGGTAAACCTTAAGTTGAAATAGTGAAAATATTACTAAACTATAAGCCGTTAAAAGTAGCAATAACCCTAAAACTGCTCTACCCTTGCTGTAATTCTCCTGTTCATTTTGCTTACTATATCCTTTCAACAATTGAATAATATTCTTTTTACGAATAAATACTGAACTACCAAACGAAATAATAATATACAAAGATAAAAATACAAGAATAGTTAATGTAAAGGGTTTCCATGACATATATAACGGCAGACTATCTAGTAAAAACATTTCACGAATAACCATAAAGAAAAATTTAGAAAAGGCAAATCCGAAAAAGATACCTACAGATGTGGATACAACGCCTAAAATCATTGTCTCTAAAAAAATCATCCGATTCAGCTGACGCTTGTCCATTCCTAAGTTAAGAAGTACTCCAAATTCATGCGACCGTGCCTGTAAAAAAGCGCTCATCGAGTAAAACAAAAAAAACAAAGTAAATATTATTAGAATTACCTGCGCAATGAACATTCCACCAAATGCAATATTTTGCAAAAATTGATCTTCAATATTAGGGT
The DNA here is from genome assembly GCF_038003145.1 of Psychrobacillus sp. FSL K6-1464. Lineage (NCBI taxonomy): Bacteria > Bacillati > Bacillota > Bacilli > Caryophanales > Bacillaceae > Psychrobacillus > Psychrobacillus sp. FSL K6-1464. The sequence goes on from NZ_JBBOOP010000001.1 coordinate 2,793,551, forward strand.
GAAACATTAACATAGAGTAAACAAAAAATACTAAAACTGAAAAAATACTAGCTAGTAAAAATGCAGCATATACCCGCGCATTACGAATGACATTATGATAAGCGAATTGTTGAAAGGTCATTTACATTTCCACCTAGTAATGATAAGACATTTAAAATACGTTGAAAGAACGTTTGTCTGCGGTCATCTTTATAAATTTCATTAAAATATTCGCCGTCTTTTATAAATAGAACTCGATCACAATAACTCGCAGCAATCGGATCATGTGTCACCATAATGATGGTTGTTTTACTTTTTTTGTTTACATTAGATAGTAGTTCTAATACATCCTTTGCAGCTTTTGAATCTAGATTTCCAGTTGGTTCATCTGCCAGTATGATGGAGGGCTCATGTATTAATGCTCGTCCAATAGCAGTTCTTTGCGCCTGTCCGCCTGAAATTTCAAATGGACGCTTTTCTAAAATAGAGGTTAGGTCAAGCTGTTCCGCAATCTTATTAACTTTCTCTTTCATGACACTTACCGGCTGACCATCTAAAGTTAGAGGTAAGACCATATTCTCTTCCACTGTTAACGCAGGAAGTAAATTAAAATCCTGAAATACAAAGCCAAGCTGTCTTCTACGGAATAGGGATAGATCATTGCTTTTCAACTGCAATGGATCCAGACCGTTAATCATTATATCTCCAGAAGTCGGGCGATCTATTGTTGATATTAGATTTAGTAATGTTGTTTTGCCACTCCCTGAAGGTCCCATAACTGCTAGAAACTCACCCTTTTCAACCTCGAAGCTCAGTTGATTGATCGCTAGATGCGCTACTTTTCCTTCATAAACCTTCGTTATTTCTTCCAGCATCAATATCGACATCGAGCTCACCTCGTTCTGTAGATTCATGTTGTTCAAAAATAATAGATACAGTAGTTCCATCTCCAACAGTGGATGTGATTTGAAGCTCATGTCCTAACCTGTGACAAATTTCTTGAGCCAAATATAATCCCATGCCAGTAGATTCTCCCGTTTTCCTTCCATTTTCTCCAGTGAAGAAGGCTTTCGTTACCCTTTTCATGTCAGAGCCAGGAATACCAATTCCCTCATCTCGCACGGACAAAATTACTTGGTTATGTTCAAAGGTGGTTTCAAAGTATACCTTTTTGTTTTCTTCAAATGTATATTTAATAGCATTTGTTATAAATTGAGCTATTACAAATCGTAACCATTTTGAATCTGAAGTAATCACACATTCTTCTGCAATGGAAATGACTGGGAACACATGACTTCCTATAAACAAACGCTTATTACTCGAAACCACTTCGGTAACAAGTTGCTTTATATCAATTTGTTCAATATGCATATCTTCTTCAAATGTATCTAATCGTGCGTTCATCAGAACTGCTTCGAGACCACGCTTCAGACGATCCATTTCCTCCGAAACACCAACTGCATCAACTTGATCATTCCCTTGCGTCATTAACTCGATAACGGAAATAGGTGTTTTCATCTGATGCACCCAACTATTCATAAATTGGAGATGTCTATTTTGCCTCGCATATAAAAGCTGTACTTCCTTTTGATACAGACGGTAAATATGCTGCAAGTACGTCTCTACTTGTTTGATCTCTGCGGACTGCGACTCTCGTTGTAAGACACCCTCTATTTCAGTAGGTACAGAAAGAATCTTTTTATAAAATGCATACTTTTTTACAAATAAGGTCCCTAAAAAGGTCATTGTCAATATACTCGTAATAACTATAGAATACACTGCAGTATCAACATTTCGGAAGCCATCTAGCCAATACAATAGCATGACAAATAATACTAATAAAACCTGAAACACTAAAAAAACTAAATGCTCCTTTATGAACAATCGAATCATATTATGACTCCTCCGGGCTTAGGATTAATCTATATCCCGCTCCTCTTACCGTCTCAATCGTTGATATAACCTTATAGTCACTTAACTTTTTTCGAACTCTTGTCATATTTACATTTAATGTATTCTCATCCACGAATGACTGGTCATCCCACAGCTCCTCTAGTAGCTGCTCTCTGGTCACAAGCTTCGGATGATTGCGTAACAATAATTCCAATATTGTACACTCTTTCTTTTGAAGCGGAATTTCACCATTGGGCGTATGTAACTCCATACGCTCCATATAAAGTTGAAGCCTGCCAACCTTCACAATTCTTTCTTCCTGCTTTGCAGCATATTCACCATACGTTCGTCTCAAATGACTTCTTATTTTAGCTAAGACGATTTCATAGTGAAAAGGCTTCGTGATAAAATCATCTCCACCATTTTCTAGAGCGAAAATTTGATCCATTTCTCCAGATCTCGCGGAAACAAATATAATCGGACAAGTCGTCAATTGACGCAATTGGCGACACCAATAATAGCCATCATAGGACGGTAAATTTATATCTAGTAAAACAATATGTGGATCAAATGCAGTAAACTCCTCTACTATTTGATCGAAGTTCTCTATAGTATGTACCTCATAATGATATTTCCTTAAAGTATCTGCAAGCAAAGATGCAATTTTTCGATCATCCTCTACTACTAACACACGATGCGTTGTCACAAATATCCTCCTCCACAAAAACAGTTCTTACTTTATCATATCAAAAAAGAGCCCAACATACGTCAGACTCTCTTCCATTTATCAATAAATTAATTGAACAAGCTCTTCTTTTGTAATACCACCGAAGTATTTAGGTACGTCTACGTTTGCTAACGCCGCTTCTATGCCTTCTTTGCTATATGGTTTGCCAGTTAGTAGCTGTTCTACTTCCGCCATATCACCTACACCGAAGAAGTCGCCGAAGATTTTCACTTCTTCCATCATTCCTCTATTTACATCTAAACGCACATCTACTCCACCTACTGGGAAGCGATGTGAATGTTTCATATTAAATTTAGGTGATTTACCGTAATTCCAATCCCATTGCTGGTAACGTTCTTCTGAAAGCTTGTGGATATTTTCCCAGTCCTGCTCTGTTAACTCCCAATACTGGATATTTTCTTCTCCTTCAAAAATAGAAGCAAGAATTTCTAAACGGAACTGTTCGATTGTCATAGGATTATCTAACAGCTCTTTGATGTTTGTTACGCGACTTCGAATAGATTTAATACCTTTAGATTCAATTTTTTCTTTACTTACTTTTAAAGCTGATACAACAGCATCTATATCTGTATCAAACATTAATGTTCCGTGGCTGAACATTCGGCCACGAGTAGAGAATTGTGCATTGCCAGAGATTTTTTTACCTTCTGCCAAAATATCATTTCTTCCAGATAGCTCTGCATTTACACCCATTTTTGCAAGTGCCTCTATAACAGGCAGAGTGAACTTTTTAAAGTTACGGAAGCTTTCTCCATCATCCTTTGTTAAAAAGCTATAATTCAGGTTTCCTAAATCATGGTACACAGCTCCACCACCTGAAAGTCTTCGAACAGGAATAATCCCATTTTTCTCTACAAAATCAGTATTTATTTCTTCCACCGTATTTTGGTTTCTTCCAATAATAATGGAAGGCTGATTTATGTAAAACAGAAGAAAAGAATCCTTTTCTATGTCCATTGTGTTTAATGCATATTCCTCAATTGCTAAGTTAATGCGTGGATCTGTAATTCCTTTATTATCAATAAAATACATGTCCATCTCTCCTTTAACATTATTTTATCAAAATTTCAGACAATATGTTGACAAATTGAACTGTGTTATAATACAATAATAATAATAAAACCAGTTATATAACAGATGGAGGTGGAACAACTATGTTAGAAAACGTAATTGAATTTTTCCGTAACCTACCCGCGAAGAAATGTGCTACCTGTGGTGACACAATTGAAGAACAACATGAATGCTACGGGAACCACTGTGATAAATGTACAAAACTTTAATAATGGAAAGAACTACCCACTAGAAACCTCCCTTTCTAGTGGGATTTTTTGTTCGTAAAAAGGAACACATATGCAAACACCCCAAGAATGAAATCCTCGGGGTGTTGGCTATTAAATATAAAATAATTGCTTACAATTCAAGTTCACAGGATTTTGCTTTATTCAAAAAAACCCACCTCTTTTACGAGATGGGTTAAAAAGTTTAAGCTTCAACTGTTTCTTTAGAGTGGCGTTTTTTGAACATTAGCATGAAGTAACCAAAAGTTAAGGCAAAACATACTATCATAAACCCTAATAATACACTGTTAGTTGACCAGAAATTGCTCATGTTTCCTGTTGAAATGGATGCTTTAAAACTTTGGACTGAATAAGTCATCGGTAAGAATTTATTAAAGATTTGTAACGGCTGAGGTATTAGCTCCAATGGGAACGTACCTGCACTAGTTGTCAATTGAAGTATTAAGATGACAATTGCTACAAAGCGACCTGGGTCACCTAGTACTGTTACAAGTAATTGGACAATAGCCAAGTAGGTAAAGCTTGTAATGATTGTTGATAATATGAATAACCCTACACTTTGCGGCTCCAATTTTAAGGCAAACAAAGCGATAGCTACAACTACTAATGATTGAATTATCCCTACTATTGACAATACTGAGATCTTACTGAAAAACCAAGATGATCCGCTTGTAGGCTTAATAGCAGACTGCACGAATGGAAATACGATCGATATTAGTAATGCTCCAACAAATAATCCTAAAGATAAGAAGTATGGTGTAAATCCGGTACCATAGTTTGGTACTTCATTTACTCCTTCGACTTCCACATCTACTGGAGAAGCAACCATTTCGTAGGTTGACTCATTTGCTGATACCTCTTTAGACTTTTCACTAGCATCCTTTAAGCTGGATTGTAAAGTTCCAGTTCCTTCTGCTAATTGTTCTGTTCCCTCCGTTAATTTAGCGGAGCCAGATGCTAACTCTCCAGATTTCTCTGCCAATGTTCCAGTTCCAGTTTTTAACTGATTTGAGCCAGATGCTAACTCATTCAGACCAGCTACTAAACTAGAGGAGCCATTATATGCTTGTTGAATACCTGTTGTAAAATCGCTCATTTTAGATGCAAGTGTACTAGTACCAGTTGCTAAGCTTGCAGAACCCTCTATTAATGCACTAGAAGAGCCATTTAGTTTGGAAATCCCTTGCTGTGCTTGTGTATAACCGGCACTAAGCTGATTTGCCCCGCTGCTCACTTGAGTAGTACCTTTTTCTAGTGCAGCTGTACCATTAGCTAGCTTTTCAAGACCCGCTGATACTGTAGAACTACCCGTTTCTAACTGTTTCACTGTTTCAACTAGTTTTGCTGCCTGTTCTGCTGGTAATGACTCAGATAACTGAGTTAACTGTTGAGATAGTGCTTGAATCCCAGCAGTTACCTGAGTAGAACCTTCGGATAACTGATTCGTACTGTTATTAATAGTTGCACTGCTAGACTGTAATGTAGCTAAGGAATTTATTAATTCCTTTTCTTTTTCACTTAATAATTGATAGCTATCATTTAGTTTAGCTACGCCGCTTGTATATGTTTGAATTCCACTATTTAGTTGAGCTGCACCAGTAGCTGTTTGATTGACTCCGTCTGCTAATTGCTTTGAACCACCTGAAAGTGTTGATAGTCCACTATTTAACTCGGTTGAACCAGTTGCAGCTTTCTGTATGCCATTTGCAACTGTACTAGTACCATCTTGAAGCTTGATCGTACTGCTGGCCAATTGCTCTAAATAACCTTTTAAGTCAGATGCTCCCGTATTAATCTCTGCAGCACCATCTTTTAATTTACCAGCTCCATCCGAAGCCTCGGCAAATCCATCTCCCAATTTTGTAATAGAATCAAATAATTGCTCCGCATAGGTTTCAGAGACTTGCTTATTCACCTCTGCACGTATTCGGTCCATTGCAGTTTCCCCAATTTGAGAGGATAGGAAGTTATATCCTTCATTTGCTTTGTATGTTATTACCATCTTTTGGGGCTCTTCATCTAACAATGTTGTTGCATGTTGTGAAAAGTTTTCAGGAATCTCGATTAATAAATAATAGTCCTCATTTACTAATCCTTCGTCTGCGTCTTCTTTTGAAACAGAAATAAACTTAAACTGTTCACTTTCCTTTAACTTCTCTGATAGGTCGTCCCCTAACGATAGAGCAGTTTCATTATACGTAGCACCTTCGTCTGCATTTACTACTGCTACAGGTAGATCACTTAAGTTTGCATAGGGATCCCAAAATGCCCATAGGAACATTCCTGCGTACATAACAGGTATAAACAATACCGCTATTATAGAAATGAGTAACTTTCTATTTGTGAAAATATTTTTCCATTCTGATTTAATCATTAATATTCCCTCCTAGTACTGTATGACCAATTCGTTCAGTCGGTCAATTTTCTCCAAAAAATAAGTCTCAAATAATGAGACTATGAAAAATGGTATCTTGAAAAAAGTCTGTTATTTCCTTTTCTGTTAACGGTTTTTCGTGTGTTAGATTCCAGTCGTTAACGAACGCCAAATACCCTTTTAATAGTAAGTATGCAACGAGTTCACTATTTACTTGACGAATTTCTCCTGCATCAATATACTTATCAACCTTCTGTTTAATAAAGGAAACAATTGCTTGCTCAATTTGCGCCCTTACCTGTATTACTGCGGGGGTTCTCCATTCCTGTTCCTCTGCAATAATTTTAGCAAACAGTTGGTGAGTGTCCCGGAATTCTAGCATTTTCATCAAAGCGGCATATGCATTTTCTTGGAAAGAAGCTTCTTCATTAATCACTTTTGTCGCTTCCTGTTTCATCTCCGTAATTACACGAAGTACAATTTCTTGAAAAAGTACTTCTTTATTTTCAAAAAAGGTATATATTGTTCCTTTTCCTACATTTGCAATTTTAGCTATTTGCTCCATCGTTGTAGCTTTAAAGCCAAACAAGGAAAAGGATTTAGTTGCAGCTTCTAATATTTCCTGCCTGCGATCCATTCGCTACACCCCAATCTAAAAAATGACCAGAAAACCGTTTCGGTCATCTAGTCATTATAATACACCCATCTTATTTCATTGGCAAGGTATTTATTCGTGATTCATTTCACTCATTGAATTATCACTATCATCTGGCAATACCTTACTCATATCGGGTTCACCAACAATCAGTTCCTGCTTTGGCATAACATGAAGTCCCCTTGCATTTGTATGAGCAAACATATAATAAACTCCATCATGATCAAATGAATAATTTGCTTCATATACGCCATCTTCTGTTAAATTTCCTTCTATCATATGCCCTTCGTCACGCAAGCCTGATTCCCATACCTCAAATTCAACGCTAGCATCATCCACTGATTTATCCGATTGCGTTACTTTTGCAGATAAGACAACATCATCTACAGAAAGTGTTTCAGCTGTTTGGATGTCTACTATCACTTCTTCCAGTGTGCCTTCATTATTACTTGTTGATGGACTTTCCGATACTTCTTTATCTCCGCAACCTACAAGTGTCATCGTTGCAAATACTAGAACTGCTAATGTCTTTTTCATAAAAACTATTCCTCCCAAATTGGTAATGTTATATAAACCGTTGTTCCTTTTTCTACTTCACTTGTGAATATTAGCTTGCCTTTTTGCATTTCGATAAGTTGAGAAGCAATAGATAGTCCAAGACCAGTTCCCCCATCTATACGACTTCTAGCCTTATTTACACGATAAAACCTTTCGGTAATACGCGTCAAATGCTCCGGTGCTATTCCACACCCTTCATCTTGAATATGAATAGTTGTATCATTCTTTGCTAGTTCATTTCCTATTTTGATGGAGGATGAGACAGGCGAATAGTGAATAGCGTTTTCTAAAATATTGATTAATATTTGTTTGGTCATTTGCTCATTAGCTTTTATAATTGTATCCTCGTCTATTGTAACAGTAAACGATATTTGCTTTTTATCTGCTAATGTTTTGACCAGCTGCAATACCTCCCGTACAATCTCCGATAACACTAATGGCGATATTTGAACTTCCTGATGCTGTTCAGAACGTGCTAATGTTAGCAAATCATTTGTCAGTTTCTGCATTCGATTAGCCTCTTGCACAATAAGTGTATAAACCTCTTTTTTCTTTTCTTCTGTAACAAGATGCTGTTCAAATGCTTCTCCATACCCTTTTATATAACTAATCGGCGTACGTAGTTCATGGGATACAATAGATAAGAAATCTCTTTTTTTCTCATCTTCTTCCTGAATAGACGTAGCCATTTGGTTAAAGGTTTTAGCAAGTTCCCCAATTTCGTCGGTCGATTTCACATCAACTCTTGTGTCGTATTTTCCTACTGCCATTTCATTGGCTGCTACTTTTAGCTTATCTAGCGGCACGAGAACTTTTTGCACTGTCTTTAAACTGATCCATGCCATTAAAAGGAGTAGGAGAGATACTATTATCAATAAAAAAATGACATCCTTCGAAGCCATTTCCGTCATTTTCGTTAATGGTACATAGACATAAATAATTCCTTCTAGCCTATTTTCATCGACTAAAGGATAAATAACGGATACAACTTCTCGGTTAAATCTCTTTTCATAACCTCGTTTAATGACTGCCTCACCTTCAATAAGCTGAGCGCGTTCCTCAGGACCAATTAATGACTCATAGTCTATATCAAAAGGAATACAAGCACTAAGCTCTTTCGGATTTCGTACAGTAAAAACCTCTACGTCCGAAAATCGATTGAAATCTTCTGTTTGTTTGATGAAGTCATTTGTAACTGCTCCACCCTTATACGTACCTCGTAAGTTTTCTGCTATCTCTATCATGGAGGTTTCTGTATCCTCCACATAAAGTTCTTCATATAGAAAATTAGTGAATATCATTAAGAATACAATCGTGATAGTTATGAACAATAAAAGCAACATCCAAATTTTTACGGATAGTTTTTTCATTCTACTACCTCAAACCGATAACCTATTCCCCACACCGTCTCAATATATTTCCCAGCTTGTTCTCCCAGCTTTAAACGAAGTGTTTTAATATGCGTATCAACAGTACGCGTTCCGCCTTCATAATCCATTCCCCAAATTCGTTCTAATAGCTGCTCTCTGGAAAACGCTTTTCCTTCATATTTCATGAATATATGAAGTAATTCATATTCCTTTAACGTCAGTTGGATTTTTTCATTATTTACTGTAATTTGTCTACTCACTACATCATGTTCAATAATTCCTACTTTATGATGTTCATATGAGTTTATACCAACTCTACGAAGTATAGCATTTATACGAGCCATTAATTCGATAGCTGTAAAAGGTTTGATGACATAGTCATCCCCACCAAGCTTTAACCCTTTGACTAAATCTGTTTTAGCATCCAACGCAGTTAAAAAGATAATCGGTATTGGAGAAAATGTTCTTATTTTCTCACAAACCTCAAATCCATTCATGCCAGACATCATCACATCTAGCAGTATTAAGTCTATGTTGGACGTTCGCACTTGTTCAATTGCGTCTTCTCCATTATCCGCGTGGAGGACATGATGACCTGCTTGATATAAATGAAGTTCAACTAGCTTGCGCATTTCTCTTTCATCATCTACGACTAATATAGTAGTCATCATTCAATCTCCCTTACGATTAACTGGAATGGGCCTTTTCCGACCTGCAGTTTTTTGGTAATCTCACCAGACTGGATAAAATATAATTGATGATCATCATAACCAGCAAGCACCATACTATCACCAAAGGAGCTTATCCAAAACGGGTTTGCTCCTGCTTTGATAGAGTTTAAAACCTCACCAGTTTCGGATATTTCATAGACTGAACTACTACCGTGACTTACGGTGAAAACATGTCCATTTTTCGCTCTAGCCATATTAATAGGCATTAATGGAACTTCAATTTCACCTATTAGTTCACCAGTATTTATATTCATTCTTTTAATAGAGCGATTAGGACTACTTCCTGCACCGTGGCCGCCTAACCAAAGTTCGTTGTCCTTTATAAATAGACCATGAGAAGAAGTCGGAATCGCCCACTCATCTACTTCTTCTAACTCCATAGATAGTTTAGAGAGGAATTCATCTTTAAAATTGACGACATAAAGATTATTCCCATCAGAAATCATTGCCATTGGATAATTTCCAGTAGCTTGAGTCTGTATTTTTTCCCCTTTTGTATTATAAAGGGAAACTGTATTATCTATAGCATTGGTAATATAGATTTTTTCTTCATATACATACGCATAAGTAGAGCCTTCACCTACGTCAATAGAAGCTACCTGTTTACCTGTTGATAATTCAATGAGCTCTGCCTTTTCAACGGTGTATCCGTAAACTAGAAGTAGATCATCTGTTGCTAATGCAAAACCCGTGTAGGCCTCTTCTAGCTCCCATGACTCCATTATTTCAGCTTCATTTGATATAAAGTCTATGCTTCCGCCTAATGTATTCAAGCTAGCAACAAAATCCGTATCCGAGGGGATGGCTGGAAAGCTTGCCTCTGAACACCCTCCTATAAAGCAAAGTAATAAGAGTATATATAACTTTTTCACCTATCCACCCCCATTTCTTTCATTATAACGAGAATATGTGAAAAAAGTTTGAAATAGATTTCAATTTTTTGTTCCACCTAAACACCAAAAAAATTACCCTAAACATCATTCAGATGTCTAGGGTAATTTAGGTAACTATTATTTCAAGTGTTTTAAAACGACATCTGCCATTGCATCGATAAATTGAGGTTGTGCATTTGGCATTTCAGGGCGTACATATGTCGCTTGGATATCATCGCATACTACTTTACATTCATAGTCATTATCGTAAAGAACTTCTAAATGCTCTGCAACGAATCCTACTGGCGTGTAAACAAATGTTGTATATCCTTTTTGTTCGTGTAATTCACGAGTTAAATCTTGTACATCTGGTCCAATCCAAGGCTCAGGAGTTTGTCCAGCACTTTGCCAGCCCACTTCGTAGTTTTCCACGCCTGCTGCTTGTGCAATTAAATCTGCTGTTTCTTGCAATTGGTCGGGATATGGATCGCCTAATTCTTTTATTTTTTCTGGTAATGAGTGAGCTGAAACGATTAAACATGCTTTTTCGCGTTGCTCTTCCGTCATTGCTGCGAATGCTTCGCTTACTCTGTCACTCCAGTATTGGACGAATTTTGGTTCATCGTACCAGCTTTCGATTGAAGTAATTTTAAGGTTACCAAGCTTTTCTGCTTCCTCTTTAATACGACCATTATATGATTTAATAGAGAAAGTAGAGAAATGTGGTGCCAATACCATTGATACTGCTTCTGTAATACCATCTTTATGCATTTCTGCAACTGCATCCTCTAAGAAAGGCTCGATATGTTTTAATCCAATATATAACTTGAATTCAATCTCATCTTGCAATTCATTTAAACGGTCACATAATCCTCTTGCTTGGCTTTCAGTGATTTTAGCAAGTGGGGAAATACCTCCAATTGCTTCGTAACGTCCAGTTAAATCAGCCAGTTGCTCATCACTCGGTTTACGACCATGTCTAATATGTGTATAATATCGTTCAATATCTGCTTCTGAGTAAGGAGTTCCGTAAGCCATTACTAGTAATCCCATTGTTTTTTTCATCATCTTCACCTCATAAAAATTTAGTTTGATTTTGCTGCGATTAGTTCTTTACTATAATCATGAACAAAAGAAGTTAAACGTTTAAGTGTTTCCGGTTCTACTTCTGGGAACACACCGTGTCCAAGGTTAAAGATATGCCCAGGCTGAGCCACACCTTGTTCTACGATAATTTTCGCGCGTTTTTCAATTTCATCCCAACTGCCAACTAAATAAGATGGATCTAAATTCCCCATTAAAGGCTTTGTCAGTCCTTTTGCACGGGCTTCTTCAATAGATAAGCGCCAGTCAATACCGACTACATCAACAGGAAGGTCATGCCATTCCTTCGCTAAGTGGCTAGCACCAACACCAAATGTAATAAGCGGAACGCCTGTTTCACGAAGCTCCGTGAAAATACGTGTCATAACCGGTTTGATGAAAATACGGTAATCTGCTACATTCAAAGCCCCTACCCACGAATCGAATACTTGAATAGCCTTCGCACCAGCTTTTACTTGAGCTTTGATGTAGACAATAATCATATCTGCAAGCTTGTCCATTAATGCAAACCAAGCCTGTGGTTCTGAAACCATAAATGCTTTTGTTTTGTTATAGCTTTTTGAAGGCCCTCCTTCAATCATATAACTAGCAAGAGTGAATGGCGCCCCTGCAAATCCGATTAATGGAACATTTAGCTGCTCAGTCGTTAATAATTTAATCGTATCCAATACAAATGGCACATCATCTTCAGGAGATAAATCCCCTAAGTTTGCTACATCTTGAACTGTACGGATTGGATTAGAAATTACAGGGCCAACTCCATTTTTAATCTTTACATCTACGCCTATTCCAACAAGCGGTGTTACTATATCTTTATACAGAATTGCTGCATCGACGTTGTAATTATCTACTGGTAAACGTGTAACATATGCACAAAGTTCAGGTTCGTGTGTAATTTGCTCTAAAGAATATTTTTCTTTTATTTTTCTGTATTCAGGTTGTGATCTTCCCGCTTGCCTCATAAACCAAACTGGCGTGTGTTCAACTTGCTCTCCACGTGCTGCACGAAGAAGTGTATCGTTAAATTTAGTCATTAAAGGTACCTGCCTCTCATTATATAAACGTACTGTTTTTCCTATACGTTACAACTATAGACGTTCTTTTTTCTAAAGTATAGCCAAACAGTGCATTTGTCATAAATTTGTCCGGAATTCTGTATGATACTTGTGTATTATGTTTTTAAAATCATTAATATGGGAACGATATAAGAAAAGAGAGAAAGGGAGTTAATTTCATGAATTTATATATGACATCCGGGACTCCGGAATTTATGCAGTCCATAAAAAAGAAACATCCAAACGAAGAACTCTTCCTATTACACGGAACTGGAAATTCCGTTCTAATCCACGAAACCTCCAATAAATCAGTTTTTCAAGTGCCCAGAAAATATAAAGTGCTAGAATCGGCAGGGAACTTTTCACACAATGGTTACTTCGTTTTACAACATATTCCCATTACAGATGAAGGGAAAACAATTTTCGAGCACAAATACACAAACCTTGGTCCTACTGCGCAAAATGAACCAGGTTTTATCGCTTTAAGAGTGCTAGAACCTATTAAATCCGAAACATATATCATTTTATCGGAATGGACTGGTCCCAGTAGCTATGAAGTATGGGAAAAAACAGTCAACCTAGATTTTAGCATGATTGCAGATAAACAAAATTTGTTTACAAGCGCACCATATATATCTACTTACCAATCCATAGAAGAAGAGGAAGCTTTTTAAAGCTCCCTCTTTTTTTCTTACCATATAAGAAAGTATATAAAAGTACCGCAAGAACATCAGTTTTACAGGACTTTTTAGAATGAGTCTGCTGATTTCCGTTACATGTGGAGAACAAAGGCTAAAGTGCGCCACGTCCTGTGGCAAAGCCTTTGTGACCAACATCCTTTTGGCCTCTGCGGATGAGGAAGAGGCTGAAGCTGTGCCCACGGAAAGCGTTCGCCCGCAGCGGATATCAACTGCATACCCAAGTTTCTGTTTTTAAAGGACTAGCCGACTTTTTGCCTGGTTTTTCTTAAATTATATTTTGCTTACCCGAAGCGTCAGTTCAGAAATAACGATCATCACAATCGGTATGAACATTAACTCCATTATGAACCCTGCTTGTACTAAAATTACGATGAATACGAAAATTGCCTGAATGAGTTGAATTATTCTTATCAGTTTATCAACAGCTTTTTTTCGTGCACCCTCTTTAATAGGAAACAGTAAATCCATTCGGAATTCTTCTCCTGCCGCTAAAGACTGGCGGAGTTGAATGACCGTAGCAAATGAAAGAGCACTAGTAAAGATGATCGCAACGATTGGAAACGGTATGAAAATGGCCCCGATCATAGCGAGCGCTGTAAGACGAACCCATAAATAGAAATAATCATTTGTACGGACAAATGTACGTACAACTAAATATAATTGTGTGTGTTTTTGTTCATAGGGTGCAAGTTTGTAAAGAATATCAAGCCACTTTCTTCTTTTCGTCATCCCCTGAATATGCGGGACATCTGTAAAGTAATTAGCAAAACGATAAAAACGCATCATACGTGATTGCTCTACTTCAATGAAATGATCAAAAGGAAAAGGTACTTCTGCTTTTTTCTTCTTCCAAGCTATTAAATAGAGTATTTGAATAATAACGACCGCAAGTAAAAATAAATAGGTACCACTTAGTAAGAAATATAAACCGGCAAACAATAAAATCATTCGCATGAAATAATCTACCCAGACATTTTTACCGTTGGATGCCCATCGATATTGGAATTCCGTTTGGATACTCCAATACTTCCAAATAAGGATCGCTCCGAAGAAGAATAATATTTCTTGTGATGTGGAACCAGCTATTCTTGTTAGCAGTGGTATCGACACAACCAAAGCTGCTAACGGTACTATAATGGATGAAAAGAAAGTCCATGTAAGCGCGAGTTTTAAATATTCACCTAGTTTTGTTTCTAATGGAAGAAAGTAAACACTATCTGCTTTTTTCATTAACGTAACTGGCGTACTCAAAGCGAGTAAAATACTCACGATGAATGATACAACTAAAAAGGCGGGAAAATCCTTTGGAGCTGTATTCAACCATTCACTATACGTATAACCGGCTGCCCCAATTACGAATACAATGACAATTGCAATATGCCCAGAAATAATATACTTCAAGTATTTTTGCAATTCATTTATATAAAATATAAACCGTTTACTCCATACTTCACGCAAATTATTCATTTTGTTGTTCCTTCGTCATTTCGATGTAAAGATCATCTAATGTTGCATCAGGCATTTGAAATGCCGCCCGTAAATCGTCCATTGTCCCCTGAGCACGAATTTTCCCGTTATGCAAAAGTAGGATACGATCACAGTATTTTTCTGCAGTAGTCAATATATGTGTGGACATTAATATGGATGCCCCTTCATCTTTTCTTGTTTTCATCTGCTCCAGTAATGATTTAATACCTAATGGATCCAGACCTACAAACGGTTCATCGATAATGAACAATGTTGGATTCACTAGGAACGCACACATAATCATTACTTTTTGTCTCATTCCTTTAGAAAAGTGCGCTGGAAACCAGTTCAATCTTTTTTCCATACGGAATTCTTTCAATAATGCTTCTTTTCTTGCCTCAAAAACAGATTCATCTAAATTGTAGGCCATTGCTGTTAGCTGAAGATGTTCCTTTAACGTCAACTCATCATATAACACTGGCGTTTCAGGTATATAGGAAAACGATGTACGATATTGTGCTGGATCCTCTTTCAATGTTTTACCGTTAAGTAGGATTTCACCCTTTAGAGCGTTCATTGTTCCGATAATATGTTTGATGGTAGTACTTTTACCAGCACCATTCAACCCGATTAACCCTACTAGTTCTCCTTTTTCAATCGAAAAGTTTAAATCATGTAACACAGGCTTTCTTGTATAGCCACCTGTCACGTCTTTGACTTCTAATACAGTCATCTTACGCACCTCACTTCTTATACATAGTTTACCAAAAAAAATTCAAAAAATCTTCTATCATTCCACAGCCTGTCCTATTATATGTTAAACTTTTCATAACGATGAATATGGAGGCTATATGATGAGTGAATGTATTTTTTGCAAAATAATTGATGGTTCTATTCCAAGTGCGAAAATCTATGAAGATGAGTATGTGTATGCTTTCATGGATATAATGCCATTAACAAAAGGTCACACACTAATTATTCCTAAAAATCACAAAGAGAACGTGTATGATTTATCCGAAGAAGAAGCTAGTAACTTATTCAAAGTTGTCCCTAAAATTGCGAGTGCTTTGAAAGAAAGTTTCGGTCCAGTGGGCATGAACCTATTAAATAACAATGGAGCACCTGCCGGTCAGAGCGTATTTCATTTCCATTTACACTTTATCCCGCGTTACGATCAAACAGATGGCTTCCGTCCAACTTGGATCACAAAAGAGAAAACATTTACTCCGGAGATCATCCAAAATTTAGCAGGAGAATTATTTGAAAAATTGAAGAAGTAATTCTTGCTATTACTACATCGAGCAAGTAAAATCATATATAAGTTTCTTGCTAACGATCATGAGGATACGTTAGAGGAAATTAACAAACAGAGCATAGAATAGCTGAGGAGAGATGAGAAATGAATACGAAGAATTTAGTTTTGATGGCCCTTTTAGTAGGTGTCGGAGCAGTACTTTACATTATTATCCCAGGAATTAATGGTGGGATGAAACCAGACTTTATGCTGACAATGATGTTTATAGGAATACTATTATTTCCTAACGTAAAAAGCACATTCTTACTTGGTATTTCAACAGGTGTTATTTCTGGACTGTTTTCTACTTTTCCAGGAGGATTTGTTCCAAATATCATTGATAAAGCAGTAACAGCATTTGTTTTCTTAGGTCTTGTATTATTATTAAACAAATTAGCCAATAAGGTTGCAGTCGGTGTAATCCTTACAGGAATTGGCACACTAATATCAGGTACAGTTTTCTTATCAACTGCTATTTTTGTATTCGGAGCAGGTGCAATTTTCCAGGAATTATTTGTTATTGTAGTAATTCCAGCGATTGCTATAAATGCAATAGCATTCTTCATCATCTATCCGATTATAGGTAAATTGATTAAACGTACTAGTTTTGAAACAGCCCTAACCGTATAAATACAAGCTAACTGCTTTCCTTTTCGAAGGAAAGCTTTTTTTCTATAGAAAACTATCTAATTAGTGACATATAAATAAATTTCTAAAGTGGATGCTCCGTCCAGACACAAGTGTCTTGCTGCTGTGCAAATTGCCTATCGTGGAGCTTGCCCTTTTGTTATATAAAATAATATGTTTTAATTATCATAAGGTAAGGAATAATACATATAAGCAAAGGAGTGAATTATTATGAAACTAGCACCATTATTTTACGGGTTAACAACTGGTTTACTAGTTGGGGCTTCTACTGTACTTATGACCACTCCAAAATCAGGTATGGAAGTTCGATCTTCCTTAAAGTCTACCTCTAATGATTTTAGAGACAAGCTTTCGGACATAAAGCTTCAACTAGCAGATGTTAAAAGTTCAATAAACAACTTAACAAATTCTTCAAAAGAAGTAGTACCAAGTACAATTGAAGACCTTAAATCTAGTATTGCCCAATGGAAAAACGAAACTGCACCTCTTCAAGCCCATCTTCAAGCAGAAATTTCGTCTATTCAAGAAGCAATGGCAGATTTAGAAAGTAAGTTACCAAAGAAAAAAGAAGCAACAATATAATATGAAAGGAGGATATATTCCAAAATGGGATATATCCTTTTTTTATAAACGTTTCACTCTAAAAATTACCCAAAATATTATTATAAAAATAATAATATTTATTAAACTTGTATTCACTCACTTACTTTCTTGCTATAATGTTTTTAAGAAATTAAATGCAGAAAGCAGGGGTAACATGGCAGATCAATTTTATACGAAGAAAGAAGCAATGCTTTACAGTCAGCGGATAGCACAACTATCTAAAGCACTTTGGAAAGCAGTAGAAAAAGATTGGCAATCATGGATAAAACCTTATGACTTGAATATTAATGAACATCATATTTTATGGATATCATATCACCTTAAAGGTGCAACTATTTCTGATATAGCAAAATTCGGAGTCATGCATGTCTCCACAGCATTTAATTTTTCTAAGAAATTAGAGGAACGCGGATTACTTTCATTTTCTAAAAGAGAAACAGATAAGCGAAATACGTATGTAGATGTGACCAAAAAAGGACAGGTACTTTTAGAAGAGATGTATGAAAACTACCATGAGACTCCGCATGCTGTACTGGAAGGCTCTCTCCCTATCAAAGAGGTATATGGCAAATTTCCAGATTTCATGGATGTAACCGCTGTTATTCGCAATATTTACGGGGACGATTTCATGGATATCTTCGAAAGATCATTAAAAAATCTCGAGAGTACAATAGTAGCAAAAGACTAATAATACGATGTTAATAATCCCCTATAAATAAAGAGGTTGCTTTTTCTATTAAAAAGGATTATCTTATGTATCTAAATTAAATTTATATATATAGGAGTTGCATACCTTGCACTGCTGGAAAACAATTAATGTGAAAAAACAATATGGCTTAGAAAGATTATTTGTTCTTTCTTCTTTAGTAGTAATTATGGTTTTTTCATTTGCATATGCCTTATTAGGAATTATTAATGATACACATAAATCGGATGATTACTTTTGGATATTTACGATAGCATTTTTGGGTGTTTATCCACTTCATAAAATATTTCATTTTATCCCAATGATTGGACTTAAAGAAAAAATAAAATTTATTGTCTTTAATCAATTTAGATTTATTCCCACTGTACATTTAAGAATAATAGAACCAATTCAAAAAGGTAGATTTCTTTTCATCTTACTAGCTCCATTTATTTTCTTAAATGCTTTACTTGTCATAGGAGCGTTAGCAGTTCCTGTTTTTGCACACTATTTTACTATTTTGTTTGCTTACCATTGTGGAATTTGCTTAATCGATTTAATTTATGTAAAAAACTTAAGTAAATCACCTAAGTGCGCTTTAATCGAGGAAACAGATGCAGGGTACGAAATTTTAATAGCGGAATAAAACTATTAACAATATGTAACACTTGTATATCCTCCTCATTGTTTGTTATGCTTAGTTAGTATATGAAGGGAGTCTAGACATGATTATATTCACATTAGTTCTATTCTCAGCATTTTATTTGCTACAAATTAACCGAATGACATATGCTTTAGTAATGTCAAAAGAAATACCGGAAGAGAAACATCCGAAGATTTTTCGTACGATCAATATCCTGATCACGATTCTTCTTGTTTCCTTTTATGTTGAGCTAGTTTACGCAGTTTAAGAGAAAAAAAGTGGACCCAAATCTTCATAAGATTGGGTCATTTCTTTTTTTCACTCTACAAATACGAGAAACTAAGATCGTTTTTTAGACGATCTCAGTTTCTCCTATTTAATTAGTAGAGAAACGCTGCGCCTACAATGATCAATAGAATAAATAAAACTACGATCAAAGCAAACCCTGAACCACCGTTATATCCGCCGCCACCGTTATATTGTCCGCTCATTTAAAACACCTCCTTTTCCATGTATCCTATGCGGCATTTTAAATGTTCGGTAGGCAAATGTAAGGGAACTATTTTTGTTTTTATTTCGTTTATGTTATAGTAACTACGGCAACACATAGAAGTTAGGAGAGAATATTTCATGAAAAAAACAGTATTAACATTAACACTTGCAGCATCAGTTCTTGCTTTAGGAGCTTGTAGCGGGGACTCAGACAAAAACAGTGAAGTTATTGCTACATCTAAAGTCGGAGATATTACACAGAATGATTTGTATGAAGAGATGAAATCATCTATCGGCGATCAAGCATTCCAATTGCTAATGATTGAAAAGGTACTTGCAGATAAGTACGAAGTGTCTAAGGATGAAGTAAACACTCAGTTAAAAGCTGATAAAGAGCAGTACGGGGAAAGCTTTGAAGCAATGATTGCTCAACAAGGCTATACTGAAGAATCTTACAAAAAATTCTTAGAACTAAACCTATTGCAAGAAAAAGCTTTAATAGAAGATGTTAAAGTAACAGAAGAAGAAATTAAAGCAGAATATGAAAATATTAAAAATGAAATTAATGCTCGTCACGTATTAGTAGCAGACGAAGAAACAGCGAAAAAAGTTAAAGCTGAATTAGAGTCAGGTAAAGACTTTGCAGAAGTTGCAAAAGAATACTCTACGGAAGAAGCAGCTCAAACAAGTGGCGGAGAACTAGGTTGGTTTGGTAAAGGCCAAATGGTTCCAGAATTCGAAAAAGTAGCATTTGGTTTAGAGAAAAATGTAATATCTGAACCAGTTAAATCGGAATTTGGTTACCACGTTATTGAAGTAACTGATACTCGCACAATTGAGAAATCATATGAAGATAAAAAAGCTGAAATTGAAAAACAATTGAAGTTAGAAAAAGCAGACCAATCAAAATTATTACCAAAAGTGGCTAAAATGATGAAAGACGCTAAAATCGAGATTAAAGATGAGGACTTAAAAACATCATTAGATCAATTTTTAGCAGCTGCTGAAGAACAAAAAACACCAACTGAAGATGCAGAAGCTAAAACAGACACAACTGAAGATGCTGAGGCAACTGAAGACGAAAAATAAATAACACAAGTAAAAAGGTTGAACATGACGGAAGTCATGTTCAACCTTTTTTATTTTGCTCTCGTTCTTTTTCAGAATCCTATCATTCATGTACGGAACGAAAAAATGCAACTTAATACATAAAATAATTATCAATATGATCTTTCTTAAAGCACCTGTGTTTAAGAAGATATGTTTAATTTCCCTAATAACATGTGGAAGACGTGAATGAACCAACGCACATAAGCACCCAAAGATTCGAACACGTATTTAAGATTAATAATCTACTTTATTTAAGGTAGATACTAATGCTTCATTTTTCACTTCCAATATATAATCAGTAAAAACATGATCCCTTCCACCATTTTTTTCATACCACTCTTTAATACGTTTAATATGAGCATTGTCAGCTTTTACATTGTTCTCTATTTCTATATAATCGTTATAACTGTCATATTCCCAAATAGCAAATATTTCTGTGGTATTATCATTGTTATCCGACATCCATCGTCCTACCAAACGTGCTCCGTGCTTTAGTTGATTAGGTAAATTAGTATTGTTGAAGTGTTCATTAAACTTCTCTACAAATTCATTTTTTATAATGTAAAATTTTCTCCTATAAAACATATATGTACCTCCTATAACTTAAGTATTCTAGCACCATATTCTGAGGGCTCAGCTTATTTTAATAGTAATTTCTGTTATGCAATTTTATAGATATTGAGCGTATTAAAATCTTCATTGGGTGTGATAAGCTCACCAAATTAGTCATTAAATTTTACCGATAATTGCATAAAGAAAACCTATAAATAATGCACCCAACGAAACAGAAAGTAACGAGATATACTTCATTACCCCTTTTTCTTTCTTAAAGAATGCACAGATGCCAAGCACTATGCCTGTTAGATAGATACCAAAGCCAATGCATATTCCCCACCACCCAAAAATATCAATATTAATGGGTGGGAACGCCATATATGCACCAAAAATTCCAACAATAATTAATATAATGGAAATCTTACTGAACTTTCTTTCCATGTGTTCATCCCCTTCAATTCTATCTATTCTCTATTCCTTTAAGATTTCCCTTGTTCAATTAATCTCTCTATACTTTTTAACCCAAAAGGGTGCTTTACTCCTTTATGAAGAAGTAAAGCACCCTTTATAGAATTAGTGCGTCTGTTAGTTGCAGCTTCACAAACTACGAAAATGATCGGTAATACAAAGCCATAAAAAAACGTAAAGGCTTCGCACCTTTACGCTTTTTTTGTCTATTCAAATGTTGGCTTATAAAATGAACGGTTTTCTAATGGGAATAATCGCTCGGAGAATTCACCAGGGTTTGTTTTGTCTAATGCACGATTAAGCATATTCATCTTCGCATCAATATTATCGATATAATGGAGCATCTCCGCTTCACGAAGTGCAGGACGTTTTGGACTTCCCCACTCTTCTTTACCGTGATGAGACAGTACCATATGCTTAAGAAGCATTACCTCTTCTCCCTCGATTTCCAATTCTTCGGCAGCTTTAGAAATTTCAGTTACCATTATGGTAATATGTCCAAGTAAATTACCTTCCACTG
Source organism: Psychrobacillus sp. FSL K6-1464 (assembly GCF_038003145.1). NCBI lineage: Bacteria > Bacillati > Bacillota > Bacilli > Caryophanales > Bacillaceae > Psychrobacillus > Psychrobacillus sp. FSL K6-1464. The sequence continues at coordinate 2,815,374 of NZ_JBBOOP010000001.1, forward strand.
TATATGTTGTTGCTACAGGTCCTGAAAGCTCCACTACTTTTCCAATATCATGTAAGATAATTCCTGCATATAAAAGATCCTTATTTAACGTTGGATACAAATCACATAACGATTTTCCTAATTTAAGCATAGACACAACATGATCTATTAGTCCAGAAGCATAATCATGATGGTTTTTAGTTGCTGCAGGGAACGTCATAAATGATGTCTGATGTTTTTTCATCAGATGTCTCGTAATACGTTGTATTATTGGATTTTTCATTTCAAAGAAGTATTGTAAAAGCTCTTCCATCAATTCTTCTTTTGGTTTTTCTGAAGATGGGACTAAATCATTAATCGAAATGGGTTCTTCCGCTTTTACTGGGCGAATACTTTTTACACGTAACTGGAACTTTCCACGGTAATCTTGGATTTCCCCACCGACACGTACAATTTGACTCGCACCATAAAGCTTTTCATGCTCATCATTTGTATCCCACAGTTTTGCTTCAATATCTCCACTCTTATCTTGCAATATTAGTGACATAAATGGTTTTCCAACGGTTGTTACACCTTTTGTAGATTGTTTTATAAGTAAGTAGTGATCAACTGGTTCGCCTACTCGCAATTGTGTAATGCCTTTCATTTCACAACCCCTACCTTTCTAGGTAATAATGTCGCTACTTGTATGACGGATGCGTCTTCCCATACATATTGCATGTTGTCATGACAAGTAAAATAGAGTAATTGGTGTTCTTTTTGTAGCTCTGCCATTAATTGTACCACTTGTTGAAGTCTGACACGATCGAAATGTACAAATGGATCATCCATGATTATGGGAAATGGTGCTTTTCTTTGCAAGGAAACTGCTAGGGCCAGGCGTAAGGAAATATATGCTTGCTCTTTTGTCGCTTGACTGAGCTCTGCAATTTTAAAGCGTTGTCCAGTGGTTTTAACTGCCTCAAAGTTCCCTTCTGGTGATAAGATCAATTGTACATATGATTGGTTTGTAAGCAATTGAAAGTAATGTTGTGCATTTTCTAATACTTCGGGAAGTCGCTCTTCTTTTAACTGTTTCATCATCTGTTTAATCGATTCAACAACTACTTTTTGAGCCGCCCATTTTTTTACGAGCTCATGTAGTTCTGCTTTTTTCTGTTCTAATAATTGTAATTGTTCACTCTGCTCTTCATCCTCTAATAATCTTTTCGTTTGATAAGACAAAGTTGCTTTTTCATCATTATATTTATGTCTCTGTTGTTGTAGCTGATGTAGTTCTCCCTTACACTTGTCCTCAAATGTAATTTCAAAATCGTTCAAGTTTATATGTTTTCCAGCTAATTGCATGTGGATATGGCGTAATTCCTTTTCAAGCTCCACTTTTTTCTCATAGAGAGAATTTGCCGTATAATAATCGCTTTCTAAATCCACATTTGCCTCCTGATATAATAGGCGGATTTGTTCGGTAAAAGACTCTTGAAGTAAAGCAAGCTCTTTATATTTCTTTTGCAGCTCGGAAATCCTTGTCGCTTTATACTGCTGATCTTCTAACTTTTGCTTTTCAGCTAAATAGAAATCTCGTAATTGGTGGAATAGCATATCTTCTGAGAGATTAAAAGGAACTTTCTCCAATGCTTGTCTATACAATTCCTGTATTCGCAGACCAACTTCATAGAGCTTTGTTTCCATTTGGTCTAGCTGAATTTGCTGTTCTTGAATTAGGCGAAGTCGCTTAAATAGTTCAGGTAATAGACTTGGTGATAATTGTTCACTAATATGATAGCTTGTCAAAAACTCATTTACCTGTTTTGATATATTTGTTTTATTAGTTTCTAACTCATTAATTTTTTGCTTCAAATGTGAAATCGCTTGTTGTAGTGACTGCAGTTCCTTGTTTAATAAATTTGCATATGTTCGAACATCATCCGATTGCTTCCATGTATTCATCATGTAAGTAAATCCTGCATATACAATTCCGCTAATGACAATAGCAGTAAGAGGAACTATCCAATTTGATTGTGCAACACCTATAATAACCCCGATAAGAACAATAGCTGCAATAATACCAAACATTATTTTATTGGTTTGTTGAGCCGAAGAGGTGTTATTAACCTTTTTGGACTCTATCACTCTTTGTTGTAAATGGAGTAAGTCCTGTTCCTTCATTTGAAGTAATCGTTTTTCTTGCTGTATCTCAAGCTCCAAGTTTTTTTCAGTTTGAAGCGTCGTAACCAGTTTGTCCTCTTGCTGTATGGAAACATCTGCGTGGACTATATGCTGTAAGCTTTTTTCCCAGTTTACTCCTACTAGAGCTAACTGCTGCATTTGGCTTTGCAGTGTTTTACTTTGCTCCTCTTCTATTTGTATTCGTTTAGAGCGAAGCTGATGCCATTCTGCCTCTCGATTTAGAAATGATTGTAATCCCTCTATTTGCGATGAAGTTAAGCTAGTTGTATTGATCGTTAAAGAATCTAATTCTTTTTTCACTTGCTCCATCTCTATAGAATTACGATTCAACTTATCTTTCGTCAACTCAAATCTTCGAATACCATCTGAAGGAAAGGTCTGTTCTTTTACTAAGTCGAGCTCCAGATTTAAGTCCATTTCTGTTTCTTTCAATGGTTTCAGTTGCTTCCATTCCATATAGCGTTGTAACTGCTGAGAAATCTCTTTTTCTTGTTGATCTAGTTCCTCAACTATCGTTTCTATTTCGTTCAGACGTTTTATAGCAGGTTCGTATTTTCCTACTTCTTCTAGCTGATGCTTGTAGGCAGTCTCCAGCTCACGTAGTTCTTCTATCTTTTGATTGATTAAAGGTTTTCTGCCAGTGGGCTTAAATAGCTCTCCCATATCTTTTATAAATTGATTTTCGATAATCGCTAATGTATCGATGCCGGTTGTTCCTGAAGATAATAACGTTTTCGTAAGCTCTTCTTCTGTCATCTTCTCGAAGCCCTGTAACTGAAGTAAAGAAAAAGAAAAAATGGCTTCAAAGTCTGAGCGTGAATAAGCTTGGAGAATACTAGACAGCTCCCTTTCGCCTCCACGGGTCCCATCTGGATAATATACTGTAACCTCTCCACTTGCTTTCCCTTTAACTCGCTCAATCGTTACAAGCTGTCCTTGATCATCAATTATTTCGACTTTACCTCCATAAGTAGCACTGCTTTTAGGTTCATAGCGAAGTAACTGTGCATTTCTTTGCGGAAATCCAAATAAAATATGCAGGATGAATTGTTGAATAGTAGTCTTTCCTACCTCATTTTCACCAAAGAACACATTTATACCATCGCTAAGTTTAATCTCTATATTTTCATGCTTTCCAAAGCCATATATTTGAAGCTTTACAAGTTTCAATTGCTACCCCTCCTTGCAATAGCCTCTAAAACTAATGATTCTGCTTCTTTTACGACGTCATCCATAAAAACTTGATCTAAGGGCTGTAAATATCTACTCCCTCTAGAATGCTGATAAAGTTCCTTTAAAGCGAGCTTCCATTCCGAAGTGTCCCATTCATTCAAAGAAGATAATAGCATAGTAGATTCAGGGCTTTTCTCAATGGGAGTTTCTATATACAGTTCTTTGATTATTAAAAAGTTATTTGCTTGCTCGAGACTCTCCTGTATTAATACATGCCACTCCTCTTTATTGCTCGATTTCAATAATTCAATTGTTTCATCTGTCATTCCATTTAACGTAAGTTCCAAGATTGCTTTCCCGTGTATTTCACTGTAATTTCTTAGTGTAGTTTCAATATGGATGATTAATTCATTTGCATGGATTATATCTGCACAATCTATAGAAAATTTGTCATAAATAAAAGCAGATGATGGGACAAATTGAAGGTCAGCTTGAGTGTTTAGTAAAGATACTTCATAGAAGCCTTTTATGCCACTTTCATTGCGGTGCCTACTTTGCGTATTTCCAGGATAAACAATAGGTGGTTCGGAATGGATGATTTGACGCTTGTGTATATGACCAAGCGCCCAATAATGATAGCCTTTCTCTAGCAGATCACTTTTTCGAAATGGTGCATATACATCATGCTCCTTATTGCCTTCTACACTACCATGGAGCATCCCAATATGAATTTCCTCATGATTAGAAATTGGAAAGTGGCTATGCATTGGTTCCTGAATATGACGTTCTTTATAACTAAATCCTGTAATATGGACTTTTTCTTCTCTTATTAAGAGTGTTTTGGTTTCTACCTTTTCGCCAAATACATGAACATTTGCAGGCAATTGAAAACGAACCCAATTCCCACTTAAATGATCATGATTGCCATGACAAATGTAAACAGGAATACTTTCTACATTCAGAGCTTCCATTCCTTGTTGAAATAAATGTTGTGCACGGAGACTCCGATTTTCCCCATCATAAATATCGCCAACTATTAATACAAAGTCCGGTTTACTTTCCACCGCGTAATTAATCATGTTTTGAAACGCTTGAAAAGTACTCTCCCGTATTTCTTTCCACCTTTTTTTAGGAATAGAGGAAATACCTTTAAAAGGGCTGTCCAAATGTAAATCTGCCACATGTAGAAAACGAATTCTTGCCATCAAGTACACCTCATCCCAAAATAGAATATTTGTTCTTATTTTACCATAAGAAAAAGACTGTATACAACTAAATGTATACAGTCTTCTACGATCCTTCTTAGTTATCTTGATTTGCAACAAATGCTCCGATTGTATAGGAAAGCATATGAACGACCCAAAGACCCGTTAATAAGAAAAAGGTCAACCCAGGTCCTTCCATTACTATGACAATCATCCAGACAACTAAGATTGCAATAGTCGTCGCTACCCATGAATAAGATCGTGCTTTTTCATGTATTCTATTGTATCGTTCATCAAACCATCTCTTTTTCTTGCCAATTTTCCGATTGATCATGAAAACTATACCTATTATTACAATTGCTAATGGCAAACCGATTAAAAATGTAAGTAAATCAAATTTTTCATACATCCTTCTCTTCCTCCTCGTAAATGAATAGATCCTCAATCGTACATGTAAATAGTCTGGATAACTTAAAAGCCAAATTAATCGATGGATTGTATTTTCCTTTTTCTAACGATATTATTGTTTGTCTGGATACATCTAGCTTTTCTGATAGTTCATCCTGTGTCATTCCAAATGCCATCCGTTTATCTCGAACGTAGTTTTTCAACTTGCCCCTCCTTTTTTGTAAAGTTAGCTTTACGTAAAGTTTACTTTACTTCGCACTTCATTGTCAAGCTAGCTTTACATTTTATTTTCATAATTTTTTGTGTATAATATATAGTAGAATAATGAAGGGGTGTTTGACTCATGAAACCATACCGATTTACTGCCTTTGAACCAACCGGAGAACTAATTTTAGAGGAAACTTGGGAATATGAAAATGACGAGGAAGCAAAGGAAAAAGGGGAAGCAATTATTGAAGAAAAAGGCTTTTCCAATAAAACACATCGTTTAGTAAATAGTTCTGGGAAACTAGTATTATTTCATGTATAGAACAACAAAAAGGACTTAACCATTATATTGGCTAAGTCCTTTTTTTATTTTTCATATAGATCCGATAGGCTTCAATAGTGCTCATTTGAGTAAGCCCGTAGAATATTCTTCGTTAATGCAAATTTCTAGTAAATTATCATTTCCACCCATCAATATATAGTTTGTTAAAGTCATATCAAGTCTTTTCACGATTTATTTGATTTAAAGTATGATGATCACATGATTTAATATGATCATCTACTATGCCTATTGCTTGTAAAAAGGAATACGTTGTAACAGGTCCCACAAATTTGACGCCTCTCTTTTTTAACTCTTTGCTAACCTGTACCGATAATGGAGATTGAGCAGGGATTTGAATGTCTGTCTCCCAATTATTATTAATTGGTTTAAAATCAACAAAGTGCCATAAAAAATTGGAAAAACTCTTAAATTCTTTTTGTATCCTCACTACTGCTTCTGCATTGGTGCGAATGGATTGAAGCTTTGAAAAATGTTTAATGACATTGTAATTTTCTTTTATAAATTCTAAATCCATGTCACTCAGACTAGCACAATACTCAATGTCAAAATTTTGAAAAGCATCTTTGTAAGCTTTGCGCTTTGCTAAAACAATACTCCACGACAATCCAGCTTGTGCCCCCTCCAACGTCAACATCTCAAAAATATACCGGTCATCCCAACTAGGTCTGCACCATTCTTCATCATGATAAGCTTGCATAAGCTCACTGCTTTGCGGCCATAAACATTGTTCCATTAATAGCTTCACCTCTCTCATCTTGTTAAACTTACTGTACCATTCTTAATAAGATAACTGCATGTCATATTTAAATAGAGTATTGTTCTTGTCCGTAGCATGCCTAAAACAATATCATTCTTTCAGCATTCAATCCGATCAACTTTTTCAGTTGATAGTTTTGTAATTTCCCATACTGAGCAAGTCAAAAGCAGTTAAACGTCAAAAACGGAGAGGTTGATTTAATGAAGACATATTGCACCATAATGCATTCCATATTTCGACCGTAGTTGAAATGTTTAGAAGTTATAATAGACATAAATAACTCAGTATAATATTTAGGGAGATAAAAAAAATGAATACTTTCAAATTTACATTGTTAATACTCTTAACGACATTTTTAATGGGTTCCTCTTTTGCAGTAGGTAAAATAGGTTTGTCTTATTCATCCCCTTTGTTATTAGCAGGATTACGCTTCACACTTGCCGGATTCATAATGGCGGTAAGTGTTATCGTTTTAAAAAGACCGCACCCAGTATCTAAAGGAAACTGGATAAAGATGCTTATTATTGGTACTTTCCAAACTGCCGGTGTTATGGGTTGTATTTTCTTGAGTTTACGAACCATTACAGCTAGTGAATCCTCAATTCTTACATTCACTAACCCGTTACTTGTTGTTGTATTCGGTACCTTGTTTTTAAAAACACGCTATAAATTTTATCAATGGATTGGTGTTCTTATAGGGTTAGTAGGGGTAAGTATTGCAGTAGGTGCGCAAATTGAATTAAAGATTGGCGTTCTTTTTGGCATTCTTTCTGCTGTTTTTTGGGCAATTTCCACATTATTAGTTAAAAAATGGGGGGCACTTTTCAATACGTGGGTTCTATCCGCTTACCAGATGCTTTTTGGTGGATTACTACTTCTACTTGGCAGCTTTATTCTTGAAAAACAAGTCTTCATTTTGAACGGTAATTCATTGTTCATTTTATTATGGTTAAGTATTATGTCTTCTATTGTCCAATTCGCCGTCTGGTATTATCTTTTACAAAAGGGGGATCCAGGAAAAACGAGTGCCTATTTATTTTTGGCACCTTTCTTCGGTGTATTATCTGGTTGGTTACTATTAGGGGAGACGTTATACCCTTCTATCATAGTTGGTGGCTTGTTTATTATTATTGGAATCTATCTTGTAAATAGAACTTTTCAGAAGAAAAATAACCTAGTTAAAAGAACTTTATAAAACGTTCACTTATCTCTAATTTCACAAATCCCAGCAGTTTAATTGTCGCTTCCATCCTCTTTTATTTTTAATAAAGTATGTAATCAAATAAAAAGGAGGATCAGCTAAATGATCCTCCCTGTAAATCTTATCTTCCTTTAAACTCGGGTTTTCTTTTTTCAACAAATGCTTTAATACCCTCTAAATGATCTTCGGTTCTTCGCATTGCGGATTGCGTAACAGCTTCTTTTTCTAGAACAGTTTGCAATTCATTTATCTTCGTTGCGTGTAAGATTTCTTTTGATGCGATCATAGCAGCAATTGGAGATTGGATTAGTTTTTGTGCATAGGATGCTGCAGTTGCAGAACCTAAACCATCGGATGCAACTTCATCCACAAGTCCGATTTTTTGTGCTTCCTTTCCAGAGAAAAGCTGTCCGCTCCACATCAGTTGTTTTGCTTTTGGAATCCCTACTCTTTCCTTTAAGAAGAAATGACCTCCACCGTCTGGAACAAGCCCAATTCCGATAAAATTCATAGCGAGCTTACTGTTTTCCTCTGCTATGATAATATCGCAGCCTAATACCATACTAAAACCTAATCCAGCAGCAGCGCCGTGAACTGATGCAATAGTAATCTGTGGTAACTTATATAAAGCTGAAGCAATTCTTGTAAGATACGTCATCGCCTCGTCAATGTCAAAAGGATTCTCTTTATCTAGCATTGCTTTAATGTCTCCACCAGCAGAAAATGCTCGCCCTTCACCTTTTATAACTAACACTTGAACTGATTTGTCTGTTTGCAGAGATTCTAGACTTTCTGCTAGCTCTCTCATCATTACTCCATTCATCGAGTTCATCGCTTCTGGACGATTCAATGTTAAAGTCGCAATACGACCATCTTTTTCTAACAATATAGTTTTGTACATATACATTCCCCTTTATAAGTGAATAGTCATTCATTCTTGTTAAATTCGCCATTATACTATTAAAGTCCTTCTTAGAAAGGGGAAAACTATTTATAGCTTTTAGTTACTCGCATTCGATGAGGATTTACTAGCCCAACGGAGTATTTATCCATTTCTCCAGTAAATGAAAAAAGGAACCTCTCCATAGTAGGAGAAGTTCCTTTCATTTGTTTTCTTAGATACCTTCATAAAGTTCTTGAACGGGCTTGATCAATACACGGTTTACTTCTTCAATAAGTTGGCTCAAAGCCATTTCAGCTTGAAGCATATGGAAAATCTTTTCGTTTCCTTGTGCGAGCTGAGCCGTTTTTTGTGCATACTCAATCTCTTCTCCAGAGATTTCTTCACCATTCATTTGCTTCTCTTGAAGAGACATTTGAACTTTGCGGAAACTTTGGAATAATACTAGAGCCTGTTCGTCAGCTTTTACAGATTCTACTGCTGTTTGTACGTTGGAAAATTCATCTGTTTGACGTAGTGTTTTTTCAAGTTTGTTAATGTCATCATAAATGTTAATCATGTTGTAAGCTCCTTTAGGGTTAATTAGTAAAGAAAACGATTAGTCCTTGAATAATACCGATAAGTCCACCAAGAACACCACCTAAAATGGTGATCATTTTGAACTCTCTTTTCGATATACCAAGAACAATTTCCTCTAGGCGAGATACTGGGAAAGTATCTACTTGCTCTTTTACCATATCTTCTAATTTCATTTTACGCAAGACTTCTTCTAGCTTTGTTTCTGCTTCATGGAATGCAAATGTCGTCACTTTAGGTATAAGATATGACTCTGTCCATCCAGTTGCTCCAGGGAAGTAATGGAGAAAATTATAGTTTAATCTTTCTTCCACAGCCAATTGTCCTGTTAAGTATACTTTAACGTTTTTAACAATTGGTTCAAAGTCAAAGCCGTCCATCATTTCATTGAGCGGGCGATCTTTTAACTTCTCCCATTCGCTTCGTACTATTTTTTCTAACATATTTTTAGTACCTGGAGCTCTTAGGAATTTTAGTATTTCCGGCTGAACTTTTCCAGCAAGTGATGAAGATTCCCCCATGAACATTTGTATCATATTGCCAAGCGTCCCTTTTGTAGAAAGGAAATCATCAATTAGATTTCTTACCGTCATTCTGCCTTCTTCTGATTCGAAGAAATCTTCACCTTTGAGTAGAATGTACGAAACTATTTCTCCGACTTTAGTGTCCGCTTTTAGTTGCCAATCTATTGGTGCAAGTTGACGTATAGTTTCTTGTTCAAACCTAGTTTTTAATTGACTAAATTGAACGTCCACCTGTTCTTCTATTTTATCATTTACAATAGTCGGAACATTTTCTAGTCCAGCAAGCTTTAACCAATCTGTTATCGTTTTATCCGACTGAAAGATTTTATCGTTTAGTTGCTCGGTTAAAAAATGATTTGCCTTTTGTTTCATTTCTTCGTTAAAATATTTTTTCTTGAAAATATCAGGTGTCAGCAAATGTTGAATTACTGTATTACCTAATTGTTTTGCAAGTTCATCACGTCTCTTAGGGATCAGACCAGGTGTGAAGGGAATACGCCAAGACCCTATATATTTTGCCTCATGAGGTCTGAATAGCATTTTAATAGCAAAGTGATTAGTTACCGCTCCGATTGCTGCTCCGACCACTGCCATAAATGTGATTGTCCATATAAAATTCATCAATTTCACCTTTTTCCTCTAGCTTCTAGATTATTATAGCAGAGGAGAGGCAAACACTAAAAGAATTTACAATAGATGAAGCAAAGTAGTAAGACGAATAGCATGCTCCGTTTCATCGTGCATCGCAACAAATAGAGGAGCATATGCTTGTTGGATTGGTATTTGTAATAGCATTTCCTTATACAGTTCTGCAGCCTCTAATTCATCTCTTATCGCATTTTTTAAACACTCTTTCATGTCTGTACATAAAGTGGGTTCTGGAAAGTTTTGTACAAATGTACCAGTGAGCATATAATAGAGTTGTTGGAACATTTCGTAATGGCTTTTTTCATCCTCATAAATATGTTCGATAAAACCTTGCCAGTATGGATCATCCGTCAATTTATACATAGAACGATAAAAATGATAATCCTGATATTCATTAAGTATTGCTTGCCTTAGCTGATCATTAAACAATTCGATGCTCCTTCACTAATCATTTATATTAGTGTATGCGAACAAATTCACTCACATGAAAGGTTGATATTCTTGCTACAACACTTTAGCTTCAAACCACTCTATGAAAACAAACAACTACCTGGTTGGTCCGTCTCTTTCTTTTATAAACAACAAAGATACGCTGCAGAATATGAACCAGATGGCACGATTAAGTGGCTTGGTGAAACACCTGCTGATGAAGAAACAGTAAAAAAAATGATACATGAGTTAATGCTATTTCACGTGTATGACTGAGGTGTCACTGTGCAAGAAGCACTCATACTTGTTTCTTGCGCAAAGCACGCTTACGCCCAAACAGTAAATAAAAATAAGTAGATGCAATAATATAGAGAATCCCTGTAATTGTAAATGTATAAGCATATCCCCAGTAAAAGCCAAATGTCATAACAAGCCCTGTCGAAATTGCACCAGTACTTGCCCATCCTACATTAAAGACCATTTGATTTACCGAGTTAGCAAGTCCTTTATATTTATCTTGTACTAGTTCCATTGCAATTGCACTTTGGATAGGATTCCCCGCATTCATTAGAGCTTGGCGCATCAAAAATGCAATCGAAGCGATGATTAATGAATTGGTATAACCTGTGATGAACAGAAATGGAATTGATAGTAGCTGAAAAATGACCAATGCCTTAACTTTCCCGACCTTCTTCACAAGTGCTGGTCCAAGTAGCATCGCCACGGCTGCCATCGCTGATCCGAGTGACAAGATAATTCCAATATAAGTGTTCGATGCATCGAATCGGTTCGCAAAGTATAAGTTCAAGTAAGGAATAACTAGACCAGACCCTGTTCCTATTAATAGATTTGCAACTCCAAATAACACAATAACCTTCATATTTTTTCTGAACCCAGTCGGAGCATTTCCTTCTGATTCCTCGGTACTTGCCTCTGTTTGACCTTCAATTTTTTGCGTTGGTTTCAGCTGAAACAATGGAACTATGCCCATCGTAAATATAATCGCTCCAATAATTAGTACATACATAATAGAATCTACTGTGGAGATATTCCCAATTAGATGAAGCGCATCTGCTAATACCCCTCCTCCAAGACTTCCAATAACGCTTGCTATAGTCATCAACGAAAAATGAATACTAAAAAGATGCATTCGTTCTCCAGCAGTGGAGTTTTCAGCAAGAAAAGGAACACCGGATACTTGCACCAATGCCATAAACAATCCAGTAAAGAAAGCTGCATAAACTAAGCTTTGTTCGCCGGTGACCAAACTTCTATAAAATAAAGTACCAGCAGCAAAAATTGCACCAGTAATAATAATTCCTTTCCTACCTAGCCGGTCACTTAGATATCCAGCTGGTATTAACATAATCGCTGAAGCAAGAGATGTCATAGAGATGATTTTACCGTTCAATGTTTCTGGAAACCCGAGTTCCTTTATATATAGATTGTACATAACTAAAAATACACCCATCCCCACTTGAATGAGTACATTGGCAAGCATGAACATTTTTATATTTCTATTGAATAAAGCGATGCTCTTTTTCCAATTTGCAAACCAATAAATCATAAGGTACCTCTTCTTTTTTATTTCGGTACACTAAATATACGATTATCGTTAGAAAATTTCAATATATAATTGCGTGCTTGGCGAATAAATATTTCGCTTGGATTCTGGAGATGTTTGGCGGGCGGATAAGTGCTTTGCACGGTCGCATGGCTTGGTCGCTCGGGCGGATAGCCCAATCAATCGAGCGTTCGGCCGCTTGATGAGCGGATAAACGGGCTGCTCGGGCTCATGGCTCAGTTTCTCTGGCGGATAACCTATTCGCTCGGGTACATTAGCTCAGTTCGTCACGCGGATAACCTATTCAACAAAAAAAAGGGAATATCCCCGCATGTGTTATACATGCTGAGATACTCCTGCTTGTAGTTTATACATTTGTTCATAGCGACCTTGTAGCTCTATTAACTCGTCGTGCGATCCACTTTCTACAATTTCCCCACGGTCTAGTACTAAAATGCGGTCTGCATTCTTAATAGTAGAAAGTCGATGAGCAATGATAAAAGTAGTTCTTCCTTTTTTCAGTACATCCATTGCATGTTGAATAATTTCCTCTGTTTCTGTATCAATATTAGATGTCGCTTCATCCAAGATTAATATAGCAGGATCAAATGCAAGTGCTCTAGCGAAGGAAACAAGCTGTCTTTGACCGGATGACAAGGTGCTACCCTTTTCTATTACAGGCTCATCTATGCCTTTTTCTAAATTCTTTAACACTCGTTCCCCACCAACCGCTTCTAAAGCGGCTATAACCGTTTCTCTAGAAATACGAGGATCACTTAAACTCACATTTGACTCTATCGTACCTGAAAACAAATAAGGGTCCTGCAACACGATGCCCATATGATCTCGAATCGTTTGTCTAGGTACAGTCGTTATATCTATACCATCGATTAGGATTTTACCTTTAGAAGGATCATAGAAACGGAACAATAAATTCATAATGGAACTTTTCCCAGATCCTGTATGACCAACTAATGCTACTGTCTCCCCTTTGTTAGCAACAAAGTTTAAATTTTTCAAGACATATTCATCTGCTTTATAGGCAAATGAAACATTTTTAAACTCTACATTCCCTTCATATCGTTCCATACGTTCGTCTTTTACATCTTCTCCAGTTTCATCTAGTAATTGAAATACTCGATGACCAGCAACCAATGATCTTTCTAACTGAGCAAATTGGTTTACAATCCCAGTTATTGGATTAAATAAACGAGTTGTATAGTCTACAAAAGCATAAAGCATACCTGCTGAAATGATTGTATTTGGTTCCATGGATAAGCTTCCGAAATACCAGATGAACATGACGAACATAATCGTACGAAGTACACTTACTAAGTTAAACGAAGTTGCTGAATCTAATGTAAGTAACTTTTTCTGGTACGTATAGTGTTCATTATTCATCTCTTCAAATTCGCGTTCCATCTGCTTCTCACGTTTAAATGCTTGAATAATGGACATCCCTTGGATGGATTCATTCAGCATTGCATTCAAATCTGCAATTTTCGTACGAACTACGTGATTATATTTAGATGCATACTTTCGATAAGCAATCATCCACACATATACAATAGGAACTACAAAAAGTGCCATGAGAGCCATTTGTACATTTAAGATGAACAAGGCAACATAAACCCCTGCAATCGAAATGATACTAGTCGCAAACTGAGAAAGTACTTGCACATACAAATTACGAATAGCTTCTGTATCATTCGTAACACGCGCAACTACTTTTCCTGCCGGTAAGTTGTCAAAATACTGTATCGGCAAAGTTTGAATATGTTGAAAAACATCATTACGAAGCTTTTGCACAACGCGGTTAGCACCGACCTGTAAGTTGATGAACATAAAATATCTAAAGATCGCTGTGACAATGGCTAAACCAAAGTAGACAGCAAGTAACATTAGTATTGGCTGAAGGTTAATAGCCCCTTCTGTGATATGGTCGTCAATAATTTTTTTTGCAATAAATGGACCAGTTAGATCTGCAAACACTGCAATAGTTAAAAAGATTAGACCAAGGATAATTGGTTTTTTATAAAATAACGCATAATGGTAGAGTCGTTTCCCTGTACTCATGACGACACCCCCTCTAGCTGCTGACGATCAAACTGCTCTTTGTACCAACCATTTTGTTTTAGAAGCTCTTGATGAGTTCCTTCTTCTACAATAAGACCTTCATCTAAAACGATAATATGGTCTGCATGTTGGATACCAGACAATCGATGCGTCGTAATAATTGTTGTCTTTCCACTGCGTTCATTTTGTATATTTTCGATAATTTTGGCTTCTGTCTTTGCATCTACTGCAGAAAGAGAATCATCTAACAGTAGTATTTCTGGATCTTTAATAAGTGCTCGAGCAATGGATACACGTTGTTTTTGTCCACCGGATAATGATACTCCTTTTTCTCCAACTAACGTTTCTAAGCCCATCGGTAAGTTCATTAGATCCTGTTGGAAATGTGCTAGGCGAATTGCTTCCTCTAGTTCATCTTCTGTTGCATCCTCTTTACCAAATAGAATGTTTTGACGAATGGTTCTCGAAAACAAGACATGATCCTGCGGTACATATCCAATCCACTCTAGCACCTGATCTTTCGTTTGTGCGGAAATTGCGGTCTCTCCAATTGTTAGCTGTCCAGCACCAATCGGATATTCCTTTAATAATTGCTTCATAAAGGTAGTTTTCCCAGAACCCGTTTTCCCTACAATCCCAAGTGTCTGACCTTTCTCTAAGTTCACTCGAATATCTTGAAGATTTTTCACTTGGGATAATGGGTATTGGAATCCAACATCGGTAAAACCAATTGACTCCACATTGTCTAACCGAACTGGTGAAGTTGGATCTTTTACATCCTGCTCATAGTCTAATGTTTCTTGCACGCGATCAAGCGAGGCATTTCCGCGTTGCATTACATTGATCAGTTCCCCGATTGCAAACATTGGCCAAATTGCCATACCTAAGTAAACATTAAAGGTGATTAAATTTCCGACTGTCATTTCACCTTTGGATACTAGATAAGCACCATAACCTAGTGCAACTACATAACTGATACCAGTTCCTACCTTCGTAATAGGACCAAAAAGAGCATCAATACGTTCTACAACCATATTTTTCTCATAGACTTCTTCACTCATATCAGCAAAATTCTTCTCATCCGCTCTTTCTTGAACATAAGCGCGTATAACTCTAACTCCAGCAATCGATTCTAGAACACGGTCATTTAGATCACCAAATGCATCTTGAGCTACCATATATTTTTCATGAATAATTTTCCCTAGATATTGCATTATAAAAGCTAAAATAGGTATTGGTAAAATTGCAAAGATAGTAAGCTTCCATGAAATGATAAAGCCCATTGCCAGTATAAGTGCAGCCATGTACATAGTAGAATCGATTAATGTCATAATCCCAAATCCTGCTGTAGTTGCTACTGCGTTCAAATCATTCGTTGCACGAGCCATTAAGTCACCCGTACGATTTTTTTCATAAAATGTAGGAGTCATATTCAAAAACTTCAAATTTAACTTTGACCGTAAAATACGCTCGATTGTAATCGAACCACCAAACAATTGATATTGCCAAACAAAGTTTAATATATAACCTACTATTATTATTCCAATAAAATAGAATACATATTGCATTAACGACTCTCTAGTCATATCTCCCATAGTTATGGAATCGATTGCTTCCCCAACTAACCACGGTGGTAAAACCTCCAGAGCACTAGCAATTATTAGCAAACTAACCGCTACTGTATATCGTTTCCAATGATCCTTAAAAAACCACTTCAATTTAAATAAAACAGAAAACATTATATAACCCCTCTTTTCTTCTTTCTACACATTACTGAAAAACTAGCCACCTTCAAGAGATTCCTTTAATAAAATTTGCTTTGTCCGTTGAATTGTTTCCATACCCAACACTCCTTTTTCTTTTTCACCAAAAATTGGAAGTCAAAAAGACAGAAAAAAGCGCATTACCCATCTAGAGGTAATGCGCTCAATAATAGACAATAGAATACAAAAGTCTATTATTAAATCATTTCCGATCTAATGGAAGGTATGAACAACTTTTTAAGTTAACAACGCTATCTTTTAAACGAATCATTTGTCATACCTCCATTTCCATTTTTTTGTGTATATTAACATTAGCATACCGAAATTTTAATTGTCAATACTTTTTGAATTTTTATAATGAATGAACAATTGCACCTAACACAATACTGATGAGTACTACTTTGAATGGCGCTAACTTATACACCACTAAAAGTGTAAAAGTAATTAACACAATAACAAAATCAAGCGTACTATTTACCGCACTTGTAAAAACAGGATCATAAAGTGCTGCAAGAAGAATTCCAACAACGGCTGCATTCACTCCCTTTAAAGCTGCTTGAATCCCTTTTTTAGAACGAATAATAGACCAAAATGGCAATGTTCCAATGACCAATAAAAAGGAAGGTAAAAACATCGCAAAAACGGCAATCAATGCTCCACCTGTACCAGCAGTTATCTGTCCTAAAAAACCAGCGATTGTGAATAATGGTCCTGGTACTGCTTGTGCTGCTCCGTAACCAGTCAGGAACATATCAGCAGATAGCTCTACCTCTCTTTGTAGCATTGGTAATACAACATGCCCACCACCAAATACAATTGATCCAACGCGGTAATAAGTATCGAATATCGTATAATAGACAGATTGTACAAACGGTTTTAGTAATGGAAGCAAAGTGAGCAATGCGAAAAATAATACCCAGCTAATAATGCCAGTCTTTTTACCAAAACTTAACTTCATTTCAGGTGCTGGTTCTATTGCGTCATTTTTATAATAGAAAAAACCAAAAATACCTGCTATGAGAATAATCGTGATTTGTCCAATTGCGGTAGGAATAAGCAATGTTAATATTGCGCATCCTATGGCGATACTTATTCTTATACGATCTGGTGCTAATGATTTTTGCATACCTATTAACGCATGTGCTACTACAGCAACAGCCACTATTTTTAGTCCTTGAATCCACCCACTATCAAAAGATCCTGAACTCGATATGAATGCAGCAAATAACATTAAAATAATTACAGACGGCATTGTAAAACCTATCCACGAGATTATACCTCCCAATAATCCCCCTCTTAATAATCCAATAGAGATTCCTACTTGGGAGGAGGCCGGTCCAGGTAAAAACTGACATAGCGCAACGATATCAGCATATAACTTGTCATCTAGCCATTTTCTTTTTTCCACATATTCGTCCCGGAAATAACCAATATGAGCAGCTGGTCCTCCAAATGAAGTTAAGCCAAGCTTAGTAGATGCTTTCAGTATGTCGATATATTTATTTTTCATTTTTACCTCCTCTACGGGCATAATCTTTATTATCTAATAATTTTCAGCGTGTAAATGTTAAGATTTTGTAAAAATTATTAATAGAATATCTCTATTTAAAGTAGAAAGATTTGTAATTTCTTTTTTTATATTTTATTATTAAACGTATAAACTATTTTTTAGAAAACAGGAGGTGTACACTTTGTCTTACCCCCCATTTGGGTTAGGGACAAAGTAATTATTTGGACATAGCCATACGATTGGCAGCATTTGCTGTCTTAATCGCATTCACTGCATTTTTCGTTGCGAGTGAGTTTGCAATTGTAAAAGTAAGAACTACAAGAATTGATCAGCTTATAGCTGAAGGAAACACTAAGGCGATAAATGCCAAAAAAGTAGTTTCCAATCTGGATGAATATCTATCTGCATGTCAGCTCGGGATTACCATAACAGCTTTAGGGCTCGGTTGGCTCGGAGAACCGACAATTGAACGGATTTTACATCCGGCATTTACTTATTTTGAGCTCCCAGAGAGTGTTTCCTCTTTACTTTCATTTATTATTGCATTCTCTCTTGTAACTTATATACATGTAGTTGTAGGAGAGTTAACACCAAAGACGTTTGCTATTCAAAGGTCTGAACAAATTACATTAGCGGTAGCAAAACCGCTTATCATTTTCGATAAACTTATGTATCCAGTTATTCACGGTATGAATGGTTCTGCTCGTTTCTTAGCAACCAAAGTATTTGGTTTAAATGCGGTATCAGAGTCAGAAGTAGCCCATTCCGAAGAAGAGCTTCGTATGATTCTTTCCGATAGCTTTAAAGGCGGAGAAATCAACCAAGCTGAATACAAATATGTTAACAAAATCTTTGAATTTGATGATCGTATTGCAAAAGAAATCATGGTTCCACGCACCGAGATTACTTCTATTGATAAAGATTTTACATTAGATGAAGTATTTCAGTTGATCGGTGTGGAACAATATACAAGATATCCAATAACTGACGGTGATAAAGACCATATTATTGGACTTGTAAATATGAAAAACTTGTTAACTGCATATATAAAGGATCCTACGAATGCAACCACACCCGTAAGTGATTATATGCAACCGATTATCCGAGTTATTGAGAATATGCCAATCGCTGATTTATTACTTAAGATTCAACGTGAACGAATTCATATGGCAATCTTAATGGATGAATACGGTGGTACTTCAGGACTTGTAACTATAGAAGATATTATCGAAGAAATCGTAGGAGATATACGTGACGAGTTCGATACTGATGAACTTCCAGAAGTTCAAAAGTTAGAGGAAAATCATTATATTCTCGATGCGAAAATGTTAATAGAAAATGTTAACGACCTACTTGGTATAGATATCGATGAAGAGGATATAGATACTATAGGTGGTTGGTTTATGACTAAAAGCTACGAAACCATTAAAGGTGAAAAGATTCAGGAACAAGGCTATGATTTCATGATTAAAGAAGTTGATGGGCATCATATTCAATATCTAGAGATTATTAAATCTGCACCTCCAGTTGAAGAACTAGAACCTATAGTGGAATAAAAAAATTATTAGATTTCAAAAAACGACTCTCAAATGAGGGTCGTTTTCCTATGTCTATAATTGTTGAAGTGAGGAAACATTGTGGAGCTATATACAAACTTACGTGAAGGGGAAAAAGGTGCTTGGATTAGCATTGGCGTATACTTGCTTTTAAGTACACTAAAGTTAACTGTAGGTATTATCGGTTCATCTGAAGCCTTAAAAGCCGATGGTCTAAATAATTTTACAGACATCATTGCGACCGTTGCCATATTAATCGGATTGCGAATTTCTCAAAAACCACCAGATAAGCATCACCAATATGGACATTTACGGGCAGAAACCATTGCCTCCCTTGTTGCCGCTTTTATTATGGCGTTTATCGGTATCCAGGTTCTCATTCAAGCAGTACAACATCTTGCTAACCCTATCCAAGAGGCACCTTCCCTTTTAACCGCAATTGTAGCCTTGTTTAGTGCCATTATCATGTATATTGTTTATAGATATAATTTAAAACTTGGAAACCGTATAAATAGTGCGGCTCTAAAAGCGGCAGCTTATGATAATCGCTCTGATGCACTTGTTAGTATCGGTGCAACTATTGGTATCGTCGGTTCTATTTTAGGTTTTCCTCTTTTAGATGGTATAACTGCCCTGTTAGTTGGTATCATCATTATCTATACCGCCTATACTATTTTTCATGATGCAGCATATACGCTATCCGACGGTTTTAATGTGGACGAAGCTGAATCCCTCTCTACGATAGTACGACTAGTCGAGGGTGTGGATGAGTTAACCGATTTTAAAGCGAGAATGCATGGAAATTTAATGTTTGTCGATATTACGGTTACAGTGGATCCAAATTTAAACGTGTTGAATAGTCATCGTATAACAGAAGAAATAGAACATCGTATTATGAAGGTCAAACCTTTTTCAGTTATCTTAGTCCACATTGAGCCAAATATGGACATGCTCGATCAGAAGTAGATAGTTTCTGCTGATCGATCGATACGTTAATAAACAAAAAGCACGGAGAATCGCATAGTCATTGCGATTCTCCGTGCTTTTCATCGTCCGCTTGGTTCTGTTAGGCCGTGTTTTACTGCATATAGGGCGGCTTGTGTACGATCTTGAACATATAGCTTCGCGAATATATTGGATATATGTGTTTTGACTGTTTTTTCGGTGACAAACAAGGAGGATGCTATTTCTCTATTACTCTTTCCTTTTGTCAACTCAGATAATACATCCTGCTCTCTAGGTGTTAAAGGATGTTCTTCATGTGGACTTGGTACTACTGGCTCCCACTCTTTTTCTAATTGAGTTGTTGCCTCTGGATGTATCGTATTTTCTCCGCGCATGAGCTTACGAATGGCATCAGCGAGGTCATCCGGTTCTATATCCTTTAACTGATAACCCGCTGCGCCAGCTTTTAAGGCAGGAATTACATGATCTCTATCTGAAAAACTAGTAAGCATTAGTATTTGAATTTCCGGATTAGTAGATTTTATAAGTTTCGTCGCTTCAATTCCGTCCATTACTGGCATCACTAAATCCATTAATATAACATCAGGCTTTAAACTTTTTGTTAGCTCCATCGCTTCTTTTCCGTTAGTAGCCTCCCCTACAATATCCATATCCTTTTGGGTTTTCAGAAAAAACATTAATCCTCTTCTTACTACATGATGATCATCAGCTATTAATACACGTATCATAATTGCCCCCTCCTAATAAGGTAATCGCACTAATATTTCTGTTCCTTGTTCGCAACCTGTCACCCAATCCACTGTCCCACCAACAAAACTAGCTCTATCCTTCATACTCTGTAAACCAATTGAACGTAGCTTATTGGGTTCTTTCATATGAAATCCACAACCCTCGTCTTTCACAACTAACAATACATCTGTAGAAGTAACCGTTAAGTATAGTTCTGCTATGAGCACACCAGAATGCTTCCGAATATTATTCAGTGCTTCCTGAGCAATTCTGAACAGTGTTTCTTCTATAATCGCAGGTAAGTTAACAACGCCCTTTACTTTCACTGTCATTGTAAGCCCCAGAATATCTCCATATCCTTTAAGGCCTTCAATAATTCCTGATTCTAATCCTTTGGGGCGTAGCTGCCAAATGAGTGCGCGCATTTCTGTTAGTGCTTCTTGCGTTAAATATTGAATTTCTTTAAATGTATCTTTAATATCCGGCTGCTCTGTCATTTCAATTCCTCCACGGGCAGTAAGCGTGACGGAGAATAGTAATTGGTTAACGGAGTCATGTAAATCTCGTGCTAATCGGTTTCTCTCCTGTACAAGAGCTACTTGCTGCTCCTGTCTTGTGAGGAGAATCCGCTTAATTGCTGACCCAATTTGAAAAGCCACCGATTCGAGCAACGCAAGCTCGCCGTCTGAAAATCGTATCGTGTTTGGAGTCGCAACATTTAATAGGCCAAAGCTTTCTTGACCTGATTGTAAGGGAACAGTTGCATGATGCGTGATTCCCCCACTGTCCTCATTACTCATTTTTCTTGCATTTACTATTCTTTTGCACTCAATAATATTGGAAGCTTTTTTTAACTCACCCTTTTGAAACCTGGACACACACCAGCAGCTATCCTTTTGCAAATGTCTGCAGTCATCCTGCTTTAATGCGTTCGGTAAATTTTCATGTGCAATTAACTGTTGTTTTCCTTTTTCATCAATAAAGAATATCCATCCAGTTTCAAATAAGGTACCATCTAATAGTTTTTGCAAGGCTCCTTGTAGCATTTTCTCCATTTCCGTTTCTTCATTTAACAATTCCGCTATTTCTTTTAGTAATTCTATGTTCGAGAGTTCATTTGATAACATGTAAACTCCTCCAAGTATGTAATTCAGATAATTCCATAGTATCACTTATTTACTATTCACTGTAGGGTATGCACATCATACTTTTGACCGAAAAAAAAACAGGAAAAGAGATTTCACTTTTCCTGTTTTCTATATTAATCTACTAAGTATTGATTCATCTTCAACGAAAAATCTTCCTTCAAAGACTTTAGTTTTTCTTTACTTTCTATTTCTGTGCCACTAAGTACACCAAAATAATATTTGATCTTAGGCTCGGTTCCACTTGGTCTTACACAAACCCATGAGCCGTCTGCAAGGAAGTACTTAAGGACATTTGATTTTGGTAAGAATAATTCCTCTGTTTCTCGTCCATCAGTAAACATTCGAGTGGAGTGCAAGTAATCCTCTTGGGAGGTAACATTTATCCCTGCTACTTCCGTAATTCTGTTTGTCCGAACCTGCTCTAGTAAGTTTTTAATGGCATTCGCACCACTTACTCCTTTTTTCGTAACAGATTGAAGCCCTTCTAAATAGAAGCCATGTCTTTCATATAACATAGCTAAAACATCGAGTAAGGTCTTTCCTTGTTGCTTATAATAGGCAGCAGCTTCTACTATCGCTAACACGCTTTGCACGGCATCTTTATCACGTGCAAAATCTTTTATCAAGTAACCATAACTTTCCTCATAGCCAAATAGAAACTCAAACTCTTTTGTCTCTTCGTATTTCTTAATCTTTTCACCGATAAATTTGAAGCCTGTTAATACATTTTCTGAACTTACTCCGTAATATTCGGCAATTACACGACCTAGATCCGAAGTAACAATCGTTTTAAATATGCGACCATTAGCTGGGATATTACCCTTCGCTTTACGTTGTGATAATAGATATTCGATTAATATCGCACCTGTTTGATTGCCAGTTAAAAGTTCATACTTAAAATCCGATTTTACGGCAATACCAACGCGGTCCCCGTCTGGATCGACTGCTATTAGAATATCTGCATGATTTCTTTCGCCGTACTGAATTGCGTATTCAAAAGCACTTTTCTCTTCCGGATTTGGTGATTCCACTGTAGGGAAGTCTCCATCTGGCTCCATCTGTTCTTCTACATAGGAAATATGCTTGTAACCAGCTTCGTTTAATATACGTTGGACTGTTTTACCAGAAGCACCGTGTAAGGGAGTGAATACCACCTTCAGATCAGAAGAAGATGCTAATTCTTCGTTTTCTTGCACTGTTTTTAAGGCTTCCAAATAAGCTTCATCCAATTTTTCATCTAATTGAATTATTAATTGTTTATCAGGATTTCGTTGATCGATATGGAGTGCATCTCCTGCATCATTGACATGCTGAATAACAACCTCAGCGTCCTCAATGTTTAGCTGCGCACCATCCTCGCCATATACTTTGTATCCATTATATTCAGGAGGATTATGACTTGCAGTAATAACTATCCCCATAAATGCGTGTAAATGTCTAACCGTAAATGACAGCTGAGGTGTAGTTCTAGGTTCCATATATAAATACGCTTTAATACCATTAGAGGCTAGTGTATTCGCTGCTTCACGCGCAAACTCTGGAGAATATCTTCGACTATCATAAGCGATAACTACTCCACGCTCCATAGCTTCTGCTCCAGCTCCCTTAATATAAGAAGCTAGACCTGTAGTCGCTTTACGAACAGTGTACGTGTTCATACGATTCGTTCCAGCACCAATTTCTCCACGCATTCCACCTGTTCCGAATTCTAGATCACGGTAAAATGCATCCTCTATCCTTTTTTCATCCTTGGCTAGGTGTTGAAGGTTCTCTTTCCAATCGGTTTCTAACTCTGAGAAGTTATTCCATTGGTCAAATAGTTGTCTATAACGCATAGGAAAGTCAACTCCACTTCATTATTTTTTATAATCGATACTGTATACATCATGACGTCTATCTTTTAAATGCTTAACTGTCCCGTCTTGACGTTGACGACGGAGAATTTCTAAATCTACATCCCCTATTAAGACCATCTCAACGTTTGGTTCTGTTTCTCCCACAATACCATCACGTGCAAATTCAAAATCAGAAGGTGCGAAAATGGCAGACTGTGCATATTGAATATCCATATTTTCTGTTTGTGGCAAGTTTCCAACTGTACCTGAAATAACAGTATAGATTTGGTTTTCAATAGCACGTGCTTGTGCACAATAGCGAACTCGTAAGTATCCTTGACGATCCTCGGTACAAAATGGAGCGAAGATAATATTTGCACCCATATCAGTAGCTATGCGGGCAAGTTCTGGAAACTCTATATCATAACAAATTTGAATCGCAATTTTCCCACAATCCGTATCAAATACTTGTACAGAATCGCCTGCACTAATTCCCCACCATTTACGTTCGTTCGGTGTAATATGAATTTTATATTGCTTATCAATTGCACCATCTCGGTGGAATAAATAGGCGATATTATAAATTTCCTCGTTTTCTTCTTCCACGAAGTGAGAACCAGCAATAATATTGATATTATAACGAATCGATAAATCTGAGAATAACTCCATATATTGCGGAGTATATTCTGTCAGTTTACGAACTGCCTGACTTGGCGATGGTTCATTCAGGAAGGACATTAACTGTGTAGTAAAGATTTCCGGGAACACTACAAAATCAGATTGAGCATCGGAAGCTACGTCCACAAAATATTCACATTGGTTAGCAAACTCTTCAAATGAATTTATTTTACGCATCATATATTGCACTGCACAAATTCGTACAGGATAGCTTGTTTTAAAGTGACGTTTAGAAAGTGGAATATAATCGACATTATTCCATTCCATCAGCGTTGCATATTTGGCAGACGCCATATCATCCGGTAGATAATTTGGGTTAATACGCATTAGCGTAAAGCCATTCATCAATTGGAAGGTAAGAACTGGATCATATATTTTGTGGCGAGAAACAGATGTCACATATTCTCTTGGAGACATTTCTTCTGCAAATTTATGATAGTTAGGAATGCGCCCTCCGATTATAATGGACTTTAAATTGAACTGTCTTGCAATATCTTTTCTGCCTTCATATAAACGTTGACCAACCTTCATTCTTCTATATTCAGGATGCACCATTACTTCAATACCATATAAATTATAGCCATCTGGATTGTGGTTCGTAATGTAGCCTGCATCTGTTACATCCGACCAAGAATGACGATCATCATACTCATCAAAATTTATAATAAGACTAGAACAGGAACCAATTACTTTGCCGTCTAGCTCTGCGACCAGTTGGCCTTCTGGGAAAATAGTTAAATGGCTTCGTAAATGGGATACTTCCCATGGGTCCATACCTGGAAAACATTGTCGTTGTATTTCTAAGATCGACTCTATATCGGAAAAAGACGTTTGTCTTATAATCATGCTTTGTTCGAATGGGGATAAATCAAATTCTTCTGTCATTGTATCGGCTCCTCTTTCATCAGTAACTTTCATTATATAGCTATTTGCTCTTCAGATAAAATATTTTACATGTATTTAAAGAAGGATTATACTTTAATTTGAGTTCAAAGTAATTTAAAGGAGTTCCTATGACAAAAAAACTGGAAAATCTATTACTATTAATGTGGACAGTTTCCCTTACTGCAACATTAGGTTCACTCTACTTTTCAGAAGTAAGAGGATACGAACCATGTGATTTATGTTGGTACCAGCGTATACTCATGTATCCACTTGTGCTAATATTAGGGATTGCATATGTTCAAAAAAACCCTAAAATTGCAGTAACAACTTTTGTATTCTCCGTGATTGGTGGATGTATATCTGCTTATCATTATAGCATTCAAAAACTTACTTTCATGCAAGAATCAGCACCCGCATGTGGTAGAGTAGCGTGTACAGGAGAATATATTAACTATGCAGGTTTCATAACAATTCCATTTTTAGCTCTTATTGCATTTATTTTAATTGCAATTACAAGTGTTTTAGTATGGAGGGACATCAAGGAGGAAAAGTAACTTGAAAAAACTACTTATTTTTGGTGGTATTATCGTCGCGGTCTTTGTATTAATCTTTGTGTTAAACTCTCAGAAAAACAAAGATGCATTAGCTAACAATCCATACGATACGGATGATTTACAACAGTCTACTATTGATTTAATCGATGATCCAAACTATCAAAATATTATTTTACCCGCAGAATTAGAAAAAAAGGTTGCTACTGGAGAACCAGTGACAGCTTACTTCTTCAGCCCAGAGTGTGTACATTGTCAAGAAATGACACCACGTCTAACACCACTTGCTGAAAAAAATGAGATTGAGATCGTTAAATACAATGTACTTGAGTATGAAAAGGGTTGGAATGATTACCGGATCGAAGCAACACCAACAATGATTTATTTTGAAGATGGCAAAGAAGTAGAAAGAGTAACAGGCGCCGTTTCTAATGAACAAATTCAAGGATTCTTCGATCAAATCGTTTTAAAATAAACAAAAGGGTCATGTCGAGCAGACAGACCCTTTTTTTAAAGGAGTTAGGAAGATGATTCATACATTAACGTATACCGTACAAGAAGATGGATTAACGATCAATAGTCTATTTCAAGAGAAATGGAAATTAGGCAAGAAGTTAATACATGAGTTACTAATGCAGAAAGCCGTAAGCAACAAGAGCGGAGAACTTCTACAATGGAAGCTTCCAAACAAAAAAGGTGATGTACTAGTTATTAAATGGGAGGGAGAATCTTCAAACTATCTCCTTTCCGATCAGATTCCTTTATATGTAGCATATGAAGATGAGTATTTACTAATCGCTTCTAAACCACGCGGAGTATCGACGCATCCTAACGAAGATGGTCAAAATCACACCTTTATGAACACTGTGACAAATTATTTACACAGTAAAGACCATCATTACGGCGAACATGTACATCGCATCGATGAAGGTACAAAGGGATTAGTAGTTATTGCAAAAAATCCACTTGTCAAAGGAATGCTTGATCGTATGCTAGAAAACAAAACAATTGTTCGAACGTACGAGGCAACTGTCGAAGGTCAAGTGAAAAACCAGCATGGCACCATTCGAGCAGCTATCGGTAATGATCGCCATCATCCGACGCGCAAAAGAGTTTCTCCATCTGGTCAAAATGCAATTACTCATTATGAAGTTGCAGGGAAACATGAACAATTCACGAAAGTACATGCCATTTTAGAAACTGGACGTACCCACCAAATTCGAGTTCACTTAGCTTATCTAGGCCATCCAATTGTTGGAGACGAACTATATGGTGCTAAAAGAACACCTACTAAAATGTATGAGCTTCATGCATTTAAAGTCCAATTTAATCATCCCATAACAGGTGAAGTACTCGTTATAGAAGATAAACGCTAACAGAACTAGATTGATGCTACGGCAGTAAATCAGTGGACGTTCGAGTATGAATTCAAACGTTGCACAAATGAAAATGCAGGTGAGATTTTTATTTCTCATCTGCTTTTTATATGGATTCTACTTTTTCTTTTTCTTCTACTTCTCCTCTATTTTTCTCTAACTTTTTCCACTTTAAATAGTTATAAGAAAAATCCCAAACAATCGTTACAAAACAAAAGATGGAGAACAGGAGAATTAAGGACGATGGCCATTCACTAACTTTGTTTATCATAATTAAACAAAGAATTAAAAAAGGAGCTGTCCAAAGTGTTCGCACCATTTTTCTTCTATGGGTTAGCTCGTGATAACCAAATACAAAACCCTTATCTACTTTTTCCTTGTCTTTGTACAGTTTCGACAAAATAAAATTGAAAAGTATACTTACGAGAGTAATTACAAATAATATGAAGTAAGTGCTAGAAATAATAATCACTCCTTTGCTTTTACGGGTTTTCAGAAAGGAAAGTCTTTGTCAGATAATAAGCATGAGCAGTAAAAAGCTGTGTTTTGATCTTATTTGTTTTTATAAGAGAACCTAACGATTCAAAATCTAACAATTGTACACATATCTCCTCGGTTTCATCTAGTTCTTGATCAAATTGTTTATATGCATCCAACAGGAGGTAGGTTCTAATTTTATTAGTTTGCGTAGCGGGATTAATCATAAATTCACCCAGCAAAATAGGTGTTTGTCGTGAAATGTACCCTGTTTCTTCTTTAACTTCTCTTATAATGCCTTCCTCATCCGTTTCCCCATGTTCTCTTTTACCTGCAGGAATTTCTAAATAGATATCATTTCCGGCATGTCTATATTGCTCTACCAGTAGTATTTTATTTTCCTTAGTTAGTACAACAGCATTCACCCAATCGGAATACTCATTTACAAAATAATCATTAATGACCAGACCATTCGGAAGCTCACATATATCTTTCCTAATATTTCCGTAAGAGCTTTTATGGACATACTCCGTATTTAACGTCTTCCATTGCTTCATAACCCCATACTCTCCCTTACCTCATCATCTCAAAAAATATATATAGATTGTATATTGCTGGAATTAGCAAGCTCACTGCGAGGCAAATAACTGCTCCAAATTTGGATTGTTTAGTTAAACGTGCGTCCTCTTGTTTTAAGTATTGAAAAAAGGTAAGCGTAAAATAAAAGCATAATACTATAAAAACGATAGATAAGATGCCTAGCCAATTTCCTGTTCCCATAAAACCTTCCATTAAATTCTCCTCCTAACACTCACCACTTAAGGATTAAAGCAAATAATATATGTACAGTCCCTAACACTACTTCTCTTATTATCACTTTTTTATTTTCTTTTTGAAGATAACTTTCTATAGCATCTACCAAAAAGTTAATCCCTGCTAATATGAATACTAATCTCACATAAAAAATATCTAAATTATTCCATATGGTCATTATTAGCATTGCAATCATCAAACTTATCAATAGCATCTTTAATATTAGGAACGGCTTACTACTTTTTTTCTTGTAAGTCTTTTCAAAAAATATATTCATTATTGACCTCATCTAATATTTATTCATGTATTATTACTAATACGCTTAAATATGTAATAGGTTTCATTATTTCGTAATATTTTCCAATATAAATAAAACACGATAGTTTCTCTTCCAAATCAGGAGAGATACTATCGTGCAATATTACTTAAATCATCTTATTAAAAACTAAAGTTATCTGGATCTTTACCAGTACGCTCATTTAAGTTAAGTGCATCTATATTTTTCATGTCCTCGAATGATAACTCAAAATCATATACATCCATATTTTCGGCAATTCTAGATGGATTTTCTGACTTAGGAATGACGATCAAATCATGTTGCAGGTGCCATCTTATAATGGTTTGAGCAGTAGACTTACCATATTTGTTACTAATACGTTGTAATGTTGGTTCCTCTAATATTCGTCCTCTTGCAAGTGGAGACCACGAAGTTATCGCGATTTCTTGTTCTGCACAATACTCACGTAGATCAAACTGCGTAAGGCGTGGATGACATTCAATTTGGTTAACCATTGGTTTAACGTTTGCTTTAACAGAAATAGCCTCCAAATGATGCTGATGATGATTGGCAACACCTGTAGCTCGAATTAGCTTTTCATCATATAACCGTTCTATTGCTCGATATGTATCTACAAAAGTTTCTGTAATTGGCCAATGTGTTAAATATAAATCTACGTAATTCATCTCTAAGAGCTTTAAAGACTTTTCAAATGCTCTGAGAGTTTGATCGTAGCCTTGATCTGTATTCCACACCTTTGTAGTAATGAATATATCTTTGCGTGGAACAATTGATGATCTAACTGCTTCGCCCACTTCTTTTTCGTTCGCATATAAACTTGCCGTGTCAATATGACGATAGCCATAATCTAGAGCAGTTGTCATTGCTTGAATTGCAATATCAGGTTCAGTCATTTTATAAACACCTAATCCTAATCTAGGCATCTCAATTCCATTTGATAACTTTTTCGTTGAACGTATATTTAAAGCCATTGTTCTCATCCTTTCTTAGGAGGAAAACGACTGAGTTACTCAGTCGTTTTCTCTTTTCTTCATGGAAGATGTATCTTCGGATTGAGCTGGATCGGACACACGATTATCTTCTTCTAGCTCTTTGTTGTCTCTCATTCTATCCATCTGTTTTCCTAACTGCTTTACTTCTTCCATGTTTGTTGCCATTGAACCGTTCTCTGGACCATTTTTGAATTCGTTCATATCAAAAATCACTCCTTTTCTTTATGTTAGTAGAATATTCGAAAGGTTGCAACATTCAAATGAACGATTTTTGTCAAATTTCGTTTTTTTGAAATATTTCTTTTTCAAACAAATTAGGGTATACTAGGTGCAGAATACTATAGAGGAGGCACTCCATATGAAACTAATCCTTATTCTTGGTGTTAGTATTTCGTTCCTTGTGGCAATTTTCACAGCAGGATACGATGACAAACCAGGTGCATCTGAAAAATAATCTATTGTTAAAACGGACGAGTCATTTATGACCTCGTCCGTTTTTTTAGTGAACCCAATCATGATACCTAGCTCTTCTTAGTGCAAATTTGGATAGTTTTGCTGACGTAATGCCTCGTAAACTAGAATGGCTGCTGTATTCGATAAATTTAACGAACGAATATTATCATTCATAGGAATTCTCAATGCACGATCAGGATGTGCATCGATAAACTCTCTTGGCAACCCTTTTGTTTCACGTCCAAAAATAAAGAAATGATCCTTCTCCGTATCACTAAAATCAAACGTAGTATGTGGCTTAGCCCCAAACTTTGTAATTAAATAGTATTCGCCAGATGGATGTGCTGCAAAAAACTCATCGAGACCATCATAATAAGTAATATCTACATGTTCCCAATAATCTAATCCTGCTCGCTTTAGCATCTTATCATCTGTTGAGAATCCTAAAGGTCGGATTAAATGTAATTTAACATCTGTTCCGGCACAAGTTCTAGCTATATTCCCTGTATTAGCAGGTATTTCTGGTTGATATAAAACAACATTAATACTCAAATATTCCACTTCCTAATTCTCTACTGTATAATATTCTAACCCTTTTCGAATCTCTTCTAAAACTTCATCCACTTGTTCACTTTGTTCAGCCTCTTGAAGGGCTAGCAAGCCTTCTTGTGTATTTATTTTACCTATTGCCCACGCTGCTGTACCACGGATGACTGGTCTAGCATCATGTTGCATTAAATCTATCAGTGCTGGAACAGCTGCCTGCTCTTTAAAATGAGCTAATGCAATTATAGCATTTCGCTGAATTGGATTCTTCCCTCGCCAAGCACCGGACATATGACCATATGTTTCTTTAAATGTGCGATTCGTCATTTTAAGTAAAGGTAGTAGCAAAGGTTTCACTAACTCAGGTTCTGGCTTAAACGATTCTTGGTGAAGATTGGCTTTGCCTTTGTTTTTTGGACAAACTGTTTGGCATGTATCACAACCATATATGCGATTGCCAATTTTTGCTCGAAATTCATCTGGAACCATTGTTTTCGTTTGGGTTATAAAAGCAATACAGCGTTGGGCATTTAGCTGACCACCTTCTATTAAGGCTCCTGTTGGACAAACATCTAAGCATAACCGACAATCACCACATTGGTCCTCCATCTGCTCACTAGACTCAAAAGGAATTGACGTAATCATTTCTCCTAAATAGACATAAGAACCAAACTCAGGAGTAATAATAGCGCAGTTTTTTGCACTCCATCCTATTCCGGCGCGCTCTGCTACGGCACGATCCGAAAGTTCTCCCGTATCTACCATTGAACGCAATTTAGCATCTGGAATATGCGATAAAATATATAATTCTAACAGTGCTAATTTTTCACGTAAAACTGTATGATAATCTATACCCCATGATGCGCGTGCGAAGATTCCTCGTCTTGCACCTTTCACACTTTGAGGGGCATCTTTCATTTTTGAAGGATACGCAATTGCAATAGATATAATACTACTAGCTTCTGCTGACAAGTTTTCAGGATGCACTCTTTTCTCAATATCAGGTTCTTCGAATCCAGAGGCATACCCTAACTCCTGCTGTCGGATTAATCGATTTTTTAATTCATGAAATGGAGAAACAGAAGTAAATCCAATTTTGTCAATTCCAATGGATGCTGCATAATCTATGAGGTTTTCTTGAAACTGAATGATATTCACAAATGTTCTCCTTTCTTATGCTACACTTAAGAAAAATAATTGTAAGGATGGTTGATATGTTAGTAAAATTGGATGATTCAATTACTGAAATAGAGCCCTCATTTAAAATAGGCATTATTCATTATACCAAAATTATTGTTACTTCCTCACCCCAAATGCTTAAAGGACGACTTCAATTATTTCAAGAGCAACTTTTCTTTGAAATGGACGACAAGCCCGTAAATGATTTCGCGGGGATTAAAGAATGGAGAGCTCTCTGGAAAAAGTTCGGAGCAGATCCTAATCGTTATCGCCCTTCAATGGAAGCTATGTATAGAAGGATTGCAAAACAAAATTATATCACACCCATGCATTCTGCTGTAGATTTAAACAACTTCTTCTCTATGCAATATGAAATTCCAATGGGTATATATGATGTGGCGAAAATTCAAGGTGAAACAAACATCACTATTGGAACCGTAAAAACAACTTATGTCGGGTTAAATGGCAGAGATAATACATTAAAAAATATTATAACTCTACAGGATGAGGCAGGGCCATTTGGAAGTCCATTTGTAGACTCTGCGCGAACAGCTGTAACAGAAGATACTACAGAAGCATTACAAATCGTATTTCTACGTCCTTCCTTTAAGGTAGAGGAAAGTAAGAAATTACTTGAATCTATGGCTTCCATGTTTACTCAAATACATGGTGGTGATTTTAAAACAAATATTTTAAATACAAACTTTCATACGAGCAAAGGAGAATTATAATGGTCCTCAATATTTGGTTTAATAGATGGTTTTCAACTGTTTCACACTACATGGAGTTGATACGTCATAATCCCGATCAACAAGAATTTATCATTCATGGAACACATCCTAATTCTGACACTGTATATTTCAATTATTGTGATGTGTTTAGTACAGAGCCAGATATTGAGGGTGAGGATTATATACAGTTTTGCTTAGACTATTGTATACAAAATCAGATTCATATATTTGTTCCACGAAAAGAAAACGTGCTTATATCTCGGCACTTAGAAAAGTTCGAAGACATCGGTGTGTCAGTGTTGGTTTGTCCGGATGGTGATTTAATGGCCATGGTTGATAACAAAGCAGCGATGTATCTATCTTTACAAAACCAAGAAAAGGAAGGTAACTTTATCGTTACTATTCCATCCTATCAAATTGTTAACAATGCGCAGGAATTTAAAGAAGCCTATGAACAATTAAGTAGGGATAATACGAAACTATGCATTAAACCTGTCATTGGAGAAGGAGCAAGCGGATTCCGAATTATTGATAATGATGCAGATACGATTCCTTTTATATTCAATACTGCTTCTTCTCAAAAAATTTCATATGAAACTGCTCTTAGAATCTTACAAACGCAGGAGCATTTCCCGGACTTAATGGTTTTGGAATATTTGGATGGCTATGAGTATAGTATCGACTGTTTAGCTGATGCAGACGGAACACTACTTACCGCAATACCTAGGAAAAAAGGAAATGGACGTATTCGAGAAATTGAATACAACAAAGATTTAATCGAAATCGCAGAGAAAATGGCAATACAATATAAAATTCCTTATGTATTTAATATCCAAGTTAAATACAAAGACGGTATTCCTAAGCTACTAGAGATTAATCCCCGCATGAGTGGTGGATTGCACATCAGCTGTCTAGCAGATATCAATTTCCCCTACTATGCTATTAAATTATTGCTAGGTAATCAGTTGGAGCCTCTTTATCCTAAATTTGGTTTGAAAGCAACACACATAGAACAGCCAGTAATCCTATCTTCAGAAGATTCTTCGGTTTTAGTTTAAGTAGACAAAATGGTGAAATTAGAAAAGGAGTGATTATTGATGGTAAATTTGAACAAGATTGAGCTTAAGAAAAAGGGACAGTCCATTAATCTTACTAAAAACAACAATAATATCGGAGAAATTTTAGTAAATCTCCAATGGGATCAACAAGTTAAAGCAAAATCTACTGGATTCCTTTCTTCCCTACTCGGTGGAAAACCTAAAGGTGTAGACTTAGACCTAGGTTGCTTATATGAATTAAATAACGGCGAAAAAGGCTGCGTACAAGCTTTAGGTAACGCTTTTGGCACACTAAAGCAAGCACCCTATATGGAACTCGATGGTGATGATCGTACTGGTTCCCTATCAGGAGGAGAAAACCTGAGAATTAACGGAAATAAAATAACAGATATAAAAAGAATTTTGGTGTATTCATTTATCTATCAAGGGGTAGCCAATTGGGCAGAAGCAGATGGAGTTGTTACATTAACATATCCGGCTGGCCCAGCTATTGAAGTGAAGCTAGATGAACATCGTAATGGACAAATAATGTGTGCAGTCGCAATGATTGAAAATGTAAATAATGAGACATTTAAAATTGAACGCTTAGTAGAATACTTCAAGGGTCATAAAGAGATGGATCATGCGTATAACTGGGGTATGAATTGGGTAGCAGGATCAAAATAATATGTTTCGTCATCAAAAAAAACAACCACTTAGGGTTGTTTTTTTTAATCACTACTATTTTTTAGTAGGCACGACCGAACCATACAGTATGTTTCGAATCCTTCCCACAGTTAATACATGTTGCTTTTTCAGCTGGTGGGTTGAATGGAATATTACGAGTCGTAAATTTCGTTTCATTCTTCACATTCTCTTCACAAGCATCCTCCCCACACCATCCTGCAAGAATCCATCCAGGAATTGTGCCATTTTCCGTTGAATCCGTAAGATGTTGTTTTAACTGCTCTAGAGAATCTACATTTGTATGGGAATTCTCATCACGGAATGCACGAGCTTTCTCCAGTAAACGTGTTTGCATAGTAGTTAACTCTTCTTCAATACGTTCTACTATAACAGCAATTTCTACTGATTCTTTTTCTGTCAGGTCACGTACTTTGATCAACGCTTGATTGTTCTCTAAATCACGAGGTCCTAATTCAATACGAACCGGTACACCTTTTAGCTCCCATTCATTGAATTTATAACCAGGAGATTGATCTGAATCATCAAGACGAACACGGATACCTTTTGCTTTCAATGCTGCATATAGCTCATCTAGTTTCTCCATAATTGCAGGGTTCTTCTTCCAAGGACCCACAGGAATTAGCACTACTTGAGTTGGTGCAACACGTGGAGGTAATACAAGACCCTGTTCATCACCATGTACCATAATAACTGAACCGATTAAACGAGTAGATGTTCCCCAAGATGTTGTATGCACATGCTGATGCTTGTTTTCTTTGTTTAAGTATTTGATATCAAATGCTTCCGCAAATTTTGTTCCAAGGTAATGAGAAGTCCCAGCTTGAACTGCTTTTCCGTCTTTCATCATAGCTTCGATAGAATAGGTATCTACAGCTCCTGCAAAACGTTCGGAAGGTGTTTTTTGACCATCATATACTGGAATTGCTAAAAGCTCCTCTACAACCTCTTTATAGATGTTAAGCATCTGCATTGTTTCCTGACGTGCCTCTTCCTCGTCTACGTGTGCTGTATGTCCTTCTTGCCATAAAAATTCAGAAGTACGGATAAACGGAAGTGTTTTCTTTTCCCAACGAAAAACGTTAGCCCATTGGTTAATAAGAACTGGCAGATCACGATAACTCTTAATCCAATTCGAATACAAATGACCAATCATTGTTTCTGATGTTGGGCGTAATGCTAAACGCTCTTCTAATTTTTCACCAGCTGCCTCAGTAACCCATGGTAATTCTGGCGCAAACCCTTCAATATGATCCTTTTCTTTTTGGAAAAAAGACTCAGGAATTAGCATTGGGAAATAAGCATTACGGTGACCTGTTTCTTTAAAACGTCTGTTCATCTCATCTTGAATATGCTCCCAAATTTCAAAGCCATCTGGTTTAAAAGCAATACACCCACGAACTGGTGTGTAATCCATTAAATCTGCCTTCTGAATCGTGTCAATATACCATTTAGTAAAATCGTTTTGCTGTTGATTTGTCATTTATATTCCTCCTATTTACATCAATGAAAAAAGCACAAAGTCATCCTCGTAAAAGGACGTCTCTGTGCTGAATAGACGTGGTACCACCTTAGTTTAGCTTTAAAATTTTAAGCCCTCTAAACGTTTGTTAACGAAAACGAGTCGGTTATGTTTACATAACATCTCCGTGATAGGTTTCAATAAGAAGCGGTGGTATAGCTTTCAGCATTGGCTATACTTTCTGTTTCACAATTCTCATTTACTTGGTCACTTCGTAGATTGTATTACTAATAATATACCAAATATCCTACTTTAATACAATGTGAATAAAGCTCTGCTAATAATTTTATGTTTTTTTATAAAAGAGCAAGCCTTGGAACTTGCGATTATCTTAGGCGAACTTGCGATTAAAAAATTCTAATTTGCGATTTGCGGTTAGTATCTTGCGATTCACCCATTTAAACACTTTCGAGTATCTTAACCTATAAAACTTTTTCATGGAGGAATTGGCGTGGGTTACTTTGTAAACGTAGAACAAGGTGTTAATTTATTTGTAGAGGATATTAATCCTAGTGCAAGCAAGACAATTGTATTTTTACATGGTTGGCCTTTAAACCATGAACAATTCGAATATCAGTATGATGTTCTCCCATCAATGGGTTACCGCTGTATAGGTATTGACTGGAGAGGTTTTGGAAAGTCAGATAGACCAATCCATGGTTACAACTTTGACAGACTAGCAGATGACATCCATGCAGTAGTTAAATCACTCCAGTTAACCAACTTTACTCTAGCTGGCCATTCTACAGGAGGAGCAATCGCTATACGATATGCGACTCGTCACAATGCTTACGGATTATCGAGACTGATTCTAATAGACGCCGCTGCTCCAACTGGATTTACACAAGAAACAGCGAACCGACTTCTTACAGAAACATTAAACGACCGACCTAAAATGATGCAAGGTGTAACAGATACTTTTTTCTTTCAATATATTTCTGCCCCATTCTCTAATTGGTTTAATGGATTAGGACTACAGGCAGCTGGATGGTCCACTGCAGCAATTATCAACACTTTAAGAGATGAAAAGCTTGATACTGATCTTCCTAAAATAACAGTTCCTACATTAATCGTTCATGGTGTGCATGACAAGCTTGTGCCATTTAAACAAGCTCAAGAGCTTAACGAAGCCATAAAAAATTCGCATCTCGTTCCATTTCACTATAGCGGACATGGGCTTTTCTGGGAAGAACGAGAAAAATTTAACGAGCTAATCAAACAGTTTGTTGGATAGGTTTTACTTACTATTAGAATTGGTTCACGGGAGGGCTTAATAAGCTATCTTGTGAATCTTTTCAAACTCTACCTTTAAGAGTCTCACTTACTAAAGTACATATATAGTTTAAAAAATTAAATGAAAGTGGATCTTTATCAAACAATAATAAATTTTACATGTTTGCACGAGCAAACTTATATGCAACTAGATTTAACAACTTTGTATCCCCTCCCGAAATGCAAAGTTCAATTACACTTCTAGTTTTATTTCTCATCACCTGTAACAGTAGTATATAATGAACGTTACAAACATATCTAAGGAGTACGAGTTCATGCAAACATTGAAAAAACTTTCCGATCGACTCTTTTACCTGCCTCCATATCAAAAGACAGATCGACCGATATTAGCTGCTATTGTAGGGGACAAACAGACTCTACTGATTGATGCTGGTAATTCTTCTAATCATGCTAAATACTTTAAAGAGCAATTAGCTTCCTATCATCTCACAGGGGATATTCTGGCTCTCACACATTGGCATTGGGATCATGTATTTGGCTTACGTGAAATGGATGTTCCTTCAGTTGCCAATTCCATGACCTATAACAAAGTAAAAGAACTTCAAAAGCTATCATGGGAAGATAAGGAGTTGGATGGACGTGTCGAAGCAGGGATTGAAATTCCTTTTTGTGCAGATGCGATAAAGCTAGAGCTAGGAAGTATGCGAGAAGTTATCATACCAGATCCCACTATCATTTTTGACAAGCAAATCAAACTTAATATAGGTGGGGTTACCTGTATCATTGAACATGTTGGTGGAGATCATTCACCTGATTCGAATCTCATTTATATAGCAGAGGAAAAGACATTATTTCTTGGTGACTGTCTCTATGCAAATATGTACGCAGAAAAGTGGCATTATACCATTGAAAAGATGTATAAGCTTTTGGAGAAAATTGAAGGCTATGACGCAGAAATCTTCTTCCTATCTCATCATCCAGCACCTTTAACAAAGGATGAATTTACTTCCTTTGTATCATTATTAAAGACAAGTGCAGAATTAACAAATAAACATAAAGGAAAAATAGAGGCAATTGTAGAAGAGATGTCCTCTCTTTTTGACCGTGACGTGACGGAAGACGATTTAGAAATAATCGAGTACTTTGTAAATGGTTTTGCGTAACATGTATCGTTGCTAAAGAGAATTGCACTAAATTCCAAAGGAGTACGGAGTTTGCCATGTTGATTCCTAACTATTGTAGGAACACACTAAATGATCAAAAGCTTTGTGTTAGTTCATAAACATATAAAGCCCAAGAGGTGATTTCTCTTGGGCTTATTCTTACTACTATTGAAACCGTGAGTAATTTCTTTTTCTATTTATAGTACAACTATGTTATCTACATTTTCCCAAAAAAAGAACCCTTGAAATATCAAGGGTTCTTTGCTTTTATACCGGTGGCCGGGGTCGAACCGGCACATCCAGAGGATACGGGATTTTGAGTCCCGCGCGTCTGCCAATTCCGCCACACCGGCAAAATAAATACTAGGCAGTTATTAAATCATTTTTAAAAATTGGAGGCGGCAACCGGATTTGAACCGGTGATAAAGGTGTTGCAGACCTGTGCCTTACCACTTGGCTATGCCGCCGTAAAGTAATTGGAGCGGAAGACGAGGTTCGAACTCGCGACCCCCACCTTGGCAAGGTGGTGTTCTACCACTGAACTACTTCCGCAAACTGGGGTACCTGGATTCGAACCAGGGCATGATGGAATCAAAATCCATTGCCTTACCGCTTGGCTATACCCCAATGGGGCGACTGAGGGGAATTGAACCCCCGAATGCCGGAATCACAATCCGGTGCGTTAACCACTTCGCCACAACCGCCACAAATAAAAAAAGAGCTAACTACTAAGGAATATGGGGCGACTGAGGGGAATTGAACCCCCGAATGTCGGAATCACAATCCGATGCGTTAACCACTTCGCCACAACCGCCATTATTCAAAGCTAACTAAAAAAAATTGGCAGGGGCAGTAGGAATCGAACCCACATCAAAGGTTTTGGAGACCTCTATTCTACCGTTAAACTATGCCCCTAAAAACTGGTGGTGGGGGACGGATTCGAACCGCCGAACCCGAAGGAGCGGATTTACAGTCCGCCGCGTTTAGCCACTTCGCTACCCCACCAGTGTATGGTGCCGGAAAAAGGACTTGAACCCTCAACCTACTGATTACAAGTCAGTTGCTCTACCAGTTGAGCTATTCCGGCTTATAAATATGGTGGCTCAGGACGGAATCGAACCGCCGACACAAGGATTTTCAGTCCTTTGCTCTACCGACTGAGCTACTGAGCCAAATTTGATTGTGCTAAGCTGCGAATCTCTTTGTCAGCTTCATTCGTTCAGTTAGTCACGTACTTTAGTACGTTTCTTCCATCACTCAATCGCTTCCTCGACCTTCTTGCTTATCACCAATCTTTTAAAAAATGGCGGTCCCGACCGGGATCGAACCGGCGATCTCCTGCGTGACAGGCAGGCATGTTAACCGCTACACCACGGGACCATTTGGTTGCGGGGACAGGATTTGAACCTGCGACCTTCGGGTTATGAGCCCGACGAGCTACCACTGCTCCACCCCGCGACAATACTATAATTGCTAATTTGTTTCAAAAGAAATGGTGGAGGATGACGGGCTCGAACCGCCGACCCTCTGCTTGTAAGGCAGATGCTCTCCCAGCTGAGCTAATCCTCCTGGGTAAAATTACGATAATCTTCGCATCTCTGCGTCAACTTCATTCGTTCAATTTAATAAATGGTGACCCCTACGGGATTCGAACCCGTGTTACCGCCGTGAAAGGGCGGTGTCTTAACCGCTTGACCAAGGGGCCATACTTTTATGTAGAAAACTAATCTGGCGGAGAGCAAGGGATTTGAACCCTTGAGACAGTTTAACCCGCCTACACGATTTCCAATCGTGCTCCTTCGGCCACTCGGACAGCTCTCCTAAAATGGCTCCGAAGGTAGGACTCGAACCTACGACCAATCGATTAACAGTCGATTGCTCTACCACTGAGCTACTTCGGAATAATACAGCCTAGCAACGTCCTACTCTCACAGGGGGAGACCCCCAACTACCATCGGCGCTGAAGAGCTTAACTTCCGTGTTCGGTATGGGAACGGGTGTGACCTCTTCGCCATCATCACTAGACCTTATTAATTTGAAAGACAATACTTAGTATAACAAAACTAGAAAATAATTCAAGCTTTTTTTTATATTTTTTTTGTACTTTCAAAACTGGATAAACGACATTGTTACGTTAAACAAAATTTGGTTAAGTCCTCGATCGATTAGTATTCGTCAGCTGCACGTGTCGCCACGCTTCCACCCCGAACCTATCTACCTCATCGTCTTTGAGGGATCTTACTTACTTGCGTAATGGGAAATCTCATCTTGAGGGGGGCTTCGTGCTTAGATGCTTTCAGCACTTATCCCGTCCACACATAGCTACCCAGCGATGCTCTTGGCAGAACAACTGGTACACCAGCGGTGTGTCCATCCCGGTCCTCTCGTACTAAGGACAGCTCCTCTCAAATTTCCTACGCCCACGACGGATAGGGACCGAACTGTCTCACGACGTTCTGAACCCAGCTCGCGTACCGCTTTAATGGGCGAACAGCCCAACCCTTGGGACCGACTACAGCCCCAGGATGCGATGAGCCGACATCGAGGTGCCAAACCTCCCCGTCGATGTGGACTCTTGGGGGAGATAAGCCTGTTATCCCCGGGGTAGCTTTTATCCGTTGAGCGATGGCCCTTCCATGCGGAACCACCGGATCACTAAGCCCGTCTTTCGACCCTGCTCGACTTGTAGGTCTCGCAGTCAAGCTCCCTTCTGCCTTTACACTCTTCGAATGATTTCCAACCATTCTGAGGGAACCTTTGGGCGCCTCCGTTACACTTTAGGAGGCGACCGCCCCAGTCAAACTACCCGCCTGACACTGTCTCCTACCCGGGTTACGGGTATGGGTTAGAATTTCAATACAACCAGGGCAGTATCCCACCGACGCCTCCTCCGAAGCTGGCGCTCCGGGCTCTAAGGCTCCTGCCTATCCTGTACAAGTTGCACCAAAATTCAATATCAAGCTATAGTAAAGCTCCACGGGGTCTTTCCGTCCTGTCGCGGGTAACCTGCATCTTCACAGGTACTATAATTTCACCGAGTCTCTCGTTGAGACAGTGCCCAGATCGTTACGCCTTTCGTGCGGGTCGGAACTTACCCGACAAGGAATTTCGCTACCTTAGGACCGTTATAGTTACGGCCGCCGTTTACTGGGGCTTCAATTCGCACCTTCGCTTGCGCTAAGCACTCCTCTTAACCTTCCAGCACCGGGCAGGCGTCAGCCCATATACTTCACCTTACGGTTTTGCATAGACCTGTGTTTTTGCTAAACAGTCGCCTGGGCCTATTCACTGCGGCTCTTCTAGGCTATGAACCCAAAAGAGCACCCCTTCTCCCGAAGTTACGGGGTCATTTTGCCGAGTTCCTTAACGAGAGTTCTCTCGCTCACCTTAGGATTCTCTCCTCGACTACCTGTGTCGGTTTGCGGTACGGGCACCTTTCACCTCGCTAGAGGCTTTTCTTGGCAGTGTGAAATCAGGAACTCTAGACATACGTCCTCGCCATCACAGCTCAATGTTAAAGAATGCGGATTTGCCTACATTCACACCTTACTGCTTGGACATGCATAACCAACAGCATGCTTACCCTATCCTTCTGCGTCCCCCCATTACTCAAACGGTGGTTTGGTGGTACAGGAATATCAACCTGTTATCCATCGCCTACGCCTATCGG
This sequence comes from Psychrobacillus sp. FSL K6-1464, assembly GCF_038003145.1. Lineage (NCBI taxonomy): Bacteria > Bacillati > Bacillota > Bacilli > Caryophanales > Bacillaceae > Psychrobacillus > Psychrobacillus sp. FSL K6-1464. The sequence goes on from NZ_JBBOOP010000001.1 coordinate 2,857,368, forward strand.
CCTCGGCTTAGGTCCCGACTAACCCTGAGCGGACGAGCCTTCCTCAGGAAACCTTAGTCATACGGTGGACGGGATTCTCACCCGTCTTTCGCTACTCATACCGGCATTCTCACTTCTAAGCGCTCCACCAGTCCTTCCGGTCTGACTTCAACGCCCTTAGAACGCTCTCCTACCACTGATACCAAAGGTATCAATCCACAGCTTCGGTGATTTGTTTAGCCCCGATACATTTTCGGCGCAGCGTCACTCGACCAGTGAGCTATTACGCACTCTTTAAATGATGGCTGCTTCTAAGCCAACATCCTGGTTGTCTAAGCAACGCCACATCCTTTTCCACTTAACAAATACTTTGGGACCTTAGCTGGTGGTCTGGGCTGTTTCCCTCTTGACTACGGATCTTATCACTCGCAGTCTGACTCCCAAACATAAATCATTGGCATTCGGAGTTTGTCTGAATTCGGTAACCCGGGATGGGCCCCTAGTCCAAACAGTGCTCTACCTCCAAGATTCTAACGTTTGAGGCTAGCCCTAAAGCTATTTCGGAGAGAACCAGCTATCTCCAGGTTCGATTGGAATTTCTCCGCTACCCACACCTCATCCCCGCACTTTTCAACGTGCGTGGGTTCGGACCTCCAGTAAGTGTTACCTTACCTTCATCCTGGACATGGGTAGATCACCTGGTTTCGGGTCTACGACCACATACTCATTCGCCCTATTCAGACTCGCTTTCGCTGCGGCTCCGTCTTCTCGACTTAACCTTGCATGGGATCGTAACTCGCCGGTTCATTCTACAAAAGGCACGCTATCACCCATTAACGGGCTCTAACTACTTGTAGGCACACGGTTTCAGGATCTATTTCACTCCCCTTCCGGGGTGCTTTTCACCTTTCCCTCACGGTACTGGTTCACTATCGGTCACTAGGTAGTATTTAGCCTTGGGAGATGGTCCTCCCAGATTCCGACGGAATTTCACGTGTTCCGCCGTACTCAGGATACACTCAAGAGAGAATGAATTTTAGACTACGGGGCTTTTACCCTATCCTGCGGACCTTTCCAGATCGCTTCGTCTAACTCATTCCTTTGTAACTCTATGTAGAGTGTCCTACAACCCCAAAAGGCAAGCCTTTTGGTTTGGGCTATTCCCGTTTCGCTCGCCGCTACTCAGGGAATCGAATTTTCTTTCTCTTCCTCCAGGTACTTAGATGTTTCAGTTCCCTGGGTGTGTCTCAGATGCGCTATGTATTCACGCAAATGTACTGCTCCATTACGAACAGTGGGTTTCCCCATTCGGAAATCTCCGGATCAAAGCTCACTTACAGCTCCCCGAAGCATATCGGTGTTAGTGCCGTCCTTCGTCGACTCCTAGTGCCAAGGCATTCACCGTGCGCCCTTATTAACTTAACCTAAAAGTTAAAAAGTCTTACACGTTGTGATTACGTAAATAATCACAACAGAATTTCTTGTTGTTTATTGTTTCAATGTCGTTTTATCCAGTTTTCAAAGAACAAATAATAATCTTTGGTGGAGCCTAGCGGGATCGAACCGCTGACCTCCTGCGTGCAAGGCAGGCGCTCTCCCAGCTGAGCTAAGGCCCCGGGGTTTAAAAAGGGTATGGTGGGCCTAAATGGACTCGAACCATCGACCTCACGCTTATCAGGCGTGCGCTCTAACCAGCTGAGCTATAGGCCCTCTTTGAATTTCCATATAATAAATATGAACATTCAAAACTGAACTGCAAAACGTTAAGATACGAATAAAGATTCGTATTCCGATATTATCCTTAGAAAGGAGGTGATCCAGCCGCACCTTCCGATACGGCTACCTTGTTACGACTTCACCCCAATCATCTGTCCCACCTTCGGCGGCTGGCTCCCGTAAGGGTTACCCCACCGACTTCGGGTGTTACAAACTCTCGTGGTGTGACGGGCGGTGTGTACAAGGCCCGGGAACGTATTCACCGTGGCATGCTGATCCACGATTACTAGCGATTCCGGCTTCATGTAGGCGAGTTGCAGCCTACAATCCGAACTGAGAACGGTTTTATGGGATTTGCTCACCCTCGCGGGGTTGCGACCCTCTGTACCGTCCATTGTAGCACGTGTGTAGCCCAGGTCATAAGGGGCATGATGATTTGACGTCATCCCCACCTTCCTCCGGTTTATCACCGGCAGTCACCTTAGAGTGCCCAACTAAATGCTGGCAACTAAGATCAAGGGTTGCGCTCGTTGCGGGACTTAACCCAACATCTCACGACACGAGCTGACGACAACCATGCACCACCTGTCACCGCTGTCCCCGAAGGGAAAAGCCTATCTCTAGGCCGGTCAGCGGGATGTCAAGACCTGGTAAGGTTCTTCGCGTTGCTTCGAATTAAACCACATGCTCCACCGCTTGTGCGGGCCCCCGTCAATTCCTTTGAGTTTCAGTCTTGCGACCGTACTCCCCAGGCGGAGTGCTTAATGCGTTAGCTGCAGCACTAAGGGGCGGAAACCCCCTAACACTTAGCACTCATCGTTTACGGCGTGGACTACCAGGGTATCTAATCCTGTTTGCTCCCCACGCTTTCGCGCCTCAGCGTCAGTTACAGACCAGAAAGCCGCCTTCGCCACTGGTGTTCCTCCAAATCTCTACGCATTTCACCGCTACACTTGGAATTCCGCTTTCCTCTTCTGTACTCAAGTCCCCCAGTTTCCAATGACCTTCCACGGTTGAGCCGTGGGATTTCACATCAGACTTAAAGGACCGCCTGCGCGCGCTTTACGCCCAATAATTCCGGACAACGCTTGCCACCTACGTATTACCGCGGCTGCTGGCACGTAGTTAGCCGTGGCTTTCTAATGAGGTACCGTCAAGGTACGAGCAGTTACTCTCGTACTTGTTCTTCCCTCACAACAGAGTTTTACGATCCGAAAACCTTCTTCACTCACGCGGCATTGCTCCATCAGACTTTCGTCCATTGTGGAAGATTCCCTACTGCTGCCTCCCGTAGGAGTCTGGGCCGTGTCTCAGTCCCAGTGTGGCCGATCACCCTCTCAGGTCGGCTACGCATCGTCGCCTTGGTGAGCCGTTACCTCACCAACTAGCTAATGCGCCGCGGGCCCATCCTGTAGTGACAGCGAGATGCCGTCTTTTAACATCTCCCCATGTGAGGAAATGGATTATTCGGTATTAGCCCCGGTTTCCCGGAGTTATCCCAATCTACAGGGCAGGTTGCCCACGTGTTACTCACCCGTCCGCCGCTAAATCAGAAGAAGCAAGCTTCTTCGTCATTCGCTCGACTTGCATGTATTAGGCATGCCGCCAGCGTTCGTCCTGAGCCAGGATCAAACTCTCCATAATAGTTCACTTTCAGTATGCAGAGCATATTGAGAGCGAACAAATTAGAACTAGTTTAAAAGCTCATTTTGTTTTGCTGGCATCATCATTAAATGATGTCCAAAATTGTTTTGCTATCATCCTAACTAAGTTAGTTGAAAGCTATGTTTCTTAACGTTTTGCATGTTCAGTTTTCAATGTTCATTTTGTTGTGTCGTTTTTTGCGACTTCTCTAATTTACCATCGTACTCGTTAAGTGTCAAGAAGTTTTTCTAAAAAACTTTTTCACTATTATTTGTTTGAAATAGTTTGTGTTGTTTTTGACGACGCTTATTATAATACCATGCATTTATTTATTATGTCAACAATAAAAACGAACAAATTTCATTGTTCGTTTTTAAATGTTGTTTCTACATCATCACTTTGTAGTATCTATGCATGATCGCGTTGCTTTTGGTTTGCTGTTCTTCAATTGAAATATACCCTTTATCTATTAGAAACTCGATGAAAACCTCTAAATCTACAGAGTAGTTTTTAAGCTCTTCTTGCTCATGAATTTCTTGGATCGTCCAAAACTCTTTTGACCCAAGTACTTCTATAATGTGTTGCGCTCCATCTTTTGATCGGGAATGAATCAAAAAGTCACTCGCTAAAAACAAAAGCTCTAATCTTTTTTCTAATGATTCATCACTAGAGATTAACTCATCGTACAATTTATATATAGAAGGATCTAATGCTTTTACTTGATTCCATACCATCACTTCTGGATGCATACCATTTTCAAAAACAGCTAATCGTGCTAGATGATGTAAAGAATCTACCATATGATTATAGGCATCTAAGAAATTACGTTGTTCAAAAAATAGCTTCCCTTCTAAATACCGTCTCGTTAGTTTGGCAAACTCTATACCCATTCGAGCTTTTCTTCCGTTTATCGGAAATACGTATAGCTCTTGTTTTAAACTTTCTACATATTCATTGCGATCAAATACCACACGACCGTTGATTAACCAATCCACCAGTTTCGGGTTAGTTCCCAACAAGAGCCATTTTCTTAACTGCTTTTCTGTAATTATATGAAGCGCAGTTTTTTTATCCTCATACGTATAATGCTTTGTAAAAACAGGTACCTCAGATTCTTTCGTTAATATTAATAAAATAGAGTCAAACATATCTGTAATAGGACTAAAATCTGCCCGTTTCTCTACTAAAATAACACCAAGTGTATTAGGTTCACTTGCTCTTTCTTGATAAATCGGTCTCAATAACGCTTCCAAAATGAAGCCTCCTTTATTTACTTCTACTATAAATTTTCGACAACTTTTCTATATTTCCTTCTATCAATTCATTCCTAACTTAACTTTATACTAAAATATGATATAGTGTATGTAGAAATTAGGAGGCTGAAAAATGAAACCCTATAAAAACAAAATAAATCGTATACGTTCGTTTGCACTTGGACTTATATTCTTTGGTTTTATCATTATGTACGGTGCAATCTTTTTTAAAGATAACGGTATATTAGTTACCATTTTCGTAACGCTGGGGCTACTATCTATTTTAGCTAGTACAGCAGTCTATGGCTGGATTGGATTATTATCAACAAAAGCAGTGCCTGTTGTATGTCCTAACTGTGGTAAGCATACTAAAGTATTAGGTAGAGTAGATATGTGTATGTATTGTAAAGAACCTTTAACGCTAGATCCTAATCTTGAAGGTCAAGAATTTGATGAAGCATTGAATAAAAAAAGATAATGGACACTTTGCTTTTTTAGCAAAGTGTTTTTTCTATTCTAAGTAGGTAGAAGGTGGAAGTGAAAATGCTATGTTTTCAAATAAAAAACCGAGCGTGTCTTACTACGCTCGGTTTTGCTTATTGAACTTTAGTTGCATGCTCTTTGCATGTTGGACAAACACCGTAAATTTCCATTCGATGATAACTTACATCAAACCCAGTTAAATGAGAAGCTAAATGTTCTACTTCATCTAATCCAGGATAATGAAAATCAACAATTTTACCGCAAGCGTCGCAAATCATATGATAATGATCATTCGTAACAAAATCAAAACGACTAGAAGAATCGCCGTATGTTAACTCTTTAACGAGTCCTGCTTCTCTAAAAACACGTAAATTATTATAAACCGTTGCAACACTCATGCTAGGAAATTTACTTTCTAGTGCTTTATATATATCGTCCGCTGTGGGATGTGACATAGATTGGATAATAAATTCCAGTATCGCATGGCGTTGAGGTGTAATTCGTACACCAGTCGATTTTAATGTATCTAAAGCATCTCTTAAATGTACTTCCGTCATCGCAATGCACCTCTTTTCATATTCATTCTTTAATTATAATTGTTACAATAAGTATAAATAGAAAGGGCATGAACTGTCAAATTTATTACTCGTTAAGGAAAGATATACATAGATTAGTAACCCTTTTCCAAATCAATCTCATTTTCCAGTGGCTTTTGCTCCATCCAAGCATTTAAATTACTTGAGAAAATTTGTAGCGCTCTTATTACATATTGAGAAGAGTGACTGGAGATATGTGGAGAAACGATTACATTATTCATACTCCAAAATGGGTGTTCTGCGGCAAGTGGTTCCTTCTCAAATACATCCAGTACTGCATATGCGATTCTCTCTTCTTCTAATGCACGTAGTAAGTGTTGTTCTTTCACTAAATCACCACGTCCAAAATTCATAAAGATTGCACTCTGCTTCATAGACTGTAAATGCTCGTATGTGAATAATCCCTTTGTTTGCTCCGTACTTGGTAGAATGGAAATAACAATATCCGCTTTCGGTAAAACTTCATTTAGTTTATCGAAGGTAACTATTTCGTCCATAAATGGAGGCAGTTTTCCACTGCTATTACATCCAATTGTGTGCACGCCAAAAGCCTGTAGTATTCTTCCTACTTCCCCGCCTATTGCACCGGGACCTAATATGATTGCAGTTGAACCTAGTAATTCGGTTGGAGACACACGCTTAGACCATTTCCCTTTTCGTTGATTTTCATTGATCAACGGGAGTGACTTCTTAATAGAAAGTATATGGGCTAAGATCGTTTCTGCCATTGGAGTTTTGTGAATTCCACGTACATTGGTAACGACAATGCCTCTCTTTGCAATTTCCAGTAACGGCATTTTTTCTAAGCCAGCAGAAGCCACCATAATCCATTTTAGCTGTTCGGCAGTTTTGAGATGAGGTGCATCTATGTCTTCGCCGTATGTAACTAGAATTGACGCTGACTTTAGCAGTTCTTCATTTAAACCTTTTTGAAATATAAATTCTGCATCTGGGTACTTTTTTACTAATTCATCCTGTTGCTCCGGCTTTGGTAAAAAAGAAAACAATATATTCATATTATTGCCCTTCAGTCACTAATGATTTTAATGTTAGAAGTGCTTCTTCTACGTGTCCGTCGACTTTAACTTTATTCCATTCTTTTACGACCGTTCCAGTAGGATCGATTAAAAAAGTAGAACGTTCGATACCCATATACTCTTTTCCAAAATTCTTTTTCAACTTCCATACTCCATATGCCTCCGATACTTCATGCGTATCATCTACTAATAGCGAAAATGGAAGACCATGCTTGTCTATAAATTTTGTATGAGCCTTTTCATCATCTGCGCTAACTCCAAGAATAACTGCATTTAAATCAGTGAAACTTGTATGAGCGGCTTTAAAATCACATGCTTCCGTTGTACAGCCCGGTGTAGCATCCTTTGGGTAAAAATACAAAACGACATATTTCTTCCCTGCAAAGTCTTTTAATGAAATAATTTCTCCTTTTTCATTTTTCAATGAAAAGTTAGGTGCTACCATGCCTTCTAGTTTTTCCATCATAATCCCTCCTATTATATATATATCGTAACGAAGTTACTCACTTTGTTCAATTTTCTTAGCAATTTTCAATATTATTGTCTACAATTAAGAGGAACTTAAAGAATTAGTATACTAGACAATAATTGAATAGAAACGTTATACTTTCTATCTGTAAACAAACTGAGCGGAGGCTAGGACATTGAAACAAACACAATCAGAAAAAATTCAAATTGAGGCACTAGAACATATAGTAGGTGGTGTAAACAGTCCATCACGATCATATAAAGCAGTAGGTGGAGGAGCACCTATCGTTATGGAAAGAGCAGAAGGTGCTTATTTTTATGACGTGGATGGCAATAAATATATCGACTATTTAGCGGCATACGGACCTATTATTACAGGTCATGCACATCCTCATATTACCGAGGCCATCACAAAAGCGGCACAAACTGGTTTGTTATATGGGACTCCAACAAAACATGAAGTAACCTTTGCAAAAATGTTAAAGGATGCTATTCCCTCAATGGACAAAGTTCGTTTTGTTAACTCAGGAACAGAAGCAGTAATGACAACAATTCGAGTTGCTCGTGCTTATACTGGAAGAACAAAAGTGATGAAATTCGCGGGATGCTATCATGGCCACTTTGATTTAGTACTAGTTGCAGCTGGTTCAGGTCCTGCTACATTAGGTACTCCTGACTCTGCGGGTGTTTCTAAAGAAACAGCGAAAGAAGTAATTACTATTCCATTTAATGATCCAAAAGCTTTTGAGGAAGCTATGGAGAAATGGGGAGACGAATTAGCTTGTATTTTAGTGGAGCCAATCGTAGGAAACTTTGGCATGGTAGAGCCAAATGAAGATTTCCTTCCACTAGTTCATAAATTGGCAAAAGATAAAGGTGCACTAGTTATTTACGACGAAGTAATTACCGCATTCCGTTTCCATTACGGCGCAGCATCTACTATGTTAGAGCAAACACCTGACTTAACAGCATTAGGTAAAATCATCGGTGGAGGTCTTCCAATAGGTGCTTACGGCGGCAGAAAAGAAATTATGGAGCAAGTTGCCCCATTAGGACCAGCATACCAAGCGGGAACTATGGCAGGTAATCCAGCGTCTATGCAAGCGGGTATTGCTTGCTTAGAAGTTTTACAAACTCCCGGGTTATATGATGAACTCGATAGACTAGGTGGACTACTTGAGGTCGGTATTTTAGAAGCAGCCAAGAAAAATAATGTCACCATCACTATTAATCGTATTAAAGGCGCACTTTCCGTTTACTTCACAGATGTGAAAGTAGAGAATTATGAACAAGCAGAAGCAAGTGATGGGGAAATGTTTGCGAAGTTCTTTAAGCTAATGTTAAACCAAGGTATTAACTTGGCACCTTCAAAATACGAAGCTTGGTTTATCACAACTGCGCATACAGAAAGTGATATTCAAGAAACACTTTCTGCAGTTAATAATGCATTTGCTAAACTTCAATAAACAAGTGCGCTGTTTCTTACGAAAGGATTGGATTTAATGAAATTAGGAGCTCGAATATTTAAAACTGGAGTAGCTATTGTATTTTCTTTATTCATAGCTGAATTACTTCAGCTTCCCAATCCTGTATTTGCAGGAATAGCAGCTATTTTCGCCATTCAACCTTCTATATATAGGTCGTATAAAACAGCCACTGAACAAATTCAAGGGAACTTAATCGGAGCCATTGTTGCGGTTATCTTCTCTTTAGTTTTCGGTAAAGATTATGTAATCGTAGGATTTGCTGCAATCATCACCATTACAATTATGCTTAAACTAAAATTAGAGAAAGCCTTAACACTTGCTCTTGTTACGGTAATTGCGATTATGGAAATACAAGGAGATGACTTTCTACTATTTGCAGTATTACGATTTGCTACCATTCTAGTTGGAGTAATATCTGCTTTTATTGTGAATTTAGTATTTTTACCTCCTAAGTTTGAAAAGAAGCTATTCAATGCAATTCACTATACACAGGACGAAATAATTCGTTGGTTACGAATAGCAGTTCGACAAGCATCCGATCATCAATCGACTAAACAAACCATTAGTCAATTAAATGAAAGACTTGTTCGTGTTGATCAAATATACTCATTCTTTAAAGAAGAACGTGGATACACTAAGAAAGCAAACCACACAAAGGGAAGAAAATTAGTCGTCTACCGCGAATTAATTTCGGCTTCCTATAAAAGCTTAGATGTACTAAAAAAGTTGCATCACCATGAGCATGAATTTACTCTTCTTCCCGAACATTTTCTAATGATGATAAAGGAAAGATTGGATACTCTATTAACCTATCATGAACAGCTCCATTTGAAATTCATCGGTAAGTTAAGACCCGAGCATATTGAAGAGAACGATTCCGAGGCATTTTTACAAAGGCAAGAAGTAATGGATATTTTCGTCAAACAAATTACTATTACACAAATGGAAGAGGAGTTTTCTTCATACCATCTGCTACATTTACTATCTGCTATTTTAAGCTATGAGGAACAATTGGAACATGTGGATAAACTCATCACCTCATATCAAAACTTTCATAGCGAAGAGCTGACTGTTGAAATTGAAGAAACTCCTTATTAAAAAAACTGGTTGATCGTGAGTTTTCTCGCGACCAACCAGTTTTTTTTTAGATATTATTAGTTGGATCGTCCGATTGTTGTTTAGCAAATACAACAAATAAAATAGTAACGCCTCGTAAAAGTTCTTCTAAAAAAATGCCACTTAGCGTTAGAATGCTAAGTGGCACGGTTATTAATTTTTCATCTTCGGATCTAGTGCATCTCGGAGTCCATCACCCATCAAGTTAAATCCTACAACTGTTAACATTATTGCTACTCCTGGGAAAATCATCGTCCACGGTGCATTTCTTAAATACATACGGGCATCCGCTAGCATTTTCCCCCATTCAGGAGCAGGCGCTTGAGCTCCCAATCCTAAGAACCCTAGAGCAGCTGCTTCAATAATAGCTGAAGCGATTGCCAGTGTTCCTGCAACAATAACCGGTGCCATAGAATTAGGTAGAATATGAGAAAACAAAATTCGAATGTCCCTCATCCCAATTGCTTTAGCAGATGTTATGTACTCTTCTTCTTTAATACTTAGAACTTTCGAGCGTATTAGGCGACCAAAGTTAGGAATATTAATAATCGCAATAGCAATCAATGCATTTTGTAAAGACGGTCCTAAGACAGAAACTACAGCAATGGCCAATAATATACTTGGAAAAGCTAACATGATATCGAAAATTCTTGAAATAATCATGTCTATCCATTTCCCATAGTAACCTGCAATAATACCTAAAATACTACCAGCTACTACAGAACCAATAACAGAGAAAAACCCTACCATTAAGGAGATTCTAGCTCCATAAATAATTCTAGAGAATATATCACGACCAAAATCATCCGTACCAAACCAATACTTACTAGACGGTGGTTTCAATCGATCTGTTAAAAGCTGATCATTAATACCTTGTGGTGCAAGCCAAGGACCAAAAAATGCTAAAAATAAGAAGAATAAGACAATCCCTGCTCCTACAAGCGCTCCTTTGTTTTTTCGAAAGCTACGCCATGCATCTCGCCAAGGACCGGTCGACGTTTCTTTAGTTACTATTAGTTGATCATTTGTCGCATTCGGAACCATTTCGGACATATCTATTCCTCCTTTTAATCATATTTAATCCTCGGATCTACTAACCCATATAAAATATCTACAAATAAGTTAATCATCACGAATATAAAAGCGACAACCAATATACCCGACTGAATTACTGGATAATCACGGAACGAAATAGCTTCGTAAATATACCTGCCGATTCCTGGCCATCCGAAGATAGTCTCCGTTAAAATAGCGCCTCCAAGTAAAAGCCCAGTTTGAAGTCCAATTACAGTTAATACGGGTATAATTGCATTTTTTAAAGCATGTTTGTAAACTACAAAAAACATTTTCTGCCCTTTAGCTCTAGCAGTGCGAACATAATCCGCTCTCATTACTTCAAGCATACTTGATCTAGTCATACGAGCAATTATCGCCATCGGAATTGTTGCTAACGCAATACCAGGTAATATTAAATGTTTCAGTACAGTACCTAGTTGATCGAATCTTCCCTGTATAATTGTATCTATTACATACAAGCTCGTGATGGAGTTAATGGGATCTCGAACCTCTTCTCGACCAGTCGTTGGAAGCCATTGTAATTCAATACCAAAAATCCACTGTTCCATCAATCCTAACCAAAAAATTGGCATGGATACTCCGATTAAAGCTAAGACCATTGCCATATAATCAAACCAAGAGTTTTGGAACCAAGCCGATATAATACCTGCATTAACTCCAATTATTACTGCAATAATAATGGCAAAGAAAGCTAGCTCCATTGTTGCAGCCAAGTATGGCCAAATCTCTTTAGCAACTGGTTGAACCGTTCGCATAGATTCGCCCAAATCACCTTTTAGGAGACCAGCTAAATAGTCAAAGTATTGTGTATACCAAGGCTGGTTCAAGCCTAGTTTAATCTCCAATGCTTCTATCGCTTCTTTAGATGCTAATTGTCCTAATATTACTTGTGCGGGATTACCAGGAATTGCTCGTATGATCATGAAAACAACAAATGTCATACCAAGTAATACAGGTATCAATTGTAATAATCGTTTACCGATATAGTGAAGCATTTTCTTCACCTCTCTAATTTAAATTAAGAAAAGCACAAACGCCTATGTAATTGGAAGTCAGTATATGATTATGATCGTCGTGTCACAACTACTGACCCTCATCATACGCCCCTGATATCTTGAAGCGACTCGAGGGACTAGACGTAGGAGCTAAACAAATGCTGAATAAATACAATTTCTAATTTAATGAATAAAGGGGAGAAATCACGAAGACCTCCCCCCTTAAGCTTATTACTTAAAGTCGACCTTGTTTAATCTATCAGAACCAGTTGGATGTGGGAAGAAATTAGTAATTTCAGCATCTCCAGCTAGTAATGGTGTTGAGTGAGCAAGTGGAACCCACGGAGCATCCTCAAAGATTAATTCTTGTGCTTGTTTATAAAGTTCATTACGTTTGTCTTCGTCTACTTCTGTTTGTGCTTCGATTAAGATTTTATGTGTCTCATCGTTTTTGTAGTAGCTATAGTTGTTACTTCCGATATTATCTTCGTCAAGTAAAACATAGATAAAGTTGTCCGCATCTCCATTATCACCAGTCCAACCTAATAAGAATGCATCTGCTTCACCATTTTTAGCTTTTTCTAAATAAGTAGCCCATTCATAAGATACGATATTAGCAGTAATACCAACATCAGCTAAGTTCTTTTGAATAGCTTCAGCAACTTTTGCACCATCTGGCATATAAGGACGTGGTACAGGCATTGCCCATAGTTCCATTTCAAAACCGTCAGCCATACCAGCATCTGCTAATAATTGCTTCGCTTTTTCTGGATCGTACTCATAACCCGGAATATCTTCATTGTATCCACTAATAGAAGATGGCATAGGGTTTTTCGCTACCTCTGCACGACCTTCAAAGAAAGCGTCCACAATAGCTTGTTTATCAATTGCATAGTTTACAGCTTGACGAACTTTTGGGTTATCGAATGGAGGACGAGTATTTGTTAACCCAAGGTACCCAACATTCATAGATGGACGTTCGAATAGTTGGAGAGCTGCCTCTGACTCAACTGTAGCTCCGTCCGAAGGATTTACACCATCAGCTAAATCAATTTCTCCAGTTAAAAGAGAGTTTAAACGAGCAGAGTTATCAGGAATTGCACGGAAAACAACACGATCTAATTTCGGCTCTTCTGAATTCCAATACTCTTCATACTTTTCAATAGTGATAGAATCATTACGTTTCCACTCTACAAATTTGAATGGTCCAGTACCGACTGGGCTATCTCCATATTTATCTCCTGCTGCTTCAAATGCAGTTGGACTTGCAATAGCGAATGGACTCATTGCAATATTTTTCAAGAAAGGTGCTTGTGCACGCGTAAGTTTGAATATTACCGTGTAATCTCCCTCAGCAGTAACTGATTCAATTACATGACCTTCATCACCAGCATATCCACCGAACATAGACCCATAATATGGGAATAGATCTTCAGAACCGCTAGCCCAACGTTCAAAGTTTTTAACAACTGCTTCTGCATTAAAATCAGTTCCATCATGGAATTTTACACCTTCACGAAGTGTGAATGTATACGAAAGTCCGTCTTCTGATGGCTCCCACTTTGTAGCTAATCCTTCATTAATTGTTGTATCTTGCTCACCAAAGTTTAATAAAGTTTCTTGCACGTTTTGTGTAACTTTGAATGATTCACCATCCGTTACAGCAGCTGGATCTAGTGAAACAGAATCTCCTCCACGACCAAAGATTAATACTTTATCTTCCGCAGTTTCTGTAGTTCCCTTGTCATTATCTTTTTTTGTATCGCCGTCTGATGAATCGTCAGATGAACACGCAGCAAGTACCATAGTAAGTGCAACGAACATCAGCAGCAAAAATGACCATATCTTCGTTTTTCCCATTTGGACCCCTCCAATTATTTATTTATTATCAATGCTGCAATTGCTCATTATATAAATGGCATGCAACAAAATGACCTGTTTTAGCTTCTTGTAATTGTGGAACATCCTTCACACAAATATCCATCTTAAAAGGACATCTTGTATGGAAGGTACACCCAGAAGGTGGATTTGAGGGACTTGGAATGTCTCCTTCTAAAATAATTTGTTCCCGTTTAAACTCCGGATCTGGAACTGGAACTGCAGAAAGTAAAGCTTTTGTATAAGGATGTAAAGGTTCAGCATACATGGATTCACTTGTAGCGAGTTCTACCATTCTTCCTAAATACATTACCCCTACACGATCACTGATATGGCGAACAACTCCCAAATCATGAGCAATAAAGATATAAGTTAACTTGAGCTCCTTCTGTAAATCTTGCATGAGATTCAAGACTTGTGCCTGTATCGAAACGTCGAGTGCCGACACTGGCTCATCCGCTATTATCAACTTCGGATTAGTCATCAATGCTCTTGCTATTCCTATACGTTGCCTTTGTCCTCCACTAAATTGATGTGGATAACGTTTGGCATGATAGCTACTTAAACCGACAATTTCTAGAAAGTCATGTACTTTCTTTTTTCTACTCTTTGGGTCTCCAATATTATGGACAATTAAAGGCTCCATTAGAATCTTTTCAATTGTATGACGTGGATTTAAAGAAGCATAAGGATCTTGGAATACCATTTGTATTTCACGTCTAGCTTTTCTCATCTCATCATTTGAAATACTCGTTAGATCTTTTCCGTTAAACGTCACTTTTCCTTCAGTAGGCTCTAGTAATCTCATAAGCATCCTGCCTGTAGTAGATTTACCACAACCAGATTCACCCACTATTCCTAGAGTTTCTCCTTCATTTACAAAGAAAGAAATATCATCTACAGCTTTCACATTACCTGTATGTTTTCCTAACATCCCAGTACGTATTGGAAAATACTTTTTCAATCCTTCAACTTTTAACAGCGGCTCTGTCATCTTCCAAAACCTCCTTTTCATCGTATAAGAAGCATCTTGTTTTATGACCTTCCGCTGTTTCATATAGAGGAGGATTTTCTTCCGTACATCTTCCTTCTACAAATTCACAGCGAGCTGCAAATCTGCAACCTTGTTTGATGGATCCAGGCTTTGGAACACTCCCAGGAATAGAGTAGAGGCGCTGTTTTTTATATCGCATATCTGGAACAGAAGCAATTAAACCTTTTGTATATGGATGCTGTGGGTTATTAAAGATTGTATCCACGGTGCCCTCTTCTACTACTTTTCCTGCATACATCACTACAACTCGTTCACAAGTTTCAGCTACTACGCCTAGATCATGCGTTATTAATATTACCGCCGTATTCAGCCGTTCATTTAACTCGCGCATTAACTTTAATATTTGGGCTTGAATAGTTACATCTAAAGCTGTTGTCGGTTCATCAGCTATCAAGAGCTTGGGATCACAAACTAATGCCATAGCTATCATTACACGCTGTCTCATTCCACCGGAGAGCTGATGTGGATAGTCATTCATAAGTTCTTCTGCTCTCGGAAGTCCAACTAGTTTTAGCATTTCTATCGCTCTTGCTTTCGCTTTCTTTTTGTTCCAGTCTTTCTTATGTAAGGTTATTGCCTCTAGTAATTGATTTCCAATTGTAAATAAAGGATTTAATGATGTCATTGGCTCTTGGAAAATCATTGCCACATCGTTGCCGCGGACTTTGCGCATTTCTTTCTCAGAAAACTTTGTTAAGTCTTTGCCCTCAAACAATATTTGACCACTCGTAATTTTCCCTGGTGGACTTGGAACTAGTCCCATGATGGAAAGAGAAGTAACACTTTTTCCACATCCTGATTCTCCAACAATACCAAGAATCTCGCCTTCTCTTACATGAAAATCAATATGATCTACGGATGGAATAACACCATCATCTGTGAAAAAGGACGTTTGAAGATCTTTCACTTCCAAAATTGTTTGTCGTTCACTCATGATGTTCCCTCTTTTCACAAATATTCGAATCTTCTAACTAAAGTACTATAAATGATATTTTACACAAAAAATTCTGTTATGCAACACTTTTCTGAAAAGTCATACGACTATCCTCCCTTCCTAAATATAAAAAAACATCTTATAAGCGGAATAAACACTTATAAGATGTTTGAGTAATTATTCTGTATCAAGTTGTTGAATTTGAAATAGATTGTAATAAGTATTTTTTTGTTTCATCAATTGCGCATGTGAACCGTTCTCAATCACTTTACCATTTTCAATAACGATTATATTATCGGCATGCGTAATAGTAGATAGACGGTGTGCTACGATTATGGTCGTACGATTGGAAGCTAGCTTCTCTAAAGAATCCTGTATTAAAGATTCACTCTCTAAGTCTAATGCTGAAGTTGCTTCATCTAGAACTAAAATAGATGGATTTTTCAAAAATACTCTGGCGATCGCAACACGCTGCTTTTGACCTCCTGAAAGTTTCACGCCACGCTCTCCGACTTTTGTTTCATATCCTTCAGGAAGCTCCATGATAAAGTCATGTGCGTTTGCTGCTATAGCCGCTTCCATTACTTCTTCATCTGTAGCACCAGGTTTCCCCATTAATATATTGGACTTGACTGAATCACTAAAAAGAATATTATCTTGTAGCACTATACCAATTTGCTTTCTTAAGGATTCAATGGTGACATCACGAACATCCTTACCGTCAATTAGTATTTGTCCCTTAGTAACATCATAAAATCTAGGAATTAAGCTAATAATAGTCGATTTACCACCGCCACTCATACCTACAAAAGCTACTGTTTCTCCTGCATTAACACGGAAATCGATATCCTCTAAAATCATATGTCCATCTTTTTCATACTGGAATGATACGTTAGAAAATGTCACTTCTCCGCTAGAGGTCCCTAAAGTAGAAGCACCTTTTTTATCGACAATATCATACTCTTCATCCATTAGCTCAAATACACGATCCATCGAAGCGAATGATTGCGTTAATGTTGTGGATGAATTGACTAAACGTCTTAACGGGCTGTATAAGCGCTCCACATAAGCAATAAATGCAGCCATTGTCCCTACAGAAAGTCTTCCATGAATAGCTTCATAACCCGCATAAGCAATAACAAGTAAAGGAGCAATATCTGTAATCGTATTAACTACTGCAAATGCTTTTGCGTTCCATACTGTTTGTTTTACTGCTGCATCTAAAAATTCTCCATTTGTCTCATTAAATAATTTTTGTTCATGTTTTTCTAGTGTAAAGGTTTTAATAATACTCATTCCTTGTACACGCTCATGTAAGTAACTTTGAACACCAGCTAATGCTTGAGAACGCTCTTTTGTTAAATCCCGTAATCTTCCGAAGAAGTATTTAACGCTGAATGCATAGAACGGAAATGCTAATAATGTAACTAAAGTAAGCTTTACATTCATCGTTAACATGATGCCGATAGCGATTAAAATAGTCGCTAGGTCCAACCAGACGTTCATCAATCCAATCATGACAAAGTTTTTCGTCTGCTCCACATCATTGATAACTCGAGAAATAACCTCGCCAGCACGCGTGTTGGAGTAGTACTTTAAGCTAAGCTTTTGTAAATGGATATACATTTTCTTACGTATATCAAACAAGATTTTATTACTCACTAATTGCGCTAAGTATTGTCTATAATACTCTATTGGTGGTCGAACGATTAAGAATACTAATGCAGTCCCGCCAAGCCAATATATTAATTGAGTCATTTTTTCATCATTGGTTAATGCTTCTGCTCCGATAATATCATCAATTACAATCTTGATAAGAATCGGAATAAATAATGGGATAGCAAATTTTATAACCCCTATGACGATTGTCAAGAAAATTTGAAAGTTATACGGTTTTACAAATTCCATATATCTTTTCATCGAATTCATATAAAAACTCCCTTCTACCATGAGAAAAACCTGTTGCATATTTCAACAGGTTTCTCTAACTACTCATTCAACTGTTTTTGAAAATGATAACGACTTGTCCAAGCCTCAATAAAATCTGGTGCAAACGGACCTTTTCTTTGTTTGATCCAGGAAATGAGCTTCTCGACATTTCG
The DNA here is from genome assembly GCF_038003145.1 of Psychrobacillus sp. FSL K6-1464. Lineage (NCBI taxonomy): Bacteria > Bacillati > Bacillota > Bacilli > Caryophanales > Bacillaceae > Psychrobacillus > Psychrobacillus sp. FSL K6-1464. Next base: position 2,875,187 of record NZ_JBBOOP010000001.1, read on the forward strand.
ATTTAAAATACCATCAATTTCTTCTGGATACTTCATTTCTTTTTTATGTTGCTCATATTCGTCTTCATCCAGAATTGTGTAGGTCATATCAGGAAATACCTTCACATCTAAATCATAATCAATGTACTTTAGCATTCCATTGTTATAGACAAATGGAGAACTCATGTTGATGTAATAGTATACACCATCTTCTCGTAGCATACAAATAATGTTAAACCAATATTCTGCATGAAAGTAACAAATAGAAGGTTCTCTAGTAATCCAAGTTCTACCATCGGATTCAATTACAAGTGTTCGTTCATTTGCTCCAATTACAATATTTTTGGTTCCTTTTAAAACCATCGTTTCTTGCCAGACCCGGTGGATTCGACCATTATGCTTGTAGCTGTGAATTTGAATAGTTTCTCCTTCATTTGGAATCGCCATGATTTAGCCACCTTTTCATCAAGCGTAAATTTAGAATTTTTATACTTATTTTCTTATTATAGCAATTCAATGTAAAAAACTATAGTAAAAAAATCAGCGAGGGTTATTTACCCTCGCTGATTTTTGGTGAATCCATGTTATTTAGTTCGGTTAGAAGAACGATTTGCTTGTGGGCCGCTAGCTTGTTGTTTTTTCAACTCTGCTTGACGATTTTGTTCTTTAACTTTTTGAATATCAGTTTCAGAAGCAAACTCTTGGTTTTGGTTCTGCTGTTTTCTGTTATTCTTCATGGATTGTTCACCTCCGTACATTCCTATCATGTGCAGATGGCATAATTTTATTCATTCTTTGAGTCAATTTCATATAGAGTACTAGCAATAAAGGAAATTTCTACACGGATGTGCGCTGCCGCACGCTACGCATGAGCCTTTAAGGATGAGTTACTCCGTTCCTTCACCCTTTTAAAGTCTCATTCTTCGCGCTCATGCGGCTTGGAAGGCGCACATCCAACCGACCACTGTGTATGAAGTATATAGCTACTATAAATAGATAGTCATTTATGAATCTAGCTTACATTTGCATCTTCGCCTTCAAGTTTAGATAGACAGTCTTCATTATACCAATATAAGAAGTTTTACTCAGATGTGGCCGTCGCACGCTACGCATTTATGTCTTCCTAGCTGAAAGATTATTGGTAGTGTAAGACACTACATTTTTAACGATCTGCCGCCATCGACAATAATTGTTTGGCCTCTAATCATGGAAGCGTCATCAGAGAGCAAGAACATAGCTGTTTTGACCATGTCATCTATTTCTACCATCCGTCCTGCTGGTGTATTTACTCTTGCATCGTCTAATAATTCATCTCGATTTGGAAAATGCTTGAGTGCGTCTGTGTCGAGCGCACCACCAGATACAGTATTTACTACAATTCCTTTAGGTGCAAGCTCCACTGCTAAATACCTTGTGAGTGATTCTATTGCGGCTTTTGAAACTCCGACTGTTGTGTAGTTTTCTAAATAACGGATAGACCCTAAAGAACTGATCCCCAAAATTTTCCCACCGTCTGGCATTAACTTAGCCGCTTCTTGGGCACCAAATAACATTCCTTTGGCGTTAATATTCATTGTCCAGTCCCAATGTGATTCCTCTAATTCCATAATAGGTCTTAAAACACCGGAAGCAGCATTGCTAACAAAAATGTCTAAACGACCAAACTCTTCTTTAATAGTGTGGAACATATCACGAAGCTTTTCCACATCTCCTACATTCGCCTTTACTAAAAGTGCTTTTCTTCCTAGGTTTTCAATTTCCTTCACTGTCTCAAGAGCAGCGGTTTTACTTCGAGCATAGTTTACGACGATATCATATCCGTTTTTGGCAAGTTCGATAGCTATAGCTTTCCCTAAACCTCTGCTACTACCTGTAACTAAAGCTACTTTATTTGTTGTCATTTTTAAATCTCCCTCTCTTTCCATGCATTCCAAATTTTCAACATCGGGACGGGCATCGGTTGTAGATTTATTTCTTCTATTGTAAGCCACTTACAACGATTAGGAAGCTCTTTTTCCTGCTTCAAGATTGCTTCAAAACTCTCCATTTCCCATACTAGGTGCGAAAACACATGTTTAAACTCATTGATTAACGGACCTTTTTCAATCTCTATTCCGTAATCATGTTCGACAATCTCTTCTACTGTATGATTAGGCGTTGGTAACTCTACCATTGGGAATTGCCACATATTCGCTAGTAAGCCTTTAGAAGCTCGTTTTTCAAGTAATACATGTCCATTTTTATTCTGTATAACTACTGTTTTCACTTTATGGGTCTTTGATTTCTTTTGAATTGTTTTTATAGGCAACTCATCTTGCACACCTTCAAAAAATGCAGAGCAATTTTCTCTTAATGGACACAAAAGACATTTTGGTTTAGTTGGGGTACAAATTACTGCACCTAGTTCCATAAGACCTTGGTTAAAGGCAGAGGGATTTTCACGATCTATCAAATCCATTACTGCCTCTTCAAATATTTTCTTTGTTTTTGGCTTCGCAATGTCTTCTTTTATCAATAAGACTCTAGAAAGTACACGCATAACATTGCCATCTACAGCATGTTCTGGCACTCCGTATGCAATACTTAAAATAGCACCAGCAGTATATGGACCAATACCCTTCAACTTGGAAATTTCTTTTCGATTGGAAGGTACAACGCTATTATAATGTTCAACTACTTCTTTAACACCACTCTGTAAGTTTCTGGCACGAGAATAATAACCTAATCCTTCCCACTCTTTTAGTAGTTCTCCTTCTTCTGCATCAGCTAATGATTGTGGTGAAGGATATTTTGCGATAAATCTTTCATAATAAGGAATAACCGTATCCACTTTTGTTTGTTGTAGCATTACTTCGGAAACCCAAATTTTATATGGGTCTGTTGTTTTCCTCCACGGCAAGTCACGTTTTTCTTCTAAAAACCATGAAACTAGGGATTCTCTAACATTTTTTTTGTATAATTCGTTCACTGTAAAATCCTTCCTTGCGATTATTGACATTAAATTTGGGTATATGAATAGTAGCGGCTTTGTTTTTTAACTAATCTATTTTAAGATGTAGTAAGCTGTAATCCTAAAGGAGCTGGTTGTATGGACACAGGTACACATGTTGTTATGGGTGTTGCACTAGGCGGTCTCTCACTTATTGACCCCGTTGTTGCAGGGAGCACACTTACAACGACTGCAGTTATAGCAGGTACAATTATAGGCTCTCAAGCCCCTGATATAGATACTGTTCTAAAATTACGCAATAATGCAGTTTATATTCGACATCATCGTGGAATTACTCACTCAATTCCAGCCGTTATTTTATGGCCTATTTTAATAGCAGGTGTGTTATGGCTTATTTTCCCTGAAGCCAATTTACTGCATTTATGGTTATGGACTTTTCTTGCTGTATTTGTACATGTTTTTGTAGATATCTTCAATTCTTATGGAACTCAAGCTTTAAGGCCATTTTCAAAGAAATGGGTCGCCCTGGGAGTTATTAATACATTTGATCCAATTATTTTTGGTATTCATGTGGTTGGTATACTTTTATGGATGTTAAGCTTAAATCCTGTACCAACTTTTCTTACTATGTACGCTATTATTTTCCTGTACTATATTTTACGATTCGCCGTACAGCATGCAGTGAAAAATTCTGTTAAGCATACTATTCCCGATGCAGATGAAATTATTGTTGCACCTACGATGAAATTTTTTCAATGGAGAGTAGCTGCAAATTCCAAAACACATCATTATGTAGGAAGAGCATACGGCAGATCTATCACTATTTATGATAAGTTCGAACGTAATCCGCTGCCCGAATCTGATTTAGTAAAAGCTGCTTTGAAAGACCAAAATATGAGTGCATTTACTTCGTTTTCTCCTATTTACCGCTGGGAGATTACGGAATTTGAGCATATATATGAAGTAAGACTAATTGACTTACGATATCGCAGTAATGACTTTTATCCATTCGTAGCCGTGGCACATTTAAATGAAGATCTAGAAATAGTCAATTCCTACACAGGTTGGATATTCAGTGAGGATAAGCTACGTAAAAAGCTAGATTTTATCCCACATAACTAATAAAGAAAAAACGCTAGGATACATTTCCTAGCGTTTTTAATTGCTAAAATCGTCGGTCTCCAATAAATGTTTATACTTCTCGTTCGTATTTGCAAATTCATGTAGCTGTGCACCGTAGCCATCTATCCATTTTCTAATGACCATTTCTGTGACAGCAACCCCTTTATAATCATATCCAGCTTTGGCATACGAGGATTCAAAGTCTGACCATAGTAACTCTATCCAAGCTCTTGCCTTTGCAGCAGATAGCTTATCATTTTTTTCTAGAAGTGCGAAAGTTAATTCATCTATTTTTGTTTGCATATTATTTTCTTTCCTCCAGTGATTCTAGCATTGAGATTGGCAAGGCTTCTTCATATTTTTCTCCACCTAATCTGTAACCCCATGCAAATCTTCCTTTTAAGTATTCTACCTGAAAAAACACACCAGGATCTCCAATAATTCGGTACATCTCACCTGGTTTAATAGTAGCAGGATCTATTAGAAAAGCTTGGGCCATCAATGCTTTTCTTTCGTAAACGGCATATTCATTTACTATTCCTAGTTGCTCGGCTTTTCGTGATTTCTCTTTTAAATTTGCAATTTCCGTTCTAAGCTCTGGTACAGTCATATCACCATATTTTTTTTCACTCATCTTGCTCTTCCAACTCCTTCTTTTCTATATATAGATCAATTTGTTCTGCAGGAAAACCTTTTTGATATAACGCTGTCTTTATACGTCTTCGTAAATCGTTTCCTTTATATTTAGCCGAATGTTTTCGCCAAATTTTGTCTCCCTGCGTAGCAATTATATCGATCCATTCTTCTTCATTTTTTTCTAATTCGAATGTTGAAAGTGCTTGGGTAATTATACTAAAATTATAACCTTTTCTTTGAAGTGTATCTTGGACTTTTTGTTTTATCTGCCTTGGTGTTTTATCCTGATTTTGATTGATAATCTTTTCTGCCAAAGTTCTCGCTATATCTACTTGCTCTTCTTCTGAATAATTGCCCAATACTTTCTCTTGAAGATCTTTATCAATTCCTTTTTTCTTCAGTTCCTGACGTATTGCAGTCGGTCCTTTTTTGCTATTTTTCTTTTGTGTTTCTACTAAGGCTTTCGTAAAGCTTTCATCATTAAGAAAGCCATACTCATATAATTTTCGAATTGCTTCTAATATAACAGCTTCACCATACTCATTTTGCAATAGTTTTTGTTTTACTTCGTACTCACTTCTCATACGGTAACTTAAAAAGTTAATGGCTTTGTTAAACGCCTTTCTTACTTCATCGTCAAAAACAATTTCATCTAGTGTAAATTCTTCGATGACTTTGCCCTTAGATAATTGGTACTTGATCAGAACTGCTTCATCCAAACTAAATGCATACTTTTCATCCAAATATAAATTATACCGTTCATTATTATTCTTTTGTCGTCCAATTCTCGTAATAACCGGCATTTTCACTCTCTCCATTCGCCTTTCTTCAATTATAGCGTATAAGTTGGTTGGTGATAAATGATTGAACTGTTATGATAAAACTAAGAAGGAGGTTGAAGATAAATGAAAATTGCAATTACTGGAGGAACTGGATTTGTAGGAAGCGAACTGACAGAGTTACTGTTGCAAAAAGGCCATGATGTATATATACTATCTCGTTCTAAACAGGGAACGGAACATGGCATAACATATGTACAGTGGCTATCTGAAAATGCCCACCCTGAAAAACAGTTAGAAGGCATCGATGCTTTTGTAAATCTGGCTGGTGAGTCCATTAATAATGGGCCATGGACAGAAGTACAAAAACAAAAAATCTATGACAGTCGGATGCAAACAACGGATGAACTGCTCCGGATATTAAAAGCGCTTGCTGTAAAACCTAAAGTACTAGTAAATGCAAGTGCGATTGGCATTTATCCAGCCTCGACTAGTACAAGATATACAGAAAAATCGAAAGAAGTTGGTACTGACTTTCTAGCTCGAACAGTTCGAGATTGGGAGCTGAAAGCTAAAAGTGCAGAAGAGCTTCAGATACGTGTTGCTTATGGTAGATTCGGAATTATTTTAGGTAAATCTGAAGGTGCACTTCCATTGATGGCATTACCATACAAGCTTTTTGTTGGTGGACCTATTGGAACAGGTGATAATTGGATGTCATGGGTACATGTTAAAGATGTTGCAAGTGCCTTATTATTTGCAATAGAACAACCCATTAATGGTCCATTTAATATTACTGCGCCCCATGCAAAAAAGATGAACGATTTTGGAAAAACCTTAGCAACTGTATTGAAAAGGCCACATTATTTTCCCGTTCCATCTTTTGCTTTAAAGTTTGCTTTAGGTGAAAAAAGTCAGCTTGTCATAGAAGGCCAACATGTTATACCACAGGTTCTACTGGATGAAGGTTATACATTCCATTTTCCTAATTTAGAAAGTGCTTTACGCGCTATTTATAAATGAATAACTAACTCTTATTGGCGCAACCTACTTAAAAAAGAAAGGTTGCGTTTTTATGTGGAAATCTCACCTAGTAGGAATTATTATTGCAACAATCATTTTAAGTATTGGATTTATGAATAAACCTTTTTCTGCCCAAGCTGATAAGGAAATACATTGGGGCTTAAAAAAAGCTACAAATGAACAACAAGCAGAAGCAGGTGGAGAAATGGATGCCTTGCTCAAAAAACATGGTTCCATATATAAGGGATCTGCAGATGAAAAAATTCTATATTTTACATTCGATAACGGCTATGAAAACGGCTATACCGAAAGTATTTTAGATACTTTGAAAGCTGAAAACATTCAAGCTACATTCTTTTTAACTGGGCACTATTTAGAAAGTGCAACTCCTTTAGTAAAAAGAATGATTGCAGAGGGACACCAGATTGGCAACCATTCATATGGACACCCGAACTTAGCAAGGCTCTCTAAGGAAGGTGTCAAAAAAGAACTGCAAAAATTTGATAAACGTTTAAGTGAACTAACTTCATTAACCCGAACAACCGTCACTCGGCCACCGGAAGGCATTTTTAACGAACAAGTACTAGAGGCTGCCAATGAAATAGGACATCAGCATATCTTTTGGTCTGTAGCTTTTATTGATTGGCATAAGGATCAGAAAAAAGGCGGTAAATATGCTTATGATGAGCTAATGTCCCAAATCCACCCTGGTGCAATCATCTTAATGCACACAGTATCTCCTGATAATGCAGAGGGCTTACCAATGTTCATCAAGGATGCTAGAAAAATGGGCTATACATTTGGAACACTAGATGATCTAGTCATGAATAATCTGGATATTCCGCTTACTTTGCTTCCTGAATAAACTCCTTTATAATAGAAGGAAGATTATAAAGGACGTGAAGGTATGAGTGAAAAATCAGTTATAGAAGTAGGACAAGAATTCCCCCTGACGATTAAACGACTTGGTATCAATGGAGAAGGCGTTGGATTCTTTAAACGTAATGTTGTTTTTGTTAAAGGTGCACTTCCAGGAGAAGTAATTACTGCGAAAGTGACAGTAGCAAATCCTAAGTATGCCGAAGCAGAAGTTAAAACATTAAGAGAACCGTCTCCGCATCGTGTTACTCCACCTTGCCCAGTATATGAATCTTGTGGGGGATGTCAGTTACAGCACATGACTTATGAAAGTCAGCTGCTTGTAAAAAGAGATTTAGTTATACAGGCTTTAGAACGATATGTGAAAGACTTAGCCCCATCAATTGATGTAAGACCAACGATTGGCATGGAAAACCCATGGCACTATCGCAACAAAAGCCAATTCCAAGTGAGAGAATTAGGCGATAAAGTTATTGCTGGATTATACGCGGAAGAATCCAATATGTTAATCGATATTAACGAATGTTCCGTTCAACACCCGGCTACTACCCATATTACAAATGAAATAAAAAGATTCCTGGAAGAAATGAAAATTTCTATCTATGATGGAAGAAATTCTAAAGGAGTCGTACGTACAATTGTCGTTCGTACGGGTATGAAAACTGGACAAATTCAAGTTACCCTTGTGACAACTCAAAAGAAAATGCATCAAAAAGAAGAACTAGTTCAAAAAATAAGAGCAATTGATCCTAATATAGTGTCCATTAGTCAGAATATCAATGCAGAAGATACTTCGCTAATATTTGGTGATACGACGATTAACTTACATGGGAAAGAAACGATTCATGAAAAGCTTGGAGAATTAGCTTTCGATTTATCTGCTCGTGCATTCTTCCAGTTAAATCCGGAACAAACAGTGCATTTGTACAATGAGATCGAAAAAGCTGCGGCTCTTACAGGAGAAGAAACAATCGTAGATGCTTATTGTGGTGTCGGCACCATCGGACTATGGCTTGCAAAAAATGCCAAAGAGGTTCGTGGTATGGATATTATTCAAGAATCTGTTCAAGATGCTAAAAAGAATGCCAAGCGAAATGGCTTCAAAAATACGCAATATGTACATGGTACAGCACAACATTGGTTACAAAAGTGGAAAAATGAAGGATTCGTTCCAGATGTATTAACAGTAGATCCACCACGCGCAGGTTTAGATGATGAATTGTTAAAAACGATCTTGGATATTAAACCAAAACGTTTTGTTTACACATCATGTAACCCATCGACACTTGCGAAGGATTTAGCTGCTCTTAAAGAAATTTACAATATAGAATACATCCAGCCTGTTGATATGTTTGCTCAAACTGCACATGTTGAAGCAGTAACATTATTAATACTAAAATAATAAAAAATCCCGAGAATTATTTCTCGGGATTTTTATTTTTTCTACCAGATTTTAATGATTACTACTTTTCTCACTCCCCACCCTCATCATATCTTCGTGAGTTTTAATTTGGAGATCATAGGGAAAGATTAAATTGAACATACTTTTAAAGGAGGAGATTTTTTTGAAAGCTGTCACATATCAAGGTGCCAAAGATGTCCAAGTAAAAGAAGTTCCAGATGCCAAATTAGAAAAACAGGATGATATCCTCGTACGTATTACCACTACAGCAATTTGTGGATCAGATCTTCATATTTATAGAGGTGCCATGCCTACTCGAAAGGACTATGTCATCGGGCATGAACCAATGGGAATAGTGGAAGAGGTTGGACCAGCAGTAACGAAAGTTAAAAAAGGAGATAGAGTAGTTATTCCATTTAACGTATCATGTGGCGAATGTTTTTATTGTCAAAATGAGATGGAAAGCCAATGCGATAACTCTAATGATAATCCAGCCTTGGACACAGGGGGTTACTTTGGTTTTACCGAACGTTATGGTAATTTCCCTGGGGGTCAGGCAGAATACTTACGTGTACCATATGGAAACTATCTGCCGTTTTTAATACCGGAATCTTGTGAACTAGAAGATGAATCTTTGTTATTTCTTTCAGATGTTCTTCCAACTGCCTATTGGAGTGTTGAAAACTCTGGCATGAAAGAAGGAGACACCGTTGCCGTTTTAGGAGCAGGTCCTATCGGTCTGATGGTACAGAAGTTTGCTTGGATGAAAGGTGCAAAGAGAGTAATTGCAGTGGATCATTTAGATTATCGTTTAAAACATTCTATAAAGATGAATAATGTTGAAGTGTATAATTTTGAACAATACGATGATATGGGTTCACATATTAAAGAAATTACTAACGGTGGAGTAGACGTAGTGATTGACTGTGTAGGTATGGACGGTAAAATGTCGATGGTTGAAAAAGTGGAACAAAAGCTAAAACTCCAGGGTGGAACATTAAGTGCTCTAGATATCGGAATAAACGCAGTAAGAAAGTTTGGGACAATTCAATTAACAGGCGTTTACGGGTCATTGTATAATATGTTCCCACTAGGTAATATTTTCGAACGAAATGTAACCCTAAAAATGGGACAAGCCCCAGTTGTACATTATATGCCTACCTTATTTGATAAAATTACGAACGGTGAATTCGATCCGAAAGAAATTATTACACATAGTATGCCATTAGACAAAGCTAGCGATGCTTACAAAACTTTCCATGATCATGAAGAAGAAAGTATTAAATTCGTGTTAAAACCTTAATTATATATAATACATTGGACAGACATTCAACTTGTCTGTCCTTTTCTCATGACATAAGATTCCATTCCGATTCAAGGCAATCTTCAATACTTTTTTGCAAAGGATATAATTTTGGTCTTTTTTGAACTTCAATCAAAAAGCTTTTTAAGAATGACTTGCAGTTTGCATATAAATACCAATACTCTTCTTCCTTCACTAACATTTTCTGTTTATGTAATTCATCTGGTATTTGCTGTAACAATGATTGTATTTCTTTTATTTCTAGGCCTCGTTCGAGCATCTCCAGTATTGGAACTAATATTCTTTCCTCCTCTTCGTGAATGTAAACAGTAGTGGAAACAAGGACTTTATCCCACAGTACATTTAAGATTTCTCCAAAGTACTTTACGTCCACTTTTTTACTTTTTATCAATTCATCCAAAGTATCTGCGACATGCGCTACACTGTGAGCCCACCCTTTATATGGAATATATCCTCTTAAGTCTTTTTCAAGATTAATATAATCTACTATTTTATTTTTTACTTGCAAAATTACATCTTGGCTAAGAAAGTCATCTTCGTTGTCTTTTGATAGTATAAGTGCTATTAAAAGAGTAGTAAAAGACCTTGTGAATACAGTATCTGTGTCTTTCTCTCCAATACCTTTCAATAACAAATCCTTTAGTGCCACTTCTAATAGTTCCTTCAACAGATCCTGATCTAGCAAATTCTTTTTTATTATTAAATGATAAAACCAGCTATATATTAATTGGTCCCTCAACTCGCCATCTGAAGAACCAATATGTTCAATCATCGATTTGATAATAATGACTGTTTCCTCGGCTTCCCAAATTCTTTCCCCACTTTTAAGCTCCGATAATATCTCTTTAAGTTCCATTGCTTCCATTTGAAAATATCATTTCCTTCCATACTTCATTAAACAATATCTATTTTTCATTTTAGTTGATCTTCAAACTATTAATTTCTTAATTACTTCATTTACAAAAAGGAATCTATCTATATAGACAAAAAGAGCCCCTATAAAAATAACGATATAAATAGCTGATATTATAAGGGCTGGCTTAATACTCCCTTGTTCCAGTAAGTTAACAAGATTAATAAAGAACATGGAGAATACTATAATACCCGCAAGCCAAAGTGCCTTCAGAAAATTTACCTCATAATCTATCAGCGCAACTTTTAAGGTGGATTCCTCTGTTTTGATAACCTTGAGTTGCTCCGAGTGAAGCATACCTTTCTTAGTTATAGTAAAAGATTGCTCATCACTATAATCTATTTGATGTGCTGCTGGATATAAATCCAAGGTGTATGTGACAAGCACAAAAGCTATGAGAAGCAAGTATAGAAGTAAATTTATATACTTTTTTTCTGCATTCAGCGTTATCATCGATTCCACTCCTTTTTTTGAAGTAGTGTATTTATTGATTATACGTAAAGTAAGCAGAAAAGTTACACAATTACGGTTATGGTAAAGATACATACATCATTGTTGTGAAGGTTATCACTTAAACTAAAGGGGCTACAACAACTGGCATCATATTGATGGAGTAGCTTCTTATCACATGTCACTCCAATCAAATAGTACCTGATGCTCATTCGCATCAAGTACTAAAAAATTATGAATGAACCGTTTTCCGCTTCATTCGCCATAAGAAATAAAGAACGGGTAAAATTAGGAATGCAGATGCCGAAATGCCTCCTGCAATTGTTGTGTATAATGCTAACAATCCTACTAATGGGCCCCCAACAATTTGTCCGAAAGCATCAAGTTGCCCAAACATGGAAAGTGTTGTTGCTCTACCTTTCGATTCAATTTGTTCATTTGTAATGATGCTCATTAATGGATAGTTTACGTTTCTCAGTGCACTTGTCACCCAGTACATCACCACAGCTATCCAGAAATGACCTGTCCATGCGAAAATTAGCATCGTTCCTGTCAACACTGCATTTATAAGCAATAGCACATCCGCGTAGCGACCTTTCACGTTTTTCTCAACAAAACGTAGTACGACAATATTAAGTAAAAATGCAATCGCATAAAAAGCACCAAACCAGTAGATGGACTCATCTTCCGACAAATTATAGTCAGTAATGAAATGGGCTCCATATAAACGGTCGAATCCTTCACTCGCAAGTCCCCATAATAATGTAACTACCGCTATGCTAACTAGCATAGTATTCCCACGAATCTGTGATAGTCCAGCTTTGATAGTGGTAACCATATGAGTGACACCCGAGACACCTTTTTCACGTGTTACTTTGACAAACTTGGTTTCGGGTAGCTTGATGAATGCCCAGAATGAAAGGGCAATCAGCATGACACCTGCAAATATAATCGCCGTTTGCACCGACCAAACAGCCGCAATTGCCACACTGGCCAAAATTGCTACGAAACGTGCAAAAGAAGAAAATTGGGAACCACGAAGGAACGTGGTGTCTAAGTCTTCGCCGTCTAACTCATCCGCAATCCATGCTTGTTCAGCTCCACTTATGAAAGTCCAGCCTATTCCCCACATCGCAGAAGCGAAAGCAATCGCCCAAAATTCTGGCGTACTACCTTCAAGGACATGTGCCAAACCAATAATAACTGTGCCCAGTGCTAGTGAACGCTTTCGTCCGTAGTGATCTGCATACAAGCCAGTTGGCATTTCAAACAAGAGAACGGAAACTTCCATAATTGTGCCGATTAAAACCAGTTGCAATGCATTTAAGTCTGCTTGCGTTACATAATAAATAGCATTTAATGTAAATACGATTTGGATAAAAAACGATCTAGAACTTGTGATTGTGTAATAAAAATTTTGTATGCTCACTATAATTCCTCCGATTTAGTTGATTCTGGATTGAATCAAATCGGAGATCATATTATTAAACCAACATGCCCTCCAATTTGAATGAAGAAGTCAGTGTTATTCTTTGCATATGAATCTCTCCCTTTACTATAATTAACTCAGACTAACCTATTATTCAGAATATTGTCAAGAGTTGTTTATATAATGTTATTTTCAGAGATGGGACGTAGGAAATGAACTTAAGGGGAAGATTTTCATGGAAATAAAAGAAGTAGATAGCAAAGTGATAGTAGATGACTTTGAATTTTATGGTCAAATTGAACAAGAAAAGTATTGTTCTACATGCAAGTTTAATTTAGTTTATTATGATAATTTTGATACGTATTTTTGTCCTAAATGTAATAGTTGGATAGAATCTAAATGTAGTGACCCTAGTTGCAAATATTGCCCTAATAGACCAGAAAAGCCTTTATCTTTAAAATAGCCAAAAGAAAAAGCACTAAGGTTGTTCTTAAAAAAGAACAACCTTAGTGCTTCGCTATTACAGATTAAATTGGTTAATTGCTTTTTGAAGCTGATGGGCTGATTGTTGTAGAGTTTGAATCGTTTTGTCTAAGTTTTCAACGGTATCCACTTGATAATCTGCCGAAACAGCAACAGTTTTCGTTTGTTCTACTGACTCATTTACAATAGCGGTAACTTGCTCCATGGATGCAAGTACTTCTTCGGAGCTTGCAGACATTTGTTCTGTTACAGCTGAAACATCTTGTACTTCTTCATTTACACGGACAACAGATTCCAGTACCTTATTCAAGTCGTTTCCGATCTCTTCGACGGCTAATGATCCACTTTGTACATCTTTTGCGCTTCTAGCCATTTCTTCTAGTGCTAGAACAGTTACTGTTTGGAATCCTTGAATATGATCACGTATTTCTTCCGCAGAGTTTCTCGACATTTCTGCTAGTTTTCTAACCTCATCTGCAACTACAGCAAAGCCCTTCCCTGCTTCACCTGCCCGAGCCGCTTCAATAGCTGCATTCAATGCTAGTAGATTCGTCTGATCAGCAATACCTGTAATCACTGTAACCATCTCTTCAATGGATTGATATTTTTCTCCTAGATCTTTCACATGTTTTTCAGTTGCCAGTACAGAAGTCTCGACGTTTTTAATCTGGTGAACTACTGTCATAGAATTTGCTGCACTTGAGGTAACAAGTTCTGTCATATCACTAGATGATGTGGCCACTGAGGTAGAAGAATCTGCAATTCTCTGGATGCCAATAGTCATCTCTTCCATAGCAGTTAGAGCTTCATCATTATTTGTTTTCTGTATTTCAGATCCAGAAGCTATTTTATAAATACTCTCTGATATTTCATCATTTGAGGATCTAACTGACTTCATTACTTCCTCTAATTCATCAGATACTTTTAATAGCGAACCCGCTGTTCCATTCATATTTGTTAAAATAGAGGATAATTGAACAATGGATTTTCGGAATGATTTAGCAAAATCGGATATTTCATTATTTTGTTTTAATGACACCGTTTTTAATACTTCCTCAGCCCCTCGAAGGTCTCCATTTGCAAACTTAATAGAAGCATCTTGCATATTTGTTAGTGGCTTCAAGGCAGTTCGAACATAACGATAGAGTATTAAAGTGATGACTGTACCTAACAGAATAACCATTATCAAAGAAAAAGGAACAGATTCTTTTAAGCTTTTTTGTTGAATTAATTGGACATTCGCTGCAGAAATGTCAACTCCTACAACCCCAATTATTTCTCCTGCTTCATTTTTCAAAGGAGCATACGATGATAGGTATTCCCCGTATTCTTCATCCTCAATTAAGTCTGTGTAGCTTCCACTTCCAGTTAATGCACCTTCTACAGCTTCATAATTTGTTCCTTCACTTATATCGCCTGGTAAATAAGCGCTATCATCATCTTTTCCTGCAGCATCGACAATGATGGTGGCTGTTTCTCCTTCTTTAGGAATATCCGTAATATACGCATATAATATGCCATTTTGTATTAGTAAATTATTTAACTCTTCTCTTAACTCCCAGTACTTTTCATTTTGTTCAGGGTTCTTTTTAAATTCTTCATAGGCTGGAACATCTACTAACGTAGCGATATTTTGCGCAATATGTATACCATTTTCCCCTAATGAATCTTTTACAGTTTTGTTCGTGTTGTAAACAAGGACAGTGGTAAATAATGCTACGAGTAATAGTATCCCTACGACAATATAGAGTGTAATTTTACTTCCTAACTTAGATGATTTTTGCTTCATAACAATCGACCTTTCTTCTGTGGATTGGAGATGAGTATAAGAAATGATAATGAACCTAACAATAGAGCTATAAGTATTAAGAAACTTAGGCCATCAAATAGTTGTATGAAAAGCCCACCTAAAAATGGTCCCGACAAGCTTCCTAAACTAAAGAAAATTCCACAGAGTAAATTGCCAGTTGGTAGTAATTCTTTTGGTGTTAAATCGGTCATATACGAAATACCAAGGGAAAACGTTGAACCTACAAATGTACCTGCTATAAAAAACATACTTCCTATAATTAGAACGGAAGTTTCGAACATACTAGCTATACCAAATGTTAAAGAGCCCATGGCCAATGCTACGATCAACACTTTTCTTCGACCGATACGATCACTTAATACCCCTAATGGCAGCTGAGATACAACACCTCCGATAGAAAATGCTGCTAATATATAAGAAAGATCTGTAACGTCTAGAGCATTACGTAGTGCATACACAGGATAGATTGCGTTCAGTGAAGACTCCAAAAAACCATAGCTAAACGGTGGTATAAATGCTATCCATGCAACTGCAAATGCTGCTCCAAAGCGTTTCCAGGTCCCAGCTATTAAGGCACTATCGGAAAAAACTTCAGGCTTCTCATTCTTAATGAAGAATACAAGAACCCACGCACTTAAACAAAGGATACTCGAAACAATGAACGGTAAACCTTCAAAGATCTCCACTAATTGGACAAATAAAGGTCCAACCGCAAAACCTATGCCAAATGATAATCCGTAAATAGCAATATTTCTACCTAATCGATGCTGTGGTGAAAAGCTAGTAATCCAAGTTTGTGTCGAAAAATGAAGAGCATGATCACCAATTCCGATCAATAGCCGCAACACAAACCAAAAGGCTACACTTTTCCACAAAGGAAAAAGCATTAAGGACACAATAACAAGAAGTCCACCTACAATTATTATCGGTTTGTATCCGAATTTTCGTAGAGGTGGTTCCATAAAAGGAGAGATTAACAACGTACCTATGTATAATCCAGTTGCACTTAATCCATTTAAAGTAGCACTAACACCATCTTGTTCAAAAATTACAGAAATTAAAGGAAGCAACATCCCTTGCGAAAAACCAGATATTGAAACAATAGCAACCAATATTCTAAAACGTCTTTTTTCTTCTAATGTAAATTCATGCATATTAATACCTCTTTTTATCCAAACTAATTTCATAATAGCTTTAGTTTAGCAGAGAATAAGAATGGGTAATATATAAATTTACACAACAAAAGGCTCAGCCGATATCTCTGTAAGATAATGGACTGAGCCTTTACATATAACTATTATTTACTTGTATATTCATAACTGCATTTTCGGCCTGTCTGCCGGTGAAATGTCTATACACCCTCTTTCAACTGATTAGAATGGTCGACTGTTCACTACGGCCTCCCTTCTATGTATCTTATTGATACTTTATCATATAAACAGAATATTGTAAACATTGTAAATATAAAAATCATTAAATTAACTCTTTAGACCTATCTTTTCTTTACAATTTCCTATATCCTATACTAAAGTGAGGTGTTATTCTGTGGGTAAACAAATTTCAAATCCAGAACAACAAGTATCTTATTTAAAAGATCGACTTCAAATGTTTCTAGAAGTTTTGGACACAATCGAACCTGAAACAACTGAACTTGAAGATATAGACCGCCTGATTCAAATGATGGACGACCTTGAGTTAAAAGTTGAACAGTTTAAAAACACAAAAGAATAATTAAGAAGTTCGGAATGAAATCATTCCGAACTTTTTTTTCGTGGATGGATGGTTGTAGTTCTCGAGCGCATAGCCTTGGTTCACGGGCACATACCTACTTTGCTCGGTCGGATAAGCTGTTCTCTTGGGCGCTCGGGCGTTTCGTGGGCGGATAGCCGTGGTTCTCGGGTGCATAGCTACTTCGCTCGGGCGGATAAGCTGTTCTCTTGGGCGCTAGAGCATTTCGTGGGCGGATAGCCTTGGTCTCGGGCGCATACCTACTTCCCTCGGGCGGATAAGCTGTTTCCTTGGGCGCTCGGGTGTTTTGTGGGCGGATAGCCTTGGTTCTCGGGCGCATACCTACTTCGCTCGGACGGACAAGCTGTTCTCTTGGGCGCTCGGGTGTTTTGTGGGCGGTTAGCCGTGGATCTCGGGCGTATAGCTCCTTCTCTCAGGCGGATGACCACTCACTTGGACACTCGGGTGATTCCCGACGGATACACCTCTCTCCTAAGCCTCTACTAGTGTGAAAGCATTTTCCCCTGAAAGCCACTGTCCCCGCAATTACGCCATTCCATGTATTTATTCAGCTACTCTTTTTTTCATCTCCATAAAATAGTATACTTGTAATGTTTGTTACCTATTTACATATAAAAGGAGCGTTCACCTCATGCAATTGGAGCAATTAGAGAAAAGTATTTATGATTTAATTACCGAAACTTCTACAAATTTACCTAAGGATGTTCGACGTGCGATAAAAAAGGCAAAAGCTGCTGAAAATGCTGGTACTCGAGCTGCGATGAGTTTAGATACGATCACAAACAATATTCAAATGGCAGATGATAATGTTTCTCCTATTTGCCAAGATACGGGTTTACCAACTTTCAAGATTAAAACACCTATTGGCGTGAACCAATTAGAAATTAAAGCAGCGATTAAGCGTGCAATAGCTACAGCTACTAAAGATGCAAAGCTTCGTCCAAATGCTGTTGACTCTTTAACTGGTGCTAACAGTGGGGATAACTTAGGTGATGGTCTTCCTGTCGTTAAGTTTGAGCAATGGGAAAACGACTACATTGAGATGAAGCTTATTTTAAAAGGTGGCGGCTGTGAAAACAAAAATATTCAATATAGCCTGCCTACTGAGTTAGAAGGATTAGGTCGTGCTGGTCGTGACTTAGACGGAATTCGCAAATGTATTTTACATTCTGTCTATCAAGCACAAGGACAAGGCTGTTCAGCTGGCTTTATCGGAGTAGGAATCGGTGGGGATCGATCTTCTGGATATGATTTAGCAAAAGAACAATTATTCCGTCATGTAGAAGATACAAACCCAAATCCTGACCTAGCAAAATTAGAGCAATATATAGTTGAAAAAGCTAACACACTAGGCATTGGTACAATGGGCTTCGGTGGAGAAGCTACATTACTTGGCTGTAAAATTGGAGTAATGCACCGTATTCCTGCAAGTTTCTATGTGTCTGTTGCTTATAATTGTTGGGCTTACCGTCGTATGGCGATTAATATAAACTCCACTACAGGTGAAATTATCGAATGGCACTACCAAGATGGAGAGAAAATTGAGTTCAAAGACCAATCGTCCGAAGAAGCTCCTCAAAAAGTAGTAGAATTACAAGCTCCTATTACAGAGGAACAAATTCGTGCACTTCAGGTCGGAGATGTTGTTTCAATCAGTGGTCGTATGTATACTGGCCGTGACGCAATACATCACCACTTGATGAGCCATGATGCACCAGTTGACTTAAATGGGCAAATTATTTATCACTGTGGTCCTGTCATGCAAAAAGATGATGCAGGTGACTGGCATGTACGTGCTGCAGGTCCAACTACATCTATCCGTGAAGAACCTTACCAAGGCGATATTATGAAGAAATTTGGCATTCGTGCAGTAATCGGTAAAGGTGGAATGGGTCCCAAAACACTTGCTGCTCTTTCTGAACATGGTGGAGTTTACTTAAATGCAATCGGCGGAGCTGCTCAGTATTATGCAGATTGTATCAAAGGCGTAGAAGGTGTGGACTTGATGGAATTCGGCATTCCTGAAGCTATGTGGCATCTTCGTGTCGAAAAATTCACAGCTGTAGTAACAATGGATTCCCATGGTAACAGCTTACATGCTGATGTAGAAAAATCTTCACTTGAAAAACTATCAGCTTATAAAGAAAAAGTATTCAGTTAATGTAAACAGTTGACTTATAAAAACCTCTAGATTATAATAATTATAAATTAGTAATGAATACAAAATGGATTTCCTATTGGAAGTCCATTTTCTTCATTTATAAGGACTATTAATATTGAAAATCATTATCAAGGAGGTTTTTATATGACAACAATAACTAAGAGTAAATCTACCCCATTATTTCTTGAAACCTTAAAGTCTCATATTGAATTGATCGCAGCTCTTTTCTCTGGGATACTAATCCTCATAGCTTGGCTGTTAGGAAACACCGAGCAAGAAACTGCATCAATTATTTTCTACTTACTTGCATTTATAATAGGTGGATATGCAAAAGCCAAAGAAGGTTTAATAGAAACATTTAAAGAAAAAGAACTAAATGTAGAATTACTGATGATACTTGCAGCAATAGGCTCATCCATCATTGGTTATTGGACGGAAGGTGCTATTCTAATATTTATATTCGCTGTAAGTGGTGCCCTTGAAACGTACACGATGAATAAAAGCAAAAAGGAAATTTCCTCTCTTATGGAGCTCCAACCCGATGAAGCGTTGCGTTTAAATAATGATGGCACTAGCTCTCGTGTTGCAGTAAGTGAACTTTTAGTAGGCAATCACTTAATTGTAAAGCCAGGTGAACGAATTCCTGCAGATGGTAAAATACTAAGCGGAACTACTGTGGTTGACGAGTCTGCTATAAGTGGCGAGTCAATCCCTGTAACTAAACAATTAAATGATGAACTTTTCGCAGGAACTGTTAATATGAGCGGTGCTATTACGATGGAAATGACGAAGGATAACAAGGACTCGCTATTCCAAAAAATTATTAATCTTGTGCAAACAGCTCAAGATGAAAAATCTCCTGCTCAACAGTTTATCGAACGCTTTGAAAGTACGTATGTGAAAGTGGTTCTAATTTCAGTAGCATTTATGCTGTTCCTTCCCCACTACCTACTTGAATGGGACTGGAACACCACATTCTATCGCGCAATGGTTTTATTGGTAGTGGCATCTCCTTGTGCTCTGGTCGCTTCAATCATGCCAGCCACTTTAGCAGCAATTTCGAACGGTGCTAAAATGGGGATATTATTTAAAGGTGGAGTACATTTAGAAAACATCAGTGAGATGAAAGCAATCGCATTAGACAAAACTGGTACATTAACAACCGGGAAACCCGTTGTAACAGATTATTTAGTTAGACCAGATTTAGATAGAATAGCTACTTTAACAAAACTTGCAACTATTGAAGGTCAATCCAATCATCCACTAGCTCAGGCACTTACAGCCTTTGCAAAATCTGAAGGTGTAGGAAATTTACCCCTTATTCCTATTGAAGACAAACCTGGATTTGGAATACAAGCTACTATCGATGGAGAGACAATACTAGTTGGAAAACCGGACTTTGTTGATAGGAAAGATGCCTTTGCCTTTCAAAATGGTATCGCTATTACACTTGCTGAAGAAGGAAAAACAGTTATCTTTATGCGAGATGAAAAAGGAATAGCTGCAGTCGCTGCATTAAAAGATACGGTCCGTGAAGAAGCAAAGGCTGCGATTAAACAACTTCAATCCCTTGGTATTAAAACGGTAATGCTTACAGGGGACAATGAAAAGACTGCAAGTGTCATCGCAAAAGAGGCTGGTATTGACCAATATATTGCAGAGTGTTTACCAGAAACTAAAGTGAAGCATATGAAAGAATTACTACAGCAACATAAGTTTGTTGGGATGGTTGG
Organism: Psychrobacillus sp. FSL K6-1464; assembly: GCF_038003145.1. NCBI lineage: Bacteria > Bacillati > Bacillota > Bacilli > Caryophanales > Bacillaceae > Psychrobacillus > Psychrobacillus sp. FSL K6-1464. Next base: position 2,896,009 of record NZ_JBBOOP010000001.1, read on the forward strand.
AGATGGTATAAATGATGCTCCAGCACTTGCAACAGCAACTACTGGATTTGCCATGGGAGAAGGTACAGATGTGGCACTAGAAACCGCTGACATTATACTAATGAAAAATGATTTATCTAAAATTGCGTACGCAGTGAAGATGTCACGTAAAATGCGACGTATCGTTAAGCAAAATATCGTATTTTCCGTAACGGTAATCGCCCTACTCATTGTCTCTAATTTCCTTCAAGTAGTAGATCTTCCATTAGGAGTTATTGGTCATGAAGGCAGTACCATATTAGTTATATTAAATGGATTACGTATGTTGAATCGAAATATATAGGAGAACTTAAAAAGAAACAGAAGACCACGTTTATACGTGTCCTTCTGTTTCTTTTTTTCTTAATGCTATTTTACGTTCCTGCATAACTGCATTTATTTGACCGCCAACCAACAAAATATTCCCTGATATATATAACCATAACATTAATACGATGATTCCCCCGATACTTCCATAGGTGGACGAATAGTTAGAGAAATTACTAACATAGAAAGAGAATCCTAATGATACTAGAAGCCAACCAATGGCTGCAAAAGCAGCTCCTGGTAATACACTTCTTAAGAATAGTTTTGTATTCGGGACAATCCAATATAATGCGATTAAAACGATAAACATGATTAATGGACTAATCGTCCACCTTAAATTATTCCAAAGCGTTACAAAACTTTCTTCAAACCCAAAGTATGAGAAGAGAATTGTTCCGATTTGCTGACCAAAGACTGGTAATACGAGTGCTACTACAAACAACATAATCATTAATAACGTAAACACGATAGATAATAGTCGAACAATTATAAAGGGTCTTGTTTCTTCCAATCTATATGAAAGATTTAACGACTTAACTATTGCATTCACTCCATTAGAAGCAGACCATATCGTACCAATGATCCCGATGGATAATAGCCCACCATTTCTATTTGTAAGAACTTCAGATAACGTATCACTAATAAGGATATATACTTCCTGTGGCGCGATGTTCTCTAATAGACGGAAGACTTGCGCCTCGTCTATATTTAAGTACGGCAACAAAGTAACTATGAAAATTAGTAAGGGAAATAAAGATAATAGAAAGAAGTAGGCTAACTGAGCTGCTAATCCAGCAATATCTGTTTTTTGAATATGTTGTATTAAATGCTTTATGTATCCCGACCATGTTGTAAGATCATGGTGCACGTCTTGCTTTTCCTTCTTCTTTATATTAAGAAATTTTAACTTCTCGTACCAACTACTATTTGAGGATGAAGGGTTCGCATGTTCTTCAGTCTTATGAAATTCTTTCACTTCATCCTCTCCTTTCGTTATGGCCATTACTTTTTTGGTTCAAAAATACTTTTTTCTTCTTGTTCAGGAACTACGATTGATTTGTATTCTTCTTTTGATTGGGAAAATGCATCTTTTGTATCTGTAAATAAAGTTTTAACCTGAGGCGTTATTTCTTTAGCCTCGTTCACTTTTTCTGTTAAATACATAGCATCCGATGAAAATTGATCATAGACAGACTTCCACTTTGTTATTTGCTGTTCAATATTGTTTTTTAACTCTTCTCTATTTTTGCTGTAATACTTAATTTCATTTCGTACGTATCTTGTTTTGTTCATAACTGAATCTCTAGTTTTTCTATCTAGTAGGGTGATTGCTCCCCCCACAACTGCTCCATATAAAATGCCTTTTACAAATTTATTTTCACTCATCCGAATTACCTCCAAGTTTAACTATATAGATGATTTAATTATACCCTCAGTAAAAAAGAATCAAACAATAATTTTATATATTTAAAAAATATCCTTGACTAGAACTCATAATTTTACGAATATTGTAACAAGGATAAATAATTTGAAAGGATGATAGAGTTCATTTTAAAAAACTTGGAGGTTCTTGTCGATGGAAAAATTAAATGAGTTTTTAGGTTCCGTTTCAACTTTTTTATGGGGTATCCCACTTCTTGTATTAATAGTAGGTACAGGTATTTATTTGACAGTGCGTTTAGGAATTTTACAATTACGCTTGTTACCTGCTGCTTTAAAGCAAGTTTTCTCCAAAAACCATGATAAGTCAGCAGAAGGAGATATTTCACAGTTTCAAGCTCTTACGACTGCACTGGCTGCAACAGTGGGAACTGGTAATATTGTTGGAGTTGCCACTGCTATAGTTCTAGGTGGACCAGGAGCAGTATTTTGGATGTGGGTTTCCGCATTCTTCGGGATGGCAACAAAATATGGAGAGGCCGTACTAGCAGTTAAGTATCGAGTAAAAGATGCGAATGGCGAAATGGCCGGCGGACCTATGTACTATTTAGAGCATGGCTTAAAACAAAAGTGGCTAGCTGTTTTATTCGCAATTTTTGGAGCAATTGCGGCATTCGGTATTGGTAACGGTACACAATCGAATTCCGTTGCTGGAGTAGTTAATGCTACATTTGGTATTGATAATTGGATAACAGGAATTGTACTAACTGTATTTGCTGCTTTAGTTATTTTAGGTGGTATTAAATCTATCGGTAAGGTTACGGCAATTTTTGTTCCTGTAATGGCTATATTCTATGTAGCTGCTGGATTAATAGTCATGGTTATGAATGTTACTGCAATACCTGAAGCTTTTGCTACGATTTTCAAAATGGCGTTCTCTGGTGAAGCCGCTGCAGGCGGAGCAATCGGTGCCGCTATTCGTTACGGGATAGCTCGTGGAGTTTTCTCCAATGAGGCTGGTTTAGGGTCTGCTCCTATTGCGGCTGCTGCTGCAAAAACAGATCTTGCAGGTAGACAAGGACTTATCTCCATGACACAGGTGTTCTTTGATACATTTATCATTTGTTCGATTACTGGTATTACAATTGTTATGTCAGGTATATATACGGATAAAAGCTTAGCTGCAAATGAAATTACAACCGGAGCATTCGGCCACTTCTTAGGTGACCTCGGACCAATCGTAGTGGCAATTGGATTGATATTCTTTGCTTCTTCTACCATTATCGGATGGGCGTATTATGGCGAGAAATGTTTCCAATATTTATTTAAAAATCCTTCTCTTCTAATTGTATATCGTATTGCTTTTGTTTTGATGGTATTTGTTGGGTCAGTTATTTCTCTAGATTTAATCTGGACGTTCTCTGATATTACCAATGCATTAATGGCAATTCCTAACTTAATAGGTCTTCTAGGACTGTCTGGAGTAATTATTTATGAAACGAAGAAAATCCAGGAGAAATTAAAAGAAGAAAAAGAGGCATCAAAATCTATTTAGTGTTTGACATTGTAGGCGTAGCGTGAAATGATAATTCTAATGTATGAAAGGCAGGTTACTAAGAATGGATCTATCACAACCCTCAGCGGAAAATGTAACGTATATGATTGAAACAATTAAAGAGAAGCTTCGTATGGTCAATGTAGACGCAATGAGAGCAGAAGACTTTAATGCAACACAATATGAAGATCTTGTTTACTTATATGAAATGGTAAAAAAACGAGATACTTTTAGTCCAAGTGAAATGCAAGCAATCGCATCTGAACTAGGAAACTTACGTAAATAATCATATGATAATGGTTGACCATGAATTCGTTCATGGTCAACTTTTTTATTTTATTCCATTTAAGAGATCAAGGAAGAATTAAGGCCTATTACCACTAGATAGCCATTTACTTGCTCTTGATGGAGATTTACTTTCGGAAAGAATAATTTATCCATTTATATTTCAAATGTTTCCCATAAGAAAAACCGAGCAAAATACGCCCGGTCCTTTAAAAACAAATACGGAGTTTGCCATTTATTTCTGCTCCGAGCGACGCTTTCCGTGGGCTCGCCTTTGTTCTCTGCATGTAACGTAAATCAGTAGTATTATTCATTCTTAAATACTCTGCAAATCAAGTGTTCATACTGTATTTTTATATACTTTCTTATTTTGTAAAAAAGGGCTATCTATTGTCTTCTTCCGACAATAGATAGCCCTTATGATTATAGGTTATTTAACTCAACTGCAATTTTAGATCCAACTCGAGCATTATTATAAACTAGTTCGATGTTAGCCTCTAAAGATTTACCTTCTGTTAGCTCTTTTACTTTACCTAGCATGAATGGAGTTACGTCTTTTCCTTTGATGCCATTTGCTTCAGCTTCCTGTAAAGCAGTTTGGATAATCGAGTTAATATAAGAGTCTTCTAAAGAATGTTCTGTTGGGATAGGGTTTGCAATTACTGCTCCTCCATCTAACTTAAGATCCCATTTAGCTTTTAACATTTCTGCTACTTCTTTTTCGCTGTTTAAACGGAAATCCGCATTGAATTCACTTGTCGTTGTATAAAATGCTGGGAATGAGTCAGTTTTGTAGCCTACAACTGGAACACCTTTTGTTTCTAAGTACTCTAGAGTTAAACCGATATCTAGAATAGATTTTGCTCCTGCACAAACTACTGCAACGTTTGTATTTGCTAGTTCTTCTAAATCAGCCGAGATATCCATCGTCGTTTCTGCGCCTCTATGCACCCCGCCAATTCCACCTGTAACAAATAGCTTAATGCCGGCCATTTCTGCACAAATCATTGTCGTTGCTACTGTAGTTGCACCAATTTCTTTTGAAGATACAACGTATGCAAGATCTCGTCTAGAAGTTTTTCGTGCATTTTTGCTAGTTCCTAGTGTTTCTAATTCTTCATCAGATAAACCGATTTTAATCTTCCCGTCCATGATAGCAATAGTCGCTGGAACGGCACCATTGTCACGTACAATTTGTTCTACTTTTCTAGCTGTTTCTACATTCTGAGGGTATGGCATACCGTGTGAGATAATCGTCGACTCTAGGGCTACTATAGCCTTTCCATCTTGCATACCTTTTGCTACTTCTTCTGAATAAGTGATATATTGTTTCATTTTATAAATTCCTCCATCTCATTAGTTAAATTATTTCTGGAAAGTTCTGTTCTTACCGTTTCGCTTGAACGAATTGTATTACTGGCATTTAACATACCTGTTTGTATTGCAGTTGAAATAACATCACCATTTAACCATGCATATAAAGTTGCGGATACAAATGCATCTCCTGCTCCTGTTACATCAATTACATTCTCCACTAGTATTGCTGGAAAATGCGACGTTTCCATATCACTACCTGCATACATGATGCCCTGGCTCCCCCAAGTTATAGCTACATGAGAAATACCTTTTTGCACAAATAGTCTTGTGGCTTTTTCCCAAGATTCCTTATCGTTAATGCTCACACCTAAATACGTTTCTGCCTCATCTTTATTGGTGATTAACCACTCAATCCCCTCTAAGGATTCAGGCATTCTATCCATTTTCGGGGAAGATACAGGTATTAAAGCAAGCGGTATATTATGTCCAATAGAGACACTTCGGATATATTCTATTACTTCTTTCGAACAGTTCATGTCTATAATGATTAGCTGTGCATTGGTCAAATGAGCTTCGTGTTTCTTTAAATAATCCACAGTTAACTGTTCATAAATATCCATATTAGCTAAAGCAAGGAGCATTTCTCCATTCGAATCTAACACTGCGGAATATGTTCCAGTTGTGTAATTTGGTAACTTTTCGACTGAAAATAAATTCATCCAATGACTAGAGGCTTTTTCAATCGCTTCGTATTCCATATCGGTTCCTACAACAGACAACAAGCGTACAGATTGTCCTAGTCTACCTAAGTTTTCTGCAATATTCCTTGCAACCCCTCCTACACTTTGTATGCTGGATGTAGGATTGGATGTACCCATTTGGAGTTTATTATTCAATGTATATTTTCTATCTACATTTGCTCCGCCTATGCAAATAATTTCTTTATTCTCAGGTAATATATACGCTCTTCCTGTAATATTCCCATTTTTGATTAATTGGGAGATTATATTCGCAACGGCAGGTCGAGACATTTTTAATTCATTTGCTATTTCCATTTGAGAAGCATACGGGTTTTCTCGCAAGTACTTTAAAATACTTGTTTCTTTTGAATTCATTTACTTTCCACCTCCTCACCTTTTTAAACTTTTGTTTTAATTATAAACTTTTGTTTTAAGAAGTCAAATAAAAACTGACAACCATTAATATAGTTGTCAGTTTCAGACTGTAGACAAACCCAAACTCAATTCTAGGTGTATAGAGTAGAATATTAAACTCGGCAAGGTCCACCACTTCGCTTTCCGTGGGCTTGGCTTCAGCCTCCTCGTCACTATGTTCCTGCGGGGGCTTCAGCTCAAGCTATTCCCACTGGAGTCTTCGTGGTGGCCCTTGCCTTATAAACAGTTCCAATAGAGTAATCGATATCTTACTTTTAATAAGATGAATAACCATCCTTAGGAACATTTTTTACTATTCATAACCGTTTATAAAAATACCTCTGTGTCCAAACTCAAACTGACAACCATTAATATAGTTGTCAGTTTCTCTAAATTACTCAGGTTTATCGTTTAATGTACCATCTTCTAAAACACGTGGTTGAATGAGTACTTCAACTCTTCTATTTTTTGCTCTATTTGCTGGAGTATCATTTGCAGCTACAGGTTTAAATTCACCGTAACCCTTCGCACTAAAATATAGAGGATCTATTGTATTGTTACCTGCTAATATTTTTAGGAAGTTTACTGAACGCATTACACTCAGCTCCCAGTTAGAAGAATACTCACTACTAGAGATCGGAATATTGTCTGTATGACCAGTAATAACTACATTTCTTGGTGGATCAAACACTAATAAATCAGAAATATCTTCTGCAATTTGACGATATTCCCCTTTTACTTCGGCTTCCCCAGTATCAAATAAGATACTATCTCTTATAGTTACAAGTAATCCTTCATCCGTAAGTTTCGTAATAAATTGTTTTTCAAGTGCATTTACTGCTATATATTCATCGACACTATCTTGAATTTCGGACAGTGCTTGCTGATCTTCCAAATAAGCCGTACTCTCTCCGTCTTCTCCCTTGCCTGAATCGTTAGGAGTATCAGGCATTTCCACCGGAGACGGTTGTTCAAAAATACCAGTCCCACCATTAAGAACTTGATTAAACGCTTGAGACATTTGTTCCAGTTTTTGCTGATCTACTGAACTAGTAGCAAATAACACGATAAATAATGCTAATAATAAGGTTAAAACATCCGAGTATGGAAGAAGCCATGCTTCACTTACTTCCTCTTCATGCTTATGTTTTTTATGCTTCTTTGCCAAGGCCAGCCTCCCCGCTTTCATCTAAAACTTTTTTACGCTCAGACATAGATAAGTAGGAAGCTAGTTTTTGTTCAATAACTCGCGGAGCATCTCCTTCTAATACAGAAAGTATCCCTTCTAGCATCATTGTCTTTTGTCTAACTTCTTGTTTCGATTTACGTTTTAATTTATTTGCAAATGGATGCCATAAAACATATCCAGTGAAAATACCTAAAAGAGTTGCGACAAAGGCTGCAGAAATAGCATGAGCTAGTTTATCAATATCACTCATATCACTTAAAGCAGCTATTAAACCTACTACTGCTCCAAGTACACCAAGCGTTGGAGCATATGTACCAGCTTGAGTAAAAATTTGAGCTCCACCAGAATGTCTTTCCTCTAGTGCGTCAATTTCCTCTGTTAACACATCTCGAATATAGTCTGCATTTTGTCCATCTATTGCTAATGTAAGGCCATTTTTTAAAAATGGATCTTCTACATCTGTTGTTTTACTTTCAAGGGCTAATAATCCTTCTCGTCTTGCTAAATCTGCCCAACTGGAAAACATTTTAATAACTTCAACATCTGGTACTAGTTTTGTTTCTTTAAATATAACGCCAAAAATCTTAGGTATTCTTTTTAATTCGTTCATTGGGAATCCAATAACTATTGTTGCAATCGTACCGAAAATGATGATTAAGATTGCTGCAGGATTTAATAATGCACCTACGGTAACACCTTTCATAATCATCCCAACAAATAACGATACAAATCCTATTATTAAACCAAAAACTGTAGACTTATCCATTCAACTTCCCCCACATTCTATTTCTCTACTTTATTTCGGCTATTATCATATATTATTAATAAAATTTACCCGAATGTTTAATTAAATTTCTTAATTATGAACAAATTTTTACTAATAGACAAATTTGAATATTGATAATACATGTTCAATACTGATACTATGGAGATAATAATAGAAAGGAAGTATCTAAATGACATCTTTCAACACAAAACTAGAAAATTACGCTTCTCTTGTTGTAGAAGTAGGAGTTAACATTCAGCCTGGTCAAAATTTATTTATTGCCGCTTCAACGGATAGTGTGCAACTTGTTCGATTAATTACTAAAAAAGCATACATAGCCGGAGCTAAACAAGTATTCGTAGATTTAACAGACGATGAGATTACTCGTCTTCGATATGAACTGGCACCCGAGGATTCGTTTGATTTCTTCCCATCTTGGAAAGCACAAGAAAAAGAACTATTAGCTGATGGTGGTGCAGCATTTATAAGTGTTGTCAGCCAAAGTCCCGACCTATTAAAAGGCATGGATTCTTCTAAAATTTCAGCATTCCAAAAAGCTGCTGGTCAAGCTCTGAGCAAGTATCGTCAATATGTGCAATCCGATAAAATAAGTTGGTCAGTAATTGCATCTCCATCTACAGCTTGGGCTAAAAAGGTATTCCCTGAGCTATCAGAAGAGGAACAAGTACCCGCATTATGGGAAGCAATCTTCCAAGCGGTTCGTGCGGATGTTGCTAACCCAACGCAAGCATGGATTGACCACGATAACCTTTTACACACGAAAGTAGATTATCTAAACGAAAAAAATTATCAAAAGCTTCATTATACTGCTCCAGGTACGGACTTAACTATTGAATTACCAAAGGGTCATTTATGGTGTGGAGCTGGCAGCACAAACGAAAAAGGATTTTCTTTCATGGCTAACATGCCTACGGAAGAAGTATTCTCTGTCCCAATGAAAACAGGCGTTAATGGTTATGTAGCAAGTACGAAGCCATTAAGCTATGGTGGAAATATTATTGATAATTTCACTATTACTTTTGAAAATGGTCGTATTGTTAAAGTGGTGGCAGAACAAGGTCAAGAAGTTCTGGAGAACTTAGTGGCAACGGACGAAGGGTCTCATTATTTAGGCGAAGTCGCACTTGTACCACATGACTCACCGATATCTAATTCAAATCTATTATTTTACAACACTCTTTTTGATGAAAATGCATCTAACCATCTAGCAATCGGAAGTGCATATGCTTTCTGTTTAGAAGGTGGTAAAAAAATGAGTCGTGAAGAACTAGCAGAAAATGGATTAAACGAAAGTATTACACATGTTGATTTCATGATTGGTTCAGATAAAATGGATATTGACGGTATAAAAGAAGATGGGACTACAGAGCCAATATTCCGTAATGGGAACTGGGCATTTTAATTGTTAACTATAATTCAATATTTTACTAGTTACTATTCTTTCGAATTTGGGTTATAATCAAATAAACAAGACTAGTGAGGTGTTTAATAATGGCTTTATTCATATCTACAGTACTTGGATTTTCTGTAGTAATGGGAATCGTTGGTTATGCGATTTTACATTTCTTCGGAAAAGGCATGAATTCAAAAGATTCTACTACGATAGATCCAAAACCTTTTCAATAATACCAAAAACAACCGTCGAGTAAGCTGACGGTTGTTTTTTTATATGTTATGTTATCTCTTTTTGTTCTCAAATTAGCTACAAAACTATTACAAAGAGATGACAAACCAATACTATTCGTTTATTTTTGTGTCCCTCTCTATTTCTATTGACCTAAAATCTGATGAAATATATGTAAAATACCATAATGTGACAAATGGCAAACCTCTGTTTATCTATTATACTTATTTAGTACGATTGGAATAGGAGGAAGACAAATGTTTTCAAACTCACATATTGGAATAGATTTAGGCACAGCAAATACATTAGTTTATACAAAAAGCAAAGGCTTGTTAATAGATGAACCTACTATAGTAGCAGTAAATACTAAAACTCGTGAAATTGTAGCTTTTGGTGAAGAGGCAAAAAAAATGGTTGGCAAGACTCCCACTTCTATTGAGGTAATACGTCCTCTAAAAGATGGCGTAATTGCCGATTTTGATATTACAACTCAATTATTAAAACTTATTATGCAAAAAGCAGGAAAAAAACTTGGCACTTCTTTGAGAAAACCAACTGTTGTTGTATGTACTCCATCTGGTGCAACCTCTGTTGAACGAAGAGCTATACAAGATGCCGTAAGACAAAGTGGAGCAAAGGAAGTTCAGTTAATGGAAGAACCTGTTGCAGCTGCAATCGGTGCTGGTCTGCCTGTAGATGAACCAGTGGCAAGTATGATTGTGGATATTGGTGGAGGTACTACGGAAGTGGGTATTATTTCTTTCGGTGGTGTTGTCGCATCTAATACAGTAAAGGCTGCTGGAGATCGTATGGATGAAGCGATTATTCACTTTGTCCGAAAAGAATATAATGTAATAATTGGCGAACCTACCGCTGAGCTTATTAAGATGACTATTGGACATGCTTTAGTTCCCCATGCAGTAGAACAAATGCAAGTTACCGGGAGAGATGTAGTGAGTGGATTACCAAAGACCATTTATCTATCGTCTACTCAAGTTCAAGGAGTTTTAACAGAATCACTGGAAACAATTTTAGAAGCAATTCGCGCTACGTTGGAAACTTGCCCGCCTGAACTTGCTGGAGATATCGTCGATCACGGGGTAATACTAACTGGTGGTGGAGCACTACTAAAAGGTATTTCCGAATGGTTAACTCAGGTCATTGAAGTTCCAGTTCACCTCGCACCGGAGCCATTACAATCTGTTGCTATTGGGACAGGGAAATCCTATATTGTCTCAGACCGAAAACAAAAACTAGCGAAATAAAATAAAGTTCACTTAATGGTTTCTAGACCTTAAAATATAAAAATACCTAATGAAAAAGCAAAATACTGTTCATTCAGATGAACAACATTTTGCTTTTTTGTATACTATTAAATTGAATAGGAAGTACTAAGTATTAAATAAAGCAATTATCTTTCATTTCCTATAAAATATAATTATAACCTAAAGGAGGAATACGATGCCAAGCTTACAAGAAATTCTAACTTACAATGATCATTTTGTAGAAAGTAAACTTTACGAACCTTTTTTAACTACAAAGTTTCCAAACAAACGAATTGTTATTTTAACTTGTATGGATACAAGACTCACAGAAATGCTTCCAAAATCCATGAATTTTAAAAATGGCGATGTCAAAATCGTTAAAAGTGCTGGCGCAATTATCAACCATCCATTTGGTGGAATCATGCGTAGTCTTATGGTAGCTGTTTATGAGCTTCAGGCCGATGAGATATATGTAATTGGTCATCATGATTGTGGAATGAGTGCTATACAAACCGATAAAATGATTGATAAAATGATTACACGTGGGGTAGATCCTCGTGTATTAGATACGCTTAAAAATTCTGGCGTGGACTTAGAAAAATGGTTGGAAGGTTTTTCTAACGTAGAAAGTAGTGTCTTACATAGTGTTGAAATGATTCGTAATCACCCGCTTATGCTTCCGGAAATCCCTGTTCATGGTCTAATTATAGATCCAGAAACCGGGCGTCTAGATTTAGTGACTGATGGGAATATCGACAAGAAATAAACTATTTCCCGGGAAATCGACAGGGAGACTTACAAAATAATGAATTCTAAAGAAAACCCACCTATTCATGAAAAATGAATAAGTGGGTTTTAAGTTTGTTAAATATCTTCTTCTGTTAAGGATGCATAGATAAAATGATCCTGCCATTTACCATTGATATAAAGTAGTTTTCGTAGTAATCCCTCTTGGTTGAAGCCATTTTTCTCTAATACTTTAATAGAACCAGGGTTATTTGGAGATACATATGCTTCAATACGATTTAGTTGGACATGCTCAAATCCGAATATTTTCACAAGGTGAACCGCTTCAGAAGCAATCCCTTTTCCAATATTGGATTCGTCCATAGAATATCCGATAAGCCCACTAGAAAAAGGCATTCTTTTAATACTGTATAAGGATACACTACCAATCATTTTGTCTGACTGATGTTCAAAAATCCCGAAGCTATACTCTCTTTTTTCCTTTGAGAGCATAAGAGATTCCCGAATTTTCTCCCGTTGGACAGAAGTAGTATAATAATCATCCCGATGCAGCGGTTCATAAACAGACCAATACATCTTATTGCGATAAGTCAGATCCGCTAGAGCTGGTGCATCTTTCGTATTTAATGTTCGTAAATAACATGTATCTCCTTCTAGATAAATCAAACACCTTCACCCTTTTGCGTTAGTCAATTGAATAAACTCTTTAACATCTTGGATACATAGATCAATTCCTTTTATCCAAAATGCTTCTTGAGTAATGTCTTCATTTAAATGTTTCATCGCTAAGTCTTCTACCGACATTACTGCCGTATCTTGCAATAATGCAATGTACTTCTCTTCAAAGTTCGCACCCTCACTTATAGCTTTAGCATAGATACTTAAAGAGAATAAGTAACCAAATGTATATGGGAAGTTATAGAATGGTACTCCCGTTATATAGAAATGCAGTTTAGATGCCCAGAAATGAGGATGTGTTGTATCTAATGCATCCCCGTATGCTTCCTGTTGAGCTGCAACCATTAAATCATTCAAACGAGCAGCAGATACTATTCCATTTTTACGTTCCTCATAAAATCTAGTTTCAAATAAGAACCTAGCATGGATATTCATAAAAAATGCTACACTACGTTGAATTTTGTCTTCTAGTAAAGCAATTTTTTCGTCATCAGTTGTTGCTTCCTTTACAGCAGCATCGGCAACTATCATTTCAGCAAATGTGGATGCAGTTTCCGCAACACCCATGGCATATTGACGGTTCATCCAATGTACTGGTCTTAAAGCATATGAATGGAAGGCATGACCCAATTCATGAGCTAACGTAGAAACATTGGACATAGACCCACTATACGTCATGAAAATGCGTGATTCCTCTGATACAGGCATTCCTGTACAAAATCCTCCTGGACGCTTGTTTGGACGATCCTCTGCTTCAATCCAACCTTTTTCAAACGCATTTCTTGAAAATGACTCTAACTTTGGTCCAAATTCTTTAAAATGTTTTAATATAAACTCAGCACCTTGTTGATAATCCATTTTCTCTGTAGAAGTACTCACGGGTGCTTCTAAGTCGTACCAATGCATTTGTTTTTCGCCTAGCATTGCCGATTTTTTGTTTAAGTATTCTACGAATGGAGCTTTATTTTTAGAGATAGCTCCCCACATTGCATCTAGTGTTTGTTCACTCATACGATTAATATGAAGAGGCTCTTCTAAAACAGAATTCCATCCTCTTTTTTCATAAACTGCAAGGCGGAAGCCAGCAATATGATTCAATGTTTTTGCAAAGAACTCCTCTTTATCTGTCCAAGCAGCTTCAAGTGCTTCAAATGATTCTTTTCGAATCGTTGCATCTTCATGGGAGCTCAGATTATTAACCTGTCCAACTGACATTTCTTTTACTTCTCCATCTATTGTAAGTTTAATACGAATATCACCTACAAGTAAATCATAAAGTTGTCCCCATGAATGATAGCCATCTACCTCAAGTTTAGTAATTATGTCTTCCTCTTTTTCAGAAAGCATTCTTTTTGCTTCTTCTCTCCATTCATTCAACACAAATGCAAATGAAGAAAGCTCAGGTGTTTGAAGTAGATCTTCCCATACAGATTCCTCTGTTTTACTTAGCACTTGTTGAATTGTGAGCATTTGAGAAGAGAATCTAGCATAAAGTGACCCTATCTCACCTTCTAATAATGCTGCCTGCTTATCAGTTGTATCCTGTGCCATAAAGCAACCTATTACTGCTCCAGCTTCAGATAAATTTGTTGCGATATCTTTTAATTGTTCTATTGTTTGCTCAATAACGGAGACATCTGCTATAGATGTCGGTGAGTTAAAGTCTTGGAGTTTTGCGTCAAAACTGCTTAGCTTTCCTTTTACTTCATCCAAATGGCTTCTTAAAGATGGAGAGCTACTGCCCCCTTCAAAAAAGCGATCAAGATCCCATACAACCGAATAAGTTTGTTCAATCATCTAAATATTCCTCCTATATTGACAATTATATTAGATTTCTAGTATATCATGTTTTCCTCATACAGATTGTCCCAATTTCGTCACATAACATTCATAATTCTAATTTGTTGTTGGTATATATCAAAGGTATACTTATTAAATAGAAGGAGGCAGCTGAATGTTTAAAATAATCCTTTTAATATTATTTTTTATATCTACTGTAATCGTTAAATTACTATCTATTCTACTTCCCATAAATGGTCAAACCAGTGGCGAGATTTTCAATAGACTTCCCGTCTTTTTTACTCCAGCAAATTATGTGTTTTACATATGGATTGTTATTTTCATCTCATTAGCTTGGTGGATTTGGAATATGATGAAAGATTACAAGTCTTCTCATCCTATCCCTACTAGACGCGTTCTATTATACGGGGCATCATCTGTGTTATATATTTTGAATATATTCAGTTGGCATTACGAACTATTTGGTTATGCTTTTGGTATTCTCACTGTCTTACTAAGCTGCTTGTTTAAATTATATTTAACCTATCCTTTAGATGATATAAATCGAAAAAATCGGTTACCAATTTCCTTCCTTTTAGGATGGACATTTATCAGTTTCTTCATAAATCTATCTTATCTCCTCACGTTTTATGAATTCGGTGGATTTGGTATGACAAAATCACTTTGGGGTGTTATCTTCTTAACCATTGCGACAGCGATAGCTCTTCACTTCCGCTATCATTATTTTGATCGTCTTATGTCAGTTGTGTTTATCTGGACTTTCGTCGGGGTAGCAATCCAACACAACTTTAGTCAACTGCTCCTGACCTCAGCTTCTCTTTTCCTAAGCTGCGTCTTGGTCGTTGGGATAATTTTCCTTAAGAAAGGTTCCAGAACCCCTTAAGGTTTGGACAGACATTTTACAATATTAGAGGCTGTTTGTGGTAGTTGTCACAAACAGCCTCTCTTTTTTCGTTAAACATATTTATCTGTCTGTCTCCTACAACTTCAAGAAATAGTTAATGTATTTTTAAATAACTAGATCTAAATTTTTTCTAAGCGAGGAGGCTGAGGCAACGCCCATGGAAACCGCCCATCAGCCGAAAAATTACTATGAGCACTGACTTCGTAGTAGGTCATACTCATAAATTAAAAAACGCCTTCGAAAGAGTAAACTCTTGAAGGCGTTTTGTTTTAATCTAATTTAGTTAATAAAATTGGTGCACCTTTTGTGACAACAATTGTATGCTCAATCTGTGCTACTAAGGATTTATCAGGAGTGATAAATGTCCAACCATCACCTGATTCAACAATATGCTCTGCCTTCGCAGAAATAAATGGCTCAACTGCTAAAACCATTCCTTCTTTTAATATTGTTGGATCCCATGCATCATAATAATTCAATACATGTTGAGGAGCTTCATGAAGTGATTTCCCAATACCATGTCCAGTTAGGTTCATAATAACATGCAAGCCATTATCTTTGGCTTCTCTAGCTACTGCTTTACCAATTTGGTTCAATCGTGAACCTGCTTTAACTTTTAGCATTGCACGCTCAAATGCACTCTCAGCTACAGCACACAACTTCTCTTTCTCTTCATATCCTTCGCCTACGACAAAAGAAATTCCTGTGTCTGCAAAATAACCATCAAGTGATCCTGAAACGTCTATATTCACGATATCACCATCTTTTATAACACGAGCGCCTGGCATTCCATGAGCTACTTCCTCATTAACACTAATACAAGTATATCCCGGAAAATCGTATTCTCCCATTGGTCCAGAAATCGCGCCATGCTCTTTAAATAGCTTTCCGCCGATTTCATCTAACTCTTTCGTAGTCACACCAGGTTTAGTAGCAGCCTTCATTACATCTCGAATTTCTGCAACAATACGCCCTATTTTTTTTAATGCTACTAACTCTTCGTCAGTTTGTACAATCATCTTAACAAGATCCCTTCTTCACTAAATGTATTCTAATCATACCATATTTAGTGAAGATTCGGCAGTGTGAGGCGCGGAGCTTTAACAAATAATATGGAACAAATGAAAGCTGCTACTAAAAATACAGGAATCATATAAGTAGAATTATAGATCAACGAATACAAAATAACATTTTGCTCACCAGCAAATTCACCAAAGAATAGAATACCTGAAGTTACGTGTGCTAAATAACGAAGAAAAGCTGCGATGAACGTTCCCAAGACAACTGCTCTAACCATTTTCATTTTATCCTTTTGTTCAAATGCATGTAAAAACGCAGGTCTCAGAAAACCAGCAAAACCAGCTACCATAAATGCGATGAAATAATCTATTGCTACTTGTGCTATCACTATTTCAAATGATAAGGGAGCTGCGTAAAAACGGCCTGTAACGACTTGTAATACACCTATTAAAAATCCAGTTGTTAAACCTGCTACAATACCACGACGAAAAGCCATTAAAATAACAGGTACTAAAACGAATGTAACTGATCCACCTTGCGGCATTCCAAAGCCGATCATATCTAAAACATATCCTAAAGCTGCAAAAATAGCGATTTCCATTAATATTAATACTCGATTATTCTTCATGACAATCCCCTTTTTTTGACCACAAAAAAAACGACCCCCGGGATAGACCCAGACATCGCGCGATTGTCAGTTTCCATCCACATCCCTACGCAAGTATTAACTTACAGGTTCGAAGGGTACTATCTCAGCCGTATCAACGGCGCCCCTTGTGGTTTGAATTATTTAGTTCGAGTTCATTGTAGCTGAATAGATAAAGTATTGCAACCTTCTTTTGTTCTTTTGTTATACTTGTAAAAACTATACGCGTAAGGGGATGTTTACATGATTACATTATTAAAAGATTTAATACGTATCAAAAGTGACACATTGGAAGGCGCAAATAATGCTTTGTTATTTTGTGAGAATTGGCTAGAGGAACGAGGTATTACTACTACGATCTTAAAGCATGAGGAAAAACTGATGCTTGTGGCAGTAATAGGAGACGGTGATAAATGTATGATTTGGAATGGTCACGTAGATGTTGTTCCAGGAGAAACTTCACAATTTCAGCCTTATATTGAGGGAGATTATTTATATGGTCGTGGAACAGCTGATATGAAAGCGGGAGTTGCAGCGATGATGCAAGCCTTTTATGAGCTATCTAAACAACCTGAAAATCTTGCTCAAAAAATCCAACTACATATCGTAACCGATGAGGAAACAGACGGAGAGACATCCAAATTTTTGGTCGATCAAGGATATATCGGTGACTTTGTTATATGCGGAGAACCTACCCATCTACAAATTGGCTTACAGGCAAAAGGAATTATCCAGTTTGATGTAATACTTAAGGGCAAATCTAGTCATGGCAGTCGTCCTTGGGAAGGAATAAATGCAATTGAACAAGCGTTTCTTTTTGACCAACAGCTTCGCAAACTTTCTTTTTTAACAGCAAGCAATGAGTTCTATGATTATCCTTCCTTAAACTTGGCAAAAATACAAGCAGGAGAACGATATAACGTAGTGCCCGATGAGTGCATAGTAAGTTATGATCTTCGTTACGTACCCGGACAAGATATGCATAGTATTCTTTTAGACCTCCAAACGTTGACGGAAGAATTTCCCAATAGTGAAATACAAGTGCACACTACCGCTCCTGCAGTAACAACTGAAGCTATTAACCCATATATCGAACGTATTGCTCAGGTCACTTCACAGTTTATAGGAAAACCTGCTGTGTTATTTGGGCAGCATGGAGCAGCTGATGCTCGCTTTTATGCAGAAACTGGAGCAGGCGCTATTGAGTTTGGACCAAGTGGTGGGGATTGGCATGGTGAAAAAGAATATGTATCTATTTCCTCTACGGAAACTTATAAAAACATCTTAGTCTCCTTAGGTAAAAGTGAGAAAAATATCATAATTTCGTAGGATATATTAGAAAGAATAGAGGTGATATAAACTGGATAATCCAAGAATTTTATCAGCACTTTCCTATTTTAGTGTTTTGTTTGCCCCCTTTTTATTGCCCATCATCGTTTATTTTGTCTCACAGGATTCTGAGGTTAAATATCATGCAAAAAAATCCTTAATCTCTCATATCATACCTGTTGTTTTATTAGTAATTTTGTTCATTAGTATCTTTTCAAGTTTTATGCCTTTTACAACTGGATATAATGAACAGCCTACCCTTTGGATGGCAGTGGGACCTTTAATACTAATCGGTATATATATGCTTGTGTATGTTATAGTAATGGTTTGGAATATTGTTCAAGGCATTAAAGTATTAAGATAACGTTTATTTATAGGCTCTTAAGGGTACATAATTATTAATAACGAAAGCCAAGGAGCGATTATGATGAAAGTAAAAAACTTAGTTAAAACAGCAATTAAATTTGCACCAATTGTTTATCCCATTATCCGCAAAGTGTTAAAATCTAAAAAAACTACTCGCTAAAAAACTGTCCTCCTAAATAAGGGGACAGTTTTTTTAGTATAGGAGGTGCTTTTGCGCAGCACTCATCAGTAAACTTGCAACTTTCTACCCCTATTTAAGCAACTTCCCCCAAGCGTCAATACAGCTAAGCATTTGGAAAGGTAAGCAACATGCTATATTAGTGGCTTCAATTCTGTTAATGAGTAGTAGTTGTCCATTCCCTCTGCCTTAGCTACAGGAGATTTTCCTTCTTCTTTACTAGCATTCAGAATTTGTTCAAACGATAGTGGATTCGGTGCTGGCAACTCACTTTGGGTCACAAATATTCCCTTGTTGTACTGTGAAAAAAATGCATTTGCCATAATACGATAACCTTCCATCGTTGGATGGACATCTGCAGGATTTGGTAATAATGTCGTTGCATTAACTCCAAATGTCTCTTCTACTGACACATAAGTTGCTCCATTTGCCTCTGATTGTTTTTTTAATATAAGCTGCAAACGGTCTAACTCTTTTTTAATACCACTCTTTTGCGACTCTCTGACATGAGGATAAGCAAAATAATAACCCATGACATAAATTTTTGCTTTTGGTGTTAGTACTTGCACTTCTTTAATAATCTGCGCTATATTTTTTCGCGTATTATTTAAAGCAAAATCAGCTGAAATTTGTTGATATGCTACAGAACCACTCGTTGAATTCACTTGTACCATTTGTAGCAAATCATTTGCTCCTGCGGATATCGTAACTAACGTAGCCTTCTTCAGCAACTCTTTCGCTTCATCTGTCTGAATACTCTCAAGAACATCTGCTGTTGTATATCCTGGAAATGCTAATGCTTTTGAATAGAAAGCCAGCTGTCCTGTTGTAGTTAGTTTCTGAGCGATTAAGTCTGTATAACCAGTATCGATGGCACGATTTGGTGTTTGACCGGCTGCCAAAGAATCGCCAAGTGCTATATAGACTTCAGTTCCCTTTGCATCTACTGTGATAGAGCCAAATGAGATAAACAGAATGATTAAAGTACCAAGCATTTTTTTCAAACTACTCACTCCTTAAAAAGCCCATGCTCCTTTTTTGAATATAGGCTCCATTGATCCATCTGCTAATTCTCCCATAATATCCATGTCGCCACTACCAATCATAAAGTCTTCATGCACAATGGAGGTGTTAATACCCATAGCTTCTAATTCACTATGAGTTAAGCCACGAGCACCTTCCACACAGGTAGGGTATGCTTCTCCAATTGCAAAATGGTTGGAGGCATTTTCATCAAATAAGGTGTTAAAGAATAATACATTCGAAGCGGAAATAGGTGATTCATGTGGCACTAAAGCAATCTCGCCTAAATACTTTGCTCCCTCATCTGTTCCAATTAACTCTTGCAATAGTTTCTCACCAGTTGCAGCTTTAATAGAAGTAATCTTCCCATTTTCAAAAGTCAAAGTAAAATCATCTATTACATTTCCTTGATAAACAAATGGCTTTGTATTTTTCACGTAGCCATTTACACCTGTTTTAAGTGGTGCAGTATATACTTCTTCTGTTGGCATATTTGCTATAAATGGTGTGTTTTGACCATTTTTACTAGCTCCGGACATCCAAATATGTTCTTTTGGAAGTTCCACTTGAATATCTGTTCCTTCTGCTTTATAGTGTAGCTTTTTGAAATGCTTATTATTTAGTAGTGCCGCTCTACTTTCCAAGTTATCAATATGTTCTTTCCACTGTTGAACTGCTGTGCCTTCGCCGATGCGCACAACTTGGAATATTAACTCCCAAAGGGCTTGCATTTGTTCTTCAGGCTTCAGATCAGGGAAAACTTTGGCAGCCCATTTCTCTGAAGGCATTGCAACGATGGACCATGTAATTACATCATTCATCACAGCTTTTCGATAATTTTCTAACGCTTTCCCACTTGCCTTTTGAAAGCTTGAAATACGGTCAATCGAAACACCTTCTAGTAGATCTGGGTTATCCGCGTCAATCCAT
The DNA here is from genome assembly GCF_038003145.1 of Psychrobacillus sp. FSL K6-1464. Lineage (NCBI taxonomy): Bacteria > Bacillati > Bacillota > Bacilli > Caryophanales > Bacillaceae > Psychrobacillus > Psychrobacillus sp. FSL K6-1464. The sequence goes on from NZ_JBBOOP010000001.1 coordinate 2,916,531, forward strand.
AATAATGCGCCTTTATTTTCGATTAACTCGTCGCGCTGCATAGCAGCCCACTTAGGAAATTCATGGAACGCTTCATCTGGAGCAAAATCATAAAATGCGCGTGCATTTACTTCATCTGTATAGTTGACATCTACTCTTTTTGCGCCAGCTTCATAAGCTTTTTTCACTATTAATCGTGTAAATTCAATTGTATCTGTCGTCGTATTTATAAGAAGTGGTTGGTTCGGCTGTATATTCAGGCCAACCTTCACTACTAATTCTGCATACTCTTCAAGCTTTTGTTGAAAATCCATCTTTATTTCCCCTTTTGACTAATAGTTTTAGATGTCCCCTCGATTAACTCTCCGCGATACCATACTTTTTGAATTGGCTTTTTAGGAAGCTCTTTTGTCCACTTTTTAAAAGTCTTTTCATCGGAATAAGTTAATAATGTCATTACCTCTCCATCAGCACCCGCACGACCTGTGCGTCCTGAACGATGTAAGTATTGTTCCACTGAATGTGGTACATCTACATGGATTACATGAGTAAGTCCAGATATATCTAATCCTCTTGCTGCCACATCTGTAGCAATTAGTAAACTTACTTTACCGCTTTTAAAATCATCTAATGCTTTCTTCCGTTCATCCTTTTTCATTTCAGAATGTAGGGATACAATCGGCGCATCTCTATAAGAAAGTTTTGCATCCTTCATTAATAGCTGATCTAAACTATTTACAAAAGCAAGGCCTCGCATACCTTTCAAGTAAGATATTCTACGCAGTAATTCAGTTTTATCACGAGGTTCTGTCTTCACGAAACTATGGATAACTTCCCCTTGCGAAGGAATATCTTCTGCTGCTACTTGAATACGCACAGGATTCTTCATCATACGTTCCGCAACTAGTTCTATTTCTTCTGTGATTGTTGCAGAAGTTACTATTAGTTGGCTTTCGACAGTTGCATCAACTAAACTTTTTACAGTTGTGCGATGTTCTCTGCTCAGAAGTTGGTCTCCTTCATCTAGGACAACGATGTTTATTTCATGCATTTTTAGTTTTTTCGTTTTTACTAGTTCTTGCAATCTACCAGGGGTTCCAACAACAATTGTCGGTTTCTTTTTAAGTACATCAATTTGTCTGTGAATATTTGCTCCACCAATTAATTGTGCAACTGAAATGTCTGTACCTTTCACCCATTCACGAAAAACCTCTACAATTTGCATTCCAAGTTCTTGAGAAGGAATGATTACCATTGCCTGAATATGTTTTTTGGTAGGGTCAACCATCTGCAAGATTGGAAGTACATAAGCAAGCGTTTTTCCCGTTCCTGTTGGAGATTCTGCAACAATATCAGAGCCATCCAGCATATGTGGGATTAATTGAGATTGTATAGGCATTGGTGATGCAAAATTTGCATCCTGCCATTTGTTTTGTAATGTTTCATTTAAGTTAGTTATAAAAGTCAAATTTGTTTCCACCTTATCCGTATTTAAGTCAAGTGTACCATATTTTTTATATCGACTATTATTTATAGATTATAGAGATTTAGATAAAAAAAAGTGCCTGTTAAAAAGGCACTTATTTACTTTCCTCTTCAGTTGTATATTCCTTCATTAATTCATAAAAATTCAACTCATATAATTGTCTTCCATCAATTTTATATACACCTTTATTTACAAATTCTTCAATAATTCCATCACGTTTTTGTTCTGTTTGTGATTCTTTTATCATCATCATGTTAATGTCTCCTTGCAAATTTTATTCCATTGTATTTTACCCATCCTAAGGTTTAATAAACTTGTCTTTTCATTCTTTTGAAAGCACCCGTAAATGATGGGAAAGCTTTACGAACAAAGTAATAGCATACATAGCCTAGAAATGTCCCAAGTGTATTCAGCCACAAATCATCCACGTCACTACTCCTACTTTGTGGAATCTGCATAATTTCAATAAATAAGGAGATACATAATCCCACAAATACAGGTAATATAAAAAGTTCCATCCTTTTAAATAGTAAAGGTAGAAGAAATCCAATTGGCATAAATAGAATGATATTACCAAGGAAGTTTATATAAAATGGTTGCCAAAAACCTAGGTATACAACTGACTTGTAGGTTTCTTCCACAACACGGAATAACTCCAAATTTACACCAGTAGTATAGGCAGGTACGTCCCCTACTTTAGGTATTATTGTTTGAGAAAAAAGACCAACAAGTACTGAGAAAAACACTAATATTCCAATCTCATGTAAAGTCTCTTTAAGCTTAAATCCTCTCTTCTTCCAACGAAATAGTCGCCAAATGACGATCAATGGAAAGGCAATCCCTATAAAAAATAACATATCATCTAAATAATTTATGATTACATACATCTACTCACCTTCAAATAACTCTTCTAAAAATTTTTCCCTATGATCTAAAAAATACTTTGTAATTTGATAATGCGCTGTCAGTTCATAATCGATTTCCTCAATTTGTCCTTCATCAAAACTTAGGATCGTCGCTTCAGGATATCCTAATAATATTGGAGAGTGTGTTGCAATGATAAACTGGCAATTCTGTTCTTTGATCAAATCATGCATGATACGTAAAAATGCCAATTGTCTCTGCGGTGATAATGCTGCCTCTGGTTCGTCTAACAGATAAATAGCCCTACCATTAAATCGATTTTTAAATAACGACAAAAATGACTCACCATGAGATTGCTCATGAAGGGATTTTCCACCATAACTGTCTAACACACCAAGGCCAGGATTTTCTCTTTCCAGTTCATCCAGATGTGAAGCAAACTGATAATAGGATTCTGCACGTAAAAAGAAACCACTAGTTACTTTGGGCATCCAAGAAAGTCTTAGATATTTCCCCAATGCACTTTCTGCAGCATCTACATCATAAAGGTTATTTCGACTTCCTCCAGCAGTATTAAACTCACATTTATCTGCAATTCCTTCTAATAATGTCGATTTCCCAGTCCCGTTCTCTCCCACAAAGAAAGTGACAGGAGAAGTTAACTCTAATTCATTAAAGTTACTAATTGCAGGAATGGTGAATGGATACTGCCTTTCCATTTGCGGCTCTTTGAAAAGGGTCACTCTATTTAAAAACATATGATTCCTCTCCCACTCATATCATAAATTATTACTTCTGAAGAAAGGTTGTTTGCCTTGGATCTACCTATTCGTATAGAAACGAAATATATTAAGAAAAGTTCGCCAAAAATTAACGTGTATTATCCTATAGTAACTAATCTACCCAATCCTGCCGTTGAAAAAAAGATTAATGCAGATATTATTCATGAACTAAACAAGCTTTTAATCGAACAAGGATTTTACAGTGAACATTTAGTTGAAATGGTCGGTACCTATGAGATTAAAACGAATGAACGCGGCGTTCTCAGCTTAAGTTTAACTGTCTATTCGTTTACAGGTGGTGCCCATGGTCTAACAATTACGAAATCACTCACCTTTGATGTCAAGACTGGGAAGCAGTATGGACTAAGTGAATTGTTTAAGCCAGACAGCAATTATGTAAAAGTCCTCTCTGACATGATTGAAAAGAAAATTGTCGAGTGGGATGTACCTCTATTAGAGGATTTTACACAAATACGAAGTGATCAAGATTTTTATATAGCGGATCATTCACTTGTCATTTATTTTCAAGTGTATGAATGGACTCCGTATGTATACGGCTTCCCCTATTTTCCAATTACCATTAAAGATATAGAAAATCTTATTCGTGAAGGTGGTATTCTTGAAAAAATGATTCCATTCTAGTGACACACTCTCTTTAGTACGGTAAAGTATTATATAAATACGTACTGGGGGTTTATGGGAATGAAAAAAGCAATTTTCTTTGACTTAGATGATACTTTACTATGGGACAATAAAAGTGTGTCCACTGCGTTTCACAAAACATGCGTATATGCAGCCACTCAGGTTAATGTGGATCCATTTGCTCTAGAACAAGCCGTACGTTCAGAGGCAAGCACATTGTACGATACATATGAAACACGTGCTTACACTAAAATGATCGGCATTAATCCTTTTGAAGGGCTATGGGGAACTTTTGACGATCCTTCTGAAGACTTTCAAAAGATGAAAGCTATCATACCCGAATATCAGCGTTTAGCTTGGACGAAGGGATTAGAGCAGTTAGGGATTAATAATGAAGAATTAGGCAGAGAGCTGGCGGAGTATTTCCCACGAATGCGAAAAGAAAGCCCCTTTGTATATGAAGAAACCTATGAAGTATTAGACCAACTAAAAGAAAAGTATTCATTATTATTAATGACAAACGGTTCACCAAGTCTTCAAAACACTAAATTAGAAATCACACCGGAGATTGCTCCATATTTTGATCATATCCTTATCTCTGGATCCTTCGGTAAAGGAAAGCCTGATCCATCCATTTTTGAACATGCCTTAGAGATGGTAGGATTATCGGCAGAAGAAGTATTGATGGTCGGTGATAACTTAATGACCGACATATTGGGCTCTTCTAAGGTTGGCATTCAATCTGTGTGGATTAACCGCGAGGAAAAACCGGCCAGTGAAGAAGTAAAACCTACATATACAATTGAAAACTTGCGAGAGCTTTTAACATTGCTCTCTTTATAAAAACGGACAAAAAACACTCGGTACTTTAAGGTAAAGACCTGTTTCTATCGCTTTCGAAGCGCTTTGGACAGACTTGTTGCTATACTTTAAGCTAATTTTTGAAGGGTGGTCGTGACTAACGTCACGACCACCACTTCTTTTTCCGGTAATCTTATGGCATTCCTTTCTCAAAAAAGGCATCAATTACTTCTGCTTTTTTTATGTTCATAACGTGCAGCCCCAAGTTAGTTTTAAGTCCAACATTTTGGGTGCACATCAAGTGAGAAAGTTGAGACCCCGCAGGAGCGTAGCAAACGAGGAGGCTCGACCTCGCCCGCGGAGGACAACAGGAGGTTGGTCACAAAGGCATTGCCACAGGACGTGGCGCACTTAGCCTTTGTTCTCCACCTGAAACGGAAATCAGTAGTATCATTGTATAGATCTTATTCTTCATAATACCTAGATAGATGAACTCACTGCACTAAATTTTATACTCTTCTTCTATTAAGAAAAGGTGGATCCTCGACATTTAATTGTCGTGAATCCACCTTTTTATTTTATAGATCAATCGGTGTTGCTTCAAAGATATCTTCTAATGCCTTAAGCTGCTCAACACCTGACTCTTCCACATGCTTATCAATTGAAATCATCATAATCGCATCTCCACCTACTTCAGAACGACCCACTTGCATCGCTGCGATATTGATACCTTCCGAAGCAAGCAGTGTTCCTACGCGACCAATAGCACCCGGTTGGTCTTTATGACGGATGAATAATAAGTAACCAGATGGAACTACATCTACGATAAAGTCATCTACACGTACGATACGGCCACCTAGACCATTTAATAATGTGCCTGCTACTTTTCTTGTTCCAGTCGCTGTTTTCATTTCAACCGTTATTAAACTTGTAAAACCTTTGGACTTGGAAGTTTTTAATTCGTTTACTGTAATGCCCAAACGGTCTGCAAGGAATTTCGCATTTACATCATTTACTGATTCCCCTAATTTGCTTTTCAGTAGACCTTTTATAGCATTACGTGATAATGGACGAGTGTCTAGATTTGCCAATTCCCCAGAATAAGTAATATTGACCTCCTCAGGTACTCCATCCGCAAGATCGCTTAGGAATGAACCTAATTGCTCCGCTAGATTAAAGAATGGCTCAATTTTAGCTAGGACATCCTTTGGTACAGAAGAAAGGTTAACAGGATTCTTTACTGTCCCATTTTGTAAAAAGCTCACAACGTCATAAGACACATCAATTGCTACAATCTCTTGTGCTTCTATCGTACTAGCACCTAAATGGGGTGTTGCAATAACCTGTGGAAGTGTTAATAATTTATGCTCCACAAAAGGTTCTTCCTCAAATACATCCAGTGCAGCACCTGCAACTTTACCTGACATGATAGCATCATATAATGCATCTTCGTCGATAATTCCACCTCGAGCACAGTTAATAATTTGAACCCCGTCTTTCATTTTTTCAAAAGCTTCTTTATTTATTAAGTGACGAGTTTCTTTCAATAGAGGCGTATGTACTGTTATAAAGTCTGCCGCTTTGATCACCTCTTCTACTGTACCAAACTGAACTCCTAGTTTCTCCGCTTTTTCAGCTGTTAAAAATGGATCATAGGCAATAACATTCATACGTTGCCCTTTTGCACGGAAAGCAACCTCCTGCCCAATTCTTCCGAAGCCTAGAACACCTAATGTTTTGTTCTTCACTTCTACGCCGATAAAAGTTTTGCGATCCCACTTTTTATTTTTCAAGGAATGGAAGGCTTGTGGGATATTGCGCGCAAGCGACATAAGCATAGCAATAGAATGTTCTGCAGCTGAGTTCGTATTTCCATCAGGAGCATTAACAACGATGATCCCACGCTCTGTTGCAGCAGTTAAGTCGATGTTATCCACCCCAACTCCTGCACGACCAATAATTTTCAAATTAGTTCCTTTTTCAATAATTTCTCGAGTAACCTGTGTTTGGCTACGAACTAACAATGCATCAAACCCACCAATTTTTTCGCCAAGTTGTTCTGGAGTTAATGAAGTATCAACAACGATATTAAATCCTTCTGCATTTCTTAACGGGAAAATACCATCTTCGCTTAGTGGATCACTGATTAAGATATTAAATGTCATATGAATCTTCTCCTTTTATTACTATATTTTTGTACGATTATTTAGCATCAAATGAAATACCAGTACTCCTCCTTATTTTAAAAACATAAAAAAGCCCTCCACTCCCTACAAACATGTAAGGGGCGAAGAGCTTATACACTCACGCGGTACCACCCAAATTTTACTGCAATCATCTCGCAGATTCTCAATTAGTATGCTTAACGCGCATTTCACGGATGAACCTAAATCCTCTGTTTTCAGTCCACCAATTCTAGAGTGCTACTCTACAAACAAAATCACTGATTTACACCAACCATCAGCTCTCTGAAGATCTCAAATTGTAAAGTCTATCTCCGTCAAAATTGTTTACGCTTTATTGAATTAAACTCATCATACTCACCAGTAGACTAATTGTCAATATAGTCAAAATACTTGAAAACGCTATCATTTTTATTTGTGTCAAAAAAACATCGATATAATGCCGTTTAACAATCCAAAAAAATATTTAAAATATTTTTAATTCGTGTTCTAATGATATAATCATTAAAAATATAATTAATATATGTAATTTAAATGTAAAGACGAACTTTTTTTATTTTAATTCAATTAAAGTTCGTATATATAAAAATATATTTTTAAAAAAGCTATAAAGTTATTGACCTTAAAGATTTTAATTTGTACACTGTATAAAACCATTTGTTTTTCCTGTGAGTACAATAACATTAAATTATAAGGATTTGATTAGATGAAAGTAAGTAAATTTGGTGGAACATCTGTTGCAAGTGCAATCCAAATTAAAAAAGTAGCTGCAATAGTTAAAGCAGATCCATCTCGAAAATTCATTGTTGTATCTGCACCAGGTAAACGCTACGATACCGATAAAAAAGTAACGGACTTACTAATTGAATTGGCAATCGCTGCTATACATAAAGAAGAAGTAGAAGAAAAACTATTCAAAGTCTTGGATCGCTATAAAGAAATCGCACAAGGCCTAGAACTAGATGATACAATTTGTAACGTTATTGAAGAGGACCTACGTTCACGTATTAACAAAGACCAAAGTATTCTTGAATTATTTGTAGACAATATTAAAGCAAGTGGAGAAGATAATAATGCAAAACTAATTTCCGCTTATTTCACTAGCATTGGTCTCGATTCTCAATATATTAACCCGAGGACTGCAGGGTTGCTTGTAAATGATCTTCCTGAACGAGCACAAGCGTTACCACAGGCATATGACAATCTATATGCACTAAACCACCTTTCTGGCGTTGTTGTATTCCCCGGCTTTTTTGGGTTTACACCTAATGGCACTCTGCGCACATTCGATCGTGGTGGATCTGATATCACCGGTTCTATCCTTGCAGCAGCAGTGAAAGCCGATTTATACGAAAACTTTACGGATGTCGATTCTGTGTTTTGCGCTAATCCTAAAGTAGTGAACCATCCTGCTGAAATTGAAGAAATCACATACCGTGAAATGCGAGAGCTTTCCTACGCTGGCTTCTCTGTTTTTCATGATGAAGCATTAATGCCTGTATTTAAAAGTGGCATTCCAGTATGTATTAAAAATACAAATAACCCATCAGCTCCTGGAACGAAAATAGTAGCTAAACGTAAAAACAACAAGCGCCCAGTAACTGGAATTTCCGCTGATAACGGTTTTTCTATTTTATATGTAAGTAAGTATTTGATGAACCGAGAAATCGGATTTGGTCGTAAGCTGCTTCAAATTTTAGAAGAAGAGCATATTTCTTATGAACACACACCATCTGGATTAGACGATATTTCTGTTATTGTACGTAGTCATCAACTTGACCCAGAGAAAGAAGCACGTATTATGAGTCGAGTATTGAACGAACTTAAAGCAGATGATGTCCACTTCCGCCATCATTTTTCCATGATTGTAATTGTAGGAGAAGGTATGAACAATAGTACAGGACTGGCAGCACGTGCTGCATCCGCTATTGCAAATACTGGAGCAAATATTGAAATGATTAACCAAGGATCTTCTGAGGTCAGTCTGTCATTTGGTGTTCAAGAAAGTAGTGAGAACAAAATTCTGCGTGCATTATACAATGAATTTTTCTCAGCAGTAACAGTTGGTTATTGAATAGCGGATAAAAATGACATGGGTCCTTTTAGATTAAAACCTCTTCGAAGGACACTTTGAATAGACGTTTTGCTATATAGTTACTGAGTAAATTTTTAGGGATGCTAGTTAATTGTGATATCCACCACAATTAACTAGCATCCCTTTTTACCGGTATATATAACTTAATACACTTATTAAAATGATATTAACTGGTTTAAACCATTCGTTTTCATATAGTGAATGAGGGTCATCTGCTCATTTACCTTCCATTCATCACCAGTCTTCACATAGCCCATTTTCTCATATAAGTAACAATTTCTTTGTTCTTGCTTAATTGTATCTAGTTCCCACTTTATCGCATGTGGATACATGCCCTCAATACGGCTCATGACTTCTTGGGCTATACCTTTCCCTTGAAATTCCTCGAGAATATTAATCATGTGTAATCTCATCACCCCTGGCGACTTCGGATATACATGAACACTCCCTACCAACAATTCATCTTTTAAGATTTTAAAATAGTCCCCTGTCTGTAACCGTTCATTAAACCTTTCAAACGTCTGGAAAACAGGACTAGTATCATGGTCTTGGTATTTTTCATAGATAGGTTGAAACACTTTTTTTTGTAATGTAAATAGTTCAGAAGCGTCTGATAAACTAGCTTTCCTTAGAGAAATAGAAGACTTACTTATTTCAAAAAGCGCTTCTAAAAGATGATAGGGGATAAAATCTCCACTTTTAACCAGTTCATATATTTCATCGATTGATGCCCATTTAGCATCCGCTACCTCTTCGTATTGTAAATTTAATAGATCCGCCTCTATTTCTTGTTTGACTAGCCAATGGTCATCAAAACCACGAGAAAACTTTACAGTGAATATCAGCTCTGCGTGTTCCATTTGCAACTCAATGCCTAATTCTTCTTTCGTTTCACGAATAGCACCCATTTCACTAGTTTCTCCTACAAGAACAGCCCCTGCTGCAGCACAATCCCACATACTTGGCCACCCTTTTTTCCACGGCTGACGCTGTTGAATAAGAAATTGACCTTTTTCATTCATGATCCATACATGAACTACTTGATGAAAGTCACCCTCCATCATCTCATTTCCTCTTATCCAAATCTTTCCCGTACTCTCTCTGAACTCATTCATAATATCCCAACGTTCCATTTCTACACCCTCTTTACACCTTATTCGTTACAAATAGTATATCATTCAAGCATCTTAGTTTTAATCATGTTTGACAATTATTTTCATGTGTGAGATAATACCTTAGTTAACATTTGGTACGACATAGTTTTTCGATATTGGCATTCTGCTATATGTGTTTTTGATAATACTTATTCACACTGGAGCGGCTATAGGGTCGCAAGGACGTAAAAGAAGGTAGGGTTTACGTTGCTTAGGTTAGAAGGCAACCAGTGGAACAATTTACCGCGGCATTGAAAGGTTTCTTTCATGGAAATTATTCCCCGAGCTTTTCGGGATGAAAATTTTAAAATTCAAAAGTTATGTTATACCTATACAAAATCAAGGGGTGTTCTCATTATGAGAGCGCCCCTTGTCCAATTTATCCAGCTATTTCTTTTTTTCGTTTGTTGTATTCTTTGAACATCAGCAAATAGATGAATCCACTCAGTAAAGCTAAAGCTGCAAGTATCGCGAATGTCCACGTAAACCCAATCCAAGCTACTAGCGGAAATACTAAGGGTGCAATTGTTCTACCAATAGTATAGCGGAGACTTGCCGCCGCAAAATATTGTCCCCTCATATCGTCAGGAGCTAATTTGGACACAAAGCTTTCCTGTAATCCAACTGTTGCTAATTCTCCTAAAGTAAAGATTGCCATCGCTATTAAGAAAACCCAGAAGTTCGCTGTCATCGGGAATATAATCATTGCCACTGCGTATAAAAACGAAGATAGAAAAAACACCCACTTCTCCGGATATTTTGTCATCCACCTTGTAACAATTACCGTAAACAGTACTACTAATAATCCGTTTTCGGAAAGAAGAATACCAAACGAGCCTTCTCCTGTTACAGACCATTCCCTATTAAAAAGAGTACCAAGCACTTGCTTGTCGATAACCTCTTTCATATAAACTGGTATCAGCATATCCAATTGCATATAGGTTTGTCCTAGTAAAATACCTGCTATAACGAATAAGAAGAAAACCTTATCCTTTACGATTAATCCGTAAGTTTTAACCTGAGTAACAATCACCTGAGTCCAATTATTCGACCCGCTCGCCATCTTAGCCTTCATATCGTCGGGCAAAGTTTCTTCCGTTAAAAATCTAATTGCCAAACCAACGATACAGAAAATAATTCCCGAAACTAATAAAAGTATAAAACGGTGATTAAAGAATAATACCGCCCCAACTATTGGACCAATTACTACCGAAATATTTATAGATGTATAGAACACCGAAAATACAGTGCTTCGGTCTTTTTCCGGCACAACATCCGCGACAATAGCTTGACTTGCAGGATGATATAACGACCCTGCCATCCCCGCAATCGTAAAGGCTACAAAGCTTAGCATCGGTGAATCTAACCAGGGGGAGTTCGCAAACGCAAATAATATGAATGCCACCCCTTCTGCTATTGCTGAGAAAAACAGCATTGTCCGGCGACCAAATCTATCCGCACAATAGCCCCCTACCAAATTAGCTCCTACTGAAAAAACTTGCGATGCAACTAGTAAAACCCCTGCCATACTCGTGCCAAATTCATCAGCAAAATAAATAGCTAAAAAGGGAAATACCATCCAAAAGCTTAAATTACTAAAAAACTCCCCAAACAAACGGACCTGTAAACTACGATCCCAATCTCTTATTCTCATTCTATATCCCCACAACTCATAGTTTAGATTAGACTATACTACCACATTACTTCGCTTTTCGAAATAGTTATTTTAAAAGAGCTAAACCACGATTAACTATTTCTGAAAAAGCCCATTGAACAGCTAATATAGCCCTTAAATTTTCTCATATAGCCCTTATGTTTCAGTAATGGGCTCAAAGACCAATATAGCCCTTAATGTTTCGCAAATAGCCCATAAAAAAGCCTTACCACATCCCACAATGTAGTAAGGTTCTTATTTCTATCCCCTATAAACACTTTCACATGTCCCAGCTGCTGGTTCATAAAAACAATGTTGTTTAAATTGACCTGTAAAAGGTTGATCGTACCATGTTGGCGGACATGGACCATAGGGATTAAAATACCAAAGAGCAAATTTTGCTGGATGGTCTCTCCAATAATCCAAAGTCTGTTTTGCTAATTTTTTTTCAACAGATCTTGCTCTTTCATAAAACAAATTACCCTTTTGAACAGCTTCAAAAGAATAATTTCCTCCTTGTATCTGAAAAATAACATCTTCGATTGTTCTTACATCTCTAAAGTCTAAACAATCTGCGATAGCACGATTAACAATTACATTTCCAACATATAACATTCCTTGCTGTCCTTCTGCTTCGGCTTCTGCTCTCATCATCCTTGCCATTAAATCCACGTCTTTACTTCGGTAAGCTATTCTTGGCATTTTTTTCACCCCACAGTATAGTATGAAAAAAACCCATTATTGGTGTCTTTCTATGCTTGTCTATTACTTTAAATAAAAAGAAGATCCATCAATAATCTCGACATCTTCTCTCTTACCAATCACATCCATTAAGTAAAATAAGGCTTCATCCTTCTTTTTCGCCTCAATCATACAATCAATTTGAGGAACTGTTCCTTTGATGACATTTAAAAAACGGAAAAACATATCCACATCCACATAATCGGAATGATGACGGAATGCCGTCTCACTTTTAGGACTTGAGATATGCATTTTGATGGGTAGGGGCGAGTCATCCCATGTTGCAACTACGCGATTCCAATTATCTTCCCAATTATTATTACGATGATGCACAAGATGGTGGTGAAAATCAAATACAAGTGGAACTCCTAACTTTTCGCACAAATAAAGAGTGTCGTCGAATGTAAAAGAAGTATCATCATTCTCCAGAATAATCATCTTCTGAATGGGGTTCGGAACGTCATTCCAAGTTTCCACAAAACGCTCCAGTGATTTTTCTGTATCCTTATAATTACCACCAACATGAAGCACACAGCGATGAGTAGGATCTATTTGCATTTCCTTTAATATCGAATAATGCATTTCTAAAGTCTTTAATGAATTATTAAACACTTCTGGTTTAGAGGAATTCAAGATTACAAAATGGTCTGCATGAAAATCAATTCTCATATTGTGTTTATTTGTAAACTCGCCTATCACTTGTAGCTTATCTTTTACCGAAGGTATCATATAATTCCAATCAGGAAGTTCTTCATGGTTGGCTAAAGGAATGAGTCGAGAAGATAAGCGATAAAAATGAATTTCACTAAAACGATTATGCTTAAGAATTCTATGTGTATTTTCTAAATTAGCTAGGGCAATTTGTTCTAGTTTGTAGATTGCTGCTTCCCGATCCCTATACTTTTGAAATTGGGTAAACGTCATTGTTTTAGATGGGGAAGCATTTTTTAGTTCCATGCTCATCGCAACATACCCGAGACGTACAATTGTCATTTTTATCACCTCCCCCCTTAGTATGGAGAAAATAACTAGGAAGTAGACTATTTCCAAGAAAATAAAAACTACGAAGGATTATCTCCCTCGCAGTCTCTCAAAAGTTATGAAATTTTCTTTCTTGGAATCATGTTAAACACAATATTTAAAACAATTGCAGTTATACTCCCTGCCACAATCCCATTGCTCGTCAAGATTTTCATGCTCGTTGGTAATTCCGCAAATAATTCAGGAACGACTGTTACTCCAAGTCCTATACCAATAGAACATGCAATAATCATTGAATTATCTTCTGTATCAGATACGACTTTACTTAACATTTTAATCCCTTGTGCCACAATCATCCCGAACATAGCAATCATCGCTCCACCTAACACAGACGCGGGAATGATTGTTGTTAGTGCAGCAATCTTTGGGATGAAACCAAGTACAATTAGCATTACCCCAGTTATATAAATAACCGTTTTCGTTTTCACCCCAGAGATTTGCATTAGCCCAACGTTTTGAGAAAACGTAGTATAAGGGAATGAGTTGAAAATACCACCTAATACTACAGCGATCCCTTCCGCACGATAACCTTTAGTTAAATCCTCTTTTTCTATCTTTTTACCAAGCATATCCCCTAAAGCAAAGTACACACCTGTCGATTCAACTAACGATACGATGGCTACTAACGTCATTGTAATAATAGGAGAGATTTCAAAAGTAGGTGTACCAAAGTAAAAAGGTTGAATCATATGGAAAAAATCTGAATCTCGCACTGGAGAAAAGTCTACTTTTCCCATAAATGCCGCTGCAATCGTTCCGCCTACAATACCTATTAATATAGAGATAGCTTTTATAAAGCCTGAAGAGAATCGGTATAACAATACGATAAATAGTAGAGTTCCAAAGGCTAATAGAATATTCGGCAAGGAACCAAAATCAGCTGCTCCTTGACCACCGCCCATATTATTAATCGCAACGGGTATTAACGTAATCCCAATAATCGTTACTACAGAGCCTGTTACAACTGGTGGGAAAAACTTCACAAGCTTCCCAAAAAAGCCACTTATTAATATAACGACTACCCCAGAAACAATAATTGCTCCATAAATAGCGGAAACCCCATAATCCCCACCTATAGCAATCATTGGTCCAACTGCTGTAAACGTACATCCTAAGACTACAGGAAGTCCGATTCCAAAAAAGCGATTACTCATAACCTGTAAGATAGTTGCCACACCACACATTAATATATCAATTGCTACTAAATATGTAAGCTGTTCTGTTGTAAGACCTATTGCTCCTCCAACTATTAAGGGTACAATTACCGCTCCTGCGTACATTGCAAGGACATGCTGAATTCCGAGCGCAGTATTTTTTAAGGCGCTATTCATCTTACAGTTTCCTCCTCAAAAAACTCAACTTTACCATTTGCCAATGATTTAATATTAGCTAGTGAATCTACTCGGATACCTTTGTCACGAATTAGCTTTCCTCCTGGCTGAAAGCCTTTTTCTATTACTATTCCAACACCTGCAGTATTTGCTTCTGCTTGATCTAAAATTTCTAAAAGCCCTAATGCCGCTTGTCCATTCGCTAAGAAGTCATCAATGATCAATACCGTGTCTTCCTTGCTTATAAAATCTTTTGAAACAGAAATATCATTTGTTTCCCCTTTAGTAAATGAGTGCACCTTAGAAGTAAATAAGTTGTCTGATAGAGTAAGTGATTTACGTTTTCTCGCGAATACTACAGGCACACCTAGTGTAAGTCCAGCAAACATAGAAGGAGCAATACCAGAAGATTCAATCGTTAGTATTTTAGTAATTCCAGCATCTTTATAACGTGCAGCAAATTCATTTCCTATTGATTGCATTAGCACAGGATCTATTTGATGATTTAAAAAAGTATCCACCTTTAATACATTTCCTGATAATACTTTACCATTTTTAATAATTTCCTCTTGTAATAATTTCATAATTAAACATTCCCTCTCTATTTTTAATTTGGACAAACAAAAAGCCCGAATGATATTGCAACCACTCAATTATGGAGTGGAGCAATGTCATTCGAGCTAAAAAAGTCGAATAGAAATAAAATAGACTATGACAAAAATGCCATAAACTAAGTACTTCATCGCCACCCATAGTCAGCTTGTTTACGGTAAGCTGGTAGAAACTTGCAGGCCATATCCCTGCTATTATACGAGTTCTTATTATTTGAATATTTCTCATTATAGCATGCTTATCCCCATTTTCAATTGCCCTTCAAAATGTTCAATGATTCATAAAATTCAGTCGGGATATCAAAAAAACACCCACGTTTTATGAAATCGTAGATGTTCAGGAGTGTTCAGTTTTCAATGACTTAAAACCTTGTATAAATGTTGATGGATTTTCTTGAATTTGGAAAGGAAAAACGCCTTGGTTTGTATGAAGGTATAATAGGCCGCCTCCAAACGAGAATGGTTTATGAGATACATCGTATACATGTTGTAACATAAACTGATGACGATCAGATATGAACCCATCTACTGTTAACTGAAGTTCGAACTTCTTTTCAATCTGCTTCATTTGATAATAAAAATCTATTTGTCGTTCTATCTCAATATAGCTTATAAGATATTTACTCATCTGTTGCACCTCCTATACCTCACCTATTTTAGCATGATTGAGGTAAGAATATACATTTTACAACTTTAAATCAGCTTCACAAATTCTGCTGCTTGGCTTTCTAATTTGATTGCTGCTGATGAAATATCCTTGAACTCTTCCAAAGCAGAACGTATTTCTTTCTGACTTTTTTCGATACTTGTCTGGGAATTGCTATTACTAGTCGTTACTTTTTCCACTTGCTTCGCAATTCCTTCAATATTTTCACGTACTTCGACGATAGAATTCTCCACTCTGCCAGCTAATTTACGCACCTCCTGGGCCACTACATTAAACCCACGTCCGTGCTCTCCTGCCCTCGCTGCTTCTATTGCAGCGTTTAATGCAAGTAAATTCGTTTGAGCAGCTATCTCTCGAATGGTTTGTACAATTCCTCGAATCGAATCTGCTTGTCCTTGGAGGCTCTGCAAAGAAGCAGTATTTTCTTTGGAGCCAGTTGCAATTTCATCTATTCGCTGCAGCAGTTCCTCACTTCTATTAGTGCCAACTTCTGCACGCGTACTCAATTCCATGGACATTTCTTTCAGTTCTTCTGTCACGCTTAACAATATTTCATGGCGTTTTGTTACATTCGTTGCAACTTTAGTTACCCCTAAAACCTTTCCAGTAGATCCGATTATTGGCATATAAGTAGCTTCTAGCATAACACTATTACCCAGTTTACTTTTACGCTCTACTTTATCCTGAAGCGTATTTCCAGACATCAAATCTTTCCAAAGTTTTTCGTATTCTGGACTTTTTGTAAATGTGGGAAAACATAGCTCTTTATGCTGTTTTCCCATTAGTTCGCTAACGGAGTAGCCAATCTCTTTTGCAAAATTTTCATTTACATACGCAACACGACGGTCTAAATCAAATCGGATAATAGCTAAATTCTTTTCTAAAGCCTCTACCACGGTCATATCATTTACTTCTTCTGTTTGTGAATAATTCACAATCCCCAACCCCCATATTAATCTTTACATTGGTGCATAATCAGTTAGATCTAAAATAGTCTCTTCTCCTAAGATTAATCTAGCTAACTCAGAGCCAACAAACGGCCCTGCGGTTAAACCAGATGCCCCTAACCCATTGGAGAAGTAAATGGACTTATAACCAGGCATTTTTCCAATTACCGGAAGAAATTCTGGCGTGTATGGTCTAAATCCTACTCGAACTTCTGAAATTTCCGCACTTCTTAATGAACTAGCGATACTAACAGCACTTTCTATAAGCTCATTCTTACCAGCCTCCGTCACGCTAGTATCATAACCGGTATTTTCTTCATACGTAGATCCAGCCACAACCTTACCATTATCAAATGTTAATAAATACTGATTCGTTGGGGGTAATACCACCGGCCATTCTCCAGTTTCCAACTCATTCACTTGGAAATGCATGATTTGGGCTTTTTGAAAACTAACTTTCATATCAACACCAAGCTCCTGTGGTAACTCATTGCCCCATGCACCTGCAGTTAACACGATTGCATCTGCCTCCATTGAGTGACCATTCACTAGCAAAACACCATCCGAAAATGTAGCATCACCGTTAATCACTACTGCTCCAAGCTTTTTAGCTGCATTTATTAATGCATCACGCATTGCACTACCATCCACTCGTGCAGCTCCTTCCACGTACAAGGAAGTGAAGTCTTCTGAAATTAGAGGAAATCGTACTTTCGTTTCTTCTGGTGATAATATTTTCAATTCACCTATTTCTGGCGCATCAATTCTTTTTTCTAGAGCACGTTCTAACATTTTCTGTAGTTTTTTCGGATCGTTTTGAAGTGCAATAGCACCTACCCGCTTATAACCTGTGGATGATTCACCGAGAGATTCTAATTCTTCTACAAGTTGTTTATAGTAGCTTGCTCCATTTTTTACTAATGCGTACCACTTTTTATTTCTTCGTTGAGAAATCCAAGGGCAAATTATCCCAGCAGCGGCTGCCGATGCCTGCCCTTTATCGTGACGATCGATAAGGGTGACTTTCACATCTCGCTTAGCAAGATGATAAGCGGTCGATGCTCCTAGAATTCCTCCTCCGACAATAATATAAGATGACATCAATTACTCCACTCCACTATCTAAAATGGAAAACGTCCTATTTTCACAATTAATCTCTGCCATTGCGCCATATGGTAGTACAAATTTAGGTTCTGTGTGACCGAAGTTTAAATTATATAAAACTGGTAAATTTTCTAAAGAAAGTTCTTTCATGATTACTCGAATGGACTCCTTATATTCTTCATAGTACTTCTCATTTTGAGGCTTACCAAAAATTATCCCCTTTGCTTGCTGAAGGATTCCCTGAGTGCCATAATTACGTAACCAATATTCTATATTACCAGGTGTTGGTAACTCCTCAGACGTTTCAAAAAATAATATACTGTCTTTCCAATATTCTTTTGCTGGCCAAAGTGATGTACCTTTAGCAAATTCTAATACTTCGATACATCCTCCGATTAATCTACCTTGTGCTATTCCAGAACCTTGTAATAATTCATAGCCTTTATTTGTATTCATTTTCCGTTCTTTATCTTTGTTTTCGATAATCCATTCCAATCTTTCACTTGTCCACTCAGTTGCAGGTTTTACCTCACCTATTGCACTTGCTGTAAACAATGCCTTCTTCAATGCTTCTACCGTATATTCATGCATCTCTACATTTTCCGCGAAATCCGTCAATATAGCTGGTCCGTAAAAGGAGGATATCCCTGCTTTGTGACAAAATAGATGCGTGACAGTAGAGTCCGAATAGCCGATAAAAACCTTAGGATTATCTCGAATTACATCGAAATCAATATAAGGTAATAGTCGAATACTTTCACTGCCCCCAATATTAGAAAAGATACCTTTAATAGTAGGATCCTTGAATGCATTCATTAAATCTTCTGCACGTGCTTGTGGGTTTTCATATAAATAGTCTCCACCCTTTAAACTATTTGGCATCGCCACCACTTCCAAGCCAAACACATTACGCAATCTATCTATTCCTTGTTCATACCTCCATCGAAGATCAGGTTCACCAGCGCCACCCCACGACAAACTAATAGTCGCCACCTTGTCTCCCGATTTTAGCATTTTTGGTTTTTTCAGCATGATTAATCCCCCTTTTTAATTCATTATAAAGGAATCTATCCTTCATGAATGACTAATATGAAAATTTTTGGGTATAAAAACAATATACATATAATCTGCAATAGAGAAGGATGTGGGCAACATGAAATGGAAAGGTAGAGCCGGTAGTTCCAACGTAGAAGACCGCAGAGGAAAAGGTGGCGGTAAGGCCATTGCCGGAGTAGGCGGAGGAATCGGACTAATCATTGTAATTATCATTACGTTACTTGGTGGAAACCCAGATGATCTGATTGGTAATCTTGGAACAGCAGACCAGTCGAGCAGTGTACCCTATGAGGAATCAGAACAAGAAAAAGAGCTATCTGAATTCGTTTCCGTTGTTCTAGCTGATACGGAAAAGGTATGGGCAGAAATATTTAAAGAAAACGGTATGGAATACGTGGAGCCGACTTTAGTGTTATATACGGATAGTGTCAATTCTGCATGTGGTGCAGCTGGAGCATCCGTCGGACCTTTTTACTGTCCTGGTGACCAGAAATTATATATCGACTTAAGCTTCTATCAGGAATTACAAACGAAGTTCAATGCCCCAGGAGATTTTGCCATGGCTTATGTAATTGCACATGAAGTTGGCCACCATGTGCAAACTTTACTCGGGACAACCGAACAAGTAATGCCTCTACAGCAGAAGCTAAGTGAAGAAGAATTCAATAAA
Organism: Psychrobacillus sp. FSL K6-1464; assembly: GCF_038003145.1. Classification (NCBI taxonomy): domain Bacteria; kingdom Bacillati; phylum Bacillota; class Bacilli; order Caryophanales; family Bacillaceae; genus Psychrobacillus; species Psychrobacillus sp. FSL K6-1464. The sequence continues at coordinate 2,936,339 of NZ_JBBOOP010000001.1, forward strand.
TACCTTGTCCGCTTTGAGCTTCAAGCTGATTATTTCTCTGGAGTATGGGCGAAGCATGCACAAGGAATGGGCTATTTAGAAGAAGGGGATTTAGATGAGGCACTGACCGCTGCAAGTGCTGTTGGTGATGACACACTCCAAAAACAAGCAATGGGCTATGTCGTTCCCGAAAGTTTCACACATGGTACATCTGAACAACGTAAGAGTTGGTTTTACAAAGGGTATGAAAACGGCACAATCCAGGGTGGAGACACGTTTAATAGCAAAACTCCATAACATATTCCCTTGCTTATCCCTATGCTATAATGGGATAAATAAGAAGATTGTGACAAAGGAGTTACATTGAAAATGAAGATACCTTTTACAAAAATGCATGGCTGCGGAAATGATTATATTTATATTAATTGTTTTGAGCATACTATAGATGATCCTAGTACACTAAGCCAGCAAATATCAGATCGCCATTTTGGTATTGGTGGAGATGGGATTGTATTAATATGCCCTTCCGATGAAGCTGATGCTAAGATGCGCATGTTCAATATAGATGGCAGTGAAGGTAAAATGTGCGGAAATGCTATTCGTTGTGTTGCCAAATACGTGTATGACAATAATATCGTTGCAAAAGAAGTGTTAAAGATTGAGACACTTAGTGGGATTAAAACGATAGAACTTTTTATGGAAAATGGCAAAATGACTACTGCTAAAGTGGATATGGGCAAAGCTATTTTAGAACCAGCTTTTATACCAGTTCAATCGAAAGAAGAAAATCCATTAATAAACTTCCCCTTGCAAGTGGAGGACATATCCTACCACATAACAACCATATCTATGGGGAACCCTCATTGTGTTGTATTCGTGGAAGACCCGATGTTAGTAGACTTACCAGTTATTGGACCAAAATTTGAACATCATTCATTTTTTCCGGAGAGTGTAAATACAGAATTTATCGTAGTTAAGGACCGTATCACCCTCCATATGCGCGTATGGGAACGTGGCAGTGGAGAAACACTTGCGTGTGGAACCGGCGCTTGCGCGGCAGTTGTAGCGGCAGTCTTAAATGGATACTGTGATAAAGATTCCAATATTACTGTAAAACTTTTAGGTGGGGATTTAGTAATCCGTTACACCGATGAAGGAGTATTCATGACGGGACCTGCAGTAAGTGTGTTTGATGGAGAGATTCTAGTGTAACTATAATGGATGGAATAAAGGCTTCGCTAGTGAAAAACTAGTGAGGCCTTTTCGTTGTGAAGTGAGTTTATGGCCTATGTTTGTGAGTTTATAGACTGTTTTTTGTTTTTATGGGCTCTTGATACCGTTTTAAGGGCTTTATTGCGAAGTTTATGGGCTATCTTCTATCTTATTGGTATAAATCACCAGTCTATTTAATAGACTATAATCTAGTGATATATATCTGTAATATTATTTATAATTGTCATGATAATGCCAAATTGTCGTAATATTCTCGTAATAATGTATTGGTAAGATATGCTTAGACTAAATAGCAAGGGGTAGAGTATTTGAGAAGAATTCTTGGGACACTCATCATCACAATTCTACTATTGGTTAGCGGGTCAAGCATAAGCCTAGCCGCATCTTCAACTTATACGGTTCAAAAAGGAGATACTTTGTTTAAAATTGCTAAAACACACAAAGTGTCTGTATCCACCTTAAAATCTTTGAATAATTTAAAATCCGATACGATTAAGCTCAATCAAAAATTAAAAACTTCAGCAAAAACGGCAACTGCAGCAAAGAAAAAGAAAAACCCGTCTAGATCTACAGATGATAATGTAGTAAAGGAGATTGTAGTTTCTGCAAGTGCATTCACAGCAAACTGTAACGGTTGCTCTGGTGTTACTAGCACAGGTATTAACCTCAAACGTAATCCCGATGTAAAAGTTATCGCAGTTGATCCAAAAGTAATTCCATTAGGAACTAAGGTTTATGTGGAAGGTTATGGATATGCAGTAGCTGGTGATATAGGAAGTGCGATCAAAGGAAATAAAATTGACGTGTTTTTTTCCTCCAAAAGCGAAGCCTATAAATGGGGACGTAAAAATGTAAATGTTAAAATCTTAGAATAAAATATACAACCAACTTTCAACTAGAAAGTTGGTTTTTTGATGTAACAAATATTATTGCACTGCATATTTCTTCATAGTACGATTGCGCATGTGGAACAAAATTTGTCTTTCCAACTATTTCACGAATCGGGCTTGTTGTTCCATCGTCTTCTACTCTGAATCCAATGATTTCTAGTTCCTCTACTTCACCCTTCCATAAGCTTACAAATTGAGAAATCTCGACTCGCACAATCCCAGATACTTCCTCTGCCTGTAACGTAAATTGGTCCCATTCCAGTGAACAATCATATATAAATACATGTGCTAGCTCATTATCTATTAAATCAGCCGTTGTAACTGAATACTTCAGCACACCCAGTGAATACAATTCCTCAAAAACGACATCGATTCCAAGTTCCTCTTTTACCTCGCGTATTCCATCAAAGACAGTTTCACTTTCCAACAAATGACCTGCGGCAGTAATATCCAATAAGCCTGGATAATCCTTCTTTAAGTTACTGCGTAATTGTAAGTAAACATATTGTTTTCCTTCATGGTTACCAATGAACCAACATTGAAATGTTTCATGCCATAAACCGAGTCGATGGATTTCCTCTCGGGACTTCACTCCTATTGGGTTATGCTTATCATCAAATACCTTTAGTAACTCCTGCTCCATCTGAATCCCTCATCATTTATTTATTTTCAATCAGCTTTAAGAAATTAGTCAATTTATCCAACAAAATTGAACAAGATTTTTATATGCAACTATTGAATCCATTCCATTACAAATAGTTTTTGTTCTTTCACATTTGAAATTACAAGGATATAGCTATTATCTTCCTCTAGTTTATAAAAGTATTTATCATTATTATCGTAAGTCACGGGATTCTCTTGAAATAACACATTCAGGTTCTGCTTATCCTTATTGATACTAACCACATCTTTTTGAAATGTTTTAAGGTGTCTTGAAACAGTATCAAAGGATTCTTCGTTAATAGGAATCCAACCATCTTTCTCCTTTAATTTCTTTTCAATAGACCTATACTTAAGGACATGAAAGGTTTCCCCCTCATTTGGAAACCCATTCCTTGTATGAAATACTGTTTCTATCTTACTTGTTATAGGTGCCGCAAATCCCCAATTCAATTTCCATTCAATAGATTTGGAAATATAGTTCCAGTTAACTATTACAGACCCTACTAATAAAAGTGGAATGGCAATCCACATTATTATTTTCTTTTGCATAAAAAAATTCCTTTAGACCGGAGTGAAAATAGCATTTATACAATCTCTCCCCAAATTCATTATTCATTCCTAAAATCATAGGTATCATCAATAGCAATTTCTATACCATTAACATCAATTGTTCCATTATTTATCCATCGAACTTCTTTAACACTTGGCATCTCATGAAAAATGTTCTTTCGCAAACCCGTATTAAAATCTTCTAATACCCCCACATAGGTTACGTCATTATGGAATAGTAGCCCACCGTTAAAATAAACAGTTATACTTTTCTCCCCATCTGGTGAAATATAAATTCCTTCTTGGTTTTTCTCATTCACTTGAATACTACTTAACGTTGGGTTTAATACACGATTCAAAAATAAGATGCTAAACAACATAATGATTGAAAATAGCAATAATACAATCTTTGTTAGCTTAGTCATTTTAATCATCGCCTTCCTAAAATCATTAATATTAATGATTCTATACAAATATTTCACCTACTTTGAGGACGTAATTCACACTTCATAAGTTTGAATTTCCTAGTTCTGCAGATGTGAGTGTTTTATTTTAGGTAAAATTGTTATTATTTCCATTAAGTCATCTATTACCAGATCAGCATGCGCGAGCTCATCTTCTTGTGCAAAATCGAAATTACATCCAATTGCAATTAAACCATTATCCTTAGCCGCATTTATATCAGAAAGACGGTCTCCGATTACTGCTGCTTTTTTTATATCATATTTCTTTAAAATTGCTTTAACTAAATCTCCTTTATCTAGCGACTGTATTTGTTGAATACTAAAAGTTTCAGTAACCCAATTATCTAAATTATAATAATTTACTATTGCTTTTAAGTACTCTGTTAACCCATTACTCGCTATGTAAATGGAACAATTATTCTCTTTTAAATAACTGAAAACTTCTTTTACATTAGGATATAAAGCCCCTTTTCCACTTCTTATGTTTTTAACTAACATTTCCAGAAAGTAGGCATCAGTCTGTTCTCTGTCTACCTTGGAGTGATTGGTTAACAAAGCTTCCCATACTTTTGGTAAGGGTACGCCCATAATTTCACGATATTTATCAATAGGGGTTACTGTATCCCATTTATTTAATGACCGTAAATGATTAAATGTATCATCTAGAGATATTTCTAAAATTTTATCTGTTTGAAATAGAGTTCCATCCATATCAAAAATCAGTGATTGTACCATTATTTCCTTCCTTCCTTCTTTCCATAATAGAATAGCTACCAAATTGATACAGAATGACTATTAAATTCCTGTTGAACTAAACTTCGCCGGTAGTTCAACAAGAAAAGGCTTTACTCTTCTTGAAATAAAGCAACCAATAGCTCAATTAGTTAGTGTCAAGTAATAGTACTTTGTATTTTGTAATAAACTAATTAAATCAAATGATGCTTGGAAGGCAATATATATTGCAATACCAGCAAATATAGATATAATAATTCCGCTATCTTTAAGTATTTTTCTGTCTTTCTTAAAGAGGATAACCGTTGTGATAATAACGATTAAAAAGTATGATAACGATGTAATTAGTTTTACTAATACTAATTTACTATCATTTACAGCATACATAAAATTTATTAAATCTTTTTTATTGGCATCACTCTCTTTAATAATAGATATATCTCCTTTGTATCCAATCTTCCAAGAAAATTTATTGTTTTGTTCTTTTGTTACGGTGTACTCATAACCAAAAGCTTTTCCTTCACCAATAACCCCTAAATATTCCTGTGTGTCCTCTTCAGCTTGAGAACAAGCAGATAAGATTAAGGTGAAGCTAAATAAAATTAGCAGTATACATTTTTTCAATTGAATTCCTCCGTCTGTTAGCCAATTCATTACAGCCTTGTTCTGGTAAAGCACGGCGGTATTTCAATAAGAGCCTAAAAATTCTGTTTGAAGTTCTGTCTCTATAACCTTAGTTTCGAAGGAAACACTATACGCCTTAGCGTTAGGCCGAGAGCTTACTATTTTACTAATTCCTTGTTCCATGTAATGAATAGCAACCCCATCATCTGTCGCAATGCCTGATTTTATTTTTTTTGATTCCATAAGTTTGTGGTATGCAGCTCTTCTTTCTATTTCTCCATCGTAATGCGGACAATTACTCCCGTTTAAAAAACCCAAACATTTTATTGGTTCAAGTCCATCCCCATACGAGTCAGTAATCCCTTCTTCAAACCAACAAATGGAACCTGCACTTAACCCTGCCAAAATAACGCCTTGATTCCACGCTTTTCTTAAAATGTCGTCTAAACTCCATTCTTTCCACAAAGCTAAAAGGTTTTTAGTATTTCCTCCACCAACATAAAGTATGTCTTTCTCTAAAATAAAACTCTCCAGATCCCTTGTTGGAGGTGCAAATAATGATAAATGGGATGGTTTACAATCTTGTTGGTTAAAAAAGTTATAATACCTTGATATATAACTTTCAGAATCCCCACTTGCAGTAGGGAAAAAGCAAATTCGCGGATTAACTTTCTTTGCTTGTGCCAATATATACAAATCTAACAAGGGATTTTCTGGTTCCATCGAAAAGCCACCACCACCAAGAGCAATTATTTGTCTCATCCACATGCTCCTTTCAGAAAAAAGTAATAGTAATTAGTTCTACAAATAATAGATAATCCCTTCTTCAATACCGGCACCTAAAGTACAAAAAGGCTATATTAAGGGCTCGGATTGATTTTAATGAAGGAATGGGTTTCCCGTTCTGATACCTATGTTAATATAAATGTTAGATTGTGAAAGCGTTCACTTAAACTAACGCAGCAGTTTAGTTGAATAAGAAAATTAGGGTTAAATAATCTTAAGTGCAAAATTCTCTATAAATTGGAACCTCTATTAGTGTCAACCGTATTAAAGTAAATAAGCAGGTAGTTGAAAAGCAATAACAATAATAAAATTATTTCAAGCATAATTAAGTAAATTAATAATGGGGGTTAACATGAGGCATTTAAACGAAAAGTTCAACCAGATAACTGATTATATCAATGAAATTTTAAATGACCATCAGGGAGTTGGGTTGAGCGTCACAATTGTAAAAGACTCAGACATTATTTACTCTAGAGGTTTTGGATACTCACAGATTCAGCCTTTAAGCCAACCAATTGATGGAGATACATTAATGAGCATTCAAAGTATTTCAAAGAATTTTATGGCACTTTCAATAATGCAACTTGTTGAAAAGAACCTGATTTCATTGGATGATACAGTTGTTAAATATTTGCCATACTTCAGAACCAAAAATAAACAACAAAGTGATACAATCACGATACGGCATCTCTTATCTCATACGGCTGGTTTTCCGTCTAATTTAGGGATTGCAAATATGATAGCTCCGAATGTAAGAGAAATTTTTTCTGAAACACCTACTGAGTTTCAAGAAGCATTAGACTATTACAATCTAACAGATGATGAGATTAGAAGTGTACAAAGCAGAGAAGATGTAACGAAATGGTTCCAAAAAGTTGAATTGGAGTATCCAGTGGGAGAGGGATGGAATTATTGTACAGATTCGTATGTGATATTGGCAGATTTGTTCGAAAAAGTGACAGGTTCCAATTGGGAAAACTATCTTAGAAATGAAACCCTTACTCCCTTAAATATGGAACGGACAACTAGCGATTCAGATGCAGTTGAAGGAGATTTAAATAGTGCAAGATATTACTTGGGCGAAAATAAAATAGAAACACCTTTTCCAAAAAATTCAATTTCAGCTCCAATTGGTTATTTGTATTCATCGGCAAATGATTTAGGAAAATATTTAGCATTTCACTTAAATAAAGAGCCGAATATTTTACGTACAGATTTAATCGAGGAAATGCAGAATCCTATTCATCCTGTCAGTGAGGAATGGCGGTTCGGAAGTGAAGTCAGAAGCTACGGACTTGCATGGTTTACTGACGTGTATAGAGGGTTCAAAGTTGTAGAACATGGAGGCGGTCAAATGGCTGTAAGGTCTCTGATGACAATGGTTCCTGAACTTAACTTGGGGGTGGTTGTCTTACTCAATTTTGACGGGACCGCTCATCATGATATTTGTGACAAGGTTATAGACGTATTCATTGATTCCTAACATAAGAATGTAAAAATTTATACTCGACTGAATACAAATAATGACCGTTTTCTTTCGATTAAACCAGCTAAGAAAAGCTGATTCTTATTCCACTAACGGGTGCTTTACTTCAAGAAGGAGTAGAGCCTTTTTTCTTAGCGAACTAAAGTGGCAGGTTAGTGAAACAATTTTAAAGTTAATTTGTAAATGTATTTTATTTAAAAGGAGGTAATACATATGAAATTAGAAATTGAAGTTAAAGCATTTGGAGCAATTGAAGTTCAAGGCACAGAAGACGCTTTTAAAGGTGTTGAACTAATGGGTATACATAAACTTTCTAAAGATACAACACTAGGTGAATTAGAAGTTCTATTATCTACGTTATTTGAAGAAGTCGAAACTGGTTATAAAAACCCTGAGCAATGTGTCGGTAAAATTACGATTCGTGCAAAAAAAGAAAATGGTGAAATTGTATATTTAGGTTAGATTGTTTGTTTAACTAACGGGTGCTTTACTTCTAGAAGGAGTTTTTTCTTATTGAACTAAAGCCGCAGTTTAGTTGAAAAAACACTGAAAAGAAAGGGGCTTTAAAAATGAAGTATTTATTATATGAATTGCATTTAGCTCAAAATATGGATGGCACGAATGATGAGGAATTGGATAAATTAGATAATCAATGGATGGAAAATGCAAAAAAATACAAAGAGGTATTTAATACATTATCTGATAGATTGCCTCAAGATATTTTTAATCGTTTTAACTCTTGGGGGTTTCACGATTATAGACTTATAAAAATGGAAATTGAACATAAAAGTCTCCTTCACTCAAACATTCACTTCACTGTTTCCAGTGACGATGTTTGGATATTGAGTTTTGAAAATGTCTCTTTCTTTCAATTTCAACACTTGAATTATGATAATGATAAACCTATTTACAATCGTGAAATAGATGACTGGTTGTATGAAGAATTATTACCAATTAACGAATCAACATTATCATGTGAAGTCGTTTTTTCATCAGGAGGAAATATACTGTTACACTTCCCAGATAAATCGGTTTCGATGAAAAAGTTGAAATAGCTACTACACTCTTGTTCAACTCCCATGAAAATTAAAATCTTCGATTTAGAGAAAAAGGCAATACGAAATCTGACGCAGCTCAATAATTTTTTAAAAAAGTGCGGCGCCTAAATGTGAATTAAATTGTGGGTCGGACTAGGAGGCATTTGGTTCAGTGATTGTCACGTTGTAACCTAAGTTTTCAAGTCTTCGAACAGAATATCGTACAATCGATTGTTCTTTTTGTTTGTCAAAGTAATCTTCCCCTAAGTCTACGTACATTTCTTTGCGAGTTAGGAGATAATAGCTGATTCTTAAAATGGCATGAGCCACTGATATCCCTGCACGCTTTTTACCCTTTCTTGATGCAGTACGCCTATACAAGGCTCCCAAGTAGGTCTTGGATCCTCTAACAGAATGAGCTGCTTCAATTAACGCCGATTTCAAGTACTTGTTTCCTTTTTTCATGTTGGTTGATTTCCTCTTGCCCGCACTTTCATTATGTCCAGGTACTAATCCTGCCCAGGAACATAAGTGCGCTGAACTGGGAAATTGCTTCTCCACATCTGTACCGACTTCGGCTAAGATTTGTTCAGCCATTCGAGTGGCGATGCCAGGAATGGAATCCAATCGTTCTATATCTTTTTGATGGGAGGATAACCTAGTAGCCACCTCTTCGTTTAATAGCTCAATCCGCTCAGTTAGAAATTCTATATGGACCAGAATGGTTTTTAACATGAGACGTTGATGTGGATTGATATACCCTCGAAGAGCTAGTTCTAGTTCACTCTTTTTCTTCTTCATTGATCGGCGGGCAAAGCTAGCTAATTTCTCAGGATCATTTTCGCCATCGGCGATAGCACGAAGCATATCAAGCGATGAAACACCCATGATGTCGGAGACAACGGAACCGAGTTTGATATTCGCTCCTTCTAAAACCTTTTGAATCCGATTATGTTGTCTCGCACGCTCTTCAATAATACTTCGACGGTATCGAACTAACTCTCGCAATTCCCGCTGATTTCGGTCTGGAATAAAACTTGCTTTAAGTAGACCATGACGAAGAAGTTTGGCAATCCATTCGGCATCCTTTACATCGGTCTTACGACCTGGTACTGCTTTCATATGTTGAGCGTTCACTACTAAAAACTCAATGCTCTCGGCTTCTAGCAAGTTAACAATAGGCTTCCAAAATACACCTGTACTTTCCATTGCTACGTGAGTACAACCATGCTCCTTAATCCAGTCAATTAACTGTAATAGAAATACAGTTTTAGTGGAAAACGTTTGAATCTCCTTTCCTTTTGGCGTAATAATACAAGCAGTAATGGAATCCTTATGGACATCCATCCCACAAGCACGTTCAATGATTACTTCCATTGTAATCATCCTTTCTACGGCAAATAGTATTGGAGGCTGGTGCAATAACCAGAGTAGGATTAATCTCCCATGAGTGCTTCCCGTAAGGGAGCGACAGTCTGTGATGCACCGTGGTCGTTGGAGTCAGACTAACGGATGGGCTCTATGGCACCATAGTTCATCGACCTTCCTCTCCCAGCCGTAGTATCCTATACCCAGGTTTTCACATTTTCATTCTCTGTGGTGTAGCGCTGATTTTGCGCTACATGGATGGCTAACGGGTGCTTTAGCAGAACAAGAGGCTGCCTTTAGAGGTGGCTTTTTCTTATTGAACTAAAGCAGCATTTAGTTGAATAAGCCAAATGGACTCTTACTTATTATAAATGTTTAATGGGAAATTTATATAAAATTGGAACATCTATTTGTTTCGAACGTATTAAAGTAAAGTTGCAGTTTAGTTGAACAATGATAAACAACTACAAAGGAGTGAGAATATGACTTATGCATCTGCATACATAGGATTGTTTTTAATGCCTATCCTTTGCATTATATTTTGTTTGAATTTGGTTTCTATATTGAAAAAGGTAAAACACGAAGAAAAAACTACGGTTCATACTGTTTGGCTTACAATATCATTTACGCTTATTATGTGGAGCATCGCATGGCTAGTAGCAGGCACTTATTAAGCTAACGGGTGCTTTACTTCAAGAAGGAGTAAAGCCTTTTTTCTTATTGAACTAAATGGGTAGCTAAGTTGAAGAAGGAGTTCTGAAGACGACTGGTGAAATAACCAATGAGTATATTCAGGAGAAGAGTATTTTGATTGGGGTGAGTTATATAATTATTAGAAAGATTGTTTCTGCGGTAATGGCTTGTTTGTTGGTTATGTTCATCTATTTCCTCGTAGAACAAACTGGTTTTGTAATCATAATAGGTATGTATCTATTTCCGATTCTTTTGATTTATGGGGTACCAGCATCTATTCTCTCTGATTTCGTTACAAAAAAACTAAGAGGATTTCTTAGAAGAAGTTTTGCGTTATTAATGCACTTATTCCTAGCCGCTTTGTTTATTATGATTCCAATCTTATTTTCAGAATGGGAAAGGGAATTGTTACTTTCTGACATCAGTAGTTTATTTTATAACTTTTATTTTATTACCTCTCTTCTTTCTTCATTTCTGTTCTACTGTTTTGATGAGTTTCTTAGGTCTAAAAGAGCTAAAGCTCTGTGTGAAAAGATTGGTGATATGAGAATTTAGGGGAGTTGTATTATCTTGTTCAACTAACAGGTGCTTTACTTCAAGAAGGAGTAAAGCCTTTTTTTCTTATTGAACTAAAGTACGCAGTTTAGTTTAATAAGAAAGTATATATGGCAGGCTCTTTGTAGGAGTAGCTGTAGTTTGAAACCAATAGAAAATTCAATCGTATATTATATTAAATTTTGATATTTTGAGGGAGATGTGGAGATGGGGGATATAATTTTAGGATTTATTTTAATTATTCCATTGTATGGGGTATTAATTTGGAGTTATTTCTACCCAAAAGAAAGTTTATTATGGGGAAAACGGTGGATGTACAAAGAAGAACCCGAAATATCGGATGGTGCAATTCGTTATATAAAATTTGCATCCTTAATCAGCGTTATAGGAATGACGTTAGTTTTTATTATTTTAATACTTACACAAAATTAGAAGGCGGTTTCTCAACAGAGAACATAGTCTTGTCTTTATTCAACTAACGGGTGCTTTACTTCAAGAAGGAGAAATAGAGATAGAAAACTGGGGGGAGAAAAATTGGAAGAAAACGATAGAGGCACTTTATATTTTAATATGTCCATTGGTACTCTAGGACTTCTCATTATTGTAGTAGGATTATATAAATATGTTGAAACCGTCGGTGGGGATTCTTCATATGCATTGTTAGGTTTTCCTTTAACAATGATTTACTTAAATTATCTTGAAGGGAAAGCTGGTATAAGTAAAAAAGTATTATGGATTAAATCTATCATAGCGATTTCCTTACTGTTTATAATTTACATCTTCTTATTCAACTAACGGGTGCTTTACTTCAAGAAGGAGTAAAGCCTTTTTTCCTTATTGAACTTAACGCCGCAGTTTCGTTGAAGAGTAATTTACCTAACTGTGGAAAGGAGTAATGGATATTTAATATGGATACTGATTCTCTTATTCCGTTTATAATTATTTGGGGATTACCTGCTTTTATGGTTGTTAGAAGTTATTTTAAAATGAATACTGATGATAAAAAATCAGCAATCAATGGTTTTAGGTCATGCCGTTCTATTTTAACAATTGGGTTTATTGTAATGGGTACTTTCTTTGCACATTTAGGGTCTTTATTCGCCATTAGGATAATGGAGTAAATTGGAATTGTTTTATTTGCTTTCGGAGGATTCTTATCAGCAATAAAGCTGTGGAATAAGGATAAAATCAAAAGTGTGATTATATTGGTTTTAATAGCTTTTCCTTTGTGGTACTTATTGAACTAAAAGGGCGGGGAGACGAAAAATAATATGATAGAGTTATGTACATGTGATGTAACATATGATTTAAGGGTAGAAGCAGACATCGGTGCTGATGCTATATGGTGCAATAAATGTCTATGTAACTTTGAAATTACATATGTTCCGATTTCAAATAAATTAAGGTCAGAATTAGCAGAATGGATATCGAAATATGGTGAGTGGATTGATTGGGCTAATGATGGAATAGTTCCTAATGGTATTGAACTTGAAGAGGTACATAATAAACAAGGATTAAAGCTAACAGAAAAAGTAAAGAAGGAACTTGAAGGAAAATATAAAGTTTCTTTTAAGCCTTCTACATTCGCAAAAAGACATGAAAATAAGAAACTGTACTAACGGGTGCTTTACTTCAAGAAGGAGTAAAGCTTTTTTCTTATTGAATTAACGAAGCGGGTTAGTTGAAGAAGAAAATCCTTTAAAAAGATTGTAGGTTTCAAGAGTTCGAATATACTGTAAATAAAGGAGAGATAAATATGATTTGGTTAATAGTTCTTATTATTCTTTTTGTTATTATCACCTTTGCTTTATTAGTTGACAGAAGAAATAATAAAATTAGTAACAATAATCAGAATCCGATTAATTCAAATGCAAAACCAGGAGAAAGTTCCAACATCTATTTGATGGGAGATAATAGACATAAAAGTGGAGAATAACTCGCAAAATTTACCGTGTTTGTGAAGTAATGTACCTTAACTTTAGTTAAACAAGGCCATCTTAAGGGGGGAAATAGTGACTAAAAGGCAATTTAAATCGTGGTTCTCATTTATGTTTGTAATAATAATCGTGCTAATTGCAAAAAGTTTATGGAAGAACGAAGAGGTTTATTGGGGCGAAATTGTTACTGTAATTATAGCTGGTCTTATAGGAGGAATAATAGGGATAGCTGGGATATTAATAATAAAGATTTTTAAGAAGTTATTGGAAAAACAGGGACTTTAGCAGAACAGAAATATTAGGAGCTAGTCGTAAGTGTTATACAACTAACAGGTGCTTTAGTAAAAAAGGACAGCAATATAAAATGTGCTTGAGAAACATATCCCAACTCATTTTTGAGTACATTTTAAATCACCCTTTATCTTTTAACATAACCTGCAAAAAAAGAGTTGCCGAAGCAACTCTTTGATCTTAAACTACAGCAAGTCAATTATAATATTGTCAAACTCCAGTCAGCTTCTTTCTTTTAGCTGTTCCAGTAATCGACGAACCTTTTCCTTCTGATTAGTTGTTTCTTCCACAAGAGGTTCGATTTCATACTTATCTTCTATTGATGAAATGTTCACTATGTCCCCTTGTTTTAGTTTAACTTTTATATCAGAACAGAGAATTTGAAGGATTTCTGTTTCATTTGGAGTTTTTAAAAAAACTGCATAATCTCCTTCAAAACGATCGAGCGTATATTTATTCGAATTCACTCACAATCTCTCCTTTGTTATTTAATAATATAGCTGCATCCCCATCATTTCTCCACATTTGCGTAGTAGTCCATTTCAAATAGCCAGCGCCCTCTTTTGCTTTGGGTCCACTTGTGACGTATATTGTTTTCCCTGCTTGCAAGCTAATGTTCGGAAAATTAAATGTTTGATTACCAGCTACGGAAACTAAATGCCATTCTTCTAAATTAACAGCTGACTCACCGGAGTTGGTAATTCCTACTATTTCGCCTCTAAGGTCTTTACTAGAAATATTAATACCTATGGCTTCCGTATTAGCAATTTCAGTTGGCCCAACATTACCATTTGTTATTACGTTATAATCTACTCCATCTGTTTCCACTACTATATTACCAACTATTGCTGTGGCATATAATTGTGAACTTATCCGCTCCAGTCTTGACTTCACCTCTGCATTTGGATGACCATAGGAATTATCTTTTCCATAACTTAAAATGGTAACCTCTGGATTTACTGCTTCTATAAAATCTTGCGAGCTACTAGTGTCCGAACCATGATGTCCTGCTTTCAAAACGGTTGCTTTAACATTCGTCTCTTCTAGTATGTCTTTCTCTACCCTGATATCTGCATCTCCCATCAATAAAAAGGAAGTTTCTCCGTAAGATAATTTTAATACTATAGATGCTTCATTATTATCAGCTGATTCGTCTCCCATATGTATGACAGAGATATCTAACTCCTCATCTAGAGGAATTGTATCGCCAGTTTTTGGCACGATGAATGGTATATTTTTGTCTAATATAAGCTGTAACATTTCCTCATACGTTTGAGATGTATGTGTTTTTCCAGAGTCCACGAAATTTTTTATAGATATAGAATTCAACACGGAATGTAGGCCTCCGATATGATCGGCATCTGGATGGGTTGCCACAACATAATCGAGCTTCTCAACCCCGTGTTTTCGTAGATAATTTACTACATCTTTTCCAGCATCTTTTGTCCCCCCATCTACTAACAAATTTTTTCCGTTTGGCGATTGTACTAATATTGAATCCCCTTGCCCTACATTTATAAAATGAACCTTCATTTTGTCTCCAGGTTCCACTGGCACTTGTGATGCTTGTATTGTTTTATCTGGTTGCTGATTTAATGTACAGCCACTAAGCAAAATGGCTATACATAGACTTACTAAAAATGTGATCTTTCTCATATAAAACCTTCCTTTTCGTACTTTGCATGATTCTACCATAGGACACTAAGATTCATATATTAAAGATTTCCTTGACAGTTGATAGCTATTCGCATAGAATAACTGTTTGTGAAAACTAACGTGGTTCGAGAACCTCCCACGGAAAAAAACTAAGGAGAAATGAATAATGAAAACAAAGACTATAGCAGTAACTGGTGTTATTGCCGCTCTTTATGTCGCGGTATCTCTACTAGTGGCTCCTTTTGCATTTGGTGCAGTACAGTTTCGTATTGCGGAGATGTTCAATCACTTAATCGTATTTAATAAAAAATACTTTTTTGGTATTGTATTAGGAGTATTTATAACAAATATGTTCTCTCCAATGGCCGCTTATGACCTAACATTTGGAGTAGCACATTCCATCATTACGTTATCGCTAACGATTTTGGCGACTAAATATGTAAAAGGAAACATAGCACGCATGGTTATTAATACAGTGCTCTTTACATTTACCATGTGTATTATCGCATTTGAACTAATGCTTGCGCTAGATTTCCCATTCTTCTATACATGGTTAACCGTTGCAGCTGGTGAGTTCACCGTATTAGCTGTCGGTATTCCGATTATTATCGCTTTAGATAAACGATTGAATTTTAAGACGCTAATCTAAATAACTTCACCCGATTCTAGAAAACTAGAACCGGGTGTTTTTTATTTTTCTATTAATCCTTTTTCCACTAAAAAGTCGTGTGCTACATCTTCGGGTTTATCTCCATCAATGTCAACTCTCGCATTCATCTTCAACATATCCTCTTCGGATATTTTACCCGCTAACTCGTTTAGCACGTCCTCAAGCTCTGGAAACTTTTCTAAAGCATCCATACGTACGACAGGAGCTGCATCATATTTAGGGAAAAATCCTAAATCATCCGTTGTCGTTTGCAAGTCAAATCGTTCGATACGTCCATCAGTCGTAAAGGCAGGTATAACATCGACGTCTCCGTTTTTCAATGCTTCATACATAACATTAGGATCTAGACTTTGCGTTTCAGAAAATACAAATGGATATGTATTTATTAAATCATCAAAGCCGTCTCCTTTTCTTTCATAAAATGCATGAGGGGCCCCAAATACCATACCACCAGTTTTAGAAGCTTCTACCAATTCAGAGTAAGTTTCTGCATTGTACTCATTATCTTTTGTATAAGCTAGTGTATACGTATTTTCAAATCCAAGTGGACTTAACCAAGTAGCCTCAAACTTTTCCTCATAGCCTTTCCTTACTTTTTCTAATACACTATCTGAGCTTTCTCCTACTTCAGATTCTTCTTTTAAAACATCCTTTAAACCTGTGCCAGTGTACTCAACATAAAGATCAATATCACCTTTTTCCAAAGCGGGAGTCATAATTGCCACTTCTCCTAGACCTTCCTTATATTCCACATCAATATCTGTTTTTTCCTCAATATATTGGCCTAAAATTTGTGGGAGTATAAATTGTTCCGTCCACGGCTTCCCACTAATTACTAATGCTTCATCTGAATTCGAACAAGCACTTAAAAGCATCACTCCTGCAATTCCTACTAATCCTATTATCTTTTTCATCTCTTCATCCTCCAGTTTTCATTCCTTTTGGTGTAGCTTTTTTCTCAATCCATTTCAATAGCAGATCAAACAGAATTGCTAGTAATGCAACTGGTAATGCCCCTGCTAATACGAGCGAATTATTGTATGATTGCAATCCACGGTAAATTACGTCTCCCAACCCACCTGCTCCAACAAATGTTGCCAAGGTAGCAATACCTACAGTTAGAACTGTAGCCGTTCGAATACCCGCCATTATAAATGGCAAAGCAAGCGGAAATTCAATTTGCCAGAGCAACTGACCTTTCGTCATACCCATTCCTCTTCCAGCTTCAATCATAGATTCGTCGATATTTGAAATCCCGGTATATGTATTACGTAAAATAGGTAAAAGTGCATAAATTATTAAGGCTATTAAAGCTGTTTTAGCACCAATTCCTATTAATGGAACGAGGAAGCCAAAAAGCGCTAAGCTAGGTATTGTCTGAAAGATCGCGGTGATTCCTATAACTGGCTCTGCTATTCTACGATACCTTGCAACTAATATACCTAAAGGTAAGGCAATGGCAATACCAACGGCTAAAGCTACAAATGATAAGTAAATATGCTGCATAAACGCCTCTTGTATTAAATCTGAACGACTTTGAACCGTCTCTATAAAGGTACTCACTTATACCACCTCTTCCTTCGCTAATATTGCACGAAGTAGGATAGATTGATTTACAAAGCCCAGCACCTTGTTGTTACCCTTCACTAGAAGGCCATGTGTAGTTCCGTTTTCTAGTAAAGCAATAGCCTCTTCTATTAACATAGCTGCATCGACTTCTATATACGGAGCTTCCCATTCGCCGTCAAAAAAGGAGGAAAAGTCCTTTAGTTCCCTTTTTCCAACAGATTTTTTCCGATTAATTCTTTCGATTCCGATATAGTTTTTCACAAAATCATTGATAGGGTTTTCTATTAACTCTGTAGGTGTCCCAATCTGCTCAATCATGCCATCTTTCATGACTATAACCATATCTGCAATTTTCAGTGCTTCATCAATATCATGTGTAACAAAGACAATTGTTTTCTTTATCTTTTCTTGTAAATACTTTATCTCATTTTGCAATTGTTCCCGGCTAATCGGATCCAGCGCACTAAATGGTTCATCCATTAATATAATATCTGGATTCGCAGCTAGTGCACGCACAACACCAATTCGTTGTTGCTGACCACCACTTAACTCAAGTGGGTATTTTCGTAAAAACTGTTCGGGTTTAAGTCCTACCATATTCATTAATTCGTAAATACGGGTTGCCGTTTTTTCCTTTGGCCAGCCCTTCAAGTTTGGGACTAGTGCAGCATTTTTTTCAATAGTCATATGAGGAAATAAGCCAATGCGCTGAATTACATATCCAATTGTTTTCCTTAGTTCAACAGGATCGATAGCAGAAATTGCCTTGTCGCCTACGTAAATTTCTCCAGTCGTAGGAGTTTCTAAACGATTAATAAGTTTTAGAAGGGTTGTTTTACCACAACCACTCGGTCCTATGATGACCACTAATTGCTCCTTTGGAATTGTTAAAGAGACCCCTTGCAAAGCTTTCGTTCCGTCTGGAAACACCTTCGTAATATTCTCGAAACGAATCAAATTGTATGCCCCCTTACCTATACTATATTTACTAACCTCTATGTATACCCTGAAAAGTTTAAGATAAAGCATTCGATTGCTCTATTTATGACTTTTATTTGAAATCTGTTTTAATGAATCTACTACATAGTTCAGATAGCTTTATAAGAAAGTTTTTACTCACTGTTAAACTGAATTTACTTGGCTCATCGCTCGTTTACTAACTAAGCGGATACTATTCCTAGAAGCATTTTTTTACTCTCAACTATTAATGCAGCCATATAAAAAAACCGCCTCCCTTTTAGGAAACGGTTTACTCCTATTTTTATTCTTTTACAAATTCGATTGTGCTTCGAACTGTATCGATTGGACGAACTAGTCCTTCAATTTGTTCGCGCTGTGGTTCTAGGAATGGAGGTAATGACAATTTTTCCCCAAGTGTTTCATATGATTCGTCCCCCATAAATCCTGGACCATCTGTGGCAAATTCAAACAGAATGCCGTTTGCAACTCTTGAATACAAGGATTGGAAAAAGAATCGATCAACAAATCCAGATGTTTTGAAGCCAAAGCTTTCCATCCGTTGTGTCCATTCATCTAATACTGCTCGATCTTCCACTCGGAAGGCTGCATGATGAACAGTTCCGAAACCTTGACGGCCTGGAGGAAGTATGACATTTTTTTCTACTATAACCTGTGCACCATTACCACCCTCACCTACTTCAAATAAGTGGAATGACCCGTTTTGTCCAATCTCTTTAAATAATAATACCTTTTCAAGTACTTCTTTCATGTAGTCAAATTCAGCAATGCGTATAGTAATCGGTCCTAGACCAGTTATAGCAAATTCTAGTGGGATGGGACCTTTTTGCCATGGTGTGCCTGCTGCTACACCATTATTGTTTTCATCTGATACTAGTTGATATTGTTGGTCGTCAAAATCTACAAATGATAACACCTGAGTTCCGAATTGCTCTTGTATGCCAGTATGTTTTACATTTAGGCGGTCAAAACGTTTTACCCAGTAATCTAACGCAGCATCAGTAGGCACGCGGAAGCCAGTACGATATATTTCGTTCGTACCGTGTGTCCCTTTTGGTATGTTTGGAAAATCGAAGAACGTCATATCCGTTCCTGCCCCACCAACATCGTCAGCAAAAAACAAATGATATGTTTGAATATCATCTTGGTTGACTGTTTTCTTAACGAGTCTCATGCCTAATACATAAGTGAAAAATCTATAGTTTTCTTCTGCACTACTTGTAATAGCAGTAACATGGTGTATTCCTTTTAAGTGATTCATCTATATTCCTCCAATAATTTATCTTTAATTTAAGTATCTCTAATTCAAAGTAATTTTATCATGGATATTAAAACCTGTCAATAATGCTATCCTTCCACAGATTTATAAAATAAAACCTCTCATAGAGTTAATTTTTCTTCCAATAAAAAAACTGTCCCATAGTGGAGACAGTTTTAGCTTGTTCATCAAACTTCTATATGTGTTCCAATGCTTTTTTCTTTGGCTTTTATATAGGCGCCCTTAGCTACAGCCAAATCAAAATAGGCCGCTCCTACAGATTTGAATATAGTAATTTCATCATCCTCTTCTCGACCATTTACTTGTCGTGCAACAAGCTGCCCTATTTCTCCGTGAACATCATTAAATGACCACTCCCCAATACTCTCAGCATGTATCAGTTCACCAGCTTCATCCTTCACTCCTGCTAAATCATCCACAACTACTTTAGAAGCACGTTTTATAGTTGTTACATCTAGCTCCAACATATGTGGTAAATAAGAACCTACACCATTAATATGTGTGCCTGGTTGTAAGTCATTCCCATTAAATACAGGTTCGACTGAACGAGTTGCACAGCAAATGATATGCGCCTGACGAACTGCTACAGATACGTCTTCTGCTATTTCATAAGGAACTTCTATACCAAAATCTTTTAACTGCTCTCCAAATTGCTGTGCTTTTTTTGCAGTACGATTAAATAATATAATTCGATCGATATCTCGAACTGCAAGTACGCCTAAAGTTTGTTCAAAAGCCATGGCCCCAGTACCAATAACCGTCAATACCTTTGCATTTTTTCTAGCTAAATAATTGGTAGCAATAGCACTTAGGGCTCCCGTTCGTAATCGAGTTAAGTAAGAAGCGTTCAACATTGCCACATGCTCCCCATTTTTGGCGTCCGATAATAGAACAACTCCTTGTGTCGTTGGTTTTCCATTAGTTGGATTGTTTGGATAGATAGTTACTACTTTAACAGCAGTTACTTCCTCTACTAAATCCGCACTCGGCATGTAAAGGGCTGATGCCTCATGTTGTGGAAATTCGATTACAGTCCGATGCGGGTTTGAAATTTTCTCAGCTACTTTCGCCTTCAACACTTCTTCTACATCTTTTATTGCTTCATTCATATTATATGTACGCATAATTTGTTGTTCATTCACTATTAACATTATGTGACCCTCCAATGATGAAAAACTCGTCTTTTCACTCACGTGCAAAGACGAGTTTTGTTATTAGACTTTGCTTAATTCTTTTTCAACTTTAATACTTTTGCTACCTGGTTTTATTAACGGACTTTCCTCATCTAAGTTTTCCTGACTGCGGTCTTTTACTGCCCAAATAGCAATTAAAGAGATTACTGCCGTGAACATGATATATACTGCAACTGGCACATAAGAACCGTTAAACTGTAACATCAGGCTCGCCGCTACCAATGGGGCAGTTCCCCCAGCTAAAGCCGCTCCAATTTGGTACCCTAATGTAACTCCAGTATAACGAACCTTCGCGTTAAATATTTCAGAGAACATAGTACCAAGTACCGCTGTAATTGGAGCCCAAATAATACCTAGACCGATTACAGTTGCCACAACTAGTAAAACAACTGATTGTTGTTGTAGCATCCAGAAATATGGGAAAGCAAATAATAGCATCCCAATTGTACCAGCTACATACACTTTTTTACGACCGATTCTATCGGATAAGCTACCCATAATAGGAATCAATATAGTTGTAATAATCGTCGCTACCATTACGGTGTTCAAAGTCGTCGTTCTAGAAAAACCTAGTTCCGTAGTTGCATAGGAAACAACAAATGTTCCAAATATATAAAATGGTGCCGTTTCTACTACCTTCGCACCAATTGCTATTAATACTTCACGCCAGTGATACCTTAATGTATCTACAATTGGTAATTTAGGAATATCTCCAGTTTCTTGTACTTTTTTAAATGAAGGCGTTTCGTCAATTCCCTTACGAATCCACAATCCGAAAATTACTAGTAAAGCACTTAATAAGAATGGTATACGCCAACCCCAAGTCATGAAGGACTCTTCCGGTAGTAGAGTCATTATAGATAAGGCAACTGTACCCATTACCATCCCAATCGTTACACCCATTTGGGGTATGGATCCGTAAAGACCTCTTTTTTCTTTTGGCGCGTATTCAACCGCTAATAATAGGGCTCCTCCCCATTCTCCACCAATACCTAGCCCTTGGACTAAACGTAAAGTGATTAACAAAATTGGTGCCCAAATTCCAATCGCCTGATAGGTTGGAAGTAACCCCATTCCAAAAGTAGCGACGCCCATCAGTGATAGTGTAACTACTAGAGTTTTTTTACGCCCAATTCTATCTCCAATATGACTGAAGATAATCCCCCCGAATGGGCGAATGAAGAATGATAGAGCAAATGATGCATAAGCAAGTATTAGTCCAACTGATGGATCTTCTGTAACAAAAAATATTTGATTAAATACAAGTGCTGCAACTGTACCATACAAGAAATAATCGAACCATTCAATCGAGCTTCCTACTAAACTTGCAATCCAGACTTTCCTCATTTTCTTTGGATCCATCGCACATTTCCCCTTTAATAATTGAAGTGACACTTTAATTCTCCCGTTTTTAACATTCTAAATAGTTTTAAATTTTCTGTCAACATTATTTTTAATATAATAATTGGAAGAATATCAAAAGGGTAAGGTATGATGTATATATACATCATAGTTAAGGAGAATAATAGATGTCTTCTCATTCAATTGGTAAGATTTTAAAGGAATTACGAAAAGAACGAAAACTAACCTTAAAGGATTTAGCAGAACAAACCAATGTCTCCATCAGTTTCCTATCTCAGGTGGAGCGAGGAAAATCGAGCGTTACACTCGAATCCCTAAAAAAAATAGCAGACGCATTAACAGTGAATCCAACCGTATTTTTCCCAGATAGCACACACGCAGAAGAACTAGAAGAAATAAGACAGCAATTCTATTACAAGGATTTATCCTGTGATATGAAAGAAGCATCCTATGCCCCTATACTAGTAACTCTCCAGC
This sequence comes from Psychrobacillus sp. FSL K6-1464, assembly GCF_038003145.1. NCBI lineage: Bacteria > Bacillati > Bacillota > Bacilli > Caryophanales > Bacillaceae > Psychrobacillus > Psychrobacillus sp. FSL K6-1464. The sequence goes on from NZ_JBBOOP010000001.1 coordinate 2,958,810, forward strand.
CAGGTGAAAATGAAGGAAATGCCTTTTCTCACGGAGGTCATGAATTTTTATTTGTTCTAGAAGGCACATTAACTGTTGTCGTAAATGAGTCAAAAAGGGAATTACAGGAACAACAATCCATAATGTTCGATGCGAATATGCCTCATTACTGGTATAACTATTCAGACAAGACTATCCGATTTTTGGTAGTTTCTTCTAAATAATAGACAACAGAAAAGAGCCCATATCATAATATGATTGGTCTCTTTTTTCATTGATATTTAATGGAATATCATCTAGGTGTGTCCACTTTCCTAAGAAACCATGCTACATGACTTCTTTAAGGTGGTTTGTACTCTAAGTTATAAGGGAAAAGAACTAGAAAAGAGAGTTAGTAGGGGGAAGAAAGATGGTTAGAAAGAAGAAGCCATGGAGTAAACGAAAAAGAATAGTGGTCGGTTCTCTATGTGCGTTTGCGGTAGTTTATATAGCAGTCATGCTGTGGCATACATATAAACCCTTACCAGAGGGAGTTTCTTTTAAAGGGGACATACATAATACAGATTCAGTTGAGATGATTACTGATTTAACCTATGCACAGGACCAAAAAGGAACTGGCATGGTACACGAAAATCATATATTTGAAGAAGTTTATAACATGATTGAGGAAGCAGAAGATTTTGTCGTAGTGGATTTTTTCTTGGTTGATGGCTATTACGATGAAAAGGAAGACTTCCCTAAGATTGCAGATACATTGTCTTCAACATTAGCCCAAAAAAAGATAGACCATCCAGATATGCCTATCGTTTTTATCACCGATCCTCTAAACAAGGGCTACGGGTCCTTTGAAAGTAAGTGGTTTAAGAAAATGCGAGAAGCTGGTGTAGAAATAGTTTATACCGATTTAGATCCTTTGCGCGATTCTACCCCCGTCTATTCGGGTATTTATCGTACCTTTTTCCAGTGGTTTGACTTTGAAGGCGAGGGCTGGATTGCGAATGCGATGGCAAGTGAAGCCCCTAAGATGACAGTTGCTTCCTATTTGACTTTGCTTAATGTGAAAGCAAACCATCGGAAGGCAGTAGTTACGGAAAAAGAAGCAATGGTAACGTCTTCTAACCCGCATGATGCGAGTGGGTTTCATGGTAATATCGCCCTGAAAGTTACCGGTCCCATCTTAAATGATATTTTAAAATCAGAAGAAGCCGTTTCCTTGTTTTCCGGTGGTCCTAAACTGCCTCGTGTAGATACAAAAGAATCCAACGGACAATATCAGGTGCAGTATTTAACAGAGAAAAAGATTCTAGATGCTTTACTCGAAGACTTAGCAGCAACCAAAAAAGGCGATAAAATTTGGCTCGGGATGTTTTTTGTTGCTAAGCGAGATATCGTAAATGCACTAATAGATGCCGCAAATCGAGGTGTAGAAGTTAATATGATTCTCGATCCAAACGAAAATTCATTTGGTCAGGAAAAATCTGGACTTCCAAATCGTCCGGTAGTACAGGAAATGGTTGAAGATACAAAAGGTAAACTGAATATACGATGGTATAATACGGTGATTGGTCAATACCATACAAAAGCAATTTGGATTCAATCGGCCGAGCATACGATTATTTCTAGTGGTTCTTCTAATTACACGGAAAGAACGCTAGATGATTATAATCTTGAAAATAATTTAAAAGTAGTAGCACCAAATGATAGTGAATTAGTAATTCAAATGGAGGCTTATTTTGAACGACTTTGGAATAACGAAGACGCTATGTACACAGTAGAACTGGAAGAGTTCCAAGACGGATTTACTTGGTGGCAAAGATGGATTTATACATTGCAAAAGTTTACGAAAGTAACTACCTATTAACAAGATGATTTCTACCAAATATCAACATAATAAAAACGCTGAGTTGATTCAGCGTTTTTTATTATTCCATTATTCACTTCGCTTAACTATAGTATCACCACGACTTATTTTAAGTCACTACAATATGTTTTATATGCAAAGGCAGCTCAACTATCTTCTCTCTCAAAAACTGTGGATACAGATTAATAAGTTTAAGTTCATTCAGCGTTTTCCAATAATATGTATGTGTTTTTCCTTCTTCATCTACTACAAATTCATTATTATTTAGGAGTTTTTCATCTTCTAACTCCAGCAAATAAAAGAAGCAAATTTCATGAAATTGTTCATTAAGTGTTTCCTCTTTGAAAAAATTTTCATTTACCCAAAGCATTCGCTTTACTGTGACTTCCACGCCTAGCTCTTCTTTTATTTCACGCTTGACTGCATCTTCGCTTTTTTCGTTCATTTTAATACGTCCACCTGGGACATAATAGTATGGCTGACCTTGGTCTTGCATGATTAGCAGCTTGTTATCATGCACTATCAATCCCCCCACACGATAATTAAATCTACCTTCTGCCGTTTTAAAAGATATATCCATAATATCCCCTCTATTCTGGTTGAACGTTTTGTCCAAACTAATATTTCTACACTACTCGGTATTAGATTAATAAAATAAAACCTTTGAAATTAACAGCAACATAATAATTGATGAAATCGATTTGATCCAAATAATCTTTTTACTAATGCCTGCTCTACTTTCCAAGTAATTTATATAAGAAAATGTAAGAATAAATCCAAAGAAAGGTAATAGGTAACTAGAACTAAATTCAACACTTTCATAATATTTTATGATAGTTACTATTAAAAGAACCAGACCTAATGCACCTGCATAAGCATAAAAATACAAAGCGAACTTATTGGTCTCTTCCAAATTATCACCTCCGATAAATAACCTCTGATTATTTTTTTATAACTTTAATAATCATAGTAGTAGGGAATCTTTTTGCTTTATATAATGAATAATATCTATCAGATACTTCTTCCTCAGTCGACTCATAATTAACAGATACATCACTTTCTATTACAGAGTCAATCGTAAATCCTACTTTAATCAATTCGTTAATATATGTACTTAGCTTTCTATTAGGAATTACCATTGGAGCATCTTCACCTTTAAAGTTCAGATATGTTGTAAAACCTTCCTCCTGGTATGAACCATTTAAACTAAATTGTCCATTCTCACTTGTAATATGAGCGTATAACGGATGATCCCAACTGAATACAAAGCTTCCTCCTTGCTTCAAATAGGAATAAATTAATCTAAACGTAGTGGTTAAATCAGTAGTCCACCCAATAGCATAAATGGAATAAACACAGTCAAAATACAATTTTGGTAATCCAATTTCAACTTCCATCGGGGAACAGAATAAATGTGTGTCTAAACCATCGAGTGTTTCCTCAGCAGCCTTAATTTGTTTCTCAGATAGGTCGACTCCCCATAGTTCTCTAGCACCCCTGTCCGCCATATATAATAATGAGTGTCCACTTCCGCAACCAATATCTAACACTTTCTTATTTTCCATTTCTTCCAGTAATCCTAACTCTTCTTCAGTTTGAGCAAATGGGCCATAACTAGGTAAAGCATCTATACCATGAAAATGGTGAGCTACCATATCCCAACTTTTCTTGTTCTGTTTTATGATTTCAGTAGTCATTTTTTAGCTCCATCTCTAAATTAATACACAGCTTATTTTTTTATATAGATAAATTAACGAATAGAATATTTATGAGGAATGCACTGCAATCCCGTAACCATCTTCACCATGCCAGACTATCCGCTTATCCTTAAAACCTGCTCTCAAAACTGAAAGTAGTAATCTATTTCGCATTCCATATGAGTATTCTTTTACCCACTCTATTGCGTTGATATACTTTTTATTCATTGAATAAAAGATTACCATTTTCCACTCTAAGATTGAAACATAAATATTCACTTTCGATAGCTAATATTATCTGAAAATATAAGTCACTAGTTCTTCAAACTCTTCTTGTGATAATTTTTCATCAATTGAATATTGAACCGATATTCCACTATATACTCCGAATGAAAGTTCATAGAAAAATAGCACTCCTTTAGCGAACACATGGATAAGTCATTTTAAGGAACTTAAAACGACCTCCATTTGTAGTCTGCATAAATGTCTCTACTTCCTTAAACCCAGCCTTTTTATATACTTTTATAGCTCGTTGATTAAAAACGGCTACTGATAATGTAATATGAGCAGGATTATACGTAACTTGAGCAAAATCTAGTCCTACTCTTAGAAATTCCATTCCTCTTCCATTTCCAGTTAGATTTGGTTTCAGCCCTAAACCTATATCAATCGTTCCTTTATCTACTCTAGTAAAACAAAAGTAACCAATAATATCTTGACCATTCATGACAGCAAATGTAGACTCCTTACGTTGATTTGGATCTAAGAATTCAACAAGGTCCTCTTCATCTGCATCCATATCATAAAAAGAGTATTCATCATTATAATGCCAATTACTAGCTATATCTTCAGCTTGTGCTTGTGTCATTTTCTTTAATATATACAAAATTTCAATCCCTTCTATAATGCTTTCTACTCTTAAATTCTCCCGTATAGCAATAAATTCCTCTTTTATAAATAATATTTCTCAAGCGAAGGAGTGCCCACATAGCCCATAAAATAGCAAAATAGCTCATAATCGATAAAAACTATCCTAGAACAAAAAAAAACACCTGGATTACTGCTTATTTACAGTAATCCAAGTGTTTTCGATCATTAAGGCATATACTTTTCTTCGACTCTCACTACTTCATCATCTTTCACCGTTACATTATAAGGACCTTTAACACCTAATAAATAAGTGATAAATTCCTTTTCATCAACCGCTCTTGGCTCCAATGGATTTTCTTGATTTACTAAAAACAGTTCTGCATCATCAGCTAGTTTTATGCTTACTTCTTCCATGTTTTCGTTATAAATTGCAAATCCATTAACAGCAAATGACGAAGGTAGATCTTTCTCTACATCTAATCCCAATTCCTTAATCCTATCCGTATCCGATTCATCAATCCATTCAACCTCATCCAAAGTGAGAAGCTTTGTAGAAAGCTCATAATTCATAATATTAACGAGTTTTTCACCTGCAGACATTGATTCTTTTGGTGTTGCTTCTTTTGGTGTTTCCTTTTCTGCGCATGCGCTCAATACAATCACGGTTAACATGACTAGAATAGCCATGCTCGTCTTTTTTAATAACTTCATGCTGTAAATTCTCCCCTTTATATATAGGACACTTTTACCACAAAAAAAGTTTCAGTCCATTTAAACAATTAAGCGAACGATGTAGAAGGAATTGGTCACTGCTAGACAATTCGTTGTACTATTTTCATTAAATATTTTAGTAACTTCCTCTAAATCTTCTTCCTTTAACTTGTCATAAACTGAAGCCTGCTGACCAAAGCAGCGTAATTTTAATACATCTAAAGGTGAATGAAGATATTCTGTACTTACTATATAGTCAATTTTAGAAGTGGTGTACTTATTATTCGCTAATTGTAATTTTATTTTATCTAAGAAAGGTGTACCCAAGGATTGTTCAAATAACTTTGGGAATATTTGAGGCAGTTCTTTGCCGAAGTCGTCTCCAGGATGAAGTCCCAGAATGATTCCTCCCTTTTGAACTATTTCAGCAAGGGAGGAATATGCCGAGGTAGGTCCCTTTCGTATGTAAGCACATTCAAACTCCTCTTTTTCGAAAGGCATTCCATGTTTTGTATTTCCAGCTAGGAAAGATAGATTCGACTTCTCATTTACATTCGCGATTTCCAAGAAGTTTTCGGTAACATCAAAACCTACAATCTGCCTTGCAAATGAACTACAATACTTAGTAAACTCGCCATGCCCACAACCAACATCCAAAACCTTTTTGTTTTTGATCAACCTCGTCACTTCTTCATCAAAAACAGACTCTCCATTTGGTATGGTTATTGTAGAATTCCAATTGTACTTATAAACACGTTGCAATGCTGACAGTTGTTCATACCACTCTATGGAATGTGGTGTTACCCAGTCTGATAAGGTGGTCGGATTATTTAACATATACACTCTCTCCTTGCTTACTCCGGTTCCTAAACAAAAGCCATAGACAGCAAAATACACCAAACGCTACAAATTCCAGTGATAATACATACCACGGATAAGGGCCTAGAAAATCCAATAAACTCCCACCCTTTGGCTTTTCCTGTAAAAACATATAATTGCCATCTACTATAAAATTTATAGCGAATAAGAAAGGTAGCAATATATTCAAAATAACCATCGTCTGGATAAGCCCTTTAAAAGTTGGTCGGTAACCTCTCACCCATGTGAAATAAAGGGCAGTTAAAATAATTCCAAAATGTGTATAGAAGAAATGGAAGAACCGGAAGTGAGGAAAATTTATATCTAATACCGGTGTGGCAACTGCCTGAATAGCTCCTCCAATTCCAGCAAAAAATACAAACGGATAGAACTTCTTGTTACCAGTCCAAAGTAAAACCATTGTAACGATTAAACTAATGCTGCATAGCTCAAGGGGCAATGAGTTTCCCCAATCCCACCTTCCTGTTTGAACAAGCCACATATAATAACAACCATCCATAATGAATAAAGTCAGAGCGAAAAAACGTTCCCTTAATTGGATTTTCTGTTGTTGATGAGACCACTTGTTTCTAGTGAAAAATAACAGCAAGATTAATATAAATAAAGTAATAGCGGAAGTTAAATGTACTCCAGAAAACATTTTAAAGGCATATTCCAATCTTTTCCCTCCCTATCTACTCTATTAATATTCGGCTTAGTCTTTTGAATTTCCTCTATAAAAACTACTCGTGTAATTCCCCGAGCAGCCTTCATCATTTGAATTTTATTTTGACGTTATTATATCCAGTCGATTTTGCTTGATAGAGCTCCTCTTCTGCTATTACAAGCATTTCTGCCATATCTTTAAATTGGCTCACTACACCATGTACGCCACCCACACTACTAGTAATGTGAAAAGAATGCTGCTCACAACAAAAGTTTAAGTTTAGGTTTTCAATAGCCTCACTCATATTATTCATCAAGGGACCTAATGTATCTCGACTAATATCCATAAAAGTACAAACAAATTTTTCTTCACTAAGACGTCCTATTTCTCCCTGTCGTCCATTCAAAAATACTTTCATACAGTCCTCTATTTGTTGTAAACAATGTTCTCCTTCTTTTCGACCATGAAAATCAATATAACGTTTGAAATGATCAATTTCCAAAATACAAAAGGCAAATTGGTAATCTTCTATTCCTTCTCTAGTTAAATCATTTATGGACTTTAACAATTGTAGACGATTAGACAGCTGTCCCACTTCATCGTCTGATATAGAAATGAATTTACTAGCTTTCAATAGCTTATATCACTCCTTTTGACTCTCTTTTACTTTCACTCATTTTAAACAAAAACACCTAGCTCTTAAAACAGACTATGCTGCAAAGAACCAGGTACCCCATTTTAGTTTTATCTAATTACGGAAACTTTATATCTAACTACTTTAACTGTTTTTCAGTAATATCACCAAGAAGTGGAAGCTTGTAGTATTTCCCATTGTAAGCCTGGTACATTAAGAAAACTACCAGTACAAGGACAAGCAAAGGCAACCAGATACTCAGCATCCAACCGATTATTGGGATAAAAGGCAAGACCATACTTATTATAATAAGAGCTACTGCTAAAACTACAGACTGCAATGCATGAAAACGAATGAAGCGATTTTCCTTCTCTACGAATAGAAAGATAAGTCCGACGATGAAAAAATAACAAAGCATACCAGCAATATTTTCATCTAAACCAATTGCATTATTTTTATTTACCCCTATTTCTGTTTCCTTTTGTTTAGGAGAAGCAGCTTCTTCTTTACTGTTATTTTCCTGTTCGTTCATACATATCACCTCCTTGTTTTGATCAAGAGTTAAAACGATGAAGTCTATAATATGTTTGGTGATTTATAAATACCACATTTATGAAAGAACTGGCTCCATCCTTTCATCATATGAAAATGTTCATTATTCAGCTACATAATCGAAACAACGAAAAAAAAAGATCCTCTTATTTAACATAAAGAGAATCTTTTTCCTTAGCTATACTTTAATTCGAAATGCTTTTACAATAATCCCGTCATTTGCTGGTTCAAAATCATATTGTGGTAAGCGTTCAAAGCCTAGGTGCGTATATAATGTTATGGCATTTTCCATAAAATCTGCAGTATGCAGTCCCATCTCTGTAAAACCTTTTTCTTTTGTGCGCTTCATACATTCATGGATAAGTGCTGTTGCTACACCCTTACCTCTAGCTTGTCGAGAGATAGCTAGCATACGTAACTCTGGATAATTGAGCACTTCGTCCAGTAAACCTTCATAAATTTGTTTATCAGGCGCAAACAAAGCAACACTTCCTGCAATTTCACCATCAATTTCTGCCACGATTCGTTCAATACCAGGTTTGGAATCTGCATCCGATAGAATAGATTGTTGAAGTGCATTCCAGTGGGCCTCCGGTATTTTAGGTGCATGCTCTTCATATGCATGTAATCTCATTTCACGTATATGAACTAACTCTTCTTCTTTCGCATTACGAATAATCATTTTTTTCATCTCCTTATTGAATAAGAAATTTTTCTTCCTTACCACTTAAAGCCTCACGGTCATGCTTTGAGTTGAAAATAGACGTATCCGGACCTTTTGGTAATATATTATTTGGTCCTTTTTGATCGTCACTAGCAATATGGTTTGATAAATGATAATGTATTTTAATCGCTTCAAAATCTGTTGTATCACCAAATCCAGGTGTTTGGTATAAATCACGTAAGTAACCCCATAAATTCGGAAAATCAACAATGCGGTTTCGATTTGTTTTGAAAGCCGCATAGTACGCAACATCGAAGCGTACAAGTGTCGCATATAGGCGAACATCTGAGTCTGTAATATAATCCCCAAACAAGAAACGTTGCGTAGAAAGACGATTTTCTAGTTCGTCCAAACGGGCAAATAACACGTCGTATGCTTCATCATATGCTTCCTGGGAACGAGCAAAGCCACATTTATACACTCCATTATTCACTTCATGGAAAATGATATCGCTTAATGCATCAATCTCTTCTCGTAAATGCTCTGGATATAACTCAGGTGCATTTTCTTTGTGGAACGGCTTCCAAGCTGTCTCTAAATGATTGGTTAATCGGAAATAGTCATTATTCACAGCTTTTTTTTCTGCTATATCCACAATGACCGGAACAGTGGGTCTGCCTTCATATGTCGCATCTGCTTGTAAATATACTTCACTTATATATTTAATACCTAAAACGGAGTCAACGCCATTCTTATCTAAGGAAAACTCCCAATCTACCCGATCAATATTCGGACGCATTGGACTTGCAGTTCCTAAGCTAATAACATCTTCTAACCCAAGTACACTTCTCACAATGACAGAGCGATGTGCCCATGGACAAACAGCTGCCCAAAGTAGACGATACTTTCCTGCTTCTACTGGAAGTTCCCCAGCTTCACTTCCAAAAGTTGTTGAGAAACGATTTTTTTGACGAATAAATTTACCCTTTTCATCCACTTCAGTTGGACCTTGCTTCTTAGTCTCTTCCATGTCTCATCATCCTTTTCTATTAAACATAGTATTTCACTTGGTTTAGTTAAGTGTATGGATTTATTATCTTGAAGTCAAGGTAATAAATTTTAAAATAGATACCATTGTATCCAAACGGATTATTTAATTCTCAAAGTCTCATCTGTGTTATGAACATCCTAGCATCATAGCATTCTAGCTATGATGGCTGTTTTGGAAAAACAGCTTTTTTTGCTTTTATCGACTACTAGTGGACAATCCATGAATGGGTCGGATAGTTTATACAATACCAAATTTCAGGAATAGACTATAAGAAAGAAAACAATGATAAGGAGGTCATATATTTGGCATATAGAAGAAATGGAAATCCCCGTTTTTGTGTGTTCCCTGGTTATAATTGGTGTGGACCCGGTTGTAGTGGACCTGGTGCTCCTATAAATGATGTGGATGCGGCTTGTAAAGCACACGATGAATGCTATAGAAGAGGAAATAATCGATGTGAATGTGATCGTGAGTTTCTCCGTCGGCTACAGCCTAAAGTAAATAATCACACACCAAAGGGAAGACATGCCCGAACGCTCTATAATTATATGAAATTGCAAACAGCTTTTACTTGTAGAAACTCTAGATACTAAAAAACTAAATCCAAATACTGTAAAATATATTTCATCCTAAAATCGTTACTTAGCAATACGTTTGTTTAGAAAGGATAAGTTTGTTATCATTTCTACAGGTAGTTATTGAAGGAGCGCTTATAGATGAATAAAGAACAAGTAGAACAGTTTCAACAGATGAAAAAGAAAATGACTCGCATGATGCTGTTGTATAAGTTTGCATTGAGTGAGCTTGAAACAAAAATTGAAATTCTTCGAGAAGAATTTTTAATGATCCATGATTATAATCCAATTGAACATACGAATTCCAGATTGAAATCTCCAGAAGGTATATTAAAAAAACTTAATCGCAAGGGTAAAAATATTTCAGTAGAAAGTATCCGTGAAAATGTGAAAGACATTGCAGGAATGCGTATTACTTGCTCTTTCATCTCTGATATATATCGAGTTTTTGGTATGTTGGAAAAACAAAGTGATATAAAGGTATTAGAAGTAAAAGATTATATTAAAAACCCAAAAAGTAATGGCTATAAAAGTTTACATGTTTTATTGGAAACACCTGTTTTTATGTCCGATGGTAAAGAAATTGTAACCGTTGAAGTGCAGATACGAACTATTGCGATGGATTTTTGGGCAAGCCTTGAACATAAAATCTTTTATAAATATGATCAGTCAGTACCGGAACAGTTATTAATCGAGTTAAAAGAAGCAGCCGATTCAGCATTTGCATTAGATCAGAAAATGGAACGACTGCATAATGAAGTAAAAGTAATCAAAAAAGAAAACAAAGTAACCGAAGTAGATGAATTGACTAAGTTAATAAGTAATTCAAACCAACAAATAACAATCCCCCCAGCTTTCTTAGAAATGTTGGAGAAAAGTAAGTAATCCGATAATTGATAGCCATTGCTAAGAAATAAGAGTAAAAATAATTAATAAGAGTTGCAATGACTATTTGTCGTTGCAGCTTTTTGCGTTAATCGGACATCTCTCTAGACTAACTATCCATATCCCCTGCTCCTTTTTTCATAAACTAAACAGATATATAAAATAAAGAAGGAGGAGTTATTAAATTGAGCAAATCAAATGAGAACTTTTCAAATTCTCATCATCACAATAAAAGACCTAATATTCTTTTTATCATTGTAGATGAAGAGAGATTTCCGACTGTTTATGAAACTGAAGCAATAAAAGAGTGGCGAGTGAAAAATTTAAAAACGCAAGAGCTGTTACGCAAAAATGGAATGACATTTTCAAATCATTATATTGGGAGTACCGCTTGTTCACCAAGTAGAGCAACGCTTTTTACTGGCCAGTATCCCTCACTTCATGGAGTGACGCAAACGACTGGTGTTGCAAAAGGTGCATTTGATCCCGATGTATTTTGGTTAGATCATAGCACAGTACCTACTTTAGGAGAATACTTTCGCACAGCGGGATATCAAACGTACTGGAAAGGCAAATGGCATCTATCGGATGAGGATATTCTAATACCTGGTACGCATGACGCATTACCGAGCTACAATACAAAAACTGGTGTACCTAACACTGCGCAAGAGCAAATTTATGAAAAAGCCAATAGATTAAGTGATTATGGCTTTGATGGTTGGATAGGTCCTGAACCTCATGGATCAAATCCGCGAAATTCTGCATCTTCGGCAGGTGTCGGAGTAAGTGGAAGAGATGAAGTTTACGCTAAGGAGCTAGTAGATTTAATACATTCACTCGAAAAAAATGCAAAATCACCTAACGATCAACCTTGGTTAATCGTATCCTCATTCGTGAACCCACATGATATTACCCTGCTTGGTCTATTCACACGATTCAATCCCTCCTATAATTTTGAGATTGATCCGACTCTTCCTTTCGTTCCACCAGCACCTACAGCAAATGAAAACCTACTTACCAAACCTTCTGTTCAGTTAAGTTATCGTGATATTTACCAACAAGCCCTTCAGCCCACATTCGATTCGCTACTTTATAGACAACTCTACTATTCTCTACAAAAGAAGGTAGATGATGAAATGTACAAAGTATTTCAAGCCCTTCAATCATCCATCTTTTATGAAGACACAATAATAATTTTCACAGCAGATCATGGAAGCTTAGTAGGAGCACATGGTGGACTATTTCAAAAGTGGCATAATGCTTATGAAGAATCCTTACATGTTCCTTTAATAATTCATAGCCCAAAATTTTCAGTCCCTAGAGAAACGGACATAATCACAAGCCATCTAGACATTATCCCTACACTTTTAGGTCTTGCCAATATTAATGCAGTCGATGCTCAAAAAGAACTTAGGAAAAGCCATAGCGAGGTGCACCCATTGGTTGGACGAGATTTCTCCCCGTTAATAAATGGAAAAACCAATTTCCCTCGGGCAAACGAGCCTATATATTTTATGACGGACGATGAAGTGACAAAAGGATTAAATCAGTTTACTGTAACCGGAAAACCATATGAATCAGTTATTCAGCCAAACCATCTAGAAACCATTATTTTGAAATTGCCTACTGGCAAAGAAAAAACCGATGAGGTCTGGAAGCTTACCCGTTATTTTGACAATCCACAGTTTTGGAGCAATCCCGGTGTAGAAGATAAAGTGACAAGTCAGGAGGATTCCACTCCAGTTACAGATACGAAGGAAGTAGCTATTTGTATAACTACCACGAAACAAACTCCAGTCGACGATGAATATGAATTATATAATGTCACTAGAGATCCAACGGAAGAATGTAATCTTGCATTTCATTTGAATGAAACTCCCGAATCCAAACTAATTCAAAAAGTATTAATAAGTATTCTCCAAGAACAATCCAAGCAAAAAAGATTATCTCCGACAAGTGGCACGGTTCCAGGTATGCCAACTTGTGAGAGCTAGGGAGATCTCATTAAATCACTTATACTTAGTATAAAAAGGTGCCGCCTAAGTCATTTTCCGTTAATTGGTTCGACACCTTTTATATTATTATTTCTTCCGACAGTTGTTCTCTTATTGCCAAAGTCTCACAGCTACATTGGTATGTTCATAGCGTTTAATAATAATACATACTTTTTGATACCATTCATTACAAAGTGCATTTACTTCTGTGTATTCTTCCGAATCGATTTCAAAGGATTGGTCATCTGCAATAAATGGATATTCTAAAATAGGATTGATCAAATCATCCACCACTATTCTCAAACATAATGCTTCTATAGATTCAACGTCATCCTCATCTTCTTCTTCATCTTCCTCGTCAACATCTTCTTCCATTTCGGCTTGATCATGCAATAGTGTACTGCCTAACAAACCTTTCCGCGGATATAAGTTTATAACCTCTCCCTCTTCTACTAAGCCAACCTCTAATACTTTAGAAAAGGAAATAGGATCTATACTAAAATCTTCTTCTATGGAATCTCTTTGAAGTATATAAAGAAAGTTTCCTACATCATCTATTAACATGACATTTAACAAATTGTTCGAGATCAGAGACTGTGTATGGGGAATTTCTGCAAGTTGTTCCTCTAATCTCCTTCTACTTTCAGCGTTTCTTCTATTTATAAAAAGTTTCCATTCTATAACTCCCCAAAAGAATAAACCCAATGAAATGACCAGATACAATCCAATTGCATTTGTACTTTCTAGTGAAAGTGATAATGCGAAATAAATAAAGAATAATAGAAATATAACTAGTATTTTCAATCTCATTCCACCTTTAGAATTCTGTTATAAGAGATTCTATTCGTGAAACTATGTCCTTATACTTAAGTCTTTGAAATTGTCTACTTCCTATCACCGAAATAGACGAAAATAAATTACCAACTTCAATCATTTAGCATATAATATATTATTTCATTAAAGCGGAGGTGTTTATGCTGATTCATACTGTTCAACAAGGGGAAACACTGAGTCAAATAGCTCGAGACTATCGTACACCCCTATCCAACATCATTAGCGCTAACCCATCTATAAACCCAAATATACTTTATATAGGTCAATCCATTGTGATACCAGGTTTTCCAGATCCTAACTCACTGCCATATCAAATCGAGGTTTCCATAAACAATCGGCAACTACGGTTGTTTAAAGATGGGCTTTTACAAAAAGAGTATCCTATTGCGGTAGGAAGAATGTTATTCAATACACCTGTTGGAGATTTCATCATTATAAACAAAGCACCTAATCCGGGAGGACCTTTCGGCACCATGTGGATGAGTTTATCGAAAGAACATTATGGGATTCACGGTACTAACGATCCTAGTTCGATTGGCAGAGCAGTATCACGTGGTTGTATTCGTATGAACAATAAAGATGTCGAGGAATTAGCACGTATAATTCCGATCGGTACTCCCGTTTCAATAAGGCCATAAGACAAACTGTTTAAAGAGACGCCAGGTCCTCTAAAAAAGAAAACATAGGTAGGTATGCAGTTGATTTCCGCTCCGAGCGGACGCTTTCCATGGGCCCGGCTGACGGTATTATCCCTCTTTTAACTTTGACTAATCTTATCTCTAAGTTAGAGGCTTTGCTTAATCCCAGCAAGCGTCCATCTGAAGCAAGATCAGCAGTGTTATTCTTCAAGTCCCGCAACCTCAGTGTTCACCGGACATTTTTAAGTACTTTATTCAAAATAAAAAGAGATTACCATTAAGTCTTGAAAATAAAAACTTAATGGTAGTCTCTAAAACTATGTCTACTTGTCTCGATTAATAATATAATCCAAAAAGTGCTTCAAAAAAGTTGTATCTCGTGGCACGTCATGTAATGATTCCATCGCAACACAGTAATTTTCCCACATCTCTTTTTTGGCATCATCAATCCCTAATATAGAAACGAAAGTAGAACTGTTATTTTCGGAATCCTTCCCAACGGTTTTCCCTAACAAAGCTGTTTCTCCTTCTACATCAAGAAGGTCATCTTTAATCTGAAATGCAATACCTGCATGGCGTGCAAACTTTTTCAATGCTTCAATTTCTAATTCACTAGTATTGGCAAGGATTGCAGGCATTAGAATAGATGCTTCAAATCCAAGTCCAGTTTTGTAGAAGCACATGTTATTTAATTGGTCCAAAGATAATTGTTCGCCTTTTGAATTTAAGTCCATTGCCTGACCTCTACACATATCGGCCGTCACTTGGGCAGAATACTGGATGAGTTTCAACACAGCTTTCGAATCGAACTGATCCAATGTCGTTTGCTCCCAAATAGCTTTCTGAGTCAAGAAAAGTCCTGTTAACTCTGCGATGGAAACATTATAAACCTCATGGAGGGTTGCCCGACCTCTGCGGAGTGAAGCATTATCTTGAGATGGAAGATCGTCAAAAATGAGAGAAGCTGTATGCATATACTCTAATGATTTTAAAAGTGGTTCTAGCTCTGAGCTTTTTAACCCATATGCATTGACTCCCATAAACCAAGTGACTATTGGTCTTAAACGTTTTCCATCACCTTGTAGACTGTAATTCGCAGCATCTATAATGGAATCAGGCGACTTATCAGGTTTTGGGAGATCTAGAACTTCGTTAATCTGACTTCGTATAGTTTTGGCGTTTTCTATAAATTCTTCCTGTCCCTGTCTATTATTTTTCAAGCTTGTAATCATATGGTCACGCAGCAGCTTATCGAAGAAATCTACATCATCTGCTTTTCGAACCATCTCTTGGATTAGTTTATTGAAAGTAGGGTTTTCAGAAGCAAAAAGGTTCATTATCTCCTTATATTTTCCGGAACCTACCCGCTCCTTAAATCTTTTAAGACCGTTGATAGCTCGGTCTAAAATAACTTCACGCGTCATTTGATCCGAATCATAAACATGATGAATCAAATTAGAGATTACTGTCCAGTACATTTCAAATGGATTTATGAGATCTGGCCGTTTATCGTGATACTTCAAGTAATATGTGTAGGGAGTTACCGCCCCTTCCTCCATATCATCAAACATATCTGCAAAATCATCCGCAAGTTGATTGTAGATTCCGTAAAAAAATGTTCGACTGTCAAAACCTTCATCCTCAGAAGCACCAATTACAGAACGAACAATCAGTCGAGAAGATGCAGATTTTAGAATGACTGGTATATAAAGCTCCTCATTCGTATATTCTGGATAAGCCAAATCATTTTTGCGATCCACTTCTTGAGAGTTGAAAAACACATAAGATTGCTCGAAAAAGTTATTTCTTGTCTCTGGTCGCTGATGTTCCTTAATATATTCAAATGCTTCACTAAGTTCTGAGTGAATATAACCAATCAGTTCGGCATTTTCCCCTTTCCAATCACCTAGTTCGGGAACTATTCCCGTAGTAAGGGTAGTGCGTATCAGATTAGCATATTGTTTTTCTTCGTCTACTGTTAGAATTTTGGCATCTAGAAGATCGTCAATAAACGGATACGTAAGTCCATAGGAAAACCCTAGCCTTATCGCTTTATCAAGCCTATACTTTCGCTCTTCTGGAGAAACATCCCCATTCATTTCTTCTATTTCTTGCATGATTACCCCTGCAATGATTTTAATAAGTTTTCGTTGGGCATGTTCGGCCTCCATCCCTATTGGAATATTAGTAGATACATTTTTTAGCTTATTGATCAGCCAGATGAAAGTCGATTCCACGCCTTCTTTCTGAGCCAGGCGATACAAGGCAGTCATATTGAACATTTCACTATCATTCTCTCGATCTGTTGCTGAAGAGATAAGATGAGTTTTCAAACTTTCCACTACATTTCGGATTCGACTTTCCGTTTCTGGAGAATTCAACGCTTTTCCTAAATCTCTCATAAATATATATGAAATGCTTCGATTCAAATAATTATCTAATTTCCCTGTATAATTTAGCCACTTTATATAACTGTGATATCCACTCGCATTAGCTTTTCCTTTCCCCCTGGAAAACAGAGAAAGTATTGAATGGTGTCGTATATGATTATGTTTCCACAAATGTATATCTTCTGTAAGAACTTTCACATATGTCTTCTGTTGAACCTGCGTATAAAGTGATTGAAAATAATGATTGGCCTTCTCTTCTGCCTGCTTGTAACAAGCATCGGTATTAATGATTAATTCTTCGTTCATATCATTACTCACCTTCACTTCTTATTTATAAATTCCACTCCAATTACTATTATAATTATAACATTCAACGTATTGATGATTTACTTTAAGCTACAGAATTATTCCTCTTTCTATTTCTATGAGTCAAACCGCTGCTTCATAATAGCAAAAACAAAAAAAAGAGAACGAAAATCGTCCCCTTTTTTATCTTCTTTATAAACTGATACGCAGAAATAAATTAATTACTTTCAACTTCACCAGCTGATTCCCATCTATCTATTTCTGCACGAACAATTGGTGCCACTTCTTTGCCAAGTAGTTCAATTGCTTTCATCACGTCTTCATGAGGCATTGATCCAACTGGTACATGCAGCATAAAGCGAGTAATACCCACATTTTTACGTAAGAAAATAATCTTTTCAGCTACTGTCTTCACATCTCCAACGTATAAAGCACCTTCCAAGCTACGTGCATCATCGAATGTAGAACGAGTATACGGACCCCATCCGCGCTCTCTTCCTATAACGTTCATTGCTTGCTGTGTTGGTGGGAAAAATTTTTCTACTGCAATATCCGTAGATTCTGCCACAAACCCGTGAGAGTGCGATGCAACCGTTAACTTCGATAAATCATGTCCTGCTTGAGTCGCGGCTTTCTTATACAGTTTCACGAGTGGCTCAAACTGGAGTGGGCTACCTCCGATAATTGCCAACACTAGTGGCAATCCAAGGAATCCAGCTCGAGCAACAGATTGCGGTGTTCCACCGCTCGCAATCCAAACGGGAAGTGGGTCTTGTACGGGACGTGGATAAACCCCACGATTCTGAATCGCAGCTCGATGCTTACCACTCCATGAAACCATTTCAGACTCACGTATTTTTAAGAGTAAATCTAACTTTTCTTCATACAATTCATCATAATCCTTTAAATCATATCCAAAGAGTGGGAAAGATTCGATAAAGGAACCACGCCCTGCCATAATCTCTGCTCGACCATTGGAAATAGCGTCTAATGTAGAAAATTCCTCAAATACTCGCACTGGATCATCCGATGAAAGTACTGTTACAGCACTAGTAAGTCTTATACTCTTCGTCCTTGACGCAGCTGCAGCCAGAAGAACAGCGGGCGCGGAAGCCGCATAATCCTTGCGATGATGTTCTCCTACACCGAATACATCTAGCCCAACTTCATCTGCTAATACTATTTCTTCCACAACCTCACGAATACGCTCCGCATGGCTAATGACTTTTCCAGTTTTTACATCTGGAGTGGTTTCCACAAACGTTGTTATACCAATTTCCACTAATATTCCCCCAATCATTATTGCGTTCAATTGTTTATATAAGGATGCTTTCGGCCTTAATGATACCTTATTATCCTATTTATATTCAATTTATCAGTTTCATTGGAGAAAGAGGTTTTTGGAAAGATATTCTGTTTCACGGGTAAAAATAACTCGAGAACGAGTATGTTAGAACCATCCGCTAGTATTCAGTAGAGTGAACGCCAGTAAAACTCAGTAACCACTGTCTTCATGCGTCCTCTCTCTTCTTCACTTCACTCATTAAATAGTCGACAAACAGATCATCCCTTACTAAAGCTGCCTCATAGTTTCTCTTTAAGAAACGCTCGCCATCTTCAAAGCTTGTAAAGGTTTCTTCTAATTCGATTTTATTTTTTTCGAGAATCCAATCTTGATCATTTTTAGAATATAAGATGAACGTGTCATTATTCCTATTTTTATAAAACGAACCGAAAGCCGATTGTTTCAAATTATACTGATTTCTTTTTGCATCTTCTGGTATTGAGGACAGATGGAAAGTGTCCAAAACAAATAACTTATATGCTTCCTCCGTTAAAGTACATCCTGATGCTTTTTGATGTCCTCCGCCGCCGAACTGTCCAGCAACTTCAGAAACATCGACATGATCATAAATTGTACGAAGAGAAATTCTTTTTCCTCCCATGATTACAATTGCGATGTAATCGAGATGTGGAAACTCTTTGCCAAGTTCATTACCTAACTCCGAATGATACGTTTCTGCATAGACCACCCCAGCAATATGGTCTCCCACTTTTGCCTGTACAATCTCTCTTTTCTTGCGACGAATATAGCGATCAATCTTCTCAGATTCCATTTTCAATATTTTCTTTTCAAATTCATCAAAATCAAAATGGTCACTCGTACGAAGTCGTTCCATTATTTTTTCTTCAAATTCTTCCATAGATATTAAATAGAACAATGAGTTTAGGGAATGTGCCTGATGATTCCCGTTCTTTTCCCATTCCCATGTATCATACTGTCTAACTAATTCTACAAATTCTGTTACTGCAGCAGTTGGTTCCAATAATTTGTTGGATACAAGATACTCATATAATAAGGATGTGGCAGAAGTTAATTTGCCTTCCTGATCTTCCACTAATATATATCCCCATTCATAATCATTAAAGTGCAACGCTGATTTATGATGATCGATTAGTTGTACCTTCCCATTTGCATTGTAAAAATCATTTAATCTTTTTTCATTATCCCCGTTCGGCGTCAAATCCGTTACGAATAAAAATGTATCAGGTTCATCATTTTCTAAAAAATATTCAATCTCCCGATTAAGAGATGAAATCGAATTATAGCGCACCTTTACATTCTCACCAAATGCTAGCTTTGCTAAAATACCACATCCGACACCATCTAAATCATTATGGGACAATAATTTATACATTCTCTTCACCTCTTATATAGTATGGTTTTTACATACGAAACTTATTAATAAACTAATTTAAAAGTTATTTGGGTCAATTTCAAATTACTTATATCAATATAAAATTGGACTCCGTTGATTGTAGCGCAAGGTGGCGACTCCAGTGACGAGGAGTGAAGCCATATCCGCGGAAAGCGTGCACCTGGAGTGAAGATCAACTTTGACGGATTTTACTACTTAATATTTATTTTACAGGTAAACTGTTGCAATAGTATTAAAAGTCATGTATTATTTTAATAATTAAATATTCTCTTATTTCAATTATATTTGAAGTAAGGATAGAGGCGCAAAAACCATTAGTACACAATTAGAGGATAATGAGATCCTAGGACATTTGTGGAAAGGGGAATTTGCCGAAGTCGATAGAATCTCATTTTTCTTGAAGCTGGTTCAGCTGTTGAATAAACACTGAATTGTCATATAGGAGACTATATGGAGGGCTATCTTACGCACAGAAATATTACTCTATTTCTACTGCAACAACGAGCCCTCGTTGTTGCTTTTTCGCGTTTACTTAACTTGACTACCAAACAAATCTCAAGTTAAGCCTCCGGTGGATGTCACAGACTTTGGGGTTAATTGCGCTAGCGCAATTCAAAATCTGGACGCAATTACACCGAAGTGTAATTGATGAAGCCCTTCTCCCTGAATTTTTAATAATAAATTATAGGATGTGGAGAAGTTATGAATTTCGGACAAATATTAACGGCTATGGTTACTCCTTTTGATCATAATGAGGATATAGATTTTCCAGCTACAAGAAACTTAATAAATTACTTAATCTCCAATGGAACACAAGGTTTGGTTGTGTCTGGAACAACCGGAGAGTCTCCGACGTTAACTGATGAAGAAAAAGTACAGCTGTTTAAATTTACAGTTGAAGTTGTGAATGGTAGAGTGCCAGTTATTGCTGGAACCGGCTCATATAGCACAAAAGCTTCTATCAATTTAACAAAACAGGCTACTGATGCTGGTGTCGATGGTATTATGCTTGTTGTTCCTTATTATAACAAACCATCTCAAGAAGGCTTGTACCAACACTTCCAAACAATTGCTGCAACAACATCATTGCCGATTATGCTATACAATATTCCAGGTCGAAGCGTGGTCAACATGTCATTAGATACTGTCATCCGACTTTCTGAGATTCCGAATATCGTTGCTATCAAAGAAGCGGGCGGCAATTTGGACACTATGTCTGAGATTATTAGTAATACTCGTGAGGACTTTTCGCTGTATAGTGGTGATGACGGTTTAACAATTCCGGTACTATCAATTGGTGGAACGGGTGTTATTTCTGTAGCCTCGCATATTATAGGAAATGAAATGCAAGCAATGATCGCAAAGTTCAATAATGGCCATGTAAGAGAAGCTGCAATGGATCATCGCAGACTATTGCCTGTCATGAAAGCATTATTTGCAGCTCCAAATCCTACACCTGTTAAAACAGCATTGAATTTAAAAGGTGTTCCAGTGGGTGGAGTTCGCCTACCTATGGTTCCTTTAAATGCTGAGGAGCATACTACTTTAAAGGAAGTATTAACTACACTACCAGAAGGCGTAAAGTCTTAAAAAGAGCGAATTCCAACTACTGGAATTCGCTCTTTTACCTTTAATTCGTGGTCATGAAAGATCATATACTCGCGGTCGATGGGTGAATACTCGCTATCGACCAATGCTTACTCGCGGAGAAGAATGGAATACTCGCGCTCCCTCTCTGATTACTCGCGGACTGCCATGATTTACTGCCGCAACAGGATATATTTCCACTTCTAATCATCCTTTCAGGATGTTGAGGAATGAAATGAATTGCACCATTTCTTATGACTAAACTAAAAAGAGCGAATTCCAACTGCTGGAATTCGCTCTTTTTTTAATTTAACTTCTATATTTAACCGCTAAGCCTTTAAGGAATTTGCGCGCAAAATTGTCTCCGCATTCTTTATAATTACGATGACCTGGTTTTCGTAAAATAGCTCCAAGCTCACCTTTTGAAACTACAATACCACCATCATGCAACACATCTAGCATATCTTCTGTTGTTAATTGTAGAGCTACTTTAAGCTTTTTCAACAGCATATTATTCACGTGATCCTTCTGCTGTACAACTGGCTCCGTATCTGCTGGCTGTTCCGGTTTTGGATCCTGCTTGCCTCTTTTATGTGTGATTAATCCATTCAAAAACGATTCTAACATTTTATTATTACACTTGATGTGGTTTTCATCCTCTACTACTTCTTCCTCTTCACTTTCCTCTTTTGCTTTGGTAAGAATTTTGAGAACTTCCTCTTTAGTTACTTCCACACCACCAAGTTTAAATACCTCTACCATATCCTTATTCTTTATATCAAGGGCATATCTCAATCTGATTAATATATCATTATTCTCCATTTATAAACCTCCCAATGTCCGCATAAGTAGATATCATACGGAACTAATCATTACTAGAATAGCACAATGTGAGCTAGTATAAAAAAAACTGGAAGAGAAATTTTTCATTTTCTCCACCAGTTTGATTTCATTTGCCTATGAATTGAAATCATATATTTGACCTTTTATCAAATAAGCTGTGCTTTCAGCGATATTCGTAATATGGTCTGCTGTTCTCTCTAAAAAGCGATTAACAAATAATAATTGTACAAGCTGACTTGTTTCTTCTGGATGTTCACTTAGATAAGCAGTAAGTTTTTTATATGTCTCTCTACTATATTGATCTACATTGTCCTCTAAATCTCCCACTTCTTTAGCAAGCAGGATATTTTCCTCTAAGAATGATTGTAATGCTTTTCGAAGCATTTCGATCGATATATCTTTCATCTTTTCTAGATGGGTAATATCTAGTAAAGATTCAGGATTGCCAATTTTAATCGTTGCTTTTGCTATATTTACAGCAAAATCTGCGACCCGTTCAATTTCAGATGAAATTTTAAGGACACCAATTATTTCACGTAAATCTCTGGAAACAGGTGATTCTTTTGCTATCATCCATATGGAGAACTGATTTACTTCTATTTCAAGATTATCAATCGCTGTATCTCCTTCAATTACTTTTAGAGCAATCTCCACATCCTGTGTTTTTAACGCCTTAAAAGATTTTTCTAGAGCGACAACTGAGAGTTCACCCATTTCGATAATCTTACTCTTTAGTTCTTCTAAATTATTTTCAAAGTTTACACGAATACCCATTGGTAACCTCCTATTATCCAAATCGACCTGTAACATAGTCTTCTGTTCTCTGATCCTGCGGGGTGGAGAAAATATTATCTGTATCATCGTATTCTACTACTTCTCCATTTAAGAAAAATGCGGTTTTATCGGAGATTCGAGCAGCCTGTTGCATGTTATGTGTCACAATAACAATTGTATAATCTTCTTTCATATTGGTGATTAGTTCTTCTATTTTTAGAGTAGAAATCGGGTCTAATGCGGAAGTAGGCTCGTCCATTAAAATAATATCAGGTTTCATCGCTATTGCACGAGCAATACATACACGTTGTTGCTGACCGCCTGACAATCCTAGGGCCGATGTTTTAAGACGATCTTTTACTTCATCCCAAATTGCTGCACTACGTAAACTTTCTTCTACAATTATATTTAATTCTTTTTTGTTTTTAATACCTTGCATTTTTGGTCCGTAAGCCACGTTGTCATAAATACTCATAGGAAATAGATTTGGTTTTTGAAATACCATTCCTACCTTCGTTCTGAGTTTGATAACATCATTAGATTTATAAATATCTTCATGATCAATGACAATTTCTCCTGTAATTTTCACACCATCGATTAAATCATTCATACGATTTAGTGTGCGTAAAAAAGTAGATTTCCCACAGCCAGATGGACCGATTAAAGCTGTAACCTCTTTTTCCTGAATAGCAAGATCGACTCCGAATAATGCTTGTTTCTCGCCATAAAATAAATTTAAATCTCTTACATTGATTATAGTTGCTTCTTTACTTTGCTCCATATGCTAAAATACCTTCCCTACGTAATTTATTTGGTCATTAACTCTGCATGTTCAATTACTGTGGACTTAACATACTCTTATTTATTTGTAGCTCTGTTAAATTTTTTCGAAATATATGTTGCCGAAAGATTAATTGCTAATATAATTACGATTAAAACTATACCTACAGCTGCAGCAAGTTCAATATCTCCAGATTCTTGAGTAACTAGATACGAATGTACAGTTAAGGTTCTAGCAGATGATAGAATGCTGTCTGGCATAGCTGCCACGGTTCCAGCAGTTAAGAAGATAGCAGCTGACTCACCAACAATTCTTCCGACCGAAAGGATAATACCAGATAGTATACCTGGCATTGAGCTTGGTAAAATTACTTTATACAGTGTTTGTAATTTTGTTGTCCCAAGCGCTAGTGAACCTTCTCGGTACGAACCTGGAACTGTTTTTAATGCTTCTTCAGTTGTCCGTATAATTACAGGTAATACAATAATCGTTAGAGTTAATGAAGCTGCTAATATCGACATACCTAATTTTAATGTTGTAACAAAGAACACTGCTCCAAACAAACCGTAAATAATAGATGGTATTCCTGTTAAACTTTCCGTTGCAAATCGTATTAGTCTTACTAATCGGCCTTGTTTTGCATATTCCTGTAGATAAACGGCTGCCAATATTCCAATAGGTGTTGCGATGACTAACGAGATAAGGACTGTGTATATAGTCGTTACGATCATTGGCCAAATACCACCATCTCCATCTGGAGAATAATCACCAAAGATAAAGTCGAAGCTGATCAAACCAATTCCCTTATAAAAGATAAAACCTACAATCATAACAAGAACGGCAACTGATAAGAAAGCTGATAACCACAAAAGTCCTCGGAGTAAGTTATCTTTAAATTGTCTCATCTTAGTTGCCTCCTTTAGAACTTATTTTTGCTAAAACGAAATTTAGTATTAAGATAAACGAGAATAAAACAATTCCCGTAGCAAATAACATTTCTTGATGAGTACCGAATGCATAACCCATTTCTAAAGCAATATTTGTCGTTAATGGACGCACACTATCTGTTAAGCTAGTTGGCACGATTAAGCTGTTCCCAGCTACTAAGATAACTGCCATTGTTTCTCCAATTGCACGACCAAGACCTAATACAATGGCAGTCATAATACCAGATTTTGCTGCTGGTACAATAACTTTAAAAATTGTCCCAATTTGCGATACCCCGAGAGCTAGTGATCCTTCACGATATGTTTGCGGCACTGCACGAATGGCAGTTTCAGCAACCGTTACAATGGTTGGTAACATCATGATTGCTAGCACTAGAATAACTGCGATTAGGCTTTGCCCTTTTACTAAACCGAAAGTATTTTGTAAAAATGGAACAATGATAGCAAGTCCAAACACACCATATAACACTGATGGAATACCTGCTAGCAATTGCACTGCTGGTGAAATAATCTTTGCTAATCGTTCTGAGGCAATTTCAGCTAAGAAAATAGCGGTAAATAGACCAATAGGAACTCCAATGATTAACGCTCCAATTGTCGCAAAAATAGATGCAACAATCATTGGGAATATACCGAATTTATCTTCACTCGGTACCCAATCACTACCAAATATAAAATCTATAAAGCTATAGCCCTCCGCTACAAAAGGATGGGCACCTTTATAAAATACAAATCCAATGATTAACAATAAAGTGATTACGGAGAGAAGTGCACAAATTAAGAATAGTCTTTGCGACACCTTCTCTAACATATACTTTCTCTTGTTTGCTTTGCCGATTTCGACGGTCTGCTTGTTAGTTGTTGGGATAGACACTCTTATTCCTCCAAAAGTAAGTCAAAAGTTTATGTTGTTGTCTTCCTAATTCATCTATATCTACTTTATAGGGATAGCTCCTGCTTCTGCTGCAATGAGTTGTCCTTCTTCACTTAGTATAAAATCTATAAATTGCTGTCCTGCCTCAGTTAATTGTCCTTCTTTATAGACAAACAAGAATGGCCTAGACAAGCTGTATTTTTTTTGTAAAACATTTTCTGCTGTAGCTTCTACACCATTAATGTCAATTGTTGAAATGTTCTCATCAATATACTCAAAAGAGATAAAACCAACTGCATGTTTATTGTTCGCAACTGTTGTTTTAATATTTCCATTACCGCTTGCAATGATCGAGTTTCTGATTAACTCTCCAGAGCTATATTCTACTATTTCTTGAAAGGCATCCCGTGAACCTGATCCGTCCTCGCGAGAAACTACTACAATTTCTAAGTCATCTCCACCAAGTTCACTCCAGTTTGTTACTTCCCCAGTAAAAATCTGTTTAACCTGCTCCATCGTTAAATCTTTTACTTTATTACTTGGATGAGTTACTACTACAATTCCATCATAAGCAATAATTACTTCATTCAACCCACTTGCAACTTCTTCTTCTTTTAAATCACGCGAAGACATTCCTATCTCCGACACCCCACTAATAGCATTTGTAATTCCCGCTGAGGAACCAATTTGATTTATCTCGATATTCGTGTTGTCTTTCTCTGTATATTTTGCTGCTAATTTTTCAGCTAGCGGTCCTACGGAAGTAGATCCGGAAATAGATACTGTTGCATTATTACCACTTGACTCTGTAGTATCCTTGTTATTGTTTGAACATGCTGTTAATACAGTAAGTATAGACAGCAGTAACAATCCTATTTTCACTTTATTCAAGCTAATCATTTCTTACCTCCAAGAAAATAAGTTATGTCTGTTCTATGACGTATTTTGTCTAATTATAGAATAAAGGCAGAGTGTAAATTTTTAATACTACAATTGTAAAGCTTTTGTAAATTTAATTAAAAACAAGTCAGTCTATTTTAAATATTTATAAAACTCACTTTAGAATTACTTAGGATGAGTCTAAATCAGTACTATATTACTTTCCATTTATTTCAAATTTATTCTATAGAGTACAATAATAAAATTGGAAATTACACTTTTAAATGTTTATACTTTACTTTCACCCATAGATTTTCGTTGCGTTGGGTGATAAATGGCTTATATGCTCTAGGTATGCAGTAACTTTGACATCCTCTTCTCTGGAATATTCATAACCTAATCCTTCAGCTACAAATATAGCTGTGGTACGAAATAGAACTAACATTGCAAATAATGCTCTCCACATATCTTTATAACTTCCATCAGCATAAGTGGAGAGTAGTTCTTGCCAATTCTCTTCGGATAGGTACTTCTCCAAGTACTTACCAAATTTACCTATACTGACGGAGTAAGAGTGTTCAATACCAACCTTCCATTCGAGCATCTTTAACAGCGTCGGTCTCATAATATTATTTAAATGCTCCGCTGCGTAAAGAATTTCACCTCTCCACAAGCCCTTCGCCACATATGTAGATACCCACCAAAACTCGTTACAGCAATCGGAGAAGAATTCGGCAGAAGGACGTTTTACCCAATAATCCTTGTCTGTTGGTGGCAGGAGTTCAGCTAGGTCGTTATCCTTGTCCATTAAAATAATCGTTAACTTATCCTCTTTGTAATATGTATCTTTTTCATCATTCGAAACAAGCGTAAGATCAATACGGTTTCCATCAGTAAACAACATTAGGTAGGAGAACCTACCACCTAAACCTGGCGGAAACATAGACATATTCTCGGGAGTTTGCATAATGATTCGTTCACCGAATACCTCTATCCAATGTGGATCTTCAATGAATGAATTCACATCAGTTACCACGTAAACAATATCAAAATCCTGAAACAAGTCTTTTGGAGCATTGGGATTCGTCCTTGAACCATTTAGCCCTACCGCTCGAATCCTTTCATCATTTGCTGCGTAACCTAAAACTAATTCAAATATTTCATCTGAAGTTCTCATGTTTTTTCTCCTTTAGTAAAAGGTGCCTGTTTCCAAATACAAAATTGTATTAGAAACAGGCACCTTTTTATTTATTGTTGCTCCGCATATTTTTGGAAATTGTTTAAAATTGCCTGCCAACCTTCTTGTTGCATTTCAATTGGATTAGTTGTTTCAGGCTCAAAAACTTCTACCACTTTCGTTTCGTTTTGTTGAGGAATGAATGTAATTTCAACTTTTCTCCCATCCCCTAATGTATAGGAGATGAACTCATGAGAACGCACTTCATCATATAGGCCACCAAAATCAAAGCCAAAGCTTCCATCTTTTGCTTCCATTCTAGAAACAAATTTCCCCCCAGCTCTTAAATCATTTTCAGCATATGGCGTATGCCATTCTTCCGAGGCATTATTCCATTTTGTTATATGAGCAGGTACTGTCCAATATTCCCATACTTGTTCCACAGGTGCATGTATAATTGCTTCTACGGTTATTAATGAGCGATTAGTATCCATTCTTCCAGCTCCCTTTTTTAATACATTCTCTCTAAATTCGCTGAATCTATCCATTATTCCTTCTAAGTTTCCCCTAACTTAATTGGTTTAAAACAACTTAGCAGAGGCTACCATTAGAGGAATTACCTTATATAACACCATTCGCATCTTTTTAAAGTTTTATTGTTAAGTGTTAATGGTTTACACTACACTTTTAGATTTTTTGCTCATAATTTTTTATATTGCCAGATTTCATTTTATAGTTTCTTAAAACCATACCATTTGTTTTAGTCATTCCAAACGTATCATAATAAGGAACCAAGTCATCGTCACAACACAAATCAATCATATAAATGTCATTAAGTTCTTTAAGCATGCGATTTACTAATTCCTTGCCTATACCTCTCTTTTTGTATTCTGGTAAAACCTCCAGAAATGGAATATAGGCGGATAAAACCCCATCACTAATCGCAGTAATAAATCCAACTACTTGATTAGTACTTTCATCAATCGCCACAATTACTTTACTGCTTTTATTTAGCATTATTAAGTGAGTCTTGGGACTGGGGGGATTTGGCCAATCCACGAAAAAACCTTCTAACATATCGGTGGAAATATCACTGGTTGTATTTTTGTATTTCATAAATATCATCTCCTTAATGTTATTAACATATTAGAATAGATGATACTTATCAAAAGTAGAGTAACAATAATATGACCTCCCCGTCTATGTAATACTATTTGTTATAATTATACATATACACAAACAAATATTATAGACTCAACTTCATCAGAAAAACCGATCTACCACGCGGAAAGCGTCGACCTGCAACGGAAATATTCCCGGTTATTTTTATTCCTAAAACAAAAAAGACGTAGCCCCAGCTTTCCGGGTGAAGCAACGTCTTTTATCTCAATTAGTTACCACCGTTTCATAAGCGATTTCTACGATTAATCCTCTACTTCATATACTTCTGTATCCTGGGCTTTCTGATCCTTCTGCAATTGTTCGTTTATGCGTGGGTCTTGTAATCGCATTTTACTCCATTCCGCCTGTCCTACTTTTTTACTTACTTTCTGTATTTCATCTTCAAAAAACAGCATGTCCATTCCTCCCCCTATAAATTAATCAAAGAGGACAATATATAACTTCCCCCTCTCTATAAAATATGCAACCACTTAAGGGACACGGAGGTTATGAGCACAGTTAAATATAATTTAGTTAGATTTTCTTTGTAGCCGAACAGTTTTAATAAAAAACAACTACACTTTTGAGCAGTGTAGTTGTTTTTAAAGTGACATTGACTGACTGTGCCTTGCTAGATACTCTTCCTTCTCTTTATAATCTGGCATAATACTCCCCACACGTCGCCAAAATGATCGATCATGATTCATATGTGTAATATGACATAACTCATGAATTATTACATAATCGATTACTTCAATGGGAGCCATAGCAAGACGAAAATTAAAGGTAATCTTTTTACCTGAACTACAGCTACCCCATTTAACTTTAGATTCTACAATTTCAATAATTTTAGGTTTTACTTTCAGCTGTTTTTGATATATTTTTATACGTTCCTCGGTAATAGCCTTGCATCTAGTCATATAGAATTTCTTCAGATTTCTTTTAAGTAATTCTTCATTTAAATTACTACAATCTATTAATTCATGAAGAAATCTTTCTTCTCCCATGTATAAGAACTTGCCATTAGCATGATACTCTCTTGCCTGAGGTAATTCTCGAGCTTTTCTAATCTCCTCGAGTTTCTCTAGTATCCATGTGCCTTTACTTTCTATTGCTCCATTAATTACTTCTTTACTTGTGTCTTTTGGAGCTTTAACAGTAATGAAACCTGATGAATCTATATGAATAGATAGCTTCTTTCCATTTCCATACTGAACATTAAATTCAATTATCGTATTTTCAACTTTAACTTTCATAACTACCATTAACTTTGTACATTAATTTCCAACCTTTTTTTAATAATATTATTTATTTTATCAATTTTGTATTAGAATTTGGCAACTTATTTTCGTCTTCCAATTCAAAGTATAATTCTAAACCCTTAGAGAGCCTCGGAATCCCCTTGCGGCATAATAGGAATCTGCTCCATTATGGTACGTAAAGACAGTATCATAGCGACTATCACAAAAGATAGCTCCTCCAAGTTTTCTTATATTGTCCGGTGTTTGCACCCAACTTGACGTTTTTAAATCGAAGTTTCCAAGAATCTGCAACTCTCGATACTGTTCCTCTGTTAAAAGTTCAATGCCCATCTCTGTTGCCATATCTATAGCGCTATTCTCTGGTTTATTTTTTTTCCTAGAATCCAATGCCTTACGGTCATAACAAATACTTCTGCGACCTTTAGGGCTTTCTGCTGAACAGTCCATGAAAATATATTCGTTATTCTCGTTATCATAGCCCACTACATCAGGTTCCCCTTCAGTTCTCTCCATTTCATAGAGTGTCCAGAGTTTATCATCATTCGCTTCTAGCTTTGATTGGACACTATTCCATTCCATCCCGTCATGACGGTTCATATTTTTCTCAAAACGGTTCTTCAATATGTCGAGTAATTCCTCACGTTGCTCGTGTGACAACTGCCTATTTTGTTTTGTCATATATATCTCCTCCTAATTTAACTCAAGTCTTATTTAATTTATCTTCACACAGTTTAAACTTCATTTCAAGCTCACGCTAAATGAAGGACACCTCATTTGAAGCAAGGAGATTTAGGTGTTCCCTTTGAAAACTTCATTAAATCCGATACTATATGAGTAGAGTCAAATAGTATTGGAGGAATTAGCATGAAACTTATTGTTTATTTAGCAGGTCAAATTCATGATGATTGGAGAGAAGAAGTTGCACAAAAAGCAAACGCCAAAAATCTTCCTCTCGAATTTGTAGGGCCTCAAACAAACCATGATCGTTCAGACAATATCGGTGAAGAAATTCAAGGAAAACAGCCATCTAACCTTTATAAAGATGATGCTGCATCAGATATTAATAATTTCCGAACACAAGTCTTAATGCAAAAAGCGGATATCGTCATAGCTTTATTCGGGGAGAAATATAAACAATGGAATACTGCAATGGATGCTAGCACGGCTATTGCTATGAACAAGCCGACGATTATTATTAGACCTGAATCATTGACTCACCCACTAAAAGAGCTTTCAAACAAGGCGAATGTAACCGTAGAAACTGTTGATCAAGCGATAGATGTCATCCATTATATTTTTGATTGATATAAATACACATAAAAAACAGTGAGTACGAAATTCTACTCACTGTTTCTAATCATTCTACTGTTTTCTCCGTCTCTTCACTTTGTTCCTCGAATTTATCAAGCAAAGCACGCACTTCATCCGTTGACTTTGTATTCATCAATTGGTTTCTTAACTCCCCAGCTCCAGGGAATCCTTTGACATATATTTTGAAGAAGCGATGCAGTCCTGTGATTGATCGTGGTAATTCTTCTGCATATTGATCTTGTAAATCCAGTTGTAATCTTAGCAGATTCAGGTATTCAGTAGTGGAATGGTCCTTTGGTTCTTTTTCAAAAGCGAATGGATTTTTAAAAATACCTCGTCCAATCATCACTCCATCAATACCGTATTTTTCAGCAAGCTCCAAACCTTTTTTACGGTCAGGAATGTCCCCGTTAATTGTTAGTAGCGTATTTGGTGCTATAGAATCGCGTAATTTTTTTATTTCCGGAATGAGCTCCCAATGGGCATCTGCTTGGCTCATTTCCTTCCTTGTCCGTAGATGAATGGAAAGATTCGCAATGTCTTGTTTCAAAATATGTGTCAGCCAGTCATGCATCTCCTCTAGTTCCGTAAAACCAAGTCTTGTCTTCACACTGACTGGCAGTCCTCCTGCTTTTGCTGCTTGTATAAGTTCCGCTGCAACATCTGGACGAAGGATAAGTCCGCTTCCTTTTCCTCTAGTAGCCACATTCGGTACAGGGCATCCCATATTAATATCAATACCTTTAAATCCTAACTCTGCCATACCAATACTCATTTGACGAAAATACTCAGGATTATCTCCCCATATATGTGCCACCATTGGCTGTTCATCTTCAGTGAAAATTAAGCGACCACGGACACTTTTCATCCCTTCTGGATGACAATAGCTATCTGAGTTTGTAAACTCCGTAAAAAACACGTCTGGTCTACCAGCTTGACTTACAACTTGACGAAAAACAACATCCGTCACATCTTCCATTGGCGCAAGTACAAAAAATGGTCGTGGTAAATCTCGCCAAAAATTATCTATCATACTAAAATTCAAATCCTCTCACTATGGTGTTATCTGTTGGTTAAAATAATAAAGTCATTATTATAGTATAACCTAGCTTATATAATTTTTCTTCTACCATGTTTGATACTAAAAAATCTAAAACCAAACAGACGGTTGAGAAGTGCATTATCGCAATTCTCAACCGTCTGTTATATTTTATCAAAAATTTAATTATTATATTAATTGGATAATGCGATCTTTATATGAGCTAAGTGATGCTCTTCGTGCCAAGCCAGTTTTGCAACTTTTTTCGCCACTGTTATTTCGCCGTTTGTTTGGTGAGTAAATACTCGTTTTAATTGGTCTTCAGTTAAATCCTGCCCTAAAGAAACAATACGCTCATTTATACCTTCTAGCATTTTGATAGAACTTTCTACAGGAAGCATTGTATCTGGTTGTATTGCCCACTTCTCTTCACTAAATCCTGGTACTACTGGATTCTCATCAGTTAAAGCTAGCTTCAAACGTTGGTACATGTTCAACTGTGAATCTGCAATGTGGTGAACAAGCTGACGAACTGTCCATGCACCTTCACGATACGTTTTGTTTAATTCTTCATCACTTAATGTGTCAACCGTTTCTCTAAGTCGCACCGTATACGTTCTAATTTCCTTTAACCATTCTTGAATATTTTCTAATGTTACTTTTTCAGGAACTTGTAATTCTCCAATTGGGTATCTAACATCCACTTTTCAAACCCCTTTTCCCTAATCTTTATTTTTGATATTAACACTTAATATATCAATCGGCTCAGATGTTGTAAAGACTAGTTAACTAAGGACTATCCACAATCTCAGCCAAAGTGAGTGAATCCCCCTGCTTAGATTTCACTCTCTTTTATTACTATACTAAATCCCTCTAAAATTTCTAACATTCCACTCCTGCAATCCCAAAACCACCTGGTCCAGCATGGGTAGAAATCATTGCACCTGCTTGCATCCATGTGATTTTCTCGAAGCCTGCTTCCTTCGCAATTTCATCCATTCCTCTCTTAATACTCTCATCAAGTCCAATAGAGTAGATTAAATACAGCTGCTTTCTATCAATATCGTATTGGTTTAAGTAGTCTCGCATGAGCTTTTCCGCAACTATGCTCATACTTCCACGATATTTTCTAGTTGAAACAAGCTTTCCTTCTACTAATTCGATGCAGGGCTTTATTTTTAATAGTACTCCTCCAATATAAGCAACGTTACTTACCCTTCCACCAGACTTTAGAAAATCTAAACTGCCGGGAAGGAAAGCCAGTCTTGTTTTAGGAACTACAGATTCTATTTTTTCCATTAAGTGAACATGGCTAATGGAAGGTTCTTCCTCAAGCAAAGTTACAGCATACATCACGATTGCAGCTAATCCACCTGTTACATTTAGCGCATCAATTAGAAAAAGATCTTCAAAATCTTCCGCTGCGATTAATGCACTTTGAAAGGAAGCAGATGCTTTGGACGTATATCCAATATGAATAATGATGCTATCAGGAAAATCTTTTCTAATTTTCGTAAACAATTCATGGTACTCATGTATATTCGTTGCTGTTGTAGATGGTATTTTTTTCGTGCGACCATGATAATCAAAAACATCCTCTACCGGTAACTCACCATCTAAGTAATCCTTCCCATCCATGATGACATGCATCGGCACTACTTGGATTTGATGTTTCTCAACCAGGTCTTTAGGTAAATCAGCGCCACTCTCTGTCGAAAAAATAATCCTACTCATTGAACATTCCTTTCAACCAACGCAACCATTCCTGCGTAATTAGTTATTTTATTTATCCTTAATATACACTAGACCGGGATATTATTCATTTTAATAATCAGAAAATTTACATAAGAAATGGAATATCAATACTACCTTGGAGAAAAATCTTATTGATTTACTTGAATGTTACGAAGGTAGACATATAAAGTTATGAATTCTAACTCCAATTAATTCTAATACTTACTCACCAACATTCATGACGAATTAAAGATAGGTGGAATGAAAAAGCAGACGGATTTGAAATGCATTCCTGCCCTTCTAAACCATCCACTTATTTAAAGAAACTTGCATGTTAATTTGCCTCTTACGTTCAATAAATTTTAACCAAAAACACCTATAATCCTTATTGGAACAACGTAAAAATGAACGGACTCTACTATTAGAATCCGCCCAACAGTTCCAACCATTTCATAGGCTTGCTCCATTTTTAGTGAGATCAGGACTTTTTACAACAATGAACGGATTAAACAAAAATTGGCGAGCATGAGCCGGTAAAAAACCGAACTCATACCAGCCAATTAGCTGCATTATTAAATGCTACCTTTTTAGGTATTACTCTTACCGCTTTGTTCCTTTTATACTAACTCCAACCACGAGACGACTTCACATTGTCATGATGCTGAGCGTGGAGTAAAAGTTCAGTTTTCGTCAAGCAGGTTAATCCAAATGTTACCGCCGCTTACAGTAATATAGTAGTTTTGCTCACTACCGTCAGCATTTTCAAAGCGGATGAACGTATTGCCATCATGCTTTGCCGTAAGCACGACATGGTTCCCATCTTTAATCTCGACAACGACAACAGACTCATCCTCCATCGAGTATGCCCAATTTCCATCGTCAAGGAATATATCCTTGGACTTGTCTACTCCAGTGATGCTAACAAACGTAATAAGAACTGCAGCTATGACAGTAAGCGCTGCGATGCGGTGCTTTTTCTTATCTAGCAAAATAAAAACGAAGAAAATGGCCAGCGCAAAGCAGAAAATAGAGCTGAGTAAATGATTCGGGAAATTTGCCATTGCAGTTCTGAAATAACGGACGCTAGCGGCGGAAAGATAACCTGTTGCCACGGATAGAACTAGGACACTGAGCCAGTTTTTCTTTTTGAGTTGGAATGCTATCACAGCACCAGGCAGGGTCAGAAGTGTGATTTTAAACCAGTATTCATAATAATGGAATATCTCCCAACCGTATTCGTAAAACGGAACCTCAATCAAAAAAATAAGAGGCTGGCTGACAAGGAAGAACACGAAACATTTAAGCGAAGCTTCCCACCACTTTTGGCAATTAACAATAATGAAAATGGCAAAAAGAAACCAACAGTCAACATAAATAGCTATGTCCTGAAATGAGGTACCTTTCAAAAAAGACACCTGATTGATAAGTGCAGTATATACGGCTGTAATAATAGCCAAAAGAATAACTCTTGGCCAGGTCATATTAAATTCACCGAAGTATTTTTTAATTTTTTCCATGCTTTCTCCTCTAAGTAAAACCTTATTTGACAGTAATCCCAACAAGCTTGTGTTTTTCCATGATTTATTTAACTAGATAAGTTCTAATTTGTCTAGTTTTTTTCTTTCATTAGGACAACTCGTTAAACGTGGTATTCCACAGCTCTTTCGGGAATTCTTGGTTATCTTATTGCATACGCAACAATCTTTTTCGATTTTAGTCTAGCAATTGGTAGTGCTTATATGCAATATATAGTTATAGATAAGTTAGGAAAATTTTAAATTTCGATTCTATATCTTTTATATTTCAACGTAAACTTAATTTCATTGGATTGTTGGCTTATTTATTTGAATATAATAAGAAACCCAAAATAATTAGGGAGCTGGTATAGTGAGCGAAATAGATAAACGAAACAGATTAAGTGAGGAACCATTTACTTATCAAATAACGAAAAATGGAACGGTAACAATCAATTACAAAGGTAAACAGATTAAAGTTGTAAAGGATAAGGAGGCTGAGCATCTTATAGCAAGAATTAAAGCAGTTGAAAATAATATATTAGAAGTACAATTATTGTTAGCGAAAATTACAGGTAACTTTAAACGTGGAAACGAGAAACTCGGTAGGAATAAGAGAAAATAAATTAGCCCTAACTTTCCATAGATCGGACTAAATACGAAAATATAAAACGTTAAAACATCTCAATTTAATGTGTTAGATCAGCGTTGGACCCGGTGTAAAAACAATCGAGATAATTAACTGCAATTCAAAAACCGCAAACAAACTGCTTTGCCAAAACCCATTCAATCGTGGATTTTGATACAGCAATATTTTTATTGATTAAACTAGCTCAAATTTATAAGTCCTTAATTCAACAATCGATTTTATCCCCCTGTTATTATTGAATTAAATCAAGAGATTATCGGTTTATGAATCGTACTAGAATTAAAAGGGATATACCTAGTATCAAGTATTGCTAAAGTTCATTTTTACTAATCTCCCCGAATATAAATAAATAATACTGTTCAACTAACTCGAGCATCTATAAAAAAGGTGCAAGTGCGGATTACAATCAACCCATAGCCGCTATTTATAAAGAAACGGGAGTGGATTTTGATTTTTCAGAGCCAGCAGTTAAACGTATGGGTAAATTTCTAGAAAAAGTAATTCAAGACATTCATTAACTAAGTGTGAGCATTATTAAATTAAATCAAAAGTTTACCTTCTATAATAACAAGCAGATGGTTTAGATGTGCGATACCAGCGCTTCTATACCATCTGCTTTTAATTTCACTATTAAACCAGTATCCAACAAAGATAAGATGTTTCCCTACTCCTCGAGCTATCTTTCATATGCATAAACAATCGAATCAAAACACCTTCCTATTTTTTAATCCTTCTCCTATTAAAAATTCCAACCAAACACATGACTTGTCAACTATTGATTAATCAACTATAATGACCATAGATTTATATTTCAATAAAAAAAGGGTGGAAAATATGATACAACAAAAAACAGCTTTAGAACAATTAATGGAGGAACGTAAATCTGTGCGTAAGTATGAGACTGGCGTTACGATTCCTCGCGAAACAATTGAACACATTTTACAGCAAGCTACATCAGCTCCATCATCAAGTAACTTACAGCCTTGGCGCTTCCTAGTTATTGATGATCAAGAACAAAAAAAAGAATTACGCATTGCTGGTTTTAATCAGGCGCAAATCGAAACATCATCAGCGATTATTGCTGTATTAGGCGATAACGAAATGCATAAAAACGCTAAACAAATTAATGATTTAAATGTTGAGCTAGGCTATATGCCACGCGATATTGCTGATATGATGATCGCCAACTCGGAATCCACGTATAGCGATTTATCGGATGAACAACGGACAAACATTGCACATTTAGATGCTGGTTTAATTACTATGCAAATCGTACTTTTATCGAAGGATATGGGTTACGACACTGTAATTATGGGTGGCTTCGATAAAGCAGCATTCGCTCAAAAATACGAGCTACCTGCAAATGAGATACCAATGGTGTTAATCGCTATCGGTAAAGCGGCTATGCCAGCACGTAATTCATCACGTTTACCGTTTGAACAAATTATTCGCTTTTCTAGCTAAATAAGGCATTTCAGCTCTTAATTCATTTTAAATTTGATTTTGTTATCCTTTCTAACAAACGAAAATGCTATTATATAGGTTTAGACATAGCGTCCCTCTGTTCAATGTCACAAAGAGCATCTGGCGTACATTATGAAACACCTAAAAATCTTCTATAATAAATGCCGAATTCGAACTCAATTTTTAATGCGTGCAAAACGAAAAGCAATCAATGTGAGGAGGAATAGTATGGAAGTTTGTTTGGATGATAAAAAACAAATGATTATGATGTTGAAAAGATTAGACCGGCACGTAACGCAAGTTTTTGAAAAAAGAACAGAAGTTAGTTTGACTAGATATGAAATTTTAGCTTCTTTAATTAAAAAGGGTAGTGTTTCACAAAAAGTACTACAACAATCCCTAGCTATCGATCAATCGGCAATTACGCGACACTTAAAGTTGCTTGAAGAACAGCAATATGTCGAACGCAAACGTAATGAAAAAAACAATCGTGAAGTACTTGTAACGATTTCTGATAAAGGACGAGAATTATTAGAGGGTTGTACAATGTTTAAAGATCAATTTATGAATGATCTCTACGATGATTTTTCAGATAGTGATTTACAGCAACTCAAGCAATTTCTCACGCGCTTAAATCACAATGTAGAGAAGCTTTAAGTTTTGCTCATTAATGCGAAAATCTATTGTTTTAAAACAAATTAAGCATAGTAGTAGAAACCATGGCTATGGTCTTTACTACTACGCTTTTTTTATCTTTTATACCATTCGTATTTCTTACAATGTCCGTTGGTGCTGGTGAAATTAATTATATAAGTTCAGTTCCTATTCTTGGGAAATCGAGCCTATTTTTATTTTTTATCTTCAACTAAACTCATCTTCCCTTAAGGCATCCTTTGTTAATTATTTTTTTAAAAAGGGTTAATAACTAGCAATCTATAATATAATAGTTTTAATAATTAAAATTATTGAAATAATTATATGGTAGAAGGAGAGTCATTCATGTCACAAAATACAAGTCCTAATTATTATAAAGAATTAATTGATTTACAAGATGTCGAAGGGGTGGAAGCTCAGTTTAAAAGTTTACTTGCTGTTCCGATTGAATCCATTTCTGATTTAGAAAAGTGGTTAGAAGACGAAAAGGATTTACTGTTTATAATCGATGAGGCGATGACAGGTCACCAAGTCGACTTCTACCGAAACACAGAAGATGCGGACATCAAGTCAACTTATCTTCACGATCAGCAAGCCA
Organism: Psychrobacillus sp. FSL K6-1464; assembly: GCF_038003145.1. Taxonomy (NCBI): domain Bacteria; kingdom Bacillati; phylum Bacillota; class Bacilli; order Caryophanales; family Bacillaceae; genus Psychrobacillus; species Psychrobacillus sp. FSL K6-1464. Next base: position 2,997,944 of record NZ_JBBOOP010000001.1, read on the forward strand.
TTCAACCACTTTTAATGAAATACGTAGCAAAGTTAAATGATAAATGCTGTGATTCTACTTATTTTACTCAATTAGATGATAACCGTTACGGCTTGATGCGACGTGTTCGTGAGTCGAAGGTTAAACTTTTCAGAGAAGAGAATATTCCACTGCTTGTAAAGGAACAAGAGCTTTGTACTAAGTACGATGAAATTATGGGTAGCCTAACAGTTGAATGGGAGGGAGAGGAAAAGCCTTTTCCATTTATCGAATCCCTACTAGATCATCTAGACAGAGCCGTGCGAAAAAAAGCTTATCACACAATGATGTCAGCCCATCGTCAAATTAAGCCCGATATGGATGCCATAATGGACGAGCTTATTCAATTGCGCCATCAAATAGCTTTAAATGCAGGATTTGAAAATTACCGTGATTATATGTTTATAGAGAAAAATCGTGAATATAGCATCCAGGATTGTTATGACTTTCATGAAAATGTAGCAAAATATATTATTCCCGCTTGGAATCGACTCTCAAATGTTTTTAAAACAAAGCTTGGTGTCGATAAGTATCGCCCTTGGGATAACACAGCTAAATTCATGAAAAACCCACCATACTCTGAGGTGTCTACTCTGATGAATGGCGTTTCTGAAATGTTAGGCAAAACTGACCCATTTTTTGCAGACCGTTTCGATTACATGAGAGCGAATGGGTTACTAGACCTCGATGACCGAATAGGTAAAGTCCCAGGTGGTTTCTGTACTTCTTTACCTGTATCAGGGGATACTTTTGTTTTTGCGAACTTTAGTCCTTCCTTTTTCTCTCTTATCGCATTAATTCATGAAATGGGCCATGCAGTGAATGGATATTTTCAGTTATCCGAACACGGCCCCATTGAAGACTACAAAGGACGAAGTGAAGTTGCTGAGCTTTATTCTCATGGGATGGAATTACTCTTATTGGATAAGCTTGACCGTTTCTATCCAGAAGAGGAGGATTTTAAGAACGCACAGCGTGAAGAGCTGAGACGAGCATTTTCGATGTTAATCGGACCATTAGCAGGAGATCTCTTCCAGCATTGGATGTATACAAATCCTAAACACACTTCCAAAGAGCGAGATGAAAAATACTTTGAAATCTCAAAACTTTATGGCTTAAACCCTGTTGATACTTCTGGCCTGGAGGAAGAAATTGGGATGAGCTGGGCTGGTACCCTTCATTATTTCCAAGTTCCTTTCTATCTTATTGAATACTCCATCTCGATGCTTGGTGCACTACAAATACTGGAGAATTATCAGAACAACCCAGAGAAAGCAGTTGAATCCTTTAAAAAAGGTGCAAGTGCAGACTACAATCAATCCATCGCAACTATTTATAAAGAAACTGGGGTAAATTTTGACTTTTCAGAGCCAGCTGTTAAACAAATGGGTGAATTCCTAGAAAAAGTAATTCAGGACATTCATTAATAAAGTGTGAGTATGGGGACAGATCATTGTAGAGGTCAATTGGGATTTTTCCATACAAAAGTTACAAGTAGTGATGTCTATCCCCTTTGATTAATAGTCAAGGTTTTATTCATGGACTTACCTTCTAAAAACTATTTAATCTTTTTTAAAACAACAAGAGAAAAGAACGAATTCCATACAACGGAAATTCGTTCTTCTTTCATTATACTAACTCCAACCAAGCGACTGCTTCACAATGTTTGGAGTGCTGGTGGGTTTAATTATTTTGGCTCAATTCCTAGTTTAATAGAGTCGAGCCAATTTTTATTAATATATTCTCAACAACCTTTTTTCTTTGGTCGTCGGATCCAGCATGACACATCAAATAATTACTTGTACAACAAAAATAGATCTTTCGTATTTCCGTATTTTCATTCACTAAAAAAGAGCTATTTTTAGCGCTTCCATCGTAAATTTTATTTTACTATTGAAAAAGAGCTAACTGGAGTTTGTGGAGCGGTGTATTGATTATGTAGCATTTAAAACCTTTTAATATTAAAAGGTTTTAGAACTAGGCTCGGTTCCTAAGCGAACTCTTCTCTGTTTGCACGCTCTACAGGTAATCCGCTATTTAAGTAACTATTTTCCCATCGATTTCATGAATATAAGAGTTTAAAACCCCAATTTGCTCTTCTAATTTTTCCTTGTGCTGAACTAATATAGCTTGCGTATTAATCTCTTCCTGTTCTAAATTCAGATTTGAAATATTTTCTCGTATATCCTCAATCGACATGCCCAGATTTCGAAAACATTTGATTAATTTTAGGAGTTCAATATCTTGATCATCAAATATTCGATGATTTTGTGTATTTCTTTTTATTGATGGAATTAAATCTATTTTTTCATAGTATCGAATTGAGCTTGCTGGAATTTCAACTAAGAGACTAGCTTGTTGAATTGTATACACGAGGCATCCTCCTTGACTTAAAGTATGGTTTAACCTTTAAGGTTGATAGTATCAAATCAAAAGGAGAATGTATAATGAAAAAGATTTTAGTAGTAGTAACAAATATTTCTAAATATCCAAATTTAGAACGCGCAACAGGATTATGGTTAGGGGAAGCTGTTCACTTTGCAGCTGAAATGGAAAAGGAAGGCTACCAAATTGATTATGTAAGCCCTAAAGGTGGTCACACACCACTTGACCCACACAGCCTACAAGCTGAACAAATGACGGAATTGGATTGGCAATATTATACAAATGATGATTTCTTAAACAAGCTAAGTACTACTTTATCGGCTGACGCTATTAACCCAAATGATTATGATGCTATCTATTATGCAGGTGGTCACGGTGTTATGTGGGATTTCCCAGAAGATGAAAACCTACAAAGCATTGCGAGTAAAATTCATGCAAATGGTGGCATTGTATCAGCTGTTTGTCACGGGGCTGTTGCGTTATTAAATATTAAAAATGCAGAAGATAATTATTTAATCGCAGATACTAAAGTGACTGGCTTTGCCAATACGGAAGAAATTGCCGTTGGATTAGATAAAGTCGTACCATTTTTAACTGAGGCTGAACTTGTTCGTAGAGGGGCTAATTACGTAAAAGGCGAAGACTGGGCAGTGTTTGCTGTAGCTGATAATCGTATCGTTACTGGACAAAATCCTGCATCAGGTGGTGCAGTGGCCAAAGAGGTAATTAAATTATTAAAATCACTTTAATAATACTTAAGTAAAATTACGTTATAATAACTTCTTACAGAGCTAATACAAGTTCGCTGAATCTTTAAATTAATGGAGCAAAAGCAGATGTTTTAAAGGTGAGATACGTTCACTTCTAATTTAGTTTCTTTAGTTAGAAAAGAAAAGCAATATGTAGAACATAAGCGTAATGAAAAAAATCTTGATCAGATACAAAGATAACCTCAAAAAAGCTGTGCTAAAATCCCCTACAGCGTGGATTTTTGACACAGCTTTTTTGATTATATTTTCTATACTAACTCTAACCAAGCGACCGCTTCACAATGCGTTGATTGCGGGAACATATCCACTGGTTGAACCTCTTTTGTTTTATAACCGCCGTCTTCTAATATTCTCAAATCACGAGCAAGCGTTGCGGGGTTACAAGATACATAAACAACACGCTTTGGACGCTGCTCTATAATTGTCGTTAATAGTGCTTCGTCACAACCTTTTCTCGGTGGATCCACTACTAAGACATCTGCATGCTTGCCTTCTTTGTACCAATTAGGAATAACTTCCTCTGCAGGTCCAGCCTCAAAGTATGTGTTAGTAAAACCATTCAGCTCTGCATTTCGTTTTGCGTCTTCAATTGCCTGTGGGACGATCTCTACTCCAAGTACTTGTTTGGCTTTTTGCGCTAAAAATAATGAAATTGTACCAATTCCGCAATATGCGTCAATTACTGTTTCTTCCCCTGTTAGCTGTGCATAATCCAGTGCTTGCTTGTATAGGACCTCCGTTTGTACAGGATTTACTTGGTAAAATGAGCGCGCTGAAATTTCAAAGCGAACATCCCCGATTAAGTCTTCAATAACGGCTTTGCCCCAAATAACGTTTGTTTCATTTCCAAAAATCACATTTGTGTTCTGGTTATTCACATTATGAACAATTGATTTCACATTTGGTTCTACTTCACGGATGAATTGAATAATTTCCTCTTGCTTCGCTAATTTTGCATGCTTCGTTACAAGTACAACCATCACTTCTCCAGTTGCCCGTCCTTTACGGACGACTAAGTGGCGTAGCTGACCTTTTTTCGTTTCTTCATTGTATGGAACTAAATCCAGTTTCAATGCATTTTCTTTTACTGCTCTTAGTAATCTATCTGCCTCATCTGATTGTATTAAACAAGTATTCGTATCTGCTATTCGATGAGATTTCGCTTGATAGAAGCCTGCAATAACTTGACCATTTTCTAAATCAAATGGTATTTGAGATTTGTTGCGATATTCCCAAGGCTTGTCCATACCTTTTACAGGAAGAACTGGTGCATCTATTTTCCCTATGCGTTTCATGACATTGCGAACCATACTTTCCTTCCATGCAAGCTGTCCTTCATATGTCATATGCTGAAGCTGACAGCCTCCACATTGATAAAATACTGGACACGGTGCTTCTACACGAAATGGAGATGGCTCTACGATATTTTTTAACTTGGCAAAGCCATAGTTTTTTAATGTTTTAAGCACATGGACTTCTACAGTTTCATTCGGCAAGCCTCCTGCTATAAATAGAGGATATCCGTCGACCTTTGCGACACCCGCTCCGTCATGTGTTAAATCTTCAATATAGACTGTTAACTGATCATTTTTTTGTACTGGTGTATTCAATGTTAATCTCCGTTCTAGTTATGATTGATTCATTATACCAAAAAGAATGCGTACAAGTCTGCTGACTCATACGCATTATCAATTATTTTTCAATTCTTCTATACAAAATCACCAGTTATGTGAACCTTCTATATATAACAGAATTTTTAGAAATGTTATACTAGTTATAGCTTTATTTATCTAAAAAGCCCATCTTCCACAAACACTGGCCTGAATGTTGGAAAAAATAAGTTAAAAATAAATCAAGTTAGATAATGAATGGAGGTAATAAGATGGAGTTACTTATGGAAATTATAGGTAAAGTACTACCCGTTGTAATAGTTGGAAGCATTGCGATCTTTATTATTAAAAAGCTTGAGCATAAACAAAAGCAAGGTAAGACTGGCAGAAAAAATTCAAACGACCAACAAGATTTACTGGACAGTTTAATACCTCTAGGAATGCTATTTGGATGTGTAGTTGGGGTTATATTTAATATACTTTTCTCATTTTCATTATTATCCACTTTATCTTTTGGCTCTGGGGCAGGCCTACTACTTGGCTATTTTGCATATGAAATTTATAGCAGGACAGAGGTAAATTAATCAGAAAAACTTAACTAGAACTTTAGCTTAGTATAAGATTAGGATTCATTACTTCTATGTTTTCTATAGTCGTCATGAATGACTGGAACAAATCCGTTTTGTTCCAGTTTTAAATAGCGCTCCTCTAGATGGGTTATTATCTTTTGTCCCTTTTCTTTAGAAAACACACCATACTCAACATATTTGTTAATAATTTCTTTCTTTTGGTTAAGCGCATCTTGTTGTAAAGACTTCATCTCTTCTTGTTGTTTCGCCGTTAACTTTATATCTACTGGCATTTCTGCATTTGTTTCTAATGAAAACCCCATTATTCCCAAACACATTAAAATCGCTGTTATAACACTAACCCAACGTTTTTTCATAGACAAATCTCCTTCCTTCAATTTGTTTTATCATGTGCCACTAGGCAGCAATTATCCTTTTTTGAAAAACTGTATAAAATGCTATAAGTAGAATAAAAATAAAAAAGAACCTCATTTTGAGGTCCAATTACTTTGTTTCTACTGCCAATATTTTAACGAGTCCAGCTAATTGCTCCCATGAATGAATTTCATAGGTTGGTTCAATATTAGTTTGGTTCTGCTTTCTATTTGGATTGAACCAACATGTATCAATCCCAAAATTATTTCCGCCTTGAATGTCGGAAGAAAGTGAATCACCAACCATTAATACGCGAGCTGGATCGGAAATTTGAAGCTTCTCTAATGCATATGCGAAAATTTCTTTTTGAGGTTTTTGGAATCCCGTTTCTTCCGAGGTTATGATGGCTTCAAAAATATTCTTTAAAGAAGATCCATTTACTCGTGCATGCTGTGCATCTTTAAATCCATTAGTAAGAAGAGCGATTCGGAAATCTTTCATGCTTGCTAACATTTCTTCTACTCCCTCAATCAGATGAACTTCTTTCCCTAAATTTTCTATGTACTTCTCCCCGCATATAATCGGATCTATGTCTAAGGAATGTTCGGTAAATAACCGTTTAAAACGTTCGACTTTTAGCTCTGTTAAGGTGGTACGACCATATTCTAGGTCTTCCCATAAGCTTTTACTTATAGCCTTGTAGGTATCTAGATAATCATTTAAACCATTTGGCAATCCATACTCTTCAAACAAAAAACGAAATGCATTATGTTCAGTCATTCCAAAGTCAAGTAAAGTGTCATCTAAATCAAATAGTAGTACATCATATTTCATCAAAAATACCCCTTTCCTGTCCCTCCAATTGTAGCAGAATAGATATTAGACTAAAATATCCTTTAGTGTTTTCTAATAAGAAGATATTCTTTCCAGGTCCAATAAATATTTTAATGGGCTATCTTATTAACTTTTAGGGCTTTCTTGCATGTAATAGTGCTATTTATGGACTATATTTCATCTATTTTGGCCATATAAAGTTTTTAGGGCCATCTGACTGAAAACATAATAATGTCCCCGCTCAAGTCGACCGAGGACATTCGTTTATTCGTCCTTCACTGCCCCGTCTTTAGAAGCTGCCCAAAAGGCTATGATAATGGAGCCGATTAATACGATGAATGGTGCATAAAAAATCATAAACTCTGTCATAGTTTGCTCCTTCCTTATGCGTGATTATCTTCTTTTTTCCCACGTACATAATCTTTATTGAACAAAAACAATCTCAGTAGTAAATATAGCGATGGTATTAGTAAAGCAAGCCCAGCTATAAAAGCGACTATTAAAGCAAGAGCCATTGCTTCATTAGTAAAGCTGTCATAGATTGTTAAATGTGGATACAGCAAATATGGGAGATGCGCAAATCCGTATGCGAAGAATGCTATGAGAAACTGGCCTCCTAATAACACAAAAGCCAATCCGTAACTTCTTTTCGACCATAATAACCACACTGTACCGATGAAAAGTAATAGTGATAATGCAAATGCCCACCAAATATTAAGCATGTTTTCGTAATGCTCCGGATTATGTGAACGAAGCTCCACCATAATTCCACCCGCTGTTATTATCGTCGGCAGTGCCCAAATAAGTGCATACTTTCGCATCAGCCTTGTCGCATCTATGTCTCCTGCTTTATTGGCATACCAGGTCAAAAACACGGATGAAATATACAATACAGAAGAAAGACTTAATACAACAATCGACCATGTGAGTGGGCTTGTAAATAATGCCTCGTAATCGAGAGTAGGCGAATCATTAATCATATGAACAAAGCCGCCTTCTGATATTGTTAATACAATAGACAAAGCTGCCGGGATAAAAAGACCAGCAAGACCATACATAAATGAGTATCCCTTGTGCCCTCTAGAACCATATGTTTCAAAAGCATAATAAGAGCCGCGAATCGCAAGTAATATTAGAGCTATACTTGCAGGAACTAGTAAGGTCGTACCATAATAAAATGCAGTTTTCGGGAAAAATCCGATAATCCCTACAAAGAAAAACACTAAAAATACATTCGTTACCTCCCAAACTGGCGACAAATAACGCTGTATAATATTTGTTAATATCCTCTGCCTTCCTGTGAGTAAACTATACGCGTTAAAAAAACCAGCTCCAAAGTCAATAGATGCAACGACTAAATATCCGAAAAGAAACGTCCACAACACAAAAATTCCGATGATCTCTAATGTCATAACATATCACCGCCCTTTTCAGCATGTCTGTCTTCTATTTCTTGCTCGACTGGATTCTTTCTGAACATACGACTTAAAACTACGATACTTCCGACTCCAAGTACTAGGTAAAGACCAGCAAATAAAATCAGCATGATATCGACATGTGGACTGGTCGTTGCAGCATCCTCCACCCGCATAATACCTCTTAGTATCCATGGCTGCCTTCCTACTTCCGCAAGCCACCAACCAGCTTCAATAGCGAGTATAGACGCTGGTCCTCCCAAAACTATGAGCCAACGATACCATCTAGAATTGACAAAGGACCATTTCAGAATTTTACCAAGCCAGTATAGTCCTGAAAGTGCTACCATCGACATCCCAATCGTCACCATAATATCAAACAAGTAGTGAATATATAACGGCGGCGTTTCATCCTCTGGGAACTGATCTAAGCCAATCACTTCTGCAGTCGGATTGAAATGGGCGAGAATACTCAAAGCAAAGGGTATTTCTATTGCATACTTCACTTCTCCATCATCTAATATTCCATAGAGAATTAGTGGCGCACTTTCTTCCGTTTCAAAATGCCATTCAGCTGCAGCTAGTTTTTCAGGCTGATACTCCGCTAAATACTTTCCTGAGAAATCTCCAATAATAGCAGTAGCAATTGAAAATACTAACCCTACTTTCATCGTTAAGAATAATGCTTTTTTATGGTATATATGATTAGAGCCTTTCAATAAACGAAAAGCTGCAATCGCCGCTAACACAAATGCAGAGGTCATATACGCTGTTACCACTACATGAGCAACCTTTGTTGGCATAGCAGGGTTGAACATGGCTAGCAGCGGGCTAATATTCACTAATTCCCCGTTAACTATATCGAATCCTTGAGGGGCATTCATAAATGCATTTACCATTGTTATAAAAACTGCGGAAAATGAAGCGCCAATGGCAACTGGAATAAGTAATAGGAGATGCTTCTTTTGGTTCTCAAATCGATCCCAAGTATATAAGTAAATACCAAGGAAAATAGCTTCAAAAAAGAAAGCAAAAGTCTCCATGAATAGAGGAAGAGCTATAATATTCCCCGCAAGTTCCATAAAGTTCGGCCACAGTAAGGACAACTGCATACCAATTGCGGTCCCTGTAACAACTCCTACCGCTACAGTAATGACGAATCCTCTCGCCCACCTACGTGCTAACAATATGTAATGCTCATCATTCTTTTTAATACCTACCCACTGGGCAATCATAATCATTAAAGGTACACCAACACCAATAGTTGCGTAAATAATATGAAACGATAAGGTCAATTCGGTTAAAACGCGACTAAAAAATACCGATTCTTCATTCATCAGCCTTCCCCCATTCTAGTTCCCAAATATTCTCCCCGCTATTGATAGCATCATGATTCCTGCCACAACAAAAGCAAGCCACATTAAATACTTCTCTTGTTTCTTATACATGTGCTCCACCCCTTTATCATCATATTACCCAAAAACAAAAATATTGAACTTTATCTATCGGTGTTTTCTAAAAGAATATAAAAAAGCTCAGCATTTAATAAAATGCTGAGCTTTTACTTAAGGTCTATCCTCGTCACGTATTTCATCAATCGGTACGAAAACCTCTATATGTCTGTGTAAATTTTGGAATGTTGCAGGTATAACTCCGCCGTATTCTCCGTCTAAATTTAAAAGAACCATATCGTCAGAAGTTACTTTAATATGTTTTGCTTTTTTAAAAATAACATGGGGATCCGTTAAATGTTCCCCCCGTAAGGCTAAAGATGCCACACGGATAAACTCTGCTATGTTCAACTTTTTCAATATTAACAAAGAAAACAATCCATCATTAATACTTGAACTTGGGGCAAGCTTTTCAAATCCACCGACCGAGTTCGTTAAACCAACTAGGAACATCATGGCCTCGTCTTCAAATACTTCCCCGTCATATTCAATTCTAACTCTTGTTGATTTAATCGACGGAAGCATTTCAATACCTTTTAAATAATAAGCAAGCTGCCCAAGCATTGTTTTCAGTTTACTTGGTACATCATACGTAAGCTCGGTAATTCGACCACCACCAGCAATATTGATAAAATAGCGATCATTAACTAATCCCACGTCAACTGGAATAGAATCACCTTTAACAATAATCTCCACAGCTTTTTTTATGTCTCTTGGAATATGAACTGCTCTTGCAAAGTCATTCGTCGTCCCCATTGGAATCAGCCCAATTTTAGGTCGCTTTTCGAATTCACTTACCCCTGCAACAACCTCATTTAGCGTACCATCTCCGCCAGATGCAATGATAATATCAAAGCCATTTTCCACTGCTTTCCTCGCTGCCTCTGTAGCATCACCTTCACGCGTAGTGGCGTGACACGATGTCTCATACCCAGCAATCTCTAACGTTTCCAATACTTCTGCTAAGTTCTTTTTAAATAGTTCTCTTCCAGAAGTTGGATTATAGATAATTCGTGCACGTTTCATACTTATTTCCTTTCTGTTTCACAATCTTTGTTATTATAAAGACTATGTTTCATCAAAAAAAGTTTCATTCCACTATTAAAAGAGTCGACTGTTGCCGACTCCTTTAAGAATTTGATCAGCCTAATTATTTTTGTAGTGCTGGTAACCAAGCATTACGAATTGCTTCATATACTGCTAGGTGAAATTCTTGATTGTTTACAAATTCATTAGACATTTGTGCGTAAAATTCTTTTTGAGTTTCCTCAAATGATGGGTCTTCTTTGGCTGGGAATTTAGCTCTGCCGTCCATTACGAATTGCTGAACACTCTCTGCACGGGGACCCCATTTAGAAATCACTTCACCATCTTTGCTTATCAACAAATAAACGGGAATTGAACGACCACCATTTGTTAAATACTGGTCAATTAAATCCAAGTTTTCATCGCGATAAACAGCACGTACTTCTACATTTGCTGCTTCTGCAATTTTACGCAATATCGAATTGTTCATCATTGCATCGCCACACCAGTCTTCTGTAATAACTAATATATGTGGCGCTCTATCCTTTAGTACTTGAATGAATTCATCATCCGCTGGCACATCAAATTTTTCATAGATGCTAAAAGATTCTTCTTTTTTCGTAGTCATATCATCCATATATTGAGCTAGTGGTTTTGCATTTTCAAAATACTGTTGTTCTGTAGTCAAGTGAGTAGCCCCCTTTTTTCTAAGTATACTTCGTTTTTAAATGTTATTCAAACAAGCTAGACTCATGAATATATAAACTATATTATTGTTCGAAGTTTACACCCTGTAAATACAGCTTTCTCTGTTCCCCTTCACCGTTAACCACAAGCGTGGTCGCACAAGTCTTTCACTCATGTTGCTCATTGTCTTCTATTTTTACCATAATGGTTTCCTTTACGTTTATCGAATTATAGTCTTCAGATACAGCGTCTCTGAAAATGAAGGTGCTTTAATTTCATGTAATTTTCCGCTCTCTAAATCAATATAACCCAAGTGTACATTTTCATCCTCATTACTTAGTTGAGCAAATATCTTTATATGTTAGTGTCACAAACTGTGCCATTCATTTTCAAAAAAAAGACTGTCATCAAAGACAGCCAATTTCTATACCATTAATTTTTTCTTCGATTCAAATAAAATGACATCATTCACTTTTTTATGTAGTTTACCTTCTTTGTAGAAAATGGCACTTCCATCAGGGAGAGCATAAATCCTACGATCGGAGGAAAGAGTAGTCAATTCGTCATCAGATGCTTCGTTATAATGCACCTCCACACTAAAGTCCACTAAACCTAACCCTTTTATGACTAAGGACTCCGGATAGTCATCGTCTTTAGTTAAAAGACAATCCTTACAAAATGCTAAAGCCCCTGCACTATAACCGATTAATAACCCAGGAAAGTTTTCAATACTCCTAGCAAGTTCTTTTTCTTCAATCAGCTGAAGTAATTTTTCTGGTCTCCCGCCTATTAAATACAGAACATCGCTCTCATTTATCAAATCTTCCATTTCATTTTTGGATAGGTCCTCATGTAATAATCTAAGTTTAGCATTTGTATAGGTAGAAAAAGCCTGTTTTAGATTTACCATCCAACTGTCATAATTAGAAACTTCTGTCGCAAAAGGAACTACTAAAACTTTTGCATTTGCTTTAATCTTTTTCTAGAATTCTTCAAATATATCATCTAGCTCACCCTTTAAAACATGTCCCCCACCAATAAAGCATAGCTCCACCTTGATTCACCTCTTTATATGTTACATAAATATTCATTTATCATAGCACCAGTTTTCTTTGAAATAAATACAATTTTATTCATAAATTTCTGTACTAATGAGTGTGATCAACTGCTATCCGAGAGAACTTTGCATCCATATAAGAGACGAGTTAAATATTCCCACAAAAAAGGATACCCACTTAAAGTGGGTATCCTTGAGTATTAGCGTTTAGTAATTTCTTCGTTCAAGATTTTGTTAACAAGAGGCGGGTTTGCTTGGCCTTTTGTTGCTTTCATGATTTGTCCAACTAAGAAGCCGATTGCGCGGTCTTTTCCGTTTTTAAAATCTTCAATAGATTGTGGGTTAGCATCCAGTGTTGCTGTAACGATTTCACGAAGTGCGCCTTCGTCCGAAATTTGTACTAAGCCTTTAGCTTTTACTACTTCCGCAGCGTCTCCGCCATTATCAGCAAGCTCTTTGAATACTTTTTTCGCAATTTTTGAAGAAATGGTGCCATCAGAGATTAGTTTGATCATTCCAGAAAGATTAGCAGGAGTAAGCTCTATATCCTTCAACTCTTTTTGGTCTGCATTTAGGTAAGCAGAAACCTCACCCATCATCCAGTTAGCAGCCAGTTTTACGTCTGCACCATCAGCAATGGTTGCTTCAAAGAAGTTCGCCATATCTTTAGACAATGTTAATACATGTGCATCATACGGAGATAATCCAAGTTCTTGGATATAACGTTGTTTACGCGCATCAGGTAGTTCAGGGATTTCTGAGCGTACACGTTCTAACCATGCATCATCAATTACAAGATCCACTAAATCTGGCTCTGGGAAATAACGATAGTCATCCGTACCTTCTTTAACACGCATAAGAATCGTTTTACCAGTTTTCTCATCATAGCGACGAGTTTCTTGTTCAATAATTCCACCAGTAGATAATACTTCTGCTTGACGAATCTCTTCGTGCTCTAATCCTCTACGTACAAAGTTGAAAGAGTTTAAGTTCTTCAACTCTGTTTTAGTCCCAAATTCTTCTTGACCATAAGGACGAATAGAAATATTGGCATCACAGCGTAAAGATCCTTCTTCCATTTTACAGTCAGAAACGTCTGTATATTGGATAATTGATTTAACTTTTTCTAAGTAAGCATATGCTTCCTCAGGAGTACGAATATCTGGCTCTGAAACGATTTCTACTAGTGGAGTTCCTTGACGGTTAAAGTCTACTAGTGAATATCCATCTGCATGTGAAAGCTTCCCAGCATCTTCTTCCATATGTAGACGAGTAATCCCGATACGTTTTTTCTCACCATTGACTTCAATTTCAACCCAACCATTTTTACCGATTGGTTTATCAAATTGTGAAATTTGATATGCTTTCGGATTATCTGGATAGAAATAGTTTTTGCGATCAAACTTTGTATTTTGTTCAATTTCCATATTTAATGCGAGTGCTGCACGCATCGCAAAATCGACTACATTTTTATTCAATACTGGTAAAACACCAGGGTATCCTAGGTCTACTACTGTTGTATTAGTGTTTGGTTCAGCACCAAAATGATTAGGTGCGGATGAGAAGATTTTCGACTCTGTTTTTAACTCAACGTGTACTTCTAAACCAATAACTGTTTCAAAGTTCATGTTATTTTCCCTCCCATATTTGAGGAGTTTGTTTATGGAAATCAGTAGACTGTTCGTAAACATGTGCTACACGATAAATCGTGGACTCATCAAAATAATTTCCGATAATTTGCAATCCTAGCGGCATTCCATCTTCAAATCCACAAGGGATAGAAATTGCTGGCAAACCTGCAAGGTTAATTGGGATTGTTAATATATCATTAGCATACATCGTCAATGGATCTTCTACGTTTTCTCCAATTTTGAATGCTGGAGTTGGTGCAGTTGGTCCTACGATTACATCATAGTCCGCTAAAACTTTATCGAAATCTTGTTTGATAAGCGTACGAACTTGCTGCGCTTTTTTATAGTAAGCATCATATGTTCCAGCACTTAACGAGTAAGTCCCAAGCATAATACGACGTTTAACTTCGTCCCCAAATCCTTGCGCACGAGTTTCTTTATAAAGGTCCAATAAGTTTTCTACGTTTTCAGCACGGAAGCCATAACGAATCCCATCAAAACGAGAAAGGTTAGAAGAAGCCTCTGAAGAAGAAAGAATATAATATGTCGCTAAAGCATATTTAGAATGTGGCAATGAAACCTCTTCCCAAGTAGCTCCTTTTGCTTCTAATACTTTCAATGCATCCATAATAGACCCACGAACCGCTTCACTTACACCTTCTTCTAAATACTCTTTAGGCACGGCAATACGAAGACCTTTAATATCTCCAGTAAGAGCAGCTGCAAAGTTTGGAACCTCAACGTCTGCCGAAGTAGAGTCATGTGCATCAACTCCAGAAATTGCTTCTAAAAGTAGTGCATTGTCTTCTACATTACGAGTGATTGGACCAATTTGATCTAAAGAAGATGCAAACGCTACTAATCCAAAACGGGAAACACGTCCGTATGTAGGTTTCATCCCAACAACACCACAATAGGATGCCGGTTGACGAATAGATCCACCTGTATCTGAGCCTAAGGAGAACGGTACTTCACCAGCTGCTACAGCTGCTGCAGATGCACCTGAAGATCCACCAGGAACACGATCTAATGACCATGGATTTTTTGTTGTTTTATATGCTGAGTTTTCATTGGAAGATCCCATTGCAAACTCATCCATATTCAGTTTACCAATTGTAATCATTCCAGCCTCGCGCAACTTTTTCACAACAGTTGCATCATAGATAGGATTGAATCCTTGTAAAATTTTACTTGCACAAGTCGTTTCTAATCCTTCAGTTACGATATTATCCTTCACTCCGATCGGTAACCCAAATAATGGTCCACGTTCTTCAAAAGGTACTTTTTCTAATTCTGTAGCTGTTTCTAATGCTTTTTCTTTGTTCAAAGCTAAGAAGGCTTCTACCTCGCCATCTAGTTTTTCCACACGTCCAAAAGCTTCGTTAGTCAAATCTACTAAAGAAACTTCTTTACTATGTACAAGTGCTTGTAGTTCTTTCGCTGAGTGGTTAAATAACGTCATGATTTTCCCTCCTTACATCTATTAGTCCATTATTGATGGTACTTTTACTTGTCCTGCTTCTTGTTCTTTAACATTTAACATCATCGTATCACGGTCTAATCCTTTTGTAGCTACATCTTCGCGTAACACGTTTACTAAAGGTAGGACATGTGTAGTAGGTTCTACATTTGTTGTATCTAATTCTTTTAATTGCTCAGCAAATTCCGTGATTGCTCCTAGTTGTAGCGCAAACTTTTCTGCCTCTTCTTCTGTAATTGCAAGTCTTGCAAGATGCGCAACATGCTTAACTTCTTCTTTTGTTAATTCCGCCATTTATAACACCTCCGAATTCAATAACCATACGAAATATCATATCATTTTTCACTCTACTTGAACAGAGCGTAGCCTATTGCGTGTAAATATGGACATAAGCTTCTTCGTCGCCAGTTTTTTTAACAAGTAATGCTTCTGCACCATCCAAGGAATTAACCTGTAATTCTACATTCATCGATGGATTAAAATGATCCTTTACAAGACCAGCCAAATACTGTGTAAAGCCAATTATCTCTGCCGTTCCATAAAACTGAATAGGAATGGTGATCGTCCATTTTTGTAGCTGTTTGTCTTTGAAATAACCAGTCCCAATAATGCTTGTATAGTTAGGGAAATATGTCTCTACATCCATTTTGAAGTTCCGGAAAATTGTATCTAAATCTCGGTACTTTTCTTCTGATTCAGCAGTTGGGAATAATATATATTCCTCATCATTTCCCTTCCAATCCGACACATTTTTGCCCGCTGGCGCAGTGCTATAGGAGAAGTATGTTCCTGGAACAACTGCATTTCGGCTATTTTGCTTAAACAAACCTACTACAATTGGAATATCTGCAAGACCATCTATCTTACGTAAACGGGTAACTACTTCTTCCGCAATTCTTCTTCCATTCTCTTCAATCTGAGCCTGGCTCAGCTTTTCTTCATAAGTAGCACCGTATTTTTCCTTCGTGTAATAATACGTGGAATTTAACGCCAATCCAATAGATATCCCAGATAGACTAACTTTATTATCTACTTTTTCCAAATAGTTTTGTTCCACAATATGCGTGATATAGACTGGAGCTTTTTGGGCTTTTTCTTCTCCAGTTAAACCTTTATCATCCGGGTTTAATCCACCTTCTGCTTGGTTGCTTCTTGCAAGCCATTTCTTCAGTGTTGTCGTATCTAGGTACTGTCCCTCCTGGAACAAATACTTATCAGGCGAGAATTCATTTTGTGAAATACGTAGAAGTCCAGTTTCCACTTCCTTCATATCGTACTTAGTAGACAAATTAGATAATACTAATCCTTTACTTGCACTTTCCTCATAAGGTAATAATGTTCTGTAGTATGTTTCATCTAGCTGCAAACTCGGAATTATTACTGTCTTGGTCTCTTCTTCTTCTGTATTTTGTATAACTTTTGTTTCGTCATCTAAAGAAGGAGCACACCCAGAAACCGTTAGTAATAAAGCCAGCGTCAACATGCCTATATGTTTTTTGGTCATGTTCGCCACTCCCTTTACTCCGCTATGGAGTCCAATAATTTTTGTTCATCCCAAACCTCAATACCTAGGCTTGTTGCTTTTTCCAATTTTGATCCTGCTTCTTCTCCGGCAATGACCAAATCTGTTTTCTTGCTGACACTTCCAGCAACCTTACCACCTAATGACTCTATTTTTTCTTTAGCATCAGTACGTGATAGTTGCATCAGTTTTCCTGTTAAAACAACTGTTTTACCAGCAAATGGACTATTCTCCATTACATCTGCATCAATAATTCTACCAGTATACTGTAGGGTCAATCCAGCTTCTTTTAAGCGTTCAATCAATAACTGGACCTCTTCCTGCTCAAAATAAGTCACTAATGAATCAGCCATTTTGTCACCAATTTCAAAAATAGCTATAAGCTCTTCCCTTGTTGCTTTCATCAGTGCCTCAAAACTATGAAAATTAGCCGAAAGTATTTTGGCAGCTTTTTCTCCAATATGACGAATACCAAGTCCAAATAGCACTCGTTCCATTGAGTTTGCTTTAGATACTTCTAATGCTTCCACTAAATTGGTTGCTGACTTGAGCCCCATGCGCTCCAGCTTCACTAAGTCATCTACTGTCAATTTATATAAATCTGAAATATCCTTGATCAGTTGTTCCCTAAAAAGCTGTTCTACCACTTTTTCACCAAGTCCATCAATATTCATCGCATTGCGTGAAGCAAAGTGGTAAATACCTTCTTGGATCTGAGCTGGGCATTGCGGATTTACACAACGAAGTGCTACTTCTTCTTCGATTCTCACTAATTCACTTTCACATACCGGGCAATGAGTTGGCATTTTATATGGTTCCTCTGTGCCTTTTCTCTCCTCCGTTATAACAGACACTACTTCTGGAATAATGTCTCCTGCTTTACGGATAATGACATGATCCCCAATTCGAATATCTTTTTCATGGATTAAATCTTCGTTATGAAGTGTAGCACGTTGTACAGTAGAACCTGCTACTTGTGCTGGTACTAAAATTGCAGTTGGCGTGACAACACCTGTGCGACCAACAGTTAAATCGATATCAATAATTTGCGTGACTACTTCCTCGGCAGGAAATTTATAAGCAATTGCAAATCGTGGACTCTTTGCTGTAAATCCTAGCTCTTCTTGTTGGGCATAGTCATTAACTTTTATAACAATTCCATCAATTTCATATGGAATGTCATGCCTTTTTTCTGTCCACTCTTCTATAAAGCTGAGCACTTCTTCGATAGAAGTGCACTTCTTCGTTTCCTTATTAGTCGGTAATCCCTGTGTATTCATAAAACCTAGTGCATCCAAATGATTGTCTATATTCTGGTCCTCACCATCTCCGCCCATTCCATAGACGAACATCGATAAATTACGGCTAGCAGTTATTTTCGGGTCAAGCTGACGTAAAGAACCTGCTGCTGCATTCCGTGGGTTGGCAAATAAGACTTCTGCTTGTGCTGTGCGATCTTCGTTCAACTTTGCAAAGGAAGACTTTGGCATATACGCTTCGCCTCTTGCCTCCAAGGTTACTGAATCTTTTAGGCGCATTGGAATCGAACGAATGGTTTTAATATTACTGGTAATATCTTCACCAATCGTCCCATCTCCCCGAGTAGCCCCTCTTTTCAGAAGACCGTCCTCATATAATAGGGAAATTGCCAGTCCATCAATTTTCAGTTCACATATATACGTTGGTGTTTCATCGATAATACCTTGAATACGTTTATCAAAATCACGCAAATCCCCTTCATTGAATGCATTAGATAGACTAAGCATTGGATTTGCATGAGTTACCTTTTTAAAGCCTTCACTTACGATGGAACCAACTCGCTGAGTAGGAGAATCTGGTAATATCAAATCTGGATTTTGTTCCTCCAAAGCTATTAGTTCATGCAAGTATTGATCGTATACGGCATCCGGAACAATAGGATCATCTAATACATAATAGGCATGTCCATAATCATTTAACAGCTTGTGTAACTCTTGTACTCGTTGTTCTAACTGATCCATCCAGGGTTCCTCCTGTTGTAGTTATACTTTTTCGATAGGGGCAAACTTAGCAAGCAGACGCTTAATGCCCGTAGGACTTGGAAATGCAATATCTAGCTCGGTATTCTCACCATCGCCACGAACACTGACAACCATACCTTCGCCCCATTTTTTATGGGTTGCTTTATCTCCAACTTGCCAGCCCATTTTATCCCCACCAGACTCGTTATATGCTGGACGAGTAACTACTGCTTTACGAGTGTTAGCCATAGCTTTTGCATTTCTTTCTGGATTTTTGCCGATGTCTTTAGTCCATCCAACGACCTCAATAATATCATCTGAAATCTCTTTGATAAAACGAGATGGGCTATTAAAACTGCCACGACCAAAAATAGTTCGAGACTGGGCACAGGTTATCACAAGTCTTTCTTCTGCACGAGTGATTCCTACATAAGCCAAGCGTCGTTCCTCTTCCATTTCATCATCATCACCGAGAGAACGTGAATGTGGGAATATATTTTCTTCCATCCCTATGATAAATACTACTGGAAATTCCAAGCCTTTTGCGGCATGCATCGTCATTAATATAATATTCCCTTTTGATATATCTTCCTCTTCATCCAACTTATCTATGTCTGAGATAAGTGCCAGGTCGGTTAAAAAGGCAACTAACGACTTATCTTCACTCTGTTTCTCAAATGCTTTCGTTACTGATAAAAACTCTTCAATATTTTCTAATCGACTTTCCGATTCAATTGTCTTTTCATTTTTAAGCATCGTACGATACCCTGTTTTATCAAGCACTTGCTCCACTATTTCTGTGACAGACAAAAACTCCTGCATTTGGGTTAAGTTATTGATCAGCCCTTGGAATTGAATAACAGAGTTTACAGCCCGAGCGGGTATCCCCATAAAGTCGACTTCGTTTAATGCATCTAAAATCGAACGATCTTGGTCTATTGCATAGTGAGCCATACGTTCAAAAGAAGTCGCTCCAATATTTCGTTTCGGTTCATTAATAATTCGTGCAAGTGATAAGTCATCATCGTTATTTGCTATTAGACGCAGGTAGGCAAGTAAGTCTTTAATCTCTTTACGATCATAGAACTTTGTACCACCCACAATTGTATAGGCCATATTCGATTTTACAAGTACTTCCTCCATCACACGTGACTGGGCATTCGTCCGATATAAAACGGCAAAATCATTTAATGTACGATTCTCTAATTCCATTAAATCTTGAATTTTTTGAACGACATATTGTGCTTCCTGCTGTTCATTCATCGCACGGAATAACTCGATTTTTTCCCCATCTAGATTCTCTGTTCGTAAAACCTTCGGGTATCTACTCGTGTTATTACCAATGACGTCATTTGCTGCCTGTAAGATTCGTTGAGAAGAACGATAATTTTGTTCTAGCATGATGGCTTTTGCATTAGGATAATCTTTTTCAAACGATAGGATATTCTGAATATCTGCTCCACGCCAACGATAAATTGATTGATCCGAGTCACCAACAACACAAATGTTTTTGAACTTTTTAGCAAGCATTTGTACTAACTCATACTGTGCTTTGTTTGTATCTTGATATTCATCTACATGGATATACTGAAATTTGTTTTGATAAAACTCCAGAACATCAGGAACTCGTTTAAACAGCGTTGATGTTAGCATGATTAAATCATCAAAATCGAGTGATTGGTTCTTTCTCAATTTTTTTTGATAGCTTTGATACACATTTGCTACTGTCTTTTCAAAAGGATTCATCTCATTCATCTGTGCACGATACATATCCGAATCGATGCATATATTCTTGGCTCCACTAATCGCATTTAACATCGAACGAGGATCATATTGTTTTGAATCAATATTTTGTTCTTTTAAAACATTTTTAATAACTGTCAACTGATCACTTGTATCTAAAATAGAAAAGTTTTTTGTATATCCTATACGGTCAATATCTCTTCTTAAAATACGTACACACATGGAGTGAAATGTAGATACCCACATTCTTTCTCCAGTCCCCGGTCCTAATAAGCCATCTATACGCTCTCGCATCTCTCTTGCTGCTTTATTAGTAAAGGTGATTGCTAGTATTTTCGATGGGTATACTTCCTTTTCTACGATTAAATAAGCAATTCGGTGGGTTAGTACACGTGTTTTCCCTGAACCTGCACCTGCCATAATAAGAAGTGGACCTTCTGTTGTCTTCACGGCTTCTTCTTGTTCTTTATTCATACCATTCAATAAGTTTTTCGCGATGATTTCCATAGTGCACTTCCTTTCAAGAACATTTGTTCTCTAATCATATCGTAAATCTATTGTTTACTCAATGTCTTTACTGCTTCTACTGTTTTTAAAGCCTCTGCCAGATTGTCATATATATAATTACCAACAATTATTGTATCTGCATAGGTAGCCATTTGTCTTGCTTGCTCCTCGGTTTGAATACCTCCACCATAAAACAGTTGAGTGTTTTTTAAACGTTTACTCACTTTTTTCACAGTTTGTACATCACCATACACTCCGCTATACTCCATGTAGAAAACCGGAAATCTAAACAAATGCTCGACCATTTCCGCATATGCTATAATGTCCTCTTCACTTAACGGATGCAAGGCATTCGTCAATTTTGCAGCTTTACAATCAGGGTTTAAAATACAATACCCTTCTGGAATAATTTCATCCCAATTCATAACCTCTCCAAATTCCTTCGTAGCTGCGTGATGTAAATCCTTCACCCACTTCGTTTCGGAGCTATTTAATACACTAGGTATAAAATAATAATCAAATCCAGGAGTTATAGCTTCAATCGTAGATACTTCTAACGCCACAGGAACTGCATACCTTCTAACCCGCATTAGCAAATCAATCACATTATCGAGTGTCACATTGTCAGAGCCCCCGATAATAATTGCATCTGTGCCAGATTCACATATTAGTTCAAGAGCATCTGCTGCTATATTTTTTGCTGGATCTAACTTGAATATATGCCGCCAATCTTTATATTCCAATTTTTTCACCTACATCTAATTAGTTAACATTCATCCCATTATAACAAAAAAACTGAACAGACATCGCTGTTCAGTACATGTTCTTACATATTTTGAAAACTTATATTTTTTAATCTACTCTTTAATGGTTGGCGTCGAATTTTCATCTGGATATAAGCGCCCTAACATTTCATCATAAGTACCGTTGCCGTAGTCGTAGGCACGTCTTACACGTGAAATGGTAGCAGTACTTGCCCCAGTTTCTTTTTTAATAGATTCATATGTTTTCTTCAAACGTAATAGATGTGCAACCTCGAAACGTTGTGCTAAGGATTGAATTTCGCTTATTGTACAAAGATCGTCAAAAAACTTATAACATTCTTCCATGTTCTTTAACTCTAATACTGCCTTAAATAGTTGCTCTGTTTGATTGCCTTTAATTTTTTCAATTTGCATTGCAGTCATCCTCCTTCTTGTTTATATTGGGTCTTCTAGATTGGTTAAGGTAAATAAGTGACCATTTCTTCTAAACCAGGGTTTGTCGGTATAAAACTGATCCATGTTTGACCAGGTACTAGTTTAGCAGGAACTCCATTTTCCATCGGCATTAGAATTCCATCGATATTCTCCCATTCGATTTCTTTCATAATACCTGCTTGAAAAATATACGCTCTTCCTCCATCATTTAAAGATAACTGACGGCGACCCGAACTATCAATAATTTTGTGCGGAATTTCCATGCATATTACATTGGCAATTTTAACAGCTTTGTCTGTCTCTTTATCTATTGTCAGAACTCCAGCGGTCTCACGCTCATATAAACCTTCGTCAGAAATATACGTATATTCGTTTTCAAAAGTGGAGCCTGCACCGTAATGTATAGAAAAATTAGATACTGGATTCCCAATCTTTATCCCTTCAAAAGAGTCGAAGAAAGAAAACCTTGGTATTTTAGTAATCTCCATCGAAGCCTTTACTTTTTCTGCACCTGCTAATACTTTATCTTTTGATATATACGAATTATGCGGTGCTTTTCGCTCCCTCGATCGTTCGAATAATATACCGTCGTATTGCATTCCGTTTATGTTATCAACTACTCTAGAACTTAGCATACTTTGAGCATCAGGACTATATCCATGTGCAACATAAAATGCATCTAGCCCTCTAGCAATGTCAACAAAGTAGTCTCTAGCACTTCTAACTGGGCCCATTTTTTCTGGAATCTCACTTTGATAAACTGCTAAAAATCTTGTTACATTACCTTCTGCTAACATTTCGTAAATAAAATCTGCTTTTGCAATTCCTGACTGTGGACGTGCAAGCGGATGATTGTTTATAGTGACTAGAATAGGTCTTTGTGTCAATTCTTTCTCTGATCCAACACCTGTGAAAGGTGCTGTGAACGGCAATACTACTTCCTCTTCTGTCTCTACAACTTCTTCCCCGACTTCCTCTATTGTATCGTCTACTGGATTTACCTCTTCTGTTCCTTTCTCTTTATCGGAACAAGCTACAAGAAGTACACTAGCTAACATTAAAATTCCCCACTGTTTGAACACAACTTACGTCCCCCTACCTCATTAATGCTGGAAACAATACTTGTTTTTTCATCACATCAAAAATTCCTTTTTGCGTTATCCTTACATACGGTAAGTGTGTTGCTTGAAGGAATAACAATGTGTAAATAGCATCCCCATGCTTAAATCCTCTAGCTGCTAGTTCTCTTTTTAAAACTAGTTCCTCTTCTATTAAATCTTCTACTGGCTTATTAGATAATACTCCACCTATCGGGAGTTGGACAGAACAAATGATTTGTTCATCCTCCACAATAACAATTCCACCATTCATTTTTTTTACTTCCCGGAAAGCTTGTTGCATACTTTCTTTGTTCTTCCCGATCAATAAAATATCACCCGTATTAGAGTATGAAGAGGCGAAGCCCATTAGTGAAGTTGCAAAGCCTTTAATAAGCGTTGAAACTTTCCACTTTCCTTTGCGATCTATTAACAAAAGAAAACTTTCATCATGATTTTTGGATAATTCCATTTCAGTTGTATCATGGCTAATGGAATAGGGTTTGGTAATTACATCATTTACCATTTCTATCCCAAATGGCATAGAGAACTGAAAATCAGCTTCCGAAACGTCAAATGACAAGTTTAGATCTGGTATAGATGACCAATTGATTGGATCAAGTGCCCTTGTTTTTTGTTGTTCTTTTTTTAGCCAAATTCCTTTGGAAAGTACACTTAAAGGTACTGGACTGTGTTCATCCTTTAAGAAATTGAGATCTGCATAGCGCCCTGTTGCAATCACCCCATGTAGATTAGACATATTATAATACTTTGCCACATTAAAGGATGCCATCAAATAGGCGTCAATCGGTTTTACACCTGCATCTAGTGCAACTTGAATACATTTATCCATAACTCCATCTATATGAAAAGAAGGTGTTGCTCCATCTGTCGTCATCATTAAGTGATCAAAAATTTGAAGATCCTTTTCCAAAATATCCTTTAATAGTTGTGGAAGATCAGGACGTATGGACGAATGACGGAGAGTTACTGCGTATCCCTGTAGAATTCGTCGTTCCACTTCTTCAATGGTCATTGCTTCATGATCTCCGTCTGCTCCTAGCAAACGCATTCTTGCAAGCGTGCGCTCGGAAGCTCCAGGAAAATGGCCTTCAATTTTCATACCGTTTGTCTTAGCCTGTTGCATCCAATAGAGCATTTGATCATCTCCAGAAAGCAAACGAGGCCATCCAGTCAGTTCACCACCCATAATGACATCCGAACGCTCAATCCATTCTCCAATCGTCTTAGAGGTAAATAATTCTTCTTCATTCTTTAACTCGGTTTGCGAATCAAAACGCGCCCACCAATAGAAGGAAAATGGCAGTTCTTTCAGTTCGTCCATTAATGAAAACGCTTTCTTATTTTCAAGCATCAAGAACAATGTTAAGTTATCCGCTATAAACGTAGTCGTTCCCAATTGCGCTGCATAATCTGCAAATGTTTGTGGATTATAAAGTTGGAATGGATGTACGTGAGGCTCAATATAGCCAGGTACTATTTTTTGACCAGTTGCATCATATACCTCAGTTTGGTCGGAAACTAGTGGCATTTCAGAACCCGTATAAACAATTCGATCTTTCACTATCCATATGTTTCCTGTGATCCACTTTTTTAAATGACTATGCAAAAAAGTTGCATTAGTAATTACTATATCAGGAGACTTTGTTCCATTGACCACATCAATCTGATGCCTTATTTCTTCAATTTTCCAAATGGGATATTGCATTGCATCCATTCTCCTTTCTTTTTGTTTACTCATAAAAATAATATTAGCATAGTACTTTAGTAAAGCAAAGTACTGAATTCTATTTTTGGTAATTCTTACAGGAAAGTTAGGAAATAGGAACCTAAAACCAATATAGAAAAACAGGCAAAGAAAAACATCAGGTTTTTCTTTGCCTGTTCAGCAATTATTGAAATGTACGCCAACCAATATCTTTTCGATAGAAGAGACCATCCCATTCTAACTTAGTGAGACCTGAATAAACTTTTTGTTGCGCTTTCTTTATAGAAGACTCCCTTGCTGCTACAAGTATGACACGTCCGCCATTAGCGATAAAATCTTTATCATCTGCTTTTGTACCAGCATGAAAAACGAATAATCCAGTGTCTGTTAATGTCCCTAGATTTGGCAGTTTGGCTCCTTTTTTCACGTCAGTAGGGTAGCCCTCTGATGCAATTACAACTCCAAGCATCCCCTCGTTAGACCATGATAGTTCAAACGGATTTTCATTCATCAAAGCTATCATAAACTCTCCAAAATCACTTGTCATTCGGGGTAATACCACTTGTGTCTCTGGGTCTCCAAAACGGGCATTGAACTCGATCACTTTTGGTCCTTCGCTTGTTAAAATAAGACCAGCATATAGAATACCTGTAAATGGAATTCCTTCTGCTGTCATCGCTTTAACGGTAGGAACTACTACAGTTTCATAAGCTATATCAACTATGTCCGAAGAGATTTGCGGAACTGGGGAATAAGCACCCATTCCTCCCGTGTTAGGCCCTTTATCTCCATCATAAGCTCGCTTGTGATCCTGTGCGATAACCATTGGATGAATTTGGCCTTTATGTACAAATGACATAAAAGAGAATTCTTCCCCGTCCAAATACTCCTCAATAACCACACGTGATGAGGATTCTCCGTATAATTGGTTGCCGATCATGTCTTCCACCGCTTTGTTCGCTTCATCCACAGTCATAGCAACAACTACACCTTTTCCTGCAGCAAGCCCATCTGCTTTCACAACGATTGGAGCACCTAACTTCTCAATATATTCCTTTGCTTTATCTACTTCTGTAAAAGTTTCATATGCAGCAGTAGGAATATTATATTTATCCATAATTTCTTTTGCAAATGCCTTACTACCCTCAATTTGAGCCGCAGCTTTTGTTGGTCCAAATATACGTAAACCTTCTGCTTCAAAATAATCTACAATACCCGCTGCCAGTGGTTGTTCCGGTCCAACGAATGTTAAGGCAATTTTGTTCTCTTTTGCGAAGGTTGCTAGCTCTTCAAAAGCCAACGCTTCAATAGACACAATCTGAATACCACCTGACATACCGTCATTACCTGGAGCTACAAATACATTTTCAACTGAAGGTGAATCTATGAATTGTTGGGCGATTGCATGCTCACGCCCCCCACTACCAATTACAAGAATATTCATCTAGCAATTCCTCCTTAGTGTTTGAAATGACGTACGCCAGTGAATACCATCGCAATCCCATACTCATTTGCTTTGTCGATTGAATCTTGGTCTTTCACTGATCCACCTGTTTGAATAATAGCTGTAATTCCTGCTTTAGCCGCCACTTCCACCGTATCATTCATTGGGAAGAATGCATCTGAAGCAAGACCTGCTCCTTTTGCACGTTCTCCAGCTTGCTCTAAAGCAATTTTAGCTGAGCCTACGCGGTTCATCTGTCCTGCGCCGACACCAATAGTCATATCTTCTGTAGCTACTACAATTGCATTAGATTTTACATGTTTCACTACGCTCCAACCAAGCTCTAATGCTTTCCATTCTTCCGCGGTCGGCTCTCGGTCTGTAACGACCTTCACATCTGCCTCTTTTAATCCGAACGTGTCAGGAGACTGCACTAATAATCCACCTTCTACAGATACAGTATTCCATGCATCTTTTTTCGTTTGTTCGTAAGAAATTGTGAGTAAGCGAATGTTCTTCTTCGCCGTTAACATTGCAATTGCATCATCGGAGAATGAAGGAGCAATAACAATTTCTAAGAAAATGCCAGCCAATACTTTAGCGGTTGCTGCATCTACTTCACGGTTTAAGGCAACGATTCCTCCGAAAATAGATGTTGAATCCGCTTCATAGGCTTTATTGAATGCATCTGAGATTGTTTCGCCGGTACCAACACCACATGGGTTCATATGTTTTACCGCTACTGCAGCTGGAAGCTTAAATTCTTTTACTATTTGAATCGCAGCATTGGCATCTTGGATATTATTATAGGATAGTTCTTTCCCATGTAATTGAGTAGCAGAAGCTACAGAAAAATCAGATCCAAGTGGTCGTTTGTAAAACGCTGCTTGTTGATGTGGATTTTCACCGTAGCGTAATGATTGCTTACGTTCATATGTAAGTGTTAATAGTTCTGGGAATTCTTCTCCAGTTAAGTCAGTCATATAGCCAGCAATCAACGCATCATAAGCAGCGGTGTGGCGGAATACTTTTGCAGCCAGTTTACGACGCGTTTCTAGTGTCGTCTCACCAGTTTCTTTTAACTGAGCAAGTACTTCCTCATAGTCAGATGCATCCGTTACAACTGTTACATACTGATGATTTTTCGCTGCAGAGCGAAGCATTGATGGACCACCGATATCAATATTTTCGATAGCATCTTCAAACGTCACATCTTGCTTAGAAATTGTTTCACGGAAAGGATATAAATTAACACAGACTACTTGAATAGGAGTTATTTGATGCTCTTCTAATTGTGCTTGATGAGAAGCGTCGTCATGCTTTGCCAATAAAGCCCCATGTATCATTGGGTTCAATGTTTTTACTCGACCATCCAAAATTTCTGGAAAGTTTGTCACTTGGTCTACTGATGTAATTGCCACACCATTTTGTTCTAAAAATGCTTTGGTCCCACCAGTTGATAAAATTTCATAGCCAAGTAGTTCCAACTCTTTTGCAAACTCGAGAATTCCTGATTTATCTGAAAGACTAATTAACGCACGTTTTGACACCATAATTCCTCCTTAAATTGGTAGTTCTAGTTGTGTTTCTATTATTATCAATTTTGATACTTCGAATTTGAACTTCATCGCATCCGCAGCTACACTAAATTATTTGGATATATTTCCCGTTCCACGAGTAAACCTCGTTACATCGCGGGTAAACAACTCTGGAGCGCGGGTATTTGATAAAGTTTCGCGAGTAAAACTATAGTAAGCGTGGGTAAACTCACAAAATTACCGACCAAACAGTTGTTGCAATGCCTTCGGATACAAAGCATGCTCTACTGCATGAATACGCTCTTCGGTTTGTCCTCTATTGCCTTCTACTACTTCTACTGCTTGCTGAGCTATGATTGTTCCAGTATCCATTCCTGCGTCCACATAGTGAACCGTTACGCCAGTCACCTTAACGCCGTGATCCATTGCCTGTCCGATAGCGTCTTTCCCAGGAAAGGCAGGTAATAGCGAAGGATGAATGTTGATAATTCGATTGGGAAATGCTGCTAACAATACATCTCCAATCAGTCGCATATATCCAGCGAGCACAATCCACTCTACATCTAACTCTCGTAGTTTTTCTAAAATCAGTTGCTCATACACTGCTTTGGAAGGAAAACCGGCAGGCTTAATAGCAAGTACTTCAATACCCGCTTTCTCGGCACGTTCTACTATTAAAGCTCCTGGCTTATCTGTCACTACTAGAACAGCTTCACCAGGGAGTTTTCCTTCCTGCACTGCATCGTTGATAGCTTGAAAGTTCGTACCGCTCCCTGATGCAAATACAGCAAATTTTGTCATTCCGGTCATTACATTAAACTCCCGTCATGTGCTCCGTTGAAAATAACACCTTCACCTTTCACTACACGGCCAATCGTATATGCTTTTTCTCCGTGGGCTTCCGCAATTGCAATTGCTTTTTGCGCCTCTTCACCTGATAGTGCAAGTACAAAGCCTATCCCCATATTAAACACATTGTATAAATCACGGTCTTCTAACTTACCTTTTTCTTTTAACAATTCAAATACAGAAAGCACTTCCCATGAACCAAGTTCAACTTCCACAGCTAATCCTTCAGGCATCATACGCGGTAGATTTTCATAAAAACCTCCACCAGTCACATGTGCCATCCCGTGGATAGAAAGCTCGTTATGCATTTCCATTACTGGCTTAGCATAGATTTTCGTTGGTGTTAAAAGGGCTTTACCAATTTCGCCTAACGCTTCATATCCTTCTACAACATCCTTTGGAGAATAGCCTTGCTCTTCAAAAACAATTTTACGTACTAGTGAATATCCGTTTGAGTGAACACCGCTAGAAGCGATACCTACTAGTACATCACCTTCTGTAATATTCTCCCCTGTAACGATTTTTGATTTTTCGCATGCTCCAACTGCAAATCCAGCAAGATCATATTCGTCTTCCTCATAAAGACCAGGCATTTCGGCTGTCTCTCCCCCGATTAATGCTGCTCCAGACTGTACACAGCCGTCAGCCACACCTTTAACGATTTGTTCAATTCGTTCAGGAACTGCTTTACCTACTGCTACGTAATCTAAGAAAAATAGAGGCTCCGCACCTTGTGCAACGATATCATTCACACACATTGCTACACAGTCTACGCCGATTGTATCGTGTGAATCTGTCATAAACGCAAGCTTTAGCTTTGTTCCAACACCATCTGTTCCAGATATCAAAACAGGTTCCTTATAATTCAATGAAGACAAATCAAACATTCCACCGAAACCACCGAAAGTACCCATGATACCTTTTCTAGCTGTGCGCTCGACATGTGATTTCATTCTTTGCACGGCTTCATACCCAGCTTCAATGTTCACGCCTGCTTTTTCATATGCTTTTGACATGTAAAATCCTCCTATCGAACAAGCTCTTTTTCATGTGGTAATTTCGTATCCGCATAGATACTAGTTGGATATTCTCCAGTGAAACATGCTAAACAATGCCCACAATTTTTTTCCACATCTGATCTGCCAATTGCCTCTACCATTCCTTCAACCGATAAGAATGTTAACGAGTCTGCTCCGATCAGTTCACGCATTTCATCAATTGTATTATTAGCAGCAATAAGCTCAGAATCCGAGCTTATATCAATCCCATAAAAACATGGATTTTTTAATGGTGGGGAACTTATAACGACATGAACCTCTGTCGCTCCAGCATCCTTCAGCATTTTCACAATACGACGTGAAGTTGTCCCACGAACAATTGAATCATCTACCATGACTACTCGTTTTCCTTTTACAACCTGACGAACTGGTGAAAGTTTCATCTTCACCCCACGCTCCCGTAAGTCCTGTGAAGGTTGGATAAACGTTCTACCCACATAACGATTCTTTATAAGACCTAACTCATAAGGAATACCTGTAGCTTCTGAAAAACCAATAGCAGCAGAAATACTGGAGTCAGGTACGCCTGTTACAACATCTGCATCAATTGTCAATTCTTTCGCAAGTTGCTTACCAAGACGTTTTCTAGCCATATGAATATTAATACCATCAATATCTGAATCTGGACGAGAGAAGTAGACATATTCCATCGTACAAATAGCACGGTCTTTTTTCTCTACATAACGCTCTGAACGGCAACCTTCATCATTTATTATTAATAACTCCCCTGGGTCAATCGAGCGAACTAGCTCCGCACCTATCAAATCGAAGGCACTTGTCTCAGAAGCTACTACATAGGCACCATCTAACATTCCTAAAGAAAGAGGACGCATGCCCTGTGGGTCCTGCGCTACATACATCGCGTGTTCCGTCATAATGACAACGGCGAAAGCTCCGTCCAATAAACGTAAAGCTTGTTTGGCACGATCCTCGAAAGAAGCAAGATTACTCTTCTTCAACAAATGGGCAAGTACCTCCGTATCCGAAGTCGTTTGGAAAATACTACCTTGCTGTTCTAAATTACGTTTTAAACGTGTAGCATTTACAATATTCCCATTATGAGCAATCGCAAGGCCACCAGTAGTTGAGTTGAACAACAAAGGTTGGACATTTTCAATTCCTGAGCCGCCGGAAGTAGCATAACGCACATGCCCAACTGCAGCATGACCTTCCAATTTCTCTAACTTGCCATTATTAAATACATCGTTTACTAAACCTTCCCCTTTTACTGCGCGTAGCCTAGTACCATCTGTCACAATAATTCCAGCACCTTCTTGCCCTCTATGCTGAAGTGCATGTAATCCGTAATAACTCATGGCTGCAGGATTTGGATGACCCCAAATACCGAAAACACCACATTCTTCGTTTAAGCCTCTGAGTTCAGTAAGCATGGTATTGCTCCTTTCCAAGCGGAACGGAATTCATCAACAGAACCGCTAATCCAAGTAGTTCCATCTTCATGTGAGATTACTAAATTATTAGACTCAGTTACTCTACCAATCTGTACTGCATCTGCTACGATTTCTTCAAATTTACTAGCATGTTCAGCTTTTACCGTGACGATAAAGCGTGATTGAGATTCACTAAATAATGCACTTGTAGCTGATCCAGTAATAGTTACTTCAACTCCAAGACCATTAGCACCGAAAGCTTTTTCAGCTAAAGCTACTGCAAAACCACCTTCAGAGATATCATGCGCGGATTGTACAACACCAGATTTAATCGCTGTTAAAAGAGCTTTTTGACGAGTCACTTCTACTTCAAGGTCGATAGATGGAGCTAGCCCAAAAATACGTTTTTCCACTAACTTTTGTAGTTCCGATCCACCAAACTCTGTTTTAGTTTCCCCGATTACATATACAACATCTCCAGCTTGTTTCACCGATTGGGTTGTTACATGTGCAAGATCATCTACAAGTCCGACCATCCCAATTGTTGGTGTAGGGTAAACCGCAGTTCCACTACGTTCGTTATATAACGAAACGTTCCCACCAATAACAGGTGATTCTAATGCAATACAAGCCTCTGAAATACCGTCTGCAGATTTCTCAATTTGCCAGAAGATTTCTGGGTTTTCTGGGTTACCAAAGTTCAAACAGTCTGTAATAGCAAGTGGCGTTGCACCTGAACAAACAACATTACGAGCTGCTTCAGCTACTGCAATCTTCCCACCAGTTACTGGGTCAAGATAGATATAACGAGAATTACAATCCGTTGTCATAGCAAGTCCTTTATTCGTCCCACGAACTCGAACTACTGCAGCATCTGAACCAGGGGTTACTACTGTACTTGTGCGTACTTGATAGTCGTACTGATCATAAACCCATTCTTTAGAAGCAATTGTTGGTTGTTGAAGTAGATTTAGTAAAGTCTCTTTGTAGTCCGAAATTACAGGCTCTACATTTTCCATTGCTTGAAACTCTGTATAGTATGCAGGTACCGCCGATGGTTTATAGTAAACTGGTGCTTCTTCTGCAAGTGCATCTGCAGGTACATCCGCTACTACATCTCCGTTGTGAATTAAACGAAGCATTTTGTCGCCTGTCACTTTACCAACCGCTACACAATCTAAGTCGTACTTTTCAAAGATTTTAACAATCTCCTCTTCACGACCTTTTTTTACAACGATTAACATGCGTTCTTGTGATTCTGAAAGCATCATTTCGTATGCTGTCATTCCCGTTTCTCGCTGGGGTACGAAGTCTAAATTCATCTCTATACCGAAGCCAGCTTTTGAAGCCATCTCCGCAGATGATGAAGTTAACCCTGCCGCTCCCATATCTTGAATACCAATTAACGCATCTGACTTAATCACTTCTAAACAAGCCTCTAATAGAAGTTTCTCCATAAAAGGATCTCCAACTTGAACTGCAGGGCGCTTTTCTTCAGAAGCTTCAGTTAATTCTTCCGATGCGAATGTTGCTCCGTGAATGCCGTCACGTCCAGTTTTAGCTCCAGCATACATTACTGTGTTACCTTCACCAGCTGCAATTCCTTTTTGAATATCCTCATGATTGATCAGTCCTACACACATAGCGTTAACCAGTGGATTTCCTTCGTAACAGTCGTCAAATTGAATCTCTCCGCCAACTGTTGGAATTCCGATACAGTTACCATAACCCGCAATACCAGCTACTACTTCTTCAAATAAATATTTCACACGTGGAGTCTTCAATTCTCCAAATCGAAGTGAGTTCAGCAATGCAATTGGACGAGCTCCCATCGAGAAAACATCACGGATAATACCGCCTACGCCTGTTGCAGCTCCTTGATAAGGTTCAATTGCAGATGGATGGTTGTGGGACTCCATTTTAAATACAACTGCTTGACCATCGCCAATATCAACAATTCCAGCACCTTCACCCGGTCCTTGTAAAACATGCTTCCCTTTTGTAGGAAACTTACTTAATACCGGTTTAGAGTTTTTATACGAACAATGTTCTGACCACATAACTGAAAATAATCCGGTTTCTGTATAATTCGGTAAACGACCAAGAATTTTCTCCACCATTTCAAATTCTGAATCGGACATTCCCATTTGAGCATATATCTTTTGTTCTTTAATTTGCATTGGATTTGGTTCAAGCATGACTGACATGAGTTTCCCTCCACTGTTTCACTATTGATTTGAATAACGCTAGTCCATCTGAGCCACCTATAAGATCATGTACTGCACGCTCTGGATGTGGCATCATACCAAGGACATTCCCTTTTTCATTTACAATACCTGCAATGTCCTCAATGCTTCCATTAGGTCCTTCAGAAGCATATTTAAAAACAATTTGGTTATTCTCTTTTAATCTAGTAAGTGTTTCATCGTCACAATAATAATTTCCTTCGCCATGGGCAATTGGAATTTGGATTATTTCGTCTTTTTCATAGCCAGTTGTAAACTGTGTAGCGTTATTTACTACTTTTAACTCTACGGTACGGCACATGAACTTTAAGTTTTTGTTGCGCAGAAGTGCTCCAGGTAACAACCCAGCTTCCGTTAATACTTGGAACCCGTTACAAATACCTAGAATTGGTTTACCTGCCTCAGCTGCCTTCACCACTTCAGACATTACATTCGATTGGTTGGCCATAGCTCCACAACGTAAGTAATCCCCATAGGAGAACCCTCCTGGCAATAAAATACCATCAAATTCGCTCAAATCCTTTGCATCATGCCAAACGTACTCTACTTCTTCTCCAAGTTCATCTTTGATCGCATGATACATATCTAAATCACAGTTCGATCCAGGAAATACGATTACTGCAAACTTCATTTGCTTACAGCCTCCTCAACTTCAAAACGATAGTCTTCAATCACTGTATTTGCTAGAAGCTTTTCACACATTTCCTTTACTACTGTATCTATATCACGAGTTCCCTCTTCAATCTGAAGTTCTAAAAACTTCCCAATACGAACATCCTTTACTTCGCTGTATTCCATTGAATGAAGAGCTCCCATCACTGCAGAACCTTGTGGATCTAAAACACTTTCACGTAACGTTACATACACTTTAACTTTTTTCATTTTGATAATCCTCCTAGGCGGGAAAGTATTATTTCATAAACTTCTGTTAAGCTTCCTAAATTACGTCTAAACACATCTTTGTCTAGTTTGTTATTTGTTTTGTCATCCCACAATCTACAAGTGTCGGGAGAAATTTCATCAGCAAGTAAGATTTCTCCATTTGCCGTTTTTCCAAACTCCAATTTAAAATCGATTAGGGTAACACCTATTTCTTTGAAAATGGGCTGAAGCACTTGATTGATTTCCAGTGCTTTAGTTTGAAGGGTATCTATTTCCTCCGGTGTAGCAAGTGCAAGTAATTCTATATGAGCATTTGTGAGTAGTGGATCTCCTAGTTCATCGTCTTTGTAGTAAAATTCCACGATGGTATGCTTTAAAGGTGTCCCCTCTTTAATTCCTAATCTCTTTGATAGACTTCCAGCTGCGATATTACGGACTACTACTTCAAGTGGAATGATATCCACTTTGCGAACAAGCTGCTCATTGTCTGAGATTTGCTCTACAAAGTGGGATTCAATTCCTTTACTTTTTAACTGTTCAAAAAGGATCGTTGTGATTTTATTGTTTAAAATGCCTTTTCCATCAATATCTTCTTTTTTCTCACCGTTAAATGCTGTAGCACTGTCCTTATATGACACAAACAATATACTTTCATCATCTGTTTCAAATAATTGTTTTGCTTTACCTTCGTATAGTAGGCGACCCTTTTCCACTTTCAATTCCCCCTAATCAATTTAAAGCTTAGTTAAGTCCTAAACGTTCAAAAATCATATCTACATGTTGAATGTGATAGTTATAGTCAAAGCAATCATCTAGCTCTTCTTTTGATAATAGAGAAGTAACTTGTTCATCTGCATCTACAAAAGTGCGGAATGCAGTTTGAGACTCCCATGCTTGCATAGCAAGTGGTTGAACAGTATCATATGCTGTTTCACGAGCTAACCCTTTATCTATTAATGCTAGTAATACACGTTGGGAGTAGATTAATCCTAAAGTGGAATCCATATTACGTTTCATGTTCTCTGGGAATACTGTTAAGTTTTTCACGATATTACCAAAGCGGTTTAGCATATAGTTCAAGGCAATTGTTGCATCTGGTAAAATTACACGTTCTGCAGATGAATGAGAGATATCTCTTTCATGCCATAATGCAACATTTTCATATGCTGTCATCATATATCCTCGGATAAGTCTTGATAGCCCAACCATGTTCTCAGAACCGATAGGATTCCGTTTATGTGGCATTGCAGAAGATCCTTTTTGACCTTTAGAGAAGAACTCCTCTACTTCGCGAGTTTCTGATTTTTGTAGACCGCGAATTTCTGTAGCAAATTTTTCGATAGAAGTAGCAACTAATGCGATAACACTTAAGTATTGTGCATGACGGTCACGTTGTAATGTTTGTGTAGAAATTGGTGATGCAGCTAAACCTAACTTTTCACATACATATTGTTCAACAAATGGATCGATATTCGCATACGTTCCAACAGCACCTGACATTTTACCAGTTTCAATTACTTTTGCAGCAGCCTCAAAGCGCTCTAGGTTACGTTTCATTTCTTCTGTCCAAAGTGCTAACTTTAAACCAAAAGTAGTTGGCTCTGCATGAACACCATGTGTACGCCCCATCATTACTGTGTATTTATGTTCTTTTGCTTTGTTTTCTAAGATTTCGATGAAGTTTTCAATATCTTTTCGCAAAACAACATTTGCTTGCTTAATGATATAAGAAAGAGCTGTATCTACTACATCTGTTGAAGTTAGACCGTAATGAACCCATTTACGCTCTTCTCCTAAAGTTTCTGATACGGCGCGAGTGAACGCCACTACGTCATGTCTTGTTTCTTTTTCGATTTCTAATATACGTTCTACATCGAAGGAGGCATTTTTACGAAGGAGAACTGTATCTTCTTTTGGAATATCTCCAATCTCTGCCCAAGCCTCACAAGCTAGAATTTCTACCTCTAACCATGCATTGTATTTATTTTGTTCTGTCCATATTGCTCCCATTTCTGGGCGTGTGTAGCGTTCTATCATTTAACTTCCTCCTAATTTATATCCAAATTTTAGATTGTTCTATTTCGTTTAAAGTGTCTTCAATATTAGTCGATAGGATGGTGACATGTCCCATCTTTCTATTCTCTTTCGCTTCGCTTTTGCCGTATAAATGAACCGACCAGTTAGGATACTTAGAAAGATTGTTTGTAACAGGTATTACATGCTGACCTAATATATTCACCATAACTGTTGATGTCCAAAGTTTTGGCTTTCTAAGTGACCATCCGCAGATAGCTCTTACATGTTGATGAAACTGAGAAATATTACATGTTTCAATTGAGTAGTGGCCAGAATTATGTGGTCTTGGTGCCAATTCATTTATTATGATTTCATTGTTCTCTAAAACAAACATTTCAACCGCAAGCGTACCAATTAAGTTTAAATGGTTGGCAATTTTCTCAGCGGCCTCTATTGCTTTTGTAGTAAGTGTTTCATCGATTCTTGCTGGCACAATCGTTTCATGCAATATATGATTTACATGAATATTTTCACCAATCGGCAAACAATACGTTTCTCCACTTCCATTACGCTGTACAATGACGGATATCTCTTTAGTAAAGGGAACAAAGGATTCAGCGATACAGGCGGAGTGAGCAAACAAAGATTTGGCTAAGGATAATTGCTCTTTTGTTTGAATTATTTGCTGCCCTTTGCCATCATATCCTCCGCGAGAGGTCTTAACTACACAAGGGAAGCCCACTCTATCAATTCTTTGCTCTAACTCTTCATACGTGCTAGCTTCGACAAATTTCGCAATAGCTACACCAGCCGACTGAATTTCTATTTTTTCTAGAATACGATCCTGCGTAATTCTCACCAGTTCCGCTCCTTGGGGAACATATGCAATTTCTGATAGTCTCTTCAACCCTGTATAATCAATGTTTTCAAACTCATAAGTTATAACATCACTTACTTCTGCTAACTCCTCTAACGCCGTTTCATCATCATACGGGGCAACAATTTGTATATCGGAAACCTGCCCGCAAGGAGAATCCATCGTAGGGTCTAAAACCGCCACCTTAAATCCTGCTTCCCTAGCAGCTAGTGCCATCATACGACCAAGTTGGCCTCCACCAATAATTCCTATCGTCTGTCCTGGATAGATTACTTTTGTCATTGAAGTTCACCATTACTTTCAAGAACTTTGTTTCTCGTGTCTTCTCTTCGCTTTTCAAGACGTTCTGCTAACTCATCATCTGAGATAGAAAGGATTTGAGCGGCAAGCAATCCAGCATTTGTAGCTCCTGCTTTACCTATTGCAACAGTTGCCACCGGTACTCCACCAGGCATTTGAACAATCGATAATAATGAATCTAATCCGTTTAGTGCTTTAGATTGAACGGGCACCCCGATTACCGGAAGTGTTGTCTTAGCCGCAACCATACCTGGTAAATGTGCTGCACCTCCAGCTCCTGCAATAATCACCTGTATTCCACGTGATCTCGCTTCCTCTGCATATTCAAACATTAAATCTGGAGTACGATGTGCCGATACTACGCGTTTTTCAAACGGTATATGCAGTTCCTCAAGAATTTCGCAGCTATATTTCATCGTCTCCCAATCGCTTGAGCTACCCATAATCACACCAATTTTTGTATTCATTGTTATCGTCCCTTCTGTCAGATTCACCTCGGCATCGAAACTAAAACTCTGAAGATTATATCGAGCATAATAGATTAACCTAAGGCTTATATGTTGTAAGCATAAAAAATTCCCCAAATAAACTACTCTCTCTATGAAAGAAAAGCAGTTTACTTAGGGAACATAATTGCCCAGTTTGTGTCAGGGAAAACATAAACAAACACACCCTTTTGCATTATCCATAAGTCGCTTTCCCTCATAGTCCAGTCATTACGGTGACTTGGTAGAGACGCTAAAGCCAATCCTTTAGCATATATGGGGATATAATCGTCTATTTCTATTCATATTTTAACAACTTATACGAAGAACGTCAACGCTTAAATACGAACGATTAATTTTCAGATAACTTTATTGTTCGGTTTTAGGAGTAATTACAACAATTATGTTTCTTTAATTCCTTTTAACATAATTAATTGTCTTACTGGAACAGGGGGACCACCTTCAACCTCTGCAAAAATTGGCTCTTCTCTCCGTCCAGCAATTTGATAACCATCTTCAGTCATTCTGTCTATACACTCTGAAATAGTTTCATTCTCTTCCACTTCAAACCATTTTGTTTCTTTCTTCATTTAAATAGTTTTCCCTTCTTTATAGATTTCACCCAAAATCCGCCGTGAATTGACTTGGGTTCATAGGCGATTATGAAAATACCCGGATCAAGATCTTTCAGTCTAGTATACAGTTTTAACTCATATTTCCTTGGTGTTAGTATTTGAAGAGCTTGTCTCTCACCTTGTCTACCATTCGCATGCCAATCTGTAACTCCATATCCTTCATCTCTCAATATTAAAGGTAAGTTTAGTTTAGTATCTGTAGAGATTGCATTTACCATAATATACCCAAGTGCCATTTTTTCTTCAATTTTCGTTCCAATAACAACTCCAGTACCATACCCAACTGCATAAGCAACCAAGTTTTGGATTTCATTTAAGTTATCTAATACTAGACCTAGTCCCACTATATAAATTACCGTTTCTACCATACTTATAAGTGCGGCGATATAACGGTATCCTTTTAATGTAAGAATCATTCGCAAAGTAAAGAAAGTAACATAAACAATATTAATAGAAAAAATAATGATTATCATTAAAATTGGAGATACATCCATTTCATCAACTCCTAACATATGTTGTTCTTCATTATCGCATATAGTGTAGCAATTTCAAGGAATTCAAGCTTTTAGCTGAAATTGTATTCCTTTTATTATAAAGTTAAAATTTATAATATTCTGATGACAAATTATACAAAAGATAGTACAATACACTAATTGGGTGAAGTGTGGATTTGAAATTGTTTTAGTTCATAAATACTGTTAGAGAATATGACCAATTTCTAGGGGGATCAGTCAATGCATGGACAATTTAGAAAAAGATATACACAAACAACACAAGAACAAAAAATGTATGCAGTACAAGAGGTTCTAAAAAACGGAAGAGGACGTAAAGATGTAGCAGATGAATTGCACGTAAGCGTCAATTCAGTTACAACGTGGATTAGAAAATATAAGGAAGATGGGAAAAATGCGCTCTCTCCATATTCTCAAGAAGAAATAAGTCGTCTCAAGGAAATTGAAAAAAAGTATAATGAGCAACAAAAAATGGAGTTACTTAAAAAGCTTCCCATTTATATTCACTTAAAAAAGCTTTCATACCCCAGAAAGCTGAAGAATCTTTGAAGTTTTCATATGCTTCATTTATGAAAGTAGGGAGTGAATTTCATAAAATATAAAATTAATTTTCTTACTTCTTTGTATTCAAAAAAAGTCTAATAAGATGCTATTGAATTAAACTTAGTGTGACTTTTTATATGGCGTCTAGTGATGTCATACTCCCACAAAGACCTGTGCAAGAGTTTAACCGGCCGTGGCTAAAACTTATGATGGCATAATATGTCTAGATTTCTATCGTTAGGGCTCTCTTTTGATTCTCCGGTATAATATACCTCTAGAGCATCTCTTCCTTACATTCTCGAGCTCTTTGCCCCTCTTTTTTACGCTTACTTTACCGTGAAAAATGCAGTAATAGTATAAAAATGAGAGAAATCACAGTGCGGTTTCTTTTTTTTATGCTAGAAAGGGGCTTAGTTGGAATTTTGAGCTGTTTAGTTGGAATAATAAAAAATCACCACAAAAAAGAGCACCAAAATAGCGCTCGCCAGGTATTGTAGGTAACGAGTACCTAAGCCTTTCTTAATTGCGCCTGTTAAAGAAAAAGGAAATCAAACTTCCTTGTTCCTAGTTGCAAATAGTGAACTTTACCCTTTGGATAAGTGGGTGAAAAATATCTATAACCACAAAAAAATCGTTACCGATATAACTCGGTAACGACTTTTTTTGGTGCCCAGCGACGTCCTACTCTCACAGGGGGAAACCCCCAACTACCATCGGCGCTGAAGAGCTTAACTTCCGTGTTCGGTATGGGAACGGGTGTGACCTCTTCGCCATCATCACTAGACTCTTTCGGCTTCCAATATACGGCGCATTGCGTTGTCAACTTCATTCGATCTGTCAGTCACGTACGTTAGTACGTTCCTTCCTTCTCTCACTCGTTTCCTAGCACTGCTTGTATCTTGAAACCCTCATAATAGAGTGCTTGTTCACTCAAAACTGGATAAACGACATTGTTACGTTAAACAAAATTTGGTTAAGTCCTCGATCGATTAGTATTCGTCAGCTGCACGTGTCGCCACGCTTCCACCCCGAACCTATCTACCTCATCGTCTTTGAGGGATCTTACTTACTTGCGTAATGGGAAATCTCATCTTGAGGGGGGCTTCGTGCTTAGATGCTTTCAGCACTTATCCCGTCCACACATAGCTACCCAGCGATGCTCTTGGCAGAACAACTGGTACACCAGCGGTGTGTCCATCCCGGTCCTCTCGTACTAAGGACAGCTCCTCTCAAATTTCCTACGCCCACGACGGATAGGGACCGAACTGTCTCACGACGTTCTGAACCCAGCTCGCGTACCGCTTTAATGGGCGAACAGCCCAACCCTTGGGACCGACTACAGCCCCAGGATGCGATGAGCCGACATCGAGGTGCCAAACCTCCCCGTCGATGTGGACTCTTGGGGGAGATAAGCCTGTTATCCCCGGGGTAGCTTTTATCCGTTGAGCGATGGCCCTTCCATGCGGAACCACCGGATCACTAAGCCCGTCTTTCGACCCTGCTCGACTTGTAGGTCTCGCAGTCAAGCTCCCTTCTGCCTTTACACTCTTCGAATGATTTCCAACCATTCTGAGGGAACCTTTGGGCGCCTCCGTTACACTTTAGGAGGCGACCGCCCCAGTCAAACTACCCGCCTGACACTGTCTCCTACCCGGGTTACGGGTATGGGTTAGAATTTCAATACAACCAGGGCAGTATCCCACCGACGCCTCCTCCGAAGCTGGCGCTCCGGGCTCTAAGGCTCCTGCCTATCCTGTACAAGTTGCACCAAAATTCAATATCAAGCTATAGTAAAGCTCCACGGGGTCTTTCCGTCCTGTCGCGGGTAACCTGCATCTTCACAGGTACTATAATTTCACCGAGTCTCTCGTTGAGACAGTGCCCAGATCGTTACGCCTTTCGTGCGGGTCGGAACTTACCCGACAAGGAATTTCGCTACCTTAGGACCGTTATAGTTACGGCCGCCGTTTACTGGGGCTTCAATTCGCACCTTCGCTTGCGCTAAGCACTCCTCTTAACCTTCCAGCACCGGGCAGGCGTCAGCCCATATACTTCACCTTACGGTTTTGCATAGACCTGTGTTTTTGCTAAACAGTCGCCTGGGCCTATTCACTGCGGCTCTTCTAGGCTATGAACCCAAAAGAGCACCCCTTCTCCCGAAGTTACGGGGTCATTTTGCCGAGTTCCTTAACGAGAGTTCTCTCGCTCACCTTAGGATTCTCTCCTCGACTACCTGTGTCGGTTTGCGGTACGGGCACCTTTCACCTCGCTAGAGGCTTTTCTTGGCAGTGTGAAATCAGGAACTCTAGACATACGTCCTCGCCATCACAGCTCAATGTTAAAGAATGCGGATTTGCCTACATTCACACCTTACTGCTTGGACATGCATAACCAACAGCATGCTTACCCTA
This sequence comes from Psychrobacillus sp. FSL K6-1464, assembly GCF_038003145.1. Classification (NCBI taxonomy): domain Bacteria; kingdom Bacillati; phylum Bacillota; class Bacilli; order Caryophanales; family Bacillaceae; genus Psychrobacillus; species Psychrobacillus sp. FSL K6-1464. The sequence goes on from NZ_JBBOOP010000001.1 coordinate 3,040,236, forward strand.
TCCTTCTGCGTCCCCCCATTACTCAAACGGTGGTTTGGTGGTACAGGAATATCAACCTGTTATCCATCGCCTACGCCTATCGGCCTCGGCTTAGGTCCCGACTAACCCTGAGCGGACGAGCCTTCCTCAGGAAACCTTAGTCATACGGTGGACGGGATTCTCACCCGTCTTTCGCTACTCATACCGGCATTCTCACTTCTAAGCGCTCCACCAGTCCTTCCGGTCTGACTTCAACGCCCTTAGAACGCTCTCCTACCACTGATACCAAAGGTATCAATCCACAGCTTCGGTGATTTGTTTAGCCCCGATACATTTTCGGCGCAGCGTCACTCGACCAGTGAGCTATTACGCACTCTTTAAATGATGGCTGCTTCTAAGCCAACATCCTGGTTGTCTAAGCAACGCCACATCCTTTTCCACTTAACAAATACTTTGGGACCTTAGCTGGTGGTCTGGGCTGTTTCCCTCTTGACTACGGATCTTATCACTCGCAGTCTGACTCCCAAACATAAATCATTGGCATTCGGAGTTTGTCTGAATTCGGTAACCCGGGATGGGCCCCTAGTCCAAACAGTGCTCTACCTCCAAGATTCTAACGTTTGAGGCTAGCCCTAAAGCTATTTCGGAGAGAACCAGCTATCTCCAGGTTCGATTGGAATTTCTCCGCTACCCACACCTCATCCCCGCACTTTTCAACGTGCGTGGGTTCGGACCTCCAGTAAGTGTTACCTTACCTTCATCCTGGACATGGGTAGATCACCTGGTTTCGGGTCTACGACCACATACTCATTCGCCCTATTCAGACTCGCTTTCGCTGCGGCTCCGTCTTCTCGACTTAACCTTGCATGGGATCGTAACTCGCCGGTTCATTCTACAAAAGGCACGCTATCACCCATTAACGGGCTCTAACTACTTGTAGGCACACGGTTTCAGGATCTATTTCACTCCCCTTCCGGGGTGCTTTTCACCTTTCCCTCACGGTACTGGTTCACTATCGGTCACTAGGTAGTATTTAGCCTTGGGAGATGGTCCTCCCAGATTCCGACGGAATTTCACGTGTTCCGCCGTACTCAGGATACACTCAAGAGAGAATGAATTTTAGACTACGGGGCTTTTACCCTATCCTGCGGACCTTTCCAGATCGCTTCGTCTAACTCATTCCTTTGTAACTCTATGTAGAGTGTCCTACAACCCCAAAAGGCAAGCCTTTTGGTTTGGGCTATTCCCGTTTCGCTCGCCGCTACTCAGGGAATCGAATTTTCTTTCTCTTCCTCCAGGTACTTAGATGTTTCAGTTCCCTGGGTGTGTCTCAGATGCGCTATGTATTCACGCAAATGTACTGCTCCATTACGAACAGTGGGTTTCCCCATTCGGAAATCTCCGGATCAAAGCTCACTTACAGCTCCCCGAAGCATATCGGTGTTAGTGCCGTCCTTCGTCGACTCCTAGTGCCAAGGCATTCACCGTGCGCCCTTATTAACTTAACCTAAAAGTTAAAAAGTCTTACACGTCGTGATTACGTAAATAATCACAACAGAATTTCTTGTTGTTTATTGTTTCAATGTCGTTTTATCCAGTTTTCAAAGAACAAGAGTTGAATCTTCATATAAAATGAACATTCAAAACTGAACTGCAAAACGTTAAGATACGAATAAAGATTCGTATTCCGATATTATCCTTAGAAAGGAGGTGATCCAGCCGCACCTTCCGATACGGCTACCTTGTTACGACTTCACCCCAATCATCTGTCCCACCTTCGGCGGCTGGCTCCCGTAAGGGTTACCCCACCGACTTCGGGTGTTACAAACTCTCGTGGTGTGACGGGCGGTGTGTACAAGGCCCGGGAACGTATTCACCGTGGCATGCTGATCCACGATTACTAGCGATTCCGGCTTCATGTAGGCGAGTTGCAGCCTACAATCCGAACTGAGAACGGTTTTATGGGATTTGCTCACCCTCGCGGGGTTGCGACCCTCTGTACCGTCCATTGTAGCACGTGTGTAGCCCAGGTCATAAGGGGCATGATGATTTGACGTCATCCCCACCTTCCTCCGGTTTATCACCGGCAGTCACCTTAGAGTGCCCAACTGAATGCTGGCAACTAAGATCAAGGGTTGCGCTCGTTGCGGGACTTAACCCAACATCTCACGACACGAGCTGACGACAACCATGCACCACCTGTCACCGCTGTCCCCGAAGGGAAAAGCCTATCTCTAGGCCGGTCAGCGGGATGTCAAGACCTGGTAAGGTTCTTCGCGTTGCTTCGAATTAAACCACATGCTCCACCGCTTGTGCGGGCCCCCGTCAATTCCTTTGAGTTTCAGTCTTGCGACCGTACTCCCCAGGCGGAGTGCTTAATGCGTTAGCTGCAGCACTAAGGGGCGGAAACCCCCTAACACTTAGCACTCATCGTTTACGGCGTGGACTACCAGGGTATCTAATCCTGTTTGCTCCCCACGCTTTCGCGCCTCAGCGTCAGTTACAGACCAGAAAGCCGCCTTCGCCACTGGTGTTCCTCCAAATCTCTACGCATTTCACCGCTACACTTGGAATTCCGCTTTCCTCTTCTGTACTCAAGTCCCCCAGTTTCCAATGACCTTCCACGGTTGAGCCGTGGGATTTCACATCAGACTTAAAGGACCGCCTGCGCGCGCTTTACGCCCAATAATTCCGGACAACGCTTGCCACCTACGTATTACCGCGGCTGCTGGCACGTAGTTAGCCGTGGCTTTCTAATGAGGTACCGTCAAGGTACGAGCAGTTACTCTCGTACTTGTTCTTCCCTCACAACAGAGTTTTACGATCCGAAAACCTTCTTCACTCACGCGGCATTGCTCCATCAGACTTTCGTCCATTGTGGAAGATTCCCTACTGCTGCCTCCCGTAGGAGTCTGGGCCGTGTCTCAGTCCCAGTGTGGCCGATCACCCTCTCAGGTCGGCTACGCATCGTCGCCTTGGTGAGCCGTTACCTCACCAACTAGCTAATGCGCCGCGGGCCCATCCTGTAGTGACAGCGAGATGCCGTCTTTTAACATCTCCCCATGAGAGGAAATGGATTATTCGGTATTAGCCCCGGTTTCCCGGAGTTATCCCAATCTACAGGGCAGGTTGCCCACGTGTTACTCACCCGTCCGCCGCTAAATCAGAAGAAGCAAGCTTCTTCGTCATTCGCTCGACTTGCATGTATTAGGCATGCCGCCAGCGTTCGTCCTGAGCCAGGATCAAACTCTCCATAATAGTTCGCTTCCGGTATGCAGAGCACATCGAAAGCGAACAAATTAGAACTAGTTTAAAAGCTCATTTTGTTTTGCTGGCATCATCATTAAATGATGTCCAAAATTGTTTTGCTCTCATCCTAACAAGTTAGTTGAAAGCTATGTTTCTTAACGTTTTGCATGTTCAGTTTTCAATGTTCATGTTGTTTAAGTTGTCGTCTTGTTTCAGCGACCTTTGTATCTTAACACCCTTTTGCTACCTTCGTCAACAGCTTTTTGTAAAGTTGTTGTGTAAAATATAATAACACTTTTTTCTGATAAATGCAACAATTAAATAGAGTTAATAGGAACCCTTTTAAACGCTAGGTTTCTATGAAAATAACGACACTTCCTTTAAACTCAAATCTATCTAGATTCCTAATTATAATATTTAAGATTCTAATTAAAATAAGTTAGAACAAAGAGATAATACCCTCTTTAGTTTTCAAAGTTTAGTAAAGTTAGATGAATTTATCATAAGGTACATCTATATAGAAGAAACAAAAAAGAGAAGCACAATGCTTCTCTCTTGTTTTACTATTTTTATAAGAAGATAAAGTAACAAAGGAATATAACCCATAAACCATACATAATCGGATGGATTTCTTTAATACGCCCTGCTACGATCATTGTAATTGGGTAGAATAAAAATCCAATGGCGATACCAGTTGCAATAGAATAAGTTAATGGCATTGCAATGATTACGAAAAACGCAGGCACTGCAACTTCGAATTTTTTCCACTCTATATTTCCTAAAGCAGAAACCATCAATACCCCAACTATTATTAACGCGGGCGCCGTTACATAAGAAGTAACTACACTTAATATTGGATAGAAGAATAATGCTAATAACATCAGCACTCCCGTTACTACTGCCGCGAAACCTGAACGCGCCCCAGCTGCAACACCAGCTGTTGATTCTACATAACTAGTAGTAGTGGAAGTACCCGCTACTGCTCCAGCTGTAGTAGCTATTGCATCTGCTAGTAACGCTTTACCAGCACGTGGTAATTTATTGCCTTTCATTAATCCCGCTTGGTTAGCAACAGATATCAATGTTCCAGCTGTATCAAAGAAGTTTACAAATAAGAAAGTAAGCACTACAACTAAGAATTGTGTAGTTAATAAAGAAGTTGGATCATTAAAAATTGGATCAAGTGCAGCTCCAAATGTTGGGCTTACATCTGGAATACTACTTACGATTCCGGATGGTAGTGGCACTAGACTGAAAATCATACCAACGATTGCCGTAATCAGCATTCCGTAGAATATTCCACCTTTAACGCCTTTCACCATCATAATCACTGTAATAACAAGCCCAAAAATCGTTAATAAAATGTTAGGGTCTGCTAAATTTCCTAGACCAACAATTACAGAAGGATCACTTACGATAATCTTAGAGTTTTGCAAACCTACAAAAGTGATAAACAAACCAATTCCAGCACCCACTGCATACTTTAGTTCGGTTGGAATTGCGTTTATAATTGTTTCACGAATGCCAGTTAACGATAGAAGTATAAAGATTACTCCTGCTACAAAAACGCCAGTTAAAGCAATTTGCCATGAGATTCCAAAATCTAGTACTACTGTAAAAGCAAAAAATGCGTTTAATCCCATACCTGGTGCTAGTGCAATTGGGTATTTCGCCAGAACTCCCATTAATATAGAACCAAGGCCTGCTGCAAGAGCAGTAGCTGTAAATACAGCACCTTTATCCATATGCATGGAATCTGGTAATCCCTCTATCCCATCAAGCGAAAGGATCATCGGGTTTACTATAAGAATATACGCCATAGCTAGGAAAGTTGTTAACCCTCCAATAATTTCACTGCGGTAATTAGTCCCTAATTCTTCAAACTGAAAATACTTTTTCATGATTTCCTCCAGTTATTGTCTGTATAACAGAAAAAAGCATACGACTAGTAAATCAGTCGTATGCTTTAGTATCTCAAGTAAGGGAAGAATTATCCTTCTTCCTCTTAATCGTAGTCGAATCATTTACGGTGATTCGGTAGAGACTTTTGGGCCTTATTCCCAACGTTATACGACGACATATTAAATTATATATGTAATATAACATCATTATTTTAGAAAATCAATACTAAATCCGAACGTTTTTATATAAAAACTTAATATAGTTCGTCATTATGACACTTCTAGTATTTCTTACTAATTCAAATACTCCTCATACTTACTACTGTAATCAAGAGCAAATTAGTAATTTCCATTTTAAATAGAAGGAGTATGTATTATACTAAAAACTGAACTACTATTATCCATTTAAAAATTCAAATAACTCTTTCTCCAATAACTGGAATAAGAAAAACACAGGAAAGGGTTTACCCTCCTGTGTTTTCATTTATATTATTTTTCCGTTTGGTTTTGTTTCTTTTTCAAATACTCTGCCCGTATTTTTTCTAGCTGCTGCTTTTTATCAAATTTGGCAGGCTTGTTTTTTTCATGATAACTCGCCACAGCTGCCTGACCTTTATTATCCAAAAGATATTTTCCCACTTTGTTCACCCACTTTTCTTGTCTTTAAAGAGAATCTATTCAACAAATATAATATACCTTATTTTACGGAATTAAACCCTATTAGCTTAACGCTAATCTAAAGATTAGATTTACGGTACTGAATGCACTTCTTAATATGAATCAACTCCAATGCTTCAATACACATCTCTATATAATACAGTTTCCTGATTCATTTTGAAACCTTCCTTCAATTCAATGATTATGAACAAAAATAAGACCTCCCTTTAATCATAAATTACATGAATAAAGGAAAGTCCTATTTTGAAACAATCACTCATAACCTTTAAATCCTTGATATAAGGTTTTAGTGTTTGGTCCTATTCCCACTCAATCGTAGCTGGTGGTTTACTCGTAATGTCATACAGTACGCGGTTGATGTGAGACACTTCATTGACTAAACGAACAGATACTTTCTCTAGAACGTCCCATGGGATACGTGCCCAGTCAGAAGTCATTCCATCAATAGAGGTTACTGCACGGATACCGATTGCGTAATCATATGTACGTGCATCACCCATTACACCAACGCTGCGGATGTCTGGAAGAACTGTGAAGTACTGCCAAATATCACGATCAAGTCCCGCTTTGGCGATTTCTTCGCGAAGGATGAAATCAGATTCACGAACGATTTCTAATTTTTCTTCAGTAATTTCACCTAATACACGAATTCCTAAACCAGGTCCTGGGAAAGGTTGACGCCAAACGATTTTTTCATCAATACCAAGTTCTAATCCTAATGCACGCACTTCGTCTTTAAACAACGTTTTAAGTGGCTCAATTAGTTTGAACTGCATATCTTCTGGCAATCCACCAACATTATGATGAGATTTAATCGTTTGAGCTGTTGCAGTTCCAGACTCAATAATATCTGTATATAGCGTACCTTGTGCTAGGAAATCCATACCGTCTAACTTAGAAGCTTCCTCGTCAAATACGTATATAAATTCATTCCCGATAATTTTGCGTTTTTTCTCTGGATCTGAAACCCCAGCTAATTTGTTCATGAAACGTTCGCGAGCATCAATTTTAATAACATTCATATTAAAACCTTCTGTGAAAGTCTTCATTACTTGCTCTACTTCACCTTTACGGTTTAAGTTATGGTCCACAAACATACATGTTAGTTGGTCTCCAATTGCTTTATGGATTAGTACCGCAACTACTGAAGAATCTACTCCACCACTTAGTGCACAAAGAACTTTTTTATCCCCAACTTCTTGGCGAATGTTTTGGATTTGCATCTCTACAAAGCTTTCCATGGACCAGTCACCTTTAGCATGACAAATATCAAATACGAATTGACGTATTAACTCAATCCCATAAATAGAATGTCTAACTTCAGGATGGAATTGTACAGCATAGAAATTTTTTGCTTCGTTTGCCATTGCAGCTACTTCACAAGATGGACTTGTTGCAATAACTTCAAAGCCCTCAGGAGCAACTGTTACATGGTCTCCATGACTCATCCAAACGACTTGGTTTTCTGGAAGTTGTCCAAATAAAGAAGTTGCGTTTTTCACATTGATCTCCGCTTTCCCATACTCACGATGAGAAGCTTTTTCTACTTTCCCACCGAAATGTTGAGACATTAGCTGCATACCGTAGCAAATACCTAAAATTGGAACACCTAAGTCATAGATTGCAGAATCGATATGGAATGCATTTTTATCGTAAACTGAATTAGGTCCGCCTGAGAAGATGATCCCTGTTGCATTTACTTTTTTCAATTCTTCTGCTGTAACTGTATGTGGCAGTAGTTCACTGTAAACACCAAATTCACGAATACGACGTGTAATTAGTTGGTTATATTGACTACCGAAATCCAAAACAACTATCTTTTCTTGTTCCTTTAATAATGGTGTTAAAGTCATTAGTTCCACCTCTTCTGATAATAATCCAAACGTACCCTCAATCTAATAGAATGATAAAAAAACGCGTAAGAAAGCATACCTCCTCTTTCTACGCGTTTATGTTCTCTACATCAAAAAGGTGAATGCATATGCCTAAAAAAGACATGACTGCATTCACCTTCATAGTCAAGTTGTTAATGGCAACTTGGTAGAAACATCCGAACCATATTATCGGACATATACGAGGGCAACATTGGTCATTTAATTTGACTTTAGTTTACAGGTAGTTGCCCTCAAAATCAACCGCTAAGCTGATTGATTAAATATTCCCAACTTTCTCTCATCGACTCATAATTCATGCCCTCTCGATTATTACCATATAAGCCTTTTTCATATGCATCTGTTAATTTACGCATATGTGTTTCTCCAAAGCCAGAATCTACATATTTTGCATAAGCAGATAGCGTCTGTCCTTGCTCTCTCTTCATTCCATATGCATCTAATTGTTTCAATAGCTGATGATACATTTTTTCAAATGTATCCCAGTCATTTTTCCGCATTCGGCTCACCGGTATTAACACTTTGGATAACCACTTTCTTCGATAACGATAGGCTAGCATAGAAAGCAATACTAAACCGAGTAGTGTCCATAATATAGGTGCTTTGTTATTAGAAATCCATTTAGCAAAGTTACTCAGGATTTCTGTAAAACCTTTGGAAACTTCCTTCTTATCTTTTTCAGCTTGAGGCTTTTCTGGAGTCTCCTTAGGTGTATTTTCCGGTGTTTCCAACTCATCTTTTTCATTGTCTATATCATAATTTAAATTGACAGCATTCGTAAATCCAATTGTAGGCTCGAATGTCATCCATCCAGTACCTGGAAAATAAGCTTCTACCCATGAATGTGCATTATTGTTTGTCACTTCATAAACTGGAACTCCATTATCACGTTCAACTACGTCTCCCGGCGCAAACCCCTTCACCCAACGTGCAGGAATTCCTTCCGAACGCAACAATACAACCATCGAAGTGGAGAAGTTATCACAATAGCCGACCTTCGTATCAAATAAAAACTGATCGACATAATCGGTATCACCTTCTGGAACTGCCGCCAAATCCTGATTGTAGCTAAAACCATTTAATCGGAAATAGCGTTCAATTGCTTTTGCCTTATCATATAAATTATCGGTATCTGCAGTAATAGAAGTTGCCAAATCCTTTACCCTTGAAGGTAATGTTTCGGGAAGCTGCAAATAGCGATCGAATTCACTAGATAATCCTTCTAACTTTGCAGGCGCCGTATCCCTAAGTGCTTTTAAGCTATAGATTGGCTCGTTATAGGTTACTTCATAGGTTCCAACAGGTACTTCATTGTCTCCATTAAATGTATATAGTTTTTGATTTCTTTCATTCATTTTTAAAGAAATAGGCTCCATTGAGTCAACCCGCTCGATTCCATAAGGCTGCATGATAAAAGGATACGGTTGAGACATATAGATTCTAGCTATTAACGACTCATCTTCTGTCCCAGGTGCAATATCAGATTGAATCGGTTCTCCCAACCCGTAGTTCGAAAGGCTTGGAGGCTCTGTTGCTGAATTTACCCAGCCTTTAGAAGTATACATGTCCTTCGTTTCAATCTTCCAATATTGCTTCGTTGGACTAGTCGCATAAAATACGGGAGTATCATCGCTCGCAAAGGCTCCTCCCAAGCGCTCATCATTTTCTCCATAGCCGACTTTTTGTATTCCTCCACCAACACCTTTTCCATCTTCCCTATTATCTGCATTTGGACTGGTCGATAATAGAAAAGGCACTGGATCTGGCCAACTAGGACCTGCTTTTGGCAAAACGTAAGCGAGGGCACTACTAATAACTATAATACTTAACAAACTTCCAATACTTGCTACTATAAATGCACCATGTATTTTCTCATGCCCCGATAACATTTTTTGAGCATATAATAAGCCCAAAATGAGGAAGCCAGATATTAACACGGTAACAATACTTTTCTCTCCACTATATGGACTAAATGTATCTAAGATTGTTATAAATAAAACGGTAAACAAAAAGAATAACATTAAGTTTTTACGTACTCGTATCCAATAGTTTAATAGATACGTAGTCATCCATAATAAAATGAAAAATAAAAATGTTCGGAAGGGGTCTGTCGCCTGTACCCAATCTTGACTTATAAGAGAAGCGATATTTCCTACGAACATCCCCCAAATAAACTTCAATGCCTCTATTGATAAGAAAGATAGATCTGTATAGATATGTATAATTACCCAACAAATAAATACTAACTTAACAGGAAATGCATATACCCATTTCAATTTTATAAGATAAAACAAAAAGGAGATTACTAAATACCAACCAAATAAGCTTAAAAAACCTGTACTCGTTAACTCGATAACTGGTTTTAACCATTCCATCATTAGGATAAAAACAAAAGAATAAATAAGTATAGATATTATTGTTTGCTGCGCTTTGTTACTCATGAACGTTTCACCTCCAAAAAGGCTTGGGCAAAGCGATCTTTCGTAATCGACTGTACTTGAAAACCTCTACTTGCTGCATACTTGTACATAGCATTCTCTTCACTTGTATTTTTTTCATTTTTGGATTTTATGACAAAACAAGTACACGCTCGTAAGTTTGTTGCATTTTTTTGTACATTATCCATCCATTCATAAGTTAGATTACTAGTCACATATAAAAGAGTTGTCGCATTGGATAATGATCGGTCATGCAAAATTACTTGCTCTAGCGGCTTCGTTAAATCGTCTTTTACCTTTGTTAAATGATATAGCACTCGTTGAAGATGCTGGTCAGTTTGAACTTCAGGCAAGAACAATCGTTCCTCTCCAACCGAGAGAAATGCAGAGGATGCCTGATGCTTTACAATCGCTTGCATCATTGAGGCTGTTAAGTCGACCACTTCCTCAAACAGAGGAGAAGGCGTTCGGTCCATCACCACGAACATATCCTGGGATTGACGATCTTCGAATTCTTTTGTTTTTAGTGTTTGTGTTCTGGCGAAAGACTTCCAATGAATCCATGATACACGATCACCCGATTGGTATGATCTAACGCCAGTTGCCATTGATGTATCTTTCATAGCTTGAATTCTAGAAGCAGCTGCTCCTTGGTCATATCTCGTTTCAATTGGAATGTAGACCATCTCAGTCAAGTTTGGAAATACGAGAATTGTTTTAGAATTTGTTACAAATACTTCTTTTTTCACCCAACCAAATAAATCGCTTACTACAATGCTTGTCCCTTCTAAAACATGCTCTCCACGTGGAATATGCTCTATTTCATAAGTCCATCTAAATTCTTTTTTCATGCCCCAAAAGGTAAGCTGTTTCCATGAAGCTTCTGTAGCAAGAGAAGAGCTTACTTTTTCCTCCATTTGAACGTACATTAGTGGAAAACGACTTTTTCTCGTCACCTGAATAGTTGCTGAAAACCTTCCACCACTTTGAACTTTACCAGTTTCAATTATTCGTTCCACAACGATATCGTTCAGTGAATTCATATATAATAACAACGAATATAAAGAAATAGGGACGATCAAATAAAACAAAAACCAGCTAACAAACCCTCCCTGAAACATTGCATACACAAAAGCTACTACTAGGAGGAATAGAACGCCTACTACCCCTCGAATTTTTTTCCATCGATTGAGCAAATGCTTCATTGACTTATTTTCCTCTTAATAGGAACCGGAGTCCTCTTCACAATTCGTGCAAGCACTTCTTCAGACGAAATTCCATCATAACGTGCCTCAGGGCGTAAGATGACACGATGTCCGAAAACATAAGGCATCAAATATTGAATATCATCTGGGTTTACATAATCTCTACCATGAAGCAACGCAAGACCCTGCGACGCGCGCATTAATGCAATAGATGCACGTGGACTTACTCCTAGATAAATATATGTATCCTGTCTTGTACGATTAGATAATTCAACGATATAGCTCTTTATTGTTTCATCTACTGTTACTTGCTTCACCTTTTTCTGAAGTTCGATTAACTCTTCTAGAGAAATGACAGGCACCAATGTATCAATCGGTGATGCATGTTCTAATCTATTTAATACTTCAATTTCTTCGCTTGGATGCGGATAACCCATCTTTAACTTAAGTAAAAAACGATCTAATTGGGCCTCTGGTAACGGGTAGGTCCCTTCATGTTCAATCGGATTTTGCGTCGCCATTACAAAAAATGGTCTTGGAATCGGCATAGTCACTCCATCAATGGTAACGGAAGCTTCTTCCATCCCTTCTAGTAGCGCAGATTGCGTTTTTGGGGATGTACGATTGATTTCATCCGCAAGCACTATATTCCCCATAATAGGTCCAGGTCTAAACTCGAACTCCATTTCCTTTGGATTGTAAATAGAAACCCCTAATACGTCCGAAGGCAATAAATCCGGTGTGAATTGAATTCTTTTAAAATCTGCTCCAATAGATTTGGCAAGCGCCCGCACCATCATCGTTTTACCTACACCGGGTACGTCTTCTAATAACACATGTCCTTGCGCTAATAATGCAACTACTGCAAGTTCCGCAATATCTTTTTTACCAATCATTACTTTTTCTATATTTCGAATAATCGTTTCTATCTGTGCTCGTTCTCTCATCATTCTCCCCCTAAAATCACGTATAAATTGACTTGCGTGAAAATTTTTACAATACGCTATAAGCATACCCAAAATTTGCCTTAAGTACAAATAGAAAACAAAAAAGTCGAGCTGCCTTTTTACTCGACAGTTCGACTTTCTATTTTTATATATCAGACTTTGTTATTATTTCCAAAAATCATCAAAAATGGTGACTGGCATATTACGTTTATGCATGGACCGAATATAGAAACCTTCAATTTTTTCTTCCGATTCCTTCGATACCGTTTTACCTTCTAAATAATCATCAATTTCATCATATGTTACGCCAAGCGCTACTTCATCCGGTAGAGCCGGTCTGTCTTCTTCCAAATCTGCAGTCGGAATTTTAGTATAGAGATGTTCAGGACAACCTAATTCTTTCAAAATCAGCTTACCTTGACGCTTGTTTAAGCGGAAGATTGGCGTAATATCTACTCCACCATCTCCGTATTTTGTATAAAATCCTGTTACGGCTTCTGCTGCATGATCCGTACCAAGGACCACACCATTGTGCATAGCTGCTATAGAATATTGAGCTTTCATACGCTCTCGAGCCTTTTCATTCCCTTTAGCAAAATCAGATAGGCTCACTCCAGCCTCCACTAAAGCCCTATCACTAGCATCCACCGCTTCTTTTATATTGATCGTTATACGTTTACTTGGCTTGATAAAATCCAATGCATCTTGACGATCCGTCTCATCAAATTGAATACCATACGGTAAACTTACTGCTATAAATGAATATTTATCCTCACTAAGCTCTTGATTTAATTCATCGACTGTAAGCTGAGCAAGTTTCCCTACTAATGTAGAATCTTGACCTCCAGAAATACCTAAGACCATACTTGTTAAAAAGGGGTGTTTTTTTAAATAGTCCTTCATAAAATCAATACTAATACGTATTTCTTGTTGTACATCAATGGTTGGTTTCACTTTTAACGCTGCTATAATTTCTTGTTGTTTAGCTGACATTAATACCTACCTCCATTTTGGTCAATAATATTATGTTCCATGTCCTTAATCTCTTGAATATTACGCATTTTATTGTCCCAACATTTTTGGCTCAAGTCCACTGGATACTCTTCAGGATTTAGAGAGCGTTTATACTCTTCCCACAATAGATCCAGGTTGTCATGCGCATATTTCCGAACTTCCGATAACTCAGGGATTCGATAAATAACTTCCCCATTTTCAATCACTTTTTCATGTAGATCCCTTGCTTCAAAATTGGTTACAAATTTAGAGACAAATGTATGCACTGGATGGAACATCTTTAAGCGTTCCTCATGTGTTGGATCTTCATCGTGCATTGTAATATAGTCACCTTCTGCTTTACCATTTTCTTTATCAATAATTCGATATAGTTTTTTCTGGCCAGGCGTTGTCACCTTTTCAGTAGTGGAAGAAATCTTAATCGTGTCTTCCATCACTCCTGCCTCGTTTGCAATAGAGACAATTTTATAAACTGCTCCAAGTGCTGGTTGATCGTATGCAGTGATTAACTTCGTTCCGATTCCCCAACTATCGACCTTGGCACCTTGTGCTTTTAAGTTCAAAATAGTATATTCATCTAAATCATTGGAAACAACGATTTTAGCATTAGGGAAGCCAGCTTCATCTAACATTTTTCTAGCTTCCTTCGATAAAAATGAAATATCACCTGAATCTAAACGAATACCGATAAAGTTAATCTTATCTCCCAGTTCTTTCGCTACTCTTATAGCTGTAGGAACCCCCGTTTTTAATGTATTATATGTATCCACCAAAAATACGCAATCTTTATGGCGCTGCGCATACGAATGAAATGCTTCATATTCATTTTTATATGCTTGCACTAGTGAATGAGCATGCGTTCCAGTCACAGGAATTCCAAACTTTTTCCCAGCACGAACATTACTAGTTCCATCTATTCCACCTATGTAGGCAGCTCGAGTACCCCAGATGGCTGCATCCATTTCTTGCGCTCGTCTTGAACCAAACTCCATAGCGATTTCATCTTTAAGCACTTGTTTAATACGAGAACCTTTTGTCGCTATTAACGTTTGATAATTGACGATATTAAGCAGGGCCGTTTCTACTAGCTGCGCTTCCGCAAGCGTAGATTCAATACGAATAATCGGTTCATTTGGAAATACTAGCTCCCCTTCAACCATTGAATATACATTTCCGGTAAAACGAATAGTACGTAAATAGGCTATAAAGTCCTCTCTGTATCCAAGCTCTTCTTGCAAATACTCTAAATCACTGTCGGTGAAGTGAAAATCACGCAAATAATCTAGACATCTTTCTAGTCCTGCAAAAATGCCATATCCATTACCAAATGGGAGTTTGCGGAAAAACAATTCAAACACCGCTTTCCGTTCATGCATATTATCTGCCCAATAGGTTTCCACCATATTTATTTGGTATAAATCAGTATGTAAGGCTAAACCGTCATCTGGATAATTTTTCTTCATAAAAATCCCCTTTTTCATAACTATTGAAATAAGTATACACTATTTACCCTTTTTCTTTGCAAATAATCCTATCCCAATGACGGTTACAATTTCGGAGAAAACCTGACGTTTAGGTGTGACGTATTATCCTAGAGAGAATGATATCTAATCTAATTAATATTAGTAGTTTTAAGAACAGAAAAAGCTACTCAATAAGTTTGAATAACAACTTAATCAGTAGCTAGTATTTTTTTGTTTTATTATTCTCCCATTGGAGAAATTAGATCTACAACATAGGCTGCAACTGCTTCGATTTCTTCAGCGGTCAGCGTATCTTTAAACGAAGGCATGGAAGTACCCCCCTCTTCAATACGTGCTATAACATCATCTCTGCTTACAGCAACTTCACTATTTTGTAAATTAGGTCCATTATGGCCGTTTGCGCCTTGGTTACCATGGCAAGCTAAACAGTTTGCATCATATACAGTAATCCCTTTATCAGGATTTGCACTCACTGTGTCTCCTTCAGTAGGCTTTTCTGCCGGTTTTGTACTTTTCGCAGGGAACTTAATTACTTGCCCTTCTGGTAAATCTCCACCTAATTTAAATGTGTATATCTTATCTCCATGCTTACTACCTGCAAGTGCATTACCCGCAGCATAAATACTGATGTATTGCTCACCATCAATTTCATACGTAACGGAAGGTGCATTTGCTCCTGCATCCATCATGTATTCCCAAACTTGATCGCCCGTTTTTGCATCGTATGCAATCAAACGGCCGTCATTATGTCCAACAAAAACAAGATTTCCTTTAGTAGTTAACACTCCACTATACGCTTGAGTATCCCACTTTTGCTGCCAAGCAATTTTGTTAGTTTTTACGTCGATCGCAGTGACAGTCCCCCGAACTGGAGCATCTAAAATTGGTCCAAAAATACTTCCAAAGTATTGATCTCCCTCTTTAAATTCTTCCAACTCACTTCTTTCAAAGGACATATATGTGTCATTACCTAATACATAAAAGTACTCGGTATCCGGATTATAAGCTGAAGGTGGCCAGTTTGCTCCACCAGTTGGCCCTGGCTTAAGTGTAATTGGAACATCCCAAAATGGTGTAAAGATACCTCCAATTTCACCTGTGAAATCAGGTGATAGATCATTCTTCACATCTTCCTCTGTCACAGCCTGAGGAACAAAGGCATCTCCAACAGGAAACGGTTGCGTTGCTGCCGTTTTTTGACGTTCATCCTGCGGTACAGGTTTTTCTTCTATACCAACAAGCGGCGTTCCATCGGCACGGTCTAATAGATAAACCCAACCAGTTTTACCGGCCTGCCCAAGCCCTTTTCTCATTTTCCCATCCATTTCTACATCATAAAGAACGACTGGGTTTGCTGGATCCATATCCCAAATATCATGATGCACTTCTTGGAAATGCCATACATATTGTCCGTTTTCAGCATTCACCGCGACGACCGAATTGGCATATAAATTATCCCCTTCACGGTTACTTCCATCTAAGTCTGGAGCGGTATTTCCAGTTGCAAAGTAAATGTACCCCAGTTCAGGATCAACGGATGGAGTATTCCATACCGGTCCTCCACCTGTTAACCAAGCGTCACTATCTGCTGGCCATGTATCTCCGTTTATATCACCCGGACCAGGTATTGTGTAGAAACGCCAAACTTCAAAACCTAAATCTGCATCATAGGCCATTACACGTCCACGAATACCATATTCTCCTCCTGCTACCCCCGTATAGACTTTCCCATTATAGAATAGAGGTGCACTAGTGATCGTGTAACCTTCTTCCCACTCAGCTACAGTAGTTTCCCATAATACTTCTCCTGTCTTTTGGTCGAGTGCGATTAAACGTGCGTCCAGTAATCCTACAAATACTTTTCCGTCACCGACCGCAACTCCACGAGTCGTCCAACCACAGCATACTGTATCCATTTCTTGCGGTATATCCGGATTGTATACCCATAATTGTTCTCCAGTTTTAGCATCTATAGCGAAAACATCATTTGCTCCAGTAGCGATATACATAATACCATCGACTACAATAGGAGTTGCTTCTCCAGAATATTTACCTTCTGCTCCTGACCCTCCTAAGCTACTAACCCAAGTTGGTTTTAAATCCCCAATATTTTCAGTAGTGATTTGGTTTAGCATCGAATAACGTCTGTTGTAGTAATCTCCACCATTTGTTGTCCATTCAGTTGAAGAATATTTTACTACTTCATCAGGTATTGATGGACTTTCTTCCACTTCTGTCTCTTCCTCTGGTTCCTCTTTTACTGTTATGCTGGCATATGGAACTTCTCCGTTCCCTTCATTCAAGTTTTCAAAGTTTATTACTAGATATATCATAAAAAAAGCTACTAAAGTGATTACTAATCCTATAAAAAATAGTGCAGATACTGATAATCCTCTACTTTTCATCTGACTCTCCCTTCAAAAATAGTGAAATGTCCGTTTAAATATTTTATGTTTCGAAATTGATAGAAATGCGGTTTCTTCGATAGTCGAATCAAATAAAAAAACTGTTCAAGAGTTTAGACTCCTGAACAGTTTTTTTAATACCTTCTTATTTAGTTAAGTCTTTACAACCTTCATAGATTAGATCAAACAACTCTTGAATGTCATTCTCTTCTACACAGGAGAATGCAACGCGGATGTCTGTTTTGTTGCTTGCGATTACTCCTACACCGTAATGATCAAGTAAATGTAGTCTTAAAGTTTCTGCATCCACTGCGTTTAACTTCAAGCACATGAAGTAACCCGAGTTGAATGGATAATAGGTCCAATATGGAGCGAATTTTTCATCCGCTAGGACTTGCTTTGTTTTTACTGCTCTACCCTGCATAATTTGGAACTTTTCTTCTTTTTCTTGTAAAAACTCTTCAGATTGAAGAGATTCCAACAGAATTGTCTGAGAAATATGAGATCCACTTGAAACCGTACCGCGAATTATTCCCTTCGTCTTCTGTTCTAGAGCATCTAATGTATCAGGACTCGCCGCATATGTGATAAATCCAACACGGAATCCCCAAACGTAATTTTCTTTTGTCGCACCATCAATTTTGACTGGCAAAATGTTTTCATGACTGTCCGCTAATAAACCGAACAACGATTCTTTAATAGAATCCTCATAAAATAACCCGAAGTATGCATCATCTAGTAAAACTACTAATTTCAAACCACCTTCAGCAGCATCCTTCAATACTTGAACGATTGCTTCTGCCTCTTTAACAGAAGGCGTAAAGCCCGTAGGATTGTTAGGGAAGTTTAACAAGACGATTGCTTTTTCCGTTTGTTTAGCAAGTGTGTCACGGAACGCTTCCACATGGAAACTACCAGCCTCATTGAAAAGAGGGAAAGTCTCTACCCGTCCACCTCTTCTTACTTGGAACACTGTGTTATAGTTCCCCCAATATTGTTGCGGTGTTACTAATACGTCTCCAGCATCCATGAACAAGTCTGCTGCAATACTTAAGCCATGTGTTAGTGCACTAGTTACTATCGGTGTACCAATTGATTTACCATTCATCGATGGGTTGTCTACTAACAGCTTTTCCTTCCATACTAAACGTAAAGCTTCCTTCCCCTGAGGAGGAGCATATGGATAGATATCATTTGGTTTATAATCTAATTTCTTTTGTATATGGTTGAAATGCATCGGTTCCCCATTTTCCGTTGCGATTCCAATAGTAGCATTAAAACGATGTGCTTTTTTCCCTGCTTCTGCACTTTGACTTAAAATACCTTTTGGATAGTACAAGTTTTTACCTAAATCGGACAACATATTATAGACTGCTGGGTTTTCTTTTTGCATTTTTTCATTTAATTGCGTTGCTAAAGCATTCATCTATTGGTACCTCCATAATATCTGATTTACAAATATTGTACTCTATTTAACTAAAGTATTATACCCTTACGTGAAATATATCATTCTAACCTTGTCACTGCACTAATTCTAAAATAACAGGACAATGATCACTTCCGAGTACCTGTGGATCTATAGAAGCATCCTTCAAAAAAGGGACTAGTTTTTCAGAAGCTATAAAATAATCTATTCTCCATCCAATATTTCGCTCTCGCACCTGACTCATATAGGACCACCAACTATAGGCATCTTCTTTTTCTGGATAAAAGTAACGAAATGTATCTACAAATCCTGCTGCAAGTAAATCGGTCATTTTGCCACGCTCTTGTTCCGTAAACCCTGAGTTACCTCTATTAGATTTAGCGTTTTTCAAATCTATTTCGCTATGAGCCACGTTTAAGTCCCCACACATAATTACAGGCTTTATAGCATTAAGTGTTATTAAGTAAGTACGCATTTCATCTTCCCATTCCAGTCGATATGGAAGTCTCGTTAGATCTCGTTTAGCATTCGGAGTGTATACATTCACCAAGTAAAATTGATCATACTCCAGTGTAATAATTCTACCTTCATCCTCTGAAACATTATCACCAACACCATATTTAACAGAAATCGGTTTTACCTTCGTAAAAATTGCTGTACCAGAATAGCCCTTTTTCAAGGCATAGTTCCAATACTGTTCATAGCCGTGTAAGGGTAGCTCAATTTGACCAGCTTGCAGCTTTGTTTCTTGCAAACAAAAAATATCAGCGTTTACTTCATTAAAATATTCGAGAAATCCTTTTTTCGCGCAGGCTCTTATGCCATTCACATTCCATGAAACCAACTTCATTTTATATCCTCCAAGATAGAAACTTATGTAACTAGTTTTATGTTAATCATAACAAAGTATTGTCTCTTTTAAAAACAATGAGTAGGCAAGACAAGTAATGGGAATTTTTATAATTCCAGAGTTATGATGATTAATATAGATCAATCCTCTTTTGGTTAAGAATTCTGTCATATATTGGTCGTTAGATTGGGTTTCTATTTAGTGAGAAAAAGGGTACTTTATAAATAAGAGAATAGTAGAGGAAGTGTCGAATACATGGATGTATCATTAAAATCATCCGGGGCAAAACATAAAATGAGCGAAGCGAAACCTTGGGTTCGTCGCTTTGGTCGTTTTGGTTATATGACTATAGGTATTGTGTATGGAATGATCGGCATTCTAGCAGCTTTAGCAGCATTCGGACCCCGAGGAGAGATGACCGGAACGTCTGGTGTATTGCAATCAATCTCTGAAATACCATTCGGGGAAATTGCCCTATGGATTATTGGAATAGGTTTATTCGGTTATATCCTATGGGTTTTTATATTAGCAATTAAAGATCCTAATAATGTAGGAACTGATGTACAAGGTCTAATAAAAAGAGCGGGTTATTTCATTAGTGGAGTCATTTATGCAAATTTATCATATGGAGCTATAAAACTAGCAAGCCATACGGGAAATGCTGGTAATAGTGAATCTGAGAAAAACGTTTCCATTAAGTTACTGGAACAACCATTTGGTATATGGTTAGTTGGAATAGTTGGTGCAATAATTATTGGATGTGGCGTTTTCGAACTTTATAGTGGTATTAAAGAGAAATTCATGTCTGAATTCAAAACCTATGAAATGAATGGTATGGAACGAAATGTTGCTAGAATAACAGGGAAAATTGGTCTTATTTCAAGAGGGACTGTTATAAGTATGATCGGATTTTTCTTTATTCGCACAGCATATACAAATAACTCCGAAGAATCTAAAGGGTTTGGGGGTGCTTTGACAGAATTAGCAAACCAGCCCTTCGGAAAGTTTTTGCTAGCTATGGTAGCAATTGGACTAATCTTATATGGCCTCCACCAAATCATACTCGGACGCTATCAGCGCATGAACTTTGGTTATGAGAAATCTAACTTTAAAAAACGTTAAACATTTTCGAAGTACGCTATCTCTCATCCCTTATAAATGACTATCAGATTGATATATAATCTGATAGTCATTTTAGATTACATCGTTCTCTTTCAATAAAGACTGACTTACTCTTTACTTTTTAGTCATCTTCAGTAACACAAATATGGCGATAGCTAATGCAAATAGCCCAAACAAAATAACTAATGAGATAGCCCCAAACAATACTAAGCTCATAAAAACCCTCCTTTGGTACTAACTCTATTAAGCATGGACTTTAGACTTTTCTAGGACAGTCCCTAAAAACTTAGCAAGCTCCAGCATCCCATATTTCTCTGCCTTAGCCTCTGCATCCGCATTGTAGTTCGTATTTGTGTTTACGTCATACGTGTACACTTCCCCGTTTGCATCACGAATAAATTCAATACCGGCTACATCAATTTTGTTTGCTTGCAAGAATGCTTCATATCGCTCGACCCAAGATACATCTATATCTTCTTTAACTTCAAACTTCATAGCTGGTTCTTCTCCCACTGGACAGAATGCATCTCCAATTTGACATGAATCTGCCGGACAAAGCTCGAATCCTTCTGAAGTATCTACTCTTACTGCATATAAATACTTACCACCGATGAACTCCGCTCTCGTAATATAAGCATCGGGTGATTGGATGTATTGTTGGATGAGCGTAATACCATCTACAGGATCTTCAAATGCAGGGCCATTCACATAAGTTTCCAATGCCTCTATTGTTTGAAATAATTGTACTCCTAATCCTTTACCAGCACGATTATGCTTTGTGATAAATGGCGTCTTCCCTAGCTTTTTAGCAGCTAAAATAATTTGCTCACTACCAACAGCCGCAATCGTTTTTGGCGTGTTGATGCCACTTGCTTGCAAAGCAGTATACTGATTGATCTTACTTAGTTCTAAACTTAACGCTTTCGTTCCATTAAATACTGTTCTTCCATGAAGCTCAAGCCAAGACAGCACTCCACCAGCTAATTCAGGTGCATATCTATGTCCCCTAGTATGGGAAGAAGCACTCATTCGGTTATAAAACACCCCTTCTGGAGGTGCTGTTGTTAAATCTACAATTCCCTGGTTTAGATGCCATAATTCATAAGGTAAATTTAATTCTTCTAATCGTTTTGTTAAATGAACCGTCCACTCATCATTTTCATGAATTATATATATTTTAGACATAATCATCCACTCCTCTACTTCTATTCCTATCAAACTACTATGTATTAGTATATACCAATAAAGTTGGAGACAACAGCATAAAACCCTGCTCTTGGAGAGCAGGGTTCAGACTGTAGACAAACTTAATTTTAGGTGGAGTTGAATATTAAACTCGGCAATGCCCACCACTTCGCTTTCCGTGGGCTTGGCTTCAGCCTCCTCGTCACTACGTTCCTGCGGGGTCTTCAGCTCAAGCTAATCCCACAGGAGTCTTCGTGGTGGTACCTTGCCTTATAAACAGTTCTAATAGAGTATGTAATATCTTACTTTTAATAGGATAAATAAAACCCTTATGAATATTTATTACTATTCATAACCATTTATAAAATACCTTTGTCGTCAAACTGGAAAACCCTGCTCTTGGAGAGCAGGGTTTTCTAGTTAATATGGATCCGCTTCATGACTTTTATCAATTGCTTGTTCTGGTGCTTTATCTCCGTCTTTATTTCCCAACGGTTTTTGAGAGGAACCATTACTTTTAGCTTGAGCAAGTCCTTCTCTTAAATGACGCCCATAGTCTTCATCTGCTTCCTCCGCTAAAGCAATCATCTTTTCTTGAATTCGTGGGTCACAGGCAGACAGGTCATTTACTAAATTCGAGATGAGCTCCGTTTTTTCCCATTGCTCAAATTGTCGATAGGTTTCTCCTGCTTGCTTTGTGTTATTTTGACGGTCAATGGACTCGCGCACTAAGTTTCCTTTAATCATTGGAGTGTACTCTTTACCAATTTGTGTTGCTTCCTTTAAGCCATCTAGTATGGAAGGTTCATAGTTGATATGTGGATTTTGGAACGGACCTCTATCTAACTTGTACGCCATTTGGCCACCGCTTTGATTGGTTGCAACACGTTTTTTAGGTGCATTGATCGGAAGTTGTAAATAGTTTGCTCCAACACGGTGACGTTGTGTATCGGAATATGAAAATGTACGGCCTTGTAGCATTTTATCGTCCGAAAAGTCCAATCCATCTACGAGTACACCGGTACCAAACGCTGCCTGTTCCACCTCTGTAAAATAATCCACTGGGTTTCGATCTAACACCATTTTTCCAACAGCCTTCCAGGGGAATAAGTCTTCAGGCCACAGCTTAGTATCATCTAACGGATCAAAGTCTAACTCTGGATGATCATCATCACTCATCGTTTGGACTAGTAACTCCCATTCAGGGAAATCACCTTTTTCAATTGCATCATATAAATCCTGTGTTGCATGATTAAAGTTTTTTGCCTGTATTTCCTCTGCTTCTTTTTGAGTTAAGTTACGAATGCCTTGCTTTGGCTCCCAGTGATATTTTACAAGGACTGCTTTACCTTCGTTGTTTACCCATTTATACGTATTTACACCTGACCCTTGCATCATTCGGTAATTTGCCGGAATGCCCCATGGAGAATAGATGAAAGTCACCATATGAAATGACTCAGGGGAACTCGCACAAAAATCAAAAAAACGTTCCGAATCTTGAATATTAGTTACCGGATCTGGCTTAAACGCATGAATCATGTCCGGGAACTTTATCGCATCACGGATAAAGAATATTTTCAAGTTATTCCCTACTAAATCCCAGTTTCCATCCTCTGTATAAAACTTCACTGCAAACCCACGTGGATCACGTAGCGTTTCAGGAGAATGCCCTCCATGAATAACGGATGAAAATCGAACAAAAACAGGAGTTTTCTTTCCTTTTCCCTGAAATACTTTAGCACGAGTATATTTAGAAACTGCCTCGTCTCCCACAGCACCATAAGCTTCGAAATAACCATGCGCTCCGGCACCTCTTGCATGAACTACCCGCTCTGGTATACGTTCCCTGTCAAAGTGACTTATTTTCTCTATGAAATCATAGTTTTCTAACGTTGCTGGTCCTCTGTTTCCAACGGTCCTCATATTCTGATTATTCGTTACCGGATGCCCCTGCCTATTCGTAAGAGTATCCTCATTTTCCACATTTGTAGTGTTATTAGTTTGTTCTTCCTTCACTGTTCATCCTCCTAAACACAAGATAGAATTTACATTCCTCTCTATACTGTCCAGAACAATGAGTAAATATTCCAGTATTACATAAAGCTTGCTATAGAAAGTGCATACTTTCTCCAAACCGATACGTGAATCGGTTTCTCTACTTTCCTTTTTCCACTTACATACGTTTGTAAATCTCCTTTAAATGTTAAGGATAATGCTGAAAGTTGTTCGAAATGATATGGCTGCGTTAAAGGAGGTGCAACCCGGAACTGCGAGGACGGACATTCTTTCATAATTGTAGCGACAAACTGAGAACAAAAGAATGCATTCTCACGTTCTTTTTCAATATTTATCGCAACGTACACTAAGCCGATTAAATTATATTTGTATAATTGCTGTTGTTGTTCCATTTGAGTAATTATACTTTTCATCCGTAAATATTCAGAATCCGTCACCCCACACTCATAAATGGCACAAGTAGCTCTTTGAAGCATTCCCTCAATCGGGTTTTCTTTTATAAACCCTCCATTAAAAGGGTTATGATGACTTTTTCTACCAAAGCTATACATCTCATTTAGTTCCTCATCAAAAGCAATAGAGGCATGGTTCAACTCTTTTTTTGTATACATACCAATCGCTTTTGAAAAAAGTGTCCCAGTATTACTAAGAATGATATAAACCTTTTTCCCCATTTTTTCCACCTCGTTCAGAAGAGGTATTTTTCCTCTAATCTATTATCCTAATCATCCTCTATTTTTTAATAATTCCAAACGTACTTAAGGTGGAAAGTGACTAAGCCCTAAGCCGTAGATGGTTGATACAATTATGTTTTCCAGCCCGAATATAAAGAATAAAAAGCAATATTGAATGCAAACATTTTTTCTGCAATTATTATACGTTGAATATTCACAATACACTTTTCTATTAAACACTCTATATACATATGTCTAGTTGTTAGTCATATAGCCATGTATTAGTGATTGTGCCCATATTACAAACTTGTTACAATTTCATTGCTTGTTATAACTATAAAAAAATATTATTCCAAAAAGATAGAATTTAAAGGAGAGATAATGTGACTCAATATAATTTAGAAGAGTTGAAACTATTAAATCAGTTTTTGTTTGCCCTATTTATCGTTGCTGATTTTGCACTTTTTCTTCATTTCACTAATAATATTTTTCCCTGGTTCTCATTAATTGGCGCAGCTATTGGATTGTCCATTATTGTTGCTTGTTGGACCGGAAAAAAATACACACTTTTCATCGCCGCATTATTAGTAAGCACTGCCTTATTTTCAATCGTTTATAATTGGCAAACTATTGTACATTAATACATTTTTCATAAATGGAGGGTTTGAATATGTCAGAACAAGAAAAAAAGAGTCCTATTTTAGATAAGCGTTCATCTAGACGTACATTCATCAAAAATTCTGGTTTAACAGTTGGTGGACTTGTTTTAGGTGGAGCAATCGGTAGCTTAGTTGGTGGCAAAACTGAAAAAACTACTCATACAGCTACTGGCGGAAGTACTCATACGGCTATCGATTACAGTGATACTCGTCAGTTTTTCGTAAGACAAAAAGATTTTGATGCACTTAGTACAGCAGCGGAACTAATTTATCCAGAAGATGAGCATGGTCCAGGCGCTATTACACTCGGGGCTCCTTACTTTATAGACAAACAATTAGCTAGCCCTTGGGGAATTAATACGGATGATTATAGAAAAGGTCCTTTCCAACCAGGCGAAGTCCCTCTAGATAAAGCAGAAATTATGCTGCAAGGTGTTCGTAAAATAAATGAAGTTGCAGAGAAAGAGCATGATGGAAAGGTCTTCAAAGATTTATCGGAAGAGCAACAAATTACTATCCTTAGTACTTTTGAAGCTGGAGAAGTAAAGATGGATTTAGTAAATTCTGCAGCATTTTTTGGTTTACTAAGAACACTTACATTACAAGGTTGTTTCTCAGACCCACTTTATGGTGGCAATAAAAACATGGCTGGCTGGAAAATGAAAGAATTCCCTGGAGCTCAAATGTCGTATGCTTCCTATTTAGATGAAGAGGAATTTGTATTAATAGATCCTATTAGTTTAGGCGGACACAAACATTCATAAGGTAAAACAACAAGAGGAGGATTATTATGGTTACAAAATTACCAAAAGTTGATGTTGTAACAACTGGTATGGGCTGGACAGGCGGTATTGTTGCTGCTGAACTGACAAAAGCTGGCTATCATGTGGTTGGATTAGAACGTGGAGTAGAAAGATCCATCGAAGATTATTTACATGGTCATGATGAATTAAAATATAATATTCATAAAGAATTAATGCAAAAGTTAACAAAAGATACTATTACATTCCGTAATACATTAAACGATACTGCCAAACCAGTACGTGATGAAGGTGCATTAGTAGTAGGAACTGGTACTGGCGGCGGCGGTGCTCACTGGGGTGGCCAAACGTATCGCTATTTCCCATATGATTTTGAAATTCGTAGTAAAACGATTGAAAAATATGGTGAAGGTAAAATTCCGGCTGATGTTACTATTCAAGACTGGGGTATTACGTACGATGAAATCGAACCATATTACTCCAAGTTTGAACAAATGGCTGGTATATCAGGGGAACCCGATCCTTTAGCAGGACATCGTTCGATCGATTACCCAACACCACCACTAAAAAAATTACCACAAATGAAAATGTTTCATGAAGCAGCAGAGAAACTTGGATATCATCCATTCGTAGTTCCTACTGCAAATGTGTCAGAAACATATACGAATCCAGATGGAGAAACATTAAATGCATGTCAGTACTGTGCATTTTGTGGGAACTATGGCTGTGAGTACGGAGCAAAAGCTGACCCAATCGTAACAGTAATACCAACTGCTAAGAAAACAGGTAATTTTGAACTTCGAACAAATTCTATCGTAACGCGTGTATTATATGATGGAACAAAAGCAACTGGTGTTTTATATAAAGATACAAGAACTGGTGAGGAGTTCGAACAACCTGCCGATCTTGTTGTTTTAACAAGCTATATCTTTAATAATGTTCGCTTACTATTGTTATCTGGTATTGGAAAACCGTATAATCCTAAAACTGGTGAAGGAATTATCGGTAAAAACTACACAGATCACCATACGATTACTGGAGCTATTGGTTATTTTGAAGAGAAAAAATTCAATAGTTACATCGGAACAGGTTCTTTAGGATCGGCTTTCAATGACTTTAATGCGGATAACTTTGACCATGCAAATCTGGATTTCATACATGGTGGGCAGATTGAATTGCATTTATTTGGTAATGAACCTATTTCTAATAATCCTGCACCATTTGGTACGCCGACTTGGGGTAAAGAATTTAAGAAAAACTCTTTACACTATTTCTACCGTAACCTAAGTGTAGTATCACAAAGAGCTATATTGCCTCATAAAGATCATTATCTAGACTTAGATCCAACGTATACAGATGATTACGGTGATCCGTTAATTCGTGTAACATTTGATTATACTGAGATGGACCATAAACGTAATGAATTTTTAGTTGAAAAAATTAATGAAGTAGTAAAAGAAATGGGAGCAGACATTATCGATACAATTCCAATGGCTGAGCATTTTGGTGGAAGATTCACTTTCCAACATGATGGTGGCGGTGTAATCATGGGTGATAGCCCTGAAAACTCTGCAGTAAATAATTACATGCAAATGTGGGATGTAGATAATTTATTCGTTTGTGGAGCTTCGGCATTCCCTCACTTTGGTCCAACGAATCCAACTCCAACTGTAGGTGCATTGGCTTACCGAGCAACTGAAGGTATGATTGAGTACTTAAAAAACGGCGGCGGACCATTAGTTCCTAAAAAATAATACAGTAGCAAGTGTAGAACCATCATTTTCTTTCAAAATGTGTTATATTAATAACGATTCTTTATAGAAGGAGGAGATTCTATGCCAAACATAGGGATACCCGGTTTAATACTTGTACTAATTATTGCTTTGATCATCTTTGGTCCATCTAAATTACCTCAACTAGGCAAAGCTGTTGGACAAACGTTAAAAGAATTCAAAACCTCGACTCGAGATATTATAAATGATGAAGAAAAAGATGATAAGAAAGTCGAAGCATCTGAAGTAAATTTAGATAAAAAATAATAATTTTGGTTGGTCCTGACATCTGTCAAGACCAGCTTTTTTTATTAGAATTAGCTTTTCTTTTTGAAATGAAATGAGCTATTATTGGTTTTAAATATTTCTAACAAATTATCTGCAATTTCCTCTGGTGATTGTTTACACCCACCATGTATCCATTCAAGAATTACCCCATAAGAACCATACATTTTATATGTATTATAATGCTCTAGCTCAATACTTTCATTCGCTGCATCTAAATATACGATTCCCTCAAATACTTCCTTAAATTTCAAAAAGAATTTATCATTCATCCTAGGAATGGAATCTTCTAATGTTAATAAACTATAAAAATCTCTATTATCATAAAAGTGTTTAAAAAAAGCATTGGATGAAGGTAATATAAGATTATAATCAACAACCTTTGTTTCTAGAAATGGCTTATGAAATGCTAATTTTAATTCTCCTAATACTTCTGCTAGCAATTCTTCTGCTAAGTCCTCTTTATCTTTAAAGTGTAAATAAAAGGTGCTTCTATTATAGTCTGCCTTTTCCACTATATCTGTGACCGTAACGTTTTTGTATCCTTTGCTCTTCACTAGCTGGATAAAATGCATCTTCAAGAGATTTTTTGTTCTCCGAATTCTTCTATCCCCCATCGAATAACTTTCCGAATTCATGAGCAATTCCCCCTTGTCTTTTTAAATATAGACAAAATTATACATGAATAATCGTCCTTGAACCAATCTGTTTTAAGTTCGTCCATATTCCTATAGCCATTTAAAAGGAGTATGGGAATGCGAAATCTTCTACTATTTACTTATTTACAGGCACTTTCTTGTATATTTCCTGTAATTATATTTTCAGCCTTAGCTCTTTCTAAGTTTGTCAGTATCCCACTTATCCCTAGATATGATCTGATCCTACTCCTTTGTATAGCGGGGCAAGTATTTATGCTCATTTCCAAATTAGAGACTTGGGATGAATTTAAGGTAATTTGTTTGTTTCATATTATTGGTCTCGGTTTAGAATTATATAAAGTACATATGGGTTCTTGGTCGTACCCGGAGGACGCCTTTAGTAAGGTAGGTGGCGTACCTTTGTATAGCGGATTTATGTATGCGAGTGTTGCGAGCTATATTTGTCAAAGCTGGCGCAGGATGAATCTCCATATGTACAATTGGCCGAAACCCTTTTGGGCGGTAGGAATTAGTGTTCTTATCTACTTCAATTTTTTTACCCACCATTTCACCTATGATATTCGTTGGATTCTTAAATGCTTATTGTTAATTATCTTTTTCCGCACAGTAGTGACTTTTGAGTTAAGAGAAAAAGTGTTTAAAATGCCTATGATTCTTGCATTTTTACTAATTGGCTTTTTTATTTGGATCGCTGAGAATATCGTTACCTTCTTAGGTGCGTGGCAGTATCCTAACCAAGCGGAGACCTGGTCGCTCGTGCATATCGGCAAAATTAGCTCGTGGTTTTTACTTGTGATTATAAGCGTTATTATCGTTGCACAACTGAAGCGAGTGAAGAGCCGTTCCTTATAAATGTGTGAGGATTGATCGATTATCGGTCGCTATCGATCGATGTTCTTACTCGGTGGATCGATTATGGAGCATCATCGATTGATTTTAGCGGATCATCGATCGATTCGACAGATATTAAGTGTTTTTTGACCGATTATCCATTTTCTATATATAAAAACCACTGCCAAGTCAGTTGGCAGTGGTTAATCTTTAATCTACTACAAAATATCTTGCATCCGGATGAGCAAATACGATGGCAGAAACAGATGCTTCCGGTTCCATCATAAACTCTTCTGTAAGCTCTACTCCAATTACTTCAGGTTTTATCAAACCAAATAGCTTTGCTTGATCATCCAGATTTGGGCAGGCTGGATAGCCAAAGGAGAAGCGTTGTCCTTGGTACTTAGCGGCAAAACGGTCGCGCATGGTGAAGTCTGTTGCATCTGGGAATCCCCATTGGTCTCGGATTTCTTGGTGAATGCGTTCGGCAAATCCTTCTGCAAGTTCTAAGGCTGTTGCTTGTAATGCATGGCTTTCTAAAAATTTGCCTTGGTTTTTCAGTTTAGCGGCTTCCCCACGAACTCCATGCCCTGCCGTTACTAACATTAGTGCTACATAATCCATTTCTCCACTGTCTACAGATTTTAAATAATCTGCTAAACACAGGAATGGCACGACGGATTGACGTGGGAATGTAAAGCGCTCGATTTCTGTTTTACCATTGGTCGGGTCATAAATAATGACATCATTGCCATCCGCCTGAGCAGGGAAAAATTGATATACCCCTTGTGGCTTCAATATATCAGATTGCAAATATCCCGTGACTAATTCATGTAATTCCGTTGCACGCTCGTCACTCTCTGCTAATAGTTTTTCACTATACCCTTTTAATCCTAAATGATGGCCTATTAATGTGCGCATATTTACATATGGGTGCAAATGCGCAACTGAATAATCCTTTAATACATGTTTACGAACATCCTTTGGAATGTATACCTGAACATCCTCACTTACTGTCTTAACTGGTTTTTCTAAAACAGCTACCGCTTGTTTGGCCGAGCGATTAGCTTCCGCAATTTTTCGTTTTTCCTGTTGAACACTAAGTTCGACTAATAGAGTCTCTTTATCTTCTTTATTTTGTAATCGATTGGCTAGGTCCAGACCCTGCATGGCATCTTTTGCATATAGAACAGGACCATCATATTGAGCGGAAATTTTTGTCTCAGTAAAACGACGTGAAAGTGCTGCTCCACCTACTAATATTGGCACATCAATACCTGCTTCTTTAAAGTCTTGAGCAGTGATGACCATTTGCTGCGCAGATTTTACAAGTAGCCCTGAAAGTCCGATCATATCAGGCTTTTCTTTCCGGATTACCTCTATTAAAGTGGCTGGAGTTACTTTAATCCCAACATCGATTACTTTATATCCGTTATTACTCAATATAATATCAACTAAGTTTTTACCTATATCATGTACATCGCCTTTTACAGTCGCAAGGACGATCTTCCCTTTACCAGAGTCATCCTCTTTTTTCTCCATGAACTGCTCCAAATATGCAACAGAAGCCTTCATCACTCCCGCACTTTGAAGAACCTCTGCAACTATTAACTGATTGTCATTAAACAGTCGCCCTACCTCAGCCATGCCCTTCATTAATGGACCATTAATAACATCTAGTGGTGCATCATACATTTGAAGTGCTGCTTCTAAATCCGGGATAAGTCCTTCCTTCGTACCTTCAATAACATAATAGGCAAGACGTTCTGGTACAGTTTTGGGTATATCATCTTCGGTCTTTTCTTTCTTTTTATCTCGGTAAAAATCAGTGAAATCAGCAAGTGTTTTGTCAGTCGTCGTAAACAAAAGCTCGTTGGCCATGTCGATTTCTTGTTTAGGAATAGACGCATATCTCTCCAGTTTCTCGGTATTTACAATCGCGTAGTCCAAACCAGCCTGCGTGCAATGATATAAATAGACTGCATTCAATACTTCGCGACCAACTGGCGGAAGACCAAAGGATACATTACTTACTCCTAAAATAGTTAGTGCTCTTGGCAGTTTTTCTTTAATGAGGCGAATCCCTTCAATCGTTTCTACTGCTGATCCAATGTATTGTTGATCACCTGTTCCGACTGGGAATACGAGTGGATCAAAGATAATATCCTCTGGCGCAAGCCCCCATTTATTAACTAATAAATCATAAGAACGTTCTGCGATTTCTAACTTTCGCTGTCTTGTAACCGCCATTCCTATCTCATCAATTGTGCCAACTACAACTGCCGCACCGTATTTCTTCACTAAAGGCATTACTGCTTCAAACCGCTCTTCTCCATCTTCTAAATTAATAGAGTTGATAATTGTTTTTCCTTGGGAATATTTCAGTGCAACTTCAATTACCTTTTCATCAGTCGAATCAATAACAAGTGGCACTTTAACCTTTTTCACTACCTCTTTCATAAAGTTAGTCATGTCCTCTAGTTCATCGCGGTCCGGATTTGCTAGGCAAATATCGATAACATGAGCTCCACCTTTTACCTGTGCCCGAGCAATTTCAGAGGCTTCCTCAAATTTTTCATCTACGATTAAACGTTTAAATTTTCGAGAGCCAATTACATTTGTTCGTTCCCCTATAAAGAGTGGCCGCATCGTTTCGTCGTATTGAAGAGGCTCAATCCCTGATACTACATGCCCATGACCTGCTTCTACGGGTTTACGTGGTGAAAGATCCTTTACCGCTTCTCGTACTGCTCGAATATGAGCTGGAGTAGTTCCACAGCATCCACCAACAACATTCAACCACCCTTTTTCCGCAAAGCCTCTCAGTTTTTTAGAAAGTGATTCAGGAGATTCGTGATAATGCCCTTCCTCATCTGGTAAGCCAGCATTAGGATAGCAGCTAACATATCCATCTGATAGCTCAGATAACGAACGGATATGATCGGTCATAAATTCTGGTCCGGTAGCACAATTCAATCCAACAGAAAGTGGCTTTATATGTTCGATGGAAATATAGAATGCCTCAATACTCTGCCCTGCAAGTGTCGTTCCCATCGGTTCAATCGTTCCAGAAATCATAATAGGTAGTTCTATCTTTAGCTCAGTAAAAACCTGTTGGATACCAATTGTCGCAGCCTTCACATTCAGCATATCCTGGCTCGTTTCTAGTAAAATAACGTCTACTCCACCTTCTACTAAAGCTTTTGCCTGTACATAAAAGTCGTTTGTAAGTTCGTCAAACGTAATACCACCAGTAACCGATAGTGTTTTAGTCGTTGGCCCTATTGCCCCAGCTACAAATCGTGGCCAGTCAGATGTAGAAAATTCATCTGCACATGTTTTAGCAAGCTGGGCTGCTCGAAAGTTTATATCATGTGCCTGAGCACCAAGATCATATTCATTTAACACTACTGGGGTTCCACCAAATGTATTCGTACAAATAATATCAGCCCCAGCAGCTAAATATTCACGATGAACATGTTCAATAACATCTGGTTTGACGATATTTAAATACTCATTACAACCGTCGAATTCTTCCCCTCCGAAGTCTTCAGGGCTAAGATCTGCATTTTGTATCATCGTTCCCATTGCACCATCAATAATTAGTATTCTTTGTTGGAGCTGCTGCTCAATTAGATGTTTGGACATAGCTGAATCCTCTCTCTTTCTCCCGGTCAGCCTCTTGAATATAATGAATTAATTCTAGAGACATATCGTAACGGAAAAATGGTGTAATAATATAAATTCCGTTAAATAGTTCCGCTGCTGTATCGATTAATTCCTTCGATATTTGAATACCTTCTGCAGTAGCTCGCTCTCTATCCTCTCCACATAAACGCATACGCTCTAGCACCTCTTCAGACAATTTTATGCCTGGGACTTCATTATGAAGGAATTCAGAATTTCGACTATTGGTTAGTGGCATAATTCCGATGAAAATAGGGGTTGATAAATGCTTTGTCGCTTCGTAAATCTCATGGATTTTTTCTTTCGAATAGACAGGCTGTGTGATGAAATAATCCGCCCCACACTCAATTTTCTTCTCTAGTCGCTTCACTGCACGGTCCAGCACACGAACATTCGGATTAAAAGCAGCTGCTACAGAGAAGTTAGCCTTTTTCCGTAGCGACTTTCCTGAGAAAGAAATACCTTCGTTTAATTGTTTGATCAGTTGAATCAGTTCTAAGCTTGATACATCATAAACACTTGTCGCCCCAGGGAAATCCCCAATTTTAGTTGGGTCTCCAGTAACTGCAAGAATGTCATGGATTCCAAGCGCATCCAATCCCATCAAATGAGATTGAAGACCAATTAAATTACGGTCACGGCACGTAATATGAGCAAGTGGTCTAATATTTTTTTGGTGTTTTAACATCGAACCCATCGCCATATTACTAACTCGTGGAGAAGCCAATGAATTATCCGCCATTGTCACCGCGTCAATTCCAGTTGCATATAGCTTTTCTGCACCTTCCATGAATGTAGTCGTATCGAGATGACGGGGAGTGTCTAATTCAACAATTATGGTCCGTTCTGTTTTCGCTTTTTCATGTAGAGCTTGGGTATTAGTTGGCTTAGCATCTTGAATAATAATAGGCTTTCTAGTCTCTACTACTTTATTTGTAATAGGGGTTAAATGCCCAATATGTCTTTTCACTGCTTCAATATGCTTTGGTGTCGTTCCACAGCAACCACCTATTAAGCGCACTCCTGCATCTCTCAAATATAATGCAGCTTTACCAAAGTACTCAGCATCGGATTCGTAAACTATACGTCCTTCATCTATATCCAGTAAGCTCGCATTTGGATAAGCAGATAAGAATGCCTTTTCTGGCAGCTTTACTCCTTCAAATGCTTGAATTGTATGATGTGGACCTAGTCGACAGTTGACTCCCACAATGTTGGCTCCAATTGTTTCAAGCTCATGCAACGCATCATTTAGAGGTAAGCCATTTTGCAAAATACCCGGATCATGCATAGACACTTGAGCTATTATCGGAATATCCGTTAGTGTACGAAGATAAGTCACAGTAGTCTTTAGCTCTTCGAAATCATAATAGGTTTCAAGTAATAGACCATCTGGATCTCCCGCTAACAATTGGATTGCTTGTTGGTCGAGTGAATGAATAATTTCTTGGAGTGTAGCATCACTTTTTCGGATTCCTCGAATCCCCCCAATAGTCCCGAGGACGAATTGGTTTCCAGATGCGGCAGCTCTTTTCGCAATTTGAATGGCAGCTTCATTTATTTCTTTCACTTGATTTTCTAGTCCATAGCGAGCAAGCTTAATAGCATTTGCTCCGTATGTATTCGTTTGAATAATATCTGCTCCGGCCGCAATATAATCCTGATGGATTTTCTCTATAATTTCCGGTTTTTGAATATTTAACTCTTCATTACAATAGTCAATTCCATAAGAGTACAGTAGTGTCCCCATTGCCCCGTCTGCTGTCAGCATAGACGTCTGTAACTTCTCCAATAAACTCATCGTGCATTCATCCTCCCATATAAAAAAGCCTTCTATGAAAAGAAGGCTTTACTAGTATGCAAGATACCACCTTCTCATCTTTCAAACTTTTGCAAAGTCTGCTGGATTTAGCACCTGACCAAATGAATGGCTGGTTGCTGAAGCGTCGTAGGGCCAGTCCCTCGGCTTCTCTTGATAAGAATTTCACTATTCAGTTTTCTAATTAGACATATCGTACCTTTATTCAACTAAAGCGTCAAGGTATATTTTGAACTTTCTATATACTCCGCTTTTGAAGTTGGATCGTCCTCATCGATCGATTTATCGTGATGATTGATCGATTATGGACGACGATGGAGCGATTTTTTGTGGTGGTCGATCGATTTTCGATGTGTATCGATCGATTATTCCTCTCGATCGATCGATTCTCCAATAATACGCTTCACCACTTCCATTTATACTCTATTTTACTCTGGGATGTTCCAGTTCGAATTAAATCCATAGATTGGAGAAGTCTAGATGCTACATGATGAGAATTTATATGAAGGAATTTTCGACACTGCCGATTATTAATCGTATCCCCGATCAAAACAAACCACTCTCGAATGGCTTTCTCATGAACAAGCCTATCTACATGACCACAACGTATACAGTTCCAGCCATTCTTCCTTTTTACCATCCCAAACATTTCACATTTTTCACAGCACACTCCAGTTTGTAAATCATTTGGGTTAATACCCCAGCGATTACACATCGGGTATGGGAAGTACGTTTTGTGACTCTTTAAAATTTCTGTACTCAATTTATGCAGCTCTTTTCTAGATATATACCTTCTTTCTCGAGGAATATTTCTTAGATAGATAGGAATTGTTTGATGGAGAATAGCGTTGTATTTTGTGGGGGGTTCAATAACTCGAACTTTGGAATTTGTTAATACAATTACTCCAAAAACAGGAATCGTCACACCATGTTGTTTTAACCATTCGTCGAGTAAAAAAATATTTCTTTCAATCTGAACCTCTGGACTTTCAAATACATCCACTTTACCTTCTTCATTTTCTCTTTCTAATTGAGAGGGGTTTTGCTTAAAGCTCAACTTCCCACCTATATTCTTACTCTCCAAAACCACCGCAAAATACTGCGTGAAAAAGACTGTATCAATCTGGAACTTTCCATATGATTCTAAACTCACATCGTGCAATACCACATATTCAAAAGGAAATGAATACTTACTAAACACTCCGTCTACTCTAACTTCTCCATGAATACCAGCCAATGCCATATGCATTTTGGAATGAATCAATTCCTTCATTTCATGTGACTCATGTAATCGTCGATTCAATAACTGAAGACCTATATAGCTATATTCCTCCGTACGTGTTTTTACTATCAACCAACCACCTCCACCCGCATCGTAGCACAATAAAAGAAATTGTAAATTCCACTAAAAATGCAACTATTCCTTTTTTTCCATAAAAAAAGACCAAAAGTGAATTTTGGTCCCGTAATTTACTGTACTATTGAATTTATGATTTTTTCTGCAGTTTCTCTGCCATTCTTAATACAAGCCGCAATCCCAACTCCGTAATAAGAACAGCCAGCTAACAAGACATTTGGCATGTCATTTGCCATTTTAGCTGTTAATGATTGAATCGCATCTCCATGCGCTAAATGATAGTTCGGCATTTGCTCGTTCCATTTTGTTACTTCTATGACTTCAGGTTTGCCTGTTAATTTCAAGCTCATTTCAATATCTTGAAGCGCCACTTCCACTAGCTCGTCTTCACTCATGTTCTTCATACTCTCAAAAGCCGGGTTCGAACTCTTATAAAACATACGAACTAATAACTGATTATTTTTTGATGTGTGCGTCCATTTCCGACTTGTCCACGTACATGCATTACATCTCACATCACTATTTTCAGAAACGATAAAACCAGTTCCCTCCGCTGGGAGCTGCTCGTCTGGAATATCAAAACCAAGATATACACTAATAAGGGAGGAATTTTTCAGTTTGTTAAAGTCGGTATCCAACTCTTCATCCTGAAGAATTACTTGCGCCACGTTATGAGGAGTTGCTAGCACTAAACTGTCCGCTTCAATCGTTTCTCCGTTAGTCAGTAAAACCGAATAATAATCATCTTTCTTCTCTACTTTCTTCGTTGCCACACCTTTAATAATTGTTGATTGGCTTAGCACTTCCTCTAAGCGATCGATAAGTGTAGAAAGTCCGTTTTGAAAGGAAATAAACTTCTTATTTGCTGAGGCCTGGAATTGCGCTTTGTTTTCTTCTAACCCTTTCATTATACTGCCGTATTTGTTTTTATAATCGATTAAGTATGGCAATGTTGAAGCGATAGAAAGCTTATTTAGATCCCCCGAGTATACGCCAGATAACACAGGAACAACTTGTTTTTCCACTAATTCTTTCCCTAAGAAATATTCTAAAAATGATCCGACAGAACTTTCTTTTGTGAAAGTTTCATTTGGTATTTCTAAATCCTTTAACGCTTCTTTTTTCCCTAATTCGGATACTAGCGTACTGCTATTTAACGACTCGATACTTGCAGGGATACCGAAAACACTATCTGCAGGAATCGCATGGAGCTCATTATTTGTGTAAATATATGAAATGCCTGTTGAGTTGTACACTTTTTCATCTTCTAGTTGAAGCTCTTCAATTAGCTGAATAATGGATTCATTTCTTGCAACGATTGAATCTGCCCCAACCTCCATGATAAAGTCATTCTCCAGTACGGTATGGATTTTACCACCTAAATACTCATTTGCTTCAACTAACACTAACTCTATATCTAATGACTTTTCTTTTTTGAGTTTCTGCAAATAATGCATCGTTGAAAGGCCTGTAATGCCTCCGCCTATAACTACTATTCTTTTCAACATAACCACTCCTCATTTCACTACATATAACTAGTATAAGCGTTTTTAAAATTATCGGATATGATTTACCTCACTACGAGAAGGTAAATTATGAACAAATAGAGAATAACTAATTCTAAAGAAACAATCTCCATTAGTAAAAGCCTTATATAATAACAAGGCTTTCAGACTGTAGACAAATTCAATTCTAGGTGTATAGAGTTGAATCTTAAACTCGGCAAGGCCCACCACTTCGCTTTCCGTGGGCTTGGCTTCAGCCTCCTCGTCACTACGTTCCTGCGGGGTCTTCAGCTCAAGCTTTTCCCACTGGAGTCTTCGTGGTGGACCTTGCCTTATAAACAGTTCCAATAGAGTATTCAATATCTTACTTTTAATAGGATGAATAAACATCCTTAGGAACATTTATTACTATTCATAACCGTTTATAAAAATACCTTTGCCCTCAAAGTAAAAGCCTTGTATAATAACAAGGCTTTTTTATCGACTGAATTCACTATTATGCTAATTTACCCTTATCATTTGATGAATCATTGCTTTTCAGACTGTCTAACAAAACATAGCCAAATATAACTCCTGCTATATACGTGAATGTAAAATCACCTAATAGCGTTACTTCATTGAAAAATAACAAATTCTTTCCATAAACAATAGCCAGAAGCCGAATCATAGCGATATAAATAGATGGGATTCCAATTACAAGGACCTTTACCCAATCAATCGACCATCTCTTTTTATCTTTAATTTCTATGATCAATTTAGGTAATCGTAACAACATTCCCATAAAAATAGAGAAAATACTTGTAAATATTATAAAAGGTTTAATATCAAATACTATCGCTGACCTTTCTCTTAATCGCATTTGATAATCCATGCCCATATAAAAAACACCTCCAACTATTACCGTTGAAAGGAAAATAAATAAAAATCTTTTCATTCAAGCTCCTCCTTAATAGAACCAAAAGAAAAAATGGATAGACTAGCATTTCTAAGTGCTATATCTACCCTTGGTATTATACTTTTCTTAACACAGCTCGTATGGGACTTCCATCTGCCCCTTCAATTTTCAAGGGCAGAGCGATTAAATCATAATCACCTGGTTCTACCTTTTCGAGCAAAAGATTTTCAATTATAAATACATCGTTGTTAAACAGCGAATGGTGAGCTAATAGTTCCTTACTTTCGATACCGTCCACGGAAGGTTGGTCGGTGCCAATGAGATAGATACCCTTTTCCTTTAAAAAAGGGCCAATATTTTCCTTCAACGTATTAATCCTGTCTGGAAATTTTTCAGGAGATGCAGTATTCGTCGTTTTTAAAAGCAAACGTTCTACACCTGTTAGATCAAACCCTTCTAACTCCTCCCTACCAATTTCCGTAGCCCCAACGACACTCACCACTTTGGCTCGACCAATATACATATTAACGTCTAGCATATCTAACGTTTTCCCTTCACTTACATAGTGAAATGGGGCATCTGCATGTGTTCCAGTATGCAAACTTGCTGTAATCGTCCCAACATTTGCAGCACCACCATCATCCTTTGTAGCGGTTAGTTCATATTCAAAGAGTGTATCTCCTGGCCATGTAGCTATTCTAGTAGAGATAGTTTGTGTAATATCGATCCATTCCTTATTCATATCCGTGACCCCCTATAAATTAGTGCGTAAATCCCAAAGTTCCGGGAAAAAACGATGATCTAATACATGTCGTAAATAATTCACACCGGAAGATCCCCCAGTGCCTTTCTTAAATCCTATTATTCTTTCAACCGTTTTCATATGACGAAAGCGCCACTGTTGAAGCCAGTCTTCCACGTCTACTAGCTTTTCTGCTAGTTGATATAAATTCCAGTGTTGATCGACGTTTTGATAAACTTCCTTCCATGCATTGGCTACTGATTCATCTCCCACATACGAAATGGAATAATCTCGATTCAATAATGAAGGAGCTATCGGAAACCCCGCTCTAGCTAATGCTTGAATCGAAACATCGTAAATACTCGGTGCAAGAAAAGCAGTTTCTAATTCTCTATGCAATTCTTCATCCTGCTCGTAAATCTTTAATATATGTTTGGACTTATGGCCAAGAGCAAATTCGATTTGTCGGTATTGAAAAGATTGAAATCCAGAAGCCTTACCTAACTTATCTCGAAACTCTAGATACTCTGCTGGTGTTAATGTAGAAAGAACATCCCAAGCTTGAATAATTTGTGTTTGAATTTTCGTCACTCTTGCTAGCATTTTAAAGGCAGATTGCATCTTATCTGCCTGAATAGCATGGATGGCACTAGTCAATTCATGTAGGATAAGCTTCATCCAAAGTTCACTAACTTGATGGATAATGATGAAAAGCATTTCATCATGATGTCCAGATAATCTGTTCTGACTAGCCAATAAATTATCCAGTTGCAAATATTCTCCATACGTCATATCATTGCTAAAATCTGTATGAATGCCACTTTCCTTCTTTTCATCTTGCATATCATCCCTCCTTATTATGCAACGACATCACGTTTGTTTTCATATTTTCTATACAGCTCTTCCTCCATAATCCTTTTTAAAATCTGCACAGTATTCCAAACGTCTTCAAACGAGTTATACAATGCAACTGGTGCCAGGCGAATACCATTAGGTGAACGAAAATCGGGAATGACTTGATGCTCTTTTAACGCTTTACATATACGTGCCGCCTCTTCATGCACTAAAAAGATATGACCTCCACGCTTTTCTGATTCACGCGGATTAGAAATGACAAAATTATACTCACCCAACTCCAAATCAATTAACATCATCATATAATCGGTAAGCCTTAATGATTTTTCACGAATTGCTTCCATTCCAGCCTCTTGGAACATCTCTAGCGAACCTAATAATGGTGCACTGCTTAGTATATGAGGAGTCCCGATCTGATACGCACCAGCATCAGCTGCTGGTACCATTTGGGTAGACATATCAAATTGCTTCTCTTTATCTGACCCAAACCACCCTGCTAATCCAGGCTTTCTTCCGAAATGCTTACGGTTCACATATAAGCCACCTGTTGCACCAGGTCCACCATTCAGATGCTTGTAGTTACACCAAAAAGCAAAATCTACGTCCCATTTATCTAACTCATGTGGTACAGATCCTATTGAATGACACAAATCAAAACCAATAATAATATTGCGCTTATGCGCCGCTTCCGTAAGCAATTGGATGTCTAATACTTGACCACTTCGATATAGCACACTAGGTAGTACTATTAGAGCCACATCATCGGTCAACACATTAATAATATCTTCTTCCTCTAACGTATAGCCATCTCGACTTTTCACCATTATCATATGGTCTTTAACATCCAATCCGTGCAAGGACAGCTGACTACTAATAGCATATATATCAGATGGGAAATTTAGTTCATCCACAACTATTTTCGTACGCTTTCCCTCGGGTCGATAAAAACTAGCAACCAACTGATGCAAGTTTGCCGTTGTAGAGCCCGTTATAATTACTTCATCCTTTGAGGCTCCTACTAGTGGAGCACACATCTCACTTAATAACTCAGGGAAATAAAACCAAGGGTACTGCCCTTTTGTCCAGCCATCTATTCCATATTCTTTCCAAGAATCTAGTAGGGTTAATACTGAATTTTCTGCTCGCTTAGAGAGTAACCCAAGGGAATTTCCATCCATATAAATGGTATTTGGTTGAACATAGAATTCGTGTCGATACATCCTTAAAGTATCTTGCTCATCTAATTTTTGGGCATAGTCTAGTGAAGTATTTCGTTCCATAGTAATTCCCTCCTTATAAACAAACTCATCTATACCTACTTCTGCAATTATCCGAAAATTCCTTCTTTCTATTTCTCATTATGTATTTACAATAAACACTGCTTCTTCATACATACAAAAAAGCGTTCGAAAATGGACTCTTCGAACGCTACTTGTAACTATACTATTTTTAGTCGTTATTAATTTGCAAATCAGTTAACACAATAACATTGGGATGATTACAAAGCCGTGTAACCGGAATATCCTCCGTTACATCTCCTTTTAATAACGCTTCAATCGCAGTTCTTTTCTCTTCTCCTACTGCAATTAAAAGAATGCATTTTGCTCTCATTATAGAAGCAATGCCCATCGTAATGGCTTGCTTTGGAACTTCATCAAGCGAGTCAAAAAATCTAGCATTTGCAGATCTAGTGGAAGCTGTTAGCTCAACCACATCTGTTTCACTTTGAAAGGATGTACCTGGTTCATTGAAACCTATATGCCCATTCACTCCGACACCTAATAATTGCATATCGACAGTTAGTGATTTTAACACGTTTTCATATTTTAATGCTTCTGCATGTACATCTTCAGCTACTCCATTTGGAATATATGTAGCTTTAAATGGTTTTGCATCAAAGAGATGTTGTTGCATAAACGTATGGTAGCTTGCTGGATGTCCTTGAGGAACTCCCACATACTCGTCTAGATTTACACTATTACAGTGAGAGAAATCCAACGCACTACTTCGCAGCTTTTCATAAAGTGGAATCATCGTCCCGCCCGTTGCTAATCCAAATGTAGTTGCACCACTCTTTATCTGTGTTGAAAATATTTCTTGTGCCCGACTATATAGAGCATCATTGTCTTCCCATACTTCTAAATCTAATGCCATACTGAAAACCACCTTTTTCTGAATTGCGCATACTCACTAATTGCTAAATTTTTACGTTAGTAAAATTATCATTATATTCAATTTGATCATTTGATGCAAATCGAGAGCAAACAAGCACTAATAATACTTTAGTTAAAATCTATTCGATTTTTATACTTTTCCATCATCTCTTCATTATGCAATTGGCTATCTGAGAGATTTGCACTTTTAAACACTGGTAGTTGATCAGATTCCTTACTTATCTCCTCGATAATTTGCGAGATAAGTGCATTAAGAAGAGCAGCCCCAACAACCGTAGAAGATGGACCATATTGCAATTCCTTGTTACTCAGAAGTCCATCGCCAACAGGTATATG
Organism: Psychrobacillus sp. FSL K6-1464; assembly: GCF_038003145.1. Taxonomy (NCBI): domain Bacteria; kingdom Bacillati; phylum Bacillota; class Bacilli; order Caryophanales; family Bacillaceae; genus Psychrobacillus; species Psychrobacillus sp. FSL K6-1464. Next base: position 3,083,038 of record NZ_JBBOOP010000001.1, read on the forward strand.
TGTATTTAAAACGATATCCACTACATCTTCTAGGCGCTTCCCGCTCGCGTGTCGACCTTCTTGGTCCTTATAATTTAAAGACTGAAGAGAGATAACTAAAATACCCGCCTTTTTCCCTAAGAAAGCCATATCTATTGGAGCTGGATTGCGACCAGAAGTAGAAATAACAATTAGAATATCATTCGGTTGAAAGCTTATGTTGTCATTATTACGCTCGATGAACGTAGGATCTTTCTCGTTCTGTGAAGAAGTCAACGCACCTTTGTGTAACATTAAAGGCTCTATGGTAATCGGAGCAACAGGTACTAACCCTCCTGCACGGTAATATGCTTCCTGAGCTAAAAGATGGGAATGTCCACAACCAAATAATTGCACTATTCCCCCCTTTTTAATACGGTCACCAATTAGCTTAGAAGTATTATCTATATTTTCTTTTTCCAGTTCTGCAACCTGCTCCAGTAAATTATTTATTTCCTTCCAATAGGACTGCATTTGATCACCTCTATTTTCATTAACTTTCAAATACTATATTTCCTCGACAGATTGTTTTTTGTACATTCAATTCCAAATCCAATATAACCAAATCTGCGTCAAAGCCTTCATCAATATACCCTTTATGGGATAATTTCAATTGTTTCGCTGCATTAGTAGAGGACATCGATACCAGTTCTTGCAAGGAACAACCCGTCGTTTGCTTCATATTACGAACAGCCTGATCCATTGTCAGTATACTTCCCGCTAATGCGCCACTAGACAGATGTGCACCTTTTTCTGTGACATAAACAGTCTGTCCACCAAGATCGTATTCCCCATACTCTAATCCTTTAGCACGCATAGCATCTGTTATTAAAATAATTCCTTCAGCACCCTTCAAACGGTATGCTAAATTCACTGCCTTCATATGACTATGTATATAATCAACAATGATTTCCACTTTCATATGATTGTCTAGCAGAACTGATCCGACTACACCTGTATCACGATGATGGAATGGACGCATTTGGTTATATAAATGGGTAGCTTGCTTAGCTCCTAATTGTACTGCCTTTTCAACTTCATCTGAACTAGCATCTGAATGTCCGATTGAAGAGATAATGCCTTCCTCACTCATGGCTTGTACAAATTCAAAACCACCCACTATTTCGGGAGCAACGGTCACTTGTTTAATGCAATTTCCACTAAGTTGTTGCCACTTTAGAAACTGTTCAATAGAGGGCTCGCTAATATGTTCAATTGGCTGTGCTCCAGCCCATTTTGTAGAAATATATGGTCCCTCTACATGAATCCCTAAAACCTCTGCTTCATCTGCATTATTTACAAAGCCATTTACATTTTCAAGCGCTGCTTCAATCGCATCCACCCGTTGAGTGATAGTAGTTGGCAAATAGCTAGTCGTACCTTCTTTTACTAATGAACGAGACATTCCTCTAAGCGCTTCTTCTGTAGCATCCATCATGTCAAAACCAGCTGACCCATGAATATGCATATCGATAAAACCTGGCATAACTATCCAATTTTTTGCAGTTCCATCTAAAAAGATATCTGCCTCCACTTGTAAAGCTTGTCCAATTTTCTCTACCTTACCATCTCGGATAAATAGATCCCCTGTAATTTCACGATCATAATTTACAATAGTCACGTTCGATATTAGAATTGTTTTACTCATTACTACACCTCCGCAGTTTGCTTAATAACAGTATAGATTAATAATCCCAAAATGATAAATAGAATCTGCTTCACCATAAAGAAAAAGCCGTTTAATATGGACACCCAAATTAAACAGCTTTTCAATTATCTACTATTTACGTATTTTCTCAATTTCGTCTGCAACAAATTGTACGCTTGTTCCAACAATAACTTGAATATTTTTCGGACCTACTATATTAATACCTGGAACACCAGTATCTTTAATTTTCTTTTGATCGACTTTATCCATATCTAATACTTCTACACGTAAACGAGTTGTACAGTGTTCTACAGATGCAACATTGGCATCTCCACCTAGCCCATCATAGATTCTAGCTGCCATATTTGAAAACTTATCATCAGATGAAGCTACAACAGTTTCTTCACTTTCATCTGTATCGTCTTCTCTACCTGGAGTTTTTAAGTTAAACTTCAAGATTAAGAAACGGAATAAGAAATAGTAAATAACTGCAAATACTAGCCCTTGTAGCAATAGCATAAGCGGGAAATTAGCGATTGGAATTCGAAGACTTAAAAGATAATCGACTAACCCTGCACTAAATCCAAAGCCTGCTGTCCAGTTAAAGGATGCTGCGATGAATAAAGATAAACCTGTTAAAGCTGCATGAACTACATAAAGTGCTGGAGCTAAGAACATGAATGAAAATTCAAGTGGCTCAGTTACACCTGTGAAGAATGACGCAAAACCAGCTGCAAGCATAAGAGAAGCTGCTTGTTTTTTTCTTTTTGTTTTAGCCGTGTGATACATTGCAAGAGCTGCTGCTGGTAATCCGAACATCATAATCGGGAAGAATCCGGCTTGGTACATACCAGTTACACCCTTAACGCCTTCACTGCTCCAAAACTTATTGATATCATTTATACCAACAGTGTCAAACCAAAACACTGCATTTAATGCGTGATGCAATCCTGTTGGTATTAATAGTCTGTTAAAGAAGCCATAAAGCCCAGCGCCTACTGCTCCTAGACTACTAATTGCTTCACCAAAGTTAACTAGTCCACCAAAAACGATTGGCCAAATATAAAATAGTGCTGCAGAAGCAACTAACATTGCAACTGCGGACATAATAGGTACTAAACGTTTTCCACTAAAGAATGCTAAGAAATCAGGTAATTTCACGTGACTGAAGCGATTATACATTGTTGCAGCAACAATACCAGAAAGAATACCTATAAATGCATTATTAATCTTTCCAAATGCAGGATCAACACTCTCTACATCGATTCCTTGTAATAAACCAACAGTCCCACTTGAAAGCATCGTAGTTACAACTAAGAAAGCTACTAATCCACTTAAAGCGGCTGCCCCATCTTTTGCCTTGGACATCCCTATCGCTACCCCTACTGCAAACAGAATAGGAATATTATCAATAATCGAGCTACCAGCTTTTATCATGAAGGCTGCAAATACATTTCCAGATCCCCAACCATCCGAGTCAATCCAGTATCCAATCCCCATTAATATTGCAGCTGCGGGTAAAACAGCTACTGGAAGCATTAACGAACGCCCCAAATTTTGTAAAAACTTCATCATAATTTATTCATCTCCTTTTAACTGATTTTTAATAAAAATATAATAGTATAAAATAATGCCGAATTATGAAACTTGCTTTCTTAACCGTTCAATATGCAGTGCAATATAACCTAACTCTTCTTCGGGAAACTCAATTCCATGGTCCGCCTTAAGCTCTTTTGCTATTTGGCTAGCGCAACTATAACCAACCGGGAATTTCTTTTGAATCATCACTAACATTTCTTCATCCATCATATGAAGCTCAGATTGATTTAACCGCGTTAATGCAAAGCGTAAATGGGTGATTAACCGATGATAGGAAATATCGTCTTCCTCAATTTCAATATTCAAGTACTTTTTAATCGATAAAACCATGCCCTTTATTAAATTGGTTTGTCTTATTGTCTGATGTAAATCCCCCCCTTGAATTTTCATCGTGTGAATATGAAGCGCTATGTAAGCCGCTTCATCTACAGGCATTTCTACCTGACACGTTTTATTTATATGCTGAATTGCCCAAAGACCTATTTCAAACTCTGCTCTATATAGAACTCGAATCTCATGAAGCAGTCTATTGTTTAAATTAATGCCATCCTTTGCTCTTTCAATAGCAAATGAGATATGGTCTGTCAAAGCTATATGAATATGCTCATTTAATCTTGTATTTAAATACGCTTCGGCGTAAGTAATTATTTCTTCTGAAATAGTAAAATGTTCTTCTGGAATTCGACTTAATAGCTGCACTAGCTTATCATTTTCTTGCATAACAAAAATCTTTTCAATTTTGGACCCAATGATAATGTCATTCCGTTTCTTTTGAAAAGCTATACCCGAGCCAATAGCTATTTTCTCGCGTCCATCATGTAGAACAATCACAGCGTTATTATTAAGTATCTTTGTGATTTTAATGGAAAGTCAGCCTCCTTCACATACTATCCAACCTGAATTACTTCGAAGAAACAGACATTACCAATGTGTCACCCGCTACACTTGCTGACGCATCAGTATATTCTACAGTTCTTTCTGCACTATTCGTAATTACTACTGGTGTAATAATGCTTGGCACTTTATCTTTGATAAAATCCCAATCCACTGTCATTAGTTTTTGTCCTGTAGAAACTACATCACCTTCATTTACAAATACAGTAAATCCTTCACCCTTTAGTGTGACTGTTTCCAAACCAACGTGAATTAGCACTTCGGTATCGTCCTTTGTCCGAATACCTATCGCATGCTTTGTTTTAGAGATTAATACAACTGTCCCATCAATCGGCGCTACTACATCTCCTCCTGTTGGCATAATTGCTACTCCCTCACCCATCATTTTTTGACTGAAAACTGGATCTGGAACTTGTTCTAGGGGAATCACTTGACCAGATAGTGGTGAGAATACTTGTACTTTATTTTTTTTCATGAATTTAGCAAACATTAGTAGAACTCCTTTGTATAAAGATATTATGGAAATTGTCTTATTAAAATATATTGCTCCATGAGACCTAAAAGAACATAAAAAGGCATGGGGTAATGGAAAAGAATAATAGTATTATTCCCTCACAGTTTACCACCATGCCTGAAAATTTCAGTAACATGTGACCAATATGCGTATTTATAATCCGATAATATCATCCAGAGATCCAAAAAGCAACGTAAATTTAAATAATTGAAAGCTGTTTAAATTGCTTAAATATCAATAAAGAAAAGTTCTTCCTTTTTCTGAAATCTTGTGAGCAAGGTGAATTGTTGAAACTACTAGTTCTGCATAGGTTACTTCTTTTTTAGGATTGAATACTCCTTTTTCCGCCTCCAATAATTCTAATGAATTAGCGAGTGCGACATAACCTAATAATTCCTTTTGTACTTTATCAGCATCTGTAAAAGGAAGTTTATAAATAGTCGAATTTTTGGCAGCCTGTTCGAGACCTAATGCACGAATATACCAAACTGCTAGCTGTTCTTTACTTACCGGCTCATCTATCGCAAAACTCTTTGTATCGGCTTTTAGAATTCCCATATCCACAGCACGCTCGACCGACTGGTATAGTGGATGCTTAGGATTGATATTGTCAAATGATTGTTTCTGATTGTCCTGCTCAGGATAATAATAGCCATCATACATATAAGTAAGTGATTTCATCATTACTTTTAGCGCTTCTCCCTTGGAAATAGCAGCATCTCCGTCAAACTGTTTTGGATCTTTGACATCAAGGATTTTTGCATTTATAAAATAATTTAGTTCCTCTTGTGCCCAAGGATGGGAAATAACAGTTGTATTGTTCTCTCCATTAAGCACTTGCCACTCACCTGTTAAAGCATCTAAAGTACTAAAAGATTTCTCATTAAATAATTGAGAGTAAACTAGGTCATAGTGGTTATTTTCCTCTTTTTGATTGGATTTCATATAGTTAAGTCTTAAACTCAATGCCTTAGTTATTATTTCCTTCGCTTCTTTTTCTGATATTGCTTTTTCTGGTGATGGCCAACTCTTCACCTCTTGATAATTAACATAAAGATTATTTAGTGAACCATCCTTCGCCACTCCGACATTAATAGAATCACCCGAAACCACAACTCCATTTACAACTCTCGGGAAATTAAACATAAAGCTTCCCTGCATTTCATCCATATATGCTACTTCTGTAGGTTTTGCATAGTTATGAAGGTAAGATGGAATCCACTTTTTCATATGTTCCACTGCTTTTTCAAGCGCTTGTTTTTCGGAAAGAGGCTTCGCTTCACTTGGCTTCTCACCCATCTGTGCTAAGATCTCACTCTTCATATTATAGTACTGGATTACTTCACCTGTTTGTTTGTCTATCTCTATACTTGCTCCAGTACCGCCATTTGGAAAATTATACATATATTGAACACTAATAACTTCCTGTCCGTTATAATTAGTCATTTCTCTGATAGAGTCGATGTTCAACTTAACATTTTTCAAATCTATTTTCAGTAATTTCTCGGACATTTTCTTTGCTTCTTCTACAGTGATCCCATTCTTATAGTTGGCTGGGAGCTGCTTGGAAGAAAGCAGCGAAATGGTTGATTTTTTAGGGAAATCTACTGAGTATCCTTTGGAAGTTAAGTATTTTCCAGAAGAAGCATGAACACCAAGTAAATTTGGTGACGGTTGATATACTAGTCGTACATGTCGTTCACCAGTTTGGTAATCTGTTTCTACTTGATATTGCTTTTCCACATATATATTTTCTTTTACCTTTTTTAATACGCCATCTTTCGCTTTAACTTTTTTCACGTCATCAAAAGTGGATGCTTTGTTAGTTTCTGGATTTCTATAAAAGCCAACAATTTCACCGTTTCCTAGAACGGAAACTTCAATTCGTTGGTCAGTAACAGAAACTTTGTTTTTCAAACGAGTGTAGGAAAATGAATATCGTATTGGTTCCGTTAATATCTGATTTGGATAATAGCCATAAGAATCCGTCTCTAATTGATATTCTCCGCCGTCTAGATATTTTTTCATAAAATCTCCGGCTATCTTTTGCGCTTCCACTTTAGAAACTTTAGCTGGAAAAAGCGCTTCTGTTACAGTGGCAGGTTGATAAGAGAAGTTTTCTATTTGTAAATCTTTACCTACAAACGAAACATTGCCATATAACTGTTTTCCATCGATTGTTTTTGTGAAGTATAGATCATAACGCATTGTCTCGTCACCAGGAAAATAATAACCACCGTTCATCTGGAAATCGGAATTCTTCAAGAAATCGAATTGCTTTGGAAATAGACCTCGAAACTTTTTGATCAAATCCTCTTTAGTAAAAACATTGTCTGTTGATGCTGCTTGAATTTGTACAGGGGGTTGTTCTTTCAGAGTAGTAGTTGCATGGACGTTCGCTGAAAAAAGTCCGATTGATAGTGCAGAAGCGCCTAGTATGATACCAACATATTTAAAACTCATAAAAAAATCTCTCCTTCTTTTGCAGTCTTTGAAGTCTATGATTGCAAGATAGAGAAAATACCAATAATTTGGTATGGAATCTAATTATTAAAGTCAATGCCCTTTGTTATTTCAGACCATTTTTTGACAATAAACGAAGTCGGTATGAATTCATCGCTGTTTCTCCAAGTTGATCGAGCAAATTATAGTTAGCAAAAGCTCCTACCATCGCTCCTATTCCAGGTAGTAATTGGAGCATTTTCACTAGATCAATATAATCCCGATATTCCTGTTGGAAATCTCGCCAATCCATCTCGCCAATTAAGCTCTTTTGTTGCTCCCAGTGCTCCATAATTTCTAGCGTTTCTTTTCTTTTTTCCTCACTAGAAAAAGCTAAAAGGAATATATGCAATATATATAACCTTTCCTCGTATTCATCCGTGTCGAATCCATAAATCGCCGCTGCTTCAAAGAGAAACTTCATCTTAATTGATAATAGTAGCGGGAAGTCAGCGAGTCCAAGGAGTATACCTCCTGCTCCTGTCCCTGCTCCTTCTACTACAGCAGTTTTTCGGAACGTAGTAAGTTTTTCCTGTAAAAGTTCATCTCGCTCCTGAAGGTTAAGTTCCAGTGGTAGCCTTTTTTTCATTTTTATATTTGACCCAACAAGCGTCACCTTTACCATATTCTTAATACTTTCCGTTATCACTTGATGGACCTTTTCAGGAATAAGTCCGTTAACCTTTGTTTGTACATTCTTAGACGTACGACCTATTAATCCCGTTCGTTTCGTCATCTTCCTTTTCCAAAGAAATAGTTCCTCTTCAACTTTCCATCTATACGTATCCATCAGTTCTAACCCCTTGTCTTTTACTATTATTATTCATTTTATCTTATTATAGCTATATTAAAATTAGCCCCTAGATATGGTTGTATCTCCGCCTGAAGATGTATATAAAAAACATGATACCTATTGTGTTAGGTATCATGCTTTAAAGTTACAAGTATTTATCTTTTTTTCTTTTTAGCAAAGTTATTTTTCTCTAGCTTGATATATGCTGCCGATACATTTTCAAACTCTTCGTCGCTTTCCATCATGACAAAGTTTTTGTCTTCATCTAACCGGAAAAAGAAAATACCTATATCTTCTTCTGAATCTTCTTGTATATCCTCTAGGAAAATGACTGCAACATATTCCATCTGTTCTACAGTCAAATATCCTACAACTTTCATTTCTTGTTCTTGGTTATTTTCATCTAACACTTTAAATGTACTGCCAATATCTAGTTTACCTTCATTTTGTAACATTCCATTTACCTCCTACCAAAGCTATCCTACTACTAATTGAAAAAAAGAGGAGATTATCCTCTCTTTTCTAGTTTTTCTATTCTTCGTCTTCTACTGCTTCTTCAGCTTCAAGAAATGCTGCAGATACTTTTTCAAATTCTTCATCTGTTTCGATTTCCGCTAAGTCCTCACCTTCAACTACTTGGAAAAAGAATACATCCATGTCTTCGTCGGTTTCTTCTTGCGTATCCTCCGCAAATGCAACTGCTGCATATTCTTTTTCTTCAATTGTTAAAAGCCCGATTACTTCGATCTCTTGTTCGCGATCCTCTTCATCTAATACCGTTAGGATTTCTCCTACTTCAATACTACCCATTTTTTCTTCCATTTCAAATTCCTCCTATTAATATCACGTATTCTTTCTAGTATTCACTACCCAATACAACTTGCATTTACACAAAACTTATATGATTTGTTTATCCATATAGTATTTCACATACATATGGTTTTATTCGTGGATCCATGCATATTCAAATCATCTCATATTCACGTGTCTTTAGCAAAATCCTACTCCTTTTCAAATTATACGCTTGATGTAACATAAAATACCTTAACTTGTTTTTGCATCCTGTAAAATCCATTCTACCGCGCTTATAAGATCCGGAAATACAGCATCCGCGATAGGGTCACTTTTCCCTAGAAAAACTCCTTTTGTTCCGGCTTTTTTCCCAGCAATAATATCTGTGTCCGTATCCCCTACCATATAGGATTTGGACAAATCCACATTATACTTTTTACCCAGATCTACTATTAACTTACTGTTTGGCTTTCGACATGCACAACCAGACTTTGGCTTATGCGGACAGTACACTACCTCATGAATAGTAGCACCTTCCTTTTTTAAAACTGCAATCATATGGTCATGGATTCTTTGCAGCTGGGACTCCTTCATAAACCCCAATCCTACTCCTCCTTGATTGGTAACGACAAATATATGATCGAAGGAAGCGTTCAATTTCTTAATAGCTTCAGGGACCCCTTGTAAAAAGTATAGCTGCTCTGGTTTGTTCACAAATTTAACTCGCTCCGTGAGCACCTCATTGATTACACCATCCCGATCCAAGAAAACTGCAGTCTTCATGTGAAACACACCCTTGTTTAAGATTTAAATAGTCACTTTAGTTGTTCCCCAAACTGACTTTATTATTTAATATTAAACTTTGCTCTCTTCTCGGTAAATCATCGTAATCGATGTCCCTGATATGCCGTAGTCTACAAAACCTAGCTGCCGATAAATATGAACTGCGCTTCTGTTATAAGGGTCAACACTTAAGGAGAGCGTTTTAAATCCATCCACTGCAGCCTGTTCGATTATCTTTTTCATAAGTAAAGTGCCTACTCCTAATCCTCTTGCTTCTTTCATAACTGCGATTCCTAATTCCGGAGTTTGATTGTCTACATAGCCATATCCCATATTAGATTCATCAAAAAGTCTATACCAAACTGCTCCTACTGCTCTATTATTGGCATCCGTTGCTATTAATGCTACATCTCCTTTTCTTCCCCAATCTTCATAATACTTTTTTATTGAAGGGGAGTTTAATAGCTTTGCTTTATCTTTTACATCCTCCGGCATATAAATCGATTCATATAGCATATCCTTCAAGAATTCCAGTTCCTTATTCTCCATATTTTTAATGATCCACATGGTTTTTCACCTCATATTTAAGCCTATTGTTTAATTCAACAAATGAGTAATTATTCCTTCAGGTATATTGAGTAAGTACAAAAATAGTTGAAAATCAACATTCGCTGACTTTCAACTCTATTTTCATTTCATATATTTTTGTACTAATTCATAACAGCGTTCCTTCGTCAGCTGTGCCTGTGTAGATACGTATATAGTAGCTTCCATTGTTCCACCTGTAAAAACAGAGGACTCATCTTTAGCCTTTTGATCTCTTTGTTTAATCCAATTTCGCTGTTCCACTTTTAAACTACTCATTTCATCTGCAGACAGCTGTTTTTTCAATACACCATAGATCTCGTTTAAAGCTGCATCCCATTTATTTAAAATTTTTGACTTTGCTTCGTTCATCTCGGTTTGTGTACCATTGTTGTATTGATTGTTTAAATCACCTAGACTATTTTCAATGTCATTTAGCTGCTTTAAATATTTATCTTTTGTTACGGAGAGATTTACAGTTTCTGTTTTTTCTTTAGTTACAGGTTTTTCCTGGACTACTGGCTTATTCTTATTTTCCTCCACTACATTATTATCTTTATCTTCTTCAACAATAGTAGTCTCTTCTACATCACTTTCTTCACCCTCTTCATTTGGCTCGTCTATTACCGTCTCGCTTCCTAGCTTATCGGTTTCTGTAGCCGGTTCTGTCTCCTCATTATTGCATCCTACCAATAGCATCATTGGCATTAAAAGAACTAGTAAATTCTTCACGCTATTCCTCCTGTTATATGCCTATTAAACCGAACTTTTTATAGTTAGTATTTATTAGACGTCGAACAAGAGTAAAAAGTTTGCAAAATTCTTTTATTAGTCGGCATTATATTTATTTTGGACATCGACTTCATTCCAGCTCATTAGCCTATAGTTCTAAATAATCTACTAATGAAAATAACAAACCAAGGATAATTATGGTCATTCCAAAACTGCTACCTGCTTCACCTGGTTTCAATACGAACGCAACTCCAAATAATATCATCGCAATACCTATTCCTATAACTCTTGTGTAAATTTTTCCATTCGTTATTTTTCGATTGCTAAGTACATTAGCACCGAGTACACATAACGTTATCCCGTAAAAGGTCAGCATAATATTTCCTGTTTTCTCGAATTGATTAATTGTGATATTTATAAACAATGCTCCAAATAATATGGATAATATTCCAATTATAGTTCTCATAAGACCTCCTTATTCCATCATTTTCCTGATGAAAAACCTTCTAACAACCTTCCCCCATGAGGTTCCATCGCTGCCTCTACTAAACAAATTACTCTGCTTTTATCGCCGGTTGTGTAATATGTATCAAACGCTTCAACAAATTGATTGGCGAAGTCTTCATCAAATGCTTTTAAAGAGCGAACAATCCATTTAGAAGTTCCTATCCAACGTTGGTTAGTTCTAAGAACAAATTCGCTTGTAAGTTCTGCTAATGTGTTTGCGATGAATATTCCTTCTGCTCTATTAGAGCCTCCTATAAAATCATCTAATGTATCTGTAAGAAAATACCGTTTGATTTGTATAGTTTTCTCGGTCCATTTTTCTGGTCCTTCCTTTAAAAGTTCCTCCGCTTCTTTTTTTATAGCTTCTATAATCCCATCGTCTCTTAAAATAATTCCCTCTGACACCATTCGAGGGAGAGAAGGTTGTGCACGCTCTCGATCACTGTCAAAAAACGACTTATAGGAGCTTCCATTATGTACAAACACTTCAATTGGCCACTCGAATTCTATAAATGTCTCTCGATAGGAAGAAGGAAAGGTTTCATCAAAAATTACAATGTCTAAATCAGACGTTTCGGTCGCCTCTCCCCGAATGACACTCCCTGCTAACAAGGCCCCATTACAATTTGGAAAATACTTATGTACAAATTTTTGAGCTCCTTCTACAGGATTATTTTTATTCATACCTCTCGCCCCCATCCCTCTAATAATTTCTATAGTAACGAGGAAATACCTTCATCATTTTGGAAATGGATAAAATAAAAAACCATTTTAACTCTGATCATCCAATTCGAAGTTTAGTCCTTTCATCTAAAACAAAAGTCCTGTTTATTTTTTATTAAGTCATACCCTTACACCTGTTTTTTAAAAATTCAAACAAAAAATAGGTTTATATTTTCATATTACTTCTCGTTTTAATATAATTAGTAAATATAGGAATTTGAAAATATAAATTGTATATCCACGTTAGGAGGATTTTCATATGCGTAAGAACAATAAAGTCTTGGCAATTAGTATAGGCATAACAGTTATGCTAGGAGGATGCAACATGGAAACTGATAATACAAAAGGTACTCAAGCGAAAACTGAAACAGAAGAACAACCAGTCCAAGATCAAGAGATTGCTATGAACACAGAAAATCTAGTTAGCATTCAGGATTATAACGGGGAAGGCTACGCGTTAAAAAATGGTGAAGAAACAGATAAGATTGCAGAAACTAACCGCGAGGATATTGAAGTTGCGGTTAAAAAATTCTTTAGCGATAAATATAAAACGGAAGTAATTGTGCATAATCTGGTAGGTGCTGCCGACGGTGTTTCGGTATTTGTAGAATCAGTAGGTGAACCACATTTTCACGCTTTTGCAATAGTACCAATTGATGTGAAAGGTAAAACAGTGAAAACGGATAGTGTTTGGTCACAAGAAGGTCAAGTAGAAGATGCTTTATCGGGTGGATTATATGCAATGGCGTATGAAAAAGAAATGAGTAATTTGGATACCTTTGTAAATCAAGTAATTACGAATTATCCTGTTATAGGTAAAAATATAGAGGCAGTAAACAATACCGACTCTGGTTACTCTACCCCCTATTACTATATTAGTGTGTTCGATGATGTCTTCAATGAGCTTAACAACTTGTATTTAAAGAACCAAAATATTAGTAAAGAAGAGTTGAGAAAAACACTAGATGAAAGTAAATTTAATCCAGATGCAGTTAACGTAACTCTTAACTTTTTCATGAAGGAAGCCAACACTGACCCTGACGAGGAAGCTTACGATGAGATATATAATAAGATTAAAACTACAGACGGGTTACCAAGAGGCTCCTATGCTTTGATATTAAATGACAATTTAATTAATAGTAAATATGGCTCTGGTTCAAAACCAAACACTCTAAATAAAAACGTGTTGAATCAGATTATGAAGGAATAGGAGTTGATCACCTATGACCACTATTAAGAATGTATCAAACACAAACGACAAGGATTTGGTCGAGCTTGCGGGATATCACGCATACAGGCATTATCTTGTTTACCAAAGTATACAAGTTAATGGAAAAAAATTTGATGTAATAGACACAAGATATGATTCTTCCTCTGGTTTAGATGCATTAACTATACAAAATTTTGAAACGAAAGAGCTATCGATTGTATTTGTAGGTAGTGAACAATTAGATAAGGACTGGCTCGAAACGAATACTACGTTAATCGGCAAAGTTCCACCACAGCAAATTTTAGATGCCAAAACATATTATCAGCAAATGAATGATAAATATGGACCAATTTCTTCGGTCTCCGGAAATTCACTAGCCGGTGCCTTAACAAATGCAGTTGCAATGGAGAATCCTAAGGTGAAAGCAGTAACGCTTAATCCTGCTATTCTTCCTTTTGGAATGGTCGACTCTAGTAAAGAATATCCCAATATTACAAATTACTATAGTAAGTACGATTTTCTTACCGGGACAGAGGAATCTCTTGGTTTAGGCGATCGAATTCCTGGAAATAAATATGGCATAAACAATGGTGTTCCTCTTTTTTCAATGCTTGGTTCTAATCACACAGGCTACGTAGAAGCCGATGAGAATGGTGAATTTAAAATTGAAGTTGGGATAAAGGGTCAGCCAGGGCATGGATTTATTTACATTGGTGCAGATGATCATATCGTCACAAGCCTTTGGACTGGTTCCCCTTTATATGGCGGTCAAACAGAAAAAATTGTTTTAAACAAAGAGAATATGCTACTACTATCAAACGGTATTCAAGATCAGGTAAAAGGCAGAATTACGAATGTACAAAGCTATCTAAACAATTCCGTAAGCATTGTATTAGATGAAAGTATGCAGTTTAGCAATCGCGTAACTGTCTTACAACAAACCTTTCAAACTATGTTTGATGAAGCTGCCGGTGATCCTTTATACAACGGCATCTCCAACACGGGGACGATTCTTAAAGGGTGTATCGACTATTTAATTTCTCTATTAGACTCTGCAGAATCTAAATGCAGAATACTAAATTCTATCCTGAACTCTAAGCCTGCAGAAATAATAGAATTTATCACTTCGATAAATATTGATGTAGAGAGCCTCTTTGCTCCTGCAAGAGAATATTTAAATCAGTTAAAAGATGATGTCGATAACTTAGTGAATGGTGCTCAAATAATCATCCAAACACACATACCCGAGCTTTTTAAAGGTGGCAAGGATATGTTTGTAGATGCAATAGTGGGTGAACTAAATGCGCATTACTCAATCGTTCACAAGAACAAAGAGGCTGTTTATAACCAATTAACAAACTATGAAACCCAAGTTAAGGATATTGCTACTTCCATGTTTAACAAGGATCAAAACCTAGGAAGTTCTATCCAATCAGGAAAATCTCTTGCAGATGGTGTAGATACTATACAAAAAACGGAAATCATGAATATTGATACTTCTCCATATTTGACAATTGGGATGAAAATAAAAGAAATTCAAGTGGAGCTAGCCCATAAACAAATTACATCATTAGTAACTACTATAGTACACCCAATTGTTGACAGAATTTATACTGTTGCTCTAATGATTGAAAGTGCAGTATCCGCTATAATTTTTTCGGTAAAGGCAGCTTTAAATGTCGGACTCTATGGTAATCCAATTAGCTTACTTATAAGTATATTTACGGATTATGAGGAAAAAGTAAAAGCAGCAGTAAATAATGCATTAGTTCCATTAGAAGAGATAGAAACAATAGCAGAAACCGTTCGTATGGGATCAGGTAGTCTATCAGCTAACCTTCCTGAAATGCTTCAAAATTTTAAGCCTTATCTAGATACTGCTATTTTCGAACCTGGGAAATTTGATGATGTTCGTCTCTATAACATTTCGACGTTAGCTATTTTAGACGAAATGGAACTACTTTTTAATGATATTATTTTTCAATTATCCGGCGAAAAAGCTAAAGCTATTGAAGCAACTTTAGAAATATCCAAAAATGTCTTAAACAATATTCAACTATTAAAGGAGCAAGTTAATCGCGGCACGCTCTAGATACGTAAATAATATAGAAAAAGGTGAGCTCAATTGATCTCACCTTTCGTATACTAATTATTTTTTCTTTTGTTAGACGGGTTTTTGTTAATCTTATTTGTGATCTTATTTTTGGATATCTCCACAAATTCTTCTGAAAACTCCTCGTCTGGATTATTCGTAGGATTTTTGTACAGCTCATAACTATTATGCGTTCTCATATTAGTTGTTTTATTGTTATTTTTACTCATGAATATTCACCTCCTAGAGTCTAATTTGCTCTGAACAGAAGTGAATATTCTTCCATAGAAAATAATCGTACAACTAGCTCGCTTTAAACCAGGTAATAATTTATTTGAACTCTTCCCCAGTTACTTTGTTACAGTCCCATAAATATCTTCTGCTGCATGAAATCCATCCTTAATAACAGTACTCTCAAGATTAGCTAAATCTACTGCAATCGGAGGTAACAAAACAGATGGTACTTCTTTCTTACCGTTATTAATTTGTTGGTCGGCCGTTACAATTTCTCCCTTTGCCATGGAAACTGCAATTTCAGCTACTTTGTTGGAAAGTATTTGTATAGGCTTATAAACAGTCATTGTTTGTGTTCCAACTACAATTCTTTGAACACCAGCGAGATCTGCATCTTGTCCCGCTACTGGTATTTGACTAATTAGTCCATGATTCTGGAGTGCTTGAATGGCACCGCCAGCTGTAGCATCGTTTGCAGCAATCACTGCATCAATTTGACCATTCGAATTACGAATAGCTTGTTCCATATTGGCCTGGGCATTTGCAGGAGTCCAATCTTTCGTCCATTGGTCATAGACAACGTGAATATCTCCACTTTCTATAAATGGTTGCAACACCTTAAATACACCTTTTTTTAAAAGATGTGCATTATTATCCGTGATGGCTCCTCCTATAAAGACATAATTCCCCTTTGGAACAAGTGCCGTCATAGCCTCCGCTTGCATTTTACCAACTTGTTCATTATCAAACGAAATGTACATATCGACCTCTGCATTTTTAACTAGACGATCATAAGCAATTACTTGAATTCCCGCAAGATGTGCTTTATGGACGATTGCTGCTGTAGCTGCCGCATTATGAGGTACGATTACCAATAGATCGATACCACTTTGAATAAGTGTCTCTGCTTGTGAAATCTGTAACGCATCGTCACCATTTGCAGCAACAATCTCTACTTCTGCTCCTAGATTTTCTACAGCCTCTTTAAACAATTCACGGTCTTTTAGCCAACGCTCCTCTAGCAATGTATCCATGGAAAAACCAATTCTAACAGGCTCTTCCTCTTTAACAACTGGACTATGTTCCGGCTCTTGAGTTTTAGTTACAGAATTATCCGTGCAGGCAAAAAGAAACATGGTCATTCCGAAAAGACAAACGGTCATAAACTTACTTTTCATCTGTCTCCTCCTCTAGACTTCCGCTTTTTTAGTCCATAATGTTTTTCTATATTCTTTCGGAGACACGCCACACATTTTCTTGAATACTTTACTAAAGTAATTGGGTTCATGATAACCAATTTCAAAAGTAATCTCTTTTAAACTTTTCTCTGGGTCATTCAATAATTTCTTTGCTTTTTCAATGCGGCACTCTGTTAAATAGTCTATATAGTTGACGCCTAGCTTTTCCTTAAACATTTTACTAATATAAATTGGGCTCAAATTCACTCGATATGCTAGTGCATCCAAAGAAATATCTTCATGTGAATGTTCACGAATATACTGTTGAATTTGATGTATCTTATCAGCTTCTATTTGATCGTAATGGGCGTTATAAACAGCATTCATCTGTTCCAACAGTAATAGTGTTTCTGTTCGTAACTGTCTATAATCATTTGCCTGAAACGAGAAAAACAATGCATTCGTTTCCATTCCCATTTCATCCATTACACGGTTTGCCACCCAAAGTAACTCGAGTATGCGTTGCTGAGTATAGATCAATGAATTGCCCACATTTTCATATTGCTGAATTACTTCCAACAAACGGGTACGAATAGCAGCCCAATCCCCAAGCCGGATATGATCAAAAAATTCTTTTTGTTGCTGCTTAATAATATGATTATCGGTTTCTAAAGTGAGGGCTGGAACGTCCATATAAAATCTATACTTAACTGCTAAGGTTGTATCCATTGTCGCAATAAGTGCCTCCTGGTAAGACAGGCGAATTTCATCTAGATTTTCACATACCTGACCTATCCCCATGAACCACTCTGTCCCTTGCTGCTCATTGCCCAAGGATAGAATGGATTTAGCTAAAGCTATCGCCTGCGATCGAAAGCTACTCTTAGAATCTCGAAAAATAATTAGAGGTAACTGTCTCCCGTTTAGAGCACCTATCCAAGCATCTCCAGTTGCTCTTACCTTTTCTTTAATCGATAAATAATAATGATGTGCACCTTCTGGCAATACAAGTACAACAACAAATTTTTCTAGTGTGGAACGAGTTTCAAGCATTTCTACAAGCATATCAATATGGACCTCATGAACATGGTCAAATAATAACTGGGTGACAATATCCGTTTCCGCCAAAGTCAGTGCCTGTTCCCACTTCTCGATTTGCATTTTACTATTATTCTCTGCCTCTAGCTCTTTCTGACACTCATCTAATACTCTTCCTACTGTTATAACAATTTCACTAGCTTTACTAGGTTTCAATAAATAATCTTTTACTCCAAGTTTGATAGCCTGTCTTGCATAATCGAACATATCAAAAGCAGTTACCATAACAAATTTGATAGTCGGATGAGAAACCTTCATTGTTTCAATGGCCTCTAATCCATTAATACCCGGCATCATTATGTCCATTAAGACTAAGTCAGGCTGAAAAGTATCTGCTAATTCGATTGCCATTTTACCGTTTTTCGCCTGTTCAATTAAAAGGTCAGGAAATGCCTTTTGGATGATGGCCTCCATTCCCTCTCGCTCAATTGGTTCATCATCCACTATTAGTAGTCTCATCATTTACCTCCTCCCTAGTTTCTGGGATTTGTATGATTACTTTCGTTCCAATACCCTCTTCACTTTCAATAGATACTAAATTTTCTACACCGTAAAATAGTTGGAGCCTTTTCACTACATTCTGAAACCCAATTCCAGTGGAATGTCCTACATTTGTATCCAGATGCCCACTTAGTAGCAATTCTATATTATCCTGAGAAATACCTTTCCCACTATCCTCTATCTCCATAATAATCCAGGACCCATCTCTTGAAATTCTAACCGAGATAGTACCTCCATCCTCTTCTGGTTCGATTGCATGTATAACAGCATTTTCGATAATAGGCTGAAGGGTAAGGCCAGGAATATTAACATGTAAGCAGGATTCATCGATATTTGCTTCAAAATGCAGACGGTCAGCAAAGCGTGCTCTCTGTATTTCCATGTATTGATAGAGCACAAGCACTTCCTCATACAATGTAACTGGGCGATCGATCCGCTTCAGATTATACCGCAGTAACCCAGCTACACTTACTAACAGATCACTCGTTTCCTCTGCCCCGTCTAAGTATGCTTTCTTGGACAACGTATTTAATGTGTTGAACAAAAAATGGGGATTGATCTGGCTTTGTAAACTCTTTAATTGGCTCTCCTTTAACAGTAGCTTACTTTGCTGAAGTTCATGTTCAAGCTGTGCCTTTTGCTGAATCTCCAATATCAAGTCATTGATATTTATGCGCATTGTATCAAATGTCTGTGCTAGGAATGCAATTTCATCATTAGATTCTACTTTTATTTTTTGATTGAAACGACCATGTGCTAACTCGTTTGCAGCCTTCGTAAGCTGATGTACAGGTTTTGTAATACTGAGCGAGAACCAATAAGTAGCTAGAAGCAACACTGCTGTTACTAGAAGGAGTATCCAGATTCCTAGTTTTTTTAACTCCTCTGACTGATCGATGATTTCTCGGTAAAATAGATTATAGGTTTTTAACTCCCGCTCTAAAATAGTTAATGTCATTTCTGATATGTACATTGATATACGATTTGCCTCATTGAATTCATTTGTGGAGCCCTCTAATTCCTGCTCTTCTGAAAATAATATAGAACGATTGGCCGTCTCTACTAAACTATCGATTAAATGAATATAATTCGTAACAGAAAACGCATTTTCTTCATTGCGAAGCTTTACTACATCCTGTTGAACTTCCTCAATGGTTTTAATACTCTTTTCTATCTGTACTTTATGTATTTCTGTAGGATCCAACAAATAATTATTTAAGTCGGTTATCATTTTTTGACTAGCAATTGTTACTTCATTAAGGCGTAAATAACGCTGTAGAATAGAATTTGTTTGTTCTTGTGTTTGCTGATTGTAATAAGTGAGCGTCATCCAAATAATTCCCATGATGAGCAACATAACAGAAACGAGTAGCCAAATCTTTCGTTGAATAGTAGTCATGGCTTGTCACCATCTGATACAAGCATCTTGGTTTCCGTCAAATAACCACCAGAATTTAGAGGAACTGTCTCTCCAGAAATCCACTCCATGAGCCATTTCACACTTTCCTGGCCCATTTGCTCTGGTTTTTGTTCTAAAATGCCATCTAGTTTTCCCTGCTCCAAAAGAGTAGTCGATTCAACTCCGTCATCAAACGTATAAATATGATACGGCTCTACTTGCGTTCGTCTTCCTATTTCCTGAATCATAGGCCCCGCATAATTTGCATTAATCGCGATAAACGCAGTAGCTCTCGGCGCATCATTCATAAGCTGTTGGGTTGTCGAAATCACTTGTTCGTTTGTGTCTTCTGTTCCTCTAATAATTATGTCAATCTCCGGATAATTTTCGAGGACATCTTGTATTCCAGCCAAGCGCTCTTTTTGGTAATATGCTTGTACTTCATCTCTAAGAACTATTACTTCTCCAGACGTACCCATTTCTTTAATCAGTTCATAAGCAACCATTTTACCCGCCCCAAATTGGTCGGATCCTACATATGTTTTGCGCAAGCTTTCTTCTACCGGAACGTCGTTAGCTACTGTAATAACAGGTATTCCATAAAAAGCAGCTTTAATTTTGGTTAGTTCTTTAAATTCATCCGTGTCCAGGCCTTGAACAATGATTCCATCTACTTTTGAGTGAATAGCGATCTCCATCTTTTTCAAAAAATCGTCTTCGTTATTTCCATAACTTCCCCATACTTCGAGCTCCACATTTTCTAACTTTGCTTGCTGTTTTGCTCCTTGTCCAACCTTATTCCAAAAAGGGGTGTCCAGTTCTTGTGTTATCAATACAAGGCGAATGGAATCTTCCATCTCGGAAAGGGAAGCAGGTAATTCACTAGAGGACCGAAAAGCCTTTGTTGCAGATACAATTGTTAAATAACTAAAAATAATAATTAGTGCTCCTAATAATAGAACAATTGTTTTTCTCATTCACCTTCCCCTTTCCATAGGCTAGTTTCTTCCATATTAACACCTTCAATTAAATTGACAATCCTATATTCAGATGATTCCCAATCTTTTTATCCCTTTTGCAAATACTTCACCGACTGGAGCAAGTATTGTTTCCCTTTCCATGAGTAACTAACAGTTGATCGCAAGTAAACTCCATAATCTCCTAGATATAATACAAGGCACCCCTTGAAAGAAAGGGTGCCACATTAACCTATACATTAAGCTCTTTGCTTTCGTGTCATCACATCGAAAATTACCGCTCCTGCCAAAACTCCTCCACGGATCATGTATTGATAAGATATACCGACACCTAGCAAGTTCATCCCGCTTGATAAGCAAGCCATTACAATGGCACCAATAACAGCACCTGTTACTTTACCAACACCACCAGCAGAAGATACCCCTCCAACATAAGCAGCAGCGATTGCATCCAGTTCAAATAATGTACCTGCTGTAGTCGTAGCTGATTGTAGTCTCGAAGTAAATAGAATCCCAGATAATGCTGCGAGCATACCCATCGATCCAAATACGATATATGTAATCTTTTGTACATTAATACCACTTAAATGAGCAGCTTCTGGATTACTTCCGACTGCGTAAATATGGCGACCAAGTACGGTTTTCGTCGTTAAGAAATGGTAGATAACTACTACTATAATCATAATGATTACTGTCCATGATAAACCATTGTATCCTGCTAAAATCCATGTAATATATCCAATAATTGCGGATATTAACACCAGTTTCGCACTGAATAACCCACTAGACATAACTTCAAAACCATAAGTCATTTTGTTGCGACGAGTAGAAATTTCATTGTAGACAAATAAAAGAATCCCAACTAAACCAACTAATAATGTTAATAGATGCAAACCATTTATTTGCATAATCGAAGGGATAAATCCATTCCCAATCGCATTAAATTGATCATCTTTAATAATAATAGTTCCAGTTTTTTCTGTTACTTGAAGTAATGCACCTCGGAAAATTAACATTCCCGCAAGCGTTGCTACAAAGGCTGGTATACCTATTTTAGCGATTAAGACACCATTAACCAATCCAATTAGTGCTCCAAGGATTAAAATTGCTGGAATAGTAATCCAAACCGACACGCCCATTTGCGTTAAAAATATTGCTGCAATTGCTCCTAAAAATCCTGCTAAAAATCCAACTGATAAATCTATATGGCGAATGACAATTACGAGCGTCATCCCTACTGCCAATACAGCGATATATCCTGCTGAATCCAATAGATTACTAATGTTTCTT
Source organism: Psychrobacillus sp. FSL K6-1464 (assembly GCF_038003145.1). NCBI lineage: Bacteria > Bacillati > Bacillota > Bacilli > Caryophanales > Bacillaceae > Psychrobacillus > Psychrobacillus sp. FSL K6-1464. Next base: position 3,105,107 of record NZ_JBBOOP010000001.1, read on the forward strand.
GAGGACATAAATAGTCCGTTCGTCATAATCGTAAACGTTAACATAATGAATATTAACGCAATATACATTCCATAATCCCGAATGTTGGCTTTGACGAGTGCTTTTGCTTCTCCAAAAAAGTTCATCATTATCCCCCTTTTATTGCGTCGCAAGTTCCATTATCGTTTCTTGTGTCGCTTCCTCCATAGTTAGCTCTCCTTTAACGGAGCCCTCTGCCATGACATAAACTCGATCACTCATCCCTAGTACTTCGCCCAGTTCAGAGGAAATCATTATAATACTCATTCCTTCATTGATCAGTTCATTCATAATTGTGTAAATTTCAAACTTCGCCCCGACATCGATTCCCCTTGTCGGTTCATCTAATATCAAAATCTTAGGTCCTGTAAACAACCACTTACCAAGTGATACTTTTTGTTGGTTTCCTCCACTGAGCTTCCCGACAATCTGTTCTAGTGAGCTAGCTTTTATATAGAGAGAATCCTTATACGTTGTTCCAACTTTCACTTCTTCGTTTAAATTTAGTATTCCCTTTGTAGAAATTCCTTTGAGATGCGCTGCAGAAACATTACTCTTGATATCCTGTAATAGAAATAAGCCGTCTCCTTTACGATCTTCCGTTACATAGGCAATACCAGCTTTAATCGCCTCACTTGTATGCTTTAATACCTTTTTTTCTCCAAACATTTTCATATTACCCTGTATTTTATAGTTTTTAGGGTTACCAAAAATGCTGAGGGCAAGCTCTGTTCGACCAGATCCCATGAGACCTGCAATCCCGATTATTTCGCCTTTTTTTACCTCAAGCTTTACGTTTTTCACTACATTCCGACCGAGCTGTGAATCATAAGCAGTCCAATCAGATAATTCAAGAATTGTTTCACCAATTTTCTTATCGGGACGTTTCGGATAAATATCTTCAATATCACGGCCAACCATATTTTTTATAATGACGTTTTCAGATACTTCTCCCTCACTCGCATCAAGCGTGCAAATTGTCTGTCCATCACGCAATACTGTTACTTTATCTGCAATATTTATAACTTCCTTAAGCTTATGAGAAATCATAATGCAACTAATCCCTTGTTCTTTCAGCTCTTTTAGAAGTACCAACAAATTTTCACTATCATCTTCATTAAGTGCCGCAGTTGGTTCATCTAATATAAGCAAGTTAACGTCCTTACTTAGAGCTTTGGCGATTTCCACCAGCTGCTGCTTGCCGACACCTAATTCCTTGATAAGTGTTTCTGGAGTTACTCTTAACTTCACTTTTTGCAATAATTCGGTTGCTTGAACGATTGTTTTATTCCAGTCTACAAAAGGACCTTTTTTTTGTTCGTTTCCAGCAAATATATTTTCATAGACAGTCAAATCGGGAAATAGAGCTAGTTCTTGGTAAATAATACCTATGCCTACTTTGACACTATCCGAAATTTCATTGAACTGTTGAACTTTTCCCTCATATACGATGTCCCCAGTGTAATTACCATATGGGTAAACTCCACTTAACACTTTCATCAGAGTTGATTTACCTGCTCCATTTTCTCCAACCAAACAATGAATCTCGCCTTTTTTCACTTTGAAATTCACGTTTGAAAGTGCCTTAACTCCTGGGAATTCTTTAGAAATATTATTCATCTCTAAAATATACTCACTCATATTATTGCCTCCCTTACTTAAACAAAAAAAGTGAAACCTCAAACAGTAGGGAACTCATTAACATCTACTATTTGTTAATTGAACCATTCGGACATTAACGGCCATTTGCACTTTCACTTTCACTTATGCCTCAGTCCTTTACCTTGGTGTAGAAGAAGAGGCCTACCGCCCGTCGATGCGGGGTAAAAATGGAGAAATAGTGATAGACGAATCTATCACTATTCCTCCTCTTCAACTGTTTTACTCTAGACCTGTAAATTCACTTGACTCATAATACTCAGAATCGATAAGTTCAGCTTTAACATTGTCTTTGTCCACTACGATTACATCCGTTTGTTTCGCTTTTACTTCCACAGATCCATTATCGTAAGAACCTGTTGTTTTTGGTGTGTTGCCATCTAGAACTTCTACTGCCATACCCATTGCATCTTTTACTAATGTACGAACATCTTTGAAAACAGTCATCGATTGTTGTTCGTCAATGATGTATTGAATGGAAGCTTTTTCTGCATCTTGGCCAGTTACAAAGTAATCAGTAATAGCACTATCAGATGCAAATACATCTGCGATAGAACGAGCAGTTCCATCATTCGGTGCAAGTATGGAAACATTTCCTTTTAGATTATCTGCTGCTGCTGTTAAATGAGTTTGTGCTTTGTTTTTTGCATCGTTTGGATCCCAGTTTGTAGTGATTTGACCAATAATTTTACCTAGCTGATCACGTGAAAGATCTGCTGAGTCTTTTAATGCCTCTGCTTCACTTGAATTGGCAATTTTAAAAGTTCCATCAGCAATTTTCGGCTGAAGCACTTTCCATGCTCCTTCAAAGAATAAGAATGCATTGTTATCAGACGCTGCCCCTGCATACAAGTAAAGTGGAACATCTGAGCCATCAGCATTGTCTACTAGATACTGCGCTTGTGCTGCACCAACTGCTAAGCTATCAAAAGTCACATAGTAATCTACTGCATCCGTATCCGTGATTAAACGGTCATATGCAATAACTGTTACACCCTCTTTTTTCGCTGCCTCTACTGCTGAAGCCGCTGCTGCACCATCATGAGGAGTGATGATTAATACTTTAATTCCTTTATTTAATAATGCTTCTACATTTTCTTTTTCCTTCGCTGAAGAACCTTGGCTGAATAGAATTTCTGTAGAATAATCTGAATCTGCTAAAGCGTCTTTGAAGCGTTGCTCATCTTGAACCCAACGTGGCTCATCCTTTGTTGGTAATACAATACCAACATCTACCGAATTACCTCCGCCATTATTACACCCTGCGGCCACTAATGCGAAAACCATTAATATAACTAAAAAAGTTAACCCCTTGAACTTCTTCATTCTTTATCCCTCTCCCTTTTTCTAAAAGTTGATTACTTCTTTATTATAAATTCAGAATATTTATATGAAAGCGCTATCAACTGTATTCTTTTATCATTACCTATACTTTTTTAGCTTTTAGAATAACTTGTAGGATATTGGGGTAGAATTCAGAGTCGATTGGCGATTATTACATTTTCCCATAAAAAAAGAAACCTTTAGCATCAAATGCTACCGGCTTCTTTCATACCTATTTTGCGGATGAACCAGGTTGTGGTATATTCGCCTGCATCCTGTCTTCTTAACCATTTCTCCATTCATCTTCCCAGAATTCCTGCTTGTTATTTCCTACACTCTTTTCTTTATCCTGTACATATTGTTCAAATGATTCCATCAAACGTTCAAGCAAAATATTTTCTTCCTCGTACGTATCTATAGATTTCACTTCCACTGATGCAACATTTGGTGGAACTCCAGTTAACTTATGAACACTTACATCTAAGGCTTCCGCAATTGGTCTAATATATCGGCCGTCTGGCACATCCTGACGTTCCCAATTAGAAACAGTGCTGATTGTTACCTTTAACTCTAGGGCAAGTTCCTCCTGTGACATGTTCTGTTCTTTTCGAACTTTGCGCAGAACCTCTCCTTTTACTTGCATTGTATATTCCCCTTTCTAAACGTTATTTAAAAAGTAATCTACTAGTATTTACCCCACTTCATAAATATTATGTAAATTATCTGATAATGACTAGAAAGTACCTATACTGGAAGAATAGTTATTTAGACTGACTAAATAGATTTTGATATCTTATTTTTAATCTATATTTCTATGTTCTAAATCTTTTTCCCGATATAAAGTAAATGCGAGGAGATTCCTAAAACATGGGGATCATTAGCTTTCTCGGTTAGTAATCTAATAACTTTCTCAAACTCACTTGAACCTTTATCTCTCCAGTAGCTCCAATTATCACCACTCAAGAGAGTACCTATATTAGAACCTATTAAATCTAGACTTTCAAATCCGTTTGCCTCCATGAATGGTTTTATTTCTTCTATATTAAAGTAATAAGCTCCTGTAAATCGTCCTTCCTCCTTATGGTTAAAACGTCCACTTTGAGAAAACTGGTCTATATTATCCATTTGGTTATTCGGCTTCCAATTTTCTGGATACATGAGAGACGTTAAAATATGTCTAACTCTCGGCATAAACGCCACAAAAACAATTCCACCCTTTTTCGTAACTCTATATAACTCATTTACCGCTTGAACACGCTCTGCTTCTTCTTGTAAATGATACAAAGGGCCAAGCATTAATGAGGCATCAAATTGGTTATCTTTCAGTATAGTAAGATCTGTTGCATCCGCTACATGGAATCCATTAAAATTTTGTTCTAACTTAAGCTCATTTGCTTTATCTTTAGCCATTTCCACAAGCTGTGGAGTTAAATCGGTGAGTGTAACTCTGTATCCCTCATTTGCTAATCGCATAGAATATTTTCCCGGTCCCGCTCCATTATCTAGAATCTCTCCATTTAAAGGAAGATACTTTTTTAAATAATGCCAATTCACTTGAAACTCGATAGGCTCCCTATCCAATCGTCCCCATTCATCAAACCTATTATAATACTCCATAATAATGTTTTTCATATTGCCTCCTACTTTCTTTTCATTTTATAAGTAGTTCTTCACAATGGCACAAAGTTCCTTCAAAGATCTCAGTTTACACATATAAAAAAAAACCACTCACCCATTTAATTATGGAGAGTGGTCTTCAATTTTAAAAACTAGACCCTTGTATGATCTTAATGGGTTCCAAATTAAATTCCCCAGTCCAGTTTCAATATTTCTTTGAATACATCTAACTTTTCTCTATCTATGTGATCTGCAATTTTTTTCTCTAACCCAGCCTTAAGAGATTCATTTTTTTCATAGCATGCTTCTCCTAAGGTAGTTAACCGGATGCATTTTTCTTTTTTATTGTGTGTTACTTGATTAACTTCCACTAATCCTTTTGATTCTAAGCTTCTTATGAACTTATGCGTTGCCTGTCGTGTAATATTAACTTGTTTATTAATAGAGGATATGGTCGGATTCTTTTTGTATATTCTTGCGATGATGAACCACTCTGAATTAGATATATAGATATCATTGCTACTATTCCATAATTCTTCTGTTACCTTTCGAATCATAAGATTCCTCTCACTTATTAGATCAAATAAATCTAAATCATTTATCTCGAAATTCAAGCACTTTCCCCCGTTCAATAATGTCCTTTACAAATATACAAGCACTCTATCAAATCGTCAACTAAGTTGACTATTTTTATATTTGGGTTATAATTAGCTTAGTTAACTTAGTTGACAATATTCTTTAGAGGAGCATGTAAATGTTTAAAGTTGGCGAACTAATTGTTTATTCTACTCATGGCATATGTCAGATAGATGATATTTGTGAAAAAACATATTTCGATATTACAAAGAAATATTATGTTTTACACCCATTAGACAATCTGAAGTTATCGATAAGCACTCCGGTCAATAGTAAAGCGGTAGCTATGCTTGAACTCCTTGATCAAGCTGAGGCTAAAACAATATTAAATTCCTTTGGCTCATCGGGTATTGAGTGGATTGAAGATAGTAAACAACGTACAAAAACTTACTCTGAGATTATTAAAAGTGGTAATCGAAAAGGGCTCGCAAAAGTAGTAAATACACTTTTACGAAAAAAGTATGATGCCCAGTTGGAAAATAAAAAATTAGTTGACCAGGACTTGAAACTATTGATTTCCGTTCAAAACATTCTGTATAGAGAACTGGCATATTCTTTAAATACTTCCTTTGAATCCATATTGGAAGAGATTTCAAACAGCATTCACTCAAAAATGAAAGTTTCCAGTACTGTGTGATATATTCTATACAAAAAGCCCCGACCAATTCAGTGAATTGATTGGAGGCTTATTTAGTTCTTTTCATACCAACGAACCTAAGAACATCTTCAATTAATATAAGAATCTCCATAAATAAAAGGTTGCATATGACTCCCAGCCCCTCCATGGGACTGCTAGTTTTGATATTTCTTCTTTTGTTGGTTTATCTACTGTACCGGTTAAATTAGCAATATCCCCGAATGTTTCTACCAATCTTCTTTTTAATGTATATGCATATGCCAGATTGATCTGCTGTCCAAGAATTCCCCAAACTATTGCTTCAAATAAATCTGGAATCCCAATATTACGAAGCCCATAAAACTCATCCACTGCATTATGTAGTAAGTAATCTTTTTTAGCCATTTCATAAAAAGGTCTTAAATCATTATCTAGATCCAACCATTCTCTTACATATTGGTGTACCTCGTCCCGTACCTTTTCACTGACAACGTAGTTATCCTCTAAAAAGTGAATAACAAGATTCCCGTCAGTATTTTCACTAATTCTAACCAATTGAACTTCATCTATTACGGGGATTGCTTTTACGACTATATTATCTAGGAATGAGAAGCCTCTTAACTCTTAGATCCTATATGAAATTACCATTTCACTTTAACCCTTATGCATGTTAGAAGTACACTTTCTGACTTTCTGCATCGAGGTTGAAAATTCCTTCTATTGATAGTTACTAACTCTTTTACTTTTTACCTTTTCATAGACTTCACATATTCCATGTCTACGTAAAAAGAGACCTCCCATCAATCCAATAGAATGATGAGAAATCTCTAGAATAAATCTAACTAGCTATTCCCTTTAGGCTTTTTTGAAACCACTTTATGTATCGGGAATAATTGTAACTCCAATTGTTCGTACGGGGATATCTTTTTCCTCTTGGTTACTTGGAAAAAGATAGTATTTAGTTAAAATTTCTTTTAGCTCATTTTGAAAATTTAAGAAATCTTCGTCATTCATTTTTAATTCGATTAAAGAAAATGCTGCTCCATCATGAGAATCGTTCGTTTCTTCTATTTTCTTTAAATAGTTTTGATATTGAGTCATTAATGTTAATTGATAGAAAGATACAAAATCAAGTTTTTCTTGTTGAGATGCTTGATTCCACTCCCCTTGATCAAGTTTCAGCTTCTCTTCATTTAACACATAATATTTCTCAGATACCGATTTCACCTTCTTTTCATTTATTACACGAATTATCTCGGAGTCTAATAACACTTGTATATGTCTGTAGAGAGTTGCTTGTGGCACATCCTTAATAATTTTGACCATTTCTAATGGTGTTAATCCATTTTCTTTATTTCTTAATAATGCTTGAGAAATTTTCATTCGTACTGGATGCATAAGAACTTCAACTTTATTTAACATTATATCCCCTCACTTGGTTATTCTTATTCTCATTATAAAGAATAAGAATAAGTAGTGCAAAATATAAAACACTATGTTATCATTATTGATAATGAGAATTACTTTTTAAAAAGGAGTTGGGATTATGCAATTGCATTATGGAATAAATGATTTAAAAGACTTTGATTTAATGTCTTTCCTACCTATCGTGCTCCCAGTTATTTTAGTAGGATTTATACTTGCTATGGTTGCATTAATAGATTTGTACAGAAATAAAAACAGGAGAAATAATGTACTTATATGGACACTAATAATAATTTTTGGCAACACACTTGGACCAGTTCTGTATTTTGTTATAGGAAGAAAGGATAGTGAGCAAGTTGACATTGGAAATTAGAAATGTAAAGAAAACTTTTAAAAACAAAACTGCCGTTGACAGCTTCTCGGTGGTACTACAATCAGGAGATTGTGTAGGATTAATCGGACCTAATGGGGCTGGGAAATCGACACTCATTAAAATGATTGCAGATATTATTAATCCAGACACTGGTGAGATCCTATTAAACGGGAAAAAAATTTCTTTGATGAAAAAAGAAATTGGATACTTACCACAATATCCAAATTTCTTCCCCTGGATGACAGCCAAAGAGACACTAATGTTTATGGGAAAACTTTCTGGATTAAATAGAGCTGTACTAACAAGCACTATTCCGAGTATTTTAAAAAAAGTCGGTTTAAGCGAAGAGGAAGACTCGAAAGTAGGCACATTTTCAGGTGGTATGAAACAGCGACTTGGAATTGCTCAAACCTTACTACATAAGCCCTCCCTCATTATTATGGATGAACCCGTTTCTGCTCTGGACCCCATTGGCCGAAGAGAAGTATTAAACCTTATCCAAGAAATAAAACAGGAAACAACCATCCTACTATCAACGCATATTTTAGGTGATGCACAAGAAATCTGTGAGCGATTTATAGTTATTAAAAATGGGTTGAAAATCGAGGACACAACGAGTACTGAACTACTTCAAAGAAATAGCGAAGATAGATTGAATATTGAAATTACAGAAACAGATCATAAATGGGTTGGTATTATAGGAGAATTACCTTATGTGAAAGGAATAGAAGTAATTGGGAATAAACTAATGGTGAAAATGGAAAACCTAGAGGCTAACAAAAACTTATTACTAGGCAATGCACTGAAACATAATGTAAATATCTTAAAGTTTGAAGTAGGTAATGATACGTTAGAAGAAATTTTCTTAAAATTGGTGGTGGAGAAATGAATACTTTTATAGTCCTAGTTAACAAAGAATTTACCCAGATGGCACGAGATTTTAAGATTATTTGGCTTCCGCTAGTATTTATCTTGCTAGGGATTACGCAACCTGTAATGACATATTACTTGCCTGCTATATTAGATACTTTGGGAAGCGGTCAAGGCATTACGATTGACCCAAGTATGACAAATCAACAAGGTGGTGAGATTTTAGCTGGCACGATAGGTGCCCAATTTGATCAGCTAGGAATTATGATTATTGCAATCTCTTTGATGGGAATCATCCAAACCGATAAAGCTAGCGGAATGTTAGCCTTTATTTTAACTAGACCTGTAGCTGTTTTCTCATACGTGGGAGGTAAAATTGCTTCTAACTATATTTTTATTGCATTTAGTGTTGCTGCTGGATACCTCGCATCCTATCTATACGTAAATTTTCTATTCACAGATGTGGCTGTTTCCGATATGCTCATCGCTCTATTATTTTATCTAATATGGGTTATTTTTATAGTCTCGTTTACAGCAATGATTAGCACACTTATAAATAGTCCAGGCCTTATCGCATTAATCTCCATTGCATTTTTAATAGGTTGTAGAGTTATTGTTGGCTTAAATTCAATAATCGATTTAGTAAATCCGGCCAGTATGAGTAAACATGCAATGGAAGTGCTCATAACTGGATCTGTAAATTCAAACGCATTTGTCAATTTAGCGGTAACGTTGGTTTGTGTTGCCGGAGCAATATTTGTAACAAACTATTGGATTTCCAATAAAAAATACAGTAATGAATGACCAGATACTCAAATAAAAAATCTAAATTAGGATTCCAGTATACAAGAATTGAACTAGTTTTAAATTGAAGCATTAATCTTTTAAATACCGTATCTGTATAATCTTTTGTATAATAAAGAGATAAAAAGTATTAGTTCATATTATTAAGTGATAAAATACAAAACTATCTTTATAAACTACAGGGGGAAATAACCAATGACGATTTTACTGGTAGATGACAATACCGTCAATCTATTTGTAATAGAAAAAATATTAGATAGCGCTGGTTATAAAGATACAGTTTCACTAACATCGGCTCAAATGTTATTTGACTATTTACAACTTGATCATCCTAATCCAACCTTTAATTCGGTTGATTTAATTTTACTAGACATCATGATGCCCGAAATTGATGGCATTGAGGCTTGTAAACGTATTAAACAAAATGAGAGATTTAAAGATATCCAAATAATCTTCGTAACAGCACTCGAAGATAAAAACAAACTAGCTGAAGCACTTGATATTGGTGGGAGCGATTATATAACTAAGCCAATAAACAAAGTGGAGCTATTAGCACGTATTCGCGTAGCCCTTCGATTAAAGGCAGAACTTGACTGGCATACCCAACATGAAAACAAAATTCAATACGAGCTAGACTTGGCCACACATGTCCAAAGAAGTTTATTGACCGCTCCTTTTAAAGAAGAAAAGATACAAATCGAAGTATCATACTTACCTTCTTTTAATCTTGCTGGAGATATGTACTATTGGCATAAAATAAGTGACAATCGATATGCGATCGTTTTATTGGACATGATGGGACATGGTATTTCGGCTTCCTTAGTATGTATGTTTATATCCTCCGTACTAAGAGAGTCCATTAAGCAATTAGTAGAGCCGGAACTAGTTATTAAGGAATTAAATCGTTATATGCTTCTTTTACATAATGAAAAAATTGGAATCCCTTATTATTTTACAGCTATCTATATGGTTGTAGACACAGAAAAGAAAACGATTGAATACGTGAATGCTGGTCATCCTCCGGGATTCGCACTTGTAGACGATACTAAAATGGTTCCATTAGATAAAGGGAGCTGCGCAGTTGGTTTCTTCGATGAGATTGAGGTTAAAAAAGAGGTTATTACGTACGAGAAAGATATACAAATTATATTGTATACAGACGGAGTTCTAGAAGCTATGGATCCTTGTGAAATAGAATCTGAAAAAAAACTTGAACAGTTAGCTTCTAAAAGATGGAAACAATCACAGTCATTGATTGATAACCTATTAACAAAAGAACAACAAACTGCTCAACCTGACGATATGTGTGTGTTAATGATTAAATGCAACGAATAATTTAAAAAGTACATTCTTATATAAAAAAAAGCACAAATGTTATTTTACAACATTTGTGCTTTTTAAAATTTATTGGTTAACTTAGGAGAGATATGATAGTCAGCTATGATTAGAAGCTTAAAAAGTAAATGTAAATACTCCTCCTAAAACATCCTAAAGTAATCATTATCAAACCCTTTGATAAATACGTTCATTCCCTGCTATTTCTTGATACTTCTCCGTGACTTGAGAGAAACGGAGTGTTTCTTTGTCTCCCAATCCGAGGAACCCTTGAGGGCTTAAACTCTCATAGAATAGATGCTGTACCTGTTCTTGGAGATCTGCAGTAAAGTAAATAAGGACATTTCGGCATATAATCACATGAAACTCATTGAATGATTGATCTGTCACTAGATTATGCTGAGCAAAGATAATATTCTCTAGTATAGATGGATGAAAATAAGCATATTGATCATCTGCTTTATAGTACTCAGAAAATGCGTAATTTCCTCCTGCAAGCATATAGTTTTTCGTATATGCTTGCATTTTTTGGATAGGAAAGGCGCCTTTTCTTGCCTTTTCCAATACTTGTTCATTCATATCCGTCGCATATATAACTGCTTTGTCCTTGAGTCCTTCTTCTTCTAACAAAATTGCCATGGAGTATACCTCTTCACCCGTTGCACATCCTGCATGCCAAATTCGAATCTCTGGATACTTGCGAAGAATAGGAACTACTTCTTTTCTAAAAGTCTTAAAGAAGCTAGGATTACGAAACATTTCTGTTACGTTGATGGAAAAATCATTTAGCAAGCTTTCTAAAAAGTGCTCTTCATGTATCACTTTTTCTAGTAACCCGGTAACTGTCTCAATGCCATTTATATTCATGCGATTGTGAATTCGACGAGAAATGGAAGATCGGTTGTACTGTCGAAAATCGAATCCTGATAAGCGATAGATGGCTTCCAGCAAGAAATCGATCTCCAAGTCTTCATGTTGTTTATATACTTCCTCAAGTTTCATATTTTCACCTTGCTTGTCCATCTTTTAAAACTCCCTTAAGATACTAACCATACTCGAAGAACAGAGAATAGTTGATCTAGATTTAGTGGTTTACTGATATAGTCAGAAGCACCAGCTTCCAAACACTTATCTCGATCATTCTTCATTGCCTTCGCTGTTAAAGCTATTACAGGTAATTCTTTCAATTTTAAATCGTTTCTAATTCTATACATTGCTTCATATCCATCCATATTCGGCATCATGATATCCATTAGTACTATATCAATTTCAGTATTGTCCTGTAATATATCCAAGCATTCAATGCCATCTTTGGCTACCAGGATATTCACTCCCCTTTTTTCAAGGGCCGTTTTAAGAGCGTATATATTACGGTAATCATCATCAACGATTAAAATATTTTTGTTTTGGAAAACATTCGTGTGATCATGCAAAGAAACTAACACTTCATCTTTTTTAATTCCTGTTTGCTTCTGGACCTCTAGATTAGCGAAATCTGATACAAAAGCTGTGGACGGTTCGAATGATGCCTGTGTTACAGCTACCTCTGAATAATCTATATTTAAATGTTTATCTAGAATAAGGCCGTTCGGAAGACTTGGAACAACTAGTTTAAATACGCTACCAACTCCTTCTTCACTTTGCAGTGTAATCCAACCACCAAGTAACCTTGCGAACTCTTTACAAATAGATAAACCAAGACCTGTTCCACCAAACTTACGAACGGTTGCACCATCAGCTTGCTGGAATGTCTCAAAAATTAGCTCATGCTTGTCTACTGGGATACCAATACCTGTGTCGGCTATCGATACTTCCAACCAATCTTTGCTTATTGCTCTCATTTCCTCTGTTTGCAGTTGGTTCTCAATTTGTTTAATCGTTAATGCAACGGAACCTTCTTCCGTAAATTTAAAGGCATTGGATAGAAGATTTTTTAAAATCTGCTGAAACCTTTTTTCGTCTGTAAAGAAAAGGTCTATTACATCGTCCTCTTTGAAAATATGAAATTCTAAATTTTTCTTCTGTGCAATAGGCGAGAATACATGCTCCATATGTTGAGGTAACTCACTTAAATTGACTTCTTCAAATAGAACTTCGAGTTTACCTGCCTCTACCTTAGAAAGATCTAAGATGTCGTTTATTAGCGAGAGTAAATCTTCTCCTGAAGAATGGATAACATTTGCAAACTCTGCATCCTCATCAGTTAAACGTCCTTGATCGTTTTCTGCTAGCATTTCCGATAATATCAGAATACTATTCAAAGGTGTTCGGAGTTCATGAGACATATTCGCCAGAAACTCCGATTTATAGTTTGAATGTAGGGTAAGTTGCTCTGCCTTTTCTACTAATTCTTTCCTAATTTTCTCTAGCTCTTTGTTTTTTGTTTCCGCATCCTTTGTTTTTTCTTCTAACTGCTCATTAATTTGTGTTAATTCTTCCGTTTGCATTTGAAGCTCTTCGGATTGAGTTTGTAATTCCTCAGACTGTACTTGTAATTCTTCTGTCATCGCTCTAGATTCGTTTAGTAGTCGAATAATTTCCATGCGTCCTATGACACTATTAATCGATAATCCAAAGGTCTCCACAATTTGTTTTACTAAGTCCTGCTGTAGCTTACTATATTCAGACATAGTAGCAAGTTCCATCACTGCTATGACGTCCCCTTCAAATAATATAGGAACAATAAAGATACTACGAGGAGGTACTTCCCCTAAACCAGTAGATATATAGCGATAATCTTCGGGTATTTCATTAAAGATAAAGGTTTGTTTCTCTTGCACACACTGCCCAATTAGCCCCTGTCCAATTCGAAAACTTTCTCTTCCAATATCCTTCTCGAAATTATTATCTGCAAAGGAGGCATTCTTTATGAAATGATTTCGGTTATCCTCTATTTCTCTTACATAAAATGCACCAGAAGAAGAGTTAGTCATCTTAGCTATTTCAGACATAAATACTTTTGCAAGTGCTTCTATAGAAGCAACACCTTGATATTTTGTCACAATTTCAGCAAGATTTGTTTGCAACCATTCTCGGCCATCCAAATTATCCAATAGATCATTGGTTGCATTTGCAAGTTCATTTATTTCATCATTCGTATTTACATGTATTCTTTCTTTCAAATCACCATTGTTAGAGGCAATTTTTTTAATGGTTTGTGTCACATCATTAATAGTTCTAACAATTGATTTCGAAACCTGGCTTGATATAACTATTGCAATGATAGAAACAGTTAAAAGCAGACCGAATAATCCTACTGTCAAATTATTATTTTGCTTATCTAACTCTTCTGCCCTAACTTGGGCAAGCTCTCTTTCGGATTCACGGAAGTCGTTAAACTGATTTCTAATAGATTGCATGTATTCACGACCACGGTCATTGGCATAGAACTGTTGAATAGCAGCATCATCATTGTCCCTTTTCAGTCTAATCGCGTTCTCCCCAGCCTCCTCTATCCAAAGGTCAGTTGTTTCTCTTACCACCTGTAATTTTTGTTGCTGATCTGGTTTATCCGCCATTAACTGATACAGTTCCTTGAATTCAATCTGCCACTCACCAGCTGCTTTGTAGTAAGGCTCTAAATAGATTTCATTTCCTGTAATGACAAACCCACGCTGACCTGCCTGCATATCCATCACAAATTTCTCTACATTATTTGTCAGTGTTTCTACTTTATTATTATATTGAAGAAGAAAATTTCTTTCTTGCTGAAGTGAACGAATTTGATTGTTTAATATAATCACGGAAGCAAATAAACAAACAATAATAATGATGTATCCGATGGTAATCTTAGGACGTATACCAAACTTCCATTTATTCTCCATTTATATCCTACCTTTATTTTAGATTTTCTTATTTAATACTATAGCAATTAGCCGTAAAATAACAGTGTTCCTTAGACTATTTAAAACAAACTATTATTTAAAATATTTAAATATAAAAAAGAAGAAAGACCTCTCTCCAAAGCTATGTTTGGATGAAAGGTCGCTAAACTGTTGAATGTCATTATAAATTTTCACATCGTTATTTATTATCATAATTTACTAAGTCGTAGTGCATAAAAATACTGTACAATTGGATGCTTTAGCTTTATCTTCTCAGCCATATTTAAAATTCGTTTTTTTCCAAGCCGTCTGTCTACCAAAGCTAGAATATTCATTAGAATATCATTGCTCTCTAGGCTTTCCTCTAGAGGAGTGGATAAAAACTTATTAGCTACAACGATAAAGTTTGATTTGCTTAATGATGACTGCGCTGACAAAAGCTCCTTTGCCAATTCTGATAACTTTCTGTTCCTTGCTATTACTAGTAGGCGATCCTCTGGAACTAATCCCTTGGTTTCTTTTCTCAATACTTCAATTTCCTCATTACTGATAGGAATTTGTATACCAGAGTCATTCTTAATTTCTTGCTCTGTCTGATACCATTTGATTAAGGTAGTTTTATCGCTCATATTGAATACATTTTTTTTATCGACCGCGATATAACAACTCCCTGCTTTATCGGGTAAATAACGGTAGCTAGTTGCACGGTATTCAACTCTTCCTTGTAATGCAGGACAGAGAAAACTCTCCAAATTTTGTTTCAATTTGCTCCAGGACATATAATTCTCCTTAATTTTCATACTGTATAAATAAATTGAGTTAGTTAAGCTGTTCTAATATTATCATACAATAATCAACACATCGAACATACTAAATGCTAGGTGATTTTAGAATATCAGGCTTTACCAAAATTTTTGAATTGGTGATTACTCATTTTTACTATATAGGAAACTTACTATTCATCCTTGTTAAATTGAATAGTATTTTAAAAGCATAAAAAATAACCACCTCTCTACTTACATGAAGTGGTTATAGCTTTATTATATTAAAGAAAATGAAAAGAAGAGCCAAAATGGAAAGCTTTCTTTTATATTTCAAACGCAGTAAAACTACCCTCTTCATCAAAATCTTTAACTTTAATAACCTTATCGGCAAACTGTTCAACAGTATCTATGCTGCAACCTATTACAAGGGATAGCACTTTAAAATTCTTCTCCTTTTTCTTTCTATTAAATGCTTCAAGAAATGAAGCCGAAACCTTATCTTCCCCGTCTGTTACAAACACAATATCCGCTTGCTTAAACTTGCTTTCATTTATTACATTCAATGCTCCATCAAGCGGAAGCGCAAAGTTCGTACCTCCACCTAAGAAAGTTTGGGCTAAATTGATCGTATCTGAACTTTTTATTTTTCCTTTTTCGAATGTTAAAATCTGCGTGGAGGTAGAGAACAAAATTAAACAAAAATCCCTTCTTTGCTTTCTTGCAATTGACATAAGAGCTAATGTAAAGCCTTTGGATTGGGTGTCTAGCCTTTGCATACTTCCTGATTGATCTAGACAAAGTATGATTGGTCCTTTCCCCAATACTTCTTTCCCTATTTGCTCATATTGCATCGTCTGCCCTTCTACAAAGCGACGAAGGAAGTCGTTCTTTGTTATTGGGTGTATATATAAGCCCAATTCTATCGGCAGTATTCTCTCCACATCGTTGCCTAACGTAACCCCACTTCTTTCTATTGAATCACTTTTATTGGGCTTTTGCTTATTGCGAGCTATCTGTTTAAATCTTCCAGCCCAATCCGCAATTTCTTTCATCTTTTTATTAGATGCAATTTTTTCAGCTAATGAGATTTGGTCACGCAAAGGAATCTTTTTCAGTTCTGCATCACCATTCCCTGCACTGTAGCCACCAAGCAACGACTTCAGACTATCTTTCACTTGTTTTGTTTCTTGCATAGCGTGAACCAATGCATGGGAAAAGCTGTCACTGTTGATTTGAAGCATCCAATGCAATTTCTCATTAAACTTAGTCATCGCTTCTGTAAGATTCTCTTCTGACACCAAAGGTTCTTTTCCTATATACTCTTGCCGCTTTTGCTTTAGAAAATTCCTTTGAATCATGTGAAGTTCCTGCATCTGTTTCTGAATTTTTTCATCTTCCTGTATTTGGTCAACCAGCCATTGGTTCGTCCTCTCTCCGATTTTCACAGTGGCAATAGCTGACGAAAAATCATCCAATCGGGTGAAGTTCCGGTATTCTACAAAATATTCATCCTTCATAATTCTTTCCATGAGTGTTTTATTGACCATAAGCATGTTATCTACATCACTTTCCGTAATTTCAGGTTTCATCTTATATAATGATGCCCAAATGTCAGCTAGTAATGGTTCGAACATCGGTAATACACCTTCACCTCTAACCTTTTGAAGGCCGGGTGACATCTCAAATACTTCTTTGAAGCGTCTTTTATCGAATGAGTCCGTGTTCAATACGGAAAGATTATCGATGTAACTTTTAGGAGATTTCACAGAGGTCATCCCTTTTCACATCTTAAAAAAGATACTCGTGGAACATCTTTTTTCTTTTAGGTTATCCAAATAACAGGGTTCTAAAATCCTATCCAACATTTCATGTTGCATCGAGGTTACTTTATTTAGTAAGACATCGATATCAGCCTTTCGACTTTCATTTTGATTTTTAAGCTTATTTAAATCAGCCACTAAGGCCATCATTTTTTGAGTCGCTTCCATTCCAGTCTCTGGTGACTGATCCTGGAGTATGGAGTAGAACACTTCATTTGCTTCATTTTGTAAGGAATAGAGAGTTTGCGTAATAACGTCATGTGCATGGTTCCGAATAATGTAAGACACGGCATCTTTTTGCTCCACCTTTTCCCAAAGAACATTTTCAAGAATCGCGATATCATCCATCTGGACAACTTGCCTTTGGTTAATCATTGCTTTCGCTTGTAGAACACTCAATGACTGCTTGAACCTTCTATCTGATGGGCGAATTCCTTCATCCCTTAACTCCACACGAATTTTCGATAGGGCTTTATATACCTCGTCAGGAATGACTACCCTATCGGTCAAAAACTGGAGATGCAGCAATTCTTCCATTGTCATGAATGGCATTTGTATAGTTTGTCCAGCAGCTTTCAACATCGAGACAAAATTTGTTTCATCTGCGATAAAGTCAATCTCAAATCGCAAAAGGAAACGATCAAATAGCGCATCAAGCCCTTCTTCTTCCTCAGGGTATTCATTGGAAGCACCTATTACAGACATCAAGGGAACTTGAACTGGTGACCCATTATTATAGAATAGTCTTTCATTAATAAGCGTAAGTAAGCTATTCAAAATAGCAGAGTTCGCTTTAAAGATTTCATCTAAGAAAACTATATTCGCTTCCGGCATTTTAGATGTAATAATCCGTTGGTATACGCCCTGTTCCAAACCTTTTAACGACAATGGGCCAAATACTTCCTCGGGTGTACTGAACTTTGTCAGCAACCATTGAAAATATGCAGATCCCTCTATAATTTTAGATAATTCACTCGACAATGCCGATTTTGCAGTTCCTGCAGGACCAATCATGAGCATATGCTGCCTAGAGAGTAATGCAACTAGAATTCCTTCAACCTCATTCTCTCGTTCAAAAAACTTTGAATTGAGGGCCTGTCTGATTTCCTCTAACTTATTGCAATTAGTAAATATCATTTTATATAACTCCTTACTTTGTAATATAAATAGAAAAAACCCTTGCTTGTAGTCTCACTTTCCCATTTCTCGAAAGAAAATATATGCGAGAACTGGTTTTAATACAGTTTGATTCAAACTCATTCACTTTACTCTCCCCATAACTATATTTTACTGAAAGATGCTTCTTCTCCTTCCAAAACAGAACAAAATATACCTCTCCAAAATTCAGCGAATTAAAGAGAGGCATCAATATTTAATATAAATAAAAGTGCATAAACACCAAACTATCGTTTTTTTCCTAGTAACAGCACTACAGATGAGGTGAATAGAAAGTGAGTAGAAACTATGGCCATAAGGATAAAAGAGTAAGAAAAAAGGTCTTTCAACAATTCAGCGAATTGATGAAAGACCTTCCTATTTAGAGTATTTAGAGGCGCAGATGGGGCTCTGTTCTTATATAAGTGGAATGGTTGACTAAACCAATCGATTTCACCGCATTCATTGAGGCATACGCACACTTCATTATTAGCAGAAGCAGGTGTCGCACTCGAACAAGTCATGGATAGACTTGGCCATTTCAGATGATCAAATCACCAAGAATGTCTATCTCCACGTTACAAAAGAAATGAAAAAAGAAGCTTCCCAAAAGTTTGCACTAATGAGAAGCCTCGAATATAATCCTCTATATTAGCAAAATGTTAGCATTTCACTTTCACCTTACATACAAACCCATACATATCAAGGGTTGAAGCAGCTTATTACATCATGCCGCCCATTCCACCCATGTCAGGCATACCCATGCCGCCGCCTGCTGGTTCTGGAATATCTGCTACTACTGCTTCTGTAGTTAAGAATAATGCTGCTACAGATGCAGCATTTTGAAGTGCTGAACGAGTAACTTTAGTTGGATCTACGATACCAGCTTCGATCATGTTCACCCATTCGCCTGTTGCTGCGTTAAAGCCGATACCAACTTCTTCACGTTTCAAACGATCTACAACGATAGATCCTTCAAGACCTGCGTTGTTAGCGATTTGACGAACTGGTTCTTCTAATGCACGAAGTACAATTTTCAGTCCAGTTGCTACGTCGCCTTCTTTAGTTTCTGCTAATTCTGCAACTTTGTTATATACGTTTACTAGTGCAGTACCACCACCAGCTACGATACCTTCTTCTACAGCTGCGCGAGTTGCGTTTAAAGCATCCTCAATACGAAGCTTACGTTCTTTTAGTTCTGTTTCTGTAGCTGCTCCAACTTTCACTACTGCTACACCACCAGCTAATTTAGCAAGGCGTTCTTGTAGTTTTTCTTTGTCGAATTCAGATGTTGTGTCTTCTAATTGAGAACGGATTTGTGTTACACGACCAGCGATGCGATCAGAATCTCCGTTACCTTCTACGATTGTCGTATTGTCTTTAGATACAACAACTTTAGAAGCGCGACCTAACTGTGTAATATTAGCAGATTTTAAGTCTAAACCTAAATCTTCTGTAATTACTTCAGCACCAGTTAATACGGCAATATCTTCTAGCATTGCTTTACGACGGTCACCAAATCCTGGAGCTTTAACAGCTACAGCATTGAAAGTTCCACGTAATTTGTTTAACACTAGAGTAGCAAGTGCTTCTCCTTCTACGTCCTCAGAGATTAGTAAAAGTGGCTTGCCTTGTTGAACAACTTGCTCAAGCACAGGAAGAATTTCTTGAATGCTTGTGATTTTTTTATCAGTAATTAAAATATATGGATTATCTAAAATAGCTTCCATTTTATCTGAATCTGTCACCATATAAGGAGATGCATATCCACGATCGAATTGCATACCTTCTACTACATCAAGTTCAGTTGTAAACCCTTTAGATTCTTCAATAGTAATAACACCGTCGTTACCAACGCGTTCCATTGCTTCAGCGATTAGTTCACCAACTTCAGAATCACCTGAAGATATAGCTGCAACTTGAGCAATAGACTCTTTGCCTTCAATTTGTTTAGAGATTGCTTTTAGTTCTGTAACTGCTGCAGCAACTGCAAGGTCAATACCTTTACGGATTCCTACTGGGTTAGCACCAGCTGTTACGTTTTTCAATCCTTCGCGAATCATGGATTGTGCAAGTACTGTAGCAGTTGTTGTACCGTCACCAGCGATATCGTTTGTTTTAGAAGCAACTTCTGCCACTAATTTAGCACCCATGTTTTCGAATGCATCTTCCAATTCGATATCTTTTGCAATTGTTACACCATCATTAGTAATAAGTGGTGAACCAAATTTTTTCTCTAGAACAACGTTACGTCCTTTTGGTCCAAGTGTTACTTTAACAGCATCTGCAAGTTTATCCACTCCACGTAGCATTGCACTACGAGCGTCTTCACTGAATTTAATTTCTTTAGCCATGTGTATAGTTACCTCCTGAATATATTTTGTAAAGTTTTATTATTAGCCAATTACAGCTAGTACATCGCTTTCGCGTAATATTAAATAGTCATTGTTGTCATATTTCACTTCTGTACCTGAATATTTAGAGAAGATGATACGGTCTCCCTCTTTAACGTCAAGTTCAACGCGAGTGCCGTTTTCAAGTACTCGTCCAGTACCTATAGCAACAATTTTTCCTTCTTGCGGTTTTTCTTTAGCAGAGTCTGGAAGTACGATGCCAGATGCTGTTTTTTCCTCAGCTTCGATTAATTCGATTATAATACGATCACCTAATGGTCTTAACAAGTGAAACTACCTCCCTAAAATAGTAAAATGTAATATTATTAGCACTCTTACTCTTTGAGTGCTAACACACTTATAATAATAATTAATCACAGAACATTTTGCAAGTGAGAAGGTATCTTTTTCTTTTATTTCCTATTTCCTATACAATAAAAGGAGAAGGTACATACAGAGAGGAATCAAACTGTTCATGAAACAACAAAAAACCGGTATCTACATTTTAATTGTTTATTGTATTATGCAGTTATCAGGAGCTGTGTTTGCACCGCTTCTTTATAAGTTATTAGAAACTATGGAAATAGAAAATGCAGCCCTCATTGCTTCTGGATGGTGGGTATTTCTTAGTATGGGGATCGCCACATTAATCACCTTGTTCATTATTAAGAAAGACAATAATTACTTAAAACCGTTAAAAGGCAAGTCTAGTCCACTCCTTCAAACAGTTGGTTGGGGAGTTATCGGTTTTTTCCTAGTCCTTTTAGGTCAAGCTTATGCAGCTAACATTGAACAAAAGTTTGGTGTGGATCCTGGATCAGAGAATACAACCCAGTTTATCGAAATCGCCCAAGCTGTACCATTAGCTATTTTTTCCATCGTTATTTTCGCTCCTATTTTAGAGGAGCTCATATTCAGACGCATAATCTTCGGAACATTATTACCAAAAACTAATTTCTTTGTAGCTGCTTCTGTTAGTGCGATTGTATTTGGAATTATTCACTTTGACTTTACGCACATACTACTATATGCAGTATCAGGATTTATATTCTCCTTTATCTATTACAAGACGAAAAGGATTATTGCGTCTATGATCTCCCATATGCTATTAAATGGATTCGTTGTACTCGTTCAATTTTACGGAGATGAAATCCAGCAATTTTTGAAGCAATATTCCAATATGCAGTTAATATTCTTTCAATAGTACACTCCTATAACTTATAGTCATCAATAAAAAGCCTTTGACCCATTAGCATTGTGGTCAAAGGCTTCTTTAGTTATTCAGTATGTTCGTTTCTTATGAGATAAATCAAAGTTTGCAATTCAACAGATAAATCAATTGTGTGTACTCGGATCGCATCCGTTGTTTGAATACGAATTGGTGTAAAGTTTAGTATCCCTTTAATAGACGAAATCCCTAGTTGGTCTGCTACTTGCTGTGCTGATCTACTCGGCAAAGTGAAAATAACTAACTCAATTCCATATTCCTCTAGTTTTTCTAGCATAACACTAGAATGATATACAGGTATATCACTAATAGTCGTTCCCTCAACAGGTGCCTTTGTATCAAAAGCTACAACAATCTTAGTGTTATGATTTTTTTGGAAGTTATACTTCAAGAAAGCAGTTCCCAAACTACCAACACCAATAAGCGCGACATTCGCTGCCTCATCCTGATCTAGTGTTTTACGGAAAAACTCCAGTAACGTTGGTACTTCGTAGCCGTAACCCTTTTTCCCGAGAGCACCAAAATGAGAGAAATCTCTTCTAATTGTTGCGGAATCAATCTTCATCGCTTCACTCAATTCCTGTGAAGAAACTCTTTTATGTCCAGCATTATCAAAACTTTGTAAAAATCTATAATATAATGGAAGTCTTTTTGTAGTTGCTTGAGGAATTCTTGGTATATCTGGTTTCATAAAAATCCTCCTAGTTTAGTCAAACAAATCGTTTTTATCTTACTAGACATTTCTACCATTGTAAAGCTATGGCGTTGCAACAACAAGCCCTATCTATTACACTTAAGTTAGAATTGAGGTGCGAATACTGTGATCGTTTTACAAGTCAATCAAATAACAAAATCCTTTAACGGTGAAGATATATTAACAAACGTAAAGCTAGAGGTTCAGGACAGAGACCGGGTCGCCCTTGTTGGCAGAAACGGTGCTGGAAAATCTACTTTACTTAAAATAATTGCTGGTGAAATGTCATACGATTCAGGCGAAATCATTATGCCCAAAAATATTCGTCTTGGCTATCTAGAGCAACATGCAGGTCTAGAATCTAAGCTGACTATTTGGGATGAAATGAAGACTATTTTTAGTCATCTCATTAACTCAGAAAAAGAGCTTCGTTCCTTAGAATCACAGATGGCTGATCCTTCTGTATATGAAGATACCGAGGCTTATGCAAGAGTGGCAGCAACGTACGATGAATTGCAATTAGCTTTCAATGAAGCTGGTGGTTATCGCTTCGAATCTGATATTCGATCTATCCTACATGGCATGCAGTTCTTCCCAGAAGATTATGAGAAGCCAGTACAAGCATTATCTGGTGGTCAAAAAACGAGACTAGCATTAGCTAAAATGCTTTTAAGTAAGCCAGACTTACTCATCCTCGATGAGCCTACCAATCATTTGGACATTCAAACATTAAGCTTTTTAGAAAATTATTTAAAGAATTATAATGGTGCTGTTCTTATCGTATCGCATGATCGTTACTTTTTAGATCAGGTAGTTACCATTGTGTATGAGGTATCTCGTCATAATGTAGCAAGATTTGTTGGAAACTATAGCTCTTACTTAACGCAAAAAGCAAAAAACTATGAATTAGATAGTAAGAAATATGAAAAACAGCAAGAGGAAAAAGCAAAGCTAGAGGAGTTTGTTAGTAAAAACCTAGCTCGTGCCTCTACGACTAAAATGGCCCAATCTAGACGGAAGGTTATTGAAAAAACAGAGTGGATGGATTCCCCAGATGGCGATGAAAAATCTGCTTCATTCGGATTTACTATCGACCGACCTAGTGGGAATGACGTTCTCCGCCTAGAGGAAATTGCAGTCGGTTATCCAAACAATACAGTTTCATCTAACATATCCTTTTCTGTGTACAAACAGGATCGAATTGCACTTGTTGGACCAAATGGAGTTGGAAAATCGACTTTACTAAAAACCATTATGAAACAACTGGAAGCTGCTGGAGGCAAAATTCAATACGGAACAAATGTCCAATTTGGTTATTATGACCAAGAACAAGCGGCACTGACTGGCAATAAGACAGCTTTGTTAGAACTGTGGGATGAATGGCCATTGATGAATGAGCGAGATATCCGTAACGTATTAGGTCGATTCTTATTTACGGGAGATGATGTACAAAAAACGGTATCTACACTGTCTGGTGGTGAAAAAGCTAGACTTGCACTTGCCAAGCTCATGCTTTTAAAAGCGAACACCCTTGTACTCGATGAGCCTACTAACCATCTAGACTTAGACAGTAAAGAGGTTCTCGAAAATGCATTACTTGATTTCCCAGGGACGATTATATTCGTATCCCATGACCGTTATTTCATTAACCGAATAGCAACAAAAGTGATTGAGTTAGCAAGTGATAATGCAACCCTGTTCCTTGGAGACTACGACTACTACTTAGAGAAAAAAGAAGAAATGGAAGAGCTTGCTTTAGAAAATGCTGTCGTGGAAAATACGGTAGTTACCAAAGTGAACACATCCACTATAGATAAAGAAGCTAAGAAAAAAGAACGCCAGCTTCGACGTCAGCTAGAGGAATTAGAAAGTCAGATGCCGACGGTGGACGCGGAAATTACGATAATCGAAGAAAAGCTATGTGAACCGGAGATTTTCCAAGACCATGAAGCTGTTCAACAATTACAAATGGAACTCGATCAATTGAAGGAAAAACAAGATAACTTATCCAATGAGTGGTTGGAATTACAGGAACAACTGGAAGAAATAGCGACTTAAAGAAAAAAGGTAGTGTAACCAATTTTGTTTTGGCTTCACTACCTTTTCTTTTTGCTTTCTAATCTTGGTATTTTCTCCCTAACTACTAAAATTCTACAATTTTAGTATTAATCCTTCCTTTATATTAATTTTTCATTGAATGTCTGTCGTATGGTGTACATATATGTTGGTCAAGTGCTATTTTGCAATAATTTTTCTCCACATATTTATTCACAAAGAAAAACGAGTTATATCAATCTATCAACAGGTTTATCCACATTGTCCACAATTCAAAAACTTAGTTGTCCACAGCGCTGTGCATAACAATCATACTATATATAGTTTTATCTTAAGTTACACACATGTTATCCACAAATTGTGCATAAGTACGGATGTTCTCTATTGACAACTACTAAATTCCGTGTTAAAAAACCCTCTTTTCTTGTCGAAGAAAAGAGGGCATCAATTATTTGTCTAGGCTCTAGCCCCTTGAGTTATTTCAGAATGTCGGATAAAGGAAAAAGATGCCTTACTGTCAAATCTCCGACGCTTTTCAGGGCTATTATAGGTATTTGTGTTTTTTTCAGTTCCAACTATCTAATTCTAGTCCAGGCCTACCATTCATCGACATATTACCTCTATGACCCGCTGAAAATTTCGAATTTCCTGCAGCTGCAATCATCGCAGCATTATCGGTACACAGTTTGATGGGAGGAACATAAAAAGGTATATTTTCTTTAATAAAAGCTTCTTCTAGTGATGTACGAAGTCCTTTATTGGCAGCAACTCCACCTGCCGCTATGACTTGTTTAACTTTAAATTCTCGTGCAGCACGAATTGTTTTTGTTGTTAACACTTCCACTACACTTTGCTGGAAGCCCGCCGCCAGATGGTTCGGATTTACTTTTTCCCCTCGTTGCTCGGCGTTATGCTGATAATTGATAACTGCTGATTTTAATCCACTAAAGCTAAAATCATAGGACCCCTCTTCTAGCCAAGCTCTTGGAAATTGCAGTGCTTCGTCACTTTCATTAGCTAGTTTATCGATATGTGGGCCTCCTGGGTAAGGGAGATTCAGTACACGTGCTACTTTATCGTACGCTTCACCTGCAGCGTCATCTCTAGTCTCACCGATTAGTTCGAACAGACCATCGTCCTTCATCAATACAAGCTCTGTATGCCCTCCAGAAACAACTAATGCAAGAAGTGGAAATTCCATCTTCTGTACTAACGCATTTGCATAAATATGTCCTGCGATATGATGAACTCCGACAAGTGGAAGCCCATTCGCAAAAGCAAATGCTTTCGCTGCATTTATACCTATTAGAAGAGCCCCTACTAACCCAGGTCCTTCTGTTACTGCAACTGCATCTAAATCCTGAGGGGACATGCCTGCTTGTTTTAATGCTTCTTCAATGACAATCGTAATTTGCTCCACATGATGTCTGGATGCAATTTCGGGCACTACCCCACCGAATCGTTTATGACTTTCAATTTGTGAAGCGACTACATTGGAAATAATCTCTTGCCCATTTTTTACTATCGATGCCGCTGTCTCATCACAGCTCGTTTCTATCCCTAAGATATATTGGTCTTTCATCATTTAAATTCCACCCACATCACAAGTGCATCCTCTCCGGTATCTGAATAATAATTTTTCCGTATGCCTCCGTCTTGAAAATTGAGTTTATGATATAAGTTCTTCGCTACATCATTTGAAACTCTAACTTCTAACGTCATGAGAACTACATTTTGCTCTGTTACAACACGGATAGCTTCACGCATTAAGCCTTCGCCAATTTTGTTTCCACGCATTCTTTCCGATACCGCCACATTGGTAATATGACTTTCATCCATCACTACCCACATGCCACAGTATCCAACTAACTCTTTCGTTTCAGTTTCAGCTACAAGATAGTGTGAATATTCATTTGTCGTCATTTCGTGCTCAAAGGCTTCTCTTGTCCACGGTGTATCGAAAGCTTCCTCTTCGATTAACAGAACTTGGTCTATATCATCTATTGTCATTTTGCGATACGTAATATTAGTTTCCATTTTGCTTCTGCTCTTTCATCCAGTTTGCCTCTGCTTCTGTAATACGTAAATACTCCGGCACTACTGTATGCACTTCGTCAGGCTCCCTTTTTTTTGCCATCTCTATTAAAACTGCAGCATTTGGTAAATCGAAAGCAGCATTAACACGTTGCACCTTATCTCCAAGTACTTCCTTTATATGCTCCCAGTGAATTGTAACGTCCATCCCAACAAACAAAACTGGCTGTTCTAAATTATCTAACGTGGTCAGTAGATCTACTAAAGACATATGCGCTTCTTTTACTACTTCACCGTTTGTATAGATTCCAGCAAAGACATTACCGCGACGTGCATCCATAATAGAACACACTACTCCTTGGAAATAGGGTGCATTCTCGGCAAGTACATGTAAGCTCGATACTGAATATATCGGCACTTTTAGTGTCCATGCGAGCGTTTTTCCAATCGTAACTCCAATACGGACTCCTGTATAAGAACCGGGTCCTTTCGCTACAGCAATTGCCTCTATTTCATTTGGCTTGATATTTGCTTTTTCCATTAATTCTTCAATCGCTGGCATTGTTCCAATCGAGTGAGTAATTTTCATAGAGGACTGAATCGAAGCAAGTACTTGTTCATCCTTTACAATAGCTACCGCTAGCGGTGTATGTGATGTATCTATTCCTAACCAAATCATTCAAAAAGCTCCTCACATAATTGTTCATATCGTTCGCCCAGGGGCATAAACGTAAATTTTCTAGCATTCTCATCTAGCCGTAGTATCTGAATCGCTAATCGTTCTGCTGGTAGGTCTTCTTCTATCAAATGGGCCCACTCAATAATACTGACCGCATCCCCGTAAAACAGCTCGTCCCACCCTAGATCCTCGTCACTATTTGCAAGTCGGTAAACATCTAAATGGTTTAACGGGAGCCTACCCTCATACTGTTTTAAAATAGTAAAAGTGGGACTGTTCACGTTACGCTTAATACCCAAACCTTTTGCCACACTTTTAGTGAATGTCGTTTTACCTGCTCCTAAATCACCTTCTAGAGTCAGGACATCCCCGGCATGTAAGCGAGCTGCCATTTGCTCAGCAAGAGCCTGTGTTTCTTGCTCCGAATTAATCATTCGTTCATATTTCATCGGTTGCTTTCCTTTCCAGTTACATCTCTAATGCTTCTATTATAATGAAATACGTCGAATATTGTAAGTGTGGGGTCTTTCAGTTAGCTTCTAGCAAGAACAAAAGCGCAAGCGCCTAGGTAAGACCCGACAAGCGCTGGAAGAATAGCAATAAAGACGCTCTTTGCCTTTATTGCTATTCTGAAGCGACTCGAGGGGCTAGACGCGGCGACACCAGCTATATAGCTTGAGCTGAAACCAAGCCCACGGAAAGCTGCCGCCGGAAGTGAAAATCAGTAGTATAATTTTTTCTTAAAGGTTCAGTAAATCCAGATTTCTCGCTACATACACTTTCTCATCTGTTAAAAAAAAGACCATTTCGCAACTTGTGCAAAATGATCTTTCACTTATTGAACTAACCGTACGATTTTCTCAACTGCTTGTTCTCCAGCTGCTGTCCATTTATTTTGGTTTTCAATTTGACCATCCTTATCAACTGGAGGTTGGAATTGATTGAAACCTGTAGAAGTGAGCAGTGAATTCTCCTCATCATCTAAACCTATATTAACAACATGCTTGATCACATAAGGAGTTTGAAACTTAATCTGTGCGTCGTAATTATCTAACTCCCCTTCCACCACTTCAAATGGAAGTCGCAAGTAAATGGTTTCGCCTTCATTTCGCCATAATACATTGTCAAAACTGCCTTTATGGTAGTCCCAATTTCCACCTATCGTATACCCGAGGCTATCTATTCTACTTCTTAAATCACCAAAACCGATTTCTTTTCCTTCTAACTCTGTTTGTAATTGTAGCATGAAAAATTCACTCCTCATTCGAATCTTTCTATTATCATTACCAACAATCGCTAGAAAAATACTAGCCTCTCATTAATCGGTCTACTAACTTTTTGAAGAAACCATCCTCAATTTCCATGTCCTCTATCTTTTCCACTATTACATCAGAAAGTAATTCATAGCAAGCTTCCCCAAAATGAAGTCCATCATTCTTCTCTCCAACTAATAACTCCTTATAGTTTGGCTTTGAGTATACAATTTGAAAAAAATCGATAAAATAACTGTTTGTCTCTTCTGCCACCTCTTGAACGACCTGAGCATATTGTTTTAAACGTTCATTCGTTCGGTTGCGCTGAA
This sequence comes from Psychrobacillus sp. FSL K6-1464, assembly GCF_038003145.1. Classification (NCBI taxonomy): domain Bacteria; kingdom Bacillati; phylum Bacillota; class Bacilli; order Caryophanales; family Bacillaceae; genus Psychrobacillus; species Psychrobacillus sp. FSL K6-1464. The sequence goes on from NZ_JBBOOP010000001.1 coordinate 3,134,011, forward strand.
GGGATTCATCAACGGGAGCTGGGCTTATTAATATAGTCTTTTCTGGACCAATCTGCTTTGTAAACAATGAAATATTACGCTTAAACGTATCTATATCTACCAACTTATCAGTTGCCGAATCATTTGCTCCAAATAATACAGTCACTACATCTGGACGCTTAGATAACACATCTTTGTTAAAACGAAACATCGCTTGCTCCGTTGTATTTCCGGATACTCCTGCATTGATAAATTTATAATTAGGCATTTTTGAAGACATTTTATGAGTTAGTATGGGCGATGGATACCCTTCTTTTCTGGCAGTGATACTATCACCAAAACAAATTACTTCCAACATATAACAAAACTCCTTTTAAAAATATGTAATATACTTGAAACACATTATACGTTTATAATTACCCAAAAACGGATAAACAAACATAGATATTATGTGTTGGAGGAAGTTTTATGGCTAACAAGCGATTAACATGGGTCGATGTGACAAAAGGATTCTTAATGATATTAGTTGTAATCGGACATTATCCAGGTGAATTGGATTTTCCGTTTATCACATATATATATTGGTTTCATATGCCGGCCTTTTTCTTATTAAGTGGATTATTTTTCAAAGAATTAAAAGAGGAACAAGATACAAAAGTCTCTATCAAAAAAAGGTTTCTACAGCTGATGGTACCTTATTTCTTTTTCCTATTAGCCATTACAACTGTTCGATATGGAATGGAGCTTGCAGGAGGTAACTTCGACTTATCCTGGTACATACAAGATTTATGGAAATTAGTTATTGCGGGTCGTTTTGCACGTGGTGCTTATGGAGTTTTCTGGTTCGTCACCACATTGTTCTTTACATATTTATTGTTCACATTGATGACAAAGTATTTAAATCGATTCAAACAAATAGTATTACTTATCGTATTTTACATCGTCGCACATTTAGAAAGTATTTTTGCAATGCAATATATTAGTGGAGCTCCAGATAAAGCTTCACAAACAATTCCAATGCTTTGGAACTTGGATGTCGTCTTAATGGCAATCGTCTATTTTTCTCTTGGCTATTATGCTAAATCTATTTGGATGAACATTACTAAAACGTGGTTTATCGGAGCTCTAATCGTGGCAATAACTGCCATAGTTACTGATAAACTTGGGGTTATTGATTATCACTTAAGTATGAAATTCCTTCGCTATGAACATTTACTACTAGACTTAGTGATACCCATTGCGTTCATAATCGTTATTCTTGGTCTGTTCCAAAGAATTACTACTATTCTTTCGTTAGACTGGTTGGCAAAAATTGAAAAACATTCAATTACTATTATGTATTTGCATATTTTCACTGATATTATCCTGAACGACTATTTCCAATACGGCATTATTGGTTTTACAACACTCGGATTAATCATACCGATCATAGCATCTATTATTATTCAAAAAATGATTCCATACGGAAGGTTCTTATTAGGAGATATTCGAGCAAAGAAACCCATTCAAATTTAATAGAAGCCCTACCAGAGAAATAATTGCTCTGGTAGGGCTTTTATTGTCGGAGAATTTATGTGAAAAATCATGCATCTGTGACATCATTAGATAGAGATTCGAATAACGACACAACAATAAAATAGAACATTAGTTCTTTTTTGTGTTATAATAAGTTGGCAATTACATAGTAGGGTAGGCGGCTGGTCACTTTTCCGTTAGGAGGTGTTGCCATGACAACATACCAGATGATGAGTTTGTTGATCCAGCTTAGTGCTGTACTGATAGCAACCTTTTCCATTGTAGTGACCATTATCATTTTCTTTGTAAAAAAGAAATAACCGTCCCCTGAGCTAAAGGTTTGACGGTTATTTTCGACCTTGGACCAACCGCTCTTTCCGCGGTCTGTAATTGCTGACTGGATATTCGCGTATCCAGTCTTTATAGTCTCTGTTTCTATATCCATTATATACAGAAGGAGTAGCGCATTCAACCTATATGAGCATTACCAACTTTTGACTTAGTGGAAAACGATCGTCTTATTGCCTTCTACGATAACACGATTTTCTAAATGCCATTTCACAGCTTTTGTTAATACTCGTCGCTCGATATTACGACCAATTTTCTTTAACTGAACTACGTCATCCCGATGATCTACTCGCTCCACATCTTGTTCGATAATTGGACCTTCATCTAAATTGTTTGTTACATAATGAGAAGTAGCCCCAATCAGCTTTACTCCGCGTTCGTATGCCCGCTCATATGGACCAGCACCGATAAACGCTGGTAGAAATGAATGATGTATATTAATAATCCGATTTTCAAAATGCTCTACAAACTCTGGTGTTAATATTTGCATATAACGAGCCAGGATGAGTAAATCTACTTTGTACTGCTCCATTAAACGAACCTGTTCAGCTTCCACTTGTTTTCGAATTTCTTTGTTTGCTGGTATATAATAATATGGAATGCCTAGAGCCTCGACAAATGGTCGGGCGTCTTCATGATTACTAATGACTACAACTATATCTGTATCCAAATCTCCGTTTTGCCATTCCCATAAAAGCTCCATTAAACAGTGTGGTTCCTTAGAAACAAAAATTGCAGAACGTGTACGCTCACGTAAATAATTAAAACTATATTCCATATTATGCACTGCAGCAATTTGTTCGAAATCCTTTTCCATTTGTGCACACTTTCCAACTAAACCTTCACAATGATATGCAATTCGTATAAAAAATGTACCGTTCACTGGATCACTGGAATATTGGCTAGACTCAATAATATTTGAATTATGTGTGTGTAAAAATGTTGATAGCACTGACACGATTCCTGGTTTATCAGGGCATTTTACTAGCAATCGTCCACGATTTTCAAAATGACTGTTTTGATGTTGTAAGTTACTTTTTGCTTTCATGTTAATAGACATAGAAACAGCTCCCATTATATAAATATTAATTTTCTTATTATGCTACATTCTATCTGTCTTCTCAACCCTTTAGTAAATTAAATGATTAAAGGGGGGTACAATCGATGTTAAACATAGAATTTTACGCAAAGAGGGTGTGTACATGCATCAGAAACTGACAAAAACACTATTTAAATTGTTTACAGGTGAATTGACCGCAACAATTATGTTTGGAGGTGTATGGCTACTGTTTTTACGTATGTATGAATGGGCAAATCCATACTTAACTTCTTTTCCCCCTTTATATGCATTTCTATTCCTAGAATTTCTATTATTACAAGGAAGTTATTATTGGTATTTAAAATGGAGACAAGCTAAGCATAGGGATTTCACTATATTGCCCGATTATCATCTGAAATTTTTTCGGATTCTAAAGCGAGTGAATCTTTTTCTTATAGGAGCTGGCTTTGTTCTATTGATATATGAATCGATAAATCATTCTAAAGCCTACTATTGGACCCTCTTTTTATATTTGTTTGCGCTAGCAGAGTATATAAATTATTACTATATTCGCTTGTCTTATCAATCTGTGGATGAGATGAAGGACTTTCTGCGACACAGAAAGTTACGTAGATCTAAATTGGCAGAAGAACTAAAACAATTAAAGGCTATCTCCCAATAACAGGGAGATAGCCTCTCTTGGCAAACTATTTTACAATGCTTTTTAAAATATTGTCGATAATTTGTTCATTAGCAATTGTTCCAGTGTATAACCAACTTTCGTCTGGGGAAAATTCATATACATTTCCAGCTTTTACAGCAGGAACACTGTTCCATAATGCTTCACTTAAAGCAGTAGAACCACTTGTTGTATCACTATTAATCAAGAATAAATGCTCTGCATCTAACTCAACCAGTTTTTCTAAAGATATTTCACTCCAGTTACCAGTTGCACTTGCTGAAATTTCTTTTACTACTGCAGGTGTCTTCAATCCTAAATCACCATACATTACCGCACCACTAGATAAGTTTTCTCCTACTACGAAGAATTTCCCACCTACTAGCCATACAGCAGCTACTGAAGGATTTCCTACCTCGGCTTCTATCGTTGCTTTTGCTTCTGCCGCTTTTGCATCATAATCTTCCAGTGCTTTTTGAGCTTCTGCTTCTTTACCGAATACTTCCCCTACACGCTTTAGTTCGTCGCGCCAATCGTTGTTGACTTCTGTTCCAATTACGTATGTTGGAGCAATTTTACTGTATTGTTCGTATTTACCGCCTTCTACCATGCTTGCTGAATCCATGATGATCAAGTCAGGTGCGTATTCTTGAACTGCTTCGAATGGTAGGTCATAAGGAATCATTGGAACGTCTTTTAAATCGTCCTGTAAATATCCCTGTATGCTTGCTCCATCATTTACACTCCATTGTGCAACAGGAGTTATTCCTAATGCGACTAAATTATCTTCTAAGTATGAAGCTAGTACACGTTCTGGGTTAACAGGCACTACTACTTCATTGCCCATCGCATCTGTCAATGTACGTGTATCGCTTTCCTGTGCGTCCGTTGCTTGTTCTTCTGCTTTATCTGTTGTGGACTGCTCTTTAGAATCTTCATCCCCACAAGCCGCTAATGCTAAAGCTAAAGCACCTGCTCCTACTAATTGTATCCATTTATTTTTACCTAGTATATTTTTCATGTTAATCTCCCTTTTGGTATGATATAATAGAATCATTGATAATGATTCTCGATTTCAATTAGAATACAAATTCTTTCATTTGTCAATATTTATTTTTTCTTAAAATGGGGATAATGATACATATGAATACTAAAACAACATTAGATTATAAAAATCCTTACACTAGCTCTGCTGTCATTATCATTGGCATCATACTACTTGCCCTTAGTGTGGTCGTATCTATAAATTTTGGGGCATCCTCCACCTTAAGCTATCAGGACGTATGGAGTGCTATTTTTCACTTTGATCCAACTAATTCTTCCCATGTTATCATTCGTGAACTTCGACTTCCCCGAGCAATAGCCGCTATTTCTGTTGGAGCTGCTTTAGCAGTATCTGGTGCAATCATGCAAGGGATGACAAGAAATCCATTGGCTTCCCCATCCATAATGGGGGTTACTTCAGGGTCATCTTTTTTAATAGCCATTGCGCTAGCTGTGTTACCAGGTATAAGTTACTTAGGCTTAATGATGTTCTCATTCGTTGGAGCGGGGCTCGGTGCAGCTTTAGTATTTGGAATCTCTGCTATGGCGAAGGGTGGAGTTACTCCGGTAAAATTAGCGCTAGTCGGCTCAGCCATTACTTCCTTACTTAGTTCCCTATCCACAGCTATTGGTATTAAATTCAATGTATCAAAGGATATCAGCTACTGGTATGCTGGCGGCGTATCGAGTATTCAGCCGCAACATATTTTATTTGCTATTCCATTTATCATCGTCGGACTTATATTAGCGTTAATCTTGTCGCGCTCTATCTCTGTGCTAAGTTTAGGAGAAGATGTCGCAAAAGGACTCGGTCAACGAACCGGTTATGTACAATTGTTAGGAACAATTGCTGTACTTCTATTAACGGGAGCTGCAGTATCCATTGCTGGGATGATTGGTTTTGTAGGTCTGGTAATTCCTCATATCACTAGATTTCTAGTTGGAGTAGATTATCGGTGGATTATTCCATGTTCCGCTATTTTAGGCGGTATATTATTGATCACTGCAGATATCGTTGGACGCAGTGTAAATCCTCCCTTTGAGACACCTGTTAGTGCTATTACTGCCTTGATCGGTGTGCCGTTCTTTCTCTACCTAGCACGTAAAGAGGGGAGAGGATTATGATGCCAAACACTTTAGCTAAAAATGAAGCCAAATATAAGTTTCTTATGATCACTACATTTATTTTAATCATTATGGCTATTCTTATAAGTATTAATGCAGGATATATGAAAATACCGATTGCCGATGTTATTGCTACATTGTTTGGTAATGGTACTCCTCAAAATGAACTTACTATATTTGAATTCCGCTTACCTCGAATATTCATGGCCTTACTGGTAGGTTTAGGAATTTCTATATCTGGTGCAATTTTGCAAGGAATTTCTGGAAACCCACTAGCTGATCCCGGTATTCTAGGCATCAATGCTGGTGCAGGTTTTACCATCGTGCTTTATATGTTCTTTTTTCAAGGAACTGTCTTTATAACTGGTTGGCTCTCTATTTTCATCATGCCATTTGCAGCACTAATCGGAGGATTTATAGCAGCATTCCTCATCTATATAATTTCCTGGAAAAATGGTCGTGTAACTCCTATACGGCTAATACTTGTAGGAATCGGGATTAATGCTGCATTTGGAGCAGGTCTAACTATTTTCCAAATGAAAATGGAGCCGATTGACTTTATGAAAGCGATAGTTTGGCTTTCTGGTAGTATTTGGGGAACAAATTGGACATTTGTTTGGATGATTGCACTTTGGTTAGTTGTCCTAATCCCAATTGTTCTTTATAAATCTCGAGTCTTAGATGTATTAAAGTTAGGAGACTCTATTGCAATAGGTGTCGGGGCCAATATTGAAAAAGAAAGACGCTTCCTTCTGTTCATTTCCGTAGCGATTGCGGCGGTTTGTGTATCAGTTGGAGGAGGAATTACTTTTCTCGGTCTAATCGCTCCACATATGGCACGCCGTTTAGTAGGTGCTTCTCATGCCAAGTCACTACCCCTAGCTGCTTTGCTAGGAGCACTGTTACTTTTACTCGCAGACACCCTTGGCCGAGTCATATTAGCACCAATGGAACTCCCAGTCGGATTGGTTATCTCCGTTCTTGGTGCTCCTTACTTTATCTACTTACTTATAAAAGCGAATTAAATATGTATTACTAAAAAAACAGATCAGCATAAGTCGCTGATCTGTTTTTTGGGATTTAATTGATAACTCTAAGTTTTACTTCTTTGACTCCCCAAGCGATAGCATTATCATGAGAAGGGATAAAAACATCAATTTTATTGCCTTTAATAGCTCCCCCTGTGTCACCAGCTATTGCTTCTCCATAACCCTCTACCCACACTCTTGTACCTAATGGGATTACCCGAGGATCTACTGCTATTACTTTTTGATTGGGGTTAGCTCGCAAATCGATTCCATATGCGGTCGTCCCTGAGCACCCTGCGCAATACGCTGTGTAAGCCGTGGCGGTAACCGTCATCTCTGCTCCATAACTTTCCGGCTCTTCTTTGGAAGAAGATACGGTTACTTTTGGTTCTTCCACCGTATTAGTTGGTGGGGAACTTCTAGCTACAGTTGTTGAAGCAGCCGCTACCTTCTTAATAGTTTCAGGAATACCAGTGTTGCTTACAGTTAATACATCGCCAGGTAAGATTAGTTCCCCTTCGATATTATTCCATTCCATCAGAGATTCCAATGAAATACTATGCTCTAGAGCAATCCTAAATAGATTATCCCCTTTTTCTACCGTATATGTCTTAGGTTCCAGTAGAAAATCATAAGCTAGTTCGATATTTAGTGCATCATCAAAAAAAGAAAAATCCGCGACGCTATCTGAATTGTATATATCAAATTCTTCTCCATCACTAGTGGCGACTAGAAATGGATCAGCAGCGTACGTTACTGAGCTCATCGAAAAAGTAGCTACTAAAATCATTAACAACGTTTTTGCTTTCAATACTTTATCCTCCTTACAAGCAATCTTTCAATCACTTTTAAATTTGATTAAGTATTGCCCAAAAACTTTCAAAAACAAACATTCTAACAAAATAAAAAGAAACCATCCTCCCAAACATATAAAATCTGTTTGGAAAAATGGTGTTATATACACATAGTTTACATCTAAATTACTCCAGGATTTTCAATATTATTTCCTGTCTTCCCCACTCAATTGCTCCATCATAAGTAGGAATGAACACATCAATTCGATTACCTTTTATAGCACCACCAGTATCCCCAGCAATTGCTTCTCCGTATCCTTCTACCCACACTTTAGTGCCAAGCGGAATAACTGTAGGGTCCACTGCAATCACTTTCTCTTCTGGATTAGATCTTAGATCGATACCGTAAGCAGTTATGCCGATGCAGCCATAGCAATAGGCTGTATAGGCTGTTGCCTCCACTATCATCTCTAGTCCTGGTCCGTCTGGCGGAATAGTACTTGGGTGCTTCACTAGCTCCGCATCCTTACTTAGTATTAACTGGTCTTTTGGATAAATCACATGATCAGACAATCCATTCCACTCCATTAGTAAGTCAATGGGAACATTATAAGCTTCCGCAATATCATACAGATTATCTCCTTCTACAACTGTATGAATAGTTGGATCTGGAAGACTTTCTTCTACGATAGGTGTATCCTCTACCTTTGTATTTGGTAAATCTAGTTGGTTTATCAATGGTTCTGAAGCACTTGCTGTAGATAAAGTTATACTTATAAATATTAGTGTAAATATTATAATTCTATTTTTCAATGTTATACCTCCGATGTACTTTTCAATAATCCCTTTTATGTATTGCCCTAAAAAAGAGAGATACAAACATTTCTGTATATAAGTGCAATAGGTAGCTTTCCAAAGCGCACATTATAGAGGTCTCTTAAAATCTGAAGTTGTCGACTGTTTTAATATGCATCAAAACAATTATTTTATGTAAGGATTTATATGGAAATAAGTATTTTAAATACATCGAATCATTATTTGTAACGCAAAAAAGAAGCTACCAAAGAGGATTGGCAGCTTCTTACTTTCTATTTAATTGGATATTGAACTATCATGATTTCAAGGCTTTAGATCACTTTCTTTTTTTATAACTCTACAAGTTTTCTTTTGCCTATTTTTTCTTCATACATCTTTTTGTCCGCTTCCACGAATAGAGCATCCATTTTCCCTAAAGAAGATGGACTATATGCATAACCAACCGATATTTTAACACGGTAAGGTCTACTTACACTATTAAAAAGATCAATTTTTTTTCGAAGATCCGTTAAATACTTTTCAATATGTAATAATTCAGTATTGATGAATATAACAGCAAATTCATCCCCACCTATTCTTGCTACTATCCCATTTTCAATTACTGTACTATTTAATAATTTGGCTGTTTCACGGATTAAAGAATCCCCTACTCTGTGTCCAAAATGATCATTTACTAGTTTTAGTTCATCTACATCACATATGAGAACTGCAACAGGGACATCTCTTTTCCAGTTGAAGTAATCTAACTGTGATTCAAAAAAACCTCGATTATATACATTCGTCAAAGCGTCATGGGTGACTTTGTATTCTAGTTTCTGTTGCAGTTCCACTTTTTCACTTATGTCTCTTAACACTCCTTGAATAGCAATTAGCCTTTCCTGGTCATATACAGGTGTAGCATATTCCTCAAACCAAATGTATTTACCATCCGTGTTTTTCAGTCTAGTTACGATGGGCTTACTATAATCCAGTTCGCCATTATTTTTCTTCACTAAAATATGACGATCATCCGGATGCACAAGATCACGAAAGATTATACTAGGATTTTTTATATGTTCCTGCATAGCACCCTCTCCAAAAAACTGGTCTACTACAGGACTTAAATAGCGATATTTTAAGTTTGGCTTTAACTCGCAATAGTACATAATATCTTTTAAGTTTTCTACGACTTCTAGCATTGGGATTACAGAGTCTACCTCTTGTTGTAACTTTGACCGTTTAAAGTTTAATAGAAGAATTACAATAATAAGTACTACTAATAGTACACTCAATATCCACATCCAAAAATTCCCTTCACATCTATCATAGTTATAATTGCATATAAAGTAGTTAAATTAACTCATGTCTTTTTTCCTGTTACTTTGACAATTTTACTATTTATAAGCCCTTAAAACAATGGGTGAAAGGTTATTTTTATATCGATTTGGAACCTAATATATTTACCCATATATGTCTAAATACCCTCACATAATTTATTATCCTTATAAAAAAAGAAATATCCGCTACCTCTAATTGGATAGAACGATTATTTCTCAGTTGAAAAGAACTTAAGACTTACACTAAGGTTCACTCATAAATGCAAGGAAACTGCACCTAATAACCCCGCTTTGTTACCGAGTGTTGCCTTTACAATTTCTATGTCGGAATAGCTTTCCATTACTAGTTCCTTCACTTTACTGTTTACCAATGATACTAATTTATCCTGTTCCATAACTCCACCGCCTAATATAATTACAGGCGGATTGAATATGTGGGTCAATGAAACTAAACCATATGCTACATCGATTATCCATGCATTCAGAATCTTCTCCAGTTCTGTATTACCTCTTTCAAGCCCTTCAAATATTGCTCGACCGTTCGCATACTTATGATCGACTTGAAGTGCTTTTTCAACTAAGGCTGTCGTGGAACCATACACTTCATAACAGCCTAAAAAGCCACAAGTACATTTCCTTCCACCTGGATATAGAATGATATGTCCAAACTCAGCTGCTGAGCCATTAAATCCTCTATAGATACTAGAATTATATACAATAGCACCACCTATACCAGTTCCATAGGTTAAACATAAAAAGTCAGTATACCTTTTACCAGCACCAAACTTTTTTTCCCCTAACGCTGCAGCATTCACATCATTTTCTACAGCAACTGGGACATTAAAAGTCAACTCAAAAATATCCTTTAACCTCATACCAGTAAAATTAGGAATGTTATCATTTGCATAGGTGATAGAGCCTTCTTTACTATTAACCTGCCCAGCAGTACTAATGCCAATAGCTTGAAAGTCTACATAATTCATTTTGACTAACTGAATTATTCTTTCTATTAAATGTTTCCCTCCCATTTTAGCTTGAGATTCGAACTCTTGAAAATTTACTATATTTCCTTTTTCATCAGAGATACCAAGTTTAATAGATGTTCCACCAATATCGATAGCTAATATATTCATCGGCTTCACCCTTCTAGATCGAACTTTACGGCTTTTACAAATCTTTTCGTAATATCCATCGGTCTCGTAATGGCAGTTCCCACTACCGCTGAATATGCACCTAATTCGAATACTTCCTTTAGTTCCTCAGGTGTCCAAATTCCACCCTCTGCAATGATTGGAATTGGAAAATCTCTAACTAGGTTTGCAATCAGCTCCCCATCTGGTAATTTAGTACCTTGAGTATATGTTGTATAACCACTAAGTGTAGTACCTAAGCAATCAAAACCTAATTCATATGCTTGTTTTGCTTCATCATAAGTGGAACAATCAGCCATAAACAATTGGTTCCTATATTGTTCACGAATAGCTGGAAAAACTTCGCTAATTACTCTACCATCAGGTCTAATCCTATTAGTTGCATCAATCGCAATAATTTCGACGCCTTCCTGATAGAGTAAATCTATTTCTTTACGTGTAGGTGTGATGAAAACATTCGATTCATCATAGACCTGTTTAATAATTCCAATGATCGGCAGGTTAACTGCTTTTTTAATCTCTCTAATATCATCAATGCTATTCGCTCTAATCCCCTTTGCGCCACCCAACATTGCAGCATAAGCCATTCTTGCCATAATGTAAGGGCTATGCAATGGTTCTTCAGGCAAAGCCTGGCAAGAAACGATGAGTTCACGCTCGATGGATTTTAATATTTCCTCTTTACGTTTCATCTATATTCATCTCCATACTTAAGCCATTTGATATTTTTCGATTGCCTCATCAATCATCCTTTTAATACCTTCTGCTTTTCCTAAATCTTCTCCATGTAGTGCCTCTAATGGACCTCGGACACTTCCAATATTTATGCCTCTTATTTTTAAAATCTCTTTTATAACGGAATACATCGAACCATTCAATGAACAAAGTGCAATAATAATATCGTTAATATCATGTTGGATTTCTCTAGCATTTGAGAAGTTACCTGTTGCAATAAATTCCTCTGCTTTTAAGAATAACTCCGGCATTACTCCATACGTTCCACCAATTCCTCCATCTGCCCCTATTAATCTACCAGACACATATTGTTCATCTGGTCCATTAAAAACGATAAATTCCTCATGGGCTGCTGCTTTAAATCGCTCAATATCCATCACTGGCATAGAAGAATTCTTAACGCCGATTAGCTTATCATTTTTTAATAGCCTTTTCAGTAACGAAACAGAAAGGTTATAGCCCGTCGTTTGAGGAATGTTGTAAATGATAAATGGCAATTCCGTTGAATTCATAATTTCCAACCAGTATTTTTCAATCGCACTTTCAGGTAGTTGAAAATAGATCGGGGGAATAGCAGATAACGCGTCATAGCCTAATTCCTCCGCATACTTGGCTAATTCCACACTTTCCTTAGTAGATGGTGCTCCGACATGTGCGATGAGCGTCAATTTCCCTTGCAGGCTTTCCGCAACATACTTGAGTGTTGCCTTTCTTTCGGCAAGAGATTGATATATACACTCGCCCGAACTTCCCCCCACATAGAGACCCTTGATCCCTTTTTCATATAAATACTGACTTAATTTTATTATTCTCTCTTGTGATATTTCCCCTGCATCATCATAGCAAGCATAAAAAGCAGGTATGATTCCCTTAAATTTGTTTAGCAATATAATCCCCACCTTTTTACTTGATAGAACCCATTGTAATTCCTTGTGTGAATGATTTTTGGAAAAGCATGAAGATGATGATCATAGGAACAGAAGCTAATGCAGCACCGGCCATCATTACACCGTAATCTGTTTTGTATTCACCCTGCATGGTTGCAATACCTAATGGCAGAGTCATCATATCCGTGGAACGCGTAATAACAAGTTGGCTAAAATAATCATTCCAACTTAACATGAAGGTGAAAATGGCCAAAGCACCGATTGCTGGTTTAAGCATTGGCAACACGATATGGAAAAATGAACGAATCTCACCACAGCCATCTATTTTTGCAGCTTCTAGGAGTTCATTTGGTATTGTTTGTGAGAACTGCTTCATCAAGAAAACTCCAAATGGCCAGCCAATTGCGGGAATGATTAGTCCTTTATATGTATCTACCCACCCCAAATCTGCCAGCATCGTAAACAGCGGAACTAAAATAACCTGTTTAGGTAGCGCCATTGCAGCGATAAGTGCGATAAAGATAAGCTTACGACCAGGAAATACCTTTTTTGCTAGTACAAAACCTGCTGTTGCACTTACAAAACATACGGCAATCATCTCTGCACTTGCTATGAAGAAACTATTAAATGTCCAACGCCAAACTGGATTGTTAAATAATATTACCCAGTTATCCAGTATAGGATTTAACGGAAACCATTCTGGTGGAATTGTGATTGCTACAACTTGAGATTTAAACGCGCCAGTAACAATCCAGTAAAGTGGGAACAAAAAGAATAATCCAGAGAGGACTAATATAATTGTGGATATTATTTTAAATGCGCTTAAGTCGCGAAACCATTTTGGACGTCCACGCCCATCTTTTTCTTTCTTCATTTTTACCGGAGATATTGCTTTCAAGATGTTTCCTCCTTTTAATACTCCACGTCATTCCCTAAGTATTTAAATTGAATGATTGAAATTATGCCAATGATAATGGCTAGAATTACCCCCATAGCTGAGGCTATACCAAAGTTACCTAAAAGAAATGCTTGTTGGTAAACACCATACATGACCGTCGAGGTACTATGAATTGGTCCGCCGGAAGTAAGTAATTGTATAAGTGCAAAACACTGAAACGAATTTATAGTAGTGATGACAATTACATACAAGCTTGTTGGCATTAGTAATGGCCAAATAATTTTGCGGAAAATTTGTCCTGGGCTTGCACGGTCAATTTGAGCAGCTTCTATATAACTGGCAGGAATATTACCTAAAGAAGCAACATATAAAATGATCGGCTGACCGACAGATGTTGTGATTAATATGACTGTTATGGCCATTAATGCTGTTTTTGGATCTCCAAGCCAGGATATTGGCTCCATTCCGAAAAAATTAGTTATATAGTTTAGCAGTCCAAAGTTTGGATGGTAGATCCACCCCCATACGACGGTCACACTTACAACAGAAGTAACCGCTGGCAGATAAAAGATGCCTCTACAAAATGACCGGATAAACTCACTTTTCTTGTAAATCGCCATTGCGACGAAAATAGAGAAGCCGATAACTATAGGAACTGCAACAGCAACTAATACAATCGTATTTATGAGTGACTTATGGAAAGTTTCATCATGATACAACGTTACATAGTTTTCCCATCCAATGAATTCAAAGCTTGTAATGCTATAGTCGAAGAAACTCATATATATCCCTCTTAACATAGGATATACAACAAAAATGAGGAAAAATGTTAACGCTGGTAACAAGAACAAATAACTCATCAACCAATCGTGCAATTTGTGTTTGTTTGGCTTACGAATAGTTGCTAACAATTTACTACCACCTCAATCTAATTCTTTTTTTAGATAAGTATATAAATATGGAGGATGAACACTGAGTTCATGGAATTTTAAAAAATGAATAATACTACTGATTTCAGAGGCTAAGAGCGCCACCTCGTGTGGCAACGCCTTTGTGACCACATCCTGTTGGCCTCCGCGGGCGATGGCAAGCATCCTTTTGACTAATTTTTCTTTTTAGAAAGGAGCAAGACATCAATGATGCTGCTCCTTTTCCATCTATTCATACTGCTGTGTAATATCGGTAATACTATTTTGCAGATTTTGCTTTTTCAATCGTTGCATTCGCTTTTTCCGCAAACTCATCTAATGCTTCTTTCGGTGTTTTCGTTTCAAGAATTGCTTCTTGCAGCGCAGGGAACCAGAAAGTACGGATTTCAGCATAACCATCTGCAGTAGTTGGAGGATCTGTTATAAATTTACGTGCTAACTCTGAGTAGTCATATTCAGACCCTTCGTATATCCCCGTTACGGAGTTACGCGCTGACAATCCTCCAGTTTGAATAAGGTTCTTTTCGCCCCATTCTGGATCATTCACGATAAAGTCGATTAATTTCTTAGAAGCCTCTACCTTTTTGTCATCTTCATTGTTGAATACAGCTAACCCTCCAAGAAACGGCTCAAGCTTTGGATCTGAACCATCTGGAGTTGGATAAGGTAATAATACATCTTCAAAGTCTTCTGTTTTATTTGGAGCAAATAGTGATTTTAGTACAGCAGAATAGTTAATAGCAAATGCCATTTTCCCTTGCAGGAACAAATCATTATGATCTCCTGCTTCAAGTGAAGCTGCACCCGGTGCTACTAATCCATCTCTAGAAGCTTGCACAACCCACTCAAGACCTTTTACACCAGCAGCTGAATTAATCGCTACTTCGCTATAATCCTCATTTAAAAATCTACTTCCACCTAAGTTCGTAATGTAACCTCGTGTTCCTTGATCACCTGCAACACTCTTTGCATAAAACCCAGAAGGTATAATATCTGGCGCTTTTTCTTTCACTGCATTTAGAGCTTTTTCATATTCTTCGACAGTCCAAGTACGATCTGGTCGATCTAAAGGCAATAAATCAAGTTCTCCAATTTCCTCAAACAATGTTTTATTTACCGCCATCATGAATGGTCCTGTATTGAATGGGTACATGAATACTTCCTCCCCAACCATCGATAGCTTTAACAAAGCTGGAGAAATATCACTCATTACCTCTTCTGGCATCATGTCATTTAACGGTGCAAGTAAATCTTTTTTTCCCCAGTCAATAATTCTTCCAGGAGCATCGTAAATTACGTCTGGCGCTGTATTTGTAGCAATAGCCACGTTAAGCTTTTCCGGACCACCTTCAAAAGTTAGCATTTCTAAATTCACTTTAATATCAGGATTTTTCTCCTGGAAAGCTGCTATAATTCCTTCTTCATACTTCCCTACTTCTCCATCTAAAGCCTGGAAGTTGGGAAAATTCCACCATGTTATTTCTACTGATTTTGCGTCACTAGAAGCTGGAACTTTTGTAGAATCATCTTTTTCTTTTTCACTAGCATCCTCACTACAAGCTGCCAAGAACATTGATACAACAAATGCAATTGCGATAAACAAAATGAACCTTCTCTTTGAACCTTGCATAGTATCCCCCCTATTATGAATCTTGAAATATTGGTAAGCGCTTTCATTACCTGTTTTTATCATAGAGTTATAGAGCTCTATCTACAATCCCTCTTATTTTACATTCATACTCCCATTCTGACATATACACTCTAAACATATAAAATTATCTGAATGCTCATATAATTACCTATTGGGAAATTCTACTTTATCATGTACACTAGGAAAAAATGGCATAGAAAAATGTCTAAACGTGTTCTATAACAACAACTACTATTAAATCATTTTGGGGGAATATGATGTACAAATTAATGATAGTTGAAGATGAACCTGTCATACGTTCTGGCTTAAAGCAATATTTTGATTGGAAGGAATTAGGGGTTGAAACCATTGTGGAAGCAGAGAATGGCAAAGATGGAGTAGATACAGCTTTAATCGAATTACCTCACCTAATCATTACAGATATTCGAATGCCCGTAATGGATGGACTTGAAATGATAGGTCATCTACGACCAAAGTTACCTGACGCTATCTTCATTATTTTAACTGGGCATAGCGAATTTGAATATGCACAAAAAGCTATTCACTACGGCGGGGTACACGATTATTTACTCAAACCATTACAGTATGACAAGAGTTTTTCAGTTATTGTGGAATGCATAGAAAAAATCCGTAAGAAGCAATTAGGATCCCTAGAAACTATAGAGAGCACGCAAAATATACTGGATTCCTCTCTCATTTTGAATAGAATGGAAACGCTTTCTCAAGAGGATCTCCAACTGTTCAAAAAAATTGAATCCTATATAAAAAAGCATATTAACCAAGAGTTAACACTCAATATGGTTGCGGATCATTTCTTTTATAATCCATCGTATTTAAGTCGGTTATTTAAAACAAAACTAAATATGAACTATATGACCTTTGTAAGCGAAATCAGAATTCGCTATGCGCTAGAATGTCTAAAAGAATCCAAATACTCCATCAATGACGTGTCACTTATGTGTGGCTATAAAAGCTATAAACACTTCGTTAAATTATTTAAAAGTATTTCGCAAATGACACCTACGGAATACCGAAAACAATTAAGGATATAACATGATGAAACAACTAAAACGACTCTTTCAAATATGTCAGTTTAAACATGTTAACTATCAAATTTTCAGTCTAATGATTATAACAATTACCATACCGTTGCTAATTTTATCCGTTATTATATATATCTTCTCTATACAATCAGCAAAAAGTGAATATCAAAATAGTTCGAACCTGATTCTCAATAATTTATCATTTAATTTCGATCAATATTTGCGGAGTGTGGAAATTGGAGCTTTAACAGCTCATATGGATAGTAATCTTCAAAATGCATTAGAAAATTGGGGGAAAACGGACTCCGACAAGGACTATGTTCAAAGTCTAGAATACGAAAATGCCATTGAACATTTCATCAGCAGTATTGAAATGACCATTGATAATGTAGACAGTGTACAAATCTTTTTAGACAATCGTGTATTTTACTCGAGCTTTAAAAGAGCTGTTTACGATGTTAGTAACCTTTCAAGCGAGGAATGGTATAAACAAACGGTGGCCCAAAAAGGAAAAAGAGTATTATTTGGAACCCACCAACCCTTTCATCGCCCTAACTCTAGTGAATCTGTTATTTCTATCGCAAGGGTCATTAACAAAAGTGGTACTAGGAATCCTTTAGGTGTTCTACTAATCGATATCCGTTTAGATTCACTCCGCAATATCTTAAACCTATCAGAGAATAGCAATCGAAACTTCGTTATTATGGATGACGTTGGCAATATTATTTATGCTTCTGATTTAAATCAGGTTAACTCTAACAAAAAATTTAAAACACCTATTCAGCAAGCAATATCAGATACTCAAACAGATAACGGAAGCTTCTATGCCGAAGTAAATGAAGTTAACTCTTTCTTTAACTATGTTACTTCTCCATACTCCGGATGGACAGTTATACAATATATTGAGGAACAAGAAATGACGAAGCATGCAGATATCCTTCGTCAGGTTATTTTATGGTTAGCACTCTTCTCCATAGCTATGGCTATGTTGTTTATGGTGATCTTATATTCACGTGTGACTAAACCTATTATCTTTTTAAGTAAGCAAGTAAAAAAAATTGGAAGTGGACAATTCAATGTTAACTTAACTAGTGAACGTCAAGATGAATTCGGTGTTTTATATCAAGGGATTAGTAAAATGACTACTAACTTAAAAGGTTATATAGAACGAGCCTCTTATCTCAAAGCCCAACAACAACTAGCACATTACCGCGCGCTAAAAAGTCAGGTCAATCCACACTTTTTAGCAAACGCCCTCGAATCAATTCAAATGAAGGCGGTCATCAACAAACAACGAGATATTGCAGAAATGATTGGACTCCTGGGACAGTTATTCCGCATCACTATACAAAGTGGAAAAGAAACTATCACATTGGAAGAAGAACTCACACATATTCGCTTATATATACAAGTGCAGCAAATGCGATTTGGGGACAAAATACAGTATATCGAAAACTTAGCACCACATAGTAATTCCATACACATTGTACATTTTTCCCTACAGCCCCTAGTGGAGAATGCAATTATTCATGGTTTAGAACCGATGCTTGGACAAGGCACGCTAGAACTTTCTTCTACCTTTTCAGGCAAAGACCTACTTATTAAGATTCAAGATAACGGAGTAGGTATTAATCCAGAAAAAGTTCAGCAATTGCGAGATTATCTAGAAGAATCATCTAACACGTTAACCGAAGAACATATCGGACTTAAAAATGTACACGATCAAATCCGATATTATTTCGGCAACAAATATGGAATCACTATTGATAGTGTGTTAGGAGAAGGCACTACTTTAACAGTTCGAATTCCAGCCCTTTCATAATAAGAAAACTCAGGACATTTCGGAAGAGCTTGGACAAATGTTTTCTATATTATTAACGAGTAAATGAATAGTGGTATTGGTTGGACATAATACACAGCCAGTATCACTTTTTTTCGTTATTCCTGTGGTTTAAATTGAACTAAAATGACAGGTTAGTTGAATTACTAGAAATAGATATCTGGAATATTATGTTAGAATATATCAAAGAACTTTGAAAGGAATGACTCTTTTAATGGATATAAGAAGACCTAGTGATTGCGAACTTAAAGAGGTTCTTTTACTTTCTCCACAAGCCGTATTTGACGGCACATTGGGTGAAGTAAAACCTACAATTGAAAAAGTAAAAAGTCTTATGGAACCACTATTAGAAAAGGGGAGCTATTATTTAATAGCAACAGAGAACGGTAAAATAATTGGGTGGATTCTTTTAGGGGAGAGTAAAGACCAATTTACTGATAAGATGAATGGATTTATTTATGAGTTATTTGTTAAAGAAGAATTTAGAGGGAATGGAGTTTCCAAACTGTTAATGAGAACAGCCATTGACCAGCTAAGATTAAATGGATACTCTGAAGTTCGTCTTAGTGCATTTGCAGGAAATCAAGCTATTAAACTTTATGAAAGCATAGGATTTAAGTTAAGAACAGTTTCTATGAGTTTACCATTATAAGCTTGGAAATTTTCACACGAAGCCTTAGTAAAATAGGACAACACAATAAGTGAGTGGTGAATATATCCTAACTCCTTATTGTGCATTTTAAATAAACCACTAGCTTTAAGGATCAACAGCTATATTTGTCGCGAAGACGTATTATATATAGCAGCGAGCCAAATTCTTTGACTTACTTTTAGTAACCTCCTATACTAACAAAGGACTAAAGTTGAAAAAATGACACAATATAAAGAGTCTGCTACTTATATTGTGTCACTTTTAACAACTAGCAGTCACACACACTTATAATGGAAATCACAAATTTCCACTAACTAGAACTTTGGAGGGAACACATCATGAAATTAGTAGCAATTGTAGGAAGTATCCGAGAAGATTCATTCAATTTGAAACTAGCAAAACATCTACAAACACGCTATGCGGAGAAGTTTGAGCTAGAGATCTTAGATTTAAAACCGATTCCAATGTATAACCAAGATATCGAGTTAGATGCACCACAGGAAGTATTAGACTTTAAAGCAAAAGTAAAAGCAGCCGACGCTGTTCTTTGGATAACACCCGAATATAACTCTACGATTCCAGGTGTTTTAGGAAACGCTATTGACTGGATGAGTCGTGTAGATAAAGTTATGACAGGAAAACCATCTATGATTATGGGTGCTTCTATGGGTGCTATGGGTACGGTAAAAGCACAAATGCATTTACGTGATATTCTATTCGCAAGTGGTTTAAATTCACCTTTACTACCGATGAACGAAGTATACGTTGGAGCAGCACATACTAAATTCAATGACAATGGTGAATTAACAGACCAAGCAACAGTTGAGTTTATTGATACAGTAATTGCCAACTTCCAAGAATGGATGAAAAATTACTTATAATACTGAAAAACACCTCTTCATCGAAGAGGTGTTTTCTATTTCCTACATTTAGTGATTGGTTCCCTGTGTAGCAAACAAACATGAAAGTTCAAACATTCACGTTTGTTCAAACTAACGCGAATGTTTCTTACACAGGGACGAAATTCAAGGGTTTGCGCTTTTCTATGCCCAGTATTCTATTTAAAGAGATTAATAGTTGTTATAATAATTGGCATACCGAAAACATCTATTAAGAATGCTCCTACAATCGGTACGATTAGGAATGCTTTCCGTGATGGACCAAATTTCGATACTACTGCAGACATATTAGCCATTGCGTTAGGCGTTGCACCTAGACCATGTCCAAGGAAACCCGATACCATAATTGCTGCATCGTAGTTTTTTCCAAGCAAACGGAAAAGGACGAACACAGCGAATAGTACGATGAAGATTACTTGTACTAAAACGATGATAAATAACGGTAACGCTAAGTCTGCAATTTCCCATAGCTTTATGCTCATCAATGCCATTGATAGGAAAATACCAAGGGAAATATCACCGATTAAATTTATTTCTCTCATATTGATTAGTTCAGGCTTGATGCGATCCACCACATTACGAACGATTACTGCTATGAACATAGCACCTACATAACCAGGTAAAACAAATCCTGTTATAGTAGAGAACCATTCGCCTACATATGTACCGACAGCCATACAGAAAGTGATTAAGAAAACTTGCATCATGAATGATTTGTCTGTAATCGGATGTTGTGATTTTTCAACGTATGCTTCTGTTTCTTCAGAAGATGGTTTTAAGTCAAATCTACGGATTAAGTAGCCGATAACAGGACCACCAACAAGTCCACCAGCTACCAGTCCACATGTAGCTGCAGCCATCCCTATTGATACTGCGGATGGTACTCCTAACCCTTCAATTGTTTCGCCAAAAGCCGCAGCCGCACCATGTCCCCCTTCCATAGATACAGCCCCTGCCATAACGCCGATCAATGGATGAAGATCCATTAATTTAGCTAAAGAAACACCAATCACATTTTGCATTAAGGCTAAGAATCCACAAGCTAACCAATAGATTACTAATAATTTTCCACCTAATTTAACAAGTTTGAAACTCGCACCAAGTCCGATAGTTGTAAAGAAGGTAATCATGAAAATAGATTGTAGTGATGTATCTAACGTAATCTCGATTAGGTCTAAACCCTTCAAGATAGTTGCTAGAATTGCGAATAGTAAGCCTCCTACAACGGGTGCTGGAATACAAAAACGATTTAAAAGGCCTACCCTTTTAACTAAAAAAGTGCCTACTAAAAATAATGTTACTGCGAGACATAATGTTGTAATTTGATTTATAGCCATATACATTCCCCTTTGTTTATTCGAAGCTATTCATAATTACTTCATTTATAAAGTAAGCCCCCAATTTTGCTGTTTGGTTGTTTATATCAAGCGAAGGATTCACTTCACAAATACTAAAACTTACCGTGTTTTTATGTGAAACCATCTGACGTAAAATGTCTCGAACTTTTATAGCGGATAATCCAAATGGAGATGGTGCACTGACACCTGGAGCTTCAGCAGCATTTAAAACATCCATACAAAGAGTAACGAGTAATACATCATGGGCGTCCATAAAATCTGTTAAATCTTTGTTAAACTGAGGTGATTCCAATTGTTCATCTAAAAAATATTGAACATTATAATGAGCTGCTGTATTAAATAATGCCGTAGTGTTCCCATATTGTTGGATGCCACATACGAAATAATGTGCATTTGGATCCTCATCTAAAATTTGCTTAAACATTGTGCCAGAAGAGGTTTGTTCATCATAAGCACGCATATCAAAGTGCGCATCAATATTAAGCAAGCCTATGGATGCTTCTGCCCCTACTGCTTTACGCACCCCTAAATATTGTCCATATAACGTTTCGTGCCCACCTCCAAGTACAATTGCCTTCCCATTTGTTAGGATGTCAGAAACTTTATCTCCCAATTCCAGTTGTGCCTGTTCTAGTTCATGCCCCTCACAAACGATATCCCCAAAATCCATTAAAGAATTTGGCTGAACATGATTGCGCCATGGTAACGATGCCAACTGTTTACGCAAAGCAAGAGGAGCATCTTTTGCACCAACACGTCCATTATTACGCCGGACACCTTCATCACAAGAAAAACCTACTAAGCCAATTTTTCCATGCTCAGTTGTTGGTTCGACTTGAACAATTTGGTGATAACGAAAGTAGGCCGAATCCACCTCATGATCGATGCGACCTTGCCAAATACTCACATCCGTTTTTCTATACAATAGGCTCGTCTCCTTATAAACTGAAAAATTCATATTTTCATTATATTTATATGTATTTATAATAACAAATACTATTTTTTTATATTATAATAGTTTAAAACTATAAATGAGGTGCGAAATGGATTTACGGAGGATGTATTACTTCAATGCCACTGTAAAATATCAAAGCTTTTCAAGAGCCGCAAAATCTCTACATATATCCCAGCCTTCATTAAGCAATGCAATAAAAACCTTAGAATTAGAAATAAATGCACCACTTATAGAGCGCACAACCAAAAAATTTCAACTAACAGAATTAGGCCAGCAATTCTATGAACGTTCAAAAAGTTTACTTGCTCAATTTGAAGTAATGGATACTGAGTTAAAGGAGTTAGCAAAAGGCGAGCAATTAGAAATTAGATTAGGCATGATTGAGTCAGCGAATCACTGGTTTTCACAAGTAATCATTGCCTATCAAAAACAATATCCACAAAACCAAATTACGTTAATCGATACATTGTACAATCAAACGGTTCGTCAAGCGTTATTAGGTTTAAATGTACATGGTGTTATTACAAACCAGCATATTGTCGATCAGGAAATAAAAAGCGAATTATTGTATACCGAACCGTACGTCGTGCTAACTAAAAAAGATCATCCTTTTGCTACAAAAGAGAAAATAACGCTAGTAGATTTTGCGGAAGAATCCCTCATAATTGGAATGCCTGAATTTCAAACGAGTGCACAAATATTAAAAGCATTTGAACAAGAAAATATCACACCACATATTCAATATAAAATAGAAAGATTTGAGATGATTAAAGTTTTGGTAGAAGAAGGGCTCGGAATCGCTCTACTGCCCCAACAATATGTTAACCACCATTTATCCGAGAGCTTAATATCACGCCAAGTACACAGTGATTTTCTAAGTCGAAATGTATACTTAAGTACTATGAAAGACCGTACATTTCCAGAGAGTATACGAAAGCTATTTGAGCTTATAAAGACAATGCATTAAATAGATTGCAGCATAAACAAACGCCCCGGAGAAGTCTTTGGGCGTTGTTTTATAAAATGAAACTAAGAATCCCTTCAATTACTTATAAAGAAAAACCTTCAAATTTTCTTTCTTATCAATTGTAGCGAGCAGAACATTTTTTATTTCGGTCTGGTATTGTGTTTTTAAGTTTGAAGCTACCCATTGTTCGTCCCTATTGATTTGCATTAACTCCTTTAATTCCAATTTTCCATCCTTAATGATTAACTTTGGTAGATCAAAGGGCTCTGTTACTAACTGATAATTTGCAGGTGTAAGTGGATTATATTTTGGATCTAAGAATACGGAAATTTTCCCATCCGCCTCCCAAATAGCTAATGCCACTTTCTTTACATCTTCTACTTTTTCTTCTCTTAGCTCCTCCAATAACACATCAATAGAAATTCTTGCTTTTTTTAATCCCTGATAAATGATTTCTCCATCTTTTATAAGGTTAATGGGTGGAGGTGTCACTAGTCTTCTAAACCACGGCCATTTAAGGATCAGATAAATACCACAAAGATATAGGGAAACCAATACAATTGTTGTAATAACAGAACCTTTAAGTCCAAGGTTCTCATCAGATAATGGATGTGCAATAATATTTCCGATGACCAAAGCCATAACAAAATCTAAAAGTCTTAATTGGGAGATGGCGCGTTGACCCATCACTTTAGCTACAATAACTAAAAAGATAAATGCAACAATGGCTCGCAATACCCACTCAATCGAAGTAAGTGTTTCCTGACTCTGAAAAAAATCCATAGGACACATCCTTTCTTACAAGAGCTACTAATACTTAGTTTGCACGGATGTTATTCTATTAGTCATGATGACAAGATAAATTTATAGGAACATAATCCTTCAAAATGATTTGTAGTATTATAGGATAAAAGCGTTTGGATAAAAGGAGAGCAAAATGAAAAGTATATTGTTTAAGTACATGTCTAAATTCACTACTCTTACTGAAGAACAGCAACAGACCATCGCTAATGAAATAAAGATCGACGAACTTAAAAAAGGAACAATCCTTTTTAGACAAGGAGATGTTCCAACTAAATGTTATTTTGTACTAAGTGGGTGTATAAGGCAGTATTCTGTAGATGAAAATGGAAAAGAAGTTACGTCCAATTTCTACACAGAAGAACAGGCGATTGCAGTTTTCAATAATCATAAACTAGACAAATCATCCGATTACACTTTCCTATGTTTAGAGGATTCAATCCTCGTCGTTGGAGATTTAGCTATCGAACAAAACATGTATACCAAATATACACAGTTGGAAGTAATGACACGAAAGATGATTGAGGAAAACTTCGCAAATGTACAAGATGAATTTGCTACATTTATTGCCTCTACTCCTGAAGAACGTTTTAAAACATTACTAATAAAAAGACCTCAACTAATTGATCGTGTACCGCAACATCAACTGGCAAGCTATCTCGGAATAACTCCAGAGTCATTAAGTAGAATAAAAAAACGCTTGGAAATAGATAGTAAGTAAGAGGAAATCAAAACTTTTTAATAACTTTTCCACCTTTAAATAGTAGCCACAATCCAAAACCTAATTCCCCTGCTATCATAGGCATATTAAAAATAAATTCTATTGTAGTAATGATATTTTGATCGATAAGTAAAGTTTTGCATACATGAATACCAAGGTATCCTACTGCTGCTATTACCAGTAAAATAGAAATAATTTTAGGGATACTATTTGTCTGGAAAGTAATCCACCCCACTATGAATAGATGCAAACCAAAAACAATTAATCCAACAGCCCAAATCATTTCAAATGCTTCCAAATAGAAAGTAATACTTTCTTGAAGTTGATCGGTTACGGGTACATTATTGGAGAGCAGTAATACAAAGAGCAGGTTTAATATGCCTATTCCTAATATAACTGCATACGTGAGACGTAACCAGGAAGCCAGTAATGCTAACTCCTGATTAATCGGCTTGAGGAAGATATAAAATGACCAAGTGACTATTACGTCTAAGATTAAGATAATAATCCACCCCACTATTTCCACTTTAAATAGCGTTATGGATGAAGCGATATTATGATAGGTTGTGCTCACATCGCCAGGCACGACAAGACTATTGTGGACATAACCGTAAGAAAAGCCTGCCACAATGGCCATAATGATAAGTGCAATGCCCGAAATTATAGCAGCTGTTCTCAAATTTACGTTCCTTTGTGTACTAATAATAAAGACCCCCTATTACTATTTTGACTTAATTGTAATAGGAAAGTTAAAGTGATTCATTGACTTAAATCAAGATTGCCTGTTATTAAGAACAAAAAGGCGAAATTATTATAACTGATTGAACTGGAGATGATTTATTTGCGTTTATGGCACCAGAGTTTACTAAGCGTTTTGCCGAAGTCCCAGCTGCTGGCACAGTGGCGCGAGTTAAATAGTATTTATGCAAAGGAAGATCGGCATATTTTGATAAATTATATTTATGACTATCCGAAAGATGATTTGTTTTCTTATACTGAACTAGTCCTACAGGAAATGCGTGCCCGAGAAATTAACATTCGCACTGTTGATAAAATGGAACGATACTTCCCAGATGGCCCTTTTGAAAAAGTGACGAATCCATTCGTTCGTCATCATAACAAGGAGTATTTAGAAATATGTTATTTCAATCTTAAAGAAAAATTTATTCGTGGACAGAAGGATTTTGATGAGGAGCGGTATGAAGCTTTGAGGGAGATGTATGAATCGATGGTGTGAAGTATTAAATCGCAAGATCGACTCCGAGAATCGCAATACATTTCCCGGAAATCGCAAGCTCAGGACCACAAATCACAAGTCTCATCGTGTTTTTGGGTGAATCGCAAATGAAATCCTTCAAATCGCATGTTCATCACTAACAATCGCAAGTCGAATGATTTGTTTGGCACTAAGTAGTAACCTCTTCTACTAATTCCATCAAAAAAAGCGTAAAGCCCCTGTTCCCAGGAGTTTTAAGCTTTTTGTAATGATTCATGTAAAATATTCTAACTTCGCATTCGGAAAGTATTTATCCATATAGCCGTAAAGATGGGATTTTATATCCTCCTCTTCGTCCTTTTGATAAATGTATTTCCCAATTCCATACTTACCCCATTTATAGCGTCTTTTTTCTTCATCCAACTCTAATTTTGACTTTGGATAGTTTT
The DNA here is from genome assembly GCF_038003145.1 of Psychrobacillus sp. FSL K6-1464. Lineage (NCBI taxonomy): Bacteria > Bacillati > Bacillota > Bacilli > Caryophanales > Bacillaceae > Psychrobacillus > Psychrobacillus sp. FSL K6-1464. The sequence continues at coordinate 3,160,846 of NZ_JBBOOP010000001.1, forward strand.
TCTCAATGACTTTTTTCGCGGGCTTTGTGAACCGATGTTGGATGAATTCAAAGGTAATATCATCTCTTGCATCTTTTGGCAATTCCTCGTCTAGTCGTTCGAACATGTGACGGTAGCCTTCCTCCCAGCCATCATGGAGGTAGATGGGAGCAACGATAAAACCAAGCGGGTATCCTGCTCTTGCTACTTTCCCTGCAGCCTCGATTCTTTTATCCAAAGGAGAAGTGCCGGGCTCGAAATTTTTAATCACATAGTCGGCATTTATACTAAATCGGAATCGCGTATTCCCATTGTGTTTAGCATCCAATAAATGATCGACAAAATGGAATTTCGTTACAAAACGAAGCCTACCTAATTCTGTTTGACCAATATGTTCAATCGCTCTTTTTAATGAATGCGTCAAATAATCAATTCCCACAATATCAGATGTACACGCGGCTTCAAAACGAGTAATCTCAGGTGCCCGTTCCTCAATATAACGATCCGCTGCTTCAAAAATCTCCTCCACGTTCACGTAAGTTCGAATATATGGTTTACTGCCCATCGTCGTTTGTAAATAACAATAATGACAATGCCCCATACATCCTGTCGCAAGTGGGATTGCATATTCAGCAGATGGCTTAGATGTATCAAATTTTAACGTTTTCCGAATACCTACAACTAAGGTAGATTTTGCAATGCGATATTTTTGAGCGTCTGTTTCACCTGGTAAATCCCGAATTTGATTGTGTGAAGTAGTAAAGCGGATTTCGATACCCATTTTCTCGAACTTATCCTTTAGTTCTTTTCCAAGTGGATAATCCAGTGCGTTAGGCTCAAAATATACAAGCTGTGGTACGAAGGGTTTATTCATATTGCAAACTACCTAATCCATTATTTTTGTCCATTCCATCACCTTTCTCTTTTTTATAGCTTGTCTTAAAAGTGAGAAATTATGAAAGTGGACTTAATTTTCGGTGAGTGTTCAAGACTCAGCATGAGATTCTAAACAAAGAAAATCCAGAAAAGAAACAGTACAAAACCGTTTCTTTTCTGGAATAGTTAAAACCTATCTTCTCTTTTAAAATAGAATATTCATTCTGTTTCAATGGTATAATAAAGGCACAATTGCATAGCAGAGTGGGCGGTTGGTCACTTCCTTTCAAGGAGGTGATGCCAGTGACCACATACGAAGCAATCAGTTTGTTAATACAGCTAAGTGCTGTAATTTTAGCAGCTTTTTCTATCGTTGTGACATTGATTATTTTCTTTGCTAAAAAGAAATAACCGTCCCTCAGCAAAGGTTTGACGGTTATTTTCTGACCCAGGACCAACCGCTCTTTCTGCGGTTAGCAGTTGTAGGACTGGATATTAGCGTATCCAGTCTTTCTTATTTTATGATTCTAAGTTCATTATATACAGAAACTTTTTTGTATTCAACAAATACGCAAGTTATTGCCTGTCCCTCCTTTGTCACTACACAGAGACAGCAACGGGGATCAGATTGCCTTAACTATCACTAGGATAATGAGACAGATGACAACATCTGCTAGACTAATAGAAACTACGATATGATAATTAATAAGAAAGTTGGTGAAACTATGAATGTGTTCCTAATACTCATGCTGCTCATCTCGTTGACTATAATTATAGCGATAACCATCTACGGATTAAGAGCAAAGACTAGCGAGAATATGATGCTATTCCAATCCCTACTAGCATTCTTTTTATTCAACTTTATATTAATAGTTATACCGCTCTTCTCCAAACTTTTTCCAGAACCAGAAATAGAGAATACTAGTGTTCTATTCACGCTTTTGTTTCCAGGGGGATTTTTCCATTATGCGGGCTTACTTTTCATCGTACTTTTTCCCACGGTTTTGGGTATCTGCCTTTCTATGACGATTCTAGGCATTAAAGGAATAACACGGTGGAAGACCAATAAGGATAAACTCTTGCTCGCAGTGTCCCTTCTATCCGCCACAAGCATCTTAACCTTTTCAATTACGATCATCTTATATCCTCTACTAACTATTTATATCGTGTGCCTTAAAATGGTGAGGACACAAAATAAAAAAAGCAATCCTATTTAGGCTCAAAAAAACTGGTAGAACGAATACTTTTCAACAAGCATTCATTCTACCAATTTTATATTTCTATTAACATTCCTGACTCTGCTAACTCAATATGTTTATTTCCTTGGTTTATCGCACTAACTACTAAATCGTTCAAATCACCGTAGTGTGGAAGATGTGTTAATAACACTCTTTTTGCTTTTGATTGATACGCTAGTATACCGGCATCCTTGGAAGTCATATGTCCCGAACCTTCCCCGTCCATTCCTTCATACAAACTACATTCAGTAATAAGAAGATCGCTATTAGAAGCAAAATCTATTAAATCTGGCGTAAAGCTAGTATCAGATGTGAACACAATACTTTTGCTGTCGCATACAATTTTTATGCTATACGTTTCTACTGGATGAATATTTCGCTTAAATGTACAGGTGAATGGTCCGATTTCTAATTGACTCTTTTCGTTAAATGAAGTGAAACGAGAATAAGCAACAGCTTCCACTTGCTTTTGCATCCCATCGTCTGCCGGTCCATAAACACATAATTCTTCCGAAGCTCTACCTAACTGTGTATTTACCAACCTAGAGAATAAATACGATCCAATATCACTGAAATGATCATAATGATAGTGAGTTAAAATAACATGATTTATATCATTCAAATCTATATAATTTTGCAGCTCCGATAAGACACCACTGCAACATTCAAGTAATAGTGAAAACCCTTCATGCTGGATTAAATATCCGGAACAAGGACCATTCTTTTTAGGAAATCCTCCCCACATACCAATTACTCTGCATTCCATAGGTTTTAGCCTCTTTCTATGAATCTTTCTGATTCCATCATATTATCATGCGCTATTAGGGAGTACCAAATTATATATAATACTCTGTAAAATATTCCCATATCATTAGTTTGCCCCTGCTTCCAACAAAATCTCTTCAATCTCTTTATATCCCTTTTCCCTCGCATGTTCCAACGGAGTTACCCCATCTTTATCTGCAAGATTTACATCTGCTCCGTGCTCGATTAATAAACGAATCGTTTGCTGCTGTTTTTCAGATCCATCATTTAAAATGATAGCCTCGAGCAAAGCAGTCCACCCTAGATTATTAACATGATTCACGTCAGTCTTTGTATTTGTCAAAAGCTCGTTCACTACCTCTACATACCCATGTTCTGAGGCAGGGATGAGTGCAACTCCACCATATCGATTAGTGATCGTTGGATCTGCTCCAGCTGCAATCATTAGCTTTAAGATTTCCATATATCCTTCTGCTCCTGCATAAAGAAAAGGGTTATTAAGCATATTATCCTGAATATCTACATCTGCACCTTCAGCGATTAATACCTTGACCATTTCCACGTCATTTGCGTAAGTAGCAATCATGATCGCTGTTCTCCCCTGTGTATCCTGTGCATTGATATCTACTCCTTTATCAAGTAAATCTCTAACTCTATCAACCTCTTTGCCTTCTACTACTTTGAATAATTGCTCGTTCATCGTCTCATCCTCTCCTATATTCATCGCCATACAGCCTTGGAGGAATAAAGTTATCCCCATTAATATGAACAGTCTCTGCATATCCTACCCACAACTTTCCACCATTATCCTAGCTTCCACACACAAATGGATACAGCATATAAGAATTATTTAAACTCAACTACTCCACGATCCATTTCAAACAAGCCATCCGCGTATAGCTCTGGAGAATGTTCAGAACCAGATTTTGAATACCTCTCTACGTGGCTGACATTAATATTATCGGCATCTGTAAAGTCAATATGGGCAATCGCTACCCAGTAAGCTAAACGATTTTTCTCATATAACGGGCTAGTTATCCGTTGACCCAATTGGTTATCAACGACAGCTTGCGCCTTCATACTTTTGAAACTACCTATGCCATTGCTAACTGCGCTATATGCCGCAAACAATACATACTTCAATTTAGAGGGATCGTGTATATCAATAGTTTCTTTCCCTGCTCCCCTACTATCACCATCTAGCGTAATAAAAGGCTCTTGGTTCGCATTCCCCATTGAACGGTAATACACTTTTCCTGTATCACCATTTTTCAATACATAAAAACAATATAAATCTAAATCCTTTTTACGATTCGCCCACTCCAAAGTGGCTACAATTTTATTGGACTTAGCTATCGATATGGATTCCTTTTTCTTCAGATTAATATTCATTTTCTCCAGGTTTGGCTTTTCTTTTTTAGGTGCTTCTATAGGAGGTGGAGTAGGATCACTCTGTATACTACTCTCGCTATTTTCAATCTCTAAACCATAATTTAAGCATAATGCCTCCAGCCCTCCATTAAATCCACTACCAATCACACTAAATTTCCAATACCCCTTATATCTATATAACTCACCTACCACTATGGCCGTCTCCTGCTGCAAGTCGTCACCAAACGAATAAGTATATAAAGTATTGCCTGTAGCAGCATCTCTTATAAGAAGCTCTAGCTTTTCTACTTCTTGAAAACGTAAATTTTGCGCGTCTCCTTCATGAATAGTCAAGGCAATAGCTATTTTTTCAATTGTTTCAGGAACAGTATTCAACTGAATAGTAATCGAGCCATCTAATATTGTTCCTTTCGCATAGCTAACTGATTTATCGGGACTATGTGGTTGACCGTAAAAGATAAAATGTTCATCCTTTTCGCAGCGACCCCCAGTTTGCAATAAAAAGGAAGAAATATCTAGCTCCATATCTTTTTTCGGTGTGGACCATCGTACAAAACATTCGAGTTGTGTTGTATTTTCTAATGTAACCTTCTGCCCACGTTGTATTTGCATGAAAACACCCCTTTAGATTATTACTTACCATTATACAAAATACGCTATATTTTTTCTTTGTTTTCAGATTTTTACACACGTATTTTTTAAAAAATGAGAAAGCAGAGAAGGATACCCCACTAGTTCTAACCTTTCAAATAATCCCAGTTTTCTCTATAATAAAAGAAAAAGGGGGATTTTCAATGCCAGTCTACAACAAACTAGTACGCGATTTAATACCGCAAGTCATCGAAAAATCAGGCAGTAAATTCACTACTCGTACACTAGATCCTTCCGAACATTTAACGGAAATAAAGAAAAAACTATATGAAGAAGTACAGGAATTCCAAGAAACGATGAATCACCAGGATGCATTAGAGGAACTAGCAGACATATTAGAATTAATTCATGCAGCTCTTCCTATTCATGAAGCAACTTATGAGAATTTGGAGAAAATCCGAATTGCTAAGAAAGAAAAAAGAGGTGGATTTGAAGAAGGGATTTATTTGATAGAGGTGGAGGATGAATAAGTAAAAGGATAAGTGTTTCCAACTTATTCTATGTCACAATATTTAACTATTTTACTGGACCTTTTTACAACTAGAGAACAAAGTAAAAAATCAGTTCAATTGGAAATGGATTTTCAGCCAATCAAGCTTGAACATGATGGAAAGGCAAAGCTTAATTGGTTTTATATTGCTACCTAAAACTCCACTTTGCTTTTTATGTCCATTAATTTGTTCATATATGACACTCTGTTCAATGAAGGGTCATATTCCTACAATAATTGCATCATACAATAAAAAACTCATTAGCCTTCCTTGTTTAGTGTGATGAAAATTCCTAGATGATTCTGAACATCCATGACTTGTTACCGTTCTCAAACAAAAAAGTAGCATATACATATAAATAAACGATTGGGGTTAATGGCATGAGTAAGTTCAATTCAGAAAAACTATCTGTTGAATACAGGGATTGCGTCACCGCTACGGAGCCGATTATTTCTAGAAAATACACACTAACTCATTCTGATTTCACTGGAGAACTATTCTTAACAATTGGAACCCAGTTTGCGTGGTATAAAGTCAATCCTAAAATGAGAGATGAAGTATTAGGTGAATGGGTAACACATGAAAATTGTTTATATTTCAATGTATTTCTATATATCGATCAAGGAGAGTACGACTTAACCACAGCAACAAAACGAGATGAAGTTTTCCGACGCGAACTACCAATTGCTTTAACAGCTATTCGATATGGTGACAGGTTTTTATTCCACCTATACCCAGATCTAAATAATGCCTTAATCATTGTGAATTTCATATCCACTTACCCTCCACTTGCTAAACAAGAGGTTTGGCAGACTTTCAACAGTTTCACCACTTAATTTTCATATAAAATTGGAAAAGCTTGAAATATACGAAGCTGTTTTCTTCTTCATCCCTTACTTCCGTACAAAAGAAAACAGTCCCTCTGACCTTTAGTCATTATTTTTCAATAAGTATTGCTCTTTAATTTGTCTACCTCGCTATTTTTTCGTTTTCTACTGGACTACACAAACTTTCCTTTATACCATTTCTAAATTAGTAGCGAGGGTAAGACTCACGTATCTATATTGATGTAGGCCCCTCGGTTATAACATACTAAGCCAAAGTGTTGCATTAATCCTCCAATAGTTGTAAAGCTACAATTGTTAAATCTAATTGACTTTCAATCTTTCGAAGCCTGTCTCTGAATAACTTCAATTATTTCACTCCCAAATTCCTCTATCTTTTTATCACCAATACCTCTTATTGTTGATAGTTCTATCAAAGTAGTAGGTTGTTTTGAAACAATTTCGTCTAGAGTCTGATTTGAAAATATATGAAATGCTTTCATACCTAAAGCTGTTGCTTTGTTTTTTCTAAATTTTCTTAACGCCTCTTCTAGCCCTGATACAGTTGGAGAATTTTCTACTGGTGTAGTTTCCATAGCTTCTACTGTTTCACCTAATAGTTTCATTTCTACTGTATCCTCGGTCTTTTCTATTTCATTTTCGATGTGAGACTCCATTAGAAAATTACTTATATCAGACATACGATTATCTAAAATTTGAACAGGTGAAGGTTTCTTTAATTCCTTTGATATGTATCCGACTAATCCATCTACACGTACAATTCTATCTTGTATATTCTCTTTTGCTTTTTTCAAGTCTAGTATTGTTTTGTTATTAGTAAACACAACTACTTGTTTAATAGGCGTCTTGTCCCCTATTACCCCATGCTCCTTCAATAAGGTTCGTAATACTTCTGTTTGTCTTTCTATTTGGCGTATTGGACTGTAAAATCCTTCTTGAAAAACTACCTTTTTCCCCTTCATGACATTCCGTATAAAATCTCCCTGTTCTGTTACATGAATGTTCCCGTAGTAATTTTTCACTTCGACAACGAGTATAAATTTTCGTGTTATAACAATAAAGTCAATTTGGGCTTTCCATTCACCATGTTCCAAGTAAAGATCATGCAAAATATGAATAGGAATAAATGCGTTCATTAGCTCAAATTGAACACTTTTTTCACCGGATAATCCTAATTCAAAGATTTTAATTTTATTTACTAAGTCTTTTTGAGTTTCAGATGACTTCTCTTTTTCCAAATCAATTTGCATTTTATCGATTGTTTTTTGAGCAGTTCTACCTTCTTTTATAAGAACCGGTACTTTTAGTTCTTCCTTATCCTTTAAAGCTAATTTCACTCTTTCTAAAAATGACTTTTTAGCAAATCCCGTCACTTTAATCTCTCCTCAAAATACCTATTTTTCAAATATAGTTTCCTCTTAACTAATTCTAATTACCTTCATAATATCACAATATTTAACTATTTTACCTGACTTTATTTTTTAACACAGGGAGCCATTAACTCATGACTGTGAAAATTGCTTTGATTGAATTTCTTCTAATTTTGTCCTCATAGAAAAAAACACTCTTCGTACTAGGTATTGTCTATACCTAACGAAAAGTGTTTTATTGTATCCTATTAATTTCCGCCACGTTCATCCACATGATGATCATTTTGGCCATCTTTCACTTGAAGTTCTTCTTTCTGTTGGTCACTTAACTCATTGGGCTTTCCTTGCTCCACAGTTATATCTTTTGGATTAGAGGTATCCTTGTTATGATTAGACTCTTTTTTCATCACATTCACCTTCCTATTTTTCTTCTTAGTATTTCTTTTCCCTAAAAAATTCATTTCTAACATTTTTCCTTTAAAACTTAATGATTCAACTATTTCTTCGATAAAAAAATCACCTTTTTACGTAAGCTTATAGCTGTCCAGTTAATCTTTACCTATCATGTAGGATGAAAATTTAAAGAGACAAGTTTAAAAGGATAATTTCCAGAAAGTATTGTATGATGGGACTAAAATATGCTCCCTGTGTAACACACAACTTCAACACTACTTGGAATTGTTTCTGAGTTGTATCTTACACAGGGTAACTTTATATTTCTTTTATAAAAGAGCCATGACCAGAATTCTCTTATCTTCGTTTGATCCTGGTCTCTCTAGAAATCTAACTAAAGGAGTTTATTATGATTAATAAAAGAAAAATTGTATTGTTCATTGCCACAAGCTTAGACGGGTATATTGCCACAGAGGATGACTCTTTAGAGTGGTTATTTAAGGTGGAAGGTGAAGGTGATAATGGATATTCTGAATTCTATGACACAGTAGATACTGTAATAATGGGTAGACGCACATACGATTGGCTTCTCGAACAAGAATCAGAAAGCTTCCCTTATAAAGGTAAGGAATGCTATGTTTTCTCTAGAACCGTTAGTAAGGATAATGAGAACGTCAAATTCTTTAGTGAAAATGTAGTCGACTTTACGAATCAATTAAAAAATAAAGAAGGAAAAAATATTTGGGTAATGGGCGGTGGAGATTTAATCCACTCATTCATTAACGATAAATTAGTGGATGAAATGATTATTACAGTGTCCCCAGTGCTAATCGGAAAAGGAATTCCTTTGTTTAAAGAAGTGGATTTTGATACGGAGCTTACTCTAAAGAGTATTAATCGCTTTAACCAATTTGCTGAGCTTCATTATGAAGTGAAGAAATAACAAAGGGACAAGACAGTGAAGTTCATTCACCTATCTTGTCCTTTTGTTTAATTGATCAAACCTTTATGTTACCTGCGTATACCTGATTCTTGCCATTTTGTTTTGCATTATAAAGACGCATGTCAGCCATATGAAAAAGCTCATCAAAGGAATTAAGTGAATCATCTTCTGTAGAAGAAACACCAAAGCTAGCTGCTATTGTTATAGACTGCTCATTTACAACTATTCTCATGCCTGACATAACTTCTTTCAATACGCAAGCTTCACTGTTTCATCTAATGAGCTTCTTCCAAGTACCACAAATTCATCCCCTCCATAACGTCCAATGACGAAATCAGGGCTTAATGCGCTTTTGCACACCTTTCCTACTTCACGAATAACTTTGTCACCCATTAAGTGTCCATGTACATCGTTAACCGCCTTGAATCCATCCAAATCGAAGGCAATACAGCTAATTGGCGTTTTCATTTCTTTCACATCCCTGAGCCAAGTTGTTGCCAGTTCACTCAAATAACCTCTATTAAACAAACCAGTTAGATAATCTAATTCTGCTTTTTTCTGTATTTTGGATAATTGGTGTTTTACATTTAATTTAATAGCCTTATAAGCAATTTCTCGCTCATTAATAATATTTAGAAGGTTTATGTATTCTTTTTGGACTTGATAAGATAAATGAAAGTCTTCCATTATTTCGCTCGTTTTTAAACGTTTTTCTTGAATGGTCTTTAACAAATAGACATCCTGATAAGTATTTACAATTTCCTTTGCAGTAGAATATGCTTGAAAAGCCTCTTTATATGCTTTTTTCTTTCTTAGCCATTCTCCTTTTAATAATTGGAACTGTGCACGCTCTCTTACAAATGAATCGAACACATTTTTCTGTTCCATTTCAACCATTATTAGGTTCGCATCTTCCAAAAGGTTTAAGTTAATGTAGGCATGAGCTATATTAAACATTACCCTTACTTCTAGTACAGGAGTGTTTGGCTCATGTAGCTTTGCAGCAGCTAACCCTTTTTTTGCCATATCTAATGCTTCTTCATACTCCTCTAGTTTGATGCACACATGACTATAATTACTATAGGCATTGCTCAAAATATTATACTTCTTTAATTGCTCTGCTAGATGCATACTTTTTTGCAGAGTTTCTTTCGCAAGGGCATACTGTTTGTTAAATTCATATAACAAGAACAAGATATTATATAATTGCAGATAGTCAGCATCGTCACCATGTACTTGTGTAATTTCCTCGTATTGCTCCATACTTGCAAAAGCTTCCTCAATATCTCCAATGGAATAATAAGAAGCAGCCTGATTGATATGAGCAATAAGCATTGATTTGTAATCATTATATAAGGTCCCAATCTCCAACAGCTCGTTTGCTTTTTCAATTGTTTCTTGGTATTTCCCTTCAGCTCGTAACTGGGTAACTTCTGTCTGCAAACTACTTAACATTTCTTTCCCCATTATCTTGCTCCATTCTCATCGGACTTCTATCAAAAAAATTTAAGGTTCTATTATTAACAAGTTCAATAAACAAGACTAAACAAGTATGTAAAAAATAAGAAAAACTAAAAATAGAGGTATTTTAACCCACCTCTAAACTTATTTAAAATTACTTTTAGACTATCCAATTATAACGTGAAAATATTTATTATCCAATCATTGTTAATTTTAATATTACCTTTCCACTGGATTGATAGTCTTCAAAACACACCATTCAAATAGATAAAACTTTCTCAAATAAAATAAACAATGCTCAGACACTTCAATAAGTCTGCTCTACGATGACTTTTTCTGTGTCTTATATTCCCTTCACAGTTACTTGAGGGTGTAAAACTTTCCCACTATATTGACAATTCATTTTTCTGTTGGTAAGCTATTAAACAAATCCAAATTCGTTGAAGAGAATAAGTACGAATGGTCACTTAATCTGTAGAGAGTCGACGTATGCTGAAAGTCGATGTTTAAGTCCTTTTTTGAAATCATCTCTGAGAAGCAAAATTGAACTTCTTGTAAATTTTGCCGGTTTATCCTCCGTTACCTTGGGATCACGTATGATAGTACGTTGACTGAGTGCCGGAATTTTTGTGAAAGACAAATTTCCGGAATTAGGGTGGTATCGCGAGTAATCTCGTCCCTTTTTATAGGGGCGAGTTTTTTTGTGCCTATTTTTCACTGAATATGGATCATTATATTGAAGGAGTGAATGAAATGAATAAGTCTAGAACACTATTTATAGGTCTAATGTTATTTTCGATGTTTTTTGGAGCTGGTAATCTTATCTTCCCACCATTTTTAGGTGCAAATGCCGGCACAAACTTTCCACTCGCTATTGCTGGATTTATCGTAACTGCAGTGGGTCTTCCACTTCTTGTGTTAACTGCACTTTCTTTGGTTAAAGGCGGCGCTCGTACGCTAGCTGGTCGGGTCCATCCTATTTTTGGTTTAGTATTTACGGTTATTGTTTATTTGTCGATAGGACCGTTTCTAGGTATCCCCCGTAATGCAACACTTGCTTATGAAATGGGGTTTAAACCGTTTATCGCGGATTCTTCCGTTGCTTTATTTGGTTTTACAGCTGTGTTCTTTCTTCTTGTATTTTTAGTTAGTTTAAACCAAAGCAAAATGGTAGACCTTATGGGGAAAACTATTACGCCACTTTTATTGCTGGGTATGGTCGTATTAGTTGTAACAGGATTTATGCAATTAAAAAATAGTTCGTTAGGTCCTTCGACACTAGAATATCAACAGTCCCCATTTTTGAAAGGATTTTTGGAAGGTTACAATACAATGGATGCACTTGCCGCTCTTGCATTTGGAATTGTCATTTTAACTACCTTAAAGCAGCAAGGTGTTTCAGAGGGGAAAATGATGAGAAGAGAAATGCTTAAAGCTGGTTTACTAGCTGGGTCCCTACTTGCTGTTGTGTATTGTTCTCTTGGTTACATTGGAGTAGAAATGGCTGGGGTTGGGGCATTTGAAAACGGGAGTGTGCTCCTTTCGTCAGCTTCTTCCTTATTGTTTGGTCAATGGGGAAATTTGCTATTAGGAATTATTTTTGTATTAGCTTGCTTCACTACTTGCGTAGGTTTAGTTTCTGCTTGCGGGAATTATTTTCATTCGTTATTGCCGAAAGCTAGCTATAAAAAAATTACTTTGTTCTTTACGATCATTAGTTTTGTTTTTGCCAATTTTGGACTAAACACCATTTTATCTGTAAGTGTTCCGTTTTTGGTAGCTACATATTCCCTAACGATCGTATTAATCGTATTATCTTTTTTTCACCCGCTGTTTGGAGGGTCTCCCTATGTCTACATTGGAGCAATCACGCTAACTGGAATAATCGCTGTATATGATGGATTAAAAGCATTTGGAATCAAATTTGGAATCTTTGATATCTATATGGGCTATCTTCCATTCGCAGAACTTGGTCTCGGGTGGATTATTCCTTCACTTGTAGGTACTGCAATTGGTTATGGATTATTTGTAATGAAAAGAAAGCCATTGATCCTTCAGAAACATACTTTAGAGTGATGATGCTATATCATAAGGTCAATCATAAAAGTGGTTGAAAATTCTATTTTAAAAGTAAAAGCATCAGATTTTATCAATCCCTGATGCTTTTTTCGTTTTATCTATTCGGTGATATTCTGCTATTTGAGTCACTCGAGCTCTCCTCGTATTTAGTTCATGATATATCCCTCTGCTATCTGTAAATGAAATATATCCATCCCGCTCATTTTGAATTAGTTCTTCCGCTTTTTCTTGAGACTCGGCATAGATGAACCTTCTTATATAATGATCTTCATCAAAAAAGTAAGTAACTTTGAATTCTTTCACGACTACTATCTCCTGTTCTAAAAAATCCATGATAATTTTTTCAAAATTATTAGCTTCGATACTTACTATAATTTTCTATAGTATAACTAAGTTTTTTCACACTTAAACTTCTCTTATTTCTTTGAAAAACTGGAGGTGAAATTTAGAATGGATAAATTTAATCGGTTTTGTAAGAAACGGTCCAGTTCATATAAGAAGTTTAACCATTTAGAGATGCGAATATTATACCTGAATTAGAATTACAAGATCGCTTAAGCGAAATACCAAAAGACAAGGAAATTATTGTTTATTGCTGGGATGTCTGGTGCAATACTGCTGCCAATGTAGCTAAGGTATTATTAGAAAAGGATTATAAGATTAAAGAGTTGACCGGGGGTATTGCAGCATGGTAAGCAATGAACTTTCCTGTTTCAGAACGAGCCCAAGATGCTAGAGTAACTGACAATTGCGGGTGTTAAGTGAAGTTTTTGATTGGAGTCGCTTTTCGAGATTATGTGATGAATGTGGTTTATGGTAGAAGTTAAAGGAGATTAGAGTGTTCTAATCTCCTTTAAATTCTTTAGATTTTCTCGGTTAAAAAAGGATTTGGTTTCTTAGTGCTCTATCTTTTTAAAATAATTATAGACTTTTTCTAGCTTTTTCTTTTGATTTCCCTTTGGACTTTCCATATTTCCAAACTCAAAGAACTTAACTTTCCTGATACCCACAAAATTAAATAAGGCTCTTTTCATTAGAATTTTGTGGGCATTGTTTAACCAAAGAAATGGATAGTTAGTTGGCCCCTTCATGGTAGACACACATACCACGGACTTCCCTTTCAATAGTCCTTCCGGGAAAAGTCCTTTCTTATCTTTATAGGCAAAATTAGAAGAAAATAATTGATCTACATATCCCAATAGCATTGCAGGTGGTCTTCCCCACCAAATCGGATAGATAAAAACAATCTTGTCAGCCCACATAAATTGTTCCCTATATTTTTCAAGACTAGGATCAGTATGCATATCACGTCTTCGCTTTTGTTCGTTAAACACTAGAAGTTGGATTAAATTTCTCTTCATATAAATCTAAAACCTGTAAGTCCTCTACCTTGGGATTTTCGTTACTACCCCTAAGAACTTTTTGTAAAAATGTATAGTTTAAGCTGTTGTGGTTTGGATATGTGTAAATTAGCAGCAACTTCATAACGCACCTCTTTATTATCATTTGATAACTAAATCATAACATGTGAAATTTTAATTATCAAATGATAATTGTTTTTTGACAATATCTTTGTTACCTTGTCTATAAGAGGTGAGGAAAATGGACAAAAATGCTCTTTTTTATAAATTAGTATCATTTACATCTTCTGTTCATCGAGTAACACAGGAATTAACAAAAAATGCAAAGTCAGATTCAATCTCGCAGACCCAATATAATATTCTTGAATATATATCAGTTAGTCAACCTGTGACTCCCAGTGAAATTAATTATTGTCAAAACATGTCTATGCCGAACACGAGTCGTGAGCTCAGTAAGTTAAGTAATAAGAATTTAATTGAAAAAATAAATGATACTGAAGATCGACGAAAACAATATATTCGTCTATCGAATGATGGAGAAGCCATGATGAACGAAGCTTTTGCAACTATAGAATCTCGTTTTCTAAAACGAATAGAAAATGCTTCAATAGAAGATTTAGATGATATTGAACATGCATTAGAAGTTCTGCAGACAAAACTATTTTATTCATCAGACAAGAGTTAAACATCACTTTTTAGTAAAGATGCTGCATTTACTTCCTCCTCTTTAGTATGAATTCCTATTTCAAAAGTGGGTAGTGGATCTGAAAAACTATCGAAGGAAAGTCATGATATTAAAAAAGCCTTTTTCTGTTCAGTCAGAAAAAGGCTTTGTTTATTGTATAATTTTTATTTCATCCTTGTACTTTATATCGTCACAACCGTATTTGTTTCAGCTGCTTCTATAATACCTAAAATAACTTTTAAAGCAAGAAGTGCATCTTCTCCAGTAACAAGCGAAGTCTGATCCATTCGGATGCTTTCGATAAAGGCATCGATTACCCCACTGTTTGTTTGGTTGTTATTCGTTTGGATATTCTCTAGTTGGTATTGTACCTTCTCTCCATCTTTCGTAATCACTTCTAATTGGTGTTGATCACTATGATAGATTTTCACAATACCTTTTTCACAGTAGATAATAGTGCTATTATCTTCTTCTCCGTAATATGTCCACGAAAATGCTGCAGTTCCTAAACGCCCTTTTTTCGTTTTTAAACTACATACAATGTTATCGCATACTTCTATTGGTTCGTTGTTTTCATCGACCTTTTCTAGTGCTCCTTGGAAAGCACTTACCTGTTCCATTTCATCATCTAATAAGTAGTGCAATAAATCTACCTTATGAATTCCTAAATCTCCTGCTACACCAAGACCAGAACGCTCCTTTTGAAAGAACCATGTGGAGTTAGATTTATTAATACCCCATTGTTCTGGCCCTGAATGTCCAAATGTCGTTCTAAAAGTCAGTACTTTTCCAAGCTCTTCACTCTGTATGATTTCTTTCGCCTTTTGATGTGCACGTGTAAAACGTTGATTGTGATCGACCATAAACTTTTTTCCGGACTGCTTTTGCGCATCCAGAATTTCTTTTGCATGTTCAATCGTAAGCGAGATTGGTTTTTCACACAGTACATGCTTCCCATTTAATAATGCTTTAGTTGAAAATAGATGGTGAGATTCATTCGAAGAACAATCACTAATTACTTGAATCGTAGGATCTGTTAATAATTTATCTACATCTTGCTCTACTATCCCATCAAACATGACCGCTAAAGCCTCTGCTCGTTCAGGATTCCGATCATAAAAAACGATTTCTTCTACAAATGGATTTGCTTTATATTCTGGTGCATGGCGCAATTTAGTAATCGATCCACATCCTATAATTCCCACTTTTATCCCCATTGTATCTCTCCTTTTTTTGTTCCCTGTGTAAGTAACAATTTAGAATTGTTTCTTACACAGGGAACATCAAAAAACGATTTCCTATTCGAAATCGTTTTTTGATGCTTTCTCTGCTTTAATACCTCTTGCCAAATATATGATTAACATTACTGTTCCTGAAATTGCAACGACCATGCTGATCAAGAAACCTGTAATCCACAGACCAAAATCCATTGTTAAATCTGCAAACATAAAAATACCAAGCAACACTGCTCCTATGAACATCAGCACTGTACCAGTTCTTTTCACTGTTGAACCTCCTCTAGCTGTAGCAAACATAACTTGTCCTTCTTCTCATCTTACCGAACTTGTGCTAGGATTCGCAAGCAATTAACAGTTTTCATTTCCCCAAAAAGCGAAGGAGGTGATAAAGTCACTCCCCTTCGCTTTAGACTCCAATCTGCAATAAGTTAAACCTTATACCTTTGCTACTTTTTTATAGAATTCCTCGGGAATAGCACCAAAATTTCGTTTGTGATAAAGCAAAGGGTTTTTATCTTCATTGGAGATGTGAATAACTTCTCCAATGAAGATAATATGATCACCAGCATCAACTTTTTTGTATACTTCACATTCAAGTTGGGAAAGTGCACCTGGGAATACCGGTAATTGTCGTTCGGATAAATCCCACTCACATTGACCGAAGCGATCCGCTACTTTTGAAGCAAACAGACTACATAAGTTTTCTTGATCCTCCGCTAAAATATTTATAGCAAATTTACTAGTTTGTATAAATGCATTGTATAAGCTCGATTTTTTATCAAGCGACCATAAAATAAGTAAAGGATCTATCGAAACAGATGCAAAGGAATTTGCGGTTAACCCTACCGGCTTATTATTTTCATCCAGAGTAGTGATTACTGTAACGCCCGTTGGATAATTACCTAATGCTCTTTTAAATTCTACTTGTGAAATTGTCTCCACTTCCTATTCTTTTAGAATTGAGTATTTGAAGATTGCATATCGTATCTGAAACACTTTACAACAAAATTTAGTTTGTTAAACTCCTTGGAGGTATCCCGTTTGAATCCTAACCATTCATATAACCTAATTGCATCTGCCATTAGATCCGTCGAATGTAAATAAATATGATCCGCTCCTTTTTCACGAGCATAGCTGATACTTTCTCTTAACAATGCTTGGGCAACGCCTTTTCCTCTCGCTGAAGGACTTACACCAAGCATCCGAATAATGGGAGAGAAAATCGCTAAGTTTGGCAGATTATATGCAGTTTCAGAATTGGTGAATAGCTGTAAGCTTCCTAAAATTTCTTCTCCATCTCTAGCTACTAAAATACGGTCAACGAATGGATTATGCACCGAATCCCTTAAGCTTTCTGCATACTCTAGCCAGTCTTCTTTACGGTTATATGACGCCTGATACTGCGAATAGCTTTCTACAAGCTTTTCACTAACCTGCTCAAATTCCCCTACTCGAATATCTTCAATTGTAATTACACTTCGCATAGATTAAAACCTCCTTGGGCTTTAAGTAACTCCGCCCTTACTATATTCCTTCACTCTTTTTTCGATGAGATGAGAGATTCCTTCAATAATGATCGATAACCCCCAATAGATTATTCCAGCAGCGATAAAAGCTTCTAAGAACTTCAAGTTTGAGGATGCCACGATATTAGCGGTTCCAGTTAGTTCTTTTTGCGAAACAAGAAAAGCAATAGACGTTAAATGTAAAAATCCTACCGAAATATTTGTTAAATTAGGAATCGATTTTGCCAAGGCTTGTGGAAAGAGAATTCTTTTCATCGCTTGGTAAGTACTCATCCCAATAGAGTGCGCTGCCTCCATCTGTCCTTTCGCAACACTAGAAATACCTGACCGTATAATTTCAGATAAATACGCTCCCGCTGTAAGTGATAATGCAAATAGCACAAAAACGATAATAGGAATCGAGCTCGTTTGAAATGGTATATGAAGCGAAGCAAAGATACTGTCTAGTAATAAAGGAATACCAAAATAAATTAACATTATATGCATAATTGCTGGGGTTCCTCTAAAAAAGGAAACATAGGCATTTGCTATGACATACAAACCCTTCACTTTGTACTCTCTTATTAACGTAACTGCTAATCCAATAAAAAAACCAATGATAATGGGAACAATAGCTAATACTAATGTTAAGGGGATTGCTTTTGCGATCTCTTTAAAAGCCACCCATATAAATCCAATATCAATACCCATAGCTGTTAACTCCCTTACGATCAAGCAACCGACGTATCTATTCCTTGATAACGATTTGTGTATTTCTCAAAAACTCTAAACCCTTTTTCTAGGATAAGGACTACGACGTAATAGATTATCGACAAAGCAATATATACTTCTAATGCATGTGCTGAGGATGCTATTAACGTTTCTCCCCTACCCATCATATCCATAACCCCAATCGTAAAAGCTAATGAAGTATCCTTCAATGATCCTATAACCGTGTTTGCGATATTTGGGAATGCCACACGAATAGCCTGTGGGAATACAATTCGCGTAAAGTTATAAAAAGGAGTCATCCCGATCGAATAAGCTGCCTCTGTTTGCCCAAACTCTACAGCATTAATAGCACCACGGAAGATTTCTGCGAATATAGCTCCATTGCTTATAGAATATGTGATAATTACAAAGAAAAAGGCATCCATTCTTGTAATATCAATATAGATTAGTGACAATAAAGCAGGTAGCCCGTAATACACGAGGAACAGCTGAATGATAATAGGTGTTCCTCTTATAAAAGATATATAAACAGTAACTATTTGCTTTAAAATTGGAATATTAAACAGCTTGGGGATGGCTGCACTTATACCGATGAGAACGCCAAACAAAATAGATACCGCTAATATCTCAAGCGTCACACCAAGATATTTTATTAATGTCGGGATAAATTCCAATATTAAAGAAGGGTCAAATACCTTTCCCATACCTTTTGCCCTCCTTGTTTAAAATTCAACTGAGTAGTCTGCTCCTAACCATTCTTTACTTAGTGCACTCACTACCCCTTCTTCTTTTAGTTCGACCAACACTTCATCTATTCGATTAGAAAGAGCTTTATTGTCCTTTTGTAGTAAAAAGAATACTTCTGAATTTAAAAGCGATTCCCCAACAACCTTTTGCTGTGCATCCGCATATTTATTGTTGAAATCTACCGCAAAAGGAGTGGAAATGGTTGCATCTACCCGACCAGTACGAAGCTGGTTATTAAGATCTGTTGTACTATATAGAATTTCTGCTCCTAGTTTATGCTCTTTGTTATAATTCTCCATAAATAATGCAGGGTTACTAGTAGCCGAGACAGCTACCTTTTTCCTAGCCAAATCATCAATTGATTTAACATTATTGTTATTTTCATTCACTACAATATGTAATGGGAAAATATTATAGGGTTCTTCGTTAAACAAGAACTTCTCTTTACGTTCTTCATTTACCGCCATTTGATGTGCAATAAAATCGATTTTGTTTGTCTCTAAACTTAATAAAAGGTTCGTAAAGTCCATCGTTTTAAATTCAAATTCATATTCCTCTAGCTTTTCATCAATTGCGCGTACTAATTCCACATCGTATCCAGTTAACTTTCCGTTGTCATCTATGAAACAGATACTAGGAAATTGTGTTCCTGTGCCTACAATTATTTTTTGAACAGCGGTATTGTCATTGGATTTGGATTGCACTGCGTTAGAGGAACACGCTCCTAGTAAGCCCATTGCTGAGACTAATGCAACTAGTATTATTTTTTTCAACTTGTTCCCTCCTTTTTCATTAAATTTAAAGCTAGGATTGAATCTTGCGCATGCTCACCTTCTAAGAATGCCTGAAAATGTACGACTCCTAATAACCCTTCTTTAGAATCCTACTGTGTAGTCTGCTCCAAGCCATTCTTCACTTAGTGTACTTATTACTCCCTCTTCTTTTAGCTCTATCAAGGCTTCATCTATATGATCTGAAAGAGTTGTATTCTCCTTTTGTAGTAAGAAAAATACATTTGAATTTAATAATGGTTCACCAACAACCTTTTGTTGAGCATCTGCATATTTATTATTGAAGTCCGTCGCAAATGGTGTGGAAATGGTTGCATCTACTCGACCAGTACGCAGTTGGTTATTAATATCTGTTGTACTATAAAGAATTTCTGCTCCTAAATTATGCTCTTTGTTGTACTTCTCTATAAATACTGCTGAATTACTAGTAGCCGTTGTCGCTATCTTTTTACCAGCTAGATCATCAATCGATTTAATATCCTTATTATTTTCATTCACCACAATTTGTAATGGGAAAACATTATACGGCTCTTTGTTAAACAAGAATTTCTCCTGACGTTCTTCGTTGACTTCCATTTGGTGAGCGACAACATCGATTTTATTAGTCTCTAAGCTAAGTAAGAGGTTAGTAAAGTCCATCGTTTTAAACTCAAATTCATATTCCTCTAGCTTTTCATCAATTGCTCGCACTAATTCAACATCATACCCGGTTAGTTTTCCATTTTCATCTATGAAACAAACATTAGGAAATTGAGTACCTGTGCCTACAATTATTTTTTGTACATCTGATTCACCTGCTGATTTAGATTGCGCTACGTTAGAAGAACACGCTCCTAATAAGGTCACCGCTGAGACTAATGTAGCTAATAATGCTTTTTTCAAATCGTATCCTCCTTTTTATTAAACCTATAGAATTAGTTGGTATTAAAGAGAAAAAATTTTATACTTGCACACTTCCCAATGAAGCCTGTAGATGTTCGATTCCTACCTCAGTTACCCCTTCGTATACATTATGCTTACCTATTTCCACAACCGGTACGTGACGCACTCCGTATTTTGTTTCTAAAATGTCGCGATACTCATCGTGATTCGTTACATCGATTGTTTTATATTCAATATTTTGTTCAGACAAGTATTCCTTCACTTCATTGCAATAGCTACATCCTTCTTTTGACCATACAATTACCGATAGATCTTGTGCCATGTCTTTTGCCTCCTGATTTATGAATAGATTGCTAATTGGTTTATATATTTAGGGCTTAATAATTTAAACGAGCGTAAACGTTCTTCAGGACTAGGTACTGGGGTATGCAAGATAAACTCATCTACTCCATATAATTCATGTAACTCATCCAAGCTAGACTTCACTTGTTCAGGAGTTCCAGAAATAATATCAGCGTCAAATTCTTTTACTTCATACGCTTCGCCAGATTCTTTGCCGAATTTTTCTGCTTGTTCAACATTCTGTAGCGTTAATCTGCGGCCACTTGCTAAAAAAACCTTTACGACCTTTTGCTTGCCGGCTAGCGTTTTTGCCTCTTCTTCCGTCGGTGCCGCAATGACTGCTACAGAAACGATAAAAGTTCCTCCCGGATAATTGTTGTGATACGTTTTAGCTGCTTCTATTAAAACGTTCTTATCGCTATTGAAGAATTGTGCGAATGCAAAGGAAATTCTAAGGTCTGCTGCTAGCTTTGCACTTTCTACACTCGCTCCCAACAAATACGTTTGTGGTTTTGTTGGGGGAGTAGGGGTTGCTTTTATACCCGCGAATTCATGTGCTTCTGGGACAGAGTTATTGAGTAGCTGCTGAAGAAATGTTAAACGATACTCAAAATCCTCCCCTGTATTTCCCTTACCGTATTGTAGTGCTTTGGTTGAAAGGGGTAATCCACCTGGACCTTTACCAATTCCTAAATCTACTCTTCCAGGCTCTAATGTAGATAGAACATGAAAGTTTTCTGCTACTTTATAAGGACTATAATGTTGGAGCATAACGCCACCAGAACCAATTCGAATGCTAGATGTTTTAGCAAGGAGGTAGGAAACCAATACTTCCGGAGATGAACCAGCGACTAAGTCTGCATTATGATGCTCCGAAACCCAAAATCGTTCATATCCCCACTCTTCTGCTTTTTTGGCTAAGTCTACCGTCTTTTGTAATGTATCAAAGTTGGATACCCCTTCTATAACTGGACTTTGATCTAAAATCCCTAATTTATAACTCATCTACTTCCCTCCTATTTAGGCTACTTCTAGATGGAATACTCTAATGCTGGTGTCATTCTCTTTAAAAACTGTTTCGTACGTTCTTCCTTAGGAGTTGTGAATATATCTCGCGGATTCCCTTCTTCCACAATTACACCCCCGTCCATAAAGATAACTCGTTTAGAAACCTCTCGTGCAAAATTCATTTCATGGGTAACGATAATCATCGTAATCCCTTCATGGGAAATTTTACGAATAACATCTAGTACTTCCCCTACAAGCTCAGGGTCAAGCGCAGACGTTGGTTCATCAAACAGGATAACTTGTGGATTGAGTGCAAGTGCCCGGGCAATTCCTACACGTTGCTGCTGCCCCCCTGATAACTGAAGAGGAAAGCTATCAATTTTTTCTTCTAAACCAACCTTTTTCAACATCTCTAATGCAATTTCACGCGCTTCTTTTACACTCTTCTTTTGTACTATGACTAAACCTTCCATCACATTTTGTATAACCGTCTTATGCTGAAATAGGTTATAGCCTTGAAAGACCATTGCTGATTTTTTTCTTATATTATAGATATCCTTCTTATAAACTTTATGAGAATCGATGGTGACATTATCTATCGTTATAATACCTTCATCTGGACGTTCTAAATAATTGAGGCATCGCAGTAATGTCGTTTTCCCTGAGCCACTAGGTCCTAAAATGGAGATAATATCTCCTTTGTTCACCTGGATATTTATTCCTTTTAGTACTTCATTTTTTCCGAATTTCTTATGGAGATTAGAGATTTCAATCATCTTATCCCTCCTTCTTGTTTCATCATTAAGCATATAATCTCGAATCTAGACTAATTCCTTCACATAACGACTTTCTAAAAATGGAAGTCCAAGATTACCTCTTAATGTATCTGCCTCATACTCTTCACGATATAAGCCTCGCTGCTGTAATAATGGAATAACTTTTTCTACAAAAACATCAAGTGTATGAGGTACCTGTGTCGCAATTATGAAGCCGTCTGCTCCGCGTTGCTCAAACCATTTTTGTACTAAGTCAGCAATTTTTTCAGGTGTGCCGATAAACTCTGATCGAGGAGTAGCTTCTCTTAAAGCAACTTGACGAAGCGTTAATCTTTGCTCCTTTGCTTTCTGTTTAATGCGATCTGTATGACTTTGGAAACTGTTTTTACCTAATTCACCAAGGTCAGGAAATGCTTCATCTAATGGGTACTGAGAGAAATCATGATGTTCAAAATAACGTCCTAAGTATGCTAATGCTTTATCGATAGATACTAAATTAGCAATCTCTTCATAGTTTCTTTCTGCTTCTTCCTCTGTATCTCCGATGATAGGTGATATCCCTGGAAAAATATTTAACTGATCTGGATTTCGTCCAAATTCTGCAGCCTGCTTTTTCACATCTGTATAAAATTGCTGAGCAGTTTCAAGTGTTGGATGCCCAGTAAATATAGCATCTGCCCCTTTTGCCGCAAACGTTTTCCCTGCTCCAGAAGATCCAGCTTGGAAAACAACAGGCTGCCCTTGTTTGGAACGGCCAATATTTAGCGGTCCCTGTACAGAAAAATATTTTCCTTTATGGTTTAACTGATGTAGCTTAGTAGGATCGAAGAAAATATCATTTTCTCTATTCCCTACGAATGCATCATCATCCCATGAATCCCAAAGACCTCTTGTTACTTCTAAATATTCTTCCGCAATTTTATACCTTGTTGCATGATCGGGATGTTGTTCAACTGTTTTATTGTAATTTAACGCTGTACTTTCTAAAGGAGTTGTTACTAAATTCCATCCAGCACGACCACCGCTTAAATGATCGAGTGAGGCAAATTGACGAGCGATTGTAAATGGATCACTATAAGAAGTCGATACAGTACCAACAAGCCCAATATGAGAAGTTACTGCTGCAAGTGCAGATAGAATAGTTAATGGTTCAAAACGATTTAAAAAGTGAGGAATAGATTTTTCATTTATATATAGTCCATCTGCAATAAAAACAAGATCAAACTTACCCTCCTCTGCTTTTTGTGCCTGCTGCTTATAAAAGTCTAACGATACACTAGCATTTGTTTGTACTTCTGGATGTCTCCAACCAGAAATATTTCCTCCAACCCCATGAATGATAGCACCGAACTTAATCTGTCTTTTGTTCGTCATATGAATACCTCCCATTTTAAGCAGATTACCCAAATTTTAAATCCGAGTTAAACAATAAGAATAATCTGACATTTGTAATGAGTATTATCCTATCATCTTCTACTCAACTAAAGCAATAGTTTATCTGATAGAAAAATTTATAGTTTTGATAGGGAAATTCTATCAATTGGTTGGAATGCTTTTAAAGATGCTTCTATATCAAGCCAAATTGAAGACCTAACAATGTCATCTTGCATACAAGCAAGTAATACATGTTGTTTTATTTGTATTAAATTCGATACATCAACCTCCATTAACTCGCCATTTTCTAGCTCTTTTTTTACACATAAGTATGGTAAAAAACCTATGGCGTACTTACTTTTTATAATAGACTTAGCAACCTCCAAATGATCTACTTGAAATTCAATCTTAGGCTCTACTTTCTCCACCTCAAATAATTTATGTACTCGATTCCAGTCAAACGCTCCACATTCGAAAAACACGAGTGGTTCCTCTACCAAGACACTAACTGTTATATTCTGCTTAAGTAAAAGTGGGTGACCAGGGTATACAATAAGCTTTACGGAATTATCCAGTGCTTCGCATGTTTGCAAATCATCGTGAGATAAGTTTCGAATAAAACCTATATCTACTTTTCTATTTAGTATTTTTTCTAGTAGCATATCATTTGTTCCTGATACAAACTTGAAATGGATATCTGGATTTCTCTTCTTCCACAATGGTAAGGCAAATGGGATAAAATAC
The DNA here is from genome assembly GCF_038003145.1 of Psychrobacillus sp. FSL K6-1464. Taxonomy (NCBI): domain Bacteria; kingdom Bacillati; phylum Bacillota; class Bacilli; order Caryophanales; family Bacillaceae; genus Psychrobacillus; species Psychrobacillus sp. FSL K6-1464. Next base: position 3,185,514 of record NZ_JBBOOP010000001.1, read on the forward strand.
TGCGCTGTTATCACATTAGCACCTATGATAATTTCTTCCTGTTCATTGCGCCCTTTCATTTGTTTCTTTCCTTCTTTATATGTTTGTATAATTTTTTCTGCATATGGAATGAATGCTTTACCTTGCTCTGTGAGTAGTAGTCCTCTCCCTTCTCTTGTAAATAATTCTGTACTTAGTTCTCTCTCTAACGTTTTTATCCTAGCAGTAACCGTTGGCTGGGATAAAAATAAGGCATTTGCTGCTTTATGAATACTTTTTAAATGCACTACATACATAAAAGCTTCCAGATGGTCAATATTCATAATCCTTACCTCTTTCTCATATTCTATATTTTTTACTAAATATCTTATTCATTATAATAATTCAACAATTCCAACTGGTAAAGTAGGATTTATAAATTTAAAGATGGAGAAATTCCACAGTGACAAGCATTATGTAAGTATTGATCATCATTTTCGGACATCTTGCTAGGTTAAACAATTTTAATAGTCAATATACCCCTATCTTGCACTAATCCTCACACAATAAATTGGCAACTAATTGGAAGTTACTTTGCAAAACTAGGAAAATAGTGTTACCCTTAATAAAGGAAATATTTATATAAATGATTTTATTCTAAAAAACCAGACGATTTTCTCCCATCACTTTTCTATTCACATTCTACGTGAAACCATTCTATGCTGATCACAAGTTCAGCACCAATTGCTATTTACTTCTCTCGTCAAAGGTAGTTATCATTTTGGTAAAATCACATTTGTAAACATTAGCTGTATGTCTTAGCAATGGCATAGAGACGCCTCACTTTCCCAAAGGAATTGTAGGTAGTCCTTTTTTTGTGCGCCAAATTAATGTAAATATTTTCTATTTAAATAATTATTAACCAAGGAGGTACTTATGATAAAATTCGAACATGTTAGCAAAGTATATACAGATGGCTTTAAAGCTGTGGATTCAGTAAGTTTTGAAGTCCCAGAAGGTGAGTTTTTAGTTCTTATCGGACCTAGTGGTTCTGGAAAATCAACCACAATGAAGATGATTAATCGAATGATACCGCATACTAATGGGACTATATCTATTGATGGAAAGGACATTACGAAGTTAAATCCTTCCGAACTACGTCGTAATATTGGATATGTTATTCAACAAATCGGACTTTTCCCCCACTACACGATAGAAAAAAATATTGCAATTGTTCCAGAGTTAAAAGGCTGGGACAAAGAGAAGATTAAAGCTCGAGTGAAAGAGTTACTCATAATGGTTGACCTTGACCCTGAAGTGTACGGTAGTCGTTATCCCAAAGAACTTTCGGGAGGACAACAACAGCGTGTGGGTGTGGCAAGAGCTCTGGCATCTGACCCTCGTGTCCTTCTCATGGATGAGCCGTTTGGTGCATTAGATCCTATAACTCGTGATCAACTACAAGACCAATTAATAACTTTGCAAAGAAAACTAAAGAAAACAATTGTATTTGTGACACATGATATGGATGAGGCGTTAAAGCTTGGGGATCGTATTGCGATTATGAAAGACGGAAATTTACTCCAAATAGATACTCCAGAGAAAATATTACAAGAACCTGCTTCCAACTTTGTCGAGGAATTTATCGGTAAGGATAGAATTATACAAAACCCAGAACTGATGCCTGTGGTCAGTGTAATGACAACAAGAGTTGTTACCTCTTTACTTAATCTCTCTCCTGAAAAAGCATTATTAATGATGCGTCAACAAAAAATTACTTCTTTAATTATTGAAGATGATCTGGATGATTCATTCGTTGGGCTCATCTCTGCCTATGAATTAATAAAAAAAATGAATTCGATTCAGTCAATCGAAGAAATCCTAATAGTACCTGAACATACCTTGACCATAACAGCGACAGCTAGAGATGCAATTATGATGATGCCAAGTGTTAAATACGGGGTTATACCTGTCTTAAATGAAGCAAAAAAAGTAGTTGGAATAGTGACTCGTGGGACATTACTCACTGCTTTGTCCAGTCAGTGGACAGAATTGGAGGGTATAAATGAATAATTTAAATATATGGGAACAGTTTATGCAACAAGCAGAAATGCGATGGTCAGAGGTACTAGAAGCAACTTCTGTTCATATACAATTAGTTTTCTTCTCTATGCTAATCGCAATTGTCCTAGGGATTGGTTTAGGAATTTTAATAACACGTGTTCCAAAGCTATCAACAGTAGTACTTGGTGGTGCGGGAATTATGCAAACCATCCCGAGTTTAGCACTATTAGGTTTTATGATTCCTATTTTCGGTATTGGTGTAAATACAGCAATTGCTGCTCTATTTCTGTATTCTCTTCTTCCAATTATAAGAAACACATATACCGGTATTAAAGATGTCAATAAAGCAACAGTAGAAGCTGCGAAGGGTATGGGTATGACAAGTCTTCAAGTGTTGATAAAAGTAGAACTTCCTCTTGCGATTCCAATGATTATGGCCGGTGTACGTACTGCCGCTGTTATTAATGTCGGAACTGCTACACTTGCAGCGTTTATCGGTGCTGGTGGTCTTGGAGATTTCATCTTCCTTGGGATTACTCGTGGTATAGACGGTTTAATCTTACTAGGTGCTATTCCAGCGGCGTTATTAGCGATAATTTTAGAAATTTTCTTTACTTATCTAGAACGTTGGACGACGCCAGAAGGGTTAAAATAAGGTGATCATATGACGAAAAAAACTTTTATTAAATGTTTAGCACTACTTCTTTTAGTTACTACACTATCAGGCTGTATATTCAAAGAAGAGGATGCCTTAATAATAGGGTCTAGAAACAATACGGAAAGTATCATTCTCTCTAATCTTATGGGCCAATTAATCGAAGAAAAAACAGGTATTAATGTAACTTATAAAGAAAACCTTGGTGGATCTAATGTCGTTTGGACTGCTATGTTAAATGGAAAAATAGATGTTATTCCAGACTATACTGGTACGATCGTTATTAACTATTATCAAGAAACTACCGGTAATGCCGATGAAACGTTGGCAAAGACAAAAGAGTTAGTTTTAGCTGATGGTATTACTGCTCTTGAATCTTTTGGTTTTAACAATACGTATACATTAGCCCTTGATGAAGCAGAGGCTGAATCATTGGGAGTAACAACATTTAGTGACTTCGCAAAAGTTTCCGATGATTTTATACTCGGCGCGGTTTTTGAATTTATCGATCGTCCTGATGGTTTACCAGGGTTTCAAAAAGAATACGAACTTCAGTTCAAGGATGTAAAGGGAATGGATCACGGGATTATGTATCGCTCCATCAATGCTAAAGAGGTAGACGTTATTAACTCTTATACAACGGATGGTCAGCTACAAATGTATAATTTACGTGTGTTAGAAGATGACAAAGGTTATTTCCCACCATATCATGCTCTTCCTCTCGTTCGAACAGAGGTATTGGAACAGTACCCTGAAATTGGCGAAGTCCTCCTTGAATTAGCAGGTAAAATTGATGAAACAGCAATGCAAGAGATGAATGCTAAAGTAGACAATGAAGGACAGATGGTTGAACTTGTAGCTAAAGAATTCCTTCAAGAAGCTGGATTTATCAGCAAAGAATAGATGTGTCGAAAACACCGATTCCTTTTGGGAATCGGTGTTTTATATGTCCCCTGTGTAGGGCACTATTCAGAATAGTGTCCTACACAGGGAGCCGTTTATTTTATCGTCTCCACAAAATGCTTCAATACCCTAGCTGTCAGACCCCAAATTGTATACTCTCCATACTCGTAAAACCATTCCTCAATTGCACGAGGTCTCCATTGATATTTGTCTCCGTTGAAAATCTTGTCGTATGGGAAATCCATCGGAGGCATTGGCTGTACAGAAACTGTATGCATATAGGGCTCATGATTTAAAAGCCAGTTAACGGGGATCGTGAATACCGCTTCGACCTCGTCTTTGTTAAAGGATTCGATTTCGTGATGGTCGATCGTTGCCACAAATGGGTAGACAACAAATGATGGAGAGGCAATATATGCACTCATCTGCCCCAACACCTTGATGCATGTTGGATCGACACCTAACTCTTCATGGGTTTCTCGAATTGCCGCTTCCATTGGAGATGCGTCTGTTGGATCGATTCGACCACCTGGAAAACTGATGTCCCCTGGTTGCTTTCTCATCGTTAATGAGCGCACCTCGAATAGCACATGCCATTCGCCATCCACTTGTACTAGGGGTATTAAAACGGCATAACGTAGTGCCGTTTCCTCTCCTATAAAAAGCGGTTGCTTATCATTTAGCTCCTTCTTCAGCTTATCCAAAAACACAGAATCTCTCCCCCAACATTAGTATTATTCTATTATCGTAACATTAAAATTGCTGTCCATAAAATAAATGCCATCTTTCGCCAAATAAAGATGTAGTTTTCCTTTTTCCAATTAAATAACATAGAAAAAACACTCAGCTTGATGAAAATCCAACTGAGTGCTTATTAAGTGATATCCTAGCTAATACTATCAAAAGTTAATACGCTAATTACCGTACTTTTTCCTTTTTCATTTGCTTACTTCTCAACTGACCACACGCAGCATCGATGTCTGTTCCATGTTCTTGACGAATTTTGCAATTGACGCCTCTCTTTTTCAGCGTATCATAGAACGACAATACAGATGCTTGTTCACTTCTTTGATACTGGCTATGTTCATCGACAGGGTTATACGGTATCAAGTTGACATATAACTGATCTTTTATGTCATGAAGTAAATCGGCTAACTCCTCAGCTACTTCCTTCGTATCATTTACGTCCTTCAGTAGGATGTATTCAATCGTAATTCTTCGATTGTTTTTTGATAAGTAGTATTTTAGAGATTCCATTAGCTTTTCAATTGGCATGGCACGGTTGATCTTCATAATTCTAGTACGTAGCTCATTGTTTGGTGCATGTAAGGATATAGCTAGATTTACTGGAATTTTCGTATCCGTGAATTCATAAATTTTATTGACAATACCACTCGTAGAAACAGTTATCTTTCTAGCAGCTATTGCGAGTCCTTTATGATCGATTACGACGTTTAGGAAGTCTAACAGATTTGTAAAGTTATCAAACGGCTCTCCAATTCCCATCACGACAATGTGACTAACCTCATCTTTTTGCTCCAGTTGGTCTAGATGCAGTTGAATATTCATAATTTGTTCGACGATTTCTCCGCTTGATAAATCGCGGCTCTTTGCAAGTAAGCCACTCGCACAGAAGCTACAGCCGATGTTACAGCCTACTTGCGTCGTCACACAAACGGAAATACCATATTTATGTCTCATCATAACCGTTTCGATCAAGTTGCCGTCTTGCAGCCTAAACAAAAACTTCATCGTTCCATCGGCTGCTTCTTGCTTTACATGTTCCGTAAGGGTTTGTATCGTATAATGTTCTTGCAATAATTGAATACATTCTTCATGTATATCTGTCATATCTGCAAAATTCGTAACACGCTTTCTATATAACCAATTCCAAACCTGTAACGCTCGAGACTTTTTGTGGCCACGTTCATGAAGCCACTCTATTAATTGATCTAATGTTAATCCATATATAGATGTTTTATTCATAACTATCCTCTTCTCTAAATTCTGCTTCTAAACATTTAAATTTCATTATAACATTTGAAGTATAAAACAGAGAACAGAAAGGTACATCCAGAATAGTCCGTCAATAACTTTAAACTTGTTTGGAATACATTGGGATAAATTTACTAGTTGTTCTTTCATACTCCGCCCATTCCGGATGTTTTTTGTATTTTTTCTCAAGTAATGGAACTCCTGATACAAAGAGCAATAGTAATGTAATAATTAGCGGACTATAAAAACCGATCCAACCATTTGGAACGGATAGCGAGATAATGAAAATCCCCCACCACATCGTTGCTTCTCCAAAGTAATTTGGGTGGCGTGTGTATTTCCACAATCCATATTTCATCAGTCTGCCTTTATTCTCCGGTTTGTTTATGAACGCTTTAAGCTGACTGTCACCTACTACTTCAAAAATGTATCCAATAATCCATATTGCTATCCCAATATAATCTAACCAGCCTAATCCCATTTCCGAGGATTTATTGACCGTTATGATGGGCTGTGCAATGATAAACAGTAGGATAAGCTGAAGAAGATATACATTCAAGAACATCTTCACGTACTTCGATTTAGTCGTACCCCAACGTTTGCGCATATTCACGTATCTATAATCTTCATCTTTACTCCAATTTCTACGAAATAAATAGTACGCTAGACGAAGTCCCCATAAGGCCACTAAAATTGTAACGACTGCTGCACGTTCTGATTGAAATTCACTTACAAAAAAGCTATAAACCCCAACAATAACAAAGCCTAGTCCCCATGCAATATCTACTAAACCATTATTCTTTTTAACTTGCCCAATTAAAAATACGACAAAGAAAAATGCCAATAATACTAGTAATATTTCGATATAAATGTTCATATTCCTCATCCCCCCTTACTCTGTTGTTAAAGCAATTGCTACGCAGCCAACCCCTGCATTCATCGCAACAATAGATGAAATATTAGTGATATATGTTGGCTCTTTTCCAATTAATAAACTGAATTCCTTCGCATATTGCCTTGCTTGTTGTTCAGCATCGGCATGTACGATAGAGTAACCTGTTATATTTTTACTTTGTGCTATATTGCTTACAAGTGCCTGCATTTTCTTTTTGCTAGAACTATCACTTAGAGCTTTACCAAGGATGATGCCCTCTCCATTTTCATCAATCGAAACAACTGGTTTCAGATTTAATAATTTGCCTGCCATCCCTGTTATCTTATTGATGCGACCAGATCTTGCCATATATTTTAGCGTTTTAACATGCACAAAAATTTTCGTGTTTTGTACAGCTTTTTCCGTTTGATACACTACCTCTTCAAAAGACTTACCTGCTTCAATGGATTCCGCTGCCTTTAAAACGATTAGTCCTTGCGCTGCCGAATTCGACTTGGAATCAATTACTGCAATTTTTTTCCCGGCGTCCTGTAGCTTTTGTGCTGCTTTAGTAATCGTTTCAAATGTCCCACTCATTCGATTCGATACTGTTACAACGACAATAGAATCATAGTTTGTAGAAACAAAGTTCAAGAAATCCTCCGCCGCTTTACGGGTTGGCTGCGAAGATGTTGGATAATTTTCTCCCTTATCCATTAACTCATATAAATAGGAAGGGCTTATCGTTAGTTTATCTAAGTAATTGCTATCATCCACAATCAGATTCAATGGAATCATATGTATTTGATGTTTGTCCATAATGTCTTTTGGTAGATCTGCTATGGAATCTGTTACAAGTGCAATTTTATGCTTTCTTGCATGACCTGCTTCATATTGTCTTTGCATATCATCTGCTTTTTGTTGAATAATCTGTCCGAAGTTTTTTAATCGATGAAACAAATCTGCTGGTGTATTTGTATGAATATGAATGCGTATTTTATGTTCATTTCCTGCAACTATTAACGAATCCCCGAGATCACTTAGAGTCTGTCTAATCTGATCTAAATCCAAGTTCTCTCCTTTTACAAGTGCTTCCGTGCAATACCTGTGACTTAAATCTGGGCTATCATGTGTATGAGTATGTTCAAGTGGGATAATATTTTCTTCTTTCCCAACGGATGTTTCATTGCTTTTCCCCGTTTGAATGAAGTGCCCAAACCCTTCTAAGAAATGGATAAAACCCTTTGCTCCTGAATCGACGACGGAAGCGTCTTTTAAAATCTTTAGTTTATTTGGAGTATCCTTCAATGATTGCATAGCGATAATCATTGATTTTGTGAATACTTCTGTAAAATCTGTTGCTTTATCCTTTAATGTATCTAAGGAATTTGCCCAGTCACGCATAACTGTAATCATCGTTCCTTCAACTGGATTGGAAATTGCTTTGTGTGCGTATGATACTGCACTAGTTACGGAGTGAGAAAATCCTTTAATGGAGATTTCCTCTTTATCTTCTAACCCCATATATAAACCATTGATGAATTGTGCAAAGATAATACCAGAATTACCCCTAGCACCAACTAAAGCAGCATCCGCAATGGTTTCCATCGTTCTTTTAGCAGAGCTTTGTACTTTTGCTTCTTCAATGATGGCATTCATTGTGAATGCCAGATTAGTACCAGTATCTCCGTCAGCTACTGGAAATACATTGATTTTGTTGAGGTCGTGCTTTTGTTTAATAACCTCACGGGCACCCGCTAAAAAGCCAAAGTATAACTTTTCACTATTCATATATTGTATGGTCATCCTTCTGCACCTCCGAAATAACTTATGACGAAGAATGTAATCATCGATGTGACACCACATAATAAAGTTCCCCAAATAATGTCTAATATAGTTACTTGAATTGGCCAATCCTTTAAGGTTGCAAGATTTGTCATATCATATGTTGCATAAGCAATCATTCCAAAGAATCCACCAGCTAAAAGCGCGTACTTCCAGCTATCCTTTGCAAGTGCGGGATTGATCACGAAGAATATTAAACCGGCTATGAATAATAGATAGAACAGACCCGCTGCTACCCAATTCACATCCGCTTTCATCAGATGTCCAAGCTTTTCTTGATATAAATTTTTAGAAATAAAACCGAGCCATATGATATCTATTAAGAAAAACACAATAATTGTTACTACATAAGTTTTTAAATACATTCTCTTAACCTCCTTAAAGATTCCAGTTTACGAACTTCTATTAAATTAAAAATAACATTCTATTTCTCTTGTGTCAATACTTTGTATAACCTTAAATGTGATAGTTAATACAATAACGACTGGTTTACATGGCCGAAGGTTATACAAGTTGTACATACTTACAAGTGAAATGATAAGAGGAGGAATAAGCTAGAATCATTTTACGTTCCAGCTAGAAGAATGATCAAACCAAAAAAGAGCTGCCGGAATTAAACTCCGGCAACTCTACCTTGTTTTTTAATTTTCCCTAATATTTTACGGCAACAACGTCATAACTGCGAAGAAATGGAGAATAGACGCTGCAAGTACAAATACATGCCAAACTGCATGATGATAAGTAAAAGCCCGCCAAACATAGAAAACTGCTCCTACTGTATATAAGATACCACCTATAGCTAGCAGTATAAGTCCTTGTGATGATACATTCTCCAGAAGGGGTTTCCATCCAAATACCATTAACCAACCCATTACGACGTATAATAAGGTCGAAGTATGTAAAAAACGTTTCACAAAAAATGCTTTGAACACGGTGCCCCCAATTGCAAGCCCCCATACGATACCGAACAATGTCCAACCCAACGTACCTTTAATAGCAAGAAATAAAAAAGGGGTATACGTTCCAGCTATAAAAAAGTAGATAGCGGAGTGATCCATAATCTCAAAGAAATCTTTTACACGTCCTGCCGGAAAACTATGGACAAGTGTGGAAGACAAATATAATAGGACCATCGACGAACCAAACAACGTAAAACTTACGACATGCCAAGCTGTTCCCTGCATGGCAGAAGATACGATTAGTATGACAAGCGCGGCGATACTAAAAATAGCCCCTATCCCATGAATGATTGCATTAGCTATCTCTTCACGCTTTGAAAATATATGTGTATTGCTCATATTTTGCACATCCTATATCTAAGTTCTTTCTTTATATACTATCACTTTGCTTTAAAAAAATCTGATAACATGTGTTCTAGATGTTAATAATGAGTCAAACTTAAGGTAAAAACAATACAATTCTAGCCATATTAATAAGATCTCAGTTCACTACGCTCGCTTAGTTGGAATAGCTATTTTCTTCCATTAACAATAAAAAAATGCACAAAAAAAGACACCCTTAGAAAGGATGTCTTTTTTGCTAACTATGTTTAATTAATTCCGAAGAATTAAAGTTTTACAATGTTAACTGCTTGTGGTCCACGTTGACCATCTTCAACGTCAAATTCAACTTTTTGACCTTCGTCTAAAGATTTGAATCCGTCGCCTTGGATTGCTGAGAAATGAGCGAATACGTCGTTTCCACCTTCAACCTCGATAAATCCAAAACCTTTTTCTGCGTTAAACCATTTTACTGTACCTTGTGTCATGTAAAAAACCTCCATTTATGGTGAATAAAAAAATTCACATATTACGAAAAGCTACCGAAGACTCACGATTACCTTTAGTAATATGTGAATTCATTGTTTCTATCTAAGCAATTTAATTATTATCCTAACTATACAACACATCCCAGCAAAAAGCTAGTGAAATGATTATTATATTTTAAATAATATTTCTAACGTCTCTAAAACATGGTCTAGGAACACAGAAATGTCACTTATTTGATCTTCATTAATCTTCTGATCAAACTTCACTTCTATAGTGTTTTTATAACTTGATAATTCCGTTCCAAATACAAAGCTGAGCGTTTGGGTCAACGATATATCGTCCTCCCAAATGTTATTAATCGCTTGTTCAATTTCTTCACATTGTAGATCGGGATTTTGTATATTTTTGATAAACTTCAACTCTAATGTACACCCTAGATTTTTATTACCTATTTCTAGGATTTCTCCTGCCAAATCTTCTAAAGATGCATCTAAGATTATTTCTGCTGTTATATCCTGCTGGTCAGCTAAAGTAAACTCAATCTTAAAAGCTCTCGCGATGACGGAAAGGTCCATGAGGTCGACTCGGTTTTTAATATCTATCTTACGTTCTATATTATCTAAATCGTATACATGATTTTCAAATGCTACTTTTAGATTTTCAAAAATAGTTGGATCATACATTGGTTTTCCTCCTGAGAACAATTTACGTGCGCTTTACCTATACTTGCCCCTGTTAAATGAAATTATACTGTTGCCAATGCCAACATTTGTCTAAAAGACAAGTTAATTGTCAAATTATTTCCCGAGAAATAAGTATAGATAACGCTCAATTTCGTCATATTATACAGATCTTATCGCCAATACGGACAGACGTTGGCACTTGTACTTTTCGGTTCACCTATATTATTGTTCAATTATCTTCGCAATTTCTATCCCCATATTATATAACATATCTTGATCTTCTTTAAGCTGTTCCTCTAGTTGAACAGTTGTATGTTCCAAACTGCTTATTGTATCATTAATGTGATCTATCGAGTTATTAATTTTGGAATGAGTGGACCATGCAGAAAAGATATCATCGAATATATAATCTGCGAATGTAACAAAACTATCTCTTTCAACAGATAAGTTCTCGGCATTTATTTGTTGGATATCTAACAGTTCTGTTTGAAAATTTTGTAAATAACGTTGCGCAGCATGAATAGCATTTTCCGATTCATCCAGTTTACTATGCTTTAAAGAGGTTGCAATTAGTCCCCCACCTAAAAAAGTGTCCCAAGTAGAGTAATCCTTTGCGCCTTCTAGTGACTTTAGGGCTCTTCTTAAGGCAATCTTAGCCTCATGCCCCGCAGATATTGCTTCTGTTATTTCACGGCTACTTGATGTAAGAAATGTCTTTTGATCATATAACTCGTCGAGACGAGCTGCCTCCACCTGCTTGTTCCCGTATATCCATCCCTCTTTTTCTTTCATTAACGTTTCCCATTCCATATCAATAGATTTCCAGCGCGCTTGATCTAGCTCTCTTTCAATATCTACTATATCCTGTTCTAAATCTGTCACTGTTTTTTCTATTTCTCTGTACTTCGCTTCTATAGTAGCTAGCTCACTTAATTCCTTTTCTCGGATCTCGTCCTGCTTGCCAGTCCATGTTCGAACTACCTTCAAGATTGAAAACCCGTCAAGATTCTCCACATCTTTCTGTTCCTTTTTTAAACGCGACCAATACGTTTGCTTTTTATGTAATGCGACCTCTAAATGTTCCGTTAGTGTTTGGTGCTTTCTTTTTACCTTATCCCTATTTATAATTTCCGTTTTTAAAACTGCCTGACGTTCTTGTAATTTACCCCACATGTGTATCCCCTCCTACCTCTTATACGAGTTAGTAGGATATACGTTTCAATTGTCTAAAATATTTTTCAGTAATATAATAGCTGGCGGTATCACTTTTATAGCACTCCGATACAAATTTCTACCCCTCGTTTTAAATCTACATGAGACCAACTCGGAATTTTCCCATGCTGAATTGCTAATTCATGAGATGCTGGTATATGGATGAACCCGCACGGCATGCTTAGATTGTTCAATTTAGCATAATGTAAAGCCTCGTACATGACGTTATTACACAAGTATGTACCAGCTGTGTTCGAAATGGCAGCAGGAAGTCCTTGCTTCGTTAATTCGTCTACCATTAATCGAATAGGTAATGTCGAAAAGTAACCCGGATCTCCGTCTAGCTGTATTGACTCGTCTACTGGTATATGACCATTGTTGTCTGCAGCACCGTCTTTCACATTGATCGCAATGCGTTCTGGTGTAATCTTATAACGCCCACCAGCTAAACCTAAGGATATAACGGCATCTGGTTTTATCTCTTCTATATAACGTAGTAACTGAGCTCCCGCCTTCGTAAAGTCGACTGAGAGAACTCTGCTTGTTACTTCATATTCTCCTAATATCGACTTGTCTAATTCCTCTACAATTTTCATGGTCGGATTTACTGTAAATGCTAAAAATGGTTCAAATCCAGTCAAAAGTAGTTTTTTCATCCTTCACCTCTCCATTTCTTATCGTGACACTTTTTAAAATATCTTTTCAATTCATTCTTTCAACTTAGAGTTATTAATAGTTTACCAAAGATAATGCTATTTGAATTTTCAATTTTCCTTTAATTAAAAAAGTACACAAAAAAAGAGATACTCTCGAAAGAGTATCTCTTTTTAACAGTAGTACCTTAACTTAAAATTCCTAAGAATTAAAGTTTTACGATGTTTACTGCTTGTGGTCCACGTTGACCATCTTCAACGTCAAATTCAACTTTTTGACCTTCGTCTAAAGATTTGAATCCGTCGCCTTGGATTGCTGAGAAATGAGCGAATACGTCATTTCCACCTTCAACCTCGATAAATCCAAAACCTTTTTCTGCGTTAAACCATTTTACTGTACCTTGTGTCATGTAAAAAACCTCCATTATGGTGAATAAAAAAATTCACATATTACAAAAAGCTACCGAAGACTCACGATTACTTTTTGTAATATGTGAATTCATTGTTTCTATCTAAGCAATTTAATTATTGTCTTAACTATATAACATAATTAAGCATTTGTCCACTGAAATGATTAATAGTTAGATAATTTTTTTTTGGAAGATAGAATCCCTCTAAATATGGATTATTTAGTAGTCTGATCAAAGGCTATTAATAATATGAATTAATAGGTTGTAATAAAAGTGAAACTTTTCTTATACAGCATCGTAACTAAGGGACGGAAGGAAGTGTATATATCGTGAATTATTTCTTAGTATTTTTGGGAGCAGCCATACCTTGGCTTGAATTAGGACTAGTCATTCCTCTGGGGATTATCTCCGGGTTAAATCCTTTAGCAGTTATTATCGTCGGTTTTATAGGAAATATGGTAACAGTACTTGCCCTTATTATTGGCTACGATAAATTTAAACTATGGCTAGCCAAACGAAATGAAGGAAAAGAACAAAAAGTATCCAAAAGAAGTGAACGCGCAAAAGCACTTTGGGATAAATACGGTTTACCTGGAATGCTCATGCTTGGACCTATTTTAATCGGTACACATGTTGCCGCGTTTATAGGCATGACGCTTGGAGCATCTAAATTTAAAACTACGATATGGTCGACCATTAGTATTGGGGTTTGGGCAATATTATTTGGTGTTGCGACGTCCCTTGGTTTTGACTTTTTTGTACGTGAATAGATAAATAACGAAAACGGCACAATTTAATTATTGTTCCGTTTTCGTTATTTAATCATTATTATTTATTTCATGGAAACATACATATTGATTTTTTCCTTTATTTTTTGCCTCGTACATTGCTGTATCCGCACTTTTTAAAACTTGTTCTATAGTAGTACCGTCTCTTGGATATATACTAATACCAATGCTTGCAGTGACAAGTGTACTAATAGCATTAAACTGGTATTCCCTTCCTATTTCCTCTAATAGTCGCTGAACTATTCTTTCTAGTTCCTGATCATTCATTTGATCGAATAATACTAAAAATTCATCTCCACCATACCGAGCAACCAATCCATTCTTTTCTGCTGCAATAATTTGTACTCTTTGCGAAAGTTCTCTCAATAGTTGATCACCTATTTCATGACCGTATGTATCATTCACTTGTTTAAATCCATCCAGGTCAACAAATAAAATGATTAACTCATTCGTTGAGGCATCCATTCGTCTACTTACCTCTTTCTTAAATGCATAACGGTTAGGTAACCCAGTTAAATGATCATACAACGCTAACTGAATTACTTCATCATGCTTCTCTTCAAGGGAAGAGAGAACCTGATTAATAGAATTTTCAAGCTTGGAAATTTCGTCGTGCTGATTCTTTTTATCATGAATCCTCAAGTTCAAACTTCCTTCTGCTTGAATATAATGAAGCTGCTTGGAGAGGTTACTGATCCGACTGATTATAAAACGATCTAACAGAAAAATTGTAAGAAGAACAAATATAATTCCTATAATTACTAAAGAAACTGCAATGTTATAAACTGTATTCTTTTTCTCCATATAGAAGCTTCTATCCATATTAAAGCTTATCCCTAATAATGACTGTTCTTTGTAGTCTTTTAGTAAAATCGAACCTTGCATTTGATCGGCGCCTGTGACTTCAACACCAATCCGTCCCTGCGTTTTTTCATTGTTCTGCACTTCATGAAACGTCAAATCAAACGACAACTCTTTTCCGATTCGATTAATGGTACGTTCATCTAGATATTTCCCGATGATTAAAGTACCTACAGAAGGTCCATCTCCATTGCTTTGATAGATGGATTCAAACGATGCCAGTGAGAATCCATTCTTGCTCATTACAAGCAATTCTTCACTAGTATTTTCTACATTTTTAATAGCAGGTAGAAATTCTTCATAGAAATCATTCTGCAGAGATACTATTTTTTTGTTATCTAAGTCATAGCCTACTTGCAATTTAGGTTTTTTTTCACTATCTATATAGATTATGTAGTTAATGTTCAAGTTAGCGAATGTCTCAGATTCTAAGTTTCGTTCGATATATAGAGGATTTTGATCCACCATAAAATCATACGTATCATCCCAAATGGACCAATCTCTATTTATTTTCCCTAAATTATGTAATGTTGATTGGATATTATTCTCTATCCTCTTTACTTCACTTATGGCAGTATCTCTATCTAAATCATTAGATTCTTTTAAAAGTACTGGTCTTAAAAATGACAAAAATATTGTCACTAATAGAATCATTGTAATACTGACTACAACAACAGCTTTATGTTTTAGTTTCATGTTTTTCCTCCACATTATCTCTCTATTAAGGAAGCTTTATATACACTCATACATACCCCAATAAACCTACGTCAAACATATTTTAAAAGGACTTATATATCACATATATTTTAAAAATATAACCCTTTAGTCTCTATAAATGAGATTTCATCTTTAATTTAATAGGCGTATAGAATTACCTTAATGAAAGAATCTATCAAGCGTCGTTTAGGTGAAATAACAATGTACGTTATGAATATACATATAAAAATAGCCGCAGTATATAAACTGCGACTTCCTATTTCTATTCTTTTAATGGAACATATCCTACTTTTTCCACAAGTGCTTGCCCCTGCTCCGATAATACCCACTCGATTAACGGCTTTACATTGGGATTTTCCGTTCCTGCTGTAACAATATAGAACTCTGATGTAATGGGATAAGTATTTGCTCGTATATTTTCTTTCGTCGGTGCCACTCCATCTACTTCTAGTAGTTTAATCTCATCATTGTCGACCATTTCGGTGGAATAAAATCGAAATGTAAAGCCAATTGCATTCTTATAGTTTCTATATTGGGACACCTCATTTATGATACCACCCATTCCTGTAACTATATCCTTTGAAGGTGGCTGCATAAGCGGCATTCCCTTCATAAGTGACTGAAGCGCAGATTGAGAGCCACTGTCTTCCGGTCGTTGAAAAGCCCGTATTTCATCATTGTTGCCCCCTAATTGTTTCCAGTTGGTGACCTTTCCCATATATATATCTGTAATTTGTTCTAAAGTAAGGTTATTTACAGGATTTTTTTGATTGACGAAAAAGACAAATGCTTCTCGACCAATAGGAATCATCTGTAGCTCAAGTCCTTTTTTCGCTGCAGTTTCCTTTTGAGCTGTAGATGGTGCTGCAGCAAAAATCATATCTACCGTACCATCAAATAGGTTCTCATAGGCATACTGTGTAGTGCTCACCATTACTTCACTATCGTATGAAGGATACACCTTTTCTGGATATGTCGCTTCTGCAATGGCCGCATATAACGGATAAAGTGCAGTTGCCCCGTCTAATATTGGTAAATCATCAGTTAGCTGAAGTGTCACTTTCTCCTCTAACTTAGTAACCTTACCAAATTGTGAAAAGGGTTCGTACTTACTTATATCCACCTCTGCATCTACTGTAGGTATCAAGTGAGTATACGCATCTTTTATAGGAGTAATGGCGCTGACTAATATGGCTGCTCCTGCGATAGAACCAAAAATAACTTTCCGCTTTTTTGTTTGAAAAAGATGAAGTAAATTAAACACAAACAGTAGATATAGCACCAATCCAACAGTTATAAGCAATGCAATATAATCGATTTTCCCCATAAGCAGTAGAAACAACGCACCGAAGCCTTCAAAGAACACCAATACGATTAATGCAAAAATGGAAACCAATACTGTCCCAGATTTAGACTCTACTTTCATCCCATTTCCCCCATTATTATTCTTTTTTAGTTAGTTCACTTAAGCGAATTTTTGCTTCCTCTTCATCAAACGAACTAAACCATCGATAATTTTTATCATCTAAAATACGATAATGCTGACTAATAACGTTTTGTTGCAATCGGAAATCTCCCTTTGAAATAATCTCTTTCCACCATACACGTCCACCCATTGATTTATCCTTCGGACGATTTATGCCGTCATGCGCTATTGTTTCAATCACTTCTAATGGATCATCCCCTAAAACCGACCGCAATATCTCACTATCATGAAACAATGCACATACTGCAATTACACTAGTCCATCCTGCTAGTACTCTCTCTTTCTCTATTTGGACAAGCGTTTTCTTAGAGATACCTATAATGCTCGCCATTTTTTCTTGTGAATAACCTTTTTCTAGTCGAACCATTCGAATCCGCAAGGAAATAAGCTGTGTTACATATTCTTTATCCATATATGGCTCCTCTAAAATGAATTTTCACTCTATTTAGTGTAATTTTACACTAAATGTATCTTAATAGCCAATAGTTATTGGGTTTTTTCTTTTTAATATAGGGAATGTGATAAGTGAAAATTACTCTTGTAATTACGCTAGTTTTATCGTTTAATAAGCTAGTTGTTAAAAATTTTGTAAAGGAATGTGATAAATGAACAAGTTTACGGGAGGAATAGCATTATCTTTGGTAATCGCTATGTCATTGGGGGCCTGTGCGCCTAAAGAAGAGTCGACAGAAGTAAAAAAAGAGGTTACACCTGAAAAGGATTTAATCAGTGTAAATGAAGATTATCTATCAGCTGTCGACGTCGACTATGCCTTTGGATTCACAAAGAGCTTAGAAGAATTTAAAACAAATGAAAAACTTGGTTATCGGACTGCTGGATCAGAAGCAGAGCTGAAAACGGGAGAAAAAATTGCGGACGAAATGAAGAAAATTGGACTTACTGAAGTGACAAAGGATGAATTCACCTTAGACACATGGGAATTTGAAAAAGCGGACCTAACATTCGTAGATGAAAATGGCAAAGAGCATTTGGCTGTTTTAGGAGCATACCAAGTGAATTTTGATACGAATGGTGTAAAGGATCTTGAAATTGTCTACGGTGGTAAAGGGACTGCTGATGATTTAGCAAATCTAGATGTCGAAGGTAAGCTAGTTTTAGTTGACATAAACCAACGCGAGGAATGGTGGATAAACTATCCTGCCTACCAAGCACATTTAAAAGGAGCTGCGGCAGTAATTGCAGTTCAGGAAGCAGGTTATGCGGAAGCGGATGAAGATGCACTTAACGCTCAGGATGTCTGTGGACCGGATGATGCTCCTGCATTTTCTATGTCTCAAACGGATGCAAATCAGCTGAAGAAGGCTTTGGAATCTAGTGAGAATGGTACGATGACTGTAAAATTCGATGCTAAATCTACGGTCAAAATGGATGGAAAGTCTTATAATTATTACGGGAAAATTATCGGAAAAGACCCGGAATCATATATTATTTTATCTGCTCACTATGATTCTTACTTTACAGGATTCCAAGATGACCATGCAGCAATCGGGTTAATGATGGGTGTCGCTAAAGGGTTAGTAGACAGTGGCTATCAACCAGAAAAAACAATTATTTTCAACGCACTCGCTGCAGAAGAATGGGGAGTTTCTAACTCTCGGTATGACTGGTCAACCGGGGCTTATAACCAAATATTCAATATTCATCCGGAGTGGGTAGGAAAAGCTTTTGCCAATATGAACTTTGAGCTTCCAGCCTATGAGCACACAACACAAGATGAAATTCGTTCTGTCTATGAATTGAATAGTTATTTAACGGATTTTGCGAAGAATGTACCAACTGTAGATGGTGTCTATAAGGATGGAATTTCTGTCGTTTCACCACTGCGTACATGGTCAGATGATTTTTCATTTGGAATTGCTGGTGTTCCAGCCCTTCGTAATGATTTCCAAGACAGTGATTTCATGCGTACCCATTATCATTCACAATTTGATAATGAGGACACATATAACGCGGATGCATTCAAATTCCATTTAAATCTATACGGTTTACTTTCCATGCATTACGATCAAACAGCAGTCGTTCCACTAGACTTCACAACCCGTTTGACGGCAATGAAAAAAGTAATTGACACAGATACTTTTGGACAAGCTGAAGTTTCTTCCGACCAATTAGTTGCGGAGATTGACAAAGCTATTGCACTTGCAGAAGAAGTAAATACAAAGGTCGCTAAAGTAAATGATGATTATTTTACTGCTTTAACTGAGGAAGATACCGAGGCAACACAAAAGTTATATGAGGAAAGCCGTGATTTGAATAGCGGTCTACTCGCTGCATTCAAACACGCTGAAGATCAATTTGTTCGTTTAACATGGGAAGATGCACAAATATTCCCACACGAACATGCACAAAATAATATTACTAATCTTATACTCGCTATCGAAGCTTTAGAGAAAGGCGATATAACTACTGCAGTGGATGAATACCTATGGGCTATCGACAATAATTGGTATGCCTACGACTTTGATAAAGAGGTATTCAATTACTTTACAAACTATGTGCTAGAAGCGCCTAAAGAAAAACTGATGTGGGGTGAAGGCAGAATAGTCGGTCACGAAAACCTATTCGATCCGATTAACTCATTGATCGAAAAAAGTGAGCAAAAAGATGCCGACATATCCGCTGAACTAGCAACATTGAATGAAGTACTAGAAAGACAAAAATTATTATTGAAAACAACTACAGATGAAGAAACAAAAGCTGTACAAGAACTAGGCAAACAGCTTGAAGCATTAAAATAATTATAAAAAAGGCTATCGGAGAATTCGTGTAAATTCTTTAGATAGCCTTTCCTTTTTTCTATTTATTATTGTAAAGAACGAATCACTCTCCCATCCAAGTACGCCTGTATATCTTCCACCGCTTCTTCGTAGTATGTAGTGTAGTTTTTCTCTGTCACATTTCCTAAATGTGGAGTAGCTAAAATATTTGGCATTGTTCGGAAAGGATGGTCTTGAGGTAATGGCTCGAGGTCGAATACATCTAATCCTGCTCCGGCAATCCAATTTTCACGGAGCGCTTGTATAATCGCTTGCTCGTCAATTATAGCTGCTCGAGATGTATTGATTAAATAAGCGGAGCTTTTCATAAGCTTTAAGTCCTTCTTACTAATAAGTCCTCTAGTTCTGTCGCTTAATACGAGATGAATAGAAATGTAATCACTTGTCTCTAACAACTCTTCTTTTGAATTTGCCAATTGAACACCTAGCTTATCTGTTTGCTCCTTCGTTAAGTTTTGACTCCAGGCGATGACATCCATTCCAAAGGCTTTTGCAATAGTTGCCATTCGCCCTCCTATTTTACCGAGCCCAAGGAGACCTAAACGCTTCCCATATAAATCTGCCCCAACTGTACTCTGCCATAATCCATTGCTACGAAGTTCAGCGTTTTCTTTTACAATATGACGTGCCAAGTTTAATATTAAAGCCCATGTTAACTCAGTTGGTGGCTCAGAAGAGCTCGCAGTTCCACACACAGCGACTCCATGCGCAGAAGCAGCCTCAAGGTCAATCGATGCATTTCTCATTCCAGAAGTAATCAGTAATTTAAGCTTCGGTAACTTTTTGAAGAGTGTTGCTCCAAAAGGTGTACGCTCTCGCATAATAATTACTATCTCCGCATCACGAATGGAATCTACTAATTCATCTTCATCATTAAAGTGCTGAGAAAACGATACAACGTCGACCTTCTCTGTAATACTTGACCAATCTGCACTTTTTAACGCAACTTGCTGATAATCATCTAGAATAGCACATCTTATCCTCATACTAATTCCTCCCTATCTCAAATAGTCCACAACAATTTGCACTAAAAGCAATATAGTTACCACACGCAATAATGGCTTTACATGCTCTGCCTTTAATTTTCGTGCAAGTCGAAGTCCAAGCTGCGCTCCAAGTATCGCTCCTAGCATTAGTGCAAATGTAACCGGCCACATAATTTTACCAGTAGAAATATACGTAATGGATGCTCCAAAGCAACTAGAAAACACACCAATTCGTGCAAGTCCGACTGCACGTATATAGGCAATTTTTTCACTCGCATATAAATATAGCGCTAATGTGCTGCTCCCTGGACCGAACATGCCGTCGTACATACCAATTCCCAACAAAGCTGGAGCTGTTTTTTTGTTTAGTTGAAAGATTTCCGTGCCGCCAAAATTTCCTTTTCCCATAAAGGAAGTAATAAAGGCAAAGCTCAATAAAATAATAGCAATTATCGTCAGTACCTCACCACTTAGAAAAGATGCTATCAGCCCTCCTATTATTCCTCCTCCTAAACAAAATACCAATACGGAAAGTGCTTCCTTACCCGTTACCTCTTTTTTAGTGAAGATTACTAGAAAACTTGAAAGCGAGCTAACTGTATTAGAGACTTTATTTGCCCCAATGGCTGAATGCACTGGCAGACCCATTAATAACATCATTGGTAAACTTATAAGCCCCCCGCCTCCAACTAATGTGCCCACTACATTTCCTACAATTCCTATGATGAAAAAGATTAAAAACTCCATTTAACTGCCTTCTTTCAAAATCCGCTTCTGTGTATTTAGCATACATTGACTAATGTCATAAGTAAATTCGATAGTTATTATCGTTTTACATAGGAAAAACTTATCATTCTTGGAAGGATTAATTGTTCTCTTAAGGGAACTAGTAATACATGGAGGGATTATGATGAAAAAGTGGATGCTAGTTATTTCCCTAGTTTTATATGGTTGCGCAGAGGAAACTAAAAAATCACCTACCGAGGGTCCCATTGCAGAAAAGATCGCAACTAATTTGAATATCCCCTGGTCTATCAATTTACAGGACGATACATTTTATATATCAGAAAGGGTCGGAACGATTGCACGTATACAAGGTGACCGTGTTGTACATGAGCCCGTTCAACTTTCGGATAGTCTTTCCTCTGTATCTGAAGCAGGACTACTCGGCTTTACGCTGAAACCTGACTTCCCTGAAACTGGTGAAGCTTATGCTTACTATACGTATGACATGAATGGAAAACCCTTTAACAAAATCGTGACTATTCAACGCCAAGATGGGCAGTGGCAGGAAATTTCCATTCATTTGGACGGCATTGAGACCGGCAATATACATCACGGTGGGCGTTTAGAAATTGGTCCAGACGGGTCTTTTTATGTAACTGTCGGAGACGCTGGAAACCCAATTAATGCGCAGGATCCAGCTTCACTAAATGGGAAAATTCTTCGTATGAAAGATAACGGTGCTTTTGAAATATTCTCTATGGGGCACCGCAATCCACAAGGTCTCGCTTGGAATGCGGCGGGAACACTATATGAAGCGGAACATGGTCAGTCAGCAAATGATGAAATCAATTTGGTTGAACAAGGCAAAAACTACGGCTATCCAATCATTGAAGGAGAGGAAACGGAAGAAGGACTTGAATCACCTATTATCACTACTGGCAGCAAGGAAACCTGGGCACCTTCAGGCATTACCTTTTACCAAGGAAAATTATATGTAGCGACTCTCCGTGGTGAATCTATTAAAATACTGAATGTGGAAACTGGCGAGGTGGAACAATCGATTACTGGGTTCGGACGAGTACGAGACGTATTCTCTGATGGGGAATCACTCTATTTCATCACCAATAACACGGATGGCCGAGGAACACCCAGTGAAGATGATGATGTACTATATAGACTAAAATAACAGGTATGATCGATCGATTATTGCACGTGATCGATCGATGTTTGGAAGGCATCGATCGATTTCACCGTGGGATTGATCGATTTTCCTTCTACATCGATCAATTATCACGCGTCATTGATCGATTCTAAACAAATCCTTTTTGACATAGCAATTTGAATACCAGATCTCCCATTAAAACGTCTGCCCTCATCGAGAAAACCTGATTTTATATACACAGCCTGTGCAGCAATGTTTGCTTCATTCACTCCTAGAACGATTCTGTTTACATGTGGAAAATGCTTCGCCACAAAAGATTGAAGCAGTATCATTGATGCTTGCGCAATTCCCTTCCCCTGATAATCTGGGTGAATGGAATATCCCCTTAGTAAAATACTCTCTTCAATATCTGTGTAATGAAATTTATACTCACCGGTATCTAGTACGAAAAAGCCAGCAACTTGATCATCTTCCGTTATAATAATGGGAGTATACGATGCATTTATATTAGCTCGTTCTAGCAATTCTAATGGATGTCCCGTAAATGAAAGTTGCTCCACAGATAGCGGATAATTTTCTAATGGTTTTCTATAACTGTCATTATACATAGTTAGATTTATCATGATTATCACCCCTTTAGATTAGAATATCACAGGAGGAGGAGGTTTTACCAAATGAAAATAGCAATAATAGGCGGGGGCATTGGAGGGCTCTGTGCTGCCGTAACCTTACAAAAACAAGGTTTTTCTGTTCAGGTATACGAAGCTAGTCCAACTTTTCAACCTGTCGGCGCTGGAATTGGAATAGGCTCTAATGCTTTGCAAGCACTCATGGAAATTGGTGTTGGGGAAGAGATATTTGCGAATGGTCATACTCTTCATCAACAGGTATTTCTAGATACCTATGGGAATACACTCAATACGATAGATCTTACCGTACTAAAAGAGCTTTATGGACAAGAGAATATTACCATTCACCGAGCTGATTTACATAATATTTTTCTGAAAGCACTTAAACCAGATACACTTCATTTCAATAAAAAGTACATATCTGTCGAGCAAAATGATAATCAAGTAACTGTCTATTTCGAAGACGGTACAACTGTGACCGCCGATATGCTCATAGCTGCCGATGGTATTCATTCATCTATACGGCAACAACTAATACCTGGCTCTGTTACTCGATACGCCGGCTACACATGTTGGAGAGGAATAACAGAGAACAATGGAAGAGTTGATGAATACACATCTTCGGAATATTGGGCGACACAAGGAAGATTTGGGATGGCCCCGATGAAAAATGGGTTGATATATTGGTTCGCCTGTATTAATACAACGGCTAGAAATCCACAATTTCAAAAGCTCACTGCTCCGGAAATCGGTGATATATTTGACCATCTTCCAAAAGTTGTACACAACATAATTACAACTACACCTCTCGAGAGAATTCTTCACCATGACTTATCTGATATTAAACCACTGCGGCAATTTGTTTTTGGAAGAGTAGTTCTTCTTGGAGATGCTGCTCATGCCACTACACCCAATATGGGGCAAGGAGCAGGACAGGCTATTGAGGATGCCATCGTTTTAGGTAACGGCTTCAAACAATTTGAACATATGGATAAGGTGTTAGCATTTTATGAAGAAAAGCGAGTTGCACGAACTGCCAAAGTAATTAGGCTTTCTCGTCAAATTGGAGAAATCGCTCAAATCCAATCTCGCCCAATTGCCAGTGTTCGAGACCTTTTATTCCCTTTTATCCCTTCTAAACTTTTAATGAGACAATTGAAATTCTTATTTGATGTAAAACTAAAATAAAGTGCTCGAGTAGCAAGCACTTTATCTTTAGTTAATACATTTGAAGTCCCAAAGGATCCACGATCTCTATATGCTTCGGGACTTTTAAGTGAATATACGTGAAACCTCTTACCATCCTAATCTCCATCGTATCCGTTTGCTGAAATACGTTTAACTCATTAGAAAACTGTTCGAATGTAAACTCTTGCTCCACAGGCTCATGTATAACTAACTCATTCCCCGTCCATTCTGCTACATGAAGGGGAATCTTATCTTCTATTTTTAATCCATATAAATTTATATGAGACCGGTATACCTTTCCTTCAATCTTTTGAGCAGTAGAGTCTATCCATTCCACTACCACTTTTGTAGAATATGAGTCATTTCCTATATATCCAAGAGTTAATGTATTCCCACTTAGTTCATGAGTCCATTCTTCTTTAAGAAACTTCTGACTCAATTTGTTCTCTTCTTGTTTTAGTAACTTTTCTTCAAATACTTCGTTTTCTGTTTGTAATTGCTGTAATTGTTCTTCGGATAATTGTTCTACTATCGGTTCCTTTGGTAGTATTTCATATACAACTCCAACACCGATTAATAAACTGAAGTAGATCATTATCACAATTTTATTTAGACGTAGACTCCCTTTATATTTTACTTTCTTCGTTATATAAAGAACTATAAGTATTCCAATGACTACAGGTATTAATCCAATAAAGAATATCATCCAAGTATTACTCATACTCTAACCCCCAAACGGTTAGAAATTGCAGTGGATGTCGCAAAGATCAATATCGCTATACCAAAAGTTTTTGCAATCAATATTAGCAATGAACTGTTCTCTACAAAAATTATTTCTGATATCCTTATCCAAGTCCCTGTCAGCAACAACATAATAATAATTACTAATGCCCCAAAGAACAGTAGCTTATGGTTTTGAAACAGAGTGCCAGCTATATATCCTAACGAGCTGAACATCCATAAGAAAATAATCATCGCTATAATAGTTAATAAAGAATTCATAGGATCACCTAGAATAGTAGGACCTTCTACAAACTCATTAGTACTATTAAACGTTAAAAAGATACGCATTAGATAAACTGAAAAATAAGTAGTCACCCCTGCATAACAACTAAAAATCAATAAAACGATACAATTAGCTATATTGCTACTTAGACGAGTAGCTACAAACGAAAAGTCATCATAGCGGTATGCTCTCGTTGTAATTAGATTACCAACTGAAATAGCTAATAATGAGACAAAAATGAATCCTGAATCGATTGATGATATATTCAAATTAATAGATATATTATTAATGGAAGTTCCACTACTTGACCACCCAGTAGCAAAAAGTATCCCTAACACCTGTAAAATAATTAGTGAGTAGATCAATCCGCTATAAGCACTTAGCTTAAACTTTACCTGAGATAGTACTACACTCGTTAGGCTAATGTTACTTAAAAACATCATCGATTCCCCCTTTGCTCTCACTCGTCATGTACATGCATACCTCACTGGCAGTTAACATCTGAATGTTGGCACCTTCTAAGCGAGCTCTTTCCAGCTTCGAATTTTTTTTAACCACTGCATATTGCTTTTGCTCATCAACTCTTTTTGAATGAAGAACTTCCTCCCCTGCTGTCCATTTTTCCACATCTGCAACTGGTCCCTGAATAGCTACCGCATATTCCTTCACTTCATCTAAGTCTGCATGAAGTACAACTTTCCCTTTATGAATCAATAATATATCCTCTAGTAAATGCTCTATTTCTGATAAATGGTGACTAGATATTAGAATAGAGCGAGGATGTGCAATATAATCCTTTAGTAAAGCTCTATAAAAGTCTGTCCGAACCGCTTCATCCATTCCGTTTGTTGGCTCATCAAACATCGTTAACTCACAATGTGTAGACAATCCGAAAATCATATTAAACGTAGCTCTTGAACCTTTGGATAACTTAGAATGCTGTTGCTTGGAATCCAGTTTAAAGTATTGAAATAACCGATTGGCAAGTTGTGTATCCCACTTTTTATAAAAAGCTGGTGCACTTCGCAATATCTCTTCTAAGGTAAGTGAGTCTGGAAAAGTCATTTGATCATCCACTAAAATACTGTTTGCAGAAACCAGTAAATTATTATAAGGGTTTTTTCCAAATACATTTACTTCACCAGATTTATGCTTAGTTAAGCCTGCCAATATTTTGAGCAAAGTTGTCTTCCCCGCACCATTACGACCAATAAGTCCTGTAATTTTTTGATCTGTCAGTTGAAAAGTAATATCTTCTAAAGCATTAGTTCTTCGATAACCCTTGCTTACCTTTTGACAATCTATCACATTCACTGGATCTCCTCCTCACATTTATGGATGAGTTGTATTAATTCCGCTTTTGTTACTGATAACCTTTTCGCTTCTAAAACAATGTCTGTTACCATTTTCGTAAGTGTTTCATTTCTCCGTTTTTCCAGAATCATCATTTTGGCCTCTGGTGCTACGAACATCCCAAGTCCCCTCTTCTTATATAATGTCATTTCCTCTACAAGTATCGTTAGTCCCTTAGCAGCTGTAGCTGGATTTATATTGAAAAGCTCTGCCAACTGATACTGAGAGTATACTTTTTCGTTAGCCGTAAAACGCTCTGCAATAATTTCATTCTCCAACCATTCTGCAATTTGCACATATATTGGCTTGCTGCTGTCGTTACTTAATATCACCTGAGGTTAATCTCCTCTCTCCTAAAAATCAGTACATTAGTGTTGTAATGTAGTATATAATATTAACTGTCATTTGTCTAGTTATATTTGGGCCTATGCATAGGCAAGTATTTTAAAGGAATTTGCAATGAAATAGAGAATAGATATATATAAGAAATGAGGGAAATTATTTATGAAATTAGGACAAGTAGCGATAAATGTGGAAAATGTGGAAAGAGCGGTTACATTTTATAAGGATGTTATTAATTTATCTCTGTTATTTGAAATGGATGGTCTAGCTTTTTTTCAATGTGGAGATACACGACTTCTCTTAAGTCGAGCTGAAAAAGAAGAATTCAATCACCCCAGCTCCGTGTTATATTTCCAAGTGGAGGATTTAAATAGCGAGGTTTTGAGAATGAAGGAGGCAGGAGCTACTTTCATCGATGAACCACATATGGTAGCAAAGGTAGAGGATAAAGAAACCTGGATGGCATTCTTTAAAGATACAGAAGGAAATACACTTGCATTAATGAGCGAACGTTAATTTTTCAAAAACAAAAAAGAAGTCGTTACCGATATAACTCGGTAACGACTTCTTTTTGGTGCCCAGCGACGTCCTACTCTCACAGGGGGAAACCCCCAACTACCATCGGCGCTGAAGAGCTTAACTTCCGTGTTCGGTATGGGAACGGGTGTGACCTCTTCGCCATCATCACTAGACTCTTCGGCTTCCAATCTACAGCGCATTGCGTTGTAACTTGAAATCTTTATAAATAGAGTGCTTGTTCACTCAAAACTGGATAAACGACATTGTTACGTTAAACAAAATTTGGTTAAGTCCTCGATCGATTAGTATTCGTCAGCTGCACGTGTCGCCACGCTTCCACCCCGAACCTATCTACCTCATCGTCTTTGAGGGATCTTACTTACTTGCGTAATGGGAAATCTCATCTTGAGGGGGGCTTCGTGCTTAGATGCTTTCAGCACTTATCCCGTCCACACATAGCTACCCAGCGATGCTCTTGGCAGAACAACTGGTACACCAGCGGTGTGTCCATCCCGGTCCTCTCGTACTAAGGACAGCTCCTCTCAAATTTCCTACGCCCACGACGGATAGGGACCGAACTGTCTCACGACGTTCTGAACCCAGCTCGCGTACCGCTTTAATGGGCGAACAGCCCAACCCTTGGGACCGACTACAGCCCCAGGATGCGATGAGCCGACATCGAGGTGCCAAACCTCCCCGTCGATGTGGACTCTTGGGGGAGATAAGCCTGTTATCCCCGGGGTAGCTTTTATCCGTTGAGCGATGGCCCTTCCATGCGGAACCACCGGATCACTAAGCCCGTCTTTCGACCCTGCTCGACTTGTAGGTCTCGCAGTCAAGCTCCCTTCTGCCTTTACACTCTTCGAATGATTTCCAACCATTCTGAGGGAACCTTTGGGCGCCTCCGTTACACTTTAGGAGGCGACCGCCCCAGTCAAACTACCCGCCTGACACTGTCTCCTACCCGGGTTACGGGTATGGGTTAGAATTTCAATACAACCAGGGCAGTATCCCACCGACGCCTCCTCCGAAGCTGGCGCTCCGGGCTCTAAGGCTCCTGCCTATCCTGTACAAGTTGCACCAAAATTCAATATCAAGCTATAGTAAAGCTCCACGGGGTCTTTCCGTCCTGTCGCGGGTAACCTGCATCTTCACAGGTACTATAATTTCACCGAGTCTCTCGTTGAGACAGTGCCCAGATCGTTACGCCTTTCGTGCGGGTCGGAACTTACCCGACAAGGAATTTCGCTACCTTAGGACCGTTATAGTTACGGCCGCCGTTTACTGGGGCTTCAATTCGCACCTTCGCTTGCGCTAAGCACTCCTCTTAACCTTCCAGCACCGGGCAGGCGTCAGCCCATATACTTCACCTTACGGTTTTGCATAGACCTGTGTTTTTGCTAAACAGTCGCCTGGGCCTATTCACTGCGGCTCTTCTAGGCTATGAACCCAAAAGAGCACCCCTTCTCCCGAAGTTACGGGGTCATTTTGCCGAGTTCCTTAACGAGAGTTCTCTCGCTCACCTTAGGATTCTCTCCTCGACTACCTGTGTCGGTTTGCGGTACGGGCACCTTTCACCTCGCTAGAGGCTTTTCTTGGCAGTGTGAAATCAGGAACTCTAGACATACGTCCTCGCCATCACAGCTCAATGTTAAAGAATGCGGATTTGCCTACATTCACACCTTACTGCTTGGACATGCATAACCAACAGCATGCTTACCCTATCCTTCTGCGTCCCCCCATTACTCAAACGGTGGTTTGGTGGTACAGGAATATCAACCTGTTATCCATCGCCTACGCCTATCGGCCTCGGCTTAGGTCCCGACTAACCCTGAGCGGACGAGCCTTCCTCAGGAAACCTTAGTCATACGGTGGACGGGATTCTCACCCGTCTTTCGCTACTCATACCGGCATTCTCACTTCTAAGCGCTCCACCAGTCCTTCCGGTCTGACTTCAACGCCCTTAGAACGCTCTCCTACCACTGATACCAAAGGTATCAATCCACAGCTTCGGTGATTTGTTTAGCCCCGATACATTTTCGGCGCAGCGTCACTCGACCAGTGAGCTATTACGCACTCTTTAAATGATGGCTGCTTCTAAGCCAACATCCTGGTTGTCTAAGCAACGCCACATCCTTTTCCACTTAACAAATACTTTGGGACCTTAGCTGGTGGTCTGGGCTGTTTCCCTCTTGACTACGGATCTTATCACTCGCAGTCTGACTCCCAAACATAAATCATTGGCATTCGGAGTTTGTCTGAATTCGGTAACCCGGGATGGGCCCCTAGTCCAAACAGTGCTCTACCTCCAAGATTCTAACGTTTGAGGCTAGCCCTAAAGCTATTTCGGAGAGAACCAGCTATCTCCAGGTTCGATTGGAATTTCTCCGCTACCCACACCTCATCCCCGCACTTTTCAACGTGCGTGGGTTCGGACCTCCAGTAAGTGTTACCTTACCTTCATCCTGGACATGGGTAGATCACCTGGTTTCGGGTCTACGACCACATACTCATTCGCCCTATTCAGACTCGCTTTCGCTGCGGCTCCGTCTTCTCGACTTAACCTTGCATGGGATCGTAACTCGCCGGTTCATTCTACAAAAGGCACGCTATCACCCATTAACGGGCTCTAACTACTTGTAGGCACACGGTTTCAGGATCTATTTCACTCCCCTTCCGGGGTGCTTTTCACCTTTCCCTCACGGTACTGGTTCACTATCGGTCACTAGGTAGTATTTAGCCTTGGGAGATGGTCCTCCCAGATTCCGACGGAATTTCACGTGTTCCGCCGTACTCAGGATACACTCAAGAGAGAATGAATTTTAGACTACGGGGCTTTTACCCTATCCTGCGGACCTTTCCAGATCGCTTCGTCTAACTCATTCCTTTGTAACTCTATGTAGAGTGTCCTACAACCCCAAAAGGCAAGCCTTTTGGTTTGGGCTATTCCCGTTTCGCTCGCCGCTACTCAGGGAATCGAATTTTCTTTCTCTTCCTCCAGGTACTTAGATGTTTCAGTTCCCTGGGTGTGTCTCAGATGCGCTATGTATTCACGCAAATGTACTGCTCCATTACGAACAGTGGGTTTCCCCATTCGGAAATCTCCGGATCAAAGCTCACTTACAGCTCCCCGAAGCATATCGGTGTTAGTGCCGTCCTTCGTCGACTCCTAGTGCCAAGGCATTCACCGTGCGCCCTTATTAACTTAACCTAAAAGTTAAAAAGTCTTACACGTCGTGATTACGTAAATAATCACAACAGAATTTCTTGTTGTTTATTGTTTCAATGTCGTTTTATCCAGTTTTCAAAGAACAAGAGTTGAATCTTCATATAAAATGAACATTCAAAACTGAACTGCAAAACGTTAAGATACGAATAAAGATTCGTATTCCGATATTATCCTTAGAAAGGAGGTGATCCAGCCGCACCTTCCGATACGGCTACCTTGTTACGACTTCACCCCAATCATCTGTCCCACCTTCGGCGGCTGGCTCCCGTAAGGGTTACCCCACCGACTTCGGGTGTTACAAACTCTCGTGGTGTGACGGGCGGTGTGTACAAGGCCCGGGAACGTATTCACCGTGGCATGCTGATCCACGATTACTAGCGATTCCGGCTTCATGTAGGCGAGTTGCAGCCTACAATCCGAACTGAGAACGGTTTTATGGGATTTGCTCACCCTCGCGGGGTTGCGACCCTCTGTACCGTCCATTGTAGCACGTGTGTAGCCCAGGTCATAAGGGGCATGATGATTTGACGTCATCCCCACCTTCCTCCGGTTTATCACCGGCAGTCACCTTAGAGTGCCCAACTAAATGCTGGCAACTAAGATCAAGGGTTGCGCTCGTTGCGGGACTTAACCCAACATCTCACGACACGAGCTGACGACAACCATGCACCACCTGTCACCGCTGTCCCCGAAGGGAAAAGCCTATCTCTAGGCCGGTCAGCGGGATGTCAAGACCTGGTAAGGTTCTTCGCGTTGCTTCGAATTAAACCACATGCTCCACCGCTTGTGCGGGCCCCCGTCAATTCCTTTGAGTTTCAGTCTTGCGACCGTACTCCCCAGGCGGAGTGCTTAATGCGTTAGCTGCAGCACTAAGGGGCGGAAACCCCCTAACACTTAGCACTCATCGTTTACGGCGTGGACTACCAGGGTATCTAATCCTGTTTGCTCCCCACGCTTTCGCGCCTCAGCGTCAGTTACAGACCAGAAAGCCGCCTTCGCCACTGGTGTTCCTCCAAATCTCTACGCATTTCACCGCTACACTTGGAATTCCGCTTTCCTCTTCTGTACTCAAGTCCCCCAGTTTCCAATGACCTTCCACGGTTGAGCCGTGGGATTTCACATCAGACTTAAAGGACCGCCTGCGCGCGCTTTACGCCCAATAATTCCGGACAACGCTTGCCACCTACGTATTACCGCGGCTGCTGGCACGTAGTTAGCCGTGGCTTTCTAATGAGGTACCGTCAAGGTACGAGCAGTTACTCTCGTACTTGTTCTTCCCTCACAACAGAGTTTTACGATCCGAAAACCTTCTTCACTCACGCGGCATTGCTCCATCAGACTTTCGTCCATTGTGGAAGATTCCCTACTGCTGCCTCCCGTAGGAGTCTGGGCCGTGTCTCAGTCCCAGTGTGGCCGATCACCCTCTCAGGTCGGCTACGCATCGTCGCCTTGGTGAGCCGTTACCTCACCAACTAGCTAATGCGCCGCGGGCCCATCCTGTAGTGACAGCCGAAACCGTCTTTTAACATCTCCCCATGAGAGGAAATGGATTATTCGGTATTAGCCCCGGTTTCCCGGAGTTATCCCAATCTACAGGGCAGGTTGCCCACGTGTTACTCACCCGTCCGCCGCTAAATCAGAAGAAGCAAGCTTCTTCGTCATTCGCTCGACTTGCATGTATTAGGCATGCCGCCAGCGTTCGTCCTGAGCCAGGATCAAACTCTCCATAATAGTTCACTTTCAGTATGCAGAGCACATTGAAAGCAAACAAATTAGAACTAGTTTAAAAGCTCATTTTGTTTTGCTGGCATCATCATTAAATGATGTCCAAAATTGTTTTGCTATCATACTAACAAGTTAGCTGAAAGCTATGTTTCTTAACGTTTTGCATGTTCAGTTTTCAATGTTCATGTTGTTGTAATGTCTTTTTGACAACTTATATATCATATCAATTCCTGATGTGATTGTCAACAACTTTTTTTAAATTGTTTTTTTGTTTAACGTCACTTGTTAAAGTGACAACTTGATAACTATACCACTTATAATGGTCATTGGCAAGGTCTTTTCCAATTTTCTTTTAGAATTCTATATTTAATGTAAGAACAGCTACTTTCCCTCCTGTTCCTACTATATAGAAGAGATATGTATAGCGTTCTCTAAATAGTAAAAGCCAGCTATCATTAATAGCCAGCCGGCTTAAGTAGATACGGTTAATTATCATCTGGAAAGCTATGTTTACTGTTTGCTAATTTTTTCAAATCACCTCTATACAAAGTGTCTTTAAGTTCCATATATCTAAAAGGAATGAAGGGTGAAAGATATGGGACGCCTATTGATTTCAAACTAATCATATAAAAAATTAATACAGTTGCCCCTATAAATATTCCAACGGAACCTAATAAGTAACCAATCAAAATGAAACCAATTCTTAATATCCTTATTGATCCTAAAAGTCCCTTATTCGCAAGTACCAACGCAGATACACACGACATTCCTACTACAATAAGAGATACCGGATGTATTAACGTAGCCGAAACTGCTACGTCTCCGAGTAAAATAGCTCCTATAATTGATATTAAAAAAATGGCACTTTTGGGAACTCTGAAAGTTGCATCTATAAATAATGCTAATATTATGTTGAGTATTAATACTTCCCAAATCGTTGGTAAGAGCTCGTCCTTTGTAAATAATGCTTCATAGATTTTTGGGGGTACATAATCTTTACCATGTTTATCTAAGGCAATATAGATACCAGTAGAAAAAATAGCTATAAGAAATGAGAAAAAACGCATCAATCGAATTGTAAATCGTCCAAAACTAACATTATATTCATCTGGAGATTGAAATAATTCAGCGAATAAAGATGGGGCAATAATCACTTGCGGAGTACCGTCTACTAATACAATTACACGACCTTCAAAAAGAGCTGAAGCTGCTGAATCAGGACGTTCTGAAGATACTGTTAAAGGAAAAAATGACTTTGACTTACCTTCTATTATTTCAGCAACAACCTTTGCTTCTAAAATATATTTAACATCCAATTTCTCAATTCTATTACGTACTTCTTTTAATATTCCTTTATCTACAATACCATTGATGAAGAGTAGAAAAACATCTGTTTTAGCTATGGTTCCAAAAGTCATTTTTTGCACGCTAAATTGTTCCGTTTTAATAATTCCTCTCAAGATGTTAATGTTAGTTTTCGCTTTTTCAGAAAACCCTAAAGCAATTCCTTTAGGTGAACGTTCGCCTAGCGATTCCTCAACTGATCTTTCTACCCAATTAGCAACCTCAACAATGATAACTTCATGAAACCCGTCTATAAGTAAAACTGCGTTACCTTGGATAATAGCACTCAATAATTCTTGGTATGAATCGGTTACTTTTACTCCTGGAGTAGTAAGGATTGTATTAGATACATAACTTATTAATTCTTTACTTTGCGATTTATCTATATTTAAATTC
Organism: Psychrobacillus sp. FSL K6-1464; assembly: GCF_038003145.1. Taxonomy (NCBI): domain Bacteria; kingdom Bacillati; phylum Bacillota; class Bacilli; order Caryophanales; family Bacillaceae; genus Psychrobacillus; species Psychrobacillus sp. FSL K6-1464. Next base: position 3,219,790 of record NZ_JBBOOP010000001.1, read on the forward strand.
TCTGCCAATGGCAGAATAACGGACTCCTGTAATAAAGTAGTATCAATAATACTATCTAAGTAGACTAGTTTTAATTTCTTCTCTTGTGATATTTCTTTATTTAGACCAACTGTCATTTCTCTAATCATTAAATCTGATGTATTATTGAAGCTCATTTTAATACGATCTATATTAGTCTGAAGTTTATCTTGTAATAAATCCTCCATTGCATAATAACCACCTAATTGTTTATGTATATATTATGGGCTAAATCATTATTAGTTAAACAATAAGAGAGGGCCCAAAATAACAAATGCACTCCCTCATTTCGGTTATTTTTTATTATACAACTAAACTGTATTCGTTAATTCGATAAGAAAAAGGCTTTACACCTTCTAGTTGAAGAAGGACACTCCAGAGCACGAAAGCGAATAGCCGACAGATTTTTTCGGCAGCTGCACTCGAACTCTTCGTTTCTCAACTTGCTCGTACACTTTCTTATATAGTAACTGCCTTCGGCTTATTTTTTCAGTAAACAAAAAAAGAAGTCGTTACCGATATAACTCGGTAACGACTTCTTTTTGGTGCCCAGCGACGTCCTACTCTCACAGGGGGAAACCCCCAACTACCATCGGCGCTGAAGAGCTTAACTTCCGTGTTCGGTATGGGAACGGGTGTGACCTCTTCGCCATCATCACTAGACTCTTCGGCTTCCAATTTACAGCGCACTGCGTTGTATCTTGAAATCCTTATAAATAGAGTGCTTGTTCACTCAAAACTGGATAAACGACATTGTTACGTTAAACAAAATTTGGTTAAGTCCTCGATCGATTAGTATTCGTCAGCTGCACGTGTCGCCACGCTTCCACCCCGAACCTATCTACCTCATCGTCTTTGAGGGATCTTACTTACTTGCGTAATGGGAAATCTCATCTTGAGGGGGGCTTCGTGCTTAGATGCTTTCAGCACTTATCCCGTCCACACATAGCTACCCAGCGATGCTCTTGGCAGAACAACTGGTACACCAGCGGTGTGTCCATCCCGGTCCTCTCGTACTAAGGACAGCTCCTCTCAAATTTCCTACGCCCACGACGGATAGGGACCGAACTGTCTCACGACGTTCTGAACCCAGCTCGCGTACCGCTTTAATGGGCGAACAGCCCAACCCTTGGGACCGACTACAGCCCCAGGATGCGATGAGCCGACATCGAGGTGCCAAACCTCCCCGTCGATGTGGACTCTTGGGGGAGATAAGCCTGTTATCCCCGGGGTAGCTTTTATCCGTTGAGCGATGGCCCTTCCATGCGGAACCACCGGATCACTAAGCCCGTCTTTCGACCCTGCTCGACTTGTAGGTCTCGCAGTCAAGCTCCCTTCTGCCTTTACACTCTTCGAATGATTTCCAACCATTCTGAGGGAACCTTTGGGCGCCTCCGTTACACTTTAGGAGGCGACCGCCCCAGTCAAACTACCCGCCTGACACTGTCTCCTACCCGGGTTACGGGTATGGGTTAGAATTTCAATACAACCAGGGCAGTATCCCACCGACGCCTCCTCCGAAGCTGGCGCTCCGGGCTCTAAGGCTCCTGCCTATCCTGTACAAGTTGCACCAAAATTCAATATCAAGCTATAGTAAAGCTCCACGGGGTCTTTCCGTCCTGTCGCGGGTAACCTGCATCTTCACAGGTACTATAATTTCACCGAGTCTCTCGTTGAGACAGTGCCCAGATCGTTACGCCTTTCGTGCGGGTCGGAACTTACCCGACAAGGAATTTCGCTACCTTAGGACCGTTATAGTTACGGCCGCCGTTTACTGGGGCTTCAATTCGCACCTTCGCTTGCGCTAAGCACTCCTCTTAACCTTCCAGCACCGGGCAGGCGTCAGCCCATATACTTCACCTTACGGTTTTGCATAGACCTGTGTTTTTGCTAAACAGTCGCCTGGGCCTATTCACTGCGGCTCTTCTAGGCTATGAACCCAAAAGAGCACCCCTTCTCCCGAAGTTACGGGGTCATTTTGCCGAGTTCCTTAACGAGAGTTCTCTCGCTCACCTTAGGATTCTCTCCTCGACTACCTGTGTCGGTTTGCGGTACGGGCACCTTTCACCTCGCTAGAGGCTTTTCTTGGCAGTGTGAAATCAGGAACTCTAGACATACGTCCTCGCCATCACAGCTCAATGTTAAAGAATGCGGATTTGCCTACATTCACACCTTACTGCTTGGACATGCATAACCAACAGCATGCTTACCCTATCCTTCTGCGTCCCCCCATTACTCAAACGGTGGTTTGGTGGTACAGGAATATCAACCTGTTATCCATCGCCTACGCCTATCGGCCTCGGCTTAGGTCCCGACTAACCCTGAGCGGACGAGCCTTCCTCAGGAAACCTTAGTCATACGGTGGACGGGATTCTCACCCGTCTTTCGCTACTCATACCGGCATTCTCACTTCTAAGCGCTCCACCAGTCCTTCCGGTCTGACTTCAACGCCCTTAGAACGCTCTCCTACCACTGATACCAAAGGTATCAATCCACAGCTTCGGTGATTTGTTTAGCCCCGATACATTTTCGGCGCAGCGTCACTCGACCAGTGAGCTATTACGCACTCTTTAAATGATGGCTGCTTCTAAGCCAACATCCTGGTTGTCTAAGCAACGCCACATCCTTTTCCACTTAACAAATACTTTGGGACCTTAGCTGGTGGTCTGGGCTGTTTCCCTCTTGACTACGGATCTTATCACTCGCAGTCTGACTCCCAAACATAAATCATTGGCATTCGGAGTTTGTCTGAATTCGGTAACCCGGGATGGGCCCCTAGTCCAAACAGTGCTCTACCTCCAAGATTCTAACGTTTGAGGCTAGCCCTAAAGCTATTTCGGAGAGAACCAGCTATCTCCAGGTTCGATTGGAATTTCTCCGCTACCCACACCTCATCCCCGCACTTTTCAACGTGCGTGGGTTCGGACCTCCAGTAAGTGTTACCTTACCTTCATCCTGGACATGGGTAGATCACCTGGTTTCGGGTCTACGACCACATACTCATTCGCCCTATTCAGACTCGCTTTCGCTGCGGCTCCGTCTTCTCGACTTAACCTTGCATGGGATCGTAACTCGCCGGTTCATTCTACAAAAGGCACGCTATCACCCATTAACGGGCTCTAACTACTTGTAGGCACACGGTTTCAGGATCTATTTCACTCCCCTTCCGGGGTGCTTTTCACCTTTCCCTCACGGTACTGGTTCACTATCGGTCACTAGGTAGTATTTAGCCTTGGGAGATGGTCCTCCCAGATTCCGACGGAATTTCACGTGTTCCGCCGTACTCAGGATACACTCAAGAGAGAATGAATTTTAGACTACGGGGCTTTTACCCTATCCTGCGGACCTTTCCAGATCGCTTCGTCTAACTCATTCCTTTGTAACTCTATGTAGAGTGTCCTACAACCCCAAAAGGCAAGCCTTTTGGTTTGGGCTATTCCCGTTTCGCTCGCCGCTACTCAGGGAATCGAATTTTCTTTCTCTTCCTCCAGGTACTTAGATGTTTCAGTTCCCTGGGTGTGTCTCAGATGCGCTATGTATTCACGCAAATGTACTGCTCCATTACGAACAGTGGGTTTCCCCATTCGGAAATCTCCGGATCAAAGCTCACTTACAGCTCCCCGAAGCATATCGGTGTTAGTGCCGTCCTTCGTCGACTCCTAGTGCCAAGGCATTCACCGTGCGCCCTTATTAACTTAACCTAAAAGTTAAAAAGTCTTACACGTCGTGATTACGTAAATAATCACAACAGAATTTCTTGTTGTTTATTGTTTCAATGTCGTTTTATCCAGTTTTCAAAGAACAAGAGTTGAATCTTCATATAAAATGAACATTCAAAACTGAACTGCAAAACGTTAAGATACGAATAAAGATTCGTATTCCGATATTATCCTTAGAAAGGAGGTGATCCAGCCGCACCTTCCGATACGGCTACCTTGTTACGACTTCACCCCAATCATCTGTCCCACCTTCGGCGGCTGGCTCCCGTAAGGGTTACCCCACCGACTTCGGGTGTTACAAACTCTCGTGGTGTGACGGGCGGTGTGTACAAGGCCCGGGAACGTATTCACCGTGGCATGCTGATCCACGATTACTAGCGATTCCGGCTTCATGTAGGCGAGTTGCAGCCTACAATCCGAACTGAGAACGGTTTTATGGGATTTGCTCACCCTCGCGGGGTTGCGACCCTCTGTACCGTCCATTGTAGCACGTGTGTAGCCCAGGTCATAAGGGGCATGATGATTTGACGTCATCCCCACCTTCCTCCGGTTTATCACCGGCAGTCACCTTAGAGTGCCCAACTGAATGCTGGCAACTAAGATCAAGGGTTGCGCTCGTTGCGGGACTTAACCCAACATCTCACGACACGAGCTGACGACAACCATGCACCACCTGTCACCGCTGTCCCCGAAGGGAAAAGCCTATCTCTAGGCCGGTCAGCGGGATGTCAAGACCTGGTAAGGTTCTTCGCGTTGCTTCGAATTAAACCACATGCTCCACCGCTTGTGCGGGCCCCCGTCAATTCCTTTGAGTTTCAGTCTTGCGACCGTACTCCCCAGGCGGAGTGCTTAATGCGTTAGCTGCAGCACTAAGGGGCGGAAACCCCCTAACACTTAGCACTCATCGTTTACGGCGTGGACTACCAGGGTATCTAATCCTGTTTGCTCCCCACGCTTTCGCGCCTCAGCGTCAGTTACAGACCAGAAAGCCGCCTTCGCCACTGGTGTTCCTCCAAATCTCTACGCATTTCACCGCTACACTTGGAATTCCGCTTTCCTCTTCTGTACTCAAGTCCCCCAGTTTCCAATGACCTTCCACGGTTGAGCCGTGGGATTTCACATCAGACTTAAAGGACCGCCTGCGCGCGCTTTACGCCCAATAATTCCGGACAACGCTTGCCACCTACGTATTACCGCGGCTGCTGGCACGTAGTTAGCCGTGGCTTTCTAATGAGGTACCGTCAAGGTACGAGCAGTTACTCTCGTACTTGTTCTTCCCTCACAACAGAGTTTTACGATCCGAAAACCTTCTTCACTCACGCGGCATTGCTCCATCAGACTTTCGTCCATTGTGGAAGATTCCCTACTGCTGCCTCCCGTAGGAGTCTGGGCCGTGTCTCAGTCCCAGTGTGGCCGATCACCCTCTCAGGTCGGCTACGCATCGTCGCCTTGGTGAGCCGTTACCTCACCAACTAGCTAATGCGCCGCGGGCCCATCCTGTAGTGACAGCCGAAACCGTCTTTTAACATCTCCCCATGAGAGGAAATGGATTATTCGGTATTAGCCCCGGTTTCCCGGAGTTATCCCAATCTACAGGGCAGGTTGCCCACGTGTTACTCACCCGTCCGCCGCTAAATCAGAAGAAGCAAGCTTCTTCGTCATTCGCTCGACTTGCATGTATTAGGCATGCCGCCAGCGTTCGTCCTGAGCCAGGATCAAACTCTCCATAATAGTTCACTTCCAGTATGCAGAGCACATTGAAAGCGAACAAATTAGAACTAGTTTAAAAGCTCATTTTGTTTTGCTGGCATCATCATTAAATGATGTCCAAAATTGTTTTGCTATCATCCTAACAAGTTAGTTGAAAGCTATGTTTCTTAACGTTTTGCATGTTCAGTTTTCAATGTTCATGTTGTTGTGATGTCGTTTCGACAACTTATATATCATATCAATTCCTGATGTGATTGTCAACAACTTTTTAAAATTGTTTTTGTTTGTTTAACGTCACTTGTTAAAGTGACAACTTGATAACTATACCACTTATAATGGTAGTTGGCAAGGTCTTTTCGTATTTTCTTTTAGAATTCTATATTTTATACAAGGACAGCTATGTTTCACTCCTGTTCCTACTATATAAAAGGGGTTTATTTAAGGGAACTACCCTCCTTTTCAATTCCAACTGTTATATCATCTCCAGTTAACGAAAGGTATACTCTCCGTCCGCAGCTTTTCTATTTCCTTTTTGCAGATCATCTTACATACCTTCTTATAGAGCTAAACAGTCTTCTACTTTCGTATATTAAATAAAATTAATCCCCAATAGTTAAATACCAATAGATCCTTTAAGGTATAAATTAGGTTTATTTAATCCCTTACTTTTTCATTTAATTAACACTAGAGTCTTAACCTAAATTAATCATATTTATTCCAAATTCTTATACAAAAAAATTCCCTAATGTCTGACTCCGCTACAAATCTTTTAGAACCCCGTGACGCCCTATTCTCACTGGTAGAAACCTCCAACTACCATTGGCGCTAGATCTTAACTTCTGTTCCTGCCAGATTTCTCCGGCAGCTGCACTCGAACTCTTCGTTTCTCAACTTGCTCGTACACTTTCTTATATAGTAACTGCCTTCGGCTTATTTTTTCAGTAAACAAAAAAAGAAGTCGTTACCGATATAACTCGGTAACGACTTCTTTTTGGTGCCCAGCGACGTCCTACTCTCACAGGGGGAAACCCCCAACTACCATCGGCGCTGAAGAGCTTAACTTCCGTGTTCGGTATGGGAACGGGTGTGACCTCTTCGCCATCATCACTAGACTCTTCGGCTTCCAATTTACAGCGCATTGCGTGTATCTTGAAATCCTTATAAATAGAGTGCTTGTTCACTCAAAACTGGATAAACGACATTGTTACGTTAAACAAATTTGGTTAAGTCCTCGATCGATTAGTATTCGTCAGCTGCACGTGTCGCCACGCTTCCACCCCGAACCTATCTACCTCATCGTCTTTGAGGGATCTTACTTACTTGCGTAATGGGAAATCTCATCTTGAGGGGGGCTTCGTGCTTAGATGCTTTCAGCACTTATCCCGTCCACACATAGCTACCCAGCGATGCTCTTGGCAGAACAACTGGTACACCAGCGGTGTGTCCATCCCGGTCCTCTCGTACTAAGGACAGCTCCTCTCAAATTTCCTACGCCCACGACGGATAGGGACCGAACTGTCTCACGACGTTCTGAACCCAGCTCGCGTACCGCTTTAATGGGCGAACAGCCCAACCCTTGGGACCGACTACAGCCCCAGGATGCGATGAGCCGACATCGAGGTGCCAAACCTCCCCGTCGATGTGGACTCTTGGGGGAGATAAGCCTGTTATCCCCGGGGTAGCTTTTATCCGTTGAGCGATGGCCCTTCCATGCGGAACCACCGGATCACTAAGCCCGTCTTTCGACCCTGCTCGACTTGTAGGTCTCGCAGTCAAGCTCCCTTCTGCCTTTACACTCTTCGAATGATTTCCAACCATTCTGAGGGAACCTTTGGGCGCCTCCGTTACACTTTAGGAGGCGACCGCCCCAGTCAAACTACCCGCCTGACACTGTCTCCTACCCGGGTTACGGGTATGGGTTAGAATTTCAATACAACCAGGGCAGTATCCCACCGACGCCTCCTCCGAAGCTGGCGCTCCGGGCTCTAAGGCTCCTGCCTATCCTGTACAAGTTGCACCAAAATTCAATATCAAGCTATAGTAAAGCTCCACGGGGTCTTTCCGTCCTGTCGCGGGTAACCTGCATCTTCACAGGTACTATAATTTCACCGAGTCTCTCGTTGAGACAGTGCCCAGATCGTTACGCCTTTCGTGCGGGTCGGAACTTACCCGACAAGGAATTTCGCTACCTTAGGACCGTTATAGTTACGGCCGCCGTTTACTGGGGCTTCAATTCGCACCTTCGCTTGCGCTAAGCACTCCTCTTAACCTTCCAGCACCGGGCAGGCGTCAGCCCATATACTTCACCTTACGGTTTTGCATAGACCTGTGTTTTTGCTAAACAGTCGCCTGGGCCTATTCACTGCGGCTCTTCTAGGCTATGAACCCAAAAGAGCACCCCTTCTCCCGAAGTTACGGGGTCATTTTGCCGAGTTCCTTAACGAGAGTTCTCTCGCTCACCTTAGGATTCTCTCCTCGACTACCTGTGTCGGTTTGCGGTACGGGCACCTTTCACCTCGCTAGAGGCTTTTCTTGGCAGTGTGAAATCAGGAACTCTAGACATACGTCCTCGCCATCACAGCTCAATGTTAAAGAATGCGGATTTGCCTACATTCACACCTTACTGCTTGGACATGCATAACCAACAGCATGCTTACCCTATCCTTCTGCGTCCCCCCATTACTCAAACGGTGGTTTGGTGGTACAGGAATATCAACCTGTTATCCATCGCCTACGCCTATCGGCCTCGGCTTAGGTCCCGACTAACCCTGAGCGGACGAGCCTTCCTCAGGAAACCTTAGTCATACGGTGGACGGGATTCTCACCCGTCTTTCGCTACTCATACCGGCATTCTCACTTCTAAGCGCTCCACCAGTCCTTCCGGTCTGACTTCAACGCCCTTAGAACGCTCTCCTACCACTGATACCAAAGGTATCAATCCACAGCTTCGGTGATTTGTTTAGCCCCGATACATTTTCGGCGCAGCGTCACTCGACCAGTGAGCTATTACGCACTCTTTAAATGATGGCTGCTTCTAAGCCAACATCCTGGTTGTCTAAGCAACGCCACATCCTTTTCCACTTAACAAATACTTTGGGACCTTAGCTGGTGGTCTGGGCTGTTTCCCTCTTGACTACGGATCTTATCACTCGCAGTCTGACTCCCAAACATAAATCATTGGCATTCGGAGTTTGTCTGAATTCGGTAACCCGGGATGGGCCCCTAGTCCAAACAGTGCTCTACCTCCAAGATTCTAACGTTTGAGGCTAGCCCTAAAGCTATTTCGGAGAGAACCAGCTATCTCCAGGTTCGATTGGAATTTCTCCGCTACCCACACCTCATCCCCGCACTTTTCAACGTGCGTGGGTTCGGACCTCCAGTAAGTGTTACCTTACCTTCATCCTGGACATGGGTAGATCACCTGGTTTCGGGTCTACGACCACATACTCATTCGCCCTATTCAGACTCGCTTTCGCTGCGGCTCCGTCTTCTCGACTTAACCTTGCATGGGATCGTAACTCGCCGGTTCATTCTACAAAAGGCACGCTATCACCCATTAACGGGCTCTAACTACTTGTAGGCACACGGTTTCAGGATCTATTTCACTCCCCTTCCGGGGTGCTTTTCACCTTTCCCTCACGGTACTGGTTCACTATCGGTCACTAGGTAGTATTTAGCCTTGGGAGATGGTCCTCCCAGATTCCGACGGAATTTCACGTGTTCCGCCGTACTCAGGATACACTCAAGAGAGAATGAATTTTAGACTACGGGGCTTTTACCCTATCCTGCGGACCTTTCCAGATCGCTTCGTCTAACTCATTCCTTTGTAACTCTATGTAGAGTGTCCTACAACCCCAAAAGGCAAGCCTTTTGGTTTGGGCTATTCCCGTTTCGCTCGCCGCTACTCAGGGAATCGAATTTTCTTTCTCTTCCTCCAGGTACTTAGATGTTTCAGTTCCCTGGGTGTGTCTCAGATGCGCTATGTATTCACGCAAATGTACTGCTCCATTACGAACAGTGGGTTTCCCCATTCGGAAATCTCCGGATCAAAGCTCACTTACAGCTCCCCGAAGCATATCGGTGTTAGTGCCGTCCTTCGTCGACTCCTAGTGCCAAGGCATTCACCGTGCGCCCTTATTAACTTAACCTAAAAGTTAAAAAGTCTTACACGTCGTGATTACGTAAATAATCACAACAGAATTTCTTGTTGTTTATTGTTTCAATGTCGTTTTATCCAGTTTTCAAAGAACAAGAGTTGAATCTTCATATAAAATGAACATTCAAAACTGAACTGCAAAACGTTAAGATACGAATAAAGATTCGTATTCCGATATTATCCTTAGAAAGGAGGTGATCCAGCCGCACCTTCCGATACGGCTACCTTGTTACGACTTCACCCCAATCATCTGTCCCACCTTCGGCGGCTGGCTCCCGTAAGGGTTACCCCACCGACTTCGGGTGTTACAAACTCTCGTGGTGTGACGGGCGGTGTGTACAAGGCCCGGGAACGTATTCACCGTGGCATGCTGATCCACGATTACTAGCGATTCCGGCTTCATGTAGGCGAGTTGCAGCCTACAATCCGAACTGAGAACGGTTTTATGGGATTTGCTCACCCTCGCGGGGTTGCGACCCTCTGTACCGTCCATTGTAGCACGTGTGTAGCCCAGGTCATAAGGGGCATGATGATTTGACGTCATCCCCACCTTCCTCCGGTTTATCACCGGCAGTCACCTTAGAGTGCCCAACTAAATGCTGGCAACTAAGATCAAGGGTTGCGCTCGTTGCGGGACTTAACCCAACATCTCACGACACGAGCTGACGACAACCATGCACCACCTGTCACCGCTGTCCCCGAAGGGAAAAGCCTATCTCTAGGCCGGTCAGCGGGATGTCAAGACCTGGTAAGGTTCTTCGCGTTGCTTCGAATTAAACCACATGCTCCACCGCTTGTGCGGGCCCCCGTCAATTCCTTTGAGTTTCAGTCTTGCGACCGTACTCCCCAGGCGGAGTGCTTAATGCGTTAGCTGCAGCACTAAGGGGCGGAAACCCCCTAACACTTAGCACTCATCGTTTACGGCGTGGACTACCAGGGTATCTAATCCTGTTTGCTCCCCACGCTTTCGCGCCTCAGCGTCAGTTACAGACCAGAAAGCCGCCTTCGCCACTGGTGTTCCTCCAAATCTCTACGCATTTCACCGCTACACTTGGAATTCCGCTTTCCTCTTCTGTACTCAAGTCCCCCAGTTTCCAATGACCTTCCACGGTTGAGCCGTGGGATTTCACATCAGACTTAAAGGACCGCCTGCGCGCGCTTTACGCCCAATAATTCCGGACAACGCTTGCCACCTACGTATTACCGCGGCTGCTGGCACGTAGTTAGCCGTGGCTTTCTAATGAGGTACCGTCAAGGTACGAGCAGTTACTCTCGTACTTGTTCTTCCCTCACAACAGAGTTTTACGATCCGAAAACCTTCTTCACTCACGCGGCATTGCTCCATCAGACTTTCGTCCATTGTGGAAGATTCCCTACTGCTGCCTCCCGTAGGAGTCTGGGCCGTGTCTCAGTCCCAGTGTGGCCGATCACCCTCTCAGGTCGGCTACGCATCGTCGCCTTGGTGAGCCGTTACCTCACCAACTAGCTAATGCGCCGCGGGCCCATCCTGTAGTGACAGCCGAAACCGTCTTTTAACATCTCCCCATGAGAGGAAATGGATTATTCGGTATTAGCCCCGGTTTCCCGGAGTTATCCCAATCTACAGGGCAGGTTGCCCACGTGTTACTCACCCGTCCGCCGCTAAATCAGAAGAAGCAAGCTTCTTCGTCATTCGCTCGACTTGCATGTATTAGGCATGCCGCCAGCGTTCGTCCTGAGCCAGGATCAAACTCTCCATAATAGAGAACTTAAAAAGCTCAATTTGTTTTGCTGGCATCATCATTAAATGATGTCAAAAATTGTTTTGCTATCATACTAACTAAGTTAGTTGAAAGCTATGTTTCTTAACGTTTTGCATGTTCAGTTTTCAATGTTCAATATTCAATGATATTAAATAATGGAGCGGGTGAAGAGAATCGAACTCTCATCATCAGCTTGGAAGGCTGAGGTTTTACCACTAAACTACACCCGCATTAATTTTTGTTAAATTGTTATGTGACTGGTGCGGCCGAGAGGACTTGAACCTCCACGGGGTTATCCCCCACTAGGCCCTCAACCTAGCGCGTCTGCCGTTCCGCCACGACCGCTTAGTACTTAACAGAACAAGGTTGATTATACTCTCGAACACCTTAAATGTCAACAACAATTTGATGAGCCATGTAGGATTCGAACCTACGACCCTCTGATTAAAAGTCAGATGCTCTACCAACTGAGCTAATGGCTCAAAAATGGCTGGGGTACCTGGATTCGAACCAGGGCATGATGGAATCAAAATCCATTGCCTTACCGCTTGGCTATACCCCAACATGGCGGTCCCGACCGGGATCGAACCGGCGATCTCCTGCGTGACAGGCAGGCATGTTAACCGCTACACCACGGGACCGTTGAAAATACAAAGTAATAAATACAAATGGTAATGACCCCTACGGGATTCGAACCCGTGTTACCGCCGTGAAAGGGCGGTGTCTTAACCGCTTGACCAAGGGGCCATAATGGCTCCGAAGGTAGGACTCGAACCTACGACCAATCGATTAACAGTCGATTGCTCTACCACTGAGCTACTTCGGAATAACTTTTGTCGTTTTGTTTTACTCGACTTTTTCTATTATAGAGAGGGTTTTGCAAAACGTCAACTACTTTTTGATAATTTATTTAAGATTTTCAAAAGAAACTAACATTAGGTCTCCAAAACACTTGCCACAACGGTATTTCCTAGTATTTAAACGAATTTTCCGATTATATGAAAGAGAGCATTTTACACATTTATATGTATATCTCTTTTTACTTTTCCGGACATTTCTCTCCACTAAAGTAGAACAGAATCTAGGTGAGTTTGTTATTTTAAGTAACTCCCTAAAGTCAGTATCTCTATGCTGATAGCCTTTTCCTTCTATATGTAAGTGATAATGACAAAGCTCATGTTTGATCACGCCTAGCAATTCATCCATTCCGTACTTTTCGAAAACTAGCGGATTCACTTCTATATTGTGCGATCTCAACATATACCTTCCACCAGTTGTTCTAAGTCTTTTGTTGAAATATGCTTTATGTTGAAATTGTTTCCCAAAGACTTCGTTTGATACATGACTTACTAGTTCGTGTAATTTTTCATCAGACATATTATCTCCCCCCTATTTAAAAAGAGGTTGTCCAGTGGCATATCTCCATTGGACAACTCTATTCTTTACACTTGTTGTTCTGGAGGAAGCATCGTTAATGCAATCCTTCCTTTGTTGGCATCAAACTGTTCTACCCAGACAGTAACTATATCTCCAAGGGAGACAACATCTAAGGGATGTTTGACAAAGCCTTTTTTTAGTTTAGAAATATGAACTAGGCCATCTTGTTTTACACCAATATCTACAAATGCACCGAAGTCTACTACATTTCTTACTGTTCCTTGTAACTCCATTCCTGTTTTTAAGTCCTCTAATTTGAGTACATCTTTTTTCAGGATTGGCTGCGGGAATGCTTCACGAGGGTCACGCGCTGGTTTGATCAATGTATCTACAATATCCTTTAATGTGATCTCCCCTATTTCTAACTCTCTACTTACTTCTTCTATAGAAATTTTCTTTAATGCCTCTTCTGCTTCTTTTGTGCCTATTTGCGTCTTCTTAAGTCCTGCAATTTCCAGTACCTGCTCCGCTCCCTTATAACTTTCAGGGTGGATTCCTGTTGCATCAAACGGATTTTTTGCATCTGGTACGCGTAAAAACCCAATTGCTTGTTCATAAGTTTTGGCTCCAAGGCGTGGGATTTTCTTAAGTTGTGCTCGCGAAGTAAACCTCCCTTGCTCGTTTCTCATATTCACCACGTTTTCTGCAACTGTTTTTGACAACCCTGAGACGTATTGTAAAAGGGAAGCAGATGCAGTATTTACATTTACGCCAACTTGGTTAACCGCAGTTTCTACTATAAAGGATAAGGAATCGGATAATTTCTTTTGCGAAACGTCATGTTGGTATTGTCCTACTCCTACCGCTTTTGGATCTATCTTCACTAATTCCGCCAAAGGATCCTGCAATCTTCTTGCAATAGATACCGCACTTCTCTGCTCTACTTGTAAGTCAGGAAACTCATTACGTGCTGTTTCAGATGCTGAATACACACTGGCACCCGCTTCATTTACTATTACATATGCTACCTCGCCCTCTACCTCTTTCAAACAGTCCACAATGAATTGTTCTGTTTCGCGAGAAGCGGTACCATTTCCGATAGCTATTAAAGAAATAGGATAGTTTTTTAAGTAAGCAAGTACTTTTTTCTTGGAACCCTCCAAATCCATTTTAGGCGCATGTGGATAAATAGCCGATACTTCTAGCAGTTTTCCTGTATCATCTACAACCGCTAATTTACACCCAGTACGATAAGCTGGATCGACACCTAGAATTACTTTTCCCTTTAATGGTTGTTGCAATAGTAGGTTCCTTAGGTTTTCAGAGAATATGTGAATAGCCTGGGCTTCCGCTTTTTCTGTAAGCTCTGCTCGAATCTCTCGTTCAACAGAAGGCTGGATTAGTCGTTTGTATGAGTCTTCTACCGCCAATTCAATTTGTTCCACTGCATCACTAGAGGATGGTTTAATCCAATGTGTTTTCATCACATTAGCTGCTTTCTCCATAGGAACTTGAAGAGCAACTTTTAAGATATCTTCTTTTTCCCCTCGGTTTACCGCTAATATACGATGAGGAACTATCTTTTTTACAGGTTCTTCGTACTCATAATACATTTCAAACACATTCTTTTCATCTAGCTCTGCCTTTTTGACCGATGTAATAATTTTACCGTCCGCACGGGTAATATTACGGATTTGCTCTCTTATTTTCGCATCATCAGCGAATTGCTCAGCTAGGATATCTCTAGCTCCAAGTAATGCATCCTCTACTGAAAGAACTTCTAGTTCTTCATTTAAATAACCTTCTGCTAACTTAGAAATGGATTCTTTAGGGAAAGTCATGATGAGAGCCGCCAAAGGTTCTAATCCTTTTTCCTTTGCAATAGTAGCCTTTGTTCTACGTTTTTGCTTATATGGTCGATATAAATCTTCTAATCGTTGCAATACCGTCGCATTATTAATAGAAACAGTTAACTCTTCGGTTAGTTTACCTTGCTCTTCAATTAAGCGAAGGATCTCTTCTTTTCTTTGTTCCAACTGCTGTATGTAATTATACCGATCTTCAACGGCTTTAATTTGGACTTCATCTAAAGAGCCTGTTTGTTCTTTTCTATATCGTGCTATAAAAGGAACGGTATTTCCCTCTTCTAGTAATTTTATAACTTGTTCAGCTTGTGATGATTTAACACCTGTATCTTTTGAAACAAGTTGGAGCATTTTCTTTATTTCCAATATGAACACGTCCTTTCTTTATAGTACTCAGTTTATCATATTTGTTACCTTCTAGAAAAAGCCAAACAAAAAAGCTTACCCTATATTAGAGTAAGCTTCCTACTATAAACGTTGAGTCGTCGCCATGTTCAATTTCTTTAAAAATCGTTTCATAGAGACATTCCGCATTCGAGGCATTTTTTATAGTGGATTTCGGACTTTTCATCACAACCCCGTCTGAGTGAAGCATGAACAAATCATTTTTTTCACAGGCATATGTTTGGGTATTAATCTTTTGCTTTCTGCCTGATAAGTAGCCCATAACGGGTAGAGGATAAATCATTTTATCGGTAGAGCGTTTATACATATAAAACTTCACATTACCAACACAGCTATAGGATATAGTTTGATGTTTATAATCTATTTTAACTATCGCTACTGCTGCACCTCTCTTACTAACCATTAACTCGTTGCAACGTAGTAGTAATTCATCTAATGTTTCTTCTTTATATTCCTCTAGAATCTTCGGGATAATATCTGCAGACTCTTTAGCCACAGGTCCATTTCCCAACCCATCTGCTATAGCACAAAGCATAAACTCATCTGTCTTTGTAATATAATAAGTATCTCCAGATTCTAGATTTCCACTTTTGGCTTCTTGGTATACAAACAAATCTACTTTGTCATCTGAAAAATTCATCATTTAACTACTTCACCTGACAATAAAATGGCCTCCTGTAATTTCTTTATAGCCTTTCGTTGAATCCTAGATACATGCATTTGGGATATACCTAGACGATCTCCTGTTTCTTTTTGACTAAGCTGCTCCATGTATGTAAGTTGAATGATTTCTTTCTCTCGATCTGATAATACATTTAATGCATTAGCAACAAGTAAGCGTTGATCTGTTTTCTCGTATTCGCCATCTGCTTTACCAATAACATCAAATAACGTAATGGTACTACCGTCTGAGTCAGATTCAAGTGAATGATCCATAGATAATGCCTGATAACTTTTACCCATTTCCATGGCCTCAAGCACGTCTTCTACTTCAACACCTAGAAAATCAGCGATTTCCGGAATAATAGGAGAACGTTGGAATTCCACTGTTAGTGTTTCCACTGCTACTCGGATTCGTGGTCCAAGTTCTTTTATCCTTCTTGGAACATGTACAGCCCAAGTTTTATCTCTTAAAAAGCGTTTTATCTCTCCGATAATGGTAGGGATAGCAAAAGCTTCAAAGTTTTTTCCGAATGATGGATCATATCTTCGGATAGCTCCAAGAAGACCAAGCATGCCGACTTGGGCGATATCCTCATGATGCGATTTACCATTAGAATATTTTCGAGCAATGGATTCTACCAACCTAGTGTAATTCAGTACTAAGTTAGTTTGTGCCTCTTCACTTTCTGTCTCTTGATATTCTTTGATCCATCCCAATATTTTCTCTTTCGATTCTTTATTAGGAAGGGACGTGTTCGACATTTTCATCCACCTGCTCTACTCTGACATGTTTCGTCATAAATACAGTAACGCCTTCTTGGTGATGTACTTTAACCTCATCCATTAATGTCTCGATCAAATATAAACCAAGACCTCCTTCTCTCAAGAAAGATCCTTCCTCTAAATCATGATAAGGGCCGACTTTTGCTTTCGTTTCTTCAAAGTCAAAACTTTTACCATGATCCGCTACCATAATTTCTATTTTTTCATCGTATAATGCACAGCCAATAACCACTTCGCCTTCCTCATTATCCGCATATGCATGTTGGACTGCATTTGTAATCGCTTCACTTGCAGCTATTTTTAAGTCTTCGATATCATCATACGTAAATCCGATACGATTGGCCAAACCAGAAATTGTGAGGCGAGCAACGCTAACATATTGAGGCTTTGCAGGCACCCGAATTTCAACATAATCAAACGGTTTCATCTATTTTCACCTCTTCATCTCTAGCCTGTATATCCATAATTTCCACTAAACCAGTAATATCAAATAAGCGCTTCAATCTAGATGAAAGTCCCGTTAACTCCATATGACCATTTGCAGCTATGACGCTCTTATAAAAGCCCACAAAAACACCTAGTCCCGTACTATCCATATAGGAAACATCTTGTAAATTCAATTCAACATGTATATTATCCTGTAAGGTTACCTCTGCAAGTTTCTCTCTTAAAATCGGCGCTGTAAAAGCATCGATTTCACCACCAATTAATCCTTTAATATGCAATTCAGCTATCGTTTGTAATTCAACTGAAATATTCATTTTTATTCCCCCGTTTTCGCTATATATAGTCCATTATCTATTGTCTATAGTCTCTATACCACAAAGCAGTTATTAATAAACCTCAAATTACTTCTTTTTGAAAATAACGAGTGTGAAATCATCTCGTTGTTCAAACTCCTGTAATTCCTCAAGCTTGTGAAACACATATTCCACCATATCTTGAGCAGATTGATCTCTTACGCTTTCAATAATATCCATCACGGTTTTTTGGTCAATGAATCCCTCTTTTGAACGGCATTCAGTTACACCATCAGTCATCATAACGACAAAATCGTCTTTTCCTAAAGAAATAGAGTGTTGTTCGTATTTAACATTGGGAATTACCCCTAACAATAATCCCTTTGCTTGTAGTTCTGAAAAACTATTAGACTTAGCACAATAAAATAAAGGTGGCTCATGTCCTGCAGAGGCATATGTAAATACACTTGTAGAAGTATCATAAGTTCCATAAAACATGGAGATGAACATCGAATCACTTACACTTTTCTCAACAATTCGATTGATGACATCTAGTACAACAATGGGTTCAGTTTCTGCTCCATTTAAACTATCCATCCCATACTTAATCATGGACATGCATAGGGCAGCTGGAATCCCTTTACCGATTACATCTGCAACGGCAATACCTACTGTAGTATCATCATTTAGAAAATGCGTGTAATCCCCATTCATTTCTTTTGCAGGAACAGAGATCATCCCTATATCTAAACTGTTCATCTCTGGCACTTTAGTTTTCAACAACGTTTGTTGAACATTAGAAGCCAGCTCCATTTCCATTCTAAAGTTTTCCTGTTTTTTAATTAGGGTCTGGTGTTCTTTTAGTGCAAGTCCATATCTAATCATCACTTCTATTAATAAATCAAAAGAATGCCAAACATTATTTGGCAATTCAGGCATAAGCTCTTCTAAAGAAGCCTTATGTATACTTATAACTTCCTCTGGAGAAATATTCTTTTGGATAAGTTGTCTACTGAAGTTTTGACCTTCATACAAATTATGTTCTGTTTGTCTTTGTGTATATTGCTCTAAAATCTCTCTGTATTGTCTCTTAAATTCTTGAGGCATACTTTGAATTACCTCCTATCTTAATAACTTAGATGCACTAATAGTGGTACCTTCTCCTAGGACAGTTTCAATTTTGAAATCGTCCATTAGTCGCTTTACTCCTGGAAGGCCGGCACCTAAACCACCTGATGTCGTATATCCATCTTCCATGACTTTACGAACATCTGCAATTCCTGGTCCTTTATCAGATGCAATGACAAGCAGACCTTTTAGGTTGCCATCAGTAATTTGTCTAATTTCTATTTTACCTTTACCAGCATATAAGTATATATTCCGAGCGAGTTCACTAATCGCTGTTGTGATTCTTGCTTGGTCAACTGTACCGAAGCCTACATCCTTCGCTTCATTTCTACCAAGTTGCCTTGCAGCAACGATATCCCACTCAGTTATTATATCAACAGAAGACCTTAAGTTCATGGACTAGTCCTCCAATTCTCGTTCTAATTTTTCCAATCCATTTTCTAAGTCTAGGGCCGTAACTACATTTTCGAGTCTAATGCCTAATTCTATGAGAGTAATAGCTACCGCAGGTTGAATACCTGTAATTACTACCTTCGCACCCATTAGACCCGACATACTGATTACATCTCCCAATACTTTTGCGATGAATGAGTCTATAAAATCTATTGGTGTAAGATCAAGCACTACTCCTCTTGCAGATGTTGTATGAAGCTTATCAAGTAAATCTTCTTGAAAAGAAAGAGCAGTTTGATCATCTAACTCCCACTGAATGGAAACGATTAAACAATCTCTCAATTTTAAAATAGGTATTCTTGTCATCATTATGCTTCCACCTCTACTATTGCTCGATTTGTTAAAGCCAGGGCTTGTTCAACGCCTTTTTGTAAAGTACTTGTTGTTGTAAAATCATTTAAGTTTATACCTAGTGTAACAATAGTTTGCGCAATTTCCGGACGGATTCCGACTAGCATACATTTAGCTCCGACTAATCGGACGGCATCTGCTGCTTGAATAATATGATGCGCAACCATCGTATCTACTACTGGGACGCCTGTAATGTCTAGCAACACAACTTCTGCACGATGCTTTACAACTCCCTGTAGAAGATTTTCCATTATTAGCTTTGCTCGTTCCGTATCAATTGTACCTACTAGAGGCATTACGGAAATTTTTTCGAAGACAGGTATTAAGGAAGCAGACAGTTCTTGTAGAGCAATCTTTTGTAGACTCACCGTTTTTTCCCACACTACCGAATAGGCATCTACAATGCTGTGATTCAAAGGAATAATCCAATTATTTAATATTTCTCTATAGGATTGGAAATTACCTTCATCTAAGTTCTCTACATCGTCCATTTTTTCATAGATAATTTCTGTGAAATTGGTTAAGGCTTTTAAAACAAATGAGATTGACCATCCATAATGTACAATTTGAACGGAAAAATCATTTAACTTGGCCGTATATGTATCGCGGTCTTCCGTTAGACTTGAAATCATTAACTCTCCGAATTCACGAACTGTATTATCCACTATTCTATTAGACATAATCTGGAAGAAACGATCATCCTTCTCTTCCTCCATTTTTATTCTCCACTTTTCTAAAATTTCATCAATATTATCGTGAATATACGAAGCAATTCTGCTATTCATTGTTTTACATACATCTCCTCGTTGAATATTAGTAATTATATTGTACAGAATTTCATCTAACATTACATCTTTTACACTTGTCCATGTTTTACCTGATTAGTGACACTACCCTGTAATATAATATTTTGCAAACCAAGTAAAGTGAATTAGTTTTACCTTCAACTCTAACTTTGTTAAAAAAATTCCTATTAAAAAACACAATGTGTTTTTGTCGGTTCCACATTGTGTTTTTACTATGTATTAAAATTTAACAATCCCTAAGCTAATCCCTAATGCATGATCTACGTCTTCCATCACGTCTTCATCTAGGTGGGTGATTTTATCCGTAAGTCTGGATTTATCAATTGTTCTTAACTGCTCCAACAAAATAACGGAATCTCGTTCAAAATCATATTCTTTTGCATTTATTTCTACATGTGTTGGTAACTTTGCCTTTTGAATTTGAGCTGTGATAGCTGCCACGATGACAGTTGGACTGAATCTATTACCGATATCATTTTGTATCACCAAAACGGGTCTGGTTCCACCTTGCTCAGACCCGATTACTGGTGATAAATCCGCAAAAAAAACGTCTCCACGTTTTACGATCAAATTTTCATCCTCCACTTACGAGTCGCTCTGTCGTATGTTGAGCTTCATACTCTGCATGTAAACACTCCGTGCAAATGGATAGATTTATATGAGACATCTCAACATAGCCTTTCTTCATCGCTTCTCTTATAAGATTTGCCTGACCATTTTTTACATATTCATTTGCTTGGACACGAACGAAACTTTCTACGCCAGTTAATGATTGTTTTACGGTTTTTACTCCTTCATTAACCAATTGATTTGGAAGCTGAATGATCGCTTCCTTTTTCTTTTTATCACTTACCACAGCAAACACCTCCGACAAAACATTTCCCTATATGACAATATACTTCATCTTACCATTTCTATAGCTTAAATAAAAGACATTAAGAGAAATGGTTAGACAATTTATGCATATAACTTTAAGTTTTGTCGAAAATCTACTTGCTATATATTCTAGGGATTCTGTTCGAGAAAGTGCAGCAAACTTCATAAGGGATAGTTTCCAATGCTTCCGCCCATTCTTCTATTAGAATCTCTTCATTTTCCTGTAAACCTAGTAATGTAACTTTTTCGCCAACCTCTACTTTTTCATCGAGCCGAATCATGCATTGATCCATACAAATTTTCCCGACGATTGGCATCTTTTTACCTTTTATCAAAACAGACTGGTTATGAAGTTTCCTTAATAGCCCATCTGCATAACCAATCGGAATTGTTGCAATCCACTCATTTGTTGGAGCTACATATGTAGCTCCGTAACCAATGGTAGAACCCTTCGTTACCTTTTTAACATGTGCAACCTCAGTGTGTAACGAAAGAGCTTTTTCTAAGGGAAACGGAAGTTCTCCATTAACCCAAGAAGACGGCGCTATTCCATACATAGATATACCAAAACGCACCGCATTCCAGTGTTGGTCAGGGTATAGTAAAGCCGCTGCACTATTAGAAGTATGAACCATTGCGGGTCTTTGCTCAAATACATTTAATAATTGTTCGAATCTGGAAACTTGTTTTCGGAATAGTGTTTGCTCCTCTTCATCAGCAGTTGCAAAATGAGTAAAAACGCCCGTAATTTGCAACCAATCTCTTTTGCTTATAAAGGCTAGTGCCTGCTGTAGCTCTGTCACTTCTGTAAAACCAATTCTACCCATTCCACTATCGATTTTTATATGAAGCTTTAAAGGAATTTGAAGATCCTTAGTAGCAAGTAACCACTCATATGAATATGCTGTAAGTGTAATGTTTTGTTTAGAAGCTTCCTCTAAAAAAGAGAGCGGAGATGTACCTATTAGAAGTATTTCCGCTTCAATACCCGCTTCCCTTAAATGTAATGCTTCTTCTGGCGTGGCAACCGCCAAAAGATTGGCTCCTGCTTTTAATGCTGCTTGCGCAACTTCAATATCTCCATGACCGTAGCCATTCGCTTTAACTACAGCAATCACGGCAGTATGTTCTGGAAGTATTTCCATGAGCCGTTTAATATTATTTTGTATAGCTTGTAAGTTTACTTTGATGAATGTAGGTCGGTATAGCTGTTGAGACATATAGTTCCCTCTTTTAATCAGTTTAAACCGATTATCCTACTAGTGTACTGAAGTAGTCAACCCTAATTACTTTAAACCACTAGTTGTCATAGATGCGGCAACTTCAATCATTTCTTCTTTCGTCAATGTAGAGGATGCAATAAAGAATGACATACCATCTTGCTCCCAAGAAAGAGACTGGTCAGTAATTGCACCTATTGCAACTCCTAGATCAACCGGATCTCCAGGTGAGAATACAGGAATAATAGAGGAGTCCCCCGGTTCGCTTCGATGTTGAATTATCGTAAACTCTTTGTCTCCACTATATGTTAAAATAACTCTTTTTTCTCCGTCGACTTCCACCACTTTTTCGTCAATATTGTGCACTTGATCCCATTTTAACATTGGATAATAAGTTTCCATTTCAGCATTATCAATCTCTGCCGATGTCTCTACGGTTTCTTCCGTGCCTTCAGCTTTACCTGTAGGCGTTTGCTCTATTTTATATTCTGCTGCTGCATGTGTTTTTCCTAGCGATACTTTTTTAAATGTAATATGAATTTGCTCTTCTTTGTTTTCATTCATGATAGAAACATCTGTTGGTAGTAATGTCTTTTTATTGATGTAAATCTTTTGAGTTGGCAGCATAGTTTTATGGTTGTTACTAGTTTTTGTTTCAAAGACATATTTGTCACCTTCTTCTTTGAAGGTTGCCGTTTTATCTTTTTTTATGTCGTTGGCTAGTGAACCGATTAAATATGCTTGGCTATTTTCAGTTGGCCATTTACTTTGGAACTTATACGTTTTGTTCAGCGCTGGTGTTACGACAAATACACCTTCTGTGTTACGGATGATCATTTGGGTATTCTCTGCATTTGTATCCGATACCTGTACTCGGTAAAAATCCGGTTTAGTGTGCCAAACTTCCACACCATATACTCTTGGTTCTTCCCCAGTCATGATGCTCATCTCTGCTTCGAGCTCATACCCCTTTGCATCCACCCACTTGTTACTAAGTTTTTTCACAACATCTTCTTTCGAATCGGCTCCACATGCGGAAAGTACTAAGATTGTTACAATTAAAAAAAATAGTTTAGCCACGCGGCTCTTCAATCAGTCCATCCTTTCTATTATCACTGCGTTCATTCATTGTATGTAGATGGACGACCGGTTATGATTGTAGAATTACTTGAGCAGCCACATAAACTTTTGTATGGGTTATAGATACAAATCCATTAACTTCTATTCCTTTAAAATATAAAACAGGCTTACCTGAAGGTTCTTTTAAAATTTCAATATCTTGAAAACTACAATCTTTCCCTATTCCAGTTCCTCGAGCTTTAGAAAATGCTTCTTTGGCTGCAAATCTCCCTGCTAAGTATTCGATTCGTCTTGTCCCGGATAACTCATTTAATTGAACTCTTTCTTTTTCGGAAAGTACCCGCTCTTCAAACTTACGTGTTTTAGCAGAAATGGATTGGATTCTTTCTATTTCAGTTATATCTAATCCTATTCCAGTAATCATGAATGTTTCTCCTTTCCAAATATCCTCCTTACAGGATATACTAATAGTAGATAAATTGAGGTGAAATAATGTTTAGTAGAACAGAAAATTTTAAACAATACATAAAACTATATCCAGTTGTTTCTTCTTTGCTTGCATTGAATATTGTTATTCATTTGTTAACTTTAGTCCCTATATTTGGATCACAATTATTTAATTACGGTGTTCACTTTAACTTATTAATTAGTGAGGGTGAATATTGGCGTTTGATAACTCCGATATTCTTGCATGCAAACTTTGCTCATTTATTATTCAATATGTTCTCGTTGTACATATTTGGGCCAGAGTTGGAGCAACTAGCTGGTAAGGCTCGTTTCCTAACTATTTATATGCTAGCAGGATTAGTTGGTAATGTCGCTACCTACCTAATACACGATTGGAATTATACAAGTGTTGGAGCAAGTGGGGCTATTTACGGGATATTCGGTGCTTTTGGGGCTTTGGTTTATTATACGAGAAATTTCATGCCACAGCTAAAACAAATTATTATTCCGATTATTGTAATTGGAGTAATTATGACATTCCTGCAACCGAAGATTAATGTTACTGCTCACATAGCTGGGCTGATAACTGGTTTTGTACTAGGAATGGTTTACTTCCATCCGAAGCGAATAGCTGCTTGGAAGAAAAGACAGCGTAAGCTTAAATCTGTTTAAGGATCAAAACCAGATTCTATCGTTTCCGAAGTGCTTTGGACAGATTTACAGCTATTTTATTAACCGTTAATTTTTTGAGAGACTGATTGTGACTGCCGTCGCAATTAGTCTCTCTTTTTTCATTAATCTTATTCCTGGGCTCACACTTCATAAAAAAAAGAACAGCCCTTACAAAGGCTGTTCCTTCTCTCTATCTATAGGCTCTATCCTAGTAGGTTCATACCATTTCATTAAGCTCTCTGCATCAGCTTTTTCAATATGAGGAATAGTAGTTGATGATCCAGACACACCTGACTTAATAGTAGTCATAATAGAAGATACATTGGATTTTTTTTGAAAATACGTAGTTCGAGCTGTCATTGCTTGAATACGTTTCTTTTCCATCCAAATAGATACTCTACTAAATAGACGATATTGCACAACAAGTTGCTTTTCATCCATCCAATATCCAGCCGTCTTATGCTGCCATGCTCCCCATAGGAAACTCAGTGGAAATAGTAAGAAGGAGAATAGTCC
Organism: Psychrobacillus sp. FSL K6-1464; assembly: GCF_038003145.1. Lineage (NCBI taxonomy): Bacteria > Bacillati > Bacillota > Bacilli > Caryophanales > Bacillaceae > Psychrobacillus > Psychrobacillus sp. FSL K6-1464. The sequence goes on from NZ_JBBOOP010000001.1 coordinate 3,244,517, forward strand.
AAATGGAAAGAAGAAATAACTTACACATGCTGCAACTGGAATCATCCATAAAAAATCTAAACGATAGAAAAACTTTCTCGACCGCTTCGGAACTCTTGTAAAGTTAGCTTCAAATTCATAGTTAGGGAAAATTTGAACGAGAATCGGGTTTATTTTATCCTTTTTAATGAGAGGGATTAACCTAATTTTCTCATCCTTCTCTGCTAGTGACCCCCCCGCACTATCCACGATGACGGTCGCATGTCCCGTAAGCTGCCTTAAAGGATTTTCCACTATACGTACTGCCTGAATGCGAGATAAAGGAATAGTAATTTTTTTCTTTTCTAATAATCCCCTAGTAATAATAATCTCCTGATTTTCAACCCAAATAGTAAACTCATAGTAATTTATAAAAGTAATAGCTACTGATACAATCCATGCTACTAGCAGCGCAAAGAATACCAATAATGCAATTAGTAGAGCTCCAAAACGGATAAACATAATAATCTCATTATAAATTGTTTCGTATGGGATCAATTCCGAGAATTGCGAAACGAACACTGCTAAACCTGAGAAAAATACACCTACCCCGCCTGATGTACTAGCAAGAATGAATAAATCTTTTCGAGACATACGAAACAAGGGCTTCCTTTGCTCTTTCGCTACCTCTTCTTGTTGAAGATCTCCATCAGATATAGTTGATTCTTTATGTTTAGCTAGATTCATCTCTTTTTTAATTTGCTCCGCTGCTTCTTTGGTAATTGCTGTCAATTCAGCATCCGCTTCTTTTGTCGCGCCCCCGCCAGCTGTTTCTACTTTCACCTTTATTAAACCAAATGGTCGATGAAATATGCCCTCTGTATAATTTAAACTTTGGATTCTTTCAAATGGGATATACCTTTTTTTCTTTACGAAGAGACCATATTCGATGCGAAGCTCTTCTTCTTCAAACCAATAACGAAACCTTTTCCATTCAATGATGCCACTAACTAACATTGCGATTAATAGTACGGCATAAATAATATAGATAATATAGGAGGTCCAACTACCAGAGCCTCCCCCAAATCCATTAACGGCAATAACTACGACTAATGGAATAATCATTTCTTTTAATACTTTTACAAAGTTAATAACCGCTGAAATAGGATGTAGAGTAAACTTTTCTTTAGACATCATCTTCCGCCACCCTTGCAAGTACAGAAATCCTGCCTCGAAGTTCATCCGCTTCCTCAGTTACGAGTGCAGGAATAGTATGACTCGTCGCAGCAGTTGAAATAGTAATAGAAGATAGATCATACTTTCTCAAAATAGGTCCCTGTTCCGTATCAACATGCTGTACTCTCACCATTGGCACTAAAGTTCTTTTCACGATAAACAAACCATGCTGTAATTCAATTTCTTGTTCACGCACTTCATATCTCCAACGAGTCCATCTAATTTTGGGGAACAAATAAATTAATAAATATCCTATGAGTAATATCACTACTACATCTACTATGTATAACCATATTAATTGTCCTGTAAAATAATTGATAAATCCTACTCCAATACCTACTAAAAGGACAATTAACGTTTGAAATAACCCGTAAATTCTCCAGACACGTAATCCACTTTCTGATAATTGATTGATTGGTTCTTGTCTCATATGAAACCCCCTCTTCCATCATTGTATACGAAACAAAGGATAAAATGTTTCAATATAGTACATTTTTCTTGTACGAGAATGGCAACTTCCATTTAAAAATTCTTCCAAAAGATAAAAGGGTGAACTTACATCGAAATGTAAGTTCACCCTTTATAAGTTCTTGTCTTAAATTATTTTTCGCTACGTGGTGAGCGAGTTCTTGTGCTACGTTGTGTAGAGCCGTCACGGGGACCACTGCTACGACGTGCGCCAGAACTTGGACGTGAACCGCCAGCTGATGATGAACGAGGTCCGCGATCGCTGCTTCCATTACGACCACCTGATGAACTACGTCCGCCACCGCCGCTACGGTTACCTTTGTAACCACCGCCGCCACTGCGTCCGCCGCCACCACGTTCTCCACGAGAAGGTAATGGACGTTCTTCAGAAAGAGAAATCGGAGTATCATCCGGTTCTTTCGTCATTGATTTTAAAGCTGCAGCAATTACATCTACTGCTTCAAATTTTTCAAGCATTTCTTGTGCTAATGGACGATAATCGCCTAAATCATTTTTGTTTACAATTTCAGCTAAAGATTCTACTGCAACACGTTTAAGTCCAACTAGTGCTTCATCAGAGCTTGGAGGGATTAAAGCTTCCATACGTTTTTTCGTTGTATTCTCAACGATACGTAAGTAACCCATTTCTCTCGGTGTTACGAATGTAGTTGCGATACCACTTTTACCTGCACGCCCTGTACGACCGATACGGTGAACATAGCTTTCAGGATCTTGTGGGATATCAAAGTTATACACATGTGTTACGCCAGAGATATCTAATCCACGTGCCGCTACATCTGTTGCAACAAGAATATCGATTTTACCTGCCTTGAATTGTTTTAATACAGACATACGTTTCGCTTGGCTTAAATCACCATGAATACCTTCTGCAAGATATCCACGAATGCTTAGAGCATGTGCTAATTCGTCTACTCTACGTTTTGTACGACCAAAGATAATCGCAAGTTCTGGTTGTTGTACATTTAAAATTCTTGAAAGAACATCAAATTTCTCACGTTCAGTAGCTTTTACGTAGAACTGTTCAATATTTTCAACAGTCATTTCTTTAGACTTGATTTTTACTTCCACTGGATCTTTCATGAAGCGTTCTGCAATTTTACGAATTGGTCCTGGCATTGTAGCTGAGAACAATAATGTTTGACGCTCAGGAGGTACACTTTCTAAAATTGTGTTAATATCTTCAATGAATCCCATGTTAAGCATTTCATCTGCTTCGTCTAAGATAAGTGTTTGAACTTGGTCAAGTTTTAACGTACGACGGTTAATATGGTCAAGAATACGACCAGGTGTACCTACGATAACTTGTGGTTTGTTTTTAAGTGCACGGATTTGACGGCTAATTTCTTGCCCACCGTATACTGATAATAGACGAACCTTTTTGTCATATCCTAATTTATAAAGCTCTTCCGAAACTTGAATTGCAAGTTCACGTGTTGGAGCGATGATTAACGCTTGGATATTTGGGTTTTTAATATCGATTTTTTCAATCATTGGGATACCAAATGCAGCAGTTTTACCTGTACCAGTCTGTGCTTGACCGATAACGTCGCGTCCACTCATAGCATGTGTAATAGTACCTTCTTGGATTGGTGTTGCTTCTTCAAACCCCATACGTTGTACGGATTTTAATGTAGAAGCGCTAATATTTAATTCTGAAAAGTTTGTCAAAATTTTAATCTCCTTTTTGTCCTTTTTCGACAAATGGTTACATTTTCAGATGAAATTGCGGCAAATTCGAGCCTATACGAGGAACGTTTCCGTTACTTAAAATTCTCTGTGGTTTTAGATCAGAGGGGTCTTATATAAAGGGAAAGCCCGGTCTTTTGCCGAGCGGTCTGTTAATGAGTGATCGTGCCATACTACTTCAACAAACCGTTATGTTCAAAAAAAAGTACTCTTCAATAAACGCTGAAGAGTCTCCACACAAAATGTATCCATTGCTCTAAACGTAGTATATCATGCAACAAACTCAGTTGCAATGAATAAGCAACTGTTATAATTATTAATTAATTACTTGCAATATTCCCCTCCTCTTCTTCCTCCTTCAAAAAATTGAGTGCGGTATTAAACCAATCTTGACAGTCTTCACTATGGCAAATATGGTGTTTCCCTAATTCCGAATAGACTATTTCTTTTTTCAAAGAACCAATTTCATCGTAGATAAACTGGGCAGTGGCATAAGGTACAATACCATCTTTTTTACCTTGGACTATATAGACTGGTACTGTAATTTGATCATAATAAGGTTGAACTATACGTACTAAACGGATAAATTCTAATGTTGCAGGTATAGGAGTTCCTTTCACTTTATAACTGTATTGTTTATATAAAGTATTTTCTGCAAGCTTACCAACAACTGCCTCTTTAGCTATATCCTTTATATCTTGTAGAAGTTGGGGTGGATATATATACTTTGCAGCAGCACTCAACAATACAAGTTTGTGAATTGGATAACGATTCGCCAAGTACATCCCAATAATACCACCCATGGAAAATCCCACTATAATTACACGGTCTACTTCTTTTTGTAACTGGCGAAGCGACTGTTCCGCCGCCATCATCCATGATTCTGCTGTTACATTTTTTAGCTCTAACGTTTCACCATGACCAGGTAAAGTAGGGACAACGATGTTCCAGTTTGTATGCGCTTGTAAATAGTCTACAAATGGCTGTATCTCATATGGTCCACCTGTAAAACCGTGAATACCTAATACTCCTGTTTTCATCGTCCCCACACCTATCACATTATTTTTGAAATGGCTCAATTACTCTTTCTAACTGCATTCCCCTTGAGCCCTTTACTAAAACAATAGATTGATCATTTATTTTATTTGCTAAGAAAGCCACAAGTTTTTCTATGTCATCATTAACCCAAATAATTTGTTTGTCAGCAAATTGTTCTACCAACTTGTTATACAGCCATTCCATCCGCGGACCGTATAAACAAACTCCATTAAAGACTTCATTCGAAATCGATTTGCTCATCTCTTCATGGTATTGCTGCTCTTTGTTACCAAGCTCGAGCATATCTCCTAAAACTAACCATTTTTCTGGCTTTATAGAGGATTTTTCAATGAACGAAATTGCTGCACGCATGGAAGTCGGAGCCGCATTATAAGCATCATTGATGAAAACTGTCCCATTATTCCCTTCGATTACTTGCATTCGCATATCAGTTAAGACTATTTGTTTTAACGCTTTACGCATTTGTTCGGAAGTTAATCCAACTTCTTTTCCGATTAATAGTGCAGCAAGCGTATTTTTCACTTGATGCTCTCCTAATACAGGAATAGACATTTCTTCGTTTAACTCTCCTTCTACACGGAAGGTGCTTCCTTGTTCCGTAAAGTTCACTTCAGCAATACGTAGATTATTGTGTTCCTGAACACCAAATGATTTAGTCATTATCTGAGGATTTCCTTCAACAAACGGACGTAGCAAAGGTTCATCTCCATCATAGAATAATTGGCCAGTTTCCTCTAGGCCTGCAATAATTTCAAATTTCGCTTTTGCAATACCTTCACGAGAGCCGAGATCCTGCATGTGCGCTTCGCCAATATTCGTAATAACTACATATTTTGGCTTTGCCAAATTGGATAAAAATTCAATTTCGCCAAAAGAGCTCATACCCATTTCAAGCACTGCAAACTCCGTATCTTCTTCAAGAGAAAGGATTGTTAAAGGTAAGCCTAGCTCATTATTAAAATTGCCCTCTGTCTTTTTCACGCGGAAATACGGCGAAAGCATACCTGCCACCAAATCTTTAGTCGATGTTTTACCATTAGATCCAGTAATTCCGATGAACACTGAATGCAATTCAGCCCGATAAGCCTTCGCCATTTGCTGAAGTGCTCCTTCTCCGCTTTCTACAAACAAAAGGGGAACGTTTTGGGGTGGATTCGGTTCGTCTTTCAACCAAAGGGATGCTGCTGCTCCTTTGGCAAAAGCATCCTGAACAAATCGATGACCATTTACTTGCTCTCCGCGAAATGGGATAAACAAATCACCTGGTTGAATCGTTCTTGTATTGATCGAAACTCCTGTAATAACAGGATTCTCATCAATTTTTTCTTCAATGTGTAACCACTCTGCTATATGCGCTAATGTCTTTTTCACTTGGTCACTCCCCGTCTTTCGAGTGTTCCAACTGTTGCTTTTCTTCATGACGTTCAAGCGCTAATTGGATAAGTTCTTCTATTAAATCGGAATACGATAGACCTGATTCCATCCAAAGTTTAGGATACATGCTTATAGGTGTAAATCCTGGCATTGTATTTACTTCATTGATAATGACTTCTTCTTCATCTGTTACAAAAAAGTCTGCCCGTACAAGACCCGAACAATCCAAGATTTTGAAAGCACGAATAGCAGCATCCTCTAATTTCCCTTGAAGCTCTACAGAAACTTGGGCAGGAATTGCATAATTCGTTGTGCCATCCTCATATTTTGCCTCATAGTCATAAAAGTCCTTCGTCGGTAGTACTTCCCCTGCAACGGAACATCTAGGCTCATCATTACCAAGTACACTCATTTCAATTTCACGCGCCATAATTCCTTGCTCTACAATAATTTTACGGTCATATTTAAAGGCATACTCTATTGCTTTGATAAGTTCTTGGCGGTTTGTAACTCGACTAATCCCTACACTAGAACCTAGATTGGCTGGTTTTACAAATAGAGGCCATTGTAGGCTTTCTTCCATTTTTTGAAGTAAATCATTCTGGTTTTTTTTCCATTCTCTATTTATGAAATAGATATATGGAACCTGTGATAAGCCAGCTTGTGCAAATAACTGCTTCATCACTACTTTATCCATACCTGCCGCAGATGCTAATACACCATTACCAACATAGGGTAAGTTTAATACTTCTAACAATCCTTGTACCGTTCCATCTTCCCCGTTCGGACCATGCAAAAGAGGAAAAATAACATCTAGTTGAGTTGTATCGTCCCCTTGTTGCGGTAGAAAACTAGTAATCGTATTTGGATTTGTTATTTCACTGCCAAATTGCAGAGATTCAATTGACTCAACTGCTGCAGTGAGCTGACCTTCTTTTCTCCATTCACCTGTTTTTGTGATGAAAATTGGATACACTTCATATTTATCAAAGTTAATCGCTTGAGAAACCGCTCTTGCAGTAAGTAAAGATACTTCATGCTCTGCAGATTTCCCACCGTATAATAAGCCCACTTTTATTTTCATAAGTTATATTCCTCCACGTTTTGGATATTCATTATTTTATCACGGACAGCCTCAATAGTTGAGTATTTAACCAAACAATTTAAGACCCACTACACCCATAATTATACAGCTTAAAAAGAACAACTTCTTTCTACTTCTTTTCTCTTTAAATAAATACATCCCTAATAGAACACTTCCTGCTGCACCGATTCCTGTCCATACAGCGTAACCAGTACCAACCGCAATTTCTTTTAATGCTAAAGACAATAAGAAAAAACTTAAAGCAGCAGAGATCACAGTTAAAATCGTAAATTTTATGTTTTTGAATCCATCCGATAACTTCATGCTAATAACGAAGGCAACTTCAAATACACCAGCAATTACTATTAAAAACCACGCCATTAGATCGCCTCCTCTTCATCTTCATCATCTACTAGTTTGAGACCGATGATTCCAAAAAGTAGGACAAACAAAAAGAGCAGTTTCCCTGCACTTACTTCTTCACCAAACCAAATAATGCCAACAATAGCCGTGCCTGCTGCTCCAATACCCGTGAATATAGCATATGCTGTACCGATCGGAATCGTCTTCATCGCTTTAGCGAACAGGAAAAAACTTACGATTAAAAATATAATCGTTACAATAGAAGGAACAAGCTCCGTAAAGCCATGCGCCTCCTTTAAACCAATCGCCCAGACGATTTCTGTTAATCCTGCTATTATCAATAAGATCCACGCCACTTAGTTCACCTCATTACAATAAACGCTCTCGCCACTTTCCCGTAGCAAAAGCGTTCTATTTATACTTCTATTAAGACGTCTGATGGCTTAGCCATATGTAAGTTTAGATCTTCCAAAACTTCATCTGGGAATATATTTTCTGGGAGAATGCGAATCTCAATACCATAATTTAGTTTATCTGTTTTGAACAAGGACATTAACACTCCATCTTCAAACAATTCGTTATGCTCTGTTACTTTCTCCGCAGACAATCTAGGTAGAACGATATTATTCTTTTTACGCCAAAAAGCACTCGACTTAGACTTTTCACCAATCAACCCGGTAAAAACGTTTGCAACTAAATGATTTAAATCCTCCATATCACGGAAATAAATTTTAGTAATTTTCTGCCCTTCGTCTGAAAGGTAGACAAATCTATTTTGTAGATGATGATAAAACGGTGATCGAATAGCTTCTTTTTTATGTGCTATGTATAGTAGCTCTGCTTGTTCTTGAGGAGAGAGCATATTCAATTTTCGCTCATCTTCAAAATCCATAAAGCATAATTCAAATGGGCCTTCAGCAAATTCCTTGATAAAATGGTTGTATTGTTCAGGAACTATAAATTCAAGCTGTGTATGCATATTAAATGAAGCATCATCATAACCATGTTTTAGTAATAAAAGAGCTGACAAATCAGTGAAATTCCTTATAAATTGCTGAATCGTAATCCCACTAAACAGAGCAAAGTGCTCTACCTCATTAACGTGAACATACAAATGAGTTAAGTACTCATCCATATCTCTCACTTCTTTTTTTGCCACTGAAAATCACTCCTTTATCTGTTCTTAATAATAGCACGATTAATACAAGGAAACATCTTTATTACCTCTCACGTCTCTATTAAACCATCAAGCAAAAAATATCAATATACGCTATAATAAATGAATGAAATTCGAAAGAAATATAGGTGACTTACATGGAAAACAAAAAAGGCTTTGCTGATCGTTTCGATTGGACACTTGCTTTTATTATATTACTATTTCTAATCATTAGTTTGTTTGCTATTTCATCAGCACAAACGACTGGACAATATGGCATAAACTTTATACCTAAACAGCTTGTTTGGTATATTATTGGTTCTATTATTATTGGAATTGTCATGTTTTTTGAACCAGAACAATATAAAAAATTGTCTTGGTATATTTATGGTATTGGAGTATTTTTACTATTTATCCTTTTCGTACTCCCTGACAGTTTAGCTTTAGTAAAACCGATGAATGGCGCAAAAAGTTGGTTTCACTTACCTATAGGTGATATTCAACCTGCCGAATTTATGAAAACTTTTTATATACTAGGACTGGCCCGATTAATCACTATGCATCATGAGCAAAATCTTATTAAAACGGTTAAAACTGATTTAATTTTGCTAGTTAAAATGGGTGTAACTTTAATTATTCCTTTAGCATTTATCATGCAACAACCAGATTTAGGGACATCGTTAGTGTTCCTTGCAATTACTGTAGCCTTAATCATAGTCGCAGGAATTACATGGAAAATAATTCTCCCCATCTTTTTAGGTGGGTTGGGAATGGGCGGTTTACTACTTTGGATGGCGGTTTATATGCAGGATTTCTTATCGGACAATTTTGGATTTAACCCGTACCAATTTGCACGTATATACTCATGGTTGGATCCCTATTCATACGCATCTGATGAAGGAATGCATTTAATCACTTCATTAAATGCAATTGGCTCTGGAGAAATTTTCGGTAAAGGCTACGGAGAACGTATTGTGTATGTCCCAGAAAATCATACCGACTTTATATTTGCTGTCATTGGCGAAGAGTATGGTTTTGTAGGAGCAAGTATTGTGGTTAGCCTTTACTTCTTACTTATCTTTCATTTGACGAAAATTACCCTTCAGTTAAAGGATGCTTATAGTACGTATGTATGCGCAGGTATCATTGCAATGATTACATTCCATGTATTTGAAAATGTCGGCATGACGATTCAGTTATTACCGATTACTGGTATACCCCTTCCTTTTATAAGTTATGGTGGTAGTTCACTCATGGGGAATATGTTAGCCATTGGTTTAGTGTTTAGTATGAAATTTCATCATCGAACTTATATGTTTTCAAAAAATGAAGACGATTAATCAATTAAAGCGTGTAGATAAAGGGATTAACGCCCGACCTCTGCACGTTTTTTGTATTGTTGGACAGGTTAAAAAAAGTTCAAAACCTATTTCTAACGTTTCCGAAGGGCTTTGAACAGACATTTTGCTATATTATTACCGAGTGGATTTTTAGGGATACTGATTGGTAGTTTTATGGCGTTTGTCCCCCACAAGGAAGACATTGGTCAAGCTTTGTTTGATCAATGTCTTTGCGACGAGTAACGGCAGGAGCATATGTTTTCGTAGTGACGAGGAGATTGAAGCCGTGCCCGCGGAAATCAGCAGTATCATTGTGTAGGTGCCTAAATAAAAGACACCAAATTCTATATATTTTCTTCTATGAAAAAGAAGGTGACTCTAATCGTTTGTTAACGAAATTGTAGAGTCACCTTCTTTTTAGTTTTGCGCATGAGGACTTTGTGCTGGTGGTGCTAAAGCTTTAAGTAGGTCAAGTCTAGATTTAGTCATTGTAACAGTAACACCAAGCTTAGAAAGATTACTTACAATTTTCTTCAAATCAACTTCCTTTACCATTGAATCCACCTCGTCCTTCTATAATAATTACGATTTTCTTTCGTAAAAGTTTCTTGTTTGTCTAATTAATATATTTTATTATACCACTTTTTACCTAAGTTTAATCTTTCATTTTTATTACATATATTATGGTCTTGTAAACCATGCTATTTCTTAAAGGAGTGAATGGTTTGAACATAAGAAATGTAATGAGTAAACAAGTAGTAACGTGCAACCCACAGGACTATGTGAGCGAAGTTGCAGAACAGATGCGCACTTTGGATATCGGCTGTTTACCCGTAGTCAGCAATAAAAAATTAGTTGGAATGATTACTGATCGAGATATTGTGACAAGGGCGGTTGCCAAAGACATGAAAAGCAAAGTAGAAGATGTTATGACTAAATCTGTTATCTCTGTCACCCCAGAAGATTCTACATCCGATGCATCCATTGTTATGGCACGCCATCAAGTTCGAAGACTACCCGTAGTAGAGGATGGTGTCCTTGTAGGATTTGTCTCTTTAGCTGATTTAGCTTTTCCTTTTCCACATGTCCAAGAAATTTCTAATGCTATGGAAAGTATATCCGAGCCAAGGGATTTCTAAACATAAAAGCTGTCCTAATTAGGACGGTTTTTTTTATTACATTCCACTTGGTTATACCTTACTTTGTAGCATTTAGCTCTTTTTTTATTATCTACTAGGATATCGATTACAACGTGGCAAACTGATTAAAAACGTGTAATATAGAGATTAGAAGATTGCAGAAAGCGGGTTTGATGCGTGAAAAAGATTCTACTCATATTGATGTCTATCCAATTTTTAGTTTATCTCGGCTTTGGAATTATTATTCCCGTGCTGCCAGAGGTTATTTTAGAGCAAAATTATAATGAAATTCACGTTGGCGGTTTATTGACGATTTACTCGTTAGCTTCCTTCTTCACTGCTCCACTTTGGGGAATGCTATCCGATCGTATTGGCCGTAAAACACTTATTTTAGTCGGATTGGTAGGATTCAGTTTAAGTTTTTGGTTGTTTTCCTTGTTTTTTGATTCGCTCTTTATGCTTTACTTATCTCGTGTAGTAGGAGGATTATTTTCTGGGGCATTGTATGCAGCAGTTACAGGTTTTGCAGCTGACTTATCAACGGAAGAAAACCGTAATAAGTATATGGGATTCCTCGGTATGTCGATTGGTTTAGGCTTTATATTCGGCCCAGCAATTGGCGGAGTTCTCGGACATATAGATTTAGCTCTTCCATTTACTGCTTCTGCTATCTTGTTACTGGTGATTTTCGTGTATGCTTTGATCATTTTAAAAGAACCAGAGCGAACAGGTGAAGCAAATAAACGTGCACTCCTTCCTAAGGGAGCTATGAGTTTGTGGAGCTACCGCATTAAATATCTATTCCTATTTTCATTCATGGTCACGTTTTTACTAGCGGGTCTTGAGGCCACGTTCCAATTGTTCCAAATCGAAAGAATTGAGATTACCCCGCTACAAATAGGCTATTTGTTCATGTTCAGCGGATTTGTCGATGCGGCAATCCAGGGTGGTGTCGTTCGACGTATTAAAAATGGTACAGAAACAAAATGGCTTTTGTACGCACAAATTGTTACAGCAATTGGATTGTTTATGACTGTCTTCACTCAAAGTATTTTCTGGGCAGGACTATCTTTATGTGTGTTTACTGCAGGAAATGCGTTAGCACGAACAACGATTGTTTCTCTCACAACGAAAGAATCGGGTGGACGCTATGGGACAGCAGCAGGGATGTCTTATTCGATGGATAACCTAGGTCGTATTATCGGTCCATTATTATTCGCTTGGCTATTTACAAAACAACCAGATAATATTTATATGCTATCTGGGGTACTTGCGGTGCTCTCTATTGTTTTAATCTTTGCGTATCGCAAATCAACGAAATCATTAAAGAATGCGGCATAGTATTTAGCTATTAATACAGGTGAAGGAAAACAATTCCTTCACCTGTATTTTTATGTGGTTGAGCTTCCTTGTATCAAGATGGTGGTCTCTCATATACGAGTTAGTTCCTCTCGGATAGCTGGGCCCGTATAAGTAAGGAGCTTTCTCGTATAGGCTCTATTCTCTCTCGTATAGTATAATTTCGCTCTCGTATAACCAAACCAGACTAACTTTCCGTCTTTAAATACGCCACTCTTTTCTGCCCCAACTCCGGATGTGCAGCTCTAACTACAGAAGGTCTTGCCAAGAATAGAGTTACTAATATCAACAACATACTAGAGACAATTAAAATACCTTCTGCTGGGAATATATCGTATAAGAATCCGAACAATACCATTCCAAGTGGCATAAGCGCCATTGCGCAGGTTTCTATGATAGAAAATACACGACCCTTATAATCATCCTCTATCATTTTCTGCATCATTACCTGTATCGGAGTGTTAGTTACCATCATTGTTGCTCCAAAGAAGAACATTAGTACAATATAAAATACTACTAACATTGTGGAGGACATAGTTATTAACAATGGCAAAGCCACGGTCCCCATAAGAACTCCTAATACAACGATTCCCCATTTAGATACGAGAAACGGAAATTTTAATTCTTTTCGTGTAGAGAAGTAAATAGACAATAGAAGCATTCCAATCGCAAATGCGCCCTCTGTAAAACCAAAATGCTGTGCATTAATCTTTAATTTTTCAATGAGGATAAATGAGTATCCTACCTGATAGGCACCAAACAAAAAGTTGATAAATAAAGAGATGACAACCATTGTTTTTAAAATAGGTTGCTTCATCAAGTAACGTAAACCAGCTTTCATACTTTCTAGCATTGGTTCCTTCGGTTCCCCTTCAACTACCTCTTTTCGCTTCGCAAACAATTTAAAGTCCATCGTAGATTCCAAAAGAACCGCAATAACGGAAGCAACCATATACATAATTAGGAATACCGGCATAGACACTGCTCCGTAAAGAAGTCCGCCTACAGCTGGGCTTCCAATGGCTGCAAAAGAAATGGACATTTGGTTGAGCGACATTGCTTTTTGAATTCTTCCCTCATCGACTAATCCTGTAATAGATGAACTAAAAGTAACTCCGGAGAATAAAGAAGTTAACGATAAGATCACGGTCGTACTATAAATCGCGAATAAAGATAATCCCATCGTCAAACTCACAACGAGCAGCCCACCAATTGCGATTGTTGTTGCAATCTGTGCCACAATAACAATCATTTTACGAGAATATTTATCAGCAGCATATCCCGCAAAAGGTGCAACTATCGTTCTCGGTAAAATACTACAAATCAAATTTAGTGCAAAGCTGGATGCAGATCCTGTTAACTGTAAAATATAAAAACTAATTGCAAATGCATAAACCTGTGCTCCAAAAGTGGAAACTAATTTACTTACTGTGAACGTCCACAAATGATATGTCGCCTTCTTAAGTTTTAGTGCTTCTTCCATTTCTCTAACCCCTTCGTTTTGTGAATTATCAAAAAGTTTAATATGATTAAACAAATAATATCATGAATATACTTTCATTTCAAGAAAAAGTTTAATATAATTAAACTATTGTAAAGAGGTGAAAAAGTTGTCCACATTAGGCGAACGCATTCGAACATTACGTAAACAACAGAAAATGACACTTGAAGCTTTAGCAGGTACAGAATTAACAAAAGGCATGCTCAGTTTAATAGAAAACAATAAAGCAAATCCATCTATGGAAAGTTTAAATTATATTGCATCACAACTTGGTGTAGAAGTTACGGAGCTACTAGAAGAAATAAGCGGACAAGAGCTACGAAAGGTATTGGATCAAGCAGAACTATTATTCAATACAAAGTACGAAGTGCTAACGGATGAATTGGAGCAAGTGATAAATCTAATAGAACCCTACCTGCCTAAACTAACACAAGGCTATGAGGCAGCTAGGTTACTCGAGTTATACGGAAGATGTTTGTCTTTATCATCTCCATCTGATTCAGTAGTTCTCTTAAAGCGTGTTTCTAAAATGTATGAGGACCTACATTTAATAACAAAAAAAGCGGACATAGGAAGGTATCTTGCGTTAATTCCATTTATGAGTCACAAATATCAGAAAGCACTAGATATTTTACTAGAGGAAAGAACAAAACTAGAAGCAAATATTTTTTGGATTGATCCGCTATCACGTATGGATTATGACTATTTAGAAGCAGTACTTTACTTTGCAGTCGGGAAAAAAGAGGATGCAATTCGTATGATGAATGAAGCTATCCAATATTGCAATGAGCATAAAATATTTAAACAAATAGACAACTTATTTAGGTTGGCTGCAGCGCAAGCAATGATGGACGAAGACATTGAAAAAAAAGACTATTATTTGAAAAAATTGGAAGCTTACAGTGAATTTTCTGATGACGAGGATTCTAAAGTCTTTATTCATTACGCTAATATTCATTACTTAAATACTTTTAAGAAAGCTTATATAGAAGCTGATGCTCTTCATAATAAATTCTACTTAGATCTAATTAACTTTAAATTATTCGCCCCTTATTTTCTCCTAGAAAGAGGAAAGACTTTATACGGATTAGGGCGATTTAAAGAAGCTTTGGAGAAATTCGATGAGGTCAAAATTCCTGAGGTCACCCACCATCCCATCGATTTATCTATTTTCTATGAAAAAGATGCATATATCGCTTTATGCTATCTAGAACTAAACCAAGTAAAAAAGGCTGTTGGTGCTGTTAAAGTCGCAATAGGCAACATCAAAGAAATGCCAGACACGCCGTATAAGACATTTATCCAAAACATATATGAAAAAGTAATGAAACGTAGTGAACTCAATCTTTTTGGATGAACATTCATTTGGATACAAGTATTCCATTAATTATTTTCTTAGTAAATGGGCTGATATCTACCCATTAGATGATAGAATCAGCCCTTCATTAATATGTTCACGAAATAAGTTCAAATTAGCCATGATATAAACGATAATTCCCTAGCCAATCCATAAATTTTACCCAAGCATCTTCAAAATCTGGTTGGATACAGGATACTTGCAGCAAGCCTTTTGTGATTAAATAATCGCTTTTATAGTGAAGATCGAACCCAGACATTCTTGCATCCTCTGCTAGGTAGGGGAATCTCTCCTCTTTCCATGTGAAAATCATTGGATAGTGATTATCTGAGAGCAATTCGATCCCATGCTTGGACACATCGTCTTCGATAAATCGCATGCGACGATGTAACAGATTGTACCTCTCTCCATTTTCATAGGCTTTTAAAGCTACCTCTAGGCTATGTACAAACTGAGAAGGAATCGTAAAAGGTATTGCATTATTCACGCTCAATCCCAGATCTAAATATGAAGGGATATTATTACTCGATGTTACTTCTGTGTTAGCGAATACAAAAGCTAATCCACTCATAGTCCCGATAGCTTTACCACTTACACCAGTTGCAAGATATACTCCTTCTAAGCTAAATGGAAGTGCTCCAAATGAACTCACACAATCCATACAAAGCAGCACACTATAACGGTTACATAATAACTTTATTTCTTCCAGGTTATTTAACATTCCAGTGGACGTTTCACCGTGGACCATTAAGAGCCAACTATAAGCTCCGGTGGCAAGTTTTTCTTCGATTAGCGATAGATTATAAGGGCTTCCCCATTCAAAAGATGCAACATCAAAAGATAACTGCCAACGTTCCGCTTGTTTTTCCAAGCGGTCTCCAAAGGCTCCATTTTTAACGATTAAGCCTTTCTCTCCTAATACGTGTAACTGCGCTATCATCGCTTCATTTGCAAGCGTCCCACTCCCTAAAAGCAAGTGGGCATATGCAGCACCACTCATCGATAATAGATTGTTCTTCACTCGCTCTAGCATGACCTCGAACTCATGCGTTCGATGAGACAATGGAATGGCAGAAAACGCTCGTTGTATGGCGTCCGATTGTTGTACAGGCCCTGGATAAAATGAATATCTTTTTTGTTTAAACCGAGAGGCCACTGACTGGTCAAAACGATCCCTAGTTAGTACCATCGGGATAAATTTAGCTTCTTCTGTACCCACTGGATCTGCAAAAGGTTCAAAACCAAGCTGATTATACAACTTTTGTTCCCGTACCGTTCCCGATATTAGCGCTGCTCCATATCCATTTTCATACGCGTAATCGGAAAGAGCACGTGCTAAGTAATAAAACACTCGTCCATTCCGGTGAGCCTTATCTACAGCCATTAATCGAACCTCACATAACAGTCCACCTAATGCATCCTTCGGCAGATACTCCTCCACTTGCCCAAGCTTTAAATCTAGAGAAAAAGGACGGGCAGCTCGAAATGCTACCATTCCTGCTAACTCCTGATCCTTTAAAACAATGACATACACATTCTCATGGTGAAACGCATCGACCCGCATCCCACTAGGATCCGGCTCGTGCTGTGGAATCTCCTCCACAAATGTTTCATAATTTAATCGCGCTATCGCTTCAAACTCTTTTTCTGTTCGTGCAATTTTACACCAATACATCCCTATCTCCCCTATCTATTCACTGGAATGATAGCGTTCCGTTCTTTTTTCCAATAAACTAATCCCTACCATCAATAGAACTATTGCAATAACCACCATCATACTTACATACGTCCCAATACTACCAAAAGTTCCCTCATATACCGTTACTTGTTTCATAGACTCCATTGCATAATATATTGGAGAAATCCATTTCATCGCCAGTAATGCTTCCGACTGAACTATTTCTAATGGCCAGTAAGCCCCGCCAATCATCGCAAATGCTACCGCTACAAGAGAAATGATAATACTGCTTTGACTTACTGTTTTTACTAATGAAATAACAAAAACAGAAAATGCCATTACAAGCAAAACATAGATAGCAGCAATAATCCCTACTTTCCAAAATCCACCGTACATATTAGTACCTAACACATACCTGAAGACAAATAAAACAAGCATCACTTGGAGAAGCCCGATAATGTAACTAAAAGAGAGATGCCCGACATAAAGTTGAAATTTACTTACTGATGCTAACTTTAATCGATTCCATACTCCCGTGCGCTTGTCTTCTAATATAAATTGAACATTAATCGAGACTGTATAAAAAACAAAGAATAGCGTAAATCCAAACAAACTTTGAAGTGCATTATCGTAACGAAATACTTCTGACTCATCCATTGCTTCTGTTTGAATATGGAATGCTTGTTCTTCTTGCAAACTTATTTCAATGTCTTTCCAAGCTTCCACGCCACCTACCTGTATAACTTGCTTTTTAAAACTAATATCGCTATAAGCCGATTCAATTCTCAAAGATAGGTTTCTCACATTATCAGAATCTGAGGCAGAATAAATAGTATAGGAATTTTCCTTCAACCCAATACCGACCATTCGAATATCTTTTTTCGCTTTTTGCTGCAACTCTTCGGCTGTAATTTCTATAAGGGAATATCCGTCCTCTTCCTTCAACTTCTCTAGTACTGCTTGAGACGTTTCTGTACCGTCGACAGCCACCGACACACTCATCTTTCCATTACTAGAGCTGCCTACTACGTATGCCATTACTAATGTCATTACTGTCATCATGATTAAAACGACAGGCTTTCGTTTTAAATTTAAAAATCTAGCAATCCAAATCCCCTTCATCCTGCTACACCTCTTCTCGGAAAGAAAACAATGGCAAATAGCACACACACAGCTACTAGAACATATATAGCCAACATAAAAGGCCAAATAACTGATAAATCCTGCCCTTTTTGTATAGATAGTATGGCAGACATTGTTGCACCATTGGGAGTAAAGTCACCAATCTTTCCGAGTGTTTCCGAAATATCACGAATATTAAAGAAGGATCCACCTAAGAAAGAAAATACCGTTATAAACAATCCATTAAACACATTCGCAATACCTTCTGTTTTTGTTCGAAATTGGAGAGTAGTTATCAAAGCAGACAATGCACCAACAAATACACTATAACTAATAATTATAAGGCCCATTCCCTCTAGAGTGATCCATTCTATACCTAATACAAGCATTCCAAATGAAAGCATAATGGCTTGCTGGATAAAGGCTACAAATGTTCCTGTAAAGAAAATAGAAAGTGTATATAAAACAGGAGACACCCCTGCAAGTAATATCCGGTCATATACTTTCCATTGTACTTCTTGCAGTGCAAAGCCTGCTAGGAAAGCAGGGATATATAATGCGAACATCACCATCATTCCAACTGTGTAGTAAATAGTGGCAGGTATTTTCCGCTCACTTGCCTCTAAAACCTGTTCTACCTTCTCTACACCACTGACGTTACTCATAATTTCCTGAGGTGATAAGTTTGCCGCTAAAAGTGCCGCGGATTGGGAATAGCCACTTTGCCAGTCTGTTAGAACAGCATCAATTATGGATGCACGAATTTCATTATCTTGATTTAGATATAAGGATACACTAGGAAAATCGGGATTATTAAAATAGGCAGATTTTATATAATTCAATCGGAAGTTAGAAGGGATAGTTAGTATGCCATCTATATTTTCATCCTGTCGAGCGGTCTTTAAATCTACTTCCTTTTTATATTCCACAGCAATATACTTCTTCATTTCGTCAGCAGCTAGAACGGTGCTGTTTAATAATTCTACTGGATCACCACTTTTAAACTGAGTGAGCAAAGCATCCAAGGCTACACCTGTTACCCCTTCTCCTTCTAAAAATAGCTTAATTTCTTTTTCCTCTTGAACCCATGATGAATTATCTAGGATGAGTAAATTTGCTTGAATCGCCGCTTCTTCTCCACCGTCCATTATGCTTCCTAACGCATTTGAAAGTATGGTTATTAAAACGAGTGGCATGACCAATAAAATAATTAACGGTTGCTTATTTCGAATCAGCATTTTCATTTGCTTCGCAATTAAACTAAACAGCATCACTTCATCTCCCCTCTTAATCCCTTAGTGCTTTTCCAGTCAAATGCAAGAACACATCTTCTAGGGATGGCACTTTGACAATCGCAGAGGTAATCACTACATTACTTGCCGCAGCAATCGCAAAAATATTAGCTAGTGGCTCTTCACTTTTGGACATTGAAATCGTTAGTATCTCTTCATCTATACGAAAAGTCGCTTGTGGGAACTGCTCTTTCAAGTTCTTTTCAAAGTTCTCCGTAAGTAAATTAGTTTTCAATTCAATTGTTTGGTTGTCGGAGACCAGTTCTTTAAGCTCTTCTTTTGTACCGTGTGCAATTATTTTTCCTTGATCCATAATATATATTTTGTCACACAGCATTTCTACTTCTTCCATATAGTGACTCGTATATAAAAGAGTCATTCCATCTGCCACAAACTGCTTAACAGTTTCTAAAATATACGCTCTCGATTGTGGATCAATTCCGACGGTCGGCTCATCCATTATTAAAATCGAAGGTTTATGTAAAAGTGCAGCACCAATATTCAGACGTCGTTTCATCCCACCTGAGAATGTTTTAACTATATCCTTTTGTCTATCCAACAACCCAATCTTTGTTAAGACTTCTGTGATCCTCGTTGCCAAAAGTTCCCCCTTTAATCCATTAACTCTACCGAAAAAAGCGAGATTTTCCCTAGCAGAAAGCTCTGGATATAAGGCAATTTCTTGTGGAACTACTCCTAATGCTTTACGCAATGGGTCTGGATTTTTTGCAATGGATTTTTCATTCCATAAGACGTCTCCGCTTGACGGTTGGACTAAGGAAGATAACATAGAAATAGTCGTTGATTTGCCCGCCCCATTGGGACCTAGTAATCCGACCGACTCTCCCGCGAACAGTTCCACATTGACTTCTTTTACAACTACTTTGGTTTTAAATTTCTTAGAAAGATTTATGGCTTGAAGCATTTCTCCATCTCCTTACAACCTAGTTATTTCGATTATAGCAAACTACTAGATTAGTTTATGTAGAAATATTTTTAATATTTAGTATTTCGATAAGTTATCTGAAAGTATATTTCTAAACATGAGAAAAACCGAGCAAAAAATGCCCGGTCCCTTAAAAATAAAATGTGCATATGCCGTTGATATCCGCTCCGAGCCACATAAAAGAAAGCAGTAGTATTATTCATTCTTTAAATTTCTGAAGAACCATAAAAAAACTGCCCTTTGATGAAAGGACAGTTTTTTTGCGAGCCATATTAAACTTCGTCTGTTGCAATTTGGTTTAATGGTGTGTTGTATAAATCTTTATCTAATTCACCTGTTAGTTTCGCAGTAGCAACACCAGCGGTCATTGAACCACTAACGTTTACTGCTGTACGTCCCATATCGATTAACGGTTCAACCGATACTAGGAGACCCGCTAAAGCAACTGGTAAATTTAATGCAGATAGAACTAGAATTGCAGCAAATGTTGCACCGCCACCAACTCCTGCTACACCAAACGAACTAATTGCTACTACTCCGACAACAGTTAAGATGAACATCGGGTCTAATGGATTGATGCCTGCTGATGGAGCAATCATGAATGCTAGCATCGCTGGGTAAATACCTGCACAACCATTTTGACCAATAGATAGTCCGAACGATCCAGAGAAGTTAGCAACTCCTTCTGATACACCCATTTTAGTTGTTTGTGCATTAATGTTAATAGGTAGAGTTCCTGCACTTGAACGTGAAGTGAACGCAAAGATTAATGGTTCTGCTGCCTTTTTAACATAAGTTATTGGATTTAATCCAGATAGAGTAATGATTAATAAATGTATCGCAAATACTACTGCCAATGCTACATAAGAAGCGAGAACAAACTTACCTAAATTGTATATGGCACTAAAATCTGATGTTGCAACGGTTCTTGCAATAATTGCTAAAATTCCGTATGGAGTTAAACGAAGTACTAGCTTAACTACTCGCATGATTAATGCGTAAATCGCATCAATGCCTGTTTTAATGGTTGCTGCAGTTTCTTTCTCTTTACGTGCTATTCCTAAATAAGCGAATCCTAAAAACGCTGCGAAGATAACTACCCCAATAGTAGAGGTTGGTCTAGCTCCTGTAAAATCTAAAAATGGATTTGCAGGTAATAATTCTAGTATTTGGTCTGGAAGTGCTTTGTCT
This sequence comes from Psychrobacillus sp. FSL K6-1464, assembly GCF_038003145.1. Lineage (NCBI taxonomy): Bacteria > Bacillati > Bacillota > Bacilli > Caryophanales > Bacillaceae > Psychrobacillus > Psychrobacillus sp. FSL K6-1464. The sequence goes on from NZ_JBBOOP010000001.1 coordinate 3,265,847, forward strand.
GCAACTTCTGCAGAGCGGCCTTCATAGTATTCTGCACGTTCAGTTTCAGCATCTCCTTGAATGATTTGTTCTGCATTCAAATCGAATATTGCTGCAGAGCCAATACCAATAACAGCAGCAATGGCAGTAGTTCCGATTAAGAAACTCAAAATAATTGCTGCCATTTTACCAAAGTTTTTACCGATTGTAATTTTTGTAAACGCCCCTAATATTGAGATGAATACTAATGGCATTACAATCATTTGTAGTAATTTTACATAACCAGTACCAATAAGGTTATACCAAGGTACAGTTTCTGCCAATACTTCCGAATCTACCCCATAGGCTAAATTCAATACTAAACCTAGTAAAATACCTAGTCCTAGAGCCGTGAATACACGCTTCGAGAATGAAACATGTTTCTTTTGCATTATGATTAGTACTCCAACTAAAAGGAGTAAGGCAACTATGTTTAGAATAATAAATAATAAATTCATATAAAAACCTCCATTTTTTGTGCTCATCATATATTAATACTTTTATCCCTATTGGTCAAGTAGGATTTACTTTCTATTTAATATATGTCTTCCCTACTTTCTTTGAGACAAATCAGCTATACTAGAATTTAATAGCAAATGATTATATAGACATGCACCGGGGGTGAAAATTTGATAGCAAGCTTTTATGGTATTATTGTTTCTGGCATCCTCATTTTAAATATTTCTTTGGCAATAGCCCTAATATTTTTAGAACGTCGAGATGCTTCCGCTACTTGGGCGTGGATTCTAGTCCTATTCTTTATACCTATTTTAGGATTTGGTATTTATTTATTGTTTGGACGAAAGCTACGTAAAAAAACGTTATTCCGTTGGGAAGGAAAAAACAAGATAGGTATCGATAATCTCATTGAATTTCAAATGGAAGCTATCGAAGATGACTCATTTGATTTTCGTTTAGATGATGCAATGCATTATAAAGAGTTAATCGTTATGCACTTACATAATAACCAAGCAGTCTTAACTCAAGACAATAAAGTCGAAATTTTCACTGATGGACGAGAAAAGTTTGATGCTCTCCTTCACGATATCGGAAATGCAAAGGATCACATCCATATTCAATACTATATATTCCGATTAGATTCCTTAGGGCAGGAGATTTACCAGGCAGTGTTAGCCAAAGCAAAACAAGGGGTTAAAGTAAGAGTTTTATACGATGATACTGGATCACGTTCCTTAAGAAAAAGACATTTTAACGAACTGATTGAGTTAGGTGGTCGTGTAGAGGCATTCTTCCCTTCTATCTTTCCACTTATCAATCCCCGGATGAATTACCGGAACCACAGAAAAATCGTTGTAATAGACGGACGAATCGGTTATATCGGAGGATTTAATGTTGGAGATGAATATCTTGGATTAAAAAAGAAATTTGGATACTGGCGCGACACGCATTTACGTATCGAAGGTAGTTCTGTTCATCCTCTTCAAACCCGATTCATTCTCGATTGGAACCAAGCCTCCGCAGAGCATGATATCGAGTATTCTGATAGATTTTTCCCAGCCATTCCGATGAAAGGTTCTGTTGGCTTGCAAATTGTTTCTAGTGGACCCGATTCCGAATGGGAGCAAATAAAAAATGGCTACCTTAAGTTAATTATGATGGCTAAAAAGTATATTTATATTCAATCTCCATACTTCATCCCAGATGCTAGTTTCATGGATACGTTACGTATTGCATGCCTTTCAGGTATTGATGTACGAATTATGATTCCAAATAAACCCGATCATATTTTTGTCTACTGGGCGACTTACTCCTATGTTGGCGAGTTAATAAGAGCTGGAGCTAAAGTATATATTTACCAAAATGGATTCTTGCATACAAAAATGATTGTAATTGATGACGAAGCTTCTACAGTGGGAACGGCAAATATTGATGTGCGTAGTTTTAAATTGAATTTTGAAGTAAATGCCTTTATATATGATCGCGAAACTTCTCATCAGTTAGCAGAGTTATTTGAAGAGGATATGAAGTTATCTACCGAGATGACGGCAGAAATATATGAAGAAAGATCAACCATGATTAAATTTAAAGAGTCATTAGCTCGTCTAATTTCACCGATACTTTAATATATTAAGTTCAAAACCTATTTCTATTGTTTTCGAAGGGCTTTGGACAGATTTATTGCTATAAGATTACCGTTTGATTTTTTAAAGAGGCAGTCGTGACTGACGTCACGACTGCCTCTTTTTTCTCGGTATTCTTATGGCTTTTTACTGTCCGTAGCCCTCTTACAACTTTTAGAAATAGGTTAGTTCATTTTTGGATAACTAGAGAAAAGATGCTTTCTTAGGAAAGCATCTAAAAATACATCATGAACACTGGTTTTGCAGAGCTTTAAAGAAAGAATAATACTGCCGATTTCCGTTACATGTGGACGCTTTCCGTGGGCACGGCTTCAGTCGCTTCCCTCGCGATGCTCAGTCCAGGGTCTTCAGCTCGTGCTGTTCCCACTGGAGTCGCCACATTTCACTCCAATCAATTAAGTGAGTAGTACTGCACGATAAGATTGACCATACCCTCTCGCTTAGATGATAATAGTACTCCAGTTAATGTAAGGATATTTAATGAGGGATACTATTCTGCAAGGAGGGAGGAAGAAAGAGGATTTCCTCTAATCTAGTGGAATTAAAGAGAATCCCTAAATAAAGAAGCAAGCGAGCGAACGAAATTGTATCTTCGAATCTTTTCAAACTGAGGTTTCCATTTTTGGAAACCTCTTTTTGTATTCTAATGCTGTCTACTAAAGATTTAGGAATTCTTCTAAAGTCACGTTTGCTTCGTATACTTGAGGCGCAAGTTCTTTTCCGATGTACCTAAAATGCCACGGCTCATACATATAACCTGTAATTTTTTCTGAGCCATTCGGATAGCGCATAATAAATCCATACTTATGGGCATTGGCTGCAACCCATTTGCCTGCTTCTGTTTCTCCGAAGCTTTCTCTAGCGAAATGTTGTTCAAAATGCTGCTCTCCGATGTCAAAAGCTAGCCCTGTTTGATGTTCGGAATAGCCCGGGCGTGCACTATAACGATCCGCAGCCTCTTGACCGTCATTTGTTACATAACGTTCATATAACTGAGTTTGATAGTCAAAAGATCGATACGTACTGAAAGCTACAAGGTCATACCCAGATAAAATTGCCTCAGCAGCCATTTCTTGAAATGCTGTTCTAGCCTCTTTGCTTTCACCAGGTGCATAAGTAGATGGCAGGGGATACTTTTTACTAGCAATTAATACACCTTTTACTATTGTAGGCTCCTGGGGTAAAACTTCGTTACCAATATAGCCTTTTGCGCCAGACATATCTACCTCTTCCACTACCGGCTCCTCCACAATAGGAATTTCCTGTTTTGGTTCTTCTATAACTGGTTTATCCACATTAGCTTCTTCTGTTTTATCAACATCGACTATTTGCTTAACACCTGTCAAATCACGGAGTTCCTCTATACTTTTATCTATATTCCATTCATTCATTCCTACCCACACTACCGCTGTGGCTACAAGTATTCCTGCAATGATTCCAGAAATAATATATGGCCATTTTTTCTTCTTTTTTTCTTGTAAAAAGCTATATCTTGACTGCATATCTTCGGACTTCCTTCTTTCTTATTACGTTATTTCTAGTTTACCATTTTTCTAATAACTATTCTCTTATTGAAATTCAACTTCGCCAAAATAATTATAACCATCCTGAACGATAAATGAATCCTCCTAAATAAGTAAAAGCGTATCTACCCATGATAGGTAAATACGCTCTCTCTTATTAAAAAATTAGCAAAAATAACACGACAAAAAATAATACTGCAAACAAAATGGACATACCTTTCATCCACTTCGCCTCTTTGACGAATCCTTTTTCTTTAAAACTTATTGCTCGGAAACCATTACTTAGAGCAAAGATTGCTGTCATAAACAAAACAGCCATATTAATATTTCCTTTAATGATAAATACCAACGCAGAAATACTAACTGCTGCAATCAGTAGTCCAAATATCCAATTTCTATTCATAAACACCTTACCTCTCAAGAAAAAAACGAAGCAACAATCGCTTCGTTTTTGTGTTATACAGATTCCTCTGCTTTTTCTGGATGATTCGAGTAAAATTTACGCCCCAAATATGTTTGGAATATTAGCAATAGTCCACCGACAGCCCAATAAACTGGAAGTGCCGCCATAGAACTGAAGGAAATAAACATAATCATAATTGGCGAAATATAAATCATCATTTTCATTTGTTTCTGTTGCTGCTCAGGTACTGTCCATAATGAAACTTTTGCTTGAATGAAATAAACCGCTCCAGCAATAAGTGTCATTGCAATATCAGGAGATCCTAAGTTAAACCATAAAAATGGATGCGCTTTAATATCCGCAGAATAGAGAATCGCAAAATACAATCCCATTACAATAGGCATCTGAATAATCATCGGTAGACAACCCATGTTCAGCGGATTTACTCCATGCTTACGGTATAATCCCATCATTTCTTGTTGTAGAGCCATTTGCTGTTCTTTATCTTTTGTTTCCTTTAATCTCTTTTGGATATCGTCCATTTCTGGTTTCAATTTATCCATTTTCTGTTTCATGCCTTGTTGATTTTTATAATTTTTAAGCATCAAAGGCATCAGAATAAGACGGATAAGTACGGTAATAGCGATAATCGCCAGTCCATAACTACCATTGAACATTTCTCCAAAGAAATGTATAAGAAATTCAAAAGGTCGAACAAAAATATTATAAAAAGTACCTTCTTTGTTTTCTACTCCAGAACATCCACTAAGCACTAGGGCTGCAAATACAAGAATAGAAAATAAACTAATCTTCTTTTTCACTCTATTCACCTTCACTCATCAAACTATAAAGAAGTATACCTTACTATGAAGCTATTTATCAAATTTAATCCAAAATATTTAAACTGATTGTTGTTCATTAGGAAAATTATATTTAAAACTAGGATATTCCTGGTTATCGCGGTATTGCTTCGGTGTTATTCCGGTATACTTTTTGAATATGCGAGTGAAATAGCTTTGATTGCAAAAGTGAAAACTACTAGAAATATCGGAAATAGCTTTATTTGTTGTTCTTAAAAAGTATTGGCATTCCTCTACTTTTCGAACATTTAAGTATTCTACAAGCGTCACTCCTGTATGCTCTCTAAAAATACGAGAAAGATGACTTGTACTTATAGCAAATCTTTTAGCAATATCCTCTACCGTTAAATTTGTCTCTATTTCATCATTAATATAGAGGATTACTTTGTTAACCGTTTGATGGCCAAATGACGGCTTTTTCCTTTCGGTTATGACCATCACAAAAAACTCAACCAACTCATCTGCACATAATAAAAATTGCGCATCACTCATCTTCGTCTCAATAGTTTCTACACATGCAATGTTAAACGCGCTAACTTTATCAGTAGGAACTTGACTCTCATTTAGTTTTCTTCCCATAATAGCCGCTAGCTGAATGTAGTAATACTTTACATTTTGGATCATATTCTTACGTGTTCTAGCAATTATTAAATCTATCATGCTTCTTAGAATTTCTTTTGCTTCCGTTACTTCAAAAGAAAACATTTTTTGAAATAGCTGTTCTTCTAATTCTAGGAAAGAATCTAAACCTTCTACTCTTGTTGTTGTACCTATTTCTCTAGTGTATATTTTAGAGAAATTATCTAAAAATTGCTTCTCGACAGTCTTCATATTTCCCTCTTTTTCCCTAAGTAGGTCTTAATGTTTATATAACCTTTTGGGTATGTTGTATTAGTCTATATCATTATCCTGGAAATTATATATTTTTTCAACCTTTTAGACTCAGTTTTTTTGAGGGACTAGCATTTTTAAATGTTTAGGTAATATTTGAATGTTCAGTGGCGTGCAATCTCCTTCATCCCCGTCTACATTACAATATAGAGGATTTCCAGATTCGATTAATACATTACTAGATTCGATTACTTCCACTCCAGTATCTTCCTCTAGTGTACCCAACAGGACTTTTGCTCCCATTCTTGCTATAGAAGCCAATCCTGCTTGTTTTATAATATAAATATGTAACTTTCCATCATTTACTTCCGCTGCATTTACCAATTTTTCAAATCCACCTACAGAATTCGTTAAAGCCACAAGTATAAGCATAGGTGTCCCTTTCCAAATTCCTTGATCATGCGTTATTGTCATTTCTATTTCTTCGTTCGAAATAACGGCTTTTGCTCCTTCTAGCAAATAAGCAAGTGAACCCATTTTTGTTTTTTGTTCAACAGTAGTATCCGCAACACGACTAGCTATCTCACCAACAGCTACTATATTCATAAAATATTTATCCCCAATTTGCCCAATATCCACTAATCGTGTGTTCGTCATTTTTAAAGCTTCAATAGCAAGCTCAGGCTCCAATGGAATGCCAAGTGCACGAGCAAAATCGTTCACAGTACCGAGTGGAATAAATGAAAATAGAGGCCGGTTAGGTTGTTCAGCGAGACCATTGACAACCTCATTTATCGTCCCATCTCCACCCATTGCTAACAAAAAGTCTACTTTCTCAGCACACGCCTGTGTGGCAAATATGGTGGCATCATTTTGTTTATTCGTTTCCTTAATAATCACTTCATACCCCAAACCTTCTAACACATTAACTGTTGTTTCTTTATATTGCTCGGCATCCGCTTTTCCTGAAGATGGGTTATAGATGAACATTGCTTTCATAAGACTTCCCCCTTGCATGATTTGTTTTGTTCCAAATTCCCTTTATCGATACATTTAAAACCTTTATACTAGAATAAAAGCTACTATAGAAAAGAGGAGCAGTATTGCACTTTTTTATATATATTATTATCTTCATCTCATTCTTTGACTTATTTTCTCAACTACCAATTATGAGCCCCTTTGCAGAATCTCTTGGTGCCACTCCTTTTATAACTGGTTTAGTTGTAGGGATGTATTCTCTTTCGAATACATTTGGTAATATTATTTCTGGATTTCTAACTGATCGAAAAGGACCCTATTACATACTCATCACTGGTTTATTTGCAACGAGTTTCTCCTTATTCCTTTACCAATTTGCTAGCGAGCCGTTTGGATTATTACTAATACGTTTTATACATGGTTTAGTAGCTGGACTAATTGTACCTGCAGCTTTTACCTACTCAGCTAATAGGACTTCGCATGAAAAACGAGGTAAAGGAGTTGCACTATCAGGTGCATTTGTTGGACTTGCTGCAATTGTTGGTCCCGCTACAAGTGGTATTCTCGCAAGCAAAAAAAATGAGGTATTTGTGTTAGGAATGACAGGTTCTATTATGCTTGCTTTAAGTATACTGTCTTTAGTTTTGTTAAGAAAAGTAGCTATCGAAAGAAAAGAGAAGGATGTCTCTCACCATTCCGTTCACTCTATTTTCCAAAAAAGTGGAGTGATTAAGTCATTTGCAGGTGCTTTTTTCTTAATGTTCTCGCAAGGGGTATTAGCGTATATGCTCCCTTTAAAAGTAGTGCATTTAGGATTTGACACTAAAACAAGTGGATTTCTTCTAAGTACTTTCGGCTTTGTCGCAATTTTAGTGTTTATCCTTCCGATAAATCGAATATTTGACCGAGTAAAACCCATCTATACACTTACTTTTGGTATGAGCATCATGGGAGTAAGTATGCTATTGCTCGGCCATACAGATTCCCTGAACTTACTATATATTTGGATGGGGTTATATGGAATAGGATTTGCATTTCTTTTCCCATCTATTAACACATTATTAATAGATTCAACAGAGCAATCATATAGAGGAAAAGCATATGGCTATTTCTATGCTTTCTTTTCTATAGGAGTAGTTGTGGGATCGAGTATCACTGGCTTCCTAGAATTGGATGCTACGAGCGGGTTTACTATGACAGGTATCATATTGTTAATAGTGTCTATCTTGGCCATTACGTGGAGAAAATAAATAGGACAGGAATGTGGTTTTTGACACATTCCTGTCCTATTAAGATTATAAAGTTATTTGGTCATTAGGATTAGACTTCTTTTCTCCGTCTTGCTTATTTGTATCGTCTTTCTTTTGGTTGTCCTGAACTTCATCATTATAGTACTGGACGCTTGTAAGAGCTCCTTCATCGACCATATTATTATCTGATGTATCGTAAGGATCTGGATGTCCTGCTGCGGTTAAATCGGATCTTTGATGTTTTTGTGAGTCTATGTAAGCATTCACTTTAGATTTTGTATTATTAAAAGCCACTACTGCTTTCTCACGATTTTCTTTCTTACTGAAATATGCATACGCTCCTGCCGCTAATCCTGCCAATAATAGTGATTTGTTTTTTGCCATCCTAATTACCTCCAAGGTTTTCTATATATAATGTATATACCCACTATTAAATAAGTTAACACCTTAACAAACTAATTCTTTAGAGGTATATGATTTTAATGCTTCATTACCCATCTTATATTACAGTTTGATATCTAAATGATTTTAATTGTATATATATGTAGAAGATTATAGTTATTTTTGTTATGATTACAAAAAGAATCTAGAGGTGATTTCAAATGATTAGAGCGACTACGTTAGATGACATTCAAGTAATTCAACAGATCGCAAAGGTCAGTTGGAACGATACATACAAGAATATTATACCTGATGACATACAAACTCTTTTTCTAGAAAAGGCTTATTCCCCTATGATGATTGTGAAGAGAATAGAGAAAACTATCTTCTTAATCGCTGAATATGAAGGCAATCCCATCGGTTTCGCTAACTTTACTTATACCGACGAAGATGGAGATGCAGAACTAACTGCTATTTATGTGTTACCTGAATATAAACAAAGTGGATATGGAAAAAAACTATTATTAGCTGGGCTAAACCAAATGCCAGCTGGACGACAATTATTTGTTTACGTGGAAAGCTTAAATGATAATGCCCGTCAATTCTATGAAAACTTCGGCTTCGAATGTTTAGAAGAATTCGATGAATATTTTGAGGGTCACCCTTTATCTACTGCTAAATACGTATATCTATTGAAAACACCGGCCTTATAGGTCGGTGTTTTTGTTTGTTAAAGTGACTTTTCAGTTGTATAGTATTCCTCTTGTATTTGAACTGGTGGTTTGCGAACGAAACACATGATAGCCGCAATATACAATAGAATTGATGTTAGCGATATTACACCAGCAAAAAGACCTGCAAGGATGAACATAATTCCTGCTAACTTCGGGTTTTTATTTTTGGAGATAGACATGATTCCGATAATATTTAGGATTAGGCTAATGACAAGAATAATTATAAATACCCAACCAAATATGCTAAATGCATCGATTGCTAAACTCATATTATCATTTATCAATTGTTGGTCAGTTTCCGTAAATGTAGGCTCATTCGAAATCGTATTCTCAAATTCTTTTTTAAAATCTTCATCTTTCAATACGCTGCTTCCACTTACTACTAAAACTGTTACTAAAATAATACTAAGTAATGTCATAATTGCACTAATAACACTTAATACCATTTCTCCTGTACGTGACATAGAATTCAGTCCCTTCATTTTTACACTTCTTATCATTCTACGATTAATAGTTGAAAAGGTTTCGTATAATTTTAAAATCCCCTTCATAAAATAATTTAAACCTGTTTAAACATTTATAAACCCGGGTAATATTTAACTATCAACATAAAAAGAGAGGGTGGAATTTATGGAAAAAGAGATAATTTTTAACCAAGCAGATTTCCTTTATACGTTAGCAGGTGCATCGGTATTAACAGGAATTTTAGTGTTTTTCACACAAATTTAATAATGCTATTATAAAAAGGCAATCCTTTTCTAAATAGAAGCGGATTGCCTTTTTGTTATGAAGTATACAAATTTCTTTTATGCTTTTACATCATCATATTCGTTAGATTTTGAGAAGGCTGCCACTACGTATGAGCAAACCGGCTCCATCTTTAGCTCCTGCTCTCTTGCATAAGAAGCAGCGCTATCTAATAACTTTTTGGCAACCCCTTTTCCTCTCAGCTTATCCGATACATATGTGTGATCCATCACCATGACATCTCCAAGTAACGTCCAAGTAATTTCACCTAATCTTTCCCCACCTTGTATATATTGAAACGCATATACATCGTTTCCTAATTCTTTAAATTCAAATTCCATCAGTAACCACTCCTTTTCTGAATTTTAGCACATTTATTTATTGATTGACAACGGACGCAACTTCGCTTCAATTTCCACTCTTCTCATTTCTAGAAAAGGTGGTAGTGCTAATCGTTCTCCCAAGCTATCCATTTGTTCATCTGTATCGAATCCTGGCTCATCGGTAGATAATTCAAATAGAATGCCATTTGGTTCTCTGAAATAGATTGCCTTGAAATAGTATCGGTCTACTAAACCAGAAGTGGTAAAGCCATTTTCACGTAAGCGCTCCTCCCATTTTGGGTAATCTTCCATTGAAGGAATTCGGAATGCTACATGATGTACACTACCCCTTCCAGGTCGCTCCATTGGTAAATCTGTACGTGTCTCGATATGAACTTCTCCACCTGGACCGCCTTTTCCCGTCGTATAAACTTGAATATCTGGCATGTCCAGTACCTCCGATGGGTAGGAACCAGCTAACTCAAATCCAAGTATTTCTGTTAAGACCTTTTCAGTCGGTGCTAATTTTCGAACTGTAAGCTTTACAGGACCTAAACCAACAATTGCATTGTCCGCTGAAATCTCCTCTCTAACCCATGCTTCGCCATAAGGTATTCCAGCCCCGTTGTCGACCACTAACATAAGTCTTGCCCCTTCAAAGTCTTCAAAGTAAAGTGTTTTACGACCAAACCTTTCTATAATAGAATCATGTGGTACATTAAATTTTTCAAATCTACTTTTCCAAAAATGTAGAGCTTGCTCATTTTTGACCCGGAAACTTGTATTGCTAATACTAGATACACCAGGATATGTTCTTCCTGCATTTGGTATGTCAAAGTAAGTCATGTCTGTTCCTGGCGTACCTATAGCATCTGCATAAAACAAATGATAAGAAGAAGGATTATCCTGATTTACACTTTTCTTCACTAATCGCATTCCTAATATTCTTGTATAAAAGTCATGATTTTTATCAGCGTCTGCAGTAATTGCTGAGACATGGTGGATACCTGCTAATTTCATTTCTTTACCTCCTCATTATTTTATCTTGAAGTCGAGATATATTACTTCCATGATAACAAATCCTTGTATTTTGTGCAAATAAAGAGAACAAGGCTTTAAGAAACTCCTTCCAGGGTCTTCAGCTCGCGCTGTTCCCACTGCAGTCACCGCTCTTCGCTCCAATCAACTAGATCCACTTTATATAATCAGTAATTGTATAAAACCACATAAGTATAGGTGCATTTTCTTAAAATAAATTTTGAACAAAACAACGCCCTCCTATCTATTTAAGAAGGAGGGCTCATACATTAGTTAAAAATAGAACGAATCGAGTCTATTAGATTCGTAAAGAAGTTTTTGACACCTTCCCAAAATCCTTCATTATCGACTATTTTTCCAATCTTGTCTTCAATTGTTTTACTTAAATCATTCAGTTGATCTGACCATTGACTGAAATCGATATCTAATTGACGAATACGGTCCATTAAATCGATCAACAGCTGACGATCCTTTTCCGAAAGCTCAATTTTTAGATTAGCTAATTGCTCCGAAACAATTTTTTCCACCTCTTCACGAGAAACTGGATTTTGTTCTGCAATTTGCTTTTTAATCTCTGTTAGTAACTCACTCACTTTTGCCTCATCAATACCTGCATCTTTTGCTAGATTAGTAGCAATAGATAGTTCGTCATTGGCCACATCTGTACGTTCGGGATCAAGTTCTTCCCCCGAAACCTCATAGGCTTTATATATCCCTACTAGTGCTGAATGACCCGTTACAGGCTTAGGTGCAGCAATTTCTACTACTGCGTCCTTAATGCCCGCAGTTAGCATTGCATTTGCATACATCTCGGATGTTACTTCTGTAATATTATCCGGTGTAACTATGCTTATCACTAGACCTTTACCAGCGTCTTTTCGAGTGATCTTAGCAGAAGAGAACATTCTTGCAGATGCATCTCCGTCTTGTAAATATGTTGCTAAATCTTTGCCAGTTACCTCTATTTCTTGAACATCTGATTTATCCGTTATTTTTAAACTCTTTTTTACACTGTCTTTTTGCTCAGCAGTTAAATTTCCACCATATACGATGATAGGTGCACCAAATTTTTCATTTACAACTTCTTCTTCAGTGGAGCCATCTGAGTCTGCTAATGAATAAGTAGGCGCAATAACCATACCTATTAATAACATTGCTGTAATGAATGGCAATAATAATTTCTTCATACTATTTAACCCCTTTCCTTTCTCTTCCATTCCCTCAATAATACGAAAATAGGAGTAAAAAGTTCCGACTAATCGATTCTTTTTACTCCGTATGAACTACATCTTCAATTGTGTCCAACCATCTTCTTGAACAATTTTTTTATCTTTCATAAGTTTACCTAGGGCGCGTTTGAAAGCAGCTTTACTCATACTGAACATTTCTTGAATTTCATCTGGTGAAGACTTATCTGTGAATGGCATTTTACCACCAACATCGTTCAGGTAACGGAATATAGATTCTGCATCGTCTCCTAGACGTTCATGTCTACGTGGCAAAAGGGAACCATTCAAAGATCCATCCTCTTTCACGTCAATAACGCGTACTGTTAAATCTTCACCTAACCGCGGTTCATTAAAGCGTTCTGACTCATGTACAAAAATTCGGTAGTTTTCAGGAAAACTTAACAAAAACGTACCTACAGGAAGCAAGCGGTATGCACGTGCTTGTAGATTTTGATTGAATAATGTCGTTGGTGCATCTATATATAGCTCTTCTACTCGGTCCTCAGTTGCTAATCGACCGAATAACTCACCATCTTTATCGGTACGGAGTGTCATATATAAATGATCTCCAACAGCAGGCCATAATTCTTTTATTTTTGGAAGATCATCTTCTTTAACCTGAACTTCCTTAGAAGTACCGATATCAACAAAAACGCCATCTCTATCGACTACTTTAATGACACGAGCCCATCCGTATGTGCCTTTTTGAATAGATGGAAGCTGTGTTGTGGCAGATAGATTTCCACGTCTGTCCACAAATAAGAATGCTTCTATTGTGCCACCTACCTCTACACCCTCTGGTGCTTCAGATGCATTTAACGGAATATCCATTCCATCATATGTTAAAATCCATTTTGATCCGTCCTGTTCTTTCACTTGTAACTTTACTATTTCTCCTGATGCTGTTCCTATCAAAATTACCGCTCTCCTTCTCACCAAATATGGTATCGATCTTTCCTTGCTTCTTCTGAATTATATATAAAGTGATTAGACTGCAAAAAAGGTTATGCTACTTCCCTATAGCCGATTCATATAAATCATAAACTCTATTGTAAACTCATACACACAAAAGATTATATTCTACTTTTTGTGTTAAAACTCAACCTCTATCATTCCCAGAGATTGTATGTATCATGTGGTATTCCTTTAAACAACATTTACAAGGTTTGCTCACTTTCTGGTTCTTGTAATTCCATTAACTTGGATTGTAATGCTGGATTTTCCTCTAAAAATAATACCAAATCTGCAATACGGTCGATGGAGTTCCAACTTAAATGGTGTTCAATTCCCTCTACGTCATTGTAAATATTCTCTTCCTTTACGCCAATAATTCTCAAGAAATCTTCTAAAAGTTCATGTCTTTTTACTAATTTTTTTCCGAGCTTCATTCCTTTTGCCGTAAGAGTTAACCCTCGATACTTTTCATATATTAAGAAGCCATCTTTATCAAGTTTTTGAACCATTTTGGTTACGGAAGATGGTAATACAGACAATGCTTCTGCAATATCAGACACACGAGCATATCCTTTTTGCTCTATCAACAAATAAATTTGTTCAATATGGTCTTCCATGCTTGGTGTTGGCATATTTATCTTCCTCTCATCTTTGCTCTATATATTTTACTACAATAAAGACCCTATCACAATTCTAGATATTTATTCCTATATCTTGAAAGGTGCAAGCGCCTATGTTAGCCCCGAAATGCGTTGGAAGAATCGGAATAAGGCGCTCATTGCCCAGTCGAAATCAGTCGAAGTTCGCGACATCGTGTCGCAACGACTGACTGACCCGCATCCTGCGGCCCCGCAAGTCTGAAACGACTCGAGGGGCTAGGCGCTGGAACTAGAAAGAGTCTGAGCAAAAAGCATTTATCTATTAATATTTAAACAGAGGAAAAACCTTATCGAAAAAAGACAAGGTTTTAGTGACGATGCGGGTACTTACCCACAACATAGATGGAGTGGATAATTCTTTTGTTGATCCATTCTAAATTTTCCGCTGTATTTAAGCGCTCAAAAACGGCTATTCTTCCTTTTTCTGTTGTAACGTAATGAGCAGGTAATGTATTTAAACTCAAGGCAATAATATCACGTTCGCATTGTTCGCATTTGCAAAAGGTTTGATACTCGGACCCTCTCATCATCACTCTGACAAGGCTATGAACTATTTCTTGCATCACATTAGTAAGCAATGATAACACTCCTTTCATGCATATAAAAAGTGAAGCATGTTTAATACTATACCCAAACGGGTAAAATTTAAATATCAACATGACTTGATAAATTAAATAAAGAGAGGAAGATATGAAATGGGTAGAATTTTATGGGGAATTATCGTAGTATTAATCGTACTTTGGCTACTTGGTTTAGTATTAAAGATTGGCGGCGGATTTATTCATGCACTACTAATCATTGCGGGTATCATTTTTGTAGTTCAACTAATCAGTGGAAAACGATCACTATGAAGAAAGGTGTTGCCTAAACGGCAACACCTTTTTATTTTTTCATTGATATTCAAATTGAAATTTTAAATAGAATCTTGAGATTCCCTGACTTTGGCATATATGCATGTGTCCCTCAATTTTTCCCCATCGGCAGATAAAGAATCATTTTGAAGTATGCCCTCCAACTTAAACCCAGCTCTTTCGGCTACAGAGCGACTTCGAACATTTTCACTATCACAACGAATTTCTACTCTATTGGCCAGTAGTTCCTCGAATGCAAATTGTGTTATGCGTTCACATGCTTCTGTCATTAAGCCTTTCCCCTCAAACTTACTATCAATCCAATAGCCAATTTCAAATTTCCGAACGTCCCAGTCAATTCGATGCAATCCAGAAGCACCTACAAATTCTCCTGTTTCCTTTAAATACAATTGCAGGCGTAAATCCTTTCTAGTTATAAAGTCGGCAACTGCTTGACGTATATTCGTTGTAATTTGCTCCAATGACTGCTTTTTTTGGGCCCATGGCATCCATTCTTTCAGTGCAGCATCCGAATTGACTACCGCCTTCCAAATTTCATCCGCGTCTTCTACCTTTGGAGCTCGTATCAACAATCGTTCTGTGTAAAACTCCTCCGCAAAGGTTAGCTCTTCTTTAGCAGGATAAGTCTTAGGGAAATCTTCATCCCACTTCACGGGAGTTGCAGTTCCTTTTAAGAAATCTTCTCTCGTTAGACCATACGTTACAGCATCGTAATAGGAACTCTCTTTAGGAGAAAACCATGCTTGTCGAAGTTGTGCTTCTTTTACAAATCCAGCTCGTTCAAAAGTTTTGCGCATTGCAAAGTTATCCTGTCTTGTATGTCCTTCTAAACGAATTTTCGCTTCTGGTAGTTGGAATACATACTCTGCTACAAGCTTTAATGCCTCCGGTCCGTAACCACTACCTCTCGCATGATCTGCAATTCGCAAGTCAAAAAGAGGAATCTCATCTCGTAGGTCATAAATTTTTACGAAACCAACCTTTTCATTTGTTTCATTTTCAATCCAAAAGGTTTTAACTTCATCCGATTGATATCCGCCTTCTTCAATCGTTTTTTCGATTAGTTCTCTTGCTGGGTGTGAGTTTCCATGATACGGCCAACTATTCGTCGTCATGAAGTGGATCAGTTGTTCTTGTTCTTCCATCGTCCATTCCGTAAGCTTCATTTTCCCGCCTCCGTACACGCTATTTATTTATCCTTATAAGTCTTAATGAATTAAGCACTACCAATAGAGTAGCCCCCATATCTGCAAAGATAGCAATCCATAAAGTTAACCATCCTGGAATAATGAGTAGCAATGCAATTATTTTTAATCCTAATGCAAACATAATATTTTCTTTAATAATATGCAATGCTTTTCGACTTAATCGGATTGTATAAGGTAACTTATCTAGGTCATCAGCCATTAAAGCCACATCCGCTGTTTCAAGTGCCGCATCTGTTCCCGCTCCACCCATCGCTATACCAACCGATGCCGCTGCTAGTGCAGGAGAATCATTAACACCATCTCCAACCATTGCAACAGTGCCGTACTCTTCTCTTAATGCTTTTATGGCAAAAAGTTTTTGTTCTGGCATTAACTCTGCTTCTACGTCCGTCAGACCTAGTTTTGTTGCGATAGCGTTTGCTGTACGTTTGTCATCTCCTGTTAGCATGACAGTATGCTTTATCCCTGCTTTTTTCAGTTGCTCTAACACATTTACACTAGTTTCACGGATTGGATCTGCTACAGCTATAAACCCTTGATATACACCATCTGCCGATGCTAGCATGACTGTATTACCCTCCGTTTGTAACTGTTCAATTTTAGTAATGACTTCAAAGGAAACAGTGCTGATAGTAGAAATCCAACTAACACTTCCAACTGACCATTTTGTTCCGTCCACTATACCCTCTGCCCCTTTGCCAGTGACAGATTGAAAATGCTCGATTTCTACACTTTGAATATGCTCTTTTGCACCATATTTTACAATAGCCTTTGCCAATGGATGCTGAGAGTAGATTTCAATGGACATTACTTTTTGGATAAAGTCTTTTGGTGCATCTGCTTCTACATGCGTTACCTCTGGATACCCTTTGGTCAGCGTGCCAGTTTTGTCAAATGCAATTGCTTGAAGTCGACCAATCTCTTCTAAGTGAATACCACCTTTGATTAATACACCTTGTTTTGCTGCATTTCCGATTGCCGTAACAATGGCAACGGGAGTTGATACTACTAACGCACATGGACAACCCACAACTAATACCGCAAGCCCCTGGTAAATCCATGTTTGCCAATCTGATCCGAACAACGGAGGAATTATAGCCACTAATATAGCAATCATGATAATTGCAGGTGTATAATATTTTGCAAATTTATCTACAAATTTTTGAGAGGGTGCTTTTTCCGCTTGCGCCTCTTCAACAAGGTGTATGATTTTTGCAATTGTTGTATCTTCTACTCTCTTCGTCACTCGTACTTCAAGTGATCCTTCTTCGTTTAACGTTCCAGCAAATACCTCATCGTCTACCGATTTCATAACTGGTAATGATTCACCGGTGATAGACGCCTGGTTAATTGTAGAAGTACCTTTCAGTACAATTCCATCCATTGCAATTTTTTGCCCTGGTTTTACAATTAGTACATCGTTTATTTGTATAAAATCTGTATCAACCTCTATTAACATTCCATCTTTGCGGATCGTTGCAGTAGGTGGCGCAATATCCATTAAATGACTGATGGATTGACGCGCTTTATTCATCGAATAAGCCTCTAAAGCTTCACTCACCGCGAATAAGAATACTACTACCGCTCCCTCGCGCCACTCTCCAATAATTGCTGCACCAATAATAGCTATAGTCATTAACGACTTCATATCGAAGTAAAAACGAGATAAATTGGCTAACCCACCTCTAAATAAATCGAAGCCTCCTACTACTATAGAAATCATGAATAACCCTATAGAAATTGGGTGTGCTTCCTCATAAGTGAACGATGCGATAATCCCTATAACTAGAAATACAAATGAAATAACCGTGAGTATATTTTCTTTCCGTTTGAAAAAAGGAATTTTTTCTAATTGACGTTGTTTGACTGTAGTCACTTTTATGCCATCAAACGCACCGGCTTTTTCAATATCCCCTATTGTTGCTTTACCAATGACCGATACTTTAGAAGCACCAAAGTTAACTGTTGCATCCTCTACATTAGGAAGTTTTTTTATATTTTGTTCAAATTTCATGGCACAATTGGCACATGAAAGATTTTCTAATCGATATTCTTGTTTAGCTACTTTTACCATCCTTTTCACCTTCTTCTATTGCATGTTCATATGCGATTTTTACTAACGCGTTCACATGATGATCTGCTAAGGAATAATAAACTTGTTTTCCCTTACGTGTTGATTTAGCAAGGGATAAGTCTCTTAAAAATCGCAAATGATGAGATGCTGTAGCTGTAGATGAACCTATAATCTCACCCACATCACAAACGCAAAGTTCTTCCTCTATTGTTAATGCAAATGCTATCTTCAATCTTGTTTCATCTGCTAGTGCTTTAAAGATTTGAGCTGCTGCTCCTAAATCTGGTATTTGGTTCTTTATGGAAAACACTATGTCTTCGTTCACCTTTGTTACTTCACACATATCCTTTGTCTGCATATTTCCACCTCATTCAAATGATTGTTTGATTGTTATATTCAGTATATGTTCAGAATATTTAATATGCAACTTATTCTAATGAGTATTTGAATGTTTTTACTACTTTAGTTTTTATCGCTTAAAAACAGGGTAACTTTTACTCTTCATTTCCTCTTAATATAAAAAAAAGCCGAAGATAAACACCTTCGGCTGCCAATTTTAGTTTGCTTTTAATATTAGTTCATATCCTTCTTTGATGTCTCCGTCTATTACGGTAGTGTGATAGTTTCCTTCTGCCCAGTCATCTACTTGGCTATGATACCATTCGGATTTCATATGACCGCTTTGTCCCGGCCCTACGATGTGATAGGCCTCATTTAAATCAGCCAAATCTGCTACAAATCGCCAGGACGCTCCGTGGTCCACTTTTCCATCCTCTCCAAAACCGGCTGCTTGCACGGTAATATTGGATCCCCCTATAGGAACTGGATCTGGATTTAAGAGATAAGCCAAGATTGGAGAGGCCCCTCCCAGTGGATGATCAAATGTTAACTGGTGGTAATCTCCCCACTTCCATTTCTTTTCATTTGAACCAAACTCTTCGGATATTTCTACGGTTGCTTTCACAAATGAGTCATATACCCACTTGTCTACACCACCATATGCTTCTAACCAAGCACTTTGTTCATTATTATAGCCTTTTCGTAATAATTGATCTGAAATATTACCTTTTCCTGGCAACATCGAATATACATCCTCTGGCATTTCTTCCTCGAGTAATGTCTGAGGTAACTCCTTCATCCATTTATGAAAAACAAGCGGAGCAGCTTGTTCTTTATCATCTACCTGATCCCACTGCTTCACTAAGGAAAGGATTTCTTTATATTCACCCTTGGTATCTAAGTTTTCAACTGATCCAAGCATCTGGGTCAAGAATTCCTTAGCGTATAGATTCGTTTGATCCATCTGTAAATCCATCATATCTTCTTTTGTGAAATCCGATTTGCTCTCCAGCACTTCAGCAATTCGCTCATACCGATATGATTGAGCCCAAAAATCAGTAATATGGTATGGATAGGAATCATCTACGACCTCATTATTTGCTGTCGCTATATAGCCTTCCTCTGGGTTCACAACAACTGGAAGCTCGTTATAAGGAACAAATCCTTGCCAATCGTATTCCGCCGAGTCTCCAGGAACAGGCAATTGGCCATCCCCGGTCTTTCTTAAAGGTATCTTCCCATTTGCTTTATAGGCAATGGTCCCATCTTTTGCAGCAAATACAAAATTTTGAGCTGGTGCATGGAAGTCTTCTAGTGCTACTTCAAATTCTTCCCAATCAGCAGATTTATTCATTTTTAAGATTGCTTGTAATTCAAGTGTTGGAGCTAACGCAGTCCATTGCATGGAAAATAACGCTGATGCTTCTTCCTCTTTGAATACGACATCTGAAATAATTGGGCCATGTCGAGTCACCACTACTTCAAAAGGTATATCCTCCTGTCCCTTTACTTTAATAGGTGAATTACGAACCTCTGCTTGCTCCCATTTCCCCTCATATAAGAATTGGGTCCGATCCTCTGGGTTTGGTGTTTCAATATAAAGATCCTGCACATCCGGCCCTACATTGGTTACACCCCAAGCAACATCTTCGTTATGACCAAGAATAATGCCGGGTATCCCAGCAAATATAACACCACTAACATTCTGTTCTGGTGATTCTAAATGCATTTGATACCATACAGATGGTGTGCTCAATCCCAAATGTGGATCATCTGCAAGTAGTGGAAGACCACTAGCTGTCTTGTCCCCACTCACAACCCAGTTATTACTACCGTTAAATTCATTCGGTAAAACCGATGAGTCAAAGTGACCACTTACATTTACTGGGTTACTTATATTCGCCTCTATAATCGATTTTGCATTCTCAGGATAAGTAATAAAAAGTTCCTTCGCCTTTTCTTCATCCAATTCATTTAAAGCCCAATGTCGTATTGCAAGTGTCGACCAATTTCCACCTAAGTCATATGCCATATACTTTCCAATTGCTAATGAGTCAGTTGGAGTCCACTCTTCTGGCTCATATCCAAGTAATTTAAACTCATAGCTTAATTTATTTTCTTCTTTCGCAAATTCGATAAAATCATTGACCCCTTCTGCATAGAACTTTAATACTTCCTTCGCTTCCTCACTATATCCATCATAAGATTTCTTAGCAGCATCACGTAAGCTAAAGGTTAAGAAAAACTTATCTGTATCTACCGCAGATTCTCCTACCACTTCTGCTAAACGCCCACTAGCCTGCCTTCTAGCTAAATCCATTTGAAAAAGTCTATCCTGTGCTTGCACAAATCCTTGCGCACGGTAAAGGTCAGCATCTGATTGTGCAGTAATATGCGGTACCCCATCTGCATCACGTACTACTTTTACATCTGCGTCTAGCACCTTCATTGCAAGTTCACCTTCAATAATGGCTTTTGTGCTAGATAAATACAGGTTCAAACCTACAACGACAATAACTGCTAACACAACGATAGTACCTATAAGCCAAGCAGTTATTTTCCACCCTTTTCTCATATACCTTGCCCCCTTTGTTCCTTTACAGTATTCGACATTCCCTACTTTTTTCCTTCTATATATATCGCTAGAACACAAATAGAGAAATAGGAATCCATCCCAAAAGACCTCTAGTCCCATCCTCAACCTTCACACAATTTTTTTGGAGTGCTTCACGCTAAAAATGATTACAATGCTCTTTCAAACATATAAAAAAGGCCCATGAATAATTATATTCATGGGCCTAGGCTTGTATTAATCTATATTTTCTCCAACAATTTTTACTTCTAACTCTAGCTCAACACCAAAATTTTCTTTCACTTTCTCTTTCACCATTTCTATCGTGCTAATATAATCAGTTGCTGTAGCATTATTTTTATTGACGATAAAGCCTGCATGCTTCATGGAAACCTCTGCACCACCAAAGCCTTTACCTTGTAAGCCACTGTCTTGAATGAGTTTCCCGGCATAATAACCTGGTGGTCTTTTGAATACACTACCAGCAGAGGGGTATTCTAATGGTTGTTTAGATTCTCTTTGAAAAGTAAGATCTGCAATTTTTGAGTCGATCTCTTCTTGATGCCCTTTTTCCAATAAAAATTCTGTCGACAATACATAATAGCCTTTTTTCGTAATAATACTCTTTCGATACCCTAGCTCCAATTGCTCTTTCGAAAGAACTAACTTTTCTCCAGATGGAGTTAGTACAGTACATTGCACAATTACGTCTTGAATTTCGCCACCATATGCTCCTGCATTCATCGCCATCGCTCCACCGATAGATCCAGGAATACCACAGGCAAATTCCAAACCAGTTAAGGATTCTCGTGCAGCCGCTTTTGACACATCAATAATATCCGCACCACTCTCGGCAATTACCCGGTTACCATCTATTATAATATTATTTAAATTTTCTAGTCGAAGTACGATTCCTCTTACTCCACCATCCCGTACAACCATATTAGATCCATTTCCTAATAGTAGCATCGGTATATTATGTTCATAAGCATACTGTACAACATAGGCTGCTTCATCTTGCGTGGCCGGTGAGACAAACAAATCTGCCATCCCACCCATTTTTGTTACTGTATGCAAATTTAATGCTTCATCTATTTTAATATTCTCCGGGTTTAACTTTTCACTTAAGTTTTCAAACCATTTTTGTTTACTCAAAGAGAGACAATCCTTTCTTCATTAACCTTGTATCCTTACATAGTATGCATTTTCACACATAATATATCAAGAGAAAATGCTATAACCATTCTTTAGACCAAGTCTCAATTCCTCCAACTACTTCTTTTAGAGCAAGACCTTTCTCTGTCAAGTTATATTCTACCCGTATTGGCACCTCGGAAAAGACAGTTCTTTCAACAATACCCTCTTTTTCGAGTTCTTTTAGACGCTCTGATAACAAACGACCACTTATAGGAAGGGACGACTCAATCTCATTAAATCGTTTTGCTCCATCCATTAGTTGATATACGATTAGGGCAGTCCATCTTTTACCTAGCAACTCCATTGCTTTCGATAAACGTGGACATAATAACGTTTCTTTCATCTGATTCACCTCTATTACCTTCTATTATATTCTTTTTTCCTTCTAAAGTAAAATAAAAGTAATTTAATTACTTGACGTAACTAATATATTAATCTATATTTAGTTACATAAAGTAACCATATATTTGCTATTTGTAAAAGAAGGTAAACGAAATTATGGCAATATATATTACCTCGAAATAAAAACTCTTGATTTCGAAGTAATATTGTTTTATAGTTAGAATAACAACAAACTTAGGAGGAAATAAAAAATGACAAAATTTAATCTTGACGCAGCGCATTCTACAATCGACTTTTCCGTAAAACATATGATGGTTTCAAAAGTAAAAGGAGCTTTCACTAATTTCACAGCAGACTTAGAAGGTAATACAGAAGACTTAACAGGTGCTACAATTAGTTTTGATATCGACGTAAAATCTATCAACTCAAATAACGTAGACCGTGATAACCACTTACGTTCTGGAGATTTCTTTGATACAGAAACATACCCAAGCATCAAATTTGTAGCTACAGATATTAAGAAAAAAGACGATGGTGAGTACGACGTAACTGGCGACCTAACGATTAAAGACGTTACAAAACCAGTAACATTCGACGTTGAATATGGTGGTAAAGGTACTAATCCATGGGGGCAAGAAGTAGTCGCTTTCTCTGCTGAATCAAAAGTTAACCGTAAAGAGTTTGGTTTAACTTGGAACCAAGCATTAGAAACTGGTGGCGTTCTAGTTGGCGAAGACATTAAAATTACTGTTGAACTTGAGTTAAACCCAGCTCAATAATCATCTCATAAGTATAAAAAAGCTATCCTTTTGGATAGCTTTTTTGTTTTTACTATTAAATAACCTCTGTAAAAATTAAGTAATTATAATTAACTGAATATTACGCGATATATTATATACTTTATATTGAATAAGAAGTATGATATTGTATGAATTATCTTACTTTCAGAAAGGACTGAATATTATGCCGCAAATGCTAGCTTTGGTTATTGTTGTCGCTATTTTATTTATTGGAGACTTTGTCTCTATACGAACTAAAGCTTGGATCCCGTCTGTTTTCATAGCTGCCATATTGTTCATTCTTGGTTACTGGACATTTTTCCCTAAGGAAATCATTTCAATAGCTGGTGTACCTCCAGTAGTTGCAACAATGATGATTTATCTTCTTATCACAAATATGGGTACACTCCTTTCTCTTAGACAATTAAAGGAACAATGGAAAAGTATATTAATTTCACTAGCTGGGATTTTAGGTATAATTGTCTCATTATTCACAATAGGCACTTTACTATTCGGAGTTAAAACTGTTATCGTGGCTATCCCTCCATTGGTTGGGGGTGTGGTGTCAGCGCTAATCATGTCAGAAGGTGCTGCAAATGCAGGTCTTACCACTTTGTCGGTGTTTGCAATAGTCATATACGTTATGCAAGGATTCGCCGGGTATCCACTTACTTCAATTGTACTTAAAAAAGAAGGAAAAGAACTTCTTCAAAAATTCCGCATCGGCGAAATCACTATTGCAGGACAAACTAAAGATGAAGTAGGAATACCAAAAGAAGAACTCAAAATGTTTCGTAAATTACCAGAAAAGTATAATACCGACTACTTTAAATTGTTTCGTCTAGCTTTCGTCGGATTCCTTGCTTATGGGGTATCTACTCTATTAAATCCTATTCTAGAAATAAGTCCTTTCGTACTTTGCTTACTATTTGGGATTATCGCGGGAAGTATTGGTTTCTTAGAAAGAAACGTCCTTCAAAAGGCAAACAGTTTCGGTATTTGTATCTTAGTATTAATGTTATTTGTTTTTGATGCCTTGAAAAACGCTACACCTTCTATGATTATGCAACTGTTTTATCCACTTGTAGGAACAATTGTCATAGGAGTCATAGGAATGTACATATTCTCCTTCATCATCGGAAAAATTCTAAAAGTCAGCAAAAATATGGCCTTTGCAGTTTCATTGACTGCACTTTATGGATTCCCTGCTGACTACATTATTACAAATGAAGTTATTAAATCTTTAACAGAGGATGAGAAAGAAAGAGAAGTTTTAACTAGTCACATGCTTCCTCCCATGCTTGTAGGAGGATTTATCAGTGTAACTATTGTTTCTGTTATTCTAGCAGGTATATTCGTAGGGTTTTTATAAAACTGCGTAATGCTTACATAGAGAGCCAATCTAATAATCTTATAAGTGTCATATGAATTTAAGGGAACCATAATAATATATAAAATCATATAAAAGTTAACGGGGGATCAGCATGATAAACAATAAAATAAAAGAATCCATTAAAAATAATAAGGAAGAATTAGTTCAACTTCGTAGAAAATTGCACAGCGAGCCTGAACTATCATTTGAGGAGTTCCAAACGACTCAGTTTATATGCGAGTATTTAGATAATCTTGGAATCTCTTATCGTAAAACGGAACCTACTGGAGTTATCGCGGAAATCAAAGGGGCAACCGATGGAAAAACCGTTGCTCTTCGAGGCGATATGGATGCCCTTGCGATTCAACAGCTTAATAAACACGTCCCATATGCCTCTAAAACAGAAGGAAAAATGCATGCATGTGGTCATGACGCACATACTGCTATGTTATTAATAGCAGCGAAGGCACTTTCAGCGGTAAAAGATCAGCTTTCTGGAAATGTACGCTTGTTATTTCAACCAGCAGAGGAAATAGCGCAAGGGGCAAAGGCTATGGTTAAACAAGGCGCAATGGATGATGTTGATAATGTATTCGGTATCCATATTTGGTCTCAAATGCCTACTGGTAAGGTTTCCTGTAATCCAGGTCCTTCCTTTGCTGCAGCCGATATTTTCAAAGTGACATTCAAAGGACGAGGCGGTCATGGCGCCATTCCAGAGGCTTGTATCGATGCAGCTCTTGTTGCTTCATCCTTCGTCATGAACGTTCAAACAGTTATCTCTAGGACGATTGATCCGCAAAGCCCTGCTGTTTTAACTGTTGGTAAAATGGTGGTTGGTACTCGATTTAATGTCATTGCGGAGAATGCCGAGATAGAGGGAACTGTCCGTACCTTCCATTCCAATACTCGCGATCATATTGAAAAGTCTATTGGCCAATATGCTGAAAGTGTTGCGGCTATTTACGGAGCAACCGCTGAGATACAATATATAAGAGGCACAGACGCTGTAGATAATGACGAAGAAAGCGCTAATCTTGTCCAACAGGTGGCATCTGCTTCGTTTGGTTCAGACGTTGTCTATCATGAGAAGCCGACAATGGGCGGAGAAGATTTCTCGGAGTTTTTAACAAAAGCACCTGGTAGTTTTGCACTTGTCGGTAGCGGGAATTCTAAAAAAGATACCGAATGGGCTCATCATCACGGTAACTTTGACATTGATGAGGATGCACTTTCTACTGGAGCTGAACTCTATGCTCAGTATGCTTGGACATATTTGAATAAATAAAGATTTCAAATGCATTGGATGGAGAAAACAGTTAGTAGTTTTCTCCATCTTTTTTCATTAACTTTTATCTGACTTTTTAAACTATTTATATAGGAAATCGTATATACTTATGTAAAAGGCTTGGAGGGATATAAATGGAGGATTTTATAGGGTTAGTTGCTGTAGTGATGGTTTTTTCCATACCACTGACTGCAATATGGACAACACATCTACGAAAATCACAAAAGGTGAAATTAATCATTGTAAAAGATGAAATTGAATTGGAAAAACTCAAGTATAATAATTTTTTGCTCGAAACAGAAAAAATGCGAATGGATCTTCAGCACAAACAAGCTAACTTACTAGAAAGCTCAGATCCACTTGTTTTAGATTTACAAAAAAGCGCACAACAAGAGGCAAAAACTATATCTTCTTAAAAAAATCGTGCTGATTTCATTTCTGCACGATTTTTTTGAATGCTTATTTCCATTGCAACCCCTCTCATTCGCTACTTTAACAGTGCATCGATTACAATAGAAGTATTCTACTAAACGAAATAGGAGCTTACTATGCAAACATCTACTAAAGGATTCTTTCAACTACTCAAAAGTCTCAAATGGCCCGTCAAGATAACAATTATAGCCGTTGCTTTATCCTTGATAAGCACTGTTATTGGATTAATCGTTCCACTTGTCACGAAGAATTTAGTTGACACATTAACTACTAGCGCTTTCAACTGGAAAATGATTGGAATATTGCTAGTTGTATTCCTTCTACAAGCGATTTCCGGTGGATTCTCATTTTATCTATTATCATATATAGGAGAATTTATAGTTGCGGATCTTCGAAAAAAACTCTGGAGCAAAGTACTCCATCTCCCTGTCCCCTACTATGATCAAAATGAAAGTGGAGAGACGATGAGTCGTATTACACAGGACACAACTACTTTGAAATCTCTTATCACGGATCATCTAGTAAATTTTGTATCTGGGATTATTACCATAACTGGATCGGTTATTATCCTATTTTTTATCGATTGGAAAATGACATTAATCATGCTTGTTAGTGTGCCATTAAGTATAGCAATCATGATGCCCCTTGGATCGATGATGCATAAAGTATCCAAATCTACACAAAAAGAAATGGCATCGTTTTCAGGACTTCTGGGCCGAGTGTTATCAGAAATTCGGCTAGTTAAATCTTATCGAGCCGAGAAAACGGAAACTATTAGTGGAAATGAAGCTATTCAAAATTTATATCGATTTGGCTTGAAAGAAGCAAAAATACAAGCTTTCATCTCCCCTTTTATGACCCTTATTATGATGGCCATTTTAGTCGTCATTTTAGGCTATGGCGGTTTGCAGGTATCTCAAGGAATATTATCAGCTGGTGATCTTGTTGCGATTATCTTTTACTTAGTAAATATTATTGTGCCTTTTGCACAAATGGCTACCTTTTTCACATCTTTCCAAAAAGCCGTTGGGGCTACAGAACGAATTCAAGAAATTTTCTATATGGACAGTGAAGCTGTTGAATTAGAAGCACCAAAACATTTAAAAGACGGTGTTATCACATTTGAAGATGTCCATTTTTCTTATGGTCCCGATAAGAAAATAATAGATGGCATTTCCTTAATAGCACATCCTGGAACTGTCACCGCTTTTGTCGGGCCTAGTGGTGGCGGTAAAACTACTATATTTTCCTTAATTGAACGGTTTTATGAACCCGATTCTGGAACCATCTTATTTAACAAGTCTCCTATCACCGACCTATCGTTAAATGCATGGCGCTCTAAAATTGGATATGTTTCTCAGGAAAGTCCATTAATGAGTGGTACTATTTTATCGAATATCACCTATGGTATGTCGACTATTCCTTCTATGGATACAGTCATCGGAGCAGCGGCAGCAGCAAATGCTGCAGACTTCATCGATAATCTACCAGAAAAGTATGATACTCTTGTCGGAGAAAGAGGCATTAAACTTTCTGGTGGCCAGCGCCAACGTATCGCAATTGCAAGAGCCCTCTTGCACAACCCGAAAATATTATTACTGGATGAAGCGACCTCTAATCTTGATAGTGCGTCGGAGACATTGGTGCAAGAAGCGCTCGAACGGCTAATGAATGGAAGAACTACCCTTATCATTGCACATAGACTAGCAACGATTATTCACGCCGACCAAATATTCTTTTTAGAAAAAGGAAAAATTACTGGTAGCGGTACACATGAAAAATTGCTTGCCCAACATCAGCTTTATCGGGAATTTACTCACGGTCAAGGCTTGTCTTAATCGACCTGTCATAATAAATAACAAAAAGAAGGATTAGAAAGTGACAAGGTCACTATCTGCTCCTTCTTTTCTTATATATTTGATTTTAGCTTAATCTTTTTTCGAGATATCTAATAGTCAGAGAATTAAAGCTCTCCTTGTAGAAGGTATACAATATAATAGGTAGGAGAATTGAGCGAATTGAAATATATTAACACTATTAGATCATGAAAGTTGAACTAAAATATGGGCATTATTTCAAACTTTTCATAACTTCTTTCATATTTTAAATTTTCTATGTATTACACTCTATAATATGGTATCTTATTTATAATTGGATTTGATTTCCTTTTATTGATTTAGAAGAGGGTGTGGGTTTTATGAACCTTGGGCAATTGATTAAGTTAGAGCGCCAGAGACAAAATATTAAGCAAGAGGCTTTAGCTTTGGGTATATGTGTTCCCTCTTACTTAAGCAGAATTGAAAACGGCTTAGTCATTCCAAGCGAAGATATAAAGCACCTTATACTTATGCGGCTAAACATCTCGGCAGATACATTAACGAATAGACCCAATGAAGAAAATGCTACGCAGTTTAAAGTACGGTTCAAGCAAGTTATAAACTCTCGAGATAAAGAGTTGGCTAAACAACTACTAGTTGATATTCACCTTCATATTGCCGAACATCCCTTAGAAGCAGATCGACTTACACTGCTGTTATTGGAAGCTCGATTGATGCTTATGTTACCTGAGGAGTTGGAAATACAAAGGAATATAAATATTTTAGTAGATTTCAAAAAGGAAATGACAATAGAACAACTATTTTATCTGTACACAATTCAAGGTATTATAGCGTATCAAGATAATCAGTTTAGTCAGGCTTCTCATTTCTTTAAGGAAGTTTTTCAATTAATCAAAGGCTATCGTATGGAAGACTGGGAAATGGCTGAATTGCATTACATATCTGGATTATCTCTATTATCTGAGTCTCGTTACATACTTGCTATCGACTATGTAAAGGAAGCAATTTTTTATTTCAATCAAGAAATATTAATCGATCGATCCATTGAATGTTTAATGATTCTGGGGATTGCACAAAAGAATTCGGGTGTCTTAAAGGATGCTCTTGCTACTTTTGAGCGGGCTAGAGATATCAATTTGAAGATTGAATCCTGTGAATTCAACGGGATGATTGAGCATAATCTAGGATCTTGCTACTCCTTACAGAAGCAATCTGAACAAGCCTTACAACATTTTTTTAACGCTCTGGATTCCAAACACAACCCAGAGGACAAGATTGTCACTATTCTATCTATACTTAAGGAATATCACAAAAATGGGGATTTACAGAATGCTTTAGTATGGTTGGAAAAAGGATTAGAAACTGTCCAATATGTAGGAGATAGTAAGAAAGATCTTTATACCAATCATTTTTCCGTATATGGAGCGATATTACTGGAAAACCAAGTGCTTATACCTATATTTAAGAAAAGCTTGGACTACTTCGAAGGAAAACAGGATTATAAACATTGTATGATTTATTGCAACGTATTGGCTAAACGACTAGCTGAAACTAAACAGTATAAGCAAGCGTCCATTTACTATGAGTTAGGATTCCACTATCATTTGAAGCAATCAAAAGTATTTAGTTGGGAGGAATTGTCATGAAAAAAGTTGTATTTGGTGTTCTACTTTGTTTCGTCTTATTCACATTTCCAGTTCTAAGTTCAACCCATTCTACTGAGGACGACAAACCCAAAATTACATCTATTGGTGAGCTTATTTAATTGATTGATTGAAAAACTAAGGCACAAGATTCGATTTGGAATTTTGTGCTTTTTTAATTGTACGTAAACCCTTTTTTTGCATGCAAAAACGAGTCCTCTTCAATCGAAGGGCTCGTTTTAACTTTGAGCATTTTTATTCAACTGTCACTTCTTCGGCAATAATATGCTGACTGTATACTTCAACAAATTCCAAAGACTCTTCAATATTATCTACTAACTCAAAAACATCCAGAATCATTACAAGTCTGATCGTCGTATCTTCCCCAAAAATGTTTTTGTAAATAACATCTTTATAATGGGATTTCACTAGCTTATCGACATCCTCTAGCCTAACGGCACGTATGATATTAATAGTCTCTTCATAGATTTTATTAGACATAGAACCGGATAATGAAATGTGTTCAAACAACAATTTAACAGAAAAAATTTTATACATTACGCTCACCTCTTACTTATAACTTTAGTATGTGAGCACGTAGATTGCTAGATATTTCATGTGTGAATGTAGTGTTGTAAATCCAACATTAAACGTCTATTTTTGTTCTTGCTTTCCTAGATAAAATAACCTAGCTAATCCCTTTGTATTTGCTAGGTTATTTCTCTTCCATTTAAATATTAAACTGACTTTCATATAGCTCGGAGTAGAAACCTTTTTGTTTCAGTAGCTCTGTATGAGTCCCGATTTCAATTAATTCACCTTGATGAATAACTAAGATTCTATCCGCATTTTCAATTGTTTTTAGACGATGTGCTATGACAAAACTGGTACGGCCTTCGGAAAGTCTATTGAGTCCTTGTTGAATATCTATCTCTGTTTTCGTATCAATGCTTGAAGTTGCTTCATCTAGTATTAATATATCTGAGTCTGCTAAAACGGCACGAGCAATCGCTAATAACTGTCGCTGTCCTATACTTAAATTAGATCCGTTTCCGGTAATCTGGGTATCATACTTATCAGGTAAATGCTTGATAAATCGATGAGCAGATGCTAGTTTAGCTGCCTCTATTACTTCGTCATCCGTTGCTTCTAGTCTACCGTATCGAATGTTCTCCAAAATGGAACCCGTGAAGAGAAAAGTATCCTGTAAAACAACCCCAATTTTTTCTCGAAGCTTGCTTATTTGATAATCGCTAATTGATCTCCCATCGATTTTAATATTTCCCGAGTCCAATTCATAAAAACGCATAAGCAAGTTAATAATTGTCGTTTTCCCCGAGCCTGTTGGACCTACTAAAGCAATTTTTTCACCAGCTTTTGCCTCGAAGCTAATATTTTTTAGAACTGGTTTTCCACTCTCATATGAGAAGTTAACATTGTTAAAAGTAACGTCTCCTTTTAAATGATCTATTGTAAGTGCGTACTCCTGATCCTGAATATCGGGAGCTTCATCCATTATTTCAAATACTCGCTCTGCTCCTGCTATAGCAGACTGAAAAGTGTTCAATAATGTTGAGAGCTGATTAATAGGTCTGAAAAATTGTCTAGAGTAATTTACAAATGCTGCAATTATACCGACAGTTGCCAATTCTTGAACAGTCATTAGAGCTCCAATTCCAATTATTAATGCAAGACCTAAATTGTTGATAAAGTTGTTGATAGGTCCTAAAAACCCCGACACAGTATCGGCAGCTGTTGCAGAACTGCGAAGTCGTTCATTTACAATCGAGAACTTTTGGATGTTCTTTTCTTCTTGACCAAAAAGGGTAATTACTTCATTGCCAGATATGGCTTCTTCTACAAATCCATTTAACTCACCTAAATCACGTTGTCTTTTGATGAAGTTGCTACTACTATAGCTGATAATCTTTTTCGTTGTGAATATAACTAATGGAACTACCAACAGTGACACAATAGCCAACACCCAGTTAAGTATAAACATAGCTATCGTAACACCTGTCACCATCATTACAGTTGAAATAATTTGAATCACACTTTGACTTAATGCGTTATTCAAACTTTCAATATCGTTCGTCACACGGCTCATAAGGTCTCCATGGGTACGTTTATCGAAAAACCGTAGAGATAGAGTTTGAAACTTTTCATATAGATCCTGGCGTAGTGACCGAATAGTTTTTAACGACACTCTAATCATTAAAAAGTTTTGTAGCCAAGTAAATGCAGCCGCCGCTGTGTACACAATTGCTAAGATCACTAAGTACCGTAACGTTCCATCCATATCCTTTGGAATTATAAACTCATCAATGGTTACACCTATCATGTAGGGAACTAACAAGTTTAATAGAGTAGAAATAATAACTAATATGATTGATACTACAATTGCTATTTTCTGTTTCTCCATATATCGCCATACTCGTATAAGCGTTCCTTTTTTATCTTTTGCTTTCTCTACTGGCCCTCCAAATCCTCTTGGACCCCTTGCACGACCTATTGCATTAGATACCGGTGGAGCGGAAGTTTTACTCATATGAAAGGACCCCCTTTCCACTTTGCGTCGCATAGATACTGCGGTAAACCTCACTATTTTCAATCAGTTCATCATGTGTGCCACTGGCAACAATCATGCCGTCTTCCATTACTAAAATTCTGTCAGCATTAATAATGGAAGAGACTTTGGAAGATACGATGAATACAGTTGTATCAGGTAAATCATGTGTAAGTGCTTGCTGTACTTGCACTTCCGATATGGCATCTATCGCAGAGGTAGAATCATCTAAAACTAGTATTTTCGGTTTACGGATAAATGCACGAGTCATCGATAATCGTTGCTTTTGCCCACCCGAAAGATTTGTAGCCCCCTGCATAAGCTCATGCCCAAATCGTCCATCTACTTTGTTGATAAACTCGCTTGCAGCCGCAGAGTTAGCCGCTCTTTCCATGTCCTCTATAGTTGCCTCTTCTTTACCGAAGCGAATATTTTCCTCTATGGATCCTGCAAATAACGTTGCCTTTTGCGGCACAAAACCAATTAAATCTCTTAAATTTTTAATAGAATACTCTTTTATATTTATGCCATTGATCATTACCTCTCCTAAATCCGGATCATACAATCGAGGGAGAAGTTTTATAAGTGTCGACTTTCCGCTTCCGGTCGGTCCAATAATTCCAATCGTTTCTCCACTATTCACATGAAATGAAATATCCTTTAATACATATTCTCCGTTTTTACTATAACTAAAATAAACTGATTTAAACTCAACTTCTCCCTTGAACTCGTTATTCGATAAAGGATTCACAGGATCAGTTATATCAATTTGAGTTTCCAATACTTGTTGAATTCGACGTGCCGAAGTAAACGACCTCGTAATTTGCATTAATACATGACTACTCGATACCAACCCGTTCATGATTATTGTTAAATAATTGATGAATGCTAAAATAACACCAACCTGCAGTGTTCCTTCATTTACTTTTATGGCACCCATCCACATACCAACAACCACTCCAATATTAACGATGAATAGCAGCACTGGCATAAGCGTAAGAATGAGTTGTTCTGCCGACATATTACGCTTCGTTAACTCCTCGTTCACATGTTTGAATGCTTTTACCTCAAAGTTTTGTCTATCAAATGCTTTAATCACACGTATCCCTGCGAACGTCTCTTGAAGTTTTGTATTTACTTTATCCATAGCTTTTTGTACTTTCGCAAATAATTTTCCTGTTTTATACGAGAAAAAATAGATTAAAATCATCAAAATCGGAATTATTACCAATA
The DNA here is from genome assembly GCF_038003145.1 of Psychrobacillus sp. FSL K6-1464. Taxonomy (NCBI): domain Bacteria; kingdom Bacillati; phylum Bacillota; class Bacilli; order Caryophanales; family Bacillaceae; genus Psychrobacillus; species Psychrobacillus sp. FSL K6-1464. The sequence continues at coordinate 3,299,632 of NZ_JBBOOP010000001.1, forward strand.
GCACTGGGAATAACTCTCTTGCTGTAAACCAAACAATCGCAACTGCTCCTATAAATAATAGTGGTCCTCTTACAAACACTCGAAGCGTCATCATAAGTGCCTGTTGAACGGCAGTAATATCATTTGTCACAATCGTTATTAGCTTACCTACACCAATATTGTCCATATTTTCACTGGAAAATCGCTCGGTCATTTTAAATACATCTTTTCGAATATCAGCAGCAAAATTCACAGCCGCTCTAGTACTATATATCGTACACCCTACTCCACCTATCAGCCCAATAACTGCGGTTACAAGCATTAACACGCCTAGTTTTATGACATAGGCTGTATCATCATTCGCAATACCATTATCAATAATATGTTGCATAATTGTCGGGGAAAGTAAATCCATGGCAACTTCAATGCACATAAACATTGGGGCTAATATTGCAAAAAGCATATATGGTTTTAAATAAGGAAGTAATTTCCAAAACGATTTCATAAATCTCACTCCCTAATAGTTATCTGTCTTTAATCGTTCCGTTATTTCTTTCATAAATGAGATTAGTCTTGGCGAATTTTCAGGAGTCGTTCGAGTTTGCTTTATCGCCTTTCTAAGCTCAGACTCCCATAAATCTATTTGTTCCTTTAGATGAATTGCTTCTTCAGATTTTTGCCAGATCCAACGAGCCTCCCAATTACTCCAGAATAGTCCTTCGTTACGGGTTTCAAACTCCTGCAATCGATTATTTCCCTTTTCTTGAATGATATAAGTTTTTTTTTCGGCTGAAGGTTCAAGTTTTATCAATTCCTGCTCCAGTAATTCCTGAAGTGCCGGGTAAACTGTTCCCGCACTTGCAGTATAATGTCCGCTTGATCTAATTTCTAATTCCTTCATAATCTGATAGCCATGCATCGGTGCCTCTTCTAATAAATGTAAGATAGCCAGTTGAACAAAACCTCTACGCCTTTTCATGTAATCCAACTCCTTTAACTATATCGATAATTTTAATCGATATATCGATTAAAAACAATAGTAAAGGAGTTACCCATTTTATATGTGGGTAACTCCTTTGTGATCAAATTATTTAAAAGGAAATGTATATGTCATTTTTGTTATTCCCCGTATTTAACCTTCTCTAACGGTTCAAATGCTGGTCCCTCGAGTACATCACCATTATAACTAAATCTAGAACCATGACATGGGCAGTCCCATGAACTTTCTGCATTATTAAAGGAGACATTACAGCCCATATGAGTACACGCCGGTTTTACCAAATAAACTTTTCCTTGGTCATCCTTATAGGCACCGACCTTTTTGCCATCTAGCATTATTAAATCTCCACTACCATTTTTTAAATCGTCCAGCTTCAAATCTAGTAACTCTGTCTTTCCTTTAACAAGCTCTTTTGCAACACTTGCATTCGTCTTAGCAAAACTGGTGATATCTTCTTTTTTCATCTTAGATCGGGTTGGATCATACAACTCTATATACCGATTTTCTTTTTCAAGCACTAGATCAGCCATTATTTGTGCTGCAACTGTACTATTTGTCATACCCCATTTAGCATAACCCGTAGCTACTAATACATCAGTCTTCCCCGCTGTCATTGTACCGACATAAGGAAGCTGATCTAAGGTCACTAAATCCTGAGCAGACCAACGATAATCATAATTTTTCACCTTAAACTGTTCTCGACCAAAAGCTGCGAGGTTTTCATAATTTACATTGGTATCTCCTTCAAATCGACCAGTTACATGTCCTTCTCCACCTAATATCAAATACCTTTTACCATCTTGTCCTAACGCAGTTCGTACAGATCTGGTCGGTTTCTCTACATTTATATACATCCCTTTTGGATAATTAGTCGGGGCGATAGAAGCTAGAGCATAAGAACGTTCAGGATGCATTCTAGCAAAGTACAAACCATCCCCATCATTAAACGGGAAATGACTACATACTAGTATTTTGTTTGCTCGAATATACTGTCCTTCCATTAGTTCTACTGTGTTCGATTTCACAGTCTTAGCACGAGATTCCTCATAAAATTCCACACCATTTTCAATTGCTTTTTCCATTAAAGCTTTTGCATATTTTATCGGATGGAACTGCCCTTGATCCTCTAACTTAAGTGCTTGCTTCACTGTATAAGGAAGTCCAGTATCCTTTGTTAAGGAAGCACCTTCTATTCCTAGAGTGTTATAAGCTTCCATTTCTTTTTCTACTTTTTCTATACCGACCTCCGTATCTGCATAAATATAAGCAGGCATCGTCTCGTAGTCACAGTGAATGTTCAATTGTTCAATCGTTTGTTTGATATATTCTTTCGCTTGCGTATTTGCATCATAATATAATCTCGCTTTTTCTTCTCCAAAAGTAGAAATTAGTTGCTGATAGATAGGACCATGCTGCGCAGTCACCTTGGCAGTTGTGAATCCCGTAGTACCTTCTAATATTCGACTACCCTCTACCACAATCACCTTTCGACCGCTATTACTTAACAAATATGCAGCAGTGATACCTGTAAGACCAGCACCAATGATGACAATGTCCGTTTCGATATTGTTGTTTATTTTAGAGAATAATGGAAAGTCATTATTTGCTCTCCAGTAGGATTTAGATTCTGTAGGTAAAATTTGATCTGACAATGTGTATTTCCTCCTTTTTACTACAGTGTCTATCTATTGATGAAACTTTATTCATTTTTTTGCGTATAACAGAAAAACAGTTTTAGTAAGGGGAATAAATGTGGATACTTTTGGTTTATATTTTGTAGGTTTTGCTCCTATTTTTATCGGTGCTGTATTTGTCATAGTTTTTGGATTTATTATTTTTGCGATTATTAGCAGTGTAAAACAGTGGAACAAAAACAATAACTCTCCTAAGTTATCTGTACCCGCTCAAATAGTGACTAAACGCGCTAATACACGTGGTGGTTCAGGCAATAGTTCAGCTTCAACAACCTACTTTATTACTTTTCAGTTTGATAGTGGCGACCGTATGGAGTTACAGCTTAGTGGAAAAGAATACGGAATGTTAGCAGAGGATGATCTTGGTGTATTAACATTCCAAGGAACTAGATATCATTCTTTTGAAAGAAAATAAAACCGCGCAGTCTCCAAATAGAGCTGCACGGTTTTTGAGGGTTCGTATACTGTTAAACTGTCCTAATAAGTTTTGCTTTTGCTGCTGACTTTAACGATCCTCTTCTTCCCAACATTCGGTATTCTTTAACCCAGGAATTGTTTTTGCATAAAATACTGGATTTACTCCCTTTTTACGTTGTTTCGTATAATCATTAAGCACTTGGAATGCTGTCTTTCCAAGTAAAAGTATCACTGCAATATTCAATATCGCCATTAGTCCCATGAATAGATCCGCTAAGTTCCATACGAGTTGTACATGTGCGATAGAACCAAACATCACCATAACTAGTACTAGCATACGGTAACCGGTCATCCAACCCTTATGCGCATGGATAAATTCAATATTCGTTTCACCATAATAATAATTTCCTATAATAGAACTGAACGCAAAGAAGATTATTGCAATCGCGATAAAGTATGGTGCCCAACTACCAACATGTTCGGCCAATGAGTTTTGAGTTAACACGATTCCATCATTTTCTCCGGTCTTATAGAGACCCGCCAAAATAATTATGAAAGCAGTCGCTGAACAAATAATAATCGTATCAAAGAATACTCCTAGACTTTGTACTAAGCCCTGTTTAGCAGGATGTGAAATACTTGCAGTCGCTGCCGCATTTGGCACACTCCCCATACCAGCTTCATTGGAGAATAGTCCACGACGTACCCCTTGCATGATTGCAGCACCAAGAGTTCCTCCTGCTGCTTCTCGAAGACCAAATGCTTCCGTAAAGATCAAGCTAAATACTGCTGGAATTTCTGTAAAATTCGTCACCACGACATACATCGCGACGATTAAATAAAATATAGCCATTACTGGCACGATGACTTGTGTCACCTTAACAATTCTATGTACTCCTCCAAATATAATGGTTGCTGTTAAAAGTACTAGCAAAATACCTATTACATAAGGCTGGATACTAAATACATCCCCTACTGAAGCAGCGATTGTATTAGATTGAACCGCATTAAAGATAAAGCCAAAGCATAGCGTTAATAGAATACTAAATATGATTGCTAATTTGCGTGTGCCCAATGCTTTCTCCATATAATATGCAGGTCCACCTCTAAAAGTATCTCCGTCCTTCACCTTATAAACTTGGGCAAGTGTACTCTCGATAAAAGCAGTTGCCATCCCGATAATTGCAATAATCCACATCCAAAAAACAGCTCCTGGACCACCAACACCAATTGCCAGTGCTACACCAGTAATGTTCCCAGTCCCTACACGGGAAGCTGTACTAATGGTAAAAGCTTGAAATGGTGATACTCCTCCCTTTTCTTCCTTTTTTTCAACAATCAGTCGGAACATTTCTCCAAACAGACGAAATTGTACAAACTTCGTACCAATAGTAAAGTACAGTCCAGCGATTATTAACAAAGCTATCAATATGTAAGTCCATAAAATATTATTTACTCCATCGACTAAGTTCCCTAACCAGTCCATAATTTTCTCCTCCAATTTTATTAACTTTGTTTATATACCCTTTTCACCCATTATAAAAACCAATAGAATAATTCCTATTGGTTTAGTGGAATGGCATTATTATATTTTAGGCTTGATGTCCTTCTTCTTCTACTACTTTTTGTAAGGCTCCAACAAATGTTTCCGTTGGTTGAGCTCCTGAAATGGCATACTTGTCATTTATGACAAAGAAAGGTACTCCACGGACTCCGATTTGTCCTGCTTTAGCAATGTCTATACGTACATCTGCTAAGTATTCCTTAGAGTTTAATACTTTTTCTGCTTCTTCTCTTGATAGATCAAGCGATTCCATCAGATCCAACAGTACATCATTATTTCCAATTGCTTTCCCTTCGATAAAATAAGCATGTAGCAATAGCTCGTTAGCCTCTTTTGCTTTACCTTGTGCAGATGCCCATTTTACTAACCGATGTGCATCTAAAGTGTTGGCAGGCTTCATTTTTTCAAAATTATAATCAAGACCTACAGTTTTTGCTTGCTCTACTACTCCTGCTGTCATCGTTTTTGCAGCTTCTACAGTAGAACCATATTTTTCTGCTAGCACTTCATACATCGTTTTATCTGATTGTTTTGGTGTATTCGGATCTAATTCAAAGCTTTTAAATTCTACTTGAGCTTGTGAAGCAAAACCGGTTTGTTCTAAAGCTTCTTCTAACCTTCTCTTTCCAATATAACAAAAAGGACATACAAAATCGGACCAAACTTCAATTTTCATTATCATCATCACCTCTTCTACATTGTAATAGGAACAAATCTTGAATTCAAAATTACTGCCTCATAATATGTGTGGACTAAATTAAGAAAATAAACGAGCAGTTATCTCAAATATTCCACTAAACTAACAACCAATATATAACCGCAAATAAATCCCTTTAAACGGGAGGGGATACTTGAGGTGACATTACCTGTAATAGAAAAAACGATGCAAATTAAATGCATCGTTTTTTAGCCATTTTTATTCAGCTAAAGCTTCTGTAAGAGCCGGTACTACTTGTTTTTTACGGGATACTACACCTTTTAGAAGGGCGGTATTATTTACAAATGGCACATTGAATGCCGCTTCTGCTTTTAACGCTAATTTTCCTAGAGCTAATGCTACAGAATCGTTATTTAGGATGTCCGTTACAACAAAGAAGAATAAATCTAATTCTTTTTCTTGGATTTCACGTGTGATTAACTCTTCTAGTTCAACTTGACGATCCATTACATCATTGACATCTACAGCATTTACTTGTGCAATGATTACTTTCGATTCGCCCATTCCAAACTCTTTAGCATCTAGTGTAAGCAGGTCTTCTAAGCTCTTGTCACTTAAATCTGCCCCTGCTTTTAACATTGCAAGTCCGTACTCTTCTACATTGACTCCAGCAATTTTTTGCAACTCTCTTGCAGCTACTATATCTTCCTCTGTGCAAGTAGGTGATTTGAATAATAATGTGTCTGAGACAATGGCAGAAAGCATTAATCCTGCAATATTTGCAGGCACTTCTATGCCTTTTTCTTTATATATTTTATTGATAATTGTTGCTGTACAGCCTACTGGCTCAGCACGATAATATAGTGGGTCAGCTGTTTCAAAGTTTGCGATACGGTGATGATCGATTACTTCTGTTATTTGAACCTCTTCTATACCCTCTGCACTTTGTTGTTTTTCGTTATGATCAACTAAAATGACCTTTTTTGCTTCTGTCGATACGTTTTCTATAAGTCTTGGTGAGTCGAAGCCAAATTTTTCTAAAGCAAACTTCGTTTCATTATTTATATCACCTAAACGAACCGCCTCTGCTTCCATACCAATCTGATTTTTTAAGTGTGCATAAACGATTGCTGATGTAATTGTGTCTGTATCTGGGTTTTGATGACCAAAAACGAGTACCTTTGTCATGAATAATCCTCCTAAAATCTATTTCCGATTATATTTTATCATACATCTTGGGTGTCATTGAAAAGTAAATCTGCTAGTTTATGCTTTTGATGCAGATAATCTTGAAGCGTATATTCGTCTAACACCTTTAAATAAGCATTCAGCGCTAAGCGAAGGGTTGCCCGTAGCCCACAAACTGGAGTTATAACACAACTATTCGTTTGACAATCAAAGCATTCGACGAGATGAAAATCGTCCTCTGTATGCCTTACGACTTGTCCTATATTAATATCCTCCGGTTCCATCGCTAAACGGATGCCGCCACCTCTACCTCTAACAGTTTGTATATATCCAAGCTTTCCAAGTTCATGGGTCACTTTCATCAAATGGTTTTTAGAAATACCATATGCATCTGATATAGCTTGTATTGTAGAGAGTTTATCCTTTTCCTGTGCTCCAAGGTATATTAACACGCGAAGTGAGAAATCTGTATACATAGTCATTCTCATATTGCCACCGCCATTCTTCCATATCATTATAACGATTTTGACAACATTGTGGTATAAATGTGTCTGATTTATTAAAGATGTATTTTAAATATTGCTTTTAAAAAATTACAGGAGTATATTGTGGATATAAACAAAGAAAAGGACGTGGATTAGAATGTTATCTCAAAAAACAATTGATATTGTAAAATCTACAGCACCCGTTTTAGAAGTACATGGTGTCGCTATTACCACCGCTTTCTACAAAAATATGTTTGAAGCTCATCCAGAATTATTAAATATATTCAATCATGCCAACCAAGCAAAAGGACGTCAACAAACTGCATTAGCGAATACCGTTTATGCTGCTGCTGTTCATATTGATAATCTTGCTGCAATCATTCCCGTAGTTAAACAAATTGGCCAAAAACATGTAAGCTTAGGTATCAAACCTGAACATTATCCAATCGTTGGAGAGCATCTTCTTGGTGCTATTAAAGAAGTACTCGGTGATGCAGCAACCGATGATATTATCAATGCTTGGGCAGAGGCATACGGTGTAATCGCTGATGCATTTATCGGTATTGAGGAAGAAATGTATACCGCTACAGAATCCAAGCAAGGCGGTTGGAGATTCTTCAAAGATTTCGTTATTGCCGAAAGAGTAAAAGAAAGTGATAATATCACTTCTTTCTATTTAAAACCTGCTGATGATTCAGCAGTTCCATCTTATGAGCCTGGTCAATTTATCACGATTCGAGTAAGTATTCCTGGTGAAAAATACTTGATGAATAGACAATATAGTTTATCAAAAGCTGCGGACAATGAATCTTTCCGCATTTCTGTAAAAAAAGAGGATGAAAATAACCCAGAGGGTAAAGTATCGGTTCACCTTCACAATAATGTGAAAGTTGGCGATAAAGTAGAGCTTACCGCTCCAGCGGGAGATTTCGTTTTAGATCCATCACAAACAACACCAGTTACTTTTGTAAGTGGTGGGGTTGGAATCACACCAATGATGAGTATGTTTGAGACGGTTGCAAAAAACAACCAGAGCCGTCCTGTATCCTTTATCTATAGTGCCCGCAATGAGAACTTGCATCCATTTGACCAAGATATTCGTTCTTTAACGGAAAACATGGATGATGCAAAATATGTAACACTTTACTCTGAAAGTGGCGATGGTTTTATCACGAAAGACGTGCTTAAAGAACATACTATTGCAGATGGTGACGTTTACGTTTGTGGTCCAACAGGATTTATGGAAGCTATGATCAACTACTTATTGGAATTAGGAGTTCCAAATGAAAGAATTCACTATGAATTCTTTGGACCTGCCATACAATTAGAGCTGGCAAACGCTTAATAAAATAATCTCAAATAAGTGTCACTTCTATATGGAGTGACACTTTTTTATGATGGAATAATTATACATTGCGAGAGATGTGAAGTTATCAACAATAATGTTATAATTAGGATATATTCCTAATTCAGAAGAAATGAGTGAACATGTTCAATGCCCAAAAATTCCGAGAGCAAGTACATTCCCTTGGCAGCCTTTTTTAAACAATCGACTACCCAAGAAATTACATTAACATATGTTGAAATTGAAGCAATTATTGGTCATGTTCTGCCGAATGCCGCCTATTTAAGTAGTAGCTGGTGGAAAAAAACAAAGCCCCCTGCACTTCATTATTTTGCATGGACCGAGTCTGGGTATTCTGTAAAAAACGTGGATCTTGGAAAAGCCATTCATTTCCAAAGTATTTTACATGAATCCAATGAACGGAATTCTGATGATGATAGTCAGGATATCCTTATAATTCGGGAAGCTGATTTAGAGGATGCTCGCCCTTTCATTAACTTACAAGAAACTATCTTTACCGAGACTGATTTTATGCTATTTGGAAAAGCAGATAGACAATTAACAGTCCAAAGTATCCGTAAAAGCATGAACACTTGGAAAACTTCACCAAATTCCATTTTACTTTTAGCAATTATGAACGGCCAATATGCTGGTTATGTACAGTTTATCGGAGGTCCTGCTCCCCGCGCTGTCCACCGAGCTTCCGTAGTTATCGGGGTCAAACAGGCCTTCTCTAAGAAAGGAATTGCTTCTTCACTCATGCTCCAAGGAGAGAAATGGGCAAAGGGATCTGGTATTTCTAAGCTAGAACTTACGGTTATTAAAGAAAACACGAATGCTCAAAAGCTGTATAAGAAACTAGGGTTTGAATTAGAGGGCACACGAAAAAACGCATTGGTTATAAATGACCAATTCGTTGATGAATATTACATGGGGAAACAGATTTAAGGAAAATCATATCTTAACGAAAACCAATACTTCATAATAAAAAATTGGGTAAAAAAACGCCCGTTCCTTTAAGATCTAAATCTGTTTCTATTGTTTCCAAAGGGCTTTGGACAGACTTATTGCTCTATGATTACCGTTTGATTTTTTAAAGAGGTTGGTAGTGACTGACGTCACTACCAACCTCTTTTTTCACAGTAATCTTACAATCTTTTACTGTCCGTCGCTTTCCTACAACTTTTAGAAACGGGTTAGTTCGTTTTTGGGTAACTAGAGATATGAAACTCTCCTATTCATAGTATAAGCTCACGAAGATACAATTTCGTGAGCTCTTTCGCTTCTTTATTTAGGAAGCACTTACTATTTCTCTTTAATTCCATTAGATAAGGGAAAATCCACTTTCTTCCTCCCTCCTTGTAGAATAGTTTCCCTAATTAAAAGTCGATTTTATCCTTACATTAACTTGGACTACTCTTATCATCTAAAAAAACCAGTGAGGATCTAATTTCAGGTCTGCACTGGTTTTCTTGTTTTTGATACGAATGGATTATCTGTTTCCCAAAATCTATAGGGGTAATGTACAGCCTCTGCGCTGTTTTCAATGCCTATTCTCGGACCCGTTGATACAGCGATTACTGGCTCACCCTCTGCTATATACAAAGGCTTCTCAGTCCAATGGGAACCATAATGTTCCATTGATATACCCATGGCTTTTGTTAGCTTTCCGGGTCCGTTCGTCCACTGCTTCATTGGAAGATCATTACGGAATTCCTTCATTAATTCTAAGCCCTCTACTGGTTCCACAGCACGGATTAATATCGCATTAGGAATATCTGGAGGTGCCGAGACAACATTGATCAGGGTATGGGTGTGCATTTGATAACTGTATATCAAACCTGGCTCACCAAACATAATCTCTGTGCGCTTCGTTCTTCTATTTCCAAAACTATGCGCTGCTCGATCATCTGGTCCCATATACGCTTCCGTTTCTACAATCCTACCGATTATTAATCCACTTGGATGCTCATGAACAATATAGTTGCCTAATAATTGGCGGGCAAGCTCTAGAGTCGGTTGTTGAAAAAAACTTACATCAATTGGTTCCATATTAAATATAACCATTTTGTTTTGCTTCAAATGTTAACTCTTCCCTAAATTTCGGGTGTGCTATTGAGATAAGTTGTTTCGCACGTTCTGAAATTGGTTTTCCAAACATTTTAGCTACCCCGTACTCCGTAACAATCATATCTACATCATTTTTAGAAGTCGTAACAACTGAACCTGGACTAAGACTTAGTTTTATACGAGAAATTTCATCATTTTTTGCTGTAGAAGTCATACAAACAAAGCCTTTTCCTTCTTTAGCAAATCGAACACCACGAGCAAAGTCAGCTTGCCCACCAGTAGATGAATAGTACTTTCCAGCTACTGTTTCGGAAGCACATTGCCCGAATAGGTCAACTTCGGTAGTGGCATTAATCGAAACAATTCGCTCTTCTTTAGCAATTTCTCTTGGGTCATTCACAATACTGACAGGTAAAAACTCTACCGAAGGATTATTGTTTAGGAAGTCATACATTTTCTTTGAGCCATGAGCAAATGTTGCAATAATCTTCCCTTTATTCGTAAACTTTTGTGTACCATCTATAGCACCAGCTTGTACTAAATCAACAATGCCATCGACGAACATTTCTGTATGAACTCCTAAATGACGATGATTTTTTAACAAGCTTACTACTGCATTGGGAATTGAGCCAATACCTATTTGGAGCGTGTCTCCATTTTTAATCGATTCCGTCACATACTCAGCAATTTTCATGTCTTTCTCACCAATAGGAGCAGCAACATCCTCGAATAAAGGACGATCATTTTCAACAAATCCTGCTATTTGGCTAATGTGTATTTGGTTTTGGCCAAAAGTACGAGGCATATGCTGGTTCACCTCTAATATAAATGGTACTGTACCGATAAACTCACTTACGATATCTGCTTGTGTTCCAAGTGAAAAGTAACCAAATTCGTCCATTGGTGAAGCAACAGCCATAATCATGGAGAGATTTGTGGAGCTTTTTAATATACGAGGCATTTCATGAAAATGATTTGGCACTAAGTCTACTAAACCTTGGTAAAACTGTTTTCTTGTTGCCCCACTTAAGAAGTAAGAGACATGGTGTAGTTGCCCAGGAAACGCACCATTCATATACTTTCTAGATTGCAATGCAAGCAGTTGATGTATTTTTACATTCGTTAATTGATGTGCTTGATCTTCTAAAATGTCCAGTAATTTATGTGGTTCCCCGTTCGTTAGTGGAAGAATAATATCTGCATTATGTGGAATCAAATCAATTACTTGTTGTGCTGTTAGTAGTTTGTTATTCATATTGGCATACTCCTATGGTATTCGGTATTTTTTTATGCTCTTAGAAATCATAAAATCTACGACCTGTGGATAAACTTCTACAAATAATTATCCGTCCAGCGTTTTTCACGATTTACTCCTTGGTGCAGTCATTAGAAATCCTTCTACTTCTTTAGGATTTCTTAAAATGCATATATCTGTATTTTTGACGTTCCTTAATATGTCGAGGGTATGCGGACGTACATCCTGTGGAAATCGCCATACCCATTTTGCAAATTCCATATCCATTTTTTCCTTACAGCCCACAGCCATATCCGGTCGTGTTTTACCCCGATAGATCCATGCTCTCTTCAAGACTCTGTACGTGCATAATACTCTAGAGAAATCCAAAAAGACTATTAAATCTGCATAGGAAGTCCGCAACTCTAATGTCGAATCAAAATTTCCATCTATAATCCATTTATCTTTTTTTAACTCTTCTTGAATTTTTTCGCGAAATTCTGGCTTTGGTGTAGGGACCCAACCCTCATTCCAAAAAAGGGTATCGAGATGTATTAAAGGCAAACCCCATTGTTTAGATAATCGTTTGGACAATGTAGACTTACCAGCACCGCTTGAACCGATGATGAGTATGCGTTTATGTTTTAATTGATACATCCTCTGCCCCCCTTGTATAGCCATTCTTCATTTTACTATGTTTTCACCCTTAGGCAAAACAAAACCTGCTCCCAAGGAGGAACAGGTTTTGTTTTCTACTCTAATTCTATTTGTTTTGTTTCTGTGCCTAGGAACAGTACCGCCAATACTCCGATTACAATCGCAATACAGAAAATAGTGAAGATGTAGCCAATTTCATAGCCTCTCATAACTAGAGTCCCAACTAATAGAGGTCCTAAAATGCCTCCAATACGTCCAACAGAGGCAGCCATACCAGAACCAGTAGCTCGAATGACAGTTGGATATTGCTCTGGAGAATATGCATATAAGGCTCCCCATGCACCAAGGTTAAAGAATGATAGAAGAATTCCTGAAACCATCAATAGCGTTGTTGTCTCCGCAGAACCAAAGACGAATGCACTTGCCGCAGTTCCCAATAAATATGTAATTAATACAAATTTACGTCCTGCCTTCTCTATTAACCAAGCTGCTGAGAAATAACCCGGTAATTGAGCTATCGTCATGATCAATACATATTCAAAGCTTTTAATAAGCGTAAATCCTTTAATGACCATTACACTTGGTAACCATAGGAACATTCCATAATAGGAAAATACAACTGTAAACCATACTATCCATAACATTAACGTTCGCTTCGCATATTTCTTTGACCAAACCTCACTCATATTTTGCATAATCGTTCTAGTTTCGGACTTTTTCTCTGTATATTTAGGCGAATCGGGTAATTTTAAACGTAAGTAAATTGCATAAAATGCAGGTAATGCAGTAATTATTAAAGCAATTCTCCAACCGTAATCAGGAATAATAAAATAGGCAATGATTGCGGAAATAATCCATCCTGCGGCCCAAAAGCTTTCTAAAAGAACAACTACTTTTCCTCGTTCTTTTGCTTCCACACTTTCAGATACTAATGTTGACGCTACCGGTAGCTCTCCACCGAGACCCATTCCTACAAAGAATCTTAAAATTAAAAATGCCGCAAGTGTTGTTGTTAGTGCGGACAATCCACTTGCAATAGAAAACAACAGTAATGTAATCATAAATATTTTCTTACGTCCTACTTTGTCTGCAAAAACTCCAAAAACAAGAGCCCCTACTGCCATTCCAATAGAGTTGACACTACCAATCCATCCCATTTGCTCTGGTGATAAATTCCAATCTATCGCTAAGGCTGCAATTACAAATGAAAGAATCCCAACGTCCATTGCATCGAACATCCATGCAAGTCCTGCTATCCCGAGTAATTTATTTTTTGATATCTTTTTTTGTTCTTTCATGCTACTTTTTCACTCCTGTCTTTACACCTGTAAAGTTTTTAGTTTACCTGTTTAGTATACGCATCCAACATCAAAGTTACAATATAAATTTTACCTTGTTTTTTCCACTTTATTAGAGTAAAATGTCCTTTATACAAATACATATGTTTGTTCAAGGAGAACAGAGAGGTGGAATACATCATGGCTTGGCAAGGACTAATCGAAGAATATAAGGAGTTTTTACCAGTAACAGAAAATACCCCTAAATTGACTTTGCTGGAGGGTAATACTCCTCTCATTAAGCTAGAAAATATTTCAAAAGAATTAGGCGTCGAAGTATACGTGAAAGTAGAAGGAGCAAACCCTACTGGATCTTTTAAAGATAGAGGTATGGTTTTTGCAGTTGCAAAAGCAAAGGAAGAAGGAAGCAAAGCAGTTATTTGTGCTTCTACAGGAAATACGTCAGCCGCGGCTGCTGCTTATGCGGCTCGTGCTGGAATGCGCGCAGTTATTGTTATACCCGAAGGAAAAGTAGCTGCAGGAAAATTAGCTCAAGCATATATGTACGGAGCAGAGGTTATTCAAATAGAAGGAAACTTCGATGTAGCACTGGATATGGTACGCGCAATTAGCGAAACCTCTCCTATTACACTAGTGAACTCAGTTAACCCATATCGTATTGAAGGACAAAAGACTGCTGCCTTTGAAATTTGCGATGTGTTAGGAATAGCTCCAGACTATCTAGCAATACCAGTAGGAAACGCCGGTAATATTACGGCTTACTGGAAAGGTTTCAAAGAATATAACGACAAAAAACAAACAGGTTTACCTCAAATTTTTGGATTTGAGGCAGAGGGCTCTGCTGCTATTGTACAAGGAAAACCTATCGAATTCCCTGAAACAATTGCTACTGCAATTCGTATCGGTAATCCAGCAAGTTGGAAAGGTGCTGAAGCTGCCCGCGATGAGTCTAATGGTGTCATCGAAGCTGTAACGGATGATGAAATTATCGAAGCCTATAAACTAATCGCAAGCAGAGAAGGCATCTTCGCAGAGCCTGGCTCATGCGCTTCAATAGCTGGACTACTACGTTCCGTAAAAGAAGGAAAAATAGCAGCAGGAAGTACAGTAGTTGCAGTATTAACTGGCAATGGCTTAAAGGATCCACAAACTGCAATTGATGTTAAAGTTGCTGAGCCCCATAAACTTGAAAGTAATGCTTCAGCTCTTAGCGCATTTATAGAGGAGGTGCTAGTCTAATGGTTTGGTGTATTTCAATACCAGCAAGTACAGCGAACCTTGGACCAGGCTTTGACTCCATCGGTATCGCCCTAGACAAATATTTAGAACTGGAAGTCGAATTAGGATTTGATTGGAAAATCATTAACTTGTCCGGTAATCTTCCGGATGTTCCAAACCCACTAGATCACTTAATTGTCCAAGCAGCTGAAAAAACGGCCGAGTTACATGGTTTTTCCCTTCCTCCATGCACAGTGAGAGTGAAGAGTGAAATTCCACTAGCAAGAGGAATGGGGAGCAGTGCTTCAGCCATTGTTGCTGGTATTGAGTTAGCCAATCAAATTATGGAGTTACATCTAACTGCACAGGATAAACTAAAAGTTGCAACACTAATGGAAGGACATCCTGACAATGCAGCAGCTTCCATTTTTGGAGGTTTTACCATCTCTTCTAATGCAGCAAACGGGGAGATAAATGTATTTCATGCAAATCACATCGAGGCCTCATTTGTGTTATTTATACCCAACTTCGAATTAAAAACAACAATGGCGAGACAAGTTTTACCGGATTCTTATTCACGTCAAGAAGCAGCACAAGCAAGTGCAATCGCAAACTTATTAACTGCCGCTTTCCTATCGTCAGCTTTTGAACAGGTTGGAACTTATATGGAACAAGATTTGTTTCACGAGCCTTACCGACTTGATATGATTCCACAGAGCAAAGAGATAAAAATAGCAGCTAAACAAGCGGGTGCTTATGGAACTTGTATCAGTGGTGCAGGACCTACCCTGCTCTCGTTAGTGGAAAAAGGAACAGAACAGGATTTCATCTCTAAGTTAAAAGGTCAATTCCCTGATTTTAATCTCGTTGAAGTACCTATGAATCGCACAGGTATTGTCGTTACGATTAAAGATACAGAGAATGCCCACTAAAGGAAACTTTCACTAGTCAGAAGTTATACATTCCATTATAAAAGGCAGTGCAACTTCGTTTGAAGGTTACACTGCCTTTTTATGATTGAGCTTTTATTAAGCTAGGAGAACAAGACTTAAGGCCATTACTGCCATTCCTGCAACGAGTCCATAAATAGATGAATGGGTTTCATCATATTTTTTCGCTGCTGGCAATAACTCATCTAAAGAAATAAAGACCATAATCCCCGCTACTCCGGCAAATATTACTCCAAACATGACTCCATTTAAATAGGGCATCAGTATTAAATAAGCTACGAACGCTCCAACCGGTTCCGCTAAGCCAGACAAGAAAGATAACTTGAAAGCTTTCTTACGACTACCAGTTGCATAATATATAGGAACTGCTACAGCAATTCCTTCCGGTATATTGTGAATAGCTACGGCAACGGCAATTGCAATCCCTAAATTGGGATCTTGTAGAGCAGATGCAAAGGTTGCAATTCCCTCTGGAAAATTATGAATCCCTATTGCAAGTGCTGTAAAAACACCCATTTTCATGAGTTTTGTCTGCTCAGCATTACTGATTTTGACATCCATATCTTCTACACTTTTAACTTCATGTGGGTTACCAAGACTAGGTATTAATCGGTCAATTACCGCAATTACGAACATCCCACCGAAAAAACCAACTAATGTCATCCAATACCCATTTGTCTCTCCAAGTTCAGCAACGAGAGAGTCCTTAGCTTTCACAAAAATTTCTACCAAGGATACATAAATCATGACACCTGCTGAGAAACCTAGTGCAACGGATAAAAATTTAGTATTTGTGCGAGATGTCAATAATGAAAGTAGACTACCAATACCAGTTGCCAGACCAGCAAATAATGTAAGTAATAAAGCAAACGCTACATTTCCATCCATTGACCCAACTTCTTTCTATTTATCGATTTTCATTTATTATACGCAAAATGTTTCCTTTGCGCAACTCTTTTCAACTAGTGAAAATATAATTTTTTTATTTTTACGAATTCTACAAATTTATTACTAATTATGGAGACATCACTTCGTTATTTATTTCTTCCCTAAGCAACAGTGGTTTAACCTATAAGTGATGTTATTAAACAAAAAAGCATTGGAAGAAGTGTATACCACTTAATCCAATGCTAATTTTTTTATCATAATATGACTACTTTTGTTATTATATTCTATTCCACAACAGTATAACTACCATGTTCCATAGCAATTACAAATTCAGGCTGTGGTGGTTTTCCACCATGCTCTTTTATTTTCTTTTTATGTCCGGCAATATGCTCAGGACTCTTTTCCCATGCTTTCCAAGCCTCTTCTGATTCCCAACGAACAATCATTACTACTTCTTCTTCACCTCGACGAACATTCTTAACTAATAACTCACGCCCGATGAATCCTTCACGTTGTTCAATCAATGATGGACCTTGATCTGGTTTCTTCTTAAAACGTTCAAGAATCTTATCGGCATTTCCTTCTGTCACTGTCCATTTACGAATTTGTACTAACATTTCTATTCCCCCATTTTTATCTTAGCGATTGTTTTTAATTTTGTGTATCAATTGGTTTTTCTTCATTAATTGTGTCTTGAGTTGTGGGTTCTTCTACTTCATATAGTTCAAATAACTGTGCAAACTCTTCCATAAGAGTTTCTACTGCCTTCAATTCACCAACTATAATCGGATTAATCGATTGTAATTCAGGAGTTTCTAATTGCTTCTTTAATGCGTTTGATTTCATATTCATCATATCATAAAACGCTAACGCTCTCCCACGTCGGAACGTTTTCGCACCATGTCTTTTTTCTTTGTCTTCTGCTTGTAATGGTCTTCCTCTACGTCTACCCTCCCGATGGTTTTCGTCTCGGTCATGTCTCCCTAGAGGATGTGATTCACTTCTCATACAAAGCCCCCTTTGTATACGTTTGTATACTTATATATATATTGTATACAAACGTATACATCGAGTCAATCAATTAACTCAATTCAAATACAATCAATACTTTCTATTCGTTAAATAATTCCCAATATTAATCCAATCTTGCTCAAGAAAATCGCGGTTGGAAGGTCTATAAAACACAGAGGCAGGGTGGTAGGTAGGAATAATCATATAGCTTTCATCCGACCATTCAAATTCAATAGAATCTAGTGATTTTAAGTGACGTACTGGTCGATGAAGCAGTTCTCCATGTAACTTGGAAACCTTTGCCTCTTTTCCTAACAAACGCTGTAAACCTACATTCCCTAACGTAACAATAATATTAGGGACAATATTTTTTAGTTCATAATCTAATATGGGTGCATGTGCCACTATTTCTAATTGGGTTGGTGGGCGATTATACTTTTTTTGTATTAACTCACCATTACGAGTCTTCTTATCTCTCCATACATATGGCCGGCTACGAACTGCACTAGTCATATATACGTCTTCTCTGGTCAATCCAATACTTTCTAATGACTTGTTGAGTTCGTCACCTGCTCTACCGATAAATGGAACTCCTTTTATAGCCTCATTCTCTCCAGGAGCTTCGCCTATAAGTAAGATACTTGGTTTTTTAGGTCCCTTCCCTTTAACAAACCCTTCTACAGGAAACCCCTCTATCCGATTGATCCCAAGTTTAATAAGCTCCTGTGGTATTTCAAACATATACCCCACTCCTTTAGAAAAAACCTTTCCAACGAGGAAAGGTTTCTACTCTGTATACTTTTTAAAAACTCTGTTTCTGTATTCATACCACAATGCTACGATGACAAACCAAGAATACCCAATCATCCACCCAGCTAAAACATCTGAAGCATAATGCCTATGTTCCGCAATCCGTGAAAGTCCAACCATTATGGTAGCAAATATAGCGACTAACCAGATTAGAACTCGTTTCGGTTTACTCGACTGATGCTCTGTTAAAAAGTAGGCAATGGTAAATAAATATAAAAGGCCCACCATGGCATGTCCAGATGGAAAGCTAAAGGTCTCCAGCTGTTGTGGAATATCTGGTCGTTCTCTTTCCACCCACTTTTTAAGCATTTGATTCAGAACATTTCCAAACCCTACAGAGAGTAAAACAAAAAGCATTCCTCGATAATTTTTTGAGCGTAACCAAAGATAAATAACTAATAACAGCGTGACAAATATAATAAATTTAGTGTCCCCGAAATTATGAAAAAATCCTATAATATTATTATCTCCAAATATTTGGGACATTTGATTATCAAACTGTGCTATTTCTTTTGAATTGAAATATACGAACAGTGCTGCAAAACCTAATAATGTTACCAGACTAAGTGGATAAAACCATTTCTTCAAAAAATCCCTCCTATCCCATAACAAAATTATAAGCTAGTAATATATGGATGTACAATGAATACCTACCCTTTAAGCAGAATCTGTTTATAGTCTTCGAAAGACCTGCGGGCAGAATTCCGGCTAACTATTAATCGAGTTATTCTGATGGAGATTATGAGAAGTTGGAAAATCAGGCGGGATGATTGAGCCAGATAAGATATCAAATGGCACGTTAGAGATGATACCGACTTATCGATCCTCATAAACGTATAAAAAAAGAACTACTCTACTCGTTTACACGAATAGAGTAGTTCTGGTTACTATGAATTATTTTAATTCATCTAAGATTTCTTGTAACTTTGCTGTCTCAGTTGTTACACCGTTGCTTGAGAAGTACCAGTTCGTACCATCTAAGTATACGATTTTGCCTTCTTTATAAGCACGAGTTTGTTTAATAATATCATTTTCGATATCCGCTTTAATCGTTTCTACATCCGAAACTGTGCGGTCAATTACTAATAATACTTCTGGATCTACTGAAAGTATTGACTCATAAGAAAAGTCTGATCCGTGTGAAGATGCTTCAATATCAGTTGTTGCTGGTTTGAAACCGAAGTCATTGTACACATATGCAAAACGTGATTCTGCACTGTTATCAAAGCCAGACATTTTTTTGTCATTATACATAGCAACTAATGCATTTTCATAGCCAGTTGCTTTTTCTTTCACTTCATCTACTTTTTCTTGTAATGCAGCTTTTAGCTCTTCACCTTTTTCCACTTTATCAAACATATTAGCCGCTAAGTCTACTGTTTCATAAACTGCATCAATATAGTTAGAGTTATCTGAACCGATAAATACTACATTTGGTGTAATTTCTTTTAACTCTTCATAGAAGGCTGTTTGACGACCAGAGATAAAAATGATATCTGGATCTGCAGCTGCAACTGCTTCGAAGTTAATAGATTTTAAAGTACCAACATCAGCAATTTCATCACTTGGTGCATACTTTTCTTTCAAGTGTTCTGGAATATTCCCTTGACCACCGTTAGCTGCTACACCTACGATACCTTCAACACCTAAAGCATCAAGAGTGTCTAAGAAACCGTAGTCTAAAGAGATAATGCGCTTAGGCTCTTCTTCTAATGTAATATCTTCAAAAGTAACTGAAGCACCTTCTTCTGTTTCACGAGCAGTACTTAAAGAAGATACCGTCATCGGATATGCCGACTCTTCTGCTACATCTTTTTCTGTATCACTTGCTTCGTTTGTTTCAGTTGCCTTTGGTGTTTCTGTTTCTTCTGATCCACATGCAGCTAACATTAATGCTAATGCAGCAGCAGTAATTATATTCCATTTCTTCATTCTAAATTTCTCCTCCTAATAAATGCTCTTTCAAGTTTTGATTGATAATGAAAATCATTCTCAATCAACTATTTCAAATTCTAATTTAGTTTGCTTCAATTGTCAAATACTATCTTGAAAATTAATTGTGTGAATTAAAATAGACGCAAATTCTACATCCATCTTGCACTTGAACAGGAATGTGCATATCATACACTTCACGTAAGGATTCTGAGTTGATAATCTCTTCCGTAGGACCATCTTTTACTAGACGTCCATTTTTTAATGCAACAATTCGGTCTGAATAGACAGAGGCAAAGTTAATATCATGCAATACGATTACAACTGTTTTACCTAGCTCATCCACCAATTTACGCAAAATTTTCATAATTTGTACAGAATGCTTCATATCGAGATTGTTTAAGGGTTCATCAAGCAAAATATATTCAGTATCTTGCGCAATAACCATCGAAATAAATGCACGCTGTTTTTGACCACCTGAAAGCTCATCTAAAAACATATCTTGCATATCTGTTAAGTTCATATAATCTAACGCTTGGTCAACGAATTTGTGATCTTCTGCGTTTAACCGGCCTTTTGAATACGGATAACGCCCAAAAGCTACAAGTTCCCTAACAGTTAAACGAATATTAAAATGATTTGCTTGCTTCAAAATTGCAACACGTTTTGCAAATGCATCAGACTTCATTTTCTTTACGTTTGATTGATCTAACAATACTTCTCCTGTATCCGCATCTAACAATCGACTTACCATTGATAATAGCGTTGATTTACCCGCACCATTAGGTCCAATAAAGGACGTAATGGCTTTCGAGTGAATTTTTAGAGTGACGTCTTCGACAACAGTTTTTTTCCCAAAGCTTTTAGAAAGCCTTTTAATCTCAATCATGCCGCTTTCCTACTTTCCTTTAGTAATAAGTATATAAAGTAAAGACCACCGATAAAGTTAATAATGACACTAATCGTTGTTGTTAAATTAAATACATGTAGCACTAAAAATTGTCCACCGACTAATGCAATAATGCTTATTAAGCTTGCACCTATTATTAAGACTGAATGTTTGTATGTAGCAAAATATTGATATGCCAAGTTAGAAACTATTAAACCTAAAAACGTAATTGGTCCTACTAACGCTGTGGATACAGCTATTAAAATCGAAGATAAAATCAAAATACGTAATACCATTTTGTCATAGTCAACGCCTAAGTTCATAGCATTGTCACGCCCTAAAGCCATAACATCCAACTTATGTAATATGCGTGAACCATAAAGAAATGCTAAAACTAAAATACCTGCGGATAAAAATAGCAACTCTGTTTTTACGTTCATAAAGCTCGCAAACAATCGAGCTTGTAAACTTTCATATTCTACAGGATCAATTATTACCTGCATAAAGGTACCTAAGCTTCCAAGTAGCGTACCGAGAACCATACCTGCTAATAGTAATAAAAAAATTGGATACTTATCTGCACGGAATAAGAAACGGTATAATATTAAAGCAAATAAAACCATCGCTATAATGGATACTCCAAAGTTTAAGTAGCGACTTACAACAAAAATCGAAGTCGATCCTAACGCAAAGTAAATAATCGTTTGAACTATCTCATACATAGAGTCAATACCCATAACCGATGGAGTTAATAGTCGATTGTTCGTTACGGTTTGGAACGCGATAGAAGCAAAAGCGATCGCTGTTCCTGTAATGACCATCGCAAACATTCGTTCTAAACGTTTCGGAAATGCATAACTAAACCCACCTTGGATATTATAAAAAGCAAATAACAGCATACAAATAATTGCAATAACTGCTAATATAATTAGCTTCGTACTATTTTTGCGCATATGCTTTCCCCCTAAACAACATAATTAAGAAGATCACACTACCGATTACTGCAACGGTTGTGTTAACGGGAATTTCATATGGATGTACGATTAAGCGGCTAATAATATCACAGAACAATAAAAATGCTGCACCCATAAAAATAGTATGGGGTATCGTTTTACGCAAATTATCCCCTAAATACAGAGAAACAAGGTTTGGCACTATTAATCCCAAGAACGGAATTACACCAACAGTTAAAATAACTGTTGTCGTAATAATAGCCACAATTATTAAACCAATATTCAACACTGTTCGATAACTTAAACCTAGATTTTTAGCAAAATCCTCACCCATACCTGCAACAGTAAACTTATTGGCATATATATAAGCAATAATGATCGCTGGTACAGCTACATATAGAAGCTCATAGCGCCCAGATACAACTAACGTGAAGCTTCCTTGGAAAAACGCATCTACATTTTGTAAAATGTTTGCTTCGTATGCTAAGAAAGTAGATAGTGCCCCAATAACATTTCCGTACATAATCCCGATAAGTGGAACAAACACGGCATCTTTGAACTTAATACGCTCAAGTAGTTGCATAAAGATAAATGTACCAATTAAAGCAAAAGCAAAACTAAAAAGGATTTGTCCAATATAAGATAAACCTGTAAAGAATATCATTGATATGATAATCCCTAATTTTGCTGCATCTAATGTACCAGCCGTTGTTGGCGACACAAATTTATTTCGACTTAAACTTTGCATGATTAAACCTGCAATACCCATCCCTGCGCCAGCTAAAATTATAGCTAATAATCTTGGTAAACGACTTATTAAGAAAATCTGTGTCTCTAACGATTCCCAATTAAGCAAATGACTCGGTTTTATGTCAATCGCACCAATAAATAGCGAAATAACTGACAGGATGATCACTGTAACTATCAACATCCACAGTCTCATTTTAAACCCCATATTTCTTTTATTCTCAGACGATAGTGAAATTTCTTCCACACTGAGTAAACATTTATTTATTGTACATAGAAGATATTTTTATAATAAACAGCATTGAAAATCATTATCAATTACCATCAATTTAATTATAGCATCCTGACTATTTAAGTCAATGTCTAAATGAAAACGTTTGTCATTTAGATATAGGAACGAGTGACTATTCCCCTATATTAATCCGACCCTATCCTACTTTGGTTTAATTAAAAAAACTGTTTCAATTGTCGAATTTCATAACAATTGAAACAGCCTATTAAGCTAAAACCTATTCTATTATTTTATTAAATTGATGTAGCGCTATCAATAATCTCTTGAGGAACGACAATTTCCCCTATTTCATTGAACTTAGAGAAGTCTGTTTTAGCATCCATTTTTAGATTCATTGTTTCTCCTTCCATCGTCATATCCATATCTATCACTGTATCTAATTTGGTCGTTTGATACGATTCTTTATCAATATGGACTACGTAGTCAACCGAGTTAATCGTAAAGTCTAAGTTAATATTTTCACCTGCAGTTAAATTTTGAAGTGCTTCATCTACCTGGTCTTTCACAAGGGCAGTAAACTCTTCACCACTGCCTTTCAGTGTTAGAATATAGGTGTCATCGTCTTGTTCAAATTCTACTTGTTCTAAATATTCCTGTAAGGGTTGCAGTTGAGTAGCTGGATCTGTTTGGTTTGCAGAACTCATGATTTGGTCTACCATTTCCTGAGGGAACTTCATCCATTGTGCAGTTGTGCCTTCATACACATACATTGCATCTTCTGTAATATAAGTCTCCACCTCAGTTTCTTGAGACTCTCCACCTTCACCCATACCCATCATTGTCGTTGTGCCCTTTTGGTGCATTTGCATTGGTTCCAGTATATATTCCATATCTAGCGCTGACTTAATGTCCAAAGTCATTTCTTCACTAGGCATTGTCATCGTCTGATTCATATCTATCGTGCCTTTAACGCTTTTTAACTCTTCAGAAACTTTCATTGACTTGTCATATACTTCTTGTAAAGTAAGTTTACTAGTTTCTGTTACCTCTTTTTCTTGTACGGGTGTTGCAGTTTCGTTACAAGCAGCTAAGCCTAATGTTAAGGTTGCTATAGATAATAGAGCTGTCCATTTCTTCATAAAAATAATCATCCCTTCTCAGTAAGATACTTACTTTACGGGATGATTACTTATAAAGTTTCACTATTTTGAATTTTACTTAACGCCACGCATATATTTTTGGATTAATGGAGTCATTATATAGAGTAATAAACCAATTACTAAAGCTACTACACCTATAACACCGAAGTATATAATTTCGTTTTCTGGTGAGTAAAATTTAACAACTTGGGCATTGATAGCTTGAGCTGACGCGTTCGTCATAAACCATAAACTCATCGTTTGTGCTGCGAATGCTCCCGGTGCAAGTTTCGTTGTCGCAGATAATCCTACTGGTGATAATAATAACTCACCTAATACTACAAGGAAGAAACTCAGTACTAGCCAGAAAGGACTAACTAGAGAGTCAGTACCGTTGAAGTAAGCTGGAATAATCATGACGATGAAGGACATCCCCGCAAAGAACAAACCAAATGAGAATTTCTTAGGTGTAGATGGTTGTCTGTCACCTAGTTTTACCCACATCCACGCAAACACTGGTGCAAGGGCTATGATGAACAATGGATTTAAAGATTGGAACCAGGCAGGTGAAATCTCAACAGATCCAATCATTAAGTCTACTCGTTCATCTGCATACTGTGCTAAAATGTTGGACCCTTGTTCTTGAATTGCCCAGAACATCATAGCTGCAACAAATAATGGGATGTATGCAAGTAAGCGAGACTTTTCATCCTCTGTTGTTTTACTGCTTCTATACATAACGATAAAGTACAAGGTAGGAATAACAATACCTAAAATAGAAACTGTCATGATGAAACTATCAATTGTTAAAATACCTTGTTGAATCAATATGAATCCAACAATTAAAATAATGACTAAAGCAATACCAATTCTAGTTAGTACTTTTTTACGTTCATCTTTGGCCATTGGGTTTGGCACATATGTACCTGCTAACCCTAAATATTTCTTTTTGGTTACTAAAAATACGACTAAACCAATTGCCATACCGACCGCAGCAAGACCAAATCCTAAATGGAAGTTATACTCAAGACCAATTGTTCCAACGATTAAAGGTGCGATAAACGCTCCCATATTAATCCCCATATAGAAAATGCTAAAACCTGAATCACGACGAGTATCTTCTTTAGAATACAGATCCCCGATAATACTTGAAATATTTGGTTTCAACAAGCCTGTCCCAATGATGATTAATGCCATCGAGGCAAACAAAGTAGTTAAACCACCAGGGAATGCCAAGACGATATGACCGAACATGATGAGAACCCCACCATAGAATACCGTTTTCGTCGTACCGAATAGGCGGTCAGCTATCCAACCTCCAATAATTCCAGACATATAAACTAGTGAACCATATACAGCCATAATGGAGTTAGCAGTAGAACGTTCTAGTCCCAATCCTCCCTGCGTTACTTCGTAATACATATAGTAGATTAGTATTGCGCGCATTCCATAGTAAGAAAAACGCTCCCAAAACTCCGTGAAAAACAATGATAGTAATGCTTTCGGATGACCAAAAAATCCCTTCTGAGGGACGGATTTAACTATCTCTTCTTTTGTTGCCATTTTTTTACCTCTTTTCTAATTTTGAAAACATTAGGAATACACTCTATCGCCATATTAATGGATTACATGAAAAGTAACCTAATGCCCATAAAACTAACAAGACACATATTATAAACTGCCCTTTTGCAATTGTCAAAAAACCTTTTATATTTCAACTAGGAAGATTACTAGTAAAAAACAGCGTAATATCAACGTTCTAATATAAAATACAGAGCAAATTTTGACTGAAATTGGAATTTTATTTATTCTATCGAATTTAATTATTTCGACTTTTGAAATTGTTGGTTATAATAGTCGTTATGACAGAAGGAAGGAGCTAAGAAAATGCTCAAGAAGTTTTTTTCATATTACAAACCGCATAAACGACTATTTATCATTGACTTCAGTAGTGCTGTATTTGTCGCAATTTTAGAGCTCGCATATCCAGTTGCAGTTCAATGGTTTATCGATGACTTGTTACCTACTGGGGATTGGAGCATGATAACAAAAATCAGTATCCTACTATTGGTAGTATTTATCCTCAGCACTTTTCTACAGTATGTCGTAAGTTATTTTGGCCATAAACTCGGCATTAATATAGAGACCGATATGAGACAGCAATTATTCACCCACGTTCAACGCCAATCATTCCGGTTCTTTGATAATACGAAGACAGGTCATATTATGAGTCGAATTACAAATGATTTATTTGATATTGGTGAACTTGCCCATCATGGTCCGGAGGATTTGTTCATCGCTATTATGACATTAATCGGTGCTTTTACGATTATGTACAATATTAATCCGGAACTTGCGATCATCGCTATTGTCATGGTGCCGATCTTATCCGTCGTGGCAACGTACGGTAACATTATGATGAATAGAGCATGGAAAAACATGTACGGAAAAATTGCAGATGTAAATGCACGAGTGGAAGACAGTGTTTCTGGTGTTCGTGTTGTTCAATCATTTACCAATGAAACTTTTGAAATTGGCCGTTTCAAAGAAGATAATGGACAATTCCGTTTAGCTAAGCTGGTGGCCTATAAAGTGATGGCCGGTACACATTCTAGTATTTATATGTTAACTCGTCTCGTAACATTGGTCGTGCTTGTTGTCGGAGCTTGGTTTACATACAAAGGAGCTCTTACCACCGGGGAACTTGTAAGTTTTGTACTATATGTCAACGTGTTGATAAAACCTGTTGATAAAATAACGGCACTACTTGAGCTATATCCTAAAGGAATGGCTGGTTTCAAACGCTTCTTAGAACTAATTGAACAGGATCCTGAAATTCAAGACTCTCCAAACGCCCTAACTGTTCAGCATTTAAAAGGAGATATAAATTTCGAGCAAGTTGGTTTCCGATACGATGAACATAAACCTGTATTAGATAATATTAACTTGTCTATTAAAGCAGGAGAAACTATCGCATTCGTAGGTCCATCTGGAGCAGGGAAAACTACTATTTGTTCCCTAATCCCAAGGTTTTACGATGTTCAAGAAGGAGCGATTTCCGTAGATGGATTGAACATCCAAGATATTACGATGAAATCATTGCGTTCTCAAATTGGTATTGTTCAACAGGATGTATTTTTGTTCACGGGATCTATTCGTGAGAATATTGCCTATGGTAAACAAGATGCAAGTGAGGAAGAAATTCGAGACGCTGCCAAAAAGGCACATTTAGAAGATATGATTGCTTCTCTACCAGAAGGTTATGATACACAAATCGGGGAGCGTGGACTTAAGTTATCAGGTGGACAAAAACAACGCCTTGCGATAGCTCGTATGTTCTTAAAAAACCCACCAATTCTAATTCTGGATGAAGCTACATCAGCTCTTGATACGGAAACAGAGCGGTTTATCCAGAAGTCTTTAATGGAGCTAGCCGAAAATAGGACTACCCTTATCATTGCACATAGATTGGCAACTATCCGTGATGCCGACCGTGTCCTTGTTGTAACAGAAAAAGGAATCGAAGAAGATGGTTCCTACAGTGATTTAGTAGCACAGGACGGAATATTTGCTAGATTGCATAACATACAGTTCCAAGAGGTTTAATATTAAGGAAACCAAAAAAGTTGTCTCCCAGTAGAATACCTACCGGCGAGACAACTTTTTAATTTGTTCTATTAGTTCTTGCGACTTTGCGGTGATTTTTGGTTACTTTCCGGTGATTCTTGACTACATTGCGATGATCCTTCGTTACTTTGGGGTGTTTCTCTACAACATTGCAGCTATCTATTGGACAAATAAAAATTCTTGAAAACGATCATAATCTGATTTTTTCATTTCTACTTGTACAACGGTACCCTCTTCCTCATACGAAGTAGTGGAGACTGACGCATGCTCATTTAAGTAAGATACAATATCTCCACGGTCAAACGGGATTAGTAAGGAACAACTAACATAATTAGAGAAAATATGTTTTCTAATAATCTCTATCAGCTCATTCAACCCTGCTCCCTCTTTCGCAGAAATCCAAATATTATCACCTGCGATATGTGGGTATTTCATATCTGCTAAATCAGATTTGTTGTAAACAAATACAGTAGGTACATCTTCAACACCAACAGCATGAAGTGTGTCGTTCGTTACGTCCATCATGAAGCGATGCTCTGCGTTCGATACATCCACAACGTGTAGAAGTAAATCTGCATCACGTGCTTCTTCCAATGTTGAACGGAAGGCTTTTACTAAATGATGGGGAAGCTTACTAACAAAACCTACCGTGTCTGTTAATAAAAATTCCTTTTGGTCCGGAAGTTTAATCTGTCTGACGGAAGTTTCTAGCGTTGCAAAAAGCATATCTTTTTCAAACACTTGCTTCGATTCCATTTGTCCGACTTTGTTTAACAATTGGTTCATAATTGTAGATTTACCAGCATTCGTATAACCTACTAAAGATACAACGGGAATTGCATTTTTCTTACGTTGCTTGCGCTGCGTTTCACGTTGATCTTTTGCATGCTCGAGGTCTCGTTTGAGTTTGGCAATCTGATCTTCAATTTTACGTCTATCCAGCTCTAGCTTTGTTTCCCCAGCACCACGGTTTTTAAATCCACCGCCAGTTCCCCCACCTTGTCGCCCTAGAGATGCTCTAAGTCCCACAAGACGTGGAAGCATATATTGAAGTTGCGCTAAATCTACTTGCATTTGAGCCTCGTTAGATTTTGCACGTCGAGCAAAGATATCAAGAATTAGCATAGTACGGTCAATAACTTTACAGTCCAAGTCACGTTCTAGGTTCCTAATTTGTGATGGGGAAAGCTCATCATTGAAGATAACTAGATTAGCTCCGGCTTCTTCATATAGGCTTCTAATCTCCTCTACCTTACCGGTCCCCACATAATGAGATGAGGTAACTCGTTCAAGATTTTGCGTTACTTCCCCAACTACCTCCACATCTAATGCCCCTGCTAAATTGTGTAGTTCTTCCAATCCATATTCAAAATGCTCATCTTTTTGTAATTTTACAGCTACGAGTATTGCCTTTTCTATTATTTCATCCATATAATTTCTCCTTTTAAAGAAAGCGATAGGTTGCTTGTTCATATGTGATTTCTTTATGTAGATTAGAACCATCAATATCAATGCTTGCAAGTCGCTCTTTTGTTTCGATTTTACTTTGTTTAAATATTAATCGTGTATTTTCTAAAAGTAATGTTTGTTCATCATACTCGATTAGCTGAAAATAGTTTTTCCACTTATTCATTACTTCCCTTGGATCTCGAACGTGAAACTCACAAGCAGTAATAGATAACTTCAGATTACTGGCATTTATTGTTCCATCCTCCTGCAGTGAGTGGTATCTATCCTCATCGCTCTCCTCCCATTCTATAAAGAATGGAAAAGGCAAAGCATTACTAACTTCCTCGTGGATAAATAACATTTTCCATTTACGTATTAATCCGCTAGTTGTCTTCCTCTCAGCATGTAGAACTCCCGAAGTTTTTATACCCTGGTCCATTAGCTTGTTACTAAGATGAGCTATATTAGTAGTGCGGATACAGATTGTATTGAACCCTGCTCCACTTGTTTTCAAGTCATGAAGCATAAGATTTATAAGAGGATGATCAGCGTTGTTCGCAACTTCCTCCCGTTCTACGGAAAGCCACTCAATATAGCTTGTTTTCGTATAAAGTAGCGCGTTGTATGTTCCCCATTGAGTATGTTGACCACCCACTACTGTATGAACTTCATTTTCCATCCAATTTTTCGCTACCTCTAGCGGTTCTTTTGTAACGCTATGAACGATATGATCCAAATACATCGTAGCACCTCCTTTCAATAATTCCCATGCCATCAGTATATCAATAAATATGAAGAGCATCGATCGGAAAACTGATGCCTATCAATTACTAAGATCCCACCTTAATAACCTGTGTTTCGACAACCATGTCATAAAGTGATTTTTTACGCTTACTAAATAGAGCGGTAAGAATATATGCAAGCATAAGCCCATAGATAATTCCACCAATTGCATAGTAGCTAATTGGAACTTCTGCATCTCCAAGGTAAATCAGGCGATACACTAGATAATGTGAAAGTTCCCAAGGGAGAAATTTCACAATGGTTCTAAAAATGGACTGGAGTATCGAAAGGTTTTGATTATGTTTATTGACTACTTTAATTCCCATATATCTCTTACCTATGGACTGTTTCCCTAGCACTGAATCACTAATAATAAAATAGAGTGAAACCGGCAATGTTACCATTAGAAATCCTGTGAACTGCGCAACTACAAGTGAGTTAATAAACAAACTCTGTACAGATGGAAATACAAATATATTAAAGACAGCAAGCACACTCAAGTAGGCAAATATAAGCAAGTAATCCAGCATAAACGCTTTGAATCGCATTATGAAAGTTGCATTCGCATTCACTTAAAGTTACTCCTCGTAATGGATTTGTTTTCTTACCTTTCTATTCACATGAAATTTGTCGATTTCCCAGGAAATAATTCGAATTATACCTCGGCCTTCTCTTTAGACATTTCACGAAGGAGAAACTTTTGAATTTTGCCTGAAGCTGTCATTGGATATGACTCTATGAATTCAATATACTTTGGTATTTTATGAAATGAAATTTTCCCTTTACAGTATTCCTTTAATTCATCAGAAGTTATCTGTTCGTCGCTTTTTAGAATAACCCATGCCATAAGTTCTTCTCCGTATTTAGGGTCAGGTACTCCAACTACTTGAACGTCTTGGACCTTAGGGTGCTGATATAAAAATTCTTCTACTTCTTTTGGATAGATATTTTCTCCACCACGGATTACCATGTCTTTAATACGTCCCGTTATATCTATATACCCTTCCTCATCCACCACTGCGATATCACCTGTGTGAAGCCAACCATTAGGGTCAATTGCCGTCTTAGTTGCTTGTTCGTTTTTATAGTATCCTTTCATCACTAAATAACCTCGGGTACAAAGCTCACCAGGGACTCCAGTTGGTGTATCTTCCCCTGTAAGTGGATCTATAATCTTCACTTCAACCGCAGGATGAGGCTTCCCGACAGATGACACTCGCTTCTCAATAGGATCGTCGGTCTTCGTTTGTGTAATGACCGGAGAGGATTCTGTTTGTCCATAAGCTATTGTTATTTCACTTGCACCCATATCGGTGATCACTTTTTTCATCACTTCAATTGGACAAATAGAGCCTGCCATAATACCTGTTCGCAGTGTAGACAATTTAAACTGCTTAAAATCTGGATGGTTCAATTCTGCGATGAACATTGTTGGTACCCCGTGCAATGCTGTACATTTTTCGTCCTGAACTATTTGAAGTACTTTACCTGGATTAAATTGCTCGATAATGACCATGGTAGTTCCATGTGTTACAGATGCGATTGTTCCCATTACACACCCAAAGCAGTGGAAAAAAGGTACCGGAATACAAAGACGATCTTTTTCTGTTAAATATATATAGTCGCCTACGAGTTGTCCGTTATTTACTACATTTTTGTGCGAAAGCATTACACCTTTTGGAAAACCAGTCGTTCCAGAAGTATATTGAATATTAATCACTTCTTCATTATGAAGTGATTTCAATGCGTTCTCCAACGTGTCGTCCGACACCTTATCTGCATGTGATAATAGCTCCGCCCATGAATACATACCTTTATACTCATTGTCAGTCATTACTATGACTCTTTTAAAATGGGGGAACTTTTCTGAGAGAATATTGCCTTTTTCTGAATGAATAATTTCCGGGCAAATTGCACGGACAATATCTAAATAGGATGTTCCTTTAAAAGATTCGCATAATATGAGCGTCGTAGCATCTGATTGTTGCAACAAGTATTCTAGTTCTTTCTCTTGATAATTTGTATTCACTGTTACGAGTACGGCACCCATTTTTCCTGTTGCGAATTGGCTGAGTAACCACTCTCTCTTATTGTCAGACCAAATGGCCACATGCTCCCCTTTTTGAATGCCCATACCGATAAAGGCTTTTGCAAGCTCATCCGTTTCTTTGTCAAACTCCTTATACGTCTTTCGAATGCCATGCTCTGGATACACATACGCTTCTGTATCTGGAAATTTCCTGGCTGCTTCTTTCACAATTTCCCCAACTGTTTTTTCATTTAACAAACCAATCACCCCTTGATTGTTTATTTACACTCTATTTTATCACAAAATTCTGATGAAATAGACTTTTCCTTTTCCGATTGACAGTTTGTTGAAACCTGGTAAAATCCTAATTACTTTAGTGATTGAAAGCGTTGAATCGCCAAAGTGTTAAAATTAGTTTAGGAGGATATTTTATGTTTCGAATTTCATCTACAATTACGCCTCCTTTTCGAGAGGCATTATTTCTAATCTTGTTAATAGTTTCTTTGATGGTAGTTTGTATTATAAAATTTGATGCTGTACCACATTTACCAATTTTATTTGCCATTCTACTTTTAATTGGTTATGGGCTATTAAAAAGGGTTCCATTCGAGTCATTGGAAGAAGGACTAATAGAAGGTTCTAAAACGGGACTCGGCGCTGTTTTCATCTTTTTCTTTATAGGAATTTTAATAAGTAGCTGGATGATTGGCGGTACTATTCCGACGCTTATTTATATAGGATTTCAATTGATTTCACCTCATTTTTTCTTTGCAATAGTCTTTTTAGTAACATGCGTTATCGGTCTTGCTATTGGCAGTTCATTAACAACCGTTGCCACAGTAGGTGTTGCTTTTGTTGGTATAGCAAGTGCTATGGATATTTCATTGGCTATTACTGCTGGGGCCATCGTTTCAGGAGCCTTTTTCGGAGATAAGATGTCTCCATTATCAGATACCACGAATCTAGCGTCAGCTATAGTTCGCGTTGATCTGTTTGAACATATACGTAATATGGGCTGGACGACAATCCCAGCATTTTTTATAGCGATAATTGGATATGCATTACTTTCGCCTAACAAAGAAATTCAACAATTAGAGCAAATAACTACACTGAAAGAAGGTCTACTTCAAACTGGTATGGTCCATTGGTATTCATTACTTCCATTAGTTTTGCTCATTGTACTTTCTGCCAAAAAAGTGCCTGCTATGTTAGCACTTGCTCTCACTTCAGCAAGCGCAATAGCTGTAGCTTATTTCCATCAGTTTTTCACAGCAAGTGAAGTATTACACATCCTATTTAGCGGCTATACATCTCAAACTGGTTTAGAAGCGGTTGACTCCTTATTATCTAGAGGTGGAATGACTAGCATGATGTTTACTATCTCCTTAGTCTTACTGGCTTTGAGTATGGGGGGGCTTTTATTTACTTTAGGAATAGTGCAAAGTTTACTACGGAAAATAGAAAGTCTACTAACGAGTGTAGGAAAGGTCATTTCAGCTGCAGCTTTCACAGCTATAGGAGTGAATGTACTAATCGGGGAGCAATACTTGTCTATTTTATTGACAGGCGAAACCTTTCAAGCCCATTTCCAAAAAGTTGGGTTAGCAAACAAAAACCTTGCTCGTGTGATGGAGGATGCGGGGACTGTAGTAAATCCACTAGTCCCTTGGAGTGTATGTGGAATCTTCATAACAGACGTACTATCTGTTTCAACAATTGATTACTTGCCATTTGCCTTCTTCTGTTTACTTTGTCCGGTGCTCACCATTTTGTTTGGACTGACTGGCAAAACACTTACTTATAATAAATGAAGTCGATGTGATACACTATTTCCAAGTATATTACGAAAAAGTAGGCGATTTTATGGAATTTCAAGAAATGAAAGAATACATGCTTGAGCAAATAGTCACGAAGCAACTAGTCACGGCAACTATTAGTCAACCACGCGCAAAGTCTAATGAAGTGAAACGTGTAAAATTGAAACCAATTGAGATAAAGAATACGTATCATATCCAATTAGAATACCAGTACGAAAGAATATTAAAGCATGAGAATATTGCTTTAGATGCTTTTTCAGAGACATTAGATGGACTCTTAGAACAGTTCCGTCAGTTTCATATAGATTTCAGAGAGGAAAAAGTACAGGCTCAGCTTTCCAAGAAAAACAAGGTTATGTGGAAATCAGAAAAAGCCACTGTCTCTAAAGCTGTAGACCTCTCTCATAACCGTAAAAAGAATTATTTATTGGATGCGAATACACCATACCCTTTTCTTATACGCTTAGGTGTCCAAACAGCAGATGGAAAAGTCAAAAAGCAAAAGTACGATAAATTTAAACAAATAAATCGTTTTATCGAATTTATCGATGACACCCTTGCCTATTTACCAAAGGATAAGGCCGTTAGAATTCTCGATTTTGGTTCAGGTAAATCTTATTTGACATTCGCACTGTATCATTACTTGAAAATCGAAAAAGGACTTGATATTCGAGTTACTGGTCTTGATTTGAAAAAAGAAGTAATTGAAGAATGTGCTCAAATAGCCAATGATTTAGGATACGAGCAGTTAGAGTTTCTAGTAGGAGATATAAATGACTATAATGACGAAACTGCGGTAGATATGGTTGTGACGCTTCACGCCTGCGATGTGGCAACTGATATGGCACTTGCCAGAGCAGTTAAATGGGGTGCTAGTGTTATATTAAGTGTACCTTGCTGTCAGCACGAATTAAATACACAGTTAGAAGCACCTGGTCTAGATATAATGTTAAAACATGGTTTGATAAAAGAACGTTTCGCTGCTTTAGCGACGGACTCCATTCGAGCAGAGATTTTAAATATGGTCGGGTACGAAGCACAATTAGTAGAATTTATCGATATGGAAAACACCCCTAAAAACATATTGATACGTGCCTATAAAACAGGAAAAAAACCTACCACTGAACAAATGGCAAGTTATCAGCAATTTAAGCAGCTACTTAATGCAAAACCATTTTTGGAGAATGAATTGAAAGATTATCTGAATTGAAAAGATTGAAATACTATGCCGCCGGAGGATCTTATGATGAAAGAACCAACAATTAAAAAAGTGGCTTATGGTTTTGCTATGGCCATCGCAATTATTATTGTGCATTTTATTGATGCCCGCGTTTATGCAATGCCTCCAATATTCGCTTTGTTTTTGGCAATTTTCGTTACCTATCTGGGGATTGTATTAATAAATAAATCAGATAAACTAAATAAACCGATCTCTAGAACTAAATATAATTTAATAAATGCAGTCGTTGTGTTTATACTGTTTATCGCTTATTTTACGATTTCCGTATAAAAAAGAGTGAGCAAGAAATGTCTTAAGACACTTCTTACTCACTCTTTTCTTTATAACTCCTGACGTAATGCTTGAATCACGTCTATTTTTGTTGCTTTGCGAGCTGGTCTCCAACCAGAAATCATTGCGACTCCGATACTCATAGCTGATGCAAGAAGCACTAACTGCCAAGGGATTAACGAGAACGTGATAGATAAATCTGAGAACTCATCCTCTCCTAGAGCAGCGCCAACAACCAGCGGGAGTAACCAGTTAGCTAGGAAGCTCACTGCGTAGGAAATAACGATCGCTAGTAGAGTTCCGATTATCCCAATCCACGCACTTTCCATCAGGAACAATCGTTGAATTAGCTTAGGACTAGCTCCGATTGCTTTCATCACGCCAATCTCACGAGTCCGTTCAGTTACGGCCATTGTCATTGTGTTGAAAATACCTATAGATGATATAAGAATTGCAATAGTCCCAACAAAGATTAGTCCAATTTTAAAAGCCATAAAAAATACATCGATCTGTTCTAATTGCTCTGATACAGAAAAGACGTTATAGCCCATATCCTTTAAATCTTTTGTAACTGATTTCACATGCTCTAAACTAGATGTATAAATTTTGGTGTTTGTATAAATTTCAGGAACTTGTTCTCCATTTGCTTCATAAGCTGCTGTTAATTTCGGTAACCATGATTCATCCATTAGAATGCTTGAATCTACTATCCAATCTTTTGCTGGATTTTCCATCACTCCTACTACTGTAAAATCCCACTGTTCTGGAAATGCACTCTCCGATTCATACGGTTGTAAGGATAGAGAAACTTCTTTACCTATAATCGACTTTTCATATCCCTTAGGAAGATCCGCTTCCTCTACTCCCTCTTCTACTTTTATACGTTCTGCATCTGTCCACAAGTTCTGAGCAAAGTGATACCCTACTATTATCTCCGATTCATTTTTGGGCAATCGTCCTTCTGATAATTTAAGGTTTGATTGTTCTTCCTCTTTCATGTCAGTTAAGCGCAAGTCTCCTGACATCATTCGATCCTCAAAATGGAAGCTTGTCATTGTATCCATGCTAGTTCTTTGGACGATTGCTCCAATAAATGGTACAGCTTTGATTTCTTTAAGGTTCAATTCTTCATTTTCACTCGGGAAAACTTCTACCTGCGTGATGGCTTGATCTTGAAGTATTTCCTTGCGCATCGTATCTTGAATACCAAATCCAATAGAAGCTAATACGATTAAAAATGCACAACCCATCGTTGCGGCAAGAATAGTCATAAATACACGTAATTTATTTTTCTTAATATGTTGGCGAACAAAATCGACCTGATCTTTAAATAACATTACTGTAAATCCCCCTTCACTAATTCCCCGTCGCGCATTTTAAATGTTCGATGGGCAATACTAGCAACTTCCTCATCGTGTGTAATCATCACAAACGTTACACCAAGTGTTTGATTTAAATTTTGTATTAGCAATAATATATCTTGCTCCGTTTCAGAATCTAAACTCCCCGTTGGTTCATCTGCAAATAATATCGGTGGATTCGTTATTAATGCTCGAGCAATACTCACACGCTGCTGCTGTCCCCCCGACAATTCATTTGGATAATGGTCTCCAACCTCTGTCAAACCTACCTTGTCCATCATTTGTTTAACACTCGTTTTTCTTTGCTTAGCGGATATTCCCTTTAGTTTTAGTGGTAGTTCTACATTTTCAAAAGCTGTTAATCCAGGCATCAGTTGAAAATTTTGAAAGATGAAGCCGAAGTTATTTAATCGGAATGCTGCTCTTTCTGTTTCATTTAAGTTAGCTGTTTCCTGTCCATTTACTGTTATCGAGCCTTGTTCAGGGCTCATAAACCCTGCTATCGTATGAAGCAAAGTTGACTTACCCGAGCCGCTTTTCCCTACAATTGCCACGATTTCTCCCTTTTCCACTTCGAAGGATAAGCCTTTTAAGACCGGTACTTTCTTTTCCTTTCCTTTTTTCCCTATTAGGAATGTATGATTCACTTGCTTCACTTTTATCATCTTTTTACCTCCCGTTTCACTACTCATTTCATTGTATCCTTCATTTCTTAACATTTTAGAAGGATAAAAATGAAGAAATTCTTAAGATAGTCTGAAATGCGGAGGGGGCCCTGGTAGCCCTGAATAGCTCTGGAAGGGCTGGCGCCCGGAACTGGACACTGTCAAAAACAAAAAAGTGCACAAAGTTTTCACTTCGTACACTCTTATCCCTTTATTACATTTTAATAGCAACTTTCTTTGTAAGCTGGCGAATAACCCATAGAACTATAATTATAATTGCCACCACACCTATTATGGATATTGGTAAACCAAAGTCATACGAGGAAAGCCTTTCTGGTACTGTTAGCCCTAATCCTATACTTAATAATGCATTTTCTATAAAGACTAAGACAATGGAAATACCAATAAACACTAGACCAATCACCACACCAAAACCGTAAAAGGCACTTCCTATTAACCAACCTAGCAGATAAAACGTTAAGAGGTTTAAAATAACGATGAATATTGCTAACAACCAGTTACTTTGTGGATCGACATAAGGAGCTATAATAATGGATTGAATAACCTCAACGATTACCCCATCATCTTCCATGTTGACTCTTTCACCAAAAGTAGTCGTAAAAATTGATGACATATTAAACATTTTTAAGATGAATAATTCAATTACTGCCACTATACTCGTAATCACTGGAAGTGCAATAGAAAGTCCAACAGAAGCAAGTGCTGCTCCCTTAAAGTAATCTTTTCTCGTTACTCCATTACTGACATAGTGAGGTAAAAATCCATACGATGAGATAATGCCGACCACTAGCATAAATATATTTGCAGCTACAAATGTAGAGACAAAGTAGATTTCTATGTCATTGTTGCTATTTATAGCCATTACTATTTTTATTAGATGAATAACGAACATTATTCCTAAAAATCCAAATGCCCAAAATAATTGAACCCAAAACAAATCTGTTGCTACTTTCGGAAAAATGCTTGCTTTTTTCAATTTAATCATCCCCTTCTGTCAAATGTATAAACAGATCTTGAAGTGAAATTGGACCAATCTCCAGTCCCCTTTGCCGAGCTACTTTTCTGTCATGCTCACTTAGTTCACCATATACCATTACAGATTTTGTATTACCCAATTGTTGACTATTTAACTGTTTCATCGGGCGTACAAACTCGTCTACAACCTCCGCTGCGCCTGTAATGGAAGAGCCCTTTGTAACAAGGGACTCAAAATCCTCTTGTAACACAATACTTCCTTTATGCAATATTATTACTTCATCAAACAAATAATCCATTTCAGAAACTAGATGTGTAGAGAGTATAATGATGCGCGGATGGTTCGATTGGTCTTCTAGCAACTCACGGTAAAATATATCTCTAGTTGGAGCATCCATTCCCAAGTATGCCTCATCGAATATCGTAATCGGGGATCTACTTGCTAAACCTATCGTTACGTTTAGAGCGGACTGCATACCCTTCGAGAATTCTTTTATT
Source organism: Psychrobacillus sp. FSL K6-1464 (assembly GCF_038003145.1). NCBI lineage: Bacteria > Bacillati > Bacillota > Bacilli > Caryophanales > Bacillaceae > Psychrobacillus > Psychrobacillus sp. FSL K6-1464. The sequence continues at coordinate 3,338,725 of NZ_JBBOOP010000001.1, forward strand.
GGTTTCTTTAATGGAAGTTTAAACTTCTCTACTAAGTAGTCAGCGTATTCTGCATCAAATTGAGAACGGTATCTCCCAACATACTCGAGTGATTCTTTTACATTATCTGATTCATCTTTATAGTCTTTATTGAAAATGAAAGATACATGCTTCATAATTTCTGCATTCTCAAATGGAGCTTCGCCACCTATTGCAATAGTTCCGCCGGTTTGTTCTCTGAACGATGCCAAGATAGAAAGTAGAGATGTTTTCCCTGCACCATTTCTTCCTAATAACCCGTAAATTTTAGGTTCATTTAGGATGAAAGAAACGTCTTTTAATGCGGGATAGGAACCATAGGTTAAGCTCAAATTGTTTACTGAAACATTAAAATTCATTGAAGATCACTCCTTTTCACTTTGCTTATTAGATGAACGATTTCCTTTTCTGTTATACCTAACTTGTCAGCTTCCCTCACTAGACCTACTATATAATCATCTACAAATGCTTCTTTCCGTTTTTGCACGAGCACTCCTTTAGCTCCTTCTGCTACGAACATCCCTATCCCTCGCTTTTTAAATAATATTCCTTCTTCTACTAATTGGTTGACACCTTTTGATACGGTTGCGTGATTTATCTTGTAAAAGCTAACTAATTGATTCGTAGAAGGGGCCTGCTCACCTTCTTTTAATTGATCGTTTACAATTTGGTCTTCAATTTTTTCTCGGATTTGCAAATAGATCGGTTTGTCATGGTCGAAAAGTGTGCTCACTACAATAACCTCTCTCCTTATTACTTATATGGTTATATACTTATGTGTATAACCATACCAGGTGGGATATTTTTCGTCAAGCAGAAGATTTGCCGTTAATATTAATAAAAGGCAAACTTTTTTTCAGCTAACCCAGTCTAATAATTAATACGTTCGAACGTTACAGCAAGAAAAAGGAGCATACCCCTGTCATGACAAAATCAGAAAAGTTTCAGCTAGTGGAAAATTATATAGTTGAAAATCAAAACGCCCATTACCGACTTGCTTATAGCTATGTAAAAAATAAGGAATCTGCCTTGGACATTATCCAGGAGAGCATTATGAAAGCATTAAAGTCGATTGATTCACTTGAGCAAATCCAATATTTAAAAACGTGGTTTTACCGAATATTAATAAATACTTCCATAGATTTTATTAACAAAAACAAACGAATGGTTGTCGTCGAAGATGAAGTTTTAGACTTCCACCTACCTTCCAACGAAATGGAAATACCGGACATCGACCTGTATGAGGCAATTGACCATTTAGCACCAAAACAGAAGACACTAATAATCCTTCGTTTTTTTGAGGATATGAAAATAGAAGACATTGCAATAACACTTGGTATAAATTCAAACACAATTAAAACTAGATTGTATGCATCTCTTAGGAAATTACGTTCCACTATGGAAGAGAAGGTGAAAGCATGAGCAAGTTAAATGAATCTAAAAAACAGTATAACGATATTGAAATTCCATCAGAGTTAGAGCAATTAGTAAGTAAATCTATTCAAACTGTAAAAATGGAACAAAAGAAGCCTTCTTTCAAAAAGCTTGGAATTGGCATTGCTGCAGCTGCAGCAATATTTGTAGCTAGTGTTAATATGAGTCCTGCTCTCGCTCAATCCCTTTCCACAGTGCCTATACTTGGATCCATCATTCAAGTCGTTTCGGTACAGGAAATAATTATAGAAGAGGACACATATAACGCGGATTTAAAAGTACCAAATATTACTGGATTAACTAATAAAGAATTAGAAAATAGTCTAAATGAAAAATATATAGCAGAAAACAAAGTACTTTATGAAGGCTTTCAAAAAGAGATGGAAGCACTGAAGGAAGTTGGCGGGGGTAATCTTGGTGTAGTTTCTACGTATGAAGTAGTAACGGATACAGATGAGATTCTCTCTATCAGCCGCTACGAGGCAAATATAGTAGGTTCTTCATCCACTACTATGAGAACCGATACAATCGACAAGAAAAATGAAATCCTCATCACATTACCTAGCCTATTTAAAGACAATGGATATATAGATGCAATCTCCAACTATATCAAGGATGAAATGGCTAAAGAGATGGAAGCAGATGAAACAATTATGTATTGGATTGCGAGTGAAGAAGAAATTGGTTTTGAAACCATTCGTCCAGATCAAACGTTCTCTATTACAGCTGATCACAAACTGACTATTTCCTTCGATAAGTATGAGGTGGCACCAGGTTCTATGGGAGTTATTACTTTTGAAATACCAAGCCGTATTATAAAAGAAGAGCTAATCAGCGATTATTATATTCGATGATTTCAGGGATATTCGCGTGATAATCATATTTATTCACCAGTTACTAAAATGATGGTATTTAAAAACTGCTCCTCCTCACGAAATGTGAGAAGGAGCAGTTTATTTTTTAGTTATGAGGGCATCGGTGTTTCGGTTGGTTTTGCATAGCCTTCTTTATACGTTTCATCAATTGTATTACGAATTTCTACTAGTGATTTACCCTCTTGTATCATTTGGATTGATGCGATAGCTGTTTCTAAACAGGCTGCGCAACGAGTTCCATGATCATCCCAAACGACCTCTCCATTTTCCTTTATCTCATGGACGAAGCAGTTGAAATTACTTTTGTGTCCTGCGCTATCCCCACAACCACAATAACAAGGCATCCATTTTAGTACATCATTCGCTTTTGCAGCTGCTTGATAAACGAGCTTCATGTCCTCGGACTGATTATCTAAAAATGCAGGCAATATATCTGATGAAGCAGTTGTTTCTTGTAAATCCCCATTTTCTAGATGACCAACATGATCCTCGTGTTCTTCATGATTTTCTTTCTTATTTTCCTGTCCACATGCGGAAAGCAATAATATACTGCTTAGTAACATAAGTAATACTTTTTTCATAATCATAAACAATCCCTTTTTACATATTATCAGTCTAGCTCCAGCACCTATCTTCTAGCGCTTTTCAGGGCTTACATAGGCGCTTTCGCTTTTCTTTAATATTAAATCATATTTTCCGGTTTTACGATTTCATCAAATTTGTCAGCAGTCAGAAGTTCTAGCTCGATTGCTGCCTCTTTTAATGTTGTACCGTTTTTATGTGCATGTTTAGCTATTTTAGCGGCATTCTCATACCCAATATATGGGTTTAATGCTGTTACGAGCATTAATGAGTTATTTACATGGTGCTTAATCGTATCTAAGTTAGGTTCAATTCCCACTGCACAATTATTATTAAAGCTAAGAATAGCATCACTTAATAACCCAACTGATTGTAGAAAATTGTAAATGATTACTGGTTTAAAGACATTTAATTGATAATTCCCTTGGCTTGCTGCAAAGCTGATCGTTGTGTCATTCCCCATTACTTGGGCAACAACCATTGTCATCGCTTCACTTTGAGTTGGATTTACTTTACCTGGCATAATGGAACTTCCTGGTTCGTTTTCTGGAATAGAAATTTCTCCAATACCTGAACGCGGTCCACTTGCAAGTAAACGTACATCATTTGCAATTTTCATCAAGTCTGCAGCTAATGCTTTTACAGCGCCATGGACATAAACAACATCATCATAACTTGTTAACGAATGAAATTTGTTTTTAGCAGAGGTAAATTCGATTCCTAGTGCTTTAGAAATTTCTGCTGCCACTTGGTCACCAAAGCCTTTGGGAGCATTTAAACCTGTTCCAACGGCTGTTCCACCAATTGCAAGTTCCTTCATATCTTCTACGCTTTGTATAATCATTTTTGCTGATTTCTCTAGCATCCGATGCCAGCCACTAAACTCTTGTCCTACTGATAGAGGAGTCGCATCCTGTAGATGTGTACGACCGATTTTTATAATATCCATAAATTGCTCGGATTTTTTTCCTAATGTTCCCTTTAAGACATCAATTGCTGGGAGTAGTTGGTTTTCTATTGCAAGTACTCCAGCAATATGAAGCGCCGTTGGAAAAGTATCATTGGAGCTTTGTGATTTATTTACATCATCGTTCGGATGAAGACGCTCTTCGCTTCCCTTTTCCTCTAATAACTGATTCCCTCTGTAAGCGATCACTTCATTAACATTCATATTAGATTGAGTACCGCTACCTGTTTGCCATACAACTAAAGGAAAATGCGCGTCTAGTTTACCAGCTAAAATTTCATCTGCTGCTTCTGCGATAGCATCTTTTTTCGCTTCCGACAGGTTGCCTAACGAATGACTTACAACCGCTGCAGATTTTTTTAAAAGGGCCAATCCATGAATTACGCCAATTGGCATCTTTTCTGTGCCAATTTTAAAATTTTGTTTGGATCTTTGAGTTTGGGCTCCCCAAAGACTATCTTCTGGAACTTTTATTTCTCCCATAGAGTCATGCTCAATACGATAAGACATTAACCTCGCTCCTTTTAAATCCATTTATTTTGTTTTTCTTCCAACATTGCTAAAAATTCATCCACTACCTCTGGGTGAAATTGAGTGCCTTTTCCATCTTTCATCTCTTGGATCGCTTCCTCAATGGTCATCGCCTTGCGGTATATTCGATTCGTAGTCATTGCATCAAATGCATCTACTACAGAAACAATCGAAGCCTCTATAGAAATTTCATCTCCTATTAAGCCATATGGATATCCTTTTCCATCATACCTTTCATGATGTTGTTCTACAATAAAAGCGGCTTTTCGTATACGTTCAATTTCATGATTACGCATCATTTCTGCCCCTAGAGTTGTATGCATTTTAATGACTTTCCATTCTTCGTCAGTTAACTTACCCGTTTTGTTTAGTATTTCTAAAGGAATTGCCAACTTACCTATATCATGAAAGTACGAACCCATCGATATAATAGCAACGCCTTGGCGACCTGGTCTCATTTTTTTCCAGAGTTCGATAGAATAATCACGAATTCGCGAGCAATGATGATAAGTATATCCGTCTACTTCTTGAATACGTTTAGCATCTCTTTGGATAATTTCACGCTCAGAAAAGCTCTTTTCAAATATCGAAGAAGTCATTTCAAATAAAATCTCGACATGTGATTCTGCATTACAGGTGACGACTCCAGTACACTTATTGACATCAATGACATCGCCTTGATGCAATATAAACTTTTGTCCATCGCAATCTATGTCTAAAACACCAGTTAAAATCGTATATCGCTCTACAAAATCAGCGGAATTATTTGAGTTATTATAAACCCAAGTTGTTGTGTTAGGAAACAATGTATATAGAGAGTAAGAAATATCTTCTGCACTTCCAAGATAGGTTGTAACCGATTGATCGGTAAATACTCTCGGTAGGTATGCTTTTATACGTATATCCTGTATTTGTTCAACGGTTAACATATTTCATCCCCCATACCTATGACAACATTCTGCTTTATCTGCTTTTATTATACAATTCAATTAACTTAAAAGAAATACAATAAAAAGAACCTATGAACATTTTCATAGGTTTTTTTCATTAAAACGTTATGGAGTTTCATTTACATTTATTATTTCTTCCGTTAAACGGTCAATACTTGGACGTATATTCCCTTTACCTGCATAGCTTTCAAGCATTTCTTTTACATCAATTCCAGAAGATGCTTTTAGAGTTTCTTGAAGAGTAGACATCAAGTTAGTTGCATAAGAGGTGACTTTGTTAGCTCCTCCACCTTCTCCGCTACCAGTGTCCACAACCGTAATTTTATCAATATTAGCAAGAGGACTTGCAATTTGTTTAGCGTACTCAGGAAGCATATGAACAATCATATCGAGAACAGCTGCTTGACCGTACATTTCAAAAGCTTCTGCTATCTTACGTTTAGCTTCTGCTTCGGCAAGACCTTTCAATCGAATAACATCTGCCTCTGATTCACCCTGTGCCCGCTGAGAATCTGCTTTTGCTTGACCATCTAAGCGTACCTTCTCCGCATCAGCCTTTGCTTTAGCTTCTATTCTATACTTCTCCGCATCAGCCTCTGCCATTTCACGAGACTTAGAAGCTTCTGCATTTTGTTCAATAGCATAGCGGTCTGCATCGGCTTTTTTCTTCACCTCAGAATCATATTGCTTCTCTCTTCTTAGAATCTCTTTTTCTTCTAGTTCTATTTGTTTTTGACGCTCAATAATTTGAATTTGCATTTCTTGCTCAATAACATCCTGCTTAGAACGCGCCGTTTCTAATTCATATGCTTGGTCTGCACGGGCTTTGGCAATATCCGATTCGCGACGATATTCCGCAACCTTTAACTGATTATCTTTTTCAGATTCCGCAATTTCCGTAGCTCTTTCTATTTCAGATCTTTGCGCATCTTTGGAAGCCTCTGCCCGTTTGATACGAGTTTCTTTTTCAGCTTCTGCAGTAGCAATGTCTGCATCACGCTTAACTTGCGCAATTCTTGGTTTCCCTAAGGAATCCAAGTATCCGTTTTTGTCACGTACATCTTTGATAGTAAATGATACAATGACCAATCCCATTTTCGCTAAATCTTGAGAAGCTACCCTTTGCACTTCCTGTGAGAACTTATCTCGATTTTTATAAATTTCTTCTACAGTCATGGAACCTAATATAGAACGAAGATGACCTTCTAATACTTCCTTGGCTTCGTTTTCACGATCTTCTTTCGACTTACCTAAAAACTGTTCGGCTGCAGTGGCAATTTCCGAAATAGAACCACCAATTTTAATAATTGCCGTTCCATCTGCCATTACTGGAACACCTTGTTCCGTATATACTTCAGGTGTAGTAACTTCTAATTTACTAGATAGTAGACTAAGTGGTTTTGCTTGTTGAAACACCGGGAAGATAAATGCACCACCACCACGAATAATCTTAATGCGGTTGCCAGATTCATCTGTGTGTACATTTCCAGAACCTAAATAACTTCCCGTTACAATTAGTGCCTCATCAGGACCAACTGTACGATACTTAGTAACAAAAACTGCTAAAATGGCAATAATCACAAAAACTACTATTCCAATAACAATAAACATTTCCATTTGCATTTCTAATTCCCCCTATTATTTATACTAGTGGTACATATTCTTTTACTAAAAAGGTACCTTTGTCTACATCAATAATTAACACCTTTTTGTCATAATCTATTTCCTCATTGTCATAACCTGTCGCTCTTTTAGAAATGATCCCATTGACTGTTTCAATTACTATTTCACCAAACCCGTCTATTGGTATCGGGACAATAACTCTTCCAACCTGTCCTTGAAGTGACTCATCCGTATATGCTGTCGATACTTCTGCAGAAGCGAGCGGAACTAGTATGAAAAAGTAAAGTAAAAATGTTAATACACTAGAAATAATAAGAGCTACTACAATGACAATTTTTTCGTCCCATTCTGTTAGCTTCAATAAGATAAAACCGGATGCACAAATAAATAATAGGAAGGAAAGAACCGTTGTTGGATTTAATATTCCATTGTCCATTCCATCAATTGCATCTGCAAATAACACATACAAAATTGTAATTAGTCCAATACCAATTAAGCCATATAAAAAGAATTGTTCTATTTCAATCACCTCTTCCATTATATAAATCTCTTTGTACTATATACGGAACTAAAATCAGAAGGTTTCATATATTCTACTTTTTGTGAGAACTTAATATTGCGTAAAATTTTTCGGTTATTCTTTAAATTCTGTTAAAAACCCTTCATTTTCAACAAAAAATACGTATATTAGTTCTAATTTGTCGAACTAATGTTACAGGATTGTAAATTTGTATAATCTAGAGTAAAAAATGTGTTGATTTAGTAATTTTTTTGTTATGCTATTTGAGGAAAAAGTAAATATATTAATTAAGTCCAGGAGGCTTTTATGATTAGTTCAAAAAAACCCGATCCATTTTTCGTGTCTCTATTAAAAATTGCCGAAAACGTACGTGATAGTGCTCACTATGCAGATGACTTCCGCATTAATACGGTTGCAGATTTAAAAGAAATCAGCGTACATTTAAAAAATTACGAAACTGCTGGAGACACATTAATACACGAATTGATCGTTATGTTAAATAAATCCTTTATGACTCCAATTGAGCGTGAAGATATTCTTGAACTTGCGATACGTATGGATGACATTTTAGATGGTATTGATAATTTTACCGCTCATTTAGAAATGTTTTCATTAATCGAAATTGATGAATCTATGCGTACATTTTTAGGGTATATCGTGAAAAGTACAGATGAAATTGTGAAAGCAATGGAGCTTCTAGCGAGTAAAAAACTTTTGAAGATGCATGAGCATTCCATCCTTATCAAAGATTACGAGAGAAAATGTGATGATGTACTTCGTTCATCGATTAAACAGTTATTCTTAAATGAAAAAGATCCAATTCGCATTATTCAATTTAAAGATATATATGAACAATTAGAAGAAATCGCTGATTATTGCCAAAACGTTGCAAATACGTTGGAAACAATTATCATGCGAAACGCGTAGGAGTAAACCTTTATGGAAACAGTATTTATATTAACCATTCTAGTAGTAGTCTTTGCTCTTGCATTCGATTTCATCAATGGGTTTCATGATACTGCAAACGCCATTGCCACATCCGTTTCCACAAGAGCATTGAAACCTAGAGTGGCAGTATTAATGGCAGCTGCTATGAACTTTGTAGGTGCTTTAACCTTTACGGGAGTTGCTAAAACAATAACAAAAGATATTGTAGATCCTTTTGCTCTGCAAAATGGCTCGCTAATCATTTTAGCTGCATTACTCTCTGCAATTATTTGGAACCTAGTTACTTGGTATTACGGAATTCCTTCCAGTTCGTCACATACGTTGATCGGCTCTATTGCCGGTGCTGCAGTGGCATCTTCTGGTTTTGCAATATTAAACTGGGAAGGTTTCATAAAAATCATTCAAGCATTACTTATCTCACCATTTCTAGCCCTTGCTGTTGGATTCTTAATGATGTCATTATTTAAAGTAATATTTAAAAACGGGAGTTTATATGGGACAAACAAGAAGTTCCGTATATTCCAAATTGGGACTGCTGCCCTTCAATCCTTTACGCATGGTACAAATGATGCGCAAAAAGCAATGGGGATTATTACGATGGCTTTAATCGCTGCAGAATGGCAAACAAATGACGATATTCAATTATGGGTTCGAGTTGCTGCAGCTACTGCAATGGGACTTGGTACTTCTATTGGTGGTTATAAAATCATTAAAACTGTTGGTGGTAAAATCATGAAAATACGTCCTATTAACGGAGCGGCAGCTGACTTGTCTTCTGCAATGATTATTTTCGGAGCTACCACTATTCATTTACCAGTTTCCACTACACATGTTATATCCTCTGCTATTATGGGAGTTGGATCTGCTCAACGTGTGAAAGGTGTAAAATGGGGAGTTGCGAAAAAAATTGTTTTAACATGGATTATCACTTTACCAATTTCCGCTGTAATGGCAGGCATTATTTTCCTAGCATTAAATTTATTCTTTTAATATAAAAAATGATCCTTTGTCTTTTTGGACAAGGGATCATTTTTTGTTCATTAGAACTCTCCTAAAACAACTTATTCTTTAATTTGTAAACCTAATGATTTAGCAAAGCCGATTGCTTGTTCTGTGGAGACAGTACAACCTTGCATTTTATCCAATGATACGGTTAGTTGTTCGTATGTATTCGAGCTTAAGTCTACACCGTTTAGAGCTGTGCCATTGAAATTTGCTTCATTTAATTCACAGCCTTCAAAATTTACTTTATCAAACGTCGTCTCTATAAAATCTGCACGATTGAATGACGTTTTAGTGAAGGAGACTTTTTTCAATTTGGAAAAACTCAAACTCACATAGTTGGCAACCGTATCTACTACTTTTACATCCGTCATCCTGCTTTGTGATATGTTAGCTCCCACTAACTTCGAACTAAGAATTTCTACACGATGGAATACAGCATTCCCAAAATCCACATTGGATAAGTCACACTTTTCAATAATACAATCAATAAACTCTACTTGTTGAAATCGAACACCTTCCATAGAGATATCCCGAAAATGTATTTGATCGAAAACGATTTTATCTTCTTGCTCCTCGTCTAACTCTAGCTTAGTGACCAATCCATCTGATACATAATAATCTTCCAACAGTGCTTGTCGCACATCTAGCTCTTGTAATGATTTTGATATTTTTGGTACTGCTATCTTCAATGAAATCCCTCCTGTGGAATTGCTCTTCATATTCTACCATTATATTAGTATTTTAGTCTTTGTTTGCTTTACAATGTAACTAGGTTTTAATGGAGGAGGAATTACATGAAAGGCTTGTCTAAAATAGTGACTCGTCACTATAAGGTAATACTAGGTATTTGGTTATTATTATTTGCCGCTTTAGCTGTATTAGCTATTCGTTTGCCTGGACTATTAGAAGGTGATGGATTTAGTACCGATGGGGAACACGCAGAGGTAATGGAAGAATTAACGAAAACATTTGATTTTCCTGCTGAGTCCCTTTTCGTGGTTTTTGACCAAACATCCGATGATACCATCAAAGAAACGTTACAGGAGATAGAAAAACTTGAGATTGCAGAATCTATTCAATCTCCTTTAGAGGATGACTCTTTATATAAAGATCACGTAGCCTATGCCATGCTTCACTTCGACTCAGATGCCGATATGACAGGTGCAGTCGATGACATCAGAGAAACTATTGACGGGGAGAAAGGCGTTACGTTAACTGGTGGTGCTGCTATTAACAAAGATATTAATAGTGCTAGTCAGAAAGACTTAGCGAGTGCAGAGGCAATTGGATTACCAATAGCAATTATTGTATTACTTCTTGCGTTTGGTAGTGTCGTTGCAGCATTTATCCCACTTGCTATAGGAATTGTCACAGTGGTATCCGCTTTCGGTGTGATGACCTTATTTAGTGAGACGATGGATTTATCCATTTTTGTTATGAACATTATTCCAATGCTCGGATTGGCATTAAGTATTGATTTTGCTCTACTACTTATCAATCGCTACAAAGAGGAACTTGCCAAGAATTCCACAATCGACGCTGTACAAACCGCTATCCAAACTGCTGGTAGATCCATCATCTTCTCAGCAATTTGTGTATTTATTGGTTTGGGAGCTATGCTCGTTATGCAAGTAGAGATATTCCAAAACATTGCACTTGGTGGAATGCTTGTCGTAACGATTGCAGTACTTTCGTCTATTACTTTGCTTCCTTCTATATTAATGCTATTAAAAGAACGTATAAACAAATGGACAATTATTCGTGTTAAACCAGGTGCTACAACTAAATGGCGTAACTTCGCTTCATTTGTCATGAAGCGTCCCGTGACATTAATACTTGTCGCACTAATTTTGTTAGGTATCGGAATAATTCCTGTGAAGAATATGGAATTGACAATTCCACAGGTCGATTCACTTCCAAAAACTTATGATTCTAGACAAGCATATGAACTAATGGACCAAGAGTTTGGTCTAGGTGATCAATCGACTGTCTATATGATTGCTGAGAGAACAGATGGCTGGGATAGTAATGCTGGCTTAGAAGACATTAAAAAAATTGAAGAGAGACTACTTGAAGATAATAATGTCACGACGGTTGACACTATCTTCACAGCAAGTGAGATCCCAACTGTAGAGCAGTGGGAACAGAGTCTAATGGTTCCAGAGGTGGAAGCACAGCTCACACCATTACTTGATACTTTTGTTCAAGACAACAAATTACTAGTACCAGTAACCTTAAACTTAAATGGATCTTCCAATGAAGCACAAGATTGGGCACGAGAGTGGTCTGAAAAAGATTTAGGTGTCGACTTTAAGCTAGGGGGCCAACCTAAATTCAACCAAGAAATTTTCGATGAGATATTTGATAAAGTTGGATGGTTATTAGCGATTATTTTAGGCTCTACTTTTATCATCTTGATGATTGCATTCCGTTCCATTTTAATACCATTGAAAGCAATCATTATGAATATTATTGGTCTTGCATCGACTTTTGGAATTCTCGTCTATATATTCCAGTACGGTCACTTTGGAATCGAGGAAACTACAATTGCATTAATTATTCCTGTTATTGTATTTAGTCTCGTATTTGGTTTAAGTATGGACTATGAAGTTTTCTTAATCTCCCGCATTCAGGAAGAATACATGAAGCATCAAAATAATACTTTGGCAACCGTTGACGGTTTGACCTCAACAAGTAAGATTATTACATCCGCTGCCTTAATCATGATTGTTATTACAGGGGCTTTTGCATTTACTGAGGTAATGCCTGTTAAACAAATTGGTGTCGGCATCGCAATTGCCGTAGCGATTGATGCTTCCATCATCAGGCTATTACTTGTACCAAGTCTTATGAAACTATTTGGCAAATGGAATTGGTGGCTACCTTTTAGAAAAGGACCTTATAAAGCCAAAAAGCTTCATTAATAGTTGCAGTTCACTTATGTCGAGCACCGTAAAAAAACGGTGCTTGTTTTTTTAAAAAGGTTCTATTAAAGAAAAAAGGTTATACCCATCTAAAAAAGCCTAGTTCATTATGAACTAGGCTTTTGCTGATGTACACTTAACCTTTTGAAGAGTTATGTATACTAAAATTCTACCAAATGTTCGTTTGCCTCATAAATCTCCACTCGGTTTCTACCTTTATGTTTGGCAGCGTATAATGCTTGGTCAGCTTCTCTTATTAGTTGTGGGATGGAGTAGCTATCGTTCCATACTTCTAGCATAACATTAGATATACCAAAACTTGAAGTCACGACAATTTCCTCCCCATTCACAATGGTAGAATTCTCTGCAATTGCTTGTCTAATAATATTCGCTCTATTCGTCGCTTCCATTAAAGAGGTTTCCGGCATACAAATAACGAACTCTTCTCCGCCATATCGTCCTATACAGTCTTTCACTAACAAGTATTCCTTTACTACGCTTGTAACACGAGTCAACACCCTATCCCCTGCCTCGTGACCAAACGTATCATTTATCCTCTTAAAATAGTCAATGTCAAACATGACAACGGAAATACTTCCGCCACTCCTCATTAACTTATCAAAAATCATTTCTGATTTTCTCATAAAAAATGTGCGATTAAATATCTGTGTTAATCCATCCATACTTGCTAATTGTTTTAGTTTTTCTTCCATTTGCACCTTTTCCGTAACATTTACAAACGTAATAATTTTACCTACCTGTAATCCACTTTTGTTTATCACCTCTGAGAAATTTACACGGAAGTGTGTAGCTCGACCTTCTAAGGTGCTAGTATAGTCACACTCCAATTCTTCATCTAAATTTGACCAAAGTATAGGATTTTTACTAAGAACTTCTGCAATTGGTTTACCAATATGATGTGCCATTATATTCGGAATGACATTGAGTATAGCTTTATTAAAATCGACGACCACCCTGTTTTGATTTAATACTATTATGCCCTCTGTTAAACTCTCAAATACACTTTCTCTAGCAATAGGTGCCACATTGAACATTTTCAATGATAAAAGAGCCACACCGTGAAACAGAAAAGTAATACTCAAAGATATTGGTCCAACATCAATTCCATTACTTGAACCATTTAGATAAAAGTAATTCGCTATTATCGGAGTAAGTAATCCTGCCACCATCAATGCAGTTTGCATACGAAACAAAAACAAAGACTTACGGTATTCCTTTAGCAATACCAGGATGGATATTGTTAAGCATAATAATAGGGAAATAGCATGAACATAAAACCAGGGCCCCCATTCTAACTCTAAAACAGGGAATGGGCCATTATTATTAATCCTCATCGATTTATAATAAAGATGATGTAGGTCATTTGTTTGCATCATAAATACCGTAGTGATCGGAATAATGAAAAGTGTATATATCCAGGTTTTAATTTTGTATCCAACATACTCCAAACACATGAACAGGACAAGTACTGGTATAAAAGGCATTGCAAGATACTCGATCCCAAGCCAAAATTTCATCTCCGTTAAGGAGGTACTTGCCAATTCAAAAGCATAAGCAAATGTGAAAATCGATGATAAGAGTGTAACTTTAATATAAGATTGTACACCTGGAGCATCCTTAGCTTTTACTCGTAGAAAAAAGCTAAGAAACAAACTTATTGTACCCGCCAATATGACGATCAGAATGTGTGACAAGAATATTTCTCCGTTTCCATTTTATTCATTTAATAACATTTATTATATATAAATTATAAACACCTGACTAGAGATGATTACGGGTAACAGTCATCTTTTATTATTAATATATCTTCCCTTTTAACCATAAAAAAAGGCCAAACAGAACAATACTTTCTGCATGGCTTTATTTATTAGAATTTCGACTGGTACCAGCGTTTCGCCGCTTGCACTTCATCTTGTGTTAATTGATGACCATAGGCATGCCAGTATAATTCTACCTCTGCTCCTACTCCTTGCAATAAGTCCCGTAGATCCTCTGACTCTGTGGCTGGACACATATGATCATTCTTACCAGCACCGATGAATACTGGTGTTTCTTGCATTTCTGGGATTTCTACACCTCGTCTAGGAACCATTGGATGATGAAGAATAGCACCTTTTAATACATTTTCAAATTCAAATAAAAGATTTGCTGCAATATTAGCGCCATTCGAATAACCAATCGCTACTATATTATCTCGATCTATTTCATATTTTACAGCTGCATCATCGATGAAACGTTTTAACTCTTCCGTTCTAAGCTGAAGATCCTCTAGATCAAAGACCCCCTCTGCTAAGCGTTTAAAAAATCGGGGCATGCCATTCTCCAATACATTTCCACGGACACTTAAAATACTCGCAGCTGCATCTATTTCTTTACCTAAACCTACTAAATCATGCTCATTTCCACCTGTCCCGTGTAAAAGTAAAAGTGTCGGTCTAGAGGAATCTTCCCCTTTATAAAATATATGGTTCATATTATAACTCCCTCTCAATTATCTTGAATTTGAGATAATTATAACGGATGCTTATTTCTAGGTCAAACTATTAGGATCGTCTCTATTCGAGAGGATTAATTTTAGTTGCTCTGGTTCATCAATCCTAATAGCAAATTCCGAAATGCTTTTCTTCATACCCATGAACATAGTTGTCTCAATAGGATTGCTCAGGTGAATAATGGCATCTGGCTCAACAGTCTCAAAATCTTTATAAACAAACTGTACTGTATGCTTATTTGGAACTTTTGCTCCCCACTCAACTTCATGTATCAGATTAAGCGGGACAATAATTCTAGTGCTAAGCCCTTTAGAGATATATAGATTCCCATTTTTCACTTCCAACGGGTGTAATTTCATAATTTGAATTTCTGCCATAAAAAAAAGTACTGAGTATATATTTAAAGTTAATAATATTATTGAAAGAACGATAGATTTATCATGTAACCACCAATGGAGCCCTATTGTCTCGATTACAATTCCATGGATTAACATCAAGTGGAAGGCTACTGCACTGTTTTTTTTATGCATTGTTACAACACCTTCGTGTTGAGGGGCTTTCTTCTTCCACGTAAAAAACGCATAATATAGCATTAAAAGCTCCGTCATGAGAACCCGAATTAATATATTTTTAGTCACTACTTTTTCAACTGCAGGAAGTAAACTGTACAATGCTTTCTCATTCATTTGTTTCATCTGCAATCGAATCTTGGGTATTTTCCAAATGACTAAAAAGATTAAGGCTATTTCTGCGACTATTAAGAGTATCTCAATTGTGATACCAGCATATAGTATTCCAGTAAACGGAGTGAACAATTCGTTAGGTATGAGTAATCTTGCTATAACTAATCCTGCTACCATTATTCCAATAGTTTGCTTGATAGATAATTTAAAAGCTACAAACATTAAAAGTGGCACGATAATGGCTAAATCAATTAGTGATCCTACTACAGCTCCAGTATTTAGTTGTATAGAGAAAAAGTCTAGAACTGTGGACTGATAAATAAGAAAATTGCTGGAAAGAACTAGGAAAAGTAAAGCAACGGCCATGTTTGCGTATTTGTTTTTACGATAAACCATAAAATCCCCTCCCTTATATATCCTTTCTTAAATTATATATTTCTTTTCACCTGGAAATCTATAGCAATATTCTAAATAATGGCACACTTTAATGACAAAAAAGCTGCTCCCTCATTTTAGGAGCAGCTTCTCTTAAGCTATTTTCTTTGGACCCTTCCAAATAATAGAACCAATCGTTGTAATTACTAGTACAATAAGTCCTAACACGAATGGATAAATAATATTTACATCATATAATGCCCCAGCAAGCAATGGTCCCAGAACATTCCCTATACTCATATACGCATTGTTCATACCCATCGCAAATCCTTGCTCATTTCCAGCTAATTTAGAGATTAAGGTTGTCAGCACAGGACGCAGAATCGAAGTGGACAAGAAAATAATCATCGTAATGACAAAGAAAAATGCATAGCTAGAAATTAGAATAGACAGAAGGAAGCCAAATGCTGCTACGCCTAGAAAAATTCTTAACACATTTGCTTCACCGAAACGTCTAACAACTTTATCCACCACGAATACTTGAATTATTACACTTACTATTCCAGTGGCTGTGATCATCCACGCAATATCCTGTGGTGAGGCAGCAAACTGATCATCAACAAACAGTCCTAGCACCGATTCATAAGCAAGTAGTCCAAAGCTCATCACTAATGTAATAACAAGTGGGATGAAGTAAGGCTTTTTAAATGATTGAGCAATCTCTTTTACCATAGTTTCAGATTTACCATCTGGTGTTACTACATCCGCTGGTTTACTTTCTTTCAGTACTAAGGTAGAAAAGATTACCGCAACAACTCCAACTAGCGCAGAAATTAAAAGCGGCATTTTTAAGCCGAATTCCGCTAAAAACCCACCAATCCCAGGTCCCACTACTATACCTAAGGACATGGCCGCAGATATTAAACTATTTCCTTTAGCACGTTGTTCCATAGTGGTGATATCCGCTACATATGCAAAAATAGCAGGCACCAATAACGCAGCTCCAACTCCACCAATTGCACGCGAAACATATAAAACTCCGATAGAATCCGAGAAATAAAACACAAACATCGACAATGCTAGTCCGCTTAAACCTGCTATAATCATAATTCTTCTTCCGTACTTATCAGCCCATTTACCTGCAATCGGAGACATAATAAGTTGCGCTCCAGCAAATATAGAAATCATTAGACCAGCTGCTATCCCACCTTGATCGATAGATTTTAAATAGGCTGGCAAAATAGGAATAACAATTCCAAAACTTGCAATAGCTATAAACATATTAATCATTAATATAAATAATTTCTTTCGTTGTTCTTTCGTCATCCTATCCCTCTTTCTTCCATCATACTAATACATAAGGAATAGATTAACATGATTTATTCTCATAAACAACAAAGCTACCTTACACCAAGAAAAACTGGTGGAAGATAGCCTTGTTTTATTTACTCATTTAACTTTTCAATCGTTCTTGCAGTCCCTTTAGCAGGATATGATTCGTTGAGAGTAGTATATCCAACCCTCACTTCATCATGTAACTTTAGTCGACTACGCTGATCCATCGCCAAAGAAAACCATATAGCATCTTTACCAGCTTCTAATGCCTCTTCTACCGACATAATTTTTGCATCGTCAACTGATAAACCACTAATTACTAAAACAGAAGTATCTTGCATATCGATAATAATTCCCTCTGTAAAACTTGTCGGTTGTTGAGGTTGATTTGGATTATCTTCAAAAAATTGCATGATAAAATAAAAGCTAGCACCAATCGCTGTTAATAGAATGGCTATTAATATTCCTACCGTATATTTCCCTCTCATAGTAGGAACCTCCTTATCTTTTGCTGTCTAGGCGGAAGCCTTCTGCTAATAGATAAGTTTTTGCTTCGCTGTATGAACCAAAGCTTTCTTCTAAGTTATATCCATGATAGATATTCCATAGTGTATCTTCTTGTAATAATGTTAGTGTAGAATCTTCTTTGTTTTTCCACACTTCTTCTATTTCTTCATCTTGCAGCTCTTCTTCCTCTGTTGAAAGATAAGCAATCGAATCTTTAATAATTGCTCTAAGTTCATCAGCAGAAGCTTCACGAATATTCAACAATCCTTTGTCATCAGCTTCTTCATATTGAGGAAGATCTCCTACATAAACAAAGCCATTTCCATTCGGATGGAGATGATAAACAACTGTTGTTTTTTCATATAAGCTCTTTTCGTAATGATAATTTACTCGTTTCATCGATACTTCTTTACGAACTAGCTCCGAAAATTCTTGGATAATTAATTCTTTTTCTTCAAATGTTAACATGCGATTCCTCTTTCTATACGTTTTTTCATTTACCTAGTATAGCACACTCTTTACCCTCTTCGCGTCCACCATTCTGCTAAAATAACGAAACAAATAACAACTCCAATCACTACTGCAAAAAACCAATCGGGTAAACTCCCCAAACTTATACCTCCTAACTAATGCCCATCACAAATCGTTCGAAATTCTGTGATGTGATTCCTACGACTTCCTCTGTTGTATAGGTTTCCAATAACTTCATAACTAAATTTTGTGTTTTGGATGCATCCTCTAATCCTAAAATAACTTCACTGATCCCGTCAAAATCAGAACCTAATCCTATCAAATGCTTACCACCTAGTGAAACAATATGTTCAATATGTTTTACTAAGTCCTCTAACCCTACTACTGACTTTTCTGCACCATTTATAAAAGGTGGGTAATACACCACATGGATTGGACTATTTCTGGCAATAAGTGCATTTATCTGTTTGTCGTTTAAATTTCTGGCTGAATCACATAGAGTCCTGCTATTAGAATGACTTGCCATCAACCATTTTGCTTTAGGAAGAACATCCCAAAAAGATTGTTCGCTCAAATGGGAGACATCCACAATTACTTTTTGCTCGTTCAACAAAGACAGGACCTCTTCTCCAAATGGTGTTAATCCTGTACCCGATTCTTCGAAAGAACCATCTGCTACTTTGTTTGCTCCGTTCCAAGTAAGACCTACTAACTTCACTCCATGGGACAAGAGTAGTTTTAGCTTATAGAGGTCCCCACCTATCATATCTAATCCTTCTAGAGATAACACGGCCCCAATCTGTCCATCCTTTAATGTTTTAAGTTGTTCCCACTCATATATTGGAATGATGTTGTCATGCTTTCCTACAATTTCCGTGTGGAAAAATTCAATTTGACGAATTGCCTCCAGGAATAGTTGTTCCTTAGGAAAGCCTTCAGAGACAAATACAGCAAAAACTTGAAGAGCTATTTCCCCAGCTTCTAAATTTTTTTTACTAGCTTGTAGTTTGGGGGAGTCAACAAATGACATAGGACCCTCTGCTTTCGCTAATTTATACAGCACATCACAATGTAAATCATAAACTTTCATTTCATCCTCCTAAATCTCGAACTTCTATCATTCCGGTGCTTCTTCACCAAATGCTAACCATTCGTCTTTCGATGGTCCGTACATTCCCGGCACCGTTAATCCCGCTTGTCGCATT
The DNA here is from genome assembly GCF_038003145.1 of Psychrobacillus sp. FSL K6-1464. Taxonomy (NCBI): domain Bacteria; kingdom Bacillati; phylum Bacillota; class Bacilli; order Caryophanales; family Bacillaceae; genus Psychrobacillus; species Psychrobacillus sp. FSL K6-1464. Next base: position 3,358,191 of record NZ_JBBOOP010000001.1, read on the forward strand.
AATATCGTCATCTGCCCACGGTGATGAATTTGGTGTTGGATCAAAGTTTGCAATACGGTCGCAATGGTCCATTGCTCCCCGTACATATCTTTTTCTACTAACAGGCTATCATCCGTCCATTGTTCCTTCATCGGCTTTACGATAGAATCTCTAGACTTTCTGTAGGCATCCGACATTTCCTTCACCGTGGAAGGTTGAGGAGTTTCATGTGGAGTTGCCGAAAACTGTAATCCTGTTCTGCCGATCATTTCATCGATACTTGTAACGAGATGCCATGCAATTTTCCCAAGTGTCCGACCGTCTTCATTTACTCTTTGTTGTAACGACTCATCTGTCAGTGCTCCCAAAATTTTCAGGGTAGAATCACTTTCATGCTGCCAATCCATTACAAAGTCTTCTAGATTTCTAATCATGACCATTCCTCCAAATTATATGATGTAATTTATTTCGTCATTAGTTTAAAATTATCCTGCTGTAGGAAAAATACCTTTCGAATAGATATTGCAGTGCAGTTCTGATATACTTAAGGATAGACAATAAGAGGACGTGAGCGAATGATTAAAATTGAATTACCAAAACCAACTGTAACAATCACACAACGTGAACAAGTACTAAAAGAGGGAGAACTAGAAATTCCAGCAATTCATGGATTTATCGACTTTCATCAAATCCCTCGTGATAAAGGTGGCATTTTCTTTTTCTACAATAAGAATAATGAACTTTTATTCGTAGGTAAGGCTCGTAAAATTAGACAGCGTATTAAAAAACATTTCGAAGATAATGTCTCGCCAATGATTAAACATCGTGATGAAGTGTACAAAATTAGTGTTTGTATCGTAGAAGAGGCAATGGATCGCGAAATTTACGAAACATATGCAATCAATACTCAAAAAGCGAAATACAATATCGATAAAGCGTTTTTTAAATAAGATGAAATCCCATGTTCTTCTATTGAAGAGAACATGGGATTTTTTTATTTGTCTAGCTCCAGCACCTAGCCCCTCGAGTCGCTTTAGGGCCCACAGGATGTGGGTCAGTCAGTCGTTGCGACACGATGTCGCGAACCTAGACTGACTTCCAATACATAGGCGTTTGCGCTTTTCTACTTTACTTCTTCAAAGATACTTGTGCTGTGCTTCGGCTGAACGCGTGCTTTTGGATCAATGAAAGCTTTAATATGGCTGATAGCAATTGGAACCTCACCAAATCCTACAGCAATCAGCTTTACTTTCCCATCATGTGTGGATACATCGCCAGCTGCGTATATACCTTCTACACTAGTTTCCATTTTTCCATTGACTACTACTGAATTTTTTTCCATCTCTAAACCCCATTCTTTTAAGGGGCCGAGGGATGCAACATTTCCGTAATTCACTAGAACATGGTCTACGGAGATTGTTTCCTCGATTTTGTCTTTGCCAACAATCACGACTTCATTAACCTTTTCCCCATCACCTATTACTTCTTTTATGCCATAAGGTGTTTTTATCTTGACCGTAGAGTTTTGGAGTTGTTGAATGGTCATCTCGTGAGCAGTAAATTGCTCTTTACGATGACAAATAGTTACACTCGAAGCAACCTCTTCCAACATTAATGACCAGTCGAGTGCAGAATCTCCTCCACCCAATACAAGAACATCAGAATCTCTAAATTCCTCCAAGCTTCTCACTTTATAATGAAGGTTTTTGCCTTCATAATCAGCAGCACCTGGAACATTTAACTTACGTGGTTGGAAAGAGCCAATTCCTGAAGTTAATAAAATCGTCTTAGAATAATGCACATTCTTATCCGTAGTTAGCGCAAAATAATCCGGTAATTTTTCTAGTGCTATTGCTGTTTCCTCTAAGCAAATCGTTGGATTACTATAGGCCGCCTGCTCTTCTAAATTAGCCACTAAATCTTTTGCTAAAATTTTCGGAAGACCACCAATATCATATATATATTTATCAGGATAGAGCTCCATCAATTGTCCACCTAGTTGTGGGAGACTATCAATAATCTTTACTTTTAAGTCACGTAACCCACCATAGAAGGAAGCAAACAGACCTGTGGGACCTCCACCAATAATCGTTACATCGTATAATTCGCCATCCATGTCATTTCACCTCATACCTATTTATATATATTATTTGTTGCATACCATAAAGCATTAATTACTATAAAAAACGCTTTCTTATCTCGGGAGGTGGAATCATACAGCTATCTTTTTTCCCAAACCACGCATAACGATTTTTGGCTATAAATTTATATGCTACATCACGAAGAGGTTTAGGAGTTGCCTTTAGCATATATAAATAGCTCCAAAGTCCATTTAAATGTTTGCTAATATGAAGTGCAGCATCTGAAGAATAATACACCTTATGTTGGTCAATAACTAATATACTATCCATACTATTAGGTACTTTATATTGATGTTTAAGCGTTTCCCCAATATCACTTTGCTGAGCTGCAAATTGAAAATAGCCCTTCGGATCTCGTTTAATAATAAACTGGACACTCGCATCACAAAAATTGCATTCTCCATCAAACAAAACGATAGCTGCCATAGGATTCCCTCCTTTCCCCTAGTGTACTATAATGACCTCTGAAAAGCGCTTAATCGGTTTCTAAATTACACATATTAAGTAAAGTTTCACGCTATACCTTTTCCTCTCTAGACAAAAAAAGATGCCCTAAAGTCCAGAAGGAACTAATAGGACACCTCTATTCATTGCTTGTCTTGTGGCGTATCAGAAGAACCAACTTCTTCTAGTACCTCAAAGCTGTTAGAATAATCACGAAGTCTATCGTCTTCATCTTCTACCGGTTGATCCGTAGTGGAATTTAAGAGTGATTCTTCTACTGGTCGAATATCTTCATTGACCTGTTGATGAGCATGCTCTACACATGTCAGAGCTGTAGGAACAGCTTCTAAACGAGCAAGTGGGATTTCTTCACCACACTCTGTACATTTCCCGTAAGTACCTTCCTCGATAGCTGCCAAGGCCTTTTCAATATCTACCATTTCTTCATCGAAGTGTCTATTTAATGCCAGTCGAGTATGCTGATCAGTTAAATCTGTCGCATTATCCGCTGGATGGTTATCATAATTGGATAACTCAGTAGTCTCGAATTCTTCTTCATTTTGCTTTTGATGTTCTAATTCTTTAAAACGTTTTTCCAATGTATTTTTTAATTTATCGTATTTTGTCATTTAAATTCCTCCTTGGGTTATTTAAGGATTACCCAAAAATCAGTGAAATAAAACAACTTACCTGTTTCTATTTAATCCGAAAACAACATTTAACAACTATTAAATTTTCGGTTGGACGTTTAGAAAACAGCTTTTCGTCTATATATTCAAATAGTTGGATTCAGATCTAATGCTAAGTGATTTTTCCCCTTCAATTCAGAGTGTTTTAGTATGGTATTTTTTGTTTTTCCAGTATGATTAATATTAAGGGAGTGATTGTTAATGGGTATACATAAATTTTTTATGAGCATGAATGATTTAGAAAGAATTATACGATGTCCTGGACGTTTTAAATTTGAAGAGCATAATGTAGCTGCGCATTCATGGAAAGTTTCACAATACGCTATGTTTTTTGCGACACTAGAAGAAAATAATGGTGCAACGATTAATTGGAAATCCCTTTATGAAAAGACGATTAATCACGATTTTGCTGAAATTTTCATCGGAGATATTAAAACACCTGTGAAGCACGCATCTCCCGAACTTAAACAAATGTTATCGCATGTAGAAGAAAAAATGATGGAGAAGTTCATAATGGATGAGATTCCAAAAGAATTTCAACCCATATTTTTTGACCGCATGAAAGAAGGAAAAGACGAAACTATTGAGGGTCGTTTACTTGAATTAGCAGACAAATTAGATCAAGTATATGAAGCTTTTGCTGAATTACAACGAGGAAACACGGATATTGAATTTGTGAATATGTACGAAACTGCCTTAAGAAAAATTCTCCATATCCCGTTAGAAACTAGTATCAGTTATTTTAAAGAGGTAATTATGCAGGACATTATGAAGGAAAAGTCAGTCATTGATGTAAAATCTATTACTGTACAATTACTTGTAGAATAATTTTTTCCATTTTTATACGATATATTGTATAATTTGTTGTATACTATTTTGGAACTATTAAGACAATTGAAGGGGGGGAATCTTTTCATGCCTATTCCTGTTAATCACACTAAACCTGTTCGTACAACTGCTAAGTTACACGCTTTTAACCAGTTACAACAATGGATTATCGACGGAACATTACAACCAGATGAAAAGCTTAATGATATTGAACTTGCACAAGCTTTGGGAGTTAGTAGAACGCCTATTCGAGAATCCTTACAACTTTTAGAGTCTCAAGGTTTTGTTACCATGCAACCAGGAAGAGCAACTCAAGTCACACCCGTTGAAAAAGAAGATATAAATAATCTATTGCCTCCATTGGCAGTATTACAAGCACTTGCGGCGGAGCTTGCAACTCCCCATATGGATGAAGAAGTTCTCAGTCTACTAGAAGAAAAAAATAGACAATTTTCCGATGCTCTCCAAGAGAAAGAATTTACTACTGCTCTAAGAGTAGATGAAGAGTTTCATCAGCTCATTGTTGATACAGCTAATAATCCATACATACATTCCATGGTAGAAATGCTTCAAGCACATGTTCGCAGATTATTTTATTATGAAAAAATTGTTTTGCGAGAATACTCCGTTATCCAACATGAAAAACTAATTTCTGCATTCCGCGACAAAAATACGCAGGAACTCGCAGAAGTGATGCGCGCAAATTGGATTTATACTATTGAAGAATTTTAAAAAGAGATAGGTAAACTTATAGATTACGGGTGAACCAATAAGACACCCGACTTCTTTTTGTCCAAATCTATTCCTAACGTTTGCAAAAGGCTTAGAACAAAGGAGTTTCTATTTAATTACGGTGAATTTTTAGGGCTAATGGTTATTTGTGAATTGTCACAAATAACCACAGCCTTTTTTTCGGTTGGAAACAGAAAAAGTGACCAGAAGAGTTGTTGTTCACAACTTTTTTGATCACCTTTTTATCATGCTTAGACTGATTTTACTTCCGTTTTTTCAAACCTTGCGATGATACCTGTCACTAGCGTTACTATTACAAATGGTATTAACCATCCTAAACCAACACTATAAAACGGTAATACGTTCTCGTAAAAATCTACGATTGGTTGTAGCCATCCATAATACTCAATGTCTAATGAGCCGCAAAGAGCTTTGAAGCCATCTACAATACTTATTAAGAACGTGACGAACATTACACTAACATATACAATTCTCGCATGATTAAATAGTGGCGATAGGAACGTTAAGAAAATAAGCACTATTGCTAATGGATACAATAACATTAATACAGGAATAGAATACGTAATAATATTAGATAATCCAAAGTTTGCAATAATACATGTAAATATACTAAAGAAAATAACAAATGCTTTATAACTAATCTTAGGCATTAATGTGTGGAAGTATTCACCACATGCAGTAGTTAACCCGATACTTGTAGTTAAACAAGCTAAGAAAATGATTACGGATAAAAGTATAGCACCAAATGAACCAAAGTAATGCTCTGACGCAGCGCTTAATACTGGCCCTCCATTAGCAAATAGACCATATTCGTTCACACTAGTAGCCCCTAAGTAGGCGATGCCAGCATAGATTAAACCTAAAAACAAAATAGCAATCCCACCTGATTTGGCAGTGGCAACTAAAATCCCCTTAGTTGATGTTACGCCCATAGATCGAATTGCTTGAATAACGATAATACCAAATACCAACGAGGCTAATGCATCCATCGTATTATAACCTTCCGTAAACCCGGTCATAAATGCATTTGATACGTAATTCCCTTGTGGCGCTTCGAAGCTACCCATTGGCTTAATAATTACAAATATCAATAAGAAGAACAATCCTATTATTATTCCTGGAGAAAGATATTTCCCAACATTGTCCACAATTTTAGTTGGATTCAATGACAGTAGTAACGTAAGTCCGAAGAAAAGAATTGTAAATATCAATAAACCAATTTGTGCATTATCTTGACTCATAAATGGTAAAATTCCAATTTCAAATGAAACAGCACCTGTTCGTGGTAGAGCAAAGAATGGTCCTATTGTTAAGTAAAGTATTGAAGTGAAGATAACCGCAAAGACAGGATGGACTCTACTAGAAAGCTCTTGCAAGTTTTTACTTCCCGAAAATCCCATTGCTAAAGTTCCTAAAAATGGCAACCCAATTCCTGTTAGTAAAAACCCAGTGATTGCTATCCAAACTTGTGTCCCGGCATTTTGTCCTAAACTTGCTGGAAAAATTAAATTCCCTGCTCCAAAAAATAATGCAAACAGCATAACTCCAATCACTAAATGATTAGAAAATGACAATTTGTTTTTCATTTTGTTGTTCCCCCTGTGATAAGAAATAATCATTTCTTTTGTTTTCTGGATGTTTTGTTATGAATGCTATACAAATGATTTGTTCTAATCACGTAAGTATGCAATATATCAATGTTGATAATACTATGGAAATTGGTAGAATGCAATATATTACTCAAAATTAATTGAACATTTATTTTATTTAAACAAATTAATTTATTTTGGTAATCATATTTTCAGTGAGGATTTTTGACTATAGATTCCTTGTATATCAACGAATCGCTAACTTGACTCTTGATTATGTAAATACTTTCCCTTCGTAAATATTAACAATAATTACCATATTTTTTAAGGCGGATACACACAATATTCAAACTCCAAATCTATTGTCTTACTAAAAAAGCTATGCAATCGGAGAACTCTCCCACTGCATAGCTTTTACTATTTATCCTCAGGGAACAATACCTCTTTTAAAGCATCATCAGAAGAATTTTCCGTTAACTTTACTTTAGATCGATACGCTGCCCGGGTAAGCAAGTGCCCTGATACAGGAGCAGTTAAAAACACAAATAATATACCGAGTATTAGACGAACGCTTATTAAGTTCTCGCTAACCCAAAAGTATATAAAGGCACCAGTTAGAGATAATAGTACTGCTACAGTTGAGCTTTTAGTAGCTGCATGTGAGCGAGTATAGACATCTGGAAGACGTATAATACCGAAAGCACTAATTACACTCATGACACTTCCCAAAAAAATGATAATTACCGCAACGTACTCAATTATCTGACTTATGTTCAATGATAGCGCCCCTTTCAATATACTTAGAAATGGCAATTGTACTTATGAAAGCAAGTATACCAAGTATAAGAATGGCCTCTAAAAAAGCCTTAGTCTTTAAGACAATTGAAATAATAGCGATCATCGATATTAAATTTACACCAATCATATCCAATGCTACTGCTCTATCTGGCATAGAAGGACCTTTAATGATTCGAAAAAGAGCAATTGCAATAGAAACTGCAAATAGAGTTAATGAGATCAACAGTATTTTTTCTACCATTAGCGGGTCACCTCCATAATTGCTTTTTCAAATTTAGTAATCGATCGCAATACATCCGCTTTAGACTGCTCTATATCCATTGCATGTATATAAAACATATTTCCTTCTGGGTTAACTTCCATCACAACAGATCCTGGAGTTAAGGTTAACAACATTGCTAACGTGGTAATTTCCCAGTCCCCTTTAAGTTCTGTCTTATAAGTGAAAATCCCTGGCTTTAAATCCCAGCGAGGATTTAATATTTGCTTACTTATCAACAAGCTAGACTGAGCTAACTCGGATATAAATATGAAAACTAACTTAATAACCGAGAATAATCTCTTCAAATAAAACTGGGTCCCAAAAAAGCGATGCATTAAGAAGATGATGAAGATACCTACGATGAAACCACTAAAAAACGTCGTTAGTCTCAGTTCATCTTCGTCCTGTAACGTTGTCCACAAAAATGCGATGAATAGGTTTAGTAAAAATTGTGCAGGCATATTTCTCACCTCTCCCATTACTTATCCCCTCCCATTACTGCATCAATATATACAGATGGATTAGATAGAGTATGAGCTGCATCCGCTACATAACCGGATAGAAACTCTGCTCCTAAACCTAAAGAAATCGTCGCTATTCCCAACAAAACAATTGGGATAATCATTCCCATTTTCATTGGTTTTTCATCTTCTAGACTAATAATAGTTTCCCCAAATATTGTATTTAAGAAAATTCTAAGAAGTGAATATAACACAACAATACTCGAGAGAAATGCTAGCGTTAGAAGTACGTAAGATCCTGATTCAATAGCACCTTGTCCAACTAATATCTTACCCACAAACCCACTTAACGGTGGAATACCTGCCAATGAACAAGTGACAAGGAAGAACATCCATCCAAATAGAGGATAATTTCGTATGAGTCCACTCATTTCATCAATTTTAGACTTTCCAGTCAAATAAATCATTGTACCAGCTAGCAAAAATAACATTGCTTTTGCAATCATGTCATGAATTATATAGTAAATAGACCCTGCAATAGACGTTTCCGTTCCAACCGCCAGGCCAATTAGTATAAACCCAACAGCAATTACCACATTATAAGAAACGATTAAACGGACATCCTTAAAAGCAATGGCTCCGATACATCCCACAATTAGTGTAATTCCTGCCATTATCCCAATCAGTGTTTGGGATATTAATGGGTCATGGTAGAAGATGAGTGTGAATGTACGAAAGAGTGCATATATCCCCACCTTTGTCAGTAACGCTCCAAACAAAGCAGCAACTGCAGTCGGTGGCACAGAATAAGATCCAGGGAGCCAAAAGAATAATAATAATCCCGCTTTTAAACTAAAGACAATTAAAAACAAAATACTAATGGTAGTAAGTAGAGGTCCCTGCCCTGCCTCCGCCACCCTTTCTGATATATGAGCCATATTTAAAGTACCAACCGTACCATACAAATAGGCAAGAGCTACTAAGAAAAACCATGAAGCTAGAATATTTATGACTACATACTTAATGGATTCTCTTAGCTGAGGCTTGGTCCCACCTAAAGTAATTAATACATATGAAGCTAATAACATTACTTCGAAACAAACAAATAAGTTAAACAAATCGCCTGTTAAAAACGAACCATTAACTCCTGCAACTAAAAATAAGACAAATGGATAGAAGTACATTTTTTCATGTCTTTCTCCTATAGAAGAAAATGCGTGGATTAGACAGATTGCTGTAACTATACTCGCCGTCAGTACTAGTAACATCGCAAAGGAATCTGCGACAAATAGTATTCCAAAGGGAGGTTGCCATCCTGCAAAATCTAGTCGAATAATTCCATCTGTCTGAATTCTATTTAAAGTAAATATACTTACCACAGCAATACCAATCATCGTTATTAAACTAATTGCACGTTGTAATTTCACATATGGTCTTAAAAACACTAAAATTATTCCAACCATAATTGGAATGATCAACGGTAATACAATTAAATTATTCATTTTTTGCCCCTCTCAATTCATCGAGATCTTCCGTACCCACATCCTGATAGGTACGGTAGGCTAGTACAAGTATGAAAGCTGTTACTGCAAAGCTAATCACGATAGCAGTTAATATTAATGCTTGTGGTAAAGCGTCTGCGTATGGTGCATCTGCTTCCTTCAGTAAGGGAACGTTACCTTGCTTTAACCCTCCCATTGTTAATATGAGCAAATGGACGGCATGTGAAAACACAGCTGTCCCTAAAATTATCCGAATTATATTTCTGGAGAGGATTAGATATGTGGCAACCGCAACTAGAATCCCTATTAACATAATTATTAATGTTTCCATTCGTTATCCACCATCCTCACTTATGCTTAAAATAATCGTTACTAATACACCGACAACCGTTAAAGCTACACCTGCTTCAAATATGGTCACCGTTGTCAGTTCTGTTACACCGAAAATCGGTAAATCAAAATAGGCAAACGTTTGGGACATAAATGGAACTCCAAATAATATAGACCCAAAGCCTGTGGCTGTTGCGAGTAATACACCAACTGCTGCAACATATTTAAAATCTAACGGAAGACTCTTCTGTACCGTTTCAATATCTGTAGACAAGTATAGGAGTACAATGGCACTTGCTAACACTAGTCCACCTATAAATCCGCCACCGGGTGTATTATGACCTGAAAGAAATAAATACACACCAAATGTCAAAATGATAAATACAACAATCCTACTAATTGTCCGGAGTATGACATCATTGATCTTCAATGTTTTCATCCTCCTTTTTTGCTCTAAGCTTTATCATGGAGTACACACCTAAACCTGCTATAAATAGGACTACCACCTCAAGCATCGTATCAAAGCCACGGAAATCTCCCAATATAGCATTTACAATATTGGCTCCTCCAGCTAGTTCATAAGCATTCTCAAAGTAACTTGAAATTGGATCAAATTGATTGAAATCTACAACTGACAATCCTACTAAAACAACTACTAAGCCCACTGCCACAGATATTATTCCATTGATCCCTTTTGTACGTTTGGAAAGCTTTTCCTTCTTCCAATCTGGCAAGTGAGAAAAAGCTAATAGGAATAAGGCAGTAGTTACAGATTCTACGACTAACTGAGTTAAAGCTAAATCTGGTGCTCGGAAAATAACAAAAAAGATAGCGATAGAGTATCCTAATACTCCATTCAATAAGGTCGCTGTCATACGTGATTTTGCAAATAGCATTGATACTGCAGCAACCGCCATAATAGCCACTAAGCACACTTCATACACTCTAAACCCTGCATTTGTTGAAATATCAAATGCAAACGCTTTTGAATAAAACAAGTAACCACCTACGGTCACTATAAAGAATACGAATATATATAGTAAATAATGTCGTAATAATCCGTTCATATATCGATTAGTAATGAGATTAGATTTGCTCACTGCAGAAGCCAAAAAGTTACTATAAAGTGCATTAAATGTAAATCGCGAAGAAAACAATCCATAGATTGGTTTCCACAATTTAAGAAATTTAAAGAGAATTGCACCTACTATAATAACTCCAATAGTCATGAGTAATTCAGGATTTACTCCATGCCAAGCCGATATTTTTGGAGTTAAATCTGCTGAATCTCCAAAAGTAGGATAAATACTACTCATCGCAGGTTGCAATATATATTGACCTAATAGATTTGGAAAAAGGAATATACCAATAACTAAAGCGGCAAGAATCATTGGAGATATTAACATTCCAATTGGAGCTTCGTGAATAGGTTTGTCCAGTTTCTCTGGCTGAGGTTTCCCAAGAAATGCTTTAAAAATAATTATCATACAATATACAAATGTAAACACACTAGCAATCCAAGCTACAACAGGGAATATAATTCCAAAAGATGATAGATCAAAGATATCTACATTCATAATATGAACAGTTGCCGCAAAGAACATTTCCTTACTTAGGAATCCGTTAAATGGCGGTAAACCAGCCATCGACAAACTTCCTATTAATGCTACCGTAAATGTAAAAGGCATTAATGTCATTAATCCACCAAGTCTTCGAACGTCCCTTGTTCCTAACTCGTGATCGAGAATTCCTACTACCATGAACAATGCACCCTTAAAGGTTGAGTGATTTATCAAGTGAAATAAAGCAGCAAATGTTGCTTGCGTGTACAGTACTGAATCCGCCGAATAGCCAAACTGCAATGCTATTGAACCTAAACCAAGCAAACTCATGATGAGTCCTAGCTGACTAATAGTAGAAAAAGCTAGTAATGCTTTCAGATCAGTTTGTTTCACTGCATTAAAAGAACCCCAAAATAGAGTAATCATCCCGACTATACTCACTACCCAAAACCAAACCTCATCAGCTCCAAAAACTGGTGTGAAACGAGCCACCAAATATATACCTGCCTTAACCATCGTAGCCGAGTGTAAGTAAGCACTAACGGGTGTTGGCGCCTCCATGGCATCCGGCAACCAAATATGGAAAGGAAATTGTGCTGATTTCGTAAAAGCTCCTAGCAATATTAAAATCATCGCAGGTATGAACAAAGAGTGGTCACTAAACTCACTTATACTTGAAATTATTTCTCGAATACTGAAAGAACCAGTCATTGTATGTAGCATGATAAATCCAACTAACATAGCAATTCCACCGCTTACTGTGATTAACATTGCTTTTTGTGCACCGTATCTCGATGCTTGTCGATGATTCCAAAAAGCGATTAACAGGAATGAGGAAACACTTGTTAATTCCCAAAAAACATATAACACCATTAAGTTATCAGAAAAGACAACTCCAAGCATGGCTCCCATAAATAATAATAAATAACAATAAAAGTGTTGTAAGGATTCTTTAGATGAAAGATAAAAAATGGAATATAAAATAACTAAACTTCCAACACCCGTAATTAATAGAGCGAAAATCATACTTAATCCATCTAAATACGTCGTGAAGTTGAAATCTAATGTGGGAATCCATTCATATGTATGGACATAAGTTTTACCACTTGCTACCGAGGGAATTAGCCTAGCAAGTATGACGAATAAAACAAAAGGTACAATTAACACAAACCATCCAAGGTGAGCCTTTTTAAATCGCCTGTATGTAAAAGGTAGAAGCGCGGCCACGATAAATGGGATTAATATTACTAAATTTATAGAAAACAAATTTTAACCTCCTATTGGTTAAGCAAGAATTAGGATTGAGTGTGGGGGGAAAATACTTTTAACTATAAGCTTGACTATCCTAACAACTAGTAGCATAATAGGATTCCATATGAGACCCTTCAAAATACATTAGTATTTAGGATATTTAACTTGCTTGTAAAAATACTTGAAGCATATTATGTATAGAATTGAAGTAGTTATGTTACTATACATGCACTTAATAATTATACATGAATGTAACGTACAACGCACTTTTAGTGTTTTGAAGCATATAATCTAACCCGATAAAATTACTCGAAAAATATATATAGGAATACAAAAAAGAGGTGTGTACAACCGTGAAACGCGTAAAAGGTCGAATGGATGAGAGTATACTTGTCTGCGTATACTACGGACCAAATGGAGAACGACTTATTAGAAGAGGACATAAGATGGCAAGTATGTTAGATTGTCCACTCTATATTCTAACAGTTGATCCACTTCCATATGATGCATTCAATGCTGAGAAATCCGGGTATATTGAACATTGGAAAGCTTTAGCTGAAGAGTTAGAAGTGGAAGAATTTATCATTCGTGACAACGAGAAACGTCCTTCACCAAAAGTTATTCAAGAAGTTGCTCATGGATTAAATATAACTCAAATTATAATAGGACAAACTGCACAAAGTAGATGGGAAGAAATAACAAAGGGATCCTTCATGAATGTCTTATTAAAAGAAATTCCTTTTGTTGATTTCCATGTGGTTTCAGTGGCTCGCTACATTAAAGATGAAGAAGATGGCATCTTCGAAAAAGGAGTCCGTGCTTATTTGGTTACAGACGGAGAGTCTTACAAAGTTTCTTTCACTTGTGCGAAGAATATGTGCCAAGAAGGAATTTTCTTCAAAGAAATTGGAACTGATTTTGATAATGGCATTTTCAAATTTATGCATAATAACAAAATGCATCAAGTTCATATACAAGAAAATCTTGTTACTGACCCAACTCAAGTTCCAGACAGTTGCAGCTTAAAAGCAAGATAAAAAGGAAACTCTTAGAGTTTCCTTTTTATTGTTGTTAGAAAGCACTTTAACTGGACATCGTTATTTTTCGGTCCTTCGGTAACGCCAAAGCCACTAATCCTATTATGGGCAATGTAGATACGACAATCATCGTCGTATAAACGCCTATATAATCCATCAATATACCAATTACTACTGCTCCTATTGCTCCCATACCAAATGCCAGGCCTACAGTTAAACCAGCCATCGTACCTATTTTACTCGGCACTAGCTCCTGTGCGTAGACTACAGTAACAGAGAAGCTTAGCATGATGAAAAATCCAATCGCAATAAGTAAGAATATAATTGCCCAAACAGGTACATAAGGCAGTAGTAAACATAATGGAATAGGGACGGCCATCGACAATATAATGACATTGCGTCTACCCATCCGATCTGCCATTGGTCCACCAAATAATGTCCCAACAGCTCCTAATGCAAGGAAAACAAAGATAATTAACTGCCCTTCTTTAATGGTCATGCCATAGTTCTTCATCAAATGGAAAATATAAAAGTTGGTCATATTGGTCACATAAAATGATCGCGCAAAAATTATTACCATAAGAAGCGCCAAAGCCACACCAATTTGTTTTTTAGTTAGTGCAGGGAGTGAAGAAAGAAGCGTTCTCTTTCGGTTGGAAAGTTTCTCTGCCTCCAACTGTTTTTTATACCAAGCAGAAATCTTCGACAAAAGAAATATCCCTACTGCCGCAACTACCAAAAAAAGTGCTGCTCCTTTTTGACCTAAAGGTACTAATATAAAAGCACTAATAAGTGGCGCAAGAGCTTGTCCAGAATTCCCCCCCACTTGATAAATCGATTGTGAGAGACCTCGCTTTGAACCCGCTGCCATAAAGGACACCCGCGAACCTTCTGGGTGAAATACTGCTGAACCCAACCCCAAAAATATGACCGATACGAGAATCATCCAATATTGTGGTGCTAGTGCTAATCCTGCCATTCCAACAAAGGAGCTCATCATTCCAAGTGGCAATGCATAAGGCATCGGTTTTTTATCACTTATGTACCCTACAACCGGTTGGAGGAGCGAGGCAACAATATTTAATGCGAATGAAATGAGCCCTAATTGGGTAAATGTAAGCCCTAATTCTAATTCCAATACAGGAAACATCGCAGGAATTACTGCCTGCAACGTATCATTAAATAGATGACACACACCTATTGCGAACATTATAGGATAAACTGGATTGCCCATTTTATGTTTCTCTTTAGCCATACACTCACATTCTTTCTTCATATTAACGAATAAAGTTATTATAGCGTAAATTTGACAAATTAATTAATAATGATTGGAATAACGACTTAATTCATGGAAACACTAAGTTCTAAGTTGAACATGAAATGAGGTTAAAGAGAAAATATGGATACCTTTTTCGAGATGAACTTTTGGGAAATGATTTTGAGATCCACTCTTTCCTTTATTGCTTTGCTGATATTAGCAAGAATATTAGGAAAGAAACAACTGAGTCAACTCACATTTTTCCACTATATCACCGGTATAACAGTTGGTTCTATTGCTGCAGAAATTGCCTCTCAACATGAAACACCTTTTCTTGATGGGTTGATTTCGCTTATTTGGTGGACATTACTTACTTGGTTAATGAGTTATGTATCATTGAAAATCCCTAAAGTTCGAACAATGATCGATGATGAACCTACCATTATCATAAAAGATGGTGAAATCAGTGTGAAGTCTTTAAACTCAGCACGTTTACATATGGACGATTTACTAATGCTGCTAAGAGAGCAATCTATTTTTTCTATCCAAGATGTACATTATGCTGTCCTTGAAACAAACGGTCAACTTAGCGTCATGAAAAAGGTTGGTCAGCAGGGAGCAACCAAGCAGGATGTAAAAGTACCTCTTACTCTTCCTTTATTCATACCCTCTGAAATTATAGCGGACGGCAAAATTGTACAAAAGAATCTACAAGAATTAGATTTAACCGAAGAGTGGGTTATGAAGAAACTGAAAAAGCATGGGGTTGACTCGGTAAGTGACGTGTTTTATGCACAGTTACAAACAAATGGCTCGTTGTATATTAGCTTAAAAGATAATGGCATATAAAATAATCTTCATACGTCATTAGTAAATGTTTTAAAAGAAACGACAACAAGTGACATAATCACTTGTTGTCGTTTCTCTTTATTACGCTTGATTTAAATAACTTAGAATGGCACTACTCAACTTTTTTGGTGCCTCATACATACTCATATGACCTGCACCCTTTATAACTACATGTTTGAAGTTTTCGCCACTTGCTGTAAATGTCTTGTCAGCAGGAATAAGTTGATCACTTTCACCAGCTATTAATAGTACGGGTAACTTAGTATTCGCCAAAACTTCAGTACGATCCTTCCTTACTTTCATCGCGTTAAGTGCGTCTTTTGCCCCTTCTGGACTAGTTTCGTAGCCAATCTTCTTCACCTTTGTAAGAGACTGTCTATGAGTTTCTACATTTTCTGGGGCAAACAGCTTCGGAACCAGACCATCTATGAAAGGATCGATACCATCTTTGTCTATTTTACCTGCTGAAGCAGTTCTCCCTTTCTTCGCTTCTTCCGAATCCGGAAAACCTGTGGAATGAATCAATGAAAAGCCGTTTAAATATTGACTATAGCTTTCTGCGAATGCCAGTGTAATATAACCTCCGAGTGAATGGCCAAGCATCGTCACCTTCTCTATTTTCAGTTCTTCTAAGAAACTCTTTATAACGGATGCATATTGGTCAATATCTAGCACACCATCATGATTCTTCGATTCTCCATGACCAGGAAGGTCAATTGCAATTACTCTATAATCAGCAGAAAGTTCGTGGATTACTTCATTCCAATATTCAGAGCTTCCACAAAACCCATGGATAAATAGTAATACTTCTCCTTGACCTTCTTCTATATAAGCAATGTTTGAATTAGTAGTCTTCATAAAGTCATCTCCCTAGTATCTCATTAATCGATTGGTTCAACTCTTGAATGTTTACCCCATCTAGTTGTGTATTACTCAAATTATATTTCTTTTTTATAGAAAGAATTCTGTTCACACTTTCATCAATTCTTTGTTCGGAAATTTCTCCTGTTTTTACCGCTTGGAGAATTGCATCTTTCGCTTTAATAACATTTGCATAGTCATGGGCTACTAACACAATGTCATTTCCAGCTTTAACTGCGGATACTACTGCTTCTCCTATCTCAAATGTATTTACGATTGCTTTCATCGTCATATCATCTGTGATAATAATCCCCTCGTAACCTAATTGTTTCCTCAAAATACCCTTAATAATCTTCTCAGATAAAGATGCCGGATATGTAGGGTCAATTTTAGGTAGCAAAATATGACCTGTCATTACAACTTCTGTCCCTTGATTTATAGCTTTTTTAAAAGGTATTAACTCTAAGCCCTGTAAATCATTTAAACTCTTTTGAATGATTGGCAGCTCTTTGTGAGAATCTACTGCAGTATCCCCATGTCCTGGGAAATGCTTTATAACAGGAATAACTTGCTCACTCTGAATACCTTCCATCGTTTGTATACCTAGTTCACTTACCTTCTGAGCATCTTTGCCAAAGGAACGGTCTCCAATTATAGGGTTTTCTGGATTGCTATTTATATCAAGAACAGGTGCAAAATCTAAGTTAAAGCCAAATGCACTTAATTGTTTCCCCAAAAGCTTTCCGATGCTATAAGAAAATGATGCGTCATTTCGAAATCCAATTTCTTCGTTTGTTGGTAGTTTAGTTAACTCTGGCAGCCTCGATATTCTCCCACCTTCTTCATCAATCCCTAAAAATAATGGCACTTTATTATTAGAGTTTTCTTGTTTGATGGCGTTTAGTAAAGTAACTGATTGATTGGCTTTCTTTAAATTGTCTTTGAACAAAATAATACCGCCGACTTGATGTGTAGATATAATTTTCTCTGTTTCATTGGTCATGACTTTCCCTTTTATACCTGCAAATATCATTTGACCCACTTTTTCTTCTAGACTTAAATCGGATAAAGAGACTTCTTTACCTTCTTTCACTTCCGTGAATACGGAAATGTGATGAACAGTTGGATTAGGATTTTCTTTCGATGGCTTCGGCAATATCCATTTCATTTGAAAGTCTTCAGTGACGTTATATATAAGTATCGTTTGATCTACTTGATCGTCTTTATAGCTTCTAATATCGTCAGGCTCACCTTTTATAGCTATAATATCTTCCAGATGTATTTGTTGGATCTCGGTGGAACTAGACCGTATATCAAACACGATCTCGGATTGATGACCAACCGTTACATCGTTTAACAAAAATTCTTCATAAATAGCACTACCATTCTTACCTTTTCGCTCTGGGGCTCCCCAGAGTTCACGCACTTTTTGAATGTTGGTTTCTCCTATGATAAAAGGCGTATTAATCGTTTGCCCTTTCTCCGCTAGTTCGAACAATAGGGAGACAATGGATACCGTATCCGAAGACACCTCCAATGACACGTCCTCTTGAATTTTGTTCTCCTCCTTAGATTCTTTAAGCATTACAAATACGGCAATTACCAAAAAGAACAGAAGAAGTATTAACACTTTCTTCGTCATCATAAAAACCTCCAAACAAATGATGATGTAATCTCTACTTCCATAAGCCTAACCAATATATCGTTAATTTAACTGCATTATGTTTGATATATTTGTATTTCTCCAATATAGTACTAGATAAATACTAAAACTAGAAAAGAGGAATAGTTATGTCCATTAAAGATGCTATGATATGTGATATAGAAACGGGTATTTGCGGACCAGCAGAAACAGATGAAGGTAATTCTGTTATAGAGCTAGTCGACTTAACTAACCTTTCTGCTAATAAGAATCCTGACCCAATTGAACAATTAGAAAAAGACAAATAAATAACCTAAAACGCCCTTCAGTAGTAAGTACTTAAGGGCGTTTCCTATTATCGTACTCCCTTCACCTCTAAATGCTTCATACAATTGTATAAATGACAAACATTTTCGTCATCCTTGAGCTCTACAATTGTAATGGCAGTGTTACCGATATCCGGAGAAAATTCACCATCTGGAACTAAAGCGTATAATAATCTACTGATAAAGCCTCCATGACTAACTACAAGTACTCTTTGACCTAAATGTTTTTTCTTTATTTCTTCTATAAAGGACATTCCACGAGATATAATTACATCTTCCGCTTCAAATCCCAGTTCTAAATCCCTCCAGGCCGGTCCCCACTTTGCAATCCGTTCCTCTTCAGTCGTACCTTCTATAATACCTCCGCCAATTTCCCCTAAGCGTTTATCTTCGTAAAAGTCGACTCTTGGATATTTCTGCGCAATAATTTCAGCTGTTTTTTTCGCACGGATGAGCGGACTTGTATATATAACGTCCCACTCCTCGTTCTGTATTCTTGTTGCTGCGCGCTCCGCCATATGTATTCCTTCCTCATCTAACGGTATATCTGTGTTTCCCTGCGCTCTACCTTCTTTGTTCCAAGCTGTAACTCCATGTCTTACAAACCCTATCGTTGTCATGAAATTTCCCCCTTACTTATTGTTTTATTATACTCAAAGTAAAATAGTTGAACAAATATCGCTTGACCTTCACGCAACGTCAAGGTTTAAGCTAAATGTATGAGGAGGTAATGAAGTGGAATACACAGTACAAACGCTTGGGCAGCTTGCTGGTATTAGTACTAGGACACTTCGGTATTATGATGAAATTGGTCTGCTTAAACCCGCACGCATCAATTCATCCGGCTACCGTATATACGGGGCTACTGAAGTAAATCGTCTGCAGCAAATTCTGTTTTATCGCGAACTTGATGTAAGTTTAGATACTATTAAAGCAATCCTAACTTCCCCTACATTCGATGGAACTACTGCACTTAAACAACATCGGGAGAAATTACTAGAAAAAAGAGCAAAATTAGACACACTTATCAACAATGTGGATAAATCGATTGAACATACGGAAAGGAAGGCAAACATGACAGATAAAGAAAAATTTGAAGGCTTTAAACAAAAGCTTATCGATGACAATGAGGAAAAATACGGTAAAGAAATACGAAAAAAATACGGAGAAAATGCTGTAAGCTCATCTAATGCAAAAGTAAAAAATATGACCGAAGAGCAGTATGCAGAAGTACAGAAGTTAGAGGAGCAACTGTTTACCAACTTAAAAGCTGCTATGAAAACCGGAGATCCTGCGGGGGAACTAGCTCAAAAGGCGGCAGATTATCATAAACAGTGGCTTTGCTTTTACTGGGATCAGTACTCTAAAGAAGCTCACGCTAGCCTAGCTGAAATGTATGTCGCAGATGAACGTTTTACAGCTTATTATGATAAAGTACATCCAGGTGCAACTAAATTTTTACGAGATGCAATTGTAATTTATATAAAGTAAAACTTCAAACAGTGGGGTTTATTCATCCCCACTGTTTGTTAGTTGAACCAATCGGCTTGTATGGGTAGTTGTCTCGCACCTACGTTTTATTACTTTTCGACCAATATGGATATCCTCTGAATAACTTATCTATACCATAAACACCAACCAGTAACAAAAAGAAAGCTATGATATAATTGAACAAACTTTTCTCTATATCGAGGATATTTAATAAATATAGAAAAACAACAGCCCAGATAATTATTAATCCAATTTTAATACTATCCAACCTCCATTTAGTTTGGAAGTTCATCCATCGCGTTTTTTATTACTTTCTCTATTATGTGGATATCCTCTGGATAAGCTAAATCCAAGGTTTGAATTTCCTCCAGTGACTTCCAAGCAATATCATGAATAAACTCATCTGGATCCTGAATCGTAATTTCTCCACTTATAATCTCTACTAAAAAGTATTCTACAGAATAGGAAATCCCATGTTCACTTATAACACCATTTTTGTTATGTATTTTATCCAATGTTTTTACTACAAATCCCGTTTCCTCTACAAATTCCCTTATACAGCATTCTTCTATCGTTTCATCCTCTTCAAGCGTCCCAGACGGAACTGTCCATTTCTTCTCTTCTCCTGGAGCCGCTTGAAGTACCATCAACACTTCCTTCTGTTCATTTACACAAATACCAGCCGCACCTTTCCAACTAAACATTAGCATTCACTCCCCTCTCTCTTATATCCAATCTTCCTCCGCTACATTAAGATCATAACGTGATTCCTTCAAATCCACACGTCCATTGGCAAGGAATTTGACCCCTTCTCCTTTTAACATGGCTTTTTGTGAGTATGCCGATTCTTCATCAGCTATCACAATCTCTCCTTTTGCATTAATAACACGATGCCAAGGAAGATTATAATTGGCGCTCATGGAGTGTAAAACGCGAACTACCTGTCTTGCTCCTCTAGGACTTCCTGCAACTTTTGCAATCTGGCCATACGTCATTACCTTTCCTTGCGGGATAGACTTTATAATTTGAATTGCTTTTTCAGTAAAAGGATTCATCATGCAACTCCTTTCATTTCAACTTATTATAACTGACAATTTATAAAATTATAACTATATTTAGTCTAGTACCTTGCATAAGATAATACCGTATGTTATATTCTATCCAAGGTACTGCACATTAACTAGTAGTGTCAGGGGGAAAGAAAAGATGAATATTCAATTTAAAAAAGGAGTATTAAATTTATGTGTGCTTGTTTTATTGGATAAGCAAGATCGGTATGGATATGAGCTAGTTCAAAAAATATCCGATCAAATCTCAATATCGGAAGGATCTGTCTACCCATTATTAAGACGATTGACGAAGGAAGGCTATTTTACAACGTATTTACAAGAGTCCACAGAAGGACCCCCTCGTAAATATTACAAGCTAACTGACTTAGGTCGCTCCTACCTACATGAACAAATAATAGAATGGCAAAGTTTTACTAACGGTGTAAATAATCTAATTGAAGAGGGTGTAAAAAATGACTGAGCAACAATTTTTATATGAATTAGAACTTGCATTAACAAGCTTACCCGCTGAGGAAAGAAACGATATTCTTTCTGATATTAAAGAGTATTTCTCGAATGGAAGAGAAGATGGAAAATCTGATAGGGAAATCGCAGCTTCTTTAGGATCTCCAAAAGAAATTGCAGAGGAGCTTTCCGAAAACCAAATTCAAATTCCAGATAAAATTACACCGAGCAATAAAATCATTAAAGTACCTCATGCAAATTTCTCGAATGTAATGATGGATATCGACTTCGGTTCATTACACGTGACCTCTTCAGATACCGAGGAAGCAACTATCGAGTTAGTGGGAGAAAACGACAAATTACAATTGACAGCTGAAGTAGTAAACGACACATTATCGATTCGGTTAAAAACTAAAAAGTATAAATTTTTTAGTTTCATATTCTTAATAAAAGAACTAAGAGTAAACGTTGCTCTACCTAAAAAACTGTATACGACTGTAATCATGAAAACCGATAATGGCCGTATTCGTGCAGAAAAAATACTCGGGAAGAATATTAAGATAACATCAGATAACGGCAGTATTGGACTGAAAGAATTTGCTGCAACTATTCTAGTAGCAGAAACGGACAATGGACGGATTGAAATGGAGAAAATTCAAGCTGATAAACTTACCGCTGAAACGGATAACGGCAGAATAGAACTTCAAAATATTGATGCGGAGCAAGTTCACACGGAGACCGATAACGGTAGAATTATGATGCAATATGTTAACGGCAGTATTACAGGAAAAACAGATAATGGCAGAATCGAGCTATTAACTACTAGCTTAGATCGAATGATTGATTTGGAAACGGATAACGGAAGTATATTAGTAGAAACAGAAACAGATCCTACAAATGTATCGATTCATACAAAAGTGGATTATGGCAAAATAAGTGTGTTCGGCGAAAAAAATTCTCGCACTGTATTTGGTGCAGGTGCAAACAAAGTACGCCTTTCTTCAGATAACGGAAAAATTATAGTTGAGAAGAAGAAAGTACCTGTGTTTGAATGAACAAAAAGGAGGAGATTCGTGACTAACGTCATGGATTCTCCTCCTTTTATATATTGGAAGTATTAAACGATTCTAACGAACAAGATCAATTCCCCAACTAAACTGTTCAACATTCCAGCTAAAGACAATTTTTTAATGAAAAAAACCCTTCAAGACAACGAATGTCTTGAAGGACTTTGAAATAAAACTTTTCTATTTGTCCAGACTTCAACGCCTAGCCCCTCGAGTCGCTTCACACTTGCGGGGCTTGCAAAGGCGCTTGTGCTTTTCTTGTTAGTTTTCTTCTACTTCTTTACGGTTTTTCTTGAATAATTTCGATAAAATCTCATAAACGATTGGTACAACAATTAATGTTAATAACGTTGAACTTGTTAAACCACCGATTACCGTAATACCAAGACCTTTCGAGATTAATCCACCGCCACCTGAACCTATTGCTAACGGTATTAATGCACCAATCGTTGCGATTGCTGTCATTAAAATTGGACGAAGACGAGTTGCCCCAGCTTCCAGAATTGCATCACGCATACTCATACCATCACGTTCCATATGAATGATTCGGTCCACTAATACAATTGCATTTGTTACTACGATTCCTATTAACATGAGCATACCCATCATTACCGATACAGAAATAGTTTCTCCTGCGATCAATAACCCAACGAATGATCCGATAACTGCAAACGGTAAAGAGAATAGGATAGCAAACGGTGCTACACCCTCACGGAATGTTACAACTAAGATAAAGTAAACAATTGCGATAGCCGCAAGCATTGCAATTCCAAGTTGTGTAAACGTTTCTTCCATGTCAGCTGCTACACCAGCAACACCAACTTCAACACCCTTAGGTAAGTCTAATTTATCAATTGCTTTATCTACTTCAGATGTTGCGACTGAGATATCATCTCCAAGGATTGTTCCTGCTACAGTTGCATAATACTCCCCTTTACTACGTGCAAGCGTATTAAGCGTTGTTCCTTCTTCTACTGTTACAAGCTCAGAAAGAGGCATTGTTGTTCCCAATGCTGTAGGAATTTCTGTAGCTAAAATATCATCTACAGACTTTGGTTGTTCTGCTTTTTCTTGTTGAACTATTACATCTAATGTATTGCCTTCTTTTTCAATAGTCGTCAATACATCTTTTGTATTTGTTGGACTTAACATCATGACAATTTGGCCTGTCGTTAAGCCATATTGTAGTAATTCATCCTGCTCTACTTTGAATGTATATTCAACATAAGCATCTTCAGTACTAGAAGAAACGTCTTCTAAACCGTCATTTTTACTCATTACATCTTCTACCATTTTTACAGCTTCATCTAATTTGTTTAAATCTTCACTATAGAATGTGTAGCTAACTTCATTTGAAGACATTGACATAGCGGAGAAGTTTTGGCTCTTCCACTCGCCTGATTGCTCAAGATTAAATACGTATTCTTCAATTTCTTCACGAGCTCCTGGGAAATCTTCCATTTCTGGATCGAAGATAAGGTACATTAATGCACCACCTGCTCCGCCACCCATCATCGCAGCCGCTGGATCTATACTATCGCTATCTGTTACAGACAGTTGAAGAATATCGATATCTTTACGCTTTAATAACTCTTCTTCTACTGCAGCAACGTTTGCTAATGTATCATCTTTTAATTCACCAGCTTCTGGTGTATACGTTAAATACATAACCTTTTCTTCTTCACTTCCTAAGAAGCTAAAACCGATTAATGGAGTTAATGCTATACTTCCAGCCAGTAAAACGATAGAAACAATTGAAGTAATTACTTTATGGTTTAGCGTCCATTCCAATATACGCTTATAACCATTTGCTAGCTTACCAGCCTCTTTATGATTACTTTCTTTCTTCTCACCATATAATTTCTTCTTAAATAAGAAGTGAGACAATGCTGGAACGATTGTAATTGCCACAAGTAAGGATGCCAAAAGTGCAAACGACATCGTTAATGCGAAAGGTAAGAACAATTCTCCGACCATGCCACCAACAAATAGTAACGGTGCGAATACTGCAATCGTAACTAAGGTAGAAGATAGTATTGGTTTGAACATTTCAATAGTCGCTTCACGTACAAGTGCACGACCTGATAACTTCTCATCTTTTAAGTGAATACGACGATAAATATTTTCCACTACTACAATGGAGTCATCTATTACCCGTCCTATCGCAACTGTAATAGCCCCGAGGGTCATAATATTTAAAGTAATATCCATCCAGTTCAATAATAGTAATGCCATGAATATAGAAACTGGTATAGATATGATTGAAATTACCGTAGATTTAAAATCACGTAAAAACAGTAATATGATTAATACAGCAATCAATCCACCAAATAAAGCTTTTTCAATCATTGTAAAGACCGACTCTTCAATTGGCTCACCTTGGTCTAACGATATATCAATAACAAGACCATCAATATTTTTTTGTTCTTCTTTAATCAGTTCTTTCACGCTATTAACAACATCAACTGTATTTGCTTCCTGCCCTTTAACAATCTGAACAGAAATTGCATCTTCTCCGTTTGTACGGGATACAGATTGAACTCTTCCTACTTCTTCAATAGTAGCAATATCACTAAGTTTCACAAATGGAGATGGATTTGTTGCTGATGGTGTTACTGGAATCAGCATTTCTTTTAACTCATCTGAAGTCATGAATTTACCATCTACAGAAATAGCTTCTTCGCCTTCTTCAAATTCATAAAGGCCTAGTGAAACAGCTAAATCACTTGCTTGAATCATTTGCTTGACGTCGTCTGTTTTTAAACCCAACTCAGTCATTTTTGCTTCATTATAGGTAAGCTCAACTTCCTCGATATGCTGACCTGCAATAGTTGCAGAGGCTACTCCATCGATTTTCTCGATTTTAGGAACTAAAAGCTCTGAAACTGTAGATGTTAACTCTACAATGTCCTCTGATTTACTACTAACGCTTAACGCCACAACAGGCATCATATTCAAGCTAATAGCAGTGACGATTGGCTCCTGTGCACCTTCTGGTAATTTAACAGCTTCCAATGCAGATTTTAAAGCTCGATTTGCTTCGTCCATATCTTCGCCATACTCGTACTCTACTTGAATACTAGCCATATTAGAGTTCGAATTTGAATATACAGATTTTACACCTGCTAGGTTTTCTACTGCTTTTTCTAAAGGCATGGATACGTCTTCCATAACCTGCTCAGGTGTTGCACCTGGATAGACATCCATAACCATTAAATACGGAATGGAAATATCCGGAATTGTTTCCATGTTCATACGTGTTCCAGAATAAATACCCGATACAGTAATAATAATTGTAAGTAACCATACCGCTAATTTATTTTGAAGAACAAAATTGACTAAACCTTTCACACTTACACCTACCCCTAATTGACTTTAATTTCTCAATTACTTATAATAATGACTAATTAGTCAGTTGTCAACAATATGAACTAGGAGCGATTGTTTTAAATGGGTAAAAAACAGTTAATTATGGAAAGAGCATTAGAGCTTTTTGCAGAACAAGGATTCGAACCAACCTCTGTTCAACAAATTACAGAACGTTGCGGTATTTCTAAAGGAGCATTTTATTTGTCTTTTAAATCTAAAGACGAATTGATAGTAGCATTAATCGATCAATTTATGAGTCAAATGATTTCAAATACTGACTACCAGGTCACTAACATGCAAAATAATGAATTATCATTATATAATTTTTACTTTACAATGTTTCAAGCCTCCCAAAAACATTCAAATTTCGCTAAAATTTTAATGAAGGAACAGTCACATTCTTTTAATAGCGAGCTTGTATTAAAGTTTCATGATTATGATAAGTTATTAGAGAAAACTATCCTAACCATGACAGAAAAGTTATTTGGAGAAAGAATCGAAAATACCAAATATGATTTAGTCTATTGTATTAAAGGTTTTATAAGTATCTATTCAGAGTTGATATTATTCAACAATGTTCCGGTAGATTTGGAACAACTTGCACAATCTTTAGTTGAAAAAACAAATTTACTTGCATCCGAGGTCACCATTCCATTTGTCACTAAAGAAATTTTTCAGCTCAGACGGTTGTCTAAAACAGAAATTACAAACGATCAATTGTTAGAAGTTCTAGAACAAAGTTTAAATGAAGCGGAAGAACCACTTGAACAAGAGTCTCTGAGTTTGTTAAAACAGCATTTATTGGAGCCCTCTCTTAGTCCCGCCCTAGTAGAAGGCCTGTTAAAAAATATTCAAGATTACCCTAATTGTAAATGGATTGCATTTTTGCTTCGTAATTATTTAAAGTTAAACTCTATTAAATAAGCATGCTTTATTGGAGATTATTACAAGGTTCGTACTGACATAAATCGGGTATTTTATACACAACACTTCAAATAATAAGAGAGTTGCGATAAAATGTTTGGTTTTTCAGATTTGCTTTCTTTAATAATTTCAGCTTTTATCATCTTGCCTATTGTTGTATTTTTGCGAGAAACGGGTTATTTAATAGTAAGTGAGATTTTCGGTGTAAAGAACCCCAGATTGACTATTGGATCTGGACCAAGACTTTTCAAATTTTGGATAATTGATGTACGAAAACATTATCATCTATTTAGTTGGTTTTCATACGATGCTCTAAAAAGAGAAAGTAAACTAGCGTATATATGTATATACGCAGGTCCTATTCTGATGAATCTGTCGGTAGCTCTAGTCCTAAACGCGTTATTGGCAAACGGTCTGTTAGAAGAATATCGAACATTTTGGGATCGCTTTGTGTTTTATGCGTTTTATTATGTTTTGTTCGATATTATTCCTATGAGAACTATAAATGGGATGCCAAACAATGGAATGATCATATACGAAATGCTTCGTTATGGAAAACGAACAGATTACAACCATGAACCCTTTATATACAAGACAACCGATATTGAAGAAGAATACCAAGAAACTCAAGAAGAAATAAGGCAGAAGTATAAAGACGAAAAATGGTAAGGAAATACGAAGAGCTAGACAAAAGGGTACTTACTTTACCCCAAACTTTGTCTAGCTCTTTTTGTATGACAGTAGAGTTTAAATTATCTTTCTTCCCATTTGCGCTAACGCATAGTGTATACCGTGCTGTAATGTTTGGAAGCAATCGAAGTTAGATAATTGAACATTTGACTGAGTAATAATAATACTTAACTGCGGGGAGATACCCACTAGTATCGTCGTCACACCTATTAAAGTGGAAGCTGACCCGATTTTTTCGATAAAACTTGCTGTATGTTGACTGATATTTTCATTCAGCCCTGTTAAATCAAGTACTACATACTTTGCCTTGTGTGAAGGTAAATTAGTTAATGTTTTCTCTAGTAATGCCTCTGAACGGTCTTCATCATACTTACCAATCAAAGGTACCACAACTATTCCATCCAACACGGGAATAATAGGTGATGAGAGTTCCTGTACTAATTCAGTTAAGTCCCTTACTTTATCCTCCACTACTGCTTCTAAATGAAGAATCTCATCCATTTCTGTTTTTCGAGCAAGCTGACCAATATTATGATTTACTGTAATAGTAGATGGGAAGTACTTTACTTCTGTAAATTCATCACCTTGTATTTGATCTTTTACTACCTCATACCACATATTTTCATTTAGAAGTCCAGAGAATATGCCAGCATAATGAGCAGGCATGTATTTTCCTCCCACCGACTTTTCTTGTGCTTTATTTATTTTGTATTCCCAGCTATTTTTAAATTTTGCAGTGAAGGTCTTTTCTTCGATATTTAGATTTTCTACTTTAGCTAATCCCCAGCCAGCGGAAGAATATGTGTTTGTAATAAGACCAACTGCTTCTGTAACACTTACGTTTTTCATATTTTGAAAGTACTCTCCCACCACTATCCCCTGGCGAAATCCTGTAGCTTCAAAAACTAAGTTTGATGCTTCATCCCCAGAAACCTCTTCAATTGTATCGAAGAAGGATTTCATCGCAGAGGAAACCCAGAAAAGAACAGCGTCCTGTTGTTCAAATAGAAACTCCCCTTTTTCCAGATCCCATTTAAAACTAATTCCACCTATATCAATACCTGCCTGTTTGTCCATTTATAAGACCCCTTTATATTTTCGAAATTATGTATGTACCAGTAAACTTCCTACACTAAAAGAGATTCTACTATAAATTTAGTTTACTACTATAAGGCATAAAAGGACAAAATTATATAGTTTCCAGCTTTAAATGAACAGAATCTACTAGCTTCTTATACCCAATTTCCTGATAAATTTTATTGGAGGTTGGATTGAGCATATCTGTATACAACACACAAAACTCAAATTCCTTTAATAACTCTTTACTCCCTGCCGCAACCACAGTTCTTCCATAACCTTTTCCTCGTTTTTCTGCTGGTGTAAAAACAAGTGAAACCGTAACCCCTTTTTTTGTTGGCCTAGCCTTTTTCATCATGGATACAACTTCCCCTTGGTTTTCCCAAAGAAAGACTTCATTACCCTCTAACATTTTATTCACACGTTTTTTTACTTCTACTGGAGCTGTCGTTGATAATCCAGTATCGCGTTCAAACTGGCTATACCATTTCTCTATTAGAAGTGCATCGTTAAGAGTTGCGTAACGCCATGATCCTGGACTCATTTTAAGGGACTCCTCTACTTGGTCCAGTCTATAAAGTCCTTGATCCATCATGAAAGAGTATGTTCCTCCTGTTTTTTCTTTCCACTTTTCCGCAAACATAATAGCCCATTCCTTTACACTGATGATGGATTCTACTCGTATGGAATGTTTAATCAATTCTGCGGTACATAAGTCAATACAAGCAGATATATGCTTTTTATCTACAAATACAATATTTAGGGGATGGGGAGGGGTCATTTGAAAAATTGCTAATAACTCACCTTCCTCTTCAATAGTTGCCATGTAAGGGTTATTGTATGCACCAGCTTTTATCCCGTTTAAAACACCAAGAAATAAGCTGAACTTATCCTCGTTTGTTTCCAAAAAAGGGGTTACTTTGCCCGCAAATTTCTCTACACTTTCATAATGCTGAAAATTCATATAATTGACCTCCTCTATATCTTTGTATGTTAATATAACTTAAAACACTAAGGAAGGGGTATACTTTTATGAAAGTTGTATCAATTCGAGATATCCATATAGGAATGGGTATTCCAAAAGTCTTTGTTCCCCTGATAGGAAGAACAATAGAAGAGCTTCTTTTAGAGATAAAAAGCCTTCAAACTAACTTCGAAATTATTGAATGGCGAGCGGACTTTTTAGAGGGAATTGAAGATATTAATAAAGTAAAAAAAACACTATCCACATTGCGAGAAGTACTATATCCAACCCCACTTCTATTTACTTTTAGAACACATCGTGAAGGTGGAAATAAAATAATAGAAGACTCCTACTACGAAACCCTTCTAGTAGAAGTGATGAAAACAAAAGAAGTTGATTTGATAGACGTGGAGTTGTTTTCCCCGAAAGTGACGGAAATAATGCAAGCAGCTAAAGGAACGGACGTTTTCATCATTATGTCTAATCACGACTTCGAAAAGACTCCCGCCAAGGAAGAAATCATATGGAGACTTAAAAGAATGCAAGAGTTAGATGCACATATACCTAAAATCGCTGTAATGCCAAACAATCCAACAGATGTTCTGACATTGCTAGATGCAACCTACACAATGTACTCCTTATATGCAAACCGTCCAATTATTACTATGGCTATGGCTTCTACTGGTGTAATTAGTCGACTCGCTGGAGAAGTTTTTGGCTCCGCCGCAACATTTGGTTCTGGTGTAGCTTCTTCTGCTCCAGGGCAAATTCCAGCTGTTGACCTTAAATATATTTTAGGGTTAATACATACAAAACAAGAGTAGCAGCTGTTCTCATTGTGCAGGAGTCACCGCCGGTAATTAGAAATTCATCATTAAATACTAATAAAACCCCACCCTTTTCTACTAGAAAAGGACGGGGTTTTGTTTATTTTAATATATCTAGGATTTCTTCTGATACATATGTTTTCTTATCTTTTAACACCGGTTTTTCTAAAAATAATTGTAGGCTCTTATTGTAACTAAAAGCTTTTGTATCACGAAAAATCTGGAAAGAACTGTTGCCTTTTAAAAGTGTTACTAACTTTTGCGTAGAAGTAGAATAGCTTTTTACTTCATATCCAAGTTGCTCTGCTACTTTACGAAGCGGAATCATTTTTGTCCCATTTTGTATAAAGTGATCATTTCCAATAATATGTTTTAAATCAGGCGAAAGATAATTTAGAGCAACAACCTTCAATGGAGTTGTTTGGTCGGGTACGCCTTCCATCCCTCTTTTAGTAACAGCATAAAAGACAATAAGCTCTTTTTCCACTAAATCCTCCTGAGTTATTACTTCGTTTTTCTCATTACGCAATTCGGTTTCTTCGGAAATAGTTAACTGAAGTTCTCGATCTAAACTAATCATATCTTGGTCAAACTTCGCCACTTTCACAAAACTAAATTCTTCTTTGCCAGGAACAAAGAGAAATTCCGGAGTTATTTGTGCTGGATAAATTAAAATCATTGGCTTGTTTTTATCATAATAAGCCTCTATTTTCTGCCCTATTTGGAAAGACTCTTTTTTAACTGTCTCTGCGGTTGTTCCTTTAAACAATCGTACATTTTTATCAAGTGTGAAGATAGTCGTAATTGGCTCATCCTCTTCTGTCACTACCGTAAGCGCTAACTTATTTTTATCGTTTGTTATTTCTGTTATAACACCTGAAAATTTTATGAAGTTGGACGTATCACTAACTTCACCAGGTGAGGACATAGCTACTATTTTAATAGGAGCTGTTTGAGCAGGAATGCTTTTAGTAGCCATCGTATAGAATACAATAAGCTCTTTTCCGCTTAAGTCTGCTCTTGCTATTTTTTCTCCGTCGGTATTTTCTAGAATTGTTTTGTCATCTACATTCAAATTCAATTCATTGTCTAAACTACGAAGCTCTTCATCAAATTTCCCTACTTTAACAGAACCGAATGTTTTAGCATCATGCACAATAACTAATTCGGGTGAAATTTGTGCTGGATATATCATAATCATCGGTTTATCTTTATCATAATAGGCGTCTATTTGTTGACCTTTTTGAAACGCCACTTTTTCCATTTCCTTCGTGGATCCACTACTGTATACCATTGTTTCATCCGTTACGTTGTAAAAAGTAATCTGCGGCTCTTTACCATTTGTTTCTACCGTTAAAGTAACAGTTCCCTTTTTTTCTTCCACTTTTGTTATAACCCCGGTTGCTTTTATAAAGTTAGTCGTTTCTACTTTTGCTTCATCACTTTGTGCAAAGGCAGAACCTTGGCTCCATACAAGCCCGAACATTAAAATCATTACGAAAGCTCCGTATATTTTCTTCATCCAATCACTCCTCTTTTTTCTTCTCTTTCCATTTGACGGAGTAATTTACAAAAACGTTACAAATTAAATGAAACATTCTTTAAGTTGTTTCGTATAAAGTTTAAAGAGAAAAAAGATAGGAGTTTGAATATGACGTTATCAATAAGCCAAGTAACTAAGAAATATCAAGACTTCGTAGCTGTTAACAGTTTGTCCTTTACAATTGAAAAGGGAGAAATATTTGGACTGATCGGTCAGAATGGTGCTGGTAAAACTACAACATTTCGTATGATTTTAGACTTACAGGAAACAACTGAAGGTAGCATTATGTGGAATGGCCAACATATAAATTCCATTAATAGAGATATTCTAGGCTACTTACCTGAAGAGCGAGGCATCTTCCCTGCCATGACTGTGGAAGACCAACTATACTTTTTTGGCGAGTTAAGAGGAAAGCTTAAAAAAGATCTAAAAAAAGAAGTAGATTACTGGATTGATCGTTTTGAATTAGACGATAAGCGAAAAGCAAAAGCAGAAACCTTATCCAAAGGAAACCAGCAAAAAGTCCAATTAATCGCAAGCTTTATACATCAACCAGAGTTCCTTATATTAGATGAACCTTTTAGTGGCTTGGATCCAGTAAATATGGATTTGCTAAAGTCTGCAATTCTAGACCTAAAGCATAAAGGAACAACTATACTATTTTCTAGTCACCAAATGGATAATGTCGAAGAACTTTGTGACCATTTATGCCTATTAAAACGTGGCGTATCCTTGTTTACTGGAAGTTTACTAGATTTGAAGAAACAATACGGAAAAACGAAGTTAACTATACGTACAGAAATTCCTAAAGAAGTACTAGCAGGACTACATGGTGTACGAGATGTTCAAACAGGCAGAGATCAATACACACTAACACTTGAGGATGAATCGTATGCACAGCCTATTTTTGACTATGTATCTAATGGCAAATACATAGAAAAATTTAGTTTGGATTATTTATCATTAGATGAAATATTCAAAGATAAGGTAGGTGCTAAGCATGTCTAAATTCTGGTTGTTAGTTAAGCAACTTTACGTTCAAAAAGTCAAAGCAAAATCATTTATATTTTCTATCATTTTATATGTGGCGGTGATCAGTGGTGTTATGTTCTGGTCAGACATTAAGGAGGCATTTTTTCAAGAAGACGCTCTACAAATAGCTCTTATTAACGAAACAGATGTGGAAATTGAGTCATTATTTGAGTCGACTAGCGATCTAGAATTCAGCTTTCCAACAGATAATCTTGAAAAAGTAGAAAAACAAGTAGTTGACGGGGACTTCGCGGCTGTCATTTTCGTGGAAGATCAAGATAATTCACTCACAGCAGAAATTGCCACCTTCGAACCGCTGACATTTAATGATCAGCTAAGCCTTTCTTCTACCCTTCAATACGCGGGCAAAATATATGAAGTGCAGCAGCTAAATTTAACTGCAGAAGAAGCGGATAAAATTCTGCAATCTGAAACTATCATTACGATGAAAAATCTGAATGAACAATCTGTCTCAGGTAAAAGTGAGGATGAGAAAGCTGCTGGAATTGGTGCTTCCTTTTTAGTAGGTTTTCTAATTTATTCATTTGTTATGACCTTCTTATCGATGATTACAACGGATGTTGCTTCCGAAAAAGGTTCGCGTGTTCTTGAAGTTTTACTTGCTAGCGTGAAACCAGCTACACATTTTATGGCGAAATTAACTGGAACGTTTCTTTTAGCGTTAACACAAATTGGGGGATTATTACTCGTTCAAGGATTGTTATTCGCATTTATTGACGGAGGCTCAAAATGGGATGTTGTACAGGAAATCGCCAATGAACTATCTCTTGCATTTATCGGATATTCAGTAGCCTTTTTATTGATCACAATCATTTTATATTTGATATTGGGTGCATTATTAGGGTCGTTAGTATCCAAAGTAGAGGAATCGAGTCAAGCAATGATGCCAGCGATGATGGTTGGAATTATTGGTTTTTACGTGCTAATCTCTGGAATGGCTAGTCCTGATACGATGCTCATAAAAGTGTTCTCCTATATTCCGTTTACGTCGGGTATGGTCATGCCACTACGAATTGGCGCCACTGACATATCTACATTCGAACCAATTTTGTCCATGGCTATATTAATAGTAACTGTAGTTCTTATGTTCCTGCTAAGCTTGTCCTTCTATAAACGAAGTGTACTAACTTATAGTAGTGGAGGAATAATCCAAAAAATTAAGACCGTGCTTAAAGTAACAACATAAGAAAAGCGTCGCAAAAGTTAAAACTTTTGCGACGCTTTTTTGTGTATACAGTTGAAGTAATATATGTAAAGTAGTGCATTTTTTAAAGTTAATAATATAGACCTATTACCTAATTATCGTCACGTATATGGAAATTTACAGTATTCCTTTGAAATTTCACAAATAAATCTTATTTTTTTATTATTAATATTATTCTTAAATAATCTTATTGACCTACCAATTAAGACACATATAGTATATAAGTAACAAATAAATATTTTATAGCTCATATTGGAGGAAACTACTATGTCTATTAAGACAAAACTTTATTCTGGCTTTGGTGTTTTAGTCGCTATTCTAATACTAACTTCAGTAATAGCATTCACACAATTAACTAAGGTTGATAATCAATACACTTTTCTTATTGAAGATCGAGTTTACAAACTACTTCAGGTAGATGAAATTTTAAATGCATCATCGCTTCAAGGGTTATACTTGCGTTCATACATTCTTGCCCCCTCCGATGAAACACTTAAAAATTTAGAAGAACAACAAACTCTAATCCATGCAAAAACAGAGGAATTAAAAAAAATTATTAATGTTCCTTCTAATGTAGAACAGCTTCAACTTTTAACCGAAAGTCAACTTAAATTCGAAGAAGCTGCGGAAGAGATACTTTCTGGTTTCGTAGCAACCGATTTAGATTCTGCCACTCAAATATTAGCTGAAAAAGCACGACCTGCTAACGAAGGAATACAAAGCGCAGTAAATACAATCGCAAAATTTCAATCTGGCGAAGTAGATAAAGGAAGCAAAGAGTCCACAGAAGCAGCTAATTTTACAAAAATATTGATAGTAGTTGTTGCTATTATCGCAACTATCTTTGCTATCATAGTTGGAATATTTATTACTTCCTCAATCACTCGTCCAGTTAACCGTTTAGCTTCTGCAGCAGCAATTATTGCAGGAGGCGATCTAAGTCAAGACGACGTTGTTGTTAAAACAAAAGATGAAATCGCTAAGTTAGCTGATTCATTTAACTTAATGAAAAAGAATCTCCATGGTCTTATTGCTAACGTATCAATCAATGTACAACAGACAACTGCAGCTTCAGAAGAGTTAGCAGCAAGTACAGATGAAGTTTCTATTTCTTCTAACGATGTTGCTACGCGTATAGAAACTATGGCTGAAGGTAGTAGTCATTCCGCTGAAATGGGTAGAGAAAGCTCTCTTGCTATGGATGAAACTGCACACGGAGTACAAAGAATTGCTGAAGCGACGCAAAGTCTTCACTCGAAAGCTATTGATACGCAGACTGTTGCAACTGACGGCGAAAAAACATTGAAAACTGCTGAGGAGCAGATGGCAGTTATTCAAAAATCTTCTCGCGAAACAAGCGAACGTATTAAGCAGCTAAGTATTCAATCAGCTGAAATTGAAAGTATTACAAAAGTTATTACAAATATAACCGAACAAACAAATTTATTGGCATTGAATGCAGCTATTGAAGCGGCTCGTGCAGGAGAACATGGTAAAGGATTTGCAGTAGTCGCAGATGAAGTAAGAAAACTTGCGGAGGAATCGAAAAACTCTGCTAGTCAAATTACAGAGTTAACTGCTTTGATCCAACAGGATACAAAACTAGTGGAAAATGCAGTTAACATTACTGTACAGAATGTAGATCAAGGAGTTAACTATATTCAAAATGCACAAAGAGCATTTGATAATATTATGGGCTCGATACAAGAAATGTCTTCTCAAATTGAAGAGGTCTCTGCTTCAACTGAGGAAATCTCTGCAAGCACAGAAGAAGTTTCTGCTTCCGTTAATGAAATGTCTTCCGCGGCAACTAATGCAGCTGAACAATCTGAAATGATTGCTGCTGCTGTAGAGGAGCAAACTGCAACTATCCAAGAGATCACTTCCGTTGCGAAGTCTTTAAGTGAAGGTGCAATGGTAGTTCAGGAAGAAATTAATAAATTTAAAATTTAATTAATATACTAAAGACAATCGTTAGGTGTGAAAAACCTGTGTGATTGTCTTTTTTGATACAATTTTCCACCTCTTGCATAAAATAATGGATGAAAGAAGGGATGCATATATGTGTGGAATTACTGGTTGGATTCATTTCCAAAGGGATTTGAGAAACGAATTATCAGCAGTTGCTAAAATGACGGAAACCTTAAAGAAGCGTGGCCCAGATGACGATAATATTTGGAATTCTCCGCACGCCATATTTGGACATCGCCGTTTAACAGTAGTAGATCCAGTCGGCGGAAAGCAACCGATGACTAAAACCTATCATTCTAATGAATATACACTTACGTATAATGGAGAATTATATAATACAGAGGATCTCCGAAGAGAATTATTGAAACGTGGGCATAGCTTCTCTGGTCATTCAGATACAGAGGTATTATTGACCTCCTATATAGAATGGAAGGAAAATTGTGTTGACCATTTTAATGGAATATTCGCATTTGCTATATGGGATGAGTCGGAGCAAAAAGTGTTTATAGCGCGCGATCGCCTTGGAGTGAAACCACTTTTTTATACAGAAAAAAACGGGGGCTTCCTATTTGGTTCTGAGCAAAAGTCGCTCTTTGCCCATCCTGCTATTTCCCCTATCATTAATAGAAATGGTCTAGCCGAAATCATTGGACTAGGTCCCTCACGTACCCCTGGTTCTGGCGTGTACCAGGATATACATGAATTACGCCCTGCCCATGCACTCAGTTTAACTCGCAACGGCATTCGGACTTGGCGTTACTGGAATGTAGAAAGCAAGGAACATACAGATTCTTTAGATGAAACTACGGAAAAGGTTCATTCATTAGTAACCGATGCTGTAGAAAGACAACTTGTATCAGACGTTCCCCTTTGCACATTCCTATCTGGAGGTTTGGACTCCAGTATTATCACTTCAATAGCAGCCAAATCCTATTCTCAGGATTCCAAATCCCCACTGCATACGTACTCCATCGACTATCAAGATAATGACCATCATTTTAAAGGTAATACTTTTCAACCTTCAAGCGATCTTCCATGGATACAAAAAGTGACGGACCATTTAGAAACGGACCATCATTTTTCTATTATTACCCAACAAAAACTAGCAGAGTATTTAAGAGAGGCTGTTCACGTAAGGGATCTTCCAGGCATGGCCGATATCGATTCTTCTTTACTATGGTTCTGCCGAGAAATAAAACAGGACTTTACGGTAGGTTTATCTGGAGAATGTGCGGATGAAATATTTGGTGGCTACCCCTGGTTTTACCAAATAGGAAATGCAGAAAAAGGGTTTCCTTGGATACGATCTACTAGTGAACGCTTCCAGTTATTGAATGATAGTTGGCAAGGTAAATTAAATATTGAAGAATATGTACAAAATGCATATGACACTACTTTAGCTGAAACTCCTCTTTTGGAAGGCGAATCAGAAATTGACGCAAAAAGACGCGCATTATTTTATATGAATATGATGTGGTTTATGACGACCTTGTTAGATAGGAAAGATCGTATGAGTATGGGGGCTAGCTTAGAGGTGCGTGTACCCTTTGCGGACCATCGACTGGTAGAGTATGCATGGAATATTCCATGGGAATACAAGATGGTCGGCAATCAGGAAAAAGGCATATTACGAAAGGCATTTGAAGGCAGTCTGCCATTTGATGTACTTTATCGTAAAAAGAGTCCATACCCAAAAACACATAATCCTGTTTATACAGCTATTGTGAGTAATTTGTTGAAAGAGCAATTACAAGACAAAAACTCTATTCTACACGAACTGTTCCAAAAGCAACGTTTAGCTGATCTTGTCGAATCCAACGGAGAAGCATTTAAAGTACCCTGGTTTGGCCAGTTAATGTCTGGACCGCAGCTTCTGGCATACTTGGTACAGATGGATATTTGGTTTAAAGAATGTAATGTTCAACTAGTGGATTAAAAGATACTAACCAAATAGAATGGAATATATTTACCGGCCCCTTGAGTAAGTGCATGATGAAAGCAAGTAAATTAAAAAGGATTTACTCTGTACTAAACAGAGTAAATCCTTTTTAGTTTGAAATTTTACGGAAATAGGCATCTATAAATGGAACTAGATAGTCTATCACAGCTTCATCGGGACTGAGCTTTGGATGATGCAGTCCATATGATGAGTTAACTCCAGCCCAAAATAGCAGACCTGGTATTTCTTGAAGGAAATAACCAAAGTCTTCACCAGTCATAGCCGCATCACATAAAATGGCATTCGTTGCTGAATGTACTTCCGCATAGGCTAAAAACTCGTTCGCAAGTAGCTCATCATTTTTCACCTGATAGTAGGACGAACCGTAGTCTATCTGAACAGAGCATTCAAAAGCAATTTCTGTCGCTCGACAAAACGACTCGATCTTCTCTTTAATAATCGCCATCGTATCTGCATCCATCGTACGAATAGTTCCCTCTAGCCTAGCGTGACCAGAAATAATATTTTGTACTGTTCCAGAAGTGAACTTCCCAATCGTAAGAACCGCTGGGTCCATAGGATTGATAGAACGACTTACAATCGTTTGTAATTGCAATAATAGTGTAGCTGCTGCAACAGACATATCTCTCGCCTGATGCGGAAATGCCGCATGCCCTTCCTTTCCAATTACATCAATAAATAATTCAGATGTATTAGCAAAAAGTAAACCTGGACGAGTGGCTACTGTTCCAACAGGATATTCAGGTGCTACATGAAAGGCAAATATTTTATCGGGCATTAAAGTCGTTTGTTCTTCTTTTAACCATTCTCGCATTGGAAGTGCACCTCCGGGACTTTCCTCTGCTGGTTGAAATAGAATAACTACATGATCCTTGATAGGGTTTTCTACTAGTTTCCTAAGTAAACCAAGGGCCACCGTCATATGAACGTCATGACCACAAGCATGCATTTTACCAGGATGGCTAGATTCAAATGGAAGTCCAGTCACCTCCGTAATCGGTAGACCATCTATATCCGTCCTCCAACCAATCGTTTGTGTAGGTTCTGTTCCCTCTACTTTTACGACAATCCCTGTTTTCCAAGTAATTATGGTTAGTCTATCTTGTGGAAGCGCACGAATTTGTTCCAATAAATAACTTTGTGTTTTTACTTCTTCAAAACCTAATTCAGGTATGCGATGTAAATCTCTCCGAATATCTTGTAAGGTTTTCATCAGCCACCAACTTACAACTGACGTAATTCTTGCATAATTTCCGTTTTCGATCTTGTTTGATCATCTATTTCTTTAATGACTTTTGCAGGTGCTCCTACAGCTACAGTATATGGAGGGATATCCTTAGTAACTATGGCACCTGCAGCTACAACTGCACCTTTACCAACTCTACATCCTTCAAGAACTACCACGTTCGCACCAATCATTACGTCATCTTCTATAATTACCGGAGTTGCAGAAGGTGGCTCAATTACTCCTGCTAACACTGCGCCAGCACCAATATGACAGTTTTTCCCTACAGTTGCGCGTCCACCTAGAACTGCGCCCATATCAATCATCGTACCTTCACCAATAACTGCACCAATATTAATAAGTGCGCCCATCATAATAACACTATTATCTCCAATACTAACTTGATCTCGAATAATTGCACCTGGCTCGATACGTGCGTTTATCCCCTTTAGGTCCAAAAGTGGAATAGCGGAGTTACGACTTTCATTCTCCACCACTACATCATCAATTTGATTTTTATATTCATTTAAAACGGATTCAATTTCAGACCATTCTCCAAATAATACTAGAGAATTTCCCTCCCCAAAAACTTTTGTATGTTCCCCGAAAGAAATCTGATCTATGCCGTTTCCTTTTATGTATACTTTCACTTGCGTTGATTTTTTAGCGTGTTGAATATATGAAATAATTTCATGTGCATCTAATTGTTTCATTCTCCATACCTCCTCAAATATGTATTCATTCTACAGGAGTTTTTATTAAAAATCACGAATTTAAATACATTTCACGAAATATAATGTAAAATTAATATTTTCAATTAACTCTTTCCATATGTCACTTGTTTCTACCCGTTTTCTAGGCAAATCCGCAAAAAATATGCTATAATTCAATTAACAAATTTGAAGGGACGATGGGTGGACTATGATTATATAATCTTATTTCTTGCATAATATTTGCTGCTTCATGCAGAAAAAAATATTTTATACGCAAACGGAAATAGGATTAGTCTGCCCATTATTCTTACAATACGTACGGTATTCTCTACATAGCACTGAATATGTAGTGTTTTTCGTATATGCTTTATGGTCAGCAACATCCTTCCGTATTATTCGGAGGGATTTTTTTATTCCTCCAAAAGGAGTTGTTTGTATGACACTATTAGGAAAACTAAATGATATAAGTATTATTTTTGGCGACGATGTAATCTTAAAGAATGTAAAAGGAGATATACAAGCAGATGTAGTTATTGGAATTGTTGGTGGAAACGGACAAGGTAAGTCTTCGTTACTCACGATTCTTTCCAATGAAGTCCTTCCTATTAGCGGAAGGGTTGAATGGATCGGAACTCCCCCTTCTATAAGCTACTTTCAGCAAGAAGATGAGCACTTTAGTGAAAAAGAAGATGAACTTGATAAGCTAGCCGCTTTAAGTAAATGGACTGTTCCAGAAGGAAGAGAATATGCACAACTGAGTGGCGGCGAAAAGATGAAAAGAAGATTATCTCGTGCATTCGCAGAGAATTCTCAAGTCTTACTTTTAGATGAACCAACAAATCATTTGGATCAGGAGAGCTTATCCTACTTAAGGAAACAGATTCTCACTTATAATGGCACGATCATTCTAGTTTCTCACGATCGGTACTTCTTAGATGAGGTAGCGGATTATATTTGGGAAGTTGAAAATAAAAAACTGACGGCATACGCTGGGAACTATTCGACTTATAGGGATAGAAAAGCAGAAAAAATCCTGACACAACAAAGACTTTATGATGCGCAACAATCAAAAATACAGCAAGTGGAAAGGCAAATTACCGAACTGAAAAACTGGTCATCCAAAGCACATGCGGATTCTACCAAGCATGAATTCAACAAGGAGTATTATCGAGTTAAAGCTAAAAAAATGGATGTGCAAATACGCTCCAAAAAGAAAAGGCTAGAACTGGAACTTACTAAAAACACTGTCGATAAACCTGATAAAGAAAAAGATGTGTCTTTTTCCATTGAAGGAAACAAGAAAAAAGGTAAACGCATCATCGAAGCAAAAGGTCTTAGAAAAGAATTTAAAAATAGTACACTCTTCCAACCTACTTCTTTCACCATACAAGCTCAAGAACGCGTAGGGTTATTAGGTTCTAACGGTAGTGGAAAATCAACATTTTTTCGCATGCTATTAGGAGAAGAAAGTTATCAAGGAGATCTTTGGAAAACCGAATCTATGAATATTGGCTATTTACGCCAAACCGTGTTCGACTTACCTGAAAACCTAACACCATTTGAATTTTTTGGACCGACTGACTTTGAGATAAGAGGACTTATCCAAACACTAATGACTAACTTAGGCTTTTCAAAAGAACACTGGACGCGGCCTATATCAACAATGAGTATGGGAGAGCGGGTGAAGCTGAAGCTAATGGAGTTCATGCTCGACCAAAAAGATGTCTTACTATTAGACGAACCAACAAACCATTTAGATCTCCCTTCTCGTGAACAGTTAGAAAAAACACTTTCTACTTTTCCAGGCACTATTTTACTTGTGACACATGACCGATATTTCTTAGAAAAGTTAACAAATAAATTGCTGATTTTTGAAAATGAATCGATTCGAAAGGTAGAAATGAACTATAACGAATGGATGCATAGAAACAATGAGTCTTCACTTGAAAAACAACTCTTAACACTAGAAACAGAACGGCAGGCAGTTCTCGGCAAACTCAGTTTCCTAAAAAATAATGACCCTAAGTATAGTGAACTCGATGTACAATTCAATGAACTAACTAAGAAAATAAACGACTTAAAAAAGAAATAATATAGAAGGCAGCTCCTATCTTGAAGTTACTTTTATTGTATTTGTCGTTTCAAATCACATCTTATCAATTTCCCAGGAAATATGATTATATATGTCCCTCTATTTACTTTCATGGACTATCAACATATAATAATATAAAATCCGATAAGAAAAGTAGGTTTTAAAATGAAAACAATTCCTAAACCACTTGTAATGCTCAACCAATGGACTATTGTTTTATCTGTAATCATTGCTCTTCTAACTCAATCTGCGTGGATATTACTTATTCCGTTAGTTGCAAATTTATCCAGTCTATTAACAGGTTTCCATCCAATTCTAGTTGTAGCCAAAAGGTGGTTCTTGTCTAAACCTGCCTCTCAATATATTCAAGAAGATTATGCACAACTAAGATTTAATCAGTGGCTGGCAGTTGGTTTCTTGTTAGTAGCTACAATTAGCTACATTCTAAACTGGTCGTTATTATTTAATATCGCAACTATTATGGTTGGCCTTGCCGCTTCCATTGCAATAGCAGGATTTTGTATTGGTTGTTTCATCCGATTCCAGTTTCAACAGTGGAACTATCGTAGAAAGAAATCGGCAGCTTAACCAGAAGGACAGAATCCCTAGGTCAGCACCGGAGCTAAACAGACGCTGGCTTCGCTATTAAGAAAAACAGCCTTTCCTTCGAAAATGGAAAGGCTGTTTATTTGTCTTCCCATCCGAACATTTTTAATATGTTAAATACCTCCACTAACACTAATGATATCTAAAATCATATTTTTCCTTTGGGACATTTAAAGTATGATTATTGATAATTACTGTATCATTATCCACCCAAGAAATTTCTGCATCCTCTTCTCTATAATTCCAATATATATTTTTGGTTTTCCCATTTTTTTCATTGAAAACGAGTTCACCGCGAACTGCATAGGAAGTAGTAGCTCCGCCGTTTGTAACATAGGCTTTTAACGTAAATTTCCCATCTGGTGATGATTCCTCCACTAAAAATTCTCCTTTCGGTAGACTTTCCATACTAACAAAAAATATATATAGGAAGATTCCTAATAGAACTAGAATCACCGTAATAGGTATACTTGTTACGAGGAGAATTACTTTTACTTTTCTGTTCATCCTTCTCTCCTTTTCCCATAATAATTAGTTCTTACAATTGAAATAATAACTAGTAAAATTGCTCCAATGAAAGCTAGAGTAATAACATTATCTATTCCATATTTGTTTCTAGCGTAT
The DNA here is from genome assembly GCF_038003145.1 of Psychrobacillus sp. FSL K6-1464. Taxonomy (NCBI): domain Bacteria; kingdom Bacillati; phylum Bacillota; class Bacilli; order Caryophanales; family Bacillaceae; genus Psychrobacillus; species Psychrobacillus sp. FSL K6-1464. Next base: position 3,401,667 of record NZ_JBBOOP010000001.1, read on the forward strand.
TCTCCATCTCTTGTAGCTTGAATATATGTTCCATCGTCCTCCTGTATAGCAATGGCTTCCTCCGTATTTAGCCCTTGGATGCTATAATACTTCGTTCCTTTCGGATAGGCATTGGAGAAATTTCCAAAATAGGTTCCTTCCCTATCTGAATACTTTGTTACATGACCAATTTCTTTATCTACCTCATCGACTTGTTCATCGGTGATAACATATACGTAGTCATCCCACACAACAAATGCATACGCCCAATCTGCTAAAGACTTATTTGGAAATAAAGTTGATATAGAAAGAATAATGACAATAACAATCCGAATTATTATTTTACTATTCAAATAATAACCCCCTCTTCACATTGGACGTATTTGTTAAATTTCTGTTCCATCACTCAAATAAAAAAGCTGATCCAAAGTAGAAAACTACGTTGGATCAGCTTTTTTCACTATTATTCTCCTAAATCTACATTATGGTAGACTTGTTGAACATCTTCTAAATCTTCAATAGCATCAATCATTTTTTCAAATTGCGCTTGAGCGTCTGCATCTAATGCAATATCGTTTTGAGCAAGCATCGTTAGTTCTGCAACTGTAAAGTCTGTAACTCCTGAAGCTCTGAGTGCTTCCTGTACAGCATGGAATTGATCAGGATCCGCATAAACGATTACTGTATCTTCCTCTTCTAAAATATCGCGTGCGTCAACGTCCGCTTCCATCAAAATTTCCAGAACGTCATCAGCCGTTTTTCCTTCTAAACCAATAACGGCTGTTGCATCAAACATATAAGCAACTGAACCACTGACACCCATATTACCACCATTTTTACCAAATGCAGCACGTACATCGGATGCTGTGCGGTTAACGTTATTTGTAAGTGCATCAACGATCACCATTGAACCGCTTGGTCCAAAACCTTCATAACGAAGCTCATCGAAGCTTTCTTCGGATCCACCTTTTGCTTTTTCAATCGCTTTATCAATAATATGCTTAGGCACACTGTATGTTTTTGCACGTTCCAATACTACTTTAAGCGCTTGGTTAGATGTAGGATCAGGCTCACCTTGTCTTGCAGCAACATATATTTCACGACCAAATTTCGCATAAATACGACTAGTATTAGCGTCTTTGGAAGCTTTCTTTTCCTTAATATTATTCCACTTACGACCCATAAGTCCCACTCTCTTTCGCTAAGCTAAGTTTTATACTGTAACATTATACATGAAACCCTTATAAACTAGCAAAATAAATACATTAACTTCCATTAATATACTATTGATTTGGATATAGTTCTTGTATAAACGCTATGGCATTTCTAATCATTTCCTTCAAAACATCTTCATTTATATCTTCGACTTTATTTATATACACGCATGATTTTCCCGCTGTATACTTTCCCAGTCGTTTAAGTGTTTCATCTCGCGTCGTCTCTCCCGATGCAATATACAAACTGTGCTTTGCTTTTCTCGGCGAGAAGCCCACTAAAGGAGCATCCCCTTCGTGACCTGAAGCGTATTTATAATGATAAGTTCCAAAACCTATAATGCTCGGTCCCCACATTTTAGCCTCATAGCCTGAAGTCTGTTCAAAAATTTTTAAAAGCTTGTAAGCGTCTTCTCGTTTTTTCGGATGATCGACAGCCTCTATAAATTCAATTACATCAGCATCTGTTTCTTTCATCTTAGCTTCGTATTTAGCCATTTTTTCTATCCCCAATCTATAACTACTTTTTATAATAAGCCCGTGATACGAGGAGTCCAACCACGCCTAGAACTAAAAATAATAATGCCTTAATAGCTACAGAGACAAATGAAATATCGAATAATATAATTTTTGCTAACGTTACAAATAAAATACTGACACCGACGTATTTACCTTGAGGCAACGAAATACGATTAAAGACCATAAATAATATAGCCATGATAATCCATAACGAACTAGTAACGACCCGTTCCATATTGCTTCCACTATCCCCAGAAACTAAGACAGCAATCATGTGCAAGTAGTATAGAAGCATAATTGCAACAAAAGATACGCCGATATTTAAAATAGTTTTATCTTTAAATAGCCTTGTTAACAAATAGATTCCATACCCTGTACCTATTAAAAACACTGTCCAGTGTAGCATTTCCCAGGATACCCAGCCCGTAATAGAAAAAGATAGAACTTTGTAGAAAGCCACGATATAACTAATACTCAAAAGAATAAGGTGTAATATATGTTTGAACTTTTTATAGATGAAAAAGTAGATGAAGATAAATCCAATAATTCCTTCAAATAATAAATTGTCTATTTGAAGTTGCATTATATTTAGCAAAGTAACAGATGCATTTGCGATAAAAATAGGTGCACGAACAGAGTCCTCACGATATACATAATAACAAACCCCATAGATGAGCGTAATAATGGTCATTAAAACCGTTGCTTCGTTATCTGTGAATATTACACGAATCCATATAGCAGTTAAAAGCATAATGGAAAATAGAGTGTATGCTTGTTCTTTTAGCATCTGATTTGTTTTCAAAAGAATAGCCAATAATGCACCATGTTGCACGAATATAGGAAGCATTGCGATCCATTTATATCCATCAGGTACGTTTGTAAAAATAAAGAATACTAATATTGCTACCTGTAAGAAAACGATCGAAATAAAATATAATACCTTGTAGGAATATTTTAAGGCAATCCATAAAAATACCGTAAAAAGAACTGTTTCATATACAGAAAATAAAGGGATATTCGGTGAAGTACTCTTTATCAAAAATGGAACAAATACGCCCCCTACTATAGCAACAATACCGATCCCTTGCGAGCGGTATTTAAAAGTAAGAAATACCCCTAATGTTATCCACATAAGATTGAGAATAAAAGCTATGGTTGGTCCAGATATATCATATAGTTGATGCATTGCAAAAGTGGTCAACATTAGGATCGGAATAGACCCACCAAGAAGCATATGCCCTAAATTCTTGCGACCTTTATTAATTTGCCATATACCTAACACGATTAATACAAAACCAACAATGTACCCAATAATTACTTTTACGATTGGTTGTAAAAAGCCATAATCCGACACTGCTTTGAATCCCCAAATTACTCCCATTATAAATACGACAATAAATAAAGGGGGAAGTATTTTCTGAAAGATTAACACATCCCATTCCACAGGTTCCTTCGTTTGTTCTTGTTGTTGAATGACAGGTCGGTGAGGTGCTGAGGTAGATGGTTTAATATGTATTTGGTCTTCTAAAAATAGAATCCGTTTCTCTAACTCCTCTATTCTCTTTTCAAGAAGTTCGCTCTTCTCCATTCAATCCCTCCTTTTTGAATAATACGTTCTACTCATACTATTAGACAAACATTCAAAATATCCTTTAAACAAAAACCCACTCTTCCATACCTCTTCTTTGTCTTCTTTCATATATAATATAAAATAACTTAATCTTTATAGGATGGTGAGAAAAAATGAGAGATCGTGGAGCAACTATCATTATTGAAAACGGACGAGTAGCACTCATTAAGCGTACGAAACCTCATATGACCTATTATGTATTTCCTGGTGGGGGATTAGAAAAAGGCGAAACTCCAGAGCAAGCAGCGATCCGGGAAACATTTGAAGAAATTGGGGTACATGTAAGAATCCAGCGCCCCTTTAAAGTTATTGAACAAAGCGGCACTCAACATTTTTTCCTAGCAGATATAATTGGAGGGAAATTTGGACCAGGTATTGGAGAAGAATATACGGATCCTTCTCCTCATAGGGGTGGCTATGAACCAATATGGTTGGACGTTAAAGAGCTTTCCTCTTTAGATGTTCGTCCTAAAGAAATTATCGAGCTAATTACAGAAGAATAGGCAGTCCCATAAAAGCACAAAATGACAGGATTGCCTCTATGTATTCCACTAAGATACATATAAGGAGTGAAGTCAATGGGGTGGGTAGAGTCGATTCAACAGGCAATAAGCTATATAGAGGATCATTTACTAGAGGATCTATCTATGAAACAAATTGCTAAGGAAGCTAATTCTTCTGCTTTTCATTTTCAACGAACGTTTTCCATCTTAACGGATATGTCCCTAGGAGACTATATTCGAAGAAGACGACTAACTTTGGCTGCACAAGAACTGCTTAATACGGACAATAAAATAATTGACGTCTCCTACAAATACGGCTACGACACTCCTGAATCATTCACAAAAGCATTCCGTAAACAACACGGAATTACGCCTAGTGAAGCAAGAAAAAATATAGGGAAAATAAATTCCTATAACCGCTTGATCATTCAGGTAAATTTAAAGGGGGCAGAACCAATGAAGTATAAAATTGTCGAAAAGGAAAGCTTTCAAGCTGTTGGAGTGAAAAGAATATACAACTGTAAGAATGGAGAAAATACACAGGGTATTCCTTTGTTTTGGAATGATGTACATGCAGATGGAACAAATGATTTATTATTTCAATTAAACAACGGAGGCATTGAGGGTGTACTCGGTGTTTGTGTTGCAGACGCAGCTTATCGAGAGAATAGCTTAATTGATTATTGGATTGCAACAGATTATGTAGGTGAAGTACCGGAAAACTTATCAGCTATTACAATCCCTGCTTCTAAATGGGTTGTATTTGAGGTGCACGGTCCGATGCCAGATGCTATGCAAAATACCTGGAAACAAATATATGCGGAGTGGTTCCCCTCTAATCCATATGAACCCGCAGGGACACCGGAGCTAGAAGTGTATTCCGATGATGATCCTTCCAGCGAAAACTGCTATTCAGAAATTTGGATACCGATTAAATAATAGGAACGATCTGCAGAGCACAAGTACTACTTGGTGAGTCATGTAGCAGTATACTTTTTTCAATATTAAACCCAAAAAGCCTCATCCTAAATTAGGACGAGGCTTTAAGTTTATTGAAATAATTCTGGATACACTGTTTTAGCAATCAATTCCACTGCTTCACCAATACGAGGCCCTGGTCGAGAAATAACGTCACCATCTACTAAAAAGACTGAATCGTTTTGTACGGCTTGTATTTTGTCCCACCCTGCACGAGATTTAATCTCTCCAGGTGCATCATCTAAATAATTTGCAGTTGTTAAAATAATTTCTGGGTTTTTGACCGTAACATCTTCCTCTGACACACTGATCCAACCTTCTTGATCGCTAAATACATTGTCGACCGATGCTGCTGCTAAAATTTCTTGTTGGAATGTTTTACTACCAGTTGTATAAATATCTGGAGATGGGCTAATTTCATAATATACCTTTTTTAATGGAGTAGCAGATTTTACTCTTTCTTGAACTCCTTGAATAGTATCCTGAATAGAAGAAATAACTTCTTGCCCTTTTTCTTCAATGCCCATTACAGTAGCCAATTGCTCGATATCTTCGTATACATCTTCAAAAGAAGTTGCAGACTCAATTACAAAGACTTTTAATCCGGCATCTTCCAGAAGTTGCAATGCTTCTTCTTGGCCAATTGTATACGCTATTACTACATCTGGGTTCAGTTCTGTAATTCTTTCCGCATTAAATGCAACTGAATCCGATACTCGCTCTATTTCGAGTGCTTTTGCAGGATATGTATCATAATCTGTTGCTCCTACAATTTTATCTCCTACACCTAAAGCAAAAAGAATCTCTGTATTGCTCGGTTGAAGAGAAACAATCGTTTCGGGTACTTCTTCGAATGTAATTTCATTTCCTACATCATCAGTTACTGTGTATTCTTTTACTTCTTCTACTACTTCCTCTTGTTTTTCCACAGTTGTCTTCTCTTCCGCAGAACACCCTACAAGCAAGAATGAAAATAGCAGCACCGACAACCAATTAAATAAATAATTTTTCTTCATAGTATTATTCCTCCAGTTGTTTCTTTTTTCTCATTGGATATGATTTACTGACAAATTGAATTTCTTCCACTCCATGATGTTTGTTCACATAAACTGCCATCACAAACAACACATTTGCTAATAACTGTGCATAGTCAAACAAAATCTCAGGAATTTCTCTTTCTAACGAAACTTTATGAAGAGCTCTAACTGACTTTTTTGCTTCACTTCTACAAACATGTAATTCACAAGTCGCAGTCGTACCCTGTGGTAGTACAAATATATCTACTCTACCTTTTACTTCCTCTACATAGAAATCGTACATATCACTTAGAACTTGTAAATCGTCTTCTGAAATGGCTATCTTCCCTCGAACAGACCCGTTTAAATGGTAAGCCATTGGTGCCAAATACATCAGATCCTCATAAATCTTTGGTATATCCTTTGTTAAAGAAGCTGCTAATCCAATACGAGTAGTCAACGAATCTGTACGGATTTCAAAATCTACAGTAGAAGGTGTTTCACGCATAAACGGATAGCAAATATAGCGAATATCTTTTTTCATTACTTCTCCTCCTTTCCTTTTATTGGTGAATTTTCAAGCATATAATACTTTGTTAGTTAACAGCACAAAAAAAACGCCACCCAAATAAGGGCGGCGTGATACCTATTTAACGATAAAAAAACAGAAAAATAGAAACGTGCCGTACAATCCCTTAACTTCCGAAGAGTATCTATACGTTCAAGAAAAGGCTGGTCTCCTGGCTTATGCATCAATTTACTCTAAGAACCTTCCCATTGACTAGTCAACAGTGGTATTTTTCTTATTTCATCAGCATTTACAGTTGCGGAAACAGCTTCGGATTTTAACCGAATTCCCAAATTAAGCTAACAAGTTAGCACCTTTTCCCTGCGAAAATTATTCACTTACTATTAGTTTATCATAGCCAACTCCCTAGCAGGCACAATAATTTTCATGCATGTAAACTCACCAGTTTTGTGCTAATGTCAGTATATGAAAAAACTTATCCCGCTTTTAATATTACTTGTTATTGTATTTTTGGCATCAGGGCAGCCAGCTGAACAGCAATCTATGCAGGATGTCTTAAAAGCATGGCTTCCTAACAAACCATTAGAATCTTTTCTTCGTATTTTTGAAGTTCCATACTGGGGCATTCTCGTTTCTGTGGAAGAGCGTGGCTACTATGCTTTTGTAGAATTTTTGATAAGAAAAGGTACCCATTTTGTTTATTTTGGAATCATTGCTTTAGCCATTTATATTGCGTTACCTCCATTTAAGTATCTTAAAATTACAACAGTTGTGATCACTATGCTTCTTGCTGTTGCCGATGAATTTCGACAATCGTTTACAAGTGGTCGTACAGCTTCTCTTCAAGATGTCTTGTTGGATACAACTGGGGCTATTACTGCGCTATTATTAATGTCATTTTTTCAATGGTTTCAACAAAAAAAAGTTGACCGATAACGGGTCAACTTTTTTCACTTATAAGTACAGTGTTGTCTTCAGGTAATGGATATTTCAAAGCATTTTTCTTCATTTTTTGCTGTGCAGCCTCTATTAAATCAATTCCGAGCACATCAGCAAATTGCAAAAGATAAATAAATACATCTGCTGCTTCGTCAGTAATTGCCTGCTTGTCTTTTTTTATCGCATCCTCTGCAGTAACCCATTGGAAATGCTCTAATAACTCACTTGCTTCTAATGATACTGAAATAGCAAGACTACGAGCATCGTGGTTTCCTCCCCAACCTCGTTCGTCCCGGAATCTCTTTATCTCTTCTGTTAACTCTTTCATTTTATTCTCCTATTCTTGCTGTGAATGCGTATGTGTTCAGTGATGTGTATTTGTTTTGACTTCTTGCTTCCTCTAATAGATGCATTTCTGATTGTATTAAAGCTTTATATTTGATAGGTAAATGGTCGGCAGCTTCTATTAATTCTTTATAATCTGTTAATGTATATTCTATTTCCCATTTGCCATCTTGAAGATGAGTAGAGTCGATAATTTTTTCCGTTGTAATTTCGAAACCAGCTTTTTCCGCAATTTGTTGAATGTCCTTAGGTGTAAATAACGTTCGAACATTAACTAAACTGTTTTCTACAAAGCACTCATATTGAGCTTGGATGAGTACTGACAAGAAGTGTGGAAGCTGCTCATTAGTCTGAACTCTCGTGTCCCACTCGGCAAAGCATAATACGTTTGTCCATTTTTGGATTTTCTTTAACATTCCCAGGAATTCTTCCGGTGATTTTAAGTACCAAGAACAATGAGACAACACAATATAATCAAAAGATTTTTCAGGGAAATCCACTTCTGCTTGAAGGATATCCAATTCAAAATTTACCTTAATCCGATTTCCTAGGGGCGAGTTCTTTAAGAAGGTCATTGAATTACCTAAAGTAACTGGGCTGCCATAGTCCGGTGAAGCTATATCGATTCCATGAACAAATCCTGTCTCTCCAACTGTATAAGCCAAAACTGCTGTCGTATCTCCTTGTCCACAGCCAATTTCTAGCACTTTGCTACCTTCTTTAATATTCCAAAAGTCTACTAGCTTTAGTCGATGCTCTGTCTGCACCTTCTGAATGGTCGAATCAAATTCGTTTATTGGCATACATTTTACAATTTCTTCGATGATGTGAGAATTTATTTCGTTTCCTCCTTCCGCTCAATTCAATATTAGTGACATATGATGTTCACCGTAATAAGTATCCCCAACCTTTAATGCCATGTCTTCTGTCCCAAATACTTTAAATCCTAGTTGAAGATACAGATTCTTTGCCGCCTCATTACTTGTTACTACAGAGAGGTTTATCTTTTCAATTTCGCGACTCTCTCTCGCTTGATCAATGGCCAATCTCATTAGTGCTTTGCCTGTCCCTTGCCCCCTGCCGATTGGACTGACATACATAGCGAAAATATTTGCACGATGTTTCATTTTTAAGTTACTCTCCTGTGCAAGAGTGACCATTCCTACTAATTTAGATTGATCGAACGCCCCAAATGTATAATTTCCCTTTACGCTTAAATTCCCCTTTACTCGTTCAATTGGATTGTCTCGTCGCATTGCCTCTTCATAGCTCGCTCCAAAGGCTTCTGGGCTTGTTTTCAATGCTTCTAATCTTAACTCCCAATAAGCACTCGCGTCTTCTGCTACTAGTTGTCTTAACTCCATTCTCATACCTCCAAGCAATATCTATCATTATATAATTCATGCACTTGTATAACTCTTTACAGTAGAAGGCCCCACTTCATAATTCACTTTCCTACGTAATTATGTTCAAAATATGTACTAGATTCCGAAATATCGACAAAACATGACATATAACACTATTGCTAATATAATGTCTCATGTAAATTAGCACTAATAAGATTGCACAAAAAGGAGTTCTACATTATGAAGAAAAAAGTTGCTTGGATTACTGATACTGCCGCATTATTAGATTCAACTTTCATTGAAAAACATAATATATATGTCCTTCCCTTAAATATCGTATTTGAAGATGGTGCTTTTAAAGAAACAATTGATATGACTCACGACGAATTTTATGACAAGTTACGCACAGCAAAAATTCATCCAAAAACTTCTCAACCTCCAATTGGAGAGATGGTGCAATTATATGAAGATTTAAAAGCAAAAGGATACGACTGTGCCGTTGCAGTGCACACATCCAGTGAATTATCAGGAACCTATAATTCCTCACAAACTGCTTCAAAAATAGCAAATTTTAAAGTGTATTCAATTGACTCTAAAATAGGATCTTATCCAATGGGCAAAATGTTAGAAGTCGGCAAGCATATGATAGAAGCAAATCATGACATAGAGGAAGTAGTCACTCATATTGAAAATATGACAAATAACTCCGAGTTATCCTTTATTCCATCTAGTTTAACGCAGCTTCATAAAAGCGGTCGTGTTTCAGGTACTCAAGCTTTTCTAAGTAATCTTCTAAATATAAAAGTAGTCATTTCTTTCGATAACGGCAAAGTCGTAATGAAAGAAAAAGTTCGTGCAGATAAGAGAGCTAAGAAGTATGTAATGAACTTACTTCGTAAAGATATGAAAATATCCAATGTTCCAGAGGTTGCGGTTATTAACTGCAATAATACGACCGATGCTAGAACTTGGAAAGAAGAATTGCTACTGGAATTCCCTAAACTAAAAGTGATTGTCCTTCCTCTTAGCGCTTGTGTAGGAGTACATGCTGGGGAAGGAACAACAGGACTTAGCTGGGTTAGATATTAATGAGTTTGTGCTACTGCACAAACTCTTTTTTTAATAAGGAACAAATTGCCTCATCACAAAAGCGTCCTTTTTCAAACGCAGATTTTCGAAAAGTACCTTCATAAACAAAACCAGCTTTTTCTAGCGTTTTTTTAGATGCTATATTATCAGGAGCAAAGAGGGCTTCAATACGATTTAAATCCATTAACTCGAATCCGTAACGTAAAATGGGCTGTAACACCTCTATCATAATGCCTTTACGCCAAAACTCTGGTGCCACTTCAAAACCAATCTCTGCTTTAAAGTGTTTCTTTTCCCAATTATGATATCCACAACTACCGATAATTTTATTCTCTTCCTTCGTAGCAATCCCCCAGCGAATCCCCTCTTTTTTTAGATATTTCTTTTGCCAATTTCCTATTAATACCTTTGCTTCTTTAACGTCTTCAAATGTGTCCAAATCATAATACTTCGTAACCTCATCTTTTGAAAAATAATAGAAAACCTCTTTTGCGTCACTAATTTCAATGGGGCGCAATATAAATCGTTCAGTTTCTAATGTTGGAAATCTTTTTTTATGATTATCATGGATAAGTAAAGCTACAAATTGGGCAATTGCTATTACACCAGCTAACGTACTGAAAATAATACTGACCCAGACAGAATTGGCAATTTCTCCATTTCCAATTGGCCCCACCTTTGGCTGATACATTGAATATATTCCCCATGCATTTCCAACTATAATAGCGATTCCTGCAAACAATAACATCCATTTTGCCATTATACGACCTCCATAGAGTTTCATTCGTTATATATAGCCGAAAATCCTTTTAGTATGACAATATTTAATATTTCACCCTTTCCTAGCCTCTTTTAATTTCTCTATAAAGGCTGAAAAACTCATTTCTCCCAATACACCTACTCTATGTTGTCGAACAGAAACTGCGCCATTTTCCATTTCATGATCCCCAATAATGAGCATATACGGATGTTTTTGCATTGCAGCTTCACGAATTTTCAATCCGATTTTCTCTACCCGGTTGTCTATCTCTACTCGATACCCATCTTGCTCAAGTTGCCACTTTACGTTCTCTGCATACTCTTTATGTGCATCGGCAATTGGTAATATTTTAACTTGAACCGGAGATAACCACAGCGGAAAGCTACCTTGATAGTGCTCCAATAGAATAGCCATGAATCGCTCAATAGAACCGTAAATTGCACGATGAATCATAATGGGTTGTCGCAATTGATTGTGTTCGTCGATGTACTTACAGTCAAACTTTTCAGGCATTTGAAAGTCTAGTTGAACAGTACCGCACTGCCAGCTACGTCCCAATGCATCTAATATATGAAAATCGATTTTCGGACCATAAAATGCTCCATCCCCTTCGTTTACCTGATATTCTACCTGCTTATTCTGAAGAACTGCTTCCAACGCTTGCTCTGCTTGATCCCAAACCTCTACTGATCCCATATAATTTTCTGGTCGAGTGGATAGCTCTACTTTATAGCTAAAGCCGAACTCCGAGTAAAACTCATCCACAAGGTCTAGTACCTTCGCTATCTCACTTTCGATCTGCTCCTCCAATACAAACAGATGAGCATCATCCTGAGTGAAAGCTCTGACTCGTAATAATCCATTCAATGATCCAGAGAGTTCATGGCGGTGGACTAATCCAAGTTCTGCATATCGAACCGGAAGCTCCCTATAGCTTCTTCGTTTGCTATTGAAGATTAAAACAGCTCCAGGGCAATTCATTGGTTTAATCGCATATTTTTGGTCATCTACATCTGCAAAATACATATTTTCATGATAGTGATCCCAATGCCCTGATTTTTCCCAAAGCTCCTGTTTCATCAGAATAGGAGTTTTAATCTCTTGATATTCTGCTCGTTGATGCTTTTCTCTCCACAGGTTTTCCAGTTCGTTACGTAGTATCATCCCTTTTGGTAAATAAAACGGCATTCCTGGTGCTTCCTCCATCGACATGAACAATTCTAATTGTTGCCCTAAATTTTGATGACTTACTCTTTCTTCTGCTTTCACTTTAATTCCTCCATTTACTATTTTTCTCCTAACAAAAAAGACCACACCCATCCCAGTAAAGGGACGAGTGTGGTCGTGGTTCCACCCTAATTTGCAACACAAAAAAATCTGTTGCGCTCATACAAGATAACGGTTTCCCGATTATGGATAATTACATAAATGTGTTCCCCATAATTGCTCCAAGGTGGTAAATCATTTGCATTTCTTTAAGGGCTTTCAGTCAGTGACCCTATTCTCTGATAAGAAAGTTAAAACAATTCATATCCTTTTCTTCGCTTGAATATTAAATTTATATACAAAAAGACCACACCCATCCCGGTAAAGGGACGAGTGTGGTCGTGGTTCCACCCTAATTTGCAACATAAAAGTTCTGTTGCGCTCATGTAAGATAACGGTTTCCCGATTATGGATAATTACATAAATGTGTTCCCCATAATTGCTCCAAGGTGGTAAATCATTTGCATTTCTTTAAGGGCTTTCAGTCGGTGACCCCATTCTCTGATAAGAAGTATTTAAATGATCCATGTCCTTTTCTTCGCTTGTTACTAATTGATTTTTCTAAGTATATGCAACAAAATTCAAATAGTCAACATTACTGTTATATTTTTTTGGTAGTACTTCGCTTTGCCATTTGCTGCAGGGGATCCCAAACCCCATTAAATGGTGGGGCATATGCAAGATCAAGATCCAATAACTCGGAAAAGGTCATATGGTGATAAAGTGCAGTTGCTAATACATCAATCCTTTTATCTACACCATTTCCTCCAATAATTTGACCCCCTAAAATTTGTTGGTCATCCTTCCTGTAAATCAATTTCATATGCATCGTTTCCTTACCTGGATAATACCCTGCAATGTCCGTGGCTTCCTGCGTATGCACGTCATAGGAAATACCGAGCTGCTCCGCTTCTTTCTCAGACAAACCAGTTTTTCCAAGAGCCAAATCAAAAAATTTCATGATGGATGTGCCAACAATTCCTTTAAATTCATTCCTTTGACCTATCATATTTAATCCAGCGATTCGCCCTTGTTTATTAGCAGTTGTTCCTAAAGGAATATAATCATTCAGTTGTTTAATACGATGAAAATGAGTTGCACAATCTCCTGCTGCGTAGATATCGTCCAAATTCGTTTCTAAAAAATTATTTACTACAATCGCTCCATTATGGTGCAATTGAATGCCAGTTCCCTCTAAAAAACCCGTTGTAGGTTTAAGCCCTGTGGCAACTAAAACTAAATCGGTAGGGTAACTTCCTTTATCTGTCCTCACATCACTTACTCTCGTATCTCCCGTGAAAGATTGAACCTCTTCATTTAATATCACTTCTACATTATGAGCCTTTGCATGTTCATGTATGAAACATGCTATATCGTGATCAAATATACCGGCAAGCTGATCTCCTCTTTGTATAATACGTACTTTTTTTCCAATACTAGCAAAGTTTTCGGCCATTTCTAGTCCAATATATCCTCCACCAATTATAGTAACTTGTTGAACATTTTCTAAATCCGCGATAATTGCCTCTGTATTTGGAATGGTTTTAATCGTATGAATCCCTAACAAATGCCCACCGTTCCAATTAGGAACAACTGGAGTAGCACCCGTCGCAATAAGCAAGCGGTCATAGCTTAAGATGAAATTATCTCTCGTTTGCAGAATATTCCCTGACACTGTTTTATTGTTAGGGTCCACATGGGTCACTTCATATCCTGTCTTTGCATCAATTCCGTATTTACTACGGAACATTTCTACACTTCGTGCTATAACGTCCGTTGAAGATACTACTTGTTTTCCTACTACATAGGGTAAACCACACTGTCCATAGGAATAAATATGTCCTTTTTCCAGTGTCGTAATTCGAGCGTCAGGATCATTACGTACAATTTCCATTGCCGCACTCATCCCCGCAGCGTCTCCTCCTATTATTACGTAGTGCATGAAGTTTCCTCCTTTGACTTTCCTTATTACTCTTTCTATACCCAACAATAACTTCCCTTCAAGTATTAGTGAATAGTTATGTTTGTTATACGCTTAAAATTTTTCTTTTTATTTCCTTCTAAAAGTTCTTCATTATCTTATTCTCTCATTCTATGTAAAAAAGGCATGCCCTAATAGGACATGCCCAAAATAATTGTTTATATTGCTCTATTCCAGAAGCGATGGGCAGCAATAGCATTTAAGAAACTATCTACAAAGCCTTTACCAGTTTCTTTAGTGAGAACACCAGCCTGACCAGTGAAGTGCAGATTATCAACTAATTGCTCTCCACTAAATGTAGCACCAATCGGTTTAAAATGGGCATATGCTTCCTTAATGAAGTACGAAGCCTCTTTTTCAAACATGGCCGTTTTGCCATGTGAACTTGCTACATATACTGCATCAAATAATACAGAATCAGCAGTTAAGAAAGTATGGTCAACTGGTAACAGCGTGCCATCCGCTCCCGCAACAGATCCATGATGATCACTCACTATTTCAGGCATTGTTCCGCCTGCTTTTAAGTCTGCTAGAATCGCAGGTAAATCCTCTTCAAATCCTTCTCCGACTAAAACAGCAATTTTTCGTGTCTGAGGTTTCATAATAGTATTTAACTGACTAAGTGCTGGAGAAGACTTAGTATTCGTTGCAGTACTTACACCTTGCACTACTAGTCCTAGGTTTTCTGCTACCTTACTCGCTAGATCCAAATCTACTTGTGCAAACATCTCTAATACTTGCTGACGAACAGTAAGTTCCTTACATTTACCAAGTTCAAAGCTAAATGCATTAATGATATGTTCTTTTTCTGTATCGCTCATACTATTCCAGAATAATGTAGCCTGAGTGAAGTGATCCTTGAAACTCTCACTTCGCGCTCTAACTTTACGCGCATCTATTTTTTCCTCATAATGCGTGTATCCACCCTCCGCTTCGCTAACAGGTATTGGAGTATTGTTAGCAAGAGAGTTTTTATGGTAGCTCACTCTTCCTACATTAATCGATTGTCTACTATATCCGTCACGTTGGTTGTTATGGAATGGGCAAACTGGTCTGTTTATCGGAAGCTCATGGAAATTAGGTCCTCCAAGACGTATTAATTGTGTATCTGTATATGAGAATAATCGCCCTTGAAGTAGAGGATCATTAGAGAAATCAATTCCCGGTACAACACTCCCTGGATGGAATGCTACTTGCTCGGTTTCAGCAAATACATTATCTACATTGCGATTTAATGTCATTTTCCCTAGAATTTTAACTGGGATTTCTTCCTCAGGCCATAGTTTAGTAGGGTCTAAAATATCAAAGTCATATTTAAACTCATCTTCCTCTGCGATAAGTTGTACGCCGAATTCATACTCTGGATAGTCCCCATTCTCAATCGCCTCATATAGGTCGCGACGGTGAAAGTCTGGATCTTTCCCATTTATCTTTTGCGCTTCATCCCATACAACTGAGTGGGTACCAAGCAACGGCTTCCAATGAAACTTCACAAAATGGGATTTACCCGCATCATTAACGAAACGGAATGTATTTACACCGAACCCTTCCATCATTCGGAAACTACGAGGAATGGCACGATCAGACATTGTCCACATGACCATATGTGCTGACTCCTGATTGTTGGCAACAAAATCCCAAAACGTATCATGAGCACTAGCCGCTTGTGGAATTTCATTATGGGGCTCTGGTTTTAAAGCATGTACTAGGTCTGGAAATTTAATAGCATCTTGTATGAAAAAGACAGGAATATTATTTGCTACTAAATCATAATTTCCTTCTTCCGTATAAAATTTCGTTGCAAAGCCACGAGCATCGCGTGCTAACTCTCCAGAACCACGTGATCCTGCCACAGTGGAGAACCTCACGAATACAGGAGTCTTTTTACCCGGTGTTTGCAAGAACTTCGCTTTTGTAAATTCACTTGCAGATTCATATACCTCAAACTCCCCATGAGCCGCATAACCTCTAGCATGTACTACTCTTTCTGGTATACGTTCATGATCAAAATGAGTCATTTTTTCACGAAAATGGAAGTCTTCCATTAAAGTAGGGCCTCGTTCTCCTGCTTTAAGGGAAAACTCATCCTCCGAAACTTTAAGTCCTTGATTTGTAGTCATTGCTTGTCCTTGATCGTCCACTCGAAATTCTTCTAATTGTTCATTTTTACTATTTCCAGCTACTTTCTTATCCAAACAAATTCCTCCTCTAATTATCTCTTCCCTATTGTTAATACCCAGGATGACTTTCTAAAAAACCTATAAATTCAATTACATATTTAAATCCTATTAAAGCAATATGAATTACTATTGACTTCACCTAGATGAAGTAGTAAGATTATTTAAACAACTACATACTACTTATTAAGAGAAGCGAAGGGACTGGTCCGATGATGCTTCAGCAACCGCCAAAGCTATGGTATGGTGCTACTTCCAGCAAGAAATTGAGAGATAAGTATTTATTTAACCACTTACTCTTCTCATTTTGAGATGGGTTTTTTATTTCCTCTTAATACCCACTTAACTGATCGGAATAATTTAAATTAAAGGAGATAGCAACTGTGATAAATTTATACATCAAAACAGAAAAACAGCAGCAATGGATTAATCGTTTGGAAGAATTAGAAGACAAATTTAAAAGCAAATCAGCAGATATTGACGAGAATTCTATTTTCCCAAAAGAAAATGTGGAGGATTTATTGAAACTAGGTTATGCAAGTCTAACTCTACCGGAATCGTATGGGGGCAAAGGTTTTTCTGTCTACGATATGGTTCTTTCACAGGAAATTCTTGCTAGCTTTGATGCAAATACTGCCTTATCGGTAGGGTGGAGTTTAGGCGTAGTAGGCGAACTATACGAAAAAAAATTATGGACACAGGAAAGATTAGACTTTTTCGCTACAGAAGTATTAAATGGTGCACTCATAAATCGTTCCGTCAGTGAAGCACAAACAGGTAGTCCAACACGAGGTGGCAGACCTGGTACTACCGCTATTAAAAAGGGAGATTCTTGGGTACTAAACGGACGTAAAATATTCACAACCGCTTCCCCCGTACTATCCTACTTTTTAACATCTGCTTGGATTAAGGAAGAAGAAAGAATTGGTTTTTTCCTTATACCTCGTGATACGGAGGGGCTTTCCATTGAGGAAACGTGGGATGTAGTTTCCATGCGCGGAACTAGCAGCAATGATTTAGTACTAAGCAATGTAACCGTTCATAAATCCAATTTAGTAGAGCTTCCTGAATTCGCTAGTGGCGGGAAGATCAATGGTTGGCTGCTTCATATACCTGCAACTTATCTTGGAATTGCCCAGGCTGCAAGAGACTATGCAGTCCACTTTGCTAATACCCATTCACCCAATAGCTTGAATGGCTCTATTGCACAGCTACCAAACGTGCAGCAGCTACTAGGTGAAATAGATTTAGAGCTTACGAAGGCTAGACTCGTCATTTACGGAGTTGCGTCCTCTTATGACAATGAATCTACAAAAGAACTTCTAACCAACGAAGTAAGCGTGGCAAAGCATATCGTTACTAATTCAGCAATCACTATTGTCGACAAAGCGATGCGATTAGTTGGTGCCAAAAGCTTACAAAGAACAAACCCCTTGCAACGTTATTACCGCGATGTTCGAGCAGGACTCCATAATCCCCCTATGGATGATATGACGATAAAAAAACTTGCACTAACTGCGTTAGAGGAAGATAACAATAAAAAATTAGTGAAACGAGGAGATTAAATATGAATAAGTACTTTAAAGTGGCTGCATTAGGGTTAGCCTCCGTGACAATTTTAGCTGCATGTAGTTCTGGAAAGGCTTCAACAACTTCAGAAGATGGAGATGTTCGAAAAGTAAAAGTTGCCTATGACATGGCATCTAAGCCTATCTCTTGGTTAGATGATAAAGGAAATGCTACGGGATACGATGTAGAAGTTATGAAATTAGTAGATGAACTACTTCCTGAATACGAATTTGAATATATAGGAACGACAAGCGATGATCTATTAATCGGAGTGGAACAAGGTAAGTTTCAAGTAGGTGTAAAAAATGCATTTTGGACAGAGGAACGCACCGAGAAGTTTATTTTCCCTAAAGATTTCCTAGGTCTTAGCAGTGCCGGTCTCGTATTGAAAAAAGAAAATGAGCATATTAAATCATTAGAGGATTTTGCATCTGCTGGCTACTCTTTAGCTCCTATTGCAGCAAACAATGCGCAATATACAGTAATTGACGAATATAACAAGACCAACCCAGATAATCCAGTCAAACTAGATGCCGGAGATGCTTTCACAGTGGATGTAGTCCAATGGGTCAATGAGGGTCGCGTGGACGGCGGAGTAATAATCGAAGGACCATTCCAAAAACAAGTATTAGATGAAAGCGGCCCTTACTATAATCTAAAAGATGAAGTTGTTTACAATGAATTTGCAGTGATTAAAACATGGCCTTTATTCAATAAAAAAGAACAAGACTTTGCAAATGCGTATGACAAAGCTATTAAACAGTTGCAAGAAGAAAAGAAAACAAATGAACTTAGTAAAGAGTTCTACGGTCGAGACCTTTTTGAGGTGTTAGATAAAGTAGAAAGATAAACTTTGTATTTCCATCAAGGCTGCCTAGCGTTGGATACTGGGCAGCCTTTCAAATTTAAAAGGGAGGAATATTGCACAATATGGAAAAATATTTTGATGTATCGTACATATGGAGCTCACTTCCTACATTGCTTCCGTTCTTAAAAGTAACTTTTATGGTTGCTGGATTATCCATTATTTTCGGGACTTTTCTCGGGTTAATCCTTGCTGTGATGAAACTTGGAAAGAATAAAATTGCTCAAAAAACAGCGCATTTTTATACGACGATTTTAAGATGCACTCCATCTATCGTCTTACTATTTTTAGTATATTATGGCGTTCCTACCTTAGCAGACAACTTCGGGTTATATTTACATGATTTAAATACAGCAGTATTTGTAGTTATTACCTTTACCCTTCAATTCGCTGCGATTATGTCGGAAGTTATTAGATCTGCCTTCGAATCTATTGAAAAAGGACAATTTGAAGCCGCCGTTAGCGTTGGGTTAAGTCCATTTCAAGCGTATAGACGAATTATTTTTCCGCAAGCATTGGTTGTCGCACTTCCTAACTTTGGAAATGGACTTATCGCATTACTTCAAGAAGGGTCTCTTGCATATACCATCGGGCTAATCGATATAGTTGGGAAAGCAAACCTAATCATAGCAGCGAACTACAATACCCATGCATTAGAAATTTTCATCGCTCTTGCTATTGTGTATTGGGTCATCTCTATACTAATCGAGAAATTTTTTGGAAAGCTTGAAAAGGTTTTTAGTAAGGGAAAGCAAACAATTAATACGAACTAAGGAGTGTAAATAATGTCGGAAGGTTTAAATTATACGTTTTTAATTGATACATTTTTCATCGCATTATCCGGTGTCCCAATAACACTTCTCGTAACAATTGTTGCTTTGCTTATCGCATTACCTTTAGGTTTTTTATTGGCATTAACACGTATCAACCAAGTACCTGTATTGAACTGGTTCTCCAGAATATATGTTTCCTTCGTTAGAGGAACACCGATCATTATTCAAATTTTCATCGTTTATGCAAGTGTACCCTTAATACTTTCCCTATTTTTCGAAAAGTATAATATCAATATAAATGTCTACAATATCAACCCTATTTGGTACGCGTTTATCGTATTCTCTTTCAGCACTACTGCTATATTGATAGAAGTATTTAGATCTGCTTTAAGTACGGTCAACAAAGGACAACTAGAAGCGGCCCAATCAGTTGGCCTTTCAAATTTCCATGCCTACCGCCGTATCGTAATTCCTCAAGCGCTAGTCGTAGCTCTACCTAATATTTGTACTGCTACCGTGAATTTGATAAAAGCTACATCACTTGGCTATGCAATGTCCTTACAGGAAATTACATTAAAGGCAAAAGTAGCGGCAAACGTAGGTTATAACTATGTGGAAGCTTATATAGATATTTTCCTTGTATATATTATTTTGTGCAGCCTTGTAGAATACGGGTTCAAAATATATGAAAGACGACTACGCAGATACAAATACGCGAGTGCATAAGGAGGATGAGTGAATGTTAAAAATTAATGATATCCATAAATCATTTGGAAACAATGAGGTATTAAAAGGAGTCGACCTATCCATTGATAAAGGAGATGTAGTAGTCATTCTTGGTCCTAGTGGCTCTGGAAAAACGACGTTATTACGCTGTATTAACTTCTTGGAAAAAGCAGACAGCGGTCAGGCTGTTTTTGGCGATTTAAAGGTCAACTTGCACGGTGCCTCAAAAAGAGATATACATACAATCAGACAAAAAACAGCCTTCGTTTTTCAGAATTATAATTTATTTAACAATAAAACAGCATTAGAAAACGTAACAGAAGGACTCATCGTCGGTCGAAGAGTACCTAAAGCCGATGCAATTGGTATTGGGAAAAAAGCTTTAGACAAAGTAGGTTTATCAGACAAATATGATTCCTATCCGAGTCAACTTTCTGGCGGGCAACAGCAGCGCGTTGGAATTGCACGAGCCGTAGCCTTAAACCCCGATATTATTCTCTTTGACGAACCTACTTCTGCATTAGATCCAGAATTGGTTGGCGAAGTACTGACAGTCATGAAAAATATTGCGAAAGAAGGAACGACCATGTTAGTGGTGACCCATGAAATGTCCTTCGCAAAGGATGTAGCTAACCGGGTTATTTTTATGGACGGCGGAGTAGTAGTGGAAGAAGGTTCTCCTCATGATATTTTCGTGAGCCCTAAAGAAGAACGCACGAAGAAATTCTTAAAACGAGTGTTACCTGAAGATTACACATTTTATATTTAGGACAACAAGAAAAATCGGGCCCAGTTCATAAAGGACTTCATACAAACGTTTTGCTATGTTAAAATTTCGATAAAACCAGTGTTCACAGTACATTTATAGGAACTTATTAAAAAGCGGTGAAAAATGACCAGGTCATCTTTCACCGCTTTTATGAATGTCAAATTAGCCCATAATATTGTAGCCAGAATCTACGAAGATGACTTCGCCTGTTACACCGCTGGATAAGTTACTTAATAATGCCACCGTCATATCTCCTACCTCTTGCTGAGTGACATTCCGTTTTAAAGGAGCCTTCTCTTCAATTTGGTGCAAAATTGTATTAAAAGAAGATATCCCTTTTGCCGCTAATGTTCTAATCGCTCCTGCTGAAACAGCATTTATACGCACATTGTTTTTCCCTAGGTCTAATGCCAAGTACTTAACAGATGCTTCCAGAGATGCTTTTGCGATTCCCATTACATTGTATCCCTCTAGTACTCGTTCTGCCCCTAAATATGTCATAGTTACGATAGATCCACCTTCAGTCATAAAGGGTGTTGCTTCTCTCGCTGCAGCAATAAGTGAATACGCACTTGTATCTTGTGCGAAAGCATAGCCTTCTCTTGAAGTTTGTAAAAAGTCCCCTTTTAAATCTTCTGCGTGCGCAAATGCAACAGAATGTACTACACCATGGATCACTCCAACCTCTGATCCAATTTGCCCGAACGCAGATTTAATACTATCATCGCTATTTACATCACACTCTACTACTAGTTTTGCCTCTAAATTATTATCCTTCAGTAACTTTTCAATTTTTCCAAGGGAACGTTCTTTACGGTAAGTAAATATAACATTTGCACCCACTTCAAATAATGACTTCGCCACTCCCCATGCAATACTACGTTCATTGGCCACGCCCATAACAACAATATTTTTGTCTTTTAGTTGAATTAAGTCTCTCATAAATACCTCCAAATTATTATCTTAGTATATTATACCTGTTATTAGTACCTGGTTATTATTTTAATAATAACATAAATCCTTCTTTTTGTATTAAATCATTTTGTGTTTTTGGACTTAATTACACATCAAAAAACCAACTATCCCAGAAAAAATAGTTGGTTTCTTTATATGAATGGGGTCTGATATTACATACTATACGAGCGAGCCACCCGATTTACTATATTTAATAATTCCTTCTGCACTTCTATAAGCCAGAGCTGCAACTGTTCCTGTAGGATTGTAACCCCCATTATGCGGAAAGTTCCCAGCTCCTACTACAAACAAGTTTTCTGCATCCCAATGTTGTAAAAATGGATTTACTACACTATTTTCTGGACTTGCTCCCATAATAGTCCCACCCGTATTATGAGTCGTCTGATAACCTACAATATCATAATCAGTTATAGGTGCTTTTCCTTCTACCGTTTTTGCTCCCATTTCCTTCATGATATTTACAGTTTTTTCTGTAATAAACTTATGCAATGCTCTATCCTGATCTGTAAAATTATAGGTCATTTGTAAGAGTGGAAGACCATAGACATCCTTATATTTAGTGTCTAGGGATAGATAGTTCTCCTTATGGGGCATCGATGCACCCTGAGTTCCGATGGATAAAGACCGTGTGTAATTGTAGATAGAATTTTTCTTGAACTCTGCTCCCCAAGTTGGTGTCCCTTGTTGTATTGGATTTGTTTCAATAGGTCTATATCCAGTTTGCGTTATGGAAATACTACCACCATGTATAAAATCTAAGTCGCTATGATCAAAATTATCTGCGTTAAAGTCATCAATTGTCATTCCAAGGGCACCAGCCCCCATAAAGGTGTTCATTTGTTCTTCAAAGTATCCATTTGCACCGGGTAATATTTGATAACAATAATTTTTACCAAGCGTTCCCTTACCAGTTTCCGGGTCATATTGTTGACCAATATTAGATACCATGAGCAACTTAGCGTTATTCATAACGTAACTTGCTAGAACAACTACTTCAGCTTCTTGGATAAACTCTTCTCCAGACTCCGTGTCCAAATACCTTACACCGGTAACCTTATTTCCGCTTTTTATGACCTCTACAACATTTGCATGAAATTTTGTCTCAAAATTACCGGTTTTGATTGCGGTCGGAATAACGGTTATTTCCGGCGATGTTTTTGCTCCATATTCACAGCCAAATCGTTCACAAAAACCACAGTATTGACAAGCATTTATGACTTCTCCATCGGGGTTTGTGTAAGCTTCTGATAAATTAGCTGATGGGAGCATAAACGGAGAATACCCTAGTGATTGGGTTGCCCCTTCAAACTTTTTCAAAATAGGCGTTCTTTTCATAGGAGGGGTAGGGAAATCCTGCGCTCTCTTCCCCCAAAAAGGATTTTTATCTTCTCCTGAGATTCCAGCGGTCTGATCATATTTATAAAAATAAGGTTCCATTTCATCATAAGTAACGCCCCAATCTTGAAGCAAATAATCACTAGACAATTTGTTTGGACCATATTTTTCATCTGTCATTGTTTTAATTTGAAAATCATATGGATAGAACCTCCATGTATGACCATTCCAATGTGTTCCCGAACCACCTAACCCATCACCGAGTAGGAATGAGCTCATCTGCCTCATCGGCAACGCTGGCATCTTACGGTTATTGCGAATAGTAATGGTCTCTTTTGCTACGTCCTGCATTAGCTCGTAACGAACGGCATATCTATATTCGTCATGTATTTGCTGAAAGTCTTCTGTACCGCGTTTTCTTCCTCTTTCTAAACCAATTACCTTCAAACCGGCTTTTGCACATTCAGCTGCGATGATTCCTCCGGTCCAACCCAAACCAACGACAACCACGTCAACTTTTGTTAATGTTGTAGCCATAAATTTTATCCCTCTACTTTCCTTTACATTCCACCAAGTGGTTGTGGTGCAATTTTTTGGAACTTTTCCTTATCAATTACGTTAATATAGGACATTTGGTGACCAGGAAACTCTTTCATCTTCCAGCCATCCATATTTCGATTTCCACCATACATTGGATCTGCATAAGCACCCTCCAATGTCGCCGTGCGAAGTAGACGGAAGAAAAATGCGGAAGTAACTCCTGTCATGGGAATTTCATCATTTTGAAAAGCTGTTAATATTTCATCCATTTGCTCAGCTTCTATACTGGAAAACCCTTTTTCAAATCGTTTGTTTGCTTCTTCATCCAATACGGCAATTCCCTGTCTAAAAATAGACGCTCTTGTCAATCGACTCTGATAACCTTGAGTTTTAGCACCTACAGCAAACGGTCCTTGCATGTATTCTTTCGTATTACTTCCATATTGTCCCGCCAGCTGACGATCAATAAAATAAGGGACCCCTAAATCTATTGCACCCGGCCCTATATCATCCTTTGGAAAGATACGTTCCGTTGCATTCGAGATTACATTAAATTCTCTTTGATTTTGAAAGAACTGAAATCCCCCATTAGTGCCCATTTCATGATTGGTATTGCCTGTATCAGATACATGCTGATCATCCTTATCGACATTTAACCCAACTAACCCACCTATTAACCCGCCACCTATTAATGCACCAGTTGCAATTCCTGTAGTCTTAAGAAAGTCTCTTCTTGAATAGTTTTTTGGTTTTTCTGTCATTTTCACTGACTCCTCCAAGATAATGATCTTACTAGTAACTGCTTACAAAAGGATATACAAGTTTATAAATTTCTAAACATTAATCCACCACGATAATGCTCTATTAAATTCCCTATATTCCACCACATCATCAATTGTCCCATGGTACTAAATACAAAAAAACGTCACTAACTCTCTTCTGAGGAGTTAGTAACGTTTATTATTTCTTTAGAATTTCTTCCAAATCTTCACTTAAGTGAATAGATTTTAATTTTTTTTCTTTTAAATACATATGAGAACCCATTCCCCCTAAATAGAAGGTAATATGTTCCTGTTCACTTGCAAAATGATCGAGCCTTCGGATTAACTTAGGATCTTTTTCAAATGGCAAAGTAGTTGAAGCAGATAGTAACACTAATTTAGGCTTTAACTTTTGGACTAATGACTCTATTGCACCTGGCGCTGGTGAAGCACCAACTAATACAGTTTTCCAACCTCTTAGCATGAACTGAAGCAATACTATATGCATAGGCAGCTCATGATGCTCATCCGGTAAGCATGCACCAATAACTAAAGGTGCATCATCTCTTAATTGAAACGTTTTTCTAATTTGTATCAAATAATCACGTACACTCATACTAGAAACTGCCTCTTGGTATTCGTCCCACTCATCTCTTTCCCATCTATCCCCTACTTCTTGTAAAAAAGGAATAATGACCTTACTAATGAATAACTCTAATCCTAAATGATGATAAGCCTGTTGCAGTATTAGGTTTATCTCGACTTCATCACAATAAGTACCTTTTTCCAGTAACTGAATCACATAATCATTAAATTTTTTATAGTCAGATGGTTCCTCTAAGAAGAGTGACTCTGTTTGCTCCGGTTCTTTTTCTAACATATCCACAGCTTGCTTGATAGAGTAGCCTTTTTCTGAGAGAAGCTTAACTCGTAATAATGCATTTACATCCTTTTCGCTATATACTCTATATCCATTTTCTAATCGTTCAGGTTGTATAAATTCATAACGCTCTTCCCACTTACGGATAACTTGTTTAGACAAACCCGTGACATTAGAAACTTGTTGGATCGTATATATTCCAGTCATCCCTGTTTGGCTCACAAATGTTACCCCCTCTCTTGCCATTAATTTGTATCCATTAATAATGTATATATGCTACATTATAATAAAAAATAGTATAACACACAATAGACAAACACTATACAATGATTTGACGAATAGAATAATAAACTATTTTACAAGGGCGTGAACTGTAATGAATTTACACACTCACAATAAATTCTTCCTAAGAGCTGCTATATACGGAATGATTGCAGGCTTAGTATTAACCTTATTTTTAAAAGTAATTCAATTTATGACGGGTTATAAGATTTATACCTTACTATTAAACATTGACTACATACCTATTTTAAATGAGTTTAAGTTCCCCGAAGTAGTCGAAGTTATATTTCATTTGATTGTTTCTGTAGTACTTTCTATTGTTTTAATATTGATAATACGGCAACTTCCAACGATATCTGCTATTACAATTATTGCCCTCTGCGTCTTTGTTAGTTTTATCATTGGAGGTTTATACTTTCCAACTACTATTTTATCGGAAAGAACTCCACCCATCAGTAGCCTTCCATCTTTTATTTATTGGATGGTAGGACATGTTTTGTATGGTTCTATTCTGGGTATTTTATTGTCAAGCAGGTACTGGAGCAGATAACCTCGTGTGCAGAGGCATTATCTGCTTTTTTATTTAACTAAAAAAGATTATACAAAGGTTAGACAAAATTAAATTAATATGTTATGATTCATTTATCAAATTAACCTACAGGATGTGACAAAGTATGTTTTTAGCGTGGAATGAAATTAAAAAGAACAAACTTCGATTTGCATTAATCGTTGGAGTATTAATGCTAGTATCCTATTTAGTATTTTTCTTATCTGGTTTAGCAACAGGCTTAGCTAGTCTAAATAGAGAAGCCGTAGACAAATGGGATGCTACGGCAATCGTATTAACCGAGGAGTCCGATAAAAGTTTACCTCAATCTTCTCTAACTACCGAAGAAGCGGATAACATTAAGGACAATGACACTGCCACTCTTGGACAGTTAAATTCAATCGCTAGAAATGGCGATGCAAAACAAAATATCGCTCTTTTCGGTATTGATTCGGAAGAATTTATAATGCCCAAAGTAACAGAGGGTGAAAAGTTTGCAGGCGACAACGAAGTGATTGCTAGCGATACGCTTAAAGAGGACGGATTTAAACTGGGTGATGAACTTGAACTATCCTCTACTGATGAAAAGTTAACCATTGTAGGATTTACAGATAGCGCACGTTTCAATGCCGCTCCAGTCCTTTACGGGGATGTAACTACTTTCCAAAAGGTCAAGTTCGGTGAAGGCGCCGCAGAAAATGAAACACAAATAAATGGGATCGTTGTTCGTGGTGACGACTTCTCTTCCATCTCAACATCGAATGAAGATTTAGAGGTTATTGAAGTAGAAGAGTTTATAGAAAACCTTCCCGGTTATACAGAACAAGCCTTAACTTTAAACTTTATGATTTATTTCTTATTTGGGATTTCGTCTGTTATAGTGGCAATCTTCCTTTATGTATTAACAGTTCAGAAGATTAGTATGTTCGGAGTTATGAAAGCACAAGGTATTTCCAACGGCTATTTATCTCGTTCGGTAATTGCCCAAACATTCTTATTGGCCTTCATTGGTGTAGTTGTTGGCTTTGCTCTAACTCTAATTTCTGGAGAATTCTTACCTAGTGCTGTTCCGGTCGCATTTGATATTCCAACCATGATTATTTACGGAGTAATATTAATAGTCGTGGCAATTCTTGGAGCTGTATTCTCCGTGTTAACAATCGTAAAAATTGATCCGCTTAAAGCGATAGGAGGTTAATGAATTGGCTATTTTAGAACTTAATAATGTAAAAAAATCATTTGGCAGTGGACATATGAAGGTAGATGCTTTAAAAGAAACGAATTTTTCTGCTGAACCAGGAGAGTTAATAGCAGTCATTGGTCCTTCAGGATCAGGGAAAAGTACCTTTTTAACAGTTGCAGGTGGACTACAAACTCCCACAAGTGGAGCAATATTAGTAAATAACAAGGATCTTGCCGATTTAAATGAAAAACAACGCTCCAAAATTAGACTAAAAGAAATAGGTTTTATCTTGCAAGCATCTAATCTAGTACCATTTTTAAATGTCGATAATCAAATGAAATTATTAGATAATGTAAAAAAAGATAATATGAGCAAAGAGGAATTGAATGCGTTATACGATAATCTTGGCATTAAAGAATTACGCAAAAAATATCCCGCTGATTTATCTGGCGGTGAACGTCAACGTGTTGCTATTGCTAAAGCCTTATATAGCAAACCTTCCATTCTCCTCGCAGATGAGCCTACCGCATCTCTAGATTCGGAGAAGGCTTATGAAGTGATGGAATTATTGAAAAAAGAAACAACACAAAATAAAACAACTACAATCGTCGTGACGCATGATACTCGTCTAATAGAGTATTGCGATAAGGTTTATGAAATGACGGATGGTGTACTAAAATTGAAGGAAACATCTAAAAAATCGCAAGCAATCCTTTAAAGAAAAGCCTTTTCTATCGCTTTCGAATCTGGATGGAATTCCCACTATAAGACTACCGAATTTCTAGGAGTATTGGCTGTGACACCCGTCACAACCAATACTCCTTTTTATCTTGAATTTGATACCTTTGGTTGAGGTGACAAATCGTGGGACTCTTCTTTTTTTACCATTTGTAATATATCGCATTCATGTTTCTCACAATTATATTGAAAATTGTGATATCATAAAACATAAAATTTTATTAATGAGTTAGGAGTGCTTATATTGAAAGTTCAACCATCTACTAAAATGTCGTTATTTGAAAAAGCTATTTTTGGAGATTTGAAAGCCGCAGCTGCTGCAAAGCAAGCTCAAGGTTTTGACTTATATGATTTAAGCTTAGGCAGCCCTGACCTTCCACCAGATGAACGTGCTAGAAAAGTATTATCAGATCTTAGCTTTGCAACGGATTCATACGGTTATACACTTACCGGAACTAAACGTTTTAATGAAGCTGTTGCAGATTATTATAAGCGTCGTTCCAATGTTATATTAAATCCAGAGACGCAAATTGTTCAAACAATGGGTTCCCAAGAAGGACTCGTTCATCTACCAATTGCCTTTTGCGATGAAGGAGATATCATTCTTACGACAAACCCTGGATATGTAGCCTATGACGCTGGCATTAAACTTGCCGGTGCTAAACCCTATTATATGGAGCTATTAGAAGAAAACAATTTTTTACCTAATCTAGATGCAATACCAGAAGAAGTTGCGGTAAAGGCAAAACTAATGATATTAAATTTACCTGGAAATCCGGTTCCAGCAATGCCTGATCCGATTTTCTTTGAAAGAGTCGTAGCTTTTGCTAATAAGTACAATATTATTATTTTGCATGATGCGGCTTATTCAGAATTCTATTTTACTGGCGATTCACCGAACAGTTTCCTCTCAACACCAGGAGCTCTAGAAGTAGGTATGGAGATTAACTCTTTATCGAAGAGCTTTAGTCTAGCAGGAACACGCATTGCTTATATTGCAGGAAATGAAGAGATGATTAGTATTATGAAACAATTAAAGTCGAATTTAGACTTTGGGATTTACGGCCCTATTCAAGAAGCTGGAATTGTTGTCTTAAATCACGCAGAGGAAATAACAGATCGACTACGTAAGATATTTTCCGAGAGATACCATTTCCTAACCCAGGCTTTAACTGATCTGGGTTGGAAAGTTGCACCTTCAACTGGAGGGATGTTCGTTTGGGCAAAATATCCCTATGAAATGAATGACAAGGATTTTGTATTTGAAGTAATCGATCAAACTGGTGTTGTAATGGTACCAGGCACTGTTTTTGGATCCGCTGGTGCTGGTTATGTTCGCATTGCACTAGTACAAGATATTAATATACTGAAATTAGCAGTTGAACAATTAAAGAAGTTAAAGGTACTTTCAATTTGCTGAATATCTTCGTTTCTAGATCTAAAAAATAAAAAAGCAATCTCTAGTCATTTCACGACTTGAGATTGCTTTTTAATTGGGATGATTAAAACGAACTAAATTTTTACCGGAATTTTTAGCATCATACATAGCCTTATCCGCTTCTTTAAAAACGGATGTAGCTGTAGAACCACTTATAGAAGAAAATGCAATACCAATACTTGCAGAGATATTCAATGCATAATCATTGATTGACCAAGAAGCCTGGATAGCTTGCTGAATATTTTCTACCTTTTCCAAGATTTGACCTTCCTCGTGGATATTGGCGATTAAGGCGATAAATTCATCTCCCCCTAATCTCGCTACAAAATCTTCGGAATCTATGACTTCCCTTAACCTGCTACCAAACTCTTGAATAACATCGTCTCCTGTTTCATGTCCAAAGTTATCGTTGATTTGTTTAAAGTCATCAATGTCTAGAAGGATTACCGCAAAGCCTTCACCCGTTTTTTCTTCTTGCTCTAAAATTTCCTGAAGGCGATTTGTAAAATAACGCCTGTTTGGTAATCCTGTTAAAGAATCATGGTAGGCATAATACTCTAATTGGTCTACATTCTCTTTTTGCAACGAAATATCACGAGTAATTAGTAGCATGTATTTAAACTTGCCACTGTCATCAAATACCGGGGTACCATTTAGTTCAGTCCATATCCACCCCTTATTTACATGCATCGCTTTTAGCTCAACTTTGTAAGATTTCTTGTCTTTAATAGCTTGTTGAAAACGGTCTTCTAAAAGCACTACATCACCTGGATGTATATTCAAAAACGGATGCTTTTCCCCAATTTGTTGGTCATATTCAAATATTTCTTTGCCAGAAGGTGAGACATATAAATACTCTTGCTTATCGTTCAATAAAATAATAACGTCTTGTACATTTTCTGCTATAATACGAAACTTTTCTTCACTATCAATATATTTGCTTGCAAGCTTGTCTAACTCTCTCATATCTTTTACTCCGACGAAAATGCCCGTTTGCCGTCCGTCTAATATAATTGGAGTTAGTTTTACTAAGCAGCCCATTAAAGTTCCCGATTTGCCTAAAAAGTTTAACCGATAGTCCCTCAGTTCACCGTTTAATGCTTGAGCAAGACATTTTTTCGCTTCTTCTTTGTCTTTTGTTTCTACAAAGTCGATAAAAAATTCTCCAATAAGTTCGTTCACTGTATAACCACTCAATTGTTCCAGTGCACGATTTCCACTAGTTATATATCCTTCCAAATCAATTTTAAATATAGCATCGGGATTATGGTCATAGAGAGATCTATATTCGGATTCTGTTGCTGCCAACTGACTTTGACTTTTCATCTTTTCGATTTCTATTAATCTCTCAGTTGTTATGTCCTTTGCTAGAGCCACGATATGCGTACATACTTCATCCTCGTTTAGAATTGGTGTTAAAGTTATCTCAACATAAATTCTATCACCCGTTTTAATCTTAATATATTCCTCAAACAAGTGAATTTTCTTCTTCTTGATCACTTCCATACATTCCTTTTGTAGCTTGTTTGCAGGTTCTTCAGAGAGAATGCCATGTAACGATTTTCCAACTGCTTCATGAGTTAGGTTCAATCTATTTTTCAAAGATGTATTTAAAAACTCGCATATAAATTGTTTTTTTTCTTCTACCCTCAATATAAAGACCATTTCTGGAATTCCATACATAAGCGCTTTAACTAATGATAGATTTTCATTCGCCATGTTCATTCACCTCTTGATACAATATTTATATTTAAATATACACTACTAAGCTTATTGAATGGAAAAATAGACCAAGAATGAGCCAGATAGGAAATTATCTAGCTACCTCTTGGTCTGTCTTCCCCTTTTGAAGGTTGTATAAGCGCAAACTTTTCCCAACGTCTGCTTTTCCATCTAAAGAACATAATTGTAGCGCGGGTCCATTCATCTGCTGCTATGGCTAACCAAACTCCAACTAACCCTAGATCGAGTACAAATATTAAAAAGTATCCTAACGGTAAACTCATCATTACCATTGACAAGGCTCCCACAAATACAGGAAAAGTTGCATCACCTGCTGCACGTAAAGAATTAATAATGACTATATTTATCGTCCGACCAGTTTCTAAAAGAAAACTTAATAATAGTACAGATGCACCTATCTCAATTATTTCTTTATTGTCAGTGAATAATCCCATTAATGGATAGCGTAATACTATGACAATCGTCACCATTGTTACTGTAAAAATAACTGCCCATTTCACACTAAACCAGACGGACTTATATGCTTCCTCTTTTTCACTTGCACCAACAAGTCGCCCGACGATAATTGCTGTTCCCATTCCAATAGCTATTGCAAACAAGTATGTGAACATCGATATATTTACTGCATATTGTCTTGCAGCCAATGATTCGGCTCCTAAATAGGTCACATAGTACAGGAACACAATTTGACAACCCTGATACAAAATCTGCTCAAATGCAGACGGAAGACCGATCCGTAAAATTTTTGCAATATATTCTTTCGACAGAGTGAAATAATAATGCACTTGCACACGGTACTCCATTACCCGATAAAGCAACCAGAAAAAGACAAGCAAAGCTAGAAAACGACTTAATACAGATGAAATAGCCGCACCTTGTACTCCTAGTTCTGGAAAACCAAATTTTCCGAAAATTAAAGCGTAATTTCCTATTACATGAAAAACATTCATACCAAGAGAAACAAGCATGGTCTGTTTTGTATATCCATGTACACGAATAATAGCTGCGAGAGCATTAATAATGGCTTGTAAAAAAATTGCTCCACCAACAATTGTCAAATATTGATTTGCGTGTGCTAAAACATCGCCTTGCAAATTCATCGCAACCATCATTTTTTTGGAAAATAGAACAAAACCAATACTCAGGATTACTCCGACACATAAATTTAATGTCACTGCCAAACCTGATATCTTTGATGCTTCTACATAACGTTTCGATCCTAGATATTGAGAAACAACAATCGCCGCACCATTACCGACAACTTCTAATACCAATATTGCTATGTGAATATACTGATTTGCCGCTCCCACTCCTGATACTGCATCATCCGAGAGTGCACTGAGCATAAAAGTATCGGCTATTCCCATTAACATAAATAAAAATACTTCTAAAAATATCGGCCAAGTCAAAGTAAATAAGCTTAACTTTTCCCCTAAATTGTTCTTTTTAGTGACTACCACTGCTACTCCTTCTTTATCCTGAAATTTTTAATAAGAAGAATCTTACCATAGAAACTGATTTTCTCCTATTGGTTTTATTGACTTAATACTAAATTTCTCCTGATCCTTCATACAAAAATTGCACGTTTGACTATTGAGGAAGTCAAACGTGCAATTATCTATTATTCAATCCCTATATGTTTATGAATATACTCTTTAATCTCTGGAACAGATAACTCTATTTCATATGTCAAAAGATTATCCTTTACATAAGCTAATTTATTTCGCTCTACAGCATCAGATTGGATGTGTAAAATATTGTCTATATATAATATTCCTTCATTAGTAATCATTTGGTCATGGTCACTCAGCAAACCTTTGTTGTTTAGTGCTTCCTGAATACTAGTCAAATTATCTCCTAATGCCTTTGTTAAAACTTCCCCTAATTCGTCAGCATTTTTATCGTTTTTTTCCAAGAAATTACAAACGTAGTAAGCTAAAAGAATCTGTTCTTTCTCTACTAATCTCCCCATAGGTTTTCCCCATTTCATCTTTTTCACTATTATTCCTTTTTTCTCTCAAGATTAAACATAAAAAGTTAAATGGAGTCTTGTTTTGTTGAAGCAACTACTTTTGCAATGTCGGCTTTTATCGATTCCGGACTATCCGTTGGTGCATATCTTTTTATGATATTACCATTTTTATCGACAAGAAATTTAGTGAAATTCCATTTGATGCTTTTTGACAATATCCCTTTACTATTAGATGTTAAATGTTGAAATAGCGGGTGCGCTTCTTTACCATTTAACTTAGTCATTTCATGCATTGGAAATGTAACACCATAGCTCATTCGACATGCTTGCTCGGCTTCTTCCGCGTTACCTAACTCTTGTTTAAATTGATTCGACGGGAATCCTAAAACAACAAGCCCCTCTTCTTTATACTCATTATATATTTTTTCAAGTCCATCAAACTGACCGCTTAAGCCACATTTAGTTGCTGTGTTTACGATAAGCATTGGTTTTCCCTTATACTCATTTAATTCGTACTCTTGGCCGTCCGACTTTTTCACTTTAATATCATAGATACTCAAATTACTCACTCCTTAAGTTGATTTAGAAATGCATTTAACTCTTTAAGGTTAGTCATTAAAGTCTTGGCGTTAATATCTAAATAATTGCAGCTAGTAATTTTACTAATAATTGCCCGTTCGATTGGTTTTTCTTGCTCTAATGCCTTTTCTGTCAATGAAATGACGAATGCTCGTTTATCCTTGTCAGACTGCTCTTTGTTAAGCCATCCATTTGCAATCATTCGGTTAATAATTGGATTTAAGGTTCCAATTCCTAGACCTAATTGATTTCCGATATCCTTCACTAACAAGTTATTCTGTTCCCATAACGTGAGCAATACTAGATATTGAGAGAATGTTAAATGGAATGGCTCCAAAGTTCGTGCATACAATTTAGAAAAGTTACTAGATGCTTTATAAACCTCGAAGCATAGCTGCTGTTCCAACTTGGAAGGATTGTTCATGAAAATCACACCTAAATTATTATTTTACGATTATTTCTACATCAATAGAATTTTTTACTGCTTTTGAATATGGGCAGTAATCATGCGCTTTTTTCACATACTTTTCTTTCAACTCATGATCGTCTAACCCAAAAATCTCTACTTCTAGCTTCGCAGCTAATTTCACTCCGCCGTTTTCTTTGTCCGCGATCAATGAAATAGTAGCAGTAACTTCACTTTTTTCTACTTTTACTTTATCCTGTTCTAACACAAGCTCTAAAGCACTGTTAAAGCAAGAACTGTATCCCGCAGCAAAAAGTTGTTCTGGATTTGATGCTGTAGTCGCTTCCCCGCCTAAAGCTTGTGGTTTAGCAATGTCCAAATAAAATATATTATCTAATGAATGTACCTCACCTTGTCGTCCACCAGTATTTACAATAGTTGTTTCGTATAATGTTTTCATATTCTTTCCTCCTCTAGTTTGTATTGCGTTCCATCTAATTATCAGATTAAACTATATCGTGTACGATGTAAAATAATATGCATTACAAAAAAGTGTATGAAATTTTCCATCAGAAAATTCCACACACTTTTATTTAAGAACCTATAAACAATACACACTGACTAATCGCGATAAAAAATCCGACATTATTTACAGGGGAGTTATCATTCACTTCAAGCTGAATTTTAAATAAATCATTAAGCTCTGCCTTCCACTTCGCGATCTCACTATCATTATAGATAAACTTAGACCAGTCTTCCATTTCCTTATCCAATTTTATCTGTACATTACCATCTGATATTAGTAAGTCTGGAACGAGCTCTTTCCATTTATCATAAGCAACTAAGTATTTATTCTCGTTAATATAGTCATAAACCTCAAAATAAACCCTACCTTTTCGAGATAGTTTTTTACACATGCAAATTAAATTCTCGTTACTATCGTAAACGTTATAGATAAGAAAGTAACGGTAATCCATTATTTTATCTAACCGTTTTTTTAAACCATTAGAATAATATCGTTGAAATATAAAAACAACTTCTCCTCTTTCATTGTAAACAGGGGTTTTCGGATTCTTTGCAATATTAACCGGTTGTTCGTATGTATAGTTAGCCATGTTTATTCCTCCTGTGAAAATTACTACATAACTCGACTAAATTATTTCCCGGGAAACAAATCCCTATTAAGGTCTAATAGATTTAGGCCCTTCTGAATCTATATGTAACAAAGCAATGCTCATGAATCATATTAGCTCATGAGCATTCAACAACATTATCTGCACTTATAGATTTTATCATCTATGCTAGCGATTTACGCTGGTAATTTAGAATATCTTCCATTGATTTATCGAAGGGGATAAAAGATGACATATTTTCTACTATAAGATTAGAAGAATGCATAATCTCTTTTTCTTCTAATTTATCTTCAATAGACTCCACTGTGAACTCAACACTAGAAATGGCCTGCAAACTACTAGTAATTTCTTTTAGGTATCTTGGCAGTCCCGAGGTTATATTATGCATACTACCAGATTGACTTTTATTAAAAATAATTTCATATCCACTAACTGCATCACGCACATCTAGAAAATCGCGTTGGGCCAACAAATTGTTTATCTTGAGAACTTTTTCTGCCCCTAGTAATTCCATTTCTGCAACCTTTTTAGCTAAAATAGAGCAAACCCCGTTTGATTTTCCTGGACCTATTAAATTTGACGGATTCGCAATGACGATATCCATTTCATATAATAACTGCCAAGACCTTGCTACTAGTGTTTGTAATGTTTTACTTAAGCTATATGGATGTTCTAAAGTTGTAATATCATTTATATCAAATTGAAGAGTAGACCCTACGACTACAACCCTACATTCAGGAATTTCGTGTCTAATCGCTTCCAGTAAATAAGCTGTGGACATTGTATTTACTTCTAAAGAAGCGATTGGATTTGTCCAGGATGAGGGTACATGGTTTTGCCCTGCCAAATGGAGGACTCTGTCTGGATTGTGCTTTTTTATCAAGTCCATTATTTCATTTTTATTTGTTAGATCACATGGTTCGATTTGCATTTGACTACCTTCTAAAGTAAATGGCTTTCTAGAAACTCCAATTACTTCGTAGCCAGCTTGTTGAAAATGATGACAGGCATGAATACCTGTAAAACCTGTGGCCCCTGTTATTAATAACTTCGTCTGGTTGGTCATCCCATTAGCTCGTTCTCAAAATATGCACTAGAAATTTCTCTTTCTAATTGCTTATTAAATGTATACGTTTCTCTTAATCCATCCTCGATTGTATATGACGGATTCCAGTTTAATAGATTTCTAGCTTTATCATTGCACAAGCAACTATGTTTAATATCCCCTTCCCTCGGTGCGGTAAACTCTCGTTGAATGGATATTCCATGAATCTCTGTTAATAAGGATAATATATCGTTTATGGAAGTCTTTTGTGAGGTACTTACCTGGATTGTTTCTTGATCACCTAACTCCAATGCCGCAATATTTGCGGCAACAATGTCCTTTACATAGATAAAGTCTCTCGTTTGCTGTCCATCGCCATGTACATTGATAGGTCCACCTTTTTGAAGTCGATCTAAAAATACAGAAACAACCCCACCTTCTCCTTTAGGAAGTTGCCTCGGACCGTATACATTGGCATACCTTAAAATTGTATACGATTGTCTATAGAGCTCGTAGAAAAGCCTTATGTAAGACTCAGCAGTTAACTTGGACAAACCATAAAATGAAGCAGGAACTGTGATTTCTTCTTCTGAAATTATTTCATTATTTAAGTTTCCGTATACAGCGGAGGTGCTGGCAAATATAAATTTCCCCACTTTTGCCCTACGACAAGCCTCTAGTACATTAAGAGTGCCGATAATATTTATATTTCCATCATACTTAGGGTATTGTACAGATTTTCCCACATCGGCTTGTGCAGCTAAGTGATAAAATGCATCTGGTCTGATATTCATAATTACTTTACTTGCTTCCTCGCTACATATATCAACGACGTGTAATTGTGCTTGTGGATTGATATTTTCCTTCCGCCCAGACAGCAAGTTATCTATAATATGAACCTCAATACCTCTGTCTATAAGTGCATCAACAAGATGAGAGCCTATGAAGCCCGCCCCCCCTGAAACTATTACTTTCATATTCAATCTCCTTTTGGCTTTTTCATAATATATGCAGGATGAACAGAAAAATGGGGACATGTGCCTGAGAAAAGTGTGAAAGTCCAAAAACAGATTAGACAATTCGTTCGATAAGCAACAAAAAAATGAATGAATCATTAAAGAATCATTCATCTGAAGATTTTTTTAAGAAGAATTGCTGAAATTATGTTTCATAATAATCGGTGCAGCCGTATTATGTCGTTTTGCCCATATACCTATATCTGTTTTAGTACTAGGAATCAAATAAGAGCTGGGGAGATTTTTCATAATTTCTTCCCAGATACGATTATCCACAAATGTTTTAGAATTACCTGCTAATGGAGAGAAGATATCCTCGTAATACTCACTACTCATAGGTTTCATTAATTTTATGGTTACAGTTGGTGGAATCTCATACCCCTCTGGCAAATTACTCAGTATATCTGTCCATACACTCCGATCTACAAATAAGTTTGGAGTTATTGGCGAATATGGAAACAACAAATTATAATAATCTGATTTCATCGGTTTCAGCAAATTGATTGTTGAAGGATTTGGAAATTGCGTTTCATTTGGAATCGAACTATCTATCTGATCCCATACCTCTTTAACTATAGCTACTTCTGAGTTAAATCCATTACTAGAAAACCTAGAATTGTAATTTTCTGATGAAACAATGGTTTCTTCTTTTATGGACGAATCTGTCACCGATTTCTTATGGTTCCACAACCCTCTCCACCAAGTCTGACACTTGTAATATATGGCCAGAAAAAAAAGGTTAATGTAGTGGATTATGCGGGACATCTTCTTCACCATTCTTCCTCATGGAAATGGCATCATTGTAGACTTCCAGTAAACTTTTTACCCCTTGATCAATCGACCAATGTGTCATACCCCATTTTTTCGCATTTGTTCCTAGTTTCTTTCGCAACTGCTCATTATCTAAAAGTAAATTTATGTTTTCAAACAACATATTAGAATCACCAGGAGGTGTTAATATACCCGTTACATTATGCTGGACCATTTCAGGCAAACCTCCAACGTCGCTGACTATTGTTGCTTTCCCAGCAATCTGCGCTTCGATTAACGACAATGGCTGATTTTCTAACAATGTTGGCAATATATAAATATCAGCCTTTCCTAATAAAGCTGGAATATCATCACGTTTCCCTAGAAATTGAACATAATCATCTAAACCAAGCACCTTACATTTAACTCGTAGTTTAGATTCACTATCCCCTGACCCCACTATCCAACAAACCCAATCTTGTCGTTCCTTTTTTAGTTTCCCTAAAGTGTCTATCAAATACTGAATTCCTTTTAGATCAATTAGTCTTCCTGTATAGATAAGCACCTTTTTGTTTTTGGGTGGCGTAATAAGTGACTTCACTTTCATTTGCTTAATGAAGCTTTCAGTATCAAAACCATAATGGAGTACTTTTATTTGTTCCTCTGCTACCTTAAATTCATCTATTAATATATTCTTCAACCAATTGTTCGCTACAACAGTTATTTCCGCAGTATTTGCTCCTAATTTTTCTAAGTCATCGTAATACGCTCTAGCGATATAAGAATTGGGTGTTTTGTGAATGGTGTTTAGTTGGTGATGGATTTCATGTGCGACAGAACCATGTAAAGTTGCAACGAGCGGAACATGTTTAGGTCGAATTCGATCGATACAAGCTGTAGAAATAACATCTTGTGTGTGTATCAAATCATAATCATCTAACCCAAAGTAAGCTGTTCCCAGTTCGAAAATATATCGTTGAAACTCTGTATATTCAACTAATTTATTTTCATAAATTTCTGGATAATTTTCTTTATTTATCTTCGCTTGGAGTAATGGCAACAACTTGTCTCTAGTAATCTTTTGATCGGAACCTATCATATGGATATTCAAATTATCCTCATCATATCCAAGTACATTTACTTCATGTCCAAGCTGTTC
The DNA here is from genome assembly GCF_038003145.1 of Psychrobacillus sp. FSL K6-1464. NCBI lineage: Bacteria > Bacillati > Bacillota > Bacilli > Caryophanales > Bacillaceae > Psychrobacillus > Psychrobacillus sp. FSL K6-1464. Next base: position 3,441,122 of record NZ_JBBOOP010000001.1, read on the forward strand.
CAACTTCTTTTTCAAATGAACCATATAGTTCCAAACTCCACCTAAATGGGGAATAGGCCAATATGTGGCTAGCAAGATTTTCAAATTATACATCTCCCCGTTTTAACCGCATGTTCTATACTTATTGCCGTTGACGTCAATTGGTGTGGGCTTTTAAATTTGAATCATTTGAAGAACAATTGGACATCCCTTTTCAGGTACATCTTCCGTCAATAACAAAAGTCTTCCTTCCGATACTAGGTAATTTATTTTTGGCTGTAAAATCCCGTTTATAAAAAGGTTCATATAAGACGCATTTGCTGGATTCATCATTTGTTGAAGCCCACAATCAGCAATAGCATCTTGTTCTGTATATACTTTCTTCACACCATCCGATAATACAAAAAGTTCAGTTGTCACAACCGTTCTATGGCTCACTACTTTGGACTCTGACTTACTTACCTTTAAAGGAATGATTAAAGGCTCCGAAAAGTATGCAGTCGCTTTCTGCGGGACGTACGGTTGGTTTATCATTTCTTCCCTCCTAACATATAAATAAAGTTAGTGTATCCATGAAATAATAAAAATGTGTATACATTAGGCCCTTCTTCTCATTTTCCGAAAAAATACTCAAATGCCCATATCTCTCTCTGACTTTTAGTCATATGTTGAAAGAGAAATGAAAAGGAGGAACACGTTTGGCTTTAAAAATTGTTAAATTAGCTATCACGCCAAAACAAACGATTTCAACTTCACCTACTGTCGCACGCTATTTTCATGAGGTACCAGAAACTATCACAGAGGTTACCACTCATAAGATTAATGCATCCGATTTTCTAAATGATCAGGGGGAAATAGCTCAATCGTTGCCAGTTCTAAATCTAAACAACAGTTACTTTAATGTATATATAAATGGGGTACTACAAATGGATGAAAATTTCTCTTATACGGCTGGAGAAGACGGAATAGGCTCTTTACTTCTCTCTCTCCCCGATGATTCGGAAATTCCTAAAGGTACTCCCATTATTATGGAGACGGTCAACTTTCATCCAGAGATAGTATCAGAATAGACAGGGAAACCTGTCTTTTTTTATTTGTACTTTCTATTTTTTCCCGCAGCAATCTTGTAATCGAGAATAGTATAGACTATCACTGATAAAAGTCGGATATTGATAAGACAATTACAGACACAATACTAATTTTCTTAGTGAGATAATCTCGGGGAATCTCTAGGCAATCTTTATTATCTATCCTTAAATTATTTTCTACTTATAGGAAACTCGCCCCTGCTCTATTTCATTCTCTAGCATTAACTATTAATAAGGTGCATGTACGCCTTGACGCTAGAGAATGAAGGAGGTGAAATAATTGAATTTAAGTCAACTTAAAGGAGAATATGATGCCATATTTAGCCTTGGAGACCTTTGCTTAGCATCTATACAATTGAAAAAACACAACTTGAGACCATACTCAGGCGTACTAGATTGGATGGCTAGTCCTGAGCTATCTATGGTAAATGAACTATTAGAAAATCGTTTTATAGGCTTCCTTGAATATGATAATCTACGTGTAATCGGTTACGCCGATGATTTTATATGCGTTTCAGATGATGGCTATAATTTTGTTTCCAATCATGATTTTGATGGAGAAAAAAATACACTAACTTATTTAGGCGGCTATGCAGAAGTAATGGAGAAGTATGAACGAAGAATTCAACGCTTTCTTTCAGAAATGGAAAATGCTAAAAGAATATTATTCGTTCGAACAGAAGGTACACTCGAGGATGCAGCTGTTTTACAAGACGTGCTTTCCAGAATAGTAAAACACGACTTCAGTATCCTACTTATCAATCACACATATGTACAAGGAATTGTAGAAAAAAGTTGGCCTTTAGAAAAAGTTTGTTCGATTGAGTTTCCTAATAAAGATAAATGGGAAGGAAATCACGACTTATGGGAAGAGGTGTTAAGCGGGATTCGTTTGCGTACGTAGCTTAATGTACAAAACGTCTCTAAAATCAAACAATTATTAGGGAGGAAAAATGGTGTTTACCAATGCAACAATACTGATAACCGGGGGGACAGGCTCATGGGGAATTGAACTAGTCACACAACTTCTTCTTCTTGACCCTAGGAAAGTTATTATTTTTTCAAGAAACGAAAATAGACAAGTCATGATGCGCCAGAACTTTGAAGATACAAGATTACAGTTTAGTATAGGGGATATACGAGACGAAAACGCTCTATCTTCCGTATGTGCTGGTGTAGATTATGTCTTTCACTTAGCCGCACTAAAACACGTCCCCGTATGTGAGGAAAATCCTTTAGAAGCTATTAAAACAAATATAGTCGGAACACAGAATGTAATTGAAGCTTCCATTAAGAACCAAGTCAAAAAAGTAATTTATATTTCTACTGATAAAGCTGCAGATCCAGCTAATACGTACGGAATGACAAAAGCACTTGGGGAAAAGCTGATTCTTGGTGCAAACGAATTAGGTTCGCACACTAGGTTCTTATGCATTCGAGGAGGGAATGTGCTTGGAAGCAGCGGCAGCGTACTACCAATTTTCATCAGACAACTAGAAGAAGAAAACAAGATCCGGATAACCGATAAAAAGATGACACGTTATTTTGTCACACCAAAACAAGCGATTAAAACGCTACTTCAAGCTACAGAGTTGGGAAATGGAGGAGAAATTTTTGTCATGCATATGAATGCTTGTAATATACTCGACTTGGCAGAAGTTCTCATCGAGTATTACAACAAAAAAAATGTTCATATCATTGAAACCGGTGCTCGAGTCGGAGAAAAGACTCATGAAGTATTAGTAGCAGAAAACGAAATACCAATGGCCACCGTATTTAACAAGGATCTGATAAAAATTACCCCTGTGAACTCTACCAGCAAAACTTCTTCTATACCTTCTATTCTAGTAGATACAAAACAAAATTTAATGACAAAACAAGAAATTAAAGAACTATTAGTAGAAGGAGGCTTTCTAAAGTAAGTAAAAGTACATTTCAAATTGCCTTTAAAATAGTAAATAACAAAAAACTAGACTCGCCTAAATTGTCTAGTTTTTTTGTATTTCACTTTTAGGATACCTTTTCATCTGCTGTAGGATAAACAAAAACACACCGACTAGCACTAGAATACCACCAACAATTTGCCAGCCTACTAATCGTTCTCCTAGGAAAATAGCAGCAAGGATAGTTGCTCCTACCGGCTCTCCTAAAATACTCATAGATATCGTAGTAGCTGTTACATAATTCATCAACCAATTGTTTATCAAATGAGAAATAGTCGGTACTACCGCTAACAACACAAAAATTCCCCACTCTCTTGAATCATACCCTCCCATAGCAACACCTGCGAGTAGGTTATAGACAATGAGTGCAATAGCGGCAAAGCCAAAGACAGTGAAACTATAAATCCAATGGGAAACTACTTTCACTGCTTTTTGCCCGATCAATAAATATCCAACAACCGCAATCACACTTAGAAAAGAAAGTATATCGCCAAGAATGGCATTTCTACTTAGACCAAAATCGCCCCATCCGACCATCACTGCTCCTATTACAGCAATCCCCATGGTCATAAGTGCGGATTTCGTAGTTCTCTCTTTAAACAAAATGACACCACCAACCAACGCGATAATCGGCTGCAATGCCAGAATAATTGTTGAGCTGGCGACTGTCGTTAGTTTTAAGGATCCAAACCATAGAGCAAAATGTAGAGCTAAGAACATACCTGCGACAAACAGTAATAGCCATTCTCTGTTTGTTAGTTTTTTAAACTCTGCCCTTTTAATCCATACAACTGGCAGTAATAGCAGGGTCGCTAAAATCATGCGATACATACTTAATATAGTTGCGGGCGCATGAGACCACTTGACGAAAATAGCAGCAAACGAAATTGCTATAATGGAAATTATTAATGGTAATACAATTGATTTGGATGCATTTGCTTGATTCACTAACTTACCCCGTTCTATTAATTTTCTTTGCTTATAAACTAATCTTAATATACTGGATAAAATTAAAATAAGAAATACAAAAAACTTCTCATTTTACAATAAGAAGTTTTAGGACTTATCTCTTTTCCACTTTCTGTATCTATCATAAATACCTTTACAAGTAGTGTAACCTATTATAGCGATCGCTAGACCAATTCCTGCTAATGCTGTAATAAGTGATATCCACTCAAAAAAGGAATATCCCGGAACCTTTGACCAATCTGTTTTTCCCTTCCAATCCTCAATAACAAGATTCATCCCATAGATACCCGAAACTACTGTGAATATAGTTAACATAAACAGCAATGAGTTACGTCGTTTGCTTGCTTGATTGTTTTGAGCCTTATATAGATCATCTACAGTTTGTCTTACCTCATCAAAAAGATCTTGTAAACGAAATACTTCCCGCAACTTCTGGGTAAGCTCTTTTCCTTCTGTTCTAGCCGAAACCTCTTCAAAATAATAGCGTGAATAGAATTTTGATATGAGTTCTATTAACTCCTCTACATATCTTTTATCCTTTGCCCAACTGACTTCACTATGTTCATAAGAAACTTTTAACAATATAATTTTATAATAGTAATGCAACATTAAATTATAATAATGCACACTCATAAATTGAGAAACACTTTGTTTTAACTGTTCTTTTTTCTTGTTAGAGATAGTGACCTGAGTATGTTCAGAAGAAATTGTATATGTATGCGGTGCCCAACGATCATGAATACGCGCATCAACATAGCGGTTCACATATTCTGGGTTGGAACTAGAGATAAATGCATTTCCGTCTATATCCTTACCATCTAAATGCGCCAAGCGGAACAGCTGATCTTTTGTTATTTCATTTTTATCATCCGCTATCAAGAAAACAGAAGTATGCATTCGCTCATCCTCAAAATAAGGAAGACTCCCGTAATAACCCGCTAATTTGTCATTATGGATGATATACGGCTTTAACGGTAAACAAATATAGTCAAAAACAAGTTCATTTGTATTATTGAACACTTTACCATCATGGTGGATTTTAGCACCTTTATCCTTGGGAACCTTAGGTTCAAGCACACAAAAATGATCGATGCAATCCAATAAATTCGTCAATGTTTCCTGCTCTTGATCCATTGCTACCCGGATCGTAATTATACCGATACCGAATGGACATAAGACAATATCCATACTATTAATGATAAAATTTAATGTATGGTCATGTACTTCGTATACAAATGAATCTTTAATTACTTTGGAGTAACGCAAAAATCCCCTATTTTTAATCGAAGGAGGGAAGAGCTTATCTTCAATAAATGGTAGAAAAAATTGATCCAATTCCTCATTTGAAATGTTAATATTTTCTCCATAGTACTTATCTTGTAGCTCTTCATTATCTAAAGTAAAAAAAGTGTAATGATTCTTTTCAAGTTGTGCCATTAGCTCTTTCCGCTCTTTTTCTCGAAAAGAAAACGGAAAAAAATACGTCATATATGCATCAGTAATATTCAAGGGTTGGATTTCTATTTTATCCATCTAAGTTCTCTCCCTTGTTTGTCATTATTATTCTTTACCACCGTACATTCATCTATAAACCAAAATACAGTCATTCCTAAAGTTTACTTTAGGAATAACTGTATTAGCTAACTAATTATTACTAAAGATTGTTGTTGTTGTTATTGTTGTTGCGGTTATTGTTACGTTGGTTTTGATTGTTGTTGTTTCTGTTTTGTTCGTTTTGGTTTTGCTCGTTTAGATTGTCAAAGTTGAAATCTTCACCGAACTCAGCTGGATTGTTTTGGTTATTGTTATTGCGATTGTTGTTGTTATTATTGTTGTTATTGTTATTTCGGTTATTATTGTTTCCCATGACTGCTCACCTCCCTGACTGTATTAGATTGGTCCAAATAGTGAATTATATACTTACTTTTTTAACTTTTTATCAGTGCTTTTTTCTTGTGCTATCGAATCAGTATCGAACTCCTCAGCAAACTCCGTTTGGAGATTCGTTCGATTATAGTATCCAACCTTCTCATCAGGATTAGCTTTCTTTGGTTCAAAGATATTTGTGTCCATATATCGATGCAACAAGAATTCTCCTATCATTAACAACAGTGCAGATATAAAAGAAGCTGTCCCTAGAGCAATTGGTTGCTCATAAAAATATGATCCCAACAAGTAAATGACGGCATAGGCAATGACAAAGTCACTTATCCCCGCCCAAGTATTTCCTATTCTAGGTAATATAAAGACATCTCCTACATATCCTACCGCTGTTAGAACCACACTAGTAATGAGTATATCTGTAAAAGAAACGTCATAAAAAAGACTTAAAACAATCCATAGCACCGCAGTTATCATGACAAACTTCATTAATAATGCTTTCATATACACTATTTAAACCCACCTTCCAAACGCTTTACCTTTTTTTAGTTAATGGATCGGCCTTAGACTGTTGCTTTGCAAACCATTCATTTATTTCACGATAACTCATCCCCGCATTTGCATTTAACCTCTTTACTTCCTCAATGTCTGTCCCTGCAACTGTAAATTTTTTATTATTACTTATAGCAAACCCTTCCTTCCCATTATTGAATGTAGGTCGACTTTTTTTGTACCATTGATAAAACAAGATTATAAGTAGCCCTACCTCCACAGTGTCCCCACCATAGTACATAATCATGCTACCTAATTCCGCTTGATCAATTGGCACTCCCGTTGGAGGATTCGCATAAATATATTTGGAAAGAACGGAATGACCCGCTAAAGCCAATACAAAAATAACAGTCCGGTATAAGTAACTTTTTCTAAAGGGTGTCACATCCACATAAATGATGGAAATTGTAAATACATACCCAGCTAAGAAAATATGTGTATGAATAATCACATATAGGAGCATATTTTCGTGCATCATAAGAAATAAATCGGTTATGTAAAGCACCCACAAGCCACCAATATTTAATATAGAAGCAACAACTGGATGCTGAACAAAATGTAGAGGACGGCTGTTGCGTAAAATTTTAGTTAGTTTCCTTGCTGTTGGGATACTAATCGTACGGAGAAGTAGCGTCACTGGAGCCCCTAAAGCCATCAAAAGTGGTGCCAGCATCCCCAGTAATACATGCCCAATCATATGAGCAGAAAAATCTGTGTGCGATAAATCTGCGATGGGACCAACTAGCGAAAGCAGCGCACATAATATACCAAAGCTCCAAGCAACCATACGGTACCCTGGCCATGTTTTTTTCTTTCGATTGGACAGAACTACCGCCAATATATATATAACAAATAACAGGATAAAAGGAATTGCTAAAAAAATTTGGAGAGTAGCAGCTGAATACTGTTCATGAGTATGCACCTAAAGTCAGCCCTCCTTTTTATGATTTGTCTGTTGTATTAAAATAGCTCCGATCAAAATCATTAAGGCAGCCAAAATATTCCATACCAAATCATAGGGTAGTATATCTACGCCATAGCGAATCTGGTGTAAACCCATCCATTTATGCTGAATAATACCGTCATACAGTTGAAATACACCTGCGCCTAAAAGAATTCCACCAATCCATCTCTTCAACCAAAACGCATGTCGCCTATGAAGGTCTGCTAGTAGAAACGATGCTCCTATCGTAGCTATAAAACTAAACGCATGAAAGAGACCGTCCGATACTAATCCAATATCGGTAGTAGATTTATCATAAAAATGGTGCCAATGAAGAAGTTGATGAAAAACTACTTCATCTATAAATGCCACAATCCCAAGTCCAAATAAAATACCTGTCCACATATTCTGTTCGGCATATGCTTTTTTGTTCGGATTTTGTTTAAAATCAGAGGAAGCGCTTATTGAATTGGTCATTTTAAAACCCCTTTTTAGACTAGCTTTTCCTTTTCCATAAGGAATTAAACTTTTCTCCAATGATTCGTGACTAATGTTAAGCGAAACAGAGATATTTTTGTAAGAATGAAACTGTTATTAACAGGATATCCACAGAAATTTCTGACAACTTAAAAATGTATTACCATCTATACATAGCTCCCCTAACCTAGGAAGAGCCTCTCTTTCACAGTATATCCCGTTGTGTTTTAGTCAATAAAAATTATCGTTAATTTAAACCCTTCCTTTAAATATGTGTATAAGTTTTCAAGAATTACTAGCTACCAATTATTTTTACTCTCAGTATAAAAAAACTAAGACTTATTCTCTTCTAAAAAATAAATACCAGGGAAATCAACAATGTTAGTTGTTAATTTCCCTGGTATATTACATAGGATTAGTATCGATTATTAAATTTTCCAACTCCAAGTTCACCTATGCGTATCATGTTGTGGCTGAAACAAATCTTCTTCAGCATTTCTAACCATAGAAAAGTTATCTACATTATAATGTCCATGCAGTATTTTATTGTGATGATTAATAATCTGCTCCGCTGAAAGAACAGATGACCCAGTTGTTGAATGTCCATCTCCAACTAATGTAACGTCTAATTGTGAAACGGTTGCAGTACGTACCGCTGTATCGATGCAATGCTCAGTCTGACATCCCATAATTACTACGTGTTTAATCTCGTGTTCATCAAGATATTCCTTTAATCCAGTTCCATAAAATGAGTTCGTTGCAGCTTTATCGAATGTCTTCGAGTCTGCTGGTAGATTAATATCTCTGTGTACTTGAAACCCTTCACCTTCTCCTTCTGCCACATCTGTATCTCTTACAAAAATGATCAAAGCGTCTGATTCAGTTGCTTTCTTTATTGCTAAATTGATATTTTCAATTAGCTTTTCTTTTTGAAATACACTAACCTCTTGGTCATTTCCTTCTATTAACTCCTGTTGCGCGTCGATGATTAATAATGCTTGTTTCATAACCACACCTCTTTTTATTTTTTCAATTCCTGGACGAATGAAGCTCCCATTCCATTAAAAGACACCTATCTTCTAATTCTTTCACAACTCGAAACCCGCATTTTTGATAACACTTTATGGCATGTAAGTTAGTGCTTTTGACATCCAGTACCACTGTATTGATGCCTAGTGTGGAATATAAATACTCTAACAAAGCACTAATCATCCGAGTCCCTATCCCTTTACCCCATAAATCAGATCTTCCGATAAATTGATCAATTCCATAGATAGGTTCTTTCAATGGATAGCCGTATATTTTTAACTGCTCTTTAGGAACTTTATAATATTGAATATAGCCTATCGATTCTTCTTTATATTCCACAATGCAAGGCATCACGTCATGCTCCTTATTAATTCTCGGACCGTACTTTGCAATTACTTGTTCTAAAGTCAGCCTCGGACCATAATACTCTATGACCAAATCATCATTTAGCCATTTTGCCATGTAAGGAAAGTCGCTTTCTCTCATAATTCTAATAGTCACGTCATATTTATGAATCATAGCGCTCTCGCTTACTTGTCACAAAAATTCGGAAGATCTGCATGGATATAATACCCCTCCATTAATATTTGCCATTATCAAACAGTGAATCATCTGACTCCACACACTGGATGGTTACATCAACTCATCGGTGATCAGTGGATTTTGCTTACTACATGAAACGAGTAAACGTGAGATAAGTAATATAAGATCACAAAACATTTTTGGGGATGAAAAAACATAGCTACCTACTTTTCTATAATTGTCTTATACTTCTAAATATTTCATATTATCATTCATCTCTGATAGAATATAATTCATACAATAACTATTAGAACGAAACTAAAGGGGAGTATGACATGAATCAAAAACGGTATCGCAGGCGTAATACGATGGCATTTACAGTACTTGCTTACTTTACGTTATTTGCAGGTGTTGTTATGTTCTGCATCGGGCTTTATAACGCAGACAATCTGCAGCTTAATGAAAAAGGATATTATATCGCAGTAATGATTTTGGTTGCAGTTGGAGCCATTCTTACACAAAAAGTTACTCGAGATAATGCTGAGGACAACGACATCATTGCCGAGCAAGAACAGGAACGACAAATGAGCAGCAACCGAATCCCATCGAGTTCTAAAGAGTCTTAATAAAAGTTTAAATCCTGTTATTTTTACACAGGATTTTTTTATTGTTCTATTTTATTTATGTATATAACGCCATTAACTTGCTCCAACAAAAAAATATCTGGGTTTTTCATCTGTTGCCACTGAGCAAACCCAAAAGTTGGATCATAGTGATTAATGAGTAGCGACAAAATATTTCCGTGAGTAACAATTCCTACGCAATACTTTTGTTTGTGTTCAAACACCTCCTCTAATACCGTTCGTATACGGGACAGTGCATGATTACTAGACTCCCCGCCTAAAAATATTAAATCTCTTTCTATAAACGTTCTCTCTAGTTGTTCTAACCAGTCCTCCATAGGTTCTGCACTCAACCTGCGTTCTTGTAAATTTTCATCTATAAGGACAGGAATTTTATTGCTTTCGGAAAACGGTTCAATAGTTTGGAGTGCTCTTTTGTAGGGACTTGAAATAATATAATCGATCTGTAATTTCTCTAACAAAGGAACTAACCGTATGGCTTTTCCTTTCCCTTCATTCGTTAACTCCGCAGATGGTTCTTGCCCCGTTGCCTCACAATGTCTGATTAAATAAATTTTCTTTCCTACCATTTAATCACCCCTCTACATTAAATTCGCTATTTCTACTTTTATTCCTGTTAAATATATAAATTTTCAGAATTATTATATATACTTAATTTAACTAACTATTGAGGAGTGATTAAGATGAAAAACATTCTACAGGTGATTGAGAAGTAAAGTATTACACTTTCTCTTTCCAACCCAACAAACCTATACACTATTACTGGATGAAAAGAGGAATAATTTTGTACCAAGACAATGAACTAGTTATTAGACCTATTAAGCGTGAAGATTTAACGAGACTTTGGGAACTAATGTGCAAGGACGAAAAGCCAGAGTGGAAAAAATGGGATGCGCCCTATTATGAATATAAATCGGTACCGTATGACAAATTCATGGAGAAAGCTGATTCATATATAAATAGAGACGACTTTTGGGGGATAGAAGTAGATGGGATATTAAGAGGAATTGTTTCTTACTACTGGGAGCATGAACCTTCAAAATGGTTGGAGATGGGTATCGGACTTCACGAAGCCGGCAGTTGGGGAAAAGGATTAGGAACGCGTGCTTTCAGACTTTGGATGAATCATCTATTCACTACACTACCACTTGTTCGAGTTGGTTATACCACTTGGTCAGGTAACGAGCGAATGATTCGAGTCGGCGAAAAACTAGGCATGACAATGGAGGCTCGCATTCGAAAAGTGCGGTACTATGATGGATATTACTATGATTCCATTCGAATGGGCATTTTACGAGAAGAATGGGATAACTCAGCAGCCAACAATTAATCTAAATTGTGTCAGACAGAGCAATATAGTAAAGAATCTACAAACTTTTTCTAAGTAGAGTGGGACATTTATTGATATACTACTTAAATAACAATCTTATATGTAGGTGGAATCAGTATGTTGTCCTTTATTTTAACAGTTAAAAGATTTATTGAAGCTTTAGTGAAAGCTTTTAAAACTCCGATGTTCTTATCTCTCTTTACCACGTTATTTCTGATCATTCTTTCTGGCACACTCTTCTATACAAATAAAGAAGGTTGGGGTGTCGTAGATGCCATATACTTCTGTGTTGTAAGTCTAATCCCAACTGGTGTAAATACAAACTTAACACCTGTAACCAATTTAGGTAAAATATTCACCATGCTATACTTGGTTGTAGGTACAGGGGTCATGTTTATCACACTACTTACTTTGGGAAAAACAATGATTAATACAAAAGCATTAGAAGAAAGAAAAACAGAGGGTAAAAAGAAGCTTAATGAGTATAGAAAGAAAAAATAACTATATGAGTATCAAAACCAAGGACGTTCAATGGAGCTCCTTGGTTTTTTTCTTTTAATTTATTAAAACGTAAAGGAGAACTCTTCTCTTACCACGAACTTATTACTTAGCTGAATAATTAAAGGAGGACCATTAAGATGCATGAAGTTATAGATCACCTTGGTAGAAATGTGATTCTTCCTCATTCACCTAAACGCATTATTTCTATATGCCCCGCCATTACAGAAACACTTTTCTCTTTAGGCTTAGAAAAAGAAGTAATTGGTCGCACTAAATATTGTATCTTTCCTAAAGGGACAGTTGACCAAGTCCCGATTGTAGGAGGAACAAAAGAAGTTGATTTTGAAAAAGTTAAAGCGCTTCAGCCCGACCTTATATTTGCTGAAAAAGAGGAAAACACGAAAGAAATGGTATTGGAACTTGAAAAAATAGCACCAGTTTTCGTGCTAGAGGTAAAATCTATACTAGATGCATATAGGCTCATCACTACACTTGGTGAAGCTACAAAGACTACAGAGACTGCAAACTTCCTTTTAACTTCCTGCCAAAAATCGTTTCAATCCGTAGTAGGTAAAGGCAACGGTAAAGCCGCATATGTTATTTGGCGGAAACCTTATATGGTCGTTGGTGGCAACACTTATATAAATGACGTGCTACATCAAATGGGCTATCAAAATCCTTTTACTAACGAAGGCTCTAGATATCCTGTTGTCACAAAAGAGCAGTTAGCTAATGCTCAACTTGATAAACTTTTCCTAGCTTCAGAACCATTTCCATTTCAACAGAAACATTTAAATGAGTTCCAATCATTTCTTCCCCATACAGAAATAATATTAGTGGATGGTGAGATGTTTTGGTATGGCTCCAGAATGCTGGTGGCTGGGGAGTATTTAGCAGAATTAGAAAGGGACATGTGAATTGGAGTTTATAATAATAATTGGCGGCATTATAATAGTTATTACTTGCCTGGCAATTGAAGTTAATCTTAAAAAAACAATTGAACAAAATGAAAAAATAATAGAACTGTTAAAACAGTTGGGAGAAAAATAATTTCTATCTTATTATGAAACGGCGGGCGTTAGACTAAATGCAAAATAGGCACCTTCCCAATTCGAGCATTGGGGAGGTGCCTATATTAGTTTTGAAAACGAGTTTCCATTTTTTTAAGCTGCCAGTCATAAATAAAGTTACCAAAAGGAATAAATGCAACTGCCAAAGCTAGCAAAGACCAGATAATATTCCACTTTAATCGAATTTGTACATATAAAATAACAAGTACATACGAAACAAAGATAAAACCATGTACAGATCCAACTATCGTAACTGCCATTGGTATATCCATCCAATACTTTAAGGGCATCGCAATAAACAAAAGGACTACCAAGGATATCCCGTCTAATATACCTGCAATTCTTAATTGTCCAAGTGTGTTTTTCATCATACATTTATACCTACATTTCTATATTTATATCTTCTTCACAAATTCGGATTTTAGCTTCATCGCACCGAACCCATCAATTTTACAGTCAATATTATGATCTCCATCTACTATTCGGATACTTTTTACCTTAGTACCTTGTTTTAACGTAGAAGAACTACCTTTCACCTTTAAGTCTTTAATAACCGTTACCGCATCCCCGTCATTTAAAACATTTCCATTCGAGTCTTTTACAACTTGTTGTTCCTCATTATTCTCACTTACCACCTGTTGAGACCATTCGTGAGCACATTCCGGACAAACAAACATATTTCCGTCTTCGTATGTATATTCAGAATTACATTTTGGGCAATTTGGTAAAGCTGCCATATTATATTCCCCCATTCACTTATTAGTCTCCATTCTAAAGTATTGCTTCACTGCATTCAACCACATACTTATTCTTTAATGTCTAGATGTTTACCACATTCTTCCGATGGGTACTCAATCTTTAAGACTATAACAGTAGGAGTGAGCTAATATGGAAGAAGAAAAACGTGTAGAGGTTCATCGCGAGGAAAGAACTGACTCAGGAATGGTTGGAGCTACCTTTATCAAATATGCAGCATATTTAATCATATTCTTTGGTGTTCTTTGGTTCTTAATCTCCTATGTGTTCCCGATGTTTTAATTCGAAATGTGTAGCGCCTATGTAAGCCCCAATAAAGGATTTTAGTAAAGGCATACCTTGCCTTTACTAAAATCCTGAAGTGACTCGAGGGGCTAGGCGCTAGAACTAGACAAAATAAAAAAGCGATATCCCCATTCGTATTCCAATGGAGATATCGCTTTTCTTATTCTGTTTCCGGAAAGAAAGCTTGAGCAGTCGGAATATCCACTAAACTTGGCCCCGCATAGGAGATTGCACTCTGAATGACAGATTCTAGCTTGTTCTCATCATGGACTCGAAAGGCTTTCCACCCACACACTTCGGCTATCTTAAGAAAGTCTGGATTAGTTAGCTTAGTTCCTATTTCTTTTAAACCTGCCGCTTGAATTTTGTCACTTTCCATTTGTAACGAACCATTATTGAATACAATAACGGTAATATCTAAATTATACCGAGTAGCGGTCAAAAGGTCTGCTAGCACCATCTCGAGGCCACCATCACCTACAATAGCAACAACTTGTTCCTCTGGTTTCTCCATTTTCGCTGCGATTGCTGCAGGCAATCCAAAGCCCATGGAACGCCAATAACCTGAAAAAAATATGTTCTGATTACTTTGCCTAAAATTACGATTCATCCATACTGTTACATCTCCAGTATCAATTGTTAGGATTGCGTTTTTTGCAACTGATTTCTCTATGCCTCGTACTATACGTGAAGGGTGTAGCGGGTAATCCGTGGCTTTCCCTTCTTGTTCGTTCTCATTAGCCCATTTAGTTTTAATCTGCTCAATACGATTAAGCCAGTCGGTATTCGGCTCATGTCCTGCGATGGTCTCATGAAGAAGTGGAACAACTTGCTCTGTTTTACCTTTAATAGCTAGTTCCACTGGAATACCACTTGTAGCACTTTCTATATGTGTATCAATTTGAATTATTCTCGCCTTTTCCGGAACATAACCTTCTGGCCACCAGGAAACACCAGCAAGAAGTACAACATCAGCGTCTTTAAAAACTTTCGGGGCATGAGGGTTTCCTCCTTCTCCAATCCCTTGGAGAAGATATGGAGTTGTCTCCTCAAAAAGTCCTTTTCCACCGAAGCTTGTAATAATGCCTGCTCCCCATAATTTAGCTAAACCTTCAATCGCTTCAGTGGCTTTCCAGGCACCTGCTCCAGCTAATATCATCGGTTTCTTTGCTGTTTTCATCAGGCTCGCTACTTTTTCCAAATCATCCCTTTGGAATGTCTCTGCTCCTTCAATTACTTGAGGAAGTGGTCGTGCCTCTACCTCGGTTTCTTTCTCAAATAAATCCTTTGGAATAGAAAGATGGGTAACCGCTCGTTGTTGCAATGAAATTTGAGTAGCTTTCTGTAGTAACTCAACAATTGCATCTTCACTAGCTAAATTTGCCGAGTAGGTAGCAAATGGTTTAAACAGCTCTTGTTGGTCTACATATTGTTGAAAATTGGTACCAATTTTATTTAATGGTGCTTGACCTGTAATAGCTAGTACTGGGGCTCTATCTGCATATGCATCTCCCAATCCATTTAGCAGATTTGTTGCACCTGGTCCCATTGTAGATGTACAAACAGCAAGGTTTCCAGTAAGCTTCGCTTCTGCAGAAGCCATAAATGCTGCAACCGATTCATGTTTCACTGTTATAAATTCAATCTGATCCTGTTTAGCTAATGCATCTAATAATCCAATAATTGTATCTCCTGTGACTCCATAAATACGCTTAACGCCGTAGTAAAATAGCTGATCCAATATCACTTCTGCAACTGTTTTCCTCATAGACTAACCACTCCTTTATATTCTCTTATACTTAAAAGGTGCCCTTAATCCTTATGAAATAAACTTTTACAAATTATATAGAATCGGTCGCAACAAAAAAAGCGTCCATAAAGTCTAGTAACAGACTTCATGAACGCTTATTGATAATTTTATACTAATTGTTTTGAAAGTTTTGTAGCAGCTGCTTTTACTTTTTCTAAGCCTTCTGCAACAATTACCTCTGCTTGTGCTGGCATAGCATTATGGCCTTCAATAATTACTTCGTCCACAATTTGCATACCGAAAACGCCACCTAATACATTTTTCATGTAGTTAACAGCCATTTCCATTGGTGCTGCTTCTGGTGCAGAATAAATACCACCGCGAGCATTTAAGATAACTGCTTTTTTGTCCGTTAATAATTGCACTGCTTGACCATTTTGGTCGTATTTGAACGAGAATCCAGCTTGGTAAATATAGTCAATAAACACTTGTAATGGTGCTGGAATTGTTAAGTTCCAAAGTGGGAATGCGAATACTACTACATCAGCAGCAGTTATAGCATCCATTGCTTTTTGTTTAGCCGCTATTAAACGAGCTTCTAGTTCTGTTAACTCTATTCCCTCTGATAATTTACCAAATGCATTAAAAAGATCTTGTCCGATAAAAGGCATGTCTTCTGCAAACACATCATAAGTTGTTACGTTTGCGCCTTCTAGATTTGCCATAAATGTATCATACATTCTGCTAGAAATAGCTTCTGCAGAAGGACGGTTATTTGCTTTTACTACTAAAATATTCATTAATTATTTCCTCCAATGTTTTATTACCTTGGTAATCATAACAACTTATTATACTACTTTCAATTACTTTGAATTCAAAACGAATATAACTACTTTTTTGTCGTCACTAATTTTTCACAATTCCTTTAGCTTAGTAGCTAAATCTTCTACGTGTTACCAGAATAATAATCATTGCTGGAATTGTACATAAAATCATACCTAAAAAAGATAAACCTGGTTCAATTTCATATAGATAGCCACCAACAAATGTTAAAATAGCTGTGCTTAGGCTAAGTGCTAATCCGGAATAAATACCTTGCGCATTGGCAATTTGTTGTTTTGGTAAAGATAAATTCAAGTAGCGAATAAAAGCAATATGCGCCATTCCGAAAGACAGTGCATGCAGCGCTTGAGAAATGATAAACATTCCAACGCTAGGGAATAAGTAAATCATACCCCAGCGGATGGTAGAACCAATCCCTGCTAACAACAATAAGGAGGAAGGTCTCCACTTAGACAAAAAGGTATCCGCCTTCATGAAATACAAAACTTCAAAAATAACCGCAATATTAATAATCATACCGATATAGAAAGGATTTACATTTAAACCCTGCAAATAAATATATCCATAATTGTAATAGGCAGCATGTGCACCTTGAAGTAAAAAAACAACGACGAGTACAATCGGAAAGGTTTTCACTTTCCAAAGCTCCTTCATCGATAGCTTTCCTTTCCTATCTTGTGGAGAGGGAGTTACAAGTAAGACTGGCGGAGTCGGCATGAACTGCTTGATCAATAAAAATAATAATCCTATAATCATACTCCAAAGAATCGCTTGCTCTCCCCAAACCCCTGTTAACATACTTATAATAAGAACTGCAACTACAAACCCAATGGATCCATACGACCGACTTTTTCCGTAGTGCACCTTTCCTTGTCGTACAAGTGAAGAAGCCCCACTTTCAATGGCTGGCATTAACGTCGGATACACTAAACTAAATAATAATGTGATCAGTAGCAAAGACATGCTAGAAGTTGCCGGTATATAGAGAACAGTTGCAAATAAAGCCAGTATAGTAAAGGTAATAATTATTTTTTTGCTACTCATAAATTTAGACATAAAAGGAAATAAAAACATGGTTGCTGCTGCACGTGCAACTAAACCAAATGCCATAATCATACTTGCATTAGCTACAGTTAAATTCTTCCCTTCAACTAACCAACCGGTCCAGTATGGTAAAAAGATTCCCCATGTAAAAAAGAAGACAAAAAAGCTCTGCGAAAGCCAACGCTGATTGTTTATCATTTTACAAAACCTCCATTCGCTAGATTGAATGTTAGCATGAGTCAAATTATAATAATAGGAGATATCTCATATATTTGAAGGGTGGATGACATACCATGAATTTACTAAAGGGGTTAGAAAAGGAATATTACATAGAAAAATATACAATTCAATCACTTTTTTCTTTTGACATTTCTCCCTTTGTACAGGTTTTTCAATTTGAAAAGGGCGATTTTATCATTCAAGAAGGATCAGCACCTGAGTATCTCTTTTATATGGTAGAAGGTAAGGCAAAACTCTACGTGTCCCACAAAAATGGCAAAGTTTCATTGATCAACTTTTTAACCCCACCAATATTCATGGGAGAAATCGAACTATTAAACGAAGAAAAGTATTCTAAAAGTATACAAACTAGCTCAAAATGCATTTGTTTAGGAATCGCAATTGAAAAATGCAAAGAAAAACTACTAGCGGATGCTCATTTCCTGAAATATTTATGTATATTTTTAAGTAATAAATCAACTGCTCATTCTACCAAGTATACAAAGCATCAAGCGTATCCGCTAGAAAATAAGCTAGCAGAGTTTATACTTTTATCCTCACACGAAGATATATACAGGGAAAAGCATACGGAAATCAGCGATTACTTCGGCGTATCCTACCGACATTTACTGCATACATTTGCTCAATTATCAGAAGCAGGTATGATAGAAAAAATAAAAATGAGTTACAAAATATTAGATAGAGAAAAGCTTCAGGCGTTAGCCGACGAAATCAAATAAAATACGCCGTAAATGAGCCAATCCTATCGATTAGTGAAAACGTTATGATATCTTTTTAAGACAGCTTTCTAGAGGAAGCACTATTACAAAAAACACCTTGTAACGAATTTCTAATCGCCCCAAGGTGTATATATTATTACTATTGATTTAATACTACTTAGCTGTATATTTTTTAATAGCAGGCAGAATCTCAGTGCCTATAAGTTCAATATTCTTCATAAGTTTCTCGAAAGGTACGCCGCCAAAATCCATTTGTCCGATATATCTTTGATGACCAAATACTTCATGCTGGTATAGAATTTTTTCAATGATTTGCTGTGGACTTCCGATATTCATGACATTATGCGGGTCTGCTCCTAACGCAAATGCGTCTCTTGGATAACCACTGCCATTCGATAATTTCATCCCTTCATTGATATAAGGATAGTATTCGTTTTGTGCTTGTTGTGTCGTTTCTGCTGCATAGAAGAAACCAGCAGTTGCTACTGGAAGTTCAGCAGGATTATAGCCACTACTTTTAGCTGCATCGCGATATGCATCAATAGAGCGTTTAAAAGAAGACGCTGGTCCTCCTAAAGTAGCTAAAAACATTGGGACACCAGCATGCCCTGCCTTAATCGCACTTGCAGGATGTCCACCGACTGCACGCCAAATGGGTAGTGAACCGTCTTGCGGGCGTGGGATAACACTTGCATCTTTCAATGGCGCTCGGAATTGTCCACTCCAATTGATGACATTCTCTTGGTTTATCTTCAATAATAACTCAAACTTTTCTTCGTATAATTCCTCATAATATCGAACATCAAACCCTAACAATTCGAATAGACCTATTCTAGATGCGCGTCCAGCTACAATTTCTGCACGTCCTTTGGATAGCAAATCTATTGTGGCAAAGTCTTCATAGACTCGAACTGGATCTGACGTACTGATGATTGAGGATGAACTCGCAATCTTAATCTTATTAGTTGCTTGTGCAATTGCTGCCAAAACAACTGTGTGAGCCTGTGTTGCAAAATATTCCTGGTGACTCTCTCCAACACTGAAAAAGTCAATTCCCGCCTGCTCTGCTAACTTTGCCAACTCTATAATTTCATGTATGCGCTGCGCTGCAGAGATACGTTCTCCTGTATGCGGATTTGGCATATGATCCCCTAATGTATATAACCCAAATTCCAATCCTTTGCTTAGATCAATACGATATTTTTCCATTTACCTCACCCTTCTAATTTACGGTGTTAATAACTATTATCTCTACGAGTAGTATAATATTGAAAGTCAAAATACATAAGTACGCACAAAAAAGTGGTATAGTATACTAAATGATACTAATGAGAGGAGATCGCATTATGAGGATAGAAATGCAACCAGAGCTTTGCAAAGTAGACGACGCTTTAGGTATTCTAGTGGGAAAATGGAAACCGATTATTTTATTAATCCTATTACAAGAAGGTACAAAAAGATTCAGCGATTTAAAACGTAGTGTACCTGGCATTACTCAAAAAATGCTAACAAAACAGCTTCGAGAGTTAGAAGAGGAAGATATTATTACACGTAATGTCTACGCTCAAGTCCCACCGAAAGTGGAATATTCCATGAGTGAGTATGGAAGAAGCTTAGAACCCATTTTGATGGCTATGCATGAATGGGGAACTGCACATACTCTTCATAAAACAAAAAAAGTACAACAACAAACAGGTTGACTTGCGATTGATTCTCATGATATTTCAACTAATGCCATAAAAATCGGCCCCTAAAAAAGGAGCCGATTTTTTATGTACAATAACTAGTTCATTTCTCCAGCTGGCATTACCATATCAATATGAGGAATATTATCCTCCAAATATACCTCTGACACTGTTTCAAAACCAAAGGACTTATAGAAATCCTCCAAATGAGCTTGAGCCTGAGCATAAATAGCCATTCCCGGATAAATAGTTTCGATATATTCCATCCCCCTAGCTACAAGCTCTCTACCTAAACCAGATTTTCTATGAGCTTGGTCAACTAAAACTCTACCAATATGGATCATATCTTCTTTCGGGAACACACGCATGTATGCACTTAGTTCATTATTTTCTTCTTTAAAAATATGTGTACTAATAAGATCTACATCGTCTACTTCCGGATAAGGACAATTCTGCTCCACTACAAAAACTGCCACTCTTACTTTATAAATTCGTTGTAATTCCAATGCACTCAACTCTTCAAATGCCATATAATTCCACATACCCACCACTCCTTACGATAAATCCTATTATATACCATCAATGAGATTACCGATAACTCTTCCTACGCCTCTAACTAACCAGAAACCCATTCGGAAAGGCAGGAGAAGTAACTCTGGTATCCAAAAGAAAACATCAAATACAAAGTCACCAAAAGTATAATGTTCACTATACTTTCTACGTTCCTTTCTAACTTCTTTCTTATTCTCCCATCGATCACCCAATTATTACCACTCCCCCAGTAAATGACTTCATTTCATCTATGCCCATCTTTTCTCGCTTGTATGTACCCATAATAAGTACATGTTCCATGTTGGTTTAAATCCTTTACTTCAAAGCCACATTTCTCATAAAAACTAAAATTATTAGCAGATGTATGAGCGAACCAATCGCCGTGAGGAAGCTTTTGCACACATAATTGTACAAGCTTTTGGCCAATTCCTTTTCCTCGATATTCCGAATGCACTGCTAAATCCATAATATTTGCTGCCATTATTTGATCGGAAATAACTCTGACCATTCCAATCATTCTTTCATCCTCCCAAACGGTATATGCCCAGGTAGAATTTTCAAATATTAAGGTGAACTTCTCTTTCTGCCAGCCTGGTGTATGCTTACTCCAACCCGCATCTTTAAAGAGTTCCTCTACATATTCGGCAGGGATCCCCTTTTTTCCTTCCCTAATAACGAGCCCTTCAAAATAGTGATACATTCCATACTGCCCCCTTCATGTCATTAATATATATACTACATGTAGGTAGTTATTTCCTTTTTTACATCTATCCAAAAAAAAGACTGCCCATGGATATGGACAGCCCCTACTTAACTAATCATTAAATCTCACAAGTGTTCTTTCTTCTACACCATAATCACTTAATCCGTCTGCACTAGGATCTTTGTCATACTCTAGTAAAGCCATCACTTTTTCTGATCCTTTAATCGAAGCCCAATCAGCATCATTTACGATTAGAAACATGTCTGCATATGCTCTTCCTCTTCCAATGACATTGTTCCCCTCATATTTTACGTTTAACTCCATGCCATCTAGGTTAAGTGCTGCTAGCTCTTTCTTAGCAAAAAGTATTCCCTCGCCTACCGCTACTTTCGGAAGAGATGAAATTACTGCTGTTTTAGCCTTTTCTTGATTTGTTATTTCTCTTATTAATTTTTTCTTTACAAGTGATTGAGCAGTTTCGTCTTTTAAGACAAGGATACGTTGCCCATCATTTTCCACAATTTTAATCTTGTACTGATCTTCCTTTACTAATTCATCCTTCTCTCGCTCTAAAGAATCGATGATTTGTTGTTCTTCCCCATATAGAATTACTCCATTTGCTTTTTCGAACATACCGCACCCTGTTAACACTGTTGATATTAAAAAGGCAGTTAGACATACCATAAGTAATTTTTTCATTTTAATTAGCTCCTTTTCTATTTTCTTAAACCTTCCTTGCTACTGACTTTAGTATAGGAGAAATCGTTATTTCGAGCATTCGCTTTAGATGACGTTAGCATTACATTTTTGCAACATTGCATTTTTACGCAAAAAAAGAAGAGTCGTCTATTTTAAAGTAGACGACTCTTTGTTTGAAATTATCCTGTGAAAACCTGATCATACGGGTATCGATAATGAACGTTCTTTGGCTTCATAAGTATGAAAAACAAAGTTAGAGGACCAATTCTCCCGATAAACATTACCATACATAAAAGCACTTCACCTATATCACTAATTTGTGAGGTTATCCCCATTGATAGTCCAACTGTTCCAAAAGCCGATACAACTTCAAATGCTAGGGGTAAGAAGGAGATCTTTTCGGTAACAGTTAATAGAAATAAAAAAAAACAGACTATAAATAAACTTATCGTTGAAATCGCTAGAGATCTTATAACTGTCTCCAAACGAATAGACCTTCCAAATAATTCTGGCTCACTACGTTTACGTAAAAAAGAAAATGTTGCTAATACGATTACGATAAACGTTGTTAGCTTTATACCAGACGCTGTCGATGCACTACCTGCTCCTATAAACATTAAAACCATCGTGACGAGTATAGTCGGATCTTCCATATCACCGTAATTTAATGTATTAAATCCTGCTGTACGAGGGCTTACACCTTGGAAGTAGGATACCATTAGTTTATCCTGTAATGGCATAGAGCCAATTGTTGCCGGATTATTATATTCCAACAGGAAAACAAAAGCGATAGCTATAACATTGATAATGATGGTTCCTACAACCATTATTTTCGTATGAAGGGACCATTGCTTAAATGACTTTTTTTGTTGAATATCCACAACTACAGTAAACCCGATTCCACCGATTATAAATAATAATGATAAAACGATATTCACAATAGGGTCATGCGCAAAGCCAATGAGGTTATCAGGGAATAAGGCAAACCCAGCATTATTAAAGGCAGAGATTACATGAAAGACACTTAAATATAAAGCTTCCTTAAATCCGAAAGTCGGTATCCAGTGTATAGTCAAAACCAATGTGGCGAAAAGTTGAACCGATAGAACGAATGTTAAAATCAGCTTCACTAGCTTTATAATGCCGCCAACTGAGTTTTGATTGAATGATTCTTGTATATAAATACGGTTTTGCAAGCCTATTTTCTTCTTTAACAGTATTAGTATAGCTACTGCAAATGTCATTAAACCAATGCCACCACATTGAATAAGTACCATTAATACAACTTCTCCAAATATAGTCAATGTACTCCCAGGGTCAAACACACTAAGCCCTGTCACAGTAGTCGCGGACGTAACTACGAATAATGCGTCTATCCAAGATATATGGGTGGTGGTTGCAATAGGCAATTTTAACAAAAGGGTTCCAACGAATATTAAAAACAAAAAACTTCCTGCAATAATAACAGGTGGCGACATAGTCCTTCTTTTCCTTTTAAGAGTTTGCACACGAGCACTTCCTAGAACCAGATTTGAAAAACCTATTTCTTGAAGAGAATTTGAAGGTAATAATACTCCGAAGTATTGAACTTGTAAATATATTTTTTAGCTCGAAAGGTACCATCCCACAGACTAATATAAAACTAATCGCCGTTCTCCAAAGATAGAAAAAACATTCTATATCATATCTATGTTATAAATAAAGAAACTATCAATGGAGGTGCAGGAATGGAGGGAAATAAGGAACAGATTGTGTACTGGACATTCTTAAATTGCGGACCATGGGAGATGTATATTGCCGCTACTACAGAAGGTCTTTGTTATGTTGGTTCACAGCATGCGCCATTTGAAGAACTTGTTAAATGGGTAAAGAAACGACTCCCTAGTTATATACTTTCGGAAAATGAGGATGTACTGAAATCCTATGAAACGGAACTGACGGACTATCTGGAGAGCCGACGTACAGAATTCACAGTGCCAATGGCTCTTCATGGTACAGCGTTTCAACAAGCTGTTTGGAAAGTGTTGCAGGAAATCCCGTATGGTCAAACAGTTTCGTACACGGATATCGCTCACCAGATACAGAAACCTAATGCAGTTCGTGCTGTTGGCACTGCTATTGGTGCAAACCCTTTATTAATAACCGTTCCTTGTCACCGGGTCATCGGAAAAAGCGGGAAATTGACCGGATACAGGGGTGGTTTAGACATGAAAGAACAGTTATTAGGGATTGAAAAGTAGCAAGACCCCTTTTGTTAAAATATTTATTTCAAAATAAAAAGGTTGACCAATAGGTGGTATCATACTATAATTTCGTTTAATATTATTTATATTAAACGAGCGACGAAAAGAACTATATTAAGCCGGTCTCCCTGTTGGTAGAGAATCAGTGGTTGGTGAAAACTGATACAAAGATTAGGTGAATTTCATTCTTGGAGCTTTTTTTATACTACATCAAAAAAACGACGTAGTATAAGAACGGATTAAACCGTTATTTTAACCAAGTGGGAAACATAGATTTGTTTTCAATTAGGGTGGTACCGCGTGAATAGCCACGTCCCTATCGTAAAAGATAGAGACGTGGCTTTTTTGTCTTTTCATATAGAAAAGACATAATAAAAATAGATTGGAATGGTTCGTTTGCAAACATCAGAGCAATGGTCATCAAAGATTGGTTTTATCCTATCAGCTGCAGGATCGGCTATCGGAGTAGGGGCAATATGGAAGCTCCCTTACGTAACAGGCATTAGCGGAGGAGGGGCATTCTTCCTTCTTTTTATATTATTTACTTTGTTTATGGGATTTCCGTTATTATTAGCTGAGTTTGTCATTGGGAGAAGCACGCAAAAAGAAGCGATTAGTGCATATCGTAGTCTTGCTCCTAATACTAATTGGCATTGGATCGGAAAGTTAGGAGTATTCACCAGCTTTCTTCTATTGTCTTTTTATAATGTAATTGGTGGTTGGATTCTAATCTATTTTGCTAAAGGGATGTTTGGTGGAGTAATTAGTGAGGGTGCAGATTATGGGTCCGTGTTTAACACGACCATTGGAGATCCTCTCATAGTTATTATTGCTCAATTTGTATTCTTGGCTATTACAGTTGTCGTGGTTGCTAATGGGATACAAAATGGTATTGAAAAAGCAAATAAAATTTTGATGCCCGCTTTGTTTGGACTATTTATCGTTCTCATCATTCGCTCCCTTACACTAGATGGCGCTATGGAAGGCGTGAAATTCTTTCTAGCCCCTGATTTCTCGAATATCACATCCCAAAGTGTGCTATTTGCGATGGGACAAGCTTTCTTCTCACTAAGTGTCGGCGTGTCAGTAATGGTTACTTATAGTTCTTATCTCTCTAAAAAAGAAAGCCTTATACAACCAGCTATTTCAATCGTTTCAATGAACTTGTTGATTGCATTATTGGCAGGGTTAGCTATTTTCCCCGCTGTTTTTTCACTAGGCTTAGAACCAGCTGAAGGTCCTGGTTTGCTATTTGTTGTATTACCTGCTGTTTTTGATCAAATTGTTTTTGGAGAAGTCTTCTTAATAGGATTTTTGGCATTATTTTTATTTGCTACATTAACCTCGGCCTTTTCTATGTTAGAAATAATTGTAGCGTCTTTAGTCAAAGGAAAACAAGAGAAGCGAACAAAGTATGCGTATATCATTGGACTATTAATATTCATAGTAGGAATCCCATCCGCATTATCTTATAGCGTTTTTGCTGATATTCTCATTTTCTCGAAAAGTCTATTTGATTCCGCCGATTATTTAGTTAGTAATATTTTAATGCCATTAGGAGTACTTTTAATCTCTATTTTCATCTCACATAAGATTGAGAAAAGTACTTTACGAGAAGAACTATTACAGCATTCTCGCTTAGGTGCTACTGCATTTAATATATGGTTTTTCATAATGAAGTTCGTCATTCCATTAGTAATTATTATTGTATTCCTTGATGTAACTGGCTTACTGGATAAATTAATTGCAATCTTTTAATATATACTATGTGGAAAAGTAGTGTTTCCAAGCTTTCTACTTATACAATTAAATATGTTGAAAGAGCTTATTCTATAAAGGAATAAGCTCTTTCAATTCTTAAATCTTATTTAATTATTGTTTATTTTGTAGATAATTCACTTTCCGTAACCCATTTGTGATTTTTCACTATTTCTCCACCTGAAGTTGGTGTGTAATCGACCATATATACAGTTGTTAGTTCTGCTGAATCAATATCTGCAGCAGCACCTTTCATTCCAGCCATGTGGTCAGCTTCAATCGTAACCTTTGTCCCCGGCTCTAAAATTTTATCTCCAGCATCTTTCAACTCTTCTTGAATGACCCACTTATGATTTTCTACTCTTTCTCCGCCAGATATTGGTGTGTAGGAAATTATATAGGCAGTCGTATCATATGCACCAATGATAGTTGCCTCTGCACCTTTCATTCCCTCCATATGATCTGTTTTAAGAATGGCTTGACTTCCAACTTCATAGGTCGGATTATCAGCTACTTTCACGTTTTCTGGGACTTCACCTGTACTAGAGTGATTCATGCCTGAATGATCCATCTCGATGTTTTCATGTTTACTTGCTTCCTTGTCATCACTGGCACACGCCGACAACGTAAATGCAGTTGCTAATGAGACAATTCCAATTACTATTTTTTTCATCATTATCCTCCTACCATGAAATTCGTTCTTATCCGCTAGGTCTATTCTTTTCTAGTTTCACTTTTTGAAGACGCAATGCATTCAAGACAACTGATACAGAACTAAATGCCATTGCTGCTCCTGCTACCCAGGGTGCAAGTAAGCCTACCGCTGCAATTGGTATACCTAATACGTTATATCCAAACGCCCAGAATAGATTTTGTTTAATATTCCTCATTGTCTTATGACTCATGATGATAGCATCGGCTATGCTATTTAAGTCCCCCCGGATCAATGTGATATCTGCAGCCTCCATTGCAACGTCGGTTCCTGTTCCAATAGCCATACCTATATCCGCAACTGCTAACGCTGGCGCATCATTAATACCATCTCCAACCATCGCTACCTTCTTACCAACAGCCTGAAGTTTTTTTACTTCTTCCGCTTTTCCTTCCGGAAGTACCTCGGCAATAACATGATCTATACCGACCTCTCGACCAATTGCTGTTGCTGTACGTTGGTTGTCACCTGTCATCATAATTACTTCAATATTCATATCACGTAAACGCTTGATAGCTTTCTTTGAAGTCTCTTTAACGGTATCGGCAACAGCTACTAGACCTGCATACTGTCCCTCAATACTTGCAAGCATTGCTGTTTTCCCATTAGCCTCAAGCTCCTCCATCACAGGTAATATATTCAAAATATCAACATTGTAACTATTCATGAGTTTTCGAGTACCTACAAGTATTTCTTTGTCATCAACAACTGTTTTCACTCCATATCCTGGAATTGCTTCAAAGCTCTGAACTCCCTTAAGTAATATTCCTCTGTCTTGGATACCTTTTACAATTGCTTCTGCGAGTGGATGTTCCGATTGTTTTTCAGCGGCACCGATTAAAGAAAGAAACTCTTCTTCCGCTATGCCACTTGCTACAACTATATCCGTTAGTTCTGGTTTACCATTTGTAACAGTTCCTGTTTTATCTACAATGACTGTATCGATATGATGAGTAGTTTCTAAATGCTCTCCGCCTTTAAACAAAATCCCGAACTCCGCTGCACGACCTGACCCAGCCATAATAGATGTAGGGGTAGCAAGTCCTAGCGCACATGGGCATGCAATGACAAGAACAGCAATCAGAGCTTCCAGGGCAGGCGTGACTTCACCTGGATTCACCCATATTATCCATACTAAAAAAGTGAGAATCGCAATACCAATTACAATTGGCACGAACACACCAGAGATTTTGTCAGCAAGCCTTTGAATCGGAGCTTTCGATCCTTGCGCATCTTCTACTACTTTAATAATTTGAGCAAGCGCAGTATCTCTACCAATTTTTGTAGCTTTCATTTTTAGAAAGCCATTCTTATTAATAGTTGAACCAAATAATGCATCACCAATAGCTTTGTCCACTGGAATACTTTCGCCAGTAAGCATAGATTCATCGATAGCAGTATTTCCTTCTACAACTTCGCCATCAACTGGTATCTTTTCACCAGGCTTTACTAATATAGTATCTCCCGTTACAACTTCCGCTAGAGGTATTTCTATTTCAGTTTCATTTCTAATTACTAAGGCAGTCTTAGCTTGAAGTCCCATAAGTTTTTTAATAGCTTCAGAGGACCGCCCTTTTGCTTTTGCTTCAAACAATTTACCTAATATAATAAGGGTGATTAGCACCGCACTCGTTTCAAAATATAGATTTGCTGTATGGTGTTCACCCGTAGTAATAATTGCTTGATAAACACTATAAAAATAAGCAGCGGAAGTACCCATTACTACTAAGACATCCATGTTGGCACTACCGTTTCTTAATGCTTTATATGCGCTTACATAAAACTGTCTCCCAATGATAAATTGGACAGGTGTTGCCAAAGCCATCTGCACCCATGGATTCATAAGGAATTCAGGCATATATATAAATGATGTGAACGAAAAATGACCGACCATCGTCCACAATAATGGGAGAGACAAAATCGCAGAGATAATAAATTTTTTCTTTTGTTTTTGAATGGCTTGTTCTCGGTAGTCAACAGCCTGTTTTTCGTCCTCTTTATTGATGGCCCCATAACCTAATTTCTCTACTCGCCCTATAATATCTGCAACTGAAATCTGAGCAGGGTTATATTCTACCGTTGCATTTTCTAGTGCCAGATTAACGTTCGCCAAGGTTACTCCCTCTAGCTTGTTAAGCCCTTTCTCAATTCTTGTAGAACATGCAGCACAGGTCATTCCCGTAATGACAAACTCTTTGTTTTCCTTGACAACACCATACCCTAAGTCTTGTATTTTCTGTTCAAAGTCTTTATTACTCAATTTTTCAGGATTGTATTTAATCAATGACTTCTCCAGTGCCAAGTTTACATTGGCTACTTCTACACCGTCCATTTTATTTAGCCCTTTTTCGATTCTAGTCGCACAGGCAGCACAGGTCATTCCAGTGATTTGTAAACTAGTTTCTTTTGTTTCACTACTCATTGTAACCTCTCTTCTATACCACCTGGGGGTATAATTATTTGAAAGAAAGAGAGTGCTATTTAGCACTCTACTGTCCTTACACTATATCGTAGCCTTGATCATCAATTGTTTCTTTAATTACCTCTAGTGACACTTTATCTTCTTCAAATGAAATGTCTACTTTTCCTGACTCTAAGTGAACTTTCACTTCATTTACTCCATCTAACTTCCCTACACTGTTTTCAACAGAACTAACACAGTGACCACATGACATTCCTTGTACGTTTAATGTTACTTGGTTAACCATTTAAAATTCCTCCTCTTACTTTTTCATTAATTTTTGTATGGTAACTAATAATTCATCGAGTACTTCATCATCACCTTCTGCTAGCCTGTCGACTACGCAGCCTTTTAAATGCCCTTGTAAAAGTACTTTTGCTACACTATTTAGCGCGGACTGAGTTGCAGAAAGTTGAGTAATAATATCATCACAATAGACGTCTTTGTCTACCATGCCTTTTATCCCTCGGATCTGACCCTCAATACGATTTAACCGATTCGTTAAATCTTTTTTTATATGTTCAGGATGATGACTTTTTCTACAAGAATTATCAGATGTGATTGCCTTTTCTTCCATTACACTATCCAACTCATCAACCTCCTATACTTCTTATTCACATTGTATAGTACCTATAGGGGGTATGTAAAGTGTTATGTTTTACGCGTGTCAGAAGAATCCCAACAAAAACGGTGAGTATATTTATTGACAAAGTACTTAAATGAACATAATCTGTATATATGAATATATTATCATATAACGTTTAATAGAAATGTAAAAATAACGGAGGGATTAATATGGCGGATAATCATAACCATGCACATGGGGCAAATAAGAAAGTATTATTGATCTCATTTTTTATTATTACCACCTATATGGTTGTAGAAGCTATAGGCGGATATATGACAAATAGTCTAGCCCTACTATCAGATGCTGGACATATGTTAAGTGATTCTGTCTCACTAGGGATTGCCCTATTGGCATTTACATTTAGCGAAAAAGCAGCAGATGCTAACAATACTTACGGCTTTAAACGGTTTGAAATTCTAGCAGCAGTATTCAACGGTGTAACGTTGATATTAATTGCACTATTTATATTTTATGAAGCATTTGAACGCTTTACTAATCCACCAGTAGTCGCAACTACGGGAATGCTTGTTATTAGTAGCATCGGGTTAGCTGTCAATATTCTTGTAGCGTGGATTATGATGCGTGGCAGTGATACGAAAGATAATTTAAATATGCGCGGGGCATTTCTTCACGTGATTAGTGATATGTTAGGCTCTGTCGGTGCAATTATTGCAGCCTTATTAATCATGTTCCTTGGTTGGGGTTGGGCTGATCCATTAGCAAGTGTCATCGTTGCAGCACTAGTTTTACGCAGTGGTTACTATGTGACGAAAGCTTCTTTACATGTACTGATGGAGGGTACACCGAGAAATGTTAGTGTAAATGACGTCGTTAAGACAATTGAACAGACAAACGGAATCATAAGCGTTCATGATTTACACATTTGGTCTATTACAAGTGGTTTAAATGCTCTTTCCTGCCATGTCGTAGTCGAAGATCAATTGATGATTGTAGAAGGCGAAAAGATGCTACAGAAAATTGAGCATGATTTAGGACATAAAAATATACAGCATGTGACGATTCAGTTTGAAACAGCTTCTCACAACTGTGATAATTCCATTTTATGTACTGCTAAAGCAGAAGGACCTGATCCACACGCACATCACCACCACTAATATAAGGAATAAACGGAGGTATGAAAAAGTATGCGAGAAGAAGTACAAACGAACCCACATGATTTGGATGAAGAAACGCTGTTTGTCGTATCCCAGACATTTAAAGCTTTAGGTGATCCAACACGTATTCGGATATTAAATTTACTTTGCTGCAAAGAGTATTCAGTAAATGATATTGCAGAGGAACTAAACTTAGGCCAGTCTACGGTATCCCATCAACTTCGGTTTTTGAAAAATCTACGTTTAGTAAAATTTCGACGTGAAGGCACAACCTTATATTATTCAAGTGCTGACGATCACATTATGAATCTGTTGCATCAAGCAATTGACCATGCAAAACATTAATAATGTAATCTCTCCAGCTAGATCTTACGGTATTATTTTTTACTAAAGAAGAACGTTATATAAAGTAAAAATACACTCCTATACATCCAAAGCTAATAGTAGAAATTAGTAATACATTGGAAGTATCCTTAATCGCTTCCATAATTACTTCTTTCACAATAATCATATAGATTGTACCAGCAGCCAAACTAATTGAAAACGACCATAAAAAAGGATTATCGTTTCCTAATGTACTGCCAAAATAAGCTCCCAATCCTACAGGAGCTGCAACAAGTAAGGAAAATATGAACCAGGACCAAATCTTCTGACCGGGTACAAACAAAAGAGTAAATACAATTATGCCTTCCGGTATATTATGGAGGAGAATGGCTTGAAGCATTGAAAATTCTACTGTTGTATCATGTGTAGAACCCAAAACAATCCCAATCGGCAAATTGTGGAATGAAATACTGAGTAATAAGAGGATTCCTACCTTCGGAGGAAGACCCTTACGCTGATCCGCGGTTTTTCCAAGTAAGGTTGTCAAAATAATATGTGCTGCTTCAAATAATAGGATTCCCACAGCAAAACCAAATATGAAAGTAATCCAATTTCCTAGCTCTATTGCTTCTGGTGCAATTTCAAAACTCAATATGCCAAGAGTTAGCCCCGCACAAACACTGTAAATAAAATCTGTTTTGTGCTGGAAACCCTTCGTGCTCCAAGCTATATACCCACCTATACTAAAGCCAATCGCAGTACACAAATAACCAATAACCCAGATGAAAGACACTTAACCATCCTTATGATTTGTTTTTACTTTATATGGGTTTTCTAAGGTATTTATGAAGATCTCTAAAATTAATATTTACTTCAGTAAGGGTAAATAAAAAGAACTTGAGGGTTCAAGTTCTTTTTAACTCTTGTACTTACCATACATTAAATCATTTCCCAGTTTCAGCAAAACGCTTAATTCTTTCACCAACTTCATCACGAACTCGTTGGAAGGTTGTCCACTTCTCTTCATCCGTTCCTTCTGCTTCTGCAGGGTCTTCAAAGCCCCAGTGATCACGTTTTACATGTGGTGGTGTCATTGGACATTTATCTGCAGCGTCGCCACAAAGGGTCACCACAAAATCTGCATTATTGAGTGTTTCCATATTTATCATATCTGAGGTCTGGGTAGTAATATCAATTCCGATCTCATTCATTGCTTTAACAGCTTTCGGGTTTAAACCATGTGCTTCAATGCCCGCACTTAGAACTTCCCACTCGTCACCTAAATATCTTTTTCCCCAGCCTTCTGCCATTTGGCTTCTGCACGAATTTCCAGTACATAAAAAGTAAATTGTTTTTTTAGACATAAATTAAGTACTCTCCTTTAGTTAGAACGATTTTAACGAGATGTAAAGACCTAATAAGGTAATGAATAAAATTGGAATCGTTAAGACAATACCTGTTTTAAAGTAAGTGCCCCATGATATCTTCACACCCTTTTGAGATAAAACATGAAGCCAGACTAAAGTTGCAAGAGAACCAATCGGTGTTATTTTAGGCCCTAAATCAGAACCAATCACGTTAGCATAAATAAGTGCTTCGCGAATGGTACCAGAAGTATTCGTTTCAGCAATCGCTAATGCATCGATCATCACGGTTGGCAAATTATTCATCAGTGATGACAGGAAGGCTGCAATGAAGCCCATTGACATCGTTGCTGCAAATAGACCTTGTTCTGCAGCTACCTCAATCACACTTGCTAACACACCAGTCAGTCCAGCATTCCCTAGACCGTAAACTACCACATACATGCCTATTGAGAAAAACACAATATTCCATGGCGCTCCTTTAATAACAGTTCTTGTATTAACCGCATTACTTCTTCTAGCCATTAAGATGAAGAAAATCGCTACTATTCCAGCAACTATGGAAACTGGAACTTGGATAAACTCACTACTAAAATAACCAATAACTAATAAAGCCAGTACAAACCATGAAAGATGGAACATTTTAATGTCTTTAATAGCCTCTTTTGGTTCTCTAAGTTTGGATAAATTATATGATCTAGGAATACTTTTTCTAAAATAAAATAGTAATACACTGATAGTAGCAATCAGTGAGAATATATTAGGAATAATCATTCTTGTTGCATATTCAACAAAACCGATATGAAAGAAATCAGCTGAAACAATATTAACAAGGTTACTAACAACAAAGGGTAACGAAGTCGTATCTGCTATAAACCCACTCGCCATAATAAATGGGAAAATCATTTTTTCGTTGAAATTCAAGTTACGAACCATTGCCAAAACAATTGGAGTTAATATTAACGCTGCTCCATCATTCGCAAAAAAGGCAGCAACTAAAGCACCCAACACACTTACATAGATGAACATCTTAAACCCATTGCCTTTTGCAACCCTTGCCATATGTAATGCAGCCCATTCAAATAAGCCAATCTCATCTAATATTAAGGAAATAAGTATAATTGCAATAAACGATAGAGTAGCGTTCCAAGTAATGTCTACTACTTCTAGGACATCACTAAAACCAACAACTCCCACTAATAACGCTATAACGGCTCCTCCACAGGCTGACCATCCAATATTCAAACCTCTTGGCTGCCAGATTACGAAGATAAGCGTTATTATAAAAATTAATGATGCCAAAATAACTGGTGACAACATACTAACCTCCATTATTCACATGAGATACGTAATCCCTGTTTTTCTAATTGTTGTAGTTTAAAATCTTGGTTTGGTAGGTGGTCCATCAAGCTCTGAACAAATGGAAGAATATCACTATCCCTATTTAAAGAATAAATAATCCATTGACTCCTTCTGGTTTCACACACTAATCCAGCTTCTTTTAACTTCTTTACGTGCTGGCTAATAGCGGGTTGACTCACTTTAAATATTTCAACGAATTCACAAACACAATAATCATGTGCCTCTAGCATTTTGAGCATTGTTAACCTTGTTTTATCCCCTAACAATTTTAATATCATTGCAGCTTTCTCTATTTCAATTGTCCATAACTCCATGAGGTACCTCCTTAGATCAGTAAATGACTATTATATAAGCATCTCCTTATATAATAGTTTGCTTATGTATGAATTTCAACTGTTTTTATATGACATTAAAAAAGAAACACATCATTTTATTGTTCATGACCTTTATTAACCATTAAAAATAAGGACACCAAACGCTATCTGATTGACATCCTATTTCTATGCGACATTGATAGTCTTCCACACGAACTATGGGGGAAAAAACTTCAATTAATTTAATTGCAACGTATTAGTTACTATAATTTGTGAGCAGATAGCTAGTTGGGAAAGATGTGCTGAACGTGTTAATATGGAAATACGCCTAAATTATGGAGGTTATTTTATGAATATTGAATGGGTATTAATTACATCTTTCATTTTATTAATCTTGGGATTATCACTTATTATTTTTGGTCAATCTAAGAAGATCCACGTTTTGAAGGTAGAGAACCAGAAACTGCGCCCCAAAGAAAACAATGATGAATTAATCGCTTTGGTTCGCGAAAAATTAAAAACTCTTGGTGTTGTTAAAACCGTGAAGTATCTAAGGGAACATAGAGGCATGTCCATGATAGATGCTAAGCAACTTGTTGATACCTTTAAAAATTAATTTACGCTAATCAGATGCAATTGCTAATATCGCCTATGGTCTGATAAAACTTAATTGCTTCGTAAGGTTAACCAGATTTTACTGGTTAACCTTATTTTAATACGATTCAATATATTAGAAGCAGCGTTGACCTTTTAGAAGATAGGTAAAAACTTTTCTTTAGTAATGAATCTCAAAGGGTTACCTTTCTAAACACCAATAAAAAAACTGGTTAGGGTAACCTAACCAGTTTTACGTCACGACAGAGTATTTGAGAACTGCCAATTACCATTAAGTTGGTAACCTATATCTTTTCTCAAAGTTCTAGGGTCTCACTCACCAACCATACCGTCCTTATCAGCATCGTGCATATATGGATATATCCAATGATCACTCGTTATTGGCATACTAAAACCTGCTGCTTTTGCTTCTTTAATCGTCACCTGTCCATTACCGTTTGTATCAACACTAGAAATATCGCCGCTTGTAGTTGAACTAGTTGACTCAGCAGGCTCACTACCAGTTAGACCGAGTGATGAATTTACCTCATCAGGGTTTACATTGTCAAATGTATCAACGATTACGTTACCCTTTACAGTATAGGTATACTGATAACTGGAAGGAATTTGCGTTTCCGTATTCGGATATGTGATAATTGCTTCAAAATTAGTAGCTCCAGCTGCTCTACGGATCACGTCTTCCATATAAGCTTGATCACCATGTCGGTTGAGCGTACTATCTTGTGGTGTAATATTATAGGCATTCGATACCCCTCCGAGAGAATCAGCAATTATATGTCCTTCATCTAAAACGTCACTTTCGACTCCAGGAACCTTTGCCTCATCACGATAGTATCTGCCAGACGATAATACAGGTTCTTTACTGTCATCTTGTAAAATGATTTGGTCCGCAATGACACGTACTAGTTGCCCGTACTCATTAGTAAATGCCCAATATTTACGGTCCCCATAACCAATATCAACAATGACTTTAGGTTCACGATGTCCAGACAAATCACCACCATCAACTTCAATAAGTTTGTATCCTGAAAAAATATCATTATTTGATTGTGCTGGTGTCTCCTTTTCTGATGGTTCATCAATAACCGTAGCGTTAGCTTCTTCTTTTTCACTATTTATATTTGTCTCAACTGTGGTTGCTTCTTGTAGGTCTGTTTCTACATCTGTAACGGATGCATCTTCTAAGTTGGTACAACCAATCATTAAGAAGGTTGTTAAAAGTAAGATTATATAGCTCATTTTCTTTTTCATTTAGGACTCTCCTATAATTGCTTCATACTGTTCATTCTAAAAATCTGGGAATGTTGACTTATGGATAATAGAGAAAAGATACCTTACAGGCATCCACTTGATTCAAGTAAAGCACCATATAGTTCAAGCGTATTTGTAAAAAGACATAAGTATTCAACAAAAAATCACCTCTCTGTTAAACTAGAGAGGTGTTTTAGCATTCTTTTATAAATTTCGGTAACCTACTATAATGTCACTGGACATCAAAATATATTACTTTAACTCTATTCAACTGTTACTGATTTAGCTAGATTTCTAGGTTTATCTACGTCGCAGTCTCTGTGCAATGCTGCATAATAGCTAATAAGTTGTAATGGAATTACGGCTACTAGTGGAGCGAAGAGCTCGTTTACTTTTGGCAGTACGTAACGATCTCCTTCTTCCTCATGGCCTTCCATTGCAATAATACATGGGTTAGCGCCACGTGCAACTACTTCTTTTACATTACCACGAATATTAAGGCTTACTGCTTTTTGTGTAGCTAGAGCGATAATTGGTGTACCGTCTTCAATAAGAGCGATAGTACCATGTTTTAGCTCTCCTCCAGCAAATCCTTCTGCTTGGATATATGAAATTTCTTTAAGTTTTAATGCACCTTCTTGGCTTACGTAGAAATCTACGTTACGCCCAATGAAAAATGCATTTCTAGTAGTAGCTAAAAACTCTTTCGCGATTTCTTCCATTTCTTCTTTAGAATCTACAATTGCTTGAACAGCATTGGCTACAATTCCTAATTCTTTTACAGCATCATAGTCTAATGTTTTCCCTTGAGCAAGTGCGTATACAGAAGCCGTTACCATTAAAACAGCAACCTGTGCAACATATGCTTTAGTGGAAGCCACAGCAATCTCCGGACCAGCATGAAGTAAAAGTGTGTGATCTGCTTCACGGGAAAGAGTAGAACCTGGTACGTTAGTCATCGTGATCGTTGGGTAACCTAATTTTTTAATCTTTACAAGAACTTGTCTGCTATCCGCAGTTTCTCCTGATTGTGTTAGGAACATGAAGATTGGTTTTTCAGAAAGTAGTGGCATATTATAACCGAATTCACTAGAAATATGAACCTCTACTGGTATACCTGCAATTTTTTCAAAGTATTCTTTTCCGATTAACCCACCATGATAGCTCGTTCCTGCCGCAATAATGTACAGGCGGTCAGCGTCTTGCAGTGCTTTTAAAATAGCAGGATCAATTGTAAGTTCCCCTTGCTCATTTTGATAAGCTTGAATAATTTTACGAATAACAGCTGGCTGCTCATCGATTTCTTTTAACATATAGTGAGGATATGTTCCTTTTTCAATATCGCTCATATCTAGTTCTGCTTTATATGGAGCACGTTCAACTTTTGTGCCTTCCAATGTTTGAATTTCTACAGAATCTTTGCGTACGATTACGATTTCTTGATCATGAAGTTCCACATATTGCTCAGTTACTTGAAGCATCGCCATTGCATCCGAAGCTACAACATTGAATCCTTCTCCAACACCAACTAGTAATGGTGATTTGTTTTTTGCTACATAAATAGTATCTTCGTCTTCATTATCCAGTAAAGCAAGTGCGTATGAACCATGTATTAAATGCAATGTTTTGCGAAGTGCATCAACTGTAGATAATCCGTCTTTAGAAAAATGCTCTATAAGTTGTACAATTACTTCTGTATCTGTCTCAGAAGCCATTTCCACGTCCGATAAATAAGCTTTTTTCATCAAATGATAGTTTTCAATTACTCCATTATGCACTAATGTGAAGCGTTTAGTTGTACTTTGATGAGGATGTGCATTTTCATGGTTTGGTACTCCGTGAGTTGCCCAGCGAGTATGACCAATTCCAATAGTTGCCGCTACTTCTGTATCTACTACGCCACGTAAATCCGCAATTCGACCTTTTTCTTTAAATACCATAACTCCATCTTCGTTAAGCACAGCAATACCTGCTGAATCATAACCGCGGTATTCTAACTTCTCTAACCCTTTTAATAAAATTTCTTTTGCATCTATTTCTCCAATATATCCAACAATTCCACACATAATTTAAATTCCTCCGTTTACATTCATGTCAAAATAAGCTCCCTACACAAGGCGTGTAGTAGCCAATTAAGCAAAGAATGCCTTCTATTCCACCTGTCATTCGATCACTCGAATGTTTTATGAAAAAGAATAACAACCGGGCAAATACGGTCGGGAGGCATCCGCCGAAATTTCGATAACCTCCACCTCGTCTGCTGAAGATGATTTTCCGTCCAATTTCTTCAGCTCTGGCGCTATAATTGTTTTCTATGTTTTACGCGTTACCTGTCCTCCACATCTACGCGGTTACTAATACTAGATTAGCAACTTCTACATTATATATGTTCATAGTATGCTCGTCAATTTAATGGGTGTAGGGGACTTTAACCGAATAAAAGAGCCATTACTATAGTAATGGCTCTTTTAACACAAGATAATCTTTTACCATGCTGCAATTGAACCATCCGTACGAGACTCTGTTCCTCCTTGTAGAACCCCAGTTTCAGCATTCCGCCAAATAATCTGACCTCTGCCGAATGTCCCACCGTCCGAAGCAATCTGAACTTGGTGCCCTTTTCCTATTAGACTTTGTACAAGATAGCTAGGGAATTCTGGTTCTACATGAATTACTTTCCCTTTTATCCACTGCCAACGAGGCATATCTAATGTAGCCTGTGGGTTTAACATATAGTCTACTGTATTCGTCACAACCTGGAAATGCCCTTGTGGCTGCATATATCCACCCATTACTCCGAAAGGTCCTACTGCCTTCCCATTTTTGCTTAAGAAGCCTGGAATAATAGTATGTAATGTTCTTTTCCCGGGCTTTAATATATTTGGGTGCGCGACATCTAAAGAGAAGTCATGCCCTCTATTTTGCAAGGCAATTCCTGTATTTGGAATAACTATCCCTGATCCAAATCCCATATAGTTACTTTGGATGTAAGAAACCATATTACCTTCTTCATCTGCAGTAGCTAAATATACAGTCCCACCTTTAGGGATGTCATAGATTTCTGGATTGCCAGCTTCTTCGTTTATTACGTTGGATCTTTTATTTGCGTATTCCTCTGATAATAATTGTTCTACGCTTATCGGCATTTCCTCAGACTCCGTTATAAAAGCTAACCCATCTGTGAAAGCTAACTTCATCGCTTCTATTTGATGGTGGAGAGTTTCCTTACTTTGCCATCTCGGTTCCCCTAAGTGCTTGTATATATTCAGTGCCATTAATGCAACCATTCCTTGTCCATTTGGCGGGATTTCCCAAACATCATAACCCTTATAGTTGACCGAAATAGGCTCTACCCACTCCACCTTGTATTTACTAAGATCTTCTTTCGATAAATAGCCTCCATGTTTTTTCATAAACGTATCGATTTTGTCGGCAGTTTCCCCCTCATAAAAGTCACGGGCATTCGTTTCTCCTATCGCTCGAAGTGAACGTGCGTGATTAGGAGAGCTCCACATCTCGCCTATTTCTGGAGCTCGTCCATTTGGTGCAAAG
Organism: Psychrobacillus sp. FSL K6-1464; assembly: GCF_038003145.1. NCBI lineage: Bacteria > Bacillati > Bacillota > Bacilli > Caryophanales > Bacillaceae > Psychrobacillus > Psychrobacillus sp. FSL K6-1464. The sequence goes on from NZ_JBBOOP010000001.1 coordinate 3,481,025, forward strand.
GTTTCAAACCAAGCATTAAATTCCTCTGAAGTAAATGTAGTTTTATATTTATCATAGGCCACTTTCCAGTATTTACCAAGTATTGGAGTTAACGGGTATCCTTCTTCTGCGTATTGAATAGCAGGTTCTAAAACTTCTTGGAGCGAGAGTTTACCAAATCTTTCTGATAAGGCAGCCCAAGCAGCAGGAACTCCTGGGACGGTCACAGGAATCACACCGTGAACAGGCATTTCATCATACCCTTTTTCTCTTATCGCTTCTGGGGATATCGACTGCGGTGCAGGACCAGATGCGTTTAAACCGTAGAGCTTATCTTTTGTCCATACTAACGCAAAAGCGTCTCCGCCAATTCCGTTAGAGGTCGGTTCTACAACGGTAAGTGCTGCTGCCGTAGCAATTGCCGCATCAATTGCATTACCACCTTTTTTTAAGATATCTAATCCTGCCTGAGCAGCTAAAGGCTGTGAAGTTGCTACCATCCCCTTTTTAGCAAATACCGTATGACGCTTTCCTTGAAACGGGTGATGTAAATAATCCATATAAACTCCCCCTCACACCTTTATACCGGTATGATTTAATTCCTTAAGTATAATGAAAGAAACACCTAAAATAAATAAGAATATTCTATCAATTAAAAGAGCATCTTCCAATAAAAGAAGATGCTCTTAATAATTTTATATAGTTTATATTACTAATTAACCTAACAGCTTAACGATTTCTCTATTAAACGCTGGAATATCGTCTGGTGTACGGCTTGTTACCAATTGATTTTGACAAACGAATACTTCTTCGTCATGGAATTTTACACCGGCATTTTCTAAGTCCACTTTGATCGACTTATATCCTGTCGCATCTCTACCATCTAACGTCTTCGCAGTGATGAGTAATTGTGGACCATGACAAATTGCAAACACTGGTTTTTTCTCATCCATAAAATACTTCGCAAATTGAACAAATCGATCATCTGCTCGTAAAATATCTGGTGAAAATCCTCCAGGTATAAATAATGCGTCAAAGTCTTCAGGTTTTACTTCGTCAATGCCATAATCGATTTTCACCGTAGCTTCGCCGTTTTTCCCTGTTACCTCTTTACCTGCTTCTTTTTCAATTGCAAATACCTCGTGTCCTGCATCGTTTAGTGCTTGTGCTGGACCTGTGTATTCTACGTCCTCAAACATATTTGTGATTAATGTTGCTACTTTAGCCATTTCCTCACTCCTTAATTGTTTGTACACTCTTACTATTCCACTAAACTTTACCTGATAAACATAAAATTTTTTAGCGTAACTTTTTCATTTCCTGAGCCACTTGATGGGCTTCAGGTGAAGTTTCTTGATGAAGCTGCGTTATGATGTTGGCATAATCTCTGTCATTTCGATTCTGGCTCATTTTATAGGCTGCTTGAATGTCTGTAACGGTAAGTTTGAATCCAACTATACCTTTCAATTCCCGTTCAAGAAGCTCAGGTGATAGTGTATCCCACAATACCGGATGTTGTCGATGATGCTCATATACGTGTAGAAGCGTCTTCAAATCGTCTATTAGTTCCTCTTGCGTTTGGAGACTAACATTCCCATACACATGAACGGACTGATAGTTCCATGTCGGGACTTGCTGCTCTTCATACCATGAAGAAGAAATGTAGGAATGAGGTCCCTGAAAAATTATCAAGGTTTCCTGCTCCTCATTAAGCGTGCGCCACTGTCGGTTACCATATGCCAAATGCCCACTTACCACAATTTCTTCTCCTTCGCGTTTAACCATTACAGGAATATGCGTTGCTACTGGTCTCCCTTTATCTGTTGTAACCAATGTTGCAAATGTGTGTTGCTTAAGAAAGGACCAAATTTCTTTCTCGTCATCTACCTTAAATCGTTTAGGAATATACATAGGTACCTCCTTTATTTGTCTATGGTCTTTAGAAACTCACTCGCTTTTATTCATAATATCATAAAATCCCTAACTCTTCGAAAAGAGAAAGGGATCGATATTAGTAATTTACATAGCTCGCAGATTGTTGAAATGTGATTCTTTACACTTATTCTTCAAGTCCCATTTCAGCTTTTACAACTTCTACGATGCGGTTTACGTAGGTTTCGCATTCCTGTTCAGTTGCTGCTTCTACCATTACGCGAACCAATGGCTCAGTACCCGATGGACGTACAAGGACACGACCATTTCCAGCCATTTCACTTTCTACTTCACTAATAATAGCTGCTACTTTTTCATTTTCTGTTACCGCATGCTTATCTGTCACTCGAACATTTATAAGTTTTTGTGGATAGATTGTCATTTCAGCAGCAAGCTCGGAAAGTTTTTTCCCTGTTACCTTCATAATATTCACGAGCTGTAACCCAGTCAACAAACCGTCACCTGTAGTATTATAGTCAAGGAAAACGATATGTCCTGACTGCTCCCCACCTAGGTTATAGCCATTCTTTTTCATTTCTTCTACTACATATCTATCTCCAACCGCTGTTTTTACACTAGTCATATCATGTGTTTCTAATGCTTTATAGAAGCCCATATTACTCATCACTGTGGAAACAACTGTCCCGTTATTTAAACGTCCATTTGCATGAAGATGTTTGGCACAAATATACATAATTTGGTCACCATCTACAATTTGTCCTTTTTCATCTACTGCAATCAGACGATCTCCATCGCCATCAAAAGCAAGCCCTACGTCTGCTCCTTTTTCTAGAACAAACTTCGCTAAGTTTTCTGGATGCGTAGAACCAACACCATCATTAATATTCAACCCATTTGGTGAAGAACCCATTGTAGATAGATCAGCATCTAAATCAGCAAATACATGTGTTCCAAGAGACGATGTTGAACCATTTGCACAGTCAAGAGCTACATGAATTCCTACAAATTCCTCATCTATTGATTGTTTCAAGTAATGAATATACTTTTGACCACCCTCGAAGTAATCAGATACAGAACCAACATCTGCCCCAGTTGGACGTGGTAATTCATCTATATCTTGGTCTAAAAGCTGCTCAATTTCTTCCTCTTGTCCATCAGATAATTTAAATCCATCCGACCCAAAGAATTTTATACCATTATCTGCCATAGGATTATGAGATGCAGAGATCATTACTCCGGCACTTGCACTCATAGCTCTCGTTAAATAAGCTACAGCTGGTGTACTAACAACACCTAGACGCATTACTTCAACCCCAACAGATAATAGACCAGCAACTAGTGCCCCCTCTAGCATATGACCAGATATACGAGTATCTCGACCAATTAACACTTTTGGACGATCTGTTACATCTTTCGTTAGTATATAACCACCAACTCTACCTAATTTAAATGCAAGTTCTGGTGTTAGTTCTGAGTTTGCTACTCCTCTAACTCCATCTGTACCAAAATATTTTCCCATTTATACTCTCTCCTTAAAATCCTGTTGTACTATCTATAAAGATTCTTTAACTGTTAGGACTGCTTCTTTTTCAGAAGTTTGCCATTCTACATCAGAAGAACCCTCTACTTGTATAGGGAGAGTACTTTCTCCGACTTCGGAATTAGTTGCTTCTACATATACAGATAGATTATTTAATTGAAGCTTATTTAAGGCCTCTGTTGTCCCTTTAGCAACGACTGTCACGATGCCATCCGTAGGTTTTTCAAAAAAACTTATCAGTTGCTCAGGTAAGCCTCTTACGGTTATAGGTACTTGCTCAAATGACTTTTCTGAAATAGTAGAAACAGGTTCTTCCTGTTCCACCGTTTCTTCTGAATCAGGGTCATTCACAACCGTAACATCGCCAGTAATCTCTATTACCTCTTTTGACAGTTTTGTAACCCCTTCTGGTAAAGCTAATTTCATATCAAAGCTACCAGTCTTCTCTATTTTACTTAGATCTACATCAACATTTAGTTGATCTATTTTATCAAGGACTGCTTTTGGTCCATATAATCGAATTGAATCTGTCTTTGTAGTGAGCTCATTTATGGTGACCCCTTCTTTGGGATTACCTTGTTTTACTAGAGCTAACGGTACCACTTTACTATACTCTTCTATTTTCACACTTACGTGAACAGAGCTTGGTTCAACGACAACGTCTAACTTATTTAAGTCAAGATCGAGTACTTTGACTGTTGTATCCTGTTCAAAGGACTTATTCATGCCTTGATCTCCTGCGACTGTTGCTTTTACATAACCTATGCTATTGATAACACTTTTTGCTCCAGTAATGGTTACTTTTTGTGGTTTTACTTCATAGGACTTCACTACATAGTTTTCAGCCAACAATCCTTCATTCATATCTGTTTCAACATTAAACTCTCGAGAAATACGCTCTTCAATCACTACATCTACATATTGAGGATCTGTTCGCACATTAAGCTTTTCTATGAAGTTTTCAGTTGAAACCGGAACTCGATGAGTACCTATAGTTAGTTCCCGAAGATCTACAAAAACTTTAAAATCTTTCATCAACTTAGCCGATAATACTAAGTTTTTAGGACCTTCAACATTTACGTTGACGGTCTTTGGTGGACCAGTTACAACCAGGTTTTCATGGTCATAATAAACTTCTAGAGGGATATCACGAATGACATCAACGTCATTACCACTTGCATTCTTATTATCGCTTTCTAATTCACTTCTCACACTTATAAAAAGTGCGATTGCTAATATTAGTGCAGTTATCCGCAAGAACCATGGATTATTCATCATTTTATCCATTTTGTTTCCCCCTCCATAACCATTTAGAAGAAGTTACTTGCTCTTCCACTGGAAACCAAAGGCGAGTTAAATGGGTCTCAAATTCCTCTAACGATAAATCTCTTCGTAAATCTCCATTGGAGGTTAAACTAATCGCCCCAGTTTCTTCTGAAACAACAATCGTTATCGCATCTGTCACTTCACTTAAACCAATTGCAGCTCGATGCCTCGTACCTAATTCTTTCGATATGAAAGGACTTTCAGACAAAGGCAAATAGGATGCTGCTGAAGCAATTTTATCTTTTTTTATAATAACGGCCCCATCATGAAGTGGCGTATTTGGAATGAATATATTAATAAGAAGCTCTGATGTGATATAAGAGTTTAACGGAATACCCGTTTCTATATAATCGGTCAAACCGGTTTCTCTCTCTATGGAGATGAGGGCACCAATTCTTCTCTTTGCCATATAACTAATCGATTTCGTCATGGCTGTTATGAGTCGACCTTGTTCTTCTTCCAGCTGCATGGTGCTTCTAGAGAATAACTTCCCTCTACCGATCTGTTCAAGTGCTCTTCTTATTTCCGGTTGGAAAATAATAATAATAGCTAAGAACCCAAACTCAATTACTCGATCCAATAACCAGTCAAGCGTATTTAAGCCGAAAAAGTCCGTCACAACTCTTGCAATAACAATCACAAAAATTCCTTTTAACAATTGAACTGCTTTAGTTCCTTTAATCAAGGTAATAACTTTATAAATAACAAACCATACAAATAAAACATCCAAAATATTTACAATAACGTTTACTGGCATAAGGTCTGTAAATTGCTCCATAAACGACATGTGGCATCCCCCACTTTTCCTCACTAATCCATTCTAAATAAGTATAACATAATTACGATAATCCCTCGCTTTTGGAACACAAAAAGTCTATCCAATAATATTTATGGATAGACTTTCATTTCTATTTGTCCTCTTTTTCAAAGAATGACACAACATTCTTCGCACCGTCTTTAATGTGGAACCATAGCCAGTCAAATACTTCATTGATTTCTTCACTAGTTCCGGTAACATTCGCAGTAGAAGCCATATATGCAGTTCCATTGATAATCGTTAAGTTTCCATCTAATTCTCCGTCAATCTGAACATCCCCGTTTCGAACAACCAGATCTCCCTTAACGACTTGTCCTTCAGGTATAATAACTGTTTCTCCTTCTACAAGAACGTTTTCTTGCTTAGTAAAGGAGAATTGTTGCTCATCATTAAAGTTCGTAAAAAGTGCACTACTCATCAATAATAAGAACATTGCAGCAGCTGCAAGAACTGGATGACGTCGCAACCATTTACTAACCCCTGCAGAAGATTTTTCTTTCGGCAATCTAGCTATAACCGAATGATTGAAATCATTTGGTGCCTCTATGTGAGCAGCTCCTTTGACGAAAGCAACAACATCGCTTAACTCATGCATATGAGCCTGGCAAGCTTCGCATGATTGCAAATGAGATTTAAGTTCCAGCTCATGTTCACGGCTGATTTCACCATCTAAATATTCGTGCATAAAGTGAACAATTCGTTCTGGACACGCATTCATCTTGATTCCCTCCTATATTATATATGAGGCTGTCTGCTTAACTGTTTTCTAAGCGCTTCTCGTCCTCTATGAATCCTTGTTTTAACTGTTCCAAGTGGCAAATCTAATATCTCGCTTATTTCTTGCAAAGATAATTCTTCCATATACTTTAATACAATAGCCGATCTATATTTATCGGGAAGTCTACTAATTTCATACTGTATACGCTCCTGTAGTTCCAGTTTCATGAGTTCTTCTTCTGGAAGTTCATCAGAGGCTGCGATTTGAGAATACATATCAAGGCCTTCTGTACCTCTTACTTCTGCATCTAAATAGTAATCCGGCTTTTTTTTACGAATACGATCAATACATAAATTAGTAGCAATTCTATACAGCCAAGTTGAAAATTTTCTTTTTTGATCGAACGTATGAATATTGATGAAAGCACGGACAAACGCCTCTTGAGCTATATCTTCTGCTTCATGACGGTTCCCAAGCATCCTAAAGCACACTTGAAATAGTCTATGCTGATACAGGTCGACAATCTCCGCGAATGCGTCTTTATCACCCTTTAATACTTGTTTTATTCGTTTATTCACTAACGCATCCATCGTGATATCTCGCCTCCGCCCCATGCGGCTGTCTTACCTTTACGTATGAAGGTATCCACAGGTTTCATTTATTTATAATATCTTAATATTATCAAACTTTTCCAACTTTGTCTGGATTATCAAAAAGAAAAAGCAGACAACATGTCCGCTTTTTCTTTTCAGCTATTTAACTTATCTATGAATAATGTTGGTCCCTATATACCCTTCTTAAATAAGGCTTTCTCCTAATAGTGATCCCATTAGTCCTACTGCTACATCAGCTGTTTTATTTTTTTCATCCAAAATTGGGTTTACTTCTACGAATTCAGCAGAAGTGATCATATTTGAAGCATAGAGCATTTCCATTGCTAAATGACTTTCTCGATATGAGATCCCACCAGCCACGGGAGTTCCTACGCCGGGTGTATATAGTGGATCTAGACCATCTAAATCGAGTGAAAGATGCACTCCATCAACCTTACGATCCACAAAATACTGAATGGCTTGTGTCATTACTTCAGACATTCCAAGCTTGTCAATTTCATGCATAGAAAATACTTTAATACCTTTTTCTTTGATCAGTTCACGTTCTCCTGGATCTACCGAACGAGCACCTATAATAACAACATTCTCTGGTTTAATCTTCGGTGCAAAATCTCGAATATTCACTAACTCCTCATGTCCTAATCCAATACTTACTGCAAGTGGCATCCCATGAATATTACCAGTCGGCGATGTTTCAGCAGTATTTAAATCGGCATGTGCATCATACCAAATAACTCCCAAGTTTTCATAGCGATCTGCCAATCCAGCAAGTGTTCCTATAGCAATACTATGATCCCCGCCAAGGACTATTGGAAAATTGCCTTCCCCAATAATATCGTGAACTCGGTTAGCAAGTATTGTATTAGCTGCAACCACTTCTTCTAGATTACGTAACTTCGTATTTTGAGATGTCTCTCTTCTACCTATTGCAATGTCCCCTACATCATCTACAGAGTGACCAAGCTCTTGAAGTCTCTCCACTACCCCAGCATATCGTATAGCACTCGGTCCCATATCGACACCTCGTCTATTTTGCCCTAGATCCATTGGGACCCCGATAATTGATATATTTAATTTATTCATAATTTTATGCCCCCTTTAGTTCTTACATCTATTGTAAATGCTAGAGGGTGTTTGGCTCAACCAAGCATAATTACGAATATTTATTCATTAATTGAACTAGCTTGTATTTCACTTCCGACCATTCGCTATCTATAATAGAGTAGACAACCGCATTTCGAACAAAACCATTAGATCGTATCCGTTCATTTCGCAGTATACCCTCTTTTACACCGCCAATTCGTTCAATTGCCCTTTGAGAAGATACATTTAACTCATCTGTTTTAAACTGAACACGAATTGTCCCCATTTGCTCAAAGCAATACTTTAACAATAAATATTTACACGTCGTATTTACGTGTGTACGCTGATACTGTTTCCCATAGTAAGTAGAGCCTATCTCGCAACTATAATTTGTCTGGTCTATTCCATAAATACGAGTGGTACCCATAATTTCTTTTGTTTCTGTATTTTCTACTACAAATGCAAGAGCTGTCCCCTCAACATTCATTTGGTGAATACCAACTGCCAACCACTTTTCTAGCTGTTGCTTGTTTTCTATTTTATTTAACATAAATTCAAAAATTTTGGGTTCATACAGTTCCCACAATGCTCCACTATCTGAAGTTAGTAATGGACGTAAGGTTACATCCCCATAGGTTAGTGTCTCAGTCAAATTGTACACCTCGCTTTTTATTTCATCATAAAGGAAAATGCACTATATTGAAAAGTATTTTCACCCACAAAAAAACTCTCTCAACTTTAGGTTGAAAGAGTTTTACTATATTTATGGAGCCTAGCGGGATCGAACCGCTGACCTCCTGCGTGCAAGGCAGGCGCTCTCCCAGCTGAGCTAAGGCCCCAATACTATTTGAAAAAGTTGGCTGGGGTACCTGGATTCGAACCAGGGCATGATGGAATCAAAATCCATTGCCTTACCGCTTGGCTATACCCCATTAAACTGGTGGAGGGGGACGGATTCGAACCGCCGAACCCTAAGGAGCGGATTTACAGTCCGCCGCGTTTAGCCACTTCGCTACCCCTCCAAAGCTAAATTTAAATATTATGGTGGAGGATGACGGGCTCGAACCGCCGACCCTCTGCTTGTAAGGCAGATGCTCTCCCAGCTGAGCTAATCCTCCTGGGTTTTATAAAATCTAGTACGTTATAGCATTCCATCTGGAAAAACTATTATACATTCTGTTGAAAGTATTTTCTTATTTAAATGAAAACCAGACAAGAACTATAATATCATATATCTGACATTAGGACAAGTTTTTTCCTTAAAATAAATTAATGAGAAGCTTCCAACCGGATTTGAACCGGTGACCTCTTCCTTACCATGGAAGCACTCTACCTACTGAGCTATGGAAGCAAAACAAAAAAATGGCTCCGAAGGTAGGACTCGAACCTACGACCAATCGATTAACAGTCGATTGCTCTACCACTGAGCTACTTCGGAACGTTTAATTATTTTAAAGTACAAGTATAATTATAGCAACTCTATTTAAAATTTCAAGCCTGTATTAAAAGTATATTTCAACAACTTATGTTACTCTAAAATATATCTTTGACTAGCATATATTTAGATTTTTTTTATGTTAATAAAACAGGAATTTATAAATTTTAATCGTTTGTATTCACTAATAGCTACTTAAGAAAAGCACGAAAAGTCGTTGCCGACTCTATCAATAACGTTTTTTGCACGCAGCATTAAAGTCTTCGTAAGCGACACTCGCTCGCTTCTCACGTATACCTACGCTTCTAGCCCTCTCTATTTTCTCAGTAACTGCCTGCAGCTTATTTTAATTCTGTAAACACAAAGAAGTCGTTACCGATATAACTCGGTAACGACTTCTTTTTGGTGCCCAGCGACGTCCTACTCTCACAGGGGGAAACCCCCAACTACCATCGGCGCTGAAGAGCTTAACTTCCGTGTTCGGTATGGGAACGGGTGTGACCTCTTCGCCATCATCACTAGACTTATTCGGCTTCCAATATACGGCGCATTGCGTTGTCAACTTCATTCGATCTGTCAGTCACGTACGTTAGTACGTTCCTTCCTTCTCTCACTTGTTTCCTAGCACTGCTTGTATCTTGAAACCCTCATAATAGAGTGCTTGTTCACTCAAAACTGGATAAACGACATTGTTACGTTAAACAAAATTTGGTTAAGTCCTCGATCGATTAGTATTCGTCAGCTGCACGTGTCGCCACGCTTCCACCCCGAACCTATCTACCTCATCGTCTTTGAGGGATCTTACTTACTTGCGTAATGGGAAATCTCATCTTGAGGGGGGCTTCGTGCTTAGATGCTTTCAGCACTTATCCCGTCCACACATAGCTACCCAGCGATGCTCTTGGCAGAACAACTGGTACACCAGCGGTGTGTCCATCCCGGTCCTCTCGTACTAAGGACAGCTCCTCTCAAATTTCCTACGCCCACGACGGATAGGGACCGAACTGTCTCACGACGTTCTGAACCCAGCTCGCGTACCGCTTTAATGGGCGAACAGCCCAACCCTTGGGACCGACTACAGCCCCAGGATGCGATGAGCCGACATCGAGGTGCCAAACCTCCCCGTCGATGTGGACTCTTGGGGGAGATAAGCCTGTTATCCCCGGGGTAGCTTTTATCCGTTGAGCGATGGCCCTTCCATGCGGAACCACCGGATCACTAAGCCCGTCTTTCGACCCTGCTCGACTTGTAGGTCTCGCAGTCAAGCTCCCTTCTGCCTTTACACTCTTCGAATGATTTCCAACCATTCTGAGGGAACCTTTGGGCGCCTCCGTTACACTTTAGGAGGCGACCGCCCCAGTCAAACTACCCGCCTGACACTGTCTCCTACCCGGGTTACGGGTATGGGTTAGAATTTCAATACAACCAGGGCAGTATCCCACCGACGCCTCCTCCGAAGCTGGCGCTCCGGGCTCTAAGGCTCCTGCCTATCCTGTACAAGTTGCACCAAAATTCAATATCAAGCTATAGTAAAGCTCCACGGGGTCTTTCCGTCCTGTCGCGGGTAACCTGCATCTTCACAGGTACTATAATTTCACCGAGTCTCTCGTTGAGACAGTGCCCAGATCGTTACGCCTTTCGTGCGGGTCGGAACTTACCCGACAAGGAATTTCGCTACCTTAGGACCGTTATAGTTACGGCCGCCGTTTACTGGGGCTTCAATTCGCACCTTCGCTTGCGCTAAGCACTCCTCTTAACCTTCCAGCACCGGGCAGGCGTCAGCCCATATACTTCACCTTACGGTTTTGCATAGACCTGTGTTTTTGCTAAACAGTCGCCTGGGCCTATTCACTGCGGCTCTTCTAGGCTATGAACCCAAAAGAGCACCCCTTCTCCCGAAGTTACGGGGTCATTTTGCCGAGTTCCTTAACGAGAGTTCTCTCGCTCACCTTAGGATTCTCTCCTCGACTACCTGTGTCGGTTTGCGGTACGGGCACCTTTCACCTCGCTAGAGGCTTTTCTTGGCAGTGTGAAATCAGGAACTCTAGACATACGTCCTCGCCATCACAGCTCAATGTTAAAGAATGCGGATTTGCCTACATTCACACCTTACTGCTTGGACATGCATAACCAACAGCATGCTTACCCTATCCTTCTGCGTCCCCCCATTACTCAAACGGTGGTTTGGTGGTACAGGAATATCAACCTGTTATCCATCGCCTACGCCTATCGGCCTCGGCTTAGGTCCCGACTAACCCTGAGCGGACGAGCCTTCCTCAGGAAACCTTAGTCATACGGTGGACGGGATTCTCACCCGTCTTTCGCTACTCATACCGGCATTCTCACTTCTAAGCGCTCCACCAGTCCTTCCGGTCTGACTTCAACGCCCTTAGAACGCTCTCCTACCACTGATACCAAAGGTATCAATCCACAGCTTCGGTGATTTGTTTAGCCCCGATACATTTTCGGCGCAGCGTCACTCGACCAGTGAGCTATTACGCACTCTTTAAATGATGGCTGCTTCTAAGCCAACATCCTGGTTGTCTAAGCAACGCCACATCCTTTTCCACTTAACAAATACTTTGGGACCTTAGCTGGTGGTCTGGGCTGTTTCCCTCTTGACTACGGATCTTATCACTCGCAGTCTGACTCCCAAACATAAATCATTGGCATTCGGAGTTTGTCTGAATTCGGTAACCCGGGATGGGCCCCTAGTCCAAACAGTGCTCTACCTCCAAGATTCTAACGTTTGAGGCTAGCCCTAAAGCTATTTCGGAGAGAACCAGCTATCTCCAGGTTCGATTGGAATTTCTCCGCTACCCACACCTCATCCCCGCACTTTTCAACGTGCGTGGGTTCGGACCTCCAGTAAGTGTTACCTTACCTTCATCCTGGACATGGGTAGATCACCTGGTTTCGGGTCTACGACCACATACTCATTCGCCCTATTCAGACTCGCTTTCGCTGCGGCTCCGTCTTCTCGACTTAACCTTGCATGGGATCGTAACTCGCCGGTTCATTCTACAAAAGGCACGCTATCACCCATTAACGGGCTCTAACTACTTGTAGGCACACGGTTTCAGGATCTATTTCACTCCCCTTCCGGGGTGCTTTTCACCTTTCCCTCACGGTACTGGTTCACTATCGGTCACTAGGTAGTATTTAGCCTTGGGAGATGGTCCTCCCAGATTCCGACGGAATTTCACGTGTTCCGCCGTACTCAGGATACACTCAAGAGAGAATGAATTTTAGACTACGGGGCTTTTACCCTATCCTGCGGACCTTTCCAGATCGCTTCGTCTAACTCATTCCTTTGTAACTCTATGTAGAGTGTCCTACAACCCCAAAAGGCAAGCCTTTTGGTTTGGGCTATTCCCGTTTCGCTCGCCGCTACTCAGGGAATCGAATTTTCTTTCTCTTCCTCCAGGTACTTAGATGTTTCAGTTCCCTGGGTGTGTCTCAGATGCGCTATGTATTCACGCAAATGTACTGCTCCATTACGAACAGTGGGTTTCCCCATTCGGAAATCTCCGGATCAAAGCTCACTTACAGCTCCCCGAAGCATATCGGTGTTAGTGCCGTCCTTCGTCGACTCCTAGTGCCAAGGCATTCACCGTGCGCCCTTATTAACTTAACCTAAAAGTTAAAAAGTCTTACACGTCGTGATTACGTAAATAATCACAACAGAATTTCTTGTTGTTTATTGTTTCAATGTCGTTTTATCCAGTTTTCAAAGAACAAGAGTTGAATCTTCATATAAAATGAACATTCAAAACTGAACTGCAAAACGTTAAGATACGAATAAAGATTCGTATTCCGATATTATCCTTAGAAAGGAGGTGATCCAGCCGCACCTTCCGATACGGCTACCTTGTTACGACTTCACCCCAATCATCTGTCCCACCTTCGGCGGCTGGCTCCCGTAAGGGTTACCCCACCGACTTCGGGTGTTACAAACTCTCGTGGTGTGACGGGCGGTGTGTACAAGGCCCGGGAACGTATTCACCGTGGCATGCTGATCCACGATTACTAGCGATTCCGGCTTCATGTAGGCGAGTTGCAGCCTACAATCCGAACTGAGAACGGTTTTATGGGATTTGCTCACCCTCGCGGGGTTGCGACCCTCTGTACCGTCCATTGTAGCACGTGTGTAGCCCAGGTCATAAGGGGCATGATGATTTGACGTCATCCCCACCTTCCTCCGGTTTATCACCGGCAGTCACCTTAGAGTGCCCAACTAAATGCTGGCAACTAAGATCAAGGGTTGCGCTCGTTGCGGGACTTAACCCAACATCTCACGACACGAGCTGACGACAACCATGCACCACCTGTCACCGCTGTCCCCGAAGGGAAAAGCCTATCTCTAGGCCGGTCAGCGGGATGTCAAGACCTGGTAAGGTTCTTCGCGTTGCTTCGAATTAAACCACATGCTCCACCGCTTGTGCGGGCCCCCGTCAATTCCTTTGAGTTTCAGTCTTGCGACCGTACTCCCCAGGCGGAGTGCTTAATGCGTTAGCTGCAGCACTAAGGGGCGGAAACCCCCTAACACTTAGCACTCATCGTTTACGGCGTGGACTACCAGGGTATCTAATCCTGTTTGCTCCCCACGCTTTCGCGCCTCAGCGTCAGTTACAGACCAGAAAGCCGCCTTCGCCACTGGTGTTCCTCCAAATCTCTACGCATTTCACCGCTACACTTGGAATTCCGCTTTCCTCTTCTGTACTCAAGTCCCCCAGTTTCCAATGACCTTCCACGGTTGAGCCGTGGGATTTCACATCAGACTTAAAGGACCGCCTGCGCGCGCTTTACGCCCAATAATTCCGGACAACGCTTGCCACCTACGTATTACCGCGGCTGCTGGCACGTAGTTAGCCGTGGCTTTCTAATGAGGTACCGTCAAGGTACGAGCAGTTACTCTCATACTTGTTCTTCCCTCACAACAGAGTTTTACGATCCGAAAACCTTCTTCACTCACGCGGCATTGCTCCATCAGACTTTCGTCCATTGTGGAAGATTCCCTACTGCTGCCTCCCGTAGGAGTCTGGGCCGTGTCTCAGTCCCAGTGTGGCCGATCACCCTCTCAGGTCGGCTACGCATCGTCGCCTTGGTGAGCCGTTACCTCACCAACTAGCTAATGCGCCGCGGGCCCATCCTGTAGTGACAGCCGAAACCGTCTTTTAACATCTCCCCATGAGAGGAAATGGATTATTCGGTATTAGCCCCGGTTTCCCGGAGTTATCCCAATCTACAGGGCAGGTTGCCCACGTGTTACTCACCCGTCCGCCGCTAAATCAGAAGAAGCAAGCTTCTTCGTCATTCGCTCGACTTGCATGTATTAGGCATGCCGCCAGCGTTCGTCCTGAGCCAGGATCAAACTCTCCATAATAGTTCCTTCCGATATGCAGAGCACATCGGAAGGAACAAATTAGAACTAGTTTAAAAGCTCATTTTGTTTTGCTGGCATCATCATTAAATGATGTCCAAAATTGTTTTGCTATCATACTAACAAGTAGTTGAAAGCTATGTTTCTTAACGTTTTGCATGTTCAGTTTTCAATGTTCATGTTGTTTAAGTGTCGTCTTGTTTCAGCGACCTTTGTATCTTAACATCTTTTTAACATTAATGTCAACACTAAATCATAAAATTAATTAAAACGATTTGAAAAGGTGTGTGTCCCTTGAAAAAATTAGCTGTCTTAGTTGGTTTAGTAATAGTTTTAGGATTGGTTTTATTTAATGTACCAAAACAAATGCCATCGCTGCTCCCTGTTTTTCAGCTCACAGAAAAACCTGCTGTTATTTCAAAAGGTTCGTACGGCAATACAATTACAATAGATTTAACTTTTGGAAGGGATGACGTAGAAAAGTTTGTAACCGAATTACAAGCTCCTTATCCACATTTTTTTATAAGTATCGAATGGATTGAGCGATCTGAGGAAATTATAGAAGTAATGAAAGATAAAAATATACCTATCAGCCTCTTAGGTAAAAATGGATCAACTTATATAGAAAATCCCACTTTGTTTAAAAAAGAGGTTAAACAATTCGAACAAGTAATTGGGGAAAAACCACTTTGGTTTAGAACAATCGATTATGAGTTTCCTATTGAATTACAAAAGGACGCGTGGGGACAGGAAGTAAATTTGCTTAGTTCTAGTAAGTACTGGTCCAACAAAGTTCCAAGTTTTGAAAAGGGAGACATTCTATCTATTCCTCTACACCAAAACGAACGAATTGATATTCAACAATTAACAAAGATCGTTCAATCCACAGAAATGATTACCATTGAACAAAATATATTTGGCTTAAAAGTAAAAACTAAAACCTTTCCAAATTAAAAATTAATTAGCACAAAGAAAAAAAGTAATATAAAAGTTGCTCTGACAATCAGTCGGAGCAACTTTTATTAGTTCTTAGCAGATGCTGCTTCTCTTCTTTTCTTTCTTCGTTCTTCTAATTTCAACCGATCCACTTCTGACTGCGCATTATATTTTGGCAAAGCCAGTAATTGGTATGCATTCACAGCAAGAATTGGGAATAATAAAAGTGTAACCCAACTATCGACATTATCTGCTCGTACCATTAATACCGGTAGCCACTCCAAAGTAGAAATGACAATCATAAAAAACAAAGCAGAGATGAGTGCATGCTTTTTCGTTAGATTTGCTTTAACGACTGCTACTACTACTGATGTAATGATTAAGACCGCAAGTAAGATAACGTATAGCCATATTTGAGCAGTAGTTTCTGCATTAGGTCTAAAACGGAACATGATCAAATCAAAAATAACGAATGCAATAATTAATAACTGTACCCAATTCCACAAAGTAAGAGTTCTAAAAATATTTACTCCCATTTGGTGAACGGTTAGATAGGCAAAGAAACCCATTTGAGCAATTACACTTATTGTAAAGCCCATTACTACCATAAAGGCAAAGGCAGCAAAGAATTCACTCCATTGTCCCGCTTCAAAATATACGGAAAAAGCATCATCCCAACGTATAAATAAACCAAAAATACCTGTGATTAAACCACCAATTAACAAGGCATTTAGAAAGAATTTGAACCAATTTCTAATAGTCACTGCAATATTTCCTCCATCTTTTCTATTTCCTTTATAAAGTGTAACAAGCCTTTTAGGAAAAATCTATTTCTTCCTACTGACTATACATATTTCCAAACCAAATGTGAACAATAATCGAAAGGATGGTGAACGGATATGAAATACTTCGCACTATTATTAATGAGTATTGGATTTCTTGCTAGTTGTAGTTCTCCCGCTGCTCAGCCTTCTTATGAAGAAAACAAAAAAATGTTCATCGATGCTCTACAGACAGAGGATGGTAAAAAAGCGATTCGCACATTATTATCAGATCCTCAATTTAAGGAACTACTTGTATTGGACAGCGAACAAGTGAAAACTTCGGTGGAAGAAACGATGCTTTCAAAAGAAGCAGAGGACTTTTGGAAGGAAGTTTATTCGGACCCCAAATTTTCAGAAACAATGGCTAAGAGTATGGTTAAGCAACAAGAGGAATTGATGAAAGCCTTAATGAAGGACCCTACTTATTTAAAGGACTTAGAAAGCTTTTTTGGTTCAGCAGAGATGAAAAAAGAATTAGGAAAAGTATTGGAATCCAGCGATATGAGAAAAGAAATACAAAAAGTAGTGGAAGAGACTATTCAAAGCCCATTGCTACAAGCTAAATGGCAAAAACTAGTCGAGGAAGCTGGAGGTAAATCTGAAAAAGGTGGAGCTGAAGGAGGAGGAGGAGAATCAGGGTCCTCTGAAGAAGATAAGAAAAAAGAAGAAGAAAAATAAGGCCGCTCCACTAAGGAAACGGCCTCTTTTTTATGCTTTTTCAATAACTTTTTGTGCAATTTCCAGATAGATTTTCCCTGTATTATGTGTTTCATCATAAACGGATGGAGCAAAATCAATGTCGTTCCAGTCCGGTTGCCCTAAAGGTAGTTGCCCAAGTAATTCAGTACGAAGCTCATCGGCAAGCTTTGGACCTCCACCTTTACCAAATACAAATTCTTTTTCCCCTGTAGATTTAGACTCATACCATGACATATTCTCTATTACACCGAGAATTTCATGGTCTGTTTGAAGAGCCATTGCCCCTGCTCTAGCAGCAACGAATGCAGCTGTCGGATGTGGTGTAGTTACGACGATCTCTTTTGATGTAGGTAGCATTTGGTGAATATCTAAAGCCACATCTCCAGTACCTGGTGGTAAGTCTAGTAGAAGAAAGTCTAACTCTCCCCATTCAACATCTTTGAAGAACTGGTCCAGTACTTTTCCAAGCATAGGCCCTCTCCATACTACTGGTGTATTATTCTCTACAAAGAAGCCCATAGAGATTACTTTAACGCCTTTGCGTTCTACCGGAATGATCCGATCTTCAATGATTTGCGGGATATCTTTTACGCCCATCATATCTGGTACACTGAATCCATAAATATCCGCGTCTACAAGCCCTACTTTTTTACCTAATCGAGCAAGTGCCACAGCTAAGTTAACGGATACGGTAGATTTACCTACGCCACCTTTACCAGAAGCTATAGAAATAATTTTAACTTTGCTGTTTGGAGAAAGAATGTTTTCATTATCACTTTCTTTTGTTTTCCCTCGGAATTGTTCCAGTACCTCTTTAGGTAATTCCTCAAAACGAATACCTACTGTTGCTGCTCCAGCTTCTTTTAAAACTTCCACAACTTTTCCTTGTAGTTGCATTTGTTCAGCAGAATTTATTTTAGCTATAGCTAACTTTACACTTACATGATTTTTTTCTTCTTTAATTGACACTTCGGATATCCCGTTTGTTTCTTCTAATGTTCTATGTAAAAACGGGTCGTTTAATGCTCCTAGCAATGTACGAACTTGTTGCTCATTAATCATCTGTAGACACTCCCCTTAAGTTTAACTATTCGCCTCATAGTATACCATAATAGAGTGTCTACAATACGCTACTTTGTCTTAGTAAATATTATCCTCAACAAATTGAACTACACCTTCAGATATAGCTTCCACCATTTGCTTTTGATACTTTTCAGACTTTAGTAATTCCCGCTCTTCGTTATTACTTAAAAAACCAGTCTCTACTAATACTGCTGGTGCATTTGCTTTCTTCAAAATATATACCTGCTTAATCGCTAGTGCTTCTCGTTCTGTGTTTCCAATCTTTTCTCTAATAGAACCTTGGATAGATTTAGCTAATAATTCGCCACCCGCGTGCCCTTCCGCATGATAAAAGACTTGAGCACCTCTCCATCTTTCCTCTGGAACTGCGTTCACGTGCAAACTTATGACTATGTCCGCCTCTGAGTTATTCATAATTTCTTCACGTAACAATAGGTCGGCAACCTTTCTAGCTCTCGTAGTCGGAAAATCTTCATCCGGCTTGTGCTCAGCTATAGCATCACCTTCTTTGCTGCGCGTCATAATTACTGTCGCACCCTGTGACTTTAACTTTTTCTCTAGCTTCAATGACATAGCGAGTGTTATATCTCGCTCAACTGTATCCCCGTTACTAGCCCCACCATCAATTCCCCCATGCCCTGGATCAATGACAATTCTTACTCCACTCATAGGTTCAGGCAAGAAGAAACCAATATCACTCGCTTTTGTTCCATACACAACTGCAAGAAGGGATATCAAAAACAAAACCAAGATAATTAGCCATTTTTTCAGGTTCATCGCTCCTTTTTCACTCATTATACGTACAAAGGACAAATAGTATGATTAGAATTGTCCACGTATTTTTGAACTATAATAGAACGATGGGATTGCCAGTAAAGTAACTACCGAAATGATGAAAAAGACTAAAGCACCGCTGCTCATTGTATCTAACAGTACTCCACCTAGGCTCGGACCCACTATTCGACCGACAGACTTTACACCGGAAAGAGCGAAGTAAGTACCCTTCTCCTGATCCTCACACATTCCATCCAAATGGATATCGACCATGGTAAATACTAATACTTCGCCAGCAGTAAAAATAACCATCGCGGCTATCAACCATATAATTGAATCACTTTGCCCAAAGAAAAATAATCCCATAGACAATAACCCACTTCCAATCATTAAGGAAGTAGTGGTGCTTATCAATTCTCCAAGCTTGTAAACGAAGTACTGAATGACTAATACAGTAATAGCATTTGTAGTTATGAGCCAAGCAAAATATTGTATCGCTAGTTCATGGTGAAAGGACTTCCCTAAGTATTGACTAAAAGTGGAGTCAAACTGACTATATCCGAAGCTAATAAATATCAATGCCAAAACAAAAATTAAAAAACTAGTATCCTTTTTAAAGACATGAAACGAATGAAATATTGACGGCTTGGTTGTGCGGATCGGATTCAGTTTCAACGGGTACCTTTTAAATATAATAATGAAGATCAATATATTAAGTAAGAAAATAAAACCTACAATAAAAAATAAGTTCGCCATTCCATACTGTTGAAAGTATACAGAAGTAAGCGGTGCAATTGCCGCAGATATATTAATCAAAAAGTAACGGATATTAAATATTAACCGTCGATTTTCCGGCTCTGTATATAAACTCAGTAATACTCGATAAGTTGGCTCCACCACCGCTTGACTTACTCCAAGCAAAGCAGCAAATGCGATAAACCCTGAATAATGCTCGATGAAAGGGAAATAAAAATAACAGATTAAATATCCAATAAGCCCAATAATAATGACTTTGTTTTTCGGATACTTATCAATATATGGTCCTACAAAAAAACTCATTACCAAATTGGATAGAGCCAAAGTCGATATAATCGTTCCAATTTGCATACCCGAGTAGTGGAATTCGTCGAGCAGAAAAAGCGTTAAATAAGGCAACACTAAAAACGTTCCAAAACGAGCAATAAAAATACTAACAAGAATTGTGCTCGTGACAATATTAAATTTGCTTCTCATACATTTCCTCTTTTTCTTTCTACATCATTACTTTTTTTATATGTATACACACTAACTTCTTTACCCTTTAAGATTACTTCTTTCTCTAAATGCATTCCATTTTTGTTGGCTATACGGATAGACCTTGTGTTTTCCGGCTGAATAAGAGAGATTAGACGCGTTAAACCTAACTGTTCAACTCCTCTGTTAAGTAGGGCACTTGCTGCTTCTATTGCGTAACCATTTCCCCAAAATTCTTTAGCGATCCAATAGCCAATTTCTAGTTCATCTTCTCCACCAATTTGTTGTGGTATTATTCCCGCATGTCCCACTGGAACTCCATCTTTTTTACGAATTAGCAGCTTTAAGCCATACTCTCCATTCTTCTTGTAGTGACTCTGAATTCTTTCTAAAAAAGCATGTGATTCTTCTCTATTCCGCTTATTGCCATTCCCTATATACTTCATCATCTGGGAATCGCTTAACATCGAATATAAAAAGTCCATGTCCCCTTGCTCATATAGACGAAAAATTAATCTTTGTGAGGTAAACTCCATATACTCCTCTCCTTTATAGGTATTATTGTTTTTAAATATACACCTCTCAAAATATACACACAATCACTTTTTAAACAATTGGACAATCGTCTATTTTCCCTAAAGACTAATAAAAAAAGCACTCCCCGAGAAAACTCGAGAAGTGCTTTGAACTGATAATATAATATTAACGTTTTGAGAACTCGGAGAGTACTATGCAATGGGGTTTGATGCCTCTTTTGTATATTACGTGTGTATTACTTAAAAACCTCTAAATAAACTTAAAAACATTTTATATAGAAGAAACTCAACATAAATCACCTTCCTAGTGGGTTATTATATAGAAATATTTTTACATAATAAAAAATGCAAAGAGAGTCAACTTTCAACTATCTTTGCATTTCAACCTATTTGAATTCTGTATGTGCTAATTGGCCGGTCGAAAGTTCTGATTCACTATAACTAAGTTTTACTATCTTTCTCATCTCATTGTATTCTGTAATTATTGTTTTTACTATTTCCTTAATCAAATCAAATTCTGAATCATCGAAGGCTTTCGAAATTCCGGGGTCTTCAATTTTTCGATTTCCTGAATAATTACTCCCCGCATATCTATAAGCTATTGCTAACTTTAATAACTTCGGAGAAGCATACTCACTATATTTTATTATGTAATCACATAACTCTTTCTTATTGAAAGAAGTCATTTCATCTACTATAGGATTTATTTCTTCTGATATTTTTGAACCTGTAAGAAGATCTATCTGTTGTTTAATGTCATTACGCTTTATCTCAATAAAAGGGTATTCTTCAAAACTTAAATCTTGAAGTTCATTCTTTTTATAAAAAAACCTAACATATTCTGACTGGATAACGATTCCATAAACTTTAGCATAGAGTATACTATATCGATTGAAAGCATATTCATTTGTAAATGTTAATTCATTCGAGAAAATCTCCATTTCCTTCTGGAATAGGATTTTCACCTCTTCTGTTCTTTTAGTTATTTCCTTTATGTCTTCCTTAGTAGCTAAATTTTTTCCCTTTTCTGCCATGTAAGTTGGTAGATAATTTTTAATAAAAAGTCCTAAAATAAATAATCCCACTATATTAATTATTCCTAAAATCCACTCCAAAATCTTTTTCCTCCTTTTGATTAAAGCTCATGTTTAACTTGGAACAAAGCATACTATTATTTTGTTAGAAATTCTGTAGGCGCTACATCCAGTACATGCGTTATATTTCCTCATTATATCACTTCTAAAATTTCTATTTGAGATAGTGAGTGAATTCACTACTTTAATCTATTATAGTTACGTCTACTATCTCATCTACATTTAACTTAATCAAAGAAAATGGAGTATCCAACTCTAATGTTCTCCTTTGGATATTGATACTTTCTATTGTTCCTCTTCTATAAATAAATTCGCCGTCCCTCCACAATTTCACTTTAGTGTCCGCTTTACTTCTTAACGATGCGTCCAAGGTATGTTGGATGGCATCATAGTCCCATTCATCTAGTTGAGGTTTAGGGATTCTTTTTAGATCCTGGTTATACTCATTCAACATTGATACATGCTCCGTTAACATCATGCCTTGCCATTTCATCATACCGCGATCTTTAATCAAACTTGCCACTCCTATTCCTTGTGTCCTCCGACCATTTTAGAGCGTTTTACAGCAGTACCGGCAGGTGTATAAGAAACCGCTCTTAATAGCGCAGCAGATCCGTATCGATTTCGAATGTTGTCCATAGCTGTAGCTAGTTTTCGTATTTTCCAATTCTCCTTTTCGAAAAAGTTAAGCTGCATTGAATGTTCATCTTCTAATTTTGTTATGGAGATTGATATATGCCTTACAGGATTTCTATTATAATTTTCATTTAATAAATCCAAACAAACCTTATAAATTTTCATGGTATCGTTTGTAGCATCATGTATTGTTCGAGACCGCTGAAATCCTCCGCCAAAAGAATCTTTACTATAACCAATTCCTAATGAAATTGTTCTTCCTGCTTGGTATGCATCTCTTGCCCTTTTAGCTACATCCTCGCACATTTCAAGGATAACGGCTTTTACTTCTTCGACTTTGTTGTAATCTCTCATAAGTATTTGGCTTTTGCCGTAACTGATTTGCCGTTCTTGCGATGGGGATCCCATCTCTGACAAATCGATTCCGTGAGCATGGTGAAATAATTGATTACCCATAACACCAAATTTATCTTCCAGTAGCTCTAAAGGTGTTCTAGCTAATTGTCCTATGCTAAAAATCCCCATATTATTTAATGTCTTTTCAGTTCCTCTACCAATTCCCCACATTTCTGATAATGGTGAAACTGGCCATAATTTAGTTTGAACATCAGCGTATGTCCATTTAGCAAATCCTGTTTTCTTAGCACTCAGGTCTAGAGCTAATTTTGCCATAAGCATGTTTGGACCCATTCCTGCTGTGCTATGCAATTGTAAGGTTTCTAATATTTCTTTTTGTATTTCTTTTATAGTGTGTTCTGGCGGGCCCCAAAGTTTTTCTGTACCTGTAAGGTCAATAAATGACTCATCCACACTATATACATGGACCGCTTCAGGAGGTACGTATTTGTGAAGGATATTTGTAACAGCCATCGACATTTCAAGAAAGTACTGCATCTTCGGCTCATAAATTTTAATGTCAGGATGGTTAGGAATTTCAAAAAGTCTTGTTCCTGTTTTTACTCGAAAACGTTTTTTCATTGCTGGGCTTGCTGCAAGTACAACAGATCCTTTTTGTTCTAAATTACCAATTACGGCAATCGGAACTGTCCTTACATCTAAATCATGTAATACTGCAATACAACTAGCATAAAAACTCATCATGTCTATACAGGCAATTGAGCGATTTGGAAATGAGCTATAGTCAATCATCGGATTATTTGTAAAGTTCTTGGTCTTGTATCAATGAAATCGATATATCCTTTTTTTCTCATTCTATCCAAATGACCATGTACCGTAGCTGAGGATTTAAGTCCAACCGCAGTAGCTATCTCTCGTATGGTTGGTGAGTAGTGGTGCTCAGCTAAATAGACTTTGATGTACTCATAAATTTGCAATTGACGGTCTCTCATATTACTGCACGCTCCTTTTGAATGACGGGAACAAATGCGAGTACATTGTTTATTTTAAAAGTCCTTTTCGTATTTCTTAAAAAGCAATACGCCTGGAATGAATCCTTAGAAATACTAATCACCTTAATCTTTCGCTTACTAATTTCACCATTATTTTTCATGTAAATCATTTCGTTTATTTGATTATTTTGCATAGACGTCACAATATTAATACGCACATATGTTCCCTCCTTTTTTAATCATTATACGAACAATCGTTCTTTTTTACAACTAGTAATATTTAGGGAAATAAAAAATGACTTACTCATATAAGTAAGTCACAAGCTAAATCTTTTATATTGTCTCTTCTCTCTTTTCTCTTCTAATTGAGTTGGGAAGCATTACATCAATTTCTTTTTCAGAAAAAGTCTGTTCTTCCTCTGTTTTCAGTGCCTTCTGCGCTTCTTTATAACTTCTTCCATCTGTTTTTGGAGACTGAGCATAGATTTCTGCTGTTCTATTTTGTAAGTCATCTCTACGTTCCATGATATCTGAAACTTCTAGTAAGTCAAAATCTGTTAGCAAAGACACATATTCTTCTCTTATTTTCCATAGGGCATCAGCTGAATTTTGGTGTGACTGAGCTGTTTCAACCAAATCAAAATTTTTCGTGTATGCATTTAATATTAATAATATTATTGAAATACAAGCTCCAATAATACCTGCAATTGCCTCATTAGACATGATGGTGGCTAAAAAACTACCGGTAGTTAACGCTGATAAGACAATCTGCCATACTTTAATAGTATTATTTTTTTTTAAGAGTCGTTCAACAATCTTATTGTGACAAGTAGAGGTATAAACTATGCGTCCATACGCTTCCCTGATTTGAGATTCTAACTTGTACCCTTGACTAGTAGGGGAATTTCGTTCCATATATTTCCCTCCATTTGAGCTTCGATGAGTAAGAATAACCGTTTGTTTCATTTTCAATAGCTTCTAAAGAAAGATTATATGCAGTGGCTGCTTTATATTGAAAATTACCATCCTTCCAAACATACCGGTTACTGCCGGGTGCTAACCAATACAGTTTTTCTTTATCCAAGTCTTTGAGATACTTAAAAAAATCTCTACTCAAATAATCATAATAAAAATATGATTTATCTTTATAAGCCCATTCATTAATGAACTTGTATGCTAAAGTATCAATTAAAATTCCGCTTATCGGTACGTTACAATGATTCTTCCAAGCTCGAGCCATTCTGCAGAGACGTTTTAAATTCCTATTTGTATCAGAATTACGAATGTTCATAGCAGCAATTTCTTTTTTAGGATCTGTAGTTTTCCATGATCCGCCAAAATTAGTATCTGGATAATAATAGCTACCTTCACTATTAATAAATACAGGAACAACTTCAAACTTAATTCCATCTTGAAAGCTGATTCCTACAACCTGTCCGTCGCCACGTAAATCTGAAGAACTATACGTCTTTTTTAATACATTTTTCACGTCTTGTAGTAAAGCAGACTGTCCGTTACTACTATAATTATGATATTTTTCATATATAGATTTAGGTAATTGAACAATAATATCAATATCACTTACCCATATTTCAGTACCTCTTCCATAAGAACCTACATATAAGCTATGTAGTATATCTGAAGTATCGCCCCAGTAATCTATATTAATTCTTTTAGTAATTTGTTTATAGCGATAGTTAATCTTGGAAACAATATCATCGTTCATTCTTAAATTTGAATTAAAAGTTGAAAAGTAAGTACTTACTGACAAGAGTAATAGCCTCCTTTTTATTTTAGCTAGGACATCAAATTTTATTGAAAATAATTCTTACAATTAATAATATTTTACATTAAAACTAAAATAAAAAAAGCCCCATTCACAATAATGTGAACAGGGCTATTAGTTATATTGTTATTTAGTTTCATCGATTAAATACGTAGTCCATCCATATTTCGTTTTAATTTTTGCTTCGGCTTCTTGTGCAGCTTCTTTTGTCGTAAATGTTCCAGTGTAAATACGATAGTTAGGATTGAACGATATTGTATCAGCAGCCTCATATATTAACATGTCAAAATCAGATTTAATTCTATCAATTGCATCTGCAAAAGCGCGTGCGTTTGGAAATGTGCCTGTTTTAATACGGAATAAACCCTTTGTTACTTCTTTCACTTCTTCGTCAACCTCCTTTAGCTCTTTATAAGGAACACCGAAGTATTTGCAGATACCTTGAACATGTTCTTTAGCTACTTCTTTTTGAAAATCTGTATTAATCATCAACCTTGCTTCGCGTGGATTATCCATGAAGCCATTCTCCGAAAGAATACAAGGCATCTTTGTTTCCCTTAATACATGGAAATTTTGTTCCCTGATTCCACGCCATTTTTGAACGGTACCTTGTTTTAAAAATTCTGCTACACATTCAGCAAGCTTCTTACTTGTAGTTGAACCAGGATAAACAAAAATTGAATGACCTTCTGCAGAGCCCCATACATTACCCATGGCATCAAAGTGTATTGAAAAATAAGCATCAGCACCTTTTGAATTCGCTAAGTTTGTTCTAGCAACCAAAGAAGTATCTGCATCTGTTGGTGCGACAAGCAAAGTTTTAAACCCGATGAATCGGAGATGTTCATCCATGATTTTCACTACTGCCCTATTAAACTCATTTTCTTTAATCGGACGTCCTAATTCAGGCACTACAGGAGTACGTTTACCTGCTGTTTCAATTCCGTGACCATCGTCTAAAGCTATTAGATAATCAAATGCAATAGGCATATTATTTCAACCCCTGCCTCTCTAATGCATCTTTTTGACGTTTACCCTTCCATGTTAAATAGTTATTCATAAACCAAGCCCAAACTGCAGCTATTGCTGTAAACCCCCATGAAATTACCTCGCCCCACAATTCTTCTGATCCGGGTATTGGATTCAATCCTGTTGATACCAAGAACTGATTTAAGAGCGCAAGAAAAAGCACGATAGAACGAACCTTCGTGCCAGTGTCCATCTTTTTAGTTGTATTCATTGTCTTTTCCTCCTAAAAAATATTTGCTATTGCAATTCCGACAATTCCACCAACAACTGCAGTAATAACTGCAGTAATTAATGCACCGGTAATCTTACGTCTAATCCAATTTGTATCTTCTTTGATCTCGGATAGCGTAGCTTTTATAGTTGTAATTTCTTGATTTTGCAAAGTATCTGAAATTTGGAGATTGCGAATGTCTTGTACCATTCGCTCTTGTTCATTTTTAAGATGAACTTGACTGTTCTTTAATTCGCTTATATCCTGTTGGACTTGGTTCTTCCACACTTCCATATTTGCCATCTCCTCGTTCATAATAGCCCCCTTTTTCTGAACACAGATGTTTTTTGTTACATAAAAAGAGCACCCTTTTGGATGCTCTCTTGATAAGTTATATTTAACCCCATGTTGCAGGGCCGCTTTTATTTATTATTTCTGATAATCCATTAAGCAGCTCATCTTGTTGTTCTCCTCTAAAAGCGAATTCATGTCGCCCGAAACCACTTGGATTAGTTTTTTCTGAAACAGCTCCATAGATAACAACATCATCAGTAACCATTCGATCCATTTTTAATTCCAGTAGATGCTCTCCACTGGATATCGCTTTTAATACCTCGTTAACATCCATCAATTTTTACCTCCTTTCTTTCATCCACAATTCGACAAAAGAAGAAGGGAATCCTTCTATTCTATTTAATTATTGATATGACACATAATGTTCCAACTGTATAACACCTTAAGCTCTTTGAATAATTCCACTGGTGTCGTTTGCTATTTCAAAGAAGAATTTGCTTAAAAAGTCTAACAGGTAAATACAAAAAGAATAATCAATAATTAGTGTTTTGTACTTAATTTCTTTTATAAGGTTGTGTTTCTCGATATATTTTTTTAATTCTTTCTCATCATATTCTAATAATTTTTTATCAAAATCAGGACCTAAATGTACAATCTTATTTCTTAATCTCCTCAGATTATGAAGCTCATCCCATTTTGTTTTATTAATATTAATTTTCACTATTTTTTCAAAATACTTTTGCGAGCGAAGTATGCCTGATCCGTCTAATGAACTAACTTTTTTTCTTAGTTTCAACTCTTCTTCGGCTATTAAACAGAACTCGTTTAACTCACTTTCAATCAAAGAATAACAAGTAACTAAAAATGAAGAATAATGTAATTGTGGAAAGAAAATATTGTTTTTATTAAAGATACCCATAAATTGCAATTGTAGTGATAAGTTACCCAAATCGTCATGCAGGTTCTGTTGTTGTAAATACTCGCTCCTCGATTTGCTCTGTAAGTTATCTAGGTACTCTTTAAAATGTTTAAGGTAATCTTCCATTAGTTTAATATTATATTCTACTAGCATAAGTCGATTTTTTACTTTTTCATTCATTTGACTACTCCAAACTATAGTTTTCACTAGTTTACCATTTCTTTGATTCAATGAAATAATTTGATTTTTGTACCTACATCGATTAAGCCATTCGATATGCTTCAAGATTTAGTATCAATACGAAAAAAATAACGCTAGCTTATGCTGCGTTTAATTTTACTTACTCTAATGGATTTCGCTCGGTTGATTTAATCGTTTCCCCTTGTTCTGTAGTGATATATTTCATTTCTACTGCCTGGTCAATGTTCTCTACTGTTGCATTACCATTGATCCAATTTCGCATAAATAGATTGCAATAGATTTGATTCATCATTGCGGCGTACCTCCCAATAACACTTGCATTAGTAGTAAATCTTGTTCCGCTTGATAATTTTTGAGGGATGTGATTTCATCTTTGAACATTTTCTCTGTTTCCGTTAGTGGCTTGTCCGTATATTCATAAAACAATTTCCCGCTAACAGTATCAAGATACAATTGCGCATCCTTATTGAGACGATTTTCGAGAATTGGAAGAGCATCCGCTTCAACATTGGTAGTAATGGATTCATCCGTGTAAACCGCATGTACCCTTGCCTTCGTACCGCCCTCTTGTGTGCTCACTACAATCATTTATTATTCCTCCTTTATAATTTTCACCATTTTATTAAAGCTCGACCATGTTTTCCTGCTTGAGAACCATTTCCTCCATCACCTATTCCACCAGGGTTTTTACCTCCTACCCCCTGAGAGCTTCCTGAACCATTAGTTCCTGCAACACCATTACCACCGTAGCCACCACCAGTACCGCCAGCACCTCCCAAGCCTGTGCCATATGTGCTACCAGGATAACCACCATTACCGCCGTTCGCTCCAATCCCTTTAAATAGTGTTTGCCCCCCTGGATTACCGTACCCAGCTGGTGTAGGATTGTAACCATTGGTTCCAGGATTACCACCATAGCCAACATAGACAGTAACTTTTTCTCCCGGAACTACAGCGATCGTCTCGATGTAAGATCCACCACTACCGCCACCACCACCGGCATTTCCTCCTCCTCCAGTAAATGTGAAGAAACCTCCACCACCGCCTCCAGCACCCTGCAAAACAACAAAGACTTTATATATATAGTCAGGAACGGTAAAGGTATAAGTTCCTGGAGTTGCGAAGAGTTGCTCACCGCTCGATTTCGATAGATCTAGTGTTCCAGTTATTATTCCGTTTTCAGTGCCTATTGTTTTACCAATTAATACATCAGGTGCTGTGGCTGTTCCATATTCCCCCCCTCCACCACTATCTGCTAAAAAATCCGACCCTACTTTTCTAAATGAATATGGTTTGCCTGCTAGTAGTTTTCCAGCTGCATAAGCAACACCTTTTTGGTCTTTAAGAGCGATTGTTCCGAGACCGTTAATAGTTAGGGTAGGAGATGCAACATTTGTTATGTGCGGAATAATTGTAATCCAAAAAAACTCTTGAATATCCAACGGTGCTGGATCAAGTGTGACTGTATAAGCTTTGGATGTTCCACTTGTTACTGATATCCCTGGATGCTTAACATAATCGGCAGTATGCGTCGTAATCTCTGTAGCTAAAGTATCTAATTCTTGGTTAGTAGCTAGGGTAGAGAAATCGATATTTAAGTATTCTGCCGGCACATACCCTTCTGAATTTAAAGGAGCTACACCACCAGGACTTCCTTTTTCAGATTCTGTTAAATAAATCAAAGAGGAATCAATTAATGCACTAACGTTAGCTGCGTTTCCTGTTAGAACTTGAACATCGATTGCTTTTTCTACAATATCAGCACCACCACCAGCGGGTATATACTCAGCCAATACTCCTGCGTTAGCGTAACAATAGAGAATCTCCCCAATGTCTGGATCTGTCGCAAATACACCTAGTTCACGGAAATAAAAGCCACTAGAAAGGGAATTGTTATCTAAAACACCCCCAATCACCGCTCTTGAATTGCTTTGTACGATTATTTTAGTAAGATCTAAACTCATTATTTGATTTTTTAAAGCCGTAAGATCTGCAATTGCAATAGATCCAATTTGACCGTCCCCAATACCGAATCGTGTATATATTAATGGAGCTCCTGCTTGTGCTTTTGCTTGCAAAATTTTACCTTTATTAGTCAATATTAATCCACCGAAAGCGCCCATATTACATCACCTGCTTAAATAAGTATTTGTCCCCAAAATGAACGGCAAATCCTACATAAATGTTCATCTCTTCGACTTGATTTATAGTCACACTATCCAATATTGCGGTTTTTCTTTTGACAGACTCCAGAGCTTCTATGAATTCTTGTGCTCTTGCTGTTGTGACTTCTTCGTTATTTGTTATTACTCTGAAGTGGAAAGGTGCTCCGTCATATTCAAACCATTCTTCCACGACACCTTCTCCAAAAATGGTTGTTATTAATTCCTCTACTGACTGTGCTGTACCTTTTTTTGCATGGATGAGTAGAGAATCATCAATTAATTGCCTTTTAATTTGAGTTGAATAGTTTTTATCGTAAAAATCTACGTGAAAATCATAAGCTAAAGCATCTAACAATACATCGTTTTCTAAATTTTTATTTGAATTGAAATTTAATTGGAGAGCAAGATCCAAATTTTTGGTGTTTGCTTTATCTAAAGATTTTGAAGCTGCGATAATATCCTTGTCTTGTTGTAATGAGGGTGGTAAAAGGGATAAAATTTTTAGACTCCCGATATTATTCACTTTCTACACCTCCAAATACTAAAGACGATGTTCCAATTTGGGCTATTTCATTGTCCTGGGTTGCAAGGTATAACGGGCTTATAACGTCAACACGTTTAGCGCCAGCTTCTCTAAGTTTAAAAATTAGTTCGGATGGATTTATATCTCTTCCGATTTTTGCTTTTTGCCATTTAATAAATTCGTCATAGGCTGTTTGAACCTTAGATTTTTTTTCTTCAATATTTTCACTACTCGACAAATAGTACGTGACATCCGTATTGTAATAGACAATATTTGGTGCACCTATAACCACTTTATCTGTCAAAGGTCGAATTCCTTTTCCAAAATAGCTAGTCATACCTTCTAAAAAAGACACAGAGGGTAGTTCTCCGCCCTCTAAAATTACTCTTATATCAACGGTACCATCTGTTGGATTTGATATATGAACGTCCTCAATTAACTGACTGTACCTCAATGCGTGATACTCGTATGCAGTTTCTGGACCAGCAACGCTAAGCCCCTCTGGTGCTAAATATATTCGTTCACGATAAGAGTCGTCATCTTCTCTGTCATCTCCACCTTGTGTGATCTCAATGTTGTAAGCTTCAACTAAATAGGGTTGAGGATCTACTATTACATTTATTTGACCAGGCAATAACCCGTTTCCTTCACTACCTGGAACTGAAGCAATGACGTCGACAATAATTTCTTGTTTACCTGCAGGCAACTCATTGGTTATTGTGGTTTCAAAATAATAATTGGAACCTGGTGAGAATCTAATACCTTTAGCGATATAAGTAGTGGTGGACTGTGCTTGTGAGAATTTAAGAAGCATTTTGGTAGTAGATTCCTTTGCTTCACCTCTAGGCGTCCTTACCCTAGCTCCTAAGTGGTCTAAAATTGGACCAGGAGCATATTTTAGTAAATTTTGTTTGGCGGTTTCATCTATTACATGGCGTAATTGAATTTCACGTAACGCTTGTGTGTACAAAAAAATACGTATTGGATCTGCAGGATGTAAAGACTTACGAATACCTGTAGATTCAAAATACGCATTTTCATAATTTAAAATAGTTTCTGTTATAATCGTTTCTGGATTTGTTTCTACAAACGATATATCTGGTAAATTACTCAAACTCAATTGAAATCACCACCTTTGGATATAAAGTTCCATCTAAATCGGATGTAAAATCAATAGATTCGACTAATGCTCTTGGTTCATATTTCCGTATCTTCGTTATACACTCTATCGTATAAAAGCTCTGTGCTTCGTTTACGGGCATATCTAATACATCTGGGTTAATACCAAACCCCCTGTCGTAAGGGACGGTACCCTCGAACGTCGTGATAATTACTTTGACATTCCGTAGAACTTCTTCATCTATTGAAGAATCGGAGGATAGCATTATTTCTACTCCAGTTGTGTTTAACATCTACATCACCTCAATGTACTCTTCTAATGTGATATCAACTTTTGAACTATAAAGTTCACCCTTGTTAAAAATAACATCCCACGATTGAGATACAGATTCTACCGTCCATTTGTCCAACCCTAATGCACGTTTACCGATTACGAGGACGTGAGCTTCACCAGTTCTACACATGCGTAACCATTTTTCCATATCTACACGAGGATTTACACCATTAGCTGCAGAGAATAATATAGTGAAAGTGATTGTATCTAATTCAGGTCCAATGAACTCTTTGACAGGTTTTCGTCCAATGGGTGCATGTTTTTCGCTACGTGCGCTTGCTTCACGCTTAAAATCATCAAAGGTAAGTATCCGCTTATCACTTGTTGTAAACTTTATAGGTCCATAATACCCAATCATATTATCACCTAATTTTCG
Source organism: Psychrobacillus sp. FSL K6-1464 (assembly GCF_038003145.1). Lineage (NCBI taxonomy): Bacteria > Bacillati > Bacillota > Bacilli > Caryophanales > Bacillaceae > Psychrobacillus > Psychrobacillus sp. FSL K6-1464. The sequence goes on from NZ_JBBOOP010000001.1 coordinate 3,513,934, forward strand.
ATAGTCCCTGAAATTACCCCGTTAACAGTAAGATTACCGTTAATTGTAATGGCATTTTCAGAGCTAATTGTAAGATTTTGATTCTGTAAATCGTATTCGATAATTAATCCATCATTAAATTTTCTAACGTATACATTTTTATTTGGAATGGGAGGTAGATTTTCGTCATTATAATATGTCCCAAAGCAAAAACCTTGTTGTGAACCATTAGATAAGAAAATACATACTACTGGATCTCCTATTTCCGGAAACTTTTGTTCAGAGCTGAAAAGTGCTATATCATCTGTAACCATGTCATCAAGGTCAGGGAATGTTACTCGAATAGTCCCTTTTTCCACATTTAAGCCATCCACGATTCCAGCACGAATATTATTCATTTAATACCCTCCTAATATTCTGTGTAATTCCAGTGTAGTTTTAAATCCAGCTAAACTGTGAGAGGCTTTATCTACGTAATACTTTCCACTAAAACTCCCGAAACCTTTTAATTCAATCGTACAAGATGCGAGTATTCGAGTATCACCCACTAGTTCTAGTGTTGCGGTCAGTTGCTTCTTGTTTTTCTTGCGAAGAGTACTTTGAGCCAACCTTTTAGCTTCTTCTAGATTAGAAACCCTTTTATTGATTTTATAAACTTTATCTTTTTTTGGATCAATTTCTTTGGTAGAAAACAAATACTGAATTAGTTTCTTTTTTTGAGAATCAAAATAACTTAGACTCACGCCTGCATATCCAGTATCGGTAAGAGTTGGCTTAAAAGAATAACCAATCACTGTGCAATCATCTTCCTTAAAGGTAGCAACCGTTTTTTTATCTTCATACTCTTTTTCGTTAAAAACGATAAGCTGTTGATCAGTAACCTTAAACGCAAATCCTTCATCCTCACAAACCTGTTGAAAAAAAGCTGCATCTGAGGTGTCTGATTGTTCCTTCTTTTTTAATATTGGGTTCGTTTTACTGTCAAAAAATAACTTCATGCCATATCTATTAGCTATTTCTGTCCCTAATGCTTTAATAGAGACGTTTTTCCATGCTTTGCTACGTTTGGTATGCATAAAATTACTGTTAGCTGGGGTAGAAATTCCTTTTAAATTAACAACAGAAGGTCTTCCACTATATTCAGGTTCGTCGACCATAAAACTGCCACAAGGGAGGCGCTTCTTTTCGCCATCCTTGCGCCAATTTATAGTAACGATATTAGCTTTCAATGTGTCACCTTGTTCAAACTTCCAATTATTTATCCATTTATGTGTGGTGTCACTTATAGAAATAGAAATATCGTCTGCTTCACCACTTGCATTATCGGTAAAGGTAAATGATATTAAATCCTTATTCAAATCCGTTGTTATATCTACTCCTTGATAAGTAACTTCCACATATGCTCTACGAGTTAACATAGCCTAACCTCGCTTCCATGGAGGTAGATCAGTGAACTGTTCTATTACTTCCACATCTGGTATGTTCAATACAATTTCAGAAGGAAATATCATTACGGAAGCATGTTGAGGATTTGCTTTTATTAATGCTTCTGTATGCAATTCGCTACCATAACTATTTTTAGAGATGATATCCCACATATCGCCTTGAATAGTAATATACTGTTTCATTTATTTCGCCTCTCAGTCTGAATGCGGGTTAAAGCTTAATCTTTTCTTGTCTGCTACTATTTCTTTTGCAATTTGTTTAAATTCTTGTGCTCCTGCTTGTTGTGCTTGCTCTACAACCTCTTTTGATGTATTTCCTTGGATTATATAGGTAGGGCTATGGTGAAACTGAACGCCACCTGTGTTATTATTGTTTGAATTTGCTAATAAAGCATCTAATTTGGACAGTGGAAGAACCGCTTCTTGCTCTTTCCCTTCTCCAATCATCGCTAGCGTAGCTCCTGTAGTCACTCCCCCTTTGGCAAGCATAGGAATATTAGGTATACTAAATCCGATGGAATTACCTCCGATTTCCGGGACCCAATCAGGTACGTTCACCTTTAATTTATTAATTCCACCAATCATGGCATTTGCGCTCATAATCAAGGCATTTATTGCTCCTCGACCAGTAGCTTGTACTCCTATAAATAAACCACTAACGAGTCCACTAACAGAGCTAGTCACCGATGTCACCAATCCACTAAGAGCATTAAAGGGGTTAAGCATAGCGATTTGTATATTTGTAAAAATAGATTGTATAGATCCTAATAAGCCACTCATGAATCCTTTGATAGTTCCAATAAATCCACTTATTCTAGTAACAGCTCCACTAATTACAGTAGACAATGTCGTACCGATAGAACTTATTATGCTTGCAAATAAATTTCGTATAGCAGAGACCAAGGACATGAAAATATTTACGCCATATGTTCTTGCAGTTTGGAAAATGGTTATGAATCTACTAACACCCGACTTTGCCGCACCAACAATGGCAGTAATTGCATTCCAGATTATTTTAAATATGCCTGTACCAATTTTATAGAAACCATCCATAAACGTATGGTAGTAGTATTGGACATTGGTAGCGATTTTTGGCCCAAGTCCTTTAAAGAATGCCACAATTCCCTTAACCATAGTTCCGACGCTTTTAACTAACTTTCCTACCATCATCAAGTTCCATAAATTCCAAAGGAATTGAACGGCTCCCCCAAGTATTTTCTTTACGCCTTCCCAAATTCCAGACCAATTGCCAGTAAATAAGGCAGAAAATACTTTTACTAGCCCCAAAATGATATTTAGTGCTCCTTGAATTACCCCTTTAACGTTATTCCAGAGCGATTTAAGGATAAATAGTACAACTGGTGCTAAAACCTGAACTACTTTTATGATAAAAGAAAAAACGTTTTTAACAGCTTGTAGTATTTCAGCTCCATTTTTATCCCAAAAAACTTTAATTTGTGACCATATTTCGATAATGAAATTGACTGCATCCAGTAAAATAGGTAACACAATGCCTTTTATAGCTAGAAAGGCAGGGGCAAAGAAATCTTTTAATTCATTTACTTTGGATGAGATTTTCCCGAAGTACTCAATTGATTTTCCTGATACACTTTTCATTGTCTTTTGAATAATGGGCATGGACTTTTCTACGCCTTTAACAGCCTTTCGAAGAGTCGGCATTAACTTAACCCCAATCGGTTGTATCAAATGGATGTCGATTGTTCTCCCAACCGCTTTAAATACTTCCCCAATGGTGTCTATCTTTGTATTAGCTAATTTATCCATACTTTCTTTCGTCATATCAAATTGAGTTTTTACAGTTCCCATAGCTGCAATGACATCTGCTTCTAAATCTTCAAATTGAGTTCCGAAAAGAGCTACTCCAGTTTCATTTTTCTTCACGGGATCTTCCATTGATGAGATTGCTTGTACTACTTTTTGAAATGATTCTTGAGCTTTTGGTCCACCTTTAGCGAATGTTTGCATCATAGCATCAGAGTTCATGCCTAACGCTTTAAACGCTGCTATCGATGTTTTCGAACCATCTTTAGCACGAATATTGAACTCTTTTACTGCATCTCCTACTTTATCCAAATTGAAAGCTCCATTTTCCAAACCAGCACTAAACGTACTAAACATTTGGTCAGCGGAAAATCCAAGCTTTGAAAAGTAAGGTGAATATTCATTAGCGCTATCTAACAATTCGTCGGATTTATTTAGCCCTTTTTTAGCTCCTTGGGACAATAAATTGTAAGCTTGATCGGATGTTATGCCAAAGTTTCGCATCATTGTATCACTTGCTTTTACAGACTGTGTGATATCTTCGCCAAATACATCACGATATAAGATTGCATTTTGAGACGCTCTCTCAAGTTCTTTTCCAGATAGCTTTGTTACGCTTTGTACACTGGATATAGCACTCCCAAGATCTGCCCAATCTTCACCCATATTTTTTTGATATAGATTCTTAGAAATCTTTTTTATTTCGGCCATATTCACAATACTTTCATCTGTGCGAGCCTCAATTAACCCCATTGCGTCTGCAAATTCACTTGAACTTTTTAATGCAGCCCCCATTCCAGCCACCAATGATGTTGCTCCAGCTGCCACCGCTAAGATTGGTCCTCTTAAAGCTGAAAAACCTTTGCTTAGCCTTCCTGTACTGTTATTAAGATCTCTGGAGTTTCTGTTTAGGTCATTTACACTGTTATTGGCATTCGCGAAGGCAGACCGCATAGATGAATTGACTCTTGCTCCGAGTTCGAAAGCAATTTCATAATTTCTTTGACTCATTTTGGTTTATTCGCCTCCCCGATTTCATCAATAACACTTCTTAGTTCCTCCGGTTTTAATGCTTCAAAGTAGCTGATACTCGTAAAAGTGGACAAAGAAAGACGGACACACACTTTTCTAAGTGTTCGTCCGTCTACTTGTTTTATATATTTATTGTTTTTTATTTCTATGAATCCTAGCTGTTGAAAAAACCCATAACCAAGCGTTTTAATTTTACACCTTCTACAGCTGGTAACTGTTGAAAGAACTCCACAGGCTTTCCGCTAGCTTGCGAAGCCACGATACAAGCATATCCTGTTGTCATTTCATTCATGACTGCAAACTGTCCAATCTCCCCAAATTGACCATCTGCTTTTATTAAATCCCCTGTTGTTAGGTTTTCAATACCAGATAGATCAACACTTTTATGTTCATTTCCCTCAAAGTTAAAAGGGTTTTTAAATTCTATAATAAATTCTTTACTCATTCTCTTCTTCCTCTCTTTAAATGGAATTTCTAACGTCTGCTAATAGGTCTTCTCCGTTTACTATAAAAATGAAATTTAATTTATCGAATTCTAGTAATACTTTTCCAGATTCTTCGATTTTGATATAAAGTACTTCTAGTTTATTAGTTGTTTCAGTAGGAGTACCAACACCCAGGTTACCTAATGTTAATCCTTTTGGAATCCCTCTTAGGGTAATCTTTAACGCTCTTGCACTAGTTTTCCCTTTAGCCACGTCGTAACTTTGTTGAGCTGCACGTAAGACAATTGGTTTTCCCGCATTTTTCATTAGATTAAAAGATGAATCACTTATTGTCCGGAAAGGAATTTCAATTTCCTGTGATCCATAATGTCCTATTGTTGGTGATTCATATTCACCGGCGATGCCAGCTCCTGATACTGTTTCTGTCATTGCTTCAAAATCAGGTAGCGTAATTTCTCCGGAAACACCTACTAACTTTTCCGTGTGGCTATATACATTAAAATTTGCTACTTTTTCTGGAATTGGATTACTCATTAATTACTCACCTCCTGCAAGAGTTGCTGCTAAAATAGATGGATCAAATTCTAAAACATTTTCTATCTGTTCTAAAGGAGTCCAAAATGCGGCTTTTTGAATGAATTTTATATTTCCTGATAGGATGTCATTGAGAGGATTATCGGCTTGTCTAAATTCAATTTTCGCTCCTGCGATAACACCTCTTGCTTGATAACCATTTGATCTTACGTTTTCATCGTCTACGATACTCTCAATTAGTCTATAGCTAATAGGACCATCCAGACTGTCAAAGAAGTTTTGAACGAATGAGTTACCCCACCAATCAAACATACGTCGGACTGCAATAAATCGATCTTTAGGATCCGCTATAAGTGGTAGATCCGCATCAAATGCAGCGGTATTATTACCCCAAATTCTCCATCCGTTCATATTAATTGCAGTAACTATGCCTTTAGCATTCAATACATTAGCTTCAACTTGATCTAAAAAGACTTCTTGACCTTCGTCATTAACCATACCGCTAATAGCAATCTTCGTATTGGAAGCTGAACGGTAGGAGATACCTTCATCTTCTGCATTACGTCGTGCGTATGCTGCTGCAACTAATGTACTGTAGTTTAGTATCTTGCCTTTAATTTTCGGCTTTGGCCAACAAGTCATAGATGACTTGTCCGTATAATAATTATCTTCTTTAAAAACTAAAGCCTCTTCTTTTGTTTTTCCAACTAGATCTAAAACATTAGTAGCATTAAAGCTACCATTGATTTTATAGGATTTTGCGACTAATATAGCTGCAACTTCCGGAAGATGTGTATATCCAGGAGCTAGTAAGATATTTGGAACTACATTTAATGATGGATAGATGGTTTTAATCAGCTCTAAACCACTAAATGAATTTGTAGATGCATCATATCCTCCAATAATTTCTGCTGGAGTAACCAAACTAGAGTCTAATTGTTCATAAGCTACATTTACAGATGTTGTACCAGGAGTAATAGCGCCTCCTGTTAATATAGTAATAACCACATGCCCTGCATCGTTAAATGCAGCGATATAGTCAGTCCCTTTCACATGCGTAGTTGCTCCCGCGCTATCTTTTACAACCACTTTGTCTAATAAGATTCCTTCTTCCTGGATAACTGCAATTCTATTAGTTATCGCCACTATGGAATCTGGCACCGTTTTTTTGTGGATTTTAGGGTCAAGTATATTAACGAATACAACAGGCGCTACTTTAAAGAGCTCAAATGAGGTATACATTGCTTCGCACAAAGTAAACTTCTTAAAATCCTTAGAATACCCGAACTTTTCTTTTGCTTGTTCTAAAGTTCTCAATAAAACTGGTTTATTAACAATTGATTCAGTGTTCGAAACTAGATTCACTGGTGCAGTTCCAAACACCACTTGTACTGCAGAAAATGATTCTAGTGGTTGTTCAATAGATGTTGGATTCTCTAATACTGAAATTCCATGATTATAGGGCATTCGAATTTGCTCCTTTCGTTTTATGAACAAGGTCATAAAGTTGTTGCTCTCTTGTGCCTTTGATTTTGAGATTGCGTTGAATTAACGGTAATTCTTTAGGTTCTACAAATAATTCTTTTAAAGCTGGATTTATTTCTATATGTTTTTTTACATGAGAGGGTAAATCCCCTATAAATACTTGATATTGTTGTAAGTTTTTTAAAGATGGACCGAAATAAATTAGTTGTTGTTTGTTAGAATTTTCTACAACTTCACTTGTTGACTTTAATTTTGCATGTTTTTTTTCAGTTGCTGACATCTCTACTTTTTCTGTCATATCATTGCCTCCAAATCTTCTCGTAATATTTGTGGTATATCAAAAGTTGTTTCAATCCACGCGAAATAATACGGATAATTATCTTGATCGTTGTAAAACCATTTAGGAGAGTCTTGGATTTCATATTTATCGTCAATTACCGGATTTTTTACTAAAAGTTGCATTAGCCTTTCGGCAATCGATAAAGTGTCTCGAAACCCTTCGTTATCTGCGTTACTGTCTTGTGTGGCTATAATAAGCAACACTTTTACTTGGCCGTTCTCACCCTCATCTAAATAAACAATAACAGCAGGATAATTTGTTTCTTCAGATTTTCTAGAGTCTGATTTAACTTTTCGCGGTAAATGTTGTTCAAAAACCTGAACTTTCTTTAAGACGCCTTCTTGGGACGTTAACTCCATGCCGACTAATGCCTCTGTTATTTTTCTTTTTAGTGATTTTTGAAGATCTAAACTAGTCATTATGTAGCCCCCCCTAGAATACGATCAATTTCGTGATCTAATCGTCTTTCAAATGTTTCTCGCCCCTCAAGCTGTATACGTTGAACAATTTCTTCTCTTCCAATCATCTGAGGAATAGACGGACCAAATAAGCGCTCGATTGGTAATCTTGTTTTTTTTACTCGAATAAATAGCTTTGGCCCATTTATCTCTGCCATAAATGCACCCTTAAACTTCTTTGCACCATCTTTTTTAACCGCGATACTAATAGTAGATTTTCTTCTCGGGTTTACTGATTTCGGACTAACTTTGAACTTATCTAATGGTATAGCGCCGCCAACAGAAGCAACACTTGCACTTAAATTTGATTTATTTGCTCTATTTTTTCGGAGTGTTACATTAATATCTCCAGCTTTTATATGGTATTCTTTGCGCACTTCAGCTTTAATATTTGCTTGCATGTTCGACATACCTCTATTAAGAGCGCTTGCGACCACATTGGGAGTCTTCTTTTTGAACTGGCCAAGTCGATTTTGTATCACATTTAGTTGATTTTCATCTACCACTGCATTAAATATCATCCGCTCACCCTCTCACCAGACACAGTAAGTAACCCTACGTCTTCTTGAACGTCTGTTATCTTCCAGTCAACGTTATCGAATACCACTAAATTATCAGGGCGAGGATAAAATGATAATGCGTTTCTTTTAACATAAAAAAGGAGTTCCTCTGTATGGAACCCCTCTGCACCTTTGAATAACTTGCGTTCAACCATCTTTTCATCATCCATTACAACTACTACTAATTCATCTTCAATTAATACAGGAGTGCCAAATTCTTCTGGATTTAAAAAAACTGAATCCAAATCAGATTCAGCAAAATCTTTAAAACTAGGCATATGAATACCTCCCATTAGTCTTCTAGTTGATCTAGGAAGAACTGTTCATTTTTAGTTTCGATGATTAATTCAATTAACGCTTTCTTTGAAATATTACCTTTAAAATCTAATCCTTTTTCATTTGCGCCATCCACTAGTTCTGGATATTCGAAATTTATATCAAGAGTAACTTCTACTGGTTCCTCATCCTGTGTTTGAAGGCCCGAATTTGTACCAGAATCTGAATCAAGGACTGAAACTGTTTCCTCTTCTTCTTTAGTCGCTTTTGTAATGGCGTTCATTGTTAGCAAACGCCCAGCTTGTTGTTCTGTCAATTCTGATTCTGGAATAAAATCTTTTTCCAAATATCGCTTTCCATTATGACGAATTGGTTTTCTAGTAACTGTATATCCTTTTATCATTTTTCATCTTCCTTCCCTTAAATTACTGTTGCTACGAACCAAGAATCTACATTTTTTGGCAGAGGAACTGGACGCGAAGTTAAGCGCACCATTCTAGCATCGCTTTCTACGTTTGCCCAAAACTTCGGTACACGTGAACCTTCATATGTCACGAATTGACCTGCTTGTTCCAATTGGGTTACTGATCCGTAAACAAAACCGCCTAGTCCAATATGTGCCATTAATATTTTGTCACTTGGAACAAATGATTTTTCAACATTATCTTCATCAACGTACCAATCATTGTATAAGTAAAGCTCTAAACCAAGCTCTGGCAATTTTCCGATGAAGGAAACATGATCATCTTGCAAAGTTGGTTGAATATGCCCTAATGACACATTCAATTTATTAAATAACTCAATAACTTTTGGGTTATTCATGAATTCTGTGTATGCATCATTTCCGAAAATTACAATATTCGGTGCAACGCTGCTCTTTTGTAACGTTTCCAAGCGAGCTTTACGCAAGTATTCATAAGGGTTTGAATTAGGATCCGTCCATAAATCTGTACCGCTAAGAACGTCAAAATTATCAAAGCCATAGTCAATTTCTTGTTCAATGTATTCTTTGAATGTGTTGTCGGCATACCCTTTTACAACGACTTTCCCTTCAAATAATAACTCTGATACCATCCACTCTTCACGGCGGTCAATATGTTCGCCTAGATCCTCTAAATCTTTAGATAGCAATTCAACTTGACGTTCTGCAGGAGTTTTTTTACTATAAACCGTTTCACCCATACTACGCTGATTAATATCATCGATTGTCATTACACGTTGAGGAGCAATACGTGGTGGAGCTAACTCTTTTGTTGTGAAACCTTCACGGGATACTGTTACACCGCCAACTCGTGGTGCAACAAATGGAGCCATTTTTCGACGTCCTTTTTTGTAATCTAATTCAACTTTTTCTGTAATAACGGTTTGATCACTTAGACGCGGGAAAAATGTGTCGCGTAAAAAGCTTGATGCATGTGGCATTACCTCCACTGCTGGTAACATTGTGCGTGTTTGATATAAGTTTGTCATTGTTTTAACCCCTCCAAATTAAAGTACTGCTTTAAGATACAGTCCGAATTTTTTTAAGTCTGCCTCATGATCATCGATACTACCTGCTCCATCAATAATTAATGCAAAGCGATTAAATGCTCCAGATGCATAAGTAATAACACTTACTGGAGTACCGACCACCGTTCCTGTATCAACGTCATCTGCTAAAATATACTCAGCCGTGGCAACTGTAGTTCCACCAACTAAAATAACTTTTCCATCGGCAGCTCTTCCGAGAACTGACCCACGTAATAAAACACCTTGTCCAGTTTCTATTGACACAGCTGCTTTTAAAACTGGAATAGATGCATCGGCAATTAAACCATCATATTTAAATTCACTTGTGCTATTCACTAGATTCATATTATTTACCTCCCCATAGATCTACTAATGCTGAAACCGCTTTATCTTCGGCTGTTACATTATCCGTTTCTGGTGCTGCGCTTGGCGTTACTTGGTTTAATGGTTGCGCGTCTTTTTTAGCGTTATTCAAATAATTGCTACCAGCTTCTTTTTGCGCTTTAATCATTTTTACAGCTAATTGTTCAGCCGTTACTGGCGTCTCATATTTTGCTGCTTCAACCATTGATTCGTTGCCAGGTAGTGCCATTTCATCTATCGCTTTCATACGTTCGTTCTCAGCCTTTACGCCATCTGTAAATCCTAAGTTTTTAACTTCCTTAAAAAGTTCTGGATGTTCGTTTTTCAATTTTTCTAAATCCATTGTTAAATCCTCCTCTTTCACATTCGTTGTTGGAACAATAGTTGTTGCTGAATTAACTGTTTGTAAAGACTTGTCTCTTGCAAGCTCATTTCTTACCTTTTCTATTACTTCTGGAGGTAATATTCCGTTAACTAGTTCATTACTGCCATCTGCCACCGCTATAGGCTGATTTTCAAACATAACATTGTCAATAAAACCATGCTCCAAAGCCTGTTGGGAAGTTAACCATGTCTCTTTATCCATCATGTTTTTTAATTCGTCAGCGCTTTTTTTGGTTTTTATCATATATGCATTCGCAATTGATTGATTAACATTTTGTAGAAATTCTGATGTGTGATCCATATTTCTATAATCACCTGATGCAATTGTTGAAGCATTGTGAATCATTAGTTGCCCAGTTGGAGCCATCGATACATCACCATCATCACCAGCCATTGCAACAACGCTCGCTGCAGATGCTGCCATACCGACAATGAATATTGCTACTTTACCAGGAAATGCTTTTAAACTTGAATAAATTTCAGATGCTGCAAAGACGGAACCACCACCACTATTAATGAAAACATCAATTTGTTTTGATTTATTTCGCTCGGCTTCCTCGATTGCTGAATTTACTTTGCTCGGACTTACAGCTGGAATAGCGAACCAGTCATATATCCATTGGTCAGCATCGCCGATAATTGGTCCCTTGATGTCAATTTTCATCCTCTTCCACCTCCTCTCTAATGAGCTTTTTAATTTCTAGCTATTGAAGCATTTGCCCACATTACAGAGTCTTCTAATTGAGTCATTGCTACCGACTTTTCTCGACTCTCCGGGCAAACTTCATCAATTAAATATGCTAACTCTTTAGCTTTTTCTCGAATAGCTTCATATTTCTCTGGTTGTCCCTCTTTTGGGGAATGGTATTTAAAACTATTTTCAATTTTGGCGTTACGTTTAGCATTACTTGTCATCTCTGTCATCATCCTCCTCGTCGTCTTCTTTTGCCGGTTCTAACAACGGTGTAGGTTGTTTCATGCTTGCTGAATCTAACCCTGCCTCACGACGTGCTCGCTCTTCACGTACACGCAAACTATGATTTTCAAAGAAATTTGTACCAGTTAATTCATTTGCTTCTCGTGTGCGCGTACTTAATCCTTCATCGATACGCTTAGCGGCTGCATTTACTTCTTTCAATGGATCCAATTGACCTTGTGTTGGTCCGTGCCACTCTGCTTTTGAATATGATTTTCTTACCATCGGATCTGTAAAATAACCCGGTGCATAGATACGACCTTTCGCGATGCCTTCAACTAAGAACTCTTCATAAATTGGCTGACAAAAATTCGTAGCCACAAACTGACGTCTACGTTTAAACATTTTCCAAGCCTCTAATAACGCACCACGTGAAGCTGAATAACTCGATGTAAAATGTTTCATCAACACTTCGTAAGGAATTTCAAGTGCTACTCCTATTTGACGGCACATACTTGTAACAAATCCGTCAAATGCCACATTTGGTCTACCAGGATTTGATTCTTGTATTTTTTCGCCTTCACGTAAGAAATTTACCGTTCCATTCCCTACTTGAATATCTTCATCGGAGTCATTTCCAAATTCAATTTCATCATCTGGTGAAATTCCACGACCCATTGTGTCTGCTTCAGGTGATTCGCTCGTCACAAACAATGTATACATCCCTGAGATAACCGCAGCCATTAGTTCTGCGTCAGAATATCTAGTTAATTGTTTTAACGTCTCAATAACTGGCGCAAGAATGGGTACACCTCTTCGTTGTTCCGGTCTTTCCATCTCAATTAAATGTAATATGTTTGGTCTCCCACTACTTTTTCCGTATTTTTCTATACGAATCCATTTATTTTGTATGGAAGTTATTGATTTAGGGTGTTTATTAGCAACGTGGTATGCAATTACTTCACCCTTTTTATCTGTTTCAACGCCATTTACAATAGTGGTATCTGTATATGTTTCAAATCCACCTGGAGAACATATTCTGTCAGCTTCGAGTAACTGTATTGTTAACTCATAAGGTACTCCAACACGTTTGTGATATGGCAATGTTGCAAATGTGTCACCAGAAACAAGCATTGATAAAAAAGATAACTGCTGTAATTGGTAAAAGTCATTCATTCTAGTAACATCACAAGCTTTCGATTCGGACCATAATGCAAATTCTCGTTCAACATGGGTTTCCCATGCATCTGCCTCTTCTTCTGTTAATTTTAAAAACTCCGCATCAATTGAAGCGTTTAGTCGTAACCCTGAACCGACAACATTAGTTACAAGCGTCCGAAGTGCACCTGTCGAAATGGGTGAACCCATATAGAGATCCCGCGAACGTTCACGTAAAGTCCCAATGTTGCGTTCGATATCTTCTAATGGTGAACCAAGGGAACTTATCCAACCTTCTAAGCTTTTTCTAGTCCGGCTAGCTCCATGACGACCGTAACCTTGCCCTTCTCCAACTTGATTGTTGGGTGCTTTTCGACTTGATTGTTGTTTTATTGTTGATATCGGTTCCTCAATTTCGGTACTTATTGGATCCACTTTTTCATTTAGCAATTGATTTCACCTCATTTCTTTTATAAATCTCGTGGTATATAACGCTTTGCACGTCTAATTCGACCACCACTAGCTGTAATGGTTAGTGCGGCAACTTTATTTTCCCAATAATCTATTTGCTTTCGAATTTCTGCTAAATTTGCTCGTGTAAGTGAACGAGAACCAATTGAATAGCTTTGACCAGTAGAAACTGCTAATTCTGCATCTAACCATGCAACATAATGGGCTTTCGCACGTTCTAAGGTAATCATCTAGCTCGCACTCTCCTTTTTTTCTTCTTCTTTTTAGCTTCGTTTTGGAAATATTCAAGCTCTAAGTTGGGATTCAGAAACTCTAAACAAGCTAAATTGTATACTCGAAGATCAAAAGGTTCGTTTCGAGCTCGTATTTTTACCCATACATTGTAAGGAATCCCTCGTTCATATCGTGTTTCTAATCGCTCAGCAGTTAAACCGTTAAAATATTGTTCGTGATACCCTCTCCCTTTTGGGAAGTGACAATAGTTAGGACCAAAATCTGTCTGCTGTAAGTTGCTTAAAACTCTATTTTTCCCATCATTTACACCCAAAGAAATAAGATAATTTCGGACAACTTTAGTTCGACTTATACCATTAATCAATGGAACGTTTTCTCCCTTTTTAGCTGATGCACCTTTAATAGCATGAACTCTTTTCAATTCATGCTTACGAGTAAATTTATATACTTCTTGTGTAAAGTGACCTCCTGAATCCATAAACGCTCCAACGATACCAAAACGTTTACCGTCTCTTTTAGACCAGGTACGACTTAAGTATTCACTTAGTTCGTCCCAAACTTGAGGCCGTTTTAAATCACCAGGAATGATGTGGTACTCAATACCCCAAGATTCTTTCGATTTGCCCCAACCCATGACTTCAATTTCAAAACGATCATCTTGCACATCGATAGCTGCAGTTATAATATTTACCCCATCTGGAACTTCAGCTTCGTAATCTTCTTGCCTACTCATCAGTTCATGTTCGTTTACTTCCTTGCCTTCTTCCTCCCAAACCTCACCTAGTGATGTATTAATAAATACTTTTAATTCCTCTTTGCCATTTTTTAATGCTGATTTAAAGGCAACAATAATTTCTTCCCATTTACGCCATGGCGATAATAGTTCGTTTAAGTGGAATCCTCGTTTAAGAGCATCAGGAACTTCAGCAATCCAACGACCTTCTTGGTTTTTCCATTCAAATTGTGTATGCATAGAGCCACATTCAATACATGCGTGGGTTACAGATTCAAAATGAATTTGAGCCCATTTTAAAGGTTGTTCATGACCACATGATGGACATGGCAAGTGATATCGTTCTTTTGTACTCGATTCAAACTCTTTTTCAATTCTGGATGTACCTTTATCCGTGGGTGTCGAAACTTTTATCTTTTTACGATTGTAGAAAGTAGTTGTACGTTTTTCCGCTAAAGATAATGGGTCACCCTCACCGCCTGCAGAAGCTGGAAAACGATCAATTTCATCCGCTAATAAAACACGAATAGGACGCGATGCTAATCCAGAAGGCGCATTTGCACCAGCAAGCGCTACAAATCCTCCTGGAAATGATTTTTGTAAAATTGTATTTTCACCATCACGTGATTTCGAATTTGAGACTTTATTTCGTAATGATGGGCAAGCTCTGAACATAGGTGCGAGACGTTCTTTTGAAAAGTTCTTTGCAGCTTGTTCAGTTGGTTGCAACATCATTATTGGATAAGGTTCCATGTCTATAAAATAGCCTAGACCATTTAATAGTATTTCTGATTTCCCTACTTGCGCTGAAGACATAATTACAATATCTTCATAGCGAGGATCTGTAATAGCATTCATAATTTCGCGTTGATACGGAGCTCTACTTGTATCCCATTGTCCAGGTTCAGCAGAAGTTTCAGATGGTAGCACTCGAAATTTGTCAGCCCATTCCGAAACTGTTAAATCAGGTGGAGGAGACAAATTTTCTTTAATACTATTTTGAATTAGCTTTAATGTTGCTAAGTATTCTTTACTCATTCAATCTATCTTCTTCTTCAATAAATACATCTTCTGAGTAAAAATCCTTTGCATTATATTCGGCTAATTCTGTCATTGCTTCGTGTATTCCTGATTTCAGTATGTCTCTGATTTCTGTTAAATCTGTTTTACCAGCTACACGAGATGCCATTTTGGACGGGAATGCTAAGAGCTTACCTCTGAAATGACCTAACATTTCATTCATTACACGTTCAACATCTTCCGAACGGTGTAAATCCCCCCTCATAACTTGTACCTGCAGCTCCGTTTTTTCACGTCTTGCCCTTGTCCAATAAGCTTCTTCTACTGTTTTATCAACCACTTCTGTACGTTTGCTATCTAAATAAGCAATATATGCTTTAATAGATTTCGGTAAATCATACTTCCCATGCGATACCCTAACCACTGCATTTTCTTTCGTATATTGACGGATTCGAGCCTCTGAAACACCTAAAACTATCGAAATTTCTTTGCTACTAACAATCCACGCAGAATCCTCTGAACCTTTACGTGCCAAGCACTCTCACCCCTTTCAAATTATTAAATTCTCATTTTTTATTTCGAAAACGTAAATCACCGTTTTCGTTTTGTAACTAGACGACTTTCGGGCTCGAAAGCACCCGTAAAGCAATTTAAAACCCAGGAGAACCTAGTGTTTTTATATTCACTTATTGAATACCATATACACTATCAATTAATAATCATGAACCCTTTTTCCATAAGGGTTCATGACCTATGATAGGAGGTGTGATGCACATGAAGTATGCAAGGTTTTAATCATTGCCCTTCACTCTTAGTGGGCAGTTGCTTACATCAACCCTTTGAGTTCTCTTCAGGTCCTAGGGAGTTGAACTCATTTATAAATGCTCAAAGCTTGATAAATCAATAAAGTTAAAAATATTTTCTTTTTAGTTCTGTTAAGACACTCATTGAAGAGAAGTAAAACGTTAATGCACCCCTTAGACCTAACAACGATAGGTACTTGAAACAAATAAAAAAGACAAAGAGAGTCAATCCCCTTTGCCCTACTTAAGGTTCGAAACGTTTTCATCGAACTTAGCTTGTTGCATGCCTATGTATCTCAGTGTTATTTTGGGTGAAGAATGATTGAACAGGTCCTGTAAGTCTGCTAGATCTTTATGAGCTGTGTAATACATATGGCCAAACGTCTTCCTCATCGAATGTGTTGCTATTGGCTCCATATAACCAAGCTCTTCAGCAGCCTTCTTTAAAAATTTATCTACCGTACTACGTTCAATAGCCTTTTTCTTCCCGGTACGTGATCTTTGTCTAGACTCAAACAGATAATCAAACTTACTTTTGTCCTTAATCAATCGCTCTAGAGGTCGCTTTAGTTTTCTATGGATAAATACTTTTCTTCGCTTACCCGTTTTTCCTTCTACTATCTCCAGGTGCATCTTACCCTGTACATCTCTTACTCTTAGTTTTGTAATATCGGAGATGCGAAAGCCTGTATAAATGCCTATTAAAAATAGTACTAAGTTTCTATCACTCGTGTTCTCAAAGTATTCGATAAAGGATTCTCTCCACATTTCATCACGTATAGGTTCTACAGATTTCATAGCATAAACCATCCTTCCGCTTTAATCTTTTCTTTAATTCTTTTCATAGTCACATCTACCGTACCTTTAGGGATTCTTAGACTCTCCGCTATTTCGCTATGTGTCGCCCCATCTGCTTTAAGTGTCAATATTTCTTTTTGTTTATCGTTCAGGATTTTAGTAATTTCCTTTACTGATGCCTCTTTAATTATTTCATTTTCTTTATCCTCATCATCAAAGAGCCTTTCTATTGATTCGACGCTCTCAGACTCATCTTTTCTTAATTGGATCCAATAGGGTTCAAAAGAGACTTCTCTATCTTCAGATGCTCTTCTACTAATTTCTCTTCGAGCTCCTGGACGTTTACCAATAGTGATCCATTCGATTGAGTATTGTAGATTTGAAATCCAACTATTTATAATCTTTTTGTCTTCTTGTAGCCTAATTAAAATGGGAATGGCCTTTTTATTTTTAATTCTTTTAGCTATCTCTATTTTCTTTTCTAAACGCGTGCGTAGTGCGCGGGTTTCCTTCAAAGTTAGTCTGTATTCTACTAATAATTCTCTCAAGTTGAACGAACCACCCTTCATTATCTTTGTCTAAAGGCTCCACCCTTGCCTCTTGTATAGGTAGGTTGACTGCAACCCATTAGCTCTTTCAAATCTCTGCTTGATAATTGTTCTTTGACCTTTTTTCGGATAATTGGATAATTGTCCTTAGATGGCTTTTTATATCCTTTTTCAGTAAGTTCACTTTGAATAGTTCTCATATTTTCACCCTCAATTGATTATTTTTCGGACCATACTTCTTGGCTTGCGATCTATTACCTGGTGCTGCATCTTTTGAACAGACAATTTTTTATAATAGGGAGTTTTTTTCCGCATCGGTTTTTCTTCTTCAAATTGATAAAACTTGCTCCAATTTTCTTTAATAAACGTCCAATGTTCTTGAGCCCACTTGATAAAGTTTTTAAATGCATCAGTGATTGATTTAACAATCATCCTCATTGTTTCTTGTAGTGCTTCAATTGTTTTTAAGTCGATTTCCATATATACACCCCTTTTATGAATTAAAAAAAGACACCAAATGAGCTATAAATGCTCTTTTAGTGTCCGTCGGTTCTTCCGTAAGGACTTTTCTTATTTTTTTTGGTTAAACAACAACATTTGATACTCCCTAACCAATATAAAAGCTTGTTCTTCTGTAAAATTCTGTTTGACTAAATCTTGTTTGTATTGAAATAATAGAACAGCTATATCAGCTAGTCCTGCAGATAGTTGTTCAAACTCATGAATAGGATCCACTAAATTACCTCCTGCCCATTTAATCTAATACGTTCGCTTCTATCCACATCTAACACTTTCCCATTTTTCCAGATGACTACATCTTGACCATGCTCTTTTGGAGAAACTTTAGTAATATTCCCATCTTTTACTATATAAAAAGCTTCTTCCGACAGATCCACCTTTGCGACCATTTCCTTTTTCACTAAGACTCCTCCTTGTGTTATAATTGTCTTGACGGAGACAGGAGAAATCTTGTCTTTTTTATTCAGTCACTTTCCTACCTCTGATAGGTCTTCTAATTGCCTCCTCTTTGGTGAATCTTCCACTTTTATATCTTCTACTAGCTGCAATTAATGAGATTCCATTATTCCTCATGATTTCTCGTTCTTTTTGATTAAATATGTTACTCACTCTCTTATCTTGAAGTGGTTCTGTTGCAGCTCTTTCGTATTCCCAATTGTTTTGTATCCTTGACAAGTAAACTGCATCAGGTACACCATTACATCTTGCTACCTTTCTCCAATGTTGGAAGTCCAAACTAATTCCTCCTTCTCTAAATGAGGACTAATAATTATTTGCTCCTCTCAATACGTTCTCTTACACGCTTTTCATTAAATTTCCAGTTAACCCATGTATACAGTTCCTCTAGCATAAAAGGTTCGCTGCAGGAAGGACATATCGGCATCATTTTCTTGCCACGATACTGTTTTTCCAGATTTCTAATCACTAATAGATGAGGCTTATAGTCTATGATTTGCTTTCGTTGTTCCAATAAATATTCGACTTGCCTATTCCTTTCTTCATCAGCACGAGCAAGATCATGTAAAGCGTCATAAGGATCTATGAAAGCTCCACAACTACTACAAGTAACTCTGCGATTCGATGTATCTAAAACAAATTTTCTATTATCACATTTGCAGAACTTTTCAAGTCCTCTTGCAATCCTCAGTTGATCTAGCCCAATAATTTTGTCTGGTAAATCCAAATCCATATCCTCCTTCTAGTATCAAATAATGTTCTGCATATTCGCTACATAACTATATCTTCATCGATGGTTGATTTCGTATAATCGATTCTATTGCCTTCAATAAATCCTTTTTCAAAAGCAAGAGCTTCTTCAACCGGCGGTAGTTTAAACGAGATCCCTTTTTTACCTCCAAAACGATTGTCATATTCTTCTACTACTTCTATAGGAACTAGCACCATAAGACCATATTCCTGTTGCATTTCTTTGACCTGTTCTTCAAATTTTCTTTCAAGCCCTTGTAAAAATCCACGCATATAAGAATTTTTTACTCCATTTGTTATACGGTGAACCCTTGATCTTTTTTGATTCTCTTCATAATGGTCCTCAACATATCTATTGCTATAGAAAACCAATGCTTCATAAGCTAATAAATACATTTCTTTCGCTAATGCAACATCATTTTGAAAACCTAAAAACATAATTGCTCTTTTTCTTTGACTGCTGTTATCGAAAAGTTTGTTATTGTAATAGAATTTCACCCTGAAATTTTCAGAAATAACCTGAGCTAATTTTCTTTCCCACCAGAACAACTTTTTATGCACTGTTACTTGCCCATCTTCTAATGATTGAGAATTACTTTGTTCTTCTACTTCTGAACTAGAAATATCGTGTTTCATCATTAATTTTTGAGCTAGGATAAACGCAGATTGTGACTCTTCATCATTTTTTTGATCGTTAGCAATGGATAATAACCCTTTAATTTTATTTATGATTGCTGCGTTTCTATCGGTCAATTTATTTCACCCTTTCTTATTCCGCTTTTCACTAAGAAGGCGGTAGAAACCGCCTAATTCATTCGTTTAGTTATTCTTCATGCCCTTTTATAATTACATCAGGAAAGCCCAATTCTTTTCTGTTTTCGTTAATTCTACTTAACCCTTTTTCGCAATACTCCTCTTGAAGTTCAAAGCCGATCCAGTTTCGATTAGCGTTATCACAGGCAATTGCGGTAGTAAACCCACCCATACAGTTATCCAGGACCGTTTCGCCTTCATTGGTATACGTCCGAATAATGTATTCAAACAGGTCTATTGGCTTTTGTGTTGGGTGAAATGTCTTGCTTTCTCTTGGGAAGTCAAGAATGGATTTAGGGTAATTCTTGTGTCTCACTAAATGGTATTTATTTAACGTCTTATTTTGTTTACCCAGCACTTGCATTGATGGATTACTCTTCACTATTTTTGGTTTAATCTTCATAATTCCCTGTGGTTGATAAGTAGGCAATTTCTTGTAAAACACACAGACGTTTTCGTGGTTTTTCAATGGCATGCGGTTGGCATTTTGAAAACCTGTTACATGGTTACCTTTTTTCCAAATCCATTCATATCTGAACCATTTCATATTTGATGCAATCAATTTAGTGGTAAACGGTTGGCTAGCAGTGAGTACGATTGCTCCATTGTCTTTAATCACTCGCTTGTAATGCTGCCATAATTCTTCAAACGGAATGATAGAATCCCAATCGCAATTCGTAGTTCCATATGGCAGATCGCACAGTATGAGATCAACCGATTTATCTGGAATATGCTTCATCCCTTCTAAGCAGTCCATGTTATAAATTGTGTTTAACTCGATATTCATTGTTGTTTCCCCTCTCAGTGTGGTATATTAATAAGGGGAACATTAGTTCTCTATGAGTTGAGGCTTGGAGACAAGTCTCTTTTTTTATGAATATCATGGTAGAAATGTGAACTATAAACTCTGGATAATTTCAATAGCCTTATCTAGAGATAAACCTTTTAAATAGCATTGATAACCTAACTCTAATGTGTAGACAGTACCTTCACTTAGATGTTTTTCTTTTTGAATTTCTTCAAGTGCTTTACCGTTATCTCGCATCTTCAAATACGTTTCAATTGTCATTAATACTCATCCTTTCTCTGTGATCTCATGTTCGAACTGAGAATTAACTCCAATCGACTTCCGGTCTTTTTACCACTTCCAATTCGTCAGTTAAATAATCATCATTCAATATAATTTGAGTTCCAGCTTGCTTTAATCGCATAAGGAATATTTCGAAATCGCTCAAATTCCTTAATGACTGAATGTAATGATTTTCTAAGAATCCGCTATCTATTCTCCATTTGTCTTTATAAATATCTTTCCAAGAATAAACGGGTAATTCAAAGCCTAATTTTTCATCTTCATCACAAGTAAAAGTAACTGTTCCTCTAATCATCGAACTAGAATAACGAGATTTCTCGAATTCCTCGACAGACATGGATGCAGTCACATCGTAATAAGTTGGCTCCCCATCGTCATAACAAATTTCTAAATCATCAGTTTCCACATTTTTAGCAACATATTTTTTCCATTCCTCAAAAACTTCAGATATATTGATTTCCTTTTTATCTAATGGAATCATTAAATCTTTGAAATTATCCAATATATTTTTATTCTCTGATGCAGTGCTTTTTAATACTTCAACCATCACGTGATCCAGCTTCACAATATACTCACTGTAGTCGTAACCTTCCAGGTAAGGAATCATAACCGACTTGATTTGTTTTTCAATTACTTTTGTAACTTCACCATAAGAGCCAAGTAAATCTTTAAGAGCGTTTTTCACACCATTTTCTAATTGTTCGGCAATTAATTTTTCAACAAATCCTTCTTCTAATTTTTTTGAGATAACGTCCTTAATGTTGTTTTCTAAGTTCATTTTTTTCTCTCCCTTATTTGTTTTTTGCTACACATTTTGTGTCTCATTCGTCGCACCAATATATTTCTTGAATATTTCCACGACTTATCCACAATTAAATTTATTATGTTGATAACTATATCTGGTGTTGTGCAATCAATTGTTTGCGTAATTTCTAGTTCTCTTTGCATATTCTTTAAACTCTCTCAGGTCAGCGTTTTCATGGTGGCAATAACGGCAACGGATTGCATGCGCTTTTGGTAATTGATTCAACTCAAGATCTAATGACAAAATAAGAGGCGTTCTACAATTTTCACAAATGCAAAATAAGTTATTATGCTTACTTCTATTCATACCATTTCAACCTCCATTTCTGTTTCATCTGCATATCCAAAGTCAAAAGTAAGGAACACACGATCACACTCATGACATTTTTTGAGTTTTAAAAAGCTTTCGAGATTGTTTGTTTTACTTAACAAGTCAGCTACTTCTTGACTTAAACAATTAGGGCACATGTGAAGACCTCCTATTTGTACTTCTTCGATACTCTTTCGTAGGTATCAAGCAATTCTTCATCACTTAACTTTTCGAGATACTCTTCCGCATATTTCGAATTTATACTAATTGAAAAAATGATTGGATCCCGGTCGAGTTGTTTTCCAGATTCTTCATAAGTCATCCTGCTGCCTCATTTCTAGATAGTTGATAACAAACGTTTTCGCCAGCTACTGCATGTCCAATATAAGCTGGATACTGTACAAATCTCTTACGATATTCGAAAAAATTCGTGCTCAGGTTAGGAGTAGCAAAGTGCATGTACTTTGACATTAAACGAGTGCTTTTTGTAATTTTAGTTCCTTGTTCACCAAATAAATTTTGATGTAATCCACTTGCAGCGAGTATATCTTCTGCAAAGTAGAAAGCGAATAGGCTTGGATTATTAGTCGTAATAACGAACAGTTTAATTCGTTCAATGCCAAGAATATTTTGATCGGTGAGTTTTTGAATCGCTTCTTGATTTAGAACTATTTCCTGTAACTTATTGGCATCATCTTCGAGACCGATTATTTTTTCAGAAAGTGCCCAAAAAATTGCATGAGCAACAAATTTCATATCGTATTCAACCGCACCATCAAAAAGTTCTTTAACTGTTATCACGAAGTCCCCCTGTTCCCCCAATCAATGTTGAGTAAGCGTCCTGTTTCTTTGATATAGGCTGCCATTACTGTTCCAGTTGGTCCGTTACGATGTTTGGCAATTATCATTTCTAACATGTTGGGATTCTCTGTTTCTTTGTCGTAATAATCTTCCCGATAGAGAAAAGCAATTACGTCTGCATCTTGCTCAATATTTCCCGAATCACGTAGATCACTCATCATTGGCCGTTTACTTTGCCTTGCTTCAACGGCACGACTTAATTGGGATAAACACACTACTGGACATTTAAATTCTTTGGCCATTTGTTTTAAGTCCCAACTGATCTGACCAATGATTTGAGTTTGGTTGTCTCTTGGATTTTCGCCTCTTATGATTTGCAAATAGTCGATAAAGATAATTGGTTCCTTGTTAGGATTTTCTTTGATCAATTGCCTTGCTTTAGATTTTATTTGAGCAACTGTCAATCCCGCCCTGTCATCGATCTCTATATTTGCTTCGCTCAATCTGGTTAACGTTGGTATCCATTTGTTTTTTTGTTCTTCCGTAAAAAATTCAAACGGTTCACGCATTTTTAATCGACTATAATTACCTGTTGTAGCAATCAACCTGTCTATCTCCGTTTCCTCGCTCATCTCTAACGAAAATACAATTGGCAAGTACCCCGCCCATCCAGCACCAAGTGCAAAGTGATTCATAGTGTCCGTTTTGCCCATCGATGGACGAGCTGCTAATATTGTTAGTTCACTCGGCTGAAACCCATTTAACATCTTATCCAAATCACTTAGTCCGGTTGTTATACCTTTTTTTGCAAAAGATTTCATATAAGGTCGTTCAGCCATTCTCACAAGTTTTTGTTTAACATTGGTTTCGTTTGAACCATTCTGTTGATTCTGTAAATCATCTAGAGCTTTTTGAATAGCTGGCAGTTCCCAATTCTCTGTTTGTGCCTGGAACAATATATTGCTTTTTTTCTGTTCTCTCCAATGGTCAGAAAGAATCGTTTGATATTGTTCAAACTTTACTGAGTTCTCGAAATTGATAAGATCCAGCAGGTAATTAGCTCCTCCTAATTCGCTTGGCTCTTTAACTGTTAAGAGAGTAATATAATCGGCGGATTTATTTGAAGCCACTAGTTCTTGCATTCCTAGGAAAATGTTTTTGTGAATCTGTGTATTGAAATATTCCGCTTGTATACCGCTATCGGCAATCAAGTAGTTCTCTTTTAACATCGTGCCCAAAATACTTTTTTCAGCAAGCTCTACGCTTAGTTCAAGTGTTTGATTCATTCCAACTCTTCTCCTTTGTTAAAATCTAAATCAAATGGTTTAGGTAAGGGTGTTGTATTAGGCTTTCCAGTAGTGCTTGGTAAGCCTCCTTTTGTATTCTCGTTCAAATAGTTTTCGAAGTTTGTTGCACTGAACAATGTGCTTGGTCGTAAATAGGCATTCATTTCAGGATTGTTCAACCACTGTGCTACTTTTACATCGATTACACGTTTGAAATCATCTAGTGTGTATCCGTCTCTTAATCTCCCGTTAATAAATTTTTTCGCTGATGAGGTTTTTGGCTTGAAGCTTTTATTTGCTTTTGAATTTAGATAATTAATAATTTCAGATACGATGTTGAGCTCATGCTCGACATTATTATTCTTAATACTCTTAATCTCTTTAGGTATTGCTAGGTGCATTATGCCCTCATCACTCGGTATGTTTTGCACCTCTCCATTGGTGTATTCTGCCCCGTTGGACGGTGCATTTTGCCCCGTCGTCACATAACACTTTGAATAGTCGATTCGATACCATTTGGTCTTGTCCATTTTCATGCGGTTATAGGCTGACGTCGAAATGACGTACCCTTCGTTTTCAAGTTTGTGAATCGCTCTCTTGATAGTGTCTGGAGACCAAAATGGAAATTCCTCGTCTCTCCATTCTTCATATGTCTTGTAAACCCATTTGTACCCGTCCCGTACATTATTTGATATAAGGGATCGGAAGTGTAGCTGTTGTAGCACTATCGCTGCATTTAACCCCACCTGTTTTGCTAACGAGGGTAGCACTTGCAAGGGTGGCTCGTTGATTAATAAATTCATGAATAGCCCTCCATTTTCTTGACTAAAAGATATATTTCAGAGATAATAAATGTAATATTGTTACTCAAACCGCTGACCAACTTTGCCGAGTTGTTCAGTTTTTTTATTGTCTTCAGGACTGTTCCATAGTTTAGTAGCTGACACTGCAGCAACAATAGTAAATAAGTAGATGAAAATTTGTTCGGGACTGTTAAACACTTCGCTTCACCACCTTCACGTTAAAGCCTTGTGCATGTAATTCATTAACCGTTTGATGCATAGATAGTTTTTGCAAAGATACTAACTCTCTTAATGCTTTGATAGAGTCTTCACAACTGGCGATAGCTTGCTCGTATTCTCCACGAACCATATAGACTTTAATGAGGGTCAAGTAATCTTCAATTCGTGACTTTCCTTGCATAATTTTTGATGTCAGATTATCTTGTTCCTGCTGATTTAAGTTAACCATTCCATTTCTCCACAAATTTTATTGCTAACTGTAAATCATCCTGTTTTACATCACGATAAGACTTTACAGAGAACTTAACTTTGATAGATCTATAAATTCCTCCGAACAATGCAGCCCGTTTACCTGCATCTTTTTCTAAAGCATACACTCGCTCACCAACGGCTTTTTGTAATCTAATTTGCTCGCCAGAATTTAAGGTAATTTGTTCACGTACTCTCGATTCGATTGCCAACACCCTCTTTTCTGTTTTTTCTAGCTTTTCCTCCAGCTCGACTATTTTGTTATTTTGAATTGCAATTAATTCTTCTGGGGACTTTAATTGGCTTGTGACTTTGTAATAGTTATTTACCAATAGTTCATATGCTTGCCAAGCTTTATCGTTGTTAATAGACTTAGCTAACATCCATGCCCCTTGCTCTGACCACAAATATAGACTTGAAGCGAATTTAAGGGTGGCGTCACTTTGACGACTAGCTTTAAATTCTTTTAAAGCTTCACCGTTTAAAGCAAAGTAATGTTCTCCTTCGACAAAGCGCTGATTATTTCTTTGAAAGTTTCGGAGAAGTATTTTGCTTTCAATCCCAAAAGACTCCGATACCTGAGAAGTAGTTAAAACTCTCATTCCTTCTCGTTCAATAACTTGTATCTCCATTTTTCACACTCCATTTAAGGGCGACGTCAATTTGACGACTTCCTTATTTACTGACTCACTTGTCCTACATATTCTTCTAATAGTTTTGGAGAGATGTGATACGTCCATTTAGTTGACATTTGAATTGCAAATCCAAAGGGTAGGATATTTCTCTGCAAACCTATTCTTATAAATTGTTCTGATTTCCCCATCAGTTTGGCAGCCTCTGAAACTCTTATATTCATAACCTTTTCTTTTGATTGTTCGTTATTAGAAGCGCCAATTAGATAAGCTGCTGAAACGTCCAATACCTTAGCTATCTTTTCTACTGTGTCTATTTTTGGGTCATTCTTACCTGCAAGGTATTGACTAATAGAAGATTTTCCAATACCCGTAAGTTCGGATAACTGAGCTTGTGACACGTTCTTTTTATTCATAACTTCTTTTAATAGTGTCGAAAAATTAGAAGACACTCGATACACCTCCTTTCAATGGTTGAATCACATCAAGAAATTCACAAGAAGAGGAGGAGGTCTTGTGAACTTCTTGACGAGAGCCAAACTCTACGTCATAATTGAAGCTACATATAATATTTTTTAACGACTGATTAACTTTCCCGAGTTGATCAGTTTTTTTATATTGTTAGCCATAATGCAAATCCTCCCGCTATTATTGGTAGTAACTGTTGGATCATCGTTATTCCATCCATTCCGTACAAAAATGCTACCGCTACTTCCTGAGCATTTGTTGCGTTTACCCATTGTAAGAATGTGTTCATATCTGGAACCTTTGTATCTTTTTCAAACTTACTTACACAAGACTGTGAACGGTTTAATCTATGTGCCATTTCTTCTTGTGTGAAACCTGCTCTTTCTCTACATGCTTGCAATATTGCTCCGTATCTCATTTCACAACTCCCTTGTATATATTCCAAATTGGAATACTATTAAATAGAAAATAGATTTAAAATAATTATTAAGAAGCCACCACATATCCTCGCAATTCATCTTATAATTTCAAGCATTCCCCCTTTTCAGGCTGTCGATTGGCAGCCCCTCTAATCTCATTTCGAAATTTTATCTAATACTTGATAAGAGATACGCAACAACATTAATACCATGTGCCATCTTTTGAGTAATGCCACCAATCCCCATTTTTGTAATGCACATTCACACAACTTTCTTCTGGGTTGCTTTCTACTTTTACAACATCCGAAAGTGTAAAGTTCTTTCTCTTCTCCAGTCCCATAGCACGATTATGTTCCGCATATACTTGCAAAAATATTCTGTATTCACTCTCTGTTAAATGATCTGCAACAGGTAACTTTTTCATTTTATTCATCCCTTCTCTATTGAGCATAAATTGTTGACAGTGGCTCAATTTTCAAGAAAAACCCCTCTGATTTTGCCTGTGCAAATTCTTTCGAGGTGTACTGCATAGACCACTCATGACCAAAAACTTCAAACATTTTTTCTCTCGCTATCTCAGGAGAACTTGCTTCAATGACTGCGTATTTATCCCATAAAGGTTGCCCTCCACCAAATGTGAAAATGTGTTTATTCATTCTTTCACCTCATTACAATTCACCACATATCGTGTTGTTTTATGAGAAAAAAATTTCACCTACCGTTTTTTTATAGTAAGCCGCAATTCTAATTTTAATCTCATCTTTTGGAATACGCTGTCCATTCTCATACATCTGTAATGTACTCACACTTATTTCTAATGATTTGGCAACTTCTTCTCGTGATTTATCTCCTCTAAGTGAGATTAAAGTTTCTGCAATTTCATTTTTGTTCACTATTTCACATCCTCTCACCACAATTCGTGTTCCTTAAAATAAATATACACAACACGAATTGTGTTGTCAACACATTTTGTGTTGATTATTTCAAATAACGCATATTGTGTTAAAATATATAGTAGGTGATAACTTATGAATTCCATTGGAAATAGAATTAAGAAGCTTAGAACAGGAAAAAAGATTACTCAAAAAAGATTTGGGGAAATTTTTGATTTGGCTGAAAGTACTATTGGAATGTATGAAAGAGATGAAAGAAAGCCTGATTACGATACCTTATGTCGTATAGCTGATTATTTTGAAGTTTCTTCTGATTACTTACTTGGTCGTAAATCTACTCCAACTATTTCTCCAGAAGAAAAAGATGAGGCTGAATTTCAGGCATTTAAGGATGATCCATCTTTGGAAAAATGGTACATGGAGTTGCCGAAAAGTGAAGAAGAGGATTTACAAAAGCTTCGTACTATATGGGAAATGATTAAAAAAGATGTAAATAATAAATAGAGATGTGGCTATGCTAGGTCTCTTTTTTTATACATATATAGTAGTTATATTTACACAAGCCTATGGACATACGGATGTGTTTTACTTATACAATTTTTCTAGTTTTTAAAAACAAGGGAGTGTTTGGTGTGAAGAAGTTTTTTAAGTTTGGTTGTTTAGGAGTTATTGCACTTGTAGTTCTAGTGATTATTATTGTGGCTTTAAGTGGTGGAGGGGATGAAGAGACAACGACAACAGTTGACACCTCTTCTGCTGGAGAAACAACTAAAAAAGAAAGCCCATCCTCAGAAAAAGAAGAAACAGCTGCTGATGAAGGTACATTAACAGAAGAAAAATTTGCAGAAATTACAAATGGCATGACTTATGATGAAGTGAAAGCTATTATCGGCTCGGAGGGCACATTGTTGTCTGAATCAGGCGAGGCGGGAACTGACCTTCATACCGCTATCTATGAATGGACTACTGATGCACTATTCTCGTCAGCGAATTTCACATTTCAAGGTGGGAAACTACTTAATAAATCGCAAGTTGGAGTTTCTAATGGCTCAGATGTAACTATTACTCTCGATGAATTCAATAACATAGCAAATGGAATGACAGAAGAAGAAGTATTTGAAATTGTTGGTGGTGCAGGAGATATATCTTCTGAGTCAGGAGACAAAGGCACTGATTTTTACACAATAATGTATGAGTATTCAGGCGAAGATGGCTTTGGTGCAAACGCTAGTCTTATGTTCCAAGGCGGAAAATTGCAAAACAAATCACAATTCGGGTTGGAATAAACAAAATATCTTTCAAAACAAGGTTGATCACTAAATAGGAACGAATAAAAATCACAATAATAAAAGAGATTTGGGTTTGCCAAGTCTCTTTTTTCATAACTTATTAAATAAAGTTTGGTAATAAGCAGTATCTGGTGATTATTTAACAATGCGCTTTTAATAATTCGATTTAATTTTGGAGATGAAAATAAAATGAGTTTGTTAGTTTCAGAACTATTATCTTTCAATAAGGATAATCCTTTATTTACCCTATTTTTAGGTGTTTTAGGGGGTTTCGGTATTCCTTTAGTTTTATATTTAATGAAAAATTTAACTTTAGATCCTTTTGATATTAAACTTCTACATAAAAATAACCATACTGGAATCAAAATAGCTAAGAGTCTTACTTCAATATCGTTAATAGCTCTATTCATTTGTGGAATGGATTGGTATCTTTACTTTATAATAAAACAAACTTCAGTATTAGAAATTGTTTTATTAATCTTTCTTCTAGGCTTTCTATTATTTTATACATTAAATTTAATAGTTTTTGGTATTCATAAACTTATATATAAAATAAAGAGAAGAAGAGGTGTTAGTCAAGCACCCCAAACAGAAGGAATTTTTAATAGTTATATTAACAATTTTAATCTTATATTTATTCTTAGTACAACATTTCTTTTTGTTCTAATCAGTACATTCTTGCTTGTAGTTTTAGACACTGCTGGTGAAGAACTTGAATACCTTATTGGCGTTTCACTTATATTTTCACTATTCCCAAGCATTGTAATTTTTTCCTATAAACCGAATAATAGAACTATAAGTTATGAATTGAAAGAAATACTGACTGATCCTATTGCGATTGCATCCCAAAAATTAAATTTGGAATATTCTATCGATAAAACATCTTCAGTTCTTTCAAATAAAGAGAAGAACATTGTAGCAATCAAACATAATCATGATGGCAATTACTGTGTTGAAATATATAATGTCATTGGGATATATCGACCTACCTCTGACGAGCCAGGGACACCAACATCTGAGAATTAAGTAATGGTAAATATCATTTTATTTAAAGTTAGAATATGTATAATTAATTAAGAAGAAATTACTTCACA
This sequence comes from Psychrobacillus sp. FSL K6-1464, assembly GCF_038003145.1. Taxonomy (NCBI): domain Bacteria; kingdom Bacillati; phylum Bacillota; class Bacilli; order Caryophanales; family Bacillaceae; genus Psychrobacillus; species Psychrobacillus sp. FSL K6-1464. Next base: position 3,544,103 of record NZ_JBBOOP010000001.1, read on the forward strand.
AAACCATCCCTTCCATTTGGGATGGTTTTCTTTTATACTAAAACCAAACGTGCGTTCTAATTGATAGGAGAGATATTATGTACCAATACAACCACTTAGAAGATTACATCAGAAAATTTTATTCTCAACTAAAAATTTTTAGACCGTCAGATTTGGATTTTAGGAGGATTGCTAAAGATTTAAACATTAAAGTATTTTATTGGACACACAAAAGCCAAGCTTTGTTTCTTAAAGGGAGAGCATTTATTTTCTTAAATATGAATCTATCATTTCATCAACAATATCAGGAGTTCATGCATGAGCTATGCCACATTTTATTCCATGCGGGAGATCAAATGAATATGCCCCCCCTTTTTCGTGTCTATCAGGAGTCTAAAGCAAAAAATTTCACGCTTCATGCTTGTATTCCAACTTTCATGTTAAATGATATTAATTTGCCCCGGGACATAAATGCAGCAACGCATGTAATTCAGCAAACATTTAATGTTGAATTTGACTTTGCTATGAGTCGATTGAATTTATATATCAATAACCATTGTTTTATGCCGTCTTGGAATACTGCTAATTAAACGAATCTTCTACAATTGAACTATCAGTAATCGAAAAGAAGGTGGTAAACATGAAAAACCCCAACGGATACGGATCCGTAATTAAATTAGGAGGAAAGAGGAGAAAACCATTTGCAGCAAGAATAACTGTAGGATGGAACGATCAAGGAAAGCAAATTTTTGAATACCTTGGTTATTATGAAACACGACCTGAATGTATGCTGGCTTTAGCTGAATACTATAAGAATCCATATGATCTTACAGCAGGAAAAATTACCTTTGCAGAAATTTATGAAAAATTATCTAAAGAAAAGTTCCCGAAAGTCTCACAATCTAACATAAACGGCTACAATGCGGCTTACAAGCGTTCTGCTACACTTCACGATATGAAATTCATAGAAATAAAAAAACCTCACCTACAGGCTGTAATCGACGATTGTGATAAGTCTCATGGTACTAAAAGAAAAATAAAAGTATTGTTCAATCAAATGTATAAATACGCTTTAGAAAACGATATTGTAACAAAAGATTATTCGAAATTCGTTGATCTTGGAAAGAATACTGATAAGAGCACTAGAAAACCCTTCACAGACGAAGAAATAAAACTTCTATGGGATAATCTTGGCAGAATGGATTTCATCGATACAGTGCTAATTATGATCTATACAGGGATGAGACCAGGCGAGGTAATTACAATCGAAAATGAAAATATTAACCTGGAAGGTAGACATTTCACTGGTGGTATAAAAACAGAAGCTGGTATTGATCGTGTAATTCCAATCAACAAAAGGATTCATTCACTTATTGAAAATCGAATGAATAAGGATAATAAATTTTTCATCGTCAATCACGAGAATAAACAAATGAGTTACTACAATTACTACGAAGAGAAATGGAAGCCGATTATGGAGCAATTAGAGTTAACTCACAAACCACATGACTGCAGACATACATTTGCTACCTTAATGGATAATGCAGGCGCAAATAAGCTCTCTATTAAGCGTATAATGGGACATGCTTCTACAGATATTACAGATAAGGTATACACGCATAAAGATATTGATCAACTTATAAAAGCAATAGACTTACTTTAATTAGACCCATTTAATTTGTATACTACGTGTGTATTACTTGTATACTACCTATGTAATTCGATGGCTTTTTATATCACTTTATAAACAAACAAATCCCCCAACCGCAATGGTTGAGGGATTTGTAAATTGAACTGAATTAACGTTTTGAGAACTGAGGTGCACGACGAGCGCCTTTAAGTCCTGGTTTTTTACGTTCTTTCATATATCTAATATATGAGATTGTATATGCGTATACGGATTGGGTGGGCGCTCAATATTTATTATTTATACCAACCACGTCATATATCTATTTATATGAGTATTAAGATTCCTGTGGTCAAAAGTGTGGTCAAAAAACTTTCGGTGGTCAATTTGTATTTTCTAATTTCGGTTTCTATCCGTTTAATTATTTATATAGAAGAAACTATTTTAAAATTAACTATACACTGTTTCTTTTGTATATTAGTATTATGGTGAATATATGTAAGGGAGGTTTATTTTGAAAAAGTTATTATTTACATTGTCGTTAGTTTTTTTATTGACGGCATGTGGTGAGGAAGAAGAAAAAGTTGTTGTAAAAGAGCCTGTCGTTGAAGAAGTTCCTACAGAAGAAGTGGCAACATGGCAGGACAAGGTAACAGAAATAGCATCCTCGGATGGAACTACCGGTGAAAAATTCGATGCAATTAGTCTATATGCTATGGACTATCCAGTAACAGAAGAAGAAATGAATACTTTCGTGGAGGATATTATTAAAGAATATCAAGCTGGAAATTATTTAGCTGACCTCGAAAACCATGAATATATGATTACAAATTTATTTAAATCCCAAGCAGTAGATGAATTTTTTAATGAAGATGATATTAATGCAAAACAAAGCTTCGCTTTCGACTTCTGGCAAAATAGCAAATACACTTATCGTGGAGTAGATGCTGTAGATAGTGAGGAAGTGAAATTTAATGAAAATCAAATGGATAAATGGCTTCTAGAATTAAAATAAAAATAAACCACCTTCCATTTAATTATGGTTGGTGGTTTTTATCTTCTACTATATTTTTTACTTCACATAAATTACCTAATACCAATAATTCTTTTTTATTCATTCGTGACATTTCATCTAATGCACCTAGTAACAATTCTGGAGAATGTTCGTCAAGTAACTTATAAAATACCTCTTCCGTTCTATCCAATTCATTCACAACCTTTAATCCATGATAGTTACATCTACTATTTCATCAAGCTTTAATGATAACAAATAAAATGGATCTTGCAATTCGATTTCTCGCTTCTGCAAATTTACACCTTCAACAATCCCTCTATTATAGATAAACGATCCATCCCTCCACAACTTCACTTTAGTGTCAGCTTTGCTTTTGATGGCCATATCCAAAGTATGTTGAATGGCATCATAATCCCATTCGTCTAGGTTTGGTCTCGGTTCCCTTTTTAGTTCCTGGTTGTAATTTTTCAACATCGACACATGCTCAGTTAACATCATGCCTTGCCATTTCATCATTCCACGATCATTAATCAACCTAAGTCCCCCTAACCTTTATGTCCACCGACCATTTTCGACCTTTTTACAGCTGTACCTGCAGGAGTATAAGAAACAGCTCTTAATAATGCAGAGGAACCATATCGGTTGCGAATGCTATCCATAGCGGTTGCAAGCTTTCTTTGTTTCCAGTTACTTTTTTCAAATAAACTTAATTGCATTGAATGTTCATCTTCAAGTTTTGTTATGGAGAGGGATATTTGTCTTACTGGACTTCTATTATAATTTTCTTTTAACAAGTCTAAACAAACCTTATATATTTTCATGGTATCGTTTGTTGCATCATGTATTGTTCGAGCTCTCTGAAATCCACCGCCGAAAGCATTCTTACTATAGCCAATCCCTAATGAAATAGTTCTAGCTGCTTGGAAAGTATCTCTTGCCCTCTTTGCCACGTCTTCACACATTTCCAACAGCACTGCACATACCTCTTCAATTTTGTTATAATCACGCATCAATATTTGACTTTTACCGTAGCTTATCTGTCCAGCTACAACGGGTGCTCCTAACTCTGATAAATCAATACCATGAGCATGATGGTATAACTGATTCCCCATTATGCCAAACTTATCTTCTAATAACTCTAAAGGTGTTCTAGCTAATTGACCTATGCTAGTAATTCCCATATTATTTAATGTCTTTTCAGTTCCTCTACCGATTCCCCACATTTCCGATACTGGAGTAACTGGCCATAATTTTGTTTGCACATCATCATATGTCCATTTAGCAAAACCTGTTTTCTTCGCATCTAGATCTAGTGCAAGTTTTGCCATTAACATATTTGGACCCATGCCTGCGGTTGAATGCAATTGTAAGGTGTCTAATATTTCTTTCTGTATTTCTTTAATAGTGTTCTCAGGAGGACCCCAAAGTTTTTCAGTGCCTGTAAGGTCAATAAATGATTCATCCACACTGTATACATGTACGGCTTCAGGTGGAACATATTTGTGGAGGATATTTGTAACAGCCATCGACATTTCAAGAAAGTACTGCATTTTAGGTTCGAAAATTTTAATATCTGGATTATTAGGTATTTCAAATAACCTTGTTCCTGTCTTCACACGAAATCGTTTTTTCATTGCTGGGGATGCTGCTAAAACGACAGAACCTTTTTGTTCTAAATTACCAACAACAGCAATAGGTACTGTTCTTACATCTAAGTCGTGTAATACTGCAATACAAGAAGCGTAGAAACTCATCATGTCAACACAAGCAATTGAGCGGTTAGGTAATTTACTGTAATCAATCATCGGATTATTTGCAAAGTTCTTGGGGATGAGTTAATGAAATCGATATAGCCGTTTTTCCTCATTGTTTCTAGATGTCCGTGAATCGTAGAAGATGATTTAAGTCCCACTGCTATGCCGACCTCTCTCATTGATGGAGAATATTTATTTTCAGCTAAAAAAATTTTGATGTACTCATAAATTTGCAATTGACGTTTGTTCATACTACTTCACGCTCCTTATGAATGACGGGAACACATGCGAGCACATTATTCATAATAAAAGTACGTTTAGCATTTCTCATAAAGCAAAACACCTGAAAGGTATCGCCTTGAATCCTCAGTACCTTCACTCTTCTTTGGCTTATATTACCCTTAGAATCCATATACATTAATTCAACTAGCTGATTACGTTCCATACATTTCATTAAATTTATACGCACATCTGTTCCCTCCTTCTTTCGTTTAGTATACGAACATTCGTTTGATTTTACAACTAGTAATTTTTGGACAAATAAAAAAGCGCCTATTTAAGGCGCCTTAGTCGTCCGTCCATTGATATCTAACTTTTAAATCATTCATGTAACTCCAAGGTATTTTCTTTTCATTTTGAAGTCTGCCGACAATTATACCTGGATGAATACCAATTTCATTAGAGAAATCTAAAATACTCTTCCTACTTATTGGTCTGCTAAGAAATGCTTTGTAGTCTTTGGGAGGAATAAGGATATTTGCAGCGAACGCATCGGCTTCATGTTCAGTTTTATCTTCCCTGTACTTCGAAAATTCAACAAATGGTTTTTTCTCATGTAATAAAACGTGCCCTAACTCATGAAAAAGTGTAAACCATAGACTATCATTTGTTTTATATCTAACACTCAATTGAATGATTGCTTTTGGCTTTGGTGTAAGCCACCTAGTCAAACCACTTACTCGACTTCCCTTTAATTCAGGTACAAATACAATGGCTACACCAAACGAGGAACATATCTCTTGTAGTTTTGGGATAAAAACCTTAGGATCTGTTTCAGTTGTTAGTTTTCTTATTTCCGATAATTTACTCATTGCACTTCTTTTATCGAAAGGTAATGTAATTATCTCACTTGCCTCGATTTCACCTTTTCTAATCCAACAGATAAGTGCATATTCATTTATTGATAATTCGGGTGTAATTCTATAGGCGCCTTCCAAAATTTTAGTGTCAGTAATTAAACTGTACATAGCTTCAAATGAAGAAACCCCAAAATATTTCAGCAGTGTATCTACTTTATTTTCTGGAGTTTCTTTATCTTGTGGAATCCACTTTCTTTTTTGAAGTTCTTTGATAGGGAACTTTTTTAATTCACCTATCTGCATTTCTAGTTTTTTCTTTCTTTCTACTTCAGCTAATTGTTCTTGATAATTCTTCTCTAAATTGTTCCAAAAAGATGCTTCAATAGAAAAAACATTTTCTAATTTGGTAGCTGTTTCGTAACTAATTGACGCTTTACCTTTAACGATTTCATTAACCGTCTTTAAAGAAAGTTCTATCCTACTAGCCAACTCTTTTTGCGTCATATTATAATGCTCAAGTAATTCATTAATTGTCTCACCTGGCGCAATAATATAATCTGGTTCAAATGTGATCAGATTAGCCATGATAATTCACAACCTCAATAATACTAATTTTTGTTATTTTTTCTTTAGGATATTCAGTATCCTCTATTACTGACAAATCCTCATCCAGACACTGGAAAACAATTCTATACTTTTCTTTAGTCCAAACCGCAAACTGGTTTTTTCTACTACCTTTTAGTTTATGCAATCCAATTGGAGGAACATGAGAAATTTGACTCAAGTTATCTGCAGCTTTTAATTGAGTGATCCTTAATGCAACAGTATCAGCAACTTTAGTTGGGAAGGCTTTGTTTAGCTCTACCCTATTATTACAGGTTTTATTCCATTTCTTTGTATGAAAATAGATCTCCAATATAAGCACCAACTTATTAACGTAAAAGGTTAATCCTTTTCAAGAAGTATAACATAATGCTAACGTTTGTCGATAGCCTATTGCTCAAATAAAAAAAGCGACCTACCCAATTAAGAGTAAGTCGCTAATCTTAGACAATACGATGCCCTGCATATTTGAATTATACCATGTAAATTATTTTGTTTCGTCGACCAAATAGGTAGTCCAACCATATTTTTCTTTAATTTTTGCCTCTACTTCTTGTGCAGCTTCTTTTATCGTAAATGTTCCAGTGTAAATACGATACATAGGGTTGAATGAAGTAGTATCAGCTGCCTCATATATTAGCAACCCAAAATCCGCCTTTATTTTATCTACTGCATCCGCAAATGCTCGAGCGTTTGGAAACGTACCTGTTTTAATACGGAAGATACCTTTTGTTATAGTCACCTCTTTGACCTCCTCCTTTATTAATGTTGGGAATGTCGGACGTTTACCCGCTCTTAATTGCGAAATTGTTAACCCTTTTGTATATTGCAAATGAGGATAGTCTTTAAAACTTGTCCAATCTCCACCCCACTCAAATCCCATTGATTTAGCAATGGCTGCAACACGTCTCCATTTATCGTTGACCGTCCACAATGAAATATTGCCATCATCCGATACAAGGAAATAATCTATTGCAAGACCATAATTGTGGACGGATGTACCTGGCTTAGCATTGGAAACAATGGATCCAATAGAACCGTACTTTTTTCCACTCCATATATAGTTAGGCCTGCCTTGACCATATATATATGCTTGGTCTGTATTTGACCGAAAACCACTGGATATCTGGACAAGTATGCCCTCGTTATAGCAACGAGTAAGCAGTTCAATTGTGTATTCTTTTATCTGTGGATGAACATCTCCTAAACGTTTAACAGAACGATCTATGAGTGTTTTTAATGATACAGTCATATTAATTCAACCCCTGTCTCTCTAATGCATCTTTTTGACGTTTACCCTTCCAAGTTAAATAATTATTCATAAACCAAGCCCAAACTGCAGCAATTGCTGTAAAGCCCCATGAAATTACCTCTCCCCACAATTCTTCTGACCCAGGTATTGGATTCAATCCTGTTGATACTAAGAACTGATTTAAGAGCGCAAGAAAAAGCACGATAGAACGAATCTTCGTACCATTGTCCATCTTTTTAGTTTTATTCATCATTTTTCCTCCTAAAATATATTTGCTATTGCAATTCCCACGATGCCACCAACGATTGCGGTAATAACTGCAGTAATTAATGCGCCAGTAATCTTACGTCTAATCCAGTTGGTATCGTCTTTAATTTCGCTCAACGTAGTTTTTAAAGCGCTAATTTCATTGTCTTGTAATTTGTCTGATAATTTCAAATCAGCTATATCTTTAAGTGCATCTGAAATTTTCGCAGCATCGATAACTTGTTGATTTTGAATGTTATTGACTCGAGTTTCGATGGTACTTTTCCAAACGTCCATATTATCTATCTCCTCCATAATTCCCCCCCTGAACACATATTTTTCTCTAAATAAAAAGAGCACCCAATTGGATGCTCTTCAGTGTTGATTATTTAATTATTGATACGACACATAATGTTCCGGAAGCTTCTTAGAAAAATATAGGACTACTTATCCTGTCTAAAGTACAAAGCATTTTCTAACTGCTCAATTTTATATTCTAACTGTTGAATTTTAAGATCCTGTTTCAAACTACTTTCAGTAAAAAATGGTTTTATAAACACATTTTTTAATGCGTTAAATACTTCAAGTATTGCAACCGCAAATGTAAATTCTAAAATATTATTATCCAACATATTATAAAAATTTTGGACATATTCATTTATATCCTTACCTTCAGTTAGACCATTCATTTTTATATATAAAAACAGCCATAAAGCCAAGATTGAATAACCAGTGAATTTTACCAATTCCAATAAACCTTCAAAAATATTATACATTTTTATTCCCCCCTAAAATATCATACAGACATTTAGGTAATATTCCAATGTATTTTCTCATAAATCACGCTAGCTTATACTACGTTTAATCTACTAAACATTATTCAGTCGTCGGAGGAACATAATCGCCTGCTAAAAACCCTACACCACTATCATCTAAATGTTCATATACTCCTGGTTTCAAAGTACTTGGTACAGTATCAAATTCCATTTTCCCTAAAATAACACGTTGCGCTAATAATAAAGCCATCATATCTTCATCTCCTAGTATTTTTATTATAATTCGTATTAAAAAACGAACTATCATGGAGTTATCGTCAGAATAATTTCTGCCAACACTTCCTCATGAAAGTCCGCTCTGTCTGAATTTGCTTGTGACTGTGCTTTTAGTAATGTGTTATCTTGTTTGAGTTCTCCATATTCTTCTTCCGGTACAGTTACATAAACTATCTTTTTTGTATCTTCTTCTGGACTGTCGGAAAAAATTAGAAAGTTACCTTCTGATATATTGAGCTCTTCAATTATCGTCTTGTCTTGGTGCTCCTTTATTAAACCATCCCTTTGGTCATCTGATTCATATTGAAATACATATCTCAAAAATATTCACTCCAATCATACTATTGTAGTTGTTACGGGATTTGTACTTAGTACAGATAACTTAAAACTCATTGGAACATTGGAGGCACTCGCCCCATTTGAGTACGCTGATAGTTTTATACTATCGCTTGCATTTACAGTAATATCCTCAACATATGTCACATCTATACCCGAGCTAGTGGTACGGAAAATTCCAGTAGGAACACTATTCACAAGTATTTGAGCATTACCGGAGGTCCCACTTGGATTGGTACTCCTCATAGTAAAAGTGACCCGATAAACTCCGGCTTTACTAACACGAACATCAACCCTAATAGATGGAACACCATGTATACCAGCACTTATTCCTGTTCTCTCATAGATTACTACATCTCCGGCACTTACTCGGGGAGTCAATACTTTCCCGCCATTATAATAACCAACAGGAATAGCAATATCTGATGTCGGGGAAGCTTGTATATTTGAGAATCCCCGATTGACCATTGTTCCTGTTTTTAAATCACCAGTTGTAGGATCAGTGTAAGTTGTTCCGCTCAAAACCTTATCAGCAGTTACATTTCCTTCTGCCCCCCCTTCACCCTGTAAGATAAAAGCCCCTTGACCGAAATAGGCTGCAGAACTATATCTAAGCGAATAGATGACTCCTTTTTTTAGGTTTCTAGCTTCACTTCCATTGGGCTTAAGGATATTTTTACTGCCAAGACCGTTGACCTTTATAACAAGGTTAGAGCCGGGTCCATTAGTTGTATCAGTATTGAGCTGGATGACCAAACCCATACCGTCTTTATATTCGACAGGTGCCGGGTCTAAAGTTATAGAGTAGGATGGGCTTGAACCAGTTGTAATCCCGTATCCCGGATGCTTTATATAATCAGCCTTATGTGACGCAAGAGCATCTGTATTTGAATTAATTAAATTAAGTAAATTACCAGCAACATCTCCACTTAAAATATCCTGTAACGATGCAATCCAAGCATCAAATTCAACTTGTTTGTCTGTAGTAAAATTACCGTACCACGTTTGATATTGATTAAATATTGTCGTTGTATCTACTTGATCTACTACACCGTGGACGATACCGCATAGAGCTGAATTCAATCGTTGGTCAGTAATATTTGCCTGAGTAATGACAGTAGCACCATTATTTATTAATACATCGGCAAGTGCCAATTCATAAGCATCAACATTACGTTGCAAAGCAGGAGCTACTGGGGTACTGGAAAACGTTCCTTTTTTAATCAACACATCTATTTTTCGAGTTAAATGGTTTAATCTCATTACTACTCGGTCAATACGTTTTAATACTCCGTCTGCAACGTCATGATTAAGGACGAAGTTCGAATCATTGACTAAATAATAACCATTGATCCATCCTTGGCCAGGACCAACAATAGTCGTCATGTTTGTATTTGCAATGACTTGAAGATTTGTGGAGGGATTAGGGAAAACTCCATTACCTATGAAACTAGCAAAGTAGCTTGCAAACCACTTGGCGTTATATTTTCTGTCTCCATCGACACTGTTAAAAATACCAGAAGTTAAAGTCATTTGTATTTCACCACTTTCTTAACAATTTTTTCACTGTATGATGGAATATTAGAACCAAATTCAGTCTTGATATCCACCCCATTTCGATTACTTGTAATAGTTGCTTTAGTTACTCTTGTATGAAGGACACGCCCAATATCATCATTTCTCACACTGACTTTATCTCCTAATCCATAATCGGTCCCAAATACAAATTGCTCGTCCACAATGTCAGATTCAAAGGTTTCTATCGGTTGATAGTCCGCTAAATTTTCATTGCCACGAGCAATTAACAAGTCGTTATATTCAGTTGCAGTTAAGATTACTTCAGTATCGTCATCATCCTTATATTCACTTTGAATGTCACGAGCATCGATATAAATTTCCCGTCTATCAAAGCCTGAAATACTATCATTTGCGATTGCTACAGTCCGAGAAATATCCTCACCTTCTCCTGCAACAACAGCAACATTCTTAAAATCCACATTGTTATATACATAGTTTTGGTTTGTAACGTTTTCGAATTCTTTGGAGAAGATAATATGCGGATTTACATTTTGCAAAGTGCTACGATCTAAACCTTGCCATGTATATACTTCATACTTTTTGTCCTTATGATTCATCAATACATCAAAAGAAATTTCGTTTACTTCACAGATACTAAAACAATATTCACTAACTTCCCCTCCAGATTTAGAAGTATCAACAGTAATGTTAACCCCACTATTTTCAACAAGTCTTAAATTAGGAATAATACGATTTGGATTAACTGGATTAATTGCATTCGTACTGATGTAGTACTTAATCGCATCTTCTATATTTCCATAATATGTTTGTTGCTTTAATATAACTTTCCAAGAGAGCATCCAGTTGAGCGAATAGGCGTAAACAGTGATTTCAGAATCATCATCGTTGTATTCAAAATGTTGAATAATGTAACCGTAATTTATATTAGTTGTAGTAGTTAAGATGTTATTAATCTTTAACTTTTCCAATACATTCGGTTCATTAACAATACGCAACGTTAATTCACTGTAAGTGTAGTAATTCTTTTTAATCTCTAATTCAACATACTCACTAATTTCACCAACTCTATTGAAATTGAGGTCAAAAACATTTAAATCAATCATGTTTACACCCCAACTCTCTTATTAGTGAATATCATCGAAACTTCTAAAAAATCCAATCCGCTATCAGCGTCATATCTAAATAGATTGTCTCCCACTTCTAATTGAAGCCATGTTGAATATAAATCGACTGTGTTAAATACATTCGATACAACATTATTACGAGTGAGTTTAACATTGCGTTTTCCTTGATAAGTAGATACCTCAATTACATCACCAGGTTGCATTGTAGTATTGAGTTTTAATTCTTCGTATGTGTTCACATTCAACAATTTGGGTTTTACTACCTGTGATAATGCTGTAAATCGAATCAACATTCCACTTGTGTCAGAACCTTCATTAAGGACATTTACTATTAAAGAAGGAGAACGATAACCAACTTCGATTCCTTCTTCCACAACTTCGAGGGGAAACTCTAAATTAGACACCCATAAGGCAATATCAACTTTAGTTTCAGCAGTTTCATAGATATATGGATCACTGCAGCTAAATTGTAGTAAACCCTTTTGCCATATATTATTATCATTTTCAAAACCTTGTGGAAGACTCGGTGTAGATAATAACTCAGCTTTTAGATATAACTCACTGCCGCCTTTTGTTGTAAAATCTAGCCTCATTGGATTTTTCAATGGATTCAGTACCTTGTATAATTCTTCTCTTCGCTCTTCTATCCAAGCGTAGCTATTCTGATCTCGAAAAATCAAAAAAGATGAATCTAAATCCCGTGATTCTAATTTTGTGTTTTTATATCTCGCACCATTTCCAGTAGTCGTAGAAGTATTAACCGTTGCACTTAACCCCGATAAATCAAATCCATCAATTAAACGAAAGTGACGACCGAACTCAATCGAATCACCACTACTGTTAGTAATTTTTAATTCCTTGATAATCAAATCCACCTCCTATAATCCGAATACCATTTTTCTCATTTCTCGTTTTATTACTTTTTCAGGACTTTCCACTGTGTAAATTTGGAATGTGGGGTTGTAATTCTTGCTATTGTCCACGGTTGAAGTGGATGAAGGTGAAGGTGAACTATAACCCATAGATTTATTCGCACTATTTGCGAGAGAACCATAAACGTTACTCACAGAATCCGCTAATCTTCGAGAAGAATTAGATACTTTGGCAAGCATATCGTCCATTCCAACAATAAGACCTTCACCGATATTAATACCAAAACCTTTCATTACACGGGATGGACTATGAATTTGCAAAGCACTTTGAATAGCTGCGGATATAGCATTTGCTATTTGAGTTGCTTTTGTGATTAAAGAACCTTCCATACTAGCAAGTCCGTCTAGAAGACCTTGTCCTGCATTCACACCTACCTGGTGCAAACTAGATAATTCAGTATCTGTTGTTCGAGTAATTGATTGGATAGATAACAACCATTCTCTTTCTAACACACCCAATTGCGTGTTAGCAGCTAAACGCATTTCTATAATACGTAATTCTGTATCTTCCTTCATGCCTGCAAGTTCTTCAGAAGCTTGTTCTCGTGCTAACATAAATTTCTCGTTATATAACTCTGTATATCTAGTTAATTCATCAGCAGATAGAGTATTCAACGCTTGTAATTCTCCAAGTGCTTTAGGACCCAATGCTTCTAGTTCTTCCATTAATGCCTGGTCATCGATTTTACCCCAAAGAGAATCTAATGTTTCTCTCCAAGCCTTCAGACCATCTACTTGTGATTGAGCGTTATTAAGTAAGTCCTGCCCAGACTTATCATTAGTTACTACAAATGCTTCAAATTGACCCACGAAGTTACGTATGGCATCCACACGACCGCTATAAGCATCCTGATAAGTTTTAGTTAAATCTTCTTCACCCTTTTTCAAGTCATCATTAATTTTTTGTATTTGACCTTGATAGTTTGTATTAATGGCGACCATCTCTTTATTAATTGTATCTACAGCTGTTTTATATAATTTTTGTGCTTCAATTTTTTCTTTAGTTCCATCTGAAAATAACTTAGCGGACTCTTGCCAAATCAATGCTTCATCCACAAGTGATAGTTGTTCAAGTGATTTTTTATCTTGTATAAATAATTTTACTCCCTCCAACATTTCTTTATTAGAGGTTTCTAATATTTTGAAACTATCAGCCGCTGACTTCTTCTCAATGTCTGCAATTTTTTTTGCAGAATCTTCTCGTAATCTCTGAATCTTTATATTCTCTGATTCATTAATTTTGCGTTTTTTTGCATAAGCGGCATTTTGGATTTTCTCAATATCTTCATTTGTACGTTTATTGATTTTGGTAATTTCGGCACTTGTCGCTTTTTCGATTTTAATCGTTTCAGATTTGTAATGATCCATTATATCGATAATGGCGTACCCTATATCTTGCATTGATTTAGCTACACGATTACTAGTAGAATCGATTCCATCCGCTAAACCAATACCTACCCACTTACCAATTAGAGCCATTACACGAGATGGTGACGCAATTCCAAGAATATCCTTGGCCCATTTAGGAATACTATTAGCGATTTCCTTCACCTTATCTGTAACCAATGACGCCATAGAACCAATACCATTAACCAATCCTTGTATAATATCTTTACCGATTTGTTTTAAATTGATTCCTTTTAGAAAATCTACTGCTTTTCCCCAAATATCTTCAACACCTTGTTTGGCATTACTCATTTGAGTTTTAACATTCGTAACAAAATTTCGGAAAAAGCCAATTACTTTGGAAAGCGTATCGTCTGTAAAACTTCGAATACTGCCACCCATTGTTTTAAAAACACCAAAAACGTTATCCCACATACCTTTTATTAGCGACAATGCACTCTTTCCTAAATTTGCTAGTAATGAACGGATACCACCAACAAAAGTAAGCGACAACCAACCGATGATCACATTAATTGCTCCAAAGAATAATTGCTTTACACCTTCCCACATCTTGCTGAAATCACCTGTAAATAAACCGCTAAATATTTTAACTATACCCATAATGACATTAAGAGCACCACTTATTATTTGTTGAATTGCAGTCCACACGATTTTTATGATAAGTTCTATGGCTGGCATAACAAATTGAATTACCGCCATAATTCCATTAAAAATATTTTCAGCTGCTTGAAGAATTTGTGCGCCATCAGTATCCCAAAACTGTTTAATTTGTGCTATTTTTTCCCCAATAAAAGAAGCCACTGTTTCAAATACAGTGACCGCTACATTTTTAATCGATTCAAATACGCTAGATAAATTGTTCCTAAAGGTTTCGCTGTTCTGCCATAACGCTACAAAAGCTGTTGCTAGTGCAGCTATAGCCCCTATTACGATTAATATCGGCGCTCCAATTCCAGCAATTGCTAACACTAACGCTGGCCATAAAGAGACCAATGATCCTATTGCCGGCATTAACACTGCGAATCCACCAACTAAAATACCAATGGCCGTTCCTATTGCAATCAAAGATGCTACAAGTATGGGATTGTTTGAGGCCCATTCAGCCAACATCGAAACAATGCCCGCAATCCCCATTAACAATGGTTTAAAAGCAATCATCATGTCATTGACTGCATCTTTCATTTGAACCATTGGATCTGCGTTATACCTTTCTGCCGATGCATTAAATTCATTTTGATTTTGTATAGTTTTCCCTTGAGCATCTGCTAACCCCTGAAATACAGCAATCATGTTATCGCCTTGATCTTCGGCTTTCGTTCCAAATACTGCAATTGCCATTTCGTTTCTTAAGGAATCGTCCTCTATGGTTTGTAACCAAGCAGAAACTTCCGACATAGCCTTGGCGCCTTCTTCACCGCCACTAGCAACAGCCTTACCCCAGTTTTGCATTTCTTTGGTAGAGACAGTTGTGCCTTTTAATACGGCCGCTAATGCTTTCGGCACTTCTTTGCCATATTCTTTCATCTTTATATTGGCTTCTTTAACCCCATCATTAAGATTATCTATATTCCAAGTTTTTAAATCTACACCATTTTCAAATATCGCTTGTATTTGTGCGGTGTTATATCCGATATCCTTCATTTGTAATCCGTATTCAGCAATCGTATCTAATTGTTCTGGTGGGAAACCGAACTTCAATAATGAATTTGTTAAATATAGCGCTTCTTCATTGCTAATTTCTAAAGCTGAAGCTATTTCATTTACCTCTTGAATTAATTCAATAAAATCAATGCCTGCATAAGTTTTAGCGATAACTCCTGCGCCTTCAACGATAGATGCATTTGTTGCATCAGATGCATCTTTATTGAGCGCCCATTGTCGCCTAACACCTTCTAAAGCTTCTTCTCCCTCCACACCATACTTGTCTATACTTTTTATTGCTCCCAGTATGGATTGTTTCGACTCTTCGGGTACATTAAAACTTATGTCAATTTTCGTATCTAACGAAGAAGTATCAAGCGCTGCTGATACTACACCTTCAATTCCTCCTCCAGCAACTAATCCTCCGATAACACTTGTTAACTCTTGTCCAAATCCATTTACTGCATCTTCAGCTGCATTAGATTCTTCGGTGATACGGGCTAAGTCTTGACGGATTTCATCTAGATTTGCTCCATTATCTGCATTACGTAAAGCTTCACGTAATTGATCTACATCTATCCCGGCACCCAATGCTTGTTGCCCCATTAAACGTAAAGCACGTTCCATTTGGTCGGCACTTGCAGAGCCATCACGTATAGCTTGTGTAAGGCGAGTTCCTAACGTTCCCGAGAATTGTTCAACATCTGTTCCAGTAGCTTCGAAAAACGTTCCTAATTGTCGTGTAGTTTGTGATAAACGATCTTGTTCGGCGCCTAGACTTCCTAATTGACCTTGAAGACGATTCAGTTCTCCTTCGGTCTGTTGTAACTCACGTCGAAATGCTCTGTATTGTTCTACACCAATTTCATTACGCTCAAATTGAGCCTGTACTTGTGATTGTGCAGTACGTAATACGTCTAGTTTGTCGCTTGTGGATGCAATAGAAGCTGTCAATAATTCTTGTTTTTGACGGACTAATTCAACATTACCTGGATCAAATTTCAAACCTCGTTCTACTGCTTTTAGTTCGTCCTGTAAACTCTTAGATTGGTTATTTACGCCTTCTAAGGCTTTGTTTAATGCTTTTGTATCCCCACCGATTTCAATCGTAATACCTTTGATACCTTTATTCGCCATTTATTCTCACCTGCCTTAAAATGCATCAAAATCAGATTGTGACGCTTTTCTTGCTTTTGGTTTCTTATCCGGATTTTTCATTTCGATGTATTCATCGATATAATCAAGTACCATGCCGATTGTCATAGTTTCTAAATCACCATGTGCTAATTTGCATTCATGACATAAAACAAGGTACGTCTCAGTGGTGATTGGCTCACCATTTGACGTACCTTCGTTATTGTTTATTTTTTTTTAGATGATGAAATGGATGCCGCTATCATATCTTGCAATTCAGGTATGATCTCCATAATCGGAAATTCATCAAACCCATCAAGCCAAGATAACGGATCTAGAATTTTTGTATCAGCTGTTTTAGCTAGTGTCCATGCAATATCAAAAAACACATCAAAATCGATTCTACTTGCTAATTCAAGTTGCTTTGCTTCAGTTACTTCGCCAGTTTCTTGATTCATAACGCCCAAACTAATTAAATCTTTAAAGAAATCACGCTGAAACTGCATTTTATAGCGTTTAGGTACCGCACCACTTGATTTAAAACTTACTTGTTGTCCACTAATCTCAATTGTTTTTTCCAATGTTTACGCCCCCGCTACTGTCTTTTTGTAAACACTCGTGTACCAAGCATCATAAATAGCAGATGTTGTAGTAGCGATTGTTTTCGTTTTAACGATTAACTTTCCGTCAATTTCAATTGGACTAGCAACAAGGGTTAATTCGTTTGTTCCTGGTTCTGTTGAAGTTGTTTTAGTACTACCTGTAATACTTGGACGATTCGCTGTGCAATTAAATAAAACATGACGAGTAGCCTTTACATCCCCCTCAAATTGGAACATGAATGCGAATGGTTTCCCTTGAGCATCTGCATACTCAGATACTACTCCGTCATCCTCATCTAACGTCTCCCCAAGTGCATCAATTGCGAATTGTTGAGGAATAGTCGCTATTTCTAATGAAGCATCATAGCCTTGGTTACTTGAAGCTACGTAGTATAAAATATTGTCTGCATAAAACTCCGTTAATTCACCACGTGGATCTAACGTCAAACTTACTGCCCCAGGAATCATAATAGGTGCTTCAAATGTAACTACATCACCAACTACTGAATAAGGTGCGAATGCTGCTTTACTTAAACCAAACTGTACTTTGTTTTCTGGCATGTTAATTTCTCTCCTTTTAAATTAATGTGATGGAAAATGTGCATTTAAAAACTCCCTCGGTTTCTATGAATTGTTCATCATAGTACCAAGAGAGTTCGTTTTCAGTGAGCATGGATTTTACTTTTCCTTCTGCTACTAGATTTTTAGTTGTTGAATATAGTTCAATATCAACCAATGTCGATTCGTGTATCGGCTTGTTATCAGCACTAAAAGTATCACTATCCACAACGAGATAACATATGAAAGGTGGTGAAGGGGCTGGATTTTCCTCGGTATTCACAAAATGCGAATAAGCAACTGGATAGCCGAGATCTAACAACTTTAGAGCAAATTGTGATAATGTCATTCAGTCAGATCCCTTCGTAATTCGTCCTCAAACTTTTCAATCATCTTGCCTTCAACAGGTGCTATGTGGACTCTTGCCGATACTCGACCGCCATTAACTTTCGCATGACCTTTTTCGAGTAAGTGTGTTAATCGATAATGATCTTTATTGTGGAGGACAAACACTTTCCCTACTTTTTTTAATGACCAACTTTTAGCGTACTCACCACCACCCGGGGATTTAGGAGAATCAGCTTTCAACATCTCAACGCCTTCAGCTGCAATTTCTTCTGCAATACGTTGAACTGATTCGTCTGTTTGGTTGGCATACAATGCTAGTTGTCTGTTAATTTCATCGGCAAGGTTGTTAACGTTAATTCCCACCTATACGCACCTCACAATACAGCTCAATATTTCCATCTTCCCTACCAAATGTACGATAAACAGAGTACTTTTTACGATTGTATTCAAGCACTTTTTCTCCATCGTATTCATCGTGATTCATGATAATAGTGATTTCAGCTTTAAGACCTGCTTGCATGGTTACTGAAAATTCCTTCTGGCCAACACTCAATTTACTGCAATACACGAGCTCGGGTAACGTAACCTCTATTTGTTGTAATAAATCATCAAGAATAATAGTAGTGGACATTAAAAAACACACATCATCTAACGATACATGTCTACTGCTACCTATGGATTGTTTAAGTGATGGCATCTGTGGAAGCACCTGCCTTTTGAATGACACGATTATTAATACGATACTTAAGGTTGCGTGACAAACCTACATCTTCTTGACGCTTACGGTAATTCCATACTGCATAATCGACAATTAGTTGCATGTCTTCCACAGTTGCAATAGATAGATCAACGCCCATTTTGGATAATTCAATATTGCTTGTTTTTAAGATATTGGTGAAATAGGTATCACGTAAACCATGTGTGATACCCAAGTCTAATTTTAGAAGTTGCAGAGAATTAGTGTGTAACTCTTCGTTCATTATTCTTCACCAACTTCAGCTATTAGCGGTTCTCCAATCTTGTTTTCATTACCAGCTAATTCTTCAATACGTTCTTTTCTCGCACGTCCTTTGCGTGGATACTTATCGCCCACTTTATACACATGGTTTTCATCTTCTAAATCTCTAAATGATTTAATAACTTCGACTTTACTCATGAATCATCAACCTTTCTATTGTTTTATGCTCCTTCAACAACTGGCTCGTTTGCTTCATCCGGTGCAAATGTTACAGTTGTTTTTGGTGCAGTTGCCAAAATATTCAATGCGACAAATCCATTTCCAGAGATTGGACGACCATCATAACGAGCCGTACCTTTATAAACTGTATTATCTTGAATAAATTGTACATGTTCAGATACTGCAAAAGTAGATCCTGAACGTTCTGCTAAGATGTAATGAGAACCATATCCACCAACAATATCCCCATCCGCCATGAATGGAAGAATAACGATTTCACCGCCGATAATAGGCATTGTATTATTCACGCTTGCTACAATTGCGCCAGCTGCGTTAAACGTTACTAGTTGTGCTTGTAATTCTGTGTAAGTGATTTCATTCATTGCCCAGAATTTTTCTCCGTTTCCATAGTTCGCTTTTGCTCTCCCACTTTTACGAATTAAATCAGCAAACAAATTCGCAGGAGTATCACCTGTAACTTGAGTGATATTAGTAGAAGAAAGGTTAACCCAATCACGTTCATTATTACCCCAGTAAGAAGGTTTAACTATTTCAGCAAGTCGAGTAACAATACCAACTGGCATTTTAACTCCTGTTCCATAAAGGATAGCTTTGTCTACAGCAAGACCAATTGCCTGTCCAAGAGCATCAAATACTTCACTACCTAAGTTAAAATCAGAATCCTCTAAAGTTGCGTTACATACTGGAATATAACCGCCAACTTTATACCCATCCATTTGCAACTGATAGAATTTAAGATCTAATTCATTTAAAGCAGCGCAAGCCTCTGTCCAAACTGCTTCTGGAATGTCACCAACAATATTTACTCGTGATGTACCAGAAAGAGGTTTCAGATTTACTTTGCTAATCAATTTAGAATAGCGGTGTAAATTATCACGAATTAAACCAAGAATTACATCCGGAACACCTAAGTTTCCACCCTCAATTGCTCTCGTTTGCATCGATTCTTTTTGGAAGCTACGCTCACGAATATTTGTTAAGAACCCTTTTACTTCCTCACGTTTCACTAATTCTTCTGCTGCAGAACGCTCCATACCTTTAAAGAAACCTTTGTTTACTTTCATCCCTGTCTCACCTCGTGTTTGATATTGTGGTTGTGTCTGTGGTTCTGCCGAACGTGTCTTATTCGATGGAGCATTCGAATTTAATTTTTCTAGTTCCTTTTCTAACGTTTCAATTTCTCCTTCTAAGGAGGATTTCTTTTCATCCACATCAGTCTTTTCTTTATCAAGTTCATCTACTTCGCCCTCCACAGTTGAAATTTCTTCTTCTGTTTTAGCTTCCTCTAAAGAACTCTCTAAATCTTGACTGCGTTTTTCGAACTCTTCCTCACGTAGCATTAAATCTGCTAATGCTGATTGTCGTTGTTCAATTTTCTTTGAAATCATTAATTGTTTTAATGTCATCTTTTCAAACGCTCCTTTAATTGTAGTTTTCGTTGTTCCATCTTGCGTTCTTGCATTTCATCAAACTCTGCATGTCTTGCTTGAATACTTGTATCTTGATAAGCGGGGAAAGTCACCACTGACACTTCGTGTAAATCAGCTTTATTGATTGTCCATTTAACCGTGTCGTCCTCTCGCCATTCCGTTTCTTCTTCTATGACATTAAAACCAAATGAACATTGATCAACATCGCCTCGTTTTACCCGAGAATACAATGCCATTGCTACAGGATCATCAGGATTAATTTTCACTGTCCCCCACAATCCTCTTGAATCTGTTCGTAATGCTAATGTACCTGGTTTGGTACGTCCCAATACCGAAGCTGTATCGTGATTGATTAAAGCTCGAATATCATTTGATAACGTGTCATCAAATGCAGTAGGTGAAATTACTTCATATGCACCACGCCACAATTCCGTTTCGCTATTAAAAACTGCAAAATAACCTTCGATAATTAGATTTTCATTTTCCGTATCATCACGAGTTGTAAGTTCTACTGTTGCACTCCGGTACATAATTTCTTTACGATTGACTGTCATCTTTTTTATCACCTCCTTGATTTAGTTTCTTTTGAAGTCCAATTGTATCGGCAGGAATATAATTTTCTAACATGACAAGCTCGTTTAATCCTTTCAATGGAGATAACCCAACTTTGTCACGAACCTCATTACCTGGAGAAAGACCTTTAACATATAAATCACTATAAACTGCTGATATTTCTGTAATGGAATAAGCATATAAACTATGCGGGTTTAATTTGAAATACCAATTAGGTTGATATAAGAGCCCTTTAGTTAATACCTGTTCGACACCTTTAGCGATAGGCAATATGGTTGTATTGATGAAATTGTTGTACTCATCTTTGCTATAATTACCGACACCCAAGAAAAAAGCCGGAACTCCTAGGAGACCAGCCACCGTCTTTTTATCAATTTCTACTGCGTCATTAATTGCTAAATCATTCAACGTTAAAGGTTTGACTTGTTCAATCTTCACTAGATCTGCAGGGATAACCCATGGCTTGCCACCATCTGTTTCTGAAATATATTTATTTAATATCTTGTCTCGGCCTTCTTCACTCGTCATTTCTTCTGTCATTGCATCGACTGCAATAATAAGAGGTGGCTTCCATTTATCACTCATAAAATTCTTCTTTGTGTGCATGGCTTGCTTCAGATTCTGAACTAAATCTTTTAAACTTACCTGTAGTCCCTTACCCTGCCATGGTTTATTTGGATCTGGATTATGCACAAAATGTAGGATTTCATCATGATTATATGTTTGATTTCCATAACGGACCACATAACCTTCATCTGTTTCAAGAAAAGAAACATTAGATGGTATGAGTGGTATTAAATCAGCGATTAACCCATCTTGTACCTTCGGATAAACAACGCTATTTCCTCGACCTTCAATTAACATCGTATAAACGATATTGTACATCCATGTCTTTCTCGTCATGAGTGAGTATGGACTTATATCGATTTTTCGAGATAAAGCGTTTTTTACTCGTACGTCTCCATCTTCTGTATTTTCCATCAGATGGATGGTCATGGAAGATATTAAATCTGCAATTTTATGAACAGCCGTTTGGACTTCAGGATTGTCCGACAGTTTAGAATAGCCTCTAACGAGTAATGAACTATCCTCGCCAGATAGAAATAAACCTACTGGAGATTGAGTCGTACCTGCTCTCGTTTGTCGTTCACTACGTTTAAATAGAACTCCCACTTATTTATTCACCACCTTTTCGTTGGAGATGCACTAGGAAAACAATACAGATTAGCAATATTCCGGTGGCGATAAAACCAAGTGGAATGTAAAGCATAAAAAAACCTATCGAAAGTAATATCACTCCGATAAGTAGCAAGGTTTCTAAGATATTTTCTTTTAGTAGTTTCAAACGTTAACCCCCTAACCATGCCGAAGCATCGGATGCTTTTGTCATATCTTCTAGCATTTGTACAGCTCCGAAAACACCAGCGTCAAATAAATCGATACGTTGAGTTCCGCCATCACCATCTACTTTTTCGTACTGTATCATGTCATCTGTCTTCTCTATTGCTCTAACGTTCTGAACGCAATATTCAAATGCTTGATTATGCACATAATAAAGGCTGCCATTTTTCGCCTTAACTTCTATACGTCTGAAGCCTTCTGATTTTTTATAAAAATACTGAGGTTGATCTACAATTTTGAATCCTGCTTTTTTCATACCTAAGAAAAATTCTCTACCAAACTTTCTATCAAATCCAACTTTTTTAATTTTGAATCCTTTTTTCTTCATTACTTTAAACCAATTAATAATATCGTCATAATGAACTGTTGCAGTATTACTCATAGTTAATACACCATCATCTTGCCAGCCGAAAAGAGGTATACCATCTTCTTCTGCTTTGGCATGGGCCGCAACAATTGGGAAAAATGCATGAGTAATGACAATATCAATTTCTTTCCCTTTATAGTTATAAGTTCCGTATAACGCTGCAGCCGTTAAATCATGAAGCTTAGATAAATCGGCGCCACCATACCAACTAATGTTTAATTTCGCTAACTCTTCTAATGTCCAATTATATTGGATATCCGATGATTTAAATTCATTTATGTCAAAATAGGCTTTTAAAGATGATGTAAAGATATTTAATGTTTTATTCAAAAACTCTCCTCTAGTTTGAGGATCATTCATTGCTAATTCTGCATCACGGATTAAATCATTTAACTCGACTGATACACCACAAGAAGGATTAGCCATTTCCAAAATTGCTGGATCTGTATAATCAATTACATTTCCTTTATCGTCCTGGTCTGCTTTGCAAATGAAAATAAAATATTCATCATCTTCAATCGTGCCATTCAATACTTTCTTACAATACTCTAAACGCATAGCTAAAAACCCGTTAGGAATGTCTCCAGCTGTAGAAATAGCAATAAGCAACTTATTTCTATAGGCCTTTTGTGAGTTTTTCATTAAGATATACTGTTTGGCTGATTGCCATGTATGAACTTCATCTAAAATTAACAGGTTACTATTTAATGAGTCCAAACGCTTTGGATCATTTGCCAACGCTTGTATTAAAATAGAACCGCCATCACTAAAGTTCTTCGTAATAGAATGTTCTTGGTTATTGTCCCTTACTCGAATCGTTTTGTCGTTGTATCGATTAACGTTGTATGTTAAAAAACCAAATGACTCCATCGTTTGTTTCAAACTGTTAGCTAAGATATATAACTTTGAACCAGACTTCCGTTCTAATATTGATAATGCCCAGCCTAGAGCACTAGCGAAAGCAGTCTTGCCATTCTTACGAGCAATCATTAATAGCGATTCATGAAATCGACGAACAATACTATCTCTGAGGAAAAATCCAAGCAAGTTAACGATAATGAAAATTTGCCAAGGTTGCAGTATTAATGGTGTACCCTTTAATGGGTTACCTTTTAAATCCTCCCCTTGCTGATGAGAAATCGTTCCCTCTATTAGACCTATAACAAAATCAAATTGATCCTGTCGGAAATCTAAATCATCACGTTCTAAATCATTAAGAAATCTTTGTGCAGCAAACCTATTTTCTTCACATGCTATTTTAATGCCGTTTACAATCGAGCGAGCATATTCTATTGCTATCTCAAAATTTTTAGAGTTAATATGTGAGATATCCATTTATATCACTTCGGACTAGCAAGATATTGATCCAGTATAGAACCTGCTTGCTTTTCTTTACTTGGAGTCTCAATAAATAATGATTTCGGGTTTAAGCAAAGTCTGTCTGAATAAGAAACAATATCTTTCCTCAGCGATTCCATTGCGGTAAGTAATGGCACTTTCCTTTGATTTGTCGCTCCTGCTTTGTTTGTATATTCCTCTGTAATTAGATAATTTGACTCTTCAAACTGTTGTTCAAAAAGTAAATACTGATGCAACATCCCTGAATAAATATCAACTAAATTGTTGTACTCTTTTTTATAAATTCCAAGGCTCTTCATCTCACGAATTACAGCACTTCTGAACTGTTTTTTGGTTTTTACTGTCACCAATTTCTCACCTCTTTCAATTCGTCATTTATATTTTCACACCCCTTTTTCTCTCAAATCTTGTCGTGGGGGGAAACATCTCCCACCCTCGGTCCCTTAAACAAAAAAAAAAAATTAAAAAAGAGGGGGGGATACTTTTTCTCTCCAATACTCTCCTAATTCCGTTAAAGTATCGTTCGTTCGGTCATGCATCTTGTCATGACAAATACCACATAGAGATAATAGATTCCATGTGGTCAATCTTAAATCAGGATGTTCTAACAATGGATTGCAATGATGAACGGTTGTTGCTTGCCGGCTCTTGCCGTATCTTTTACACTCTCTACATTCGTATTCATCACGTCGTAATATCTTTGGCCGTTTACTTCGCCAGGCTTTTGATTTGTAGAAAGTCATTAACTCACCACCTTTTATGTATAATAAAAAGCCACAACTCGTAATGAGTGTGACTCTTCTTTATTATTTTCGTTCAAATAAATTGAAGGAAATTATATATTGTCCACATATATATCCTGTGCCGAAAGGATTTTTAACTTTTAATATTTCTGCATTTCTAATGAGATTAGTAAAATCTCTTTCAGCTTGTAGAAGGTCGCCATCCAGTACTGCTTCATGTGTGGAACCATCTATTAATGTAATTTTTGCTATAACTGACATGTAATCACCTCCATCTACACTAATCATAATGTGAATGGAAATGATTGTCACTATTATAAATTTGACCAAAAAAAAGCACCTCAGTTGAGATGCTTTGCTTCAAGACATAGGTTTCCTTTCTTCGGGATCCGAAGCTGCTAAATTTGTTACGACCCTCAAACTATAAAGTGCACCTAATGAAATATGAATTAAAAAATACGACCATACTATAATTCCAATAAAAGCGATAATCGGATTACTTATTTCGCCAACGATACCTATGCCCAAATTAATCAGTATGAAATATATGCAAGCTTGGACCTGTTTTTTTAGCCCATCATACAGATAGGCGTGTAATACTGGAAATACTTTTTTTAGCCTTTCAAATATAGGGCTACCTTTTAAAGTGACCAACAAGGTTAGGAACACCCCATTGAGAGTTAGTAGCGCCGCAGCATACGTAATTATACTTCCAGAATTTTCACGAATACTCCCTAAAAATCCAAGGTAATAAAGTAATAAGAGGAGAGAGCTCAATGAAAAGTTTACTAGCCAACTTTTAGTTTCCCAACAATCCCAAAAGCGATTAGTTTGTTTTTTTATTTCTAAAAATAATCGCTCGCCTAGCCTTTTGATTATCGGAAAAACTTTCCCCATCGAAATCCCCTCCTCCTCCGTTACGTTTTCTATTTCCCCATATTACATTTCACGAATCACCCTTGCAATCTTTCTTCGTTGTTCTAGATAAGATTCCATATAAGCAGTATGGATTAATTGGTGCCCTATCGTTGCTCTATTCTCAACAACCACACTAATTTTATTAGTTAATCTTGGTGTTAAGAGATTTACAATTTCTATTGGTGATTCTAAATCTTCTCTTGAAGTTATTTCGATATTTGGTCTTTCCCTCTCGTCTTCGATGTTTTTAAATCCTTCAACAATTTCTTGGATAATCTCATTGTCAAGCGTCTCTTCTTTTGCAACTTGACCCAATGAGACAGTCAATTCAAAGTTCAATCCTTGTAAACGACCTAGCAATTCCGAAACCTCATTTAATGTCCCATGTTGTGCTAATGCGTCAGCTTCTACACTACTTCCCTTAACTGTGATTTTACGAAAAATTTCAGAATCCTGAATTGTGTCTACCTTACTGTAATCGATAAGTGGGTTTAGTTCCACCTTCATGGGAACTTGTTCCTGTTCGCCAACCTGTTGTTTATATCTTCTCCTTAATTCCGTCAAATAAACTTCGATTTGAGGGATGTTTAAGCTATATTGGTTAGACTGAACTCCTACAGTATTGTATGTCGGGTCGAACATAATCGTGACAAACTCTCCAATATATTCATCGTGATTTAAATTAATATCTTCTTTTGGGCTTCCAACTCTTTTCTTGGCTGGGATATTGGTATCTCTCAACTTGGATATTTGAAAAGTATAAAAATCACTACCCATGACGTTGATAATAGTTTCTCTTTCAAAATCCGCTATATATACTCCAACATCTACTTCTCCGTTCAATACATTCCTACCTACAGCTAAATAGTCTAGCATCGGTTTCATATCCCACGGTGCTGCTATGTTTCGCCCTGCCATATTCCCTGGAAGTCCTTCAGGTGTCAAATTCACCATAAAATAATTGAATCTTATATACTTTCTAGCCATTTACAATATCCCCTTTAACTCTATGAATTTATTGATACAATCATACAGTATTTGGGGATACTGGTAAACTATTAGACCTATAAGGAACACTTGTTCCGTTTATATTATCTTATATATTCGTCAAAATCAAACAAAAACTACCACAAACTTTAAAGGGGATTAAAGAATCTGTGGTAGTTTTTTGAAGGGAAATATTATAAACAGATTACCAACCTATTTATCTAACACTACTATTATTGCACGCTATTCGCCAAATGCTCTGCCATCTTTCTGCCTAAAGTCTGCCACAAATCTGCCAAAATATTTTTTACCTTAATATACTTCTTTTCTTATTTTGATTGAATAATTTCCGTGCCAGCTCATGCATCTGATCAGTTGGCTTGGACCTTAGTAAATCAGAAATATCCTTAGTGATTAGCTTACGATTCCCAATCCGATGTCCTTCCTCATTTAGTTCCTTCGTTATTTTGGTGACATTTTCTCTAAGTACATAAAGCTTAAATACTTTCTTCTCAAACGTATCATCCTCATAGTTGTCTACTTCTTCAATATATTTTTCCAGTTTCTTAATTTGTTCCTGCGCTTCATATATCTCCATCTTATTTCCCCCTTCACTTCACTTCAATACATAGACTGTTGCACTCACCATGTTCCTAAAACCCTTTATTTATAAGGCTTCAATACACTTCTATAAATGAGTGCACGATACGTATTTTTATGTTGCAGATATAGCAAAAAAAATTTATATTCTATACTTGTCCATTGCTTTATCTAATGCATCTTGATGTATACCAATATATTTCAAGGTTATAGATGGACTTGAGTGGTTAAAGAGTTCCTGTAATATGGCTACATCTTTTGTCTGTTGGTAGAAATGATAGCCAAATGTTTTACGCAATGTATGTGTTCCTACTTCAGTTATATTGACATAGTCTGCAGCATCTCGAAGGATACGATAAGCCGTTGATCTATCTATTGGCCTGTTGTCTCCTTGACGGCTTTTAAATACATAAGAATAATCATTTAAACTTTTTATATATGGAAGGATTTCTTTTTTTATATAACCAGGTAACTTCACTCGTTTTCTTTTAACTGTTTTTGTTTCTCTAATATCTATATGGGAAGCTAATAGATCTTCTTTAACCAGCGGTAGAAGATCTGATATTCTTAATCCTGTTCCAATTCCTAATATAAATAAAAAATAATCACGATCGTTCTTTTGTTTCAAATAAGCCTTCATCTTTTCTACTTTTTCTAAATCCCTTATCGGTTGAACAATATTCATGAAGCGCTCACCTCCTTCTCTTTATAAACCTCAATTTTCAGTGCAAATGCTAATTTGTAAAATGCACGAGCTTTTAGTCGGTAGTACTGTCTTTCCGAGATATTAAGCTTTGCATATACTTGATAATCAAATTCTTCGTTTTCCTCTAAATACCTTAGGATAATGAGTTTTCTCTCTTCGTTTGAGAGACGATTAACTGCACGTAGCATCACCTCAATGAACTTAGCACGCTCTCGTTCGTAATCTACGTTGGCAAGTGCTGCAGTTTCTGTAGAAGAACTTGGTAAACTAGGTGAAGGCGGAACTAATGTATACTTTGCTGTAACTGATGGTAATTTATCTAAACTTAACTGCAGTGAATACAAACGGTATTTCTCTAAAATAGATTCAACAACTTTCTTAGTTGCATCACGATCAATTTCCGGCAAGTCAAAATGTAACTGCATAAATATTCCTCCCTTTTGTCATATAAAAAGAGCACTAAGTAAACGTCATAATGACGTTCTCCTAGTGCCCTCGGTTGTTCCGATAAGCTCATACAAATTTAATTGATGCTTCTATAGATCCATTGCACGGCTTGCCACCTTGCCAATTGATTACTTGCTTTCCAAAGCCATCTAGAGGACGTGGCAATTCAGCAAGTTTTCCATCCCTCACAACGTACGTTGCGTTCTTCATCAAATCTACTTCTGCAACCATAGCCTTTTCCACCAAGACTCCTCCTTGTGTTATAATTGTCTTGTCGGAGACAGGAGAAATCTTGTCTTTTTTAGTATCCAAATATTCCTTTTTCCCTTGGCTTAATTTCCCCTATTTCAGCCCTGTCTAATGCTAGCAACAATGCCTCTATAGGCTTTCTTTTCATTTTTTCTGCTATTTCTTCAATTTCACAACCTTCATTCCAGTAGACTACAATTTCATCTAATTCAGCGGATTTGTAAACTGTGTTGACCTTATGCTTGTCATCTTCAAATAGATAGTAATTCATGCTAGCTCCCTCGAATCGGTTTTGTTATAGCCTCTTCCTTCGTGTAATTTCCGCTTTTAAATCTTCTACTTGCTGCAATTAATGAGATTCCATTTTTCATCATGATTTCTCTATCTTTTTGGTTAAATATTTTACTTACTCGCTTGTCTTGTAGTGGTTCTGTTGCAGCTCTTTCATAATCCCAATTGTTTTGTATCCTAGATACGTAAACTGCATCAGGTACACCGTTTCGTCTGGCTACCTTTCTCCAGTGATGGAAGTCCAAATTTATCCCTCCTACGTCGTTTTTTGGTCGTTCTAAGGTCTCCCGAAGTCCCATTCTAAATTTTCCCAACACTCTTTTATTGGTAATTTCCTTCCATTTATTAATTTAATGCTGCATAATGGTTAGTAAGAAATTCGAACTACCAGGAGTGCATAAATGCCTATATTATTGATTTATAAAGAACTTAACCAACTCGTAGATGAATATTACAAATGTCCAGATATGCAAATTAAAGAACTAATTCTTACAGACCTTAAGCTTTTGACAGAGGTATTGTTACTATTAGCAGCATCTGAATCCAATTCAGAATTCACTTTACCTTTAGAATCTGATTAAGATTACAGCATCTTGATGACACCTAAGACAACCCGATAACAATTTTATCCACTGGCTCATAACCCTCGATTAAGGCTCTTGCTAGTGTCCAGTCATCAATTTTAGTAAGGCGTTCATCTAACTGATTTCTATTCATGAAAGTGACCCGTGCACCTAGTCCTTTTTTGTAATACTCGATTGCTTCAGCCACATCTTTTTCGATTAAAACTTTCGGCAAGTTAATTCTCCTTTCTTACGACACTTTTTGGTCGAACTGTGACTTAGATATTATTTAAACATTTGAAACATGTTGCTTTCAGATACGTATAATAGATAATTAATATTTAGAAAGTTGGTATACTAACATGTTTAAATCAGAAGTAACTAACGAAATAATATTTATTGTCCTCTTGTTTTTATCAATGGCAGTATCATTATCCACCTACTTAATCACCACATCTTTTAGAGTATTTGTAATCCTTGTATTCTCAGCTTTGATTTTAAAAAGTACATACAAAATTATTAAAATCAAGAAACAGAAAGCTGATTAAATTTCGGCTTTTTTACTACGCTTTATGTGTCTAGTACGCCTCACCAGTGTTTATTTAGATTTTTGTAATACTGAAATAAACCACTTTTATTTAGCTCGTTAACCTTTTGACTTATAGTTGTTTCTGTTTTTCCAAGTGCAAGAGACATTGTTTTAGTTGAATCTAAATGCCAATACTTGCACATGTACTCTAACTCTGGTTCGCTAAACGGTTTTCTGTGATTTTCATGATACTCAGGATGATACTTCATTTGACCGAAACGATCATATTCAATGGGCGTAGCTTCTGGATTGTTCTGCATACATCTTTAACCCTTCCAAATCTCTGTTTTCATGCTCGCAACTTGGACACTGAATAATGTTTGTATTAGGCAATATGTTAATCTCTTCTTCTTTTGAAATAATGATTGGGTTACTACAGTTTTCACAGAGACAAAATAAGTTATTGTGTTTTTCGCTGTTCATGCTGATTGCTCCTCTCGTATTCCCAAGCGTATCTCAGCTTCTTGTAAGCGTGATTCTAGTAAATCCATACGCTTTTTGTTTACGACCTCATTTATAGGCCCTGTAGGTTGTACAAGGTAAAATCCTTTTCCCGGAATCCAGTTAGGCATTATTTAAGCCTCCTTAGAAATTGTTAGTTTTGAAGGAACGAAAGTATCAACCAATTTAATTGATTCTTGAAGATTACGTTGTTTAACATCCCTGTAAGATCTAACCCCGTATTGAGTTTTAATTGCTCTGTATATATCACGAAATAACTGACTTTGAAGAGATTTATTATTTTTTTCTAGCTTGTAAACTCTTTCGGCTACCGCTAACTGCAAGCGTCTTTGCTCTCCGCTATTT
The DNA here is from genome assembly GCF_038003145.1 of Psychrobacillus sp. FSL K6-1464. NCBI lineage: Bacteria > Bacillati > Bacillota > Bacilli > Caryophanales > Bacillaceae > Psychrobacillus > Psychrobacillus sp. FSL K6-1464. The sequence continues at coordinate 3,575,559 of NZ_JBBOOP010000001.1, forward strand.
AAAGTGATCTGATTTTCAACCATATGTTGCAATTCAACTACCTTTCCCTTAATGACTTCCATTTCCTCAGACGTTTCAAGTGAAAGCTTCATAGCTGCCTTAAGTTGCTCTTTTTCGGTTAAAACTTTTGGAGTGTTTAATGCTTGTTGCATTTCTTCAAACTGTTTAACGTAAGCGGCAGTAAATAGAACTCCTTGTGTTCCAGTCATTTTATTGCCAATCATGTCGCAACCAATTTTTGTTAACAAATAGCAAGGTCTCACTTCCTTCTTAGCATCTGTGTATTCGCTTGGGATGAAGTAATCTAACGAGCGTAAGTTTGCGCTCGTTAATATACCAGAGTATTTGCGTATAGATCGCATAAGTTCTTTGTGTTCCTTGCCAGTCATTTCAGCAACTTCACGACTGCTAATAACTTTTGCTCCTTGATAATCAAGTACCGTTAACTCATTCATGTTTAATCGCTCCTTTAAGGTTTCGTGTAGTGGTCGTATTCTTCCAATAAGCGCTCATCCGTCATTCCCTCGAAATAAGGTCTAAACTTTCCACTCATAAATACCAATGATTCAATGACACCCTCACGATCAAGTGTTTCTTGCATTTGAACGCTCCTTTCTAAAATGGGATATCCCCTATTCGGTGGTCCTTTGTTTTTTCAAAGACTATGAATTTAGGTTTTTTAAAGCAACGTGATAGTAATTTTTCATCATACAGTTTATTTAAAGTAATACTAGAAAGGTTTGTTGTGTAGATCGTCACCTTATCTTGTCTACTAGAAGACAATGCATATAAAAATTTATGAACAAAATCAGTGGCAGCCTTTTCTGTATCTGTTGCTCCTGACTCAGCGCCTAAATCATCTATAACCAAGAAGTCGACCGTTTCTATCAATTTCAGAAAATAGAATTCATTCAAAACTAAATCGGGGTTTTTATACGATTCTCTTACTCTACGAAGCATTAACTCAAAACTGATAAATGCACATGATTTTTGCACTGGTTCCTTGTCTCCAATGCTTTCAAATTTCACCGAGTTTAACTCTCTTAAAATTGCATAAGACAAGTGACTTTTCCCAGTTCCCGCTTTTCCTTGAAAGATAATATTGAATATTTGACCCTTCTTTATTCGGTTCACACATTCTAGAGAAATCTGTTTATTTATGTTTGCCTCTGAATTTGCGTCAGCAGTGTAATTTTTAAGTGATGCATTTAGTAACGTGCGATCAGATAACAGACTTTTTTGCTCAAGTACTAGGCTCTTTGAACCTTGAAGTTGACTATTCATCTTGTTTTCTAACAGTCTACTTTCGTTATCTGCAAAACATCGGGGACATTGTGCAACACCTTCAAATTCAACCAATTGAACATCATGCACTGAGCATTTTTCAGAACGGTAAATCATTCTGTCTTCTAAACTCTTCACCACGTTGCTGATTTGCTGCATTCTTGTTCACCACTTTCTTTTGGTTTCGATAGTTTTCAAAATTTGTGCCGAATAGAGTAGATGGACGTAAGTACTGATTCCATTTTTGACTATCTAACCACTCACTTACTTTTACATCAATGACATGAAGAAAGACGTCTAGGCGATGTCCTTCATTCCAGCGGGCTTTAATCTTGGATTGTGTTGCCTGCGAACTCGCTTTAAAATTTGTATTTGCTTTGATGTTTAGATACTCGATTATTTTCGAATAAGGAATGTCGTCGGGCTTGTCCGACAATATCTCTTTATGATCTGTAGTAATCTCTGTAGTAATCTCTGTTAAAGATTCCGACAAATTGTCAGTATCGTTAGTTACACTTTGTAAGTTTCCATCCTTACAATTTGTCACTATCCAACTGACAAGATTGTCAAAACACAGCTTGTAGTGAACCGTTGGACTTCCATTTGCTTTTAATACCTTCGTTTCGATGAGACCTTTTTCTATTAATTTCTTGGCAGAATAACGAACTTGCCTTTCGGTTAAACAAACTTCTTTGGACCAATCTTCGTAAGTTTTATAAAAATATCCATCGTTCCTTTTAGACTTGTCCGAATAAAAAACAATCTGATTTAATAAAACTGATTCTGCTAAATCGCCTGTCATTTCGATGTACAATTTTGGAATCGTAACGATACGATCATGTCCGCTTAACTGCGCTAATACACGTCTAACCTCGTCATATTGACTTGCCACCCGTTACCCACCCTTTCAATTTTCCATTTCTTTTACTTCTGTATACACAAGAGTATTTGCTGGTACACGTAGTTTTTCTTTTATTTCTTCTGCAATAACATGACATTCAGAAACACTTATTGCCGTAACAAATGCCGTGTGTAGCGTAGAAAATATATCCCCTGTTTTCGTTAAAAATTCAATCTCATACAGGACAAACACCTCCTCTGTTTTGAGATAATCTATTCGTTTTTAAGGATTTCTTGACGAGATCGACAGTATAAGTCATAATAAAGATAGATATTTTTTGTACTACTGCTGATCAACTTTGCTGAGTTGTTCAGTTTTTTTATTGTCTTCTGGACTATTCCAAAGCATTGTTGCAGAGGCTACGGCAACGATGGAAAATAAGAATATGAATACGCCTTCCGGACTGTTAAACATGTCGTTTCACCACCTTTATAGTTGGCAGTGGGTCTAAGTTTAGAAAGAATCCTTCTGACTTCGCTTTTGCAAATTCCTTTTCTGTGTATTGCATGGACCATTCATTGCCGAAACAATCAAACATTCTCTGCCTCGCAAGTTCTGCAGATTCTGATTCAATGACTACATACCTGTTCCAATTTGGATGTCCTCCGCCAAATGTAAAAATATGCTGTGTCACATGGCTTTGAACTATCTCATTCCAGTTAGGGTATTTCCAAATCATTTCTGATTGGGTATACTCACGTGCGTAGTCCTCTTGCATTAACTCCAACTGGTGAGCATATATATGAGACTCTTTACCAGTTTTCAAGTTTTTAATGAGAATGAAGTCATCCATATCATGTGCATCTTCAAGAGCCATACAAGCTAACGAAGTAAAATAACGACCGCCGTATACCTTTCCCTTTTCAATGACTCTCGCCATAATCTTTGTACCTCGTTTCTGATGTTGAATCACATCAAGAAGTTCACAAGAGAGGAGGACCTTATGAACTTCTTGACGAGAGCCATACGCTCTGTCATAATTTAAAGTAGGAGATAGACCTTTGCTGATTAACTTGTCCGAGTTAGTCAGCTTTTTTTATGCCAATATATCCTGCACTTATCAACGATGCATAATGTTTGTCCCAGACACCTGTATAGCTTATTTCAGCTTCTTGACAAACCACTGCAACCATATGATCTAGAGCTGTTTGTGCCTCGACCAATTCGTCCAGAACTATCTCTAACGACTGTTTTTCGAAAGGTTGTAGTTTTGTTAATGGTTTTGAGAAACAAAAGTTTTCCAATTTCTCTAGCGCTTCTTTTAACTCTTCGAGAGTCTTCTCTTTAACGCTGGAACGATGTAAGTCTACGTTTGGTCCATCTAACCATCTAGGTCCTGTACCTGTGTATTCATTCCTAACTGTTATTGCAAATTTTGGATCATCATATTTATCTACTAAAGCTCTAGCGATATCTGACGGGACTTTAGTACGTCCGTTTTCATACTTCGATACAGTTTCACGAGTTAAACTTAAATCTAATCCAAAAGATACCTGGGTCTCCTCTCCTCTTAGTTCCTTAACCATTTCCCCCACACACGACCTCGTCACATTTACCACCCTTTCTATTCAATTTAGTTCACATATCTCTATAAAGTTAACTTGGATAAGACCGTCAACTCTAAGGAATATCCTTATAATTAAGACAGGTACTTGTCCAGTACCGAAGTGTTGCTTTCTATCCAAGCGAACACAGCATCACGTGGATAACGTGCTTGAATCGTTTTTAAACGTGGAAACGAATAGTCTTTGATTATTTTGTCTACAGTGGGTTTCTTTACTTGAAGAATCTCAACTAAATGTTCCTTTGTAAGTACAGGAGGATAGGCAAGTTCTGACTTCCCGTCTGATACTCCTTGCTGATAGGCTTGTTTGATTAGTAATTCGAATTTTTGAATCAAGTACTGTTCATTTAATTCTTGCAGCAATGGTGTATTCACTAAATATCATCCTTTCCAAACCCTACTTTAAGACACGGTATGTGTCTTACTTGATTAAAAAAAATTTCATCGACAGTTGTTTCATAATAATCAGCAATTTTTTTTGCTAGATGGAGAGATGGATTTCTATCTCCTCTTTCAATTGAACCAAGCATTTGGGGAGTTATATCTAAATCAGAAGCAACATCTATTCTAGTCTTGTCACCCCGAAGACTAAACAATATAACTCTTTCTTTATGGTTATCTTTCAAGCTTATCACCCGCCTTATTAGAAACGATTTGTTTCTTTGGTTTCATATTACTAGAAACGTATTGTTTCTGTCAACTGTTTTGGAAACTTTTTGTTTCTTTTTTGTTTTTTTATAGAAACAATTAGTTTCTACCAATATAATGTAATCATAGAGGTGATATTAATGTTTGGGAAGAATCTTGCTAAATTACGAAAAGTGAAGAAATTGAGTCAATATGATTTAGCTGAAAGAACGGGGCTATCAAGAGGACAAATCGCCAATTATGAACAAGGCACTCGTCAACCCGACTTTGAGACTTTGTTAAATTTTGCTGATTTTTTCGGGGTTTCTACAGATTATCTTTTAACGGGTGAGCAAAGTGGACAAATAATGATGTTTGAAAATGATATAGGAACTTTCGAAGATCCCTTTAATGTTAGATTTCCGATTAGATTAAAACAAACTATGGAAAATAAAGATATGACAGTAACCAGATTAACTGAAATTTTAGATCTGAAAGAAAGCGAGATAGAAGGATTTTTAAACGTCCCAACAGTTGCTGTAATTCCTTATGACTTAGACAAGATAAAAAAAATTGCTCTCATTTTGGATGTACCATTAAATTACTTAATTGGCGATGAGAATAAAGTGTCCTCTCAAGTAAAAAAAGAAGAACGAGACATAGCAAAACGCTTGGAAGCCTTTAAAGAAGAGATTGAAAACAGTGATGGTCTAGCCTTTGATGGTGAGCCAATGAGCGATGAAGCAAAAGAGTCTTTAACAGAGGCAATGGAACACTTATTTAGACAAACTAAGAGGATAAATAAAAAGTATATACCAAATAAATTTAAAGAATAAGTAAATATCCTGCACTCTACTGAAATTCCTTAAAATTGCTATATATAAAAAGGTGGTGAGGTTTTTGAACCAAGTAACTAAAATAGGCATAAGTGGACTTGTAGTTGCTGCATTACCCTTATTTTCAAAGTTTATCATTCGAGATACTATCCCTTTGAACATTCAATTTTATATTCTCTTTGGTATCATTTTTGTTGGAGTTTCAGTATTCGGGGGAATTTTCTATTTAAGAAATAAAGATTTAGAATTAAGAATCATAGAAATTAAAGATGAAAATAAAAAAAATACAGAAAAACTAGAAACTAGGTATGACAATGAAATAAAGTCTTTAAAAGAGAATATCAAAGAGCTTGAAAATAATCGGGAAGGTCTAAAAAACATAATTACTACTGAAAGACAATATAACTTTGCTTTACGTTCACAACTGGCACTTTATTCTTTCGGTTATCCCGCAGAAAAAAGACTTGAATTAGAACAAGCTGCAACAACGCATTTAGGAGGAGGAATAATAAATGGAAGCGAAAGTAATCAAGATCATTAGTGACAAAGAAATTGTTTTAAATGTTGGTAAGGATAAAGGGGTTAAAGTAGGGGACATCTTCGAAGTAATAGCTAAAGAAGGGGATAGAGTTTATGATCCTGATACCAACGAATTTCTTGGGACTTTAGATATTCCTAAAGCTACTTTAATAGTTGAATATGTATATCCTAGGATGTGTATTTGTACAAACAATGCACCTGCTATTGATCCCTTCACTTCACCATTAGCTATTGGAATTATACCTAGATTAAACGTAGACTTAAATCAAGTGTCTGGTGGTTTCGAGAAACATAGTCTTGCACCTATCCAAATCGGTGATTTTGCATATTTAGATGACAGCTTTTAACAGTAACTTTGAACTTCACTCTTTAAATTAATTGAATATAAAATAAGCTAACAACTAAGAGAATAAAGTGATTTGAGGGATGTTGATGTGTTGGATCAAATCAATTGCAGACGGTTTAACTATGAGTCATAACACTCAAAATCCATTTGAAATAGCAAGTAATCTCAATATCATGGTTATTTTATGGGATTTGCATGAAGAAATTAATGGCTTTTTTAAATATGATCGACGTAATAAATTTATTTATATAAATAGTAATCTATCAGATGAAATGCAGACTGTTGTATGTGCTCACGAATTAGGACATGCGATCCTCCATCCGCGAGCTAATACTCCATTCATGAGAAAGAATACTTTCTTTTCAATAGCTAAAATTGAAATTGAAGCTAATATCTTTGCTGCCGAACTACTTATATCTGATGATTCGCTGAGTGTTTGTAATCATTTTAGTATTTTTGAAATAGCTTCTTTACATAACGTTCCGACAGAACTAGCAATGTTGAAATGTAAAGAGCTTTTTTAATACCCTTTACAAGAACATACGTTTGCGACTTTTAATATTTGAAAGGTGGTGAAAATATTATGGCATCATATCAGAAATACAAGACAAAAAAAGGTCAATTGTGGCTTATTAAAATCGTGCTCGAAGATCCTATAACAAAAGAAAAGTTTCGCACTACTCGTCGAGGCTTCCAATCACTTAGGGAAGCAAAGTTTGCAGCTGAGCAATTAGAGGAAGAAAATAAAAACGCCAGTACGTTGAGAAAATCCAATCAGCTTTTTCGAGACGTTTACCTGGAATGGTTCAAGGAACAAGAACGTGTGCTTAAACCATCTACCATGAAACAAAAACTCACAAAGTTTAATAAATGGATTCTTCCCCATTTTGGTGAATTACCAATCGGTAAAATAAATAAAAAGAAATGCCAAGAGTTTATCGACTACACAGCAGGCCATATAACTTCGTTTAAGGACCTTGTAATCCAAGCCAAGCTAATATTCGATTATGCTATTAAGAATGACTACATAGCCTCTACGCCGTTTAAAAATACGGTCATTCCGGTTAAAGTCGTTGTTGATGACGAAGATGACAAAGATTTTGATGGATTTTGGGAAAGAGATGAAGTAAATAAGTTCCTGGACCTCGTTAAAGAACATGGCACTCTAAAGGAATATGCGATCTATCGAACTCTTCTTTATAGCGGATTAAGAAAAGGTGAGCTATGTGCCTTGATGGAAAAGGATTTAGATGATATGAGGAATGAAATAAGTGTGTCTAAGACCTTGTATTACGAAAAGGGAGAACATACCCTTTTGAAACCTAAGACAGAGAATGGGCGCCGTAAAGTGGATATAGATCAAGAGACCGTTGATGTACTTAAACAATTAATTCGAGAGAATAAAAAACGTAGACTTTCGGATAATATTCAGGTAAGTGAAAAGTTTATTTTTGTTCGAGACGATTTTAGACCAATGCGAGTTGCTTATGTAAATGAACGACTAGAAGCATTATGTAAAAAACTAAGTGTGAGAGAAATTAAAGTGCATGGTTTACGGCATACTCATGCTTCTATGTTATTTGCAGCAGGTGAAAAAATGAAAAAAGTACAGATGCGATTGGGTCACGCTAGATTAGAAACTACCATGAACATTTACACGCATATAACCAAAGAAGAAACTGGCCAGACTCCAAGTTTGTTGCTGGATTATATGCAAAAGGGAGAAATTAAACATTCAGTTGGTCAAACGGTGGTCAAAAGCATAAAAAGAACATAAAAATAGCACCCTCCAAATGAATGGAGAGTGCTCTAGTTGTTGATAGATTAACGTTTTGAGAACTGAGGTGCACGACGAGCGCCTTTAAGTCCTGGTTTTTTACGTTCTTTCATACGTGGATCACGTGTTAAGAATCCTGCTGATTTCAATGCTGGACGGAAATCAGGATCTACTGTAAGTAGTGCACGTGCAATACCATGACGGATTGCTCCTGCTTGTCCTGTGAATCCACCACCGTTAACGTTTACGTGTACATCGTAGCTACCTAAAGTTTGAGTAGTTACTAATGGTTGTTTAATAATTTCACGTAAAGTTTCGTATGGTACGTAGTCTTCTACGTCACGTTTGTTGATAACGATATTTCCTTCGCCCGGTACTAAACGTACACGTGCTACTGAACTTTTACGGCGACCAGTGCCGATATATTGAACTTGTGCCAAGTGAATGTCCTCCTCTTAATTATTATCCGCGAAGCTCGTATGCTTCTGGTTTTTGTGCTGCATGTGGGTGTTCTGCTCCAGTGTATACATGAAGCTTGCTGAACGTTTGACGACCTAAAGAGTTTTTAGGAAGCATTCCTTTAATAGCTAGCTCAAGCATTTTTGTTGGGTACTTAGTACGCATTTCTAAAGCTGTACGTTGTTTAAGTCCACCAGAGAATTGAGTGTGACGGTAGTAAATTTTGTCATTTAGCTTGTTCCCAGTTAAATGAATTTTTTCTGCATTAAGAATGATCACATGATCACCTGTGTCAACATTCGGTGTGAATGTTGGTTTGTTTTTTCCACGTAAAATAGCTGCAACTTCTGAAGCGAGACGACCAAGTGTTTGGCCTTCAGCGTCTACTACTAACCATTTACGTTCTACTTCGTGACCCTTAGCCATGAATGTTGTACGCATGTATTTTGTCCTCCTAATTCAATCATAATCGATCTAAAATTTTCTATATCCTCATACCAATAAGTTTCGGGGCTTATATTGTGGGGTTAAGAAATACCATACATCATCATACCCCGGAAACAACAATTAGTCAAGCGTTTTTCGTAAAACACCTGGTGATGTTGTTTCATCCACCATACGCTACTTTTTCAAGGTATAAACCGTGTGCTGGCGCGGTTTTCCCTGCTTCCTTTCTGTCACACGATGAGAGGATCTTGGAAATACTCTCCACACTTTTTTTTTGAATGCCAACTTCCCATAATGTACCCGCAATTATACGCACCATATTATATAAAAACCCACTTCCACTAATGACCATTTGAAGTTGTTGAGTTTCTTTTTTCACTTCAAAGTTAATAGAGTAAATAGTTCTCACAAAGTCATTTACATTCGTCTTCGCTGCACAAAAACTTGAAAAATCATGGGTTCCCAGTAAATGTTGAGCTGCTTCCTGCATCAATGCAATATCTGGTTTGTAACGATCTGCATGGACGGAAAAATCACGCTCAAAAGGACTATGTATTTCACTAAGTGACCAAATATAACGATACGTTTTTCCAACAGCATGGTATCTGGCATGAAAATCATCCGATACTTGCTCAATCGACAAAATACGAATATCTCTAGGAAGTTGAACATTCAAAGCAGTGCTCCAACGATCTACCGGAAATGTTAGTGGACTATCAAAGTGAATAACTTGTCCTGTTGCATGAACACCAGCATCTGTTCTTCCACTCGCAACTATTTTCACAACTGTGCCTTTATGAATCGTTTCTAAGACACGCTCTATTTCTAATTGAACAGTCCGTTTCCCTGGTTGAATTTGATAACCAGAAAACTGACTTCCATCATAACTAATAATCGCTCGAAGTCTCATCCTACCCCCTCCTCATCAGTTTCTAAAGTAAACCAGTATTACAGCTAGTACGACGAGCGTAAGGAGGGTTAGCGTGTCTCTGAGTGCCCATTCTAGCTTCCGGTATCTCGTGCGACCTTCGCCCCCTCTATACCCTCTTACTTCCATCGCTGTTGCTAAGTCTTCTGCTCGCTTAAAAGCACTAACAAACAACGGGATAAGAAGTGGTACAATTGCATTCATTCTTTCCTTCATATTCCCCGTTGTCATATCAGATCCTCTAGCCATTTGTGCTTTCATAATCTTATCCGTCTCATCCATTAAAGTTGGGATAAATCTTAACGAAATAGACATCATAAGTGCCAATTCATGTACAGGTAATTTCCATTTTTTTAATGGATTCAACAAGATTTCTAATGCATCTGTTATCGAAATAGGTGTAGTAGTTAATGTGAGAATTGATGTTAAAATAACGAGTACGGTAAAGCGAATTGAGATGAATATCCCTTGCTTCAAGCCTTCCTCATAAATTTTGATAAACTTCCAATCCAATATAATTGGACCTTCTCGAGTGAAAAACAAATGCAATAAAAACGTAAATATAATTAAAAAAACGACCGGTTTTAACCCATTAATCAAAAAATATAGTCTAATTTTCGATAGTTTAATGATAAGAAAAGTAAACACCAATAAGATCCCGTAGGTAATCCAGTTATTTGCAATGAAGACAACCATAATAAAGAAAAATACAAATATTAACTTTGCACGAGCGTCTAAACGGTGTATAAAAGAATCTCCCGGAATATAGCGACCAAATATCATTTTCTCTAGCATTAGATTTCACGCTCCTTTTTCAACAGGCGTGCAAGTTCCTCTGCTAAGGCCTCTTCCGTTAAACAAAGATTTGGCAGTTTTTTGTTCATCATCTCTTCTAGTTTCTTTTGAAACTTAATAGATTGAGGTAATTCTAAACGATAATCCATTAAACGATCCTCATCGGAGAATATCTCTTTTGGTATTCCTTGCAGCACACATCGACCATTATGCATAATTGCAATTCGATCTGCATATCTTGCCGCATCTTCCATGCTATGCGTTACAAGAATAGTCGTTAAGCCTTTTTCTATATGGAGTTTATAAAACAGGTCCATAATTTCTTTCCGACCTCTTGGATCAAGCCCAGCTGTCGGTTCATCTAATACTAATACTTCCGGATTCATCGCAAGTACTCCCGCAATAGCAACTCTTCTCATTTGCCCACCAGAGAGGTCAAAGGGTGACTTTTCCATTACCTCTTCAGGCAACCCAAGTAACCTCACTAATTCAATAGCACGGTGTCTTGCTTCCTCTTCTGGCACCCCAAAGTTCATAGGTCCAAACATAATATCCTTTAAAACTGTTTCATCAAATAATTGATGCTCGGGAAATTGAAAGACTATCCCTACCTTTTGTCTAATTTCTCTTAGTTTTTTGTTCTTTTTACCTGCCACAACTTCCGTGCCACCGATACGAATAACACCTTCTGTAGGCTTCAGCAATGCATTTAAATGCTGTAGCACTGTAGACTTCCCTGAGCCTGTATGACCAATGATAGCTTGATAAGAACCTGAGGGAATAAGTAAATCTACATCGTATAAAGCTCTTTTTTCAAATGGTGTATCTTTGGCATACGCATAACTTACTTGTTGAAGTGAGATGTCCATAAATCATTCACCAACTCTTCTTCTGACATATGGTCTGCTACAAGTTGCACACCTTGCGCTCGCAGTAGCCTAGACATATTCATTGCAAAAGGAAGATCCAATCCTAAATCGATTAGCTCCTGCCCTCTTTCAAATACCTCATGTGGTGACCCTGTTGCATATTTCTCTCCCTGGTTCATAACAATTACACGATCAGCGAGAAGTGCTTCTTCTAAATCATGTGTGATAGAGATTACTGTTAGATCAGTTTCTTTCCTTAACTCGTGCACTGTCTGAAGTACCTCTTCTCTCCCCTGAGGATCTAACATAGAAGTTGCCTCGTCTAACAGCAAAATACTTGGTTGAAGCGCGATAGCTCCCGCAATGGCAACTCTTTGCTTCTGTCCACCAGAGAGATGGTGCGGCTCACTATTCATAAAGTCACTCATTTTCACTTTTGCTAATGAAGCATGTACTCGTTCCACCATTTCCTCAAAGGGGATGCCGTTATTTTCTAACGCAAATGCAACATCATCTTGAACTGTTGCTCCTACAAACTGGTTATCTGGATTTTGAAATACCATTCCCATTTTAGAGCGTGTGTCCCATAAATTATGTTCGTTTAATGGTTCTCCAAATATTCGTACTGTTCCCGTCTGAGGAAATAGAAGACCATTCATTAATCGTGCTAATGTCGATTTGCCAGACCCATTATGGCCAACAATCGCCACCCATTCACCTTCATTAATAGTATAAGAGACACTCTGTATAGCTGGGCGTATACCGATATCTTCCTCTGCATATGTAAAAGTAACTTCCTGTAAAGAAATAATTTCGCGTTTCATCCTTTACCTCCTCTGCTCAACTCAGCTGTGCTAATAGTTTACAACATTTTACGATAAATTAAAAAAGCGCGCACCTCATTTTGAGAAATGCGCTCTTCTATAACTTATTTCTTGATTGGTTGCTCAAGACCAACCAGAAAATGAGGTGCGTAGAGCTAGACGAGACGCCACTTCTTAAAATTCAAAGAATTTCATAAGCCCGCTCATCGTAACACTCTGCTTTTATATTGTCGTATAAATCTGTTTGAAAAAAAGAGGGCGGTAGAAACCCACCAAATACCCTCTTCAATTTGGCAGACGAATAAACGTCTGAAAATTAAATTAAACTAACTCAATTACTACTACTGGTGCTCCGTCTCCGCGACGAGGTCCAGCTTTCATAATACGAGTGTAACCGCCTTGACGATCAGCATAGCGTGGTGCTACATCATCAAACAATTTCTGTAAAGCATAGATTGTTGATTCGTTTCCTTCTTCATCAGTAGAAGTAACGACCTCACGACGAATGTAAGCCGCAGCTTGACGACGAGCGTGTAAATCTCCGCGTTTACCTAAAGTGATCATTTTTTCAACAACAGAACGTAATTCTTTTGCACGTGCTTCAGTAGTTTGAATACGCTCATTAATAATTAGGTCCGTTGTTAAGTCACGTAACATCGCTTTACGTTGAGAACTTGTACGTCCAAGTTTTCTGTAACCCATGGATGTTTCCCTCCTTTGGTGAATAATTCAAGTCTTGCTATATCAAAACCCGTTTAGTCTTCTTTACGTAATCCTAAACCAAGCTCATCTAACTTCGCTCTTACTTCTTCTAAAGATTTACGTCCAAGGTTTCTTACTTTCATCATATCGTCTTCTGACTTGCTTGCAAGCTCAAGTACTGTATTAATACCAGCGCGTTTTAAGCAATTATAAGAACGAACAGAAAGATCAAGTTCTTCAATAGTCATCTCTAAAACTTTTTCTTTTTGATCTTCTTCTTTTTCGACCATGATTTCAGCAGTTTGTGCCTCGTCTGTCATCCCTACAAAAATATTTAAGTGCTCTGTTAAAATTTTCGCTCCAAGAGAAATCGCCTCTTTAGGACCTGTGCTGCCATCTGTCCACACATCAAGTGTAAGCTTATCGAAGTTGGACATTTGCCCAACACGAGTATTTTCCACTTGGAAATTCACGCGTGAAACTGGAGTATAAATAGAGTCGATCGGGATTACGCCGATAGGAAGATCCTCACGTTTGTTTTGAACAGCAGGAGTGTAGCCACGGCCTCGACCTGCGTACATACGCATACGGAAATGACCATTTTTGCTGATTGTAGCAATATAGAGTTCCGGGTTTAAAATTTCTACGTCACTGTCATGTGTAATGTCAGCGGCAGTAATCATTCCCTCACCTTTAACATCAATCTCAATGACTTTTTCCTCGTCAGAGTAGATTTTTAAAGCTAGTTTTTTCACATTCATAATAATAGATGCTACATCTTCCACTACGCCTTCAATAGTTGAAAACTCGTGTAAAACGCCATCAATTTGAATAGAAGTAACTGCAGCTCCTGGTAAAGACGACAGAAGGATGCGTCGTAAAGAATTTCCCAAAGTATTTCCATAGCCACGTTCAAGCGGTTCTACAACAAATTTACCAAACTTGGTATTTTCGCTGATTTCTACACTTTCAATCTTTGGTTTTTCGATTTCGATCATTCCAATTTACCCTCCCTCAAAACATCGAATGTATAGGTTCTTTCCATCATGAATTCGATCGTTAACTGATTGCTGTTAATACAACCTCAGTCTGTACAATAAATGATGTTCTCAAACAAGTTGAGTATCACCTATTAAACGCGACGACGTTTTGGTGGACGGCAACCATTATGTGGTACTGGTGTTACGTCTTTAATTGCTGTAACTTCTAGACCTGCAGCTTGAAGTGCACGAATTGCCGCTTCACGACCAGCTCCTGGTCCTTTAACTGTTACTTCTAAAGTTTTAATACCATGTTCCATTGAAGTCTTTGCAGCAGCTTCTGCAGCCATTTGTGCAGCGAATGGAGTAGATTTACGAGAACCTCTAAATCCAAGAGCTCCAGCACTTGACCAAGAAAGTGCATTTCCTTGCATGTCTGTGATAGTCACAATTGTGTTGTTAAATGTTGAGCGAATGTGAGCAATACCGGATTCGATATTCTTTTTCACACGACGCTTACGTGTTTGTTGTTTACGTGCCATGTTAAGAAGAAACCTCCTTTACCGATTATTTTTTCTTGTTAGCTACTGTTTTACGTGGACCTTTACGAGTACGTGCATTGTTCTTCGTATTTTGTCCGCGTACTGGTAAGCCTCTACGATGACGGATACCACGGAATGAACCGATTTCCATCAATCGTTTAATGTTTAGTGATACTTCGCGACGAAGGTCACCTTCTACTTTATATACACCGATTTGTTCACGGATTTTGTTTAGTTCGTCTTCTGTAAGATCACGTACACGTGTTTCTTCAGAAATACCAGCTCCCGCTAATACTTTTTGAGAAGTCGTTTTACCAATACCGAAAATGTATGTTAATGCAATAACAACGCGTTTGTCGCGTGGAATGTCAACACCAGCAATACGTGCCATATGTGTCGTGCACCTCCTTCTTATTATCCTTGTCTTTGTTTGTGTTTAGGATTTTCACAGATTACCATTACTTTACCGCGTCGGCGAATTACCTTACATTTTTCGCAGATCGGTTTCACAGATGGTCTCACTTTCATCTAACCTAACCTCCTTAGTAGTCCGGAGTGCAAAAGATTATTATTTAAAACGGTACGTAATACGACCGCGAGTTAAATCGTAAGGAGAAAGTTCAATTGTGACTTTATCTCCAGGTAAAATACGGATGAAATGCATACGAATTTTACCCGATACATGCGCAAGAATCGTATGACCGTTTTCTAATTCTACCTTAAACATCGCGTTTGGCAAAGTCTCAACAACTGTTCCTTCGACTTCAATTACATCATCTTTCGCCATCAACCCTGTCTCCCTTCTATATACAAATCAGGTTCTCATCAATGCTCAAACGTAATTTGCTGTTAGTATAGCCTCAATAGGAACGAAACTATTCGTTCAAGCATATGTTTGGAAATCATGAGAGATGTTCGAAAGACAC
Source organism: Psychrobacillus sp. FSL K6-1464 (assembly GCF_038003145.1). NCBI lineage: Bacteria > Bacillati > Bacillota > Bacilli > Caryophanales > Bacillaceae > Psychrobacillus > Psychrobacillus sp. FSL K6-1464. The sequence continues at coordinate 3,590,906 of NZ_JBBOOP010000001.1, forward strand.
TCGTAAGGTTTCGCTTATAGCAATCCACGGAGTAGACCGTCTCCCTCATGTCAACATGTTCGTACGAATGTGTTGGATGAGTTCCATAGTACCCGTTCGTTACACAGATGCTTCCACGAAACCCATTATACATCGTAAGTATTTTAAATGCACGTGGACAAGGGAGTCCGCGCTTTTGATGCATTCCTTTTCCTCCGAACGTATACCGGGCGCAATATGCTTTTGCAGCTCTCGAAAAAAACATTTTCGTTCTATTGCATACTACCCGGGTATTCAGTCGTCTGCGACAGGCACCGGGCAATTATATGCGGTTGCCCTGTAACAGAGCATCAAGATCAGCGAATACTAGTTTAATATCCTGCTGTCCATCTATATTAGATAAAACACCTTTGTCTTCATAAAAATCAAGCAAAGGTTGTGTTTGCTTCATATTTACTTCCAGACGGTTAGTTACCGTTTCCGGATTATCATCAGCACGTTGATAAAGCTCTCCACCATCTTTGTCACATACCCCATCTTTAGCAGGTGGATTAAAGACTAAATGATAAGCAGTTCCACATTCTTTACAAATGCGGCGACCTGTTAGACGTTTGATTAATTCTTCTTGTTCTACTTGAATATTAAGCACATGCTCAATAGATTTGTCGATATCCGAAAGCAAAGCATCTAGTGCATCTGCTTGTGGAACTGTACGAGGAAATCCATCAAGTAGGAATCCTTTTTCACAGTCTGGTTTACTTAATCTTTCGCGGACAATACCAATCGTTACTTCATCAGGTACCAAGGCACCTTGATCCATAAACGATTTTGCTTTTAAACCTAGTTCCGTACCATCTTTAATAGCTGCACGAAACATATCGCCTGTAGAAATATGAGGGATTGCGTACTTCTCAACAATTTTATCTGCCTGAGTACCTTTTCCGGCACCAGGTAAACCCATTAAAACGATATTCATACGAAAATGCCCCCCCAGGACTATATAGTTGATTTTTAGGAACATTAACGTCCCTAAAAATCCACCTTATTTCATAAAGCCTTTATAATGACGTTTAACTAGTTGGGATTCTAGCTGTTTCATCGTTTCGAGTGCAACCCCAACTACGATTAACAAACTTGTTCCGCCAATTTGTGCTGATTGCGGTAAATCCGCATACTTCACAAATAGCATCGGCATGATTGAAATAATAGCTAAGAATATAGCTCCAACAAATGTTAAACGATACAAGACGCTAGTTAAATAGTTTTGTGTATTGATCCCTGGACGAATCCCAGGAATATACGCACCTTGCTTTTTCAAATTGTCTGCTACATTTTCTGGGTTCACTTGAATGAACGCATAGAAGTAAGTAAAAGCAATGATCAAAGCAATATAAATTGTCATACCAATAGGTTGTGTATAATCTAATGCTCTCGTAATAGCATCGGTAGTGTTATTCTGACCGAAGAATAAAACGATTGACTGAGGCGCCATAAGAAACGCTGATGCAAAGATTACCGGGATTACTCCCGCAGCATTAACTTTTAAAGGTAAGTGAGTCTGTTGACCGCCTGTTTGAGCAGCACCAGAAACACGTTTCGCATATTGAATTGGAATTTTACGCAACGCTTGTTGAACGTAAATTACTCCAACTGTTACTGCGATAATCGCCAATAAAAGTAGAATGATGATTACTATATTGATAAACAGTGCATCTCCTGCACCTTCAATTTGTTGCGCATACACTTGGTTAACTGCGTTTGGAATGGCAGCAGCAATACCAGCGAAGATAATAATAGATATACCATTACCAACACCTTTAGCGGTAATTTGCTCTCCTAACCACATTAAAAATGCAGTTCCGGCTGTCAAAACAAGTGCAATAACTAAGTATGTCAATATACCGTCATCTTTTATTAAAGAACCACTATACATACGGTTAAAACCGTAAGACATAGCAATTGCTTGAACAAAAGCTAACACAATTGTGAAGTATCGAGTGAATTGTGCAAGTTTCCGTCTTCCGACTTCCCCTTGTTTTGCCCACTCAGTAAACTTCGGAACAACATCCATTTGTAGTAATTGTACTATGATGGATGCAGTGATGTAAGGCATGATACCCATTGCTAAAATAGAAAAGTTAGCAAGGGCTCCGCCACCGAATGTATTAAGGAAACCAATCAAACCCATTTGGTCTGTTTGTTTTAATACATCAGCATCAACGTAAGGTACTGGAACAAATGTCCCAATACGGAAGACGATTAACATCAATAAAGTAAAAATGATTTTATTTCTTATATCTCTAACACGCATAAAGTTGGAGATTGTCTGAAACATTAAACCACCTCTGTTGATCCGCCAGCGTTCTCAATTGCTTCTTTTGCTGATGCAGAGAATTTATGAGCTCTTACAGTTAACTTTTTACCAAGAGTTCCATTACCTAGAATCTTGATACCAGATTTCTCACTGCTCACAACACCTGTTTCTATTAATAGAGCAGGCGTAACTTCTGTGCCGTCTTCGAAACGATTTAATGTGTCAAGGTTCACAATTGCGAATTCTTTACGATTAATGTTCGTAAATCCACGTTTTGGTAAACGACGGAATAACGGGTTTTGACCGCCCTCAAATCCTGGACGAACGCCTCCGCCTGAACGAGCGTTTTGACCTTTATGACCTTTACCTGATGTTTTACCAGTTCCAGACCCGATTCCACGTCCGATACGCTTGCGCGAAGAACGAGAACCTTCTGATGGCTTTAACTCATGAAGTTTCATATGGTGGCACCTCCTTATTCTTAAAATAAAACTTATATTTCTTTAGTTGTTACTAGATGAGCTACTTTTTTAACCATGCCACGAATAGCGACATTGTCTTGATGCTCAACTGTTTGATGCATTTTACGTAATCCAAGAGCTTCTACTGTTTTGCGTTGAGTTGGTTTAGTACCAATCAAGCTTCTAGTCAGGGTAATTTCTAGTTTAGTTGCCATTGTAATTTCCCCCCCTTATCCTAACAGTTCTTCTACTGATTTACCACGCAATTTAGCAACGTCTTCAGCACGTTTTAACTGAGTTAAACCTTGTACTGTAGCACGTACCATGTTAATTGGTGTATTAGAACCAAGTGATTTAGAAAGAATATCTGTAATACCAGCTAATTCAAGTACTGCACGAACTGGTCCACCAGCAATAACTCCTGTACCAGGCGCTGCAGGTTTAACTAGAATAGAACCGGCACCAAAATGTCCTACAACTAAATGAGGAGTAGTCCCTTTAACTCTTGGTACTTCTATTAAGTTTTTCTTCGCGTCTTCAACAGCTTTACGGATAGCATCTGGAACTTCTTGTGCTTTACCAGTACCAAATCCTACATGTCCATCTTTGTCACCGACAACTACTAATGCAGTAAAACGGAAACGACGTCCACCTTTTACAACTTTAGCAACACGGTTGATCGTTACTACGCGTTCTTCAAGTTCAAGTTTGTTTGGGTCAATACCACGCATGAAATATGTCCCTCCTTCTTCTTAAAATTCTAAGCCGTTTTCACGTGCAGCTTCAGCTAACGCTTTAACACGTCCATGATATAAGTAACCGCCACGGTCAAATACAACAGATTTGATGTTTTTTTCTGTAGCGCGTTTTGCGATTGTTTCACCGATCAATTTAGCAGCTTCTACATTTCCAGCTGTTCCATTGAAATCTTTATCCATAGTGGATGCACTTGCGATTGTAACACCTTGAGTATCATCAATCAGTTGTGCGTATAAATGTTTATTAGAACGGAATACATTTAAACGAGGACGTTCAGTAGTACCCGTGATTTTTGTACGAACACGTACATGACGTCTCTTACGAACTTGATTTTTGTCTTGTTTCGTAATCACAGTGGTCACTCCTTTCTAATGCGAAAAGCATTATTTACCTGTTTTACCTTCTTTACGGCGTACAACTTCGCCTTCATAACGAATACCTTTACCTTTATACGGCTCTGGTGGACGAACTTGACGAATGTTAGATGCTAAAGCACCAACACGTTCTTTATCAATACCGCGAATGATAATTTTTGTATTTGCAGGAACTTCAACTACTAGTCCGTCTTCAGGAGTGAACTCAACTGGATGTGAGTACCCTACATTAAGTACAAGTTTAGTTCCTTGTAATTGTGCACGGTAACCTACCCCAACTAATTCAAGTGCACGTTCAAATCCTTGAGAAACACCCGTGATCATGTTAGCTAGCAAAGCGCGAGTTGTACCATGAATCGTACGGTGCTCTTTTGAATCCGAAGGGCGTACTAAAGTTATTACAGTACCTTCTTGCTCAATTTTAATATCTTGGTTAAAAGATTTTGTTAATTCACCTTTTGGTCCTTTTACAACTACTGTGTTTTCAGCGCTAACTGTTACAGTAACTTCTGCAGGAACCTCTATTGGTTTTTTACCTACTCGAGACATTTTGTTGCACCTCCATTCGTTTGTTGATTATTACCAAACGTAAGCTACGATTTCTCCGCCAACTTGTTTAGCGCGAGCTTCTTTATCTGTTAATAAACCATTTGAAGTAGAAACTAAAGCGATTCCTAAACCGTTCAATACTTTAGGTACTTCGTTTGTTTTAGCGTAAACGCGTAGACCAGGTTTTGAAATACGTTTCAAACCAGTAATAACGCGCTCGTCATTTTGACCATATTTTAAGAAGATACGGATGATACCTTGTTTGCTATCTTCTACATATTCAACATCACGGATGAAACCTTCGCGTTTTAAAATCTCCGCGATTTCCTTTTTCAGGTTTGAAGCAGGAACTTCTAATTTCTCGTGACGAACCATGTTAGCATTACGAATGCGTGTAAGCATATCTGCAATTGGATCTGACATTGTCATTACATTTACCTCCTTCCCAGTTATAGGGGATTACCAGCTTGCTTTTTTAACGCCAGGAATTTGTCCCTTGTATGCAAGTTCACGGAAACAAATACGGCAAAGCTTGAATTTACGATATACAGAGTGCGGACGTCCACAACGCTCACAGCGTGTGTATGCTTGCACTTGGAACTTTGGCGTACGTTGTTGTTTAACGATCATTGATTTTTTAGCCACGTTTTCGCCTCCCTTATTTTACTTTTGGAATGGCATACCGAATTGTGTTAATAACTCGCGAGCTTCTTCGTCAGAATTCGCAGTTGTTACAATTACGATGTCCATACCGCGTACTTTCGAAACTTTATCATAATCGATTTCAGGGAAGATCAATTGCTCTTTGATTCCTAGAGTGTAGTTACCGCGACCGTCGAATGCTTTTTTAGAAACACCACGGAAGTCACGTACACGCGGAAGAGAAATAGCGATTAATTTATCCAAGAAGTCATACATACGTTCTCCACGTAGAGTGACTTTTGTACCGATTGGCATACCTTCACGTAGACGGAATGTAGCGATCGATTTTTTAGCTTTCGTAACTACAGGTTTTTGTCCTGAAATAATTTGTAATTCCTCAACAGCTGCGTCAAGCGCTTTTGTATTAGAAACAGCATCACCAACACCCATGTTGATAACAATTTTATCAACTTTAGGTACTTGCATTACTGATTTATATTCAAATTTGCTCATTAGAGCAGGAGAAACTTCCTTAAGATACTTTTCTTTTAGGCGGTTCATGTGTGTACCTCCCTTCTCTTTACTTATTTAATAATTTCACCGGATTTTTTCGCAACACGAACTTTTTTGCCATCTTCCACTTTAGAACCTACGCGAGTCGGCTCGCCGGTTTTAGGGTCAATTAACATAACATTCGATACGTGGATTGCAGCCTCGTGGCTTACAATTCCTCCTTGCGGATTAGCTTGGTTTGGCTTCATATGTTTTTTGATGATGTTTACACCTTCAACTAACACACGGTCTTTCTTAGGAAAAGCAGTAAGAACAACACCTGTTTTACCTTTGTCTTTACCTGAGATTACCATTACTTTGTCGCCTTTTTTAACATGCATTCTTGTCGCACCTCCTTGATTGGCACTTTCATGTAAATTAAAGAACTTCTGGAGCTAATGAAACGATTTTCATAAAGTTGCTGTCGCGTAATTCACGAGCAACTGGTCCGAAGATACGAGTTCCACGCGGGCCTTTATCATCTTTGATAATAACGCAAGCATTTTCATCAAATTTGATATAAGTTCCGTCTTTACGGCGTACGCCGCTTTTAGTGCGAACGATTACAGCTTTAACGACGTCACCCTTCTTGACAACGCCACCTGGTGTTGCTTTCTTAACTGTACATACGACGATATCGCCGATATTAGCAGTCTTACGTCCAGTACCACCAAGTACTTTAATAGTTAAAACTTCGCGTGCACCTGAGTTGTCAGCAACTTTCATACGAGTTTCTTGTTGGATCACTTAGGTAACCTCCCTTCGGAATATATTAGTTCCGAACTTATTATTAGATAATAACCGCTTTTTCTACAACTTCCAATAGGCGGAAACGTTTAGTAGCTGATAGCGGACGAGTTTCCATGATACGGACGATATCTCCGATTTGGGCTTCGTTCTGCTCATCATGAGCTTTAAATTTCTTAGAATACTTAACACGTTTACCGTATAACTTGTGTTTTTTATGAGTTTCAATTAAAACAGAAATTGTTTTATCCATTTTATCTGATACCACACGGCCAGTGTATACTTTGCGTTGATTACGCTCAGTCATGCCAGAAAACCTCCTTTATCAGTTGTTTGCACTGATTTCTCTTTCACGAACCACAGTTTTCATACGCGCGATCGCTTTACGAACTTCGCGAATGCGAGCTGTGTTTTCTAATTGACCAGTCGCCAATTGGAAGCGTAGGTTGAAAAGCTCTTCTTTCAGTGATTTTACCTTTTGTTCTATTTCTGCAGTAGTAAGGTCACGGATGTCATTAGCTTTCATTAGATTCACCACCAATTTCTTGACGTTTGATTATTTTACATTTAATCGGAAGCTTATGTGATGCTAATCTCAATGCTTCACGAGCAACTTCTTCAGAAACGCCAGCTATTTCAAACATAATTTTTCCAGGTTTTACAACTGCTACCCATCCTTCAGGAGCACCTTTACCTGAACCCATACGTACCTCAAGAGGCTTTTTCGTATAAGGTTTGTGAGGGAATATTTTAATCCATACTTTACCGCCACGTTTCATGTAACGTGTCATTGCAATACGGGCTGCTTCAATTTGACGACTTGTGATCCAGCTTGCTTCAGTTGCTTGTAAACCAAACTCACCGAATGCTATTTCTTTGCCGCCTTTAGCTTCACCACGCATTTTCCCACGGTGTTCACGACGATATTTAACGCGTTTAGGCATTAACATATTATTTGCCTCCTTCCTCAGAGTTCTTCTTAACTGGAAGGACTTCACCACGATAGATCCATACTTTAACGCCAAGCTTACCATAAGTTGTGTCAGCTTCAGCATGTGCATAATCAATGTCAGCACGTAATGTATGAAGTGGTACAGTTCCTTCGCTGTAATGTTCAGCACGAGCAATGTCAGCGCCGCCTAAGCGTCCAGATACTTGAGTTTTAATACCTTTAGCGCCAGAACGCATTGTGCGTTGAATTGCTTGTTTTTGAGCACGACGGAAAGATACGCGCCCTTCTAGTTGGCGTGCAATACTTTCTGCTACTAATTTAGCATCTAAGTCAGCTCGTTTTATTTCAACAATATTTATGTGTACACGTTTACCAGTTAAATCGTTCAAGTGCTTGCGAAGTGCTTCCACTTCCGTACCACCTTTACCGATTACCATACCTGGTTTAGCTGTGTGAATTGATACATTAACACGTTTTGCAGCGCGTTCGATTTCTACAGTAGAAACAGAAGCTTCTTTCAAACGAGTTTCGATGTACTTACGGATTTTCAAGTCTTCGTGTAGTAGAGTTGCATAGTCTTTACCAGCGTACCATTTTGACTCCCAGTCACGAATGATGCCTACTCGTAATCCTATAGGATGTACTTTTTGACCCACGAATTATCCCTCCTTCTTCTCTGATACCACGATTGTGATGTGGCTAGTACGTTTGTTAATAGCACTTGCACGTCCCATAGCACGTGGGCGGAAACGTTTTAATGTTGGACCTTCATCAACAAAGACTTCAGAAACAACTAGGTTATTTACATCTAAATCATAATTGTGCTCAGCGTTGGCAACTGCGGATTTTAATACCTTTTCAACTACAGGCGATGCTGCTTTTGGAGTAAGTTTTAAAATTGCAACTGCTTCACCGATTTGCTTACCTCTGATTAAATCAACGACTAATCTTACTTTACGAGGGGCAATGCGCACTGTTTTAGCAATAGCTTTTGCTTGTGACATTTTAATGACCTCCTCTCAAATTAGCGTCTTGTTTTCTTATCATCAGAACCATGACTACCTATAGCGCGTGTTGGTGCAAACTCGCCAAGTTTATGACCTACCATATCTTCAGTTACGTATACAGGAACATGTTTGCGTCCGTCATATACAGCGATTGTTAACCCGATAAAAGTAGGGAAAATTGTAGAACGGCGAGACCAAGTCTTAATCACTTGTTTTTTCTCAGAGTCCTTTTGTGCATCGACCTTCTTAATTAGATGATCGTCTGCGAAAGGTCCTTTTTTCAAGCTACGACCCATGCTGAAACCTCCCTCCGTGATGACACCACGGTTCTATCTGCGAACCGTAGTAAGACCACTTTATTTTTTACGACGACGAATGATAAGTTTGTCGGATTTGTTTTTCTTGTTACGAGTTTTGTATCCAAGAGTTGGTTTACCCCATGGAGACATTGGTGACTTACGACCGATTGGAGTTTTACCTTCACCACCACCATGTGGGTGATCGTTCGGGTTCATTACTGATCCACGTACAGTTGGGCGTTTACCTAACCAACGATTACGACCAGCTTTACCAATGTTCACAAGTTCGTGTTGTTCGTTTCCTACTTCACCGATAGTTGCACGGCAAACACCTAGGATTAAACGAACTTCACCAGATTGTAAACGTACGATTACGTACTTACCTTCTTTACCAAGTAATTGAGCAGATGTACCAGCAGAACGAACTAACTGACCACCTTTACCAGGTTTCATTTCAATGTTATGGATAGTAGTACCCATTGGAATGTTTTGTAATGGAAGAGCGTTTCCTGCTTTGATATCAGCTTCTGGTCCTGACACGATTGTCATTCCCACTTCTAAGCCTTTAGGAGCTAGGATGTAACGTTTTTCCCCATCCGCATAATTAATTAATGCGATATTCGCAGTACGGTTTGGATCATATTCAATAGTAGCAACGCGTCCTGGTATACCATCTTTATTTCGTTTGAAATCAATGATACGGTATTGACGCTTATGTCCACCACCATGATGACGAACAGTAATTTTACCTTGATTGTTACGGCCGCCTTTACGTTTCACAGGAGCAAGTAGAGATTTCTCTGGCTTGTCAGTTGTGATTTCAGCGTAATCTAATGAAGTCATGTTACGACGTCCGTTTGTCGTTGGTTTATACTTTCTAATCGCCATGTTATTCCCTCCTTCTTGATTATTAATTCCTTATTATAAGGATTAGATTTCGAATAACTCGATTTCTTTGCTTTCTAGAGTTAACGTAACAATAGCTTTACGACGCTTGTTCGTATACCCACCAAATTTACCTACGCGTTTGTATTTTCCTTTGTAGTTCATGATGTTAACTTTCTCAACATCTACTCCGAAAATTTCTTCAATTGCGTATTTAACTTGAGTTTTATTGGCACGAGTGTCCACTTCGAAAGTGTACTTTTTATCTGCCATTACTTCAGAAGAACGCTCGGTAATGACCGGACGTTTAATAATATCACGTGCTTCCATTATCCAAGCACCTCCTCTACTTTTTCTACTGCTGCTTTAGTCATTACAACTTTGTTATGACCGATTAAATCTAAAACGTTAATGCCTGTTGCAGACACTACTGTGATTCCAGGGATGTTACGAGCAGCTAATGCTACTGTTTCATCTAAATCAGCAGTTACGAATAACGCTTTTTTATCGATTGAAAGGTTAGATAACACTTTCACGAAGTCTTTTGTTTTTGGTGCATCAAATGCTAAACCTTCAAGTACTACGATACTTTCTTCACGAGCTTTTGTTGAAAGCGCTGAAAGAAGTGCTAAACGACGTACTTTTCTAGGTAATTTGAAGCTGTAACTACGTGGAGTTGGTCCGAAAACAACACCACCACCACGCCATTGTGGAGAGCGGATAGAACCTTGACGAGCACGTCCAGTTCCTTTTTGTTTCCATGGTTTACGTCCACCACCAGCAACTTCAGAACGGTTTTTCACTTTGTGATTACCTTGACGAAGTGAAGCGCGTTGAGAAATGATAGCGTCAAATAAGACAGATTCATTTGGTTCGATACCGAAAATTTTATCGTTCAATTCGATTTCGCCAACTGAAGTTCCTGCTTGATTGAATAATGATACTTTTGCCATTCCTGTTTCCTCCTTTCTTTAGAGAATTATTTCGATTTAATAGCAGCTTTAACTACTACTAATGATTTACGAGAACCAGGAACATTACCTTTTACTAATAATAGGTTACGTTCAGCATCCACTCTTACGATTTCTAAGTTTTGGATTGTTACTGTATGTCCACCCATTTGACCAGGTAATTTCTTTTGTTTGAATACACGGTTCGGAGCAACTGGCCCCATTGAACCTGGACGACGGTGGTAACGAGATCCATGGGCCATTGGTCCACGAGATTGTCCGTGGCGTTTAATAACACCTTGGAAACCTTTACCTTTAGTAGTACCTGTTACATCAATTACATCGCCTTCTGTAAAACTTTCTACCTTGACTTCTTGACCAACTTCGTAATTAGCTGTATCCAAGCCGCTGAATTCGCGGATGAAGCGCTTAGGAGCAGTGCTTGCTTTAGCTACGTGCCCTTTCGCAGGTTTGTTAGAAAGCTTTTCGCGCTTGTCTTCAAAACCTAACTGAATAGCTTCGTAACCGTCTGTTTCAACTGTTTTCTTTTGAAGTACTACGTTTGGAGTAGCTTCAATAACAGTTACAGGGATTAAGTCACCGTTCTCAGCAAATACTTGCGTCATACCGATTTTTCTACCTAAGATTCCTTTGGTCATCCGTCACACCTCCTATAATAATTTGTGTTTTTTTATTTTTTACCATTAAAGTTTGATTTCAATATCAACGCCAGATGGTAAATCAAGCTTCATTAACGCATCAACAGTTTGTGGTGTTGGGTTAACGATATCGATAAGACGTTTATGCGTACGCATTTCGAATTGCTCACGAGAATCTTTATACTTATGAACAGCACGAAGAATCGTATAAACAGATCTTTCAGTCGGAAGTGGAATCGGACCCGATACACTTGCACCTGAACGTTTAGCAGTTTCCACAATTTTCTCAGCAGATTGATCCAGAATTCTATGATCATACGCTTTTAAACGGATACGAATTTTTTGTTTTGCCATTACTTTCCCTCCTTTTCGCCTATTTTCTAGACATTCTCCACGAAAATTTTCCGTACACTCGCCATGGCAAAGCGGCCGGGTGTGTCGGTAACCTCTCGCTTCATCGCAGTCAAAGACCAACATTCAACATTATACACATTAAAAAAATATTTCGCAAGTGTTTTTTACGAAATTATTTTTAAAGTTATAACCGCATTACTTTTCTATAATTCTTATGTTTTTCTAAGCCGTTTTCTAGTATATAAAATTCTAGTGAAAATAGCAACTGATAACAATAATAATATATACGCAACACGCATACTCTTCTGCAAGCTCTTTAAAGTTACTATAACTAAAAGGGATATCTCTTCTATAGAGATATCCCTTTCTAGTTATTACTATAGAACAAACACAACTGCAATCCATCCGAAAAGCACGAGCGGAATATTATATGCAACAAACGTGGGAACACAAGTATCCCATATATGGTTATGCTGTCCATCTACATTCAATCCTGCAGTTGGGCCAAGCGTTGAGTCAGAAGCAGGTGACCCGGCATCACCTAAAGCACCTGCTGTGCCTATTAATGCAATTGTTGCTAATGGACTTAATCCAAGTTCCATTGCAAGCGGTACAAAGATGGCAGCTATTATAGGGATAGTAGCAAATGATGAACCGATCCCCATCGTTACAACCAAGCCTACTATTAACATAATCAGCACTGCTATACTCACATTACCCTGTAATAATCCCGAAGATGCTTCTACAAGACTTTCTACATGCCCCGTAGCATTAATAACCGCTGCAAATCCATTTGCGGTAATCATAACGAATCCTACAAAGGCCATCATACGCATTCCTTCAGTGAGAAGTACATCCGCTTCTTTCCTTTTTAATGCACCACTGACATAAAGGACAACGATACCAGCAAGCGCTCCGGCAATCATAGAATCGGTTTCAACTTGAACTGTCAAAGCCGCAACCAAAGAAATAATAGTAAAAACTATACTACTTTTCTTTACATCTACTTCTAGATCATTCACTTCTACTTCTTGCTGCTTATAACTTCTGGGTTTCCGAAACAAAACAAATGCCATTACAAGTCCAAATACCATTCCTAGAGCTGGAACTGCCATCGCCTTAGGAATATCGCTTAAAGCTATTTCTAATCCTGATAACCCCATCTGTGTAGCAACGATGTCTTGATAAATTGCACCAAACCCGTATGGCAAAAACATATACGGGGTAATTAAACCGAAAGCTAAAATACAAGCTATCAATCTTCGATCCACTTGCAACATATTTAACACTTTTAAGATGGGTGGTACCAGTAATGGGATGAAGGCAATATGAATCGGAATTAAGTTCTGCGAGAATACAGCCATCATAAGTAACAACAAGAATACTAAAGCTTTCACTAGCCCTACTTTATTGGAGTCTCCTTTACTCTTTACTAACTTCAAGATGGCTAACACTAATAACTCAGGTATACCAGTCTTGGAGATAGCGATGGCAAAGCCTCCTAGTAACGCATAGCTAAGTGCTATGGTCGCCCCAGCTCCTAACCCACCTGTAAATGCATCAATGGTTTCCGCAACGGATAAACCGGCTGTAAGGCCTCCTACAAGGGCCCCTATAATTAAGGAGAATACTACGTTGATACGAAGTAAACTCAATACTAACATGACTATTACCGCTATTAAGACAGCATTCAACTTTACCACTCACTTTCACGCACTAGATTACTAATAGGTAGAAGTTTATATTTTTTTAATGAAAATGTCAATAGATTATATAATAATCTAAATCACTTTTAAAACTAACCTTGTCGGAATGAACAAGTCTATCTCCTGAGCACAAACCTGTACTAATAAAATATTACTCATTCAATATCTATGAAAAACTCTATACAAAAACAAAAGCCTGACCTCCAAATGGAAATCAAGCTTTTGTATTATAAGGCTGCTTCTACTACCTTTCGATAATAACCTGCTGAAAGAATCGCAAAGATGGAGTAAAGAACAATATATATACCCATTGTGATTAATAAGGGAGCAACCAACTCGGTGCCAAATAAAATCCAACCCGATTTTACTGCAAAATAACTATGTGCTAAGCCTATTATTAATGGAAAACCGAAGTTAAACAACTGCTTACGTCGGATCCCACTCATAATCTCATTAGTAGTAAAGCCCATTTTGCGTAAAATTTTATAGGTTCCTTTTTCTTCATCCGCCTCAGACATTTGTTTAAAGTACAGAATACTACCTGTAGCTATTAAAAACGCTAAGCCTAAAAATCCACTTATAAAAATGGTCATTCCAAGTGAATCTAACATATTTATGCGATAATCTTCCTGTGATTGTACACTGACTGTGTTTGTTGCTCGATCATTACCTGGAATAGGCATTTCCACTGACACTTTATTTGCTTCAAATACTTCTTGCGCCTTTATTAATTGATTTTCTTCCTTCAAATCCATACCAACTATTTTTTGGTTCTTAGTAAGAGGGTCATTAAGTAGCTTTTGAAAATAGGTGTCTGACACTACGACTGTAAAAAATCCAAAATAGTGATAATCAGGTATTAGTCGATCCTCTATAACTTCCTTAATAAATATTTCATCTTTACCTGTAGAAGTATTAAACTGTATAGGTTTTTGTCCTTCTATTCTTATGTTTTCTGCGCTCAAACTATCGTAACCTATTATATAACCTTCCTCTTCTTGTAATTGAAGATTAGGAAGCTTTTTTTGAATCGCCTTTAGGCTAACAACTTGTACACCTAACTCGGTGGACAAAGTTTTATCTAACGCAGCTTTCTTGATCAATAAAGTACGGACATCTGATGGAACCGCTAGTATGTCAATATCATACCTAGTATATTGAATTCCTTCTTTATCAAATTCTCCAACCATTTCAAAACCAGTATCCTCATACATTATAAAATCATAAGGTACTGCTTGATTCGCCACTGAGTCCGTTGAATAGTAGGAAATGTAGGTTAATGTTAATATTGCTAGCGTAGTCGCGGACAATACTGTAATAGTAGTCAGAGACATCGCATTGGCTTTCATTCGATGCATGATCGTTGATAACGATAATACATCTTGAATAGATAGCAAACCTTTTTTACTTTTTCTTATAAGGTTTAGGATTAACGCTACCGAAAATCGAAATACAAAATAGGTTCCACCAACCGTTAAAGCAAGTATAGAAACCATTTTGAATAACAGTATATTGGCAGAAGGTAAGTTATCCAAGTCTAATAGTGTCGTCGATAAATAGTAGCCATACCCTATAGAAATCAACCCTACAAATCCTAAAAACATCTGAAAGGCATTAAACTTTTTGACCCTTTCATCTGCGACTGCGGTTGTTGTAATTAGAGCTAGTAGAGTTACTCTTTTAATTCTTATTGCGGTTTGCAAAATTACTATCAATAATAGTACTGAAAAAATAACTATAGTATTAATCATTGCTTCTACAGAAAATGAAAGCTCTACAAATGCGTCCTTTTCTACTATTTTCAAGAGAATCATTACAAATATTCTTGAGGTAAGTAAACCTACTAATACACCAATGACAATAGCACTGAACCAAAGAATAATATTCTCAATTGCTATTAGTCTAGCCACTAGGCTCTTGGACATGCCGACTAGCTGGTATAAACCAATTTCTTTGCTCCGTCTATTCATGAAGAGCTTATTAGCATAGAGTACAAAGAAAGTTACGATAAATAATAATAAATAGGAAGCTGCTTTTAATGCAGCTGAAGATCTACCAGTACCGATTTCATTAACAATGGCTGGATTGTACTGTAAAGTAACAAAAGAATAATATAATGAAACACTGAATACTAAAGCAAAAACATAGAGATAATAACTCTTTATATTTTTCCTCATACTTCTTAAAACCAATTGATTAAGCGTCATAGCCATCACCACTCAATACACCTTGGGTATTCATGATCTCTTGGAAAAATTGTTTGCGATCCTTGTCACCCTTATACAACTCAGAATATATCTGTCCGTCCTTTAAAAATAGAACACGTGAGCAAAAGCTTGCCGCTACAGAGTCATGTGTTACCATCATAATCGTGACTTTCTTTTCTTTGTTTATTTTTTCCAAATTACTTAACAATGCAGTAGCAGATTTGGAATCTAGAGCTCCAGTTGGCTCATCTGCAAATACAATAGAAGGATTACCGACTAGTGCCCTTGCCGCAGATGTTCTTTGCTTTTGTCCACCAGATATCTCATTAGGATATTTGTTTAATATATCTTCAATTCCTAAAAGAGCTGTAATATCCCTTATCTTGTCCTCCCCCTCGCTCTTAGAGGTTTTTCCTACAGATAATGGAAGATAAATATTTTCTTTAACTGTTAGCGTATCCAACAAATTATAATCCTGAAAGATAAAACCAAGCTGTTCTCTTCTAAATTTGGAAAGCTTCTGTTCTTTCATTTTTTGAAGATTATTATTGTTAATCTCAATTATTCCAGATGTAACTTTATCAATTGAAGCTAAGACATTTAATAGGGTTGTTTTCCCTGAGCCCGAAGGTCCCATAATCCCAACAAATTCCCCTTCTCGTACTTCTATGTCAATATCCTTTAACACTTCCTGAGTATTGGATTTTTTACCAAATACTTTTTTAATCTTTCGACCTCGTAAAATAACCATGGTCTACCTCCTACCTTTTATTAACTTCATTTTACCCATTATTTCAAGATTAATCGTTCGTTTTAGGTGACAAACAAAGAAAGTAGATGACATTTTCGTCACCTACCTAGTATTTCTTGCATCTCATTTTGTATGGGGAATTGTAAGGAAAAGGTAGAACCAACACCTATCTCTGAAGTAACGTTTATATTAATCCCAAGTTTTTCCGCGGAATTCTTAGCTAAGTATAGCCCCATTCCAGTTGAGGCAGCACTTTCTCTTCCAACCCTACCGGTAAAGGACTTTTCAAAAATTCTAGGCAAGTCCGCTTGCGATATTCCTACCCCTTCGTCTTTTATAGAAAGGACTAGATGACCCAAATTGTCTATTGTTGTACTTATATGAATTTCTTTGTGCTCTTTGCTATATTTCACAGCATTTGATACGATTTGCCTTACAATAAATGCTAGCCACTTGTGATCAGTAAGTGTTGTTTTATCTAACCCTTCTGTTTCAAATCCAATATTCCGTTGCATACACCACGGCTTCAATTCTTTAATTTCCCGGAATATAACTTTTTGCAGATTTACTTTTTCTATAACGTTATCTTTCTCAATAAATGGTAGTCGTGTTTTATGAAGTTGTTGGTCTAATAGCATATGCATTCTAAGCCATTCTACTTCTAGTTGTTTCTTAAGGATCGAATCTTCTACATTATCTATCATTAGCTTCATACTCGTAAGCGGTGTTTTCATCTCATGTATCCAAGAAAGGGTCTGGTCCTTTTCTTCTAGAAAAAGTATATGGGAACCATTGAGCTCATGTTTTCCTGATTGAATAATTTCTTGTATCTCATCCATCATCATCTTATCAAAAAGGGATTGTCCGTCAGGTAGTCTAGCTATAAGCTGATCGAACGTCGAATCACCACGATTGACCTTTAATACATTTTTAATAAACTTTGTTTCCCTAAAATACCTACATAAAAAGAATACTAAAAATAAAAGTAGATTAGTACTATTCATATATAGAATAGAAGTATTAGTAAAGTTTACGTCTAATGTAAGGAGAATATTTAGCCATAGCTGTAGAAAACTAAAAAATAAAATCCAAGCTGATCGTTCTTTTATATATAATAGAAACAGCCTCATAGCCCCTCCTTTGTTATTGCTATATAACCTAATCCCTTTTTGGTCACGATGACTTCTTCCAACCCAATTTGCTCTAGTTTTAAGCGCAATCTATTAACGTTTACAGAAAGTGTATTGTCATTCACAAACTTTTCGTCATCCCATAATCTTCTCATAAGCTCATCTCTAGAAACAATTTTATCTAAAGACTGAACTAACACTCTTAGGATAAACAACTCATTTTTAGTAAGTTCAACCTCTTGATCTTCTCTGGAAATAGCGCTTCTAGAATAATCAATGATAGCATCATTCCAATGGACAATATCTAATTGCTCATCCCCATAATCATAAGTTCTTCGAAGTATTGCTTGGATTTTCGCCAATAACACTTCCATATTAAAAGGTTTTTGTACAAAATCATCTGCACCCATTTGCATTGCCATAATCATGTCCATTGGATGATCTCTAGATGAAAGAAAAATAATAGGAACTTTCGAGTGTCGACGAATTTCTCGGCACCAATGAAAACCATCATATGCTGGAAGTTGAATATCTATAATAACCAACTGTGGTTTCTCTTCTAAAAAAGTAGGAAGTATTTGCTGGAAATTAATTGGGCCAATTACTTCAAATGACCAATGAAGAAAATGATCTTTTATCAAATTGAATATAGAAATATCATCTTCTATTAACAAAATTTTTTGCATTTTATACACCCCTTTACTCAGTGTACACAATTTTAGGCATAAAAAAAACCATCTCGTCGTCACGAGATGGTTTTTATATAAGAATTATAGATTACTTAGTGATAGTAGCAACTACACCAGCGCCTACAGTACGTCCACCCTCACGGATAGAGAATTTAGTACCTTCTTCGATAGCGATTGGTGAAATTAGAGATACTGTCATTTCGATGTTGTCTCCAGGCATAACCATTTCTACGCCTTCTGGTAAGTTACAAACACCAGTTACATCAGTTGTACGGAAGTAGAACTGAGGACGGTAGTTTGAGAAGAATGGAGTATGACGTCCACCCTCTTCTTTAGAAAGAACATAAACTTCAGCTTTGAAGTCTGTGTGTGGAGTAATTGTACCTGGTTTAGCTAAAACTTGACCACGTTGGATATCTTCACGAGCTACCCCACGAAGAAGAGCTCCGATGTTGTCTCCAGCTTCTGCATAGTCAAGAAGTTTACGGAACATTTCAACACCAGTTACAGTAGTTGATTTAGCTTCTTCTGTAATACCGATAATGTCTACAACGTCACCGATTTTAACTTGGCCACGTTCAACACGTCCTGTTGCAACTGTACCACGACCAGTGATTGAGAATACATCCTCAACTGGCATCATGAATGGTTTGTCAGTTTGACGTTCTGGTGTTGGGATATAGCTATCTACAGCGTCCATTAATTCAACGATTTTTTCTTCCCATTCTGCTTCGCCTTCAAGAGCTTTAAGAGCAGAACCTTTGATTACTGGAATGTCGTCGCCTGGGAAATCGTATTCAGAAAGAAGATCACGAACTTCCATTTCAACTAATTCTAGTAATTCTTCGTCGTCTACCATATCACATTTGTTCATGAATACAACTAGGTATGGAACACCTACTTGTTTAGATAAAAGAATGTGCTCACGAGTTTGTGGCATTGGGCCATCAGCAGCAGATACTACTAAGATCCCACCATCCATTTGTGCTGCACCTGTGATCATGTTTTTAACATAGTCAGCATGTCCTGGGCAGTCAACGTGTGCGTAGTGACGAGTTTCAGTTTCATACTCAACATGTGAAGTATTGATAGTGATACCGCGTTCTTTTTCTTCAGGTGCATTATCGATATCAGCGTAAGACTTAGCTGTTCCACCCATTTTTTTAGAAAGAACTGTTGCGATAGCAGCAGTTAGAGTTGTTTTACCATGGTCAACGTGTCCGATAGTACCAACGTTAGCATGTGTTTTGGAGCGGTCAAATTTTTCTTTAGCCATTAGAGAAGTCCTCCTCAGTAATTGTATGATTTTTTATTATAAAAGTAAGGGACTAAACGCCCCTTAACTTTCATAGACTACAAATTAGTTATACTTTAAATTTGGTGATAATTCAATTATTCACCTTTATTTTTTTTGATAATTTCTTCAGAAATTGATTTCGGAACATCTTCATAGTGATCGAATGTCATTGAGAAGACTCCGCGTCCTTGCGTATTAGAACGTAAAGACGTTGCATATCCGAACATTTCAGCAAGCGGAACCATTGAACGCACTACTTGTGCATTTCCGCGAGCGTCCATACCTTCAACGCGTCCACGACGAGAAGTGATATCACCCATGATGTCTCCTAAATATTCTTCAGGAATAACAACTTCAACTTTCATGATAGGCTCAAGAATTACTGGGTTTACTTTAGATACAGCATTTTTCAATGCCATAGAAGCAGCAACTTTGAAGGCCATCTCATTGGAGTCAACGTCATGATATGATCCGTCGTATAATTTTGCTTTAATATCGATTAATGGATATCCAGCAAGTACACCATTGTTAAGTGAGTCACGAAGACCTGCCTCAACAGCTGGAATGTATTCACGTGGAACTACCCCACCGACAACAGCATTTTCAAACTCAAAGCCTTTTCCTTCTTCGTTTGGAGAGAATTCGATCCAAACGTGTCCGAATTGACCACGTCCACCTGATTGACGTACGAATTTACCTTCAACTTTAGCTGAAGAGCGGAAAGTTTCACGGTAAGATACTTGAGGAGCACCTACGTTAGCTTCTACTTTAAATTCGCGACGCATACGGTCAACTAAGATATCAAGGTGAAGTTCACCCATACCAGCGATAATAACTTGACCAGTTTCTTGGTCTGTATGAACGCGGAATGTAGGATCTTCTTCTGCTAATTTAACAAGAGCAGCACCCATTTTATCTTGGTCAGCTTTAGATTTTGGCTCAACTGATAACGAAATAACTGGCTCTGGGAATACCATAGACTCTAGAATTACTAAAGCTTTTTCATCACAAAGTGTATCACCAGTAGTAGTATCTTTTAGACCTACTGCTGCAGCGATATCTCCAGCATGTACTTCTGAAATCTCTGAACGAGAGTTCGCATGCATTTGTAGAATACGTCCTACACGCTCACGCTTACCTTTTGTTGAGTTTTGAACATATGATCCGGCTTGTAACGTACCAGAATATACACGGAAGAATGTTAGTTTACCAACATAAGGATCCGTCATAACTTTAAATGCTAATGCAGAGAAAGGTTCTGAGTCATCCGAATGACGTAAAATTTCTTCTTCGCTATCTGGGTCAGTACCAACCATAGCAGCAATATCAAGTGGTGATGGAAGGTATGCAACAACTGCGTCTAGAACTTTACGAACACCTTTGTTTTTGAATGCAGTACCACACACTACTGGATAGAACTCTACGTTTAGGGTACCTTTACGAATACCGTTAACTAATTCTTCGTTCGTGATTTCTTCACCATTTAAATATTTATCCATTAAGTCTTCGTCAAGTTCAGAAACCGCTTCAACTAGTTTTTCACGGTATTCTTGCGCTTGAGCTTTGTACTCTTCTGGAATTTCTATTTCTTCCATATCAGTTCCTAAGTCATTAGGATACATAGTTGCTGTCATCGTAATTAAGTCAATAATTCCGTTGAATTCATCTTCTGCACCGATAGGTAATTGAATTGGATGAGCGTTAGCTTGTAAACGATCATGAAGCGTTCCTACAGAATAAAGGAAGTCCGCACCCATTTTATCCATTTTGTTGATGAAAACAATACGTGGTACGCCATAAGTTGTAGCTTGACGCCATACTGTTTCAGTTTGTGGTTCAACACCAGATTGAGCATCTAGTACTGTAACCGCACCATCAAGTACACGAAGTGAACGTTCAACTTCAACAGTGAAGTCTACGTGTCCAGGTGTATCGATGATATTTACACGGTGATTATCCCAAGCAGCTGTTGTTGCAGCAGAAGTAATCGTAATTCCACGTTCTTGTTCTTGCTCCATCCAGTCCATCTGTGATGCACCTTCATGAGTTTCCCCGATTTTGTGGATTTTACCAGTGTAGTATAGAATACGCTCCGTAGTAGTAGTTTTACCAGCATCGATGTGAGCCATGATACCGATATTACGTGTTTTTTCTAAGGAGAACTCTCTAGCCATATTGTATTTCTCCTTCCATAGTCGGATTAGAGTATAGTTTTATAATAATATTAAAAAAGATTCTACCAACGGTAGTGAGCGAATGCTTTGTTAGCTTCAGCCATTTTGTGTATATCTTCACGTTTTTTAACTGATGAACCAGTATTATTAGATGCATCAAGAATTTCGTTAGCTAAACGTTCTTCCATCGTTTTTTCTCCACGAAGACGTGAATAGTTTACTAAGTAACGAAGACCTAGTGTTGAACGACGATCAGGACGTACTTCAACTGGTACTTGATAGTTAGCACCACCAACACGGCGAGCACGAACTTCTAGAACTGGCATTACATTGTTTAGGGCAGCTTCAAATACTTCTAATGGATCTTTACCAGAACGTTCTTTTACAAGTTCAAACGCTCCGTATAGAATTTTTTGAGAAGTACCTCTTTTACCATCAACCATCAATTTATTGATTAAACGAGTTACTAGTTTTGAATTGTAAATTGGATCTGGTAACACGTCACGTTTGGAAACAGGACCTTTACGAGGCATGTGTTTTCCTCCTTTCGACGAATGTCAAATTATTAATTATATTATTTTTTTGCTGCTTTAGGGCGTTTAGCGCCATAAAGTGAACGACTTTGCATACGACCAGTAACACCAGCTGTATCAAGAGCACCACGTACGATATGGTAACGTACTCCTGGTAAATCTTTTACTTTTCCTCCGCGGATAAGTACAACACTATGTTCTTGTAGGTTGTGTCCTTCTCCTGGAATATAAGCAGTAACCTCTAACGTATTAGTTAAACGTACACGCGCATATTTACGAAGTGCTGAGTTAGGTTTTTTCGGCGTCATAGTACCAACACGAGTACAAACCCCACGTTTTTGTGGAGAGTTTAAGTTAGTACCAGCCTTTTTGAAGCTGTTATAACCTTTCCCTAGTGCAGGAGACTTTGATTTCGTGATTTTGGATTGACGAGGCTTACGTACTAATTGGTTAATTGTAGGCATCGATTATTCCTCCCTTCATTTGTTCTTGTTAATACCACACATCCAGGTGGTTCATTTTTTGGGTAAAAACAAAGTCTTTGTGATTTACACAAAAACTGTTACACAGTAATAGCTACTACTGACGCCGCTAAGCGCAGTCCACAAGCCTTACCAAGATCTACTTTAGACTCAACATAGTTAATTGAAACATTGTTTTCTTGTGCTGTTGTTCGTGCTAGTTCAATGATTCTCTCTTCTATATCTAGTGCAATATAAACTTCTTTGACAAGCCCTTTTTTCATTGCTTTTACTGCTTGCTTTGTACCTATGATTGTTTCTTTCGCTTGTTTCACTTTTTCATAAGACATTTGCATATCCTCCAAAGGGTACAAGTCAAATAACTATCAACCTTAAATATATTATCACTCATTGAAAAATGTGTCAACAGTAATTATAAAATATTAGGGAGAAATAAAACTTCTTCTCCCTAACATTCAATTTTTTTACTCTGCGTTAACTAACTCTTTTCCAGAATCTGCTTCGTTGTCCGTGATTTTAATTTGGCGATAACGTTGCATACCTGTACCAGCTGGAACTAGTTTACCGATAATTACGTTTTCTTTCAAGCCTAATAATTCATCACGTTTCCCTTTAATCGCTGCGTCTGTTAAGACACGAGTCGTTTCTTGGAACGATGCTGCAGATAAGAATGATTCTGTTTCAAGTGAAGCTTTAGTAATACCAAGGATAACTGGACGACAAGTTGCAGGGATTTTACCTTGTAAAACTGCTTCTTTGTTCGCTTCAGCAAATTGATGGATATCTAGTAGTGATCCTGGAAGTAGGTCTGTTTCCCCAGCTTCAATCACACGTACTTTACGAAGCATTTGGCGTACCATAACTTCGATGTGTTTATCCCCGATTTCTACCCCTTGCATACGGTAAACTTTTTGTACTTCTTTTAATAAGTACTCTTGAACAGTTGAAACATCTTTAACTCTCAACAATTCTTTAGGATCTATAGAACCTTCTGTTAAAACTTGACCACGATGCATTGTATCGTTTAGTTGTACTTTTAAACGAGCATTGTATGGTGCCAAATATTTACGAGTTTCTACATTCCCTTGAATTGTAATTTCTTTTTGGCCTTCTCTAATTTCATCAATTTCAGTAACAGTTCCTGAGATTTCAGATATAACAGCTTGCCCTTTAGGATTACGTGCTTCAAAAATTTCTTGGATACGCGGAAGACCTTGAGTAATATCGTCTCCTGCAACCCCACCTGTATGGAATGTACGCATTGTTAACTGAGTACCTGGTTCACCAATTGATTGAGCTGCTATAATACCGACTGCTTCTCCTACTTCAACTGTGTCACCTGTAGCTAAGTTTAAGCCGTAACATTTTTTACAAACACCATGTTTTGTATTACAAGTAAATGCTGAGCGAATTGTTAACTCATTAATACCTGCTTCTTCAATAACACGAGCGACGTCTTGTGTGATTAACCCGTCTTTTTCTAGAATCAGTTCATTTGTAGTTGGATGGAAAATTGTTTTCTTCGTATGACGACCGACAATACGTTCGCCAAACTCTTCAATAACTTCCGTACCTTCCATAAGTGAACCAATTAATAATCCGCGGTCCGTTCCACAATCTTCTTCACGTACAATAACATCTTGTGCAACGTCTACTAGACGACGAGTTAAGTAACCTGAATCGGCAGTTTTAAGAGCTGTATCGGCAAGACCTTTACGAGCACCATGTGTAGAGATGAAGTATTCAAGTACTGTTAAACCTTCACGGAATGATGACTTGATCGGAAGTTCAATAATACGACCGGCCGGATTGGCCATAAGTCCACGCATACCTGCAAGTTGAGTAAAGTTAGATGCATTACCACGGGCACCTGAGTCACTCATCATGTAGATTGGGTTCATATGATCTAGTGTTTTCATCAGTCTATCTTGAATAACTTCTTTTGCTTTACTCCAATGTCCAATAACACTTGCATAACGCTCTTCTTCCGTGATTAGACCACGACGGAATTGCTTGATAACTTTATCTACTTTACTTTGTGCTTCTTCAAGAATTTCACCTTTGTCTGGAAGTACTACGATATCAGAAATACCAATTGTAATACCAGCTTTAGTAGAGTATTTAAATCCTAGGGCTTTCATGCGATCAAGCATTTTCGACGTTTCTGTAATATGGAAACGTTTAAATACTTCTGCGATGATATTTCCAAGAATTTTCTTCTTGAATGGCTCTACAAGTTCCATAGACTCGATATGCTTTTTAACATCTGTAATTGTTGGAACAAAATATTTCTCCGGAGTTTCAATTTGTAGATTGAAATCTGTCGGTTCATTAATGTATGGGAACGTTGCTGGAAGTATTTCATTGAAAATTACTTTACCTACAGTCGTTAACAATAGCATCTTGTTTTGTTCTTCTGTAAATGTTTGATTTTTTACAGATGCTGCTGATATTGCAATACGTGTATGCAAATGCACATGACCAGTATTATAAGCAATAAGCACTTCTTCTGGCCCGTAGAACGTTGTACCTTGGCCCATTGCACCTTTACGCTCAAGTGTTAAGTAATAGTTTCCTAAAACCATATCTTGAGATGGTGTAACAACTGGTTTACCATCTTTCGGGTTCAAAATGTTTTGTGCTGCTAGCATTAGTAAACGAGCTTCAGCTTGCGCTTCAGCAGATAAAGGTACGTGAACAGCCATTTGGTCACCATCAAAGTCAGCATTATATGCTGTACATACTAGAGGATGAAGGCGAATTGCGCGTCCTTCTACTAATGTTGGTTCAAAAGCTTGAATACCAAGACGGTGAAGAGTAGGGGCACGGTTAAGTAGCACCGGATGCTCTCTAATAACATCTTCTAATACATCCCATACTTCAGCATGCATACGTTCAATTTTACGTTTTGCACTCTTAATGTTGTGGGCTAAACCACGTTCAACAAGTTCTTTCATCACAAATGGTTTGAATAATTCAATCGCCATTTCTTTTGGAAGTCCACATTGATACATTTTCAAGTTTGGTCCTACTACGATAACCGAACGACCAGAGTAGTCAACACGTTTACCTAGTAGATTTTGACGGAAACGACCTTGCTTCCCTTTTAACATATGTGAAAGTGATTTTAATGGACGGTTACCTGGTCCAGTTACCGGACGGCCACGACGACCATTATCAATCAATGCATCTACAGCTTCTTGTAACATACGCTTCTCATTTTGAACAATAATATTAGGAGCGCCAAGATCTAATAGACGTTTTAAACGGTTATTACGGTTAATAACACGACGATATAAATCATTTAAATCTGATGTAGCAAAGCGTCCACCATCTAATTGAACCATCGGACGTAATTCTGGAGGAATTACTGGTAGAACATCTAAAATCATCCAGTCAGGTTTGTTTCCTGAGTTACGGAAAGATTCTACAACTTCTAAACGTTTAATCGCACGTGTACGACGTTGACCTTGAGCTGTTTTCAACTCTTCTTTTAAATGCTCTGTTTCACTTTCTAAATCAATTTCAGTAAGTAAACGCTTGATAGCTTCAGCACCCATTGCAGCTTGGAATTTAGTACCAAACTTATCGCGATATGCACGGTACTCTTTTTCTGAAAGCAATTGTTTCTTTTCAAGAGGCGTGTCTGCTGGTTCTATTACTACGTAAGAAGCAAAGTAAATTACTTCTTCTAGTGATCTTGGAGACATATCCAAAAGTAGACCCATACGACTTGGAATCCCTTTGAAATACCAAATATGTGACACAGGAGCAGCTAGTTCGATGTGACCCATACGCTCACGACGTACTTTTGAACGTGTTACTTCTACTCCACAACGATCACATACAACACCTTTATAACGAACGCGTTTATATTTTCCGCAATGACATTCCCAGTCTTTTGTAGGACCAAAAATACGTTCACAGAACAAACCGTCTTTTTCAGGTTTTAATGTACGATAGTTAATTGTTTCAGGTTTTTTTACTTCTCCATAAGACCATGAACGGATTTTATCAGGTGAAGCTAAACCAATTTTCATATACTCAAAATTATTAACGTCTATCAAGGAGCCTACCTCCCTTTAGTCTTGTGTCTTTTAAAAGACTTTTCCAAGTAGCTCTGCATTATGCAATTTTATACGGAAACACGGACAGGCATCACCTGTCCGGTTTTTATTATGCTATCTATGCGCAATTACGCTTTTTTATTCTACTGTACTAACTGGTTCCTCTTCTGTTGCAATCGGTAGTATACCAAGTGCATCAGCTGCTGGAATGTCATCATCTTCATCTAAATCGCGAAGCTCAATTTCTTCTTCGTCAATTGTAAGCATTTTAACATCCATACCTAGACTTTGTAGCTCTTTTATCAATACTTTGAATGATTCAGGAACTCCTGGTTCTGGTACACTCTCCCCTTTAACGATTGCTTCATATGTTTTCACACGTCCAACAACGTCATCGGATTTAACTGTTAAAATTTCTTGTAACGTATAAGCGGCACCATAAGCTTCTAGTGCCCATACTTCCATTTCACCGAAACGTTGTCCACCAAATTGCGCTTTTCCTCCTAGAGGTTGTTGCGTAACAAGTGAATAAGGTCCAGTAGAACGTGCATGTAACTTATCATCTACCATGTGGGCAAGTTTAATCATATACATAACCCCAACAGATACGCGGTTATCAAATGGTTCACCTGAGCGCCCGTCATACAGGATAGTTTTACCGTCACGATTAAGTCCAGCTTCTTCCATTGTGTTCCAAACGTCTTCTTCGTTAGCACCATCAAATACTGGTGATGCCATATGAACGCCAAGTAATTTAGAAGCCATACCTAAATGGAGTTCTAGTACTTGCCCGATGTTCATACGAGAAGGTACCCCAAGTGGATTTAACATGATATCTACTGGTGTGCCGTCTGGAAGGAATGGCATATCTTCTTCAGGAAGAATACGCGAGATAACACCTTTGTTACCATGACGTCCGGCCATTTTATCCCCAACGGAGATTTTACGTTTTTGAACGATATAAGCACGAACTAATTGGTTAACACCTGGAGATAACTCATCTCCATCTTCACGATTAAATACTTTTACATCTAATACAATCCCGCCAGCACCATGTGGAACACGTAGGGATGTATCTCTAACTTCACGAGCCTTTTCACCGAAAATTGCGTGTAGTAAACGTTCTTCAGCTGTTAGTTCTGTAACACCTTTAGGCGTTACTTTCCCAACAAGAATGTCTCCGTCACGAACTTCTGCACCAATACGGATAATTCCACGGTCGTCCAAGTTACGCAATGCGTCTTCACCGACATTTGGAATATCTCTCGTAATTTCTTCTGGCCCAAGCTTTGTATCACGTGATTCTGATTCATACTCTTCAATATGCACTGAAGTATATACATCATCTTTCACTAGACGTTCACTCATAATTACGGCATCTTCATAGTTGTATCCATCCCATGTCATGAAAGCTACTAGAACATTACGTCCTAAAGCAAGCTCTCCTTGTTCCATAGAAGGACCATCTGCAAGAATATCCAGAGGTTTAACACGATCACCAATTTTTACAATTGGACGTTGGTTTATAGATGTCCCGTGATTTGAACGCTCAAATTTATGAACTTTATAAGATGTTAAATCACCTTTAACTTCTTTGCCATCCACTTCTTCGATACGTCTAACACGAATTTCTTTTGCTTCTACGTGTTCAACAATACCATCGAATTTTGCAATAACTGCAGCACCTGAGTCACGAGCGTTTACATGTTCCATACCAGTTCCAACAAATGGAGCTTCTGGGTTTAATAATGGAACAGCTTGACGCTGCATGTTCGCTCCCATAAGAGCACGGTTGGAGTCATCGTTTTCCAAGAACGGAATACATGCTGTCGCAGCAGAAACAACTTGTTTCGGCGAAACGTCCATGTAGTCAATTTGTTCTTTTCTAAATACGGTGTTATCTCCACGGAAACGACCTACTACTTCTTCTTTAAGGAATGCTCCTTCTTCAGATAATGGAGAGTTTGCTTGTGCTACCACATAGTTATCCTCTTCATCCGCAGTTAAATAGTCGATTCGTGATGTAACTAAGCCGGTCTCAGGATCAACACGGCGATATGGTGTTTCTATAAATCCAAATTTATTTACTTTCGCAAAACTGGAAAGTGAGTTTATAAGTCCAATGTTTGGTCCCTCAGGCGTTTCAATTGGACACATACGACCATAGTGAGAGTAATGTACGTCACGTACTTCAAATCCTGCACGCTCACGTGTTAAACCACCGGGTCCAAGCGCCGATAGACGACGTTTATGCGTCAACTCAGCTAGCGGGTTTGTTTGATCCATAAACTGAGATAATTGCGAGCTACCAAAGAATTCTTTAATAGATGCAATAACTGGACGTATATTGATTAGTTGTTGTGGGACGATAGATTGTGTGTCGTTAATAGACATACGCTCACGTACTACACGTTCCATACGTGAAAGACCAATACGGAACTGATTTTGTAGTAACTCGCCTACAGAACGTAAACGACGGTTACCTAGATGATCAATATCATCCGTGTTCCCAACGTTAAATAACAGGTTAAAGAAGTAACCAATTGATGAAACAATGTCAGCTGGCGTAATATTTTTCACTTCTGTTTCTACATAAGCGTTACTTATTACGTTAACTTCTTTTTGTTCTTCATCATTCGGCGCATAAATTTTAATCGATTGGATTGTAATATCATCCTCTAAGACACCACCTACTTGAGATAATGTTTTAAAGCCAATACCATTTTCAAGATGAGGAATTAGGCGATCTAGTACACGACGATCAATTAATGTACCCGCTTCTACTAAAATCTCTCCTGTTTCCGGATCCACTAGCGTTTCCGCTATTGTTTGGTTAAACAAGCGATTTTTAATATGCAATTTTTTATTCATTTTGTAACGACCAACGTTCGCTAAATCATAGCGTTTTGGGTCAAAGAAGCGAGAGTATAGTAAGCTCTTTGCACTTTCCACAGTTGGTGGTTCACCAGGACGTAGACGCTCATAGATTTCCAATAACGCTTTTTCAGGCGTTTCTGTATTATCTTTTTCTAGCGTGTTACGTAAATATTCGTTGTCACCAATTAAATCGATAATCTCTTGATCTGTTCCAAAGCCTAAAGCGCGAAGTAAAACAGTAACTGGTAATTTACGTGTACGATCAATACGAACGTATACTACATCTTTTGCATCAATTTCGTATTCTAACCAAGCACCACGGTTAGGTATTACTGTTGATCCAAAACCTTTTTTACCATTTTTGTCTGTTTTATCATGGAAGTAAACACTTGGTGAGCGGACTAACTGAGATACGATTACGCGCTCAGCTCCGTTAATAACGAAAGTTCCAGTTTCAGTCATTAGTGGGAAATCACCCATAAAGACATCTTGTTCTTTCACTTCGTCCGTTTCTTTGTTGTGGAGACGTACTTTTACGCGAAGTGGTGCTGCGTATGTTGCGTCACGTTCTTTGGATTCGTCGACCGAATACTTCGGTTCATTTAAACTATAGTCGACAAATTCAAGTGATAGATTGCCTGTAAAGTCCTCGATTGGTGAAATATCCTTAAACATTTCACGTAAACCTTCCTCAAGGAACCATTCATAAGATGCCGTCTGAATTTCAATTAGATTCGGAAGTTCTAGCACCTCACTAATACGCGCAAAACTTCTGCGCTGGCGGTGTTGTCCGTATTGAACTAGTTGACCTGTCAACTCATTCACCCCTCAATTAAAGCGATATTAGGTCTTTTCGATATGAACATTTTGGTGTATGATATCGAAAGACAAAAAGAAAACGAGTTCTTAACAAGAGCTCATTTTCGATTAACCAAACTTTTTCTCGGCCAGTATACCCATTTGTATGACTTCTCATTCAAAAGGGCCAAAAGGGCATACGTCCTCAAAATAATAATTTTGCATTTTCTTATAATATCATAGCGATTTTGTCAAGTCAATCTTTGTAGCTTTGATAATCCAATAACCTCTAGCCTTATCAACAAGGTCTACTTGACCAAAAATCTCTTCTAAATAACTAAAAGTTGATGGTGCCCCTT
Source organism: Psychrobacillus sp. FSL K6-1464 (assembly GCF_038003145.1). Lineage (NCBI taxonomy): Bacteria > Bacillati > Bacillota > Bacilli > Caryophanales > Bacillaceae > Psychrobacillus > Psychrobacillus sp. FSL K6-1464. Next base: position 3,621,459 of record NZ_JBBOOP010000001.1, read on the forward strand.
GTTTCTTTTGAATCACAATCCACAATTCTCCCTTTGAAACTAACTTTTCATAAGATTCATTATAGAAACGAAAAATAGTTTCTTTCCCAGCGCGAATCGGTGGATTAGTTATAATAGCCGCAAAGTTCGCAGTGTCAACCGCTGACAATCCATCACTTTCATAGATTCGTACATTTTGTATCCCGTTAGCAGCAGCATTTTTTTCTGCAAGTTGGATTGCACGTGTGTTAACATCTACCAAATGAACTGTTCTTCTCTCATTTGCTTTTGCAATAGAAAGACCTATCGGGCCATATCCACAACCTATATCTAAAATTGGACCTTCTAGATCTGGAGCTTCAAAAGCATCGATTAATACACGGGAGCCAAAATCTACTTCGCTCTTACTAAATACACCTGCATCTGTTTCAAATCGAAAATTATGCCCAAGCAATGTGAAATTCCAATGGCGTGGTTTGCTTTCCGTTTGAGGTTTCCTAGAGTAATAATGATCAGACACCAAATCACCCTCCATAATACATACGAAGAAAAGCCCGTCGTTTGCAGACGAGCTTTTTTCTTCGAACTGTACAAAAATTACTTAACTTCTACGCCTGCGCCAACTTCTTCAAGTTGTGTTTTGAAAGCTTCTGCTTCGTCTTTAGAAATGCCTTCTTTAAGTGCTTTAGGAGCATTGTCAACTAATTCTTTAGCTTCTTTTAATCCTAAACCAGTGATTTCACGAACCACTTTGATTACTTTAATTTTTTGATCTCCAGCAGATGTAAGAAGTACATCAAACTCAGTTTTTTCTTCAGCAGCAGCAGCTCCGCCACCAGCAGCCATTGCCATTGGAGCAGCAGCAGTAACACCGAATTCTTCTTCAATTGCTTTTACTAAGTCGTTTAATTCAAGAACTGTCATTGATTTGATAGCTTCTAAGATTTGTTCGTTATTCATTTTATTTTCCTCCTATTATAGGTAATTTTAGGCTGTAAGCCCTTTTGTAGTTATTAAGCCGCGTAATAAATTATGCGCCTTGTTCTTCTTTTTGTTCTGCAACAGCTTTTGTTGCAAGCGCAAAGTTGCGCATTGGAGCTTGAAGTACTGAAAGAAGCATAGAAAGTAGTCCTTCGCGTGATGGAAGTTCTGCTAATGCTTTCACATCTTCAGCAGATGCTACAGTTCCTTCGATAATCCCAACTTTAATTTCAAGTTGTTCATTCTTTTTAGCAAAATCATTAATGATTTTAGCTGGCGCAATTACGTCATCGTTAGAAAATGCTACTGCGTTTGGACCAACAAGACTTTCGTTAATCCCATCAACTCCAGCAATTTCAGTTGCACGGCGTGTAAGTGAGTTTTTGTAAACTTTGAATTCCACACCTGCTTCACGAAGTTGTTTACGTAATTCTGTTACTTGTGACACGTTCAAACCGCGGTAGTCAACAACTACTACGGAAGCAGCAGCTTTAAACTTCTCTGCAATTTCTTGAACTTTTACTTTTTTCGTTTCGATTGCTTTGTTCATCTTGGCACCTCCTATAAGAATTGGCCATTTATACCGACAAAAGAAAAGCCTCTGTTCTACGAATAGACACAGAGGCAGAAAGTCATCATCTAAAAAGAATCTGAATTTACTTGTCCTCGGTAGGAAATTAAGCGATTTATCGCCCCTACTGTCTTCGGTACAAACGTATATTTAACAACAAAAGTCATCTTAACAGATAATCTTTTGAACGTCAACTATTATTTGATTGATTGAGCGTCAACTTTTACAGCTGGTCCCATAGTAGTCGTGATATTCACAGACTTCATATAAACACCTTTAGATGCTGCTGGCTTAGCTTTTTGAACTACTTCAAATACAGCTAAGAAGTTTTCTACTAATTTATCGTCTTCAAAAGAAACTTTACCGATAGGAGCGTGAATAATCCCTGCTTTGTCAGCACGGTATTCTACTTTACCAGCTTTAATCTCTTCGATAGCTTTAGTTACATCAAATGTAACTGTACCAGTTTTAGGGTTTGGCATTAAACCTTTTGGTCCAAGTACACGACCGATTTTACCAACTTCACCCATCATGTCAGGTGTAGCAACGATTACATCGAAGTCAAACCATCCTTGTTGGATTTTGTTAATATACTCAGTATCGCCTACATAGTCTGCTCCAGCAGCTTCTGCTTCTTTAAGCTTTTCGCCTTTAGCGAATACTAATACACGTTGAGTTTTACCAGTTCCGTTTGGAAGTACTACTGCTCCACGGATTTGTTGGTCATTTTTACGAGTATCGATTCCTAAACGAAAAGCAACTTCTACAGTTGCATCAAAGTTAACTGTGCTTGTTTTTTTCGCAAGCTCAACAGCTTCTTTAGCTGAATATAATTTTGAAGCTTCTACTAATTTAACTGCTTCTTGTAATTTTTTACCTTTGTTAGCCATTATAAATGTCCTCCTTGATAGTGGTTTTAGCGGAATAAACCTCCCACGTGTAAAGGTTGTAGTTATCCTTTATGAACAACTACAACCTCCCAAAAAACAATGCGTCATATCAAAATGCACATCAAGTATTAGTCTTCGATCGTAATACCCATGCTACGTGCAGTACCTTCAACCATTAACATAGCTGCTTCAACAGATGCTGCGTTTAAATCTGGCATTTTTTGTTCTGCAATTTCGCGAACTTTTTCACGTTTCACTGTCGCCACTTTTACGCGGTTTGGTTCACCTGATCCAGATTGAATACCTGCTGCTACTTTAAGTAACACTGCTGCCGGCGGAGTTTTTGTAATGAAAGTAAATGAACGATCTTCAAATACAGAAATTTCAACCGGAATGATTAGACCTGCTTGATCAGCAGTACGTGCGTTGAACTCCTTACAGAATCCCATGATGTTAACACCTGCTTGACCCAATGCTGGACCAACCGGCGGTGCTGGATTTGCTTTACCAGCAGGAATTTGTAATTTAACAACTTTAATCACTTTTTTAGCCACGAGACACACCTCCTTAAGTCCGTGATGTGGTAATTGGGTTGCCCCTCCCACTCAAATATCTGTCTCTCAGCTCTGCGCTGATAACATTAGAAAAATTAATACAGACTTATTTTCAGTCTGACCTTTGAAATGATATCATTCTTTTCCACCTTTAGCAAGTGGAAACGGAAATTATATTTTAATAACTTGTTCGAAGTCTAGTTCCATATTAGTTTCGCGACCAAACATGTCTACAGACACAGTTACTTTGCCTTTATCTAGATCAATCACTTCTACCTTACCTTGGAAGTGCGCAAACGGTCCTTCTAATACTTCTACCAATTCTCCAACCGTGAAGTCTACTTCTACTACGCGATCAGCGTCACCCATTTGTTTCAACATAGATTGAACTTCTTCAGGAGCTAAAGGTGTTGGTTTTGTTCCGCCACCTGATGAACCAAGGAACCCAGTTACACCCGGCGTATTTCTAACTACATACCAAGCATCATCTGTCATTATAAGTTCTACAAAAACATATCCAGGAAACGTTTTTCTTACAACTACACGCTTTTTACCATCTTTAAAGTCTGTTTCTTCTTGTTCAGGGATATATACTCGGAATATCTTATCCGACATACCCATTGTTTCTACTCGTTTTTCTAAGTTCGCTTTTACTTTGTTTTCATAACCAGAGTACGTATGAACCACATACCAATTTTTTTCCATAGTGTCAGGACTGATCGTCCGTCCCCTCCTTTTCTCAAGACAAATGAAAAAACCCGTTCGTTTAGTAGACGGGCTATTTTCAAATATTTACATACTAGTTATTATAACGCTAAATACCAACGGAACAATTCAGAGATACCTAAGTCTACCACAGCAAAAAATACAGCCGCCGCTACTACTGTAGCAAGCACAATAACAGTGTATTTAGAAAGCTCTTTACGTTTAGGCCAACTTACTTTTCTCATTTCACTCATTACATTTTTGAAAAACCCACCAACATTAGCCATTTAGCTAAACCCCCACACAAAAAATCTATCTTATTTTCTATTCATAACGTTTGTTTGTGAAGCGTATGCGCATTGCAATGTGCACAATACTTTTTCCGTTCAACTCGGATTACATTTTCTTTAGATAAAGGAATCGTATAATTACGATTGCCACATTGGATACAGCTTAAGACAGTCTTTTTTGCCATATTATCACCTTTTTTAAGCATATAAGTCTTTTTCAAGATTATCATCTTACACATACCATGTCAACAAAATACCAATTAAGCGTAATTACTATCAATCTCCATATAACGTTCTAGTTTACGCTTCACTCGTTGTAATGCATTGTCAATCGACTTAACATGACGATTCAATTCTTCAGAAATTTCTTGATAAGATTGACCGTCCAAGTATAAAGTAAGTACTTGTTGTTCTAATTCACTAAGTATTTCTGCCATCTTGCCTTCCATATAATCGAAGTCTTCTCGATTAATGATTAATTCCTCCGGATCATCTACAACTGAACCAGCAATCATATCCATCAATGTTCGATCAGATTCCTCATCATAAATAGGCTTATCCAATGATACATAAGAATTTAGCGGAATATGTTTTTGTCGAGTGGCTGTCTTAATAGCAGTTATTATTTGTCGGGTGATACATAGTTCGGCAAATGCCCGAAAAGAAGCAAGTTTCTCCTCTTTAAAATCTCGGATTGCCTTATACAACCCAATCATACCTTCCTGGAGGATATCTTCTTTATCGGCCCCTATTAAAAAGTATGACCTTCCCTTCATGCGGACGAAGGAACGATATTTTGTTATTAAAAAGTCTAGCGCTTCAGTGTTTCCTTGATGTACCATCTCTACAAGCTCTTCATCTAGTAAACTATCTAATTGTAGATTCTGCTCTGTCTTTTCCAATGAAGTCACCTCAGCTAACAAGAATATTATTCCAAGTATACAGGAAGGAAATTTATAGCGTCAATGAATCATTTCATTCCTCTTCGCCATTTTTCGAAAATTTCCGCAACTTCTGCTGTTAATGGGATATTAGAAGCGGGTTTGTCATCCTGAATAGTTTTCACTTTTTTTGTTATTTTGGAGGAAATCGACAACATCTCAATTTCTAATTCTCTAGCTGACTTTCTAAGGGCCCCTTGGCCAAATATGACCCTTTGCTCAGTCAGATCAGATGTAGCTACGTAAATCTGGACTCTTCTACCACTCAATTCTTTCGTTAACTTTTCAATACGCTCATCTGCAATTTCGTTTTTTCTCGTATAAATAACTTCTACGTTATATTGCTTCTTTTTATTTTCAATACCAGGCACCAAGTGTGCGTCAAAAACTACAATGACTCGGGTACCTGTATATGCTTTGTATTCTGCCATTAGCTCGATCAAGCGGTCTCTAGCTTCTAGTAATTTCACTTCTTTTAACTTTCTTAACTCGCTCCATGCGCCGATGATATTATATCCATCGACAAGTAAAATTTGCATCTTGTTATCCTTTTAAGGGATTTCTGACGCGCCATATTTCGTATAACAACACAGAGGTCGCTACCGAAGCATTAAGACTCGTCACATGACCGACCATTGGCAAATAGTAAAGAAAATCGCACTTTTCTTTTAACAGTCGACTCATACCTTTACCTTCACTACCAATAATGAGTGCCAAGGGTAGGGTCGCATCCATATTTCGATAATCAGTAGACTTTGCCGCATCAGTGCCCGCAATCCAAACCCCACGCTCTTTTAGTTCATCTACCGTTTGTGCCAAATTAACCGCTCGGTAAACTGGAATATGCTCAATAGCTCCTGTAGACGCTTTTGCAACTACCGCTGTAAGTCCAACCGCTCTTCTTTTCGGAATAATAATTCCGTGGGCTCCAACAGCATCTGCCGTCCGCATGATAGAACCAAGATTATGAGGATCTTCAATTTCATCTAAAATAATAAAAAGAGGATCCTCTTGTTTGCTAGCTGCTAGGTCAAACAAATCATCTAATTCCGCATAACGGTATGCGGCAACTGAAGCAACTATTCCCTGGTGATTTGCATCTGTTAAGTTATCCAGCTTTTTTTTAGGTACGAACTGTACAATTATTCCAGCATCTCTTGCTAATTGAATAATTTCTGTTACCCCACTTTTTTGAATGCCTTCTGCAAGCCAAACTTTGTTCATATCTCTACCTGCTCGAAGTGCTTCTACTACAGGATTTTTCCCTGCAATAAGTTCTCCAGTTTGTTCACTTTGATCGTTTATCTCTGTCATTTATTTTTTCGCCCCTTTCTGTTCATCTATAAAGTTAATAGAGAAATCCAGTACTTCTTGCAAACGTTCTGTTTGTCCACTCAAGTATAGACTACCGATTACTGCTTCAAACGCTGTACTGTGATGATAAGTAATAACATCTGTATTTTTAGGAACTGAACCAGACTTTGCATTACGACCTCTTCGTAGGACAGCTTGTTCATCTTCCGATAAAAAGTCCTTTTCCATCATTTCTCTTACTAACGTTGCTTGCGCTTTAGCTGACACATATCTAGTAGCTTCTTTGTGCAAGATATTCGGTCTGACTCGTCCAGAAAGGATGAGGTGTTCTCGAACGACTTGTTCGAAAACAGCATCACCCATATAGGCAAGTGCTAAGGAATTTAGTTGTTTTACATCGGATGGTTTTAAATTTTCCACCAGTTTATCCTCTTTTCCATCGGATACCCTGTGCAGTATCTTCCAAAATAATATTTAACTCTTTTAATTGATCTCTAATTTCATCGGCACGAGCAAAGTTACGGTCTTTCCTAGCTTGATTGCGTTCTTCAATCAATGCATCAATTTCTTCATCCAGTACTTCCTTTTCTTTCGCAAACGTTAATCCCAGAACAGCATTCAAATCATCCATAACTAAGATAAATTGTTTTAATACAATTTCAGATGTTTGTTTTTCTAGTAAATACGTATTCGCAAGTTTCGACAATTCGAAAATAGCCGCAATACCATTCGCTGTATTAAAGTCATCATCCATAGCTGTTTCAAACTGTACTTTTACATCTGCAATTTTTTGTAACCAAATGTCATCATGATCCCCTAAATTTGCAGTGGTACTTAATCTGTGAACTAAGTTATCATAAGCAGTCCGTATACGATCCAAACCTGCCTCCGCTTGCTCCACTAATTCTTTTGAATAATTAATGGGATTTCGATAGTGAACACTCAGCATGAAAAGACGTAATACTTGTGGATCTATTTGCTGACGAATATCATTTACCAATACAAAGTTGCCGAGTGATTTCGACATTTTTTCATTGTCTATATTTATATACCCATTATGCATCCAATATCTCGCAAATGTCTTACCGGTTCTCGCCTCGGACTGTGCAATTTCATTTTCATGATGTGGAAAAGTTAAGTCTTGCCCGCCCGCATGAATATCAATCGTGTCTCCTAGTATTTCTCGGGCCATGACAGAGCATTCTATATGCCATCCTGGACGACCTTTCCCCCAAGGACTTTCCCAATAGATTTCTCCTGGTTTTGCTGCTTTCCAAAGTGCGAAATCTAGTGCATCCTCTTTTTTGACACCCGTTTCAATTCTAGCTCCGACTTTTAAATCGTCTACCGATTGATGAGAAAGTTTACCGTATCCATCAAATTTTCTCGTACGATAATAGACATCTCCATGCGATTCATATGCATAGTCTTTTTCCTCTAATACTTTAATAAATTCAATAATTTGATCCATATGATCTGTAACTCGTGGATGTGAATCTGCTCGATTACAGCCCAGTGCCTCAACATCCGCAAAATAAGCGTCGATAAAACGTTCCGTGAGCTCTGAGACTTCTTCTCCCAGTTCATTGGCCGCTTTAATAATTTTATCATCTACATCTGTGAAGTTTGAAACATATGTCACTTCATATCCGCGGTATTGTAAATACTTCCTTACCGTATCATAGACGATTACAGGTCGTGCATTCCCAATATGAATATAATTGTAAACAGTTGGTCCACATACATACATCTTAACTTTGCCTTCTTCAAGCGGTATAAACGGTTCTTTTTCACGTTTTAGCGTATTAAAAATTTGGATTGTCATGACTATTTTCCCTCTTCTCTTTCGTCAATTGGTCTATTTCTTTTTGGAGCTTCTCTATTTTGTTTTCCATTTGTTTGCAATGGTCGGTAAATGGATCTGGTAGGTCCTGATGATCTAAATTTCGCTTCACTTTTATACCATCTTGAATTACGACTACACCTGGGATCCCAACAACAGTAGAGTTAGTAGGTACATCTTTTAATACAACAGAACCTGCCCCGACTTTACTATTTTCACCAATGATAATAGATCCTAATACTTTTGCTCCAGTAGCGACTAGCACATTATTATGAAGAGTAGGATGTCTCTTTCCCTTTTCTTTTCCGGTACCACCTAGTGTGACACCTTGGTAGATCGTGCAATCATCTCCAATTTCACAGGTTTCTCCAATGACCACTCCCGAGCCGTGATCTATAAAAAAGCGTCGCCCAATTGTCGCCCCTGGGTGAATTTCGATTCCTGTAAAAAATCTACTAATTTGTGATATAGCGCGTGCTAAGAAAAAGAATTTCTTTTTAAATAAGGCATGTGCAACTCGGTGACTCCAAATTGCATGTAGACCTGCATAAGTTAAAATAACTTCTAACTTGCTATGTGCTGCTGGGTCCTGTTCAAATACTACCGCAATATCTTCTTTCATTCGTTTGAACACATGATTACCTCCTTTCATTTACTCCATAAAAAAAGTCCCTGTCTATAAATATAGACAGAGACGCAATAGCGTGGTTCCACTCTGATTGGAAAACAGAAAAAATTTTCCCACTTAGCATCTTTAACGCAGATGATACGTTCAGCCTACTTAAAAGTTCGGCATGACGCTCTAAGGTGCATTTCAGTAACTCATAAGCTCAGACCACTTTCAGCCGGTGATGGTCCTCTCTAAAGAACGTGCGTTACTTACTTCTCCTCGTCTTCGCTTGCTATTCATTTTGCTTTCGAATTTGTAACACCATTTTCACACCTTGGTAGAGGAAAGTCAATCTTATTGTTTTGCAAATTTGGCAACACGAGCGATTACTATTTCTTTACCAATTAGACTGATTGCATCAGCTAGTTCAGGACCGTGCATTTGACCAGTTGTTACTACACGAATTGGCATGAAAAGATTTTTCCCTTTATGTCCAGTTTCCTTTTGTACCGCTTTAATAGCAGCTTTAATCTCCGCTGGTTCAAATGTCTCTAAGCCCTCTAGCTGTACTTTAAATGCAGCCATTACTTCAGGAACCTGTTCTCCGGCTAATACTTCTGTCGCTTCTTCAGTATATGCAATGTCGTGATCAAAGAATAGTGATGATAATTCAACAATCTCCGCTCCAAAACTCATTTGATCATGGTAAAGTGCAATAAGTTTTGTTGCCCACGTAAGTTCTTCTTCTGATAGTTCAGTTGGTAGCAATTCTGCTTTTTGTAAATGTGGCAATGCTAACTCAACTACTTTTTCTAATGGCAACTGTTTAATATATTGGTTGTTCATCCAAGTAAGTTTTTGTTTGTCGAACATTGATGGTGATTTAGAAAGACGTGATACATCAAAGTTTTTAATGAATTCTTCTTTAGTGAAGATTTCATCCTCCCCTTCAGGAGACCATCCTAATAGGGCAAAGAAGTTAAACATTGCTTCTGGTAAATACCCTAGATCTTTGTACTGTGTAACAAATTGGATGATTGACTCGTCACGTTTTGAAAGCTTTTTACGGTTTTCGTTGATGATTAACGTCATATGACCATACTTAGGATATGCCCATCCGAACGCATCAAAAACCATCAATTGTTTTGGTGTGTTCGATAAATGTTCTTCCCCGCGGAATACATGAGAGATTTCCATAAAGTGATCATCTAATACTACAGCATAGTTATAAGTTGGAATTCCGTTCGCTTTCACTAATACCCAGTCACCAACATCTTTAGATTCAAAAGTAACCTCTCCACGAACTAAATCTTCAAAGGTATAAGTTACATTTCCCGGTACACGCATACGAATCGTGTACGCTTGTCCTGCTTCTTCTTTTGCTTGCACTTCTTCTGCTGATAAATGACGGCATTTACCATTGTACATTGGAGCTGCAATACCTTTTTCTTTTTGCATTTCACGTTCTGCTTCTAGTTCCTCTGATGAACAGAAACATTTATACGCATGACCTTTTTCTAACATTTCTTCTGCATGCTTTATATATATATCTAAACGCTCCATTTGGCGGTAAGGTGCATAAGGTCCACCAATATCTATGGATTCGTCATATTCGATTCCTAACCATTTTAAGTTTTCAAGTTGAGATAACTCGCCACCCTCTACATTACGCTCAATATCCGTATCTTCTATACGAACGATGAATTTCCCGTTATGGTGACGTGCATATAAATAGTTAAATAATGCTGTACGCGCTCCTCCTATATGTAAAAATCCTGTTGGACTGGGTGCGTAACGTACGCGAACTTCTTGTGTCATAAGTGTATCCTCCTAGTTTTCTTTCCATCAAATTAGCCTTGATGCAGTTGCACTTATTTAAAGTATAAGGCAACTAACAATGACTTTAACTTAATCCATTCTACCACTGGTTATACGTTTATTAAAGTTAGTCCTTTTTCAGAAGTAATATTGTTGCCATCGATGCTATTCCTTCTTCACGTCCTGTAAATCCAAGTTTCTCGGTTGTTGTAGCTTTCACATTTACCTGAGAAACATCTGCTTGAAGCAACTCCGCTACACGCGCACGAATTGTTTCGATATGTGGTGCCATTTTTGGCTTTTGTGCAATTATTGTACAATCGATATTTCCTAACTTATACCCACGAGCGTCTACTAGTTTCCAAATATGTTCTAGTAGCTTGGCTGAATCTGCGTCTTTAAAGTCTGGATCTGTATCCGGAAAATGTTTGCCGATATCTCCTTCTCCTATTGCACCTAAAGCAGCATCAGTAATTGTATGTAGTAATACGTCTGCATCTGAGTGACCAATTAGTCCTCGTTCATAAGGAATATCAATTCCTCCTATTATTAACGGACGATTATCCGCAAATTCATGTACATCGAATCCTTGTCCAATTCTCATCATATTAATATTCCTCCTGCTCTCGCTTATTTAATATTGCTTCTCCGTATAGAAGATCTTCACTCGTTGTCATCTTGACATTATCATAGGTACTTTCAACAATATGAACACGCTCTCCTAATCTTTCTACGAGCATTGCTTCATCCGTCCCAAGAAAATTATCCTTCTCAGCTAATCTTTCCGCTTTTTCTAATATTGTATACCGAAAAGCTTGAGGCGTTTGAATAATCCATAAGCTCTCTCGATCGACCGTTTCTTGAATTATACCATTTTCTACTTTTTTCATCGTATCTTTTGCCCGGACAGCTGCAACTGCTGCTCCAGACGTGTTTGCCTTTTCCACTAATTGTTGTATCACTTGCTGATGAATAAATGGTCTTGCCGCATCATGAACAAGGATGATTCCTTTAGACGAGCTAACTTTTAATGCAGCGTATACACTATGCTGGCGCTCTTCTCCACCTTCTGCGATGTGGGAAACCTTTGTAATACAATGCTCTTTTAGAAGCTGTTCAATAAAAGCCTTTTCCTCTTTCTTTACGGCTAATACTATTCGCTCACAATTAAGATCTCTTTCAAAAACGCGTAAAGTGTGTATCAAAATAGGAATATTGCGTAGCTCTAAAAACAATTTATTTTGACCAGCACCCATTCGCTTCCCACTACCCGCAGCTGGCAATAAAACAGTATATTTCATATTATTGGACCTCCGTTACATAGAAAAAGGGCGTATTCCTTTTGCAAAGGAAACAACCCTTCTTCGTTATTTCGAGTCTTGTGGTTTTGCAAATATCATTCGACCAGCCGACGTTTGAAGCACACTTGTCACTTCTACATTTATAGCCTGTCCAATGTATGCTTTACCGCCTTCTACAACAATCATCGTTCCATCATCTAGGTATGCGACGCCCTGATTGTGTTCTTTTCCATCTTTAATAACGACAACATGCATTATTTCCCCGGGAATAACAACAGGTTTCACTGCATTTGCCAAGTCATTAATATTTAAAACTCTTACTTGATGCAGGTCACAAACCTTATTTAAATTGAAATCATTCGTTACAACAATTCCATTCATCTTTTTAGCTAGACGAACTAATTTCAAATCTACCTCTTGTATATCTTCAAAATCCTCTTCCACGATTAATACAGCAGAAGATCGTTCTGTTTGAAGTTTTTTTAATACATCTAAACCACGACGACCTCTAGTTCGTTTAAGCGTATCTGAAGAATCCGCAATATGCTGTAACTCCGTCAAAACAAATTGAGGAACGACTAGAACACCTTCGATAAATCCAGTTACCGATATATCTGCAATGCGACCGTCAATAATAACACTAGTATCTAGCAACTTATAAGTTCCTAAACTCAATTCTTGGGTATCGTCGTCCATAGTTTTCTTCTTGCTAGTACTTTGCTTAGAAGGAGTGAAAACTTGAAGAAGTTCATCGCGCTTTTTAAAACCGACTTGGAAACCTAAGTAACCTAACACAATCGATAACAGCACGGGTACTACTGATCCAATTCCTGGTATAGCAATATTATTAAGTGCAGAACCTAGGAAAAAGGCAACAATTAAACCAATAACTAGTCCGAGCGTTCCGAATAACAAATCTCCAATTGGCGCTTTTAATAACCGTTCTTCCATCCATTTGATAAAATTAATCAAGTAGTCGGTCATAAACAATGCAGCCACATACAACAAAATTGCTCCTACTAAAACAGATACATACGGATTGTGAATCCAAGGGTTGTTAGATAAATTAAAAAGCTCATATAAGTGCGGTAAGAATAGTAACCCCAATGTTCCACCAATTAAAACAAAAGCAATTTGGATAATCCATTTTAACAAGCATGCCACCTCCATTAATTTCATTATACTTGCATCTTTCCCAATAAGTCTAATCAGACAAGCGCAGTTGCCCACTCTATTCCCAAAAATAATGGAAGAATGCTGGATAAAGGCTTCCTTTGCCTTTATCCGGCATTTTGAAACTACTTGATCGGTTGGACACCAGAGCTAGACATATAGAATGCCTTATTATTATGAAAATGCTTCTTTCATCGCTTCGTTAACTGTTTCGATTCCTATAATTTGAATGCCTGGAGGGTAATCCCATCCTCCGAGGTTTGAGGCCGGTACAATCGCTCTTTTAAAGCCAAGCTTTGCAGCCTCTTGAACACGCTGTTCAATTCTAGACACCCTTCTCACTTCTCCAGTTAAACCAATTTCTCCAATAAAGCAGTCAGTTGGTGTAACCCCTGTATCTCGGAAACTTGAGACGATACTTACTAGGACGGCTAAATCGATCGCAGGTTCATCTAATTTTACTCCTCCCGCCACTTTTATATAAGCATCTTGCGTTTGGAGTAGTAATCCCATTCGTTTTTCCAGTACTGCCATTAGTAAGGAAACACGGTTTTGATCAATACCAGTAGCCATACGTTTCGGATAATTAAAACTAGATTGAGTCACTAATGCTTGAATTTCTACTAAAATAGGTCTGGTACCTTCCATCGAGGCAACAATTGCAGATCCAGCTGCTCCATGAGACCGCTCCTGCAGAAATAATTCAGAAGGATTAAGTACTTCTTTTAATCCGGATTGGACCATTTCAAAAATGGCGATTTCATTCGTAGAGCCAAATCTGTTCTTCTGAGATCTTAAAATACGATACGTATGGTGACGTTCTCCTTCAAAGTACAAAACAGTATCTACCATATGTTCCAATATACGAGGTCCTGCAATTTGTCCCTCTTTTGTTACATGTCCCACTAAAAAGATTGCTACATTTTTAGTTTTGGCAATCCGCATTAGCTCTGCTGTACACTCTCGAACTTGTGATACACTTCCCGGTGCACTTGTTACATCGGGATGATGAACAGTTTGAATAGAATCGACAATAACAAATTTAGGCTCTACACTCTCAATAGTTTCATTGATTAACTCCAAGTTGGTTTCAGCATAGATATAAAGCTCTGCTGATGTTACCCCTAAACGTTCTGCCCGAAGCTTCGTCTGACGGATGGATTCCTCTCCCGAAATATACAGTACTCTTTCTCCTTTATTCGCAAGTAAAGCAGAAACCTGCAAAAGAAGGGTCGACTTACCAATACCCGGATCTCCACCTATTAATATTAACGACCCAGGGACAATACCACCGCCCAGCACACGATTCAGTTCAGCAAAGTCAGTTGTCACTCGTGGTTCATCAGCTGTTACTACTGAAATTATTGGGGTCGCCTTCTGTGCTGTGCCATTTGAATGCTGAAACGAGCGTTTCGGGCCTTTGGATACTATTTCCGTTTCTTCTACCATTGTGTTCCATTCACCGCACCCAGGACATCTTCCCATCCATTTTGCGGACTCATATCCACATGAATTACACATAAACTTCGTTTTCTTTTTAGCCATAATACCTCCTACTATGAAAAGCACAAGCGCCTCTGAAAAAATTGCAATAATGACGACCTCTGTCTTTATTGACCAGTCTGCAGCGATCGAACTGCTGCTTCCAGAGCTACAAGTTAAAAAGGGCATTCCGGAAATATTTTTCGGAATGCCCGCTATATTAACCTTCTGTAACTAACGATTTAGTGCTACGAACCACAAATTCATTGTCTTCTACATCAAATATTACATGTTGCCCGTCTAATACTTCTCCTTTAAGAAGTTCTTCGGATAGACGATCTTCTACATGTTTTTGAATTGCACGGCGTAGAGGACGTGCACCGTATTCTGGTTCATATCCTTCAGTTGTAATTTTGTCTTGTGCTGCTTCTGTAATCTCTAATTCAATACCTTGTTCTTTCAAACGTTTAGATAATTGCTCTGTCATAAGTGAAACAATTTGTTTTAAATGCTCTTTTTCAAGCGAATGGAACACAATCATTTCATCTAAACGGTTTAAGAATTCTGGACGGAATGCTTTTTTCAATTCTTCTAGCATTTTGCCTTTCATATCTTTATAATCCGTTTTGCCACCTTCTGTTAAGTTAAATCCAACGTATTTATTGAATCTAAGTGCATCCGCACCAACGTTTGATGTCATGATTACTACTGTATTACGGAAATCTACTGTGCGACCTTTAGAGTCTGTTAATCGTCCATCCTCTAACACTTGAAGAAGAATATTAAAGACATCTGGATGTGCTTTTTCAATTTCATCTAACAGGATAACAGAGTATGGTTTACGACGTACTTTTTCTGTCAATTGCCCACCATCGTCAAAACCTACATATCCTGGAGGAGATCCAACTAGACGAGAAGTTGAATGTTTTTCCATGTACTCAGACATATCTACTCGAATCATTGCATCTTCGTCTCCGAACATCACTTCTGCTAAAGCGCGAGCAAGCTCCGTTTTACCTACACCAGTAGGTCCCAAGAAGATAAACGAACCAATAGGACGTTTCGGATCCTTCAATCCCGCGCGAGCACGACGAATAGCTCTTGAAATTGCATCCACTGCTTCACTTTGACCAATTACTCTTTCATGCAATTTATCTTCTAGTTTTAATAACTTTTCAGATTCCGTTTGTGCTAATCTAGACACTGGTACCCCAGTCCACATAGAAACAACTGCTGCGATATCTTCTACTGTTACTTCAGATTCTTCTTTTCCTTGTTTTTCTTTCCAATTGTTTTTCATTTTCTCTAGTTCATCTTTGAGCTTCTGCTCTTTATCACGGAATGATGCAGCTTTTTCGAATTCCTGACTTTGAACTGATGCATTTTTTTCAGATCGGATTGCTTCTAGTTTAGCTTCTAATTCTTTTAGATTAGGAGGTGTTGTATATGAACGTAAGCGTACCTTAGAACCCGCTTCATCTATTAAGTCAATTGCTTTATCTGGCAAGAAACGATCAGAAATATAACGATCTGACATTTTCACGGCCGCTTCAACCGCTGCATCCGTAATCTTCACACGATGATGAGCTTCATAACGATCACGTAAACCGTAAATAATTTGAATCGCTTCATCTACTGAAGGCTCATCTACTTGAATTGGTTGGAAACGACGTTCAAGCGCGGCATCTTTTTCGATATATTTTCTATACTCATCCAATGTTGTTGCACCAATACATTGAATTTCTCCACGAGCAAGAGCAGGCTTCAAAATATTCGAAGCATCAATAGCACCCTCTGCTCCTCCAGCACCAATTAACGTATGAAGTTCATCAATGAATAGGATAACATTACCTGCTTGGCGAATTTCATCCATCACTTTTTTCAAACGATCTTCAAATTCCCCACGATATTTTGTACCAGCAACAACTGTACCCATATCTAGTGTCATTACACGTTTATCGCGTAGGATTTCTGGCACTTCATTTTGGACGATTTGCTGTGCAAGCCCTTCAGCAATAGCCGTTTTACCAACACCTGGTTCTCCAATTAGAACTGGATTGTTTTTTGTACGACGAGCCAAGATTTCAATTACTCTTGTAATTTCTTTACTACGACCAATTACAGGATCTAATGTACCTTCTCTTGCAATTTGTGTTAAGTCACGAGCTAGACCATCTAGTGTCGGTGTACTAGCTGGAGCTGTTCCATTGTTGCCATTGCCGTGCGCTTGCTCTGTACTACCTAATAATTGAAGTACTTGTTGACGAGCTTTGTTTAAACTTACTCCTGCATTATTTAGGACACGAGCAGCTACGCCTTCTCCTTCACGGATTAATGCAAGCAATAGATGTTCTGTTCCAATATATGAATGCCCAAGTTTTCGAGATTCATCTACGGAAAGCTCAATCACTTTTTTAGCACGAGGAGTGTAGTTAACAATTGGGCCAACTTCTTCTTTGCCTGCTCCTACTAGTTCCTCAATCCCTGCTTCAATTACTTTTAAATCTACTTCTATTGCCTCTAATGCTTTTGCAGCAATTCCACTACCTTCTCGGATAAGACCAAGTAATATATGTTCTGTTCCAATAGATTCATGCTTCAAGCGTATAGCCTCTTCTTGAGCTAGTTGTAATACTTTTTGAGATCTTTGTGTAAAACGATTAAACATCATTCAGATTCCTCTCCCTTTGTTTTCTGTTTTTCTTCTTTTTGCAATCTTTCCCTTAACAGCTTCGCGCGAAACATATCCCGCTCAGAAGTATTCAATGAAGTTCCCGCATATTTTTGTAGAAATCCTGGTTGCATAAACACCATACATTCATTCAAGATAGATACATCAACATCTTCTATGAGTCCCATATCTATTCCTAATCGTACATCCGATAGGCATCTCGCTGCTTCATCCGTTGCCATGATACGGGCAAATGATAAAGTTCCTAGAGATCGATATAGTCGGTCTTCTAGTGTATTGGCCGAATGCTTTAGAAGTGCATCTCGTGCTTCTCTTTCTTTTTGAATAATTTGTTCGGTAATACTCTGAAGATCAGCAAGTATGTCTTCTTCTGACTTACCAAGTGTGGTTTGGTTGGACACTTGATATACATTACCGAGCGCTTCACTACCTTCTCCGTAAATTCCTCTAACAACCATTCCAAGTCTTGAAATGATCGTAACAATTCTGTTCATTTGTTTGGTCATCGTTAATGCCGGTAAATGCATCATGACAGATGCACGCAAGCCAGTACCTGTATTTGTAGGACAACTTGTCAAATAACCAAACTGCTCGTCAAACGCATATGGTAATTCTTTATCTAATACACGATCTAGCACATCTGCTTGTGCATAGGCTTCTTGAATTTGAAGCCCTGGAAAAAGACATTGTATACGAATATGATCCTCTTCATTGACCATTACACTAACCGATTCATCATTTGATAATAAAACCGAGCCAGTCATAGGCGAGTTAGCGAGCTTTGGACTGATTAAATGTTTCTCTACTAACACTTGGCGACTTAGTTCCGATACATCCTTTATATGAATGGAAGAAAATTGCATATCTAATTCGTCACTTGCATCTAACAAAGTGGCAGATACAGATTGGTCAATTTTATGCGCCTCGTCTTCTGTAAATGCTAAAGGAAAACGATAGCCATTCAGATTTCTAGCTAAGCGTATTCTTGTACTCATCACGATATCTGAATGCTGTCCAACACCAGCCATCCAACTAGAAATGGAGTTATCTAAAAAGTGTTCAATTGACATTCGTTTGGTCACCTCCTCCTGTTGAAAGTTGACTTTCCAAATCTCTGGCTTCATCTCTCAACTTTGCGGCTTCCTCAAAACTTTCCGTGGCAATAGCATCTTTCATTTGAGAGCGAATGGCTTCTATACGTTTCTTTAAAGCAATCTTCTCTCCTAGTGCACCTGGAGCCTTCCCGGTATGCTTCGTGTTTCCATTATGAAGTCGCTTAAATACATTCGGTAACTGAGGGCGAAAACTGTTATAACAATTCGCACAACCAAATTTTCCTTCATCTAAAAAACGCTGGATCGACCAACCACATTCATCGCATACAATTATATTTTTTTGTTGTTTTTGTTGCATTGGTTGTTGTTCTGTTTGACTAAACCAGTTCGATAATAGTTGATGTAAAGATAGTGGATCTTGTTTGTACTCAACGTAAAACGGGTGGAGGCTATTTGCACAGACTTCACAATAATGTCTTTCAAGATGTTCACCATTATGCACTTGGGTAACCGTTACTTTCGCCGGTCTTTGTTTACAATTTTCACAAATCACCTTTAACACACCCCGTTCATTTTTCACTTTTTTCATATTTTAATGTTAATAACATGGCGCATAAAATACGAGACCTTAGTTCATCTCTGGCAGGTAATGGAATCACCAGAGTCGTTCTATTTAAAGCTGCTAAAATGAGTTTTGCTTCACGTTTAGTAATAACATCTTCATCGATCAATCGAAAAACAATATCTTCCGTGACCGATTCTGAAGCCCCATTTTCTAGTGTTTGTATAATATGCTCTATTAGATCAGCTTTTGTATGAGCTCGAACGCGGAGGATTCGAATATATCCCCCTCCACCTCGTTTACTTTCTACTAAGTATCCGCGATCTTGGGTAAATCGTGTATTGATTACATAATTTATTTGAGATGGAACACACTGAAACTTCTCCGCGATTTCACTTCGCTTAATTTCGATTTGTTCCTTACTTCCTTCTTCTATAATAGCCTTCAAATACCCTTCAATTATGTCAGATATATTTTTCATCTTCTCACCTCTTCTCACAAACTGACTTTGACTAACTTTGACTATATTATAACGAGAATTTTTTGTATGTGCAATTGATACGATTTGCACTTAAAAACAAGAAAAAACTACAAACCATTGTTTGTAGTTTAGGATATATTATTATGACTATTCCTATTCAAAAAATCTTTTTTATCTTTCTAGAATGACTAATTGAACCTTCTATAGCTACAGCTAAATTAAATTTTCTTTTTATAATTATTTCGTTGAGACTTCGTAACTTGCTTCCATTTATTCGTTTCTGCTTTTTTGGCTGCAGCATCGCTTTTGCGGTCGATATGCGCAAGCTCTCGCATCAGTTTTACATAACTCTTGTATCGTTCTTGTTTAAGAGTACCATTATCAATAGCCTCCCGAATTGCACAACCAGGCTCTTTTACATGCTGACAATCACGGAAACGGCAATCTAATGCTAGGTCTTCGATATCCTGAAAACTAGCACTCACCCCATCACTTGTATCCCAAAGTTGAAACTCTCTCATCCCAGGTGTATCAATTAGTAAGCCACCTTCAGGTAACAGCGTCAACTCTCTATGAGTGGTTGTATGGCGCCCTTTACTATCATCTTCTCTTATATGATTGACAGTCATTACTTCTACACCTGACAAGGCGTTTATCAAGGATGATTTCCCAACTCCGGAAGAACCTAAAAGTGCACCTGTTTTATGAGAGGATAATAGACTTCCTAATCGATCGATACCTTCGCCGGTCACACTACTCACTGCAAATATATCCACACCAAATGCAATAGCCTCTACTTCTTTCATATAATATTCTAGGTCTTCACAAGCATCTTTTTTCGTTAATACAACGATGGGGGTCGCCCCTGAATCCCATGCTGCCAATAGATATCTCTCTAATCTACGAACATTGAAGTCATGATTAAGCGACATCACTAGAAATACAAAATCAACGTTTACCGCAATTAGTTGAATTTCCGTCGTCAATCCAGCCATTTTCCTAGAGAACTGTGAACTGCGAGGAAGTACTTCATGGATTATCCCCTTTTCCTCACCAGGCATCCGATCGAGCACTACCCAGTCTCCAACTGCCGGAAATGCTTCTCTATCATTCCCAAATTTAAATTTCCCAGAAAGTGAGCATAGTAGCTCTCCTTCATTGGTCATAACTCTATATAAATTTTTATGTTCCAGTAGTACGCGACCTGCAGTTCCACTACCTGTCATTTTTTCTTCCCAATTATTATTCCAACCATATTGTTCGATTAAATTCAATTCAATTTCCCCCTAATTTCCGTATGAATAATGCCCAAGCCACATTAATAGAGCTATAAGCTAAACAATAAAAAACCATGACTGCACGAATCTGCAGCCATGGTTCCCCGGTCATTAGTAAAGAAGCATATATCTGGTTAGAGACATACGGAGTGGGACATCATAAACTTACAGATTCGTGGATACGTATATTCATTTGCCATGATGCCTCACTCCTTTCTTTTCGTTATTTTCAGAATACTACAAGTATTAGCATTTTGTCAATATAAATTATGCAAGGTACGTATTTGTAATATGGGTATCATTATTAATTATAAAGATGACATCCTACAAAATGACCTGGTTCCTGTTCCTTCCAATTTGGCTTTTTTTCCGTACAAATGGACATAGCATGTGCACATCTCGTACGGAATACACAACCTGAAGGTGGATTAATCGGGCTCGGAAGCTCTCCATGCAAAAGAATACGTTCTCGTGACTCCTCTATGTCAGGATCTGGAATGGGAATCGCAGATAACAAAGCCTGTGTGTACGGGTGTAGTGGATTTTCATACAACTGACTACTAGTGGTCATTTCTACCATATGCCCTAGGTACATGACCCCTATTCGGTCAGAGATGTACTTGACCATCGATAAATCATGTGCGATAAACAAATAGGTTAGATTTTTTTCCTTTTGTAGTCGTTGGAGCAGCTTCACTACTTGAGCTTGAACTGACACATCCAAAGCTGAAATAGGCTCATCCGCAATGATAAACTCAGGATCTAATGCAAGCGCTCGAGCTATGCCAATACGTTGACGCTGACCTCCTGAAAATTCATGAGGATATCGATTAGCATGGTCTCTGTTCAAGCCCACATCCTCTAGTAATTCATACACTCTAGACTTTAACTCTTCCTTTTTGTATAGTTTATGTATTTCCATCGGTTCAGCAATAATTTCAAACACAGTGGAACGTGGATTTAAAGATGCATACGGATCCTGAAAGATCATTTGCATCTTTTTCAAGTAACCTCTTCTTTCTTTGTCAGTCATCTCATGCACATTTTCATTTTCAAACAGAACTTTTCCCTCTGTTCTATTGTACAATCCTAAAATAGTTCGGCCTGCTGTGGATTTACCACAACCAGATTCACCCACTAGACCAAATGTCTCCCCTTTGAAGATATCAAAACTTATCCCATCAACAGCCTTCAACGTCTCCCCATGTCCAATGTCAAAATGGCGCTTCAAATCTTGAACAGACAATAGAACTTTTTCCGTCATTTAAATCCCCCCTAAACGGCATATCTTCTAACTGCACAAATCTCCTTTTCTAACACAGATCCTGCTAGCCTTAAAATTTCTACTGTTTTCCCCGTTGAATGCGAATGCAATAGTTGGCCATCCCCATAATAGAACCCAACATGCCTTACCGTTCCCGTCCCTTCATCATTCGCAAAAAATAGTAAATCCCCTTTTTTCCAAAGCGAAGGGTCTTGGATAGAAATTTCTTCTCCCGATTTAGCCTGGTCACTTGCATCTCGAGGAATTATATAACCACAAGCCTTCAACATATTGTACGAAAAACCCGAACAATCATAGCCATATGGAGACATGCCCCCCCATAGATATGGTAAATCTAAATAATTTTCCCCTAAAGCCACCGCTTCCTCTGCAGACCTCTTCGGAATCTGATCCACAGAAGATGCAAATTGGGCATGTACTTTCGATAATAACGCTTTGCCGTGTGGCGTAAGAACGGTATAAAATACTTCATCCTCTGAGATTATCGGTAGAATAGTATTAAAGGCTAAAACGAGTAGCGGATTATGTTGTAAATCCCAGAGCTGTACTTTTGCAGAAGAAACTCTGGCGGAACCCCTGACATCCACTTGCTTTGTAGGTTGTATTTGCGAAAGCGGGATCCAACCTGGATAACCACGACTATCTTTTTTAGAGGGCTGCCAAATGGCAACAACTTTTGCCCATTCCCCTACTATCTCCTCCACAAGCACTGGTTCTCCGTAAAGTAGCTGCGTTTGCACACGATTTTCATCACATAAAGCTAACCTTTGTTTATACGGTAGTGCCTCAAGCCATTCCACCAATAACACAGGATTTGAGATTCCCGGAATATCTATCTCCCTGGCAGAGTTTGGTTCAGTCCAAATAGTTCCCACCTTTACAGCACAAACCCATTCTTTCTTTTCAACTGGCATCTTTTTGCCTCCTAATCCAAATTCACATGAACAATCCCTAATCCTGGTTCGTTGGAGAAGGTCATATCACTCTTATCATAGATAACGCCACCGACTATTAAATCATTTTTTAGCATTAACGGTGCGTCAAAGTCAAAATATCGAATATTCGGCTGGCTAGCTGCAAAATGAGCAGCCGCTGTGATTCCCAATTTCGTTTCAATCATGCTGCCTACCATACATTTCACCCCACTTGCCTCTGCAAGTGTATTTATTTTTTGGGCGTGATAAATGCCACCCGATTTCATCAGCTTTATATTTATCAAATCAGCAGCTCGCATTTTTAGAACTTGTTTAGCATCCTGCACAGAAAAAACACTTTCATCCGCCATAATTGGAGTATATGTGTGATCGGTAACATACTTTAGCCCTTCGAGATCCCAAGCAGGAACTGGCTGTTCTACAAATTCAATTGATAGTCCTGTATCCTCCATTAAGCTAATTGCTTTTACGGCCTCTTTAGCATTCCATCCCTGGTTAGCATCGAGCCTTAACTTTGGCGTCATTCCCACACGATCTTGAATAGCACGAATGCGTTGGATATCATCTTTTATCTCACCAATACCTACCTTGACCTTTAGAACTTTAAATCCATCCTTTATATACTGTTCTGCATCATCTGCCATCTCGCTAGGGTCATTCACACTAACTGTAAAATCGGTTTCTAGCTTTTTCCGATAACCTCCAAGAAATTGATATAAAGGAAGACCTGCATGTTTAGCAAGTATGTCATATACGGCCATGTCTAATGCCGCTTTAGCACTTGTATTTCTGACTAAAGCTGTGTTTAGTTTTTGGAATATCTGCTCACTTTGTAAAATGTTCATACCAATCAATTGAGGTGCAATTATCTCGTTAATAGCGTATCGAATACTGTCCATCGACTCGCCTGTAATTACATGTGTCGGTGGAGCTTCTCCATGACCTACTATGCCATCACTCGTCGTAATAGTTACATACACTGAGTAAGCCGTCGTCACAGTTCGTAGAGCAGTTTTAAATGGTTTAGTTAGAGGGACTGCCACATCAAAGGTTTCAATTGATTTTATATACAATCTCGTCTCCTCCTTATTCAACTCCAGGTAATATAGTTAGAGATAAGTTATTCGCATCCAATTCTGCTTCCATTCCAAGTGGGACGGCAAAATGAGGCTCGCAATGTCCTATTTTAAATCCTTTCACTGCAGGCTTACCTAATTTTCCAATGTAGTGATCAAACACTTCGTCTAAAGACAAAGTAACCGGCCTTTTTTTAGGTTCTGCACCACTAAAATCCCCAATGACAAACCCAGCTGCCGCATCTAAAATACCAGCTTGGCGTAGTTGGTTTAGCATACCATCTACTTTGTAAGGCTCTTCCCCTACATCTTCTATCAAGAGAAGTTTTCCTTTTGTATCTACCTCATATTTTGTACCTACACCATTAGCAAGTAATGATAAATTTCCTCCTGTAAGTTCCCCTCTTACGATACCTGGAGAAACTTGTGTCAATGGAGAGATTGCTTCAGTATAAAATAGCTCCATGGGATTAAACAACTGTTGAAACATTTTTTTGGATAGCTCGGAGAACGTACTTTTTCCCACATCTGAAGCTAACATTGGTCCATGGAAGGTGACGATATCCGAATATAGATTCATACCTGTATGTAGAAAAGTTATATCAGAGTAACCCCAAAAAACCTTTGGATTCTCATGCATCAATTGAAAATCGATTTGATCTGTGTAACGTGCAGAACCATAGCCTCCACCCGCACAAATAATGCCTGCAATATTTGGGTTAGCGAACATCTCATGTAAATCTTCTAAACGTTCCTCATCAGTGCCAGCTAAGTAGCCATGTACATTTTCTAGACTTTTTCCTAATTGATAAGATAAGCCAAGCTCCTCTAAAAAAGCAAAAGAGCCCTTTAAGTTCTCTAGATTCGGTGGACTTGAAGGAGCAATAATACCGATAGTATCTCCTTTTTGCAATCGTTTTGGACGGATTTTCATATGTAATTTCTCCTTTATAATGAAGCCTTAATAAACCAACTCACTGCAAATTTTAACATATCTAATAGGAAAGAAAAGGGCGGTACCAAATGAGGCACCGCAGCTTTCGCATAGTTGCTAGGGCATTTCTGGCAACTATTCTTTGTCAGCCCACTTTAAGTCCATATATCCAACTGGGTGTCTTACGATTCCTGAAATTGTTGGTTTTTCAAGTGTTACTTGGTTGTAATAATGTACTGGGAAAATTGGCATTTCGTCCATTAATAACGCGTCTGCTTGAATAAGCATTTCCCAACGTTTTGCTTCGTCTGTTTCATTTTTTATATCAGCGATTAGTTTATCAAATTTTGCATCTGACCAAGTAGTACGGTTCATAGAGGAACCTGTGATGAAGCTTTCTAAAGCATTCACTGGATCTGCATAGTCAAATAAGAAGGAAGAGCGAGACAATTGGTATTTAAACTCTTTTTGCTCAGTCGCAAACACACTTGCTTCTACATTTTGTAATACTACATCTACTCCTAAAACTTCTTTAAATTTACTTTGCAGTGCTTCCGCTATTTTCTTATGAGTATCACTTGTAGAATAAGTTAACGTTACTTCAGGTAACTCTGTGTAACCCTCTTCTTTCATACCTTCAGCTAAAAGTGATTTTGCTTTTTCTGCATCAAAGCCTATCAGTTTACCAGCTGTTTCTCTGAACTCCTTACCATCAGGCCCTACAAATCCATAAGGAACAAAGCCCTCTGCTGGTTTTTCGCCATTTTTCGTTACAAACTCTACGATTTCTTGTTGATCAACCGCTAAACCAAAAGCTTGACGGATTTTTTTATTTGTAAAAGGCTCTTGTGATACGTTGAAACGGTAGAAATATAACCCTGCTTGATCTTCATTTTTCAATTCAGGAGAATCCAATAACTGATCTGCCAATTCCGCCGGTACACCAGATACATCTAATTCCTCTGTTTCGTACATTTGGTATTCGGTATTGGAATCATCAACCATAGCCCATTCCACTTTATCCAGCTTTACAGTATCGGCATCCCAATAATTTTCATTTTTTGCAAATGTAAAGCTTACATCATGCTCCCATGCCGTTAACTTGAACGGGCCATTTCCTACGAATGTATCTGCTTCTGTATACCAGGTTGCATTCTCAGTAGCCACTTTTTCATTTACTGGGAAGAAACTTGGGTTAGTAATGATGTTTAAGAATGCTTCTGTTGGAGCATTTAATTTCACTTCAAATACTTTTTCCTCTACCGCTTTAATAGCAACGTCCTCAGCTGCGCCTTCCCCACTATTATAGGCTTCTGCTCCATCAATGAAATACGCTAAAAATGCTGCTGGGGAAGCTGTTTCCGGATTTAACATATGCAACCAACCATAAACGAAATCACTTGCTAATACAGGCTCACCATTAGACCATTTCGCATCGTCGCGAATTGTAAATGTATAGGTTAGACCATCTTCTGTAACATCAATTTTTTCAGCTGTTGCAGGTTCTGCTACATGGTCCTTTGATAGCCGTACAAGTCCTTCCATTAGATTATTCAATGCATTCCAAGAAACCGCATCAAATCCTACAGATGGATCAAATGATGTTGGTTCATTTCCATTATTTAATTTGAGTATTTTTTCTGTTTCAGTTTCTACTGCTGTTTCCTTCTCTTCTCCTTCGTTTCCTGTATTAGTTTCCTTTTTTTCACCCGCATCTTTCGTGGCTGTACAAGCACTTAACACAAGGACAAATAATGCTACTACAAATAACATTAACCATTTCTTCATCTTAGTTCCCCCTTTGTAATATATATGTGAATGCACTTAAGCGCGCTCATCCTATTTTAAGATAACTCTTGTAATACTTTTGCACGTTCGTCCTGAAGCCAACAGTCAACCGCATGTGATTCAGATATCGTTGTCGTAAAAGGATAAACATGATCACATACTTCCATTGCATACGGACATCTTGCCGTGAAAGGACATCCTTTAGGTGGTGAAAATAAATCTGGTGGCGTCCCTTCAATTGGTTGTAATTCTTCCTCAACCAAGTCCAGACGAGGAACTGAATTTAAAAGCCCTTTTGTATATGGATGCTCCGGTGTGTAAAATATTGCACGTTTATCCCCAATTTCTACTACTTTTCCGGCATACATTACGGCAATTCTATCTGCTATTTTCGCAACGACTCCTAAGTCATGAGTAATTAATATAATGGAAATATTCGTTTTCTGTTGAATCTCTTCAAAGAGTTCTAATATTTGTGCTTGGATCGTTACATCTAGTGCTGTAGTTGGTTCATCCGCAATTAGGAGCTCCGGCTCACATATGAGCGCAATAGCAATCACAATTCTTTGTCGCATTCCTCCTGAAAATTGATGAGGAAATTGCTTTAAGCGCTCTTTAGGATTGGGAATTCCCACCAGTTCTAACATTTCTATCGCTTTTTGTTTCGCCTCTTGTTTACTTACTTTTTTATGCGTTCGAAGCCCTTCTGTTAATTGCTCCCCAATCGTGAGCGTTGGGTTTAGTGCTGTCATAGGATCTTGGAAAATCATCGATATGTCTACCCCTTGAATTTTCCGCAGTTGCGGCTTCGACATCCCCGTCAACTCTTTCCCTTTAAAAAGAACACTACCATTCTTAATAATCCCGGCAGGCTCCGGTATTAACCCCATAATGGCATTAGAAGTAACACTTTTTCCACATCCTGATTCCCCTACTATAGCCAGTGTTTCCCCTTGATGAAGATCGAAACTAACCCCCCTAACAGCTTCTACCTCTCCACCATACGTTCGAAAAGAAACTTGGAGATTATTTACCTGAAGTACTTTTACATCTGACCTTACCTTCTTTGTTTTCTTTCTATTCCTTTGCGTTTCAGAGGTACCTACTGGAAGTGATTTATCTACTTCATTAACTCGCTGTTTTACGTGTTCCTTCGCAATATCTAACTGTTGTTCATTCATCCAACCTACCTCCTAAGCTTCGGATCTAGCGCATCCTGAAGTCCGTCCCCTAGCACATTAAAGGCGAACATCGTTAAAGAAATAAACAATGCTGGGAAGAATAAGCGCCACCAATGACCAGATAATATAACAGGAAGTGCATCATTTGCCATAACACCCCAACTTGCAAATGGAGCTGCTATCCCTAAGCCTAAAAAACTTAAAAAAGCTTCCGCAAAGATTGCACTTGGAACTGTAAGAGTCATTTGAACTATAATAGGACCCATTGTATTCGGCAATAAATTTTTCCGGATAATTCTAGAGCTCTTAGCACCAAACGATTTGGAGGCTGTTACAAACTCATAGTTTTTTATTTGTAGTACCTGTCCTCGAACAATACGCGCCATTCCTACCCATCCTGTAACAGTAAGAGCTACTATGATTGTCGTTAAACTTGCCCCCATGATAACCATTAACAAAATAACAACTAACAAATGGGGTAATCCATAAAGTACTTCTACTATTCGCATCATAATGGAATCCGTACGTCCACCTTTATAACCACTAATACCACCGTAAATAATGCCAATAAAGAAATCGATAAGCGCAGCCATTACTCCTACAAATATTGAAATACGGGCGCCATACCAGGTTCTTGTAAACACATCTCTTCCTGCTTCGTCGGTACCAAACCAATGAGCAGCGGATGGAGGTTGGTTTTGGTTAGGGTAATCAGTAGCGGTAACCGAATATGGAGAAAAGATAGGACCAAATATAGCGAAAAGCATCAATAAAATGAGAAAAATTAATCCACCCATTGCCAATTTATTTTTTCGTAATCGACGCCAAGCATCTTTCCAGTAGGATAATGAGGGTCTTACAACCGTTTCTGCTCCTCCATGCTTCTTTGGTAGAGGTTGAAACCACTCATCTTTTACATGCTGTGGGGACACTACTTCTTGTGAATTTGTCATTAGGCATCCCCTTCTTTTCGGTGTAATTTTATACGTGGGTCCAGTAATCCGTAGACAATATCTACAATGAATAGCATGAACACTAGAAATGCGCTATAAAACACAGTTGTACCCATGATTACGGGGTAATCTCGATTATTAATACTCTCCACGAAATATTTCCCCATACCTGGAATGGCAAAAATACGCTCGATTACAAAAGTACCTGTTAGTATTCCAGCAAGCATCGTCCCTAAAATTGTTACAACTGGCATAAGTGCATTTCTTAATGCATGGCGAACAATTATCCGTACGGGAGATAATCCTTTAGCACGGGCCATTTTAATATAATCTTGTGTAAGCACCTCTAACATACTAGATCTAGTTAAGCGAGCAATAATAGCGGTGGGTCCCGTTGCAAGGGCTATTATAGGCAATATCATATGTAACGGACTAGACCAGGTTGCTGCCGGTAGCAAATCCCAGGTCACAGCAAGATGTTGAATAAGTAATGTTGCAAGTACGAAGTTAGGTACAGATATACCAACTACTGCAAATGTCATGGCAAAGTAGTCTACCAGACCATTATGTCGAAGTGCAGCAATCGTACCCAGTATGATCCCTGAAAGCAAAGCTACTAAAATAGTAGCCATCCCAAGTTCAAAGGAAATCGGGAATCCCCGCGCTAACAATTCATTTACGGATTCATTCGGCTTCTTAATAGATGGCCCAAAGTCAAATGTGACAATGGATTTTAAATAACTTAAATATTGAATATGAAGGGGTTCGTCTAGTTTATAAAATTTTTCTAAGTTTGCTTGAATGGTAGGATTAGTCGTCCGCTCTCCCTCAAATGGAGAACCGGGTATTAAGTGCATCAATACGAAGGTTAATGTAGCAATGATGAGAATTGTCGCAATCATCATGATAAAACGCTTAACAATATATTTTCCCATTCAAAAGCCCCCCTAACAGAATTTAGCTTGTAACGCTAATTCCACCATAACAAGCATTGCTCGATATGCTTCTAAAATATCTTTCGCTTTAAACTCCACCACTGTAGTACCTTTTATAATTTCACAACCTGGCATTAAAGCTGCCCACTCCGCTTGACCATAGTTTACAAATTCAATTCTTAATACTGGTTTTTCAGGAGGAGTTAGAGGCTTAATTTGATCTCGTTTTTCTATAGCCTCCACTACTTTCTCTCTAAGCAAGGCCTGTGATTTTAAAGGATGTAACGTCTTAACAGCTGAACGAGAAATAGACTCCTTCACCACTGCAGTCACGACACCAGGTAGAAGGTCCTCCGCTTCACTACACGCACCGTCATCTCCTGCCACCATAATAACGGGCACATCATAATATCCCGCTACAAATGCATTTAATCCAAGTTCTCCAACTACTACTTCATTTATGTACATATTACGAACCCCAAATATCATCGAGTGACTCATTACACCAGGTTGTCCAGCCCGTGAATGATAACCTGCAAAAACAGCTCCTAAATACGTTTCATCTAGTGCATGCACCATTGAATAAGGCTTAAAATCCCCTGTGATTAAGGAAGCATCTGGATGTAATTCTTCTATCAGGAGATTATTCATTTTAGAGTGACTGTCATTGACTAGTACTTCTTTTATACCTTTTGAT
The DNA here is from genome assembly GCF_038003145.1 of Psychrobacillus sp. FSL K6-1464. Classification (NCBI taxonomy): domain Bacteria; kingdom Bacillati; phylum Bacillota; class Bacilli; order Caryophanales; family Bacillaceae; genus Psychrobacillus; species Psychrobacillus sp. FSL K6-1464. The sequence goes on from NZ_JBBOOP010000001.1 coordinate 3,651,762, forward strand.
AAAGCGCCTTCCACAATGGCATTTGCTTCTTGAGTCATTATACGTCTCGCCCGTTCGTAATTATGCTTGTTGGACTCTACAAACGTGTAATCTGGCAAACCTGTTATTCCTTCCATATCGACCGATAAAAATAGCTTCATATTATTCCCCCGTATCTTTCTACTTTTCTCTTTCTTTTAGAAACCGAAATAATTATAAACTTTATCAAAATATACTGAATATTACAATACATCTAAATACATAGATACATTGTATCTAATGATTAGAAAGAAGAGCTTTACATTAAAATCATAATAAAAAAGCAAATGCACTTTGATATAAAGGCATTTGCTGTTGTTTTCTTCATAACGAAGAAAACTAGAATACAGATGAATTATCTATTCTGACCTGGGAAGAACTGTTGCTGTCCGAATTGTTGTTGCCCAAACTGTTGTCCGTATGGTTGACCAAATGATTGTTGTGGAAACTGTCCTTGTTGCATAGGAAATGCCTGTTGGCTGCCGGGTACCATTACATTTTGATTTGTAACTGTGTAAAAGTGCTGAGGAACGTTTACGATATGCTCTCTATTCACATTTACAATTGGATGGATAACAGGCTGCATTCTAGGTAGGAACGAATCACGCACTCGGTATTGCGGAGGACAAACAACTGGTTGAGCAGCTGGTTGTTGCCACTGCTTTTGTTGACAAGGATTACAGGAACAGGGTTGTTGATGTTGATGTTGATTCATTGTTAATTCACCTCCTTCTTGCACTACTATTAGTAAATGCAAGAGGAGAAGAAACTAACTAGACAAACATCCCCATTAAGTAAAAATAAAAACAGCTTGATAGGCTTTATTGGGAAAGAAGAAGTTTCAATCTCAGCTAAAATGGTAATACTATAAGGAATAAATATAAGTATTTTGGTTGATTCTATAATATTTTATTAGTATAGTTAAGCGTTTAGGATAAAAACGCGAGAGAGGGAAAACATGAAAAAATTATCAAAGGTATTTTATATAACGATTGGTTTAATAGTTTTAGCTGTTGGATACGGTGCTTTAGCCCCGGAAAGTTTTGAAGCTATTACTAGTACTATTAAAACTTTCGTTGCTTCATCATTTGGTTGGTACTATATGTTACTTATGACGCTAATGTTAGTATTAAGCATCTTCTTCATCTTTAGTCCCTATGGAAAAATCCGACTGGGAAAAGATTCAGATCGTCCGCAATTTTCAACTATTACTTGGATTTCTATGTTGTTTTCTGCTGGTATGGGAATTGGGCTTGTCTTTTATGGGGCAGCTGAACCCTTGTCACATTTTGCCATTGATCCTGCCACAGCTGAACCAGGTACGAATGCAGCTTTTAAAGAATCCCTTCGTCAAACTTACTTCCACTGGGGATTCCATGTTTGGGCTATGTATGGGGTTGTTGCATTATCTCTTGCATTCTTCCAATTCCGTAAGGGGGAACCAGGCTTAATCTCCTCCACTTTGAAACCAATTTTCGGCAAACGAATGGAAGGCCCATGGGGTACTCTCGTAGATGTGCTCGCTGTCTTTGCCACAGCATTTGGCGTTGCTACTTCTCTTGGATTCGGTGCTGTTCAAATTAATGCCGGCTTAAATTACTTATTTGGCTTCAAAATTGGCATTACGTCTCAGATTATCATTATAGCGGTTGTCACTGTCCTCTTTGTAGCATCTGCTTGGTCTGGATTAAGTAAAGGGATAAAATATTTGTCCAATATAAATTTACTATTAGCTCTTGCTTTACTTGGTTTTGTCGTTATTATGGGACCTACCTTACTGATTCTAGATATGTTTACAGATTCTTTCGGAGGTTATTTAGGGAATATTGTACAAATGAGTTTTCGTACATCCCCATTGAATGGTCATAATCGAGAGTGGCTAGACAATTGGACTATCTTCTATTGGGCTTGGTGGATCTCATGGGCACCATTCGTTAGTATGTTCATTGCTCGAGTATCTAAAGGTCGTACAATACGTGAGTTTGTTACAGGTGTTCTTGTAGCACCTACTTTACTGGGAACATTTTGGTTTTCAGCTTTTGGTACAACAGCCATTGACTTTCAGAAAAGAGGCATTGCTGATTTAGCACAAGCATCTACTGAATTGACTATTTTTGAAATGTTCCATATGATGCCTTTCTCTACAGGTATTTCTGTTTTTGCTGTGTTATTAATTGCTTCCTTTTTCATTACTTCGGCAGATTCTGCCACTTTCGTTCTTGGTATGCAGTCGACCAACGGGTCACTGACTCCACCGAACAGAGTGAAGCTCGCTTGGGGAATCACATTATCCGTAATCGCTATTATTTTGTTATCCGTTAATGGATTAGCGGCATTACAAAATACAATTATTATTGCCGCCTTACCATTTTCATTCGTAATGTTACTTATGATTATTTCACTGTTTAAGGCTTTAAAAGCAGAAAGAAAATAATGAAAATAAATGAAATGCCAAGGGTTTATTCCCTTGGCATTTCATTTATGTTTAAACCTTTACTTTCTTTCTCATTATCAAATGAGATCCGAAAAAGAAAGTTATATTTTTACTCAGCTACAGTATTCTACAAATGAGTATGGAAAGTAGTCGAGATCTTACACGGATTAACTCCAAACTTCTCTAGAAATATCAACAATGTATTTTAACTTTTTATACCGCTGTTCTTCTGTCAGCTTATTACCATGATGTGTAGAAGCAAATCTGCATTGCGGACTAATACTCAACTGCTCCAGCGGAACATATTAAGTTGCTTCCTTGTTCGAAGAAGTCTAAATGCCACCAGTAAACTTTCTGGTCTTAACAAACTTCCTACATGGTCCGCTCGAAATGGTGCTTGAATAGCTGTTTGAACTGTCCATTTATCTCGCTCCTTCTATGGTAAGATTGCAAATGATCGAACTGGGAATCCAGAGGCTTTTTCTGGCTTCGGGACGATATTGAAAATAATGGCTCCTGTTGCAGGGAGCTTATCTAAGTTCGTCAATAATTCTATTTGATAAGTGTCTTGTTCAAGCACATAATATTCTCCGTGTAATGCGCCGTTTTTTAGATAATCCGCACTTGAATCCGTGTCGAATGTTTCGTGTCCTATAGCTTTAATCTTTCGTTCTTGAAATAAAAATTTTAAAGCTTCTAATCCCCAACCCGGCGCGTGATTATTACCCGCTGCATCCTTATTGTTAAACTCCTTTTCGTCTGGCCAACGTTTACTCCAATCGGTTCTAAGAGCGACAAATGAGCCTTCTTCGATTTTTCCGTGGGCTTTTTCAAATGTGAAAATGTCATCCACCGATAAAGTAAAATCATTATCTTCAGCCGCTTCCTTTGACTGATCAATGACGACTAATGGTAATACCAATTCTTTCAATTCGAGTTCTTCTAAGTAACGCGTATCTCTTACAAAATGTATAGGTGCATCTATATGTGTGCCGTACTGTCCTGCAAATTGAAAGCTTTGTGCAAAGAATCCATCATCATGATTAAACAATGTATCGATTTCAGTTGCTTTAAAAGCGGCGAAATGTGGTGAATTAGCTCCAAATGTGTGTGTTAAATCTACCCACTGCTTTTCCTTCAATGTGTTGAATGCTTTTAGTAATTCCGATGACATATTGATTTCTCCCCCTATTTTTTATAGTTAAAATCAAATAAAACCCCTTCTTAGAAACAAGAAGAGGTTTACACGTCATCAGTGAATTAGTCTCTTCTTATCTTCAAGCATAACGCTTCTGGAATTAGCACAGTACAAATTTTTGCCTGTTGCTGAGGTATCATAGGGCCAAGTCCCTCCACCTCTCTTGATAAGAAAGTTGTTTTATTTGATTAACACCTAGTATACAAATAGAAATTACCTAAGTCAACCATTATTTTCTTTTTATTTAGAATATAATATTTTTAATGGTGGAAGCATCATAATTTTCTTTTCATTTCCTCTGTTTTTTAGGTACATTAATAATATGAAGACTATGAGATAATATGAAAAGAGATAGTGATGAAAAGAGGGGTATGTATGATCCATACGATTGGCATAACGACCGATCATGAAATAGTAAATGACTTTCCTATAGAAGATATAAAACGGAGAAAGTTTGAATGGTACTGGATTGACATTGCCGAGCCAACCAAAGAAGAAGAACTTTTGCTTAGTTCTTTCTTTCGTTTTCATCCACTGGCAATTGAGGATTGCTTACAAAGGCTACAGCGTCCTAAAGTGGACTATTATGATGGTTATAACTTCTTTGTTTTACATTCTTTCAATGAGGAAACATTAGAAGCGGAAGAGTTAGACATATTTGTTGGTCAAGACTATGTAGTGTCATTTCATTTCCATCCCATGCATGAAATGGAGCAAGCACGGCAGCGTATTAGACAAAATTCACAAGGCTGGGATAGAGGTGCTATCCATGCAACTTATAATATCATCGATACAGTAGTAGATGCCTATTTTCCGATTGTCTATAAAATTGAAGGCTATTTAAATGCTGTAGAAGACAAGCTTACTTATGATATGCGCCATTTTTCTATGGATTCAGTGTTTGATCTACGAGGAGATTTGTTGCGTTTAAGACGTACAGTTATTCCTATGCGAGATTTACTTTATAGAATATTAAATTCAGAACGAATGAATTTACAGCAAACAGAACACACCTACTTTGCCGATATTTACGACCATTTAATACGACTGACGGAAATGATTGAATCTAATCGAGAGCTGACAGCTGATATACGTGATAGTCATATGTCGATAAACTCTAGTAGGATGAACCGTATCATGATGATCTTAACGATTGTATCAACTGTTTTTATACCCTTAACGTTCATTGTTGGAGTATACGGTATGAACTTTGCAAACATGCCTGAACTTGAGTGGAAATATAGTTATTTCGTAGTACTCGGTGCTATGGTCCTCATCGCTTTTTCTATGCTTAGTTGGTTCAAATACAAAGGGTGGTTTAATTTGTTTAAAGATTAATATAAGAGAAACCGGGCATAAAAGCGCCCGTCCCTTGAAGGTCAAAACTGTTTTTTTCGTTTTCGAGGGACTTTGGACAAACGTCTTGCTATATGATTACCGATTGAATTTTTAGTGATATTGGTTGTGATTTGGTCACAACCAATATCGCTTTTTTTAAGTAATCTTATGGCATTTATCTGCCCGTCGCCCTTCTACAACTCTTAGAACAAGGTAAGTATGTTTTGAGAAAAGTATTACAGAGTAGTATCCTTAATTCAACAGACAATTTTATCACTATATTAGCTTGGGCGACTCATATCATCTAAGCGAAAGGCTGCAATATCTTAAAGTTAAATACTACACATTTGATTGCAGTGGAAGGTGGCGACTCCAGCGGAAAAAGCGTTATGTGAAGACCCGCAGCGTAGCGAGGAGGCTGAGGCAACGGCCGCGCAAAGCGTCCACCTGAAACGGAAATCAGCAGTACTATTCATTCTTTTAAGTCACCCTAACTCATTGTTCACGTTACATTTTTATATACTTCCTGGGCACATAATGAGTATAGAACATATATTTTCTTTTAAAAAAACGAGTAAATTCTAAATGAATTTGCTCGTTTTTATTGATTGGCTGTCCAATAGTAAAACAATGCAGTAAAAGTAAGTTTTTCTGTGTGCGTTAAATTATGCGCAAGAGAGACATGGACATTCATTGCTTGTATTTCAAATGCAGGATGCGTAGCATATGGGAAAATTCCAAACCGATATGTCGCTAATCTTTGACCACCTAAATCATGAACGTCAATGTCTCCATATACACTTTTCGCTTCCATTTGAAGTAGTTTTTCGTTATTTGCATCAAATATTATAGCTCTATTTTTTAAAGTCATTAGTGGCATAACAATAGTAGTTGCGTGTAAACGATTATGATCTAGTACCTTTATTTTCATAAACTTAAGCTTATTGTGAATGGTAAACGTAGACACTACCTTCTCATCCATCGTTATTATTCGATAAGTAATTGGAAAGAACATTCCCATTTTGAAAATATTTAATGTGGTTAGTTTCCTTCGAAAGGGCTGTTCTTCGGTAGGACTTATTTTATATAACCGCTCCCCTGTACTGGAGACTAAATAGGTCTGTGGAATTAACGAAACGTCTCGTTGGAAATTAAGTTCCTGAATCGGAAAACTAGCTGAGTAATAATTGCTATCCACTTTTTTCTCTTCAGGCAATTTTTCTGCAGCATGTTGAAACAAAAAAGAAGAGCTATATAAAACAAGTAATGTAAAGCCAACAGCAAAATGAGTTTCAAAGTCTTGCCACATAACATCTTTGAAAACTATAAGCAAAACTATGTATATTCCTACTAAGCTTATTGATGCGAATTTTGTATATTGAGCTGATTTTTCATAAATATGTTTCAAGTTTCTCACCTCTAATAGCCTTTACGAAGAATTAGCAAAATAGTTCCAAAAAAAAGCTTTCCCTATGTGTTACAGGGAAGCTTTTAGGAATTACATATTTCTAAAACAGACTGTACTGATTCTACTGATCTATCTAGAGCAAGTTTCTCATCACTAGTTAAAGGAAGTTCGATAATACTTTCTATGCCGTTTCCTCCAATTACTGTTGGTACACCTAAATATAAATCATTATAACCATATTCCCCTTCTAAATAGGCTATAGAAGGTAATATTCGTTTTTTATCGCGAATAATCGCTTCAGCCATCTCTACAAGAGAAGCCGCTGGTGCATAATAGGCGCTACCGTTGCCAAGAAGAGAAACAATTTCGCCCCCACCTTTCCTTGTCCGTTCAACGATTGCAGCTAATCTTTCCTTGGAAATAATCTTTTCTAAAGGGATTCCTCCTGCATATGAATAACGAACAAGAGGAACCATATCATCGCCATGACCACCTAGTACAAATCCTGATATATCTTCCACCGAAATATTTAGTTCCTCCGCAACAAATGTATTAAAGCGTGCAGTATCTAGAACTCCGGATTGACCAATCACTCTATTTTTTGGAAATCCAGTCGTCTTATAACATACATAAGTCATTGCATCTACTGGGTTACTCAATATGAGAACGTAGCTATTTGGTGCGTACTTCTTCACTTTTTCCGAAACAGCGCGCATGATTTTGGCATTTGTACTTACAAGATCATCTCTACTCATACCAGGCTTTCTTGCAATTCCAGCTGTAATAATGACCATATCAGCATCTTTTATATGTTCATAATTGGAAGTTCCCATAATCTTCGTATTAAAACCCTGTACCGGTCCGGTTTCTAATATATCAAGGGCTTTTCCTTTAGCAGGGTTTTCTAACTCTGGAATATCTACAAGTACTATATCTCCTAGCTCTTTTTGGGCAGCCATTAATGCAACAGTTGCTCCAGTATAACCAGCACCTATTACTGCAATTTTATTTCTTCGAAAAGCCAAGTATTTTCACCCTTTCCGATGTTTATGAATCGATTGATGGAGGTGCTTCAGATTTCACTGTTTTAGTACGTAATGCTTTCATTGGTTGTTCTGATTCCAAGTGTTTATTGTAATCTAGTGGTTCAATCATATCGTATACGCTTTGGTCAGGGCGTGGAATAACATGAGCTCCTAATAATTGCCCCACTCTTTTTGCTGCTTCTTGCCCAGCATCTACTGCAGCTTGAACTGCTCCCACATCTCCCTGAACAATCACAGTTACAATACCTCCGTCTATCATTTCTTGTTTAATCAATGTAACATTGGCAGACTTAATCATGGCATCTGCAGCTTCGATGGACCCAACTAACCCCATCGTTTCAATCATCCCTATTGCTTGACTCATTATTTTCACCTCTTTCTACTTCTGTCGAGTCGATAATACCGATGATTACAGCATCAATCGGAATAGGATTCTCTCGCATAATATAGCGTGATGACCCGCCACTCGTAACAAGAACGTCATCTCCAATCCCAGCTCCTATTCTATCGGCTGCAACAAACTGAGTTCTCACGGGTTTTCCCTTTACATCTACTGGCTGGATTATGAGTAGCTTTAACCCTTGTAAACCTTCTTCCTTACGAGTAGCCCAAACATTTCCGATAACTTTTCCTAGTTGCATGCTATCATCACCTACTTCTGTTTTCTAAATGATATGGATATACCAAGCTCTCTTGCTGTATCTCGAGCAAGTGCAGTTATAATGGTTCCTTTTTCAACTACTACTTCTTGTACTTTTAATTCTTTGACATCATCTTTAGAGAGTAATTTTTTTGGATAGATTAAAGAAGAATCTACTTTGCTTCTTGTATCTATTTCTGGGGCTGCTTTAGGTACATTTACCGAATCAGACTTCACCAAATGTCCAAATGCTTTTTTTGTTATTAGACCTGCATTAGCCTCATCCGTATCAATATGCATTTCTAGACGGTATCTTTCCGAAACACGAATTTTTACTTGTCGGTATGAGATCGGCCTAATTCCATCTGTTTCTATCGTTACATATTCACCATTTTGTACACCAAAATGAATTGCATCCGTAGGAGCCATATGAATATGTGCTTGTGCAATAATTAGACCCTCCTCTAGATAAAGACTTCCTCTAGGTCCAATTATCGTAAAAGCTCCTGATCCTTCAATATCTCCTGATTCACGAAGTGGGGGATTCAATCCCAACTTCATCGCATCTGTCCAACTTACCTCAGCTTGCGTCATTTGACGTGCAGGTCCCAGAACTCGAACATGTTCGATACTACCTTTGGGTCCTGCAAGTACAACTGTTTCGTTAGAAGCAAATTGACCAGGTTGAGATAGTTCAGCTCTTACGGTGAGCGCATATCCTTTACCGAATAATACTTCCACATGGTGTGAAGATAAATGAACGTGACGGGCAGAAACAGCGATTGGGATTAAATCGTTCGGAGGCGTTGCTTCAACTTTCCCAAGTTGTCCCAATACCTCCCCGACAATTTTTTCAATCAATTGCTGATTCATAGTGGAACCGCCTTTCTATAAACCTCTTATTAGTTTTCTAATTTAGGCAGAATCATTTCTAATTCATTATGAGGTCTTGGGATAACATGAACAGATAGTAATTCTCCTACTCGTTGTGCTGCCGCAGCACCTGCATCAGTTGCAGCTTTTACAGCACCAACATCTCCTCTAACCAATACAGTTACGATACCTCCACCAACATGTACTTTTCCAACAAGGTTTACGCTAGCAGCCTTTACCATTGCATCTGCTGCTTCAATTGCTCCAACTAATCCTTTTGTTTCTACCATTCCTAAAGCTGTACCTTCTCTTGACATATCCGTTTCCTCCTAATAGGTTATTTAGATAATTTGTTTACTATTTCACTAACTAAGTCCTTCACTATTTGCGGGTCGACATTACTAGATGCCATTGACCGCAATACGCTTTCTACCACTTGATCCGTTACATTGTCTGAATTATTACTTGCTATGTTTACTGTAATCTTAGGCAGGGTTAAATTTACTTCCTTTATTCCGTAAGCCATTCTTTTAATATTCAAAAGATGCTTTGCAGATACATTGTCAGAAGTTATGTTCCCACCAAAGGTCCCGCACCCTAAGGTCATGGATGGCATTAAACCTGTAGTACCGCCTACGGCCCCCACCGAGGACATTGTATTGACTAGAATTCGTGACACTGGCATTTCTAAAGCAAATTCACGTGCTACTGAATCTGTTTCGGTATGAAGAGACAGACTATGTCCCATGCCCCCTAGCTCTAAAAGAGATACACAGATTTCTTTTGCATGTGTAAGATCGGAAGCAATATACATCGCAAATATTGGTGATAATTTTTCAAGTGAAAATGGTATATCTTTTCCTACCTTCGTTTCTAGTCCTACAATTATGCGCGTATCGGAAGGTAATGAAATACCCGCTAGCTTTGCTATCGTTTGAGGACTTTTCCCAACAATTTTTGGATTTACCTTTCCTGGCACCGGGGAAATTATCTTTTCCATTACTTGCTTTTCCTCATCTGACAATATATAAGCGCCATTTTTCTTCAGAGCCCTCGTAACTAGTTCTGCAACGTTCCGATCCACTACTATGGATTGTTCTGTCGCGCAAATAGTGCCGTAGTCAAAGGATTTACTATTAACAATATTCTCTACAGCTTTTTCAATTTTTGCAGTACGTTCAATATACACGGGAACATTCCCTGGACCGACACCGTAAGCAGGTTTCCCCGAACTATATGCGGCCTTTACTAATGCCCCTCCCCCTGTAGCTAGGATAAGATTTATATCCTGATGCTTCATCAACTGCTGTGTTGCTTCCATGGAAGCCATTGTTAAACATTGCACCAAACCTTTTGGAGCACCCGCTGTGACTGCTGCTTCCTCGCACACTCTCAATGCTTCTTGTGTACACTTCACTGCATAGGGATGCGGACTGACAACAATTGCATTTCTTGTTTTTAAAGCTATAAGTGTTTTAAAAAAGGCAGTGGATGTTGGATTTGTGGTGGGAATAATTCCTGCTATAGTTCCAAATGGAACCGCAATTTCAAGTACTTTGTTCGTTTTATCTTCCCCAACAATACCAACAGTTTTTAAGTCTTTAATACTTTCGTACACATCACGAGATCCTACTTCATTTTTTATCTTTTTATGTTCTGCTACTCCCATACCTGTCTCTTCCACAGCCATTTCCCCAAGTCTTGCAGATTCAGCAAAAGCGGCATTTGCTACGGCTGCTACAACTTGATCGACCTGTTCTTGGGAAAATTTCACGTATAATTGCTGCGCTGCTTTGGCACTTTTAACGGCAGTTCTCATTTCCTGTAACGCCAATAAGTCGGTATCTATGACGCTAACCATAGCCATCACTTCCTTTCTAATAATCTAGTGGGCGTTTAGCCATATTAAGAATGGCTTCTCTAAATGCATCCGCTGCTGCTTGGCAAGAAGACTGACTCCCCGCTACTAATCCACCTCCAAAGTTGGTTTCGGAAGGTGGAGCAAAAAGCTCTCGCACTTGAACATCTGCCGCTTTCAAAGCAGCATCTAACCCAACAATTGCTTCTATAGGAGGAGCGATTAAATAAGCAAGAGATCTTCCCTCCTGTACCCTAGCCATCTGGGCCAAATAGCTTCCGCAACTAGAAATGACCTTTGCATAGAGGGCATGACTTTCATCTTCATTTATTGCTTCAAAATACGCATCATTTTCAATTGTAATTCGAATGGAATCAAGTCCACTTTTAACTTCCTCCGGAGAAGATCCCGCGATAATACCGATAAATTCACCCGAAAGAGGACCAGATGGATGCGCTGCTCCTGCATAAAAGCTTTTCGCATATACTACCTCTACATCTGCCTTTTTCGTTGCTTCATCCGCAGCCGTATACCCAACATCATCAATAGTTGTTGTAAACAACCCAAGACTACGCTGATACGGCTTTAAGTTAAATTTTTGAGCGAGTGCTGTATCTACATTGGGTATAACCTGCATGGATAAAATCTCAGCAAATAGCTTTTTCACCTTTTAATAGATACCTCCTATCCTTCTTTTCTCACTAGTGATACTCCGCTTGCCTCATATTTCAATATCTTTTGTATAAGAGAACCTAAATATGCCCCGGCCTCAACTGATGGAATTCCACCTTTATGGATATTAGAAACGACCATTCGATCCGCTTCAATTGTCCCGATTCTAGGTTTGTAACAGATATACGCACTTAATGATTCTGCCGATAAGAGCCCCGGCCTTTCTCCTATCAATATAATGACAATTTCAGGTTGAAGTAGTTCTCCAATTTCATCCATCAAAGCTACTCTACCCTTGTCTACGTAAAAAGTTGTACCCATTTCTATATTCAAATTTTTCAAGGACTGCTCCAAGCTTAGATAGACGTCTTCTAAGTTTTCTTCTAATGCTTTGGCACTTAAACCATTTGATGCTACTATTTGGACTTGTGGAGAGTGCCTGCATTTATCTAATACAACTTTTTTAGAGTCATCAGAAAGCCTTCTACCTAAATCGGGGCGACGAATATACTCTTCTTTATCTAGTACTCTTGTGTTTACTTGAAAGAAATTTAAACGTTCTAATATCTCTTTTGGCACCTCTCCATAAACGGCATCTACTGCTGCTGCGTGGTCAAAACGAAATTGTAGCCAAGTATTTGTTTTAGGCCTCGTCCCTGCCCTACCAACAGCAATCCTTGCAGGGGTTTTCTTACATAAATCTATTAAATACTTCTCTTTATCCTGTTCTATAGAAACTTCTTCTCTTTTTGTCTGTGTTTTTTTGTTTTCTAGCTGATGGATATTCACATTGGACGGATAAAATTTCACTTCTCCAGCGGGGTTTGTAAGAATACTTGTTTCTGTTAAACTCCCACTTGGATTCTTTGGAAATAAATTAATGTTTTGTTGCTCCTGTAATTCATTCATCTGAAGTTTTTCAACAACCATTTTTGTAATTTCTTTGATCAATTGATCATTCACATAAGTCATCTCCTAACGTGTGAATAGACTAGGGTCTCCTGCTCGGCCACTCAAACGACCATTCTCATAAATCCCCATCTTCTCTAACCATTTCAAAAATTCAGGAGCGGGTGTTTTATTAAAAGTTTGTAATAAGGTAGCAACATCGTGATAGCTCATCGATTGATAATTCAACATACAATCATCCCCCATTGGAGTTGCAATGATGAAATTAACACCAGCTGCTGTTAAAAGAACACCTAAGTCTTCAATATCATTCTGATCAGCTTTAATATGATTTGTATAACAGATATCTACACCCATAGGTATGCCGTGCATTTTCCCCATAAAATGATCTTCTAGACCTGCTCTTATTACCTGTTTGCTGTTATATAGATACTCCGGTCCTATAAACCCTACAACCGTGTTCACGATGAAGGGATCAAAGTGACGAGCAAATCCATAGTTACGAGATTCTAATGTCATTTGATCAATACCAAAGTGTGCTTCCGCTGAAAGCTCTGAACCTTGACCTGTTTCAAAATACATAACTTGTGGACCAGTCCCAGTCCCTTGTTTTAGAGCTAAATGACGTGCTTCTTTAATAAGTTCTGCCGATATACCGAATGAACGATTGGCAACTTCTGTACCCGCTATACTTTGGAAAATCATATCTGCTGGAGCACCTTGTTCAATTGCTTTCATCTGCGTTGTAACATGTGCTAAGACACAATTTTGTGATGGAATTTTCCAGTCATTGATAAAGTCGTGTGTAGCATGCAACAATCGTTTTACACTTTCAACTGAATCATCTACTGGATTTATCCCAATTACGGCATCGCCAATTCCATACGATAGACCATCCATTAGTGAAGCAATCATTCCGTCCACACTGTCCGTTGGATGGTTCGGTTGTAAACGAGATGAAATAGTTCCTCTTTGACCAATCGTTATATTACAAGTGGATAAAATTTCAATCTTGTTAGCTGCATGTACTAGGTCTAGATTGGACATTAGTTTTGCTACTGCCGCAATCATTTCAGAGTTTAGCCCTTTACTAATTCTTTTTAATTCTCGGTCGCCTACTTCATTGCTTAAAATATATTCTCTTAGCTCTGCGACACTCCAGTTTTGGATATCACCGTAAATCTTTTCATTTAAGTCTTCCTCAATTATTCGGGATACTTCATCTTGTTCTATAGGGATTAAGGGATTATTTCTTATATCACTAAGCAAAATCTCACTAAGAACGGACTTTGCAGCAATTCGTTCCTGTACTGTTTCTGCAGCTACCCCCGCTAGGCGATCACCCGACTTTTCTTCATTTGCTTTTGCCATAACTTCCTTCAAGTCTTTGAATGTATAACTAATACCGCCTAACATTGTCTTAAAATTCACTTTTGAAAATCCTCCTTTACGACGAGTGGAATGTTAGAGTTTTCACTACGACTGGTACTACTCCTGAGTCGAGTTCTTTTCCAATATCCATGTAGTCGCCATGATCTACACTTACTTGATCAATACAGATAACACTTTGAGGAACACTCATAGCTAGCAGTGTTTGACCAATTACTTTTGCATGGTCTGTCTCTAATACAAGTACGATAGGTAGTAACGGGTCTGACCGTTTTTCCATCACATGTATAATAGCTTTTGAAAGTTTTTGGATATCTCGAAATCCCATATAAGGCAGCTCTGAGATATACAACGCAAAATTTTGTCCCTCTCCAGATGCGTCATACATATCTGTAGCCTTTCTGATCTCACCATCAAATTCTGCTAAACCTTGTTCCAAATTAGAATGAAAGTTAAAACTATAAACAGGTAAATTTTTTAAAGGTAAATCACTTGCAGATATCTGTATCGTCGCCCCACTAATCTCTGTCGTTTGAGTTCCTGCGCCTAGTACAGTCGCACGTACTGTTTCAATGGGCTCAAGCCACTTAAAGCTTTGAAGACTTTTATTCCCCTGTAATTCTCTTGCCAATTCAGGACCAATATCGTCATATTGAGCAAGCCGCTTATCCTTTACTTCATGGCCGTAGACACATTCAGCTATTCCACCTGAGAGTACAATTGTATCGACTGTTTCTTTCCAGTTAGGAGAATGTCCAAGTAAAAGTAACTGATCAATTTCATTTGTCTCATTCCTCAATACTCGATTTAGTGACTCCGCCATAAACTGTGTTACTAGTTGAATCGCAGGTGCGGTCTTTGAATCACCTACACGCAAAGATAACCTCAGTGCTACAAGTAATCGCTGTACCGGAGCAGAAATGGATTTAATCTTTTCATCCTCAAATTCTATTAATCTTCCTCCAATATGCATTGTACAAGTACCAAGAAGTACCCTATCTCGATAGACAGCAATATTCGCAGTACCTCCACCAATGTCAATATTCGCAATTATATCTTTGGAACGAGTAGAATATTCATATGCGCCAGAACCTTTTGCAGCAATAATACCTTCCAAATCTGGCCCTGCCGTTGCTACTAAAAAATCTCCTACTTCATCTGAAAGATAATGTAACATCTCTTTTGCATTATGTTTTGTTGCTGTTTCGCCTGTGATAATTACAGCACCTGTTTCAATTTGGCTAGCTGTAATACCAGCATTGGCATATTCTGCACGAATAATTTTCTCTATTTCTGACACATGAATGGTCGATGTATCCTTTAGAGGTGTTCTAAAGATAGGACTCTTATATATGATTTCCTTGTCAATAATCTCAATTCTTGGTACGAGAGTGGTCCCGGCTGTATTCATTAAGGAAAAACGACTAATAATAAGCTTTGTCGTACTGGTACCTATATCAATTCCTGCACTAATAATTGTTTCTTTTTTTTGATTTAAATTGATCAAAACCGCATCTCACTCCTATCAAAAGCTTTCAGTAAGAAGAAAGAACAACTAATAATCATATAAAAACGCCTCTACTAAACACATAGGATTATCCATGTGAAAGTAAAGGCGTCGTTGCCAATTTATAAACTTGTATTTTGATATCTTTAAATATATCAAAAATTCCGTTAACTGTAAAGCTGATTTGTAAATAGGAGATCCTCACTTTGTTCATTTTCCACATATCTCTTCATGGATGCCATATCATTCATCTTCACTAATGCCTTTAAATGTTCCATGCCTGTTCCTTTAACCGAAGAAGTAATAACTATTGGTCCGTATGAAATAACTGAACGAATCATTTCAATAGAACGCTCTAAGTTTGCTTCGTTATGGTCACTCTTTGTTATTACACCAACCGGCAATTTTGAAAAGCCCATGCTAAACCCTGGTGGAAAAATCATCTTAGAGTTTGTTGCATCCTGTAAATAAAATACATGCGTAACTTCTAAGGCTGTAGCCATAATGTTTTTGTAAAAGAATGGATTTTCTGTATATTCTCCTGGTGTATCAACAATCCAATCATAATAGACCAATGTTTGTGTTTTAAAGGCAGGAACAACTTTCCCTAGCAAAGAATTCGTCAATGTTGATTTGCCTGCACCGATTGAACCAATGAGCATTGCTCTATTTTTCATGGCTCTTTACACATCCTTAAGACTTTGTTATTTCTGCTGGCGTATATCCTAGTCTTTCAGAAAGAAATCTATTTATCTCTATCATGGACATTTCTACTTCAGATACACTTCCCACAATTACAAGACTTCCCGTAAATCTATCTAAAAATCCAATTTGCACATTCGCGGCTTTCGTTGCTAAATCTCCCGCAATGATAACCGTCTCACTTGGAGTACAAGTCATTATTCCTAATGCTCCGGCCACTTGAATACCCAATTTTACAAACATATCAGGATCTGGATTAGCAATTAGGTGACTTAATGTAATTTGTTTTCCAGGTACAAATTCTTGTATGAATCTTTTTTTCTCTACACTCATTTAAGTACTCCTTTCATGCGTAATATAGAATTCCTTACGCTTGTACTGGAACTGCCTCTTTTCTAATATCCTCTTCTAGATACTCTCCATCTTTAATAATCCCAGCAGCTCGGTCCTGTTCCTCTAACCTCAACGCAGTAGGTACAGACAACCAGTACGCAAATGCAATTGCACATATACCCGCAATTAATTTGCCTAGTATAACTGGCAGTATAATATTAGGTTGAAAGTTAGCGGTAAATGATAAATGATCTCCTAATAAGAAAGCAGCACATACTCCAAAAGAGATATTCAAGACTTTATCCTTTGGTCTCATGTAGCGAACTAAAGAGAACATGGCTAGAATATTAGCAACTGTAGCTAATATACCCGCACTTCCTACAGAGGTAAGACCGATTTTGCGTCCTCCTGCTTCTAGAGGTCCCGAAGCATATTTGCGTAACAAATACACCATTGGGAAAGCACCCGCTAACATAATACCGATATATCCAGCGGTTTCAAGCGCTCGGAATTGGTCTGCCTCATCCGCCATAATCGGATCAAAGCCCCACCCACCAAAGACTGTTGAAAATATTCCTGTGAATATTTCTACAATGGAGAAAACTAATACTAATTTAATACCGGCATCCATTACTCGCCCAAATATCATAAAGCCCTTTATCATTCCATTTGGGAAGAATTTTAGTCCCGCTGCAATCAAGACTACAAAAATAAGCAAAGGTGTTAAGTTGATGAGTATTTGCCCATAACTTATGACGAACTCGTATGTTGAATCGGTGGTCGTGCTTATAACATCTCGAACCTTGGTATCAAATAGAACGACTAAAACAGAAGCGATAAATGCACCAATTGGAATAGTAAGTACTCCTGACATAATACCAAGCGCCATGTATTTATGATCTCTTTTGTCTAGCATTGCCAGTCCCATTGGGATTGAAAACACGATTGTTGCTCCTGCCATATACCCTACAATAAGTGCCATTATCCACCCTTCATATGAATCTTTTAGTGCATTTGCTAACTGATATCCCCCCATATCCGATGCCAGTATGGCAGTGGCAGCTATTGCGGGATCTGCTCCTATAGAATCGAATATAGGTCCAACAAATTTATCGATAAACCATGTTAAATACGGAATTGATGCCATAATACCCGCAGCAGGAACAAAAATATGACCAACCGCATGTAAACCAGACATAAATTCTTTCCCTAACCCCTTATCTGGATCCTTTATCGCTGCAAAAGCTCCAAGTACTGCACAAATCATAATTATGTACACTACCACTGTTCCTATCATCGCCATTTCTTTTCCCCCTTAAGAATTAATATATAATGCCCCATTTAAATTCTTTATTTTCACTAATTGAATAGATCACCCCCCCCTTAAAGAAATACAAAAAGGCACTTAAAGAATAAATTCTTTAAGCGCCTTTGCTTATATATTCACTTGTATTTTAAAATTATCTCTTTTGCAACTGACTCCATTGTCATCTGCATAGACATACTAGAATCTCTTAGTCTCTTAAAAGCCTCGGGTTCAGTTATCTCTTCAGCCTGCATTAATAACCCTTTGGCCCGTTCAATTACCTTTCTTTTCGCCACCTCTAGTTTTGCATCATGGATCTCTTTTTTGAGTCTTATTGCTTTTTCTGATTGATGTAAAGCAATTTCTACCGCAGGCATCAAATTAGCTTCAGAAATAGGTTTTACTAAATAACCGACTATATTATCTTGCTGGGCTTTTTCTACAAATTCCTTTTGACTATAAGCAGTTATTATGAGGATAGGTAAATCTAGTTGATTTGCAATTACCTTACTAGCCTGTAACCCATTTATTTTTGGCATCTTAATATCCATAAGTATTAAGTCTGGCTTATGAAAAAAAGCTAACTCTATTGCTTTATCTCCATCCCCAGCTTCTGCTACTACTTCATATCCATGATCCTCAAGCATAAGCTTTATATCCATTCTAATGATAGACTCATCTTCAGCTATTAGTATTCTCTTTTTCATGATAGATAATAACCTCCGAACTTATTGGGAATGTTACTACTGCATGTGTTCCCAGTTTCACAGGCATGTATCTAAACTCTCCATTTAAATCATTCAATACAAGGTTATGAACTATTTCTAAACCTAAGGATGACTTAGACTCTTTCATTCCGACTCCGTTGTCGAAAATATGAAGTTCTAAAAACGTTTTATTTGAATAGAAGCTTACAACAATTTCTCCCGCTAAATCTTCTGGGAATGCATGTTTCAACGAATTTTGAACAAGTTCATTAATAATGAGTGCTATGGAGACCGCTTTTCTGGATGTAGTTAATATCTTATTACCATTCGATTCAATGACTAGGTTAACTTTTATTACATACTCATTTAACACAAGAGTAGAAGAAACCTTTCTAGTTAACTCTATAATATTCACATCTTCATCATCTGTATTAGAGTTGGCTAATATCAGTTCATAAACGGAGGAAATACTATATATTCTATTAAGAGTATCTTCAAAATATACCTTACTTTCTTCAGGAAAACCTTTTCTCATTTGAAGTCGCAACAAGCTTGCTACCGTCTGTAAATTATTTTTTACTCGATGGTGAATCTCCTGTATAACAACAGATTTCATCATTAGTTCTTTTTCTTTAGTTCGCAGCTCTGTGACGTCTTGAATAAGCAGAAGCGTTCCCTTAAGCTGTTCTTTCTCTTTTACTCTAATTTTTTTTACTATCAAATTTTTTCTATCTATAGTTAAGTCGAATATAAAGACATCTTCTTTAAAATCATAAACAGATTGAAGGAAAGGTAATAATTCTAAAATAGGTTGATGTTGGATTTTATCCATCAGAGTCATTTCTGTTATAAAGTTTACTCCAGCTGGATTAGAGTAAGTTAAGCAATCATCTTTGTCTGTAAGAAGGAAAATTTCCATTAAAAGATCTGAAATCATTGGCACTTCCCTGGAGTTACCTCCCAATACTTCACTTAGCTCATCTTGACCAAATGAGACATTTTTATAACTACTACCAATCGGCGTGTGATTATATATTTCTTCTTCCGAAATTAAAACACCAATTACTTGATGTTTATCATTTTTGATCGGGATAACACTTTGTTCTACCGTTTTTCCTTCTTGTGTGACTGCCTGACTAGTAAGTGACTTTTTTCCAGCACGGTAACTATAAAAAACTCCAGGTTCGAATGATTCGAAAACAATCTTCCCTACTACCGAATTTTCATAAATAGACTCCGATGTTCTAGGAAATGCCTCCGCAACAACTATAGCTTGTTCTGAATTCTTCATCATACAGTCTATAAACATATATGCATTATTCAAATCGGCATATAGTTGCAATGTACTGGCAACATTCTCTAAGATTATTATTTCTTCTAAAGTTAACTCCGTATAGAGTTGACATATCTGTTTCAAGGTCGACTCATTCAAAGTAATTAACCTCGCCTCTACTTATTTGAATTATTTGAATTTATTATACGGAGAAATATACGTTTGGTCAATTATGTCTTTTAACAACTGAAGATCAAAATACTGAACAAAAAAACTGTAAACACACTGCTTTAAGCAATGCACTTACAGTTTTTCATTGTTTTTCCAACGCTCTTCCAAATAGCTTACCGATAAAATACCATAAAATATATATCCCAATTACTATACATACAAAGAACAGAGCACTCTCCATTTTTTCCGGAAGACCTATGGGCTCTAAGAATATTTGAATCGTTACTAACAGATAAATGATACTTGCAATACCTGCTAGTAATACGATACCGATAATAGATAGTTGCGAATAAGTTAGTTGTTTAATATGATGCCGATGCTTACTAAATTCCAAGAGGATTACGAGTATAATTGCCGTGAAAGTGATAGTAACTTCTTGAAGATAAATTGAATTGATCAAATATATGACAAGCAACATAACCATCAAATATTTGTAAAGGTCATCAATTTGTTTTAGCACTTGAGCCACTTCCTACTCTTTTAGTATTTCATTTCTAGGCGTTGCTTACGATGAGCGCGTCTAGCAGGTCCCGTTTCAAATAGACGTTTTTCCTCTTCTGTTTCTGGATGTATGCCCTTAACAGGTACAGGTTTCCCATTATCGTCAACCGCAACCATTGTTACGTAAGATTCTGTTGTTAGTTTTTCTTCCCCTGTAAGTAGGTTCATGGACGTTACTTGAACATAAACTTCCATGGAAGAACGACCTGTAGAAGAAACAACTGCCTCTAGCTCTAATACATCCCCCACTTTAGCAGATGAAAGGAAGTCAACAGAATCTATAGAAGCTGTCACTACAGCTCCTTGTGCATGTTTCATAGAACATATCGCTGCAATTTCGTCGATAAAAGCAAGTACTCTTCCTCCAAAAATTGTTTCGTGGTGATTTGTATCTGGTGGCAATATTAAATGTGTTTGAATAGTTCTTGATTGACTCATTGGATTCGTGTTCATTATTTCTAACTCCTCTAATCTAAATAGTATATGTTTAGTATAGCATGTTCATCAATTTGAGCCAGAATCTGCTGCTGCAGCGCTTGTTGCTGCCATAGTCGAAATCATAATTGCTTGCTGTGCTTGTAAAATAAGCTCTAGAGAAGTTGCCATGGAAATTGCGGCACTTGCATAAGCTTCTTTAGAGGATCTTAAAGATAATCCGAAAGCAATGGGAAGAGCCGAGTCTTTGTACCATGAAAATAATTTCGTACTAGCAATGGATTCATAGGTTGTTACAACCTCGTTCAGTTGTTCTTCATCTAATTTTAAAGCTGCCATAAATCCAATAATCGGATATTGTGCTGCGGATGTTTTTATTTTGACGCTTTTCAAACCATTGCGGATAATAACTGCCCTGTTCACCATATTTTCTTCATATTCAGGGTTAGAGTACGTGAGAACCTGTGACATCCATTGTAGTTCATTCCCTGTGTAGAATTTATGTTGCTTTAGTTCTTTATAATAGCGATTCATCGTTTCCGCTCGAACTGCAGTATCACCTTCCATCTTCCCTAGAAACATTGCATAAGGGTAGTCATCTGTAGAGGTTAAAAAACGATGATACGTCTTCATATCATCCATTAACTTTTGTGCCATCTTCAATTCAAATGGCCACTGCTCTTTTTGATCTGACATCATAAGAGCAGCTAAATAAGTATAGCTATTCATTTTAATACCAAACTGTTTTAAAGCATCTGCTTTTTCCATATACAGATTTACTGCTTGTTCCGGATCTACTCCTGATACATCTAGAGTTGCTACAAAAAGAGGATGTAAATGTGAGCGTAAAGCAGAAAAGATTCCAGCTCTTTTTTTCAAATAACTAGACACTTCTTTATATCTACTTTCATCAAATTCTTTTTCTAAAGTTACATAATACCCTGCAAGTGACAAAGTTATACGTTTATCTACAGTCCAACCTAATGTTTTTTTCAGTGCATTAAATGTTTGCTCTAATCTTTGTTCAACTGTCATACCAATCACTCCTTTTCTAATTTACGCTATTACTCTAATTTAGTTTCAACTTTTGTTATAATTAATGCATCAAGAAAAGTAGGTGTCTATAATGCGAATTAATAAATTTCTAAGTGAGGCAGGAATTACTTCTAGACGCGGTGCCGACAAGTGGATTACTGATGGAAGAGTAGTGATTAACGGAAAAACTGCAGAACTCGGTAGTAAGGTTGAAGCGGGCGATGATGTTCGAGTTGATGGCAAACAAATTGTTGTGGAGCAACCACTCGTTTATCTAGTATTAAATAAACCTGTAGGTATTACTAGCACTACAGAAACTCATATAAAAGGTAATATTGTCGACTTCGTTAATCATCCACTTCGTATTTTCCATATTGGGCGATTAGATAAAGATTCCGACGGTTTAATACTTCTTACAAATGATGGTGATATTGTAAATGAAATTCTACGTGCAGAAAACAGCCACGATAAAGAGTATATTGTGACAGTCAATGAAAAAATCACCGACACATTTATAGAAAAAATGGCTGCCGGTGTAAATATTCTAGGGACAACAACATTGCCATGTAAAGTAAAGAAAATTGGACCAAAAACCTTTAACATTATCTTGACCCAAGGCTTAAATCGTCAAATTCGTAGAATGTGTTCCGCATTAGGGTTTTCAGTGAAAAGATTACAACGAATACGAATCATGAACATATCTATTGAAGGTCTCCCTATCGGAGAATGGAGAGAACTTACACCTACTGAAAAAACAGAGCTCTTTCAGACGCTTAACTATTCACCAAAACGGTAATAGTGTGCAGCAGAGGGTTAACATGGCATATTGATTGGTAAATTTATACTCACGAAAAAAAGCAGCTCCAACAAAATGGAACTGCTTTTTTCATATTATGTGTTTCCCGCTACACGTTTTTCGAGCGGTTGGAATAATTTCTTTTTATCGACATTCGGACGAATGACTTCTAGTTGTTCAAGTGCAAGTTTTGCGCCATAATCCATTCCTTGGCAACCTGCTAATAACAGTAAGTCCCCATCCCTAACATCGTAAAGACCATGTTTAATAGCTTCAGGCAACTCTGCGTAAAGTTGTACTTTGATACCCGCTTCTTCCATAACTTCGAGGAATACTTCAAGCTCACTCTCCGAAACTACATCCTTTTGAGTCACATGGGAACGACTTAATGTCGCAATCACTTCATGTATACCAAGTTTAGGTGCCCATTTAGCGATAGTCTCTGCATTCTCTCTATTCACTGTCACTCCACGATCTCCACGAATAGCATAAACAAGCTTGATACGTTCAAAGTCCATTTTTTCTAAAGTTCCAAGCGTAATGTCAATGTTTCCACTGTTTGCAAAGTGGTCATCAATAATTTTAAAATCATCTTCAAAAATAATTTCAAAACGACGCTCTACACCTACAAACTCTGCCAAACTTTTTTGGATAGTAGCTACTGGCACTTCACATAATAGTGCAATCACAATACTGACCATTGAATTATATACAGAGTGAAAACCTGGAGTTGAAAGTTCAATTGTAAATTTTTGCTGAGGTATTACAAGATCCTGCGTTACTAGATCTTGTTGAATTTCCACCGTGAATTTGGCTCTTCCTGTTGATAGGTCTAAATTGGTACAGATAACATCTGCAGATTGATCTTCAACACCAATGGTAATAACTTTTGCTTTCGTTTTATTCATAAGTGAAGCAGAATAAGAATCATCCAAGTTTAAAATAGCTACTTTATCTGCACCAGCATTTCGAATGAGACTGGACTTATGATGAAAATAGTTTTCAAACGAAGAATGCAAGTCGATATGCTCACGACTAATATTATTCAGTGTAACAATATCAAAGTCTACACAGCCTACACGATTTAATTCCAATGCAGAGGAGGAAACTTCCATTGTTGCATGACTGACATTCTCCTCCACCATTTGTGCATAAAAACGTTGCAAATCAAGTGATTCTGGCGTTGTTAATTCAGAAGGCTCGGCATAGTCCCCAATTTTCACTACAACTGTCCCCATTAGCCCTGTTTTAAAGCCATGGTTTTCTAATATGGCATTCGTCATAAACGAAGTAGAAGTCTTCCCATTAGTCGCTGTAATCCCTATCGTCTTCAACTTCCGTGTCGGGTGATTATAGAAAGCATCTGCAAGAGTAGCTAGAGCCACACGTCCATTTTCCACTTTATATTGCGGTAACTCAATTCCATCGATAAAGTCCTCTACTACTAGAGCAACGGCACCATTCTCAACAGCTTGTCCTGCAAATTGATGTCCATCTACTTTGAATCCTTTTATACATACAAATACTTGTCCTTTTTCCACTTTGCGTGAATTATAAGCAAGTCCTGTTACTTTTATTGGTCCAGCATTTTTAGTTTCTAAAACAGGTATATGCTTCAATAAATTTGTAATCTCCATCAAACAGCCACCTTTTATAGTAAATCTTCTCCATCAGTTTACCTCAATTTCGATAAGAATTAAACTCATACAACTATTATTAGTAGAATTCTATTTAAACAGGTGATTCTGGTTAAGAATTAGTTACATACTCCGTTAACGTGTGGCAAAGGAATGAGAATATTTATTAAAGTTCATTTGCTTGATAATTTTTATGAATTTGATTAAACACTAAACCGCCAATCGTTAGTATAGCTAGACTTCCAACTATTGTGATCATGATTTGTAGTTGTTTTTCTTCAAGTGTACCTCCATTTACGATTGGTTTTTCCTACCAGTTTAAACAACAAACTCTGAGAAAACAGGCTAAAAATAAAAACCAAGAAGCGATTTAATTCGCTTCTCGGTTTTTATTTACTGTTATAATGTTCTTTACAAAAAGCAAGAACGACTGCTTCTTCTTCGTCTTCTAAACCAAAGTCTAATACTTTACCGTTACTCCGATTTAAGAAATGGTATTGTACAATACGCGCTTCTGTTTCTTCTACGACTAGAATAACACGTAAGTCTAATGAATTATTTTCATCAAAAAGTTCATCGTCTTCAGGTACTTCTAATCCAAGTAAGAATTCATAACGATCGCCTGTTATAATTCCTGTTGGATCGTTTAACTTATCAACTTCGTAGGATGTTATTTTCAAAAAGTCCACCTCCGTACTTATAGTTTATCATTTTTTCTAGATAATAATCCATTTTCATTATTATTGATATAATAATGCTTAGTAACTACCAAGTTTAGGAGTGAAAAAATGCGTCTAAATCCAGAAAAATTTATTTATATTTTAGTTCCTTTATATCTTTTACTATTAATATTCGGTAGAAATATAAATGAAGTGCTGTATTCTATATTGTCTTTTGTCTTGGGAATTAGCATGCTTTACTTGGCTTATAAACTTTTAAAAAAACGACAAAATCGAAAAAAGAAATAAATCCAATATTATTTTAGAACGTTTTTTCTAATTCTAGCATCATTGCATATGCTCCTTTAGATTTGTTGGAGCATATAGCTACAATAACGTTATTATGTGGGTAATAAGCCGAGTGAAAACTCACTCCTGGATCATATCCCATTACATGATACTTATGGATTTGATTTTCTTTTTTCTCTATCCAAATACCATACCCATAATAACTATTAGATTCCTCTTGAATATGTGGGGTCATTAATATTGCCTTATCATTCAATAATTTATCTTGTATTAGTGCTTCCCAAAATAACACCATATCATCAGCAGTGACAAATCCTCCACCATCTGATCCTCCTTGTATCGGAATAGAATACATATTCGTTTTCCATGTGCCGTCTTCGTGATCTATATAACCAATTGCTGTTTTAGTAGGTAATGCATCTAAGGCAAAATAACCGGAATTGCACATCCCTGCTTTGTCCATAATATTTCGTTGAACATAGTCTATGAAAAGCATTCCAGTCAATTTTTCTACTATTAAACCAAGTACTATATATCCCGCATTATTATAATAGAACTTTTCACCGGGTATAAATCTTTGCTTCTCGCTTTGAAAAAAGGGTAAAAAATCATGCAAACGGCGGATATGGTACATCGGAGTACTTATCCATAACTCTTCAAAGTCATCCATTATTTCCTCATCAAAATAGTCTGGAATACCTGAAGTATGCGTTAAAAGATGATGGACTGTTATGCCTTCATGAAAATGTGGAAAAGAAGTATCTAAGATTTCTTTTAATAGGCTATCAAATGTTAGTTTTCCAGCTTCTACAAGCTGAGCAATCGCAACTGCAGTAAATAATTTACAACCCGAAGCAATCCCAAAACGTGTATGCTTCTCATTTAGTACTGCATCTGTACGATTTGCATAGCCAAAACTTTCTTGAAGCTGTACCGAATCACCTTGTTTTACAACAATAGATCCTGAATATTGGTTTTCTGTTTGTCTCTTTTTTAATTGTTCTGTTAAAATTTCCATAGTAAAACACCCCTATTTTGTATATTGATCAATCCAATTGGTTGTTGTACTTTCCATTAGAGCGTTTTGAACTTTATCTTTAAATATGCTCGGATCTATTAAACTCTCAAAATCATCTCCAAACCATTGCTCCACATTCTCTCTGGTCATCACATAGGATTGGTCTGAAAAACGCATATCTATTACTTCTAAATTTTTTATCAATACAAAAGCAGCTGTTGTATTATATATAACTGCTTTTTCGTCGCTACTCGTGTTGTAATTTATAGCGGCTGTGAATGTATCTGGCTCCAACTCTACCGTGTACTTATAATTAGAAAGTGGAAGTTTATTAAATAGGTTTGTAATGTTAGAGTTATTGCCCATATAATCATTTTCATATGCAAGTACTTTATTGAAATTATGAGTTTCTACAGACAGTTGTTTCACATCTTCCTTTTCGACTTGTTTCTGATTATTACTAAGTACATAAAATACTCCTATTAATAGTACTAAAGCGATTCCGAATACAAGCCCTATTGTCTTTTGCAATTATTTTCCCCCCTCTACTTTTTAAACAATTTAACCAACTCATTAATGATTAATGGCAGCAAGCTAAGTGCAATGACAATTAGCCAATCCATCGAACCCAATGATTGAACGCTAAATAATTTAGCTAATGGTCCAACCGAAACTATTAGGACTTGAATAATTACGCCAACTAGAATAGAAGCTAACAAGAACTTATTTTTGAATATACCTACTTTAAATACAGATTGGTTCATAGATCTAAAGTTCAGCGAATGGATTAACTGTGAAAAACTAAGTGTAATAAATGCCATTGTCTGTGCATGCATTAATACATTCTCGGGAACACCCGATGTTACGCCATTTAAACCAATCATAAAAGCTACAAGGGTAATTATACCGATTAACAATCCGTTCAATATTAAAAATGGTAGCATTCCATGAAAAAGTCCCTCTTTTTGTCTCCTCGGTTTTTCCTTCATGACTCCTGGTTCCTCTGGATCTACACCAAGTGCCAATGCTGGGAATGTGTCTGTCACTAAGTTCACCCAAAGAATATGAATGGAACGGAGTGGGGTTGGCCATCCAGCCACAATAGCAAAAAACAGCGCAATAATTTCACCTAAATTACAGGAAATTAAAAAGATAACCGACTTTTTTATATTTTTATATATATTTCTACCTTCCTCTACCGCTTTCACGATAGAGGCAAAGTTATCATCGGTCAATATCATATCTGACGCACCTTTTGCTACATCAGTTCCTGTTATTCCCATTGCAACTCCAATGTCTGCTTCTTTAAGGGACGGCGCATCATTCACACCATCTCCTGTCATTGAAACAGTATGACCGGCAGACTTTAATGCTTGCACAATTTTCACCTTATGTTCAGGTGATACTCTTGCAAAAACGTTTGTTTTATTACATGCAGTCTTTATTTCTTCGTCTGTTATATTATCCAGCTCAATACCTTCCATTACTTCTGATTCTTGCTTGGCAATACCTAACTCACGAGCAATGGCAAAAGCAGTATCTCTATGGTCTCCAGTTATCATCACTGTTCGAATACCAGCTTTTTTACACACTTCAATAGATTCCTTCACTTCTAATCTCGGTGGGTCCATCATTCCCACAAAACCTACAAATATTAAATCCTCTTCAGACCCTACTAGTCCTTTATGTCCCTCCACTTGGTAGGCCGCAGCTAATACACGAAGTGCAGACTGTGACATGGTATGTGAAGCAGAGATAATTTCTGCCTTTATTTTCTCGGTTAAGGGCATGACACCTTCTTCAGTCATTATTTGATTACAATGATTTAATAATCGATCTATTGCACCCTTTGTCATACGGTAATATTCATTTTCATGTATATGCACTGTAGTCATTAACTTCCGGTTCGAATCGAATGGAATTTCATGAATACGTGGGTACTCTTTTTCTAGTAAATCTTTATCTAGATGGTTTTGAACTGCTGCTGCCACTAATGCTATTTCAGTGGGATCACCAGTTTCTGCATCTTTTGTATATGTAGCATCATTACATAATACAAAGATTTTCATCAATAGACTTTGTATATCGTTTTCTAACTGAAAATCTTTTAGGGCATGTATTTGACCGTCGGCATAGAATTTCGTTACTGTCATTTTGTTCTGGGTGAGTGTTCCGGTTTTGTCGGAGCAAATAACATTTACTGAACCCAATGCTTCGACAGCTGGTAATTTTCTAATAATGACATGTTGTTTAATCATCCTCTGTACACCGATTGCAAGAACAATAGATACAATGGCAGGCATTCCTTCAGGAATAGCAGCAACCGCCAAACTTACAGCAATCATGAACATTTCTAGAAAATCTCGCCCCTGTAAAATTCCTATTAAAAACATGACCAGTGAAATAATCAAAGCCCCTATACCTAGGTATTTCCCTACTTGTGCCAGGCTTTTTTGTAATGGTGTTTGCTCATCTACAGTAGTATTTAACATACCGGCTATTTTACCAATTTGAGTATCCATCCCTGTAGCTACAGCTATTCCTGTTCCTCGTCCGACTGTTACAAGCGTAGACATAAATAGCATGTTTAGCTGATCTCCAAGTGGAATATCCTGTTCGTCCTTTTCTAACAGAGCAAATGCATCTTTATCAACAGGAACTGACTCTCCCGTAAGTGTTGCTTCTTCTACCTTCAAATTAGCAGACTCTATTAGACGAATATCACATGGGATATAAGAACCTGCCCCTACCACCACAAAATCTCCAGGCACAACCTCTGCTGAGTCTATTTCTTTCATTTCTCCATCTCTTTGCACAATCGCTTTTGGGGTAGCCATATTTTTTAGTGCTTCCAGTGCATCTTCTGCTTTGGATTCTTGAATAACTCCCACAACAGCGTTAATTATTACGACCAGTCCTATAATAAGTGCATCTGCAATCTCGCCAACAAAAGCAGAAACGACAGCAGCAACTATCAAAACATAAATGAGAACATTGTTAATCTGTGAAAATATTCTCTCTACCCAAGTTTTCTTGCGATTAGTAGCTAATCGATTGTGGCCGTATTGCTGCAATCGTTTTTGTGCTTCTAGCTCCGTGATCCCTTTGTCGTTTTTAACATGAAGTTCCTGGAACACTTCTTCTTTAGATTTTTTATACCATATCATCTCTGTTTCATCTTTCCTTTCTAGTAATTGTTTAAATTACGATATTTTGTTCCACCTAAGTGGAATAATTTGTTCAGTACCCTTACAATAATATTAATATTAGAAAGATTGAAGGAGATAGATGAAATGAGTCATCTAAACAAAGAATTATTTGATTTTATCATGACCAATAAATCGGAAATAACAGATGCATGGTTAACTCAACAGTCAAAAGATAATCCAACCTACTCCCTACCACAAAACAATACATACTTGAGAGATGAAAATGGAGCTTTAATAGAAGCTATATCTTCTGTCTATATCCGTGATCAATTTGAATATCTTGAATATATCAACACCCGTTCTGCAGTAGTCGCAGAAAAGAGAGCAAAAGAAAAATTCCCTTTGTATGAAAGCATCCGAAGTTTTCGTAATGTCCGGATTGCCTATTGGGCTTTCGTTCAAAAATTTATCCAACAGTCTACAACTCCTGTAACTGGAAAACAGGTTGCGGAATGGTCTAATTTGATGAATACTGCATTTGACCACATCATTGAAAACTTTGCAAAGTATCATCATATATATACAGCAAATCTTCTCGCTACCCAACAAGCTCTGATTACAGAGTTAAGTAGTCCTGTTATTCCTATTAAAGAAGGGATAGGAGTTTTACCTTTAGTAGGAAATATTGATACCGAACGTGCATCCATTATTTTAGAAACCACCTTGGAACAGAGTTCTGCTAAAAAGCTTAGTACCCTTTTTATAGATTTATCGGCAGTACCAGTATTAGACACGATGGTTGCCCAACAATTGTATCAGCTGCATTCTGCACTAAAACTTATTGGTGTGCATGCTATTTTCTCTGGAATTCGACCTGAACTTGCTCAAACGGCAGTTTCACTAGGTATTAACTTTGCAGATATGCAGTCCTACTCCACATTAATGTACGCTTTGAAGGCTAACTCTTAAGTTATTCACAGTGTATCCACAGTACTCAAAGTTCCAGAGAGTTACCCACATGTTAATAACTTTCCAAAAGAAAAGCGACAATTATTCCACTGTGGATAATTAGTCGCTCTCTTTTATTGAATCGTTATTTTTCCTTCTCTATTTACTAGAATTTCTTTTCCAGTCTCCAGAACTATTTCTAGTGGAGAAGTTTTACTCATATTTTTAGAAAAATACCATTTTCTCTGTGGGGGAACTAATAAAATAAACGTATCTTTTTTTCCTAGAAAGTTTAATTCATCCGGTTCAATTTGGACATGTCCGGAAATAGGAATACCAATACTTTGCAGCTTTTCTCCTGTTTCCTCTACAAAGGGAGTAGTAATGCTTACCTCACTTAGATTCAAAAATGACTCGATGCTGAAATCACTCCATTTGTCTACATTTCTCCTTGCTATTAACTCAATCACATTACCCGTTGGATCTTCAAAGTAGAAAGCATCTGCTTCAAACCGAGCATAATAGATTTCATCTACAGATGCTTCTCTATTTAGCAACACTCTCTCTTTTGCCCAATGTTTTGCAAGGGTGAATTGGTTACCTGGTATATTAATGGCAAAATGATAGGAAGTCTGTAAATCGGAATGTCGAAAAATGAGCGTCGAAGTTCCAATTGATAGTTGGAAATATTCGTCTGTAGATTGTTCTATAGGAAGCTCTAAAACATTCCCATAGAAGCCTCGTAATTGTTTTAATTGATTTGTATATAGCGTTACTGTCTTAAACATATTCTCTCCTCCATTACTTAACGTCTATAAGTTCAAAACGCTCGCAAACTAGTAACATCTCTTCTGAAAACTCCCTATCTAATTCTTTTAACTCATTTGAGAAAAATTCGATATGTACCTTACGCCAATGTTCATAGCTAAGATCCCCTTCTCCTTCTGCATAAGCAAAATCCAAAGGTACCTCTTTCATCGGCATTATTTTCACGTCCGATGTCCGAATTATACAAACTGGTTCATCCTTACTATTAAGTACAATACTATAATCGTTTACCATAGGAAGTGGCTCATTCTCTAACTCATAATGTAAATGCAATGAGCAGGTAGCAGATTTTACTCCATCCTTTACTAGCTGAGCCAATTCATCTGGAATACCACCAAACTGCCATGCAGTGACTGAAAGCGGCTTTTCTTTTCCAACAAAATACGTATCCCAATACTTTTTAGCTAATGCATTCATCATAAAAACCTCATTCAATTTATTTTTTCTTTAAATTCAGTATATTAAACTACGTCTGTAATTACTATTGCAAAGGTAGATTTATTCTTACCTTACATACGTATTAACATTAGCACTCCAACTTGTTTATAATTCTTGTATATTTGTTATAAGCATTTTGCTTTAAAAGCATGCTCAAAACTTTCCAATCCAAAGGAGCCATTTAAATGACTAATAAACTCTATTATGAAAATCCCAACATCCAATCCTTTCATGCAAAAGTAATTGAACAGCAGCAAGATTATGTTGTTCTTTCCAAGACTGCCTTTTACCCTACCGGTGGTGGTCAGCCGCATGATCTTGGCCTGTTAAACGACGTTGAAGTGACAAATGTAGAAATAGTTGATGGTGAAATTAGACATTTCATTAATAATCCTTTACCTGAAAATACTTTGGAGGTAAAGGGACAGCTTGACTGGAAGAGACGTTTTGATCATATGCAGCAACATGCTGGTCAACATATCCTATCGGCAGCCTTTGAACAATTATTTGGATTCCAAACGGTTAGCTTCCATTTAGGAAAAGATACAGTGACGATTGACTTAAATGCAGCCGAAGTAACAGAAGCACAGTTAATAGAAGTAGAGCTACGTGCAAATCAAGTAATTCTAGAAAATCATCCTATTGAAACAAAGTGGATAACGGAAGAGGAATTATCAAACTTCCATTTACGAAAAGCGACATCAGTAAAAGAAAATATTCGACTCGTCATCATTCCTGACTACGATTACAATGCATGCGGGGGAACCCATCCATCCTCTACTGGGCAAGTAAGAGCTATTAAAATTCTTCAGACAGAAAAACAAAAGAAACTTGTACGAGTGGAGTTCATATGTGGGGAAAGAATTCTTACACATTTACATAGAAAACACCAGGTACTTGTAAATTTAGTTAGTACATTAAGCACTCCCGAAGACAAAATTATTAATGCAGCCAAAAATCTTTTAGCACAAAATTCCGCATTAGAAAAGGAAATAAAAGATCTATCCAATTCTCTTTTAACATATAAAGCAAGAGAGTTAAGAGAAAACTCAGATGGAACTACGATTACTTGTATACTCGAAAATAGATCGATGCAAGAGCTTCAAAAACTAGCTAAATTAGTCATCCAAGACACCCCACAATCTATGTGTATTTTAGTCTCTCACAATGATGACAGGCTACAAATTGTCCTTGCGAAAGGAAGTAATGTAGTACAAAGTATGAAAGATCTCATTACACATATTTTGCCTTTTATCCATGGCAAAGGCGGGGGCAACGAGAACATGGCTCAAGGTGGTGGAGAGAAAATAATAACAAGTGAACAATTAATCGAAATAGCTAAATCATATATCCATTAAGCACCGTTCCACAAATGTCCTCCTGACATATACTAAGTTGATTACTCTATGAAAGGAGGATTAAGCAATGAACAATCAATTTCCTTTTCCACAAGGTCCAGGCGGTCCCCAAGGATTTCCACCTATTGAAGGACAACAATTTAGAAATCCACAGTTTCCTGGAAGTATGATGCCACCATTTGGAAATCAACAATTTCCTGGGAACTTCTTCCCTCCGTTTGGTCAACAACAAGGGCCATCATTCCCTCCTAGCTTTCCACCAGGGGGTCAACAAGGTGGTCAACAAGGCGGTCAACAAGGAGCTCCGACTAGCCCACCACCTTCTTTCGTTCCACAAAGACAAAGTGTCGGGGTATTTGCTGTAGATCCTGGTTCCATCCGAGGTTGTCTATTCCGCAATACGTATGTCTGGCTGAATAACGGCAATTCTTTTTGGCTTTACCCTACGTTTGTCGGCAGAAGATCTGTATCAGGGTTTAGATGGAACGGATTCATGTGGACTTACTACGGAACAGATTTGGAGAGAATTTCCTCTTTTCAATGTTTTTAATCTAGAAAATGTACCGAGCATATTGCTCGGTTTTTTTATTTCACTTAAATAGCATAACTATGTACTCTTTACAAATATTATTTTTCGCCGTAACATATATTTAGTTAGCTAAGTAATTTGGATTTACATAAAAGGAGAGTTTCACTCAATGAATCCACTTATTCACGAGCTTTTTCAAAAATATCGTTTTTTAAAACAGGAAGTTAATCATACTTTAAAAGAATTTAATTTATTCGCTTCGCAGTGGTCAGTTCTTTACTGTATCCAAAAGCATAATGAAATGACATTGACACAGATTTGGAAATACTTAAACGTAGAAGCACCCACTATTACAAGAACGGTTAATAGGTTAGCTGAGCTTGGTTGGATTGAAATCTCTTCTGGTAAAGATAGACGAGAAAAAATTGTAAAACTGTCTGAACATGCGCTACAACAGTTTCCAGTTATCAACGAAGCGATGAAGGAATTTGAGGAACGAGTTCTCAATGGCTTGTCCAAAGAAGAAGAACTTCAATTGTTTGAACTGCTACAAAAGGTAAAATAAAGAGATAAATTAAAGTTAGAAGGAAGCGATTGACCTAGACGAAGCCACATGTGGCATCTTCTAGGTTCTACTTCGTGCTTTGATGGGTTAGTATATCTCTGAACTCTTACGATGGTATGGACGCCAATGTAGGATTGATTACTGGACTCCCTTTGGTCAGACCATAAATACGAGATATACAGGAGGATTATTATGTTAAAAACTAAAGAGCCTATATGGACGAAAGCATTTATAAGTTTGTTTACTACAAACTTTTCTATTTTTATAATTTTTTATGGACTTGTATCGGCACTTCCACTTTACGCTACAGATGTATTATCGCGCTCAGACGAGGATGCAGGTCTATTAATGACTATCTTTTTAGTTTCCGCAATTGTTACTCGTCCTTTTTCCGGGAAAATATTAGACCTAATTGGAAAGCGCAAGGTATTATGGCTTACTCTGTTCCTGTACTTAGTATGTACAGGCCTTTATTATTTTATTGAACCTTTTGAAGGCTTGTTAGCACTACGATTTGTACAAGGTATTTTCTTTAGTATTGCTACTACCGCTAGTGGTTCGATGGCTGCAGATAATATTCCTATTTCTAGACGTGGTGCTGGACTAGGCTATTTTACGATGTCTACGAATTTAGCAGTTGTAATCGGGCCGTTAATAGCTTTGACCCTTATGCAATCTTTCTCCTATGATGTCATGTTTTTATCTTTAACGGTTTTGCTTCTAATTGGCTCCATCGCAGCATTACTAATACCTGAGGGTAAAAAAGTGGAAGTTACTTCCCCTAGATCGAAGTTAACGTGGAATGATCTTTTTGAAAAAAAGGCATTACCTGTTGCTTTAATAGCCAGTTTAGTTGCTTTTTCTTATGCTAGTGTACTTTCTTACCTATCTATTTACTCCCAAGAAAAAGGTGTACTTCACTTAACTAGTAGCTTTTTTGCTGTCTTTGCTATCGTGATGTTAGCGACACGACCATTTACAGGTCGAATCTTCGATGAAAAGGGACCAAAATATATTGTTATTCCAGGGCTTGTCTCGTTCATGATCGGACTTGCCTTACTTGCTTTTATGAACTCCCCATTCCTTTTCTTACTCTCTGGTGCATTTATTGGCCTAGGTTATGGTGCTGTAGTTCCGAGTTTTCAAACACTTGCAATTCAGTCCACGAAGCATGAACGTAGTGGATATGCTACGGCAACATTTTTCACGCTTTTTGATACTGGTCTAGCTATAGGTTCTTACATTTTAGGACTTATCGCCACTCGACTTGGTTATCAAAATTTATATCTCTTCTCTATTATTTCTCTCATTATTGCGCTGGTTCTGTTTATTGTAAGAGTAAAAAAAATACAACGTCCTGTATAGCATAGAGGGTGAACCCTTTATTAGTTAGTTTTTAATCTATGTATATAAAAGCCCTTATTTTGGTAATACTGGAACCATTAAAGTATTTCAAGGAGGACAATACATGAGAAAGCAAATCGTAATTCCATTACTAATAGCAGTCACGGCACTAGGAGGGTGTAATTTCCCTTCTGCAGACGCTGATCTAAAAGATGCAGTGCAGGTTTCATTATTGAATACAGAAGGTAAAGAAGTAGGGAAAGCCACTTTGTCCGAGCATTCCAAAGGAGTGCATATATTATTAAAAGCAGAGGGTCTTACTCCTGGCATTAAAGCAATTCATTTCCATGAAAAGGCAAGCTGCGAAAAACCTACTTTTGAATCCGCGGGTGCTCACTTTAATCCAACTGGAAAAGAGCACGGGTTTGAAAATGCAAAAGGCTATCATTTAGGAGACTTACCAAACATTGAAGTTGGAGAAGATGGTACAGTAGAGTTAGAAACTGTATCTCCGGCGGTTGTTTTGACTGCAGGAAAAAGTAACTCATTATTAGATGCGGATGGAAGTGCCCTTGTTATTCATGAAAATGCGGATGATTATAAAACGGATCCTTCCGGAAATTCTGGTGGAAGAATTGTATGCGGGGAAATTAGCAAGTAGTTTGGAGGTTTAACATGAGAAAAATAGGCTGGTTACTACTTTTTGTTATAGCGCTATTCTTTACTAGACCTTTATGGGAAGAGTACACAGTAGAATACGTTGATCTGGCATTCCTAAACCCCGTGGACGACTGGATTGATTCACTGGAAGTAGAACAATATTTGGATGAAGTAAAAGCATACTGGATGCAGGCAAAAGATGAACCAGCCTCTCATATTGCAGCATCAGATCAAAAAACTTTACCAGGTACTGGAATTGAGTTAGACGAAATAAAAATAGGGATGAAAAAAAGTGAGATTGAGAAAATTCATGGTAATGCTAAACGAGTTAGTCTAAATGAATATAGTTTAGTATGGCATACCTATCATGAAAACTATCAAAACTTTATGATGGTTTCCTATGATAGTAACAACCGGGTAAATGCCATGTTTACCAATCAGCCTTCTGAATCTTCTTTTTTAGGTCTACAAATGAATAGTACTAGGGAAGAAGTACTCTCACAATTGGATGAGCCTATTAAGAAACTGAAAAAAGGGAATATCATCTACCTCCTACCTGATGCAGGTGAATATGATTTGTTCTTAATTGATAATAACTATGTAACTTTTTTCTATGATCTCCATGAAGATAATACAATAACAGCCATTCAAGTAGTCGAAAAATCTGTAGAAAAAAATCATAAATCTACTTTTGGGGTACCTTCGGACGAACTGAAGAAAGGATTTGAATTTCAGCTTTTTGATCTTACGAATGCTGCTCGAGTAGTTCATGGTCTTTCTGTTCTATCTTACGATGAGAGTGTGAGCAACACCGCTCGAAAACATAGTGAGGATATGGCAATTCATAACTATTTTAGTCATGAAAATCTAGAAGGAAAATCTCCATTTAATCGATTAGAGGAAGATGGACTGAGTTTCTCTTATGCCGGAGAAAATCTAGCATATGGACAAACTAGTAGTATTTTTGCTCATGAGGGATTGATGAATTCATTGGGACATCGGAAAAACATTTTAAGTGTTCATTACCAAAATCTTGGTGTCGGCACCGCTTTTGATAAAAAATCGACTCCTTACTACACAGAAAACTTTTTCACAAACTAAGAGGTTGTCTCTAAGTCAGTGTTCACTGATTTTTAGGGACAACCTCTTTTTGTTTACTCATTTAAAATGTTTTAACGCTTCTCTCTTACTTAAGGGAGCAAGTGTATGACTTCCAACAAATTCTTGCACTACTTGGGGACTTGTTTTAGCATATTCCCTCAATACCCAGCCAATGGATTTTTGAAGAAAGAATTCTTTTGATTCTGCATGACGTTGAATGGTCGCAAATAATAACTCTTCATTTGTTTTGTCCTTGTATTTTAACTGATGTAAAATAGATGCTCTATTCGTCCACCTATTCGAGGACTTGGCCCACTCGACCATCACGGCTTCTCCTTCCATTCTGTTTGCCAGGACAATATCCCCTACTATTTTAGGAGCGATAGAATCTACACTATCCCACCAAGATTTCATTTCAATGAGTTTTAGACAAAACAGTAGATCCTTTACAGCTAACTGTTTTTTATAATTGGATAATAATTCAATTGCTATGTAATGATATTCTCGTTCTTCTAACTGGAACAATCCCCATACTTCCTTTTCCATATCTTCATACGGTGGAAGTTCCATTTCATTAGTCATCGCTTTAAAAAGCTGTCGACGTTCTGGTGTTTTAATCCCAAGAAAGGGGAAATGATTTTTCATATACTTGGCCATGGGTAGTGCGATTTCATCATTTCGTTTAGGCTCCATATAACCTTTAACTTGCTCTATTGTCCACTCTTTTTTCACTTGAGAGTAAATCCTTTACTCGCCAAAAATTCTGCCATATGAGGTCTTCTAGGCGTCTCCAGGAATTCAGCCATCGACTTAGTCCAATTTGCGGTTTTCTGATTGGAGCCACGACTTTTATAATAGTCTTCCATTGTTTGATCATACTCAGGTAATAACACTTCATATTTGGCACTATTATAGTTATTTTCATGTAATACTGCAGTCACTGGCAAACGAGGTTTGACCTCATTTTGCTGATCTGGAATACCAAGAGTTATAGCAAATAGAGGGAATACTCCTGTTGGCAATTCAAACAATTGACTAATTGCTGCTGGTTCGTTACGTACTCCTCCTATATAACAAATACCAAAACCTTTTGCTTCTGCTGCAATGACTAAATTTTGCGCAAAAAGAGCAACATCAACTGCTCCTACTAACACATTCTCAGTTGTATCTATAACAATATCTGTTTGCTGTAATTTACCTGCCACCTCTAAACGGTGAAAATCAGCACATAATAATAATGCCGCTCCAGCAGTTTCAAATTGCGTGGGATTTTTAGATAATCTACCTAGTTCTGCTTTTTTCTGTTCATCACTTACCCAGATAACACTATATGCTTGCACGAAATGTGAACTAGCAGCATGCTGAGCAGTCTCCACAAGTTCGGATACTTCCTCTTTTGTTAATGTATAATCTTTATACTTTCTGACAGACGAATGCTTTCTTAATAATTCTTGAACCAAAGTAAGAACCCTCTTTCATCATAAAATTACTTTTAGTATAACCGAAAATAGCGAAGTAGAGAGTTATACACTCTTTACTTCGCTTCATTCATACTTGTAATTGATTGTTTTCTTCTTGTGTAAATGCTCGAGATCTTGTTAAAAATCGTTTTCCCTCTACACCTTCCAAGGAGAACATTCCACCACGACCTACCACTACATCTATGATTAGCTGCGTATGCTTCCAATAGTCAAACTGACTTTTGTGCATATAAAATGGAACATCCCCAATTTTTCCAAGAAGTACATCTTGGTCACCTATGATTAGATCACCTTCCGGATAACACATAGGAGAAGAACCATCACAACAACCACCAGATTGATGAAACATCAAAGGTCCGTGCTTAACTTTCAATAGATCAATGAGTTCTAGTGCAGCGTCAGTAGCAATTACGCGTTCAACCATCTACACTCACCCTTTCTACAGCATCAGAAGAAGCCTTGCTTGTTTTCACTATAACTTACAAGAAGGTTTTTCGTTTGTTGATAGTGATTAAGCATCATTAGATGATTTTCTCTACCAATACCCGACATTTTGTATCCACCAAATGCTGCATGTGCAGGATACTGATGATAACAATTTGTCCATACACGACCTGCTTGAATTTTACGTCCAAAACGATATGCAGTATTCATATCACGTGTCCAAATACCAGACCCTAAACCATATAACGTATCATTAGCTATTTCTAGTGCCTCTTCTTTTGTTTTAAATGTCGTTACCGAAACAACAGGTCCAAAAATCTCTTCTTGGAAAATACGCATTTTATTATTTCCTTTGAAGACTGTCGGTTTTATATAGTAGCCTTCTGCTAGTTCTCCGTCTAATTTGTTTTGTTCTCCACCGATTAAACATTCTGCTCCTTCTTGCTTTCCAATATCTAAGTAAGAAAGGATTTTCTCCATTTGTTCAGTTGAAGCTTGTGCTCCCATCATGACAGATGGATCTAGTGGATTTCCTATTTTGATAGCTTCCACGCGCGCTATGACGCGTTCAATGAATTTATCATAAATAGATTCTTGTATTAGAACACGCGAAGGACAAGTACATACCTCTCCTTGGTTCAAGGCGAACATAACAAACCCTTCTACCGCTTTATCCAAAAATGCATCATCTTCGTCCATAATATCTTCGAAGAATATGTTTGGTGATTTCCCACCAAGCTCTAACGTTACTGGTATTAAATTTTGCGACGCATATTGCATAATTAAACGTCCAGTCGTAGTTTCCCCAGTAAATGCAATCTTACTAATTCGTGGACTTGATGCTAAAGGCTTTCCAGCTTCTAATCCAAACCCATTGACAATATTTACTACTCCAGGAGGCAAAAGATCTCCAATTAGTTCCATCAACACTAGGATAGATGCTGGTGTTTGTTCTGCTGGTTTCAAGACCACACAGTTCCCGGCAGCAAGTGCTGGAGCTAGCTTCCATACAGCCATTAGAATAGGAAAATTCCAAGGAATAATTTGTCCTACCACTCCTAATGGTTCATGGAAATGATAAGCAACGGTATCATTATCAATTTGACTTAAACCACCCTCTTGTGCACGAATGGCACCAGCAAAATAGCGAAAATGGTCAATAGCTAGTGGGATATCCGCATTCAACGTTTCTCTAACTGCTTTCCCATTATCCCAAGTTTCAGCTACTGCTATCAATTCAAGGTTTTCTTCTATTCTATTCGCAATTTTATTTAAGATATTTGCTCTTTCCGCAACTGAAGTGGAGCCCCACGCATCTTTAGCACCATGTGCTGCATCCAATGCTAGCTCAATATCTTCTGAAGTAGAACGGGCAACTTGTGTAAATACTTTACCTGTAATTGGTGTAACATTTTCAAAGTATTGTCCTTTAACAGGGGGTGTCCACTCGCCATTAATATAGTTTTCATACTTG
Source organism: Psychrobacillus sp. FSL K6-1464 (assembly GCF_038003145.1). NCBI lineage: Bacteria > Bacillati > Bacillota > Bacilli > Caryophanales > Bacillaceae > Psychrobacillus > Psychrobacillus sp. FSL K6-1464. Next base: position 3,692,313 of record NZ_JBBOOP010000001.1, read on the forward strand.
TCCTTAAACGATACCTTCGAGCCTTCTGTATTCGGAAATGCATAAACCATTTTCTATTTCCTCCCCTTCATATCTATTTAGCACATTCCATATATTATGTAAGACGCAATCTATGTATGCGCTTTCAAAACTATTAAAATAAAAAAATAGTCTTACCGTCATTTTGACAGACTATATGGAATATTACAATAATAACGGTTTCATTAAATATTAAAATTGACTACAATGTCCCTTTTAGAAATAGAACTTTCAATATTACTATTCTCACTTCTTTTAGTAAGGTCAGTAATTCTTCCTTCCTATCTATAGATTTTTTCTATAAAATAAATATATGATTACTTTCAGGAAAGAGGAGATTAACGTTGAGTGATTTAACATGTGAAATCAAACCTATCAAAACTCCCCACCGAAGTACCCCTAAGAAAGTCGTGTTTGTTCGCTTATTAATGATAGCAATAGGTGCTATCTTAATGTCTATTGGCTTAGAACTATTTTTAGTCCCTAACCAAATATTAGACGGTGGTGTTGTAGGGGTATCCATCATTATTTCCCACCTAACTGGAGTTCGTTTAGGTATTTTTATATTCATCCTGAACATCCCATTCTTTTTCCTCGGATATAAACAAATAGGAAAAACCTTTGCTTTATCCACATTATTTGGCATAACAATTCTATCGATATGTACTTCTTTCCTCCATAATATTGATGCTATTACACCTGATTTACTACTTGCTACTGTATTTGGAGGTATCGTTCTAGGAACAGGTGTTGGGCTAGTTATTCGTTATGGTGGCTCCCTTGATGGTTCCGAAATACTTGCTATTTTATTTAACAAGGCTACTCCATTTTCAGTTGGAGAGATCATCATGATTATAAATCTTGTCATCTTTGCAATTGCTGGTTTTGTTTTTACTTGGGAACAGGCTATGTATTCGTTTTTAGCATATTTTATTGCTTTTAAAACGATTGATATTGTAATTCAAGGATTAGATGAGTCAAAATCTGTCTATATCATTAGTGAAAATATAGAAGATATTGGTGATGCAATTATGGACCGGTTGGGTCGTGGATTAACTTATTTACACGGTGAAGGAGCATACACTGGGGATAATAAAAAAGTCATTTTCACCGTAATCACTCGATTAGAGGAAGCAAAACTAAAATCCATTGTGGAAGAAATAGACAGCCATGCCTTTTTAGCTGTTGGTAATATTGCTGAGGTTCGAGGAGGCCGCTTTAAAAAGAAAGATATTCATTAGACTGTAAGCCTCCGACAAGATCACCTACTACAAGCTTTATGCTGTACCTGAAGAAAAAGCCGACTCAAATGAGTCGGCTTTTTTCTATATTAAAGCTTTTTCTTTACTGAGCATCGTTCCATTTTTCGCCAGATCTGTGTGGAATGAAAATGCTTTTTCTAGGACATGCGGAGTTTGACCGCCTCTAGTTAATGCTTCTTCATAGTAATCTTGTAACTGTCTTTTGTACATCGGATGTACACAGTTATTAATGATTAACTCTGCACGTTCTCTTGGCGCTAAACCCCGAAGATCTGCATAGCCCTGCTCTGTTACGACTACATCTACATCATGTTCCGTGTGATCGACATGAGCCACGAAAGGTACAATACTGGATATGTTACCGCCTTTGGCAATAGATTTAGTTACAAAAATAGCTATTCTAGAGTTACGAGCGAAATCGCCTGAACCACCTATTCCGTTCATCATTTTGGTACCAGATACATGTGTAGAGTTAACATTTCCGTAAATATCGAACTCTAAAGCTGTATTAATAGAAATAAGCCCTAAACGACGAATGATTTCCGGATGGTTTGTAATTTCTTGTGGTCGTAACACTAATTTATCTCGATATTCCTCCAAGTTACCATACACTTTATCCATCATTTCTTGTGAAAGTGTTATTGAACATGCAGAAGCAAAATTAACTTTGCCAGCATCGATTAGCTCAAATACGGAGTCTTGAAGAACTTCCGAATATACTTGTAGATCTTCAAATTCCGAGTTAATCATGCCGCCAAGCACAGCATTGGCAACAGAACCTATACCCGCTTGAATTGGAGCTAACTTATTAGTTAATCTACCATTGCTCACTTCTTGACGCAAAAAACCGATTAAATGTTGGGCCATTTCCTCTGTTTCTTCATCGGGTGGGACAATAGGAGATGGTGAATCCAAATTGTTAGTAAACACGATTCCTCTTACTTTAGATGCATCAAAAGGAATTCCTATTTGACCAATACGATCCTCTACTTTTGATAAAGGAATTGGTAATCTACTTCCTGGATCTGCAGGTTCGTATATATCATGAAGGCCTTCTAACATTTCCGATTGTGCTACATTAATTTCTATAATTATATTTTTTGCTTGCGAGACAAAAGTTGTAGAGTTACCTACAGATGTGGTTGGAATAATCATTCCATCTGCAGTAATTGAAACCGCTTCCACAATTGCAAAGTCAATAATTGGCAATACACCCGAACGTATTAACTCCGCTGTGTGAGATAAGTGCTGATCCACAAACAAATGATCTCCTGTATTAATATGTTTGCGCATCGTTGCATCCGCTTGAAAAGGTAAGCGTTTATGCACAATTCCTGCTTCGGATAGTAATTTATCAATATCAGATCCTAAAGAAGCACCTGTAAATATATTCACTTTAAATGATTCATTGACCGCTCTCTCTACTAGTGCAAATGGAACCGCTTTCGCATCTCCCGCACGTGTAAATCCACTTAACCCTAATGTCATCCCATGTTGAATCCATGAAGCAGCTTCTTCTGCTCCTACTACTAAATTATGTAAACTAATATCTTTAACACGATCCAAATTGTTAAACATAAAGTATCCCCCTCAAAAAGTGCATTTAAATTATTTTACCCCCTTTTGTCACAATTTTGTTGAAACTTGTCGAAGACACATTTTATTTGTCCTAAACAGAATATATTCATACCAGAACAGAACAAATTTCCCTAGACAGTGATATTTAAGCGCTTTTTATAGAAATTAATAAAAAAAACGCTTGAATGTCAGAGTAATTACCCCTTATTCAAGCGCTTTGTATTAAAATCCCAACAATTTCCGGAAATAACTTGCATAAGATTGACTAACAGAAATTTTTTCTCCATTTGCCATAGCTAGTACAAAAGTTGAATGTGTATCCGGAAAAATCTCTTTAATTTGATGTACATTAACGATAAAAGAACGATGACAACGTATGAACATTTCTCTTGGCAATCTATACTCAAATTCTTGAAGTGAGTTAGTATGATTTCCTTTGAAAGATGTAGTTACAATATGAGTTTTACGATCTTTTGCCTCTAAGTAAATTACATCGGAAAAAGGAGTTGGAATCCAACCGTCTTGTGTTTTGATAGTTATGACAGATTTCCCCTCTGTAAATGCCGGGTAAATAGCTAGCACACAACCTTCTAGTTCCCCTTTATGTAAGAAAGGAACGGCCATTCCATTATATGGGACACCAAAAACCTCACGATTGATAAATTCCGATACCTTTTGTCTACTTTGCAATGCTTTATAAGCTAAAGTTTCCTCCTTTAACAAATCTCCAGGAAGAATCTTTAAATCGATACGTTTACTAGGGCGATAATAAATATATTTTTCTGTATCAGTAACAGCAATAGACACTTCATCTGAAAATAGTTCACCAATTACATTTAATAAGGCAACTATGGATAAATCCTTCATCCTTCCATCCCCTTTTTTAGTTAATCTACTGACAAACGACTATTTCACGTGTAAATTGTTGTTTTTTCGTTATACACCGGTCTGTGATATGCAAACCTACAGTATTTAGTCGATCATCCATTGACTCAATCGTAACGATAACTACTTTTTTGGCAATTCTACGAGCGTGTTTTAAAATAGTAAACTGGTCTTCCCAAGAAGCATTTGTATATAAATTATACGGTAAATCTATTATTGCGACATCATACATCTCTTCGATGTCTTCAATTGCACTCTTTCGAACATCTCCAGTCAGTCCAAAGTATGCTATATTTTCCCTAGAACCTTCACATACAAGCGGGTTAATATCTCTTCCTACAATATCAATCCCCATAGATAATGCCTCTACTAGTACCGTACCAATACCGCAGCAAGGATCAATAGCTTGAATACCTTTCGGATGTGGAACTGCAATATTCGCTACTGCTCTGGCAACTCTTGTGCTTAGTGCAGTAGAATACTCTCGCGGTTTCTTCATATGATTAAACCAAATAGGTTCGCTTTTCGTGTATAACCCGAAATACCAACGACCTTCAAATGGCACTACAGCGAATAACTGATCCGGATTTTGTAGATCAAAGTTACCTTGCATATCACTTCCAATGGCTCTTTCTATACGAAGCCTCTCCGCATTCTCCACCTTATCTTTTCCTTGGCGGTCATTTATCTTTAAAAATATTACTTTATTCGTTTCTTTTTCTGAACCAAAATTGGGTGCTTGGGAGATAATTTCCTCCACTTTGCCCCCTTCAGCTAAAACCTCTAGTCTTCCTTTCATAAAAGGACTTCTACTAGGATCAATTTTTATGAAACTCTTTAAAATTTTTGTTTCGGTGTCTTTGTCAAAAAAAGAGCGCATCTCTAAATGACACAGAGAGCGTTCGGCCTCGTTATAAGCATATGTATATATAAATGCCGGTTGTCGGCTGTTGTTCATCAATATATTCCCTCCAATAGTGCCTCTATTATATCATGGGTCACCGTTCAAATCATTTTTACAACAGTGAATAGTAATTCATAATTTTATAGAATATAATAAAAATAAGTTTCAGAATTATTGGAAAATGAGGGATATGGATGGAGTGGGATGTCATAGTAGTCGGTGCTGGACTAGCAGGACTTGTTGCTACCGCTGAACTTGCGGATGCAGGAAAGAAAGTTTTACTACTGGATCAAGAGCCTGAAGCATCATTTGGAGGTCAAGCCTGGTGGTCATTTGGAGGATTATTTTTAGTAGATTCCCCAGAACAAAAAAGATTAGGTATTCAGGACTCATATGAACTCGCATGGCAGGATTGGCTTGGAACAGCTGGGTTCGATCGGGAAGAGGATCAAGATTACTGGGCGTTGAAATGGGCGGAAGCTTATGTTCGGTTTGCAACCGAGGAAAAACGTGATTGGCTTCACGAACAGGGTGTTCGATTCTTCCCCGTAGTAGGTTGGGCGGAACGAGGAGGCTATCTTGCAGATGGACATGGAAACTCAGTACCAAGGTTTCATATCGTATGGGGTACCGGACCTGGTATTGTGAAACCTTTTGAAACTCGTGTTCGAGCTGCCATGTCCAAAGGAAATGTAGAATATAAACCTCGACACCAAGTAGACGAACTTGTCATGGACAATGGAAAGGTCATTGGTGTGAGTGGTTCATTATTAACTCCTAGTTCTGCTGGTCGTGGAGAACCAAGCCCAAGAGATGTGGTTGGCCATTTTCAATATGTAGCTAAATACGTAATGGTAACGAGTGGTGGAATTGGCGCTAACCACGAACTGGTAAGAGAAAACTGGCCTTCACGGCTTGGGGAACCTCCTAAACGTATGATTTCTGGAGTGCCAGAACACGCGGATGGACGAATGCTAGCCATTACAGAGAAAGCTGGTGGTCGCTTAGTAAATAAAGATCGCATGTGGCATTATACAGAAGGTATTAAAAACTGGAATCCAATCTGGCCACTTCATGGAATACGTATATTGCCAGGCCCATCCTCCATCTGGTTAGATGCCACAGGACAACGATTCTCTGCTCCAAACTTCCCTGGTTTTGATACTTTAGGAACGCTAGAGGCTATCCAAAGAACTGGGTATGACTACTCTTGGTTTATACTTACCGAGAAAATTATTGAAAAAGAATTTGCCCTTTCAGGATCTGAGCAAAATCCAGATTTAACGGGGAAAAGTATCAAACAGGTTTTGAAGCGAATTTTACCAGGACCCACTGCTCCAGTGAAGGCCTTCATGGAAAATGGAGAAGATTTCATAGTATCTAACAATTTATCCGACCTAGTAGATGGGATGAATAAAATTACTGGCGATAATCTCTTAAACTTAGAACATATTGAGAACCAACTACTAGCTAGAGACCGTGAAATGGATAATAAATTTACAAAAGATCTTCAAGTAACGGCTCTTCGAGGAGCTCGAAACTATATAGGTGATAAATTAATACGTGTAGCATCTCCCCATAAATTATTAGATCCTAATAATGGTCCTTTAATTGCTGTTCGGTTAAATATTGTGACTAGGAAAACACTTGGTGGATTGCAAACTGATCTCGACGGCCGGGTACTAAATGATAAAGGCCTTGCCGTCCCTGGGCTTTATGCAGCCGGTGAAGTAACTGGCTTTGGTGGAGGAGGAGTTCATGGGTATCGCTCTTTAGAAGGGACATTTTTAGGTGGTTGTATCTTTACAGGAAGAGAAGCAGGAAGGGCCTTGGTTCGTAGCCTAAATCAAACTTAACTCGATTACTGAAGTTTCCTATTCTGAATTAGTTACGGACGACATGCGTTGTATATCCATGTCGTCTTTAACCAATTTACCGTAAGTATTTGTATATTTCTTCTCCAATTTGAGCAAGAATTCGTTTCGAAAGTAAATCATCTTCATCCTTTGATAAAACCGTTGCAATTAACTTTCGGTTCCCTACATAAAAGATTCCAGCGTCGTGACGTGTTCCAGGAATCCATCCAGTCTTATTGGCTAACTCCCATGGCGTCATCCCATAATCAAAATTAGAGTATGGAGACGGTAACCTTTCAGGTAAACAATCACGTACCTGTTGTTTCTTCATCACTTCTACCATTTGACGACTTGCTTTACCACTCACTAAATCTCCCATAGCCATCTTATGTAAAAGTATAGCTATATCCACTGCTGCTATCCGATTAGCACCTTTGGGATTAGACTTACTCAACATGAGCTTGTTATAAAAAGTACTATATATCATTCCTGCTTCCTTCATAGAATTTTGGATATCGTCAACTCCTACAAGGTCGATTAGTAGATTAGTTGCCGTATTATCACTTTGAATAATCATCAGCATTATGATGTCTTGAAGGGGAAGAGATAATCCTGGAGTAAAATGTTGCAATACACCAGAACCTCCCACATACTCTTTTTCATTGAGGATGATTAAGTCCATTAAAGACAAGTCTCCTCGGTCCACTGCTCTATAAACTGAGGCCATGATTGGTACCTTAATGACACTTGCCGCATAAAAAAGCTCCTGTTCATTATGTTCCCATTTCTCCCCTGAATTTAAGTCCTCTAAGACGATTCCCCAAGTGCCTTTTGACTGTTCTACGAGTTTTTGTACCTTGCTCACAAGCTCTTCCACAATTCTTCCCCCCTATAGAAAATCTATTTATTTTATTATAGACTAACACTTGTTTGAATATTACATTAATTATAAACTATAAAAAGCAAATAGATTTATAGATTTACAATAAAGCTCGGTTTTAACTTTCTATCAACTGAATATTAAATTTTTTATGTTATAGTAAAAGAACAATTGAATAATGTGTAGACTTAGGTGTTCGTTTACGAAAGTAAATGAACTTAAAAGGGAAGTCGGTGAAAAACCGACGCTGTCCCGCAACTGTAAATGGGAGCAATTCTACTATATCCACTGTATGTCATTATGGGAAGGATAGAAAAGCGATGACCATGAGCCAGGAGACCTGCCTATTTCAAGTACACACCAAAAACCTACGCGGATAGGGGGTGTTAAGTGCAGCTATGAACAAGCAAATGCTTGAAATTGCTGTCGTACGAAAAAGCGCAATGAAAACACTGGAGATATTGACTCTTTTCGGTGTGTATTTTGTTACGTTTCAAACGTCTCGACAACAACCAATCATATCCAACTAGCATCTTCTTTTAAAAGAGGATGTTTTTTTATGTTGAAGAAAGGAATGTTGAAATGACTATCGGCACGAAAGAAGATTATATAAATAGATTTAAAAATGTATTAATGACTAATAATATTGGAAGCTCATCCATTTCACTGGATTTGATATTTGAAGCCTTTGGAAAAGAAATTGATACTATCTCAGAAATACACGAACAAGACAAAACTAAATATGTACTCAATTTACAAAAAGCATATAAACAAATTAAAGGTGAGATTTCAGGAATGAAAGAAGATTAAATAAAAAAAGCGAACCGATTTTGAATCGGTTCACTTTTTTATAGGTCTTGATAGTCTCTTTGAAATTTACCGCCGTCTTTTACTTCAGAATGATAAAGAGCTTTTAAAGCAAAGCTTTTCTCTAAATCATGCTCCTTCATAACCTCTTTTAAACGTTTGCTTAACTCTGGGCTATATTTCACTAGTTCTTCCATTTTCGATTTCGAATATTGCATGAATTGTACCTTCTTTCTACGTTGTTAGTCTATCTAGTATAGCACTGATACAGGTGTTTTCGCCCTAATTTGCTATAATTAAGTTCAGAGGTGAGTACATGCACAAAACTATTGGAATTCTTGCACATGTAGATGCTGGAAAAACTACTTTTTCAGAGCAACTGCTTTACCATACAAATACCATTAGACATAGAGGACGAGTGGACCACCAAGACTCGTTTCTTGATAGTCATACTATAGAGAAAAATAGAGGAATTACTATATTTGCCGATCAAGGAATCTTTACCTACAACAATTCTACCTACTATATTATCGATACTCCGGGACACGTCGATTTTTCTCCAGAAATGGAACGTGCTATCCAAGTGATGGACTATGCCATCATTATTATTAGTGCTGTAGACGGCATTGAAGGACATACGGAAACTGTTTGGCAATTACTGCGAAAACACCATGTCCCTACCTTTTTCTTTATCAATAAAACCGATTATGAAGGCACGGATCCAACAAGCGTTCTTGCTGAAATTCGCTCCACCTTATCAGAAAATGTGTGTGATATAACGACATCTTTTGACGAAGAACTAATTGAATTTCTTGCAGAGCGAGATGAAGTTCTCTTAGAAACTTATATGGACAGTGGATTCGATAAAGACTTATGGACACAAACGCTTAAACTAATGGTGAAAGAAAACAAAATCTTTCCTTGTGCTAGTGGTTCAGCATTGAAAGATATAGGTATTGTCGAATTTCTAGAAAAACTAGATTCGTTAACCACTACTTTCTATAAATCAGACGATGTATTTGCAGCACAGGTGTATAAGATAAGACATGATGAAAGTGGGAATCGTGTTACCTATTTGAAGTTAGTGAATGGGACATTGAAAGTACGCGACAGTGTAACTTACAATGAACAAACTGAAAAAATAACGCAAATCCGCCAGTATAGCGGCAATAAATTTAAAACTACAGATCAGGCTATAGCAGGTGAACTAGTAGCTGTTACTGGCTTAACAAATGCCTCCATTGGGGATGGGCTCGGTGTATTCGCCCAGAAAACTGAATTTGATATGATTCCAACGTTAAAATCTAAAGTACTCTTTGATGCTTCTGTACATGTAAAGGAAATATTACGTTGCTTTAAATTATTAGATGCAGAAGACCCTTCTTTACGTATCTTTTGGGATGAGTACTTTCAAGAAATACACGTTCATGTAATGGGAGTTATTCAACTAGAAGTACTCGAACAAATTGTTTTGGAGCGTTTTGGTTTCCACGTATCTTTTGGAGAGCCTAAAATTCTATACAAAGAAACTATTGGTAACTCCGTACATGGATATGGTCATTTTGAACCTTTAAGACACTATGCAGAAGTGCATTTACTAATCGAGTCTGCTGCAAGAAATAGCGGAATTACCTTTACAAATATATGTCATGCGAATGATCTATCGACAGGCAACCAAAACTTAGTGAAGCACCACCTTTTCGAAAGAGATCATCACGGTTTACTAACAGGCTCCACCTTAACTGATGTGAAAATTACTTTACTCACAGGACGCGGACATAATGAGCATACACACGGTGGAGACTTTCGAGAAGCAACCTACCGTGCACTTCGGCAAGGTCTGGAAAAAGCGGAAAATATACTTTTAGAGCCATTTTATGATTTTACGATTAAAGTAAATATGGACTTAATCGGTCGAATACTCTCTGATATCCAACAAGCAGCAGGAAGCTTTGAACCTCCAGAAAATAGTGGAGATAATGTTTTCATAAAAGGAAGAGTACCCGTAGCGACCTTTATGAATTACAGTACGACATTCGCATCTTTTACCCATGGCAAGGGATCTCTTAGCTTAGTTTATGGAGGTTACGATCGCTGTCATAATACTGAGGAGATAATTGATAGACTTGGTTATAACAAAGAAGCAGACCCTGAGTATACATCTACATCTATTTTCTGTGCTAAAGGAAAAGGATATCCTGTCTACTGGCATGAGGCGGAAGCAGCAATGCATTGCCTATAATCTTAAGAAGGAATAATTCATGATAGCAGAAAAAGAAAATAAGAACTATACCGCACAATACGAAAAACAGTTCGAACACCAGTAGAAACAGTATGGGACATACTAGCAGATAACGAGAAATTGCCAATGGTTTGAAGCTACAAAAACACTCCACTATAAGCGGAGTGTTTTATATTTAATCTAATCGGAAAACTAAAAACCGTTCATTATTATTTTCTTCATATAAACCAGGAAGGCGAATCTCCTTCCATAATTCAAATACTGTTTGAATTTCGAGAAAGTGACTATATTCTGAGGTTGGATAGTAGAGAATGACATCCACAGAGCGAGGATGGTCTTCAACTGACCGTAGGATATTATCTATAACTTTTTGAAAAATTTGCAAAGAAAACGGATTAAAAAAGTAAAATCGATTATCTTCCTTTTCTATGTCATACCCTTCTGCAAATATATGTTCAAACTGAATCGAAGCTCTTGAACTTTTAGCACGCTCCATATATTTAGCTAAGTTCTCCATTGCCTCCTGATAGAGTTGGCCATTCATTTCTACCCCAACCGCTGAAGCATGCAAATGGTGATAAACGTAAAATGGGAACCTCCCCTTGCCACATCCAAAATCTACAAAGCGATCTGTTGATTTCCACTCGTCATATTCGTCAAAAAGAATCTCCAATGCAGAATATGGGGTCGCTTCGTATCGATTATAATGAGACGATTGGTGCTGCCATTCTCTTACACCTTCTGTCTTAATACGTAGTAATCTGTCATGATCTTGTTCTTTCACACGTTCCCCCCTAACTCACTCTCCTCCAAACACATGCTGCTGCACCCATGCATTTGTTTTTCCTATTTCACTTTCAACATCTTTTAAAAAGTTAACCGTATAGGGCTCACCTTTTAAAACAGCCGTAGATATAAAGCTAGGATTTTCTAAAGTCATAATTTGTTTACCATTCACATTTTTCTTTAAAACTTCTATTTTAGCAATTCCACCAATATTAGTATACTCGTCTTTTTGACCAGAAAAAAAGTTTCCTAATGAATAAAACACATGTGTTTTATGACCATTTCCCGACAAAATTTGTTCATATGGTTGGATAACGTGGGGATGGTGACCGAATATAATATTTGCACCAGCGTCTGAAATAGACCTGGCTAGCCTTTTCTGTGTATCATTTGCCTCTAAATTGTACTCCGCTCCCCAATGGATGCTAACTACAACAAAGTCTACCTTTGCTTTTAATTCCTTTATTTCTTTTATAATTCGAGTTTCCTCTATTCGGTTCACTAAATAGTCCTTACCAACTGGGGTTTCATGACTATTAGTTCCGTAGGTATAACCTAGAAGTCCAAATGATATATTTTCCACTTTGAATATCCGATCTGTCTGTTGGTCTACTTCTGATTTAAAAGCACCGATATATGGCATTTCAACCTTTTCCATCTGTTGAATTGCTTCTAAGAGTCCCTCTTCGCCTTGGTCAAGTGAATGATTATTAGCTATCGATAACACGTCTACACCAATATCTTTTAAATCACTTATAATATGAGGCGGACTAGAAAATTTTGGGTATCCAGATACTCCAAATGTTCTTCCGGCCGGTAAGGATTCTTGATTTGCTATTAACAAATCTATGGATTCTAATTCCTGCTGTACAGGAGAAAAGGAAGGAGCAAAGTTTGTATAATTGTAAAGAGGTAAATGGAGTAATACATCTCCAATCATCCCGATTTCTATTTTTTCTTCCTCATATTCCATATAAAATGTCGAAAATTGTTTCCCGTGGAACTCTTCATTAAAATGAATAGGTTTCTCTATTTGTAGATTAAAATATAGCAAGATAGAAATAAGAATGACTAGAAAAGCTACTATGGTTTTAATATATACCACCTCCACCTTAATCATTCTCTACAATATCGTTACTTATACCGAAAAATCTTTATATATATTTATTAGGATATTAGCCGCTTTCTATTCTCAGCCCTTTCATAGTATACAAGACAGCCACTTTAATATATATATTTGTAGCTGAAAACTGTAAAGGAAGGTAGAAATGAACGCAGAAAATAGCAAATGGTACAAGTGGCTACCTAATAAAGATCGCCACTTAAGAGTACGAAAGAAAGGTTCAAATAGCTCAAAATCTAACGATAAAGTAGGCGTTGTGCTTCCTGTATACAACCAAGAAAGAGAGTACTTGTTTGAGTGTGTACAGGCTATCGAAAACCAAAAATACCGCAACTTTGAGTTAGTAATTGTTATCGATGGCGCAAACGCCCAAACGGTAAAAGCAGTATATGAAGCATCGAAGCTTCTAACGTGTAAATACACTATTATTCACCGCATCTTCAATAAAGGGATCGCACACTCCTTAAATGAGGGCTTTGAAAGACTATTAGATTGTGCCCTACTTACTTGGATATCTAGTGATAATATACAATGGCCAAACTTTCTTGAAAAGTTAGTAGCGACGATGAAGAATGCTACTCCCGATACAGTTTTAGTATATTCACTTTATCATCCTATCGATGAAAAACGAGTATCTCGAGATATAAATAACACTTGGTATCCTGCACTTACTGAAATGATGAAACGACCAAAAGAAGAAATAATGTTAACTTGTTTTATTGGTGCATCCTTTCTTTTCACTAGAGAAGCATATGAACAAGCCGATGGTTATGATCCTAAATATGGACTAGTTTCTGACTATGAGTTTTGGATAAGATTAATGCCTCTTGGTGAATTTCTATTTTTACCAGAACCTCTTATGGATTATCGTTTAAACGGGAAATATTCATTAACAACAATAACAGCCTCTGAGGAGCTATTTCTCCAAAGTATGTCTGCAAGTATAGACCATAGAAGAAAAAACGGTGATATCCCGAAAGTTACTGTTATTATTACGGCCTGTAACCATGGGAATTATATAAAAAATTGTATACAAAGTGTACTAAATCAAACCTTTTCAAGCTTCCAGGTTGTTGCTATAGACGTTGGTTCTACCGATTCGACTCTAAGTGAAATATACTCTATTCACGATTCTCGAATCATCCCTATTCACATTAGTAAAAGAACCAAGGCGGAAGCTCTCAATATCGGATTACAATATGTTCTTGGTGAATATGTACTAGAGCTAGATGGCGATGATTGGCTTGATCCATCTTCGTTAGAGATTATGGTAGGTGAAATGCTCTCACTTCCACCGAATGTAGGTTTAGTCTATGCAAATAGACAAGTTTGGTTTGAAGAGAACGGTGGATTGCTTGAAGGGCCAATTTATAAAGGGATTTCTTATAAGGACAAATATGAAGTGTTGGAAAAATTTCAAACGCATTGTCCAAGATTGTATCGTTCTTCCACACTTAAAGAATTGAATGGGTGGATAACAACAATCCAAGGAGAGCCTCTGTTAGCAGATGATTTTGCAATGTTCCTTCGTATTGCTGAGGACTTCGAACTTCACTGGGTTGACAAAGACTTATATCACCAACGCAGACATAGTACCAATATAACTATAAAAGAAAAAGAAATATTAAATAACCAATTTCGTATGATTGCTCAAGAATCATTACTTCGCTGGGGGAATGTGTACGAGGCAAATTTTGAAGTAATTGACGGAACAATAACGAAAATCATGCTTGTTCCTACCGGAAAAGAGATGACTCAACGGTGAAGGTATTAATTATTTTTGGTACTCGACCAGAGGGGATAAAATTTGCTCCAATTATACAGGAACTGGTGAGCTCGAAAGAAATGGATTGCATCCTAGTAAATACAGGACAACATCGTGAAATACTCGATCAAGTATTATCATTATTCTCAATTAGACCGCATTACCAACTAAACCTTATGAAACCAAATCAAACACTGGAAGAAATAACAGCTGAAATGATCAAAAAAATTGGAGAAGTATATGAAAAGGAAAGCCCTGATTTAGTGTTGGTACTTGGTGATACTGTAACTACTTTTACTGGTGCCTATACAGCATTCTTACATCGCATTCCTGTTGGCCATGTTGAGGCAGGATTGCGTACATTTAATATGTATTCTCCTTTCCCAGAAGAAATGTACCGAAAACTTGTAACGAGTCTTAGTAGCTATCATTTTGCCCCTACGGAAAAGAGTAAAACAAACCTTTTACATGAGGGAATTCCAGAGAACAGCATTTTTGTAGTAGGTAACCCCGTAATAGACGCACTTTTAGATGTTTCAAGTAGACCATATATCTTCCCACCAAATATACAAAAAATAATAGATAACAAGAGACGTATTATTTTAGTTACGACCCATCGGCGCGAAAATTTCATAAAACTCGAGGGAATCTACCTCGCTTTCAAACAGTTATTAGTGGAATTTGAGGATATTGATATCATTTTCCCAGTTCACCCAAATCCGAATGTCAAAAAACAGGTCCAAGATCATTTGATAACAAATAATATAAACTCCCGTATACACCTGATTGAGCCCTTGGACTATGAATGCTTTTCTCATCTTATGAAACTTTGCCACCTTGTAATTACAGATTCCGGAGGCATACAAGAAGAAGCACCTGCACTTAATGTTCCAGTGCTAGTAGTTAGAGAAAGTACAGAACGAATAGAGGGTATCGAAGCCGGAACCTTACAATTAGTTGGGACAGACAAGGAAAAAATTCTAGCCACAACAAGAAAGCTACTTGAATCTCCAAGTGAACACGCAAAAATAGCAAAAATCCCTAATCCTTATGGGGATGGTACCTCTGCAAAACAAATAATTGAATTACTAAAAAACATAGAAAAGAAGTTATGAGTATACCTACTCATACTTTTTTCTATTTACATATGGGATAACAGTGTAATCACAAAAACGAGGCTACATTTAAAAAAGTAGCCTCGTAATGATTAATGAATATTATTTAACTAATAACCCACCTTGTTGTTATATACAACAGTAGACAAGATGGAGGAACAGTCCAAAATTGGCCACCATTTGCAAAGAGCATTTGGTTTAACAACATTAATTCTTCTCTAATGTATTCAGTTATTTATATTCTCCTTTCAATAGCAATCTAATTCTAACTAACTAGTTTTTTAAAAAAGGTTAATAATTTCTTGATACTTGTTTTATTAGTGACAATAAGTTTTCTTTTATTTACAATTTGATCTGAAAGAGTATAATGTGGGATGGTACAAAAGAACATTTACTGGGTATAATGGATTGCAGACAGGTGCTGCGAGTAGTATATAAACAAGCTTCACTTTATTTGAGAAAATGGGGTGGTATCAAAAATGAACCAAGAACAACAACTGACGCTTGTTGAACATTTAACAGAACTTAGAAAAAGACTTATCATTGTTACATCGACATTTATCCTCTCACTTGCCTTAGGGTTTTGGTTAGCTCCAAAAACGCTTACGTTTTTAAAACAGCAACCAACTGCTATGAATGTGGAGTGGAATGTTTTCGGTTATACAGATGGCTTAATGATCTACGTAAAATGCGCACTAATACTAGCCATCTTAATTACTCTACCAATTGCATTACATCAGATATGGTTATTCGTAAGACCAGGCTTAAATGAGAACGAGGCAAAAGGGACAGGCTATTTTATCCCTGTGTCATTCCTTCTTTTTTTACTCGGGATTAGTTTCAGTTATTACATTCTTTTCCCTTTAATGCTGAATTTCATGTCGAATATTAATGATTCCATTGGTGCTTTAGAGACATACGGGATGAAACAATATTTCACTTTTATGTTTAACTTAGTGATTCCCGTAGGCATAGTATTTGAATTACCGGTTATTATACTTTTTTTAACCAAATTGGGTATAATAACTCCAGATCGACTGAGAAAAATGAGAAAGATATCTTATTTTGTACTAGTTGTTGTAGGAGTTTCTATTACTCCACCAGACTTCATCTCAGATTTCATCATTGTTATTCCATTGCTGCTGCTATTTGAAGTTAGTATCCTTGTTTCCAGCTGGTCTTATAAAAAACAACTTGCGAGACAAGCGCTTGAGGATCAAATTTTAGACAAATAGTTTGAGACACAATAGCCATTGAAAATTTGTACATCACCATATTAGAGGAGGAACTTCCATGCCAAACATTGGAGTACCAGGATTAATCATCATTTTAATAATTGCTTTAATCGTCTTCGGACCATCAAAATTGCCTCAATTAGGTAAAGCAGTCGGTCAAACATTAAAAGAATTTAAAAATTCCACAAAAGACATCGTGGATGATGTAACACAAGAGTTTAAGTTAGATGACAAAGATACGGACACTAAAAAGAAAGCATAAGTGTCTATAGAAAAAACCAACTATTCTTTCGAATAGTTGGTTTTTTTGATTTTATCAAGTTGTATTTAAATAGGAGCTGCAACGGGTTTTCCAAAATAATAACCTTGAAATAACTTGTAGCCCGTTTCTTTCAGCCATTCAAAATCTTCTCTCTCCTCTATACCTTCTGCTAGAGGAATCGATCCCACTTCTACTGCCTTTTCTAAGAACTTTTGTGCAACTGCTTGTTTATTTAGATCATTGGAAATTCCTTGCACATATTTCATATCTAACTTCATATAATTTGGTTTTATATCTGCCAGCATTTCCATCGTACTATATCCTTCTCCTACATCATCTAGTGCATATTCAAAACCTTTTTCTTTATAAAATGCAAGAATTTTTTTTAAATGCTCTATGTCTTCTACTTTTTCCGTTTCTACCACTTCAAATACTAGTTGAACTGGATCTATACCTAATTCTTCTGCTAATGCAGTCGTAGATTTCAAACAAAATTCAGGTGAATAAATAGAGGTAGGTATAAAGTTAATAAATGCTTTCTTTCCTTTAAGACTTGTTGCATGTTTTACTGCGGTCATTCGACATGCTCGATCTAAAGAGTATAGCCTTCCTCTTGCCTTAGCAGCGGAAAATATTTCATTTGGATAAATCATAGAACCATCTTCCTTTGGAAATCTAGCTAGTAATTCATAAGCAAATACTTGCTCCTCTATATCTACGATTGGTTGATAATGACAAATCATAAGTTGTTTTTTGATAACTTCATCAATCCATTTAACGTCTAATACTTCATCTATTTTTTCCATAGGCTCCCATGGCTGTTTTGAAATTCTGTATGTAATTTGAGAGGCGTCCATATGATCGTGGCTGAAGTCTATAAAATCTCTCACATCTGATTCTTTAACAATAAACGTATTCCCTTTTGCATCTACTAAAATGTCCCGGCGTTTCAAATGCTCTAATACACCAGCTAGTAGGGGGATGTTTGAATCTCCTTCTACCTTGAACTCAATTTTTAACTCATTTACTTGGCAATTATTACACTCCAAATTTTACACTCCTTTTATGTTCTAATAGCTTAGAATCTTAAAAAATCCCCTGTTCAGCACTTTGCTTCACAAGGGATAAGCTACTTAGAAATTTTTGAAAAATACTCGTATAACATCTGCCCCACCTATAAATGTCCCAAGCGATCCAAATAAGTTAGTTAATACAACAACAAGTAATACCCTCGTAACTTTGTTTCTCCAAAACCCTTTGATCGTAAAGACATCTTCTGATAACTTTTCAAAATCAGCTATCGTTGGACGTTTGATATATGCTTGGGCAAGCCCAGAAAACCAGCCTGACGCTAAGATAGGATGAAGCGCTGTAACTGGTGCTGTGACAAATGCAGCTAGAATTGCCAATGGGTGTCCTAACGCTACCGCTGCTCCTACTGCAGCCATAGAACCCGTCCATAGAATCCAACTGAGTGCTTGGTCAAAACCAGCAGAAGGATTTGTAAAGAATGTGATCACTATTAGCGCCACAATTAGAATTGGAATAGCCCAACCGATTATTTTAGGAACAATTGACTTAGGCGGAATAGCCGAAAGCTTTGCTAAATCTTGCTCCTTATGAATTTCCTTTGTAATACCAGGGACATGTGCAGCCCCTAAAACGGCTATAATTTTCTTACCTGGTGCTTCCTTAATTTTTTGAGCCAAGTACTGATCACGCTCATCGATTAAAGGTGTTTTTAACTTTGGAAAGGTTTCCGTAAACTCAGCTAGTACAGCATTTAACGTATCCTTTGATTTCATATTCTCCATTTCTTCTTCCGATATTGTATCCTTACTGAAAATACTAAAGAAAACCGAAGTAAGTAATTGAGATTTTCCAGTCCAGCCAAGATTATGCCATATACGTGAAAAAGTAGTTTGAATATTACGGTCCGCTAATACTATCTCAGCCCCGTTCTCATTTGCACTTGCAATACCTTGTATCATTTCTTGGCCAGGTTTAATATCAAACTGTTTAGCCATCCGATTTTGGAATGATGAAATCGCCAAGTTCATTAATAATAGAGTAGCTTTCTTATCCTTAATAACCTTAAAGATATCCGTCTGCCTCCACTTATTATTATCTATAATAGATTGGTACCTTTGCTCATCCAATTCAATACAAACAGAATCTGGTTGTTCTCTATCGATAACTTCCTTTACCTGTTCCGCACTCTGTCTTGATACATGTGCTGTACCGATTAATATAATTTCTTTATCGTTGACATATAAACGTGTAATATTTTCCTCGGACATAAACTACTTCCTTCATTTAGTGTATTATCTCTTAGTCAGAACATTAGAGATTCTCTACCTTTCATAATGAAGTAGATTATCTTAAATTTCAACGATGATTCCATTTTATTTTAATTTTTTTGAAAAAATCTTATTTGGTTAGGAAGATCTTCTTCTTGCTAAGCCCGTGAAAAACGTTTCTTCGCATAAACGTAAGTTGCTGCCAGCGCCAAAACTAATACTGTTCCCTTAATAATATCAAATGCATAGTAAGGCAAATTCAAAATTGTTAGCCCGTTAAGTAGGATGCCAATTACCGCTGCTCCAAAAAAAGTGCCTAACGCATTAGGCTTCCCAATTCCTAATACCGAATAGCCCACGAAAACTGCAGCAACCGCCTCCATTAAAAGTGGGGTACCGGCATCAATTTGACCTGACCCGACCCTTGCAGTAAATAATACTCCAGCCAATGAAGCAAAAATACCAGAAATGATGTACGCAATGAACTTCACTTTGCGTGTGTTCACTCCTGACAATATTGCCGCTTCCTCATTGCCACCTGTCATATATAAAATACGACCCCACCGTGTATGATTGAGAACAATATAAGCTACTACAACGAGTATTAACATAATCCAAACAGGTACAGGTAAACCAAGTAATCTACCTTGACCAATCCAAAGAAATGCCTCTGAGAATTGTCCTGGAGCAGTTCCACCCGAAGTAAGGGGCATATTATTGTAAATAGAATACCCTTCTGTATAAGTTCGATGGAAGCCCGCAACGATATACATCGTACTTAATGTTGCTAGCAAATCAGGTATACCTATAATTACAATAAGGAAACTATTCAACAAACCCACTAATACTCCAACTACAATAGGTACAATCAATACAAGCCATAGAGGCATCTCGTACCAAACCATCAGAGAGGCTGTCACAACTGTAGATAGCGACATAGTTGAACCTACACTTAAATCAAAACCTCCTACTACAAGTGTGAAGGTAACTCCCAATGCTAATAGGGTAACGATTGAAATAGATCGCAGAATATCTGTGAAATTTGCATATGTAAAAAAGGCATCGCTTATTGAACTAAAATAAATAATAATACAAATAAGTAACGCAATAGCTCCAAACTTGAACAAAAAATTTGTACCTCGTTCTTGCAACTTATTCCTCTTTACCGCCGCTTGCATAAAGCAAAATCCTTTCCTGGGTCGCTTCTTTCCGTGATAGTTCCTTCACGATATGACCATCATACATAACTAAAATGCGATCAGAAATCCCTAGAACTTCATGAATTTCACTTGAAAAGTAAAGACAACCCTTCCCTTTTTCAGCAAACTCACGAATCATTCTATAAATATCAGTTTTTGCACCAATATCGACGCCTTTTGTTGGCTCGTCGAACAAATAAAGAGAGGAATCAAGCGAAGTCCATTTGCCGATAGCAACCTTTTGCTGATTTCCTCCGCTCAAATACACAAGTGGTGTCTCAGTACTACTTGTTTTAATTTGTAATCGTTTAATAATCTCTTTTGCAAAGGACTTTTCTTTCTTTTTATCCATAAATAAGAGACGAGAAAAATTTTGTAAATTAGGAAAAGACGCATTGGTTCGTAATGATTCTTGAACAAATAGCCCTTCTTTTCGTCTTTCTTCTGGAATAAGAACTAGACCGGCTTTTATCGCGTCTTTGGGATGCTTTATTTTTAAGGTGTTTCCTAGGATTTCTATACTTCCTTCTGTATATGGAGAATATCCGAATAACGTTTTAGCTAACTCTGTTTTTCCTGCCCCTACAAGACCGACAATCCCAACAATTTCTCCTTCAGACACTTGAAAAGAAATATCCCTTACCTTTTCTCCTCTTGATATATTTTTAACACGAAGTAATGTATTTCCTAATACATGTTTACGAGCAGGAAAATCTTTGCTATAAGAAGTTCCTAGCATAGCTTCAACAATCTCTTCTTGGTTAGTCTCAGAAGTATTATAGGTCCCAACTAACGTACCTTCTGCCATAACGGTCATCCGATCGCAAATCTCAAATACTTCAGGTAGTCGATGTGATATGAATATGCACCCTACTCCTGTCGCTTTTAGCTTTTTAATGACTGAAAATAACTTGGTAGATTCATTTAGGGATAGAGGTGCCGTCGGTTCATCGAAGATAATAACCTTTGCAGAACTTACAAGTGCTCGCGCTATCAATACCAACTGTTTTTCTGCTAGAGAGAGCATAAATGCAGGTATTTCTACTGAAATATTGACTACCTGTAACTGCTTCAGGGCATTCCGTGCTTCCCTATTCAGTTTCTTTTTGGAGATGAACATATTAGAACCAGCAACAATCTTATCCAGCAATATATTCTCTGCAACCGAGAGTTCCGCAACGATGGCAGTATCTACCTCTTGATATACACAATAAATTCCAAAATCCTTTGCGACTTTAGGCGAACGTATACGTATTCTTTCTCCTTCTAACAAAATTTCTCCCACATCTTGCTCATACACACCAGAGAGTACTTTCATAAGCGTGCTTTTCCCTGCGCCATTTACCCCAAGTAAAGCGTGAACCTCGCCTTTTTTAAGTTCAAATTCAGCATTTTTCAGAGCATTTACATTTCCAAATGATTTATCTATAGCTTTCATGGAAAGAAAAGGATTCAGCATCGATTGCTCCTTTCTGAAAAAAGCTGTCCCATTAAACAGGACAGCTTAAATTCTTTTAAGTTATCTGTTTTCCTCTAATCCTTTTAATTCATCTGTGTAACCTTGATCACTTGCTCCCCAACCTTCAATATGATCACTGAGTTCATTAGTTGTTACTGTTTCTTTCGGCAATTTAGATGCTTCTACAAAAACTGGTTCTAATACTACTTTTTCTTCTACATTGCCTCCGCTTATTTTTTGATATAAATAACGAACTTGAATACGGCCGATATCCTTAGGATCCACTGCTGCCGAGGCAACCCAGGGACTATTCTCATTTTGAATCATCTGTAAATCTTCATCACTCATATCGATACTATATACCTTAATATCTGTACGTCCCGCTTGCTCTATCGCCCGAACTGCACCTTTGGCAAACTCGTCCCAAGCAGCCCAAACAGCGGTGATTTCACCTTTGTTGGGATACTGCTTTAATACCGCTTCCATTTGTGACTGGGTATCTAAAGCTGTATTTTGCGTTGCTGCACCGAATGTGGCAATTTCTTTTATCCCTGGATTCTCTCCTAGAAAATTCTCATATGCTACTTGTCGTCTTTCCATTGGAGCAAAACCCGCTACCCATATTTTCACGATATTGGCTTTCCCATTTGAATCTTCCGCTAGTTTTTCTAGTGTCATTTGAGCCATTTTTTCATCGCCTTGTTCTAAAGAGGTTACTCCCTCAACTTCTACTCCCGCATCAAATGCGACAACCGGAATTCCCTTTGCAACCGCATTCTCAACTCCTTGGTTCAGTGATTCTTTTGTGCCATGATCTATTAAAATACCGTCAACTCCTTGATTCACAGCGGCATCCAAATTGGACGCCATTTTAGATAAATCTCCTTCAGAAGTAAACACCGTTACTGTTCCTCCAAAATTCTCTACTTGCTCCTTTACCCCTTCAATATATTGAGCTGAAAATGTCCCTAAATTTTGTTGCATAACTAATGCAATTTTCTTGCCGGCTAACGGATTTTCTTTAGCCTTGGCATCACCGTTAGAGCTAGATGACTTAGTTGTTTCTCCTTCAGCTTTTGGCTGACATGCAGCGAGTAAAACCGCTATTACTAAAACCGTAAATATTAACCAGTACTTATTTGTTTTCATAATCCTTCTCCTTTTCAATTGAATCGACTATTTGAGTTGAAATATTTTCAAGATAGTTTGGATAAATAATACCTATTTCTGTAATTATGGCAGTGATATATTTAGCTGGTGTCACATCAAAAGCAGGGTTAAATACTTTTGTGTTTGATGGGGTAATAGCTTTGCCGTTAATATTAATAATTTCCTCTACTTTCCTTTCCTCTATTGGAATTTCTTCTCCATTATTTATGGACAAATCGAATGTAGAGGACGGTGCAGCCACATAAAATGGAATTCCAAATACAGATGCAAGAATTGCTAAGTTTAGGGTTCCTATTTTGTTTGCTGTGTCTCCATTTTTTGCTATCCGATCTGCTCCAACGATAATTGCTTCTATTCCCTTTGCGCCTATCGTATGTGCAGCCATACTATCTGTTATGAGCGTCACATCGACACCTGATTGTTGCAGTTCCCATGCTGTTAAACGGGCGCCCTGAAAGACAGGTCGAGTTTCACATGCAAACACTTCAAATTCTTTTCCACGTTCCTTCCCTAGATGAAAAGGAGCTAAAGCAGTACCATACTTAGCGGTGGCTATAGAACCAGCATTACAAATCGTCATTACCTTCGTTTTATCTTCAAGTAGAGAGAGTGCAAACTCGCCGATACTTTGACAGGACTCCTCATCTTCCTTGTGAATTATTTTTGCTTCTTCAATTAGAATCTGCTTTGCATCCGAAACACTATCTATTGGACTCGCTGCTTTCAACAAACGGTCAAGTGCCCAAACCAAGTTGACAGCAGTAGGTCGAGATTCACCCAAGTATGCTGCATCTCTTTTTAAGTATTCTAGAAAATCTATCATTGAATTTGTTTGATAACTCTGCGCCTCAATAGCTAATCCATACGCTGCCGTAATTCCAATGGCTGGAGCTCCACGAACTTTCAGAGTAATAATTGCATCGTGAACTTCTTTCATATTTTCTAGTGTTATATAGATAATTTCATGGGGAAGTTTCTGTTGATCTAAAATTATTAACTGCTTACCTTCCCACTTAATCGATAATGGAACATTCATTATTGAATTTCTCCTAACAGCTCAATTACAGCATCTATTGAGTTTATTTCATGACGACTCACTATTAGCCTTTCTCCAGCTTTAAGCGTTTGTTTTTTGGTTAAAATTCGTTGCTCATGGTTTTCAATACTATCTAAGTCTTTCACATGTGCTAGTCCAATCGTTCTACGAATTAGCTCACAGCCTGCAAACCCTACGGAATCATGGAATATTTTTTCTAGCACAAATGCCTCATAGCCTTCTATACTTTTATATAAATCGGACTCCCCTTTTTTCCAACACTCTGAAAATTTAGCGCAAAATGTGTTCCATGTATTCTGTATATGGGTATGTATAGCATCCCGTTGGTCATCTTGACGCGTAAAGGATTGAACTATTAAGTTCCCCAAAAATAAGCCAATATCAAATCCAATTGGGCCGTAAAATGCAAATTCCGGGTCAATTACTTTCGTTTCCGCTTCACTCGCAAATATACTTCCGGTATGAAGATCCCCATGTAACAAAGCTTCGGCTTCCGTCAAAAAACTTCTTTTTAGCTTGGCTACTTCCAATTTCAACAAGTTGTTATTCCAAATAGCTTCCACTTCTGCTTGTAATGCTGGCTCAAAGTCATTTGTTTCATGATCAAAAAAAGGATCTGTAAAGATTAAGTCTTCTGTGATCTTACATAGCTCGGGGTTAGAAAATTCTACAACAAGTGACTTTTTTTCAAAGGGGTGGAGTGCAAAGTCAGAAGTATTGAAAAGTGTTAAGGCTAGATATTCGCCAATATCGGTTGATAATTTAGGATAGGACTTTCCTTTTATCAAGCCCTCACGAACTATTTCAAGATGAGACAGATCTTCCATGATTGTGATTGCTAAGCTTTCATCAGTTGCATAAACTTTTGGGACTAATCCAACTGCGTATTCTCCATGTTTTTGTAATGCACTAGCTTCGATCTTTGCCCTTTTCAAAGTAAGTGGCCAACTCTCCCCGATGACCTTTGCATAGGGTAAGGCCTGTTTAATAATAATGCCTTTCTCACCGGATCCATCTGTTACACGGAATACATAATTTAGATTTCCATCACCAATCTCTTCGCAAACTAATGGAGCTTCGCTAGAAAATAATGATAACTCTATCGCCAGTGAAATTACCGTTTCTTTAGTTAATGATTCATATTCTTTCATTGCTACTACCGCCATTATGATCGTCCTCTCATTTACAAAATAAAAAACCTCTTTCCAAAAGAAAGAGGCTTAGAATAAGAGATTCTGAACCTCTTATCTCTCAGAAAGTAAACTTTCTGATGGAATTAGCACCGTGCCTTACGGAATTTTACATTCCGGCGCATAAAGCGCCCCGTCTCACAACGGTATTACGGTCGGTTGCTGGGCGTCATCGGGCCATTATCCCTCTGCCTGCTCTTGATAAGAGTGCGGTACAACTATGATGTTTGTTTAGAATCCTAGCATATTAGAAAAAGCTATGTCAATACAATTTTGAATAATGATAATTTTTCAATTTCTTGTTGACAGAATTTTTAATGCATGGAATAATCAATATAATTTATTAAATACAAACTGAATATTTTTTCTTATTTAGAGCAGGTGGAGGGACAAGCCCTATGATACCCGGCAACCGATTCAATTATGAACACGGTGCTAATTCTTGCAGTCAAATGGCTGAGAGATAAGAAGTTGTTAAGCTATTAACCTCTTCTTATTTGAAGAGGTTTTTTATATTATCTGTCTAGCTCTAGCGCCTAGGCACTTACGCTTTTCTAATATTAGGAGTGAAAAAATGAGTGGAATTACTGCGCACTATCAACTATACGGAAAGTCTGGTTCTTTTGAAAAAAAAGCGGATGATATTGCCCTTGGATTGACTATTGGTTCTTGGACCAATTTAGCTTTTTTAGAACAGGAACAGCTAAAAAAACATAAAGGAACTGTACGATCGGTTACTGAATTTGAAAATATTCTTCACCCCATTCATCCGGAAAGAATTAAAGGAGAAATTAAAGTATTCTATCCTGCCGCAAATTTTTCAGCAGATATACCAGCAATTTTAACTACCGTTTTCGGCAAACTATCTTTGGATGGAGAAGTAAAATTATTGGATTTAGAATTTGACACAAATATATTATCCCATTTCCCTGGCCCTCGCTTCGGCATTCAAGGTATCCGAGAAAGATTGGGAGTTTATGAACGTCCACTCATCATGAGTATCTTCAAAGGTGTCATTGGAAGAGATATCGAGTACCTAGCGCAACAACTTAAGCAACAAGCACTTGGTGGAGTTGACCTTGTAAAAGATGACGAAATCCTATTTGACAATCCACTCACTTCGTTTGAAACACGTATCACTACTGGTCGAGAGGTATTAAGACAAGTCTATGAAGAAACTGGTCATCGTACTCTATACGCAGTAAATTTGTCGGGACGTACATTCAAACTAAAGGACAAGGCCAAAAAAGCACGGGAACTTGGAGCAGATGCACTCTTATTTAATGTTCATGCATACGGTTTAGACGTTCTTCAGGAGTTAGCAGAGGACGAAGAGATTCAATTACCACTCATGGCTCATCCGGCTTATAGCGGAGCATTCACGTCCTCAGGATTTTATGGAGTTTCCACGGCACTTGTTCTTGGTAAACTTACCCGCTATGCAGGAGCAGATTTTTCATTATTCCCTTCTCCTTATGGCAGTGTTGCACTTGAAAAATCTGTAGCTCTTTCTTTAGGGAAAGAACTAACAAAGCCTAGTGAAGTAAAACAAAGCTTTCCGGTGCCTTCTGCAGGCATTCACCCTGGTCTCGTACCACTGTTAATGAATGACTATGGAATCGACAGCATCATTAATGCCGGGGGTGGAGTACACGGTCATCCGGCCGGTGCAACCGGAGGAGGTTTGGCTTTTAGACAGGCAGTATCGGCTGTTTTGGAAGGTATTCCATTAGAAGAAGCAGCTAAAACCCATTGTGAATTAAACACAGCACTTGAATTATGGAGGTGATAATATGAGTAATCTTGTAGTTTTTTGTGACTTCGATGGAACTATTACCAATCAGGATAACATTATGGCAATCATGAAAGAGTTTGCTCCACAAGAATGGACATCGATTAAAGATGATATTTTAGGACAACGAATTTCCATACAAGATGGTGTAGCAAAAATGTTCACACTCCTTCCTGTTGAGTCAAAAGATGACATTATCTCTTTTGTGCTTAAGCAGGCAGTCATCCGTGATGGGTTTAGTGAATTTGTCTCCTATGCAAAAAAACACAACATACCACTCTACATCGTAAGTGGCGGCATAGACTTTTTTGTCCACAAGCTACTAGAACCATTCGGGCCATTTGCAGGAGTCTATTGTAATACATCCGAATTTTCCAAGGATACAATTCACATTGAGTTTCCGTATAGCTGTGATGATCGATGTACTAGCCAAGGCTGTGGTTGCTGTAAACCCTCTATTATTCGTACCCTTCTTGACCAAGATGCTGTGAGCGTTGTGATTGGGGATTCCATCACTGATCTTGAAGCAGCAAAATTAGGTAATGTCGTTATTGCGAGGGATTTCTTAATCGAAAAATGCGATGAATTGAATATTCCCTATGAACCTTTTGAGAACTTCCACGATGTGATAAAAATTATTGACGCAAAGTTAGGTGTGGAAGTATGACTTTACAAGATAAATGGGAAGAACTTGCAGACATAAAAGATGAATTAGCCGTACGGGATTGGTTTATGGGGACGAGCGGTAATCTTGCTATTAAAGTACATGATAATCCTATGGAGTTCTTAGTGACAGCAAGCGGAAAAGATAAAAAAAAGAGAACAGCAGAGGATTTTTTACTTGTTGATGCAGATGGAAACCCAGTCGAAAATACACATTTAACTCCATCAGCCGAAACATTATTACACTGTGCAATATATCGCGAAACAAATGCAGGTTGTAGCTTACACATCCATACAGTTGCAAATAACGTTATTTCCGAATTATATGGTGACAAAGGTTCAGTGGATTTTCAAGGTATTGAACTTATTAAAGCTTTTGGAATGTGGGAAGAGGATGCCATACTATCGATACCCATTATCCCTAACTACGCCCATATACCAAAGCTTGCAGAAGAGTTTACACCGTATATTTCTGCAGACAAGGGAGTTATACTCATTCGAAATCACGGAATAACTGTTTGGGGAAAAGATGGATTTGAGGCAAAAAAATTACTTGAAGCTTGCGAATTTTTATTTCAGTATCAATTAGCACTACATCAAATACACTCAAAATAGAAAGGAAGATTGTTAATGGCTATTATTAAAATTCAAGGAACAAATGAAACAATTAAAGAGCAAAAAGAAGTAGCAGCATTTTTAGAGAACCAAGAAGTAATTTATGAGCATTGGGATATTAACAAACTACCAGAAAACCTTCGTGAAAAATTTGACTTAAGCGACGGAGAAAAGCAAGAGATTCTCCAAGCCTTCCAAATTGAAATAGATGATATCTCTAGTCGCCGTGGCTATCAAGCGGCCGATATTATCTCTCTTTCAGATTCGAACCCAAACTTAGACGAACTATTAAAAAATTTCGAACGCAAACACCTTCATACCGACGATGAAGTTCGTTATATTGTAAGTGGTCACGGTGTCTTCATCATACAAGGCAAGGATGAACGCTACTTTGAAGTTCATCTTTCACCTGGTGATTTGATATCTGTGCCTGAGAATATTACACATTACTTCACATTATCAGAGGACCGTAAAGTTGTTGCTGTACGCATATTTGTAACAACAGAGGGGTGGGTCCCAGTTTATCAAGAGGAAGCAGTAGAACAATAGAGGTAAATGCTCTTTGTAGGAATAAGAAAAAAGGAATGCTATACTAACTTTATCTAATAAGAAAGGAGAATGTACAATGATTATTGTAACGAATCGCATCAAAACCAAACCAGGATTTGCAGAAAAAATGGCTCCAAATTTCACAAAACCAAGCCCCCTTCAAGAAATGGAAGGCTTCATCAAAGTAGAGGTCGCTATTACTCAAGGACCAACTGAATATGATGAAATGAATGTAAATATGTACTGGGAGAAAGAAGAAAACTTCCAAGCATGGAAAGACAGTGATCTCTTCAAAGAATCGCATAAACGTCCCGAGTCTGGCTCTCCTGAAGCTTCTAAAGAATCTCCACTTTTAGGTAATGAATTAATCATTTCTAAAGTTGCCGCTTCAATAGAAGCAATTTCCAAAAACTAAAATAAAAGTGGAGGACTCATCTTCTGAGTTCATCCACTTTTTTCATGTCTATTCGGTAAATCCCCTTTATATCTCGTAATATACATCCATTTGTTTCAAAAATCCGTCTCATAGGGGCATTTCCTGTGTCTGTACTCCCTACATATATCTTGGCACCTAATGTTTTCAAAAGCTCTAAAGAAATAGCATGAAATATCTTTCCATATCCTTTTTGACGTTGCTCTGGAACTACCCCAAAGTAAAACATTCTACCTTCTTCTGTCGTGCCTTGTTCAATATGAGGAATATTAATACCGTAGTTTCTGCCATTTTGAGAAAAGATAAAACATTGATCTCGCCAATTAGTACCTAATTCAAGTTCTAATGACTCCATTATTTGACTGATAGAAAACAGCTTATTCTTGTTCGCTGAGCCACTCCTACATGCATCATACAATCTAGCAAAATCAGAATCCGTAACTTGACTCTCAGAGAGAGCATCTACTTGAAAATCACTAGTATTTTTAAATGGTCCTTGTAGTGTCTTTGTGTACTCTACAATAGACGACACTTTTTTGAACCGACGCTTTAAAAGCCAATCCTCATTTTCTTCATCCATCAGAAGGGATAGATATGCTACATTTTGTTCTTTCCACTCTGTTAATAATTGATCGAACGCAACTAAATAATCTATATTTGGAATATCGGATACTTTATGTTGATCCACAAGCCAGTATTCTCGTTCTTTTTTTATCAGATTGAAAAGGTCCACCTTTCGATTCCTCCATACTGTTATTAACTTAATGTTCGTTTTAAAAATGTTTTAGTTCTTTCTTCCCTCGGGTTGTTGAAAATTTGTTCTGGAGGTCCCTCCTCAGCAATTACGCCTTTATCCATAAAAACAACCCGATCGGCTACTTCTTTAGCAAACTCCATTTCATGTGTCACTATTAACATTGTAAGTCCCGTACTTGCTAACTCTTTCATCACTTTTAATACCTCTCCAACCATTTCTGGATCCAGTGCGGAGGTAGGTTCATCAAATAACATGACATCCGGTTCCATGGAAAGTGCTCTTGCTATAGCGACACGTTGCTTTTGACCACCTGATAGTTGCTTAGGCTTGGCATTTACATAATGATCCATTCCCACTACTTTTAAGTATTTTAACGCAATCTTTTCGGCATCCTCTTTAGAACGTTTTAATACCTTTACTTGACCTACCATACAATTGTTTAACGCATTATGGTTATTAAATAAGTTGAACTGTTGAAAAACCATTCCTAACTTTTTTCGGTAGGCATGGATATCATGTTTTTCATCTAAAATATTCTCTCCACGATAAATAATTTGACCGCCACTAGGCTTTTCCAACAAATTTATACAACGAAGTAAAGTAGATTT
Organism: Psychrobacillus sp. FSL K6-1464; assembly: GCF_038003145.1. Classification (NCBI taxonomy): domain Bacteria; kingdom Bacillati; phylum Bacillota; class Bacilli; order Caryophanales; family Bacillaceae; genus Psychrobacillus; species Psychrobacillus sp. FSL K6-1464. The sequence continues at coordinate 3,722,823 of NZ_JBBOOP010000001.1, forward strand.
TCCTGATCCAGAGGAACCGATGATGCAAATAACCTCTCCTTTGTTCACTGAAAAATCTATGTCTCTTAAGACCTCATGATTTCCGAAGGATTTACTTAAATGTTGAACTTCGATGACATTTCCCATAGATTTCTCCTCCTTCGTTTAATCGATATTCGCATTATTTTTAGGTAACATAAGTTGCGGTGGCGGCTGACCAATCATACTGTAGTTTTCCGGGCCGTCTAATCTTCTCTCTATATATCGTAATATTAATGTTACTGTAAACGTCATGACGAAATACAAAATACATGCTATAAAGAATGGTTCAAAGTATTTAAAGCTTATACCTGCAACTGTTTTCGCTTGAAAATATAGTTCCGTAACACCTATTACATTCAAGACAGACGTATCTTTAATATTAATGATAAATTGATTTCCTGTTGCTGGTAAAATATTTCGGATGACTTGAGGTAGAACAACACTCCACATTGTTTGAACATGATTCATACCAATTGCTTGTGCAGCTTCGAATTGCCCCTTATCAATGGAAATAACACCGCCCCGTACAATTTCTGCCATATATGCACCCGTGTTGATCGAAACGATGAATATTGCTGCTGTTGTACGGTCCATATCTATCCCAAAAGCAAGCGCAGATCCATAGAATATTACCATGGCCTGTACGATCATCGGAGTTCCTCTAAAAAACTCAATATATGCAGAAAGTATTAGATTTACTACTTTTAACAAAATACGTTTCATTTTTCTTTCAGGTTTAGGAATTGTACGAATAACCCCTGCTAGCAAGCCAATAACTGCACCAAAAATTGTACCAATAATTGATATTAATAATGTCATTCCTGCTCCACGAAGGAACATCGGCCAGTTATTAGTAATCATAGAAATAATATATTCAATGCTCATACATTTCCCTCCTTTCTTAGAAAAGTCGCAGACGCTGCTGGCGTCTGGAGCTAGATAGTTAATAATTAGAAAGCATATATTCCATATAAAAACCGACTGCAAAAAGATGCAGCCGGTATCACTTCACCCTTATTCTGCCGCTGGTTGGTTATTGATAGCAGCATCCATAATTTCTTGTCTTTCTTCTTCAGAAATTTCCGCTAAAATTTTATTAATATCTTCTGTTAATTTACTATCTTTTTTTAAGCCTACTGCTACTGCTGTATCCTCTTCTGCCGCTTTAAATCCATCCGTAAATTCAACCATTGCAAAGTTGGCATTAGCGGAAGAAGCACTAATTCCTTCTGGACGTTCAGACACATAACCATCAATAACTCCAGATTCTAATGCTACACGCATTGCAGAGAAATTATCAGATGCTGGTTGTTTTTGCACATCTTTGATTTGATCAATTACACCATAGTGAGAAGTATTTAACTGACCTGTAATTTTAGCACCACTAAAGTCTTGAATAGAAGTAGCCCCTTCAAAAGCTCCACCTTTTTTCACTACCATAACAAAGTTGGAAGTATAGTAGTTTTCCGAAAAGTCGATTGTTTCTTTACGCTCTTCTGTAGGTGACATTCCCGCTATAATTGCATCAATTTTGTCTGATTGCAATGATGGCACAAGCCCATCCCACTCTGTTTTAACGATAACTAGTTCCTTTCCTAATCCATCCGCAATACGTTTAGCAATTTCCACATCATATCCACCAGCATACTCTGCGTTTCCATCAATCTTCACTCCACCATTGGAATCGTCTAGTTGAGTCCAGTTAAAAGGTGCATAACCTGCTTCTAAGCCTACTGTAAATGTATCAGCCGTATCTTTAGCTGAGGAAGATCCCGAAGTCTCTTTATCAGACGTTCCACATGCCGCTAAAAACAATGTAATAGATGCTAATATCGTTAAAAATGCTAATCTTTTTTTCATTCTAATTTCTCCCTTTTTATCAATATATGTTCTTGCCTATAAAAAAAGACAACTTGTACAAAAAAAGACCTGAGATGAACTCAGGTCGCAATATGTATAGTTGCCCTAGGTCCTCTACTTTTCCCAAATGAGATAGCACACCATTATAAACCGGGATGTTTATAGTGGACAGTCCTGCAATTATTAACTACAGACCCAGCAAGTAATAACGAGTAATATTACAAACTTCGGCGACATTTCCTTCTCCCTAGCATCGTAGCTTCTCAAACTCCACTAAGGACTGTTAAATATCGCGCCTCTACCTCACTACACTAAGTGAGGTTATATTCAATTATGTTTCATAGTTTACAATATACATATATTCCTGTCAACTGCCTCAGTATTAATACTTAGCTAGGTATATGTTATAATTAATGGGGGAAATATAAAAACAATGAGAATTTAGTTATTAATGTGTCTACTTACATTGGTAATTATTTATTAAAAGGAGAATGATATTATGAGATCTGTCCAAACTACAGATCACAAAGTAACAGAACAAATGGACTCAGATTATTCATTAGAAAAGGTACCCCGTAGCCAAAGAAATATGGGTTGGTTAAGTATAACCAATATTACATTCGGCATAGCCACTGCCATTTTTTACTTTCAAATGGGTAGTGTAATGGCTCTGCAATTTGGAGCACTAAATGCTATTATCTCCTCGATTTATGCAATAGTAGTTGCCGGTATATTAGGAACCTTCATTGCTTACTTATCCGCGAAATCTGGTATGAATGTCAATTTATTATCCAGAGGCGGTGGTTTTGGCTATATAGGTGCTTCCCTAACATCGTTCCTCTACGCGACAAACTTTATTATGTATTGTGCATTTGAAGGACTCATTTTAGTATCCGCGGTTCACACCTTCTTCCCTAACCTACAAGAATGGGCATTAATCATTTTCTTCGGTTTTATCGTTATACCTTTAAACTGGTTTGGAATTAAACAACTAGATAAGTTACAAAAGTGGTCTCTACCTATATTTGTAGTTTTCTTAATAACAGCAGTTGTTATATCATTTTATAAACCTTCCGTATTTGAAGGACCTTTTTGGACTTATTTACCTGAAGGCGTTCAAGTTGGAGGACAAGCCTTACTCCTTTGCATAGGTGTTCAACATGGAATAATGGGTCTAACAGCCCTACTAGCATCTGATTATGCTCGTTTTCTAAAACCAAAAGATATTAAAATTGGTTCGGTGGCAATCGGTTTTATTCCACAGATTTTCTGCTTCGGTATTATGGGGGGTCTTGGTATTTGGTTTGGTGTTCGCTTAGGTGAACCAAATCCAGGAGTTTATATTGTAATGCTTCTAGGTATTGGTGGAGCATTATTCACGATGCTAACTCAACTACGTATAAATATTACTAACATATATAGTAGTTCCCTATCGCTATCAAACTTCTTTGAAAACATTTTTAAATTTACACCTGGACGTAGATTTTGGGTGGTTGTAAGTGCAATTACTGCAATAATTCTAATGCTCGGTGGTATTGTAGATCATTTAGATACAGCTATGACATTTCAAGGTGTATTTTTACTATCATGGGCAGCTATATTGGTGACCGATGCATTGGTCGTTAAAAAAGCTTTGAAAATTGGGAATGGTTATTATGAGGCTCGACAAGAATTTCTCTACAAATGGAATCCTGTTGGAGTTGTTTCTTTAATCGTTGCTAGTGGCATAGGTACATTTGCAGCATTAGGTTATATGGGTTCATTTTTACAAAGTACCGCTGCTTTCTTTGCAGCTATTTTAGCAGCAATTCTTACTGTTTTTATAGCAGTATTAACAAAAGGAAAATATTACAATAAAGGTGCTGCCGACGATATCCCCAAAGAGGATTATATTGCATAACAGTAGTTCCCCTTATTCACATTAAAAAAGTAATCCATTTTTGAGTTATTACTCAGGATGGATTACTTTTCACTTCTAGCATTTTCTTAGAAGAAAATTATAGTTAGTGAAAATAAGCTTAGCTTACCTTTAAAAGAATAATTTTAATCTATATTATCAACAGGAATTCAATCCTTCTTGTTACATGTTCACTTTCTTTTTTCTATACTATTGTTTACAACATTTGCTATATTGTGAATGGTATTTTCGAGAGAGTCTATTTTATTTTCAAAGCGATGTAATAAATAAATAGTGACTACAATAGGAAATCCAAAGTTTCCAATTAATTGTACGATGTTTTCCTCCCCAATCATGTGTACCCCCCTTTCCCTTTTATTTACCATTCCCAAACAATTGATATTCCCGTTGAGTAAAACCAATTAAAGTATGACTGTTGTATTGCTAAAACTTACTTGTCCAAAAACAATTTTATCTCACGTTGATCTTCTTCCTCCTTTTTATTAATATTTTATTTAATTATACTAAATTTTTGTTATATTTAGAATAATTAAAGGTTGGGAAACATTACCTGAGTTCTTCCCTTATTACTATATAACTCAACCTATTTTCCTATTTTAATGAAAATTTACTACTTCTAAATCAATTCGGATAATTATTGTATCAATATTCTACAAATCTCTACAATATAATAAGTCTTTCTACAATTTAGTAGTCGTTTTTGGTCGAACGATTGAAAAAGGATATTTAGATTATTTCAAGAATTAGTACATTACTAATTCATAAGGGGTGAAGAAAATGAGTAGTATAGGTCATATAATAAAATCAGAAAGAATAGACCAAAGTATGAAACAAACCACATTGGCCAAAGGAATCTGCTCTACATCCTATTTAAGTAAAATAGAAAATAGTTTAACGGTTCCAAGTGAAGAAGTAGTAAATTTATTACTCAAAAAACTAGATATAGAAATAGATCAAGTGTCCAGTGAAAAGGAAAATAAAGTGATTACATCCCTATCCGAATTATACAAAATAGGAGTTTTGAAGAGAGATAAAAACTTTATAAGGGGAGCTTTACAGAAATACACCGACGAAAAACTACACTTTTTACAACTAAATAATTATTACAGTTATCAACTTTACCTCTTCCGTCTACTGTTAATACTAGATGAGAAGAAGGAAAACCTGCAGTCAATCTATAAGGCAATTGTACAAATAAAAGACGAGATAGACGAGAAAACAAAGTTTATTCTTAATTTGAATTTGGGGATTTATAGTTATTTAGAGGGGAATTACCAAGCTGCATTAAACCGGTTAGAGCTTTCATTAGGACACTTAAATAAAGGGAGTATTGAAGAATGGGAATTAGCTGATTTCTATAATGTACTTAGTTTAACGTACTCAAAATGTAATGAATTTTTTAATGCAATTAATTACGCTTCCAAATCACTACTTTACTATAAAGATAATCTGTTATTCGAAAGAGCTATTGATAATTACATTGTTATAGGAATTGCCTATAAAAAAATGAGACAATTTCAAGAAGCGGAAAAGAACTATTATTTAGCGGCAAAGCTTGCGAAAGACTATAAATTGATTAACTATGAGGAGGTGATTTACCAAAACCTAGGGTCCTTATATGCCATTCAAGGGTGTCCTGAAAAAGCAATAGAGTTTTATAAGCTTAGTTTAAAAATTAAAGAAGAAGACTGTAATGCGGAAGGATACTTACTAACAACTTTATCTATTATAAAAGAGTATTCCAAGCAATCTGACCATCAACAGGTTCTGCAATGGTGTCAAAAAGGATTAATAAAAATTGCTCAAGAAAAATCATCTACAAAAAATTATTTTGCTTATTTTTACCACCTTGAAATTTATAGTCATTACCTTAACCAAACGGAAGAACTTGAAATGGTATTAACAGAAGCTATAAGTTATTTTGAAAACGAACAAGATGGACGACATGTTCAAAAGTATTCTATATTATTGGCAGACTATCTTTTTAAACATCACAAGTTTAAAGCAGCAAGTATATATTATCAAAAAGCAAATCAGGTTTTATTTAAACAAAAATTTATTAATAATTGGGAGGATTTATAAAATGAAAAAGAAGATTGTATTGCTAACCTTATCAAGTATTGTCGTCCTAGCTCTAAGCTTTACAACGAACATAAAACATATTAGCGAGGACGAAACTCCAAGACCAACATCTATAGACAATTCGTTTATTTAAAAAACTCAACATTTGAAGCACAGTTTCAAGTCAGGTCTTTAACGAAGCACACCATTCATTACTAAAATTTATCGTTAGAGCTTTTCTGAGACTACAAAAAACCGGTCATCCAATTGGATAACCGGTTTTTTTGTTGTTATGTCTCTAGAATATAGTGACCTTTTTCTATAAAAGATGTTACACCGTTTTCTTTAAAGAAAGATAATACGCTTCTTCTTTTTCTTGATCGAATCGGCCTTCCCACTTAGCCATAACGATCGTAGCTAGCGCATTTCCTACAACATTTACAACTGTACGAGCCATGTCTAGAAGACGGTCAATTCCGGCGATGAAGGCTAGACCTTCAAGTGGGATACCAACTGTTCCTAAAGTTGCCAGTAACACAACAAACGAAACTCCTGGAACTCCTGCAATACCTTTAGAAGTGACCATTAGAACTAGTACTAATGTAATTTGTTGAGAAATACTTAAGTCAATATTATACATCTGAGCTATAAAGATTGCCGCAATTGCTTGATACAACGTAGAACCATCCAAGTTAAACGAATATCCTGTTGGCACTACAAACGATACGATATCTTTTGGTGCTCCGAATTTCTCCATCTTCTCCATTACTTTTGGTAAAACTGTTTCTGAACTTGACGTTGAATACGCTAAAAGAAGTTCGTCTTTTAGTACTTTTAGTAGATGGAATATATTGATTCCAACAAATTTTGCTATACCTCCAAGTACAATGATTATAAAGAATATCATTGTGGCGTACACAAGAATCATTAGCTTGCCCAACGGTAACAAGGATTCGAGACCAAATTTAGAAACTGTTACTCCGATTAAAGCAAAAACGCCAAAAGGAGCAAATTTCATAATAAGATTTGTGACCCAGAACATCGCATCTGCTGTACCCTGGAAGAAAGCTAAAACAGGCTTTCCTTTTTCACCGATTGCCGCAATACCTAGCCCAAATAATACCGAAAAGAAAATAATTGGAAGCATTTCTCCTGCCGCCATCGCTTGCACGATATTATCAGGAACTATTCCTACAATTATATCTAATATCCCATGATCTTCTTTTTGGACTTGCTCTGTTGTTTGAACATATTGATCGATATCACCTTTAGCAAGGCTTGACATATCTATCCCTTCACCGGGTTGGAAAATGTTTGCTGCAAATAATCCAATGATAATAGCGAAGGTTGTTACAAGCTCAAAGTAAATTAGTGTTTTCCCACCCAATTTACCTAATTGTTTGATATCACCAGTTCCCGCAACACCTAAGATTAAAGTTGAAACAATGATAGGAACAACTATCATTTTAATCATATTGATAAACATGGTTCCTATTGGCTGCAAGTACTTTTCTACTGAAGGATTTCCAAAGAAAACTGCACCCACAATAATCCCTAGGATTAGACCTACTAATATTTGATATGCTAATGTAAACTTGAATTTCTTTTTCATATTATGCTATCCCTCCTAGTTGTAAGCGCTTTCCATATATAAATTAGCTTAAAACTATTTTAAAGATAACCTATCAAATCCTACAAAATCCTACATTATAATTCCCTTAACGAAGAGTCTTCTAAGTTTGCTTATAACTTTCCAATACTTCGACGTATAACGTTTGAAGAAACTTTTTAATATTAATCTTTATTTTGGAAGAGTTAAAGCGGTTCTCTCCTACCTCAATCATCAACCTTCGAACTTCTTGGAATTCAAAGTATCGGGGTGCATAATGCTCAAATTCTCTACTTGTATAGTCGATTGAACCAATTGTAGCCATATGCTGGATTGCTGCTAATATAGTTCTTCGGAGCCGCTGCTCAATTGCTTTCATTTCCTTTTTTATATCTTCTGCATTCCGTCTCCTCGCAAGAGACTCATAAATATCGATTAATGCTGGAAAAACGTTCGACTCATTGTTTCCGTGTACTAGCATTTCTATAATCTCTTTCAGGTCCTTGCTGCCTACCTCACTCATTATCCCCATATCACCAAGCTTGATACTTACCAATTCTCCCACGTTTACCTTTTTTAGAGCGGGCATAATTGTATTGAAGCTTGCTAAAGATTCTTTTATCGTTAAAAGCGAATTCCGTAATCGTTTTTGTTCTGCATTTTTCTGCAATATACTTTGAACCTCTACCCTATTAATTGGTTTATGTATAAAAAATTCAATTCCTTTTTTATAAGCTTCTCCTACCATTTCTTTATTAACAATTTGAGAAATCATGATAAATTGACCTTCAAATCCTCTATTTTTCAATTTTTCAATTGTTTCGATGCCATCTAAATCTGGCATGAGAAAGTCAACCAGCACTACATCTGGAAGTGTAGCAAGTATTGGAACTAAGCTTTTTTCACCATTTTCTGCTTCTCCAATTACTAATCCTAACTCGTCATCTGTTATGATTTTTCTCAGCATCATTCTACTTGCTGGATCATCATCTACAATATAGTAACGCAATATTTTACCCACCTTTTCTTATGTTTTCTGTTGGGATATTTACCTTAAAGGTAGTACCTTTATCAAAAGATTCAATTTGTACTTGGCCTTCCAGGGTTGTAATAATTTCTTTGACGTGGGATAGACCAATACCTGTTGCAGCTACTCCTGAATCATTAAATTTGGTAGTATAGCCTGGTTCAAATACAATGCCATGATCTTCTTTGGAGATACCTCCTCCAGTATCTTTGATAATAAACCACGTTAATGCTGACTCTTCATAAACCTTTATGCTAATTTTGCCTGTAGTTGATATAGCTTCTACTGCATTAGCACATATATTATTCAATAGTGCCAACAATGGAATTTGTTGCTCTGTCTCATAATCGACTAAAATAGTAGAGTGAATGACAATTTCTTTATTAAGTAATTCACTGTATTTTTCGTTCCCTTGGATAACAAGCTGTACAACTTCTGAGAGCGTGTAATGTTTGTTCCTTTCAACTGTTGTGATCTTTTGCAATCCTGCTAAAATCCGTTGAGAGTCCTTTTTTACCTCATGTATTTCTTGAGCAATTTTCAATGCTTGGGTACTTAAAGCAAGATGATCCTGGCTCTTTAATTTGCGGTATAAATCATGGCTAGAAGCAGTAATTTTCTCTATATGATTCATCGATTTTTGTAGATAAAGTGTTTCTGCATATAAGTTTGAACCAACCTTTAACATTTCTTGTATTCGCTTATTTTGCTCCATTATAATAATTGAGCTATATAAACCTACTACAAAATAACTTCGAAAAATGGCTACCAATGCTAATAGTACCCATTCTTGAACCTCCAGATGCATATTGCTCCATAATAAATATCGAACAATATGTTCCACACTATTAGCTGTAAACTCCAAAACTGTGGCAAACGCTCCTAGAAGCAGAGGCGCCTTTTTAAACCGCTCTATGCGTATAACACTAAACCCAGTTGCAAAAAGCAAATAAAATAAAAAAGCGGGTATATGATCTACTAATATTAGACCAAAAGCCTCATCAGTAAATAGCATATCCTCCCCAATTCGCACAAGAACAACCGTAACTCCTGTTAAAAAACCCGTGAATATTAAAGATGTCGGTTGAAATATTAACAGAAGAAAGAAAAAAGCAGCACTTCCTAATCCAAAACGGAAATCCTCGCCATTAAAAGGAATAACTTTAAATTCGCTAGCTATTACAGTTATTAATATCGTTAAAATTAGTACACTCCATTTATTAGCGACTAATTGGTGTCGTTTAAAAACCATAAAACTCTCCTATATGGATATATTTATTAGATATAAGTATAGCATTTCCAACGAAACTTTAGACAAAAGTACAATCATCCCATGGTATTATATATACATTTAAAACCCGCTATTATATAGTGAATTTAGGTGATGACATGAAAATGAAAATGTACGTTAATAATGACAAGATAGTTGCAGGAATGACCTTGAAAAATACTACAGAACTAGAACAAGGAAACATGGCTCTACATATTTGTGTAAATCCGGAGGACATCCTTGAAAACCGAAAAAAACTAGCGACTTCTCTTTCTAGTGAAATGGACAATTTCGTTTGCGCCAATCAAACGCATAGTGCCAACTTTCATCGAGTAACGATTGAAGATAAAGGTCGTGGAGCTAGAACAAAGGATACAGCCATACCTGACACGGATGCTTTGTATACTTTTGAGTCAAATATTATTTTAACCAGTTTTTCCGCTGATTGTGTTCCCGTCATCTTTTACAACAAAGTGAATGGTCTTATTGGTGTTATTCATTCGGGTTGGCAAGGGACGATTAAGGAAGTGACCCTAAAGCTGTTTAGACACTTAAAAAAGGTAGAAAACTGTAACCCAAGTGACTTCCATGTACAAATAGGTGCTGCCCTGAGCCAAGAGAAGTTCGAAGTAGATCTAGATGTCTATAAAAAGTTTAATAACTTAGGCTATGCTAAAGACTTTATATATTTTAAGAGTTCAACTAACAAGTATCATATCGACAATCAGTTAACGGTGAAAAAACAGTGCGAGCTCGCCGGAATTCCTACAGACCATATTACAATTGATCCAACCTGTACGTTTATAAGTCCAGATGGATTCTCTTATCGAGAGGATCGACAATCAGGTCGGCATTTAAGTTTTATTATGAAAAAAGATTAACCTCCCAAAAGCACATCGACTTCGATGTGCTTTTTACTTATTGCACTCCTCACTAATTTTGAGTTATTTTCATATACTTTTATGATTGGTTTTTTTAAAAAGGAGGAACGACATGGACGTATACGTTAGATCCGCGGACTCGCTTTGGTATTATAGTCAATTATTCAAGGTTCCTTTTCGGCTTATTATTGACTCTAATCGGAATATCGACCCACAAACACTATCAATAGGCGTGCGTATTCAAATCCCAGGATATGTTACTACTTCTTACCAAATTAAATCGGGGAATTCACTGTGGTCTATTGCTAGTAGCAGAAATCTTCCACTGGATACACTTTTTCTTGTTAATCCTACACTTAATCCAGCGTTTTTAAGAATCGGACAGTCAATTAACATTCCCATTAGAGTGACATGGAGAATAGTGAATGGAAAACAGAATTATGATTATAGCACATTGATGAATGATATGAGACAACTACGAACTGTTTACCCATTTTTAAGGATATCTTCTATCGGTAATTCAGTGGAGGGGCGGGAAATACCTGAAGTATTAATAGGAGATGGAGAAAAAAGAGTTCATTATAATGCTTCCTTCCATGCAAATGAATGGATTACAACTCCCATCATATTAACTTTTTTAAATGATTACGCATTGTCTCTCACTAACCAAACTCCTATTCGAGGGCTCAATACGCTTCCACTATACTCACAAGCCTCTCTGTCTATAGTTCCCATGGTTAATCCGGATGGTGTCGATCTTGTACTAAATGGTCTACCAGAAGAAAGTCCATGGAGAGATAGAGTAATTGAATGGAATAATGGCAGCTCTGATTTTTCAGGATGGAAAGCAAATATTCGAGGAGTCGATCTGAATGATCAATTTCCTGCTGAATGGGAATTAGAACGTGCCCGTAATCCTCAGGTACCAGGTCCCAGAGATTACGGAGGGGAAAGCCCCTTGTCTGAACCCGAAGCAATTGCAATGGCAGATTTGACTAGGAATAGTGATTTTGCAAGAGTACTTGCATTTCATACACAAGGAGAAGTTATCTATTGGGGATTTGAAAACCTCGAGCCACCCGAGTCTGAAGCAATGGTCACAGAATTTAGTAGAGTCAGTGGCTACGAGGCTGTGCAAACGATTGATAGCTATGCGGGCTATAAAGACTGGTTTATCCAGGATTGGCGCAGACCAGGATTTACGGTTGAGCTTGGCACAGGTATAAATCCACTACCCCTCTCCCAATTTGATAAAATCTATGAAGAGGCATTAGGTATCTTCTTAGCAGGTCTGTATGTATAAAATAAATAGAATTGCATATATATTATCAGTCAGTCATCTTGATTATCAGATCTCGACGACTGACTATATAGACTCTAATAGCTGAACACTAAAGAAATTAACCAAATAAAGAAAACTATTCCCACAAAACCGAGTTCCAGAAAATGTATTCTTAATACCTTTTCATAACTCTGTCTTGCTTGTCGAACACCTAAAAAATCTACGTGGTGGATAATATAGACAAACCCACATAAAAAAATAAGGCCAGCTAAGCTATATACTCCACCCTCTAAAGTCATTACATTCATACCACTTATTTCGGCAAATGTATAACCTAGATCCTTAGCGAATAAATAAGAGAAGATTATTATTATAAATAGGAGCAAGGACAAGCTGAAGAGGTGATTTCTATAATCAAGTAAACTCATAAGCTTTCGGACTTTAGCAGTTTTGGGTTTTAGTTGTTCATCATCTTCCATTTGCATTTCTTCATGATACATTGCATAGAGGAAAGCTACTACAACCATTCCACAGAATAAGATTGGTAATAATAATTGAACAGCTAGCCCAAAATCGAAAACAGCTATAATTACTAAAGTAATCAAGAGAACTACCATTGCCCTTTCTCCGAGTTCCTCTCTTTTATCCCATACTTTACGAATATACAATCTATTATCTTTCTTAGCTTCGCAATCCTTCTGTATTGCTATACTTAGAGGCTCTTTAAATTTGAAAAAGAAATAGGAAATAACGATCAAACATATCCCTATTAACAAATAAATCAGTGCCTCTCTTGGATAGGAAACAGACGAATCATATGACTCTACAATCCAAAGTCCATCCAATACTATACAGAATAGACCAACTACCAAAATATATGGAGCAATTTTACGAGCCATCTCTCCACCCCCTATATACAAGTTTGGATGATTAAATTGTATCATGTCCTATAACAATACTAATACGACATATGTATAAAAAATAAACGTTAAAGGATATTTGCCTTTGAACGTTTTTTTGTTCGAGATTTAAATCCACTAGTTATATTGAATTTTGCTCTTAAGTTTTCTGTTTCCTTACAAACTGACCACTACAGTTTTCTTTATATTGGTACTTTTAAAAACATCAATTCATTGCTAATGTAAATTAAATCTAAAAAATAATTTGAAAAAGGAAGGATTCAACTATGCAAAAAACAACAAGCTATTCTCATGTACGTACTTTCGATTTAATTATTACATCTATGTTAATTGCACTTGTCTTCGTTGCTACTATTTTGTTAAACATTAAATTACCTATCACAGCTAATGGAGGGTTAGTTCATCTTGGAACGGCCGTACTCTTTATCTCTTCTATTTTATTTGGCCCTAAAAAAGGTGCTATTGCTGGTGCTATTGGTATGGGCTTATTCGATTTAGTAGGTCCTTGGGTTTTATGGGCACCAATTACGTTTTTAGCACGTGGCTTGCAGGGTTATATCGTGGGAAAAGTTGCTTGGTCGAAGGGACGCAACGGAAGTAGTTTAGCACTCAATCTAATTGCTACAATTGTGTCGATTCCTTTTATGCTGGCTGTCTATTATCTTGGAGAAGCAATCATCTTTAAAAGTTGGATCATACCAGCAGCCTCTATTCCTGGAAACATCGTACAAAATGTTGTAGGACTCTGTGTTGCCATTCCAGTTTGTGTAGTACTAAAAAAAATTCCGTATTTCAAATAGCTATATAAAGAGGGACTAAAGATAATATTCTTTAGTCCCTCCATCTCAATGATCAGGTTATTTTCGCCAATATAATCTAAAAAACAGGGCTGCTTTTATCATTAGTATGATTTACTAATACTATTCACAAGCTACATCTTTAGATTTGAACGTTTTACAGCAAGTATCTGCAGAATGACTAGCTTCTTCAGAAATAGAGCGGTAATCAAATTCAGAAGCGAACTCTGTATTATTGTGGTTTGCATGGTAATCCATATCTATTTCAATTTTTTCGGCACCACAAACATTCCCTTTTGCGTGAAAAATACAATTTGATACAGCGCATTTCACTTCTACATTTGGCATAAATGTCCTCCTCATTGAAATTTATTAAGAAATACAAAATGTATTCCTTATAAAGTATCTTGTCCCATTCTACGATATTAATTTATAAGAATTTTTCTTCTGAAAGTCCTAGAAGTCAAAAAAGAATCTTTAATCTATCAATAGACAGATTAAAGATTCTTTGGAAAACTTAATTATGAGCTTTCTCTTTCTTGCTTGGTAGAAGTGTTTCTGCAGTTAAAGCATGAACTTCCTGTAAAAGCTCAGGATTCTCCATTAACGATACGCCATATGATGGAATCATTTCTTTAATTTTTGGTTCCCACTCATCTACATGTTGTGGGAAGCATCTATAAAGTATCTCGATCATGGCATGTACAGCGGTTGAGGCACCTGGAGAGGCACCTAGCAATGCTGCGATAGAGCCATCCTCTGCGGTAACAATCTCTGTACCAAATTGAAGTGTGCCTTTACCACCAGTCTCTGTGTCTTTTATAACTTGTACACGTTGACCTGCAACTACTGTATCCCAATCTTCAAGTTTAGCATTAGGGATAAACTCACGTAATTCTTCAATACGTTTTTCTTTTGACAACATAACTTGTTGGATTAAGTATTTTGTTAATGATAACTCTTTTGCGCCTGCTGCCAACATAGTTGTTAAGTTATCTGGTTTCACAGAAGTTACTAAATCCATCATGGAACCAGTTTTTAAAAACTTCGGTGAGAAACCTGCAAATGGTCCGAATAGTAACGATTTTTTATTGTCAATAAATCGAGTATCAAGATGCGGAACAGACATTGGTGGAGCACCAACTTTAGCTTTCCCGTATACTTTTGCATGGTGTTGTTCTACAACCTCTGGTTTGTTACATACTAAGAATAGTCCACTTACTGGGAATCCACCAATATGCTTCCCTTCAGGAATACCGGATTTTTGTAATAAATGAAGACTTCCACCTCCGCCTCCAACGAAGACAAATTTTGCAGTATGGTATTCAATTTTACCTTCAGCGTCATTCTTTACTTTTACTTCCCATTTACCATCACTCGTGCGTTTAAGATTTTCCACACTATGATTATAATTTATATCCACGTTTTGGTTTTTTAGATGGTCAAGCAACATACGTGTTAAAGCTCCAAAGTTAACATCTGTTCCAGAGTCAATTTTTGTAGCTGCAATTGCTTCTGTTGCTGGACGGTCTTGCATAATCAGCGGAATCCATTCATTCAGTTTTTCTGGATTATCGGAAAATTCCATTCCTTGGAATAAAGGGTTATTTGACATTGCTTCAAAACGTTTCTTTAAAAATGCGACGTTCTCTTCTCCTTGTACCATGCTCATGTGAGGTAACGGCATGATAAAATCTTCCGGATTATTTAGTAGCTTACTGTTTACCAGAAAAGACCAAAACTGCATGGAAAGTTGGAACTGTTCATTAATATTAATAGCTTTAGTAATATTCATAGAGCCATCAGGATTTTCTGAAGTATAGTTTAGCTCGCACAGTGCTGCATGCCCTGTTCCAGCATTATTCCATTCGTTAGAGCTTTCTTCCCCTGCTTTATCGAGTTTCTCAAATACTTTAACTTTCCACTCTGGTTTTAATTGCTTCAATAATGTTCCTAAAGTAGCACTCATAATTCCGGCACCTATTAAGATAACTTCTGTTTCTATTTCAGTTTCTCTCTTGTTCATATAAACCTTCCTTACTCCGTATTTGTTTAAAGGATGTACACTACTTAGGCATAACTTTATGTCAAGTTAAATTACAGAAATACATCTTTTCTATTCTAATATAACCATATCATAAATTACAATTATAAATATTCTATCTTCTACTACGAGTCCATTATAAGCTATTTGTAAGCGATTTTAAAGTCAGCAAAAAATGTGACTACTTCCAGTCAGATAATGACATACAAAATCGCTGACTATACTTGAGTTCACATAAGAATTAGTATGTTGGCTGCTGTCACCAGAGCTAAATGCCCTTCTATAGTTTTCTCCTCACAAAAAAAGGCTATTCAGAGTGTAAGTCCACTCGAATAGCCCTTTTTAAGTTATATTAGAATGCTGGAATTGCCGTTTCATCATAGTTTTTCTCTAAAAACTCACGTACTTCAGTACTTGTCATAGCTTCCGCAAGTTTTTTAATTGCTTCTGAATCCTTATTATCTTCGCGCGCAACTAAAGTAATAGCAAAGTCGTTGTCGTCTCCTTCTGTAAGGAGGGCATCACTTTTTGGTGTCAAATTCAATGGTGCAGCATATGCTGGTGTCATTACTACTGCATCTGCATCATCGTACATTCTCGCTAGCATCAACAAGTCTACTTCCTCAAACTTATAGTTTTTCGGATTTTCCAGGATGTCAGCTTTCGTATAGTAGGAACCTGTTTTTTCTTTTAAAGTGATGACATTATGCTGGGCTAACAATGCTAGTGAACGATCTATATTTGAAACGTCATTTGCTATTGCAATTACAGCTTCTTCCGGTAATTCATCCATCGAATTATATTCTTTAGAATATGTACCATAATTCGCAAAGTATATAGGAATAATTGGCACTAGATTTGCATCGTTATTTCTATTGAATTCCTCCATATAGGGAACGTGTTGGAAGAAGTTCGCATCTACTTCTTCTGCTGCTAGTGCAGTGTTAGGTTGAACATTATCTCCTAAAACAACTATTTCAAGATTAATTGATTGCTCTGCTAACTTCGGTTTAATAAGTTCAAGAATTTCTGTCATTGGAGGGATTAATGACGCTACTTTTAATGTTACTTCTTCATCATTTCCCTGCACTTTTTCTTTATCATTCTTCTCTTTCTCTTGGCTACAACCAGCTAAAATTACCACTAACAATGTTATTAATAAAAGAATTTTTCTCATATGTTCCTCCTGTTATCCCTGTTATCTAACGCTTATCTATTATTCTGGCGATAGTAGTACCAGTAAACTGAATGAGCTGTACTAGTATAATCATAATAATAATCATATAAATCATTAAATCCGTCTTAAATTGTTGATATCCATACCGTATAGCAAAGTCACCAATACCACCGCCTCCTACTACTCCCATAATGGTCGAGTAAGAAATAAAACTAATTATTGATGTAGTTAGTCCAAGAACAAGACCAGATCTAGTCTCTACATAAAGAAATTTAAATACTATTTCTTTAACAGAAGCACCCATTGAAATTGCTGCGTCCATTACACCTTTAGGTACGTCCAATAAAGATTGCTCGACTAGTCTTGAATAATGTGCAATAGCAATGATTGCTAACGGAACAATTGCAGCTGTTGTGCCGATAGCTGTCCCTATGATTAATCTTGTAAAAGGAATTAAAAAAACAACTAGTAGTAAGAATGGAAAAGATCGAATTATATTTACCAATAAATTTAAAACAGTAAAAACCAATCGATTTTCAATTACTTCTCCCTTGCGACAAAGGAAAAGTAAAGTCCCAACCGGGAGACCTAATAGTATCGCTGCTCCTATAGATGCCCCAACCATTATAAATGTTTCACCAATGGACAACCAAATTTCAGCTTCATATTGAACCAATATATCAGGCATCATCCATCTCACCAGCCTTTGCTAATTGCTCTACAAAATAGCTAGGGCTCTTATCTATATGGTGGACCCCAATTGGTTCAGTTGATACGGTATCATAAATTTCTCCATTTGCCATAACCGTTACTCGATTACATATACTTTTAATTACTTCCATCTCATGGCTGACAATAACAATTGTAACACCTAGAACTTTATTAATGTTTTCTAATACTCCTAGTATTTCAGCACTTATATTTGGATCCAGTGAAGAGGTTGGTTCATCACATAACAAAACTTGTGGATTGTTCGCTAATGCTCTTGCAATTGCAACACGCTGTTTTTGACCACCACTTAATTGTGCTGGATATTGCTTTATTAAATCTTCTAATCCAACAAATTGAAGACACTCTATTATCCGATCCCTACGTTCCTTCTTTGGATAGTTAGCCAACTCTAAGGATACTGCTACATTCTCGTAAACAGTTTTATTTGCCAATAGGTTAAAGTGTTGAAAAATCATTCCGATTGACTTGCGGGCTCGTCGAAGTTCCTTGCTGCTAAGATTTGTTAGCTTTTGACCATTCACTTCTACTTCCCCTTGATCCGGGAGTTCTAACAAATTCACAAGCCTCAACAAGGTGGATTTCCCTGCTCCACTAGCTCCGATAATCCCATGGACCTCACCTTTATCTATCATTAGAGATACAGATTTAATGACTTTAAACTGCGAAAAGCTTTTACTGACATTAACTAATTTAATCATAAAAAAAACCCCTTTCTTTTAGTTGAAGGGTGATTACAATGTGGTTTATTATAACGCATTATGGGTGTACTGTCATTAAGCTAATACTATGGGACTAATCGTAGTAAAATATTCCACAATTTTGTCCATAGCATAATAAGCGCAAATCAAACAGAGCAAATCGCAAGGTCCCATTGGGAATCGCAAGTCTGCTCTGTTTCAAGAAGTAATTAGCTTTGCTGGTACTCCAACGAATATAAATCATTCAATGTCAACTTACCAAAGCTAAAATCAGTTAGTCTTTGTGCTATTAAATACTGGGTAATGGCACCTAAAGTTATTGTGTCTTGCTCCTTTACATCAATAAGCGTTTTACCGTTTGGTAATGTCTGCACTGCTAGTTCTGGAAACTGCTCTTTAAAAACTATAAGGAGCTCCTGCGAGAAATTTGATACACGAACCGTTGTTACCTTGTTGTCACTAAAACCAGGTGACACATCGTCTACTAACTTTAGTTCACCATTTTTCATAAAGAATATACGATCTGCGTATTGCTCTAGATTCTCCAATAAATGAGAGGCAATAATAATTGTTTTACCTTCTGCTTTTTTTTGTAAAAGTATTTGAGATATTAGCTCTACGTGCGTTGGATCCAATCCGTTCATCACTTCATCCATCAGCATCACTTGTGTATTGGAAACAATTTGCATAGCAAAGCATAGACGCTGACGCATTCCTAAAGAATAAGTGCCTGTTTTTTTCTTTACATAAGATTCCATACCAAGTTTTACAATTGTGTCATCTATTAATTTCGGATCGCTATTCCACATTTCCTGATAGATTTTCAGATGATTCTTACCAGAAACATGATTATATAAATCACTTTGGTCCGGCATCATAGATACATCCTGATGTATCTTCACCTCATTTGCTTTACTTGAATATTGTAGTTCATGATTTAAAATCACCTTTCCTTGATTGGGAGCTAAATAATTCATGATCACATTCATCAATGTCGATTTCCCTGTGCCATTTGGTGCTACTAAACCAATGATTTCCCCTGGTTGAAATTTAATCGATATATCCTTTAATACCTGTTTGTCTCCAAACTGTACACCTATTTTTTTTAGTTCCAACAAGTCTATCACCCTTTCCTAGGCTATTAACTTAAACCTTTTAAATTTACTCACAATCAGCGTCAATATCATCAAAAAGAGTGTACAACCTCCTACTATTGTTAACCCGTATTGATAGGTTAAATCAGGCGACTCATAAACAAAGTTTCTATATCCTGAAATGACTTGTCCTACTTGTACATATGATGTTGGATAACGTTCAATATCTGAATATGCCCCCATTACTCGTTCAAAATATATCCACTCCGCAGCAATTAGGAGAAAGCTGACAAATAAATTAGCAAACTCCGCTTTCACAATTATACTTAGGAACAAACTGATCACTATAAAGAATAAGAACCAAATAGCCATAAACAAGACATTTTTTAATATAAATGTAATCATTGGCATATTAGTAAAGGTTTCTTCTATGTAAGAATAGATAGGCACCGGCAGTGAAAAATCACCAAATCCATTTTGTAATCCAATAACTATAAAACCTACACATAAAGGAATAAATGTTAGAACACTTCCTATAAAAGCAACTATTCCTTTCATCAATAGCTTTTTCCAATCAGCTATGGGAAATCCTTTTAATAAACTAGGGTTACGACGATCTTTCAACACAATATCTACAGATAAAAAGATACAGCTTATAAATAATACGATTGGCAAATAATCATTTAGCATCCGTTGTAACGTTTGCAGAGCAGTTCTTTCTTCAAACAACTGCATAGACAGCTCCGAGCTTCCCTCTACGTAACCAGTAAACCTGCTAGCTGTATAACCATAACCATAATGTCCATCAGCATGAGCATAATTATTACCATAGGTGTAATAGAGAGGGTTGTAGAAGAAGTCACCATTGTTGACAATTAGTTGGTCTGAATACAGATACCATCCCGCTGTTGCTTCTGCATATTTTAAGTAATCCTTATCACCAATTGCATCAATTCTTGCCTTATCATATTCATTCCACCCCGGGAATATGGCCAGTGCAAATGCAACGGAAGGATGTATATTGTCTTTCCCTTCGACACTTTTGATAAAATCATCTCTCGTCGTGTAACGTGCTTCCATCTCTGCTACATCGACTTTTTCAATAGGTTCGTATGAAGGTGCAATTTTTAATACAAAGTATATAGCTAAAAATAGTAAAATCACGTATACAGCTATGTTTTTCTTATTCGTAAAAAATTGACTCAACTCCCATTTAAAATAGGCCCACATTTTATCCACCTCCTATATTTTCTGTAGCTTACCTGTCGATAAAACCCATTTTATAATAGCCATTAGCAATCCAATGCTAATACACAAATAAAGCAATCCTGCATTGCTATTTAAGGCGACTGGCGTAGCTAAATTCAAAGACTCTCCATTTAAGACACTCGGAAAGTTAACATAGTTAAATGGATTAAACGGTATCAGCTCGATTAGCCCCGGGAACAAAATGGGTAAAACAACAAGCATAACTTGTACAAAAATAGTTAAATAAACATTTTTTAATAGTACATTTAAAATTACAGACAACAAAATCGCAAAAATCGCCAGAACAATCATATAAATAATCGAAACTGCTATGTATTTATAAATAGGATAAATCATTACGTCCCCATTAAAAACGGCTACAGGATAGGATGCCTGTCCTAATCCTTTAAAATAGATTAGAGGTAAACTACATATGATGAGCTCAATTATGAAAATAACTACTATACTCATCAAAGTCATACATTTCGCTAACACATAATTACTAAAAGCAATAGGATAACCTTTTATAATAGAAATATGGCGGAAATCTTCTATCATAATATTAGACGAGTAAATACAAATTAGAACAAACCATACTGAGCCTACTACACTAAATAAAAATGCTAAAAATGGATAGAAACTTAGGGAGCCAAAAGACACTTCTAAACTATGTTTTTTTATATATTTATAATAGGAAGAGTCCATTTCATTCTCTATCTTTGAGGGCAAATTTCCAGCTACCAGATTATAATTGTCCATTTCAAATGCTTGTTTTCGTAATTCTGTAAGCTCTATTGCGGTATCTATAAATAATTCTGGTTGTTCTGTTTTTAAGGCCATCCCTTGTTTCGGGTATGTATAATATTGTTTAACGATATTTTTGTATATATCACTACCATCTCCGTACTCACTGGCATCTACAATTTGAAATTTATTCATAGCTACCTTAACTGGTAATGATTCACTTGATTTTTCTTTAATAGGATTACCTAACTCTGTTGAATTCGCATAAACAACCATCCCAATAATACAAAGCGCCACAATCAGACAAGCAAAAATATTTTTCTTATTTGTTTTTTCTATAATAAATAGCGTTTTTAACATACTTCTCACATAATCCACCCCTTTTAACAAAAACAAACAAATAATTTGAATATTAAGTTAATTTTTATTACATATCTCCTATATTAACCATTCTCTATGTACTAGGAAAATACCTTTTTCAGAAAAAATAATCTGTAAAATGACTGTAAGTTTTCTATAATTTGTTCCTCATTTTAGGTATTTATAGAAAATCTCTTTTTTCATGATATGATGATGTATTGGCGCGAAGGAGGTCATATCGTGAAATTAAATAAAGGTGTTATTTATATATTATTAGGTGCATCCTTTTTCGGCTTTACACCTATATTTGCTAAACTTGGATTTAGCTTTGGCTACTCGCTTGGGCAAATCAATATTGTACAAATGGTCATTTCCTTCTTTTTATTATGGTCCCTAACTCTATTCAAACGCGCCAGCTTCAAAGGCCTGAATAAGAAGAATATTGTTCAAATAATGATTACCGGTTGCTTAATCGGTTTAACTAGTATTTTTTATTATGGTTCGATGGAATATTTGCCGGCGTCACTGGCTATTATTTTAATGTTCCAGTTTGTTTGGATAGGCATTATTTTAGAATGGATTTTCAGCAAAATAAAACCTGCACCTATAACTATATTGTCCATCATACTAATCTTAATAGGGGTCTTTTTTGCTTCCAATTTTGTAAATGGCGATATAGGTGGTCTACCATATAAAGGGTTAATCTTTGGAATCCTATCAGCATTCACTTATGCAGGGTTTATATTTTGCAGTGGTAAAGTTGCTGTAAATGTGGACCCATGGACGCGAAGCTCTTTAATGGTGACTGGTTCAACCATTTTAGTATTCATTGTATTCATGCATGACATTCCTACGGTACTGCCATTGGAGAGTGACTTGTTGTCGATTGCTGTTGGTGTTTCGTTATTCGGAGCAGTGCTACCACCATTATTTTTCGCCGCTGGTGCTCCGTTAGTTTCAGGTGGAGTCGCCAATATATTAACGTCTATTGAATTGCCTATTGCCATTCTCTCAGCGAGTCTTATTTTATCAGAAGTAGTAACGCCTTTACAGTGGGTAGGCATCGCTATCATAATAGTAGCTATCGCATTTAATGAACTTGGTACTAAACTGTTCCAAAGAATTAAAGAATATCCTTAATGCTAAGAAGAGTATTTACCCAAATATGTTGATGTCTTCTCCTTACTAGTAAAAAAACCAGTCTGATTTTATTTAGTCAGACTGGTTTTTTATTCACCTTTTTCTATTAGTGTAGTCTTCGCTTTTATCTTTTAGCTTATTATCTAGTCAGTCTATTTTAAAAGAATAAAGACTGTAAGCACAGACTCAAATTTTAAGAGTTTGTCTATTTTCTACAGGCTGAAACACCCATAATTGATTCAAGACCAAATTAAAGTCTTCTCTTTTAAAAGTTCTCCTCAATTTTGTCTTTTTTTAACCTTTTAAACAAACTTTTGGACTATTAATGAGTATTCTTATATACTAATATCCTATAAAGGGGGTTAATAAAAATGAGTATTTATAATTATAAAGTGAAGAAGCCTAACGGGGATATTCTTTCTATGGAAACTTACAAAGATAAAGTGATGCTAATTTGCAACACTGCTAGTCAATGTGAATTCACCTATCAGTACGAAGATTTACAGAAGTTATATGAAAGACAGTTAAAGGATGGTTTTACAGTACTTTCTTTTCCTTGTGATCAATTTGGCAATCAAAATCCCGAGGATGGCGTGCAAACTGCCGCACAATGTAAGCTACAATTTGGTGTAAGCTATCCAGTTTTTGATAAAATCAATGTCAACGGCGACAACACGCACCCTTTATTTAATTATTTAAAGCATGAAATTGATGCACCGGAAATCGAAAAAAATACGTTTCAACAAAAAATGTTATTTGAAAATATCGAAAAGTATTATCCAGAATTTTTAATTGGTAATAATATTCGTTGGAACTTTACAAAGTTCTTAGTAGATCGTAAAGGAAAAGTTGTTGCTCGTTTTGAGCCAGATGCTTCTATGATTGATATCCAAGATGCTATTCAAGCATTACTTTAATCAAGCATTATATAAAAAGTCCTTTTACAAGGGGTACCCTTTGTAAAAGGACTTTTTAAAATTCAATACATATTGGGCTTTCTTTAACATAAATTGTAACAGAAATTTTACAGTGTCTTTTATATGAAAAGAGGACTGCTCTTAAAAGTCGTTTTTTCTGACTATTAAGGGCAATCCAATAATTCTTACAAAGTAAAAAAATTTAAGAAAATGAATCTATTTATGATGTAGTTTTCGTTAATATCCTATTAGATGTTACATTAAAGCTTGAACTTTAAGAATCTATAGTCCATATCTTGCATTTTATTTATTTCGAAAAGATATTTTTTAATTTCATTTAAATTGGTACTTGAACCTTTAAAATTCGGATTTCCTATTGGTGTTTTATTAATAAAATCCAATAATTCTTCGTAAAATCCTTCTTCTTCATAATTAACCTCAAAGTAATGCCATAAAGTTGCATAGACTATAGCTAATCCAATACTAAATTTATTTAATTTTGCTTCATCATCACCTTTTAAAATTCGAGGGGAAAATGGATATTCAAAGTAATTCGAGGTTTTAATTATAAAATCATTGAATAAATTAAATTCCTTAATTAATTCATCTAATTTTTCATCTTCACCATTTTTAAATAAATAAGATTTCTTTTGCAAGAAATTTTTAGAAATATCACTGGCATTTCTTATATCAATTAACCCATTTTCAATTATATTTAAGATGACACATATTTCTTGATGATTTCTTTGTTTGTTATTCCTAGAAGGGGTAACATTATAAATTCCACATAATTTATCTCTAACATAGTCTACAGCTATTTCATCACTGATTAAGTCGTTTATGAAATGGGTTATGTATTTATTAGTTTCAGAAAAATATGTTACCATTTCTATTTCTTGTGCTTCAAGTTTTTTTGTATTTGTATTATATCTTTTAAATAATTCAATTTCCTCTTCAGCAGTATTGAAATTTTCGAATTCTAAAATCGAAAGATTGCTTGTAAGTATTTTAATTTTTTCTGATAATTCCAAATCTGCAAATTTCTTATTATTAATATTTTTCTTTATTTCTAAATTCTTCAATTGATATTCATTGTTTAAAAATCTATAGATAGCGTTCAATCTATGTTGACCATCCATCACATGTCTAATTCTCAATTGATTTTTGTCATTTGCTACTAGAAAAACTTCTGGAATTGGGATCCCCATTAATAAAGATTCAATAATACTACTTTCTTCTTTTAGAGATGATTTGTATACCCTTTGATAATCTGGACTAATTAAAATACCGTTTATATAATCCATCAAATCATATTTATCAGTTTCTGTTAATTTTAAAAACTGTTCTCCTTTTTCTATAAATTTTACTATATCTTGAACTGAGATTTCTTTTCTTGTATATCTCAAAGATTGAAAAAACGTTTGAATTTGTTCTGTCATCTTCCTCTCCCTCCTTGCATAATTTCATAATTGAATCTAATAGATTTCACTAAATTATCTTTATCTGGATAAATACTTTCAAAAGTTATTCCCAGGGTAAATAACTCTTTAAGAATTTCTTCTTTACAGGATTTATTTATTATTGCTATTCCACATTTGTCTTTCAATTTTTCTATTAATTCTTTATTTTCATCAACATTGTCTTGATGAGATACTCTTAAAAAACAACCTTTTTGAAAATGGATACGCTCATTTATATTTGGTAATTTAATAAAATATGAACAAGAATTATAACTTGATAAATATTCTCTCTCTCCTTGTAAGTGTAAATTTATCAATTTTTCTTCTTTGTTTACAGATTGCTTATTAAAAGCAGCTGAATCTATAAAAAATACAATTGAATGATTATCTTTATAGTTATAGTCTTCAATTGCAAACAATAAGGAAATAATATGCGCTTCTGTAAAATCTAAATACTCTGTTGGTAAACCAAAATGCTGTCCTTCAGCTCTAAGTTCTTCATCTAATTTAATCGCGGAATCTTTAGAATAATAAGCAATTGTTTGTTTAAATGTCTGTTCATATCCCTTTGCATGAACATCCTGTCTTTTTTTATACAAACGGTATAATGAAGGTGATAAATTAAAACTAGAATCTTTCTGGCCTCTAGAAACTAATCCGTTATTTAAATTTATTTCTAGTTCACTTATAAATTGTGTATACTCACTTAATGAATTTATCAATCTTACATTTTCAGTATTCTCAATTGAATATTTTTTTCTAATCGTATCCTCTACAGTAGCTTCATTCCAAATATCATTTTTTTCCATTTCATCAATCTTTGTTTTTAATTCTTTAATTTCGATATTCATTTTTCCATCTTGAAATTCAAAACCAATATCTAATAAATCCCTTAATTTTAAGTTCCTATATGTATCTAATTCTAAAAGCTGATTTATATCTAATTGCTCTTCATCTGATTTACTTTCTATATAATCAATTCCTTCCAATAAATAGATTATATTATCAAAAAAGATGCGATTCTTATCTTTAGCTAAAATTTCATCATACTTATTATCCAAAATATCTTTTTTAAATTCTTTTTCTATTTGTAATAACTCGTCTCTATATTTTTGATATATATACAAGTAATGTTTTGGATCATTTTCTAATATTGTACTTTCCATTACTGTATCTTTAATAATTGAAAAACTCATTAAATCCATTTCTTCACCCCTATTTTAGTTATATATTGTAAATTATATCCTAAAAACAAAGGGAAAACTCTAAAAAATTTTTCCTCATTTACTTATGGTACGGTTCATTTTTCATAATTCTAAAAGCACGATAAATCTGCTCCACCAACACCAACTTCATCAATTGGTGAGGCAAGGTCATTTTACTAAAGGAAAGTTTTTCATCAGAGCGTTTCATGACATCTTCATGTAATCCTAAAGATCCTCCTATAACAAACGCAATTTTGCTTCTTCCATATGTCATGAGAGATTCTATATCGCCAGCCAATTGCTCCGAAGTTTTCATCTTCCCTTCAATTGCAAGAGCAATAACATATGTATCTGCTCCTATTTTTGCTAGAATTCGGTCACCTTCTTTTTTCTTTACAATTTCCATATCAGCTTCACTTAGATTTTCAGGCGCTTTTTCATCAGCCACCTCTACTAAATCTATTTTGGCGTATGCCCCTAGTCTCTTCGTATATTCTTCAATTCCCATTTTTAAGTACTTTTCTTTTAATTTACCTACTGATACAATTTGTATATTCACAGGTTATCCACCTTTACATTTCGTTTACAAACAAGTTGTACACAGCACTTATGCACATATCCACAACAGTTATCTACATCTTGTGTTTCAATTTTCATTAGCCACAATATATAATGCAGAGTTTTCACAGTACGAACAAACTGTGGATAACTTTTCCTCTTCTTTTAATTCCTCTAACATAGGAAAAGTTTTTTGTTCTGCCACAAACATGTCTAAAGCGTGGTTTATATGGGTTTCACAACTGAATATTCTCACTTCCATCACTCCTTTTATTGTCCGAATACTTTTAATAGTTATACACAAATCACTCATTGTTATCCACAACCTATTTTACCAAAGAAAAAACGAGTAGGAAAGTCACACTTTTTTTTCCTACTCGTTGTGTACATCTTTTATTTACACTAATAAGTTATCCACATGTTTATAGTTCTGTTGTTTCCTTTAAAAGTAATGTTAACTCTACTAGTTTTCCCTGTCTATAGACTTTTACTTTTAGTTCTTCTCCTGTTTCTTTTTCGTTGTACAGATGTTTGCGGAGTTCAATAGTATTTTCTATTTTTTCACCATCCATTTCTACAATGACATCGTATGATTTCATCCCTGCTGCTGCCGCTGGAGTTCCTTCCACTACTTCATCAACTACAACACCAGTTGTAACTTCAGCTGGTAATTTTAATGTTTCCTTTTGGTGAACCGCCGGTACATTCGTTAAATCAATAAGTGTTATTCCCATAGAAGGGCGATTAACTTTTCCGTTTTGCTCTAAATCTTCTATAATTGGAATGGCTGTATTAACTGGTATTGCAAGACCTATACCTTCTACCGTGGATTCAGAAATCTTCATTGAATTTATTCCGATAAGCTGCCCTGCTAAGTTAATCAGAGCACCACCGCTGTTTCCAGGGTTAATCGCAGCATCCGTTTGTAAAACCTCTGACTGCCAATCCTCTAAACCATCGCCATTTAAATCTACTGGTATTGCACGGTCTTTACCAGATACCACTCCTGTTGTAACCGAGCCATAAAAATCAAGTCCTAGGGGATTACCTATAGCAATAACTGTTTCACCTTGTTTTAATATATCTGAGTCACCAAATTCTATAACTGCTTCTACACCAGTGTCATCTATTGCGAGTACTGCTAAGTCAGACCAAATATCTCCTCCTACAATACTTGCTTCTGCTTTAGATCCATCAGCTAATGTTACTTCTACTGATTTTGCATCTTCAATAACATGATAATTTGTAATAACATAAGCTTTACCATTTTCTTTCTTATAAATTACGCCGGAGCCTGTTCCCGCATCCTGAGTTGCTTCTGATTGGTTCCAGAAATTTGTTACGGACTGAATATTAGTTATCCCAACAACTGCACTTGAAGCTTTTTCTACAGCATCAGTGACATCTGTAGTAACATCTACTGAAAGCTGTTGTGTTTGTTGTGTTGTATCTTTTGACTTTGTTTCACTGTCTGATGGTAGGTTTGTTACTACAGAAGGTATTAAGAACCATACGAGTAAGGCACCAACAAGTACGCCTGCAAGTCCACTAAAGAAATAGCCAGCCATGCCTCGTTTTTTTCCATTCCTTTTCTTGGGTTCTATCGTTGGTTGTTCATTTGGCAATTGTGGTCCATAGGGATTATTTATATCCATCTTTCTCTTCCTCTCTATTTCTAATATGTCTGATACTAACAATGTACCCATTACACATTAAAATAAGATGAAAATTTCTTAAAAAATAAATAAAAGTTCCAAATACTACATCCATAGTATTCGGAACTTCAATTTTTATACAAATACTAGCTCTGTAGGTTTATTGGCATCTGTGTCATGTAGATGCACATACTCTCCTGCAATCACACCACAGGATTGAAGTGTTTGCGTAACACTCATACGAGCTAAGTCTTTCATATTATTATCTTTACTTAAATGTGATAAATAGATATTCGTATTCTTCACATCAATTACTTCACTCATAGCAACTGCAGCATCCTCATTAGAGACATGTCCAACATCACTTAATATTCTTCGTTTAACGGACCAAGGATAACGACCCATCTGCAACATGCTAACATCATGATTACTCTCAAAGACAAAGGAGTCTGCTCCTTTAATAAGCCCTTTCATACGATCGCTCACATATCCTGTATCCGTGATTAAAACAAGTTTTCGATCATTTTCATGAAAAATATAAAACATAGGGTCGGCTGCATCATGAGATACTGCAAAAGATTGTATATCAATAGAGCCAAACTGTTTTACAGTTTCCATATCAAATTGAAATCTTTGGTCTAATGGTACGTTACCGATTAGTGGATCCATAGCAGACCATGTTTTTTCATTTGCAAAAATAGGAATACCATACTTTCTAGCTAAGACCCCTAACCCTTTAATATGATCGCTATGCTCATGGGTGATAAAAATTCCAGAGAGTTTTTTAATATCCCGATCAATTTCTTGAAATAACTGATCCATCTTTTTCCCACTTAGTCCTACGTCTACTAAAAATGAATGTTCCTCATTTTCTACATAAACAGCATTACCACTACTACCACTTGCTAACACACTAAACTTCATCTTTAAAACTCCTTATTCTACTGCTGATTGTTCCGTCTCTTTTTGCATCTCAATTACTCTTCCTTCTACTGCATTTACAAAGTATTCTTCCATTGTGCCATCTATTAGTTCCACGAGAATATGCCAAGTTGGTGCAAAAACTTGTGTCTCTGTTACCTGTGCTAACGTCGAATATCCAAGTTCAATTTCTTTAATCATGGAGTCTGGTTTTAAAAGAATATTATCATACAGTATTTTTATCACCTGTAAATGTGGCAACAGTTTTTGTGACTCTTTATAATTTTCTAAGTCATCCAGTATAGTCTGTTCATAACCAATAAGCTCATTTTCATCATTCCAATGAACAACTAACTTCGCATTCGTATTATAGTACACCAGCCGTTTATTTACTTGCTGAAATAATATAGCTGTTTTGCTTTCTTCATCTATTTTCCATAGACCATAAGCTGAACCTCTTATCACTTGCTCTTGTACTATTTTTTCAATGGTATTTTCATCGGTTATTTTTATAGGTTCTTTAAAGGTGCTCACTAGTTTATCTGTATTAAGGTTTTCTATTTCTTGATTCTCTAATTCTTCTATTTCCTCTAGAGTAAATTTATGGACAGTTCCTGACACATACGAAGCCTCTTGTATGGCATGATCAGTCTCTAAAATTTTTATATTATCTATAGCAAGTTTCTCTGAGATAGGTGTATCATTTGGTTTGTCCATTTGTTGAGATTCATTATACCGACCTAAATATAAAGAAAGTAAGAATACGTTTAAAATAGAAAAGACAATTATAAAGATAGTTTTTGTTTTATTCCAATCCATATTTCATCCCTCCTAATAATTCAGGAGATATGGGAATCCAGCTTCCACTCTCTAAGTAGTACCAGGAAGGTTCTAAATTGAAGTGAGGTTGAGTTTCATCTCGAGATAAGTAATATCCTATTATGATATCGTCTATAGTGTCCGTATTAATATCAGTTGCATTAGATAAAAAGTCATAAACAGACTGTCCTGAAGCTAGCTCTACTTCCCGTGTTTTAAAAGGGACAGCAGCAGCAAGTGTATAAAGAGGATGATAATATTGATACACTCGCTCAACTCCCCACTTCTGAGAGATTTCAGTTAATATCTCTCTACCAAAAACCGGTAAGTCTGCAAAATACAACTGATAGTTAATTTGACTATTGTCGGTGTTCATTCGGTAATAACGATAGTCATCTGTCCATCCGTTATGCTCATTGACAAAGTTTAAGCTATTTTGAATGAGATCTACTGGAACCCCTGGATTATCGTTCTCCGAAGCAGGATGCACATAGTTTAAACTTCTAGTATTATAATTCACTTTCATTAATGCGCTATCATCGGTGAATTGCAGCTCGTTCGTACCAACTGAATTACTTCTCACTAAGCTTGGGTTATTGAACAGAGCATCTTTGAATTTTTCTGATTCAATCTCTTTAATAGAATAGGTATAACTCAAGATTTTTTCTGGTGACGATGAAACGTATAATGATAATTTATTGTCTGTAATTATTTCATTATATACTTGCATTTTTTCTGTGTACTTTAAAATACGATCCGTAAATCCTAATTTATTCACCTGTTTAGCAGTCGCTGTATACATCTTCTGTTGTGATGTACTTATAAAATACAAGTTCATGTGCTCCGGGGTTTCCTCATTCCAATCGATTATTAATCGATTAAAATAAGCATCTGGAAAAGCGGGATCTGCAAATTTTAAGGTCGTGCCTAAAACCTCTACAGGAACATCCGCCGCAAAAAACAAACTTGCACGATTAGGCTTTTTGATAAATTCATTTATTTGATCGGTATTTAGTTTATTACTAGCTAATTCGACCGTTTGAATTTCCCAATTTTTCATATTGTCGAGTATAAAATCAATAGGCTTACTGTTAAAAGACCCTTTTAACTCACCTTCTTGACTTATAATCATACGATAAGGTTTAATAACGTCTTCCATTTTCTTTTTTTGAGCAATGGATATATCTACAGTGGTTCCTTCGCTTGTTTGAATAACAGGAGAATATGTCCAGATAGCAAAAGTTAATGTAAAGCTAAGGAAAATAAGTAAGACCAGAACAACTGATTTTAATTGCTCAATATATTTCAATCCCACTCACCTTCCTCTTCAGTTAAAATATCTAGTGTGAAGAAAATAGTCGTTCCTTTCCCTTCATCGCTTTCTGCCCAAATTTTACCGCCATGGGCCTCAATCATTTCCCGGGCAATTGCTAAGCCTAGGCCTGTACCACCCATTGATCTTGCTCTCGCACGATCCACTCTGTAGAAACGATCAAAGACTCGATCTACATTTTCAGATGGAATCCCCATACCATCATCAGAAATCATAACTTTTAAGATAGAGTCTGAAACTACTACACCAAACCGTATGTTGCCCCCATCTGGAGAATACTTAATAGCATTTGAGATAATATTATCGATTACTTGTGTTAACTTATCTGTATCAATATCCACGTAATAAGCATTGTCAGAAAGTATTCGTACGAAGCTTACATGATCTGACTTAGAAAGTTCAAATCTATCGATAATTCTATTGAAAAACTGATTGAAGTTAACAATTTCTCTATTCAAATCATAATCTCTACTATCCATTTTAGATAATTGAAGTAGGTCATTTACTAGTCGAATCATTCTTTGTGTTTCTGTCTGAGTTACCTGTAAAAATGATGGTGCAATTTCTTCGTCTTGCCAAGCACCATCAGCCAAAGCTTCTAAATAACTACTCATTGTTGTAAGAGGTGTACGGAGTTCATGAGACACGTTTGCTACGAACTCTCTTCTTTCCATATCAACTTTTTCATTTTCTGTATTGTCATGTAATACTGCTATTAATCCGTTGACAAAACCAGTTTCTTTTTGAATGACCGAAAAGTTGGCACGTAAAATGAAAGGTCTTTCTTTTGAGCTTAAATCCAAATTAATTGCTTCTTTTAAATGGATTAAATCTTCAAATGAATAGACTGGATCTATTCCAAGTACTGAAATGATCGGACGATTTAAAACCATTTCTCTTGGTATACGTAATAATCTTAGAGCCGGATCGTTTATAAGGATAACCCTACCTTTACGATCTGTCGCTATTACCCCGTCAGTCATGTTGGTTAAAACAGATGCTAGCTTTCTACGCTCTGCTTCCGTTGTTGATTGAGCTTCCTGTAATCTATTTGTTAAATGGTTAAAGGCAATTGCCAGCTGTCCGATTTCATCATTACCATAAACTCGTACTTTTCTAGAAAAGTTCCCTTTTGCCATTGCTTGTGCTTGTCTTCTCATATCGGAGATAGGACGTGTAATAGTCTGGGCAATTAGTATCCCTAATATTACTGTAATAACTAATGCTACTGCGGTACCTCCAGCAAGTATTCGATTAATTTCATTCATCTGACCAAAAACATTTTCAATATTAGACTCTACATATAATGTTCCAATTACTTCACCCTTATAAATAATCGGTGTAGCTAAATTCCAAACTCTATTTGTTGTTTCTCTATCTACCGATATATTATTAAAGGTGGCTTCTGCCGTAATGGATTTTCGAACTAAATCATCCATTGATCGTTGGCCAACAATCGATTGGTTGTTTGAATCTGAGGTTGCTAAAATCTGATACCTAGCATCTATAACACGTACTTCTTTAATATCAATTGAATTGAGACCAGACAAAATAGAATATAAACTTTGTTCTTTTGTTTGGTCTTCTTCGCTTCGTACTTTGATCATTTCTTCCCGGGCACTATATTCTATTAAGCTAACACGATCGGATATAGAGTCTTGAAAGTTATCTCTCAGTGTTATTTCTAGTTCACGAACAAAATATAACCCTATAATTTGCATCGCAATAACAATAAGTAATACATAAATCAGCACAATCTTAACGTGAATCGATTTAAAGTAGCCAACTTTTTGCATTCCTTCTACTCCTGTTCAGGACTTCTTAA
Source organism: Psychrobacillus sp. FSL K6-1464 (assembly GCF_038003145.1). Taxonomy (NCBI): domain Bacteria; kingdom Bacillati; phylum Bacillota; class Bacilli; order Caryophanales; family Bacillaceae; genus Psychrobacillus; species Psychrobacillus sp. FSL K6-1464. The sequence goes on from NZ_JBBOOP010000001.1 coordinate 3,756,399, forward strand.
ATAATATCCTACACCTCTTCTAGTTACGATATAGGTAGGATGACTTGGGCTATCTTCAATTTTCTCACGTAGACGTCGAATTGTTACATCCACTGTACGCACATCCCCAAAATAGTCATACCCCCAGACCGTTTGTAGTAAATGTTCGCGAGTCATCACTTGTCCTATATGTTTCGCCAAATAATGCAATAGCTCGAATTCTCGATGTGTAAGCTCGATTGTCTCTTCTCTTTTTAACACTTGATAAGCATCTGGCTGTATCGTTAGTGGACCAATAACAATGTCATTTGTCACTACTTCTGCATCTTCTTGAATAGTTTGGTGTCTGCGCATATTCGCTTTAACTCTAGCAATTAATTCTCTTGTACTAAATGGTTTTGTTACATAATCATCAGCACCAAGTTCTAAACCAAGTACTTTATCTATCTCTGAATCTTTTGCTGTTAGCATGATTATAGGGAAATCATATTTTTTTCGGATTTCTCTACAAACTTCCATTCCATCTTTGTTAGGAAGCATAATATCCAATAACATTAAGTCAGGTTGATCTTCCTCCACCTTTTTTAATGCCTCATCACCATTGTAGGCACAAACTACTTGATACCCTTCTTTTTTCAAGTTAAATTGCAGTATGTCTGCAATTGGTTTTTCATCATCTACAACTAATATTTTTTTACTCATTTTAAATTCCCCTTTTTCTATTATCTATATTTATTTTAAGTAAATTTTTTTAATAATAATCATATCTACTTTAACATTGTTTTAAACTTCCTGCATCCCTGACAGGTCATGGCCCCATAATTCGACTCACTTTGTCGAATTATTTCCCAGGAAATTTAATAAAGTGCAAATTCCGCCAGTGGGGATTTGCACTCTATTTTACTTGGATAAAAAAGAGACAGTCCATATTAACGACTGTCTCCTATATATTATTGATTTAATACAGTTAATGGGTTAATCGTCACACCATTTTTCTCCACTTCGAAATGGAGATGAGTTCCTGTAGAACGTCCAGTGCTTCCCATTACACCAATTTTAGTGCCGGTTGGTACTACTTGACCTACTTTTGCAGAAATAGAAGACAGATGAGCATAAGTTGTTTTGTATCCGTTTTGATGGTCAATGATTACACGGTTGCCATATGTCCCATCCGAACCAGCAGCAACTACTATTCCATTATCTGCAGCTTTTATCGTAAACCCACTTGGTCGTGCAATATCAATGCCTTCATGTTGGCGCCCCCAACGATGTCCCATTTTACTAGAAATATATCCACCTTCAGCTGGCCAAGCGAAAACACCCGAGCCGCGTGAGGGAATTACTTTCGTTCCTTTTAAAACGATATGATCTTTTGGCTCCACAAGAATTATCTCTTCAATAACAGATTGCCCAACTTGTACCCCATTCACTTTACGAATTAAGTATGTCGCCTCTTTTTGACCATCCGAGCCTTCTTGTTTTACCTTCGTATCGCCTTTATACATATCTTCTGTTTCTTCTACTTTTTTTGTATGTAACATAGTTTCTACAGCCTTTTTCTCATACTGTACTTCTATATTAATAAGTGGTTTTAAGACTGTAACGTTTAACTCTTGACCTATTTGTAATACGGTAGAATCTGTTATGCCAGGATTAAGTGCCATTAGTCCAGCAGATGTTAAACTATGCTTGTCAGCAATAGTTCCTAATACGTCACCTGTAGCAACTGTATATAACTCTTTTTCTAAAGTTCCTTCTAAAAGAAGTTTCACGGCATCGTCTGGTGAAACAATCTGACTAGGATTTGTTTCTACTGTCACCCCTGATACCTTTTCTTTTATTATTAAATTAGAAATACGAGTTTCGTTTTCTTTTAAGTCGGGTAAAGTGTCACTAGTATTATTTCTAGCTTCCAGTATATTTAATTCTGCTTCTGAAACAAAGTGTAATTTTAGTTTTCTTAGAGCTTCGTTGTAAGCATCTAAGTCTTTGACGTAGACTGCCATCTCGTCATTGATCGATAATGCAAATGCTTTTGCCTCTACTTCTACTAAGCTCTCAAGCTTTTGAAGAGTAGTTTTATCATCAGTATTAGGAGTAAAAACTTGTTCCGGTACTACCGATAACTTAGATCCAGCCGTTAAAGACAAATCCTTAAACTGGGAGCTAGATTCTTCAACCTTTTTGTTAAGCATTGAATGTACTTTTGTTTGATCCGAAACGGCCCCGACATATTGACCATTCGTATATATATGGTATATTTCTTTTAATGTGTTGCTCTCACTTTCTTTTGCAAAAGCCATATTAAATGAAATACTTGAGATAAGTAAAACTGATACGGCTGCTTTTTTCACCATATTTGACTTTCCGTTTGATAGAACATTCAGTTTTGATAACTTTTGTTCCTCATTCTTACTTTTCAAAAACATGATAAAGCCCCTTCCAAACTATATATAAACTTTTACTTCATTTCACGCTACTCTAATTTAACATATTTGAAATGAAGATGTGTAGGATAACAGGACGTTGTAAAGAAACTGTAGTATTACTTCCATATACTAGTTATTTTTTACATTTTTTATAATAAATTAATCCTTTTAACCTATTGCCTCTATTTATATAAATTAGTAATCTCCAAAATATTCATATATTATACATATACCGCCAAATATCTTTGTTATATTTGTCATAATAGAAGACTTATATAATAGCGAATTCCCGAATTTCTTCATTAACAGACAAAAAACCGTCATAAAGCATGCTTTATGACGGTTTTTTTGCTTATTATTTCCAAACACTTGTAATGATGTTTGTTTGAGTGCGATCTGGACCTACTGAGAAAATCGAGATTTGCACACCTGTAAGTTGTGAAATTCGTTCCAAGTAATGACGAGCTGTTTCAGGAAGTTCATCAAGTGATTTACACTTAGTAATGTCTTCACTCCAACCTGGCATCTCTTCATAAATTGGTTCACATTCACCTAAAATACGAAGGTTAGCTGGATACTCTGTGATTAATTCATCTTTATATTTATAAGCAGTACATATTTTAACGGTATCTAATCCAGTCAAAACATCAATAGAGTTAACAGTTAAATCAGTTAACCCGCTTACACGACGTGCATGTCTGATAACTACTGTATCAAACCAACCAATTCGACGTGGTCTGCCAGTAGTTGTCCCATACTCTTTACCAACTTCACGGATTTGATTTCCAACTTCATCAAATAGCTCCGTAGGGAAAGGACCATCACCTACACGTGATGTATAAGCTTTACAAACTCCTACTACATGACTGATCTTGGTTGGACCTACTCCTGCACCAATTGTTACTCCGCCAGCTACTGGATTGGAAGAAGTTACAAACGGGTAAGTACCTTGGTCTATATCCAACATAACTCCTTGTGCACCTTCAAATAATACACGACGACCATCATCTAATGCGTCATTTAATACCTTTGAAGTATCTGTAACGTACTTAGCAATCTCTTGTCCATAACCATAAAACTCTTCTAAAATTTCTTCTAATGTAAAGCCGTCTGTTTCATAAAACTTCTCAAACATTCTATTCTTTTCTTGTAAGTTAAGTTCTAACTTTTCTTTAAATACTTCGTAATCCAGTAGATCTGCAATACGGATTCCTACACGAGCAGCTTTGTCCATATAAGCCGGTCCAATACCTTTACCTGTAGTACCGATTTTATTTGCTCCTCTACGAGCTTCTTCAACTTCATCTTGTTTTAAATGATATGGCAGAATAACATGCGCACGATTTGAAATGCGTAAGTTTTCAGTTGTAACACCACGATCATGTAATCCCTTTAGCTCTTTTACAAGCGCTCTCGGATCCACTACCATTCCGTTTCCTATAACAGAAATTTTATCTTTATAGAAAATACCTGAAGGAATTAAGTGAAGCTTGTAAGTTTCTCCTCCAAAAATAATCGTATGACCTGCATTATTACCGCCTTGGTAACGTGCGATTACTTCTGAGTGTTCGGATAGAAAGTCTGTGATTTTCCCTTTACCTTCGTCTCCCCATTGTGTTCCAACTACTACTACTGATGGCATTTGCCAGCACCTCCGTCAGACATTTTGTATGTCCTGATTCAAACATTGTTATTGTACCAATCTAAGTGTCCTTAGTCAACTGATTTAATGCAAAAACACGAACAGAAAATGTGTAAGCGCATTTATCGTTCGTGTTTTAGATATAAATTTCTATTTTCATTATAAATTATTAATGAAATTTTAAGTTCTTGCTCTTTTCTAATTATGCAGGTGGTGCTTGGTGTTGACTCCAATCAATATTAACGAATTTGTTGAACTCTTTAACGAATGCAAGTGTAACTGTTCCAGTCGGACCATTACGTTGTTTTGCAATAATGATTTCGATCATGTTCTGATTTTCGGTTTCTTTGTCATAATAATCTTCACGGTACAGGAAGGATACAATATCCGCATCCTGCTCAATAGAACCAGATTCACGTAAGTCAGACATCATCGGTCGCTTGTCTTGACGCTGCTCCACTCCACGAGATAGCTGAGACAGTGCAATAACAGGAACCTGCAGTTCACGCGCTAACCCTTTTAATGATCGAGAAATTTCTGATACTTCTTGTTGACGGTTAGCTTGGCTTCCACCACTACCTTGGATTAACTGTAAATAATCAATTAGAATCATTCCAAGTCCGTGCTCTTGCTTCAAGCGACGACATTTAGCTCGAATTTCATTAACTCGAATACCAGGAGTATCATCAATGAAAATTCCTGCATTTGAAAGACTTCCCATTGCCATTGTTAACTTGCGCCAATCTTCGGTTGTCAATGCCCCGGTACGGAGTACTTGAGCATCTATATTCCCCTCCGCGCAAAGCATACGCATGACTAACTGTTCTGCACCCATCTCTAAACTAAAGATTGCTACATTTTCATCTGTTTTGGTCGCTACATTTTGTGCTACATTTAGTGCAAATGCAGTTTTCCCTACAGATGGACGGGCAGCTACAATGATTAAATCATTTCGTTGGAAACCAGCTGTAATTCGATCCAAATCACGGAACCCTGTTGCTATACCAGTAACATCACCTTTTCTTGTATGAAGTTTTTCTATATTATCGTATGTTTCCACTAAAACGTCTTTAATATGCTCGAAATCACCAGCATTTTTGCGGCTGGCAACTTCCATCATTTTACGTTCTGCTTCTGCTAACAATGCTTCTACTTCGTCTTCCCGAGTAAAACCATCTTCTACTATGGTAGTTGCTACTCGGATTAAACGACGTAAAATAGATTTCTCTTCTACAATCTTGGCGTAATATGCTATATTTGCTGCGGTTGGAACGGCGTTAGCAATCTCACTAATATACGAAATGCCACCTACATCTTCTAATTCCTTCTTAGCAGAAAGTTCTTCCGTCACGGTTACAACATCGATTGCCTTCCCTTTGTCGCTTAAATGAAGCATCGTCTGGAAGATTTTTTGATGTGCTACACGATAAAAATCTTCAGCTAGTAAGATCTCGCCTGCAGTAATTAATGCTTGTGGTTCTAAAAATATTGCTCCTATGACAGATTGTTCGGCTTCTTGGTTATGTGGCGGTACACGGTCCAACATTGGATCGCTCATTTACCTCTCTCCTTACGCTTCTTCTGCAACAAGAACTTTTAATGTTGCTACAACTTCATGATGAAGTTTCACAGGAACATTAGTATATCCTAATGCTCGAATTGCATCATCTAATTCCATTTTGCGTTTGTCTAATTTTATACCATGTGACTTTTCTAATTGAGAAGCAATTTGTTTTGTTGTAATTGAGCCAAATAGTCGACCATCATTTCCAGACTTTGCTTTTAACTCTACTGTTAATTGCTCTATTGTTTCTTTTAATTGTTGTGCATCTGCTAGCTCTTGAGCTGCTTCTTTTTCTGATTTTTTCTTTTGCCCTTCAAGAGCACTTAATGCAGCTGCGTTTACTTCTACCGCTAATTTGTTTTTTAGTAAGAAGTTGTGTGCATAACCATCTGCAACATTTTTAACCTCGCCTTTTTTCCCTTTACCTTTTACGTCTTTTAAGAATACTACTTTCATTCTTCATTTCCTCCTTCGATTGTATCTATAATTGCATTTTTTAGAAGTATTATTGCTTCGTCTATCGTGGTATCTTCTAACTGACAGGCGGCATTAGTTAAGTGCCCTCCACCATTTAGCTTTTCCATTATAACTTGAACATTTACATCACCCAATGATCGGGCACTGATTCCTATAGTAGATTCACTTCTCCGGCCTATTACAAAAGAGGCACCAATATTATTCATCGTCAATAAGATATCAGCGGTTTGAGCAAGCAATACTTGACTATAAGAGATGTCTTCCATACCATGTGCAATAGCAATGCCTTCTCTAAAGAATTCTACCGTCTGAACAATTTTTGAGCGTTCAATATAGGTATCAATGTCTTCCTTCAACATACGTTGAACAAGAATTGTATCTGCACCATGCGTACGCAAATAGGATGCTGCTTCAAATGTTCTTGCTCCCGTACGTAGCGTAAAGCTTTTCGTATCAACAATAATACCAGCTAACATGGATGTTGCTTCCAACATAGATAACTTTTCATTTTTCGGTTGATACTCAATTAGTTCAGTTACCAACTCTGAAGTAGAGGATGCATAAGGTTCCATGTAAACAAGCATCGTGTTGGAGATGAATTCTTCTCCACGTCGATGATGATCGATCACAACTACCTTCTCTGCTTTTTGAAGCAGCTTTTCATCAATAACTAGGCTAGGCTTATGTGTATCTACTACTACTAATAATGTTTTGTCTGTAATTTTGCTTATTGCCTCTTCTGGGCTTATAAAACGGTTATATAACTCTGGTTGTTCTTTGATCTCATCCATTAAACGAACAACACTATTATCCAACTCATTAGTATCCAATACAACATAACCTTCTACTTTGTTCATGCCAACCATTTTTCTTACTCCAACAGCAGAGCCAATTGCATCCATATCAGGCATTCTATGCCCCATAACAAATACTTGGTCACTATCCTGGATAAGATCACGTAGCGCATGGGAAATAACTCTTGCTCTTACTCGCGTACGTTTTTCTACTGGATTTGTTTTCCCACCATAAAACTTCACTTTTCCACTTGAATGCTTTATCGCTACCTGATCTCCACCACGTCCTAATACTAAATCTAAGCTGGACTGAGCAAGTTCTCCAAGTTCTACTAGGGAAGTGGACCCAGCACCAACACCTACGCTTAAAGTAAGGGAAAATCCGAATTTAGCAGTAGTTTCTCTTATATCATCTAATATGGAGAATTTACTTTTTTCTACTTCTACTAATATGGATTCATTAAAAACGGCTAAAAAACGATCCGAGGAAATTCGTTTTACATAAATTCCGTATTTGGCTCCCCAGTCGTTCACAGAGGAAGTTACCAGACTGTTAAGCCTTCCTCGAGTTTGATCATCTATCCCTTGTGATATTTCATCATAGTTATCTATAAACAGAACACCAATAACTGTTCGATCTCCATAATAGAGCGATTCCATTTCTATCTGTTCGGTTATATCAAAGAAGTATAGAAGCTTTTCTTCCGCTTTATAAAACACTTTATAATTTTTTTCATCTAAGGAAATAACCATTTCTTTAGATTCTTCCTGTTTTTTAAGCTGTTGAAAATCCTTTGATATCGAAAGGAGCTCCTCACCAATAATCGTATCGAATGGAAGTTGTTGGGTCATGTACGGATTGGCCCATTCAATGATGTACTGATCATTTATGAGTAATATTCCGATTGGCATTTCTAATAAGGCTTCTTCTCCTACCCTTTTCATCCGGTAAGAAAGAGTTTCTATATGTTTTTCTGTCTCTTCATACACACGTTGTTCAATCATCCATGCATAGATGAATACACCAATTACCATTAGAGCGAACAATAGTCCAATCAATGTGTTGGTAGACAGTAATAAATAAGTTGCAACCCCACTAAGTAGTAAAAACAATATGAGTGGATATCGAATTGGCCGTTTTCTAAAAAAAGATGCCACTAGATCAGCTCCTTATTTTTTGTATCTGTCTTTTATAAAACCTCTGATATTAAATCCTAAATCTAATACCCCTACTATAATAGTAAATGTATATAGTGGAACTGCAAAGATTGTCGCAAGAATCATTGACCATTTTGGCCATCCCTCTATATAAAAATAGTAGTGTATTAGAGAAACACCTTGTAAAAACAAAAGAGCTCGTAATATTAATGCTGCATTCACCAAAGCTAAATAGCCAAACGTTCCTACGTCAAATGATACAAACAATGAGAAAATCGATACGATTAAATAATACCATAACACTGCTTTAGGTAGTCTAAAATCCATGAATTTAGGGAACTTAGGTACACTTAATTTCAACTTTTTTAATAGAGATAAATTAATGATTAAATATAACCAAGCACTAATAAACACCCCGCCAATAAAATAGCTGGGCATAATTGATTCGATAAGCATTATGCTTTGTTCAACTAACTCGTCATAACCCTCAGGCAATTGACCAAAGGAAGACATAATATTTCCCAGTTGTTCGTAGTATACTTCAATGGTCGTGATTAATTGCTTCAAAACATTCATATTTAAAAACAAAATGGATATTATGTATTGTACAGCAGTCATTAAAAGTAAAAACAACCCTGTTGACATGAGCATATACAATTTGGACTTTTTAGCCTGAATTGCATATCCAATGAGAAAACCTAACGGACCAACTAGTAATCCAAAGATAAATCCAAAAACTCCGCCAATAACAAAAGAAATAATAATCGCAATCACCGTGACAAATACAGCTTGTTTTCTTTCAAACTTTGCACTGTACCATGCAAGGGGTAACGGTACAATAAATGACGTGAAAAATCCTAGTACTGGAACATAAACTGACATTGCCAACAAAATAGCAAATAGCGCAATCATCATAGATCCATAAGTTAAATAATTTGTTTGATTTCTTTGCATTTAGGAACCTTCCTTTAATGTAATCATCTATTCATTGTAACAGATTGTTTACAACAACTAAAATTCCACATACTGTATAGAAAAGTGCAAGCGTCTATGTTTGCCTTGAAATGCGGTGAAGTATGAAGATAAAGGCACTCTTTTCCTTTATCTGTCATTAAAAGTGAAGGACTTGAAGTATTTTAAAAGTTCACAAAAAAAAGACCGGTTTCCCGGTCTTTCTAATTTATACTTATCTCTCTTCAGAAGAGAATGGAAGTAAAGCCATGATACGAGATACTTTAATAGCTCGTGTTAATTTACGTTGATACTTCGCACTAGTTCCTGTCACACGACGTGGAAGAATTTTCCCACGTTCTGACACGAATTTTTTCAACAAATCTACATCTTTATAATCAATGTGTACGATATTGTTTGATGTGAAGTAACAAACTTTACGGCGTCTTTTGCCTCCGCGACGAATTGCCATATCGAGTTGCCTCCTTTTCGATTAAAGTAAACATGCTAAGTAATGCTTTTTAGAACGGTAAGTCGTCATCCGATACTTCGATTGGTCCACTACTATTAGAAAAAGGATCCTCATCTACACGTGTATAATTTTGCTGATTCGATGGTTGGTTTTGCTGATATGAAGGTGCTGAATATTGCTGCTGGCCATTCCCCGAAGATGATTGTCCACCTTGGTTGCCTCCAGAGCTATTACGTGGTTCTAAGAACTGAACGCTGTCTGCAACAACGTCTGTAGTATAAACACGTTTTCCATCTTGTCCTTCATAACTACCCGTTTGAATGCGCCCTTCAACCCCAGCTAAACTTCCTTTTTTCAAGTAGTTTGCTGTGTTCTCAGCTTGCTTTCTCCAAACGACACAGTTGATAAAATCAGCTTCTCTTTCACCTTGTTGGTTGGAGAATGTACGATTTACAGCTAGTGTAAATCTAGCCATTGCAACACCACTTGGTGTATAGCGAAGTTCCGGATCTTTTGTTAGTCTTCCAACTAATACGACACGGTTAATCATCAGTAAACAACCTCCCTCGATCAGCTTTTTTAGTCAGTTTTATTTTTTTGCTTTAACTTTAATATCATCGATACGAACAGCAATGTGACGGATAATGTCTTCATTGATGTTAGCTAAACGTGTGTATTCATCGATTGCTTTTGAATCAGCAGTTACTTTAAGGATTTGGTAGAATCCTTCACGTAAGTCATTGATTTCGTAAGCTAAACGGCGTTTACCCCACTCTTTTGCTTCGATGATTTCTGCACCATTTGAAGTTAAGATCTCTTGGAAACGCTCTACTAAAGCTTTCTTCGCATCTTCTTCGATTGCTGGTTGAATAATGTACATTAATTCGTACTTTCTCATCTATTTACACCTCCCTATGGTCTTTGGCCGACTATTGAAAGCCGACAAGGAGTAAGTAATTCTATTACTCACATCAATGAATTGTAACATAGTTTATCTAACGTATCAAGGATGATTGTCATTATTTTACTCATTGAGGTATATTTATTTTAAATAGGAGGCACGTATATGGAAAACAATGAAGAAACTTTAGCCGTAATTGATATCAATTTAAAAAAGGTCGCATGGGAAAGCATTGGACTAACTGTAGGTTTATCTATAACAGGGCTAATTCTATTTCCTTGGTTAACTAGTATTACCGAAATAACTTTCTCTTTTTGGAACTTCCTCTGGTTCTTTATCGGTTATGTAGTATTAATCATATTGCATGAGTGCCTTCATCTCGTTGGATTCTGGCTTTTTGGTAAAGCACCTTGGAATAGTATGGACTATGGGGTCAATCTTAAAATGGGGGTAGCATATGCTACTACAACTATGCCTATCCCAAACAGTGCCATGAAAAAAGCATTGTTACTTCCTTTTTGGGCTACTGGATTTTTACCAATGATTTTTGGTTTTTGGATTGGTTCTCTTTCACTTGTCCTGTTGGGTGCCTGGTTAATCGCTGGAGCAGCTGGAGACTTTACCATGTATAAGGAGCTCAGAAAATATCCAAATGATTTATTGATAAAAGATGATCCAGTGAAGCCTAGGTTATATGTATTAAGAAAATGCGCGCAAAATTAAAAGGGTGATATGCCATTGATTTGCGCTCCAATCAATTAGATCTCTACTTTATATAATTGGATATAAAACCAATTTGGCTACTGTTAACATCTAAGCAGAAGCTATGTTCTACCTAATGATGAGAGTACTACTCAATTAATTGATTGTGTACATTTTATATACTTATTATTCAATAGAAAAAAGGATTAGTGATTTCTCACTAATCCTTTTTCTATTATACGTTGAAGCGGAATAACATTACGTCTCCGTCTTGTACGATATACTCTTTTCCTTCTAAACGAACTTTACCAGCTTCTTTTGCAGCTGCCATAGATCCAGTTTCAACCAAATCATCATAAGCTACTGTTTCCGCACGGATAAAACCTTTTTCAAAGTCAGAGTGAATTACACCTGCACATTGAGGTGCTTTCATACCCTTAAGGTATGTCCAAGCACGAACTTCTTGTACTCCAGCTGTGAAGTAAGTAGCTAAACCTATTAATGAGTAAGAAGCTTTAATTAACTGATCTAAACCAGATTCTTTAATTCCTAATTCTTCTAGGAACATTGCTTTCTCCTCATCTTCTAGTGCTGCCATTTCTTCTTCAATTTTTGCACATATAAGTATTACCTCTGCGCCTTCTTCTGCTGCAAATGCACGCACTTTTTGTACATATTCATTTTCGCCATCAGCCATAATATCATCTTCTGATACGTTCGCAACATAAAGCATTGGTTTTGTTGTCAACAAATGAAATCCTTTAACTACGCGTTGTTCTTCTTCCGTAAATTCAACCGAACGACCCGATTTTCCAGCTTCGAAAGCTTCTTTTAAGCGAGTAAGAACTGGTTCTTCTGCTAGTGCTTCTTTATCTCTTTGTTTTACCATTTTAGTTACACGAGCTAGGCGTTTATCTACGCTCTCTAAATCGGCTAATATTAACTCTAGGTTAATCACTTCAATATCTGAGATTGGATCTACTTTTCCAGATACATGTGTAATATTTTCATCTTCGAAGCAACGAACAACCTGACAAATTGCATCTACTTCACGTATATGGGCAAGGAATTTGTTTCCAAGTCCTTCCCCTTTACTAGCGCCTTCTACAATTCCCGCGATGTCCGTAAATTCAAATGCTGTAGGAACTGTTTTCTTTGGTACTACTAGCTCTGTTAATTTATCTAAACGCTTATCAGGTACTTCTACTACCCCTACGTTAGGATCAATCGTTGCAAATGGGTAGTTTGCTGCCAATGCTCCAGCTTTTGTTATTGCATTAAACAATGTAGATTTCCCTACGTTTGGTAGTCCTACGATTCCTGCAGTTAAAGCCATATATGTCACAACCCTTCATTATTTTAAACCATAAACTTTATATACAACTTGTTCATTATATTGATTTTAGTTATAAAAGTCTATCATTACTCAGCATCCGCTTGCACAAGGAGCTTTTTCATCTTCTTTTCAAATTCTTTTCTAGGAATCATTACACTATGTTGGCATCCTTCACACTTTATACGTATATCTGCACCCATTCGAATGATTTTCCAAGCATTTGTTCCACAAGGGTGTTGTTTTTTCATTTCTACAATATCATTTAGTTGAAATTGCTTCTTTTCCATTTCGTCACCTACTCATTTTAAATAGTTATCGGGTTATGAAATCTTAATGCCTTTTAATTCGAAAAATTCTATTAAATCTCTCCTAATTTTTCTAGCAATACTATTTTGTTTAGTTGGTAAAGTCTCAGCGGTGAAACGCACTACTATTTCAGATGCATCAAAACTTTGTACCCCAAGATAACTAGGTGTTTTCACAAGTTCTTCATACCTGTTTGGTAGCCCTTCAAGAAATTCTTCAATATTCTTTTCCATAGATGGAATATCATTTTCAGGTGCTATACTAATGTCTATTAAAGCTAGTGAGTTATAAATGGAATAGTTTATAACGACTAAAATGCTACCATTAGGAATTATATGAAGTTCTCCGGTATAACTCTTCACTTTTGTCGTTCGTAAACCTATTTCTTGTACAATTCCATTCGCTGTTCCTATTTGTACTTGATCTCCAACTGCAAATTGATCTTCAAACACTATAAAAAAACCAGTAATAACGTCTTTTACTAAGCTTTGGGCACCAAAACCAACTGCTAGACCGACAATTCCCGCCCCAGCCAACAATCCGGCTACTTTTATACCAAATGTAGTTAAAATAGCTATAATAGCACTGAAATAAATAACATAAGTTAAAACATTTTGAAGCAGTTTTAGTAATGTATTTTGTCTACGCTCTGAATAGCCTAAAGGGCTTCTTTGTCTGACCGCAAATACCTTTTGGATGATGTGTTTTCCAAACTTCACCGCAATAGCAGTTAATAATAAGATTAGTATTACTTTAAAAAAGGTAAGTCCTAGTTGAATCCAAGTCTCTTCTGTAAATAAATAATCCTTCAAACTTTGTAGCCTTTCTTCCATAAACTTGTTACCACCTCATTTGAATAAATAATTTCCTAGATGCATATACTGACTTAAAAAGAAAGTGAGTAAAATTATATGAACTCTTCTGCTATTAATACTATTTCCGAATCTTCTACAATTTATTATAAAGAAACAGGTGCAGTTTGGCGATTAAGTAACTACTTTATAGAACAAATACCATTTGATCATCCAAATCTAGTGTTTTGTTGTATAGGTACTGATCGCTCAACTGGGGATGCACTTGGACCAATGACTGGCTCTTTTTTATCACAACTCAAGTCATTCCCTTTTGAAATTGTAGGTACATTGGACAATCCTTTACATGCATTAAATATTGAAGAAATTACAGATACACTCCTTAGCTCTTCCATAGCCCCATACATTATTGCTATAGACGCATGCTTAGGAAATGTGAATAATATTGGACAAATCATTGTTCAACGTGGTCCCTTGTTTCCAGGCAAAGCAGTTAAAAAAGATTTACCACCAATAGGTGATGTATCTATTAAAGCTATTGTTAATATCGGAGGATTTATGGAATATAATGTTTTACAAAGTACCCGTCTCAGCCTTACTTACGATATGGGTAAAATCATATCTCGTTCTCTACTTTTAGCTTGGCATCGTTATAATTTAAAAGTTATAAATAATAGTAACAGCAATGCCGACGACAACTAAACTTGGTAATAGATTTGCCACTCTGACTTTCGTTACTCCTAAAAGATTAAGACCAATAGCAATAATCATAATACCACCAGTTGCTGTCATTTCTTGAAGAAATAATTCAAGTGCAGCCTCTGGTATTATTTTTGTTATTTGAGTAGCAAACAAAGCTATTACTCCTTGATAGATGGCTACAGGAATTGCAGAAAAAAGAACACCTATTCCTAAAGTTGCAGCAAGAACAATAGAGGTAAATCCGTCAATTATCCCTTTACTTATTAATAATTCATGGTCGTTTTGTAAACCTCCATTGAGAGCTCCAAGTACTCCCATTGCTCCTATTACAAATATCAACGTTCCTGCAACAAATCCCTGGGCAATTCCTGCCCCCTGCTTTGGAGATCCCATTTTAGTTTCTAAAAATTGTGCGAATCGGTTTAACCATTTATCCAGATCTATCCATTCCCCGATGACTCCACCAAAAACAATACATATAATGACTAAAACAAAATTATCACTTTCTAAGCCCATTTGAATACCTAACAAAGCTACCGCTATACCAATTGCATTCATAACAGTTTGTTTCATATTTTCCGGGATTCCTTTTAATAATCTACCTATAATAGCCCCTACTACTATTAATAGAGCATTTATCAATGTTCCAAATAGTGCCATTACCATGCCTCATTCCACCGCTAAAAATATAACCTATTCTTAGGCATTGCCTAAGAATAGGTTTTTAATCTTCTAACAATTGCAATATTCTTTCCAGATCATCATCTGAGTAGAACTCAATTTCAATTTTACCTTTATCTTTGTTTTTCACGATAGAAACAGGAGTTCCAAATAATTCTCTTAACTCAGATTCCTTTTCTTTAGTAAAAATATCCTTCTGAACTTTTTTTGTTTCACGTGGAACATTTTCATTAAGGCGCTGAACTAAAGCCTCTAGCTGTCTAACATTTAAGTTTTCTTTTATGGACTTTTGCATAATTAGTGGAATGTTTTTTTTCTTCTTTAATCCAAGAAGTGCTTTACCATGTCCCATTGAAAAAATCCCATCAGAGATAGCATCTCTAACAACCTGAGGTAATGAGAGTAAACGAATATGATTGGCTATATGAGGTCTACTTTTCCCTAATCTAAAAGCAAGTTGTTCTTGAGTTAAGTTTAAATGCTCCAGTAGATTTTGATACGCCTCTGCCTCTTCAATCGCAGTTAAATCTTCTCGCTGAAGATTTTCAAGAATTGCAAGTTCCATCATTTGCTGATCATTTAGTTCTCTTATAACTGCAGGAATAGCTTCTAAATTTGCTAACTGAGATGCTCTATATCTTCTTTCCCCTACTACTATTTCAAACTTCGATCCTTTTTTTCTTAATATAATAGGTTGCAGAACACCATGTTCCTTAATAGATTCAGAAAGTTCTTTCAGAGCTTCTTCGTCAAATATTTTACGAGGTTGAAAAGGATTTGGTTTAATATCGATGATTAGAATCTGTTCAACCTGTTCTAATTGATCTAAATCTAAATCTTCTCCAGGGAATAATGCATTAATACCCTTTCCTAATCCTTTAGCCATTACGAATCACTTCCTTCGCTAATTCTAAATATACCTCTGCCCCTCTAGATTTTGGATCATATATAATGATTGGTTCTCCATGACTTGGTGCTTCACTTAAACGAACATTTCTAGGAATTATTGTTTTGTATACTTTATCTTGGAAGTATTTTTTTACTTCTTCAATTACTTGAATACCAAGGTTTGTACGAGCATCAAACATTGTTAGTAATACACCATCAATAGCGAGATTTTTATTTAAATGCTTTTGAACCAAGCGAATTGTACTTAATAATTGGCTTAAACCTTCCAACGCATAAAATTCACATTGTACCGGAATAATAATTGCATCTGCAGCAGTTAATGAATTAATCGTTAATAATCCCAAAGATGGCGGGCAATCTATAACAATATAATCATATAAACTTTGTACTTCCTGTAAGGCTCTTTTTAAACGAACTTCTCTAGAAATTGTAGAGACTAATTCTATTTCAGCACCGGCTAAAGAAATAGTAGCAGGAACAATATGTAAATTTTCAACTTTTGTTTCTAAGATTGTATCTTTCACACTAACATCATCAATGAGGACATCATAAATACATTGCTGAACCTCACCTTTATTAACCCCTACTCCACTAGAAGCATTCCCCTGTGGATCTATATCAACTAGTAATACTTTTTTCCCCAAGTATGCAAGGCAGGCACTTAAATTCACGGATGTAGTTGTCTTTCCTACCCCACCTTTTTGATTGGCGATTGCTATAATTCTTCCCACACTTGCACCAACTTCCTTACTATATAATAGCCACTTCTTTATTCTATCAAATTTTGAATAGAAATGGATGTTATTCTTGTTACAAAAGAAAAAACTCTCGCAAAATTATGCGAGAGTTAAAGTAAAATAGTATATTATGATTTCTTTTTAGGGATTCTTACAGTAATTTGATAGAATTCTTCTGTATCTTCTTCTTCAGTTTTTATATTAATACCACTTTTAGTGACCATAGATAAAGATTGTTTAATCGTATTTAATGCTATTCGAACATCTTTACTTACTACTTTTCTTCTTGATTTTACTTTCTTATCTTCTTTAACTGGTGGGTTATTAATTTCATTAACCCTTTCTTCTAGTTGTTTCACATTCCAATGTTTCTCAATGGAAGTACTCATCAATTCTAGTTGTACTTCTTTTTCTTTAATAGCCATTAACGCACGAGCATGTCTTTCCGAAAGTTCTTTTTTCATAATAGCTTCTTGAACTTCTTGAGGTAACTTTAGTAATCTCAGTTTGTTTGCAACTGTAGACTGCCCCTTACCTAGACGTTGGGCCAGTGCTTCTTGAGTTAGATCATGAAGTTTTAATAACTTCTGATATGCTACCGCTTCCTCAATTGCCGTTAACTCTTCACGTTGTAAGTTTTCTATTAATGCAATAGAAGCAGTTTCTTTATCACTTAAGTTGCGGATTATTGCTGGAACTTCTGCCCACTTAAGCTTTGTCATCGCTCTAAAGCGACGTTCTCCAGCAATAATCTCGTACTTTTCATCTTCCATTTTTCGAATAATGATTGGTTGAATCACACCGTGAGTATGAATAGTTCTAGCTAGTTCTTCAATTTTATCATCATCAAAAACAGTTCTAGGTTGATATCTATTAGGTACTATTTTCTCAATTGCTATATTTAAAACTTCTTCTAAGTGATTTTGCCTTGGCTCAATCAGCTCTTCTTGCCCTTGTTTTTCAGAACTTCCAAAAAAACGTGAAAACGGACTTTTCATCTTACTCGCACCACCTTTTCGAAACTCTATACACAAAATATTCACGATTAAATTTATACCTTAAATGTTTCACGTGGAACGTTCCTCATTAAATAATTGGTGTTTTATTTGGAATACCTGGTTTTCGAGGGTATCTTTTCGGTGTGCTTTTAGTTTTAGAAAAGACATACAACGTTCTTTCACTATTTTCTAATGGTAATAAAAAAGAATAATCTGCTGTTTTTTCTGCACCTAAAACGGATAATGCTTTAGAAGCATCTTTTAGTTCTTCAGAAGCACTTGCTGCTTTCATCGCTATAAACTTCCCTCCAACTTTAACGAGAGGAAGACAGAGTTCAGATAACACAGAAAGTCTCGCAACAGCTCTAGCAGTTACTATATCAAAATTTTCTCTATATTCCTTATTTTGTCCAAAATCTTCTGCTCGAGAATGAACAAAGTGAACATTTTTTAACCCAAGTTCTTTACTAAGATGTGTTAAGAATTGAATTCGCTTATTTAAAGAGTCTACTATTGTAACACTTAAATTAGGAAAACAAATTTTCAAAGGAATACTAGGAAAACCTGCACCTGCTCCAACGTCACAAATTGAGTATTTTCCTGTGAAATCTTCATAAAAAGAAGCACTAATGGAATCGAAGAAATGCTTTAAATAAACAGAAGGCTCGTCCGTTATGGCAGTTAAGTTCATCTTCTCGTTCCATTCCACTAGTAACTTAAAATAAATTTGGAATTGTTCTACTTGAGTACTACTCAAATCTATTCCTTTTTCTTGAAGGGCTTTTACAAATTGTTCTTCGTTCATGTAGTTCTCCTTATCATTTTAGACTACCCAGAAATTTTCGCTATTTTTCCTTGTTCTATATATATAAGTAAAATAGATATATCTGCTGGATTTACTCCTGAAATTCGAGATGCTTGAGCAATCGACAATGGTCGGACTTGCATCAGTTTCTGTTTTGCCTCTGTAGCAATACCGTTAATAGCATTATAATCGATATTCTCAGGAATTTTTTTGTCTTCCATTTTTTTAAGTTTTTCTACTTGCTGAAGAGATTTATCGATATACCCTTCATACTTAACTTGTATCTCTACTTGTTCTTTTTCTTCTATAGATAATTCTACCTCAGAAGGTGACAATTGAGCTACTAAATCATAGTTCATTTCTGTTCGTTTTAAAAGATCTGCTGCACGAATTCCATCTTTCAATTCGCTACCAGCTACGCTTTTTATCAAATCTTGAGTTACTTCATTTGGTTTTATCATTGTTGATCGTAAACGAACTAACTCATCTTCTACTCTTTTCTTTTTCTCTAAGAATTTACTATATCGTGATTCCGGAACTAATCCAATTTCATATCCAATTTCCAACAGTCTTAAATCAGCATTGTCATGACGAAGTAATAAACGATATTCTGCACGGGAAGTAAGTAAACGATATGGTTCATTAGTTCCTTTCGTTACTAAGTCATCAATTAATACACCGATATATGCATCTGATCTACTCAATACTTTTTCTTCTTTTTTAAGTGCACGTAAACCAGCATTTATTCCTGCCATTAAACCTTGACCTGCTGCTTCTTCATAACCAGAAGTACCGTTTATTTGACCCGCTGTATATAGATTTTTTACTTTTTTAGTTTCTAATGTTGGCCATAATTGAGTTGGTACCATTGCATCATACTCAATTGCGTATCCAGCTCGCATCATTTCTGCATTTTCAAGTCCTGGAACAGAGGCTAACAGCTGACGTTGTACATGTTCTGGAAGACTAGTAGATAACCCTTGAACATACACCTCTCGTGTATTTCTACCTTCTGGCTCTAAGAAAATTTGATGACGAGGCTTGTCGTTAAAGCGTACAACCTTATCTTCAATTGAAGGGCAATACCTTGGACCAGTTCCTTTAATCATACCAGAATACATCGGTGATAAATGTAAATTATCATTAATAATTTGATGCGTTACTTCACTTGTATAAGTTAACCAGCAAGGTAATTGATCCATGATAAATTCTGTCGTCTCAAAACTAAAAGCTCTTGGAACATCATCCCCGGGTTGGATTTCTGTTTTACTATAATCTATAGTTTTACTATTTACACGCGGTGGAGTACCTGTTTTGAAACGAACTAGATCAAAACCTAAGTCACGGATACTATCCGCTAATTTTATAGAAGGTTGCTGATTATTAGGTCCACTTGAGTACTTCAAGTCGCCTATAATAATTTCACCACGTAAGAAAGTCCCCGTCGTAATTACGACTGTTTCTGCACGGTAAACTGCTCCTACTTGTGTCACTAGACCAGCAATTTTGTCGTCTTCCACTAGTAATTCCTCTACTACAGCTTGATGAATTGTTAAGTTCTCTTGCTCTTCTAAAAGACGCTTCATCTCATTTTGGTAAAGTACTTTATCAGCTTGTGCACGTAATGCTCGAACAGCAGGTCCTTTCCCTGTATTAAGCATTCTCATTTGAATATGTGTTTTGTCTATAACTTTTCCCATGGCCCCGCCAAGTGCATCTATTTCACGCACAACAATTCCTTTTGCAGGTCCTCCGATCGATGGATTACAAGGCATAAATGCAATCATATCAAGATTTATTGTTAGAACTAAGGTTTTTGCACCCATTTTAGCAGCTGCTAAAGCCGCTTCCACACCTGCATGTCCTGCTCCAACAACAATCACATCGAACTTGCCCGCTTCAAACTTCGGCATGTTCGTAACTTCCTCTCGTCTCTTATTTTCCTAAACAGAATTGTGAGAACAGTTGATCAATCAAACTTTCTTCGACTGTATCCCCTGTTATTTCACCTAGTATTTCCCATGTTCTAGTAACATCTATTTGAATCATATCTACAGGCACATCATTCTGTGCCGCTTCTAACGCATCTGTAATAGTTGATTTTGCCAAAGTCAATAATGATATATGTCGAGCATTCGATACATATGTCAGATCAGTGGCTTCAATTGTACCCTCAAAGAACAAAGAGGCAATCGCTTCTTCTAATTCATTTACCCCTTGTTCCTCTAGTAAAGAAGTAGTAACAATACGTTTATGACCTGATAATTTTCTTACTTCATCTATCTCTATTTCGGTTGGTAAATCAGTTTTGTTTATAATAACGATATAGTCCATTCCTTCAATTGCTTCAAACAATCTTCTGTCTTCTATCGTTAACTTCTCAGCACTATTTAAAACAAGTAATATAAGATCTGCTTCTTTTAGTACCTGTCTAGACTTTTCTACGCCGATTCTTTCTACAATATCTTCTGTTTCTCGAATACCTGCAGTATCGACCAGTTTTAATGGGACGCCTCGTACATTAACGTACTCTTCTATAATATCCCTAGTTGTTCCTGCTATATCCGTCACAATTGCTTTATTTTCTTGTATTAAACTATTTAAAAGAGAAGACTTCCCTACATTCGGTCTACCTATAATCGCAGTAGATAATCCTTCTCGTAGTATTTTCCCTTGAGATGATGTCAAAAGTAGTTTGTCGATTTCTTCACTAACCCACGTACATTTATCTATCATTAATGGAAGTGTCATTTCCTCTACATCATCGTATTCTGGATAGTCGATATTTACTTCTACTTGCGCCAATGTTTCTAAGAGTGCTTGCCTCAATGTAGCAATAAGTCTAGATAATCGACCTTCCATTTGCCCTAATGCAACATTCATGGCTTTGTCTGTTTTTGCTCTTATTAAGTCCATTACAGCTTCAGCTTGTGAAAGATCAATTCTCCCATTTAAAAAAGCACGTTTGGTAAACTCACCCGGTTCTGCTAGTCGGGCACCATTTATTAAGGCTAGCTGAAGTACTCGATTAACAGAAACTAGTCCTCCATGGCAGTTTATCTCAATGACATCTTCTCTTGTAAATGTTTTGGGCCCTTTCATAAGGGACAGCATAACTTCCTCTACAACCTCACCATTTTTAGGATCAATTAGATGACCATAATGAATGGTATGAGAACTTTGTTCAAATAAACTTTTTCCGCTTGGTGAACGAAATATTTTATCTGCTATAGCTATTGCACTAGATCCGCTTAATCTCACTATAGCAATGGCACCTTCTCCCATTGGAGTTGAGATAGCAGTTATTGTATCAAATTCCACAAGTGTCCACCTCCTTACAAATCCTTACTTATCCACATGTGTATAAGTAAACCGAACAAGACTATCTAACATATAACAATACCATAAAACGACTAAAATCAGAAGTATAGATACTTTTTCATATGTGAACAAAAATACCTAAAGTTCGCTAATAGATAGCAAGACTCGAGATAAAATTATTTAATGCAATAAAAACGGATTTCAGTGTTTAACATAGCTGAAATCCGTTGGAATATTATTTAATTGGTTCGATAACTAAATAACGATTTGGATCCGTTCCCACTGAATAGGTTTCAATATCCACTCGTACAGACAATGCATTATGAATTATTTTCCGTTCAAATGAGGACATTGGTTCAAATTCTACCTTACTACCAGTTCGAATAGCTTTGTCTGCCATTCTTTCTGCCAGTTGCTCCAATGATTCTTGTCTTCGTTCTCTGTAATCACCAACGTCTAACTTTATAATGATAAAAGAATTAGAAAATTTATTTGCAACTAATTGTGATAAGTTTTCTAATGCATTTAACGTTTGTCCACGCTTTCCAATTAATATAGCAGCTTTCTCACTATTTAAATGAAGATAGATAAACTTCCCGTCTCTTTTCTCATTAATAACTAGATCATTTATATTCATTTCTTTTGCAATCTCTTTTATATAACTTTTTGTTTCTTCCACTGCTTGTTCATTTGTAATTGTTGGTACATCTTCCATAACCGATTCTTTTTTGACTGTCTCTTCTAATTCGGTTACTTCTTCAACCTTTTCTACTTCTTGTACTTTTACTTCTTTTATTTCTTGTTCTTTTTTCAAAACAGTTACTTCAACAACTGCAGGCTTTTTTCCAAATCCAAGAAAACCTTTTTTACCTGCTTCCACTAATATAATTGACACGTCATCTCTGGAAACGCCAAGCTTTTCCAGTGCAACCGTTATAGCTTCTTCTTTTGTAGGTGCAGTTTGTGTAATCTGATTCATTTTTTTGGTCCTCCCGTTTTAACAGGTTCTGTTTTTGGTCTGTTCCAAGGTTTGTAAATGAATAAATTTTGAATGATGGAAATAATATTTCCGATAACCCAATACAACGTCAAGGCAGCTGGTAAAACGACACCAAATCCCATAATCATAAATGGCATAATGTACATCATTAACTTCATTTGAGGATTATCCATTGCTGGACCTGTGCGTAAAACAATTAATTGCATAAGACCTGCCAAGATAGCTAGGAAAATACTTGGTTCCGCTAAAGCAAAGCCAATAAAATCTCCAAGATTAATTTCTGGTGTATTATTCATACGGCTAATGGCATGATAGAAACCGATCAATATCGGCATTTGAATGAATACCGGTAAACATCCAGCAGCAGGATTAACTCCTCTTTCTTTAAAGAGGGCCATCATCTCTTGCTGATACTTTTGCTGCGTTACAGCATCTTTCGAGCTATATTTTTCTTTTAGCTTTGTTAACTCGGGTTGGACTTCTTGCATATTTTTAGAGCTTTTCGTTTGTTTTATCATTAATGGTAGTAACACTAAACGAATAATTATTGTTACGGCAATAATACCCAAACCATATGTCCCTAATAATTCTTTAAAAAACGTTATAGATGATACTAATGGCCATACGATGTATTCATTCCAAAACCCTTCTGATTTATCATAGATTGGCTCATTGAACTCTGTACATCCTGCAAGCAAAGCAGTAGTTACTACTAATAATAGTACAAGTGATAAACGTTTATTCAACCTTCTTCCCCCTAATAAGTCTTATATATCTCTTCATTGTATTTTAACATTTCCCTGGAAAGTTACTACTTACTTTTCTTATTTAAAGCTTTAGCAACTTTTAAAACATGCTCTATACTTTTTTTAGTTTCATGAAAGTCTAATTTGGCCGCCGGATTTCTGGCGATAATAATATAGTCCATGTTTGGAAATACTTGATCATGTATTTCTAGGAAGGTTTGTCTAATATATCGTTTAATGCGGTTACGAACTACTGCATTCCCAACCTTTTTGCTGACTGATAATCCAACTCGGTAGTAGTCTTCTTCTTTATTTAAACAGTAAACAACAAATTGTCTATTCGCAAAAGACTTCCCCTTTTTAAAAATGGTTTGGAATTCTGCATTCTTTTTAATACGTTGTTTCTTATTCATGTTCTCACCAGCTCCAACTAATTCGTTTTAAAAGAAAAAAAAGACCACTGAAATGGTCAGTGGACTTATGCTGATAATACTTTTCTTCCTTTAGCACGACGGGCTGCAATAACGCGTCGACCGTTTTTAGTACTCATACGTGCGCGGAAACCGTGATTTTTGGCACGTTTACGTGTATTTGGTTGGAATGTACGTTTCATCTTATATGACACCTCCTGAGTGATCATCTTCAATCTTCGTAAGACAGTCTCCGATATTATATATAACTTCTAGTGGTTTTGTCAATGGCTTTCAATAATTAGCTAATGAACAAACTACAATTAGTTATCCACAATTCGCAAGGTATTAAATTATAGCACTGTGTGTAACAAATTTCCCTAAAAAATTATCCACAACACTTATGAACATATTCTGCACATATCATTGTGTTGTGGACAACTTATATTGTTAATAATTAAATAATTGTGGATAACCCTTAAATTTCTTGTAATCTCAATGATTTTTTGTTACGATATTTGTGTTTTACTTTTTCAAAAATTTTTCGTTCCTTTTTCTTATCCACAGTTGTTAGTAATCTGTGGATAAGTTTATTCCCATAACTTTATAACGTTTATCCACAGGCAGTGGATTTGTGTATATGTCGAATTTTGTAATACATATATTATTTTTTGAAAAAAAGTTTAACTAACAAATCCGCAGTAAAGGAGACTAGATAA